>PGXV01000015.1:0-34146 GCA_002839315.1 Spirochaetae bacterium HGW-Spirochaetae-3
GAGTGGTTTAAGGTCCACGCTTGGAAAGCGTGCGTGCTCACAAGGCACCGGGGGTTCGAATCCCCCTCTCTCCGTTTTTAACTTCGAACGCTGGTAGCCAGGCCCTACGCTAGCGTCCGCCGCCTAAATCCGCCAGGTCCGGAAGGAAGCAACGGTACGCGGATGGGCGTTGTGCCGTAGTCAGCCTGGCTACGAGCGTTCGAGGTTTCTTACCGGCGCTTGCTTCGCTTAATGCTCCGTGCTATCCTGCCCGACATGCCTTACGAGATAACCGCTACGCGCAAGCGTCCCCAGACGTTCGATGATCTGGCCGGTCAGGACTTCGTCTCCACGACGCTCCGCGCTTCCATAGCGAGCGGCAGGATAGCGCACGCCTACCTGTTCTCCGGTCCGAGAGGGTGCGGGAAGACGAGTACCGCGAGGATCCTGGCCCGATCCCTCAACTGCGAGCGCGGCCCGACCGATAAACCCTGCGGCGTCTGCGACTCGTGCACGTCCATAGCCCGGGGCTCGTCGCTCGACGTCATAGAGATAGACGGCGCGTCGAACACGTCGGTAGAGAACGTCAGGCAGATAAAGGACGAGGTGCTCTTCCCGCCCAACTCGTCCAAGTACAAGATATACATCATCGACGAAGTGCATATGCTTTCGAATAGCGCCTTCAACGCGCTCTTGAAGACGATAGAAGAGCCGCCGCCCTATATCGTCTTCATGTTCGCGACGACCGAGTTGCACAAGGTGCCGGCGACCATCAAGAGCCGTTGCCAGCAGTTCAACTTCAGGCTGTTCTCGCTCGAAGTGATACGCGACCTTCTGCGGAGCGCCGCGGCCGACCTCGGGGTCGAGGCGGACGACGACGCGCTGCTATGGATAGCCCGCGAGGCGACCGGTTCCATGCGCGACGCGTATACGTTGTTCGACCAGGTCGCGTCGTTCTCGGAAGGCCGCATCACCGCGGCCAAGATACGCGACAAGCTCGGGCTCGTCGGAAGCGAGCGGATGGGATCCCTGATGGGACTGTGCGCCGCGGGAGACCGAAAGGGCGCCCTCGAGTCCATGGACGCCATTCTCGCTTCCGGGGTAGCCGTGGAGCAATTCGCCTCCGACGCGGTATCGTATATCCGTTCGCTCCTCTTCCTCGCCAGCGGCGTGGAGAAGGAAGGCCTCTTGGGAGCGCCGCGTTCGTCGTTCCCGGAGGAGATCGTCGCCGCGTTGGACCCCCCGAAACTGGAGCGCATGCTCGCCGGCCTGTTCGACCTGTACCGCGATATGCGGTATAGCGTCAATCCGCGATGGGAACTGGAGCTCGCCGTATCCCGGCTCTGCGCAATACGGGACTACGTATCGCCTACCGAGCTTTCCCGGACGATCCGCGCCATGAAAGCGGCGATAGCCGACGGCAATGCGCCCGGCGCGGCCGCGTTCGGAGCCGCCATGCGCGGCCCGGACGTCGCGTCGCCCGTCCGGAAGCCCGAACCGGTCGCCTCCGCTCAGGCTGGCGCCGCGCCCGCCGCCCAGGCGTCCATAGCCGCCCGGACGGCGGAGGAAGGAACGGACGGCCCGGTACTGGACCTGGACGCGTTACGGGCCTCGCTGCTCGCCGCCGTAGGTAAGAACCGGGTCGTGCTATCCACCTGCCTCGAGCGATCGGGCCCTTGGAGCGTAGAAGGCGAGAAGCTCGTTATCCCGTGCCAGAACGGCTACGATGCGGGCGCGGTGCTCGCCGACGCCGGCCTCCTGGCGAAAAAGGCGCTCGAAATCTCTGGCCGCTCGCTTCGGATAGAGCCGCGGGCCGCCGAGGCCGCGCCGCGCCAGGCGCCGCCTCGCAAGAGGGACGAAGGCGACGATCCTGACGATGGGGACGCGGGGCCGGCGGATCCCGTCGGCATAGTGGAGAAAGTATTCAGGGGCAGGCGCGTCGGCGAGGCCAAGAGGCTCGAAGACGATTCCTCCTCGAGGGGCGTTCCGCCCGCGCAAGCCGAACGGAGTGACGAATGGACCTGAACGATGTGATGAAGATGCTCAAGGATCCCCAGGCCCTGCAGAAGCAGGCGCTGGAGGCCCAGGCCAGGATGGCCGCCATTAGCGCCGTCGGCTCGGCCGGAGGCGGGATGGTGAAGGTCACGCTGAGCGGTACCATGGAGCTGCTCAATATAGAGATTTCGCCGGAGGCTATCGATCCTTCCGATCCCGAGATGCTCCGAGACCTTATCAAGGCGGCGCACAACGATGCGTCGTACCGCGTCAAGGAGGCGCTGCAGTCAGACGTCGCCCGCACCATGGGCTCCATGCCCGGATTCGGCGTTTGAAGGCCCTCGAAGAGCTCGTAGGAATCCTGGCCAGGCTTCCCGGCATAGGCCGGAAGAGCGCCGCCAGGATCGCCTTCCATATTCTCAAGTCGGACGACCAGTACGTCGCCCTGCTCGCCGACAAGATAGGCTCCCTCAAGGAGCGCGTGCGGTTCTGCTCTGTCTGCGGATCCTATACCGAAGAGGATCCCTGCGCCGTCTGCTCTTCGCCCGCGCGCGACCGGACCGTAATATGCGTCGTCGAGCAGGCGCAGGACGTGCTTACCATCGAGGCCTCGAGGGAATACCGGGGCGTATACCACGTGCTGGGAGCGCTTATATCCCCGCTGGACGGCATCGGGCCCGACGCGCTCAGGCTCGACAGGCTCGCCGCCAGGGTGCGCGGGCAAGCCGCGACGGAGGTGGTGATAGCCACCAATCCGACGGTGGAGGGCGATACGACCGCGCTGTATATCAAGAAGTACCTCGATGGAACCGGGGCGCGGGTAACGAGGCTGGCTACCGGCATCCCGGTAGGCGGAGACCTCGAATACGCCGACAGGCTGACGCTCGCCAGGTCGTTCAGGGGTCGAGTGGCGTTGTGATCCGGGCTAAGCGCCTATCTTCCTGTAACAGGCCTCTATGATCCCGTCCAGGCTATCGATCTCGAAGCCGAGTTCGCGTACCCGCGACCGGTGCTCCGACGACGGCCAGTCCATGTACGCGTTGGAATAGTTCTTCTCCATGAAATCGTATATCAGGTTCTCGGCCTTGTTGGATTCCTCGCGGAACGCCGTGCCCGGCTTCGTCCGCGACCTCGCGAGGGCCGCATGGATATGGCCGCGTACCTTGGACAGGAAGATATCCCGGTAGACGTCGTAGGCGCGCCCCGACAGTCGCTTGATCCTGTCGCTGATCGAGCCGGCCGACCTTGTCGCGGGAAAGTCGGCCTTGGCGATACGCTCGCGCCTGAGCGGGGCTGGCGCGACGGCTCGGACGAGCCGCCGCTCGCGATCCGGGCCGGCGGTTTCCTGGTGTTCCGCCGAAGCCGGGACGGTATCGGGTTCTACCTCTCCCGGGCCCGATTCGGCGCTGAGCTCGTACGCGCGCGCGGCCGCCTGGCGCGCCGCGCGTAACGCCGTCTTCCGCGTCGCCGTCTGCCCGTACATGCTCGCCTTGATCCTTCGCCATGCGACCTGCATATACAGGTCGCCCCGTACCGTATAGCTGTAGCGGGTCGCGATGACGGTCCCGACCATGGTCAGGATATCGTCATCCTGGTATTTCCTGGCGCGGCCGGTCTTGATTGCCTTGAAGACCTCGTAATGCTTCGTGCCGTACTTCCTGGAGTATAGCCATACGATGCGCTCGAAGGCAGGATCCTCGACCCTGAGCCAATACTTGTGGCAATAGGCGAGGACGATGTCCTCGTCCCGTTCGAGGCCGGACGGTATCTCTATGCGCCTGACGTCGGCTTCGTCGAATTCGATCCTGGAGAGGTCGAAGAAATTCTTCTTCTCCTCCTCCTCCCGTTCCAGTCGCTTCCTCGACTCCTCCGAGGCGAGGCTTGAGGCGATGAAGTCCGCGGGTACGTCGTCGTCGACGGAGGCCTGGTCGTAGAATTCGCCGAGCAGGTACGCGGCGCGCTCCGCCTCGGCCTTCCTGTGCCCGAGCAGCCTGGCGTATTCGGCCATGTCCTCGGCGGTCCGGCGAGCCGCGTCGGCGTCGTCGGGCAGGAGCCGGGCGACCCGTTCCACGGCCTTGAGCACCGCGTAGGTGTCGCGCATCGATACCCCCGAGAGCGGGGCGACGAGGGCGTCTATGTTGGCGCGAAGCCGGGTGATGATCTCGTCGGCGCGCTCCGATAGAAGGCCTCTCAGGAATTCGGGGAAGGCGGGGGAGCGGGTCCTGTATAGCTTGAGCAGGACGACGCGTCTGGCGTCGTCCGGATACCTCGGCCTAAGGCGGGCCCGGTATATGCTCAGCGCGTCGAGCATCCTGCCCGCCGCCCGTAGCTCGAAATAGCGCTCTATGTCCGGATCGCCGCCGTAGCGGAGCTCCGGGAAGACGCGCTCGAGTATCAACTCGCGGACGTCGAGGGATCGGTCTTCCATTTCGCCGGGCATTATACGCGTGGAAGGACGGCGCTTCAAGCGAGCGCGGATAGCGTCTCTAAAAAGGAGGGACCGCCCCATAAAGGGCGGTCCCCGTCACGTCCGCGCGGCTACGGCCTACTGGAGAAGCTGAAGGACCTGCTGGGTCTTCTGATTCGCCTGGGCGAGCATGGCGTTGCCGGCCTGAGACAGGATCTGGTTCTTGGTGAACTCGACCATCTCGGAGGCCATGTCGGCGTCGCGGATGCGGCTCTCTGCGGCTTGGAGGTTCTCCGCGCCGATGTCGATGCCGCGTACCGCGTGCTCGAGCCTGTTCTGATAGGCTCCCAGGTCTGCGCGCTGCTTGTTGACGGTCTTGAGGGCCGCGTCGAGGATACCGATGGACCTGTTCGAGCCGTCCGGAGTGGCCAGCGACAGGATGGAATCGTCTCCGACGTTCTTTACGCCAAGGGCCTTGGAGGTCATCGTGCCTATGTAGACGCGCTCCCTCTGGTCCATGTTGGCGCCGATGTGGAACCACATCGAGCCGGTGACGATATTCTCGCCGCCTTCGCGGGCGAAACGTCCGGTGAGGACGTTCATACCGTTGAACTGGGCGTGACTCGCTATGCGGTCGATCTCATCGACGAGCTGGGAGACTTCCACCTGAATCTGCATGCGGTCCTCGGCGGTATAGATACCGTTGGAGGCCTGCACGGAGAGTTCGCGGAGGCGCTGGATGATGTCCTGCGTCTCCTGGAGGTAACCTTCCGTGCTCTGGATGAACGAGATGCCGTTGGCCGCGTTCTTGGAGGCCTGATTCAAGCCCCTGATCTGCGACCGCATCTTCTCCGACACGGCGAGTCCGGAAGCGTCGTCGCCGGCGCGGTTGATCCGCATGCCCGACGAGAGCTTCTCCATGTTCTTCTCTACGCTACCGTTCGTGACCCCTAGAGAGCGATTGGCGAACATCGCACTAAGGTTGTGATTGATTATCATAACCATATCTCCTTTCCATAGAAGCGACGGCCAACGGCCGTCTCGGCATCCGTGCCGAAATATACGTGTCGATTTCTCCGGTACGCTGCTCCGGGCCGCACCCGTGAACGTGAACCGAATGGTTCCGCTCGAGAACGGAGCTCGGCGATCGCGCGTTCGCCTCGCCACCGTTCCCTTGCAGTCCCACACTCTAGCTATCGGCGTATGGGCCGCGGGCTTTAGCCCTTTAAGCGACTACTCGAGCTTGTCCGCGTCGTCGGCCCGTGTTAGACTTCCGCACGCGCCCAATAGCGCCCGGAGGCATTCTGATGAAGGTTCGCGATATCGTAGCGACGCTCGACGGTATTCTTATGACCGGAGAAGAACTCCTGGACGTCGATATACAGGCCGCGTGCGGCGCCGATCTCATGAGCGACGTCATGGCCTTCGTGAAGGAGAACGTCGTCCTCCTTACGGGACTCGTCAATCCTCAGTCGATACGGACGGCCGACCTCATGGACATACGCGTCGTGGTCTACGTCAGGGGCAAGGTCCCCCCTAAGGATATGGTGGCGGAAGCGACGCGAAACGGCATGGCGGTCATTTCGACGAAGTACTCGATGTTCCTCGCGTGCGGCCGCCTGTACGAGGCCGGAATCCGCGGCGGCGGGACTCGAGAGATACGATAGGCGGGCCCATGAAGCTCCGTTATCAAGTATCGGGGGACGACCTGTCCCTGGCCGGCAAGGCGAGTTCCGAGGTCAAGCGCGCTCTCGGGAGGCTCGGCGTCGATCCCGGCGCCATCAAGCGCACCGCCGTATCGATGTACGAGGCCGAGATGAACATGGTCATCCACGGCGGAGGCGGAGTGGCCGTGGCGGAATTCAGCCCCGAGCGCATCGTCATAACGATGGAGGATTCGGGGCCCGGCATAGCCGACCTGGACCTGGCGATGCAGGAAGGCTATTCTACCGCGCCGGAGTGGATTCGCGAGATGGGGTTCGGCGCAGGCATGGGCCTACCGAACATGAAGCGTAATTCTGACGAGTTGCGGATAGAATCCGAGGTCGGCAAGGGCACGACCGTTACTATCGTCATTATTTTTTCAGTCCCCGGAGGGGGGCAGGCTTGAACGGCCCCAGCTTCCACTCCGTTACGCTCGACCCGGCGAAGTGCAAGGGTTGTACTACGTGCATCCGCTTCTGCCCGACCGAGGCGATACGCGTGCGCAAGGGCCGGGCGTTCATACTTGACGAGCGATGCATCGACTGCGGCGAGTGCATCCGGACCTGCCCCAACAACGCCAAGAAGGCCGTCTCGGATCCCCTGTCCGTACTGGCCGACTACGCGGTACGAGTCGCCTTGCCCGCGCCTACGCTGTATAGCCAGTTCGACGAGCGCTTTTCCGTTGACAGGATACTATCCGCCTTGCTCGAGCTCGGCTTTACCGACGTCTTCGAGGTCGCGCGGGCCGCCGAGTTCGTAGCCGACGCTACGGCCGAATGGATAGCCGCGGCGGGCGACGGCGGCCCCTGGATATCGTCGGCATGCCCCGCGGTCGTGAAGCTCCTGCAGGTACGCTTCCCGAGCCTGCTCGACAGGCTGGTCCCGATAATTTCGCCGATGGAAGCCGCGGCGAGGATCGTCAAGGAAAGGCTCTACCCGGGCCGGACCGACGTCGGCGTATTCTTCATCTCTCCGTGCGCCGGCAAGGTGACGGTCTCGAGGTATCCGTTGGGCCTAGCGCAATCCGCCGTCGACGGCGTTATCGCCATCAAGGACATCTACCTCCCGCTTAGGAACGCGCTATCCAGCGTCGTCGAGCGGCCGATAAGCAGGGCCGGCGCCCGAGGCGTAGCGTGGGCCCATATCGACGGCGAGAGCGACGCCGTCGGAGTTCCCAGGGCCCTCGGCGTCAGCGGCATATCGCACGTCATAAGCGTTTTCGAGGCCCTGGAGAACGGCAAGATGAAGGACGTGAAGTTCATCGAGGCTCTAGCCTGCCCCGCGGGTTGCGTCGGCGGTCCGCTTACGGTCGAGAATCCGTACATCGCGCGGGCCCGCGTCAGGGCCCTGGAGCGAAGCGCTAACGATAGGGCCGCCCGCGAGAGGCGCGTCGAGGACGCCGGCATCGGCTTGGGGTTCGATGAGGCCGTACGGGCGCGCTCGGGGCTCAGGCTGGCGCCTGATCTTCTCAAGGCGATGATCATGCTGGAAGAGACCGAGGTCGTCGTCGAATCATTGCCCGGACTCGATTGCGGATCGTGCGGGGCGCCGACATGCAGGGCCTTCGCGGAGGACGTGGCGAAGGGCGACGCTGTAATCGCGGGATGTATATTCAAGCTCAGGGAAAACGTCCGGAAGATGGCGGAGGAGCTTCTAAGCATGGAGAGCATCCAGCCGCCCGGACTCGATAAGGACTAGCCTTCTAGGCTCCGGCGACGTCGCGCGCGGCGACATCGCGCGCGGCGACGTCGATCTCCTTGATCGGAGAGCGCTCGCGGATGAAGCTGTACAGGAGGGCGTACCCGTCCCTGGTCTTCCTGCCGAAGACCTGCCGTATCTTGCGGTCCATTTCGGTAACCGTATCGAATCCGTATATCTTGTCCCGCTCGCGACCTTCTCCGGCGCGCCACGCTACGGTAAGCGCGTATTTCGCCGTCAGCAACGGTTGCCGGTCGTGGATGGTGTAATAACGTATCGAGCCGTTGGCTCCGGGTTTGTACATCGTGATGATCATCAGCCATAGTATCGACGGGAATGCCTCGCGTCTCAAGTGGGGATAAGGGTGAGGTTTAGCGTCGTTTTCATCGAATCGGCTAGAAACGACAAGGAATAATTTGACAAAAGGTATCTCGGCGATTATATTCTATCTCTGCCTCATCATCCTTTCTTTTGAAAAGACATGAAATGCTTGGCGTTTCTTGATTAGATGCGCAAAGGCGATACCGGGAGTGTCACCCTTGAATAAACGGGATTTTCCACGAATACATTTCTACGACCAGGACTTCGTCGATATCTATGACCGGACATGGGCGTGGATAGCGGACTACTGGACGAATTCCGGGGCCGATAGCGGTATAGGCGGCGGGAAGTTTTTCTTCTATCCGCCCGAGCGTCGGCTCGATCAGCTCGAGCAATCGTTCGCGTCCTTCTTCCTCGTTTATTCTAATAGGATCTATTCCGCCTCGAACGGCCTAGACGCGCTCTATTCCAAGCAGGAAGAGAACGGCGCCATACGCTGGATGTACGATATCGATTCTGGCTCGCCGGTCCTGCCTCCGGAGAATCCTGAAGGCGTCTCGTTACCGTTATTCGCCTGGGCAGAGTACAACCTGTACCATAAAAGCGCTAACAAGAAGCGGGTCAAGGAAATCATGCCCGTGCTCCAGCGCTACTACGCGTGGCTCGAGGCGACGTTCAAGCGGCCTAACGGGCTCTTCGAGGTTCCCGTCGCCGCTACCGGCATGTCCAATTCTCCGCGGGACGGCGCCGTCTACCTCGTTGATTTCAACGCGGCGATGGCCGTCAACGCCCTGTACATGTCGGCGCTCGGCGATATTCTCAACGACAAGGAAATAAGCTTCCAGTATAAGCGCAACTACTTCTCGCTGAAGACCAGGATCAACAACTTCATGTGGAACGCGGACGACGGCTTCTATTACGACGTCGACGCGGCGGAACGGCAGGTTCGCAACAAGACGATAGGCGGCTTCTGGCCGCTGCTCGCCGAGATTCCCAACGAAGAGCGCGCGGAGGCGATAATCGCCCACCTGACTAATCCGGCGACGTTCGGCACCGAGAATCCCTTCCCGTCGCTGTCCGTGGATTGCGATCATTACGACAAGCGCGGCCTCGGCTATAAGGGCGCCGTCCTGCCCCAGTTCACCTATATGGTAATCAAGGGGCTTGAGAAGTATAACCAGTGGGAGCTCGCCCGCGACTGTTCGATACGTCACCTGTATTTTATCCTGGACTCGGCGCACCAGAACGGCGAGCATCGCCAGACGCTATGGGAGGCCTATCAGCCCCAGAACGAAGGCAAGGCCATCTGGCCGGACCGCGCCGATTGGCCGAGGGCCCAGTACCTCGGGTTCTCTGGGCTCGCGACCGTCGCGTTGATGATCGAGAATATCGTAGGCCTCTCGGTGTCGCTACCCCGCAAGACTGTCGACTGGATCATTCCCAACCTGGAGATCATGGGTATAGAGAACCTGAGCCTCAAGCGCAACATGGTGACTATCCTGTCCAATAAGAGCGGTCGCGGCTGGGAAATCCACATGGAGTCCGAGAAGCTCTATTACTTTACCATCAACGTGATAGGGAAGAAGAAGAAGACTCTGCCGATACCGTCGGGCAAGTGTTCGATGCTGATAGACAAGATATAGCCGTCGCGGGCGGAAAAGGAGAGGGCCGCCCGTGAAGGCGGCCTTTTCTTTATAGAGCCGCCCTAGTCCTTGGCCCTGACGGTCACCGATCCCATCATCGCGAAGCCCGATATCTCCACCCAGGTCCTGGCGTCGCCTACGCGTTGGTTCACTTCGCGGCCCGCGCGGCTCTCGCCCATGAACGCGAAGGCGCTCATGCGTACCGGTACGTCGCGCGGAACGATTATCTGCGTTTCCCCCATCAGCGTGAACGCCTCTATTTTTATGGCCCCCGGGGGCAGTACGGCGTCGCGCAGGTCGAGCCTGGTAGAGCCCATGACGGTAAAGGACGAGACCCGGTCGCTGGACAGCCAGTTGCCGGTCATCGTGCGCTCGCTCATTACGCAACCCGTCGTTACGGGCACGGCGCCTATGATAGACGAATCGTCGCCGCGTAGCGGGCGCTGCCGCGCGGGACCGCCCCGAGGAGCGCCTTTAGCTGCCGGAAGGTCCCGAGTCAGGCTCTCGAGATCCGATATCCGGTTCGCGGCGTTCGCCGACGTAGCGCGGCGCTCGTACTCGTCCATGTCGATAGCGTCCGCCGCGAAGGCCTCGGTCAGCCTGTCGATCGTTTCCTGACGGGATACCTCGATCCCTCGGGAAGCGTCGCGATGCTCGTTCTGGTATGCGCTCATATAATCCTCCATCCAAGGCCTCGTTCCGGACCCGGTTCGGCGTCCGCGCCGCTACCCTTTCGGCGTAGGGCATCGATCCCAATGATATAGTATCGCGAAAAGGCGGGGATTCGACTACGGTTGAATTTTTAGAATTCACATATGAGAATGGATTCATATGGATAAATAATGCTTGACAAATTGCAGAGGTATGGATATTCTCGAACGATAACAATCGTCGTTCGCGAATCCCGGCTCATTATGTATACCCGCCTCGGGTTCGATCTTCACGTGATCGGTCCGAATAGGGTTGGATGGTCCATATGTTTGCCGCGCCGTTGGCATCCGGCATCTTTACGGTTCGAGGTCTATACATGAGCAACGACGTCCATGGCTACTTCTATGAAGAACTCTCGATAGGCATGACCGCAGATTTCTCCAAGACGGTAACCGAAGCCGATATCGCGGCCTTCGCCGGATTCTCAGGCGATTTTAATCCGTTGCATATCAATGATGAATACGCCAAGACGACCATATTCAAGGGGCGTATCGCCCACGGGATGCTTTCCGCAGGCTTTATCTCTACGGTTTTCGGCATGAAGATGCCTGGCCCGGGTTGTGTCTACGTGTCGCAGGCCCTGAAGTTCAAGGCGCCCGTGCGTATAGGCGATACGGTGACCGCGCGCGTCGAGGTTATCGGTACCGTTCCCGAGAAGAAATTCGTCACTTTCAAGACTACCTGCTCTGTCTCCGGCAAGATCGTAATCGATGGGGAAGCGACCCTGATGGTTCCTTCGAATGTATAGGCATGAGAGGTGATTCACACTATAAACCGCGTTTCTAGAATCAGGTGTATACTCGCTTCCGTGTATAAAAAGGAGTAGATGAAATGGAAAAGGCTGTTATCAGGATTCGGATGGGCGCCCACGACGCCCACTATGGCGGCGAGCTCGTGGACGGCGCCAAGATGCTCCAGCTTTTCGGCGACGTAGCGACCGAGCTACTTATCCGTAACGACGGCGACGAGGGGCTTTTCGCTGGATACGAGAAGGTGGAATTCCTGGCGCCAGTATTCGCGGGAGATTATATCGAAGCGTCGGGAGAGATCGTGCACCTGGGTAATTCCTCGCGCAAGATGAGCTTCGAGGCCAGGAAGGTCATCGCGCCACGGAAGGACCTGAACGATTCCGCGGCGGACGTCCTCGCGGAGCCCGTTACGGTCTGCAAGGCGATAGGTACCTGCGTCGTCCCGAAGGACAAGCAGCGCAAGGGATAATAGTCGGATCTGTAAGCAGCGTCCGCCTCGGAGCGGACGGCGTTTTACGATACATGCGGGTCATGCCGTCTCTCAGGGACATCGCGGCCCGAAAACAAACACAGAGTCAACGACTCGTTTTCAGGGGAAACCATGGATTTTCAGACGGACAAAGAACATTCGCTGCTTATGAGCATGTACGCGTCCTTCGCGGAAGAGGAAGTGAAACCGCTCGCGAAGGAAGTCGACGAGGAAGAGAGATTCCCCGTCGAGACGGTCGAGAAGATGGCCCGGTACGGCATGCTCGGTATCCCGATCCCGAAGGAATTCGGCGGAGCGGGCGGGGACAATCTCGGTTATGTCATGGCGGTCGAGGCTATGTCCAAGGTCTGCGGCACGACGGGCGTCATACTGTCGGCCCATACCTCGCTGTGCGCCGCTCCGATCTATGAATTCGGTACGCCCGAGCAGAAGCAGAAGTATCTGCCCGCCCTGGCGAAGGGCGAGAAGCTAGGGGCTTTCGGCTTGACGGAGCCCAATGCGGGCACCGACGCCGCCGGTCAGCAGACGACGGCCGAACTCAAGGGCGACCACTACGTACTCAACGGCTCGAAGCTGTTCATAACCAACGCCGGCTACGCCGACGTGTACGTTATCTTCGCGATGACGGACAAGTCAAAGGGGACGCGCGGCATCTCGGCCTTCATCGTCGAGAAGGAAATGCCTGGCTTCTCGATCGGCAAGAAGGAAGAGAAGATGGGAATACGCGGCTCGGCGACCTGCGAGCTCATCTTCGAGAACGTGAAGGTGCCGGCGGCGAACCTGCTCGGCGCCGAGGGCAAGGGCTTCGGCATAGCGATGAAGACCCTGGACGGCGGCCGTATCGGCATA
Source organism: Spirochaetae bacterium HGW-Spirochaetae-3 (assembly GCA_002839315.1). Taxonomy (GTDB): domain Bacteria; phylum Spirochaetota; class Spirochaetia; order Treponematales; family UBA12059; genus SZUA-370. The sequence goes on from PGXV01000015.1 coordinate 12,547, forward strand.
GCGGCGCAGGCTCTCGGGCTGGCTCAGGGCGCTATCGACGAGACCGTGGCCTATGTCAAGGAACGCAAGCAGTTCGGCAAGAGCCTGGCGCAGTTCCAGAATACGCAGTTCCAGTTAGCCGATATGCAGGCCAAGACCGACGCGGCGCGGCTACTCGTCTACAAGGCCGCCTGCTGCAAGGACGCCAAGCTACCGTACAGCGTCGAGGCCGCGACGGCGAAGCTGTTCGCGTCGGAGACCGCGATGGAGGTGACGACCAAGGCCGTGCAGCTCCACGGCGGATACGGCTACACCCGCGAGTACCCGGTGGAGCGTATGATGCGCGACGCGAAGATCACCGAGATATACGAGGGCACGTCGGAAGTCCAGCGCATGGTCATCTCGGCTAACATGCTGAAGTGAACGGCCCGCACCACCACATCGAGAAGGAACCAACGAGATGAACATAGTAGTCTGCATGAAGCAGGTTCCCGATACCACCGAGGTCAAGATCGACCCGGCTACCGGAACCCTGATACGCGAAGGCATCCCGAGCATCATCAACCCGGACGACAAGAGCGGCCTCGAGGCCGCCCTCGTCCTCAAGGACCAGGTAGGGGCCAAGGTCACCGTGCTGTCCATGGGGCCGCCTCAGGCCGACCTAGCGCTGCGAGAGGCGCTGGCGATGGGAGCCGACGACGCTGTATTGCTGTCCGACCGCGCCTTCGGCGGAGCCGATACCTGGGCCACCTCTACGACCATAGCGGCCGCGCTCAGGAAGCTGGGCTTCGACCTGATCATATGCGGACGCCAGGCCATAGACGGCGATACCGCGCAGGTCGGACCACAGATCGCCGAGCACCTGAAGCTCCCGCACGTCAGCTACGTAAGCGAGCTGGAGCTCAAGGGCGACTCCGTCGTGGTCAAGCGCGTCTTCGAGGACGGCTACCAGCGGATAAAGGCCAAGCTTCCCTGCCTGCTCACGGCTCTGAAGGACATGAACTCGCCCCGCTACATGTCGGTCGCCGGCATCTTCGACGCGTACAAGAAGGAAATCAAGGTATGGGGTCTCGCCGACATCGTAGTCGACGAGACGAATATCGGCCTCAAGGGTTCGCCTACCAGGGTCAAGAAGTCTTTCACGAAGGGCGTCAAGTCGGCCGGCAAGGTCTACGAAGTCGACGCCAAGGAAGGCGCCAGGATCATCGTCGAGGCGCTCAGGGAAAAGTACGTCATCTAGGGCGACGGACCGATAGGAGAAACGCAATGAATATTTCCGATTACAGGGGCGTGATGGTCTTCGCCGAGCAGCGCAGGGGAAGCGTCCAGAAGATAGCCTACGAGCTCCTCGGAGTAGGGCGACGCATAGCCGATACCCTGCAGGAGCCGCTCGTCGCGCTGCTTATAGGTTCGAAGCTGCCCGACTCTGCCGCTAAGGAACTGATAGCCCAGGGCGCCGACAAGGTCATCGTCGTAGACGATCCCGCGTTGGACGTGTACATGACCGAGCCGTACGCCAAGGCGATGACCAAGGCGATCGATACGTACAAGCCGGGCATCGTGTTCACCGGAGCGACGACGATAGGCCGAGACCTGGCGCCGCGCGTCTCCGCCCGCGTGAAGACCGGCCTGACGGCCGACTGCACCGGCCTCGAGATAGAAGACGGCACGCGCAATCTCCTGATGACGCGCCCGGCCTTCGGCGGCAATATCATGGCGACGATAGTCTGCCCGGAACACCGCCCGCAGATGTCCACCGTGCGAGCCGGCGTTATGCGCAAGCTGGAGCGCGACGAGACCCGCAAGGGAACCGTGGAGAGGCTGGACGTCAAGATCGAGGCCAAGGACAAGAACGTCGAGATCCTCGAGGTCGTCGTCGAGAAGGCGACGAAGAAGAACATCGAGGACGCCAACGTGCTTATCTCCGGCGGCCGGGGCATGGGGAACCTGGACAACTACAACAGGCTGCAGGGCATCGCCGACGAGCTCGGCGGCCTCGTTTCCGCGTCGCGCGCCGTCGTCGACGCCGGCTGGGTAGGCCAGGACAAGCAGGTCGGCCAGACCGGCAAGACGGTCCGGCCCGACGTCTACTTCGCGTGCGGCATTTCCGGCATGATACAGCATATCGCCGGCATGGAGGACTCGGAGTTCATCGTCGCCATCAACAAGAACGCGAGCGCGCCTATATTCGAGTACGCCGATATCGGCATCGTAGCCGACATCAACAAGGTCGTGCCGGCGCTGGTAGAGGAGCTGAAGGCGGCCAAGGCCGCGAGCTGATCCCCGATTCCCGACCTGCGATGCTCGGCCGCCCGGGGGACTCCCCGGGCGGCCGTTTCGTTTGCCGGCGCCGGGGGTCTAGCCTATACTGGTAAATATGGATCGGATCGTGATCGGCCGGATAACCTACAACTTCTCCGTCGTCATAATCGCCGTCTTCCTCCATTACTCGGTGCGCGGGCATCTAGGCGCGAGGAGCGCGACGGCGAAGAGCATCGTGCTAGGCGTCGGGCTCGGTTTCGCGACGTCGCTATCCATATTCCTTTCAGTGCCGGTATGGTCGGGGGTCATCCTCGATTCCAAGATGATACTGGGCGTGCTGGCCGGGTTCTACGGCGGCTGGGTCGCGGGCATGGTGACCGCGGCCATCGCGGCGGCGACGCGCTTCCTCGTCGGCGGAATAGGCGCCCTCGGCGGCTCGCTCGGCGTAGCGCTATGCGTCGTCGTCGGGGTCGCTTTCAGGCGCCGGTATTTCGACGCGTCGGGCGGGACGCGCGTCTGGGTGCTGCTGGCGATGGGCGCGTGCTCGTCGGTCATCCAGGTGGTCGTCGCGTTCACGCTGCTCCTCTTTATCGGGTTCCAGGAGACTATCGAGGTTATTTCCACCTTGATACTACCGACCGCGATCGTCTACGCGCCGGCGACGCTCCTAATCGGCCTGATGTTCGGCTTCGTCGACGACCGGGCGGCGGCTAACGCCAAGCTCGCCGAGGCCAGGGCTCGGCTCCAGGAGGCCAACGCGACGCTCGAGGAACGCATACTAGGCAGGACGTCGGAGCTCGTCGCGGCTAACGGCAGGCTGAAGTCCGCCCTCTCGGAGCTGTCGGAGGCTCAGGATCGCCTGGTCCTGTCGGAGAAGCTGGCGTCGCTCGGGCAGCTGGTCGCCGGGATAGCGCACGAGCTCAATACGCCTCTGGGAGCGATAGCGAGCGCGTCCAGGAGCCAGGTCGCTCTATTGCGAGGACGGCTCTTCGGCGCCATGCGCCTGTACGGAGCGCTCGACGAACGGGCGTCCGCCGCCTTCGACGAGCTGACCCTTTTTGCGCTATCGGGGGAGGCGGAGTTGTCTCCGTCCAGCAGGGCGGAACGGAAAGCCGCCGCGGAAGCCCTTCGCGGCACGGCCCTGGAGGCGGCCGACGACGCGATAGAGATAGTAGGCGACTACGGTCTATACGGCTCTCGCTCGGCGTTGAGGAGCCTTGCCCGGTCTACGAACGGAGCGGAGGCCCTGAAGGCGGTCGGCGTCGTCGCCGGGATCAAGCGGTCTTCGGACATCGTCGCCCAGGCGGCGGAGAAGGCCGCGATGACGGTACGGGCCTTGGGTTCCTATTCCAGTAGCCGATCGTCGGAACCGGCGCGGATCGTCGACCCCGTCGAGGGGGTCGAGGCCGCGCTCGCGTTTCTCAGGGACTCGCTACGGCTCGGCGTGACGATAACGCGGGACTACGATCCAGGCGTCAGCGTGAGGATCGACGGCGACCGTTTCGTGCAGGTCTGGATAAACCTGATCCGTAACGCGCTCCAGGCCATGTCGTACGCGGGTACGCTCGGGCTATCGGTAAAGCGCGACGGAGGCAGGGTTCTGATCGGCGTCTCCGACGACGGGCCCGGCATCCCCGAAGGGATCCGGGCCAGGGTCTTCGAACCGTTCTTCACGACCAAGATGCCGGGCGAAGGCGTCGGCCTCGGCCTGGACATCTGCAGGATGATCGTCGAAAGGAGCGGCGGCGAAATACGCTTCGAGACGGGGCCCCGGGGTACCGCCTTCTTCGTATCGTTGCCCGAGGCCGCGTCATAGCATCCTGGACCCCGTTTTGTTACGTTTGATCGTAGGCGCAGAGACGCGAGATCCGGCGTACGCGCCGTCGCTGGAACTGGAGCGGGAGGGGGCGCGTAATGCTGACGAATGATAGTCCGGGCGCGCGGTCGGCCCTTCCCGCTATCGCGGCGGGCTTGCATAATAACAATAAAGAATGTATGTTCTCTATATGCAAACCTTGAAGCCCGAGCTAAAGCAAGAAATCCTTCGTACCGCGAAAGAGCTCTTCTTCCTGCGCGGGTTCTCCGGGACTACGATGCGCCTGGTCGCGGACGGGGTCCAGGTCAGCGTCAGTAACCTATACAAGTATTTTAACGACAAGGACGACTTGCTCGAAGCCGTGGTCGGAGAGTATGCGCGGCGATTCAAGGGTAGCATGCTCATGGAGCTCGACCATGACGACGCGGAGGAATTCAGGCAGGAACGATGGGAGAACATGGCTCGCGGCTTGGCGAAGGCGATCAACGCGGATCACAAGAGCTTCTTCATCCTGATGAACCAGGCTCGGGGATGCGCCTATGAAGGCTATAAGCAGGAGGTCTCGGACATGGTGCGGGCTCGTATCATCGCTTCCGCGCGCGGTATCGACGGCTACGGCTTCTTGGCGGAGGTGCTCGCGCTCAACCTGATCGACGCTATCGCCTCTATCGCCCGCCGCTACGGCGGGACGGACGAGGTATCGGTCGTCCTGCTGGAACTTTTCAGGTATCACATGGCAGGGCTCGGCGCCCTTGATTGAGGATGTATTTTTTTTACACAATAGAGAACAGATGTTCTTTATATAGGAGGAACCATGAACGTATCCATCGTTAACTTCAGTCCCTCGGGAAACACGATGAGCGTGTCCCGCAGGATTCGCGACGCGCTGCTCGATAGGGACTGCTCGTGCCAGCTCGTCGACCTCACTGGCGACGCCCGATGCTTCATAGACGGAGCCTGGCGGCGAGCCCTGGAGAATACGGTCCGGGAGCACGACGTGCTGCTCGTCGGCGGGCCGGTCTACGCGCATCACCTCCATTACAACGTCAAGCGTATGATCGAGGCGCTTCCGCCGCCCGGCGAAGGCTGGGGCAAGATCGCCATTCCCTTCGTGACCTATGGCGGCGTATCCTCCGGGATAGCGCTGAAAGAGGCCGGCGCGTCGTTACGGAGATCGGGTAGGACGGTCGTCGCCGGCATGAAGGTAGCGGCGTCCCACAAGATGACGAGGGCTTTCCTGGAAAGAGAATTCAACGCCGATATACCCGAGCGTCCGATGCTCGACGCCGTTAACGAGCTCGCGGCCAGGGTCGTCGGACTGAATCTGGCGAAGAGGCCGCGCGACGCGCGCGCATCGCTGGCGTACAACGGCCTCGAGTCATGGATAAAGGCGACCTTCGTCTTCGACGAGCAGACGTGGCATAGGGAGCGATATCCTAACGTTTCGGTCGATGCGCTCGCGTGCACGGGATGCGGAGCGTGCGCCAGGAGCTGTCCCGTCCTCCACCTGCGGAAGAACGCCGACGGCGCGATGGAGGCGACGCAAGGCGATTGCATCCATTGCCTGAACTGCGTCGTCTCCTGTCCGACGGGGGCTATCCGCCTGATAGGCGACCTGGACAAGGGCCGCGAATTCATGGCCCATATGATAGAGCACCACGCTAACAAGGAGAAGCCCGCGACGGCGGTCTATCCTCGATAGCGCAGGGCCCGGAGCCCGTTCGCTGTCAGCGCCAGACGATCCAGACGAAGATGCTCGCGGCCGCCGTGGTGAGTATCGTGAACGGCCCGGCTACCTTTACCCAGTCGCTGAACTTCAATATCGTTCCCCGCTTCTTGAGTATGCCGACCGCTACGACGTTCGCCGACGCGCCGAACGGAGTAAGGTTGCCGCCTATGCACGAGCCTATCAAGAGGCCGAACATATAGAGCTCGGACCGCAGGCCCATGCCGGAAGCCAGTTCGGCGGCTACGGGCAACATCACGATGATATACGGTACGTTGTCTATGAACCCCGACAGCAGGACGGAGACGGCGATGATGACGATGTAACCGGCCGCTACGCTGTCGCCGACCATGGTCGCCAGGTACGCGGACAGGTCTTCGAGGAGGCCCGTCTCTGCGATGGCGCCGACGACGACGAAGATGCCTACGAGGAAGAGGATAGTCTCCCAGTCGAGGCCCTTGACGAGGCGCCATACCTCCGAGCGAGGCTCCTTCCTGACGAAGCCGTACCACGCGAGGCCGACGAGGCCGAGCGCGAATACGTAGCCGCCGGACAGTATCGAGAAGCCCTCGAAGAGGAACGATATGACGGCGAGCCCGCCTATCAGCGCCAGGAGGAGCGCGGTCGGGAACCAGGTCGTTACCGGCTCGGCCGGCAGGTCGAGCCTTTCGTTCTTCATGCCGCGATAGAAGAAGTAGAAGAAGACGGCGCCGACCAGCATGCCTATCTGTACGGCGAAGAATACCGATAGCTTCCCGTCCTTGATGAAGAAGTCGTTGAACGAATAGCCGGCGAAGCCGGCGAATATCATGGAGGGCGGATCGCCGACGAGGGTCGCCGTGCCCTGCAGGTTGGACATGACCGCTATGCCCATGAGGAAGTACCTGACGTCGACCTTCATCTTGTCGCTCAGGGCAAGCGCGATGGGCGCCATGACGAGCAGCGTGGCGACGTTCTCTACGAACGCGGACAGGAGCCCCGTCATGATGAGGATGAATACGACGGCCCATCCGAGGTTGGGGGCCCTGACGACGATCTTGTCGGCGAGGTGGGACGGGGCCCTCGAGTAGATGAATAGATCCGCGATCACGAGGCTCCCGACGTATATCAGGATCACGTTCCAATTGATCAGCCGGCCGAAGACGACGGCGGGGGTCACGATACCCATGACGCCTATGATCAGCGCGGCGCCGAGCGTGAACCACGCTTTCTTGTGCGGGAACGCTATGACGAGACCGTACATGGCGATAGCCAGACTCAGTACAACCCATTTCATTACCAGTACTCCTCCGCGGCCGAAAGCCGCATAAACGAAAAAGACCTTTCGCATGGGTCCGTTTATCGGGCGCATGCGAAAGGTCTTGTTTCCATCGGCGCCGATTCCCCGGCTTCGACGGCCGTCCGACCAGGCTAACCCGTTTTAGGGCGCCGGTTGTTGATCCGGACGATGCAACTACTCCCCTCTCGATCCGATTGGAACTATACGCGGCCGCTACGGCGTGGTCAAGCCTTCGGGCTTGTCCGAGGGCGCGTCTCCGTCGAGTCCCTGGATACGCGAACCCGGTTCCGCCGTCTCGAGCCGCCTGAGCGCGAGCGCGCAGTAGGCTGGAGAGCGCTCGATGCCGACGAAGCGGCGGCCTAGCTTCTTGGCGGCGACCGCCGTCGTCCCCGAGCCTAGGAATGGGTCAAGCACGAGGTCTCCGGGCGCAGAGCTCGCGAGCAGTACGCGCGCGACGAGCTTCTCGGGCTTCTGGGTGGGATGGTCGGTGTTCTCCGGCATGGACCAGAACGGTACCGTCAGGTCCTCCCACAGGTTGGAGGCGCCGGTCATGCGCCACCGTCCCGACTCGTCCTCGAACCAGTCCTTGGGCACGCCGCGCTCTCGGTATGGCGCTACGACGCGTTTGCGGACGCGTACCGCCCCCGCGTCGAAGCGGTACTCGTCGCTGACGGTGGCGAACCACAGGTCCTCCGAGGCGTTCTTCCAGTTTGACGCGGAAGAACGTCCCTTGTCGCGTTTCCAGGTAACGCGGTTGCGAACGGTAAACCGCTCGGCGAGCGCCAGGTAGACGGCCGACGACGATCTCCAATCGGAACAGACGTATATGGACGCGGTCGGCTTGAGCGAGCCCGCTACGGCGCCCAGCCAGGCCCTGGTGTACTCGAGGTAGGCCTCGTGTCCCATCGGGGCGAAGCGATCGCCGTCGAAGACCTTGGGTAGATCGTAGGGCGGGTCGGCGAACAGGACGTCGACGCTGACCCGAGGTAGCAAGGGCCCTAGTTCCGACGAGTCGCCGAGGAATACGGCGTTCGAGACGTCCTCGAGCCGCAATCGCCCGTCCGGCGCGGGCGTCATCGTGGACGTATCGAGCGCCTTGGCGGCGTAGCGGTCCTCCTCGTCGGGCGAGAGTCGGAGCGTCCTGTTCCGCGGCGCCCTGGGCCTGGCGGAGCGCCCGCCTGATTCGATGCCTTGTTCCATCGGCGGTATCATGCGCGGCCCGGACCCGAGGCGTCAAGGCCGAACTTCGCTTGCCCGAACGGCTCCGCCGTTCGTACACTATAGCCATGAACATCACCCTGGAGACAATAGACGCGAGGACCTCGGTACGGTCCTATTCGGGAAGCGCCTTGCGCTCCGACGATCGCAGGCGCATCGAATCGGCTATCGCGGCGTCGGGCCCCTGCCCGTTCGGCGGTAGGCCGAGGTTTTCGCTCGTCGAGCCCGGCGTCTCCGACGACGTCGCGTCGGGACGCGTCGGAACCTACGGCGTCATCAAGAACGCGCCCGCCTTCGTCGTGGGCGCGATACGGACGGCTCCGTACGCGTTCGCCGATTTCGGCTACGCCCTCGAGGGCGTCGTGCTGGCCGCGGCCGCCGAAGGGCTCGGCACCTGCTGGCTAGCCGGCACCTTCGATAGATCGGGGGTTACCGGCAAGCTCAGGCTGAACGATGGCGAGCTCGTGCCGGCGGTCACGCCGATAGGCGAGCCGGCCGAACGGCGTACCCTGGTGGATTCGGCGATGCGCGCCTTGGCGGGAAGCAAGAAGCGCAAGCCCTGGTCGGAGCTGTTCTTCGATTCAGGCTGGGATCGCCCGCTCACGGAAGGCGGGGCCGGACCGTGGGCTCGCGTTCTCGGAGCTGTGCGCGCCGGCCCCTCGGCGTCGAACAAGCAGCCGTGGCGCGTCGTCCGTACTGGATCGGAGGCCGAGCCCGGGTTCCATCTCTTTCTCGACGAGGACAAGTCCTACAATAGCGCTATCCGCGGCGTGAGGGTTCAGGAGATCGATATAGGCATAGCGATGAGGCATTTCGAGGCCGCGGCCCGCGCCCTGGGGCTTCCCGGAGCGTGGACGAGGCTCGACGTCCCGCCCGTCTCGTACGACGACCCGTTACTATACTATTCGAGCTGGGTAACGAGGTAGGGTCCTTCGTCATCGAATTTGCCATTGCGATCCGAAGGAACTATATTTTAACGACGGTCGGTTCCGAGAGGAACCCTTCCGCCATCACCGTAATAACGAGGAGCGACGTATGCTTTCCAAGAAGATCGTAGATAGAATCAACCTCCAGATCAATCGCGAGATGTATTCCGCGAACCTGTACATGGCCATGTCGGCGAAACTGAACGACGACGGCTACAAGGGAATCTCCACGTGGATGATGACGCAGTACCACGAAGAGATGTTCCACGCGATGAAGCTCTACGGATACCTGCAGAGCCAGGGCGCTTCGCCCGCGATAGAGAAGATCGACGCGCCCGCGATCAAGGCCAAGTCGGTAAAGGAAATTTTCTCGGCCACGCTCGAGCACGAGAAATTCGTCACCGCTTCGATCCGCGAACTCCTCGAGCTGGCTATCTCCGAGAAGGACTACGCCACCGAGAACCTCGTTCGCTGGTACGTAGACGAGCAAGTCGAGGAAGAGCAGAACGTGGTAGATATACTCCAGACCATAGAGGTCATCGGCGACGGCAAGCAGGGCCTGTTCATGCTCAACATCGAGCTCGGCAAGCGTAAGCCTTCTATTCCGTTGGACTTTACCAGCATAGGCTGATTCGACCGGTACCGACGGAGGGGAAGCGATGTGCGATAGTATGTACCTGCCGACCGCGGGAGGAGTCTTCTTCGGGAAGAATTCCGACCGCAACGCATCGGAGCCGCAAGCCTTGCGCATCGTTCCCCGACGAGAGCCTTCGGGCTCCGTCCGGTTCGGGCCGCGGTCCTTCGACCTGCCCGACGCCGGCCACTCCCTGGCTCTGTCCTGCCCGACCTGGATGCCAGGCGCCGAAATGGGCCTCAACGGCGCTGGCGTCGCGATCGGCAACGAGGCGGTATTCAGCCGTTTCAAGGCGTCGCCTGACGGGGTGTTCGGCATGGACTTCGTACGAGCCGCCCTAGCCTCGTCCTCGACGGCCCTCGAGGCGGTAGAGGCGCTGATCTCGCTAACGGAGCGCTACGACCAAGGCGGCAACGCAGCCTTCAAGGGTAGGCTGGTCTATAGCAACTCATACCTCGTCGTCGCCCCCGACGGGGCGTACGTTCTGGAGACCGCGGGCAAGCGCTGGGCCTGGAAACCGGCGGACGGCCCGACGGCCATATCCAATTCGTACTCCATCGGCGTCGACTATAAGCGGCTCGACTCGGAAACCCGGAAGGCGATAGCGCCGGTCAACGATCGCATGGCATGCCTGGACGAGGCCGACGCCGGACGGATCGGCGACAAGGGCTCGTGGAAGGCTTACGTCGAGGATAGGTTCCTCTCTATGTTCTCGGCCGGCGACGCCAGGCGCAGAGCCGTCGAAGGCCTTCTGGGAGCCGCCGAAGCGGTCGGCAACAGGGCCTCGGCGATGGCCGTGCTCAGGGCCCACGCCGCTATCGATCCCGAGAAGCCGTCTCGTCCGCGTAACGTGTGCGATCACGACCGCGACGTGATGGGGAATCCGACGACCGCTTCGATGCTCGTGGAATACCGGCCGTCCGGCGCGACGCTGTGGTTTACGGGCGCCTCGTACGCGTGCGTCAATCTGTTTAAGCCGGTATTGCTACGCGACGGCGAATTCCGTCGGCTATGGACCGAGTACGACACCGCCGAAGGCTCGACTGGCGGCGAGTCGTATTGGAAGGCTCGGCGCGCGTCGTCGCGGCGCGCCTGGCGCTATCCGCGCGTGGCCGACGATATGTCCGCGGCGCTCGCCGAGGCCCAGGCGGTACTGTTCGAGGCAGTCGACGGCCTGTCGGGAGCTCCGTCCGCCGCCGAGCTCGCGGCCGCATCCGCGACGATCGATCGGGCCGTGCGCGATTGGGACTCCCGGGCTATCTGACGACTGGCATCCTCAGCTCTACGACGGCGCCGGAGTCGTTGCTGAGCGTCAGGCGGCCTCGCGCCTGTTCGGCCAAGGCTTCCATCATCGATATCCCGAGACCACGTTCCGAGCCCGCCTCCCCATGCACTACGGATTCCGGGAAACCGGGGCCGTCGTCGCGAACCGTCGCGACGACAGACTCACCGTCGGTTCTTATGTCGATGGCTATAGAGACAGCCTCGCTGGCGCGGCGCCCGTACTTGGCCGCGTTCGAGCAGGCCTCGGCTATCAGGATGCCCGTCGAGACGGCGACGTCGGACGAGATCGTCGTGGCGTCTCCCGAACCGCGAAGCTCGACCGCCGACATGCTTAGCTGGTTCTGAAGGGTCTCGGCGAGACTGGCTGCGAAACGGCCGGCCTCGATCGACGACATGTCCGGGGCCGACGTCAGCATGTCGTGGGCCAGCGCCATCGATTTTATTTTTCCCTCTAGCTCGATGAACTCTTGATCGTAAGTCGAGTGCAGGCGCAGGAGGCCTAGGATAACCTGCAGGTTGTTCTTGACTCGATGGTTTATCTCGCGTAGAAGCGTTTCCTTCTCGCGTAGCGCCGCTCTCGCCGCCTGTTCCCGTTCCGAGGATACGGCGATGATTCGTTCGAATTGTCGTTTCGAGAAAAAATACAACAGAGCGGTAGTCGCCGCGACGAAGAAGAATCCCTTGACCGTCTGGAAGCTAGCCAGGTTGGCATAGTCCTTGGCTATCCAGGTCGCGACGCTATCCGAGAAGGCTATCCATGCGAACGAGATGGCGGCATAGATTCCCGCTACGCGGAAAGCCGAGTTCTTCACCCTCGATTTCATCCTTCGCTCCGTCATGGCGATAAGTATTACGTATATTCCGTTTCATCACATTCGTTGAAAGCGGCGAATTCGCTTAATTCATCGTTAAACGCGGCATGGAATCCATCGGGAGCGTATTTCAAGGCCTCCAGGCCGGTCATCGGGCCGTCCGGCCGGAAGTGGAAGAGCGACCGCTTGATAACGAGCCTCTTCGTCTTCCTTTCTGCGGCCGCGTCTACGAGTCCGACCGGCTCGCCGTTCCAGATCACCGGCAACGCGAAGTAGCCGAATTTCCTTTTCGCCTGCGGAACGTAGCATTCGAGCGTATAGTCGAAGCCGAGAAGGCGCTTCGTTCGTTTCCTGTCGATTATATAGTTATCGAACGGCGATAGGATACGGACGGGGCGCCCGTCCTCGATCGACGCTCCCTCCGAGACGGCCTCTAGAGCTGATTTCGACGCCCATGCAGCGCGGCTTTCGTTCCCGTCCACTACGACCCTGACGAGAGAACCCGATTCCTCCGCGCGGGATAGCGCCGCGCTCAGGCCCGCTCGGCCGTCCTTGCGCATATAGGCGACGTCGGCTTCTGAGAATACGCCGTAAGCTAGCGCCGTCCTCTTAACGTACCAATCGCCCATCTCTTCGTCGCTCGGAAACCGCGAGTCCAGGACGGGCGGCAGAACCCTTTCGGCCAGGTCATAGAGTTTCTGGAAGCCGGTACGCGAGGCGACGAGCAGGACGCCCGACATGAATAGGTATTCCAACGCTGCCTTGGCCGGCTTCCAGTCCCACCACGGCCCGCGAGGGCCGTCCCCCGCCTCGAAGTCGCAGGAGCGCAGGGGGCCTTCCGCGCGTATCCTGTCCAGGACCGCGTCGACTACTCTCCGGTCCGCCGGGAACCACTCGTGGCCGGTCTCCGCTATCCGCTTCATCCTGGGAAGGCAGTAACGGTAGTCGCCGATAGGAAGATAGGCCGCGGCGTGGGCCCAGTACTCGAATACTCGTCGCGGTCCGGATTCGAGCCGCGCGATGCACGCGGGATCGTACCGGCGGTCGCCGGCCCAAAGTACGTGATGATGAGCCCGCTGTACGACCGATATGGTATCGATCTGGGCATGGCCTATTCGTTCAAGCTGCTGCGCCGTACCGTCCGAGACCTCGGCGCCCGGATCGCCGGGTCCCGTCGGCGCGAATCGCGCCGTATACGCTATGCGCACGGCCTCCGCACGCGATAATCCGAGCGGCTTACCTTCCGACTTCCCTTTCATTACGTTTCCGATCGGTCCAGGGCGTTAATAAAGGCGTCGGCGTCCTTGCGTGAATAGAATACGAGCCAGACGACGGACGGTACTACGCTGTCGGCCAGGAACCCGGAGACCGCGCCGAACGCGATCCGAGCGGCTTCGGCCTTGGGGTAGCCGTAGACGCCCGTAGAGATAGCCGGGAAGGCGACCCTGTCCCAGCGGCGGTTCATCGCGATCCTGAGAGATTCGACATAGGCGGAGGAAAGCAGCGCCGCCTCTTCGGAGCCTCCTCCGCGCCAGACGGGACCGACCGCGTGTATGACGCCGCGCAGCGGGAGCCTCCCGGCTCCGGTTTCCGCGGCGCGACCTGCTGGTAGGCCGTCAGGCCACGGGCCCGAGCGTAGCGCTCGGCATTCCTCCATCAGCGCTGGCCCGGCGGCACGGTGTATGGCGCCGTCTACGCCGCCGCCTCCCGCGAGCGCCGAATTGGCCGCGTCGACGATCGCGTCGCCGACGAACGTCGTGATGTCGCCTACCGAGACGACGATGCGCCCGGCAAGATAGGATCTTATCGTATCCATGCGGTATTATAGCATGAGAATCTCGTACGCATGCCCAGCGCCAAACGAGCAAGCGCTCCATCGTCATATCGACGGAAAGGTCGGCCGATGTTCCGCGAAGACGGTAGCTTACCCACTATCGAGCCTGGCGACGATTTTGGCGCTTGCGCTGAAATCATCGCCTCCGAGTGGGAAGAGGAATTCGCTTTTTTCCCGTTCGTAGACGCCGACGTAGTCGAGGAGGCCGCCCTGGCCCGGTTCATGCCTATGGGCCTTCATCTCGAGACGGAGTCCGCGAAGCACGATTTCCTGTTGCCGAAACTACACCTCGAGCGTTGCCTGCTCGATCCCCGGACGGTCCGTATCACGAAGACCGCCAGGAGGGAATCCAGGCGGTACATGCTTAGCGTTAATAGGGGCTTCAGGAACGTACTGGCATCTTGCGAGCGACAGCACGGTAGCGATTGGCTCGTCGGCGACCTAGTCGTATCGATGATCGCGCTGCACGAACAACGGGCCGTCAGGCGCGCCGGGTTCATATCCGTAGAGCTGTGGCTATGCAAGGACGACGGCCCGGCCCTCGTCGCCGGGGAGATAGGATACCTGATAGGAAGCGCGTACGCGAGCCTTACGGGGTATTCCGTCGTATCAGGGGCCGGTACCGTTCAGCTCGCGGCGCTCGGCCGACTTCTCGCGGCGGTCGGCGTCAAGGTCTGGGACCTGGGCATGGAGATAGACTATAAGATCGCGCTCGGGGCGCGCATCCTGTCGCGCTCGCGCTTCATGCCTATTCTCTCGCGCGCGTACGCCGATACGAGCCGGTCCGGGGCTCTCGGCCTGCTCGGCGTTTCCCGCCTCGTTCCGACTCGCGAGCTCATCGACGGCGGCGGGGCGGCCATCGGCCCGTCGCTCGAGGAGCCGAGGTAGTCGGCGGCTCCGTCGACCGAGCGCCGCCCGCCCTTTATGCCCTCGCCGCGGCTTTATCGGCCTTGGATCGCGGCTTGTCGGCGTACATGCGCCGGTCGGCGAGCGCCAGGAGTTCCTCCAGGTCGGGGTGGGCGGGCCCTATCGAGCCGACCGATCCGACGGCGGCCGAGAGCCTGACTATCGCCGATTGGTTGGAGAAGGTCGCCTGGCCCACTACGAACCGTATCTTGCTTGCCGCGGTCGCGGCGTCCGTCTCGTCGCACTCGGGGAATACGAACGCGAATTCGTCCCCGCCGATTCGACCGACGATGTCGCAAGACCGAAGCGCGTCTACGCACAGCTTGGCCGCAAGGCGAAGCGCGTCGTCGCCGGCCTTGTGTCCGTAGAGGTCGTTGATGCTCTTGAAGCCGTTCATGTCCATGACGGCGAAGCCGATCGGATGCCCGTAGCGCCGCGCGCGCTCCAGCTCTATCTCGGCGAGCTCGTAGAATTTCCTGCGGTTGGCGACTCGCGTCAGGTCGTCGAGCGAGGCCTGGTCGCGTAGGCGCTCCTGTAGAAGCTCGCGGTCCGTTACGTCGTAGAGTAGCAATAGCGATCCGACCGCGCGGCCGCCCTTGCCCGAGACTCGGGAGCGCTGCGCCTCGAAGCAACGCTCCTGTCCGTCCGGCATCATCAGCGAGGCGATGGAGCCGTCCTTGTCCAGCACGCCACGCAGGGCGGGGTACGCGCCGCATAGGTCGGAGAACGTAATGCTGGACCTGTCGTCCGCCAGGGGGGGGAACAGTATGCGCGCCGTCTTGTTGAAGTCGACTATGGCGCCTTCCCCGTCTATCACCAGCGCGGCGTCGTGCATATGCTCGAAGACGGCGTCGCGCGCTATAGGATGCATGTCGAATAGTCGGTATTTAAAGAAACCCGTGTAGAAGAAGACGCTACCCAGGGCGAACGCGACGGGGGAGAGATCTATGCCTGCCGGCGTCAGGCCCGCGAGATAGATGAAGGACTCAATAATAGGAATGAAGCAGCCGGCCAGCATGACCATCGCCTGGGTCCGCCTGCCGGAGTTGCCATTGCGGACGATTCTGCCGAATTCAACGACGCTATAGCAGTAGATTCCGTACACGACGAGGACGTTGACCCAGTACCATGGTCCCTTATCGAAATCGATGACGGTCAGGCCCTGTACCCGCCGTACGTACGGCGCGATATAGAGTAGCTCGTGGCTCTCGACCGTGAAGCCCAGGATTACCGTTACGACGGGGATGACCGCGGCCCCAATGAATAGCCAAGGGGAGGCGGTTTCCTTGCCCTTGAAATCGCGAACCATGAAGAAGAGGGCCAGGATCAGGATCTGTATGCCCAGGTACTCGAATCCCAGGCAGCCGAGCACGCCGGCTACGTCTGGACGGGTCAACTCTATGGCATAGAACGTTGCGTAGAGGGCTTGGCCGATGAACATCGACGGCAGGGCGTAGAACCTGCCTTTTAAGCGAACGCGCAAGAAGGCGAACGCGCCGAAGACGAGGCTCATGATAACCGATACGATTATGGTTGCGATAACGATCGATTTCATCGAGCCCGCCCTTCTATCTATGTACCATAGATTATCAGGTAGCCATGACGCAAGCCATTCTGCCGCTCCTCAGAATCGATAGGTGAACCGACCGCTGATGGACGTAGAGCCGGAATTCGAGAATTCGGCCTTCTTGAACCCGTAGAGGACGTCGTCGTCGATGTTCGATAAACCTGATCCAGACTCGATATGGACGGCCTCTAGTATGGGCTTGCCATCGCTGCCGGGCGCGGAGACCTTAAAAAGCACGACGACGGGACGGAGTCTCTGGCCGACCTTGTACTCGGCGTTCTTGACGTCGTAACCGGCGTCCTCGATGGCGGTCCATAGTTCCGGCCTGGCGTCGTATCTCGGCTGACTGCCGCCCTTGAGTTGCCATGATCCGTCGGCCTGCTTCCTGTACGCTGACTCGAAGGCCGCGCGGCGGGCCGGAGCCGTGCCGGGTAGCCCGGCGAGGTCGGGTATGGAATCGTATATGGAGCCGGGAAGCTCGAACGGTAGCGGCATGAAGAGCCAGATCGGGACGTATAGGCTCCTGCCCACGACGCCCGAGCCCGACATGAACGTCATGTCGTAGGAGTTGCCGTTCTCCGATCCCCGGAGGACGACGGGCGCGGGCGCCGGGGCCGGCTGGCTGACCGGCGCGGGCTTGGCTGGCGTCGGAACGGCGGCTTTCGCCGGCTTGGCCGGCGCTGGCGTAGCGACGGGTTCGCGCGGAACGGCCGGGGCCGGGTTTTCCTCGGGAGTCCTCGCGACGGCGGCGGGTTCCGGGGCTACCGGCGCCGGAACGGGCTCGGGGGACGGCCGTACGGCATCGACCCCTTCCGGGGAGCCCAGCCTGATTATGACGGGGCCCGAATAGTCGGCCATCTCCTCGACGCCGAACAGCGAGAATAGCGCCGCCAGGGAGAGCGCCAGCAGATAGGCCCCGAGCGCGGACGACCACGCGATCGCGGCCCGCTTCCGCTCGCGGGCCCGTAGCCAGGCGTCGCGAGAGTCCGTCATGGCGATTCCCGGGACGGAGCCCGCGTGGAGAGCCCGACCGAGACGATACCGTTCTTCCTGAGCGAGTCGAGCAGGGCGACGATCAGCTGGTAAGGCGCCTCCGCGCCGGCCTCGAGCACCGCCTGCACGTCCTCGAGCGATCGTCCCGTCAGCTCGGACCCGATGACCGCGGCGGCCCCCTCGGCGGTCGTCCTCGTCTTGTTGACGTAGACCTCGTCCTCCGATACCGCTATCACGGTCAGCTCGGTTATAGTGATGGTCGTCGCCGTTCCGGAATCGGGCAGGTTCAGCTCTATGCCCGGCGCCGTCTTGAAGGTGCTGGATATCATGAAGAAGATGACGAGCTGGAACACGATGTCGATGAGCGGCGTGAGGTCGATATTGATCTGCGGCTTGAGCCTGCGTTCTATGGTCATGCGTCGGCTCCGCGCCTCGTTTCGTCCTTGACGGCTGTCGCCGCCGCCCCGAGGCTTCGGCGCTTACCCGAATTGATCATCATTACCAAGGCGGTCACCTGGTTCTCCATCTTGAGGAGTATCAGGTTTACCTTGTTGACGAGCAGGTTATAGAAGATGACCGTCGGTACCGCCACGACGATGCCTCCCACGGTAGTGATCAGCGCCTCCGAGACGCCCTTGGCGAGGATGGACGGATCGGCGACCGAGCCGAATCGCCCGAGCACCCCGAAGGCCTTCATCGTACCGGTAACCGTGCCGAGCAGCCCGAGGAGGGGAGCGATATGCGCTATCGTTCCGAGGGCGGATACGTTCCGCTCCAGCCTGGGTACTTCCTGGGCCGCGGCGTCCTTGAGGATTTCCTTCTGGGCGGACTCGGGATACGTCCGATACTCTATGCCGACCTTGATCAGGGCCGACAGGGGCGACTCGTTGTTGTCGCATATCGACAGGGCCTCCTCGAAGTGGCCCTTCTCGACGGAGGACCGTACCCTTAGGAACAGCTTATCCTCGTCCGTCTTGATGCTCCTGAAATAGAGTATGCGTTCTATGATGATGGCCAGGGCGACGAGGGAAAGCGCCATGATGACCCAAAGGACGATCCCGCCCTTCACTATGAAATCGAGCATGAATGCCTCCGAACGTATGGTATCCGCAGTGGGATTTGTCTATAGAACACTTTAACGCACCGCGCGGATACTATCTTGTTTGACCGTGCATACTACTATTTTCGGCTGGAAGCGAGCTCGTCAAGCCGAAATGCTCGGCAAGGCCGGGAAGGCGCGACCTCCCGGCCTAAAAACGTCATGATACGCCTTTGTGCGTCCTGGCGAGCGCCGCTACGTCGAGTATGAGCGCTATGCCGCCGTCGGCCAGGATCGCCGCGCCGGAGATGCCGGCCGCGTAGCGGGCGATCTCGCCAATCGGCTTTATCACCGTCTGGTAGCCGCCTATAACCTGATCGAAGCCGATGGCGAGCTTGGACTCGAAGACGCTGACGATTACTACTTCTTCCCTGGTCGGAGCGGTCTCGTCCTCGCCGAACAGGTCCCTCGACGAGACGTAGGGGATGAAGTCCTTGCCTCTGACGATCAGGCGCTCCGGGTCCTTCGGCCGCTCCCGCTCGAAGCACGAATCGACCGAGGAAAGCGGTATTACGAAGTTGCGATTGCCCGACCGTACGAGGAACCCGTCGATGATGGCGAGGGTCAACGGGATGTCCAGGCAGAATTCGGTGCCTTTACCGATCCGTGAATTCACCGTCAACGTGCCGCCGAGCTGGTCTATCGCCGTCTTGACCACGTCGAGTCCGACGCCGCGGCCCGAGACGTTCGACACGACTTCCGCGGTGGAGAAGCCGGGCTTGAATATGAGCTGGTCTATCTCGTCGTCCGTCAGCCTGGCGTCCTGGGCTATGACGCCCCTGTCTACAGCCCGCTTGAGTATTCTCTCCCTGTTCAGGCCCTTGCCGTCGTCCGAGACGCTGATACGCACGAATGCTCCGGCGTGCTGGGCCTTCAGCGTTATCGTCCCGACGGTCGGTTTCCCGACGGCGGCGCGGTCGGCGGTCGCCTCCAGGCCGTGGTCCGCCGCGTTGCGCACGAGGTGGACGAGCGGATCGTTGAGCACGTCGATGACGGATTTATCTATCTCCGTATCGCCGCCCTCGAGCTTCAGCTCGAGTTCCTTCTCGAGGTTCTTGGACAGGTCCCTCGCGAGGCGCTTGAATTTTGCGAAGAGGGAGTCCACCGGGACGAGGCGAAGTTCCATCGCGGTGGTCCGGAGCTCGCCCGCGAGGCGCTTGACGTAGTCGCTTATGCCGTGGAGGTGGCGGTCGCCCGAGTCCTTGACGGTCTGCGACAGCTGCGCCTGTACGGTTACCAGTTCGCCGACGAGGTTGAGCAGCCCGTCGAGCTTGTCGGAGCGGATGCGTATCGTCTTCCTGTCGGATTCGTCCTTCGCCGCCTTCACGATATTGCGAGCGTGCTGCTGCTCGAACAGGGCGTCCTCGACGACCGCCTCCGGCGTTCCCATCTCCTTGACCAGTATCTCGCCGATGGGCCGTTGCCGCGACAGGGCCTTATCTATGTCCCCGCCCGGCAGGTTCCTCGCCGACAGGATCTCTCCGAGCTTCTTGACCTCGGTGCCGTCCATGACGTCGTCGTGGTCTATCTCCTCGATCGAAACCTCCGAAGTGCCTTCCTCGAAGATGAAGACGTCGTTGATGGCGCTCTTCTGCATCGAGGTGGTCAGGAGCGCGTTCCACGACAGGTAGCATGACTCCGGATCGAGTTGGGTCAGGGCGGGTATGGCTTGGGCGTCGCACCGAATGCTCGCCTCGCCGAGCCCGCGAAGCTCCCGTATGAGCGCTTCCGGTTTGACGCCCCGATGGTAGCAGTCCGCCGACGGCTTGTACTTGATGCGGAAGGTCTTGAACTGGCCGGGCGTGAATTCGCGAATATCCTTGGGTAGGGCCGCTTCTTCCTTCGCGTTCTCCGGCTTCGTAGCCTTACCGGTGATACCGGCGAGTATCGCTATCAGGTCCTCCCGTTCCTCGGCCGACGCGGAGTCCGGGGCGTCGAGGAGCGCCCTGATATGGTCCCGCGAGCGCAGTACCGCGTCCGAAAGCTCGGGCGTCGCCGGTAACGACGCGCTCCGGAAGAAATCGAGCGCGGCTTCTACCTCGTGCGCGAACGCTCCGACGGCTTCGAATCCGAACATCGACGCGGAGCCCTTGATGGAATGGAGCGCCCGGAACGCCGCGTTCATCGCCTCGATATCGGATGGATTCTTCTCAAGGTCGAGCAAGTGGTCCTCTAGGCCGTCGAGCAACTCGTGCGCCTCGTCCAGGAACGTCTCTATAAGCTTGTCGTTCATGCTCGATCTCCCTCTGCCTCGGCGGGCTTGCGCTTCGCCTTCCCGTCGGGCCGACCGACGGAATCGCTGCTCAGCAGGGAGCGTAAGGAAAGATCGTCGTCGCCCTTGATCGTCGCTCTCAATCCCTTGTCCGCGGCGGTTGCCTCGAACGCGAGGATTACCTGCGCCAATGACGAATCCGCATGGGTCGTACCGCTCAGGTCGAGCATTATCGATGAGCCCTTGGCGGCTTTTTCTATCGCCGACAGCAACTCGTCCTTGAGTACCGCTATCGACGCTATGCCGGCGTTTTCAGGCGCGCGAATAGTAATGTCAAGCACGTCGTCCTCCTTCGCTTCCGCTGAATAACGACTCTTTCGAAGCGAGCTCCCTTAAATTGATGATCGAGTGGCGGGAGTCGCCTATGAAGCAGAAGCCGTCGAAGAACTTCGACGCGTTCTCCGGCAGGAAATCAGGGACGGACGATATCTCCGAATCCTCGAGGTTCACGACCTTGCCGATCTTGTCCGCTTCAAGCCCTATGAAAGGGAGAAGAGTCCCGTTCTCCGTCTCGAAGATGACGATCCCGCCTTCTTCGTCGTCCATGTCGTTGACGGTCGAGGAATCGGCTTCAGTCTTTTTCCTCTCTATCCGCTCGTCGTCCACCTTCGTCCTTTTCAGCGTCTCCCGGGGATCGAATACCGGCACGACGTTTCCCCTGACGTTAGTCAATCCTGTAACGATCGTCGACCCGTGGGGTAGTGGCGTGATTGCCTGGGGATCCAGTACCGAATTGACATGCTCCACGAGTACTCCGTACCGTCGACCATCCAACTCGAACGTCAGGTATTGTCGCATATGCTTTCCTCCGTCAGTGTTCTATGGAATCGCCGCTGTCCAATTTGAAGAAGGCTATAGCCTCCTTGAGCCGCGTGGCCTGTGCCGCCAGCTCCTCGGTCGTGCTGGCGACCATCGTAGCCTGGCTCGCGATCTCCTCGCTGGTCGCGCTGAACTCCTCCGATATCGACGCGTTCTGCTGTATCACCGTGTCCA
>PGXV01000015.1:34383-35679 GCA_002839315.1 Spirochaetae bacterium HGW-Spirochaetae-3
CGGATACTTCCTCGGCGCTCGCGGCCTGCTCGGTGGCGCCCTGCGACAGCTGCTGGCTGGAATCGGCTATGCCGGCTATGCCGGTGGCCATCTGCTGGGCCGCGGTCAATAGCTCGCCGGAGTTCTCCGAGACGATGTCGATCGTTTCCTGTACCTTGCGTATGACTTCGCCCAGCTTGGCGACCGTCTTGTCCATGGCTCTGGCGAGGTCTCCGGTCTCGTCCCTTGAACGCGTCCATCGGGCGTCGACCTTGATGGAAATATCGCCCTCGGCCAAGGCGTCGGATATCCTGACGCATTCGCGTAGCGGCCGGGTGATGCCACGCGTGATCAATACGGATAATCCGAGCGTGAGCGCGATGGCGATCGCCGCTAGTACGAGCGAGGTGGTGATGGCGAACGACGCGAACTTGAGCGTGTCGGCCTTGATACCGTCCGCGTTCTTCATGACCAGCTCCTCGAGCTGGTTGATGGATTCTCTCATAGCGTCGAAAGCCGTGGAGGCCTCGCCGAGCGCCAGCGCCTTCGCCCTGCTCGCCGCGACGGGAGACGGATCCTTGGCGCCCGCGATGACCCGCTCGGCGAGCGCGAACCACGTCTCGTGATTGGCGAGGTATTCGACGTATAGCCGCTTCTCCTCGTCGGTCGTGGCGAGTTCGGCGTAGGAGGCCATGCGGGATCGCGCCTGGTCGAGGTTCTCTTTCCAGGCGTCGTCCCAACGATTGTTCTGCTCGCCGGCGTCGCCCAGCAGCAACTGGGTCCGTTCCGCCTCTATGAGCTGGAAGAAGTCCCGGTCGGCCTGCTCGAGGAAGTCGATCGCCGGAAGGAACTCCTGCACGACCGTCGACATATTATTCGTCGTCGACCGTATGATCGTCGACGCGTAAAGCGTCATGGCGAGCAGGAATACTACGATAACGGCGAATCCTAGCGATAAGCGCGCTCCGATCTTCATTTTTCCTCCATATCAAGATCCATTGCTTTCAATACTCTATGAAGTCGTCGTCGCTATGGTCTTTACGCTTCGCCTGGGCCTTCAGCGTTATCGCCGTGGACGGCTTCTTAACCGCTACGCCGTTCCCGAGCGGCGTAGCTATGCTCTTCTTCTCGCCGGCGGGTAGCGGCCTCGGCTTTGCATCGCCGCGCTTGGTGGCGCCTTCCGGTTTCGGCGACGACTGTTCCCTTCGCGTCGTTTCCTTGGCCGCGGAGCCGGTATCTGAAGAATCGAGCCTGAAGAAGCCGATGACCTCCTTGAGCCGCATGGCCTGTGCCGCCAGCTCCTCGGTCGTGCTGGCG
>PGXV01000007.1 GCA_002839315.1 Spirochaetae bacterium HGW-Spirochaetae-3
ATATCTATGAACCGATACCTCGAACCCCTCGACGACCGAGGCTACAAAAATTCGCGATCGCCTAGTCCGGAAAAATGCTCTCGAGTTCCAGGATCCGAGCTGAAATCACTAAGGTTCGTAACACTAGTGAAGGCTTGACAATAGGCTGTGATATAGATAATGATAATCATTATCAAAAAAGGCAATCCGTATCACGCAGGAGAAATATATGGCCATAGCCATGATCGACGAAGGCGGAGAGTCTATGGCCGAGCTCGTTTGCCTCTGCCGGCAGACGGGTAAGCGACTTCCCGACGATGGCTTCGTCGGGAACGCGCGCGGTCGTGTCGTCCGCAGGGGCTTGAGAGGCGGATCGTTATGGCGATCGTCACGCATGGGCGCATATGAAGGATGAAGGAAACCCGGAAATGAGAGATGAAACGAATTCCGTATCGGCGCGGCCGCTGAAGATAGCGCTGGCCGGAAACCCGAACGCCGGCAAGACGACGATATTCAACGCGTTGACCGGCGCGCACCATATGGTAGGCAACTATCCCGGCGTCACGGTCGAGAAACGCGAAGGCTCACGGGTCAGGAACGGCCGACGCTATGACTTTATCGACCTGCCGGGTATATACAGCCTGACGGCTTATTCGATAGACGAGGTCGTAGCGCGCGATTTCCTGCTGGATCACAAGCCCGACGTGATAGTTGACGTGATGGATTCTACCAACCTTTCCCGGCACCTCTATCTGTGCCTGCAGTTCCAGGAACTAGGCATACCGGTCGTCGGCGCCCTCAATATGAGCGACGAGGCCGAGGCCAAGGGCATCAAGATAGACGAGCGGGCGCTCGGCGACGTCCTGGGCATACCGATGGTCAAGACCGTCGGCCCCAGGTCCGCCGGGATGGACCGCCTGCTGGACGCGGTCGACCGGATAGCCGATCGCGTGGACGCGGATCCGGATAAGTTCATACGCTACGGTTCCGAGATAGAAGACAAGCTCGAGCGTATCGAAGCGGGCGTCGCGTCAGACGCGGCCTTCGCGTCCCGCTTCCCCGCCCGTTGGCTGGCCGTGAAGCTGCTCGAGAAGGATTCGCACGCCTTCGAGAAGCTAGCGGACCACGAGGACGGGGCGCGGATTAAGGCGATGGCCGAGGAGGCGACCGCCTGGATCGACGGGCATTACGGGAAGGACGCCGAGATCGTCGTCTCGGAGCAACGCTACGGATATATACGCGGCGCCGTCAAGGAGTCCGTCACCGTCGGGAGAAAGCCGGACTTCTCGCTGACCGAGGCTATCGACAAGCTGGTGATGGACCGATTCCTCGCCCTGCCTATATTCGTAGGCGTGCTGTGGTCGGTGTTCCAGATCACCTTCGCGCTCGGCGGGTACCCGATGGAGTGGCTCGAGAGCATGTTCGGATGGCTCGGCGGCGTAGTCTCCGCGTCTATGCCCGAGGGGCTGCTGCGTTCCATGATAGTCGACGGCGTCATCGGCGGCGTGGGCGGCGTATTCTCGTTTGTACCGCTGATCATTATCCTGTTCTTCCTCTTGTCCCTGCTGGAGGATATAGGCTATATGTCGCGCGCGGCGTTCGCGACGGACAAGATACTGCATACCTTCGGCCTGCACGGCCAGTCGGTATTCCCTATGATGCTCGGCTTCGGATGCTCGGTGCCCGCCATCATGGCGGCGCGTACGCTCAAGAGCCCGCGCGACCGCATCGTAACGATACTCGTCATACCGTTCATGAGCTGCGGGGCGAAGCTCCCTGTCCACGTCCTGCTCGCGGCTGCGTTCTTCCCCGAGAACGCGGCGAACATGGTCCTGCTCGTCTACGCGATCGGCGTCGCGCTTGCCCTGGGTTCGGCGTGGCTCCTCAAGAAGACGGTGCTGCGCGGCGACGCGACGCCGTTCGTCATGGAGCTGCCCCCGTATCGATCTCCTACTCTGAGCGGCGTCCTGTGGCACGTGTGGGAAAAGTCCTGGCACTACATCCAGAAGGCCGGGACGATCATCCTAGCGTCGTCCATCCTTATATGGGCTATCACGACCTTCCCGGCCTACGAGCCGAGCGCGGCCGAGGTGCGGATAGTCCAGGAAGGCTATCTGGACGAGCATCCAGGCGCTACCGACGATGAAATAGCCGTTCGGCTCGAGGCCGTCGTCGCGGAGCGGGCGTTGGGCCATAGCGTGGCCGGTTCCCTAGGCAAGTTCATCGAGCCGGTGTTCAGGCCGCTCGGCTTCGACTGGAAGCTCGGCGTCGCGACTATTACGGGCTTCGCCGCCAAGGAGGTCGTCGTATCGACCCTCGGCGTGCTTTACAGCGTAGGGACCGAGGGAAGCGACGAGAGCGAAGGCCTCAGGGAGGCGCTCCGGAACGACCCGAACTGGTCGCCACTGTTGGCATTCGTGATGATGATCTTTACCCTCGCGATCCCGCCCTGCTTCGCCGCCCTGGCGACTATCAGGGCCGAGCTCGGCTGGAAGTGGCTCGGATTCGCGTTCGCGTTCATGATGGCGGTCGGCTGGGCGCTCGGTGCCGCGATCTTCCAGGTCGGCTCGCTGGCGGGGTTGGCATGAGCTCCGCGGTACAGGCCGTCGTCGCGGCTATCATCGTGGGAGGCGCCGTGGCGTACGCGATCAGGGGCGCGGTCCGGGCGGCGCGCGGCCAGAAACCGGGCTGTTGCCAGTCCGACGACGCTTCCGGCGCCGGAAGCGTCTCGGGATGTACGGGATGCTCGGGTTGCCCCGGCCGCGCGGACTGCGGGAAATGACGTATCAGGCGGCCCCGAGTCCGGGGCCGGCCTTCATACCTTGAAACGGTCGGTACCTGATTCGACCTTGGCGACCATCTCGGCGTTGCGTACGCCGAGCTCGCTTACCCTGTCGGTGATAGCCTTGATGCCTGCCGACTCGTTGCCGATAGATTGCATGCTATGCTTCAGTTCCTCGGTCAGGACCAGGAGCCGGCGCATCTCGTCTCCCGCGGCGACGGCGCCCTGCGTCATCTCCGCGGACGCGCCTCGGACCTCGTCGGTGATGTCTCGGATCGACGATAGCGATTCCAGTACGAGCCGCGATCCCGTTCCCTGCTCCGCGACGGCCGCCTTGATCTCGGCCTCCAGCTCGCCTACCTTGCGTACGTGGCTCACGATATTCTCGAAGGCGCTCACCGCCTCGGCGGTGGATCCGACGACCTTGTCGATGCCGCCCCGTATGCCGGCGACGCTTCCGGCTATTTCCTTCGACCTGGCCTGGGAGAGTTCCGCCAGCGTGCGTATCTCGTTGGCGACCACGGCGAAGCCCGCGCCGGCGTCGCCCGCGTGGGCCGCCTCGATGGCGGCGTTCATCGCCAGGAGGTTCGTCTGGGCGGCGATGGACTGTATGACCTTGTTCGCGTCGATGAGGCCCTGCGATCGCGTCGATATGTCCTTGACCAGCTCCGATACCCCGCCGAGCTTTCCTTTGCCGGCGTCCGAGGCCGTCACGAGCCGTTTCATGTACTCGCCGAAAGACTCGACGTTCTTGGCTATCGAGCCTATCGCCCCGACCATTTCCTCTATCGACGCGGACGATTCGGAGACGCCGCCCTTCTGTCGCTCTATCATCTTGTCGAGCGATTCGATATTTCGGGTGATCTGCTCTACCGACGACGAGACTTCCTCTACGCTCGCCGCCTGATTGACGGTACGCTCTATGACGCCCTCTATCGCCTCGTCGATCCGCTTGACGGCGTTCTTCGTGGCGCCCATTCCCGAATCCAGTTCGATCGAACTCGCCTTGAGCTCGGCTACGGCCGATTTCGCGTCGCCGATGATCGTGGCGAGCTTCTCCGCGAATTTATCGAAGGAACGCGCCAGGGAGCCTATCTCGTCGCTTGACTCGATACCGAGACGCGTCGTGAGGTCTCCCTCGCCTTCGGCAATATTCTGGAGGAGCGCGCCGGCCTTGATCGCGGGCTTGGATACCGCGCCGGCGACCAGCAACGTCACGACGAGCTGCGCGACGAGGACCGCTCCGAAGGTGGCGAACAGCATGACCATCAGCGCTGTCGAGCCGGACGCGGAGCGGACGGACGACATCTTCTCCTCCACCATCAGCGACCACGGGGCATTGGTATCGGATACCCGCACCGGAGTGAACACCCTCAGGATCGCTTCGTCGCCGTCGGTAGGCGCGACGCGGGCGAGATAGGGCTTGCCCTTGCGTATCGCGTCCGATTCCTCGGTGCGCGACGAATCCTGGGTCAGTATCGATCGTCCGATCAGGGCCTGATCAGAAACCTCGATATAGACATAGTCGTTATTGAGTAACGAGTAGTCGGATCCCGTCTGTATACTCAGGTCGTTGATCATGCGCGTTATGGCGAAGGCTTCTATCTCGACGCCGACAACGCCCATCGACCTGCCGCCGTAGACGATAGGCGCGGTGATACAGAATACGGGGCCCGCGGCGTCGGCGCTCGGGAGATATGGCCCGACGATAGCCGCTGACAGCGTCGTGTAGGAGGCCATATAGCGCTTCTCCGCTCGGATGCTGTCCGGTAGCGTACTCAGCACGAGCCCGTCCACGCCCTTTGTCAGCGCTACGCAAAACGCGCCGCTGACGTTACCGTAAAGGGTATCGACGTTGAGCATATCCGATCCGTCGATCGCGTCCGGTCCCCACGCCGTCCAAATCGAGATGTAATCGGAATTACGCTCCGCTATCGATCTCATCATCCTGACGTAGGAGGATCGGCGTTCAAGGACGGGAACGGAATTATAGCCTTCGAACAGGGTCCCCAAGGTCTTTATCATGGTAAACGGCTTCTCGAGGAGGGTCTCGAGGCTGTACGCATAGCGTTCGGACGTGGCGACGACATTGTTCTCCGCCGCCGCGACGGCCGTCTTTACCGTGGTCATGACCGCTATCGCGCCAGCCGCTGAAAACAGCAGAGCTGAAATTCCTAGCACCGGTGCGAGAATCTTGGTTCTTATGGTCATGGTGATCCCCCTTAACAATTCCTCTAAAATATCAAGAAAAGCAAATTTGCGCTATTTTATATAATGCCGTATTATAAGGTCGATGGGCTATATAGGCAAAAGAAACCAATCGATCCCTCTTACGGGCATACTATTCTTGGTAGCCTTATCTCCTATGAGCGCGCTTGGTCGGGCCGGCGCTTCGACTAACGCCCTCGTGCTACAGCCCACGGAATATATCGGCGCTTCTCTCGGCGAGCGTACCGTGCGTATCGGCGGCGATTGGAGCTATCCGCCATTGGAATACCTCGACGAGGCCGGTCGGCCTACCGGTTTCAACGTCGACCTGATCCAGGGTATCGCCAACAAGGTCGGATTACCTATCGAGATATCGTTATCCTCCTGGACCGCGGCGCGTTCCGGCCTTGAAAGCGG
Organism: Spirochaetae bacterium HGW-Spirochaetae-3; assembly: GCA_002839315.1. Taxonomy (GTDB): domain Bacteria; phylum Spirochaetota; class Spirochaetia; order Treponematales; family UBA12059; genus SZUA-370. The sequence goes on from PGXV01000007.1 coordinate 5,387, forward strand.
CTCGCTGGACATGCTTATGGGTATGTACAAGAGCCCCGACAGGGAAGCCGTCGTCGATTTCTCGGTTCCTTTCATCATCAGCGCGTATAACGTATTCGCAGTCAAGGGATCGGGAATCGACGGCGTCGAAGATCTTAAGGGCAAGCGTATCGCCGTTCAGAACGGCGACCTCGGGCATGAGTTCGTCGTAGCCAACGACCTCGGTACCGTCGTCGTCGTCGATGAGTGGGTCGATCTTTTCCATACCCTGATATCGGGATACGCCGATTGCGTGGTCTCGTCGAAGCTCCAGGCCTGGCGCGCGATCAAGGATAGGGAGTATGCCTCGATAGAGGAGACGGGGCCTCCGCTGTTTCGCGCCGAGTACTGCATGGCGGTACGAAAAGGCGACACCGAATTGCTGGCGGTACTGAACGAGGGCTTGAGCATTATGCGCTCGACCGGAGAATACGACGATTTATATCGGCAATGGTTCGGCGACCTCGACGGAACGAACAGGAACGACCAGCTCGGTATCATCGCCGCGATCATCGCCGCCGCCCTCGTCGCCGTCGCGGTAGCGATGGCCTGGACCATTACGACCCGGAAGACGGTACGGGAAAAGACCGTAGAACTGTCCGCTGAGATCCGGAACCGGGCCGCGATCCAGGCCAGGCTACAGGAGGCGCTGACGGCGACCGACGCCGCGAGGGCCGAGTCCGAGCGGGCGGTACTGGAGAAATCCGCGTTCGTCGCCTGGGTTAGCCACGAGCTCCGGACTCCTTTGCAGGGAATCCTCGGCGCCGCCGAGCTACTCGGAAGGACGAGCCTCGATGAGGAACAGACGAAGACGCTGGCGATGGCCGAGTCCTCTGCGCAGCAACTCTACAGGCTGCTCTCCGACCTGCTGGACGTGATGGGCGCCGAGAAGGGGACCCTGAGCATAGAGCCGTCGGAGTTCTCGTACAGGGAATTCGCCGACTGGATGGAATCGGTGCTGAGGCCGTCCGCCGAGGAGCGCGGCCTGGCGTTCCGCTTCGCCGCCGGCGGCGATGACAGGCTCGTGTTCGCGGATAAGAACCGAATCGCCCAGGTCGTGATGAACCTCTGCGCGAACGCGGTCAAGTATACCTCCCACGGTGAAGTGGTCCTCGCCCTCTCGCTGGGCGACGACGGCCTCTATATTTCCGTCAAGGATACCGGGCCGGGAATCCCGGACCAGTCCAGGGACCATATCTTCGAACCCTATTACCGTGCCGAGGGGTACGGCAGGAATACCGTGGGCGGCCTCGGGCTCGGCTTGAGCATCGTCAAGTCGATCGTCGACGCGCTCCATGGATCGATTCACTTCGAGACGAATCCGTCGATCGGCACTCATTTCGAGGTCAGCCTTCCCCTCGCGGCCGCGCCTCCCGCGGAGGGACCCGCGGAAGCTGCCCCGATAGTGACCGAGGTCGCCGCTCCCCCGGAACGGAAAGGCGGCCGGGCTATCGTCGCCGAGGACGAGGCCATCAACCGTCTCTACCTGAAACGCATCCTCGAGGCCGCCTCGTACGAGGTCTCGACCGCCGCGACCGGCGAGGCGGCCTTGAACGCCGCGGTCTCGGGGGATTGGGACTTCATCCTGATGGACGTCAGTATGCCGCAGATGGACGGCCTGGAGGCGACGCGCAGGATACGCGAGATGGAAGCCGAGGGCGGAAGGGCGCGCGTCCCGATAATCGCGCTGACCGCCCATGCCTACGCGGAGGACAAGGAAGCCTGCGCCAAGGCGGGAATGGACGGATTCCTCTCCAAGCCTTTTACGGAAACCGCGCTCTGGGCGGAGGTGCGCAGGACGATCGTCGCTATGCGGTCCCGGTGATCGGCGCGAGCCGCGCTGAGAACAGCCGTTCCAGTCGTTCCCTGGCCAGCAGCTGTTCAGCCAGGCCGTTCTCCAGCTCCAGCGAGGCCCAGCCGCTCGGCATGCTCCATCGGTACGCTGCCAGGTAGTCCAGGTCCGACGGGTCGGCGAATTCGTGGTGATCCCACATCCCCGCCCAGTGGTTGGGTACGCCTATCCGTATGGCGGACAGGTGGCAACAGCCGACGGGGAAGCGCATGAGTTGCGCGGAGAAAACCCGAACGTACTCCGTCATGCCGTGGAGCCGCGCGTTCTCGAGATGGGAATAATCCGGGCACAGGCCTCCTGGCGCAAGGCAACCGTCGCCTTTCAGTTCCGCGTCTTCCGGTGGCTGCTCCACGTTTTCTATGAAGATCCTCCGCGCGAAAGCCGGAGGCAACGGCCCGAACGCATGGACGCTCGCACGGGGATGTATGTTAAAGGCCTCGGTCCCGAAACGATCGGACAGGTACGAGAGCTCGTCGGGGCCGCAGTCGGATCGCAGGTGTACGTGAGGTATACGGAGGCCTGGGATAGCCTCAAGTTCGTTATAGAGCGCCTTTCGCTCGTTCGACGAGAGGCAGGTAGGGAATAGCGCTATCATGCGGACGTCCGAGCGCCGAAGCGCGTCTATGAACGCCGGGATCCGCTCCTTCCTGGTACTGGTAAGGCCGGGCAGTATGGTCATGGCCGACAGGATGGCGCTACCGGCCGATAGGGTCAAGCCGGCCGATCGGGTTCTACGTCCGGGGCCGTTGACCGAAGGAGGTCGTCCGGGCGAGACTTACGGCATGGCGACGCGCCGGCCCGGACCGGCGGAGGAGAACGATGTACCATCCTAAGATGAAGGAATGGGACGACTGTCTCAAGTCTATGTTCGACCGTATCGACCGCATCCTCGAGGATAGGTACGGCGGATCGTGGAAGCTCAGGCGCAATAGGCCGGAGCGCGGCTCGACCGCCAATCCGGAGGCCGACGGCTTATTCAACGTCGGCGTGTTCTTTACCCCGGGCTACGGTAGCGAGCACGGCCGGGGATACTTGGTCGAGATCATACTCGCGACCGAGGACGCCGTGCCCGCCAGGAAGCGCGAAGAGATTGAAGAATCCGTCCGCGACCTCCTCCTCGAGTTCCTGCCCGAGTACTTACCCGATCGGAAGCTCTACGTGGACCGCGACGGATCGATGTACAAGATCCATGGCGAGACCGGGCTCGGTAACCTATGACGAATCGGCATCGGCTTATTCCGAGAGCGGCGTACAGGCAGGCGATTATGGTCATCGATACCTCTTTTATTAGTCTGTAGCGAATACTAGCATGATGTATAGTAGAGCGATGATACCGATGGCGATCTGCTACGATTTCGACGGTACCCTGGCTCCGGGCAATATGCAGGAGTACGACTTCATTCCTTCGGTAGGCGTTTCACCGAAGGATTTCTGGGAGGCGTCGTTCGCGCTCGCGGAGAAGAGCGACGCGGACACGATCCTCGCCTATATGAGGCTGATGCTCAGGAAGGCCGAGGAGGCGGAGGTGAGGGTCACCCGCGACTCGTTCCGCGCCTTCGGGTCGACGATAACGTTCTTCCCGGGCGTCGAGGCGTGGTTCTCTCGTATCGACGCGTACGCCCACGAGCGCGGCGTGCTCGTGGAGCATTACATCATATCGTCGGGCCTGCGCGAGATGATCGAGGGCACCGCCATCGCCGGCGAGTTCAAGAGGATATACGCGTCCGGTTTCATGTACGACGAGAACGACGTCGCCGTGTGGCCGGCGCTCGCCATAAACTACACGACGAAGACCCAGTTCCTCTTCAGGATAAACAAGGGTAGCCTCGAGGTATACGACAATACGCGAATAAACAAGTACGTCCCCAAGGGCGATCGCCCGCTGCCTTTCACGAATATGGTCTATATAGGCGACGGGGAGACGGATATTCCATGTTTCAGGCTCGTGAAGAAGGAGGGGGGGTACGCGATAGCGGTATACCCTCCCCGTAAGCCGGCCTCGAGGGCGCTTACGGAGCGGCTTCTCGAGGAAGGCCGCGCCAACCTGATAGCTCCGGCCGACTATACCGAGGGGTCGAGGATAGACCTGAGCGTCAAGGCCATCGTCGACAGGATAGAGGCGACGGCCCGGATAGGCTAGCGGAGCCTGGCCAGCGCGCGGGCGGCCCAGGTCCCGGGCCATAGCCCCTCGAACGCGAGCAGCGCCAGCGCGAGGCAACCCTGTACGGCACCCAGGCAGAAGAAGATGACGTGCAGCGCCACGACGGCCTCCAGCATGACGCACTGGACTAGTATCCAGCCCATCAGGACGCAACCCATGGCTCCGCTGGCGTAGCCGAGCCAACGCCGCTTGAGAGGCGTCAGGGCGGCGACCGTGATATTGCCTAACCCTATGAGCCCGAATAGAAGCAGCCCCGGGATCAGGTACGTATCGAACGGCGCGTTGACCAGGGCGTCCGCGGGCATACCCAATGGGCTGGTCGGGTCGAGTATCGCCGCCAGGCCTCCGGCCATGGCGCCGACGCCGACGAGAAGGTGCAACGCTACCAGGAAACGGCGTATGATGCGCATCGGGGCCTCCGTACTAGTCTAGCGGTCCCGGGGCAGGCGCGCCTCGGCCGGCGTAATACGCGTACCGTCCGGCATGACGCGGTCGGGAAGGGCCGCGAATCCGCAGGCCGCGTAGAGTCGCGCGAGGTAGGGCCTGTCGGCGTAGTAATCGAGCCGTACGGCGTCTATGCCGCGGGCCTCGGCGAAGTCGAGTATCCATCCCAGGGCCTCCTCGGCGTAGCCCCTGCCGGCGAACCGCGGCCTGACGACGAGCTTGTGCACGTAACACGCGTCCTCGCCGCCGCGTTCCTGCCAGGCTTCGTCGCGGTCGACCAGGATGAATCCGCCAACGGCCTCGTCGCCGTCACGGAAGACGAAGCAGGCCGGATCTCCGTAGCGGGCGACGAAAGCGTCTCGCTCCAAGTACGTGGGGTCCCACATGGCCATGCCCTTGGCCTCCAGCCACGCGGCTCGCTCGCGTAGCATCGATAAGAGATCGTCGAGGCGGTCGTAATCGAGTTCTTCGACGTCTATCATAGGTCCTCTCTCTTCTCGAGCAGCGAGTAGCCGCCCCGCATCCGACGGCACGGCGAGGTAACGCGCCCGTACGAACCGAGGGCCGCCCCCCCGTGAAGGAGACGGCCCCGGATCGCATTACGCGCAGCGTTATTCTACTTCTTTATGTTGTAGAACGCCTTCTGGCCGGGATACTCCGCGATGCCTTCCATGGCGTCCTCGATGCGCATCAGCTGGTTGTACTTGCAGATGCGGTCGGTGCGAGACATCGAGCCGGTCTTGATCTGGCCGGTCTCGAGGGCGACGGTGAGGTCGGCGATGAAGGTATCCTCGGTCTCGCCGGAGCGGTGGGACACGACGGCGGTGTAGCCGGCCTTCTTGGCCATGTTGATGGCTTCGATGGTCTCGGTGACGGTGCCGATCTGGTTGAGCTTGATAAGGATGGAGTTGCACGCGCCCATCGCGATGCCCTTCTCCAGGCGCTTGGTGTTGGTGACGAAGAAGTCGTCGCCCATGATCTGGATCCTGCCGCCGAGGGCCTTCGTCAGCTTCACGTAGCCTTCCCAGTCGTTCTGGTCGAGGCCGTCCTCTATCGAGACGATCGGGTACTTGTTCACCCACTTGGTGTAGAGCTCTATCATCTCGTCGGCGCTGAAGAGCTTGCCGGGGTTGGATTTCCAGAACTTGTAGCCCTTGCGGTCGCCCTCGTCGAAGAGCTCCGAGCTGGCGCAGTCGAGCGCTATGGCGATCTGCTCGCCGGGCTTGTAGCCGGCCTTCTCGATGGCCTTCATGATGAAGTCGAGCGCGTCCTCGTTGCCGAGGTTCGGGGCGAAGCCGCCCTCGTCGCCGACCGACGTGTTGTGGCCGTCGGCCTTGAGGAGGCTCTTGAGGTTGTGGAATACCTCGGTGTTCATCCGGACGGCCTCGCGGAAGCTCTCCGCGCCGACCGGCATGATCATGAATTCCTGCAGGTCGATCTTGTTGTCGGCGTGCTTGCCGCCGTTGATGATGTTCGACATCGGCACGGGCAGAAGCGTGGTATGGGCTCCGCCCAGGTACTTGTACAGGGGTACGTCGAGGTAATCGGCGGCCGCCCTGGCTACGGCCATGGATACGCCGAGGATGGCGTTGGCGCCGAGCTTGCCCTTGTTCTCGGTGCCGTCGAGGTCGATCATCGTCCGGTCGATGTCCACCTGCTCGGTGCAGTCGAGGCCGCATATCTCGCCGGAGATGATGTTGTTGACGTTCTCGACGGCCTTTAGGACGCCCTTGCCGAGATAGCGCTTCTTGTCGCCGTCGCGGAGCTCGACGGCCTCGTACTCGCCGGTGCTGGCGCCCGACGGGACGGCCGCGCGGCCGAGCGTGCCGTCCTCGAGGACGACGTCGACTTCTATAGTGGGGTTTCCGCGGGAATCGAGGATTTCGCGGGCTTCTACGTATTCGATGATGCTCATTAGGGGCTCCTTATCGGAAGGGGATGACGGCGCGCCGGCGATACCGACGCCGATGCTCATTATATCTCGTAACGTCGAACAGTAACTTTTTTACTGGCTACAGTCAAGGATGAAGGCCGAGTTCGTCCATTATGCCGTCCGCGACCCGCATCCCGGAGGCCCAGGCCGCCGTGATGCCGCGGCTCGTGCCGGCCCCGTCGCCGGCGAGGTAGAGGCGGGGCGCCGCGCGGAAGGATGCGGGGTCGAGGAATACCGGCTTGTTGGCGTAGGTCTTGATCTCCGGGTAGTAGAGGACGGTGCTCGGGTGCAGGATGCCGGGCACGATCGTGTCGAGCGACTTGAGCGCGTTCCACAGGGCACGCATCACCTTGGCCGGCACCGCGAGCCCGAGGTCGCCCGGCGTGCAGGAGGCGAGGGTAGGAGCGAAATCGTAGAGGTCGCCCGTGAAGGCGTCGCGGGTCGATCGCTTGCCGAGCCTGAAGTCGCCGATGCGCTGCATGATGGGATGGCCGCCCCCGAGGAGCATCGCCTGTGCCCCGAGCGCGCGGGCGTAGTCCTGTCCCGAGGCCAGGGGCTCGGTCAGCGCTATCGTCTTGAGCATCGCGAAGTTGGCCAGCCCGTTGGCCGGCCGGTCGGCGGACCAGGCGTGGCCGTTGACCGAATACCAGACTCCCGCGTCGTCCTCGTACTTCTCCTGGACGACGTGGGCCGCGCGGGAATTGGTGCAGAACGTCCTGACCTTCTTCGGGAAGAGGAATTTTGGGTCGTAATAGTCATGGACGATGGGGTAGCGGTCTTCCCGTAGCTCGACGCGGACGCCGACGTCTACGACGTTATCGACGAACGCGACGCCGTTGGCCCGCATGACGTCCTGCAGGAACGAGAACCCGGCCCGGCCCGGCGCGACGAGGGCGGCGCCGAACGACAGCTCGCGCTTGTCGGTGGCCATGACGCCTCGTTCCGCGTGTATAGAGACGACGGTCTCTCCGAGGGACGGCGAGGCGCCGCGATCCGAAAGCTCCGCGACGAGGCGCTTTATCAGGGCGAGCCCGCCGTCGGTACCGAGGTGGGCCTGGCGTATCTCGAGGAGGCGGGCGCCGAGGCGCTCGGCCCTGTGGGCGTACATGTCAACGCTTTTACGCTCGAGTATATTTGGCGCCAGGAAGCGCTCTACCCGTTCAAGGTAGCGTTCCGCGACCGCCTTGTCCCAGTCGTCCTCCGGGAACCCGACGGGCCAGCTGAAGTTCATCTTGCAGTCGTTACGGAGGCCGCCCGAGGAGTATTGATTGCGGTCGATAAGCGCGATGCGGAGGCCGGGCCGCGCATCCAGTAGCGCGAAGGCGGCTCCGAGGCCCGCCGGGCCCGTACCGATGATGACGACGTCGTAGTGTTCCATATCCGGTTAAGCACTCTATACGAAACGAGCCCGCTTGGGCTACACCGCGTGCTCGCGGCGTAGCCTATCTATCGAGACGCGGCGCGCCTGGCTGCCTCGTCGGCGAAGGCCTCGACCTGGCGCTTGCCTTCGCCCGACGCGAATACGTTGAGCACCTGGAGCATGCCCAGGGACGGGCGCTTAATGCCCGGCCGGTTGAAATACCGGACGAATGTCATCGTCTTTCCCTCTATCGTGACGGGGCACAGGTACGTCGACGTGTAGTGCTCGTATTCGGCGTCGTCCAGGCTCTCGACGAGCCTGGATCCGACCATGGCGCTACCATCCGGGGCCAGTTCGACGGTAGCTTCGAAGATAGAATCGTAAGAAACCGATATTCCGAGGAATTTAATGCCCGAATGGTACCTGATACGGCTCGTGGAATCGCTTTTTGATAGTATCGTAGCCTCGATTATATACGGTACGAACGAGGGGTAGGACGCGAAGTCGTCCGACGCTTCGAGGAAGTACTCCATCGGGATATCGTAGACGGCGACGATATCGACGTAGCCGCCGAGTCGGCGCTCGTCCGACGCGGCATCCCTGAAAACGAAGTAATCGGTACTGACGAGACGCGGTTTCCCTACGATTCTCTTCAGGTCGACGCCCTCGGGGATACCGTAGAGCCGTTCAGCGGACGCTTCCGGCGCCGGACTCTTGGCGCCCGGGTTTGCCGACGCAGGCATGACGATGATAGCCGTGAGGAACGCGGCCGCGACCATGGCGTTCCTCTTCATCAGGAACCGGAGCCGGCTATGATACCGTAGACCCGATCGAGGTCGTCCATGGAGAAGTACTCTATCGTGATGGCGCCGCGGGAGGAGTCGCCCTTGATGGCGACCTTGGTGCCGAGCCGGCCGATGAGACCCTGCTCGATGACGGCGAGGTCCGGGTCGATCCGCCGGGGTTCGTCGCGCTTGGCGGGCTTGGGAATCGCGCCTCGGCCGCCCTTGTTGAACGATGCCGCGAGCGCCTCGGCCTCGCGCACCGAGATGCCGTCGTCGACGGCGCGGGCCAGCAGGATATGCCTGTCCGCCGGGTTGACCGCGGACAGGATGGCTCGCGCATGGCCCGCGCTTATGGCTCCCGAACGCAGGGCTTCCATCGCGTCGTTGGGCAGGCCGAGCAGCCTGAGCGCGTTAGCTACGGCGGGGCGGCTCTTGCCGACGCGCTCGGCGACCTGGTCCTGCGTCAGGCCGGTCGCCTCCATCAGCTGGCGGTAGGCCTCCGCCTCGTCTATCGGATTCAGGTCCTCGCGCTGGACGTTCTCGACGAGGGCTATCTCCATCCGCTCCTCGCGGCCGTATCCCTTGAGTATCGCCGGCACCTCTGACAGCCCGGCGACGGCCGCGGCTCGCCAGCGCCGTTCCCCCGCGATGATGCGGTAGCCGCCGGATCCGTCGTCCTCGACGACGAGCGGCTGGATGACGCCGTGGCGCTTTATGGATTCCGCGAGTTCCGCTATCGACTGGTCGTCGAAGCGCTTGCGCGGCTGGTCCGCGCCGGGGGAAACCCGCGCCACGGGCACCATCAGGATGCCGGGGACGCCCGACCCGGAGGCGGGGGCGCTTTCCGGTATAAGCGATTCGAGGCCCTTGCCCAATCCGTACTTAGCCACGGGCGATGACCTCCGCGGCCAATTTCTCGTAGCTCTTGGCGCCGATGCAGTTGGGGTCGTACAGGCAGACGGGGACGCCGTGCGACGGCGCCTCGGATAGCCTGATGTTGCGCGGTATGATCGTCGAGAAAACCCTCTCGCCGAAATATCCGGAAACCTGCTGGACGACGTCCTGGGCCAGCCTGGTCCTGGAGTCGTACATGGTGAACAGGATGCCGGAGATCTTGAGCCTCGTATTCATGCCCTTCTGGACGAGCTGTATCGTCTGCAGTATCAGGGACAGGCCCTCGAGGGCGAAATACTCGCATTGCAGCGGGATCAGCACCTCGTCGGCCGCCGATAGCCCGTTGAGCGTCAACACGCCGAGCGAGGGAGGGCAATCGATGAGCACGAAATCATACTCGTCCTTGACCGCCGCGAGCGCGTCTTTCAGGTAATCGTCGCGGCCTTCCTTGTCGACGAGCTCGACGGTCGCGCCGGACAGCGCTATGGACGACGGCGTGAGGAAGAGACCCTCGACGGCCGTCGGCTTTATCACGTCGCGCATCGTAGCCGCGCCCGATATGACCTCGTAGGCTCCCTTGGCCTTCTTCTCGCCGCCGACGCCGCTCGTCAGGTTGGCCTGCGGGTCGAAGTCGACGAGAAGGACGCGCTTGCCCGAGCGGGCGAGGTAGGCTCCGAGGTTGATTACGGTCGTCGTCTTGCCGACGCCGCCTTTTTGATTAACGAATACTATTATCCTGGACATTGCTCGTCCTTGACGTTCTGGTGTGACGAAGGATAGCACGGAACGCCGCGCAAGGGCTACGGTCTTCGCCGAATCATGGTCTTAGGCTGGACGGGAGGCCGGGAGCTATTCCCTGTAGCGCGCCCGCTCCGATCGACTTGGCCCTGTCCTCGAGCGCCTTGAGCTTCTGGTCGAGCCTTCCCTGTATTCCGTCCGCCTTCGTTTTGTCGCCCTTCGCCGCGGAGAACATATCGTCGAGTCCTTCCTTCGAGGAGAGCTTACCGTCCAGCTCGTCGGCGGCGTACCCGCGCATGGCCGCTTCTACGTCGCCGAGCGCCTTGTCCGCATAGCGCTTGGCGATCGACGACAAGGCGTTTCCTACGATGTCGTCCAGGTTCGTCCTAAGCCCGAAGCTATCGTCCCCGCCGGTCGTCTTCTCGTACGCTATGCTCGCTTCTATCGTGTCGACGCCGGATACCGCTTCGGCGAGCGCCGTCCCGAAGGTACCGGAAGGGGAGCCGACTCGGGCCTTCGTAAGGCGCAGGTCCAGGGCGAGCCTCGCGTTTCCGCCGTCGGAGCCGCGCGCGGCTCCCGAGCCCGCCAGGTCGGCGCTGAAAGAGCCGAGCCCGACGTCCGCCAAGGCGTCGCCCAGGTCCAGCGCCAGTCCGGAGCCCTTTAGCTCCGCGTTCCAGGAGGCCTCGTCCGCTTCGCGCAGGTCGACCACGGCGTCTACGCCTACGCTGGATCCGCCCTTCGTCGCCGACAGCGACAGGGAGGCGGGCTCGGCGACGAGTCCCGGCTCCGTGGATAATTCCCGTAGCTCGAAGGCCCAGTCGGTTCCTCCCGCGGCGAACGTGGATCGCAGGAGCCCGAGGCGGAATCCTGGATAGGCGGCAGACGGGAATCGAACGTTACGACCGCGATACTCCGGGGGCTTCGGTGCGTCTTTCTCTTTTCCGGCGGCGTCGGCAGTCCTTACCTTGCGGAGTATTTCGAACGCCCTGCCTGCATAATAGAGGTAGCGTTCCGCCTTGTCGGAGAGTATCTCGCGCACGGACGGCTCAAGGGCGGCCATCGCGGCGCCGCTGGACGGGTCTACGAGTGACTTGAGGTAGGCCGTATCGTCGGCAACGGCGGATTCGGCGGCTTTTTCAAGCCTCGCGACGTTATCCATATCGGCCTTGAGGCCCGCCTGGATAGCCTCAGCCTCCTTGGAGACCGTCTGCACGGATGCCATCGCGGTCTTTACGCTCGAAATAGCCTTCGCGATGGCGTCGGGCGTAGTGAGCTTCTTGGCGTCTATCGCCAATACCGTACGGGTCGAAGCCTCCAGACCGTCGACGGCGGCGCCTGACGATGCGGCCCTCGCCTTCCATCGCTCGCTCGCTTCGTCGTAGGCCCTGCCCGCCTCCTCGTACGCGGCGGTGGACGACAGCCTTGACTTCTCCCGTTGTAATAGAGCCTTCGCGTCGAAGGCCTTCAGATCCACCATTGGCGGCGCGGCTTCTTCCTCGGCCCTGGCCGCCTTCTCGCGGACGGGCGCTCCGGGCAGGGCGCCCGACGTGGCTCGGGCCGTGCCTGCGGCCAGCGATTCCGCCGAGGCTTCCTCTATATACACCGTGCCGCGTAGGGCCGCCGCGGGATTCAACCTCAGTTCCAGGCGACCCGTCTCCACCAAGTTGGTCATCGGCTCGTCGCGGTCGGCGATAGCCAGGCCGGCGACCGAGATCCTCATGCCGAACGGCGAGAACCGTAGCGTATCGATCTCGGCCTTGGCGCCGAACGCGGTTGAAAGGCCCGCTTCCGCCGCTTTTTCCAACGTCGGATTCATGAAGAACAGGCCGAATACGACGGCGCCGCCGCCTATAAGCACGAGCGCTATCGTCGGGCCGGCCTTGAAGACGCCGCGGTTGGCCTTTATCGCCTTGACCAGCCCCTTGAGCCTCTTCGCCGCCTTGTCGTCGAGACTGGCTTTGACCAGTAACTTTCCATCCTGTTCCTCGAAGCAGGAACGGAAGAAGGCTATATCCTTGTCCTGCTCCAGCATGCCGGCGAATTTCTTCTCGAAGGCCTTCGCGGATATCGGTTTCTTGATAGACGACGGTATTTTCATTCCAGGGCTCCTCGTAGCTTGGTGACCGCCGACGTGGCCTTGGACAGCCTTGCCACGAGAGGGATCTTCATGAAGGCCCCGTATGCCTTGCTGCCCGCGATCCTCGGGGCGAGCCTGGCGCGATACAGCGCGACGAGCGCGCGGAACGCGAAGAATAGCGGTAGCCAGAGCGCTATCCCGGCTACGAGGCCTCCCATGACCACGGTGTTGTTGAACCTGGTAAGCGGAGCGATCGGCGCGTCGGCGAGCGCGACGAAAAACGGCTGAAGCGGATCCGAATGCAATACGGCCCAACCCAGGGCGTCGAGTCCGGACGCGAACAGGGGCGCCGCCAGCTTGCATGCGGCCAGCGCTATAATCTGCAGTCCGTAGTGGATCTTGAAGAAGAAGAACAGGCCGAAAAGGAATATCCAGAGGAGGTTGCCGGAGGGCACCAAGGCCAGCAGGACTCCGCAGGCGATTCCGGCGGCTATCTGCTCCTTCTTTGCATTCGAATTCAACGCCGCGAGCGCTCGCGCTATCCACTTCATGAACATCGCTTTCCTCCATGTGCGGCCGACGATCAGGCCTCGGGTCGACTTTCATCCTTGCCGAGACGCTTGTCAAGCGTACGCGGTCTTTCCCCTTGCATCGGGCGAGGTTATACTGCCGTGTCCCGCGGGCCCGGCCCCGGAAGAAAGGCGCGATCCCATGACCCCAAAAGCATTCTCCCGGTACAAGGCGATTCGGGATGAGTTCCGGGACAGGACGGCAGGATGGTCGGTCGCTCTGCCCGGGCTCGCCGACGCCCAGCGACGTCTCGCGGCCGATCGGGGCGAGGATGGCTACGATATCGAAACGCCTATCGTCTATAACCGCGCCCTCGACGATATCGTTCCCGAGTCGCGCATCGCATGGGTAGTCGTCGCGGACAATCCCGGCAAGCGAGAGCAGGAAGCCGCCATGAACCGCTACCTGGTCGGCCGTTCCGGGATGGTCGCCGAACGATTCTTCGCGCGGGAACTGGGCGTTGACTTCCGTCGGGAGGTCGCCATAATCAACAAGACGCCCGTGCACACCCCGAAGACGGCCCAATTGCGGACGCTCGGCCGCATGTATCCCGAAGCCCGGGCCGTCATCGACGAGAGCCAGCGTTTCATGGCTTCCATGGTTCCGGCGCTCCAGGCCTGCTTCGGCGCCCGCGTGTGGGTAATGGGCCTGTCGGAACTACGGCCCAAGGGTATTTTCCAGCCATGGATGAACGCGCTGGCGGAAGCGTACGAGGGCGACGAGGCAGGGATGTCCGAGGTCTACGGCTTCAATCATTTCTCCATGGGGAGCTTCGCGACCGACCTCAAGCGCCGTAGGCTACCCGACGAGTCGACCGGGGAAGCGGTGATGCGCATCGGCGCCGAGAACCGGATCCGCGTATTCGCCCTATCCACGCCCGCCGGTTTTTTGTAGTATCGCGGGGAGTGCCCAGGGCCTCGATCACTACGTTCACGGAGAATGCCCCATGCGATCGTCCGCGCCGCGCATCCTGATCCCGCTCCTCCTCTCGCTGGTCGCCTCCGTCCAGTCCCAGACCCTCGTAGGCGCTTCCGACGGCCTGTATCGCATGGACGGCGCTGCCCGTTCCGTGCGCCTGCTCGCCGGGACGGAGGTCCGCAAGATAGTCAGGGCGGGCGACGACTACTTCTTCCTGACGAGCCGCGGCGTGCTTCAGAGCCGCGACCTCGTATCGTTCCAGGAACGCAACGCGGGTATTCCCGTCAAGACGGTAAAGACGTACGCGGGCGGGATAAAGGGCTTCGTGATAGAGGTACAGGAGCTGAAGGACCTGGAGGCCGACCCCTACGACTCGGCGACTCTGGTCGCGTGCACCAAGGACCGGGTCTTCCTGACCCGGGACTCCGGGCTGAGCTGGGAGTCCATACCGTCTCCGGCTACGCAGCCGGGCATGAAGGCGGTAGCCGTTACCAGCCGGCCCGAGCTGCTCGTATTCGCGTCGCACGCGATCAAGGGGCCGTTCGTGAAGGCCGGCGCCGGCGCGTGGCTCGAGATCGGCGGCGACCTGGGCCGGAGCGACCCGGCCGCCAGCGCCGACGAGGTGTCGGACATCGTCGTCGAGGCGCGCGCCGACGGTCCCGCCGTATGGGCGGCTAATTCCTTCCTCCCGCGGCTCTATCGCTACAATTTCGAGACGAGGGTATTTCGCGCGCAGTACAGGGGATCCGAGGAATTCGCGTCGTTCGACTCTCTGTCGCCCCGGGCGGGAGGGCTCTTGTTCGTCACCGACGGCGCCGTGATGCGCCTGGATACCGACAGGGGCTCGGTCTCGGTCGCGGCGGCCGAGACGAAGGCCGTGACGGCCGCGGCCGCGCTCGTAGGCACCCAGCTCGAGGCGCTCTACGTACCCGCCTCGGCGTCGACCCCGGCTCTCAATCTGTGCGAGCTGTGGCTCGCGTCGTTCCGGAGCGACAAGCCATACCGCGCGGCCGCGGACGGCAGGCACGGCATATACTTGCAGACCGGCTTCATGGTCGACCCGGACAGCCGGGCCAAGTACGACGCGCTACTGACCGAACGCGGGCTCGATACGGTCGTCGTAGACCTGAAGGACGATCATGGCAGGCTACGCTTCGAGCCGAAGGATCCGCTGGTCAAGGCGATCGGACGGACGGTAAACCCGCTCGACGTCGAGGCGTACGTCAAGGAGATGAAGGCCAAGGGCCGGTACCTGGTCGCCAGGATCGTCGTGTTCAAGGATCAGCGCCTGTACGAGCACTTAGGCGGCGCGTACGCGGTCTGGGACGGTAGGGAAGGCGGCCCCTGGCGCGGCTATGAGACGGAGACCGTCGAGGAGCCCGTGCCCGTACCGCCCGGCGCCCCGCCGTCGGCCGCGGCCCCGGCTACGGTCAGCGTCACGCGGCGCAAGCTTAACGGCGAGTACTGGGTCGATCCGTATTGCGAGAAGGTCTGGGAATACAACGTCGCGATAGCCAGGGAGATAATCGCCAGGGGCTTCGACGAGGTGCAGTTCGACTATATACGCTTCCCGACCGACGGGGCCAACCTCGACGACGCCCGCTATCGCTGGAAGGACGCCGGCATGGACATGGAGAGCGCGCTGATGTCGTTCCTGTCGTACGCGCGCGCCAATATAGCCGCGCCCATCAGTATCGATATCTACGGCGCCAACGGCTGGTACCGTTCGGGCGTCAGGACGGGCCAGGACGTGGAGCTACTAGCGCGCTACGTCGACGCGATATGCCCGATGTTCTATCCGTCGCACTTCGAGCAGGGTTTTATGGGTTTCGCGCCGGCCGAACGACGGCCTTACCGTATCTACCGCCTGGGGACGCTACGGAATTCGTATATTTCCAGGAAACGGGTAGTCGTCAGGCCTTATGTCCAGGCGTTTTACCTGAACGTCCGCTACGACCGCGAGTACTATTCGCCCGCCTACGTGGCGCTGGAGGTGGACGGCGTCCGCGACGCGTCCAACGAGGGGCTTCTCTACTGGAACAACTCCGGAAGGTACGACGATCTTCCGACCATCCGGACGGGCCCCGATCGCAGGATGCTTCCGTTCGGGGCGCCGGGAGGCGGGGCCGAGGCCGCGTCGGCGTCGGCCCCCACCAAGGGAATACTCGACTGATGACTCGGTACTAGTAGCCCATCTCCTCGCCGACGATGATCACCGTGAAGTCGGTGCCGCCGGGCCGCTTGCGCAGTATCTGGTAGATGCGGCAGATACGCGTATCGCCGTCGCAGTCCATGCAGACGCCGGCCTTGACGCAGGGGTTGGGCCTGTCCAGGCGCTTGTTGTTCATGGGGGCCGCGTACGACTCGACGCGCGCGAAGGCCTCGTCGAGGTCTCGCACGATCTTGTTGACGCCTACGACCACGACGGTCTTCGTCGGGCCGAAGCTGAGCGCGGCGACCCGGTTGCCCGTGCCGTCTACGTTGACGATCTCGCCTTCGAGCGTGATCGCGTTGGAGCTCGACACGAACAGGTCGCAGGTCAGCTGCCGCTTGAGTATCTTGGTCTTGGCCTCCGGCGCGAGCCCGGGTACGTTATGGTCCAGCACCTCGCACCCGGCTGCCGCGGCCTTCTCCTGGATACCCAGGCCCTTGACCGTCATAGAGCCTCCGAACCCGACGGTCGCGCCCTTCTTGAGATGCTTGGACACGAGTTCCGCCGCCTCGGCGCCCGTCTTGACGTAGACGGCGTCGAACCCGTTCTTCTTGAGCGACCTAGCGGTCGATTCGCCGATCGTATCGTTTCTCCACGACGCTACTGTATCCATGAAAGCCCTCCTCGAATGATTCTGCCGGTAGTATAGACTATGGAGCGGTTTCGCGCTCCAATAAAGCCAGGTATGCCAGCGCCTGGGCCCGCGACGAGCCGCACATCGACGGCTCGGGACGTAAAGCGGAACATATGGCGGGGCGTTCGGGGCGACCGTACAGGACGCAGCGGTACCGTTCGTCGAGGTAGGGGCATCGAAGGCCGGACGGCTTGCCGCCTGGATGACCGGGGAGTGGAGACGATATGGACGGCGCCTCGCAACAGGCGCCGCAAGCGGGTCTGCAATCCATGGGCGCCCCCGTCGTTATAGTACCGGCAGAGGGGCTCGAACCCTCACGCCCTCGCGGGCAGCAGATTTTGAGTCTGCCGTGTATGCCATTTCACCATGCCGGCGATGAAAGCGTCGGCCTTTTGTACTACGGTCCCGGACGGCGCGTCAAGGCGACCTTACGGGATGACGTCGTCGGCGACCCTTTTCCGCTTGCTCCTGCAGGCGCTCCCGGTTACACTATCGCAATGAACGGCAAGGCCGCCCGCGCCGCGGGCGAAGATATCCGCGGCGCGCCAGAGATTCTCGAAGAAGCGGCTAACGCCGAATTGCTGGAATTCATCCCGCCCGTAGAGCCCGCTCCGCCGGATCGTCTGCCTTCGTCCTCCGAGCGTAATTCCGCCCGCCGCTACGAGGCACTGTTCAGGGGGCTCGTCCAGCACGCGTCGGACGTCGTGATGATCCTGGAGGCCGACGGCTGGGTCCGCTTCTGCGGCCCGAGCGCCAGGTCGCTGCTCGGGTACGCGCCGGAAGAAGTAGAAGGCATGGATTTCTTCTCGTTGCTGGGCGAGGGCTTCTCCATCGAGCAGCGCGCCATGTTTTCCTCCAACCTGGTCGCCGAGCACCCCACCTTCACCGCCAGCTTCTCTATCCTCCGCTCCGACGGCCAGGAATTGCCGGTAGAGGCCTCGGTATCGAACTATCTCCATAATCCCGATATCGTCGGCGTAATCATGACGTTGCGCGACGTCTCCAGGCAGAAGAAGGCCGAGGAGCGCGCGCTCTTCTACGAGTACTTCGACCCGCTTACGACGCTTCCCAACCGCGAATCCTTCATACGCGAAGTCGAGCGCAACATCACGATAGCGACGAACCGCGGGCGCATCTTCGGCGTGATGGCCCTGGGCCTCGACCGGTTCAAGGTCGTCAACGACATGTACGGCACGAAGACGGGCGACGAGGTCCTGAAGAGCGTGGCCGCCGCGCTCCGCGGCTCGTTCAGGGACGACGATTTCGTATCCCGCTACCGCGGGGATAAATTCTTCGCGCTGTTCCCGGACATCAAGTCCCAGGATCACATCAAGGAGATCATCGCCAAGGCGCGCACCGCTTTCGTAGACCCCGTCAATATCGGCCTCGGCCAGCAGCTCAACCTGTCGGCGTCGATGGGCGTCGCCTTCTACCCGAACGACGGCAAGGACTCCGCCGAGCTCGTACGCAACGCCGAGACGGCGCTGTACATGGCCAAGGAGTCCGGCCGCGACGGGTATCGCCTGTTCGACGCCCGGCTCAACGGGGAGATCCTGGAGAGGCAGCGGATCGAGAGCGACCTGGGGCGGGCGATAGGGGAGCGTCGCTTCGAGCCGTTCTTCCAGCCCAAGGTCGACCGCTCGGGCTTCATCGTAGGCGCCGAGGCGCTCGTCAGGTGGCGGCTGGCCAACGGCGACATCAAGGGGCCCGCCGCGTTCATAGACGTCGCCGAGCGCTCGGGCAACATAGACCGTATAGGCTCCATGATCATACTCAAGACCTGCGAGCTCGCGGCCGAATGGAGCGCCCAGGGCCTGCCCGAGATACCGATATCGATCAACCTGTCCCCGCGCCAATTCGGCCAGGAGTTCCTCGTCGACGATATAGCGGCGATAATCCAGTCTACCGGCGTCGATCCCAGGCGCCTCGAATTCGAGATAACCGAGAGCGGCATCATGACCAACGAGCGCGAGAGCATACGTAAGCTCCTCGAGCTCAAGGACCTCGGCGCCGCCATCTCCATAGACGACTTCGGTACCGGATACTCTTCGTTCTCGAAGCTCAAGGACTACCCGGTGGATACCATCAAGATGGACAAGTCGTTCATCGACCCGTTGCCCTCCGACAGGAGGGCGGCCATCATCGTACCATCTTCTGCGACCAGTTCCAGGGATATCTGTTCTCGAAGCCGGTGCCCGAGCAGGACTTCAGGCGCCTCCTCGCGGAGGGCGCGGCGTTGTTACCCCGATCGGCCTAGCGGGCCGGGTTCAAGGAGTCAATCATGGACGAAGTGCTTACCTGGGGCGTGGACGTCATCCGGGCCATCCAGACCGTATCGAGCCCGGGGCTGACCTCGGCGATGAGGATCCTGACCCTGGCGGGTTCCGAATATTTCTACATGCTCTTCCTGCCCGTCCTCTTCTGGTGCGTGGACGAGCGTTTCGGGGCCCGTTTCGGCATCGTGTTCCTGCTCTCGACCTTCGTGAACGGGTGGCTCAAGGTCGTCTTCGCCCAGCCTCGCCCGTATAACCTCGATCCGTCGGTCGGGCTGTCGAGCGAGACGAGCTACGGCCTGCCGTCGGGCCACGCCCAGGGATCCTCCACGTTCTGGGGACTGCTGGCTCCGAGGATCCGCGTGCCGTGGGGCCTCGCGCTGGCGATCCTCGTGCCGCTGCTCATCAGCTTTACCCGGCTGTACCTGGGCGTGCATTTCCCGACCGACATCTTCCTCGGCCTGGCGCTCGGCTGGAGCTTCGCCCTCGCCGGCCTCCTGTTGGGCGACAGGGTCGAGCGACTGCTGGCCTCATGGAATATTCGCGTTAATATCCTGCTCGCGGCCGCGTTGGCCCTGACGATGAACGCGCTCAACATGCGCGACACGAACCTGTCCGGCGTATTCTTCGGCACGGCGGTAGGCGCGGCCTTCCTGTTCGACAAGCTTCGCTTCGACGCGTCCTCCGGTACGCGCGGGCAGAAGGCGGCTCGCTACGGGCTCGGGCTCGCCGGCATGGCGGTCATCTACTTCGGCGTCAAGCTGGCGGCGCCGAAGGACGGCGCCCCCCTGTACGCGCTGTTCCGCTTCCTCCGGTACGGGCTGGTAGGCGCCTGGGTCTCGTTCGGAGCTCCCTGGGCGTTCCTCAGGCTGGGGCTGGCCGGATCGCATCCAGAGGAGGCCCGCTCGTGAGGCCCGATACCGCCTTCAGGAACGACGCGCGAGCCAAGGTGACGGGCCGCGCCACGTACGCCGACGACGTATCGTACGCCGGCATGCTGCACGCGGTTCCGGTATACGCCGACTACGTGGCCGCGAAGGATATGCTGGTAGACGCGTCGGAGGCGTTGGCCTATCCCGGCTGCGTCCGCGTCATCACCGCGGCCGACGTTCCGGGCCAGGCGAACTTCGGGCAGATAGAGAAAGACTATCCGATCATAGCGTCGGGACGCGTTCGCTCGTGTGGCGACGTCTGCGCCCTGGTCGTCGCCGACACGCGGGAGGCCGCTAAGGCCGCCGCGGCCCTGGTCAAGGTAAGCGCGACGCCTATCAAGCCGGTATTGACCGTCGACGAGGCGCTCCTGCCTGGAGCGCCGGTCGTGCCGTCCTACGGCGATTCCAATATCGTTACCCATCACCGCCTGCGCCACGGCGATCCGGAACCCCTGTTCGCCGGCTGCGAGCTCGTGCTGGAGGAGGAATTCCGTACCCAGGCGATAGAGCACGCGTACATGGAGCCCGAGGCGGCGGTCTGCGTGCCGCGGTCGGACGGCGTCGTCGAGATATACGGTAGCATGCAGCACCCGTTCAGCACGCGCCGCTTCGTGGCGGCCCTGCTCGGCGAGCCGTTGTCGAACGTCGAGGTCTATACGATAGCGGTGGGCGGCGGATTCGGCGGCAAGGACGACAACGCCGCCGCCGTATGCGCGCGCGCGGCGCTGGCGGCGAGGCTGACGGGACGGCCGGTCAAGTTGCGCTACGACCGGGAATGGTCGTTCCGCGAGACGTACAAGCGCCACCCCTACCGTCTGCGCTACAAGGTCGGCGTCTCCAGCGAGGGCAGGGTGCTCGCGGTAAAGACGACGATGCACGCCGATTCCGGCGCCTACCTGTCGGTGACGCCCTGGGTGACGTGGCGCTCGACCGCCCAGTGCTTCGGTCCCTATTCGATAGATAACATACACGCCGACGTGTACGGCGTCGCTACTAATAACGTCTTCTCCGGGGCCATGCGCGGCTTCGGTTCGCCGCAGGTCAACTTCGCGGTCGAGCAGATAATGGACATCGCCGCGCACAGGCTCAAGATACACCCGCTGGGCATGCGTCGCATCAACATGGTCAAGCAGGACTCGGTGACCGTTACCGGCCAGAGGCTCGACGGCCATACGGTCAGCCTGGAGGACGTGATGAACCGCGTCGTCCATGAAATCGGCTATCGCAAGAAGTACGAGCAGTGCTCCTTCGGAAAGGCCGAAGGCGGCGAGCCTGGCTCCGGCGAGCTGTACGGCATAGGCCTCGCGATCAGCTATCGAGGGGCCTCGCTGGGCGCCGAGGGCATGGACTTCTGCTCGTGCATACTCAACGGCCAGAACGACGGCTCGATACTCCTCGAGACGGGCATCCACGAGAACGGCCAGGGTTCCGAGTCGGCGATGACGCTGATACTCGCCGACGAGCTCGGCATGGACCTGAAGCGCATACGCTACCGCCGATCTTCGACCAGCTCGATACCCGATTCCGGCACGACCGTCGCGACCCGCGGCACCATCATGGGCGGCTCGTCGGTCGTCGTCGCGGCCAGGCAGTACCGCAAGCTCCTGTCCGACCACCTCGCCGAGCGGCTCCGCTGCAGGCCCGAGGACGTCACGTTCCACGACGACAAGATATGGGGCCTCAACTACGAGTACAGCCTGAGCTGGGAAGAGGCGATGAGGGAGCTGTTCCTGCAGCGCGTCACGCCGTACGCGTTCGGCACCTTCCAGGCGCCGCCCGTCAGCTGGGACGACACGAACGGCCAGGGCGACGCGTACTTCACCTTCGTGTACTCCTGCCAGGCCGTCGAGCTGACGGTCGACAGGAAGACGGGAAACGTGCGGCTGCTCAACATCGTCGCGGGGCACGACATCGGCAAGGCGATCAACAAGGCGATGCTGCTCGGGCAGATGTACGGCGGCGTCGCGCAGGGCGTCGGCATGGCGCTGACGGAGGATTTCGCGCGCGAGGACGGGAAGCCCGTCTGCCAGAACTTCGACAAGTACAGGATCCCGCGCATCACCGATATGCCGGAGATGACCGGCGTCATAGTCGAGAACAGCGACCCCAACTCCCTGACGGGCGCCAAGGGCATAGGCGAGCCGGCCCTGGAGCTTATAGCGCCGGCCATAGCCAACGCCGTGTTCAACGCGACCGGCGTCCGATACAACGAGCTACCCATACGCATCAAGCCGGAGGACCTGGCATGAACCAGATACGCATCAACGGGAAGGCGTTCGACGTCAGCGACGACGAGCTGGAGCTGTCGCTCCTCGAGTACCTGCGCGAGCGCAGGTTCCTGACGGGTACCAAGAACGGTTGCGAGAAGGGCCTGTGCGGCTCGTGCACCGTCGTCATAGACGGTAAGGCCCTCCGCGCCTGCAAGACCCCCGTCGGCAAGGCCGTCGGGACGTCGGTCGTCACCATCGAGGGCATGGAAGGCCCTAACGGGGCGCTGCACCCGATCCAGCAGGCCTTCATCGACGCGGGGGCCATACAGTGCGGTTTCTGCACGCCGGGCATGGTGATGAGTTCGTACGCATTGTTGCTACGCGAAAAAGAACCGAGCCGCGACGATATCCGCAAGGCGCTGCGCGGGAACCTGTGCCGCTGTACCGGCTATCAGCAGATCGTAGACGCGGTGGAGCTGGCGGCGAAGGTCATCCGCGAGCAAGCCCTGCCCGCGGACGCGGGCAGCCTACGGTAATTCGGAGACGGAGAACGACGGGTCGCCGAGCTTGAACACCGCGGCGGCTCCGGAGCTCATGTAGACCCGTCTGCCCTCGTCGATGAAGACGGCCTCGACGTGATCCAGCGATTCGGCGAGCGCCATGCCCCGCTGCAGGCCGAGGGAGAACAGCGTCGTCGATAGCCCGTCCGCGTCCACCGATGACGAGCTTACCACCGTTACCGATACGAGGCCGTTGCGTACCGGGTAGCCGGTCGCCGGATCCAGGATATGATGGTAGCGCTGGCCGTCCTCGCCTATGAAGTAGCGCTCGT
This sequence comes from Spirochaetae bacterium HGW-Spirochaetae-3, assembly GCA_002839315.1. Lineage (GTDB taxonomy): Bacteria > Spirochaetota > Spirochaetia > Treponematales > UBA12059 > SZUA-370. Next base: position 28,230 of record PGXV01000007.1, read on the forward strand.
AGACGCCGCTCGTGACGACGGTCGAGCCTCCCTGCAGGCTGGCTATGCCGATATGGGCTCCGCGATCGTCGAAGGGATTCTGTATGCCGACGCGCCATGACGAGCCGTCTGGCTTCTTTCCGGTGACCATGACGTTGCCGCCCAGGTCTATGACGGCGGCCTTGACGCGCTTCTCCCGCAGCACGCGCGCCACCTCGTCCGCCGCGTAGCCCTTGGCTATGGCGCCGAGATCGAGCAGCATGCCGGCGCGCGGCAGGTAGACGGTTCCCGCGGCTTCGTCGACGCGTACCGAGCGATAGTCGACGAGCGGAAGCGCGGCCCGTATTTCTTCGTGAGACGGTATTCGCTCGCCGTCAAGCCCGATATTCCATAGCTTGACGATGGGGCCGATGGTCGGGTCGAAGGCGCCGCCGGACATCGCCGCGTACTGGAGCGCCTTGCCAGTGACGTAGCGTACGTCGGCCGGCGCGGCGACCGGAGATCGGCCGGCGCCCGCGTTGATCGCGGCCACGACCGTGCCGTCGGCGTTGGCGCTCATCTCCGCCTCTATTTCCCTGAGCCTGGCGAAGGCCGCGTCGAGGGCCGCCTTGGAGCCGCCGTCGAGCAGACGGATGGAGCAGACCGTGCCGAGCACCAGGTCCGTCCTGTCGACGGGCTTCGCGGAACACGATCCCGTCGCGAGCGTCATTGCGACCATGGCCGCGACGGCGAAGGGCGATCCCCGGCGGGATCGGCGTATAACAGGTGCTTTCATGGCGGCGTTCATCCGCGTGCCTCCGGTATCAGTGGTAGTAGCGCTTCTCGTGGCCGATGGTCGTCTGCTCGCCATGCCCGGGCCAGACGCGAACGGCCTCGGGCAGGACGCACAGGCGCTCCCGGATCGACTGTACGATGGTCGCCTCGTCGGCGTCGAAGTTGTCGGTGCGGCCGCGGCCGTCGCGGAACAGCGTGTCGCCGGCGAGGAGGGACGATCCGCCCTCGACGAGCAGGCACGACGAGCCGCGGGTGTGCCCCGGCGTCGATATGGCGACCATATCGGTATCGGGGAACCTGAAACCGTCGCCGAAGTACTCGTCGGCTTCCGGTATCTCCGTCCATTGCTTGCGGAAGAAGGCAATCGCGTTGATGCCCTTGAATACGCGCTCGTTCGTCTCCATGGCCGCCGGCCCGAAGTAATCGCGGTCGCCGTCCGGGGCGTACGTCCTGAATCGGACTCCGTTGGCCTCGAGTCCCGCGAGCAGGCCGGGCAGGCCGGCGACGTGGTCCAGATGGCCGTGCGTCGCGACGACGAGCACCCGCGGCGCGGCCGAACGGCCGAAGGCTTCGAGGGTCTCCTCGAGCACCCGGTCCGGCTCGGCGCCGGGATCGACGACGACGAGAGGGGCGCCGGCGTTCTCTACGATATAGACGTTTTCCCCTATGGGGCCTACACTCAGGCGATGGATCATGCCCGGCTATATTACCGGCCGGGCTCAACGATGGCAAGCGGAGCGCCGATAGATGTTCGTACCGGTTTACCTGGCCGCGCTGTCGGCTTTCGTCTTCTACGCGTTGCTGCCGGTCATCGGCGCCTTCGCGGTACGCCGTCAATGGAGGCAGTTCCGGAAAGCGGTCGCCGACGCGAGCGCGCTGCCCCCCGTCGAGTCGTTCTCGGCAGGGGCTTCGGCATCCGCGGCGGTTCGGTACCGAGCCCAGGGAGAGGCCGACGCGATAGGCGGCCGCTACGAACTGTGGGTATCGTGCCGCGACGCGACGTGCGTCATCGATCTGAAGGATGCGTGGGTGTACCTGCTGACGAGCCGTTCCGGCGATGACGGAATCGAGCGGCGCAGGTGGAGCGACCTCCCGTCTATCGGTCCCGGGGCGAGGGTCTTCGCCGCGGGAAACGCCGCGATCCGCGGCGCCAGGCTCACGATGGGACCGATGGGCCGCGACTACCCGTTGGTCATACTGCACGATGGCGAAGATAGCACGGTCGTCAGGCGGGCCGTATGGGCGGGGCGCCATGAAAACGAGTATTGGAATCCGCTGACCCAGATTTCCATGGCGCTCGGCGTCGCGACGATGAGCGCCATCCTGCCGTCGGCGCTGAAGGCCGGGATCCCCTCGCTCGTCGGCGCGCTGACCCTGACGGCGGCGTTCTCGCCGATCCTGCCGTTTCTGCCGCCGGGCGTCGTGGGTTTTTTCGGGTATAGAAAATTCTGGAGGAACGCTCGCTACTGCCGAGCCAGGCGCGATACGGAGCGGCTGTGCGGAGGCGACGGCGCCATGGCCGACGCCTGGCACCGTCGCGCCTATGGAGCGACCGCGGCCAGCGCTCTCGCTCTCGCGGGCGCGCTGGCCGTCAACGGATGGTTGCTGATCTTCGCTCTCAGGCGCGTTCTATAGGATCGTCGCTGGTTTCGCCATCGTCGCTGGCTTCGCCATCGTCGCCCGGCTGCTCCGGGTCGTCGGACGCGAATTCGTCGACGGGAGCGGCGCCGAAGGGCTCGAGGTCGGGCTGGTCAGAGTCGTCTTCGGCGATGGATTCCTCGATGTCCTCGTCGCGGGCCGGAGCGGGTTCGCCGCGCTTCCTGGCGCGATTGGCCGCGAGGGTCCTGCCCTTGAAATCGTAGCCGCTGAGCGCGGCTATGACGGCTTCCTCGACGGCGGGATCGACGACGATGAAGCTGTAGTTATCCATGGTCCGGATGTCGCCGACGCTCTCTTCGGTTACGTTGGGTACGTCGAGCAGGATCTTGATGGCGACGCGCGCGTAGAAGCGCTGCCGCCGCCCCGCGCTGACGAACAGCGTGACGCCTTCGCCGCGATAGCGGTTCTCGCGGCTTTCGACGGGCTCCTTGTTCTCACGGGGTTCCGGTTCCCGCCGTTGCTTCTCGGCCTTCTTCGTGACGGGAGCCTGCCGGGCTCCTTGAACGGTCCCCTGCGGTTGCCTGCCGTCCTTGCGGGCGTTGCCGTTCCCCTTCGCTTCGCGGCGGCCTTCGGTCGCGGCCCGGCCGCGCCTGTCGGATGGCAGCGCGCCGCCTTTGAGGGCGAGCGTGGCCGCTACGTACGCGCGGAGGTTTAAAGGAACCCGCTTTCTAAAAATCGCGCGGCATTCCTGCAGCAAGGCGACGTCGCCCGCCGCCCGAACCTCGGCGAGCGCCTCGTCGAACGCGGCCTCGATGGCTACGCGACGGGATTCTGGGAGTATCGAATGAGATGGCACGTTAGACTCCTTAAGCCAACCATAATCGAAAGGAGAGCCTTTCCTCAACCCCGCCAGAGGACACGGCGATCGTTTCCGCGGGCTTGCGGCGTACCCGGCGGCTCAGGTACAGTATAAACGATGAAACGATCCCCGTATTTCGCCACGGTGCTGGCGTTGCTCTCCGCGATAGGTTCCTACGCCCAGGCGGAAACGTCCGCCGTCGCCGCGGCGGCGATCCCCGACGACCCGGCCGTCTTGCTCGGCATGAGCCCGGCGCAGGCAATCGAGCGATTCGGCCCGCCGGTCGACGTGTTCGCGGTTCGCGGCGCCGAGGCCTGGCAGGACGACGTCGTCTTCGATTACGGCGGGGGATTCTCCCTGTTCCTGTTCATGGGCCGGGTGTGGCAGGTCCGCGTCGCCGAGCCCTACGACGGTCCCGTGCTCGGGTTCATCGTCGGGTCGACCGCCGAGAGGGCCGCTTCCGCGCTCGGTTCGCCGTCGCTCGAGTTGCCCGGGGCGTACGAATGGGCCTTGCCCGGGGAAGCCTGGCCGGTCAGGCTCCGGGGTATCGTCGATTCCTCGGGAGCCATACGCGAGCTCTACGTCTACCGGGCCGATTTCTAGGAGGGCGCATGCCTAAGATCTGCCTGTGCCTGACGGGTTCCACCATAGCCCAGAATCTCGTGGCCCTCGAGCGCTACCGCGACAAGGTGGATATGGTCGAGCTTCGCGCCGACTATCTCGACGCCAGCGAGTTGTTCCACGTACGCGCGTTTCCCGAGAAGGCGGGCTTGCCGAGCATCCTGACGGTCCGCCGCAAATGCGACGGAGGCCTGTTCGACCTGGGCGAGGGCGTGCGCCTCGTCATCTTCGCGAGAGGGCTGGCCTTCGCTGACTCCGACCAGCGCAGGAATTTCTCCTACGTCGACGTCGAGTACGACTTCCATATCCCCTCGATACAGGAAGCGGCCAGGACCTTCGGCACGAAGATCATCCGGTCCAAGCACTGCATGGACGGCATGCCGTCCGATATCGACAAGGTGTGGCGCGATCTTTCCGCGAGGCCGTACGAGATACCGAAGCTGGCCGTCGCGGCCAGGGGCCTGGGCGACGTGGATTCGGTATTCAGGCTGTTCGAACGCGACGACTCGGGGCCTGAACGAGTCGTGGTCAGCATGGGCGCGTACGGGTTCTGCACGCGGGTGCTCGCCGAGAGGCTCGGCAGCACGCTCGTCTACGCGAGCGCGGCGGGCAACGGCCTCGATCCGGCGGCGCCGGGGCAGCTCGATCCCACTACGCTTATCGATTCGTTCCGGGCCAAGGAATACGGCCCGGATTGGAGCCTCTACGGCATCCTGGGCGGCCCGGCGGTGCTTCATTCGCTTTCTCCGTCCATCCATAACGCCGGATTCAGCGAGCTCGGACTCAGGTCCCTGTACCTGCCTTTCCCCGCAGACGACCTCGAGCCGTTCCTCGCCTTGGCCGACAGGCTCGATATCCGGGGATTCTCCATCACCGTGCCGTACAAGGAGAAGATACTCCCGTACCTCGCGAGGCGATCCGCGGAGGTAGAGGCCATAGGTGCGTGCAATACCGCGATAAGGGACGGCTCGGAATGGGTCGGATACAACACCGACGCGTACGGCTTCTCGACGGACGTGCGAAGGTTCCTCGGCGTCGAGTCGCTCGAGGGCGTCAGGGCGACGATCGTCGGCGCCGGCGGGGCCGCCAAGGCGGTGGCGTACGTCCTCCATTCGCTCGGCGCGAACGCGTGCGTCATCAACCGCAACATGTCCAAGGCCAAGCACCTCGCCGAGGCCTACGGCTTCGAGTGGTCGGGGATGAGCGAGCGCGCCGCCGAGCTGATGGAGCGGTACAACGACCTGATCGTCCAGACGACCTCGGTGGGGCTCGAGGGCGGACAGAGCGGCGACCCCATTGAATGGTACGAATTCTCCGGCCGCGAGGCCCTCTATGAAACGATCTACAACCCGCCGGAGACTCCGGTCATGGCCCGCGCCGAGGCGGCGGGATGCCGGGTTTCCAACGGCCTGGGCATGCTCTACGCCCAGGCCGAGGCGCAGTTCTCGCTTTTTTCCGGAATGGATTACCCCACGTCATTACGCCGCGCCTGAACGGCGCGAAAGGAGGGCCTCGTGCCCGACATCCACAAATCAGCCTTCGTAGCCGTCGTCGGACGGCCTTCGGCGGGTAAATCGACCCTCGTAAACGCCATATGCGGCCAGAAGGTGGCCATCGTGTCTCCCGTCCCGCAGACGACGCGCAATACCGTGCGCGGCATAAAGACCGGCGAGGGCTACCAGCTGGTATTCCTCGATACGCCGGGCCTGCACGATTCGGAGAAGGCGATGAACCGTCGCCTGCGGGACCTGGCCGTGCACGCCCTCAAGGAAGCGGACCTCGTGCTGTACGTTATCGATACCACGCGCGCCCCGGGACCGGAAGAAGAGTCGATCATCGAGAAGGTCGCGCCGTTCATCGGCAAGACGCTCGTCGCCGTCAACAAGATAGACGCGAGGGAATCGGATATCGCCCGATCGCGGCTCTTCCTCGCCGATCGCATGCCGGGCGCCCGCGCCTTCGACCTGTCGGCCGAGAAGGGCACCGGCGTAGACGCCCTCGTCGCGGCGCTCGCCGAGGCCTCGCCGCTCGGGCCCGCCTATTACCCGGCCGAGTTCTATACCGACCAGGAACCCGTGTTCCGCATAGCCGAGACGATTCGCGAGAAGGTCTTCCTGCATACCAGGAACGAGGTTCCGCACGCCGTCTACGTCGAGTATACCGCCCACCACACGCTCGACGACGGCACCCTCGTCTACGAGGGCGACCTCGTCGTGGAGCGCGACACGCAGAAGGGCATACTGATAGGCCAGGGCGGGTCGATGATACGGCTGATACGCGAGGAGGCCGAGCGCGACCTCGAAGAAATCTTCGGCTATCCCGTGCGCCTCTCGATCAAGGTCCGCGTCCAGGCGGACTGGAAGAAAGACGAGAAGACGCTCAAGCGCCTGATACAGTAGGTGCCGTCGGGGCCTGCCGCTACGCCAGCGCGTTTGACTTGGCGTAGGCGGCGAGGGCCTCGTCGAAGCCCCGTCCCATGCAGATGTCCAGGGCCGCGGCCGCCCTCGGGAAGATAGAGCAGTCCAGTTTCTCGCGTTCGTCCCGAGAGAAGTCCGACAGCACGTACCCCGCGACGTCGTCGTGGTTCGGCCGGCCTATCCCGAAGCGTAGCCGCATGAAGTCGGGCGTGCCGAGGCGTTCCTTCATCGAGCGCAGGCCGTTGTGCCCGCCGAGGCCGCCGCCCTTCTTGAAGCCGAAGAATCCGAAACCGAGCTCCAGCTCGTCGTGGACGACGAGCAGCTCGGCCGGCTCCACCTTGTAGAAGCGGGCTATCTCGGCGACGCTTTCGCCGGAAAGGTTCATGTAGGTCTCGGGCGCTATGAACCACGCGCGGCCCGCCTCGGTCTCCAGCTGGGCCCATCGCCCCTTGAAGCCGCGCTTCCATTGCAGCGACGGATAGACGGGTAGAGCCTCGAGGAATTGCCACGCGATGTTGTGCCTGTTGCCGGAATACTCGCGGCCGTGGTTGCCGAGGAACGCGAAGAGCTTGATCATACGGCGCACAGCATAGCGATTCGGCGGCGGTTTGACCATCCGGCGGGACAGAGGATACACTACGGGCCTATGAACGACACGATCTACGTTATAGGGCACAAGAATCCTGATACCGACTCGGTCGTCTCGGCCGCTGCCTACGCCCACCTGAAAAGGGAGCTCGGCGCCGGGAGCTGCGTCGCCGCGCGCGCCGGCAAGATGAGCCCTCAGGCCGAGTACGTATTCGAGCGCTTCGGCGTGCCGTTCCCCGTCTTCATCCCCGACCTCGTGCCCAAGGTCGAGTACTACATGGGCGGCGACGCCATCGTCGTCGACCGCGGCACGCCGCTGTGGGACGCGCTGTCGACGATGAACGAGTCGGGGCAGAAGGCCCTGCCCATCGTCGACGAGGCCGGAAAGTACCGGGCCATGCTCCACTACAGCTCGTTCGCCAAGAATATCCTGAAGAAGATTAATCCGCACAAGAAAGCCGTCATCCCTACGAGCGTCTCGAGGCTCCAGGCGACGATCAAGGCGCAGCCCGTATGCGTCTTCCGCGCCGACGAGCAGTTCAAGGCCCGCATGCTCGTCGCAGCGCTGGAGACGGAGAGTTTCAAGCGCCACCTCGACGCGGAGTCGACCGACACCGTCATCGTCATCGTCGGCGACCGCGTCGACGTACAGCGCTACGCCATCGAGTCGAGGGTCCGCGCGATGATCGTGACGAACGGCGCCCTCCTCGACCGCGACCTCAAGGAGCTGGCCGAGGCCAACGGCGTCTCCGTGTTGATGTCGCCCTACGACACGTCGAGCACGAGCCTGCTCGTCATATACTCCACGCCGGTGGAGACCATGGGCGACGAGTCCATACGCCCCGTGCGCAGGCACGAGACGCTACGGCGAGCGCGGGAGGCGATCGCGGATAGCCCGAGCCGGTCGGTACCCGTGCTCGACGACGAGGGCCGGGTCGTCGGCCTCTTCGACGAGGGCGACCTGATACGGGAGCCCAACGTCAGCCTGATACTCGTCGACCATAACGAGCTGGGCCAGGCGGTAGAGGGCGCCGAGCATTACCGCATCCTGGAGGTGATCGACCATCATCGCCTGGGCGCGTTCAGCACGCGCTATCCCATCACCTTCATCAATCGCGTTGTCGGCTCGACCAGCACCATCATCGCCTCCATGTATCGCGACGCGAAGGTGCCCATGCCCAAGCCCGTAGCGTCGCTCCTCCTCGCCGGCATCTTGTCGGATACGCTCATCCTGAAGTCGGCGACCGTCACCGACGTCGACCGCGAGGCCGCCGAATACCTGTCCAATATCGCCGACCTGGATATCGAGGCGTTCGGCCGCGATATCATGAGCTCCGCGAGCCTCGTCGGCAAGAAGCCCGTAGAGGAGATCGTCAGGCTGGACATGAAGGAGTATAGCGCCGCGGACCGGACGTTCACCGTCAGCCAGGTCGAGGTGCACTCGCCCGACGAGATCCTGGAGAGATCTAACGACGTCAGCGCGGAGCTGGAGGCGATCCGGGAGAACGGCGGGCACTACTTCAGCGCGCTGATGGTAACGGACATCACCGAGCTGTCCAGCGTGCTGTTCGTGGAGGGCGACAAGGACTTCGTCTCGATGCTGCGATTCCCGAGGCTGGACGAGCGGACCTTCGAGCTCAAGGACGTGCTGTCGCGCAAGAAGCAGCTCGTGCCGCTCCTCATCGAGCTTACGGAGAAGGCGCTCGGATCCTGATGACGACCCGGGCGGCGCGCTACGCGATCGTACGGGCCCCGCGCCCGAGGGCCGCGACGAAGGCCGCCTTCGAAACGTAGTTGCCCTCGCCGGTAAGTACGCCGCCGCGATAGTAGCGGACGTACGGTACGCTGCGGTTCCCGAGGACGTCCTCCTTCCACGCCATGAACGGCTCGTAGAATTCTTCCTCGTCGTACTCGACGTAGAACGCGGCGGATCCCGCCTCTATCGCGGCTACGTCGAGCCAGGTCGCCATGGACTTCCATTGCGGGCACCAGCCCTGGGTCAGGACTACCGCCACCGACTCTGCCGCTTCCCGTATCTCGGGCCCGAAGTCGCCGTCGCGCATGGCCGCGACGCATTGCGCGGTCGTTAGTTTCTTAGCCTTCAGCGTCATCGCGCTTTCCTCCTAGCCGCCGGACATGAGATGCGTCGCCTCGACGGCGTCGCCGTCGGCCACGGGCGCGCCGTCCCAGGCGTCCCTGGCGACGAGGACGCCGTTCACCTTCACGACTATAAGCGGAAACGACCAACCCTTGGCCTTGAGCAGGCCCCTGACCGTCGTCGCCTCCGCGTCGAGGCGCTCCGACAAACCGTTCAACGTAATCGTCATGGTACGACTATAGCATAGGCGCACGGTGTTTTTCTTTGCAATACGGCGATGCCATCGTATACTTACACAATGTCGGACAGCGAATCCGGCGCCGGGTACTCGTCCCGCGGCGACGGTTCTAAAAGCGCCAGGCTCAAGCGCGTTATCATCCTCCCGTTCTTCATCGTCATCGTTGCCGGCTTCGCGCTGTCCTGGCTTATGTATATCAGCGCGTCGAGGTCCGCGCTCCGCGACGCGGTCGATTCGATAGTAATGGGATCGGCGCATCGTATTTCCGAGGAGGTTCAGTCCAGGCTGGGGATCGCGATGCAGGCGGCGTCGGCGAACGCCGCGTACCTCGGCGTTCTCCCCCGGCGGGGCGACGATGCGACCTTTATACGCCGGGCCTTCGTCGATCAGCTGCGCCGGGAACCGTCCGTCGCGATACTGGCGATCGGGATGGCCGACGGCGAGTATCTGGAGGCGCAGCGGCTATCCGACCATTCGTTCAGGGTTGGGTCGGAGGGTAAGGCGACCGGCGGGACCTTGGTGCTCGGTCCCGTGCTGGCTGACGGATCCTTCGGGCAGAGCGACTTCGAGGCGTCCGGATACGATCCCAGGGCCCGTCCCTGGTATCGATCGGCCGTCGCCGCCGGTGGTCCGGCCTGGAGCGAACCGTACTCGTTGTACTCGAACGCGGAGCTCGCCGTCGCCGCGGCCATCCCGGTCTATGTCGACGGTAGCATCGCGGGCGTAACCACCGCGACCGTCACCCTCGGGTCGCTGTCCGGGTACCTCGCGTCGATGAAGGAAGCCGAGAACGGCCTGGCGTACGTCGCCGACGCCGGGGGGCGGCTGGTCGCCGTCTCCGAGTCTTCGATCCTGGACGCCGACGGCCGTCGAACCGTCGCGTTCTTGCATCCGGAGCGCCTCATTTCCGCGACGGCGGAGGCCTTGGCGAAGGCCGCGGCGGATTCGACGGCGCGGGAACGCGACAGGTTCTTTTTCAAGCTTGACGGGAAGCGCTACCTGGGTCGGTCCGTGCCGTTCGTTCCCGGTACCGGCCTCGACTGGACCGTGGTCCTCGCGGTCGCGGAGGACGCGTACTCAGGCAAGCTCATGGAAGCCGACGTCAGGAACATGCTCCTCCTCCTCTGCCTGCTCGGGCTGTCGCTACTGATGGGGTGGATCATCGTCGACTACATCACGAGGCCGATACGCGCCTTGGCGGACAACGTCGACATCCTCCTGCCCGGGATGCCCATACCCGAGGAATTCGACTCGTACTCGGCCCGCAATAACGAGCTGGGAAGGCTGTCCCGTTCCTTCGTCGCGATGAAGGAACGCCTGGACGAGAGTTTCCACGCGCTCGAGGCGAGCGTCCAGGAGAAGGACGTGCTCCTTAAGGAAGTCCACCATAGGGTGAAGAACAACCTGCAGGTCGTATCGAGCATCCTGTCCATACAGTCGGGGACGCTCGAGGACGCGGGCGCCAAGGCGGCCTTCGAAGAATGCCAGAACCGGATCCAGGCGATGGCGCTCGTGCACGAGGAAGTCTACAGGACGGGCTCTTTCGTGGAGCTCGGCATGTCCGCATATCTGAGCCGGATATGCCAGGCGCTCAACTGGGGAAGGAGCAGAGGTGCCTGCGAGACCGTAATGGACGTTCGCGTGGACGAATCCTCGGTCCTGCCGATGGATAAGGCGATCCCCTGCGGCCTCGTCGTCAACGAGCTCGTCACCAACGCGCTCAAGCACGCGTTCGTCGGACGGGAACATGGTGCCATCGTCGTCTCGTTCGGGCCCGCGGACGCCGGTTGGAGGCTAAGCGTCGACGACGACGGGGTCGGCATCGACGCGACCCCGGCCGGTGAGGGGGCGCCTCTTGACGGTATCGGGGAGCAGCTCGTGTCGGGCCTCGTCGCGCAGCTCCGCGGTACCATACGCTACGAGACGCCCCCGGGCGGCGGAACGGCGGTCATCGTCGAATTTCGTTGACGATAGGGGGCGATAGGAGGCGGCCGTGCGTTATGTAAGCTTTGTCTCCGCCGTCGTATTCACCCTCGCGCTGGCCGAAGGGGCCTACATCCTGGCCGTAGACCCGCGAGGCCGCGTCAACCGCGTCTTCTTCGGTATGACCCTGTGCATCGCCGCGTGGCTCCTCGGCGCGGGGCTCGGGTACTCGAGCCGGACGGGCGAGGAGGAACGCCTCTGGTTCCGGATCGCCGTTTCCGGGTTCCTGCTCCTTCACTGCTGTACCCTCCATTTCTCGCTGGCGTACTCAGACGTGCTATCGCGGCGCGCCTATCGCGTCGTCGTTCCCCTCGTCTACCTCCCGTCGATAGCCTTCCTCTACCTGGCCTGGTCAGGGAATCTCGCGTATCGGGCCTTCATGATGGACGGCGAGTTCCGGGTCGGGGTAACGGGCGTCGACTCCGTAAGCTTCGTGCTGTTGACGATCGACTACCTGGCGTTCTCCGCGGCGTCCGTCGCCCCGCTCGCGTTCCGGGCGAGGACGAACGCGCGCAGGCGAGACCGCAAGCAGGCGGCGATCATCGCGTGGAGCATAGTCGCGACCGCGGCGGCGTGCGGGATAGAGTCGTTCGCGCTTCCGTTGCTGACGGCGAGGAGGGGCCCGACGCTATCCCCGCTTTTCAGTATCGTCCTCTTGAGCGGCATCGCGTTCGCGATTCGCAAGTACGATTTCCTGTCGCTCAACAGGGTGCTGCGAAGCAAGGATATCCTCGATCACCTCAACGAGGCGGTGATACTCTTCGACGGCCGCATGAGGCCGGTGTTCCGCAACCGGTCGGCCCGGTGGGTCTTCCCCGAATCCGAGTCCATCGAGGCGCTCGTAAACGAAGCCGCGTCGGTACGCGCGGAATTCCTCGGCGTCGAATCCTCCGGCAAGGCCGACTTCTCATGCATCGTCAGCTCCAGGCGGGATCCGGCCCTGCGCCTGGATTGCCGCTTCTCGTTGGTACGCGACGCGCAGGGCGAGACCGAGGGCGTATTGATGGCCGGTAAGGAGATCAAAGATCGGCGCGCCTTCAGCGGGTGCTTCGCCCTGTCGGCCGCGGAGAATAGGGTCCTGTCGATGACGATGGAAGGCGTCAGGCAGGCCGAGATAGCCGAGCGGCTCGACGTCTCCCTGCGAACCGTCAAGGCCCATTGCGCTCACGTCTATGTAAAGCTCGGCGTCCACAATCGCATCGAGCTGTTCCGCCTGCTCAACGAGTATAACCTGCTTTCCAGGCAGGAGTCCGAGGACAGCGCCACGCCGATGCTCCTGAAGCGTCGCCCGTCCTCCTGATCGCTCAGCTAGTCGCTTTTGCACTTTAGTACAATGTTTTATGTCCGCCGCGGGGCCATACTCCATGAATATCCATGAAGTACGTGTCTTGGAGGCGCTCTATGGCATTGCGCGCTCGTTTCGGGTTGCTGTTCGTATTCGTCTCGACGGTCGGTACGGCCTTCGGCCAGAGCGCCGACGTTACGCTTTCATTTTTGCCGGGCGTGTCCGTCCCTATAGGACCTATGATAGACGGCGATATCGTCGCCTACTCCCTGGGCGGCGGCGGAAGCCTGCGGGGCGAGGTCGTTCCGGGCTTCGCCCGTTTCCTGTTCGGCCGCGTATCCCTCGATTACGATTACCTGCCCCTCAATAACGCCGATGCCGGCATGTCTTTCGTCGCGGGCGGCGGCTCGATCGGCGCGTCGTTCTCTCCCAATCCGCGCATCGGCCTCAGGGCCAGCGCGGGCGGCGGCCTGTACATGGCCACGCTCGGCGACGACTCTATACGCAATCCCTTCGTCGAGGGCGGCGGGGAATTCCTCGTTCGCCTCGGCCCGAGCCTGAGTGTAGGCCTCGGCGGCAGGTACAAGCACCTCTTCATCCCCGAGGGCGCCCTCTACCAGGGCGTCTCGGTGCAGCTCGGCCTGAGCTACGACCTCGCCGGATCGCGCAAGGGCACCGATATCAGGCTGGTCCCCGACCTGGGCTCCGTATTCCCGCTCTTCTATTCCTATTACGACAAGAACCCACTCGGCACCGTAACGCTCTATAACGACGAATCGATACCGTTGGACAACGTGAGAATATCCTTCTTCGCGAAGCAGTACATGGACGCCCCGCGCGTCTCGGCCGAATTCCGCAGGATAGCCGTCGGCGAGAAACGCGAGGTGCCCGTCTACGCGTTGTTCAACGACATGATCTTCAGGGTGACCGAGGGCACCAAGACCGCTGGCGACCTGATAGTCGAGTACTATTACCTCGGCCGCCAGACGGTTAAGACCGTACCGGTGACCCTGGAAGTGCAGAACCGTAACGCGATGACCTGGGACGACGACCGGAAGGCCGCCGCGTTCGTCACCGCCAAGGATCCGGTCGTGCTCGGCTTCGCCAAGAGCCTCTCCAGCATGGTCAGGGCCGACCAGGGGGCCGCCGCGGTATCGCTGGAATTCCGCACGGCGCTCGGCGTCTTCCAGGCCCTGAACGTATACGGCCTCGGCTACGCCGTCGACCCGAGCACGCCGTTCGCGTCGACGTCGGGCAGCGAGACGGCGGTAGACTTCCTGCAGTTCCCCAACCAGACCCTGGCGTACCGGGCCGGCGATTGCGACGACCTGACTACCCTGTACTGCTCTCTCCTCGAGGCCGTCGGCATATCCACGGCCTTCATCACGACCCCGGGCCATATCTTCGCCGCCTTCGACACCGGGCTCGATCCCGACAACGCCGCCAGGATGTTCATGGAGCCGGGGAACCTGATCGTCAGGAACGGGACCGTATGGATACCCGTGGAGGTCACCGTCGTAAAGGACGGCTTCGTCCGCGCGTGGACCGTCGGGGCCAAACAGTGGCGCGACGCCGCGGCGGCCGGTACCGAGGGCTTCTATCCGGTCCGCGAGTCCTGGAAGCTGTACGCGCCCGTAGGATTCTCCGACTCGGGCCTCGGCGTGACGCTCCCTCCTCCGGATCGCCTCGCGTCGGCCTACAAGGCCGAGATGAGCCGTTTCTCCCGTTCGCAGGTCGCGCCGCGAGTGGCCGAACTGCAGAGTCAGCTTCGTACCGGCAAGGATACCGAGAAGGTAACCAATCGTCTCGGCATCCTATACGCCCAGTTCGGGCTCCTCGCAGAGGCGCGAGAGCAATTCGCGGCCGCCACGCGCAACGCCGAGTTCGCCCCGGCGCTTATAAACCTCGGTAACGTCGAGTACCTCGGAGGGGACATGAAGAAGGCGGGCGCGTTCTACGCCCGCGCCCTCAAGGCGGCCCCGGGTAGCTACCTGGCTCTGCTCGGCATGGCCAAGGCCGCCCAGGCCGACGGAAACCAGGCGGCCTTCCAGAACGCTATCGCGAGCCTCCAGGCGGTCAACCCGGACGCGGTAGGCAGATACTTCCCTTCGGAGGGCGCCTCGCGCGCCTCCGGAGCCGACGACAGGACGGTGGACCAATGGAACGATTAAAGCGCTACAAGAGCTTCATGCTCGTATCGATCGCCATAGCCGCCGCGGTCCTCCTCGGCGCCTGCGACAATCCCGTCGACCTGCTAGAAACGGTAAGCGTCGAGGTGATGAAGGGCAACGACCGGTTCCTCGAGGTGGTGGCGTATGCGCCAGTAGAATATTTAGGACAGGATGTTGATCCCGGAAGTACGATCTTATTGAACTTAGACCGAGCGATAGATCCAGCGGCTATAACAGAGGATATGGTTCAATTCGTGTACACAACAAATAGTAATCCTACTCCACAAGTTACGGTTTGGAATGCATCATTTAATGAATCGACAAAAATACTCTCATTACGACCGGAACCCTATTTGGAAGACGAGGCTGATTATACAATAACTATTGATGGCCTGGTAGCTAGCGACGGTAGCAGAATGCTTGACTCGATTTCTTGGGCTTTCAAGACTGGAATTTCTCCAAAGGGCTCCGTACGTATTCGTGATGTTTTAGATGTTAGTGATATCGGTTACTCAAATAGTAATAATGTTCGAGTTACGGTTTCCACCTCTAGCAGTGCCGATAGCTGGTGCGCGTCGACGGAGCCATTTTCTGTGATAAATTCAACGCTACCATGGGTGAACTCGTTAGCAACCCCGATAGACCTTACCTTGGTATCCCCGTCGCAAGGGCCTATAACTGTATATGTGGCATTCCGTAATAATGGGACTGCCACGTATGGGGTGCAAACCTATGGGACCGTTATTTACGATACGTTGAAACCAGTCATTCAGCCTGTGACCGCAATTTATACAAAGACCACTAGTACCATTAGCCCTTTGATTACAGAACTGAATCCAAAGACCTATGCGTGGTCTGGAGCCGGGATTACATTCGGTAGTCCTAGCGTTGCATCCTCTACAGCGTATTCAACCAGCGACGGTTCCAGAGTAGCTCGACTCACAGTCGCCGACAAGGCGGGAAATGTTGAAAGTAGGGATATTCCCTTTACGTGGGATGCTACAAGCCCAAGTGTGAACCTTGGAGCCGATCGTTTCGTAAAGTCTGCGACGGCTTTAAGTGCGACTATTACTGAATTGAATGTCCTTTCGTATTCTTGGTCTGTAACCAGCGGAACCGGAGTGACACTATCAACTCCGACGGCTTCTAGCACGAGCGCTACAGCATCCGGAGATGGAGCGCGTACGATCCGCCTTACCGTGACGGATAAATGTGGGAATTCCGGGTATGACGACATGGTTTTCACATGGGATGCTACCAGCCCTATAATTAACGTAGGTACAGATTTATTTACTAATGTGAGTAAAACTTTAAGCGCTGCAATCACAGAATCGAATGTGCAAACCTATCAATGGTCTGTAATTTCTGGATCTGGAATCACCTTGGGTTCTCCGACCAGCTCAACGACCTCAGCCTCAGCATCTTCAGACGGACAAAGAACCATAAGGCTTACGGTAACAGATAAAGCAGGGAATACAGGATTCGACGACTTGCTTTTTACGTGGGATTCTACCCCGCCGTTACAGCCAAGTGTATCAGGAACTAGTCCGACCTTTGATTCAACTCCAACTTGGACGTGGGTATCAGGAGGAGGTGGTGGTGGAACTACATATCGCTACATTTTATCAGTGGGATGGACTATTGGCACCAATATATTTTCCTATACGCCAAGCTCAAGCCTAGGGGATGGAGTTTATACATTATCCGTTCAGCAAAGAGATAGTTTATATGATTATTACTCTAGCTCCGGAACTTGGTCGATTCGGGTTACATCCGTATTGCCGTATCACCTAGAGACGAATGTAAGCCGGACACCCACCCTGACGTGGAGAGACATGGGCATTCTTGCAAGCTATACTGTTGAGTTTTATAATTCGGTCACTAGGGCATGGACTGCGGTGGCTAGTACTGGCGGAACGGAATCATATAAAGTCACCGTATCCCTGCCAGTGAATACAACCGTAAATTGGCGTGTTAAATCAGTTTCCGGCAAAATCACTAGCTATCTGCCATCTTCGTCAGGGGCTCTCTTTAAAACTGTTTTATTTTAATGTCTCGCCCTGTTTCTCATAATAGTTATAGGGCGGGCTATTAATAACAATGTCTAAAAAATTAATTATAAATATTGTCCGTATTTGCATTCTTTATTCTCCGGAGGCATCCCCCTTGTACCTCCCGCCCCGAGCATTTCATTTCTCGATGCTTATGTTTCAATCATTTTCGCTATAGCGAGGCTATGATAAAAGTCCATACGGCGGAGTTCCTTGCCGGCTGTGGTAGAGACAATTGCAGGCGCGTCTGTTGAGGCTGTGGGGCGGCTCAAGAACTACGCCATACGCGAGCATTTCATGTCCTGAGTGTACCCGCTGGCCTGGTCAGGCGCGTCGCGATGATCAGCAAGGTGTTGACAAGAATAGGATCTGGCGGTGTCGACTTGTTCAGTCAGCGTTTCGGAGGGGCAAGCTTCGGAGCTCCGACGACCGCTACCTGGTATACAGTTCCTTTCATACCTGAGGGTAGATTCATGTTCAGTGGCATCGAGCACGATTCAGCTGGCAACTACAGTCCTGAAGCAATTATTATCATTGCTATCGATAGGACACCGCTGAATAAACCTGTAATAAGCTATGACGAGGAGACAATACGCGCTATGGGGCTGAGCCTCGGTACTTATCTTGTTGGTCCTTTGGCTACTGTTTGTACTACTTCGTTATGCTGGAAGGTGGTATGGACTTATACCTTGGGGTAGCGCTCTAATTATATTCAGTACTTATCAGGTTGGTTAGTGTGAAGAACGAGTTGTAGAGCGGTTTCTTTCAGGAAGGTAGCCTCTCCTTCTATTCTCCCCGTTGCGGTTTTCGTGACGTCGTTATATACTGTTGAGCAGACATACTGATATATCAGACTGCATACAGAAAAAGCTACTACACTTGCATCGGCACGATAAGAGACTTAAAAAGGAGGTCAACTACCGTGATCAAGTACCTCAAGCTCGACGACCAGAAGTGCGTCGGCTGCATGAGCTGCGCCACCGCGTGCTCACTGGCGTACGCCAAGGAAGACAACCCGGCCAAGGCCAGGATACAGGTGAACGGCCTCGGGAACGGACGCTTCCACCTGGTCGCGTGCGACCAGGAATGCCGCAGGTGCGTGGCCGAGTGCCCCGTCCAGGCCATCACCGTCAACAAGCAGGGCGTCGTGATGATCGACAAGAAGCTGTGCGTAGGCTGCCTCGCCTGCGTCGCCGTCTGCCCGACGGAGGCGATGCGCTTCTATCCCGCGGAGTCGACGCCGTTCAAGTGCGTCGCGTGCGGCATATGCGTCAAGGCCTGCCCCAAAGGCGCCTTGGAGATAGCGGAGAAGGAAGACAGCCCCGCCTCCCGCTTCCCGTTCGAGGCGGCCGCCGCCGCGAGGCGCGATTCGACCGATCAAGGAGAGCGATCATGAGCCGCGCGTTCGAAATGAAGGACTTCAAGCTTCTGTCCGAGACCAGGTTCGACAGGAAGCCCGTCAACCGCGGATACGCGATGCGCACGATGCACGTCGACGTCGGATCGCGAACGATGAAGGAGAAGCCGGTCTCCGCGGAGATGAAGGCCAAGTTCGTAGGCGGCAAGGGTTTCGGGCTCCGCCTCCTCTGGGACGGTACCAAGCCGACGACCAAGTGGAACGACCCGGAGAACGAGATCGTCATCGCGATGGGGCCCGTCTGCGGCAATACCAACTATCCGGGCTCCGGCAAGAGCCTCGTCGTAAGCCTGTCGCCGATGACCGGCGTGCCCATAGACTCCAACGTCGGCGGCTACTTCGGCCCCTACCTCAAGTTCGGCGGCTGGGACGCCCTCGAGGTCCAGGGCAAGTCCGACCGCGAGACGATCGTGTTCATCGATAACGCGGAAGGGTTCGTGCGCTTCTACGAGGCGCCCGCCGGGCTGCAGGAGGACACGCACCTGCTGGCCGACGAGCTTACCCGTGCGTTCGCCGGCGGACTCGCCTCCGGCGGCGCTTCGCCCGACCCGACCGAGCTGCAGGCTATATCGGTGGTATCGGCCGGCCGCGGCGCCGACCATTCGCCGATGGGCGTGCTCAACTTCAGCCTCTACGACAAGCGGCGCGACGGCATACGCGTCAAGCAGGCGGGGCGCGGCGGCATCGGCACGGTGCTGCGCGACAAGAAGATCCGCGCCCTCGTCGTCCGGTACAAGGGCGTCACCCAGAACGCCAACGACGCCGCCGACCCGGCCGCGGTACAGCGCCTCGGCCTCAAGATGCACCGCGAGATCGTCGTCAACGACGACAAGCAGTGCAAGATGCGCAAGCAGGGCACCGCTCACCTGATGGAGGTGATGAACGACTACGACCTGCTGCCTACCAAGAACCACAAGTACGGCCAGGACCCCAAGGGCCCCGAGCTGGCCAGCTGGGTCTGGGAGAAGCTGTTCAGCCAGAACCTCCCCGACGGTTGCTGGTTCGGGTGCACCCTCGCCTGCGCCCACGCGGTCGACCACTTCAAGCTACAGACGGGACCGTACAAGGATCAGAAGGTATGCGTAGACGGTCCCGAGTACGAGACCGCCGCGGGCGTCGGCTCGAACCTGTACGTCTACGACCCCAACGGCATCCTGGAGCTCAACTTCTACTGCGACACCTACGGCATCGATACCATCAGCTTCGGCACGATGACCAGCTTCCTGATGGAGTGTTGGGAGCTCGGCGTACTCAACGCCGACAGGACCGACGGCATAGACCTGTCCTGGGGCAACTGGAAGGGCGCGGCGCAGATCCTCCACGACATGGCAGACGGCAAGCGCTTCGGCGTCCTCGCCGGCCAGGGCGTCAAGCGGCTCGCGGAGTACTTCGCCGCTGAATACGGCGCCGACGCCCAGCTGATGCGCGATATAGCGCTGCACGGCAAGGGGCTGGAGCAGTCCGAGTACGTGTCCAAGGAATCGCTCGCGCAACAGGGCGGCTATTACCTGACCAACAAGGGCCCCCAGCACGACGAGGCCTGGCTGATCTTCATGGACATGGTCAACAACAAGATCCCGTCCTTCGAAGACAAGGCGGAGGCTCTCCACTACTTCCCGATGTTCCGGACCTGGTTCGGGCTGCAGGGCCTGTGCAAGCTGCCTTGGAACGACATCGAGCCATCCGATAACGGCAAGTGGCCCGAGTCCAACAAGGTGCCCGAGCACGTGCATAACTATATCGACCTGTACAAGGCGATAACGGGCCTGGACCTGGACTGGGACGGCCTCATCCGCCAGTCGGAGCGCGTCTATAACTTCCAGCGCATCTTCAACGTGCGCCAGGGCCATGGCCACAGGAAGGACGACTATCCGCCGTACCGCGCTATGGGCCCCGTGCTCGAGGACGAGTACCTCGCCCGCGAGGAGCGCTACGACAAGCAGATGAAGGAGAAGATCGGCGTCGACCCCGCGGGCAAGTCGACGGGCGAGAAGCTACGCATAACGCGCGAGTTCCGCCTGGGGCAGTACGACACCCTGATAGACGCCGTCTTCAAGCGCCGAGGCTGGACCTCCGAAGGCATTCCCAGGCCCGATCACCTCAAGGATATCGGCATGGACCTGCCGGAGCTACTCGAGGTCGTGGGGCGGCATATCTAGGATGTCATACGGGCGTCTCCCCCTCCTCCGGGTACGGAGGAGGGGGCCGCGCTCTCCGCTACACGTCCTCGCCTCGTCCCCGAGGCGCGCACGGATGCGCGCCCCGAGCTGTCCCGAACGTTCAACGTTCGGGTACGTCATGGATGACGACGAGGCTCCGGGCTTTCCGCTACGATCGCTGACGCGGGATAGACGGCCGCCGGTTCCGGGTCGACCCTTTCTCCCGCTGCTTCAGGACAGCGCCCTGGCGACGAATTCGGCCTTGTTGCGGCAGCCGCACTTCTGGTAGGCGCTGTACACGTGGGACTCTACGGTGCGCGTGGAGATGAAGAGCGCCTCGCCGATCTCTCGGTTCGTCCTGCCCGCGACGAGGAGCCTCGCCACGTCGGCCTCGCGCGGGCTCAGCCCGAATCGCTCGAAGAAGTCCGTGCCGACGGGCGTCGGGGTATGCGCGCCTTTGTCGAGCGCGCGGCGGGCCGCCGCCGAGATGATCACCGCGCTCCACGCGAGGCTGAAGAGGCCCGTGATGAACGGCGAGGCTACCGCGTCGCTCCATGGCAAGGCTCCGCTGATCAGCAGGACGGACAACGCGACGAAGGCCGCGTACGCCGCCGCGCTCAGTACGAGGAACGGGAGGCTCTCCCTGCGATCGGCTTTGCCCTTTCCCCGGGCGACCCGGAGCGCGCCGATGGACGCGACGGCGGCCATGACGGTATTGAAGGCGATGTTGATCGCGATCGCGAAAGAAACCGACGCCAAGAACACGGAGACGAGGATGGAGAACGCGGTAAGCGCGGCGGGCGCCCACAGGAAGGCTTTGCCGATACGGCTGGTCTCCATGTCCGCGACCCTGACCACGCAGCCCGGAAACGCGAAGGCGATCAGCACGGAGGAGATAGTATGCGCCAAGCCCAGGAATACGGACAGGGCCGTCGGCGTCGAGGGTAGGTACTTGACGGCGAAGAAGGCGACCGAGAGCGCGAAGAGGATGACCGCGTAACCCAGGATCGTCAAGAGATAGTAGCCCCGCCACGCCTCTCGTTTCCTGAGCCAGGCGAGGAGCTCGGCCGCGAAGCCCGCGGTGAGGAAGGCGAAAGCCAGTATATCCAGCCAGAGGATCAGGATACTCATCGCTTCGGGCCCCCAATAGGCGCAGTCTATACCGGGACCGCGTCGCTCGGAAAGAGCCGCGCGGGTATCCGTACTTCTACCGAGCGGCTCGGTATAAGTACGGATTCGGATGGATCGGCGGCGGAATCAGTGTTTTCCGAGATACCGGGGAGCGGCCGGGCCGGGGATACTGCGGCTACGTTCTCCGCCCGCGATGGGACGGATGCGACGACAGATCCATGACCGTAAGGGGACTCAGATGTCAGACGTATCATCCACCTCGCGGACCGGCGGCGTCGCCTGGCCCGGGATCGCCTCGTTCCTCGTACTGGCCTTCGGCCTTTCCTGGCTCGCGGACCTCGTCCTGCTCCTGGGCGGCGGCCTCGGGAATCCCGCGTTCGGGCTGATCATGCAGTTCCGCATGATGACGCCCGCCTTCGCCGCCATCGTGCTCGGGTTCTTCTTCGATCGGAACTCGGTCATCCACCGCGGGCGCCTGCACGGCCCGGTCCGACTGTTCATCCTCTATTTCTTGGGACTGACCCTGCTTCAGGCGGCGGGAGCCGGCATCGCGATCGCGTCGCCCGCGGGCATCGCCCCGGTCAGCCAGGCCCTCATGGCCATGAACGTCGTCGGGCTCGTCGCGCTGGTCGTTCTCCGGTCGCGGAAAGGCGGCAAGGAGTCGTTCCAGGGCGCGGGTCTGGCCGGCGGTCGGTGGCAGGTCTGGGCTCTCTACGGACTCGGGATCATCGCCTTCTACGGCCTCCAGGCCTTCTTGAACTACGTCACGGGGCTCGGGGCCCCGGTCGACCTCGCGACGACGCTTCCCCCGAACGCTCTGGGCGCCATGCCAGCGCCGGCGTTCCTCGCGGTCGGCGCCTTCAACGCCGTCGGGCTCGGCCCCCTGCTCGGCTTGGTTATCACCTTCGGAGAGGAATACGGCTGGCGCGGTTACCTCCAGGGCGAGCTCGTCCGAATGGGGCGCCGCCGCGGCGTCCTCCTCCTCGGCGTTATCTGGGGCGCCTGGCACTGGCCGGTCATCTGGATGGGCTACAACTACCCCGGCCATCCCGTCCTGGGAAGCCTGGCCATGGTCGCCGTCTGCGTGATCCTGTCATTCTTCCTGGCACACGCCGTATACAAGGCGAAGGGTATATGGGTCGCGGCCTACCTGCACGCGCTGAGTAACCAGACCTTGAGCTTCACCTTCATCCTGCTCGTGAAGCCGGCCGACAACCTGATCTCCTTCGGGATCGGCTTGCCCGGCCTCGCTCTCGGGACGCTCGTCGTCCTGATCCTCCTCCGCGATCCGATATGGAGGGAAGAGCGTCTCTACCGAATCGGATCATCCGACTGTCTCGTAGGACGGCGCCTCGCGGGAAACAGGGTCCGGAGTCCGCAGGCTGGCCACCCAGGCGCTACCCGCTACGGCGGCCGCGACCACGACGATCCGCACCCACGGTAACGGAATCGCGAAGGCGCCGATCGTCGCGCAGCTCATCATCGCGACTATGGACACGACCTTGCCGCTCTTGCGGATCCGGCCTTCCTCCACGAACATACGCACGCCCGGCCCGAAGCGCTTGTTGGCTATGATACGCTCGTACATGCGCCGGTTCGAGCGGAGGAAGGCGAAGGCGGCGATGATCCAGAAGATAGTCGTGGGTAGCCCCGGCACGAAGACGCCGAGCCAACCTAGCCCGAAAGCCGCCCAGCCGACGGCCGCGGTCAGCCGGCGCCTCGTGGCGCCGCCGGCCGGGGATGTCCGGGGCTCGGTCACCTTGGAACTTCCGATAGCGGGATACCCATCGCGTCTGCCACGCCCTTGCCGTAGGCCGGATCAGCCTTGAGGCAGTTGCCTATGTGCCTGATCTTGATGTCGCGGGGGGCGTCGCCCATGGCCCTCGACGTATTCCAGAATAGCGCCGATTTCTGGTCGGGGCTCATCATCCTGAAAAGCGAGCCGGGTTGCGAGTAGTAGTCGTCGTCCTCGCGGTGGTTCCAGCGGCCGGCCGCGCCTTCCAGGTCGAGCGGCGGCTCGGAGAAGTCGGGTTGTTCCCGCCACTCTCCGTAGCTGTTCGGTTCGTAGCCTATGGCCGAGCCGTAGTTGCCGTCGACGCGCATCTGCCCGTCCCTATGGTAGGCGTGGAACGGGCAGCGCGGCGCGTTGACCGGTATGCTCTCGTGGTTGACGCCGAGGCGGTAGCGCTGGGCGTCGCCGTAGGAGAAGAGGCGCCCCTGTAGCATCTTGTCCGGGGAGAAACCGAGGCCCGGTACGATGTTGGCGGGGTTGAAGGCTGCCTGCTCGACATCGGCGAAATAGTTCTCTGGATTCCTGTTGAGTTCCAGGACGCCCACCTCGATGAGGGGATAGTCGCCGTGGGGCCAGACCTTGGTAAGGTCGAAGGGGTTATACGAGCAGGACGCGGCGTCCTTCTCCGGCATCACCTGCAGGAACATGGTCCATCGGGGGAAGTGGCCGCTATCGATGGCTTCGAGGAGGTCCCGCTGGTTGCTCTCCCTGTCCTTGGCGACGACCGCCTCGGCCTCGAGGTCCGTCAAATTCTTGATGCCCTGCTGTGTCTTCAGGTGATACTTAACCCAGACGCGCTCGCCCTTGGCGTTGATCATGCTGTAGGTGTGGCTACCGTAGCCGTTCATGTGCCTGTACGAGGCCGGAATGCCGCGTTCGCTCATGGTGATGGTCACCTGGTGCAGGGCCTCGGGTAACGAGGTCCAGAAGTCCCAGTTATTCTTCGCGCTACGCATGTTGGTGCGAGGGTCGCGCTTGACCGCGTGGTTCAGGTCGGGGAACTTGAGCGGATCGCGGAGGAAGAACACGGGGGTATTGTTGCCTACGAGGTCCCAGTTCCCCTGCTCTGTATAGAATTTTATGGCGAAGCCGCGGATGTCGCGCTCGGCGTCGGCCGCGCCGCGCTCTCCTGCGACCGTCGAGAAGCGAACGAAGGTCTCCGTTTTCTTGCCAACTTTCGAAAACAGCATGGCCTTGGTATACTTCGTGATATCTCGGGTCACGGTGAAATCGCCGAACGCTCCCGATCCCTTGGCGTGCATGCGCCGCTCGGGTATGACCTCGCGGTCGAAATGCGCCAGCTTCTCCAGGTACCAGGCGTCCTGGAGCAGCATGGGGCCGCGCTTACCCGCGGTCATGACGTTCTGGTTGTCGGGAACCGGAGTTCCCGTCGCCGTGGTCAAATTTTTATCTGCGTCCATCGCGAACCTCCCGCCGCCGATGGCGGCTCCGCCAGGATTATCGGTCGCGCGCGACCGCGCGCGGCCCCGACTCGCCTAAAATGACATTACTTCTTGATCGTGGCCAGCACCTTCTCCTTGTCTAGCTTCTTCGTGCAGAAGAACCAGTCGTGACAGGTGATTCCCTGCTCCTTGCCGTCCATGCGGTCCTTCGCGACGCCGCAGGATCCGGGGGGCGGCACGATCACGTCGTCGCCGGGTCGCCAGTCGGCGGGACACGCGACCGAGAAGGCGTCGGCGGTCTTGAGCGCCTGCACGACGCGCAATAGCTCGTCGAAGTTGCGTCCGATGCTCAGCGGGTAGTAGATGACCGCCCGGACGATACCCTTGGGGTCTATGAAGAAGACGGCCCTGACGGCCTTGGTCGCGGCCTCTCCAGGCTGGATCATGCCGTACTTCTTGGCTATCTCCATCGTGATGTCCTCGATTAGCGGGAACTTCACCTCCATGTTCTTCATTCCCTTATAATCTATCTTCTCCTTGATGGTCCTGAGCCACGCGATGTGGCTATAGAGCCCGTCGATCGAGAGGCCGACGAGCTTGCAATTCAGTTCCTCGAACTTCTGCTCGAGCGACGCGAACGTTATGAATTCGGACGTGCAGACGGGGGTGAAGTCCGCCGGGTGGCTGAACAGGATGACCCATTTACCCTCGAATTGCTTGGGAAAGTCCAGCTCACCCTGCGTCGTAACGGCCTTGAAGGCGGGAGCCTTGTCGCCTATGCGGGGAATACCGGTTACCGTAGTCTCGATAATATCGCTCATATCCACTCCTTGATACTACTGATTGCCTGAAGGGCATAGGTATGAATAAGCAATAGTCGTGCCAGGATAGCTGTATCTATATTAATTATTTATCTGGAAACAAAATAAGAATTAATATGAACATCATGCTCTTGTCAGGTACCGAAAAATGGCTGATACTATACCGAAATGTCGGTAGTCAACGAAAAATCGCTGTACAGCATCGAGCCCCGCGCCACGATGAGGCTCGGTAACGAGATAATGCTCTCGCCGGAACGGACCCTGGATATCGTACTGGAATCGCTTCGGGAACTCGTGGACTACGAGCTCGCGGTGGTGATGGGGTACTACGGCGACGATAGACTCATAGTCAGGACGACGAAGGGCCCTCTCGCCTCGTCACGCCTGTCGGGATACTCGATATCGCTCTCTGCGCGCTCCGATATAGCCGACCTGATCGCCCTGGGGAGGCCCCGGCTATTCAGGGACGACGAGGCGCACGAGGATATCTATACGGGCGTCCTCGACCTGCCCGCCGGCCATTCCTGCATAGCGGCCCCGCTCATGATCGACGGTACGGCGATCGGGTTGCTGACGCTGGATCATCGAACCTGCGGCGTCTTCTCCGAACAGATCCTGAGCTTCATCGGCGTCATTTCGCGGTTGATAGCGGTGGCGCTCGCTCAATCGGAGGCGTCCAGGGCCTTGCAGGACAGGAACTCGTTGCTCATCGCTGAACGTAACCGGCTGTTGGCACGCGATGACGAGGCCTTCCGGGACCTGGTGGGGTCGTCTCCGGCTTGGCTTTCGGCCCTCGACTCCATCAAGCTGGTCGCGGCGACGGAGTCGACGGTCCTACTGCTTGGCGAGACGGGTACCGGCAAGGAAGAGGCGGCTAGGGCGATACACCGGCTTTCCCCGAGGGTGGATAAGCCGTTCGTCGCCGTCAACTGCTCGGCGATGCCCGCGGCGCTCGCGGAGAGCGAGCTGTTCGGCCACGAGAAGGGCGCGTTCACGGACGCCCGCTCGCTACGCCGCGGCCGGTTCGAGCTGGCCGACGGAGGGACGCTGTTCCTCGACGAGATCGGCGACCTGCCGACCGAGATCCAGCCTAAGCTGCTCCGCGCCCTTCAGGAAGGCAACTTCGAGCGGGTAGGCGGGGAGTCCTCCGTACGGGTCGACGTCCGCGTGATCGCCGCGACTCACGCGGACCTCGGCGCGGCCGTCGACGAGGGACGTTTCCGCGAGGATCTTTTCTACCGCGTCGCGGTCTTCCCGATCAGGCTTCCCCCGCTACGCGAGCGTCACGGCGACGCGATCGTCCTCGCCGAGTTCTTCGCGTCCAGGTTGCGGTCGCGCCCCGGCTGGGCCCGGCTCTCCTTCGACGCCGAGGCGCTCGAGGCGCTGGAGGAGAACCCGTGGCCCGGTAACGTTCGCGAGCTGCGCAACGCGGTTGAACGGGCTGGTATCCTGTGCCGCGGCGGTACGATAGGCGCATCGGCGCTACTCGCCGGCGACTGGGCCAAGGTTCGCGGCTCTTCGCGGGTTGGCTCGAGGATAACGGAGCGGATCGAGGCGCCATGCGGCGGCGTCGAGACGCTGGCGGAGGCCGAGCGGCGGTACGTCGCGGCCGCGCTGGAACGGGCCAACGGCAAGATATACGGGCCGGGAGGCGCGGCCGAGGCTCTCGGGCTCAAGCCGAGCACCCTGCAGAGTCGCATGAAGAAGCTCGGGCTGAATCGGAAAGGCGACTGACCGTGAACCTGCTCGCCCACGTCCTCATAGCGTACGCGACCCTCCCCGATACCGACGGGCAGGAGTGCACCGGCGCGCTGATGGCCGATTACTTCCCCGGACGGGATCTTGCTAGCTATCCGCGCGGGATCCGCGACGGGCTCCTGCAGCACCGGGCCGTCGACGCGTTCACCGACGCGCATCCCGCGTTCGTATCGTGCCGGCGCGCGATAGCGGCGGCCGGCGCGCCCCGCTTCACCGCCGGGATCCTCGCCGACATCTTCTGGGACCACGTGCTGGCGTCCGAATGGCACGTATGGGGCCGACCGCTATGCGGGCTCGGCCTCGATCCGTTCTGCCGCGAGGTCTACGGTCGGTTAAGCCGCGCCGAGGCGTACCACAGTCCCGGATTCGCGTCCGTCTTCCGTTTCTTGTCGAATGGTTCCTGGCTGTCGTCGTACGCGCGGTTGGACGGCATCGAGAAGACGCTGGCCGGCCTGTCCGAGCGTATGAGCGGCCGGCCCGACCTGGCCGCGTGCATAGGTATCCTCGTCGACCTGGATCGGGAGATACGCGGCGACTTCGCGGAATTCTGGCCGCGCCTGCTCGACTACGCCAGGGACTGGGCCCGGACCTCCGCGGAGTAGAGCCTGGCGCCGCGTCCGTCGCGGCTGCCGACTACGGCGTCTCGTCGCCGGCTGGGCCTTCATCCGGCGCTTGCCGAGACGCTTCCTCCGACGCGCCCGATCCTTCATCTCCCTGCTTGCAGTCATGGGCGAAGCGCGCCTTGGCCTCGGCCTTCCACTCGTCGCGGGGCTTGCGGGCCTTGGACCCGTCATGGCCGCCGCTCGGGTAACCGGGCTTGATAAGGATGTGCGACAACAGCACGAGTCCCCAGCCTTGCCAGTAGCCGATACGCGGGAGCCCGAAGATAACCGGCATGAGCCAATTCCACAGGAGCATCACGACCCATCCGAACAGGAACGCGAACAGCGCGGCGAGCGCCGTTCCGCCTATTACCATGCCGACGATGGCAAGCGGCGCGTACTTGCGCGTCGATTCGCCGAATCCCCAATGTGACATACGTCCTCCTTACTCGTATCCTGAGAGCGCGACTCGAAGCCTGGCGAGCGCGTAGCGCTTACGCGCCGCCAGGGTATCTATCGTAATTCCGGTCCTCTTCGATATGGACGCGAAGGTCTCGCCGCGTATGGCCTGCGCTATGACGACGTCCCGCTGCTCCGGCGGCAGGGCGTCGATGGACGCGTAGAGGGCGTCGAGGGTCTCGGCCCGTTCCGCCTCCTCGGGAGCGCCGCGTAGGGCTCCGTCGACGAACGTGTCGAAATCGTCGGCCTCGCTCTCGCCGGCCGCTTTCCTTCGGGCGCGCCTGCGCCAGGCGTCTGCGGCCGCGTTGCGGGCGGCTCGCCACAGCCAGGCGCCGACGTCCCTCAGGGGCTCCATCGAGTCCAGGTTGGCGAGCGAGCGCGCGACGAGGTCGTGGAAGGCGTCTTCCGCCTCCTGCGCTCCTATCCTCGAGCCGAGCCATTCCAGTATCGGGCCCCGCTGATCCGCGTAGCCCGCTTCGAACCGTTCGCTTGTTTCCATATCTTTCACCACTATAGACGCGCCGCGGCCCGGAATTGTATAGGCGGAGCGAGTAATTCTCGCGGGCGGGGCCGGCCGTCCGCTTGACCTGTTTTATGTCTCTATGCGAAGATACGGCATGGTAAGAGAAGAATTACAGGCGACCGCTGGTCTTGCCCACCTCGACTTGAGCGAGGACGAGGCGGCCGCGGCGCTTCCGGCGTTCGAGCTGATGCTCGAATATTTCGCCGCCATGAAGGCGGCGGACGAGGACGAGGGCGCTTTCGGCGTCCCCGTCTTGGACCTCCCCCCGACGACCCAGGCGTTCTCCGCCGGTAATCGCCTCCGCTTCGACGCTACCGCTAATAATTCGAATAATACGAACTCCAATCCGCTTTATAATCTCGCTAACGAGCTCCTCAACCGGAGCCCGGAGAGCGAGAATCGTTTCGTCGTCATACCCAACGTTCTCTAAATCTCTCCGGAGGAATCCGCCATGTCGCGAACCGTCTTGCAGGACGGCTTTTCCGCGTATTTAGACGCGTGGGAAGCCAGGATAGGATCATTTCTCGAAAAGGACGCCGAGACTATCGCCGGCTCGGCCGTGCTAGGCGCCGATCGAGAGCCCGGCTACGCGTCGGACTCCACGAAGGGAGTCCTTCGTGGGCTACCGTTCGGCGTCAAGGACAACATCGCCGTGAAGGACATGAGGCTGTCGTGCGGCTCGAGGCTACTCGACGGTTTCCGCTCGCCGTATTCGGCTACCGCCGTCGCCAGGCTGGCCGCCGTCGGCGCCATGCCCGCCGGCAAGACCAACATGGACGAGTTCGGTATGGGCTCGTCAACCGACAACTCGGCGTTCATGAGGACGAATAACCCCTGGGACGTCGAGAGGGTAGCCGGAGGCTCGTCGGGAGGCTCCGCAGCGGCCGTCGCCGCCGGCCTCGTGCCGTTCGCGTTAGGCTCGGATACCGGCGGCTCCGTGCGGCAACCGGCTAACTTCTGCGGCGTGGTGGGACTCAAGCCGACCTACGGCGCGGTATCGCGCTTCGGGCTGGTCGCGTACGCGTCCAGCCTGGAGACGATAGGCGTGCTGGCCGATTCCGTCGCGAGGGCGCGGACCGTCTTCGCCGCGATGCGGGGAGCCGATCCTCTGGATCAGACGAGCTTCGACGCTCCTGCGGACGCGCCTTCGCTGCTACCGCTTGGCGGGAAGCCGGCCGAGCCGCGCGCGATAGGCGTGCTATCCCCGTCGGCCGTCGCCAAGGCTCTGGCATCGACGCTTTCCGGGCAGGCCGGACCGGCTGGAAACGGCGGGCCGGACGAGGCGGCCAGGGAGGCGTCGGCCGCGGCGATGCTCGAGCCCGAGGTGGCGCTCGGCTTCGAGGCGGCCAAGGAAGGGCTTCGGGCGCTCGGTCACCGACTCGTCGACGTCGAACTGCCGAGCCTCAAGTACGGGGTCCCCGCGTACTATACGATAGCCACGGCCGAGGCGAGCGCCAACCTGGCGCGCTTCGACGGCATACGCTACGGCAACAGGCCCGCGTACGCGGAGAACCCCGACGGGCTGATAGACGGCGCGCGCGGCTCCGGCTTCGGCGACGAGGTCAAGCTGAGGATACTGCTCGGCACCTTCGTGCTCCGCTCGGGCTTCCAGGACCGCTATTACCTGCGGGCCCAGAGGATACGCACGGGAATTCGCCTCGACTTCAACCGGGTACTGGCGGGCGTCGACGCCGTGCTGATGCCGGTGTTCCCGACCCGCGCGTTCGGGCGCGGCGAGCGGGGGCTGTCGCCGTTCGCGCAGAAGGCGGCCGACCTGTTCACCTGCTGCGCCAACCTGGCCGGCCTGCCCGCGCTGGCCTTCCCGACCGGCGTCGAGGGCGGTCTGCCCGTCGGCGTCCAGCTGGTCGGCAAGGCGTTCGGCGAGGGGCTCCTGCTCGACGTGGCGGAAGGGTACGAGGCGGCGCATCCTATCGCGCGGCCGGCCGGATACAGGGCTTTCTGGGGGTAATGATGAAGTATCAGTCGTTCATAGGGCTCGAGGTCCATATTCACCTGCTGACGAAGTCAAAGGCCTTCTGCTCGTGCAGGGCGGCCTTCGGCGACGAGCCTAATTCCAACGTATGCCCCGTATGCATGGGATATCCGGGCGTGCTGCCGGCGCTCAACGGCGAGGCCATGCGCATGGGCGCCGTAGTCGCGCGCGCTCTCAACTGCACGCTGTCTCCGAAGACCTGGTTCGAGCGCAAGCAGTACTTCTATCCGGACATGCCGAAGAACTACCAGATATCTCAGTTCGCATCGCCCCTGGGCGTCGACGGCTGGGTGGACATCCCGGCCGGCGGCGGCGGCCCGGCCTCCTCCGCCGCCGGTACGGCGACGAAGCGGATACGCATAAAGGAATGCCACCTCGAGGAGGACGCCGGCAAGATGATACACGCCGGCAACGTCTCGCTGGTCGACTACAACCGCGCCGGCACGTCGCTCCTGGAGATCGTCACGGAGCCGGACTTCGAGACCGGCGCCGAGGCCGAATGCTACGTACAGCAACTCCGGCGCACGGTCCGCTACCTCGGCGTCTGCGACGGCAACATGGAGGAAGGCTCGCTTCGCTGCGACGCCAACGTCTCCGTGAACCTCCGCGGCCAGGGTCTCGGCAGCAAGGTGGAGATAAAGAACCTGAACTCGTCGCGCTTCGTGCGGCTGGGCCTGGACTACGAGATAGAGCGCCAGGTAGCGCTCGTCGAGAAGGGCGGGATGGTACGGCAGGAGACTCGGCTATGGAACGAGAACCGCGACCAGACCGAGACGATGCGCGTCAAGGAAAGCTCCAACGACTACCGCTTCTTCCCCGAGCCCGACCTGCCGCCGTTCTCGGCGGACGCCGGGTTCATCTCGTCGGTGGAGGCTGGCCTCGTCGAGCTGCCCTTCGACAGGGAGCGCCGCGTCGGTTCCGAGTTCGGCCTGTCGCGCGAGCAGGTAACGATAGTCTGCGAGGAGCGCGCGTTCGCCGACTACTTCGAGGCGGCCGTCGCCGAGGCCGAGCGGCTCGGCATGGACAAGAAGGTCGCGGCGGAGCGCGTCGCGATATGGATGACCGGCGAGCTGAAGCGCGTCATGAACCGCGACGGGCTGGGCGCGGCGGACGTCGGCGCCCTTAAGGTAACGGGCGCCAGGCTGGCCGCTATCGTGGCGCTCGTCGCGTCTGGCCGGATATCAGGCAAGATAGCCAGGCAGTTGTTCGACGCCGCGCTCGTAGAGGAGGCGGAGCCCGCCGACATCGTCGCGGCCCGCGGGTGGGAACTCGTCGTCGACCCGGCGAGGATAGCCGCCGCCGTCGAAGAGGCCATAGCGGCGGAGCCTTCCGCCTTCTCCGGCGCCGCGGCCGCGACGGCGGGCGGGGACGTGGGCAAGGCCCGCACGCTGTCCGCGTTCCTGGTAGGAAAGGCCATCGGGGCGTCCGGCGGCAAGGCCGAACCGGGTCTCGTGAAGGCGGCCGTAGAAGCGCGCGTGACAGCGGCGGCTACGGCCCTCTAGTAGGATCATAGGAGTGTACGATGCGAATACTGGCGAAGGATATTATAACCGGGATGGGCTCAGGAGAGGTCGAGCTGAAAGGATGGGTACACCGCGTGCGCGAGCTCGGCGGCGTATCGTTCGTGATGCTCCGCGACCGGTCCGGCATCGCCCAGGTGGTCGTCGAGGGCAAGGCCGACCTCAGCCTCGAATCGGTCGTGACCGCGGTAGGCGTCGTCGCCGATAACGACAAGGCGCCCGGCGGCGCGGAATTGCGCGCGTCGAGGATCGACGTCATCGCGCGCGCAGAGCCGGACCTCCCGTTCCCGGTCAACGGCGACGTATCGAAGATAGGCCTCGACGTGATACTCGACAACCGCCCGCTATCGCTGCGCAATCCGAAGATACGCTCCATCTTCTCGGTGCAGTCGACCATCATCGACGCGTTCGGCTCGTTCCTGCGCGGGCGGGGCTTCACCGAGATGAAGACCAGCAAGCTGATAGGCTCCGGCACCGAGGGCGGCACCGGCCTCTTCGAGGTAGCCTACTTCGACGCGAAGGTGTACCTGGCGCAGTCGCCGCAGTTCTACAAGCAGACCATGGTCGCGAGCGGCATGGAGCGCGTGTTCGAGGTCGCCCCCGCGTACCGCGCCGAGAAGCACGACACGCCTCGTCACCTTAACGAGTACGTGTCGATGGACCTGGAGATGGCTTTCATCGATTCAGAGCGAGACCTCATCGCGCTGGAGAAGGAGCTGCTCGCTTCCATATTCGAGGCGGTCTCGAGCCGTAACGCCGACGACCTGGCCGCGTGGGGCGCGACCGCGCCCGATCCCGAGTCCGTGGCGCGCTCGCCCATCGTGGCCCACGACGACGCCGTCGCCATCGCGGCCGCCGAGCTGGAGCGAGCCGGTTCCTCGTCGAAGAAGGCTTACGAGATAAGCCCCGAGGTAGAGCGACTGATATGCGCGTGGTCGGCCCGGGAGCACGGCAGCGAACTCGCGTTCATAAACGAATTCCCGCGCCGCCACCGGCCCTTCTATACGTTCCCGCTGAACGCCACCCATACGATGAGCTTCGACGCAATATTCCGCGGCCTGGAGATAACGACCGGCGGCCGGCGCCATAACGAGTACCGGGCCCTCCTCGACGTGCTACCGAAGTTCGGCCTCAAGGCGGAGGACCTGACCGACTATCTCAACGTATTCAAGTACGGCTGCCCGCCTCACGGCGGATTCGCGATAGGTTGCGAGCGCCTGACCCAGAAGATCCTGGGGCTCGCGAACGTGAAGGAAGCTTCATTGTTCCCCAGAGACCGTAAACGAGTACGGCCATAGCCAAGCTATGCCACAGTCGTTTAGCTTGCCCTGTCCGGGGCCGGGGATACCCCGGACCCTGCGCTCCTGCGCACTGCTCGGATCGCATCCCCAGAGACCTTAAAAGGGTGCGGCCGTAGCGCCATATAACTCAGCGTTCTCCGAATAACCATCCCATAACGGTCTCGTCGTACGCGAACAGAGCGCCGCCGCCATGTTGATTCGTCGTATCACGCTCCGCGAAATATGATCCGCTCTTTATATCCAAGACCGCGAGCGTAGCGATCCGCCGGTCCGAGAGCCCGGCCTTTTTATACGCAGCCCTTAGCGTGCCGTATGCGTCCGAGGCCGGGCGACTGGAATAGTACTCGTCCTCTTCTCCGATGACGAAGTATATCGGGGTCATCTCAGCGACGATCCTGTCGAAGCCCCCATCCCACCGCGAGCTTACGTGCAACGCGGAGGTGAACAGATCCGGTCTCTCCGCTACCACCAGAGACAGTGTCTCTCCGCCGCCTGAGTAACCCGAAATATAAACTTTCTCTAAGTCGACGTTGAACTGCTTAAGAAGATGCTCCGTCAAGGCGATAATCTGCCGCTTGCTGTTCTGCCCCCAGTCGTTTGGTTGCGGCGCGGCGATAATCATTTTTGGGTTATATTTCTTAGCCTCGGTAGCGAATCGCTCGTTGCATAGATTGGTCCCGGCTCCCTGGAAATAATAGCCACCATAACCAGGAAGGGAAATGTAGAAGGCGTATGGTTCCGCGCCGTCATAGCTGTCCGGTACGTACAGGTGATAGTGCAGATCCGATGTCGCGCCGTCGACATGGAGTATCTTATCAATTTCGAAACCGTCATGCTTCGAAAAATCAGCAAAGGCGACTGCGCCCAAGAACGCTCTCATTAGGATGTAGTAAATCTTCTTCATAGGACAGCTTTCCGATTATTTTCTACGCCATATAATGTATGGAAGGCGGAGCCTCGTCATGAGGTTCCGCCTTCGGCGCTAGTTCAGGGTCTTCATTTCCTCAATTTGCGATCTATGAGCCAATCGTTCAGGTGTTCCGCGATTACATCGCTGTTATAATCCTGGAACATGAAGTGCTCATTGCCGAAAATGCCGATTTTAGGGAGATCGATCACGGCGCTGTCCCCGCCGACCGCGGCGTACGCCTTGGTAAAGGCATAGCAAGACTCGCGCATCATCTTCCACATCGAGGTAGCGATTATTTTCGGGTCGCCGTTATCGATATAATCCCCGAAGTAGAAGATGACGGGAATTTCCTGGCCGACTATCTCCTTGTACTCCGCCGAATCGGGGGCGGGCGCGCCGCCCGGTTCGACCGCGACGATGGCGGCTACGTTCTTCGTATATTGGGGGACTAGCCAGCCAGCCCGCCCGCCCTGCGAGTGCGTAACCATAATGGATTTCTTGCCGGTGCGCGCGAATACTTCGTCTATGGTGGCGGCCATAGCCTTCGCTACGATATCGTAGGCGAAGTCGCCTCCCATATCGCTCTTCATGCCCGTATCCGGCGTCATCTGGCGGAAGAACTGGTCTACCGACTTGTTGTCGTTAGGGAACTGGCTTCCGGTATTAACCACCGATTTCCCGTTCACCCAGCGTCCAATCCTGAACTGGGTGTACCATCGCTGATCCAGGGTCTTTTCGCTGATTATGCCGGCGATAGAAGTCGAGCCGGCCTCGCCTCGATGGGGCTCGTCTACCAGGTAAATTGGATGGCCCCTTCGCAGGAAGAAATTGGACCAGCCTTCCCTTCCGTCGGGAGTCGTCATCCAGCCCATCCGGCTCTGGCCATAGCCGTGAAGGAAAACGATGGGCAATCCGGTTACCTTAGACGGAATTTGGTACAGGACGTTAGCGTGGTCTACGTGAGTGGTCTGGCCGGCCCCGGTTTGCTCCCATTGGTCTTCGGGGTTAAAGGTTCCCTCGGAGGATTTTACGATTCCCCCGACGGAAAAGATACCCTGCTCCTTGATCTCGATATCGCCCTTCGCGAATGCTGAGGTGGCGATAAGGAACAAGGCTAAAAACGCGATCGTCTTTTTCATGTCGTCTTCTCCTCGTGCGGAAAAATTTGCGCATCCAACGGATACTCGATATCAAATATTCAGGCTGTGCCCGTAATCGCGAATTATTTCGCGCCTGCCGGCTTTGTAGTAAGCACTTCGCTTCCGCCGAATACGGCCGACATGTCCATCCGGCTTAACGCGATGTCTATTGCCAGTACATCTTCCCCGGAAAGGTTTATATCCGCGGCGCCGGCGTTTTCCTTAATGCGAACCGATTTCCTGGATCCGGGAATCGGCACGATATAGGGTCTCTTGCGAAGCATCCAGGCCATGGATATCTGCGCGGGTGTGGCATCGCGTTCCCGCGCTAGGTCGTTTATCAGCCGTTGTAGTTCCCGGTTCTTCTCGAATGCGCCTTCACTGAACTGCGGCATGCCGCTCCGGTAATCGGATTTCGGATCGAAGCGATAATCCTTATCGTACGCTCCGGAAAGCATTCCGTTAGCGATAGGAGAAAAGGCGATGAAGCCGATTCCTAGCTCCTCGAGGATAGGGAAGAGATTCTCGTGCCAGCGCGCCATCATGGAATAGCGGTTCTCGATCGCGGCGATGGGGCATACCGCGTTGGCCCTCCTGATATAATCCTCGGTAGCCTCCGATACTCCCCAATGAATGACCTTCCCTTCCTTGATCAAGTCGGAAATTGCGCCCGCGACTTCCTCCGGCGGAATGGAAGCGTCCATGCGATGCTGGAGGTACAGGTCGATATGATCGCGCCGCAGCCGCTTGAGAGAACCATCGACCGAAGAGCGAATGCGCTCAGGCTTGGAATCAGGAATTAGGGGATAGGGAAACTTTCCGCTGGAAGTATCGAACCTTATGCCGAATTTCGTAGCGATAACGACCTCGTCTCCCAGATCCTTGAACGCGTTTCCCACGAGGATTTCATTGCCATGAGGGTTTTCAAAGGTCCCGTAGATCTCCGCGGTGTCGAAAAAGGTATAGCCGATATCGACGGCATCTCTCAGCCGCTCTATGGCATCGGCTTCCTCGGTCGGTTCGCCATAGGCATGGCTAAATCCCATGCATCCCAACCCAATGGCTGAAACCTTTAGGTTTTTTCCTAGTGTCCTTGTCTCCATATCGAATACTCCCTGCCGGTCCTTGGCATGAAACGTCATGCGCATGCCGGTGACGGCTCATTTCACATCTAATGCGTATGCCGCGAACTGTCCCCAGGCTGAAAAAACCAAATTGCCGTCTGGTCGACGCGCGATCCCTAGCGGGGTTGAAAAGCCTTCCGCCAGCACGGTGCGTTCCCCGTCCATGGTAATCCGCTCTACTGTCCCGCTGGATATGACGCAGATGTAGAAGGCGTCGATCCCGTCGGGTACGATATTAATCCCGCTACCCATGACCCCGGGCGTAAGGATTTGCGCCTTGCCCGTCGCGTCTACCGTGTAGATGGGGCCGCTGAGGCAGCTTATTACTAGTTTGCTACCCATTTTAAGCACGGAGACCGGCTGAGGAAGCCCGCTCGCGACGACGGTCTTCCTCCCATCCCGTTCTATTCGGATCACCTCGCCGTCGTCCCGGCTAGGAACATATAGCAGCCCGTCAATAAAAGTTATGCCCGCTGGAACGTTGAATCCGCTTGCGTATATGGTCGCGCGTCCTTCCTGGTCGAGCTTATATACCACCCCGCCCGAGTAATGGGCGACGTACAGGCTGTCGTTTCCGTCGAAGGCGATTCCGGAAGGATCTCCGACACCGTCCGTTACTACGGTGCGGATTCCCTTGTCGTCGTAACGGCAGACCCGTTCGTTTCCCCACTCGGCGATATACAGGGTACCGCTCGAGTCGTAGGCTATCCCGCCGGGTATGCTCAGCCCGGTTATAAAGGGGGACATATCCTTGAGGTGCCGTTGGCTAAAGACCGTAGTCGGAATAGCCATGCAGAGCGTTACGACCAGGAGTAGGTGCCTCATCATTATTGCCTGCGACCTTCTACCACGTATATTCCGGAGCCAGAACCTTGATGACGCTCCGGTCATGCCCATGCACTAGAACGCTGTCCGTGTCCAGGATCATGGTCGCTCCTTCGGAACGAGTGTAGGGTTCCCAGGCGGGAAGCGATGCCGCCGAAGGGATTCCCGTCTTCGCAAATGATATCCACGCGTCGCTCACGGCGTCGGCTACTCGAGCGGCCTCATCTATTTCGGCGTCTGACCTCGCGCTATTCCCGGCTATCGGAGACGCGACGCTAACATTGTTGAAGACGTATGGGATTTCCGCCGTATGGAAGGCAAAAGGAGAACCATAGGTGAAAACGTATGCGTATACGGGAGCGCCTGCCTGGTCGGCCTTATGGGTCATGATCTTAAGAATCGGCAGGCGGAGGAAGGTATCGAAGTAAAGGGCGTCGCGCCTCGTCTTCGCGGGATAGGCCTTGAGGAATTCCTCCACTACCACGTCTTTATTCGCGCCATACGTACTCTGCAGGCGCGACTCGATCTCCGCATCGGAAAAGGTCTTTCCCCTATCCGCTCCCATGAGCAGGCTCATAGAGGTCCATTCATTCAGGTTCGTTCCGATTAGCAGGGTTATATCTTTTCCGGCCGTGGCGAACGAATCGGCAGTTACTGGATTCGTCGGTATGAAATCGCCGTCCACTACCGGCTCCCAGTCTATGGATACCTGGCGGCTCAACGCCGCGACGAGGCCGAATTCCCCGGCGGTCGTCATTTTGGCCTTTTGCGTTTCTTCAACCAGCCTCTCGTAGGGGACGTCCTGGATAGCCTCGACGGTATCGCCGGCGATACCGAGGTTGGCGAGGGTCAGTTCTCCCAGGCGGCGGCTTGCCTCAAGGGTAGTAAAATTCACACCCATCGACTCCGTAGCGCCGCTCTGGACGATGCCCCTATGGAACAGCCCCTTAGCGTAAGGGCTAGTCATCAGCGCCAGAATCTTCGCGCCGCCGCCCGACTCTCCGAATACGGTCACGTTCTTCGGATCGCCCCCGAAGCGCCCGATGTTCTCCTGGATCCATTCCAAGGAATCGACGATGTCCATCACGCCGATGTTCGCTGAGTACTTATACTTGTCCCCATACGCGGAAAGGTCGAGATGCCCCATGATATTCAACCGATGGTTTACCGACACTACGACCACGTCGCCTTTCCTGCTCAGGTTTTCTCCGTTATACGCCGGTGATTCCTGAGCCGAGCCGGAAGAGAACCCGCCTCCGTGTAGCCACACCATGACGGCGCGTTTCTTACCGTCGATGCCGGGCGTCCAGATATTAAGGTTCTGGCAATCATTGTCCATATCTCCGGACGGAGCGGGGAAGCCCGATGAGGACGACTGCAATGAGATGGCGCCGTACTCGGTGGCGCTACGTACGCCGCTCCAGGGCTTTACCTTCCCTGCGGGAACGAACCGTTCAGTCGCTTGCGCGTAAGGCACTCCGAAATACGTGTAGATACCGTCGCTTTCGCCGCCTTGAAGGACGCCCTGCTTTGTCTTTACCAGTGCGTCCCCGCCTGAATTCGCAACCGAGGACGCGCAGCCCGCAAGGATCAAGACCGCGATCGTCAAACAATTGAATACGAATCTTCTCATTGCATTTCCTCCGTGACTAAATCATAGCCTGACCGATGGCTAGTTAAGCTTGAGCCCGGTGACCCATCGTGCTACGTCCGTATCCGCCGAATTAATCTGCCTGATGCTGACGGCGAAACCATCGGCGCTGACGTTAGCGCGCGGTTCAAGCTCGGAGATCGTCTCGATCGTCGAGGAGAACCTGCTGCCATTGTGGACGCAGAACGGGATAACGCGCTTGCCGGCGAGGTCGTAGCGCTCGAAGAAGCTGTACATGACCATCGGCAGGTCATACCACCATACGGGATAACCTATGAAGACCACGTCGTAGTCGGCTATCTCGCGATGGTCGGAGATAAGCGGAGGCCGGGCTTTCTTCTTCTGCTCATCCGCGGCGTAGTCGATCAGCCGGTCTATATTGGACTGGTACTTCACCGACGTACGGATGGGAACCAGGTCGCCGCCGGTGTTCTCCTGGATCATCTCGGCGAGGGCCCGGACCATGCCGACGCTTCGTCCCTTGCGCTTCGTGACGCTGGCCGATGACACGACGTCGGTCTCGCTGTTCTCGCCGGGGGCGAAGTACAGGATGAGGATCTTGCCTGTTCCCTTCCCGGGGGCGATCGTCGCCGTCGGGACCGCGGTCGCGGTTATCCCGCTGGCCAGTAGCATCGCTACGGTTATCGCCGCGATACTAAAAGAATTGTTGCTTCTCACTGCTGATTATCCTTTCTTGGGTAAGCGGCTTTCTATGCCGCGGATAGAACGCCGCGACGAGACGCCGATGATAATAGACATGGAAAGAATCGCCGCGTGGTCCACTAAGAAGGCGGCGACTGGCTCTTCGGGGTCGGAGAACCGCATCAGATTCGATGACAGGTCGAACAGGAAGTAGCCGCGACGTACGGCCGCCGCCAGCCCGAAGGCTACCGCTAGGCTGCAGGCCAGGTATCCGGCGAACCGCAGGAATCGGGGAGTGGCCGATCGTTGTCGGCGGACTCCGACCAAGGCGAGGAAACTGGGCAAGCGAAGGCCGATATGGACTCCGACGAGCAGGAATCCCGTATGCGCGAGGATCCTGTGAAGCGGCCTCGCCAACGAAGGACGGAACGGGGAATACGCCAGGACGAATAGGTGCCTGGCGAGGGATAGGCCCGTCGCGGCTAATAGCAGTATGTTCGCGGCAAGGAGAATCTCTATCAGGCGCTGCGAGGCTCGGGTCCATGAATACGGCGCACGTCCGGCTCCGCGAGACTTGCGTAGGCTCAGCCGTAGATGCCAGCCTACGGTCGCCAGGAATCCCAGTCCGACGGCTTCGTGGAAAGTGCCTGGTAGGAAGGTATGGGCGATCAGCGTCAGCAAGAGCCCCATCATGAAGCTATCGATGATCGGTCGTGTCGTCTTGTTCATCGAGCGCCCTTTCGTCGACTTTTACCGCTCGCGCGCGAGGATAAAGTCAGCTTGGAAGCGAAATCGTTTGAAAGTGAGATTTGGGCGATCACCTGGGCAATCCTCCTCACGTTCAACCTAGCACCGTTGTTTTTCTTGAAATAGTCTAAATATGGGAGATCGTTGCCCGATCCTCTCGACGCTTGACGTTTTTTCCGCATAGTCGGTAACGGATGGTCGGAGATATGAATTGCTATCGCGTTTTTTTTATAATCTGCGACAGGATTAGGCAAAAAGTAAGGCTGTTTGTTGTATTGTTTTTGACGCCTGAATATAGACTGGATAGTCGCGGAGGACCAATGGAACTTGGCGTTACTATGAAAGGCGGAAAGATCATTGTTCGACTTATTCTAATCGGCGTAGTCTGCCTTGCTTGCGGCAAGAGCCTCGCCGCGGAACCCGCGTCGGCGCCGGGCGAAAAATCTAGAGGCGGTGATTTCACGGAAGACACGAGGATTTGGGATGTCGTCTATGATCCGGCTTTTGTGGGATATGGACGGCTGATTTTCCCCGCCGACAAGACTATCGGCAGGGATATGAAGCTATCGGATACCGGCGATATCCTTACATGGTATACCTACGTCAATCCGGTTCGTACCGTTGAGATCGTAAACTACATGAAGGCCAAAGCCGATTCGGGCGAAAAAATATTCTACGATATCTATACTGACGAAGAGAAGACCGCCGATCCGGCGAAGCGCTATACGGGGCTTTTCCTGTTCCGCGGCGTTCGTAATGGGAAACTGGCCATCGTCAACGCCGGCGGAGGGTTCTCGTACGTCGGCGCCATGCATGACAGCTTTCCGCACGCGTTGGAGTTATCAAAGAAAGGGTATAACGCTTTCGCGCTGATCTATAGGCCGGGCGCCCGTACGGCGTGCGAGGACCTGGCTCGCGCTATCGCCTTTATCCATGATAAGGCTCGTGAGCTCGAGGTCGATACGGCGGACTATTCCTTATGGGGCGGATCCGCGGGCGCTCGGATGGCGGCGTGGCTCGGCTCTCACGGAACGGAAGCTTTCGGTGAATCGGCGTATCCGAGACCCGGAGCCGTTATAATGCAGTACACGGGTCTATCTGAAGTGTCCGGAAGCGAGCCGCCTACATACGCCTGCGTAGGGACATCCGACGGCATCGCGGACTTCCGTACGATGGATGATCGTATAAGGTGGATAATGGCGAACGGGACGGACGCGGAGATAGAGGTTTTCAAGGGGCTGCCGCACGGGTTCGGGCTCGGCGAGGGAACGATTGCCGAAGGCTGGATCGAGCGTGCCGCGCTGTTCTGGGAAAAGCAGATGGACTGAAGCGGAGGCGGGATACATGAGAGCAAGACGAGGATCAACGAGCTTCGCGCTGATACTGCTATCTAACGTTTTATCAGCGGCGTGTAGTAGCCAGGACAACTCCGAACTGCCGTCGGAGCATAAACCGGCCGTCGAGGCTAGCGGGAGCAAGGAACTCGGAGTGGGGCGTATGGTACCGACGGAGCTGAGTACTATTCCATCGAGCTATTTCCAGGCGGCGGCCAGTCAAGGGCGCTTGGTAGAACTTGTCTATCGAACCTACGAATCTAGGACTTACAGCCTAATGACGAAGCCGATCGAGAAGAGGGCTATCGTATATCTGCCCTTTGGCTATTCGGATGAAAGCCGGTACAATGTCGTTTACCTGATGCACGGCGGATGGAGCAATGAGACGACGACCCTGGGCAGTCCGGATCGACCGAGTCCGTTCAAGAACGTCGTCGATCATGCGATAGAGAATGGCGATTTTAAGCCGATCATAATCGTATGCCCTACTTACAACAATGAAAGTCCCGAGGATAGCGCCGACTACACGTTGGCGTTCCATACCCTAACCGTCAACTACCATAGAGAGTTGATCAACGACCTGATTCCCGCCGTAGAGGGTACGTACGCGACCTACGCCGGGGGCGCGTCTCATGAGGACATCAAGGCTTCAAGGGACCACAGGGCCTTCGGCGGGTTCTCGATGGGATCCGTAACCACATGGTACACGTTTATAAACTGCCTGGACGAATTCCGTTATTTCCTGCCTATGAGCGGCGCCATGGACTACGAGGGCGACGATGTCGACCGCGCGGTTACGGCTTCGGGCCATGGGCCTGACGATTACTTTATTTATGCTATCACGGGAACGGACGACTTCGAGCGCGGGCATTTTGCTAGTCAGGTCGAAGGGATGCTCGGTATGCCGAGCGGTAATTTTATCTCGGTAGATACGTCGGATGCCGGGAACACGGCGTTCCGGGTAGGGGACGGGTATTCGCACGACGGCCGCGCGGCGATGGAATACACTTATAATGGTTTGCTCCTATTCTGGAACCGGCGATGACGGGCGCGCGCCCGCGAATATGCTTTCGAAATAGTAAGGACCGTCGAACCGGTCGTAGCGTAGGATGAAATGAGGGAACAAGTGAGTAAGAAGATCTTGGTATTATCTGGTAGCCCGCGTAGTGGCGGCAACTCGGACACGCTCTGCGATCGCTTCATTGATGGCGCGGCGGGAGCCGGGAACAGTATCGAGAAAATAAACATTCAGGGCAAATCGATTCGTTGCTGTACGGCATGCTATGCGTGCAAGGGGAAAGGCGCGTGCGTGCAGGAAGACGATATGGCCGAGATCCTCGACAGGATGGTCCATGCCGATGTGATCGTCCTGGCGACGCCCGTCTACTTCTACTCCATGGACGGTCAGATGAAGACCTTGATCGACCGTACGCTTCCCCGTTATACGGAGATCAAGGATAAGGACCTGTATTTCATCGTTACGGCGGCGGCGGAGAAGGAATCCATGGAACGAACCGTCGATGGCTTGCGTGGCTTTTCGGATTGCCTGCCGGGATCGAAGGTAAAGGGAGTCGTCTACGGCGCGGGCGCATGGCAACTGGGCGATATTCAGGGGAACGAGGCCTTACGGGAAGCCTATGAGCTCGGGGTAAGAGCCTGATATCCTAGGCCGCACCGTTCGGGAGTAGGCCTGGGCGGGCGGTCGGCGACGGCGCGTTTGCGTCGCTTTCCTACCTGCCTTACAATATACCTCAGCTATGCAATCGATAACGATACGCTGCGGGATAGATGAGCGCCTCGACTGTAGCCTCCTCGAATCGGCGCGCGAGGAGGTC
Organism: Spirochaetae bacterium HGW-Spirochaetae-3; assembly: GCA_002839315.1. GTDB lineage: Bacteria > Spirochaetota > Spirochaetia > Treponematales > UBA12059 > SZUA-370. Next base: position 71,979 of record PGXV01000007.1, read on the forward strand.
GCGGCCTATCCGCCTGAACGGGTTTTGATACAGGTATACTACTGCGTTCCCGATACCGGCGCGATAGAGACCGTCCTGGGTAGATTAAGCGGCATGTTCCCCGGCTGTCCCGTCATCGGGGCCAACGCTAACGGCGGTATACTGAACGGGCAGTCATTCGACGGAGCGATCATCGTCAATTTCAGCCTATTTGAAAGCACCGCTGTGAAGACCGTCCTCATAACCCAGAATAAGGATATGGGGAAGGCGGGCCTTGAGACGGCCGCGGCGCTAGCCGATCCGAGCTTAAGGGCGGTCATAGCGTTCGGTTGCGGGATACGCGATCAAGTCTACCTGGACAACGGCCTTTACCTTAAGTCCCTGTCGGGAGCCTTGAACGGGGTTCCCGTGTCGGGCGGCTTGGCCGGAGCGGAATCGGGCGGCCGTTTCTCATCGTTCGTGTTCAGCGAGCGGGGCCTTACGCAATCCGGTTTCGCGGCTGCCGCGCTGTCCGGCCCCGAGCTCAGGGTCTTCGGCGATTTCGACATCGACTGGATTCCCGTCGGCAAGCGGATGACCATTACGGGAATGCGCGGTAGGCGGGTATTCTCAATCGACGATAGACCGGTGACCGATCTCTATAGGCAGTATCTGGGTATCGCCTCGAACCTCGTGTCGGTCGACCTTATAAACCGGTTCCCGCTCATGAGGAACAGGCACGGCGTCGATCTGACCGATCTCGTATCCGTAGTCCACGAAGACGGGTCGGTAGACTTTATCCAGAAGCTGAACATAGGGGAGCAAGTCCGATTCGGTATATGCGACGCCGGTCTCCAGGAGGACGGGGTCCGTAGGGTGAACCGGTCCCTTCGCGCGTTCCGGCCTGACGGCGTCTTCTACTTCGCCTGTCCATCAAGGAGAATGGTGTTCGGGGAGACTATAGACGCTGATATGGCGACGCTTATCGACATGCCCGCCTCGTGCGGCATATACACCTTCGGCGAATTCCACGCGGACGGTTCGGGAGAGCCGCTATTCTTCCACCAGGCCATGTCCGTCCTAGCGGTCGCCGAGGGAACCGTTGCCCCCGATCCTGGCTCGCCGGCCAGCTCGGCCGCTATCACCGCAGGGATCGGTGATAGCGATAAGTACGTGCAATCAAAGGCGCTCATCCATTTGACGATGAGCATCACGAGGGAGCTCGAGGAGACGAACCGGCGCTTGACCGAGATGGCCCACACCGACGGCCTGACGGGCCTGGGCAACCGGCGAAAATTCGACGACAACCTGGATAGGGCGATTAAGACGCACGCTCGTTCCGGGACTTCGTTCGCCCTTATCATGCTCGACGTGGACCATTTTAAGCTGTTTAACGATCTTTACGGACACGTCGACGGCGACGATTGCCTGAGGAGCCTCGGGCACGTACTGCGGGAAGCCCTGCACCGCGCGGGAGATTTCGCGTTCCGTTACGGAGGAGAGGAATTCGCCTGTATCCTGTCGCCCGCTAGCGCGTCCGACGCCGCCGTCGTCGCGGAGCGCATCCGTAGCCGGGTAGAGACGGTCGGCATACCGCACCGGGGCTCCCCCACGCGCGAAGTCGTGACGATCAGCATCGGTGCGCTCCTCGTAGACGCCGGGAAGGGCACGCTTCCGAGCCGCGTCGTAGAGGAATGCGACGCCCTTCTCTATGAGGCCAAGAAAGCAGGTCGAAATCGCGTCGTCTGCCGCGGGACGAAGCGTACAGGCTAGCCGGCTAACGAGGCGGTTGCCCTGGGTACGTCGCTCGACAGCCGTAGCTTGCGAACGTCCTTGGCGGGGGAGACTCCGAAAAGTCGACTGTACTCTCTGCAGAACTGAGACGAGCTCTCATAGCCTACACCGAAGGCGGCTCTCGTGACATCGTAGTCTGCGGTCAGCATCAGCCGGCGCGCGTCCTGGAGGCGTAGCCATTTCTGGTACTGTAGCGGGCTCATCGCGGTGATCTCGCGGAAGTGGTGGTGGAAGGCGGAGAGGCTCATCTGCGAATACGTAGCGAGTTCCTCCACCGAAAGCCGCTGGGTGAAATTCGATTTCAGCCAGTCGACGGCTCGAAGGATCCGCGAATTCTGGCTTCCTCTCATGCCTATCCGCCTGAGGTGTATGCCCGCCTCGCCCGTCAACACGCGGTAGAGGACTTCCCTGTGGATAGCCGGCGCCAGGAACGGAATAGCCTCGGGTTCGTCCAGGAGGTCTATGAGGCGTATAAGGGCGTCGACCAAGGGGGCCGTGAGGGAGCCGACCGTCATAGCCCTGCTCGATTCGCTGGGAGAAGGTTCCGGTAGGTTCCCCTCTACGAGCATCTGGGCTATGTCTTTCTGGTCGAGCTTCAACGCGAAGCCCATGTACGGTCTCTCGGGGCTCGCGTCCACGATTTGGGCGACGATAGGGAGGTCTATCGAGGTGGCGAGATAGCTATCGCGGCCGTAGGAATACTCGTCGGTACCGAGTATGATCCGCTTCGATCCCTGCACGATGAAGCAGAGACTCGGTTGGTGCGTATACCTGGTCAACCCGGAAGGCTCGCGGCGCTTATATATCCGCATTCCGGGAATAGATATCTTAGGATCGTCGCTTTCATCGGTCCATCGGGCGATACGTTCGAAGAGTCTCAGCTTGCGATCCTCGAGACCCCCGTCGTCTGGGCGTTCCTGCGTATTCATCGTTTCCATCCCCGTATTGTTATCCAGGATTATCGATTTATCAACTGCTTATACACTCTGCTGGAATATTAGGCAATAACATGGCATGAACGATATATTCCTTTACCGTCTCCGACCGTTAGCTTTATGGCGAGGAGAAATCATGGAGTTCGTGAAGTTGAATAATGGAGTAGGGATGCCAGCCCTGGGTTTCGGCGTATTCCAGATATCCGATATGGGGCAGTGCGAAAGGAGCGTTGCCGCCGCGGTCGATATAGGGTATAGGCTGATCGATACCGCCGCTTCGTACGGGAACGAGGAAGCGGTAGGGCGCGCCTTGGCGTCGAGCGGGGTCGATCGATCTGAGCTCTTCGTTACCACCAAGGTATGGGTTCAGGACGTAGGCTATGAGAAGACCAGAAAAGCCTTCGGGAAGTCCCTCGAGAACCTGAGGCTCGATTACCTGGACCTGTATCTCATCCATCAGCCATACGGCGACATCTTCGGCGCGTGGCGGGCCATGGAAGAGCTGTACAGGGAAGGCAAGGTAAGGGCGATAGGCGTCAGCAATTTCCCCGATTACCGGTTAATGGACCTCATCGTCAACTCGGAGATCAAGCCCGCGGTCAACCAAGTCGAGACGCACCCGTTCAACCAGCAGCTACGGAGCGCCGAGTTCCTGAAGCAGAACGATATTCAGATCGAGTCCTGGGGGCCCTTCGCCGAAGGCCGTAACAACCTGTTCGCGAACGATACGCTCGTCTCGATCGCGGCCGCCCATGGTAAGTCGGTGGCTCAGGTCGTCCTCCGCTGGCTGATCCAGCGAGGCGTCGTGGCGATTCCGAAATCCGTCAACCCGGATCGCATGGAGCAGAATTTCAACGTCTTCGATTTTTGCCTGACCGACGCGGAGATGGAGGCCGTCAAGAGCCTGGATACGTCCGCTAGCCTCTTCTTCAGCCACCAAGATCCAGAAATGGTAAAGCTGCTTTGTACGCGGAGACTCGATTAGCGCGGGGGCCCGCTAAGCAGGATCGGTAGATAACGCGTAGACGCGGCGGGGCGGTCGGCCCCAGTCTTGAAAGGAGTACTAAAGATGCTACGAATACTAGGTTTTTGTATGTTCAATCTGGTTATCGTTTCGTTCGCGGCTTGTGAGGGGACGGGCGCTAAGACCGCGTCGGCGGAGCCGACCGGATCGAGAATACTGGTCGCCTATTTTAGCATGCCGGAAAGCGCCGGTGTGGATGCGGTGGCCGGGGCGAGCCGCGTGGTCGCGGACGGAAAAGTATACGGCAATACCCAGTGGGTAGCGGACCGTATACTGGAGGCTACGGGCGGCGATCGCTTCGTTATCGAGACGGCGCAGGAGTACCCGGGCGAGCACGCGGCGCTAGTGGACCGCGGGGCTGACGAGAAGGAGCGAAACGCCCGTCCGAGACTGAAGACCAGCATCGGTACCCTGGACGCGTACGACGTCGTCTTCATCGGGTACCCCATCTGGTGGGCCGACCTGCCGATGCCGCTGTATAGCTTCTTCGACGAGCACGATTTCAGCGGCAAGATGATCATACCCTTCTCTACGCATGGAGGTAGCGGCTTCGCGGATACCATAAGTACGATAGCCGCCTTGGAACCGAAAGCCGCGGTTGCGAGGAACGGCTTTACGGTTTCAAGAAACAGCGTCTCAAGGTCCGGCGGCGACGTGGCGGCCTGGGTTAGGGCGCAGAGGCTTTGATAGCGCTTCTCGTCGCTGCGACTGCCGCCCTATCCGTCAATCCGCGTCAGCAATCCCGGCCTTCCGCCGTGCGTATGTCGGCGTCGGTCTCGACTATAGCCTCGATCGCGGCGCCTATCGCCGTGGCTATGCTATCCAGCGACATGGTAGGCGTGTTGACCGGCTTGCCGATGGCCTGCGACGTCATGAAGGGGACGTGTATGAAGCCCGAGCGCATGCCCGGATGGCGCGTGGCTATAGAGTGGAGCACGCAGTACATGATGTAGTTGCAGACGTAGGACCCGGCGGTGTACGAGACGCTCGACGGTATTCCCTTGCCGCGTATCTTCTCTACCATCGCCTTGACCGGTACCGTGGCGAAATAGGCGTTTTCGCCGCCTTCGCGTATCGTCTGGTCTATCGGCTGGTTGCCCTCGTTGTCGGCGATCCTGCCGTCGGCTATGTTCACCGCGACGCGCTCGACGCTGATGTCGAAGCGGCCGCCGGCCTGCCCGATGGACAGGACGACGTCCGGCTTATGGGCCGCGATGGCCGCCTCGACGACGGCGTCGCACTTGCCGAAGACGGTCGGGATCTCGACCTTGACGATGTCGGCCCCGGCGATGGTATCCGGGAGTAGCTTGACGGCTTCGAAGGCGGGGTTGACCGGCTCTCCGCCGAAGGGATCGAATCCGGTGACTAGGACGCGCATTGGGTAGTTCTCCTCGTGGGTACGGTGGAAGCGACTCGCGCGGCCCCCGCCGGGGGCCGCGCGCTAGATAGATTCTCTATTTCGCTATGAGCATGTAGCAGATCTGGAAGGTCAGGACGAGGCCCGCGATGAGCAGCTGGTTCTTGATGACGTTGTACTTGCCCTTCATGTCGAGGATGGCGACGGGCACGATGTTGAAGTTGGCGGCCATCGGGGTGCATAGCGTGCCGCAGTAGCCGCAGGTCAGCGCGAGCATGCCTATGACCGTCGGGTTGGCGCCGTACGCGAGCACGAACGGCCCGCCGATGCCGACGGTAATGACCGTGATGGCGGCGAACGCGTTACCCATGATCATCGTGAACAGGGGCATGGCTATCGCGAATACGATGATGCCGACCGTCACGTTGCCCTCGGGGATGATCTTGCTGACGAGGCCGGCGATGACCTGCCCGACTCCCGCCTTCGTGAAGAGGGCTCCGAGCGCGGCCAGGAGCATCGGCAGCATGGACAGCGGTCCGACCATGTCGAGGAGGCGCTTGGAATCGTCGAAGAATACCTTGGGGGTATTCTCCTTCGAGAAGAACATCAGCATGATCATCGCTACGATGACGCCTACGCCTACGCCGACGAGCGGGCTGATCTTCGTGAATACCGCGAAGAGTATGGCGAAGGTACCCATGGAAAGGGTAGGCAGGAATATCTTGTAGCCGATCTTGTCGGCCATAGCCTTGCTGAAGGCCTTGGGTACGCCGCCGGCGGGACCCGCCAGCACCTTCTTGAAGACGGCCGGTAACGCCATGATGACGACGAGGACGCCGGTGACGACGGTGGGCAACCAGCGGCCGAAGGTCAGGATGACGGCGAGCGCGATCCAGAAGACGGCCGTCGGATAGCGCGATTTGTGCTCCTTCTCGAAGAGCGTCTTGATACCGGTATATCCGGCCACTATGCCCATGAGTATATAGAGGCCCTCGAGGAGCTTGACCTTGAGCAGGATCTCGGGATTCGTGAAGAATGACATGGTAGGTTCCTCCCCTTACTTCTTCTGGCCGTACAGCGTCTTGCTGAGCCGCTTGTCCTTGAGGTAGTACAGGACGCTGGCGACGACGAGGGCGAAGATCGCGACCGGTATCTCGACCTTCGCGAGGTCGACGAGGTTGGTCTCGTAGCCGAGGCCCTTGAGCGTGGACTGCACGAGGAGGGCGCCGGAACCGCCGATAAAGAGTACCTGGCCGAAGAACCACGTGGTGTTCTCCATGCCGGCGCTCATGCCCTTGATCTCCTCGAGGTGATCCTCGTTGGGCTCTCCGTGCTTGGTTTCTATGGCTCCCGTGGCCATCGGCATAACGACCGGCCTGACGAATCCCGCGGTTCCGCCGAGGCTTACGTTGAACGCGCCGAGGATGAGCCTCAGGACGCCGTAGGCGCCTATGACCATGCCGGCGGTGGCGTTCTTGATCTTGCCTATCAGCTTGGCGGCCATCTCGCGGAGTCCGTTGCGCTCAAGCGTGCCCGTGACGAGCATGATGATGATGAATATGCACATACCGCGGTTGGCGACGAAGCTGGAGCCTATCGTCTGAAGTATCGCGACGAGGTCCATGCCTCCCACGAGCCCGGTTGCGAATCCGGCCACCAGGATGATCGCGATGTTGTCGAGCTTCAGGGCGAAGCCCAGAATCACGATCGCGACGCCGATTAGTTTGATCATTGCTGCCTCCTAGATATCCACAAGAAATTTCAGGACAGCGGAATCATACCATACTAAAATGCTTTGTCAAATCATTGTAATCTTTTAATAAGCATCATCATCTCATTTGCCCTCGAGGGTCGCAGGCGGGCGCGTCCTTGTTTTCCTCGCGCTTAAACCGGCCCGGCCGACGGCCATCGACGAGCCGATACGCGGATCGGCGTCCGCGAGCAACTTGATAACGGCGAGGTCGTTCAATACGTGGGTGCGCGCGCACAGGCCGAGGTACGCTCCCGTCGCCGTCTCGTCGGAGACCTCCGTCACGAAGCTCGACGCGGTGATCCACGGGAACCTTACCGCCGCGTAGTAGTAATCGGGCTTGTACGCGTAGGGAACCCAGTAGAAGATCATGCCCTTGTGGTATTCCGCCGGGAAGAGCCTGGGCATCCACGCGTGGGCGTACTTCTCGAAGCGCTCCCTCCATTCGGCGTTGAGCGCGCCGCACTCTCGATCGGCTCCGACGAGGTCGGCGACGGCCTCCTGGACGCCTTCGGCCAATACCCTGTTGTCGGCGTAGAGGCTATCGGTAACGTACCAGAAATAGCCGTAGAGGAGGGCCCTCGGCATCCAGAAGCCCTTGAACCACGGCGATGTATAGCCGGAGAACTGTTGGCACCACTCGTGGCTGGGCACCCCGTGGTTGTCGGTGACGACGTCGGGGAGCCAGTCCCGCCAGACCCGCGTGAAGGCCTTCGCCTCGCCGTGTATGGTCGAATCGTTCCAGTAGTCCTGCGCGATCTCCTTTCCCAGAGAATTGTAGCGGGCGATATGCAGTATCCATTCGGGATTGTCACCGGCCAGCTCCTGGTGGATGGCCGCTCCGTCGGGGTTCTCGAAGGGCACGACGACGATATTGACGCGGTCGGCGATTCCCGCGTACGCGGGATCGACGAGCAGGGCGCGTATCAGCGCGAAGGCCGCGTTGGTGCCCGACACCTCGTTCGCGTGATGCCTGGCGTTGACGTAATACACGGGTCGGGCCGCGATGAGCTTCGTCCTGGAAACGTAGCCGGGTAGGGACGGCAGGATCTCGATAGCGTGGATGGCCCGGCCCAGACGGCTCTCGGCTACCTGCCTTACCCGTAGTCCAGGAACCCCGGCTATCTCGTCGATGATGCGCGCGTACTCGCCGCAGCCTATGAGGGTGTCCTCGAGGAGATCGATCGAGCGTATATCAATGGGTTCCCGTTCGGGCGGCGCGGCCGGCGGCGTAGCCTCGATCAGGCTCTCCCCGACGCGGAAGCGGATCGTCGGCAGGCCGGCCGACTTCTCCGATATCGCGAGCGCCCTCGACGATAGCAGCCGCGCGTACGAGCGTATGAACGCTTCGATCCCGCTTCCCTCCGTGCCCGTAGCCTCGACGGCGAAGCGGGGCGTGAAGGCAGACGAATCGCCGTCGTACTCGAGCGTGTCGATCCATACGCCGACGTCGCCTTCGGCCACCGGGGCCGTGAGGCGCCTTCCCCCCGATTCTATGGCCGGTTCCGCCGAAAGCTCCCCGAGAAGCCGGAAACGCATACGGGGAGGCCCGCTACGCTTCCGTATGACCGGCAATATGAGACCGGGCGCGTCGATGCCCTTGCCGCATGACGTAAGCCCGAGCGTCTGGAAATAATCGAGGCCCGCGAAATATATATCCTCGTGCAACGATTCGAGCGACGAGATCCTGTCCTGCCTGATAGGCAGGGTCTCGTCGGGTTCGCTCGCGTCGATATCGAGCCTGAGCCGCGCGAAGAAAGGTTGGGCCCCAGCGTCCGCCTCGCCTCCGCAGGCGTCCTCGATGAAGCGCCTGCACGCGGGTAGTACCGACGACTGATAGGCGGCCCATACGCTCTCCATGTCGGTACTGAATGATCCTTGCCAGGGCTCCGTACCCGGCCCTCGTACCGCGACGCGCCCGGTGCCCGGATGGGCCTTGCCTATTCCAGGGAAATCGTCCAGGTACGGGCGCTCGGAGAACGACGCCTCGTATTCGGCCTCGTAGACGGGCGTCCCGTCCGCGTTCCTCGCCGTGAGCGCATACCGTGGGCCCGCGGCCTTCTCGTATAGCGAGAAGCGCACGCTCGCCGCCGGTATGCCGAGCTCGGAGGCTATGACGTCGTCTATAGGGTAGAGCTCCTGGAGGAGCCGTACCGGCGGATCGAGCCAGGCTTCGGGGTCGTCCTTCCGTTGGGCTCCGATCTTCGGCGTCGCGCCGTCCTCGTCGGTCCAGGCCTCGCGCCCGTCCGGCAGGAACGCCGCGAAACGTATATCGACTGACGCTACGCCCCCGATGCTCGCGATCGCCGGAAGGGCGTAGTCCCGTATCCAGCTGAATCCCTGCTTGAAGGCGCAGACGACCCGGACCTCGGGGGCGACGGCTCCCCTGGCCTCGGCTTCCCGCCGTATCTCGCGCTCCAGCTCCGAACGAGCCTCGCGGTCCTCGCCTACGACCACGTCTATTCCCGTGCCGGTCCCGGGCGCTATCCGCGGGTAGACCTCGCGGGCGAGGAGACCTCGGCAGATATCCAGTTCCCACGGGAATTCGTACGATTCATCCTTGAGAACGACGAGATCGTGCCTGTTCTTGAAGGTCGTCGAAGGGAACGCTTCGGTTATAGCCTCTTCGCGCGTCGCGATGTCGGGTTCGCCATGGACGATCGCCTCGTCGCCGATCTCCGAACTCATCGCGCCGAGCCAGGCAAGCTGGCCATCGAGGCTTTCCATCGCGACGGCCTTGGCGATGTCGTCGCGTAGCTCGGGCCAGGAGGACCGGTCGCCGGCTTCGGGGAATCGCCGGCATAGCGTCGACGCCATATTCGCAAGGTCGGGGCCGCGGCCCGAGACGCGCACGATCCTCCGGTCCTGCCGTTTGTCTAAGGACAGGCCGCATCGGTCCGATCCCCCGATAGCGATGACGGTTCCGCAGGACCTGCCTTTTCCGTCGAGGATGGGTAGCTCGAGCCCGAGGCTCTCGATACCGAGCCGAGCCGCTATGTCGCAGGCAGCCGACAACTCGCTCTCGTCGCATGCTTCCGGAAGGGCGATGGTCGCGTCGATAACGTCCGGCAGGAAATCGAAGTCGGTATCCTTCAGGATGAATTCCCGCTCGAATAACGACTCGAGGCCTCGCTTCGCGGGGTAGCGCGGATACCCGCTGTCCATGATACCCGGGGGCGTCTCGCGGGCGCTCGTTTCCCCGTCACGCCTCTTGTGCTCTCCCGAGCGACGGTCCAGGCAGGAGTAGAGGGCCGCGAGCGCGTCTCGCGTCCCGTCTTCGTCCCGTAGGCGCAGCGCTATGGAAGAACCGGTCTCCGCGATGGTAAAGCCGCTATCGAGCGATTCGTCGATCGATATTCCGACGACCGTAGACCCGTCGGACGCGTCCGCCTCCGCGCCGTCGCGGAAGGACAGGACGGGGAATTCCAGCGAAAGCGAGTGGAAGCCGATGATCGCCGCGGCTTCTACCGCGCATTCCGATCCGAAACGAGGCGCATGACTGGTAATGGTTAATCTGAGCATGCGCTATTCTAGCACGAGAAGGCCGGAGGGCGACCCGGCTAGTTGACATGTGTATCCGCGCTCGAACGCGAAGAGCGGTATCCGTCGTGCCGTCGCCGCTCGCCTATTCGTTCTCGCGCTATGTACGCATCGGCTTCCTCGGGTTATCCTCCTGACCCTGGGAAGCGTTTCTAAATACGTGCCGTCGTTACGAGGTGGAATATGAAAAGCGTCTACGACGAACTCGGCGAGAGGCTCGCGCGCGAGCCGAGCGTGACGAAGCGAAGCGGGCCGAGGCAGGATATCGGCATCCTCTTGTTCGCGGAGCGCGACGCCATCGCCGACCTCTGGAAGGCCGCGGCGCGCCGAGTCGACTCGGGCGGAGGATCGCAGGACGAGGATCTGCGCGACGCGGTCGAGCGGCTACGACCGCTCTTCGGAGAGCGGGCCTGAGCTCAGTCCGCGTCGCCCGACTTGGCGCTCGGGCGCTTCATGAAGCGGTACGCGAACGCGGCCGACAGCTCGGGGCCGAAGAGCCAGCCGGCGAAGCGGCGGAAACGCCACAGCGGCCGCGGCATCGATATCCACTTGCCCCGGCCCGCGTCGCGGAGGCAGAGCGCCGCGGTACGGTCGGCGGACCATCCGTGCCTCACTTCAGTCCTGGCTCCCGCCGACGCGACGAGGGAGAATTCCGTGGCCACCGGTCCGGGGCACAGCGCGCATACCGATATGCCCCGCGCCTTCCATTCGGCGGCGAGCCCGACCGAGAGGCTGAGCGCGTAGGCCTTGCTGGCCGCGTATACCGCGAACCCGCCGAGCGGCGCGAACGCGGCGAGGCTCGCGACGTTCACGACGACCGATCCGTCGCCGAGCAGCGGCGAGAAGCGCGCGCACGATTCGGTCAGCGCGCGGCAGTTGAGGTCGACCTGGCCGAGCTGCCGTTCGACGCCCGCGTCGTCGAAGTCGCCGTACGTGCCGTAGCCGGCGTTGTTGACGAGGACCGACACCGTCTCGCCCGCGGCGCGTATCGCGTCGGCGATCGCCGCGACGGCCCCGGGCGCTACGAGGTCCGCGACGACGGCCTTCACCGCGAGCCCGGGCGCAGCGTCCCGTAATTCGTCGGCGAGCGCTTCCAGCCTGTCCGCCCGTCTCGCGACGAGCCACAGCCCGCCTATCTCGGGGATGCCCCTGTACCGCTCGGTTCCCGCCCGCGACGCGGCGAGAGCGCGCGCGAACGCGGCGCCTATGCCGGAGGAAGCGCCTGTGACGAGCGCGATGCCGTGTTTTCCGTTCATAGGGCCGATGCTACTCGTTGGCCGGTTTTCTGTCAAAGGCCGCCGCGCTAGCCGCGACCGCCCGCGATCTCCGCGGCCCGCTCAAGCGCCGAGTCGATGTTCTCGAAGATATTGTCGGGCCCGATGCGCTCGGTAAGCCCTATTGAATCGAGCGCCTTGCGCGGCTGCTCGAGGACGCCCGACAGGATAAGCGTCGTACCGTGCTTGGAGCAATGCGTCCTGAACGTCGCGAGCGCGTTGATGCCGGTCGCGTCGATGGACGGCACCCGCCGCAACCTGAGTATGAAGGCCTTGGGAGCCTTCTGTACCTGTTCGAGGGCTTCCTGCAGGAGATCGGCGGTGCCGAAGAAGAAGGGACCGGATATTTCGTAGGCCTCGACGCCTTTCGGTAGCCGTAGCGGCGCCTCGCCGGCAGAGTCCGCGTCCTGCAGGTCGATAACCGGCCCGAACGCGGAGGTCTCCGATACCCGCCTGATGAACAGGAATACAGCGAGCAGGACTCCGACCTCCACGGCTACGGTCAGGTCTATGGCGACCGTCAGGCCGAAGGTGACGAGCATGACGATCAGGTCGCTCTTGGGAGCGTAGCGCATGTGGAGGAAGTGCCTTAGCTCGCTCATATCCCAGGCGACGACGAGGAGTATCGCGGACAAGGCCGTCAGCGGTATCGCGGAGGCGAGCCCCGACAGGAAGAGCGTGAAGACGAATAGGACGATCGCATGGATCATGCCCGATATGGGGGACGCGGACCCGTTCTTTATATTTGCCGCGGTCCTGGCGATGGCTCCCGTCGCCGGAATGCCTCCGAATAGCGAGGAGAGGACGTTGCCCGCGCCCTGGGCCACGAGTTCCATGTTGGCGTTGTGCCTGTCCCCTGTCATTCCGTCGGCGACGACCGCCGACAGGAGCGACTCGATGGAGCCTAATAGCGCTATGGTGACCGCCGACGGGAATACGGCCCTTATGGTAGCCCAATCGGCGATGGGTAGTCGCATCGTCGGCAAGCCCTTGGGGATGGCGCCGTAACGCGATCCGATGGTCTCTACGGGTATCTTGAATAGATAGGTGGCGGCCGAGACCAAGGCGACGGCGACGATGGCCCCGGGTATCTTCGGCGCAAATTTTCTTAGAAGCAGTATGCACGCGACGGTAGCCGCCCCGAGCCCGAAGGTCGGAAGGTCCAGCGTTCCGGAATACCGCGCCGCCTCGGCGATGCGGGCGAAGAACTCGGCCGGGTATACGGGTATACTCAAGCCGAAGAAATCCTTGATCTGCCCGCCGGCTATTATGACGCCGATTCCCGTCGTGAAGCCTATCGTGACCGGATACGGTATGAACTTGATCAGCTTGCCGAGTCCCGACGCGCCCATTATGACGAGAAGGACTCCCGCCATGGCCGTGGCGGCGATGAGTCCGTCCATACCGTGGTCGGCTATCACGCCGGCGATGATGACGACGAAGGCGCCGGTAGGTCCGGCTACCTGGTAACGGCTTCCGCCAAGCGCCGAGATGGCGAATCCGGCGATTATCGCCGTCCAGAGGCCCTGGGCCGGCGTGGCGCCGGCTCCTATCGCGAAGGCGATCGCCAAGGGAAGGGCGATGACCCCGACGGTAATCCCGGCAAAGATATCCTTGGTCAGCATCGAGCGGGAATAGCCCGACCTGAGGATCTGGACGGACTTCGGGATGAAATCATTGATCGTGACGAACGGATTGGCTTTACTCATTGTGAAAAATACTATACATCCCGCGCATATGGCTCTTCAAGGGGAGCGGCGCGGTTACTTTTCTATTCCAAGCTCCCTGGCCGCCTCCGCCGCGGCCGCCGCTATCAGGACAGCCATCGGGACCTTCTCTACGCCGACGAGCGTGAAATGGGATTGCGCTACCGGTACCAGTATCAGCCGCCCGCGCGCGCCGAATACCGCGCCCGCTATGACCGGCGTTATCTCCCCCATCATGCTGTCGGGGACGACGATGCCCATCGGCCCGAGTACGACGTCGCCGAGCGGCGCCGATACGCGGATGGCGTTCTCTCCGCTGGCTCCCCGGTCGGCGCCCGCCTTGAGCATGCGCTCGGTAGCGCAGGAGTTCGCGCCGAGGGCTATGATCTCCGCCTCGCCGCCGATCAGTTCCCTGGTCCTGGAGACCAGTTGCGCGCCTATGCCGCCTCCCATGCCGTCCACGACGATGATCGTCTTCTTCATGCGGACGAGGTTAGCCGCGTCCCGAGGCCGGGGTCAAGCGGTGGAACGTAAAAAGGCCAGGACGCCCTTCCATTAGCGAGGAAGAGCCGTATAATTGGTAGCGTATGAAAAGCCTCTTGAAGAAAGCCGGTGAGATACGCGTCGCCGCCGGATCGGAACTCCGGGCCAACGGAGATTTTACGTTCGACGCGGCTTCGGGCATATCGGCCGAAGACCAGAAAGTCATTCTCCTCCATATAGACCGCGTGTCTCGTTCCAGCCGCATACTGGCCGGGCCCGATACCTGGAAGGTAAAGCCCCGGAAGCGCGGTATCGCGCTGCCGCTTGTCGTCAACCTCGCGGGGCTGCTTATACTCGCCGGCGGGCTGTACGGCATCACGCTGGTCTTCCGGACCAGCGGGGAGGCTACGGCCTCGGGCTCCGAGCTGTTGTCGTCCGCGGAGGGCCGATTACTACAGGAGATAAAGCGCGAAGCCGAGGGGCGGATACTGGAGAAGGACCGGGAGATCGCGACGATACAACAACGCATGGCCTCGCTCGACAAGGAGCGCGATCAGTTGCTCGCGAGCGTCGAGTCCCGCGTCAAGGCGAAGGAGGAGGAACTCCGGAGCCAGCTCCAGGTCGAACTCGAAAGAGAACGCGAGCGCCTCGTCGCCGAAGGGCTATCGGACGCCGTAATCCAGGAAAGGCTACGCGAATTCGAGAGGCGCAAGACCGAGGAGTTCAGGACCCAGCTGGACGTCTTCGCGAAGAAGGCCGAGGCGGATCGGGTGGCGCTCCAGGCCAATCTGGACAGGGCGCGCGACGAGTACCGCAAGGAGCTATCGGACCTGACCGTGGAACGGCAGCGGATACAGGACGAATCGCGCTTGCGCGAGCAACAACTGAGGGTCCAGCTCGACGACAGGAACAAGGCCCTGGAAGCGGAGCGCGCCAAGACCGCCGACAGTCTTCGTAGCGCTCAGGCCGAGCTGGCTCGCTGGAACGAGGACTCGTCCCGGGCCAAGTCGGCCGAGGACCGGCTCGTAGGCCTGTATGCCGCCATTCGGCAGTCCTTGCGCGACGGCAGGCTGGACGACGCCCAGGCGACCCTCGCGTCGTTGCGTGCGTACCTCGCCGATCCCCAGGTCGCCGTCATAGCTGGCCTCCAGCCCAGGCGCGAGCTCGACCTGTTCGCCGTCGACCTCATAGAGCGGACCATCTCCCAGGAGCGGACCAAGTCGTCGGTAGACACGACGCGCGTAACCGCGTCGATGGACGCCCTGGCCGTCGTCCGCGACGAGACCGGGAAGGCGCGCGCGGCGCTGGCCGCCGGAGACGCGGCCGGGGCTGGCGCGGCGTATCGGAGGGCGCTCTCGGCGACCCGTGAGCTCGAGGAGGCGGGCGCCTTTATCGAGGGTTCGTGGAAGGCGAGGCTGGCGGAGCAGGCGTCCGAGCTCGGTATAGACGAGGCCTCGGTCAAGGCCGCCCTGGGCGGCGTGGAAGCCTCCGCCGAGGACGGGGCGGCGCTCGAGACGGCCTTTTCGCGGCTCCTGTCCAACCTGCCGATCGGTCCCGGCGACGCGTCGCTCGTCTACGGCTACGTCAAGTCGGCCGGGGCGAGGGACGCGGAAGCCGCGAGGCGCTCGGCCGATACGACGGCGGCGACGGTTCCCCTGCGGCGCGCCGCGGCCGCCTACTCCGACGGTCGCCTGCTCGAGGCCATCCGCGGCTACTCGTCGGTGCTGTCGCGGTATCCGTCCGCTAGTCAGTCGGCGCGCGCGGCCGAAGGCGTCAACCTGTCCGCGACCCGGCTAGCGACCGCCCTGGAGGATTCCGAGAAGCGGGCCGCGGCTCGCGTCGCCGAGCTGGAAACGAGCCTCGCCGCCGCCCGGCGGGACATCGCGGCCCTGAACGAGAAGGCGCCCGGCGCTTCCTCCGGCGCCGCCGCCGCCGGTACGCCGTCCGCTGCTCCCCCGGCCGCCGCGACGGCCGGCGGTACCGCTGACGGGGCGACCCGCGCCGAGATAAGCGCGCTGCAGGAGGAGAAGGCCAGGACCGAGGCGGCGCTCGCCGAGGCCACGGCCAGGTACGAGGCCGTGGCCTCGGCGTACCGCGCTTACTCGGCCGAGGAGGACGCTATACTCGGGCGGGGCGGCGACCTGGCCATCGTCGAGGCGCGCTCGAAGCTTGACGCGTTCCTGTCGAGCGCCGACGTGTCCGAGGCCATGCCCGGTATGCGCGACCGCATAGCCCGCTACCTGGAGTCGTTCCAGGCGGCCGGGCAGAGGGAAGTGCTCTTCAACGCGGCCGATATCGTCGACGGCGCCTCACGTATCCGCGACGCGGCGACGAGGGACCGCTACTTCCGCGACCTGGAAGGCCGATACGCAGGCAACGAGTCCATGCTGGAGTTCCTGGCTACCGTGAGGGCCGGCTTCAGGTAGGGGCGTGGCCGGGGCGCGCTATCAGTCGGCCAGGTCCGCGAGGCTCGCCGTAGGTATCTCGTATATCTCTACCAGGAGCTCGCCGTCGTCGTCGTGGTTGCTGGTCCGGACGAAGACGCTGCGCGTGAATACGGCCTTCATCAAGAGCGCCGTCGCATCGTATCGCTCGTGCACGAAGCGTAACCGTCCGGCCGGGAACGAGAATAGGCGGTTTAGGTCGAGGCCGAGGACGCTGACGATGCCGTCCTTCTCCGCCAGCAGGCGCCCGTCGGACAGCGCGCCGATCAGGGGGCCGTAGTCCTCGGGGTACCGGGTCGGCTGCAGGATCGTCGGGGCCGACCATCGATACGCTGCTCGGGAACCGTCCGCCAACCCGCAGGACAGATAGTAATATCCGCCCGCGGACAGGAATCTGCCTGGTGACGATACCGCTGGAGCGTTCGCGAAGAGCATGCTCGTCGTTCCCGATAAGTCAGGCGCTCCGGAGGACCATGATACCGTCGAGAACTGCGGATCGCTGACGTTCGGGTACGTATAGCAGGTCAGCGCCGCCTGGTTGGCCCCTGTCAGCGCGACAGAGCCAATGCCGAACGGGCCCAGCGTCGTCGCCATCGTCGCGTCGGTAGGGGTCCATGTCGTCAGATCGAGGTATCGGCCGGTGCCAGAGTCCGTAACGATGAATGCCGCGGCGGTTCCGTCCGGCGCGGCCTGGACCAGGTACGCGTCGCCCAGGGAATTGCTTCGCTCGTCGTAGTAGTAGGTGCTTCCCGTATGGTAGGCCGCGTCGATGCTGACGTTCCTGAGCCCGAGCTTCGCTCCGATATCGAGCACGAGCAGGCCGGCGGTCGGGATATCGGTTAGCTGGGGCGCGAACCAGGCGTCCTCCATGCCGTAGCTGTTCACGCCGTAGACGGTAAAATATAGGACGGGGTCGCCCAGCTTCCCTATCGTCAGCTCGGACGCCGAGATGGACGGGTCGAAGGTCGGGTGCCAGCACGAGGCCGTTAACGCCGTCGCGGCCGCGATCGCCGTCGCGGCCAAGATCCGAATGAGTCGCCTCATAGCGTTAACCTCGCGCCGAAGCGCAGGATCGGCGCCTCGAGGAACCATCCGTCGCCGAAGGCGGTGCCCACGGGGCCGCTCCTGTCAGTGCCCGCGCTGGCCGCCATCAGGAAACCGTCGCAGAACGGGTAGAACGCGGCGCCCAGCTCCAGGAACACGGCGACCCGCGGCGTCACGCCCCATTCGGCGCCGAGCATCCCGCTCGTGCCGATCGGCGCCACGGGATCGAACCTGAGCGGCGCCCATGACGCGACGAGGACGCGCGCGAAGAACGTTCCGGTAGCGTACGGCCTTACGTACGCGTCGGGAGCGAGGAAGTATCCGCCGAAGCCTATCCCGGGCTGCACGAGGGGCAGGGAGATGATGGCCGACGGCGTCTCGACTCCGTATTCCTCGCCGACGAGGTAGAGCCCCGCGAGGAACTGCGTCAGTCCGAAGCGGACGTACAGGTAATCCTCCGCGAAGCGCCACGCGCCCCAGACGTCGAGGAATTGCGTCATATACAGCCCCGCCTCGACGGTCCAACGGCGTAGCGGCGAGCGCGGGATGGTCAGCGACACGCCCTGCTCGAGCGCGCCGAAGTAGCCGCGTTCCGGGTAGGCGCCCTTCGACGTGGCGCGCCAGGGGTAGGTGCCGGGCACGCGTAGGGGAACCTCGAGGAAGCCTTCCTCGGGTATGACCAGGTCTGTCTCGCCCAGGCCGCCGCGGTCCTTCCCCGCCTGTCCCGTGATACGGGTGCCCGGGGCGCCTTCGATGCGGACGAGGGTCTTCTTTACCCTCGGCAGAGCCGCCTCGGCGGCGTCGGCCACCGCTATCCACCAGAATTCCGCGAGGTCGCGTTCCGTCGGCTCCGGGCCCTCGACGACGCCGGACGAGAGCGTCTCCCCGGTCAGCGGGTCGAGCACGCGCCAGGACGAGCGCGCGTCTCCGGACGGCAGGGTCTCGCTCGTCGCCTCGATAGCCAGCGCGCAGGACGCCTTGGAAGCGGCCTCGACGATGTCGACGCCGTCCGGAGCGAGGAGTATCGCGTCAAGCGACGCTGTCCGCGCTAATGCGGCGGCGAACGACGACTGGTCGGCCGCCTTGCCCGTGCCGCCTGAGCGCGCCATCGCGCGTATACCTTCGTCGTCGGCGCGCGCGGTCCCCGGAGCGGCCGCCGCGAGCGACGCTACGATGCAGAAGGCAATGGGTAATGTCGGGAAGCGCGCTCTGCGTACCGTCATTCCCACCACGTCCTCAGCTTGTACATCCGCCCGCTTAAGCGGTCGAATACGAACCACCAGGTACCGCTCGGGTCGAACGACAGTATGCGAATATCGTCGTCCTCGAAGAGCAGCGAGTCCAGTTCCTCGGCCCCGGCTCCCGTCGCGAAGTCTCCGGTGCCCCATCTGTATCGGATGAGCCTGTTCCTGCCGTTGTCTCCCCGGTAATACGCGACCGGGCCGCCCTCGGTCAGCCACGCCATCTGGTCGGCGACGGGGAAGGGCCCGGTCCGGGTAGCGGACGCCGAGTCGAAAACGGTGTCCGCCGTCGTGAAGAGCAGGGCCGTGGCGAACGACGCAGCGTAGCCGTAGCCTGAATACTGAAGCTGCGCGAGCACGCTATAGCCGTTGGCGTAGTCGGCGTCGAGTAAGTTGTACATCGATGCCGAGCCGTCGTAATCGCGGATGGCGCTACCGCCAGGGCTCCATGCGGCGTCGTATTCCTCGAAACTAGCCTGTTGCGAAGAATTTTGGTCGATGGCGTAGGTAGAACCAGAGCCCGGGTCCCCGACTCGGAAGGCGCGTACGTTCGACGAGTCGTTCCAGACGATGGGAGTGCCGGTTGAATTATCGATCGGGTCAATTATAGCTCCGCCGCATAGGAATCCGCCGGCCGTGTTGCCGAGGGCCCGCCTAAAACCTGCGTCGGTCAACGCGACCTCCCCGCCAAGCCCGCCGGCGTTGAACAAGAGAAGCCGGGACGCCGAATTACCCGAGGCGAATACCAGCGCCTTCGAGTAGTCCGTTCCACCGGTGACGAACGGCGCGTACTCGAGGTTCTCGATCGAAGGGTCGTCCCCCAGGCCGTTAGCCTCCGCTATGGATCGGAAGTCGACGCTCGCCTCGACGTACGACAGCCAGCGGGGGAAGGCGTCGTCGGTGAGGAACGCGCAGGTCGACGACAGCGCCGCGGAGAGGAGCAGTATCGTCGCGCGGAAGGCGCGGGGCGCGAAAGACGGTTTCATGGCCATTTCAGCATCACCCCGGCCGCGAAGGTCATAGGCCCCGTCGCGGTCTCCCACCAGCCGCGCCTCAGGAGGCCGGAGCCCAAGCCGAACGAGTACGACAGGCGCTGTTCCAGGAACGCGGCCCAGGTCGGCTCGTGCCACTCGAACGAAAGGCACGCCGCGTCCAGTGAAAGGTCGAAATAGAACTTACGCTCCAGGTCGGACGGGAACAGGATCGTCGCTATCCCCGACAGGCCGGCGCCCGCGGCGAAGCGGAATTTGGAATGGGGCGGCAGGAAAAGGTACGCTCCGGCGCCAATGCGCAGCTCGTCGTGCAGTACCGGCACCGAGCCCGTGGTAAAGGCCGACTGGAGCCATAGCGAGTCGCCCGCCCGGAGGAACACGGAGTCGGGCATCAGGTGGTAGCGGTAGTCCGCCGATACCCCGAAGAGCCGGGAGGTAGTCAGGCCGGCCGATAGCGCGTGGCGCGTCCTGGGCATAAGCGCGGGCAAGGGTATAGGCGCGTCCGCTTCCGCCGGCCGGAACACGGCCGTCCTGGGCCAGTACCCGTCCCTGGCCATAGAGACGACGACGGGATCCCCGGCGCGGAACGCCACGAACGGCGCGACGAGGCCACCGTCGGCGACGACGCCGGCCGGCCTGGCGTCGTTGCCGGTGCCGAAGGCGACGGTCGCGCCGTCGTCGTCGGAAAGGAACCTGAGACGGTACTCGATGGGCGGCCCCGGCGCGACGCGGTTCCGGAGCGCCCCGGCCTCCTTCGCGACCCCGGCGGCGCTCTCGTCGATCAGCGTGAAAGCCGACAGGCCCGCGAAAGCGCCCTGGGTATCGGCCGCGACCATCGCGCCGTCTATGAAGTCGAATACGGATATACGCCAGATGGCCCTTTTACGCTCTATCGAGCAGGCTACTATCGCTACCCACCTGGCGCCCGAGTCGCCGTGGACGGCGGCCGCCAGGTTCGCGTCCCCGGCCGCGCCGCCCTCCGTGGCGGGCCCGGCGTACGGCTCGGGCGCGCGGAACCCGGCCGAGGCGAGTTCCCGCACGAGCGCTACCGACAGGGCGTCGGCGAACGTCGCCGCTTCGTCGACGGAACCGACGACGGCGACCGTTATAGCGTCCCGCATTACCGATCGTCGTGCGGGAATAGCCGTCGTCGCGGGAGTCGCCGGCGCCGTAGCGCCTTCCGCCGTTTCCTGCGAGAACGCCGGCCACGCCGCCATGGCCGCGGTCACGGCTATCGCCGCCAGAGCGCGAAGCGAGGCGGTTGATAGAACCCGGAGCGCTACGTTCGGCCTCATTTCTCGTGCAGGACCTCGACCCCGTCCCAGTCCGCCGGAGGCGGATCGGCCGCGTAGCGGTCGCAGCGCTCCGACATCATCGTCGACGCGTAGTCGTCCGGCCCGAGCTCGTCGGTGACCGAGCGGAACATGATCGACGCCTCGCGGAAGCGCCTGGCGCCGTACATCGCCATCGCCTCGTCGTGGACCGCCCAGGCCTTGGCCTCGAGCTCGGAAATCGCGCGCCTGGCGGTGTATATGCGGACGCCCTTGGTCTTGCCCTTGACCGCCACCGTGTCGAGGAGCCTGCACGGGAATTCCCCCCGCACCTTCTCATAGAGGAATTCGGAGAATACCAGCGGCTGCCTGTACGGTTTCGTCAGGCCTTCCAGCCTGGACGCGAGGTTGACCATGTCGCCTATCACCGTATAGTCCATCTTCTTGTCGCAGCCTATGTTACCGACGGTGACGATGCCGTAGTTGATGCCTATGCCTATCTTGAACTCCGGCTTGCCCGCCGCTACCTGATTGCGGTTGAACGTGTCGAGCGCCTCGGTCATCTCGAGCGCCGCGAGCACCGACGAGACCGCGTCGTCGTCGTGCTTCACGGGAGCGCCGAAGAACGCCATGATAGCGTCGCCTATGTACTTGTCGATGACGCCGTGGCGCTCCATGAGGATGTCGACCATCGTCGAGAAGTAGCGGTTGAGCGAGTTGACGAGGTCGTCCGGCCGCATAGCCTCGGAGATCGTCGTGAACGACCTGATATCCGAGAATAATACGGCCAGCTCCCTGTTCTCTCCGACGAGCATCGCCTCCGGGTTCTTGAAGAACCGGTCGATCAGCTCCTGCGGCACGAACTTCTGGAAGATATGGCGTATCTTCTCTTCCTTCTTCTGGGCCAGCACCGCCTCGAAGGCGTACTTCTTTATCTGGTCGTAGGCCTTCTGGAGCTCGTCGAGCATGATGTTGAAGGTATGGGACAGCGTGCCTATCTCGTCGGCGAACTCCACGGGCACGCGCTCCGACATGTCGCCGGAATCGATGATGCGCCGCATCGCGACCACCATGGTCGACAGCGGGCCGGTCATGTACCTGACGAAGAGCAACACGAGCAGCGTGGCGATGACGATGGACGCCGCCAGTATCGCGAGCGTGCCGCGGGTAATCGCGTCGACGTCGCCGAAGAACGCGCTGCGTTCCTCGGTCACGATCGCGTACCAGCCGAAGGGCCCGAACGGGAAGCCGGACGCCGCTCGCTCCACGCCTCCTAGCCGTATCGACTGGAATCCACGCGCCCCCGCCTCGAACAGCCCGGCGAGGGCCTCGGACTCCTCCGGGAGCGCGTCGACGGCGGCCGTCCGCATTACGATGGTCCCGTCACGCCTTATAGCGACTATCGTCTCGGTGGAGCTCCTGACGATGCTACGGGCGAACGACTCCACGCCGGCTTGAGCCGCCGCGACCATGTCCGGGCGATCCGCGACGTCGTTCTCCACGAGGAGGTTCCATTGCCCTTCGGCGTACTTCTCGAGCTCCGACGCCTTGAAGTCCAGGAATTCGGTGGCTATCCGCGTTACTGCGCCCGTAGCGGCCACCTGGCTGGACATGCCGGCCAGGACGACCGCGACGACGAGGATGGGTAGGACGACGAGTACTATCTTCAGGCGTATGCTCACCACTTAACTATACACGACGTCCGCCTCTATTCAAGCCTAGCCGGATCATATTCTCCGATTACTGCGGCGACGTCGCTTGGGGCCGAAGCCGGATCAGCGCGCCGAGTGACAATCCCGACGGGCTTGGGATATAGTTGCCGGGCGGAAGCCGGTCTTAGAGCGAGGCGACATGAAGAGGATATCGATAATACATACGGGCGGCACTTTTTCCATGCAACCGGACGACGAGGGCCTGCTGGCGCCGGGGAATTACGCCCTCGACTATATCCAGAAGACCGTGCCCCCGCTGTTCAACGCGGAATTGCGCCAGAAACAGCTCTTCAACCTGGACTCGTCGCTTTTCAGGCCGGAGCACTGGGTAGCCATCGCCCGCGAGATATGCGAGACCTACGACGACTATGACGGGTTCGTCGTGGTCCATGGCACCGATACCATGGCGTATACCGCGAGCGCGTTGTCGTTCTTCCTCAAGAACCTCGAGAAGCCGGTCGTCCTGACCGGTTCCCAGATCCCGCTGACCATGAAGCGTAGCGACGCCCTCGGCAACCTCATCGCCGCCGTCGAGGTCGCCCACTCGAGCGATATAAAGGAAGTCGCCGTCCAGTTCAACAATACCGTCTTCAGGGGTAATCGAACCAAGAAGAAGACCGCCTCCGATTTCGACGCGTTCTATAGCCCCAATTACCGGCCGCTCATCCAGCTCGGTATAGTCATGGAGCAGTTCCATAACAGGTTCTTCCATTCGCCGGCAGGCGTGTTCGAGATAGATACGAGGCTCGACCCGCACGTCCTCCTCGTCCCGATCTTCCCCGGATTCGATTTCTCCACCATCATACCGACGGTTCAGGAGGGGAGGACGAAAGGCCTGGTCGTGGAGGCCTACGGCAGCGGTAACGTTCCGAGCGACGACCCCGGCCTCGAAGAATTCTTCAAGGCGGCCGCCGACATGAAGGTGCCCGTAGCCGTATGTAGCCAGTCGCCTATGGGCAAGGTCAACCTGAAGCTGTACAAGGTAGCCTCGAGGGCGGATTACTACGGCCTCATCTCCGCCGTCGACATGACGCGGGAGGCTACTATAGTCAAGCTCATGGTAGCCCTGGGGCGGTTCTCGGACCTGAAGAAGATAAAGCAGTTCATGCAGCTCAATATCGCCGGCGAGAAAGAGGACGAGGGCCCGGCCGAACGGGCCTGAGCCCGCGGCGCGTAGAGCCCCGCGGCACGACGCGCCGCTCCGCGCATCCCCGCGCTGCCGGGCGGGAATACGTTCTTTCCTGCTCGGCGTGCCTCGGAAGAAAGTCCCGAACGCTCAGCTCGTGAAATCATCCGTTCGTATACCCCGGCGCGTCCCTCGCGCCGACGAGCGGTAGAACGTCGATGAGCTTCCTGTATTTCGTCTCGCTGGCTATCAGGTTCCGTTGGGCCAACGCGCGCTCGGTAATATCCTGTACCACCCCCGTTACCAAGGTGGGCTCGCCGCGCTCGCTCCTGTGGAGCTCGGCGACCGACCAGATAATCCTCGTACGCTCCTGGCCCTTCGGACGTATCTCGAATTCTAGGTTATACACGGCGTCGTGCTCTATCAGGTCGATCAGCGCCTGGTGCACACGATCGCGCTCCAGGATGCGCGATTCGACCTCGTCGGGAGAGAATCCCTCCTCGTCAGGATCGAAGCCGTAGATTCGCTTCGCCTCGTCCGATCCCCAGAACGAGTCCGTTCTCAGGTCGTATTCCCAATTCCCGACACGGCCGATACGCTGGGCCTTCAGGTAGCGCTCCTCCGAGGTCCGTAACCTTTCCAAGGCCAGGTGACGCTCGGTTATATCGACGGCTAAGCCCTCGAACCCTATTACTGAGCCCGATTCGTCCCTCAGGGGACCCGCGCTCGACGAATGCCGACGCCACGAGCCGTCGAGGTGCCTCGCCCGATATTCTATATCCTCGATTCTCCTGCCCGACTCTATCGCCTCGCTAAGACACGCCCTGCAGGCGGGGACGTCGTCCGGGTGCACGAAAAGCTCGAACGGCTGGCCTATCACGCTCGATAGGGGGTGCCCGAGCACGCGCGTCCAGGCCGGGGATACGAAGGTGAAGATCCCGTCGGGGCTGAGGATGTAGATGATGTCGTGGCTGCTCTCTACGAGCTCCCGGTATTTCTTCTCGCTAAGGGATAGTAGTCTGCTGGATTCATCTACCATTGCGTTGGCGGCGTTAAGCTCTTCGATCGTCTGCAGCAGATCATCGTTGGCGACCTGCATCTCTTCGTATGCCGCCTCCATGTCATCGCTCTGCGCCTGTATTTTCTTCTTGGCCTCGAATAGCTTGAACGCCATCCTTATTCCTGCAACGAGTACCGTCTCTCCTGAATTCTTGACGATATAGCCGTAGGACGTTATGCCCTCGGTTTTTTCTACTGTCTCTCTTTCCGTATACGAGGACAGGAATACCAGCGGGAGTTCGCGTTCGCGCAGAATGCGGGCAGCCGCCTCGGTACCGTCGATCCCGTCGCCGAGGTTGATGTCCATGAGGACGAGGTCTATCCGGCTATCTCCGGCGGCGGCGATTACCGCCTTCTCGCCAGACGACGCGCTTACGACCGCGTATCCGTATGCTTCGAGCGTCCGCTTGCCCGCCAAGGCTATGATGGCCTCGTCTTCGACCAGGAGTATAGTCTTCCCGTTGTCGTCGCGCATGCCGCCCTCCCCAGCGTCAAGTATCGTTGACGCGGAGGAGTCTGTCGACGGCAATCTATCAGTAGCGAGCTGTTTCCACGGCGCCTACCGGAGCGCCCGCGACGAGTTGAGCACCGCGAGTAGGGCCACGCCGACGTCGGCGATCACGGCTTCCCACATGGCCGCCATGCCGAACGCGCCGAGACCGAGGAACGCCAGCTTGACGCCGAGCGCGAATACGATGTTCTGCTTGACGATGCGCCTCGTGCGCTTGGCCCGCTCTATGGCCTCGGCGACGCGCGAAGGCTCCCCGCTCATCAGCACGACGTCGGCGCTCTCCACGGCGGCGTCCGATCCGCCGCCCATCGCTATGCCGGCGTCCGCCCTGGCTAGCACCGGCGCGTCGTTGACGCCGTCGCCGACGAATATGACCGAGCCTCGGCCGCGCTCCTGCCCGAGTATCTCCTCGAGACGCTGGAGCTTGCCCTCTGGCAGGAGGCCGTGGTGGACCTCGTCTATCCCGGCCTCGCGGGCCGCGCGCTGTGCCGACGCTCCCGAGTCTCCCGTCAGCATGGCGACGCGGCGAATGCCGAGCCCGCGGAGGCTATCCAGCGCGGCCCTGCCGTCGGCCTTCAGCGCGTCGCCGACGCCGATGCGCCCGGCGTAGCGTCCCGCGATGGCGACGTGTATCTCGGTTCCCGACGCGGGCCTGCAATCGTGCGGCACGCCCTTGAGGTGCAATAGCCTGTCGCCGCCCGCGAGCACCTCGTGGCCGCCCATCATCGCCACGGCGCCGTGGCCGGGTATCTCCGCGTACGAGCCGTCGTCGCATCGCGGCCGGGGCTTTCCCGTGCTTTCCCACGCCTCCCTGATCGCTACCGCGAGCGGGTGGTTCGAATGGGTCTCCGCCGCTACCGCGCCGCCGAGCAGGGCTTCCTCGTCGAAACCGTCCTCCGGGGCTATCTCCCGGACGCTGAAGCTGCCGTCGGTAAGCGTGCCCGTCTTGTCGAACACCACTGTTCTCGCGTCGGCGAGCGCGTCGAGGACCGAGGCGCCCTTTATCAGGATGCCGCGCTTGGCCGCCCCGCCCAGGCCGCCGAAGTAGCCGAGCGGCACGCTTATGACGAACGCGCAGGGGCACGATATGACGAGCATGACGAGGGCGCGGTAGGCCCAGTCCGCGAAGGACTGCCCCGGAACCAACAGCGGAGGGATCAGGGCGACGAGCAGGGCCGCGACGACGACCGCCGGCGTGTACCATTTCGCGAAACGCGCGATGAACAGCTCGGTCCTGGCCTTCGCCTTCGACGCGTTCTCGACAAGCTCGACGATGCGGGCGGCCGACGACTCCGCGGCGACGCGCTCCGCCCGTATCGTGACGGCGGCGTCCGTCGCTATGAAGCCCGACAGCGCCTCGGCGCCCGCCTCTATCGGCCTCGGCGCGCTCTCGCCGGTCATCGCCGACGTATCGAAGGATCCGGAGCCCTCGACGACGGTACCGTCGACCGGTACGCGCTCGCCGGGGCGGACGAGCACGAGGTCGCCCGGTTCGACGTCCTCGGGACCGCAGTCGACCCATTCGTCGCCGCGGCGGACCCGCGCCTTGTCGGGCCGCATCGCCAGTAGCGACCGAATGGAGCGCCGGCTCTTGTCGGCCGCGCCCTCCTGCATCATCTCGCCGATTTTATAGAAGACCATGACGCCTATGGCCTCTTCCATCGCGCCTATCGCGAAGGCGCCGAGCGACGCTATCGCCATCAGGAACAGCTCGTCGAAGACCTTGCCGCGGGCTATGTTCCTGGCCGCCGAAAAGAGTACGTCGCGGCCTGCCAGGAGATACGCCGTCGCGAAGACGAGCGTCGACGCTACCGGCAGCCAGGCGGCGGCGCCTGGCCGGTTCGCGGCCGCCTGCGCGAAGAATCCGCCTATCGCTATCGCGGCGGCCGCCGCCAGCGTCGCGATCTCCCGCTTCGTCCCTCGGGAAAGACC
The DNA here is from genome assembly GCA_002839315.1 of Spirochaetae bacterium HGW-Spirochaetae-3. Lineage (GTDB taxonomy): Bacteria > Spirochaetota > Spirochaetia > Treponematales > UBA12059 > SZUA-370. Next base: position 99,132 of record PGXV01000007.1, read on the forward strand.
CGCGGGATCGTCCGCTGGCGCCGGCTTGAAGGCGTCTACCCGCGCCTGTTCGTGTACAGAGCAGGAGGCGCAGCAGGCCGTCTCGGGTACGGTCTCATCGTATGAGTGTGTGTCTGGCGAGTAGTCGCGCATTCCTATCCTTTCCTTTCATCCAGGTGAGTAGTCGCGATGCCGACGATCTCTCTGACGTGGTCGTCGTCAAGCGCATAGAACATAGACTTGCCGTCGCGCCTGGCCCTGACGAGGCGGGCGCCGCGCAGCACGGCCAGCTGGTGGCTAACGGCGGACTGGCTCATGTCGAGCGCGACGGACAGGTCGCAGACGCACAGCTCCGCGGCGCCGAGCGCGTTCAGGATGCGCAGGCGGCTCGGGTCTCCGAGTACCTTGAACAGCTCTGCGAGGTCGAGTAGCCTTGAGACCGGCGCTTCCGCAGCCCTGGCGGAAGCAACCGGGCCTTCATGCACTATCGAGCACGAGCAGCGGTCCTGTTCGGGTTCGTCTTTCATCGTCGTCTCCGATTATAAGTGAACATATGAACAAATGATCATATGTAATAATATCGAACCCCGCGCGTCGTGGCAAGCCCTCCTGGCCGGCTCCTTCCTTCCCTAATTCTCGAGGATCGTTATCTCCACCCGCCTGTTGCGTGCCTTGCCGGCCTCGGTCGAGTTGTCGGCGACCGGCTTCTCCGCGCCGTAGCCGAGTACTGTTATCGCCTCGGCCTCGCGGACGCCTAGCCGGATCAGCTCGTCGGCTACGGCTCGGGCGCGTTCGACTGACAGCTGTTGCCTGGCTACCGCGGTGCCGGCGAGCGCCGTGTGCCCGCTGACCTGGATGTCGCGCCCCTTTATCCCGGCGAGCAGCGACGCGATCTTCTCTATCTTGGCGAGTTCAGGCGGCGACAGCCGCGCCGAGTCCGCCTCGAACTGGATATTCTCGAGGCTAATCGTGACGCCGCGCTCGTCGCTCGTCACCGTGACGTCGTCGAGGCCGGAGACCGCGTCGCGCATCTCCTCCTCCAGCCCGGCGCGGTCCATCAGCTTCGCCTCGACGACGTCGGCGCCCGCCTCGCCGCGGTACTCCACCGTGCGGCCGTCCGACAGCTCGAAGACGAACTTGAAGCGCTCCTCGTACGCCGCGAGCCCGCCGCGCTCCTGGTCCCAGTACAGAAGCTGGTCCGAGTAGCCGGCGATCTGCGTGGGCCAGGCGATCGTCCACGAGCGCGGCCTGGGCGGCTGGACGAAGACGGTGTAGGCGGCGCGCACGAGCCTGACCGGCTTGCCTTCCAGCGTGCCCGGGCCCTCGTAGGTATAGCGGACGTCTATCGGTATGAGGTATGGATCGGGTATGCCGAAGTCCTCGCGGAAGTCGTGGCGCTCCTCGCCGGGGGCGTTCCAGGTGTCGCCGGGCTTGAGGTCCCGGGCCGGGAAGGTAGGGACGTGCCTGACCGTCGGCATGTAGTACTCGGGCGCTATATCGTAGCGGCCGTCGGGCGCCTGCCAGTACTCGGAGCGGTATATCCTGTCGGCGACGTAGGAGAAGCCGCCGGCGTACTGCACGCTCGTGGAGAAGTCGCCGCGCAGGAGGCCCGACCCGTCGGCGCGCGTATCGGCGACCTCGAAGGCTATACGGTTGACGATCCTGGCCGAGTGCGAATAGCGGCGGTTGACGTAGACGTCCTCGTCCACCGTGGAGACGACGCGGTACTTGTCGCCGGTCTCGTACTGGAATCGGAATTCGTCGGCGCCGGCCGGCGCCGCCGCCGCCGCGGCCGAGAGCGCGGCGAGGGCCGCGATGGCGAACGCCGAATGTCTCGCCCCGGTACCTCCCGCCGATCGTCGTGCTTGTCGCGTCATGCTTCGCCGCCTTTCCCGTCCTCTATAGTGTCGGTACTAGTATAGCGCGGGAAGAGAGCCGGGCTCAGGCCTCGGGCGGCTTCCGGCAGAAGTCGACCGTCCGCTCCGCGTATCCGAAGCCGACGGATTCGTAGATGCGCCTGACCGAGCCGTCCTCGGGCACTATGACGAAGCGGAGGCCGCCACGGCGCCGTCGCTCGGCGTCGCAGGCCGCGAACAGCAGCGACCTGCAGATTCCCCTGCGCCTATAATCGGGATGCGTCTCGACGTTCCTGAATCGCGCGAGGCCGTCGCGGATGAACAGCCCCATCTGGCCCACCGCAATGTCGCCGTCCCACGCGCCCCACCAGAGGCCGTCTCCCCGTTCCACCGCCCTGCGGGCGGCCGAGAAGCTCCGTTCTACGTAGCCGCGCGAGTAGCCGGGACTGCCCGCGTTCACGGTCCGGCTCGTCTCCACGCCGGCCGCCCAGTCCGAGTCGGATATGAACGGCCTGTATTCGACGCCCTCGGCGGGAGGCCCGGCCGGCCGCGGGGCTTCCGCGCTCAGCACGTCGTAGGCGCGCGCCTCGTATCCCGCCGCCTCGAAGCGCCCCGCGGCGCCCATGTCGCCGTCGATCCCGTCCACGAGGAAGACGCGATGGGCGCATCCCGGTAGCTCGGCTCTGAACAGGCGCTCCCACGCGTCGAGGTCGCCGTCGGCCGGCGGCCCGGGCATGGCGATGCAGTTCCCGTACCAGTAGTCGGGCACGGAAGGCGTCCGGAGGACGATATAATCGCCCTTGTCCTCGACGAGCCCGAAGGAACGCTGTATATCGAGCGTCGTCCTGAGCGCTAGCGACGCTACGCGCATGCCCTAGCGCGACTCTCTCAGGCACGAGGCCGCGGTGTTTATCTCGAGGAAGTTGGTCGTCTCGCTCTGGCCGGGCGTACCGCCTATGATCGCTACGAGGTCCTCGGTCTCGATAGCGCCGCGCGCTACGAGACGCTCGAGCGACCGGGAAACGAGCTGGTCCGTGGTATTGGGCGCGTCGGACTGCTCGGAGAAGACGCCGAAGCTCAGGCTGAGCGCCCGGACCGTAGCCATCTGCGGGCTGAAGGCGTATATCGGTACGTGGCTTCGGTAGCTCGATATCAGCCTGGCTATGCGGCCCGACTCGGTGTCGGCGATTACGGCCTTGATGGGTAGCCGCAGGGCGCTCAAGGCCGCGCTCCTGGCCATGTAGTCTCGTACGCGGTTAGGCGTAGCCTCGCTGACCATCGTCTCGCTCTTCGGCTTCTGGCTCTCCGCCTGCGTCGCAATCCTGGCCATCGTGCTGACGGCCTCAAGCGGGTACTTGCCGAAGGCCGTCTCGCCCGACAGCATCAGCGCGTCGGTGCCGTCGAATACGGCGTTGGCCACGTCGGATACCTCGGCCCGCGTCGGCCGCGGGTTCTCTATCATCGTATGGAGCATCTGCGTCGCGGTTATCACCGGCTTGCCCTTGCGCACGCAGGCCGCGATGATAGTCTTCTGTATGCCGGGCAGGCGCTCGAATGGTATCTCCACGCCCAGGTCGCCGCGCGCTACCATCGCGCCGTCGGCGAAGTCGAGTATCTCCGGCAGGTTGGTCACGCCCTGTATGTTCTCTATCTTGGCTATGATCCGCGCCTTGCTACCGTAGCCGTCCAGTATGCGCCTGACCTCGAGCACGTCCTCCTTGTTGCGGACGAAGGAGTGGGCGACGAAGTCTATGTCGTTGTCGGCGACGAATTTCAGGTATTCCCGGTCCTTCTCGGAAAGGGCGGGTATCCTGAGCGGCACGCCCGGCACGTTGACGCTCTTGCGGTCCTTCAGGAGGCCGTCGTTCATCACCTCGCACAGCAGCATGCCGTTGGCGACGTTCTTGACGGCCAGCTCGATGGCCCCGTCGTCCATCAGTATGCGCGAGCCGACGGGCACCTCCGCGGTGAATCCTCCGTAGGATACCGAGAAGCCTTTGCGCACCTCGTCTACCTTGGGGATGGTCACCGTCTCGCCGGCCTTCAGCTCGAGCGGCGCCGGTAACCCCTTCACGCGCACTTCCGGGCCCTTGGTGTCGACCAGTATGCCTATCGTGGCGGAGACGGCCCTGATGTTGGCCACGACCTTGGCGGAGGCCTCGGGCGTCTGGTGCGCCGTGTTCAGCCGTACCACGTTCATGCCCGCCTCGTGCAGAGACCGGAGGAATTCCGGGTCGCACTGGGAATCCGATATCGTCGCTACGATCTTGGTCAGTTTCTGGGTGTTCATGCGATAAGTATGGCGGAAAAAAGTCGGGAATGGAATATGCGGGTCTTAAAACTTGATATTTAACGGGCCAGAAGATTCTGGCGTATACTCGCTCGCGATGAACCGGGACGGCGAGCTCATCCGGACTCAGTCCATGGGCATCTCCATACTGCTGCCTTGGACGACGTTCAAGGAGAGGCTTATCGGGTTCGAGAACGCGATCGTCCCGCTCCTGATGCCCGCCGTCGGCATTGGCACGGACCCGATATGTTTCGGTATCGCGATGGCGCTTCCCTTTAATATAGCGCTTATGACGCCGCCGGTCGGCGCCCGCTCGTTCGTGGCCTGCCAGATCTCCAGGATATCGCCGGCGCGACTGTCCAAGGCCATGTGGCCGTACATCTATTTCGATGAGCAGAGTGATCGTAGGTCGCCTGTGACCCGGACGGTATGCTATATTCCATACTGGTAAGGCTCTCGTCAGCGGAACCCGCATCCATCTTCTGTCTTCGGGAAGGTAGGCTTATGAAACATCGGCTGTTATCGAACATGACTATCCTCGTAAAGCTCGCCATGCTTACGCTCGTTGTCGTGGTAGCGTTCATCGTATTTTTCATGTTCAGCCGTTCCACGTTCGCGCATCTTTCTGAATCGATACGGGATATGCAGGCTACCAACTCGGCCCTCACGCAGATCGCCAAGCAGCAGTCGACGCTCGCCTACGAGGCGCAGGTATCGCTGTACAAGGCTATCAACTATGGCGCCCAGCACTATTCCAGGGCCGAGACGTCGGCGTTGGTCGAGCTGGTCAAGGCGTCGCTTAAGAGCGGGGTAGCCATGTCCAAGGATATGGCTACGTTCCCCGGGTTGAGCGAGGACGAGGTTTCCGCGGCGCTCGCCGCTCAGGCCGCGTTCGACGAATACTATAAGTACGCCCGAAACGCCTTGGGGTTCATACTGGACGATCCGGCGCTGGCGCTTTCGGCTATGCCCGAGGTCGAGTCGACCTTCTCTACGGTTTCCAGCTCGCTTTCGATGCTCGACCTGACCATCGCCACGGCGACTTCGAGATCGTTCGATACGGTACAGGCCGAAGCGGACCGCCTGGTCGGAGTGCTGCTGGCCGTCGGCTTGGCCGCGATCGCCATAGTCGTGGGGTTCTCGGTCGTCATCGTCCGGTCCATCACGGTGCCGATAAAGACGCTCGTCCGGGTGCTCGGCATAGCCGGCACGGGCGATTTCATGGTATCGACGCAGCTCGCCGGGAACGACGAGATGGGCAGGATGGGCTCTGGCATCGACGAGTTGATAAAAGAGATGCGGTCGCTCATCGGAACCGTCAAGGAAAAGGTGGCCGCCCTCGAGAAGACGGGGCGCGACCTGTCGGCGAACATGGAGGAGACGGCCTCGGCGGTCATCCAGATCAACTCGAACATATCGAGCACCAAGGGTCAGCTCGCCGAGCAGTCGGACTCCGTCGGCGAGGTGTCGGCCGCGATGGAGCAGCTGGCGCGGGGCGTGGAGTCGCTGTCGTCGCTGATTTCGACGCAGTCGCAGGTCGTCGTCCAGTCGTCGGCCTCGGTCGAGCAGATGATAGCCAACGTGGAATCGGTAGCGCAGTCGTCGGCGACAGCCGCGGCCGCCAGCGACGAGCTGGTCGGGGCGAGCACGGAAGGCAAGCAGCGGATCGACCAGGTCGGGGATTCGGTCCGGGACATCGTCCACGACTCGGAGGCGCTGAACGAGGCCGCTGACGTGATAGCGCAGATCGCGAGCCGCACCAACCTCCTGGCGATGAACGCGGCGATCGAGGCCGCGCACGCGGGCGACTCGGGCCGCGGCTTCGCGGTCGTGGCAGACGAGATACGCAAGCTGGCCGAGCAGTCGACGGAGCAGGCGAAGGACATATCCGCCGGGCTCGGCAAGGTCGCCGCCGCGATAGGGACGGTGCGAATCGCGGCCGACTATGCCGTCGACGCGTTCGGTACGGTGCTGTCGCGCTCCGAGTCGCTCGGCGGCGAGGTGCGGCGTATCAGCGCCTCCATGTCGGAGCAGCGAGAGGGCGGCCGCCAGCTACTCGAGGGTCTGTCGCGGCTCAAGGACATAACCGGGCAGATAGCGGCGGGATCCGACGAGATGACGGGCGGCAACGGCGCCATCCTGACGCAGATATCCCGCCTCAACGCGGTAAACGGGTCGGTAGTACGCAATAACGACGAGATCAACACGGGCACCCGGGAGATAAACGAGGCGATCATGGCGACGACGGAGCTGTCGTCGAGGACGGCCGAGCTGATCGCCGACGTCAAGGAGGCGGCCGACCGGTTCGCCGTATAGGCGTCGCCGGCCGGCGTCCGTCAGCTCTTCCGCTTCGTGAAGCCCATGATCAGCCCGAGCGCGACGGACCAGAGCGCCGCGAGCCCTATCTGATACTCGTAGGGCAGGGCGAAGGTAATCGTATGCGCCGGCGCCCAGAACCAGGCCAGGGTCGCGAGGCTCCTCTCTATGCCCTTGTAGCCGTGGGTCCGCGAGATGAGGTTGTCCGTCGTCCGGTGCAGGAACATGAGGAGCGGGCCGAACATGGAGTTCGTCAGGACGGAGAGCGATAGCGCCCTCAGAATCGTAATCTCCTCGAAGGCCTCGGGCAGGAATCCCTTGTCGACCAGAGCGGCGAGGAAACCCTTGTAACCCGTGAAGCTGTACTTTACCAGTATTCCCAGGATACCCCAGACGACGGCCTTGGCCAGCCACGCGAAGGCGTTGGCCGAGGAGCGCCGCCCGGACGCGCGCTTTCCTGAAGCGACGACGCCCAGGGCCTCGCCGAGGCTACCGAGTACGGCGAACTGTATGAACGCCGAGAGTAGCAGGTTGTTCGACACCCAAGAGACGTACCACTCCATAGAAGGCCTCCCCGAAGACCTGAGTATAGCCGTCGCCGGCCGCGCGATGCTAGGTAACCGGGCGTTTCTGCTCGCCGAGGCGCGATTCCGTCCCTGCCGCCAGCCTCCCTATGTTCTTCCGGTGCATGACGACGACCAGGGCCGCCGCCGCCACGAAGAACCAGAAGAGCCTCGCGGAGAACGCCTCTCCTCGGTATAGCCCGGCGTACGCCGCGGGCAGCGCGATCGCCGCGGCTATGGAGCCCAGCGATACGTACCTGGCGAGGACTACCGCGACGATGAAGAGAGCGAGGCACGCGACGGCGGCCTTCGGAGCCAGCGCGGCGACGACGGCGGCGCCCGTGGCCACGCCCTTCCCTCCCTTGAAACGCAGCCACGCGGGGAATACATGCCCGAGGATGCATGCCGTGCCGGCTACGATCCTGGCGGTGGGGAGAGCGTCCGGGGCTCTCGCCGCGAGCGGCGCCAGCGCGAGTACGGATAGCGCGCCCTTGCCGGCGTCGACGGCGAGGACGGCGATCGCTACGGCCGGTCCGAGTACGCGCAGCGCGTTAGTCGCTCCCGAATTCCCCGATCCGACCTGCCTGATATCGAGGCCTCGGACCTTGCCGGCGAGGAACGCCGTAGGAATCGATCCGATAAGGTAGGCTAGTACCGCTATGACGATGAATTCCATGGCGCCTCCGTTCCTTATCGACTATACCTTAATAATACGGCGCGGGCTAATCGACTATGTCGGGGCATAGTAATATCCGTATATTAGATCTTCGATAGACGAGACGGAGAAGGAGGGCGCTTGTCGATGACGGTACTCGACGGATACCAGCTGTACGGCTTCTTCCGAGCCGGCTCGCGGAGAGTGGGCGAGTCAAGGAAACGCCTCGACGAGATCAACGTCTTTCCCGTTCCCGACGGGGATACCGGAACCAATCTTTCGTCCACCCTCGCGGCGGCGCTCGCGTCTACCGTGCCCGAGGCTTCCGTTTCCTCGACGCTCGGGGCGCTGGCGGACGCCGTCATGATATCCGCGCGTGGTAATTCCGGCGTTATCTTCGCTCAGTTCGTTTCGGGATTGAGCGAGGGAGTGGCTTCCACGGAGCTCCGAACCCGTGATTTCGCCGCCGCGGTACGGCGCGCGTACGAACGGGCCAAGGCCGCGATCACCGATCCGCGGGATGGCACGATGCTGTCGGTCATCGAGGATTGGGCGATATCGCTAGCGCGTAGCGCCCATGAGTTACCTAATTTCATCGAGCTGATAGGCGCCACCCGCGAGGATCTACGCCGGTCCCTGTACTCAACGACGGAGCGTCTCGCGGAGCTGAAGGCCGCGGGCGTGGTAGACGCCGGCGCCGCTGGTTTCGTCGAGTTCGTCGAGGGCGGCCACGATTTCCTTACTACGGGAGGAGCCTGGGACGACGAAGGATACGAACTCCCGGCCGTAGGGGAACGTGCCGCGGCCGAGGCGTCTCCCGATCATTGCGCTTCGTCGCCGCCACGATTGCGCTATTGCGCCGAGGCCATGGTCGAAGGCTCGGCCCTGGACGTCGAGGCCGTCCGGGGCGCGCTGGCCGGAGCGGGCGACAGCCTGATAGTCGCCCGCGGCAGGAGCCGCGTAAGGATCCACGTGCATACCGACGATCCCGAGGACGTCATGGCCGACCTATCCCGTTTCGGCGCGGTGTCGGGACAGAAGGTCGACGATATGCGCCTGCAATACGCCGACGCGCACGACCGCGTCTCCCGGACGGCCATCGTAACCGACACCGCCTGCGACCTGCCGGATGAATTGATGGAACGCCATCGCGTCCACGCCGTGCCATTGTTGCTGTCCGCCGGAGGTAGCGAATACCTCGACAAGCTGACGCTATCGTCCGAGAGCCTCGGTCGCGTCGCCGAGGGCGAGGGCGCGTTCCCGAAGACCTCCCAGCCCCCCGCCCACTTCTTCTCGAGGCTGTACGCGTATCTCGGCGGATACTACGACGACGTCATCGCGCTACACCTGCCCGCCGCCCTGTCGGGCACCTGCGAGGCCAGCAGGCGGGAGGCGAGCTCGGCGAATCGGGCGGGCGGGCACGTGCGCGTCATCGATTCCAGGCACTTGTCCGGTTCCCTCGGCCTCGTCGTGCTGCGCGCGGCCGAGGCGGCCGAGGCCGGAGCCTCCGCCGACGAGATAGCGGAGGCCGCGCCGCTATGGTCGGCCAAGGCCCGTATCCTCGTATCGGTGACCAGCCTGCGGTACATGGTGAAGGGCGGGCGGGTCAGCCCGCTCAAGGGGCTCCTCGCCAAGGCGCTCAACCTCAAGCCTATCGTATCGGTGGACGGAGCGGGCAAGTCGTCGCTGTACGGGAAGTCGTTCTCCGAGAAGGCTAACCTGCGCAAGCTCGTCGTGATGGCCGCCGAGATCCATCGCCGCGAGCCGCTACGCTACTACGCGGTCGGCCATTCAGCCGCGCCCGAAAAGGCGGCGGCGCTCGCCGCGGAACTCGAGAGGACGCTGGGTTTCCCGCCGCTGTTCATTACCGGTATATCGTCGGTCGTCGCGCTCAACGCGGGGCCGGGCGCGGTGTCCGTCGTTACGATGAGCGAATAGCGGGCCTGCGGGGCAAGGGAACGAAGACGCTGGTCTGGCGCTTGTATTCGACATAGGCCGGATCGGCGCCGTACTTCGCGTCGGCTGATTTCTCCAGGAGCGGTATGCCGCTGATGAAGAGGAGCAGGACGGTGATGAAGGCGGGCCCGAGCGCGGCCAGCCAGAGCGCGCCCCTCAGGGTAGGCGCCACGTAGACGAACAGCCCCCACCAGAGCAGCGATTCGCCGAAATAGTTAGGATGGCGCGAGTACTTCCAGAGGCCGCTCGCGATGAAGCCGGCGTTCCCCGCCTTCTTGAACGCCGACTTCTGCGCGTCGGCGACCACTTCGAAGGCGAAGCCGGCGAGCCACACGGCCGCTCCCGTCAGCTGGAACGCACCGAAGACGCGGAGCCTCTCGGCGGCCGCTACCGCGGACGAGACCGGTAGCAGGATGACCGCCACGGCGACCGCCTGTAGTATCCAGAACCTGGCGAATTTTAACGGGTTCTCCCGCATGCCGTCGAATCGATGGTCTACCTTGGTAGCGCGTATGCGGCCGAACAGGTACGCGCCGAGCCTGACCGCCCAGACGACCGTGAGCGCCGCCGGCACCAGCGCGACGATTCCCGACGCCCGGCCCGACGCCAGGAAGGTCGCCGCCACGAGGGCGAACGACAGGCTGTACGACAGGTCGGTGACGACGTCCGTCTTCTTGGCCGCGGCGTACGCGAAGAACGCTCCGTTGACCGCGACCGCCGCGACCGCCGATAGCAGGAATGGGTTCATGGCGCCTCCTTGCGGGTTACGCTATAAGGATCGTCGATGCGGGTCGCCGGGTCAAACCGCGTCGCCGTCTTCGGCATGGGCGAAGACGGCCATACGGTATGATCGGCCTCGTCTAGGCTGGCTCCACCCGCACCGCGCTCAGCTTCAGGGGCGCGATGCGGCTGGACGGGTCGAGCACGTCGCGCGTCAGCCTGTTGACGAGCGCGTCGGGGAAATGGAACGGCATGAAGCATTCTCCGGGCGTCACGCCGTCGTCCACCCTGAGCGTCGTCTTAAGCTCGCCGCGGCGGGAGCGTACGCGGACGCGCGAGCCGTCGGTTAGCCCGTAGCGCAGCGCGTCGTCCGTATGCACGAGGATGTACGAGTCCTTCGCGTACGCGGACAAGGGCGCGCTGCGGAGGCTCATCGTCGACGAATGGTACTGGTACAGGATGCGCCCGGTATTGAGCAGCAGCGGGTACTCGCCGTCGGTCTCCTCGGCGCCCGACGCGTAGGCGACCGGCGTTATCCTGGCCAGGCCGTCGGGCGTGTTGAAGCGCTCCAGGAACAGCGTCCGCTGCCCGGGGCTCTTCGAGTCCGGGCAGGGCCACTGGATGCCGCCCGATTCGAGGCGTCCGTACGATACGCCCGCGACGATCGGCGCCGCCGCGGCTATCTCGTCCCATATCGACGACGCCGAGGGGTAGGGCGCCGACGAGCCGTACGGGCCTATCGGCCGGCGCATGCGCCTGGCTATCTCCTGGATTATCCACGCGTCGTCGCGCGCCAGGCCCGGGGCCGTCACGGCCTCGCGTACCCTGAGTACCCTCCGGTCGGAGTTGGTGAACGTCCCGTCCTTCTCCGCGAAGCAGGCCGCGGGCAGCACGACGTCGGCCCTCATCGCCGTCGGCGTCATGAAGATGTCCTGGACCACCAGGAAGTCGAGCGCCCGGACAGACTCCTCGACGTGGTTGAGGTTGGGGTCGGTATGCAGCGGGTTCTCCCCCATGACGTAGAGCCCGCGGATCCCGCCTTCGCCGGCGGCGTGCATGATCTCTACCGTCGACAGGCCCTTGGCCCCGGGGAGCTCGGCGACCGGGTAGCCCCAGAGCGCCGCTACGCGCGTCCGATTGGCGAGGTCGGAGGCGGGGACGTATCCGGGGTAGAATATGGGGGAGGCGCCGACGTCGGTGGCGCCCTGCACGTTGTTCTGTCCGCGCGGCGGGCTGATGCCGGCGCCTTCCCTGCCGACCTGGCCCGTGACCAGCATCAGGTTGATGAGCGCGAATACGTTGTTGGTGCCGATAGACTGCTGGCTCATGCCCATGCCGGTCGCGATGATCGAGGAGTCGGCCGTAGCGTAGAGCCGCGTCGCCTCGAGCAGCGGATCGCCGGGAACGCCGCATATACGCTCCACTTCGGCCCGATCGTACGGCTCGACCGCCCGCTTGAGCGTCTCGAGGCTCTCGAGCCCGCCGGAGACTCGCCGGGCTATGAAGTCCTTGTCGATCCATCCCTCCTCTATGGCTATCCTCGCCATGCCGTTGAGCAGGGCCACGTCGGTGCCGAGCCTGGGTTGGAGCCATACGTCCGCGAGGTTCGCGAGCGGGGTCCAGCGAGGGTCGACGACGACCAGTCGGCCGCCTCGGGACAGGCCGCGCTTCAGGTAGGTAGCGGTAACTGGATGCGTCTCTATCATGTTGTTGCCGATTACGAGCGCGCAGCCGACGCTCTCGTAATCCTCTATGGAGTTCGTCGCGGCTCCGTCGCCGAGCGCCTTGAGCATGGCCGTCACCGTGGACGCGTGGCACAGTCGCGTGCAGTAGTCCAGGTTGTTCGTCCCGAAGGCCACGCGGACGAATTTCTGGAACAGGTAGTTCTCCTCGTTGGTGCATTTCGCCGACGAGTATCCGGCGAGCGCGTCCGGTCCGTACCGTTCCTTGATCGACAGGAACCCGGCGGCGGCCGCGTCGAGGGCCTCGTCCCAGCTCGCCTCGCGGAAGGCGCCGCCCTCCCTTATAAGCGGCGCCGTCAGGCGCTCGGCGCTGTCGACGAAATCATAGCCGAAGCGTCCCTTGACGCAGAGCCGGCCGTCGTTCGGCAGGACGCCCTCGACGCCGTCCGCGCGTACGATGCGGCCGTCCAGCACGGTAAGCGAAAGCTGGCATCCGACGCCGCAGTACGCGCAGGTGGTTCGAACCTTCGATCGGGCGTCGGGGGGGCTCGAGTATAGCCCCGCTCCGGCTATGGCGGCCCTGTTGGGCCTCTCCACGAGGGCCCCGGTGGGGCAGAGCTGGACGCATTCCCCGCAGCCGTCGCATTCGGAACCGCCCCAGCCGTCCATACCGGCCGCGATATACGAATGTATTCCCCGTTCCATCACGCCGATGACGCCCTTGCCCTGCACCTCGTCGCAGGCCCGCACGCAGCGGAAGCACTTGACGCACTTGGACGGGTCGAAGCTGAGGACGGGCGAGCTGTCGTCGACGCGGCATGGACCCGTCGACGTCAACGGAAGTCCCATCGTCTCTGCGGGCGGTCGGGGCGGCGCGACGGCATCCGCCAGGCCGTAGCGGACGCATAGCTCGGCGAATTCGTCTCGATGCGACCCGTCCGTGCCGAATCCCGTCTCGGTCATCAGCGAAGCGAGGATGAAGCGGCGCTCTTCCTCCAGCTCGTCGTCGAACGCGGTGACGTTCATCCCGTCCTCGACCCTGGTCGAGCACGACGTGACGAGGCCGCGCATGCCCTCTACCTTGACGATGCACAGGCGGCACGCGCCGGTCGGGCTCAGCTTGCGGTGCCAGCACAGGCTCGGCACGTCGAAGCCCGCGCCCCTGGCGACCTCGAGGAGTATCATGCCGGGCTCGGCGCTGACCGCCTCGCCGTCTATGGTAACGCGGATCCTGTCGTTCGCCATCATTCCGTCCCCTTCAGCATAGTATTCCCGGATTGCGGGCGGCGCTACGGAGCGCCAGTACGGGTGACTGCCCTAGCGGGCAGAGGGAGGCCTTGGCTATTCGCTCGGCGTCCAGCGCCATCGCCTCGATAGCCGGCCGAAGCGACGCGTCGAGCCTTCGCCCGTCGCCGCCGACGCTGCCGGGCGCCTCGGGCGCTAGCGCCTTGGCGGCGAGCGACCTCGCGATCGAGGCGAGCCTGGCCGTGCCGACCCGGCACGGTACGCACTTGCCGCACGACTCGTGGGCGAAGAAGTCCATGATGGCGGACAGGGTCGCGATGATCGACCGCCCCGGCCCGAGCACGATGACCGCGCCGGAGCCGAGCGTGGCGCCCGCCGCCTTGAGCGAATCGTAGTCCATACGGAGGTCGAGGGCGTCGCCGGGGACGAAGGTGCCGGCCGCGCCGCCGAGCAGCACCGCGAGCGGTTTCGCGGCCGGGTCGCCCGAGGCGTCCAGCGCGCCGCCGGCGGCCGCTATGAGTTCTCCGAGGCTGACGCCCGTCTCCCATTCGCCGTAGCCCGGCCGGGCGACGTCGCCGGAAACGCAGAACATCTTGGTGCCCGGAGACGAGGCCGCGCCGATGGACAGGTAGGCGTCGGCTCCGTGCTCCGCGACCCAGGGCAGGGAGGCCAGGGTCTCGACGTTGTTGACGAGGGTCGGCTTGTCCCAGAGCCCGTGATCCGCCGGGTATGGAGGCTTGATACGCGGGTAGCCGCGCTTGCCCTCGAGCGATTCTATGAGCGTCAGTTCCTCTCCGCAGAGATACGAACCGGCGCCCAGGCGCAGTTCCAGATCGAACGAGAAATCGGTGCCCGCGATGCCGGCTCCCAGGAAGCCCGCGTCGTACGCCGACCGTATGGCGGCGCGGATCGTCGCGATGGCCTCGGTATACTCTCCCCTAAGGTAGATGAAGCCGCGCCTGGCTCCTATGGCGTACGCGGAGACGACCATGCCCTCTATGAGGAGCTGCGGCGTCCGTTCGATGATGATGCGATCCTTGAAGGTCCCGGGTTCGCCCTCGTCCGCGTTGCATATGACAAATCGTTCGCAGCCCGTCTCGTCGGAGCATGCCGAACCGGCGGCCGCGCGTCCCTTGACGCCCGTAGGGAATCCCGCGCCGCCGCGTCCTCTCACTTTGGCCTTCGTGAGCGCCTCTACCGCCGCATCCGGCGCCATGGCCAGGGCCGCCCTCAGGCCCGCCCACCCCCCGGAGCGTTCATAGAGCCGCGCGTCCGTCGGGTCCGCGGCCTTGGGGTAACGGAGCGAGAGGCGCGGCCCGGCGGACGGGCCTATGTCGGCGGCCATCGCCGACGAGGAGGCTTCCGAATTCTGCTCCGCGCCGCCCCGGCGCGTCCGCTCGACGATGGCCCCGACTCTGTCGGCGTCGAGCCCGGTAAATATCCTGTCGTCAACCATCATGGCCGGCGCGCCCGCGCAACGGCCGAGGCATTGGCAGGTTTCCAGCGTGAATTCTCCCGTCGGATCGGTTCCGCCCACTGGCGCGCCGCTGGCCTCGGCGACGACGTCCAGCAAGTCGAGCGAACCCGCCATGCGGCATACGGGAGACTCGCACAGGCGTATGACGTGCCGACCGCGAGGTTCCAGGCTGAGCATCGAATAGTACGTGACTACTCCCTTGACCGCCGCGACGGAAAGGCCGTAGCGGGTCGCTATCCGGGAGACGTCGGCTGGAGAGATCCAGTTGTTGCCAGAACCCGATTGCGCCTCTCCCAGAGATCCGAGCAAGGTGTCTCGAAGTATCATGATGTACAGTATAGGACCGGCCGATAGCGCCGTCAAAAACTTACCGCGTTACCGGCCGGAGGAGAGGGGCTGGCCGAGCGACTACCAGGCGAAGTCCCGCAGGGCCGGCACATCCTCCATGGTTTATGCTCACGTTAGCCATCGACGTCCTTCTAAATCGTCTTGGCGTCCGTCCGACTATATCTTGGCCGCGAAGGCCTCGCCGTATTCATAAGCCTCCTTGAGCGCGGCCTCGTCCGGATTCCACATGGCCTTGAATCCGTCGTCTACCATAGCGAAGCCGGCCGCCTCGAGGCTGTCCCCTATGATCTTGATCGACTCGCCCGACCAGCCGTAACTGCCGAAGGCCGCCGCCTTCTTGCCTGTGAACCTGAGTCCCTTGATCTCTTCCAGTATTCCGGCGATGGCGGTCAGCACGCCCTTGCCTATCGTCGGGGAACCTATGAGGATGGCCTTGGAGCGGAAGACGTCGGTCAGGGCATCGTTCTTGTCGAATTTGGACATGCAGTGGGATACGACCGTCGTCGACGGCGAGACATCGCTAATGGCTCGGGCGAAGGTGTCAGCCAGGGCGCGGGTGCCCTCCCACATCGTATCGTACAGGATGGTGACGCGGTCTTCCTGGTACTTCTGGCACCACTCCAGGTATTTGAGTACGATCTGGGTCGGATTGTCCCGCCAGATGACGCCGTGGCTGGTGGCGATCATGTTTACGGGCAGCTTGAGGGAGAGGACGAACTCTATCTTGGCCTTAACGAGGGGCGAGAACGGCGTGAGTATGTTCGCGTAGTACTTGATGGCCTCGACCCACAACTCGTCCTGGTCGACGAGGTCGTTGTACAGGCGCTCGGTGGCGAGATGCTGGCCGAAGGCGTCGTTGGAGAACAGGATGGCGTCGCTCGTCATATACGAGAACATGCTGTCCGGCCAGTGGAGCATCGGGGCCTCGATGAATATCAGCTTCTTGCCGTTGCCCAGATCGAACTCGTCGCCGGTCTTGACTACGTGGAAGTCCCAATCCTGGTGATAGTGACCCTTGAGAGATTTTACCCCGTTGGCTGTGCAGTACACGGGCAGGTCGGGGCGCCGCCTCATGAGCTCGGGCATGGCGCCCGAGTGGTCGCTCTCCGCGTGCTGGGCGATGACGGCGTCGAGCCTGTCGATGAGGCCCTCGGCTTCGAGGTTGTCCACGAACTCCTTGGCGTATGGTTTCCATACGGTGTCGACGAGGACGGTCTTGCCCTCCTCGACGACATAGCTGTTGTAGCTTGAACCCTTGTGGGTGGAGTACTCGTCGCCATGGAAGCGCGCGAGATTCCAGTCGACCTTCCCGATCCACGATACCGTCGCCGTTAGAGGCTTCTTCATATCTGGCTCCTTCCGGCCGTCGCCTTGATTCGAGGAAGGGCGGCAAGGCCTGTATGATTCCTTGCTGAGGCAGTACGAGCCCCTTTTCCGCCGAGGCTCGGCTACCAGTCCAGGAGCCTTCGCTGACCCTGCAGGGCTCTCGTGTCGGTTGCGTCCCAGCTCATCTCCAGCGTCCCCAAGTAGACGCCGTCGTCGTCGTAGATGGGCTTGTAGGAGATGACGATGAAGCGGCCGTTCATCTCTATCCAGAACTCCGCCTTGTCCTTCTCCTTCTTCCTGAACGCCTCCAGTATGCTCGTGACCACGGCGACGCTCTTGGGCGGATGACAGTTCTCCACCGAGCGGCCGATAATGCCCGGGCTACGCGGGAAGACTCGGTGCGGCGAGTCGGAGTAGTACATGACCTTGTCGTCGGCGTCTACGAACGAGACGTCTATTGGCAGGCTCTTGAGGACGCGATCGAGTACGTCCAGGGGCAAGGCTCCGACCGACAGCGGAATGGAGCTTCCGGGACCGAGCGCGGTTGGAACGACCCCGGCCTTGGCCCCCTCGATGGCCGCAGCCAAGTTGGCGTAAGCGCCGCCCGAGGCCCCGGCACGTTGCGAGCCGACGAGGGCGGGATCCCACGCCGCCCCTGGCTCGATCCAGGCGAAGCCTATCGCGTCCTCTCCGACGCGGACCGCGGCCCAGTCCGCGTCGGAGAGGCGCTTGAGCGCGTTGGGAAAGAGTATCTTCTCCTCCATGAAGGCCATCATCCGCACGCGCTTGCCCAGGTCGCGCCCTTTTCTACGGGCCGCCCTGACATCCTCGCGCGCTATAACTTCGGCCAGTTCCTTGAAAAGCGCCCGGATCTCGTCGTGCTTCCCCCACATTACCTTGGACGGGCCGGTGAACCCGGTCCTCTCCAGGTAGGGGAATAGCTGGTTCTCTTTGCGAGTGAAATGGACGATTATGGGCTTCAGCCCGGCGACTGCATCCGCTATCGATTCCAGGCCGCCCGCGACGCACGCGATTCGGAGCGTCCGGACGCGCCTCCTGGCCTCGGCGTTCTCCGCCATATAGGTGTGCACGGGATGACCGGGCATTCGCTCCGCCTTCTCGCCCCGCTCTAGCCCTGCCTTGAAGACGTCGGCGTGCACCTCGCATAGCCGCTGTACCTCCTCGACCGGCAGGCCGCCCTCTATGAGCGACTGCTCCAGCTCCGCCACCTCAGCGGCGTCCGCGTCCTTGATAAGGTCGTGGAATTCCTTCTTGACCTTCGAGGGCGAAGAACCGGCGGCCAGCTTGTCTATGATGGCCTTGAGACGCCTGGCCCGTTCGGCCTTGTCAGGATTTTTAGTCAGGTATTCGCTCATGCGCGCCTCTTCTGGAAGGGATACCTCAAGTCTTGTGCCCTCATGGGAGAAATGCAAGCCGCGCGTCATCAACGCCGGGTTCCCTCGCGATGAGGCTTGCGCGACGGTCGCGGGGGCTGGTACAACGAAGCCGGAGGTCGTCAATGAAACCGGTCGCTATAGCCTTCTTTACGATCATGTCGCCCTTTGCCCTGTACGGACTCTGGAAGGCCGTCCTCGGCGCGCAGAAGGCCATCGTCGGTCGGCGAGTCGCCGCCGTCGAGGCGCGCCGGACGTACGATCCTGTGCTTCGCTATCATCGCGACGGCGGAGAACCGCTGTTCCTCGTCTCCCCGAAGCACGATACGACGCTCTTCTTCCTGGAAGGCTTCAGGACCCAGAGCCCCGCGGGCATGTACCGGGAACGCTTCCAGAAGCTGTTCGAGACCGGCGTCAACGTCATCGTGCCTGTCTACGGACTTCAGAGCTCGCCGTTCGACCTGCGCAACAGGGATTGGCGCCTGGAGGAGGATCTCAGGCTCGTCGGCCAGGTGTACGACGCCTATGCCGCGACCCTGGCGCCCGGGCACCGTATCATCGTGTGCGCTCAGAGCTTCGGCGCGATTCCCGCCTCGAGCGTCGCCGCCTTCTCGTCCCGCAGGCCGGACGCGCTGGTCTTCCTGTCGCCCCACAACGCCGAGCTCGATTTCAGGGTATCGGGGCCGATGATACGGTGGCTGTCGCGACAGTCGGCGTGGCTGCGGCATCTGGTACGCTTCTCGTGGGCCGCCCCCGCTCCCGGCCGGGCGTCGGTATGGGATATCGTCGATACGGATCGTAACCTGGCGACGGCCGCCCGCGGCGACGCCAACCCGGAGGACGCGACCGAATACGGCTACCGCAACGAGCTCGCCGCCCGCCTGATGGAGGCGTCGATACTCCCGGCCGTCTCCGGTTACGACGCCTGGGTCGTCTGCGGCGAACGGGATTTGTACTTCGCGCAGTCCGGATTCGACCGTTTCGCCTCGGCGTTGCGTTCGGGCGGCAATCGCGTCGTCTTCGATCGCCTCGCCGGCTCCGGCCATATGGTTCTCCTCGACGCCGATGCCGACAGGGCCTGGGCGGCTATCTTCGCCGCTATCGGTAAACCCGTTCCCGATTCTTTCTAGCGATTTTCGTTGACAGTCCCGTCTGAACTGGTAGACTGCCTCTTGGTTAACAGGAAACCAAGGAAACGAAAATAGTTTCCTTGTCTATCCAGGAGGAAATATGAACATGAAGGCCGGAACGCCTGCGCTAAGGCTGCCGACGAGGATTAAAGTGGCGTACAGTATCGGTCAGCTGGGATGGTCCATACTGTCGGGCATCATCCAGGTATGGCTCGTATGGTTCTATAATCCTCCGGCCAGCGTCGATATCCCGGCGCTTATACCCGGCGGGGCCGTGCTCGGCTTCTTCACGATCATAGGGCTTATAACGATGAGCGGCCGCTTCCTGGACGCCGTCACCGATCCGTGGATAGCCAACCTGAGCGACCGTAGCCGCAATCCCCGAGGACGCCGTATACCGTTCATGGCCAAGGCTTCCGTGCCGTTCGCCGCGCTGACGGTCATGATATTCATGCCGCCCACCCCGGGAAGCTCGGCCGTCAACGTCGTATGGCTTGCCGTCACGCTGCTCGCGTACTACGTGTTCTATACCATGTACGTCGCGCCCTACTTCGCGCTGACCCCCGAGCTGTCGTCGAACGCCGACGATAGGCTGGACCTGTCCACCTATATCGCGCTCACGTGGTTCGTGGGCTATATAATCGCCAGCGGCGCGTCGTTCATCTGGCCGATGTTCCAGTCGGCCGGATTCTCCCTCGTCGCCTCGATACGCATCACCCTGGGCATTCTCGCCGGGCTCGGCTTCGTCTTGCTTCTGGTTCCCGTGCTGACCATCGACGAGAGGAAGTACGTGCGTTCCGAGCCGACGAGCCTGCCTCCCGTCGCTTCCATAAAGGCTATGCTGTCCAACAGGAATTTCCTGCTCTTCGAGATATTCTTCCTCGCCTACGGAATAGCCATCACCGTGTTCCAGACCGGTAACGTCTACTACGTCACGGTGTTGCTCGGCTTTACGGAATCGGCCGTGCTGTACATCACGGCGGCGACGGGTATACTGGCGTTCATGCTGTACCCCCTCGTCAACATGCTCTCGAAGCGCGTCGGCAAGAAGCCGCTGTGCTTCGGCGCCATGGGGCTCCTGATACTCGCCTACCTGTACTGCGCGTTCCTCGGCAGGATGGCGCTGCCGGCGGCGCTGCAGGCGGCGATCTTCGTGCTGCTCGCCGGCATAGGCTTCGCCGTGTTCGGCATACTGCCCAACGCCATCGTCGCCGACCTGGCGGAGGTCGACGGCCGGCGTTCCGGCGAACGCAAGGAGGGCATGTTCTACGCGGTGCATACCTTCATGAGCAAGATAGGCCAGATGGTCGCGATGCTGATATTCAGCTCGCTCCTGCTCCTGGGCAAGGATCCCGGTAACGACCTCGGCATACGCCTGACCGGCGTCGTCGCGGCGGGCATAGGCTTCGCGTCCCTCGTCATCTTCTCGTTCTACAGGGAAGAGCGCGCTTGAATTCGGCGGAGAAGATACTCGCCGGCGCCGTACGGCTCTTCAAGAACCAGGGGCCCGGGTTCACCGTCGACGAGCTAGCCAAGGAGACCGGTACCAGCAAGAAGACCATATACGTCCATTTTAACGGCAAGGAAGGCGTCATACGGACCATCGCCGACCGTACCTTCGACGATATCCACGGCAGGCAGAGGGCTATCGCGGCCGACTCCTCGCGGTCGTGCTCGGACCGCCTGCGCGCCCTGTTGACGCTCCGGCCGACGGCCGAGCCCCGGATCGACTATCGCTGGATACGGTACCTGGCGCGGGATTTCCCCGAGTTGCACGCGCATATCCTTGGTCGCGTGGCCGACGGTTGGGAGCCTACGGTCGCCGTCATCGAGGAGGGCATCTCGAACGGCGAATTCCGCGCCGTCAACGTCGACGTGCTCAAGGAGACGCTGTTGGCCACGATGAGGGCCGTCATGTCGGATACCTTCCTGATCGAGCACGGGCTCAGCTACGAGGAGGCGTTCGGGAACGTCATGGATATCATACTGAACGGAATAGGAGCGACGAGATGATCGACAGATCGGGTGAAGTATTCGGCAACGAGATAGCCCGCTCGACAGGGGCCAAGGCCGGCCGGGCCAAGGCCGGCTACCTGCGCAAGTTCGGAGCCGGCGCGCGAGACGCCGGGTCGGAGCGGATACGGATAGGAGCGGTCCCCAACGCGACGATAGGGCGGGCGCTCGGCGTCCAGGGCCTCGCCATAGACGGCTCCGGCGAGCTCCTGGACGCGGATCGCGGGATCGTTATAGGCAACATCCGCATGGGCTACGGCCATTACCGCATCGCGATGGCGATGGCGTCGGTCATAAAGCATCGCGGCTTCGTCCCGTACTGGTTCGACCTGAACGGCTACGACGATACGGTGACGGGCAGGGTCGTGTCGCACCTCGACGACCTGTACTCGTTCGGTTCCCGGCTGTCCCAGAAGAGCCGCCTGTTCAACCGCTTCTTCTGGGAGCCGCTCAACTACGAGGGCTTCAAGAAGCTGTCGTACAACGCGGCCGACCAGAAGGTAGCCGAGCTGTACGCGCCCCTGTGCGCCGCCTTCCCGCCCGGCATGCCGATGATAACCACCCACGGCTGGCCCGCCCAGGCCGCTCTGCACGCCGGGATGACCGACGTCGTCAACGCGGTCGTCGACAACTGGCCGATGGCGCTGCACCTGGCCGAGGGCGCGCTGCACGCCGTACAGGGCCCGTCGGCGTACCTGGGGTACCGCCTGCTCCGCGAGATGCGCGACGACGGCGCTCCGTCAGTCCCTATGCCCGCGTCCGATATCCGGCTCGTCGGCCATTACGTCGACCACGAGATCGTGTCCAACCTCGAGTCCGACTGCGCCGCGCGGATCCGGCGCATCGAGTCCGGGGCGCCCAGGCGCGTCCTCATGTCCATCGGCGGCGCCGGCGCCCAGCTCGGGCTGACCATAGGGCTCGCCAAGCGCGTCGTGCCGCTCGTGAAAGACGGCAGGGCCGCCCTGTACCTGAATTTCGGCGACCATGCGGATGCCAAGGAACGCTTCGACGCGGCCATGAGCGCCTTCGATCCGTCATACGGCTCCCTCGTCGCCGAGCACGTCGGGAACTGGGCCGAGGCGTCGGCATTCGCCGCGGGCGCGATAGACGGGTCGGTATCCGGCGTCCACGCGTTCCTGGATACGGATAAATTCGCCGCGGTCTACTGTACGAACCTGCTGATGCGGAGCTGCGACGTCCTCGTCACCAAGCCGAGCGAGCTGGCCTACTACCCGGTGCCCAAGCTGATGACCAGGCGCGTCGGCGGCCACGAGCGCTGGGGCGCGATACGGGCGGCCGAGCTCGGCGACGGCACCTACGAGGTGGACACGGAGGAAGCCGCGGCCCAGGCGCTTACGCTGATGCTGCTCGAGGACGACATCCTGCGCATGCAGAACGAGGCTATCCTGCGCAACGCGAAGATAGGCCTGTACGACGGCTGTTACCGCGTCGTCGACCTGGCCCTGGAGCGCCGGGTCAATCCGACCCGGGCTTGAAGCCCGGCGCCAGGTAGCGCTCGAAGCGTCTCGTATAGCTGGCCGTGAAGAGCCGCCTGAGCGCGGGCGCCCGCTCCATGGCCCGGACGAGCGCGTCCAGGGGCCCTAGCTGCAACGCGGTGACGGCCGCGTACAGGGCGACGCCCAGTACGAAGGCCGCCGCGCCTCGCGCCGCCCCGGAGAGCGCCGGCGCGAGGCCGTCGAGGACGCCCCTCGCGCCGGGCCCGGCGGCGAATATCGCGGCGACGTTGACGACGGCGAAGAGCGCGAGCCGGGCCGTCGACGTCTGGATCGCGGCGGCGGGGCAGGCGTTGATGCAACGATTGCAGGCCGAGCATCGGGTCGTCCAGGACGGCGAGCCGTCCTTCATGACGATGGCTGACGACGGGCAGACCCTCGCGCAGAGACCGCAGGCGGTGCACCCGTCGTCCGCTATGTATATCCGTCCGAGCATCCTGCGCGCGACGAGCCTGAATACGAACCCCACGAACCGACCCAGGCTCCGCGTGACGATGGAACGCCGCAGGAATGCGCGGCCGCCCGCGGCGATCGACCGGGCGAATTCCCTCGCCTCGCCGTCGCCGCTCTCGAGTATCGCGTCCCGGGCGTCGCCCCTCGCCGCCTGAGAGACCTGGGTCCAGTTCTCCGGGTAGGAGACGTCGGCCGAGCCGATAGGCTCGAAGCCCTTCCGCGCGAGGGCGGAGAACGCGGTCATGGACGCCGCCCCGCTCCAGCCGCTCAGTATCCTGCCCCTCGATCCCGTCGCTCCGCAGACGCACGCGTAGGCGGCGGCCGCGCCGTCGGAGCGCGGCGCGGACCGTATGCGCTCCATGACCGTCGACGGCGGGGAGAATCCCAGCGTCGACGAGCAGACGACCAGGAGGTCCCCCTCGCCGAGCGCCGGGATGGCCGACCCGGCCGCCAGGTCCAGCGTCTCGACGCTCTTCCCGGCCTTCTCGAGCTCGCCCGCTACGATGCCGGCCGCGCGCATCGCGTTGCCCGTGCCGGAGAATACCGCTATGACCGTCCTGTCCATGTTTCCCCTTCCGCGCGGGCTAGTCCGCCAGCCGCCTCTCGCCGGAGAGCGCGCGTAGCTCCGTTAGGTCCTGGCTGGCCTCGAGCACGCCCAGGTACTCGCCGCCGGGGCCCCGTAGCGCGAAGTATTCTATATGGATGAATCGGTCTTTCATAGTGATCCAGAACGCCTCTCGGTCCTTCTCGCCTCGCCGGAACGCGTCGACTATCGCGACGACCCGCCCGACGCTGGCGCCCGGATGGCAGTTGCGCACGTCGCGCCCTATGATGGCCGGGCTCCGCGGAAAGATCCGATGCGGGGAATCCGAGAACCAGCGGACCTCGTCGTTAGCGTCGACGTAGGTCATGTCCACCGGCAATGCGGCGAACATGGCCGCGAGCGCCTCTCCCGGGATGGAACCGGTCCTGCCCGAGAACCCGAGCGCGCCCGCGTCCGTTCCTGCGTCCGCGGTCCGGCGCAGAGGCGCGGGACCCGCCGCGACGAACGCCGTAGCCGCCGCGCCCGCCTCGGCGCCATGGAACCGCGCTATCGAATCGTCGTCGAGCAGCGCCCAGCCGTACTCTAGCGTCTCGGCGAACAGGCGCTCGTCGTCCGCCGGGGACACGAGGTCCATCATCACCGGGAAGAGCGCGTAGTCCTCCCTGAAGGCGTTGGCGTTCAGGTCGAAATAGAGCCGCCCTATCGCCTTGTTGAGCGGCGCCGGATCGAGCGTCGCCCCGTCGCGTCCGGCCAGGGCGGCGTCGAGGAGCCGCGAAACGTCCTTCAGTCCCCGCCTGGCGTCGTCGTGTATCTCCCACATCAGCCGTACGCAGCGGAATTCCGGATAGCGCGCCTCGAACCACGGGAACAGTACGTTCTCCTTCTTGCGATAGTGCGTCTCGATGGCGCCTACTTCTTCTATAAGGTCCCTAAGGTCGACGATGGTCCCGGTTCGTGTCGCGATCGGCGCCGTAGCATCGTTGATCGCCTTGGCCAGCGTCTTGCCTCTGTCCAGCGCGGCTAGCAGGGCCTCGTTCTCCGCCATGAGCGACGAGAAGAGGCGTTCCCCGGGGGGAGGCTCGCGGCGATGACGCTTGAGCGGCGTCGCCAGCAGGTTCACGAGCCTGGATACGGCCGGCTTGAGCGCGTCGAGCGGTACGCCCCTGGCCACGGCCGCGTCGACCGCCACTACCAGGTCCTCGGGCCGCGCGTCGTCTATCAGCGTCTTAGCGTCCCGTACCGCGTCGGCGTCTCCGCCCGACAGCATCGCGCCCAGGAGCGTATCGAAGCCGGCCGCCCGCCCGGCGGCGTTCATCATCGCTTCAGCCATCCCGCACCTCCACCCGCCTCCCGCGTATCGGTAAGCCGTGCTATAGTCTAACCGCTAAACGTCACGAAAGCGAGGATTCCCGCATGCCGATAGCCGCCGCGATGAAGGCCGGACTGGAACGAGGCTCCTGGATACGGAAGATGTTCGAGGCCGGGATAGAGCTGAAGGCCAGGCTCGGAGCCGATGCAGTTTTCGACTTTTCCCTCGGCAACCCCGATCTCGAGCCGCCGCGGGAGTTTTTGGATGCGCTGAAGGCCGCAGCCACCGCGGATGAGCCAGGAACGCACGCGTACATGACCAACGCCGGCTACGCCTTCGCCCGAGCCGCGATGGCCCAGAAGGTCGCCTCCGAGCACGGCGTTCCGACGTCGACCGACGACGTCGTCATGACCGTAGGCGCGGCCGGCGCCCTCAACGTTATCCTGCATACGGTACTGAACCCCGGCGACGAGGTCGTCGTCGTCAGGCCGTACTTCGCCGAGTACTCGGCCTACGTCGAGAACCACGGCGGCGTCCTCGTGGTCGCCGACTCCGCGCCCGGCTTCTCCCTCGATCCGGCGGCCGTCGCGAGGGTACTGTCGCCGAGGACCGCGGCCATCATCGTAAACAGCCCCAATAACCCGACCGGCCGCGTCTACCCGCGGGCTGACATCGAGGCGCTCGCCGCCGTCCTGTCCGCCCACGCCTCCCGCTGCGGCCGCGCCCCGTACCTCGTCGTCGACGAACCGTACCGCGACATAGTCTACGACGGCGTCGCCGTGCCCCCCGTGCTGTCGGCCTATCCCGACAGCCTCGTCGCGTCGAGCTTCTCCAAGACCCTGTCCATACCCGGCGAGCGCCTCGGCTACATAGCCGTCAACCCCGCCTGCGCCGATAAGGCGCTGCTCGTCGCGGGCCTCGTCGCGTCCAACCGGGTGCTCGGCTTCGTCAACGCGCCCGCCCTGATGCAGCGCGCCGTCACCGCCAGCTGGCGGGCCAAGGCGGACGTCTCGCGCTACGCCAGGCGCCGCGACATGCTGTCGTCGGTCCTTGAAGGCGCCGGCATACGCTTCGCCCGCCCGGAAGGCGCGTTCTACCTGTTCTGCGAGGCGCCGACGAGCGCCACGCCCCTGAAGCCCGGCGAGACGGCCGACATCGCTTTCGCGATGGCCCTCAAGGACCGCGGAGTCCTGTCCGTACCCGGCGTCGGCTTCGGCTACCCCGGCTGGTTCCGCCTGTGCTACTGCGTCCCGGAGGCGACCATAGAAGGCTCCCGGGCGGCGTTCGCGTCTACGATGGAGTCTTTCGAGTATTGCGCATAGATATCAACGCTCGAGCCGGGCCGCTTCAGGTTTTTGCGTCGGGGCCTATTTCCGTTGACAGCCCGAACGGGCCGGGTGTATCGTAGCCGCCGACATTATCAGCTAGACCGACGGATTGTTACTGTTAAATCAGGCAAGACCATTCTTCCGCGACGCGGGAGGAAGGTCTTGCCTTTTTTTCGCCCGCGCGCGCGTCGCGGGACCAGGAGACGTACTTGATCGACCTTTCCAAGCTGACTACCGAGGGGCGAAACCCCGATACGATGGATCTTGACCGCATGACGCCCCTGGAGCTGGCGACGGCGATGAACCGCGAGGACGCGAAAGTCGCGGGGGCCGTCGCGGAGGTCCTGCCCCAGGTCGCGCGCGCCATCGAATGGTGCGCCGAGGCCCTGCGCGAAGGCGGCCGCATCGTCTACCTGGGCGCGGGGACGAGCGGCAGGCTCGGCGTGCTTGACGCGGTGGAGTGTCCGCCTACCTTCGGGGTGGAGCACGGCCGCGTGGTCGGGCTGATAGCCGGCGGGCCCGGCGCCTTCATGAAGGCGGTGGAAGGCGCGGAGGATAGCCAGACCCTGTGCGAGCAGGACCTGCGCGCCATCGGACTTACGAAGGCCGACGTCGTCATCGGCTTGGCCGCGAGCGGGAGGACTCCCTACGTTATCCACGGCCTGCGCTTCGCGCGGGGCTTCGGATGCAGGACCGTCGCGGTCGCCTGCAACTCGCCGTCCGCTATCGGCGCGGAGGCGGAGCTGGCGATAGAGCCCGTGGTCGGTCCCGAGGCCCTTACCGGATCGACGCGACTGAAGGCCGGCACGGCCCAGAAGATGATCCTGAACATGATATCCACGGGGAGCATGGTCTCCATCGGCAAGGCCTACGGTAACATGATGGTCGACCTGATGCAGACGAACGCGAAGCTGAAGGTTCGCGCGGAGAATATAACCATGGAAGCGACCGGCTGCGGGCGCGAGGAGGCCAGAGAGGCGCTCGACGCCGGCGGCGGCAGCGTCAAGCTCGCCGTGGCGACCATCGCGCTCGGCTGTGGGGCCGAAGAGGCTAGGGAAAGGCTCGAACGAGCCGGGGGCCGCATACGCGGCGTCCTGACCAATCGATAAGGAGGAGCTCGACATGACGAACGAGGAACTGGCTAAGAAGATCGTAGAGCTGGCGGGCGGCAAGGGTAACGTGCTGAGGGCGCAGAACTGCATGACCCGCTGCAGGATCGACCTGGCGGATAGCGCGAAGGCCGATGTCGCCGCGCTCAAGGCGACCGACGGGGTGCTCGGCGTGGTGGCCGACGGCGGCGCCATCCAGGTGGTCCTGGGGCCGGGAAAGGCCAAGAAAGTGACGGACGCCGTCCAGGCCGAGCTCGGAGGGGGCGTCGTGACCGAGGACTGGAAGTCCAACAAGGAAGCCATCAAGCAGGGCCGGAAGCAGAACGCCTTCAAGGCCGTCATCAAGCTGATCGCCGACATCTTCATCCCGCTCATCCCCGCCATCATCGCGGCGGGCCTCTTCAACGGCCTCGGAAGCCTGATAAGCACGCTTATCGGCCAGCAGGTCCTTCCCGCGGCTGGCTTCTGGAAGGCCACGCAGCTCGTCTTCCAGCTTCTGGGCGGCGGCTTCCTTGGCTACTTCGCCATCTATACCGGCATCAACGCCGCCAAACAGTTCGGCGCTAACGAGGCCTTGGGCGGTATGCTGGGCGCGGCGTCCATCGGCGCTAACATCGTTCAGCTGTCTACCATGCTGGGGCTCTATAACAAGGACGTCCCCCTCAACTCGATCCTGACGACGGGCAAGGGCGGCATCATCGGCGTCATCTTCGGCGTCTGGATCCTTTCCAAGGTGGAGAAGGCCATCCGCAAGCGCGTCCCCGACGTGCTGGACCTGGTCGTGACCCCCTTCCTGACGATGCTCGTCACGGGGCTCGTGTTCGTGTTCGCCATCATGCCCGCCGCCGGCTTCTTCTCCGACGGACTGGTCGCGATCCTGGGCGTAATAATCAATTCCTCCAACCCCGTGGTCAGCGTGATCAGCGGTTACGTACTGTCGGCGCTCTTCCTCCCGATGGTCCTCATGGGCCTGCACCACGGCCTGATACCCATCTACGCGGTCCAGCTCCAGAACATGGGCGGCGTCTCCCTCTTCCCCGTCCTGGCCATGGCCGGCGCGGGACAGGTCGGCGCGGCCATCGCCATCTACCTGATGGCCAAGAAGGCCAAGAACGAGCGCATGATGAAGATCATCGCGGGCGCCCTTCCCGCCGGCTTCCTCGGCGTCGGGGAGCCCCTGATCTACGGCGTTACGCTCCCCCTGTTCAAGCCCTTCATCACGGCGGGGCTGGGCGCGGGCTTCGGCGGCGCCTACGTCATGCTGACCCACGTCATGGCCAGCGCCTGGGGCCCCTCCGGCCTGGTGGCCATCCCCATCATGCAGCCCCAGCACATGCTCAACTACTTCATCGGCCTCGTCATCTCGTATATCGGCGGCTTCGTCGTTACGAGCCTGGCCATGTCGGAGAAAGACCTCAGGAATGCATAGAGGACTGGGCCGCTCCGTATTCGTATCCACCTTCCCGCGGGACGAGGCCGGTCTGGCCTCCCGCCCCGGCGGCGGGGACCCGGTCTTCACTTCCCTGCATATAGCGGAAGAGTTCGACGGGACCTTCGCCGCGCGGGCGAGGGCCATGTGCCTGCGCCTGGCCGAGCTGGGCTACGAGGTGGTCGCGGACGTATCGAAGCGAACGCTCGACGTCTTCGGCGAATCGGACGTCGCGGAGCTGGCCCTTTCTCTGCGCCTCTCGGCGCTACGCCTGGATTACGGCTTTTCCTTAGAGGAGACGGAGGCTGTCGCCCGGCGCGTCCCCGTCTGCCTCAACGCCTCCACCCTGCCGCCCGAGCACATCGCCCGCGTCGCTCGGTCGGGAGCAAGGGTCGTCGGCATGCATAACTACTACCCTCGCCCCGAGACGGGGCTCGACGACGATCGGCTCGCGGCGACCAACCGCGCCCTCGCGGGCCTTGGCGTCGAGGCCTGGTCCTTCGTAGCGGGGGACCTAGAGCTGCGCGGCCCCCTGCGCTTGGGGTTGCCCACGGCGGAGTCCCACCGCGGCGCCGCGCCCTACGCGGCCTACGTGGACTCGCTGCTGCGCCTCGGCGCGGTCGGCGTCATGGTCGGCGACGGGCCCCTCGGCGACTACGACGCCGGACTGGCGCGATCCTTCGCCGAGACGGGAACGATAGCCCTTCCCGTCGACTTCCTCGACCCGTATCGCTATCTTGAAGGGACCGCCTTCACGGTCCGCGCCGATTCGCCCGCCCGCGTCTTGCGCCTGCAGGAATCGCGCGAGTACGCGACGGCGGGAGCGCGTATCGACCCGTACAACGCCCTGGAGCGCAAGACGGGATCGGTAACGATGGACAACGCCGGCTATCTGCGCTATTCGGGGGAGATACAGGTGACGCGGGAGGACCTGCCCGCGGACCCGAGGGTGAACGTGATAGGACGCGTACCGCCGCGCTATTCGCTACTGCTACGGAACTGCGCTCCTGGCGCCAGGATTAAATTCGCGCCGCCGGAGGGACGATGAGGATAGAGCGGGTCATCAATAACAACGTCGTGGTAGCCCTCGACCCGCGCGGCCGCGAGGTCGTCGCCATGGGCAGGGGCCTGGGCTTCCAGCGTCGCCCGGGCGATACCGCTGCTGACGAGGGCGTAGAGAAGGTCTTCGTCCTGAGCTCCGCCGAGATGGCTACCAAGTTCGAGCAGGCGGTCGCCGAGATCCCCCTGGAGCATATCCTGCTGGCCGAGCGCGTGATCGCCTACGCGCGGGAGAGGCTCGGCCGGAAGCTGCACGACAGTATCTACGTGACCCTGCCGGACCACATGAGTACCGCCTTGGAGCGGAAGGCGTCCGGAATGGCGCTCAAGAACCCGATGCTCTACGAAATAAAGCGCTTCTACCGCGACGAGTACGAGGTGGGGCTGCGCGCGCTTGAGTTCGTCGAGGAATCGACCGGGGTCGAGTTCGACGAGGACGAGGCGGGCTTTATCGCCATGCATTTCGTCAACGCGTCCCTCGACGGCGATATGGAAGGCTTCCAGGCCGTTACCCGCGTCATCGAAGGCATACTCGGCGTCGCGGAAGAGCACCTGGGGGAGCGGAAGGACGAGGATTCCATCTCCTGGTACCGCTTCGTCACCCACGTCCGTTTCTTCGCCCAGCGCGTCGTCGCGGGCAAGGACTACC
Organism: Spirochaetae bacterium HGW-Spirochaetae-3; assembly: GCA_002839315.1. GTDB lineage: Bacteria > Spirochaetota > Spirochaetia > Treponematales > UBA12059 > SZUA-370. The sequence goes on from PGXV01000007.1 coordinate 129,476, forward strand.
CGGACGTCGACTTCGAATTGTACGACATAGTTAAAGAGAAGTACGCCGACTCCTTCTCCTGCGCCAGGCTCGCCGCCGACTTCGTCGCCGCCGAGCTAGGCCATAGGGTGAGCAAGGAAGAGATGGCGTACCTGACATTGCACATCCAGCGGCTCATGAGCCGAGTATAAGGGGTTTCCTCAATATGGCACGCATCGGTCTTTTCAAGAACCTCATCGGCAAGGGCCAACGCGGGTCCATTTCTATCGCTAGTCCCCTTTCGGGGGCGGTTATTCCCCTGGAATCGGTTCCCGACGAGGCCTTCGCCAAGAAGCTTATGGGCGACGGCGTCGCGGTGTTACCCGACGAGGGCATCGTAGTCGCGCCGTTCGACGGCGTCGTAGAGACCGTGCCGGAAAGCCTCCACGCGGTGGGGCTCGTCTCGGACGAGGGCGTCGAGCTGCTCGTCCACGTGGGCGTCGAGACGGTGTCGCTCGGCGGGCGGTATTTTACCGTCCGCGTCGCCGAAGGAGACCGCGTGAAGGCGGGAGACGTCCTGATAGAGTTCGACCTGGAGGCCATCCGGGCCGCTGGATACCGGACGGAGACTCCCGTCATCGTGGTCAACGGGGACGACTACGCCGGAGCGGGCTCCGTAGCGGCGGGGACGGTCCGCCGCGGCGAGCCCCTGCTCGTCCTAAGGGAGAAGGATTGATGAAGAGCTTCGATTACGTAATGACGGCCCCGGAAGGGATACACTCGCGTCCCGCCGGGGCGCTGGTCAAGAAGGCCCAGGAATTCGAGTCGGAGATACTCGTTAGCTTCGGCGGGAAGAGCGCGAACGCTCGGAAGCTATTCGCCCTCATGAAGCTGGGCGTCAAGCGGGGCGATACAGTATCGGTGACCGCCGAAGGCGCGGACGAGGAACTCGCCTCGTCCGCGATGGCCGACTTCCTGGCTTCTCATTTCTAGGGGTCGGACGTGGAGAAGACATACGGTACGGCGGCGTCGCCCGGAATCGTCCGTGCCCGCGCATTCTTCTATGAGCGGGTCGTCCCCGTCTCGGGGCGCCCGTTCTCCGGGGCGGAGGCCGAGCTGGCGCGTTTCCTCGCCGCCAGGGACGAGGCCGTCGGACAGCTCCTGGGCCTACGGGACAAGGCTAGCGTCGAGATCGGAGAGGAAGAGGCCGCTATCTTCGAGATCGGCGCCATGATGCTGCAGGACGAAGACTACGCGGCCTGCGTCGAGGAAGCCGTCCGGGACCGATCCTTGGCCGCCGAACGCGCCGTAGCCGAGGCCTCGGAGAGCTTCTCCGCCCAGCTCGCGGCCTCGGGGGACGCCTACCTGAGCGCGCGGGCCGCGGACGTGAAGGACGCGTCCGCCCGCGTCGTCGGTATCCTCTGCGGCGGGCGTACCGCGCCCGAACCCGACGGTCCCGTCGTCCTCGTCGCCGACGACCTCCTGCCGAGCGAGACCGTCTCCATGGACCGCTCTCTTCTTCTGGGTATAGCTACCTCGGGCGGTTCCCCCAACGCGCATACCGCCATCCTGGCGCGTTCCATGGGTATCCCCGCCGTCGTTTGCCTGGGGCCCGCGGCTGGACGCTCGGCCCATGGCCGCGATGTCGTGCTGGATGGCGACAACGGCGTTCTCGTCCTGGACCCGGACGCCGCGGAAGCCGGCGCCGCCGATAGCCGCGCGGCCGAGGCGGCAGCGAGGAAAGCCTCCCTCCAGAGCCTGCGCGGCCTCGAGAACCGTACGCGCGGCGGCCGCCTGGTAGACGTCTTCGCGAACGCGGGTAGCCAGGCCGACGTCGAGGCCGCGCTGGCGAACGACGCCGGCGGCATCGGGCTCCTGCGTAGCGAGTTCCTGTACCTGGAGAAAGACCGTTACCCGACCGAGGAAGAACTGTTCTCGTCGTATCGCGCCGCGGCTGAGTCCATGGCCGGGCGGAAGGTCGTCATCCGCACCCTGGACGTCGGCGCGGACAAGAGCGCCCCGTATCTCGGTCTCGCCGCCGAGGAGAACCCGGCGCTGGGCCTCCGTGCGGTCAGGCTATGCCTTTCCAGGCCCGCCCTGTTCAACACCCAGCTCCGCGCCATACTGCGCGCCTCGGCCTATGGGACCGTCGCTATCATGTTCCCCATGATAGCGACGGTCCGCGACGTCGAGGAGTGCCTGCGGGCCCTGGACGGCGCGCGCGCGGAGTTACAGGCGGAGGGCGTCTCCTTCGACCCGTGCCTGGAGACGGGCATCATGATCGAGACCCCGGCGGCGGCCCTCGTCGCCGCCGACCTCGCCTCGCTCGTCGACTTCTTCAGCGTCGGAACGAACGACCTCGCACAGTACACGTTAGCCGCCGATCGCCAGAACGCGGCGGTCCGATCGTACTACGACCAGGGCCATCCGGCCGTCATGCGGCTGATCGGCATGGCCGCGCGCGCCGCGAAGGACGCGGGCCTATGGATAGGCGTCTGCGGCGAGCTGGCGGCGGACGCGTCGCGGACGGCCGAGCTCTTGGCCATGGGCGTCGACGAGCTGTCCGTGAGCCCGTCCTCCGTGCTGGCCCTGCGCGCGCGTATCAGGGAGCTGGACTAGCCGTGCCCGGACGGCGCGTCGGCGGAGAGCCGACGGAAACGGGAGCCGCGGGCGCCGCCTTCCTGGACGCGTTGATCCTGGCGGCAGGCGGCGCCGCCAATATCGAGCGCGCGGTTAGTTGCGTCACGCGCCTCCGGCTGTCGCTGTTCGACCCGACGCTCGCGGACGAAGACGCCCTCGGCCATATCTCCGGTTGCGCGGGCGTGATTCGACGCGGACGCGAACGACACTTGGTGTTTGGAGTCGCGGCCGCGCGGATTTGCGGTAAGCTCAACGCGAGGCTCGCGGCAAAGGCTTCTCCGGGCGATTGAAACGAGCGTCGGGGGCACGCTTCCGCGAGGCGCCTATCGCGCGTGCCGGCTTATAAACTCACGTAACGCCATGTTCATCAGGGTCTGATAGCCGATCTTCTCTTCGCTGGCTTTTTCTTGAAGAAGCAGATCACGTCGTCATCCAGCCGTATAGAGGTGGATATCTTCTTGGGAGTATAGAACCTGCCTCTGATCCCATTGGAGAAATCATATTCAGGAAGCATTTCAAAGCTATCCTCAGACATCTTCATACTGTCTTCGCTCATTGGGCGTGGCCTCCCTGGCCGATAGTATCCTTTTGACTTCTTCTCCTTCCTCGGTGAAGAAGAGGTTGGCTCCTACGAGTATCCCGGCGCCGCCAGCCTTGCCGACGGTTACCCAACGCTCCTCGAAATAGCCGAACCTATGATCGAGACGCGATATATGTAAAGGATCGTTAAATACTTCTATCGCTTCATTAAAAGAGACGCCGTGCTTTTTACGATTCATGAGATCTTTTTCCGGATCCCATACGAATTCCATATAATGAATATTGGGCGATGTAAATACGATGTCATACAAAAGGGCAGGGAGTTTTCTGGAAGACGAGCACGTCATGGAAGGCGATACGCTAGCTTTCTCATATGTCCTGACTGTAGATATCTCTTTACTCGTATAAGAAATGCCTATCCGCGCTGCCCGAAACAGCTATCAGAATGGCCTCGCATGCACGGTGCGTGGGGAGACCGAGATGCATGGGCGAGCGATAAGCGAAGCGCATGTATCTCGAGGCGGGGCCCACGCGCAAATTTATACGCGGTCTTTTTGAATAGCCTCTTTGTACATAGCGGCGCGGATGGGCATTTGGAAATGACAAATTAAAGAAATATGTCGTGAGTATTCGGTTAGACCACTAGAAATTCCTTGACACCTGAATTTCACACTGCTATACTCCCTCTAAAGCTAAGGGGAACGCCGGGCCGTAGGTCAGGTACCCCGCTTTATTCCTACAAGGAGGAATCTACATGAAGAAAGCTATAGTGCTTCTTCTGGCCCTCGCCGTTCTTGGCGGAGCCGTTTTCGCTCAGGACGCCGCTATCGCGTTCAGCGGTTACATTGACACCGGTATTGCCGTCTTTACTGAAGGCTCTGCCGACCCGACCCTCGGTCTCTGGGGCGATGACTCCGGTAAGACCAGTCGCTTCAACCTCCAGGCTGCTTATACGAACGGTAACTACGGAGCTACGGCCCGCTTGCGCGCCCAGGGTGATTTTACTGAAGATTACCCTGTTTTCTTCGTGAACCGCGCCTATGTCTGGGGCGAGATGTTCGATGGTATGGTGAAGACCGTAGCTGGCCGCCTCGGCGACTACACCTGGTCTACCGCTGCCAATGATATTGGCAACTTCGATACCATGACCGGTTTCATGCTCCAGATCAAGCCGATCGAAGGCCTGAACTTCGGCGTTATGCTTCCCGCTACTTCTGATGCCACCGCTAGGCCTCTTCTGAAGGATGCTCTTGCCGATCTCAACTTCGGTGCAGCCTACGATGTAGACGGTATCGGCGGATTCCGCGCCGGCGTCGATCTTTCCCCAGTCGCCGATTCTACGATGGCGTACTTTGGCGCCGAGATCACCGCGGTCGAGAATTTCGTTTTCTACCTGGATTATCAGGCGACCGACCTTGGTAACGACGTTACCGGTTCTCACTACCTGTTCCAGGAAGTCGACTACACGATGGACGCTCTCAATGTAGGTATCGACCTTGAGCAGCAGTTCTGGGCTTATACTGATGCCCCGATCTACCTCTCCTTCGGCCCCTATGCTTCCTACAGCATGGACAAGTTCGTGTTGGGCGCTGCCTTCACCTACATGATGGAGACCGAGGACGCGGCTGGTGATACCTTTAGTGGTATCTACATCAACCCCTATGCCAAGTACCTCCTCGCTGCTAAAGCCACCATCGAGCTTGGTGCGAAGATCAACACCGGTGATATCGACGGTGCCGCTTCTCCGCTCGCCGCCGACAAAGGCCGCTACTACCTGACTTACACTTGGTCGTTCTAAGACCCGGTCTCGCTTTTTAGCGAATTGACCGCCCCTTACGGGGCGGTCTTTTTTTGTCTTGACACCCATCATCGAAACCGTTATTTTACCCTAAGGTAGAATTCTACTTTAGGGTAAAAGAGGCGATATGGCTGAAGAAAGCACGTACGAGCGCAAGCGGCGCGAGATAATCGCGACGGCGCTCGATCTATTTTCAACGCGCGGCTTCGAGGGTACGACCCTCGAGGCGGTGGCCGAGGTCCTGGGCTATACCAAGCCCGCCCTGTACTATTATTTCAAGAGCAAAGAGGATCTGTTCCGCTCGCTTATTCTCGATTCGCTTAAGGAGGCGGAAACGCGCCTTAGGAATATCGTCGCCCGACGAGCGCCGGTCGGCGATAGGCTATGCGATGTCATACACCTGCTACTGGACGATCACCTCTCCCGCCGAGGCTATTTCTCTATAAGCCATGTACTTCCGGGATTCAAGGAAAGAATGCTCGGCGGACCCGAGCGCGAAGAGATAGAGCGGCTGTCGGGCAAGATACCTTCGATAATCATGGAGCTCATTGCTGAAGGCGTAGATTCGGGGGATTTCATGGATGAGGACCCCAAGATAATCGGCGGTATTGTCTTCGGCATGATTTCTGGCGTCTTGATGCATATCTCCATCCCGGCGCTCTCTAGCATCGATCATGACCGGCTTAAGTCTCGGCTGGATCGCATCGTCATCAAAGGAATTTCAGCATGAACAGGTTCTTCAAGGCGCTTTCGCGTTTCATAGCCGAGAAACCGTGGACGGTACTCGGACTCGTCCTCGCGGTCTCCGTTATCTTCGGCTTCGGCTTCAGGGGGCTCGGCGTCGATGCAGATATGACCGACGATATTCCGTCTTCGGTACCGGAGAAGGCGTTCTACGACGAGGTAGGGCGTATCTTCCCGTCCGACGACTTCCTCATCGTCGCCATAACGAACTCGGAAGGAATTTTTACGCCGGGCGCCCTCAGGCAGACCAGCGAATGGAGCGACGCCTTGTCGGGCGTGGACGGGGTCAAGAACGTCATCTCGCTCAGTTCGGCCGGTATCATACGCGGAACGGAAGAGGGCATCGTCATAGAGGCGGCGATGGACCGGGTGCCCGAGACGGCCGAGGAGATCGCGGCCTACCGGGCGCGCGTCGAGTCGAGCGACATGACGAAGAGCCTCATAGGCAAGGACGGCGAATCGGCCTGCATTCTGGTGACGCTCAGGGAAGGCCTGGACGCGGAACGCTTGCCGCGCGTCAGGATCGGCCTGCCCGCCGGCGCGACGCCCGACGACGCGTTCCTAAGCGAGCTGGCCGCGATGCAAGCCGTGCCGGAAGGCGCCGAGGCTCCCGCTCCTGCCGTAAGGCGCGTGTACCTGCCGGGATCGGCGGATGATCGCTTCGCGGCGATGTCGGGCTATGCCGAGAGGCTTGAAGCCGACAAGAAAGGCGCTACCGTCGCCCTCATCGCGTTGGAACGCGGCGTCTCGCTCGATGTCGTCGGGCCGGAGATCCGGAAGATCGCCGAGAGTCGCGGCTGGAAGGCCAAGGCGACCGACGATCCGGTGACGGGCTATGATCGAGTCATGGCGACTATCGCGAGCCTTCCTTCCTATACCGACGGAGAGGTCTACGTGTCCGGCGCCAAGGCGGTGTCGAGCATCGTAGGCAAGCTGCTTATTAGCGACCTGGCGCTGCTCTTCCCGGTCGTGCTCGCGGTTATTGCGCTTATCCTGTTCCTGAGCTTCAGGACGTTGCGCGGCGTGCTCATGCCGCTGGGCAACGTGGTAGTGTCGGTCATATGGGCTATGGGACTCATGGGCCTCCTCGGGCAGTCCATAACGATGGCGACGATGATACTACCTATCATCCTCATCGCCGTGGGCACCGCGTACACTATCCACGTCATCAACCGCTTCTACGAGGATCTTTCGGAGATAGCCGACAAGAAAGAGGCTATCGAATCTACGGTATCGCACGTCGGCGTGCCCGTCATCCTCGCCGGGGCCACCACGATGATAGGCTTCGGATCGCTGGCCGCGTCCAGCATCCCCGCGCTCCGGATGTTCGGCGTTCTGTCCGCGCTCGGCATCCTGTTCGCGCTGGCGCTCAGCCTGACGCTGACCCCCGCGCTGCTCCGGCTACTGCCTCGGCCTAAGGCCAGGCCCGTCGGGGCTCGCGACGAATCGAGGCTCGCGGGCGTGTTGGCCGGGATAGGGCGTCTCGTGGCCAGGCGCCCCGGCGTCACCGCGGTCGCCTGCCTGGCGCTGATCGTAGGGATAGGCGCGTTCGCCCCCCGCGTGTCGTTCGAGACTAACACGCTCAACTCGTTCAGGAAGGGCAGCGATATACGCCGTGCGTCGGAGTACCTCAACGACAACTTCACCGGCATAACGGTGATGACCGTCGTGGTCCGTACCGACGACGATGGCGCCATCCTGGAGCCGTCGGTGTTGCGCGCGATGGACGAATTACAGACGAGGCTGGAGGCGCTACGCGTCATCGGGGATACGGTTATCGCCCCGGGGGAGCGCGGCTACGAAGACGGCGCGCCCATCGTCGGCGGTTCGCAATCGATCGTCACGTTCGTCAAGGGGTTGAACAAGGCGCTCAACGCCGACGATCCGGCCTTCGACAAGGTGCCCGACGACGTGACGCCGGTGCCGGTGACGACCGAGCTCTACGCGTACTCGGGCGGTGTACTTACTGAGCGCGACTCGGAGACTCAGGAACTTCTCGCGACCTACGGCCCCGGGGACGGGCTACGCGTCGACGGCGGATTCGCCTTCTTCGACCTCGGCGGAACGGAACGCAGGGTGAACCTGGTGACGGGAACCGCCGTCGACCTCGTGCCCGGCCGCGCCTACGCGGGGCAATTGGTGTTCCAGTACGAGAACTCAGGCGACCCGCAGAATATCGAGGGCTTCATAGACAACCCGCGCCGCACCGCGCGCGTCAACGTGTTCATAAAGAGTTCCGGCTCCGGCGTCATCGGCCAGGTCCAGTCCCGGGCGAGGGCGTACATCGCGGAGTCGTTCCCCGCGGGGTCGAAGGCCGACATAACCGGGCTGTCGAACCTGACGCTCGCGATACTACGTCTGCTCGTACAGTCGCAGATAGGCTCGGTGCTCGCGTCGCTCGTCATATGCTTCCTGTTTATATCGCTAGTATCGCGGAACCTCGTCGAAGGCCTGTTCTCGATCGTACCGCTGACCGGCGCGCTGGCTATCAACTTCGGCACGATGGCTCTTTTCCATATCCCGATAGATATTTCAACGGCTACCATAGCGTCGATCGGCATAGGCATAGGCATCGACTATACGCTGCACTTCACCGCTCGGTTCAAGCTGTCGCTACAAACGTACCCGTTCGCCAGGGCCGTGGAGGCGACGATGCGTACCACGGGCAAGGGTATCTTCGTCAACGCGCTCGCCGTGGCCGGCGGCTTCGCGGCCCTGCTGGCCAGTCAGGTTCGCGGCAACGTGCATATGGGGCTGCTGATGGCCCTGATCATGCTGACGAGCTCGACCTTCGCCGTGACGCTGCTTCCCGCTCTCTTCCTGCTGTTCAAGCCCGCATTCCTTACGAAGAAAGTCACTATGAAGGAGACGATATGAAACGAAAGATACTGGCGGCGATGGTCGCCGCTCTCGCCGTCGCGGCGGCCGGGGCCGAGGACCTGGACGCCCTGCTCGCCCGCAACGAGAGCCTGCCCAGGCCTCCGGCCTCCAAGAGCGACATGCGCATGGTGATCACCAATAAGGCCGGCCAGTCTCGCGTGCGTCTGATACACGCGTTATCGTCGACCGACGCCGACGGCACCGACCGCCAGCTCCTCGTGTTCCTGTCCCCGGCGGACGTGAAGGATACCCGATTCCTGACGATCGACTACGAGTCCGGCGGCAAGGAAGACGAGCAGTACCTGTTCCTACCGGCGCTCCGCAAGATTCGAACCATCGGCACCTCCGGTAGCGATTCCAAGACCGGCGCCTTCCTGGGCTCCGATTTCAGCTACGCCGACATAGGTACGCTGGAACGCGCCGACTTTACGGTCAAGGCCATAGGCGACGATACGATCGACGGCCGGCGCTATATCAAGGTCGAGTACCTGTCCAAGGGGCCGGCGACGATTAAGAAATACGGATACGGCAAGGTCGTTCGCTGGATCGACCCGGAGAACGCGACGAGCAGGCGCAGCGAGTACTACGACGCGTCCGGACGGCTCGTGAAACGGCTCGACGTCCTCGGCCAGCGCCTCGTGGACGGAAAGTACTGGCAGTTCCAGAGCATGGAGATGAGCGACCTCGAGTCCGGCGGCAAGACGGCCTGGATATTCGAGAATATGAAGATCCTCCAGAGCATCGACGAGAATTACTTCACGCTCCGCTTCCTGGAGAGGGGCCGCTAATGGCCTCGTCACGATCCGGGGCGGCACGCGTCGCGCTCGTTCTCGGCATCGTCGCCGCGGTCGCGATGCCCGCGTCGGCGGACGACGGTGCGCGAGCCGTAGACGCGAGCGTCTCGGGTTGGGGCGCCGCCTCCGCGTACCTCCGGCCGTCCAAGGACGAGCCGCTCGCGAACGTCGGCCTCCGCGGCGCGTTCGTCGTAGACGGATACGCGTTCGACGCCATCGGCTTCCGCTTGGCCGCGGAAGGCTACGGTAACCTGGCGGGGCTATGCGACGGCGCCGATTGGAGTTCGTCGTACCCCGACCCGCTGTCGCTAGTAGCGACGGGCAACGACAGGCTCGTCGCGGCGCTCGACCTCAAGGAAGCCTGGTTCGACTTCGCCGTCGGGACCCTCGACGCCAGGATAGGCAAGCAGGTGATAGCCTGGGGCCTCGCCGACGGCAACAACCCGACCGATACGGTAAACGCGCGCCACGTCGGGACCCGCCTCGTCTCTACGCTCGACGAGCAGAAGATGGGCTCGATAGCGGCCAACCTGGTCTACAACCTGCCCGGCAACCTCGGGACGGTCCAGGGAATATTCATGCCGGTCTCCGTACCGAACGATATGGCGTCTATGGCGATGACTATCGTCGAAGGCCCCATGACTATCGTTATTAAGGACGACGAATCCCCGGCCCTTGCGCTCTCGAACATCGAAGGCGGCTTGCGGACGCTGTTGTACGCTGGGAACCTGTCGTTCTCGGCGAGCTGGCTATGTTATCTGGACCGCTACCCCGATTACACGCAGTCGGGGTCATTCCCCTCGATAACGCTTTCGCCGTTCCACGGACGCGTCAACCAGTTCGGCGCCGACGCGGCCTGGCTGTTGGGCGGCTACGACCTGCGTACCGAGTGGTCGCTGTCGCTGACCGAGGACGCCGACGGCTCGGACCCGCTCGTCAAGAATCCGTCGCTGTCCGGCGTCGTCCAGGGGTCCCGGTCGTTCCTCGACGGAACGGTCACCGCGTCGCTCGCGTGGGCGCCGCGCCTCGTCTTTAGCCACGAGGCGGCGTCGCCCGGCGGAACGGACGTCGCCGACATGATGGCCGAGTATAACGGCCAGGCCTACGCGTTCGAGCAGGCCGGCAGCGTCCGCCTGGCGGGGAAATTCCTCGGCGAGACGCTCCAGCCCGAGGCTCTATTCCTCGCGAGCCTCGAGGCCCGCGACTGGCTCGCGACGTTCTCTACGACGTACAACGTCGCCGACGGCGTCAACCTCAAGGGCGGCCTCGGCTTCTACGGTTCGTTCCGCGCGGCGGACGATCCCGAGCGCGAATGGGGACTCTTCTCCAACTCAAGGACCATCGATAACGACTACCTGTACGTGGAGCTTCGCCTGAGTTATTGACGCGAAGGCGCTTTCCGCTATAAACCTATCGGCGACTAGTCCCGGGAACGTGGAACGCGGTGAGAATCCGCGGCGGACCCGCCACTGTAAGCGCTACGGTCAGGACCTGCGCCATCGCGAGAGCGAGGGGCGCGGCCATTGCCGCCGTTAAAGGCGACGAGAAGGCGTTCCTGAACCGGTTGGACGCGCGAGCCAGGATACCGTCCGGGACATAAGGCTCCGCCGATAGGCGGCGGCGCCGCCTTCGAGGATCGAGGAGTCCCTGCATGAAACCCGCCCACCCGGCGGGCCGGCGTCGCCGCGGCGACTAACCCGGTCCGCGAACGCGCCAAGACAATCAGGCTCGTCGTCCTCTCTGGCCCGGATAGCATTCCGGGCGGAAAGGATAGGCACATGCGCAGGATCGCATGCATTTCAATCGTGGCGTCGCTCGCGGTAGCGGGGGCGTTCGCGCAAGCGACGGCGGAATCCGTCGACTTGGGCGAGATTTCGGTCGTGGCCGAGAGCTGGAGCCCCGTCGCGCTGGCTCCCGGCGGCTCCATCGCCGTCGTCACGGAATCGGACGTAGCGGCCTCGGGCGCTACGAACGCCGCCGAGGCCCTGGAAGCGGTCGTCGGTTTCCATTCCGGCGACTATGGATACGCCGGCAGCGTGAGGGCCCCGTCTTTCCGCGGCGCTAGTTCCAGCCAGGTCCTCGTGATCGTCGACGGCGTCCGTCGCAACGACGCGCGTTCCGCCAACGTGGACCTGTCGGATATACCCGCCGAGTCCATCGAGCGCATAGAGGTGCTCAAGGGCGGCGCGTCGTCGTTGTACGGCGCCGACGCGGTCGGCGGCGTCATCGTCATCACCACGAAGCACGGCGGCGATACCAAGGCGACGATCAGCGCGGAGAACGCGACGTACCCGCTCGCCGTCGGCGGCGACGCCTCGTACCTGGCTTCCGCCCAGAGGCTCGGCTTGGCCGGTCAGGCCACGATCGGCGCGGTCGGGGTCTCGGCGTCCGCGTCCGTCGACCGCGCCTCGGACTCGTTCCCCGCCGTAGCCGGCGACGGTTCCGTCCTCGTACGCGACAATGCCGACCTGCTAGCCGTGATAGCCTCCGTCGGGGCCGAGGCTCCCGCGCTCGGAGGCATCGTTACGGCGTCCGCCTCCGGGCGGTACGCGGATATGGGCCTGCCGGGCACGACCGGCTGGGCCACTCCCGAGGCCAGGCAGGTCAACGCCGACGCCCGGGGAACGGTCGACTACACCAACGATACGCTCGCGGGCGGGACGCTCGTCCTCGACGCCTCGGCCTTCGGCTCCTGGTCCCTGATGGACTACGAGAACCCGGCGACTTCGGAGGACAGCCGGCACGAGTCGGTCTCCGCCGGCTCCGACCTCCGTTCCCGGCTCTTCCTGGGCGACAGCGTCGAACTGCCCGCCGGGCTCGAGTTCCGGTTCGACGGCGGGGAGAGCACGAACCTGGGGGCGGAGTACCGAACCCGGCTACACGTCGGCGCCTACGCCGCTCCGGTCCTCTCGCCCGTAGAGCGCCTGCAGGTCTCGCCGTCGGTACGGTTCGACTGGTACGACGACTACACGGCCGGCCTTACCTACGCCCTGGGCGTGTCCGGCCTGGCGTCGGATTCGCTGACGCTGAAGGTCACGGGGGGGCGTTCGTACCGGGCGCCTTCCTTCAACGACCTGTATTGGCTGGACGCGTATATGCAGGGGAATCCCGACCTCGACCCGGAGACCTCCTGGTACGTCGAGGCCGGGGCGGAGGCGCGGACGGGCGTCGTCGACTGGTCTTTGTTCGGATACGCCAGGTATACCGAGGACCTGATCACCTGGACTGACGACGACGGCGACTGGGTCTATATCGCGGAGAACCTCGACGCCGCGGCCTTCTTCGGCACCGACGCCGAGGCGAGCCTGGATCTCGGCGGCTTCGACGTCGCGGCCTCGTACGCGCTGCTGCTGTCCTATAGCCTCGCCGGCGGGAAGACCCTCTCGGACGGCGCGCGCATGGTCAATACGCCCGTGCATACGATCAAGCTGGAGCCCGGCTACGAGTCGGGCGGCCTCAGGCTGAGCCTGCGCGGATCGTGGCGTAGCGAGCGCTATATCAACGCGACGACGACGCTGGACCCGGTATTCCTGCTCGGCGCCCGAGCGCAGTACGCGATCCAGGACTCGGTCAGCGTATACCTCGACGCGGACAACCTGCTTAACGCGGACTACGTCGAGACGAACGGGTATCCCATGCCCGGGATGACGCTGAAGACCGGGATACGTATTACCTTGGACTGACGGGGCTAGCTATCCCGAGTAGGCTCCGGGCGTGTTCTCCAAACGCGCCCGGACGCGTATACTATCGATAAGGAGCCTCAACTATGGATATTCCCGCCCTGCTCGCCCGCGGCGGCGTCTGGTATAACGTTCCCGGAAAGACCTCGGCGGAATTCATCGAGGCGTTCGTCGGCGCGGTTCGATTGCCTGAGGGCGTCAACCGGAGCGATCTCGCCCAGGCCTGCGCCAGGCGCGAGGCCTCGTCGCCTACGGCTATGGGACGCGGGCTAGCGTTCCCCCATCCCGGCGTGCCAATGGCTACGAAGCCGGAAGACGCCTTCATCGCGGTCGCGTACCCGCGATTCCCGATAGACTGGAAGGCGCCGGACGAGGCCCCGGTCAAGGCGGTATTCCTTATTATATCCGGCTCGCGCAACGAGCACTTGACGACGCTATCCACGCTGGCCAAGCTGTGCGGGGACGACGAGTTCTACGCGGCCCTCCAGAAGGAGGTCCCGCTCGAGGCTCTGGTGGCGCTGGTCAAGAAGAAGGCGCAGCCCTAGCCGGGCGGGCTCTTAGCGCTTCTTGCCCTGCCCCACGAGATAGGTCTCGAAGCTGACGGATCGGCACGCCTCGGGCTTGAACGCGCGGGCGCTTGAGAACGACAGCTTCATGCGGTCGAGCAGCTCGCGCTGTCCGCCGCCCATGAACAGCTTCGCGACGACCGAGCCGCCCGGCTTGAGGAATTCGTCGGCGTAATCGAGCACCGCCTCGACGATGGCCTCGGACCGGTCCGTATCCAGGCCCTTGTTGCCGCTCGTAGCGGGCGCAGCGTCGGACAGCACGACGTCGAAGGGACCGCGCTCGGCGAGAGCGGCCTTGACGGCGGCGTCATAGAGGTCGCCGCGAAGGAAGTAGAAGTTGTCGTAGCTCGGGCTGACGCCCAGAGCTTGCAGATCGACCGCGGCGAGGAATCCCCTGCCGGCGAGCCGCTTGAGGACCCAAAGGCTCCAGCTGCCCGGGGCCGCGCCTATGTCGAGTATCCTGGAGCCGGGCTTTATTAGGCCGAACTTCTTGTCCAGCTCTTCTAGTTTATATACGGATCTTGCCGGATAGCCCTCCTTCTTGGCCTTGAGCGACCAGAAATCGGGTTTTTCGTAATTTGAAGCGGCCATTCATATCCTCGCGTAGTTTTGCGTCCAAAGGCTTACATTGAGCGTTCTCTGCGTCTATACTATACCCGGAAGCAAGCATGGGATCAAATACCTTCGTACGAGCCGACGTCTGGACGGTTGCCCAGACCGATCAAGGGAATGTCGTCCTCATCAGGCCGAAAGAGTCGGACCTGGTCGTTCCTATCTTCATAGGACAGCTCGAGACCCAGTCCATACTGATAGGGCTCGGACGCCTCGAGATGCCGAGGCCGCTGACCCACGATCTCTTGATGTCGGTAATGGGCGCCCTGGAGGCCGAGCTGGTCAGGATAGAGATCCGCGACCTGCACGACCGTACCTTTTTCGCCAACGTGGTCATCAAGGTCGGACACGGGGAGATAATCCTCGACGCCAGGCCGTCGGACGCCATCTCATTAGCCGTCCGTAGCCACGCCGAGGTATATATTGCCGAAGACATCGTCGAGACGGCGGGCGTACCCGTCGATATGATTCGGGAAAGTAGTACGGTAGACGAATCGTCTCCGGATGACGGCCCGGTCATAACCAGCGTCGAGTCGATGGGACCTCCCGGCCCCGAGATGGAGCGGGCGCTTCTGAACGCGGAGCTTGAGGACGCGATCCAGAACGAGGATTACGAGAGAGCGGCGTTGGTCCGGGATCGGCTCCGCGAGCTTCTCTGACGCTATTCGCGGATTATTCCTTCCAATAGCGACGAAAAACGCGCTACAATGGCCCTTCTGGGGGCGACGTGGCACGACGATTGGCATTTCTATCGACGTTCATGCTGGCGGTATTCGTAGCGGGAGCTCAGCCCGTGGACCTAAGCGCGGTAGACGCGTACGTCCGGCCCGGCTTCTCGCTGGAGTGGGTGTTCCAGACGCCGTTGCCTGGAGAGGCGTCCTGGACGGTCGTCCCCGGCGACGCCGGGAATCGCCCGCTCGTCATGAGGGACCTCGACCTCCCGGGAGCCCTGGAACGCCGACTCCTGCCCATCGGACGCGAGGATCCGAGGAAGTACTGCGTCATGCTTCCCTTCGACGCCGGAGAAGAGTTGTTGGCGTCGAAGACGGGCGTCGGCCTCTACTTGGCTCAGATCGGCCAGAATTGGCAGATATACCTCAACGGCGCCCTCGTTCGGGACGAGACCTATACCGCCGGAGACGGCACGATGCGCGTCGAGCGGGCGGTGCGCGGAGCCCTCGTAGAGCTCGACGCGCGCTACCTGAGGCGGGGCCGGAACCGCCTGACCATCATGGTCATGGGCGATCCCCGCGACGACCGCACGGGTCTCTTCATGGGCGGTCCCTATCTTATCGATTCGTACGACAGACTCGAGGCGATGCGGAGCGAGGGCATCAAGCTCATCCTCATCGGCATCTATTTCTTCTTCGGCCTCTACCACGCGATGCTCTTCGCGCTTCGGCCGAAAGCCAAGGCCTATCTCTATTACGGCATCGCCACCTCCCTCCTGTCGATCTACCTCTTTTGCCGTACATTCTTGGTCTACGATGTCATCCTCGATACCCGTATCATCAAGGCCGCGGAGCTGGGGGCCCTATTCATGCTGGTGCCGGCCTTCATGGCCTTCTTCGATACGGCGCTCGGTCGGCGCGTGTCGGCCTTCGCCAAGGCCTATGGCGCCCTGTTCGGCCTGGCGGCCGTCCTGCGCGTCTTCTTCTGGAGCGAGGCCTTCCTTCGGCTATGGCAGTTCACCGTCGCGGCGCCAGTCCTGTACGTGATCGTCGTAGACATAGTCGCGCCGATAGTCGCGTCTATACGCGGCTACGACGGCCCCAGGAGCCATACCCTTCCGGGCCGCCTGCTAGGCGGGCTCGCGAGCACCGACGCGTCCAAGCTACTCGTCGGTTCGCTGGTCGTGGGCGTCGCCCTGATACTCGACATCTTCGGCTTGAATTCGGGTCGATCGGTGACCTATTCCGCTTACGCTTACCTGCTCCTCGTGTTCGGGACGGCAGCGACGCTCGCCGGGCAATTCGTGCGGGCCTACGAGAGGAGCGAGGTGCTCGGCGCCGACCTTTCCAGGCGCGTAGAAGCGCGTTCCGCCGAACTGGAGGCCACGCTCTCCGAGCAGAAAACGCTCGGCGTCCGACTGTCGGAGGCCAGCTCGCGGCTGCAGGCTAGCGTCGAGGCGTCCGCGAAGGACATGCGCGTAGCGACGCGCGTCCAGCAGGGCTTCTTCCCGAGCGCCGCCCCGAACAACGAACACTGGGACGCGGCGTTCTCGTTCGCGCCCGCCAGCGGTATCTCGGGCGATTTCTACGATTTTTATATGCGCGGCGACAGGCTTGACGGCATGGTGGTGGGCGACGTCTCCGGTCACGGTATCGCGTCCGGCCTTATTACCGTGCTGGCCCGGTCGATATTCCACCGCAACTTCCACGAGCTTCGGACCAGGAGCCTCGGTTCCATCATGGAATCGATCAACGCCGAGTTGATTCCGGAGCTCTCGTCGGTCGATCATTTCGTAACGGCGGCGCTGCTTCGCTTCGAGGCGGGCGGCGGGGTAGAGTACGCGAACGCGGCCCACGCGGAGATCCTGTACCGCGGCGCGGACAAGATCAGGGCCGCTACGCTCAAACCCAAGGGCCAGGGCGGGTACAAGGGGCCTCCGCTCGGTCGCGAGGGGATAGAGTCGCCGTACGCCTCCATGCGCTTCAAGCTAAACTCGGGAGACGCGATCCTGGTCTATACCGACGGGTTCGACGAGGCTAAGAACGTCGACGGCGCGCCGTTCGGCATCGACGGGATGCTCGGCGCCCTCAGCGCGGCTCCCGAGGGAGACGCGGCGCAGATGCTCGACTTCATCGTCCGGGAATGGCGCTTCCACGTGAGCGGATCCAAGATAGCCGACGACGCGACAGCCGTCCTTATCAAGAAGCTGTAGCGGGCTACTTCAGGTTGGGCCTGAGCCGGAAGGACGGGCAGTGCAAGCCGGTCGCCGCGAATACCTCGAGGCTGGGCATGTTCCGGGACTTGATGTCGAATACGACGCAGGAACGAGGGTACGAGGGATCCCAGGTAACGCGGAAGTTTACGCATTGCAGGCAATTAGGAGCCCTGTCCGGATTCGTCGGCATGACCGGGATTTTATCGGCAATCCTGGAATCCGGCAAGTCGGCCGAGCGGAGGTAGCCTCGAATGTGCTTTTTTCGTACATTACTGGCATGACATTGTTACAACGCGTGCGAAAACCGTTCCGCTTTACCCAAGGCAACGCGACCCTGGTCCTGATAGGCATAAACGTCCTCGTATTCGCCCTGACGAGCGTCCTGCGAGATGCCTACGTATACCTGGCGCTGATACCTGGGGCCGTTCTCCAGCTCGGCTGGGTCTGGCAGCCGATCACCTACATGTTCGTCCATGCCAGCGTCCGGCACCTGCTATTCAATATGCTCGGCCTGTTCTTCTTCGGAACCGCGGTAGAGCGCTCCCTGGGCTCCAGGGAATTCGTGTTCTTCTACCTGTTGACGGGGACCCTCGCGGGCCTTTTCTCGCTCGCGGCCTTCGCGATCAGCGGCGACATAGGTATCCGTCTCGTAGGCGCCTCGGGCGCTGTCTTCGCGGTCCTGCTCGCGTTCGCGGTTATCAATCCGCGATCCAGGATATTCATATGGGGCGTATTGCCGGTTCCGGCCCCGCTGCTCGTCGTCGGGTATACGGTGATAGAGCTATGGTCGCAGCTGTTCGGCTATGGCGGCAACATCGCGCACCTGACGCACCTGGCAGGCTTCGGATTTGCCGCCTTGTATTTCCCGGTGCGCCACGGCGTCAATCCCATACGCCGGCTCGTCTCGGGTCGATGAGGTCGCATTGAGCGTTCGCATCGTCGCGCGCCGCATCGTCGCGCTGGCCGCGTCGCTCGTGCTCGCGGCCTTCGTCGCGTCGGCCCAGGATCGGGATGTCGTGATGCGAGCCGAATTCCCCGTGGACCTCGCCCCCCCGCCATCGGTTTCGGGCTTCGACGGCGTGCCCGATCCCGCGTTCGTGGCGCGCGTGCCCGACGGCGAGGCGGCGGCCGCTTTGCTAGAGGAGGCTCGCTGGACCTTCGCCGGGATGATATGGGGTTTCGAGTACGTCTATACGCCGAGCGACAAGGCCCGGTCCGTCGCCGAGCTTTTCGAGATACGACCGATGTCCCCGGAATCTAGCGCCTCGATGACCATGCACGCGGTCGCGGCAAGGCTCGAAGGAACCGTGCTGTACGCTACGGCCGAGTTCTATCCTGACGCGGGCCAACGAGCCGAGCTGGCGTCGTGGAGGCTTTCCAGCGCTACGGGGCAGGGACGAGGCTCCGCTCCGGCCCTGCGATCCGGTTCGACGGGGGCTGCGCCTTCTGCGGTCGAAGCCCGGCGGGACGCTATCGTGGCGGCCGTCCGCGAGGCGCTTCGGGCTAACTTGCGAGAGGTGACGCATAACAAGCCTCGCGAGGTCAGGGGAACGTTCGCGCTGGCGTCCGCTCCGAGGCTGATGATCAAGGAAGGCTCATGGATCGCGAGCGTACGGATATACGCTCGCGTCGACGAGATTATCGGATACGGAGCGTATTAGGCCTTGAGGGTCCGCTCTACGCCCTCGTGCATGGCTTCCAGTTCGGCCATCGCCGCGTCTACGACGCCCTGTTTCTTGTCGACGTCCGGAGGCAGCGACGCCTTGATGCGTTCCCTGTACTCGTTGCAGCTTCTAGGCTCGCTCACGTCGATTATGACGCGATCCTTGCAGATCAAGTCCTCGAGCATCTCGCCGCCCGAGTTAAGCCGCAGGATGTTGCCGTTTATGGACACGAACGACAGGTAGTCGAACGATCTGATATACGAGTCTATCTCCCGTACGCCGCGCCTGGACGCCGGGTCCCACGGCCGGAACCTGGTGCCCGCCGGGAATACCAGCACGATCTTGCCCTCGGTCCTGATCCGCGCCAGGGTCTTCATCGAAGCGAGGTTGATGGCGTTGGCCTTGGCGGTCTCCGTCGCCCTCCTCGTCGGGTCGACGATCTTCGTCGCGATCTCGTCTATAGAGCGGCTAGGGTAGATGACGAGCCGGGAATAGGCCTCCGAGAACGCCGTGACGACAGGGTTCGTCTCGGATAGCTTGATGCCGGCGATGGCCACGATGCTGTCGGCTATGAGCTCTCCCGCCGGCCCGGCCTTGCGGAGCAGGTACGACAGCACCGGCAGGTCGAAATTGCTGTAATGCTCTACGAGCAGTAGGCATTTCGCGCCGTCCCTGGATAGCGAAGCGAGCTTCTCGATGTTGGCGAAGGATCGGATCCCGCTTCCAGCCTCGAGGTTCTCCGAGATTATCGAGTCGATGAACGGAAGTATGTACTTGTTGCCTTCCTGATACACGTTGTCTATGGAGACGTGGTCGCCTCCCTTGGAATGCGATATCATCCGTATGATCGTATCTTTATATCTGGCGCTTATCGGTTCCATTTTAATCCTCCGGCCGCGTCACGGCGGGTTGTGTTGTCGTCGGGAAGTATAGTTGCGGTATCAGGAAGGTGTCAACGACAAGAAGCCGCCTATCAGTCAGGGAAACGGACCGCTATCCAGCCCGCAGGATCGGCCTGCGCCGCGTCGATGAGTCCTATCCCGACCTTGGCGGTCGTCTCCGCGACGAGCCAGCCCTTCCCTTCGTACGGGAACCTGGCCCCCGCTCCCGGGGCGTCTACCGCGGCCAGGGCGTGCTCGTGCTCCAGCGATACCATCAGTAGCGACGCTATATTCTCCCGGCGCAGGAGTATAGCCATCACGAGCGCGCGGGAGTCGCAGTCGCCGCGGCCCTCGAAGGCGGCTGAAATCGGGTTGACCACGTCGGAACCCGCGGGGTCGCGCTCATAGCGGAAACCCTGTACCCAGGACAGGAGCGCCTCAGCGTAGGCCCTCGGATCGGCCGGGGCGCCGAAGCGGGGGTTCCCGTCCTTCGCGGTCCCCTCTCCTCCACGGGCGCCCTTCCCCCGTCGTGACGTCTCCCACGCGGCCGACATCTCGAGCGCCAACCTGTCCAGCGACGGCGTCGCGTCTCGGAATATCATACGGTAGAACCGGGCTATAGCGGCATCGATCAGCTCGGGGGACGACGCGTACGCGGAGAGGACGCGGTATTCCCGTTCGACGAGCGACTGGCAGGCCGCCGCTTCTCTCGGGTCCCATTCCGTCCGTATCGTAGAAGAGCCGAAGCGGACGGTGGCCTCGCTTGGCCGCGGGCGGCCCAACGCCGCGCGAGCGGCCGTTCCGAGCGGTCCCGCGGCGGCCTTTCGCAGGTAATTTATGGAGAACCCGTCCAGCGCTGACGCGACGACGTCGCGATAGGACTCGTACGACGATGCTCCCGCGTAGGCGAGCACGACGAGATCGTACGTATCGCCGCCCTCGGGAGACGACGCGTCGTCCACGAATAGCCCGTAGCCCCTGAGCGCGGCCGTCCCCGCCCCGATGCTCAGCTCCCCGATAGCCGCGTCGTGGCCGCCGTATTGGAACGACGAGAAAACGCCGCGACCGGATAGCTTCCTGGTCGTATCATCCGCTCCGGACTTCGCTCCGGCGAAGCGGCTCGACGGGTAGACGGCGATATCTACCTCGACCGATCCGTCGGGCAGGCCGAACGAGAATTTCGTCGCGCCGTCGCCGTCGAGGTATACGAAGCCCTCGGGTAAGTCTATGGAGAATCCATGTTCGGAGTAGTATTCGTCGCAGCGAGCGGGGCTCGCGGCGGTTCCGGAGAGCGATATCGCCGAGGCTATCGCCAGGATGCGGGCTATTCTCGTCATGAACACAGTATAGCGCGTTTCGTCGCCTACGGGATACGTCGGACGGGAGGCCTTCCCCTGACTCTCGGCGCGGGGCGGACGGCGCCGATCTCGGCGTCGGCGATAGCCAGGGCCGCCGCCTTGAAGGCTTCGTAATCGGGCGCCTCGTCGAAGGACGTTACTATCCTCGACTCCATGGCCGTCGTAACGGTGAGCCTCCAGGTGCCGAGGATGTCGGATTCCAGGTCCAGGGTCATGACGGGCCTGGAGCCACCGTCCTCGAAGAAGAACAGGCGGAAGCGGTAGCGTTCGTTGTGATGGGAGGCGGTCTGAGAGGGGGCTATCGACACGACGGTGAAACGACCGCGCTGGAATCGTTCCGCTGGGGAGAACGTATAGAGCTCGCGCATCCACGACGTGTCCCGGAGGGCGTCCATGGCGGCCTCCTCTTATTACTCAAATATAGTTCCTCGCCTTCGATTGGGCAAGGTACTGCCTCTTCGCGCTTGCCCATCATCGATCGGAAAGAGTATAATCGGGTATAGCCATATTTTTTCCGTATCCCGTACGGGATGCGATCCGCGATGCGCAGAAGGGGAGGACGTCCATGCCGGACCCGGACAGTTGTTCCAGGCAAGACATTCCGCCATTCCTACGATGGCCCCCGCGCGAGCCGGATCGCCCATAGTCCAGACGCCCGTCATGAGCGTATAGGATCGATGGTCCGACCGTCTCCTGGGGGCGGAAGGGTACTAGTATGATCCGATATTGGAAGAAGGACGGGGCCGCCTTGGTCGCCGTCGACGCACCGGGCCGAGACGTTTGGGTCGACGTCCGCGACGTTTCGCGCGAGGACCTCGATATCCTCGAGAAGGACTACGGCGTGCTCGCGGAGCACCTGCAGGATATGCTCGACGTAGACGAGCGCTCGAGGATAGAGAAGGAAGACTCGTATACGATGCTCATCCTTCGCCTCCCCATCTACGATTCCCGGTACGAAGTCATCTATTTCACGGTCCCTGTCGGCGTCATCCTGTTCAAGGACCGCGTCGTCACCGTCTGCGCCTCCGATTGCGAGGTGCTGCAGGAGCTTTCGGGCGGCAAGGTACGCGACCTCTCCCCCGCCAACAAGAGCGCCTTCGTACTCCGGCTGATGGGGCGCGCCGCTATCGTCTACCTGCGCTACCTCAAGGACCTGAACCGCCGGACCACCGCGATCGAGCTGGAGTTGCAGCGTTCCATCAAGAACAACGAGCTCGTCAAGCTGCTCGCGGTAGAGAAGTCGCTCGTATTCTTCACCACGTCGCTCCGCTCCGACGAGCTGGTGCTGGAGAAGCTCCAGAAGGGCGTCGCGGTCCGCTTCAAGGACGACGAGGCAGAACTGCTCGAGGATGTGGCGACCGATTTCAGGCAGGCGATAGAGATGTGCAACATCCATAGCGACATCCTGTCCGGCATGATGGACGCATTCGCGTCGGTCATATCGAACAACCTGAATATCGTCATGAAGCGCCTGACCATCGTCTCTATCGTGCTGATGATCCCGACCTTCGTCGTCAGCGTGTTCGGTATGAACGTGCCGTTCCCCGCGGGGATCAGCTCTTCGCCCATCGCGTTCGGGCTGATCATGGGAGGGTGCGCCATCGCCGCGGGAATCGGCGCGCTCTTGCTTCGCGACCGGAAGGTCAAGCCGAAGAAGGCGTTGCTCGCGCCCGCGGCGGGCGCCCTCGTACTGCCTCTGGCCAAGAAATAATCCCGCCGTCCCGGGCTTGCGCCCGGGCGACGATGTGCGTATGCTTTTGCGCCATGATCCAGGCCCTGTTCGCGGATGATGATTTCCTCATAATAGACAAACCCGCCGGCTTGGCGGTACAGCCCGGTGAGGGCGTCCGCGTCTGCGTGCTCGATGCCGTGGAGAGGGACTTCGGATTCAGGCCCTATCTCGTGCACAGGCTGGACAAGGAGACGTCGGGTTGCCTCGTCGTGGCGCGCTCGTCGCGCGCCGCGGCCGAGTTGTCGGCGCTGATGGGCGGGCGGGGAGCCGTGAAGACGTACCGCGCCGTCGTCTTCGGCGTCCCTGATCCCGCTGCGGGCGCGTTTCGCGACGACGTACGCGTCAAAGGCGAATCGGTGAGCGCCGAGACGCGGTACCGGACCGTCGAATCCGACGGGAGGCTGTCGCTCGTGGAGGCGGAGCTAGGGACGGGCCGTACCCACCAGATCCGCCAGCATTTCGCGCAGGCAGGGCTCCCTATCGTCGGCGACGACCGGCACGGCGACTTCAAGCGTAACAAGGCCCTGGCCAAGGAGCTGGGGGCCAAGAGGCTGATGCTGTACGCGGCCAGGCTCTACCTGCCGTTGAAGCCGCCCGTAGACGTCAGGAGTTCCCTGCCGCCGCATTTCGCGGCGTTCTTCGAGCGCTGGGGACGCGGAGGGGCGGAGTGACGGCGCCTTTCGAATGGGTCAAGGGCGCCGCGTGGCTGTTCCCCGACGGCAGGCTCGACATCGTCCCCGGCTTCCACGACGAGTGGATAGCCGCGCACCAGGATCTCGCGGAGGGCTGCGCCAACGTGGCCGACGTCGTGACCCGCCTCGGCTGGCTCTCCGTCGTGTCCTACTCCCAAGGCTACGTCGAGTTCATGATACGTTCCAAGGCCGATCCCGTCTCCGTCAGCCTGTGCGTGGAGCACCTGAGCCGCAACCTTGGACGCTGGGAGAACGCGCTGGTAATGACGATGGACGAGGAAGGCTACATCAAGCTCGTGCCGGCCGACTTCGCCGACGGCTCCTCGCCCGGCGGCAAGATCCGCGGCACCTTTACGATGGATTGAGCAGTTCCTTGAGCTCCCCCGCGTTACGAACGGCGTTGGCGCGCGCGTGATTATTGAACGCCACGAGAAGATTCCCCGCCTTGGCCATGCGCTTGAGCCTCGGAACCGTCACGGCGAGCTCTTCCTTCGAATATAGGTAATCGTAGCGGCTCGTCGCGTCTCCCGACCACCACGCATCGGCGTTGCGACCGTGGAACCGCATGTAGGCGAGGCCGCCGGTCACCCGTTCGTCGATAGCCGGGAGTCCCGGCAGTTCGGGCCGGTCGACCATCGCGACGCCGACGCCGCGCCTGTCCAGCTCGTCGTAGACGCGCTCGCCGCGCCACTCGTCGTTGCGGAACTCCACGACCAGGGGCAGGGGGGCGAGCGCGGCGAGCAGCGCGGCGAGATAGCTCCTGTTATCGGGCGTGTGGTGGAAGCGGTACGGCAGCTGCACGAGTACCGCGGCGAGGCGGCCGGCGTCGGCAAGCGCCCCGACCGCCTTGGCGAAGGCCACCGCATCGTCTCGCCATGCCGCTCCGGGCTCGTGGGTAAGACTCTTGTGCGCCTTTATGCTGAAACGGAAACTGGACGGCGTCCGAGCCGCCATGGCGGCCAGGCTCGACGCCTTGGGCATAGCGTAATACGAGAAATTAAGCTCGACGAAGGGGAAGAAGAGCGCGTAATAGCGCAGGAAATCGTCCTTGGGTAGCGCCTCGGGGTAGAACGCCCCGCGCCAGTCATCGTACGAGTATCCGCTCGTCGCTATCGCTACGTCTCCCATTCCCCGAACTATGGCGCTAAAACCTGCCGGGGGCAAGGGCCCGTCGCCTCGCTTATAATTAACCGTTCGCTAACGATATACTCACATGCGACGCGTATCGTATGCCCCGGCGAGGTGAACGATGAAGGCGCAGGAATTCATGGGGACCATGAGGACCATGTTCGAGCAGGCTCGCAGGGAGTCGCTGGGCCCCGACTCCAGGATCGTTTTCTTGAGCGACCTGCATATGGGCGACCGGGGCCCCAGGGACGATTTCAGGCATAACGCCGAGCTCGTCGTCGAAACGCTGTCGGAGCGCTACCTGGCCGAGGGATGGAAGCTCGTGCTGAACGGCGACGTCGAGGAGCTGCATAAGTTCAAGCCGGAGGCGATACGTTCGGCCTACGACGACGTATACGGCCTCTTTGGCCGTTTCGCCGGGAACGGCGACCTGGTCAAGATCCTGGGTAACCACGACCTGGCCATGCTGCTGTACGAGGAGCACGAATTCAGGCTGGAGCACGCGCTGCGCCTGGACCGGGCCGACGGTTCCGTCCTCGCCTTCCACGGCCACCAGTCGAGCAAATTCTTCATGAAGTATAATTACCTGTCCGATTTCATCGTACGCTACATCGCCAATCCCCTGAAGATAAAGAACGAGGAACTGCCGGTGACGTCCAAGCGTCGGTTCAAGGCCGAACGCCGCATCTATCGGGCCTCCAAGGAGCTCGGCGTCGTCACGATAGCGGGGCATACGCACCGGCCGCTGTTCGAGTCGTTCTCCAAGTACGATACGCTGCGCTGGACGATAGAGAGCCTCTTGCGGCGATATACCGCCGAGGCGGAGGACGAGAAGGAACGCATCGCGTCGTTGATAGCCGTATACTCGGCCGAATTCAAGCGACTGTCCAGGAAAGAGCGCGGAGACAAGGTCTCGCGCAGCCTCTACGAGCGGGAGGAACTGCTCGCGCCGTGCATGTTCAACTCGGGCTGCGCGACGGGTAGGAGCGGGTATACCGCGATAGAGATTCGCGGCGACGATATATCGCTCGTGTACTGGACCAGGAGCGGGCGGGCGCGCCCCTATATCGACCGGGAGGCGCTCTACATGGATACCCTGGCCGGGACGCCGTGGATACGCTATACGGTGGCGACCGACTCGCTCGAGTACATCATGGCTCGGGCCAGGCTGCTCGCCTGACGGCGCTCGCCTGACGGTTACTTGCGCCGTATGAGCATCATCGTGAGGTCGTCGTACTGCTCGTCTTCCTTGATGTGCCCGTAGTACAGGTATTCCTTACGTCGCGGATCGGGATGCGGCCTCTTGTCATGGCAGAATCGGGCGTATTGCTTCCAGCACTTCATGAGTACCTCGTCGATCTTGGAGTCGACGATGACCTTATCGTCCGGGCCCGCCTGCGGGTCCGGGATGAGCCTGAATACCTTCTCCACCGCCGCGAGGCCCATGACGAGATCGTTGGCGCCGGCGTCCAGCGCGGAGAAGTCGAAATCGTAGCTGGCGCCGTCGCCGAGCGGGTCGCCTTCCTTCCGCAGCGAGTACGAGCCCTTCGTCATGATCGCCTCGGTGATCTCCTTGATGCGCTCCTCCCCGAGTTGCTCGACCATCGCTTCCCTGTGGTCGGTCTCGTTGCCTTCGCGGTCGCGTATCTTCTTTACCTCGAAGAGCTGCTTGAAGTCCGGCCCTCGGCGCGCGCGGCTCGATTCCTCGAAACCGTCCGTGTACAGCAGTAGCGTGTCCCCGCGATCCAGGGGCAGGGTAACCTGCCGGTACGGCGACGTCGATTCGACGAGATCGTTGGGGAAGGTGCCGGCGGTCGGGGCGCTCGCGAGAGTATGGGTAACGACCGAGGCCTTCTTGGCGTCGTAGACGCGCAGGATGTTGTCGCCGGCGTGGCACAGGTACGTGGTTCCCGTCTGCGAGTCGTAGATACCCATGATGAAGGCCGCGAACCGGCCCTTGAAGCCGCGCTTCTCTATGAAGTCGTTTATCTTGTAGGTGATCCTGTCCAGGTGTATCCCGTTGCGCTTGAACGACCAGTTCTGCAGCTCGGTCGTGAAGATCGTCGCGACGCCGACCATGATGAGGGCGGCCGGGACTCCCTTGCCGGAAACGTCGCACTTGATGAAGGCCCAGAACCGCCCGTCCAGCGGAGTATAGTCGAAGTAGTCGCCCGACACGCCCTTGGCGCCCTCGTAGTAGCCGAAGAAGGTGTGCGTAGGCGGATCGTCGAAGCCCGTCGTCAGTTTCTCCCCGAGCTCGTTGGTGACGAGCGGTATGAACATCTTCTGGACTTCCTTGCCGACGGTGAGGAATTCAGCCTCCTTGGCGGCCTCGACGAGGCCGGCGGTCATCTCGTTTATGGTATCGGCGAGCACGGACAGCTCGTCGCGCGTCTTGATATCGATGGAGAAATCGGCCAGTTTCTTCTTGTCGACCTCGTCGCGTATGGTCTCGATGCCTTTCACCACCTTCATCAGCGGCCCGATGATGATGCGCGACAGCCCGAAGGCGCCTATGACGCCGAGGGCCAGCGCTATCGCCGCGACGACGCCGACGCTACGGATCAGCGCCCGGCGCGCGTCGCTTACCTGCTTGACTATGGTCTCCGTCGAAACGGACAGCCTGACGAGGCCGCGATAGTAGATGGACTCGCGCCCCTGCCTGAACAGGATCGGCTTGTAGAAGACGTATTCCGCCGCCGCCGTACCGAGCCTGGTGGAATCGAAGGCGGGTTCGGACGCGACCGACGCGTCGGCTATGCCCGCCAGCCTCTCGCTCAGGGTCTTCTCCAGGTCGCGGGCGCTGGCGGCTATCAGCGCGAGCCTGGACTGGCTCTCGGCGTCGAGGTTCGCGGCGAGCGCGCGTCCCTCGTCCTGTAGCTGCTGGATGGCCTCCGCGATGGTCCCTACCTTCTCCTGCGCCGTGGCGTTTATCTCCGCCGCGATGAGCGGGACGCGCGGAGACAATGAATCGATCAGTACGGACGATCCCGGCGCCAGGGTCGGACCGTCCAGTTTCAGGACGATGTCGGGATCGTTGCTCGCCCAGACCACGTCGGCGTTCGTCGTCGCGGCGGCGCCGAAGCCGCTTATCGTCATGTACCGCGCCTCGGCTACGGCGCTCGCCTGGTTAGGCAGCAGCGACAGCTCGAGAACGTTCTTCGCCGGCAGGTACGACTTGCCGCCCTGTACGGCGCTCTCGAGAAGGACCCGCGCGCGCTGTTCCAGTCCCTGGGCGAGGACCGAGCTCTGCGTGCTGAGCATATTCAATCCCAGCGGAATCGATACGAGCAGTACGATGAAGATAACGAGGAGGCTGATCGTCAGCGCGAATTTCGCGGTCAGGCCCGCGCCCCTGCGTATGGCGCGCTCCGCGGCTTTCTTTCGTTCGGTTACGGGCATCGGTTTTCCTTCCAGTAGGGCGACGGCCTCGAGTCGGGCCGCCCGGAACTCTCCGGCTACGATCGCGACCTGCCTGAGCGACAGGAGGACGCCGATCGCCGGCACGAGCAGCGCGGCGAGCATGAAGAGCGTCGATACGCTCACGAGCGGCGACGCGGACGGTTCGAAGCTCCAGGTAGGTTTCCACGGCGATCCGCGTTCGCCGAATTTCACCGTACCGGAGTAGTCGACGGAGAGGCCGGGGCCGGTGAAGTACCAGCCGCGGACGGGATGATAGAGCCCGACGCGGTACGAACCCGGCGTAAGGTCAGCTATCTCGGGTACGCGGAGCAGCCTGTCCGATACGATGGTATACTCGCCGCCCCGTAGCTCGTATATCCGGTCGTAGGGTTCTCGGCCGTCGACGTCTATGGCTAGCCTCGTTACCGCGCCGTCGTCGGCGAAGCCCCTGCCGACTATGGATAGCCCCAGCGTCCCGAAGTCGTCGCGAATCGCCGCCACGTCGGCGACGGCCGTATACGGCTTGAATTTGTCGGCGCGCAGCAAGAGGCGCGCGGCCGAGCCTATATTGCCGACCCCGTCGATGGCCGCTACCGAGAATATCCAGTAGCCGTCGTCTATATTCGAGAAGTCGGCCCTCGGCGCCCCGGTCCGTATCGTCGGCGGCGGGGTCGCCGGCTCGGCGGACGTCCACAGCAGGCGCTCGTAGTCGGTGACCGGCCAGAGGTCGTAGGCGGCCGGCGCGACCGGCGTCCGCGCTTCCTCTATCCGGGGCGCCTCCGGCGCGCGCTTGCGGGCCGGAGGCCTGTCCAGCGGACCGAGGTACTCCAGTATCCAGGAATAGCCCGCGACGTCCGCCTCGGGCGGCGGCGCCCATCCCAGGGAGAAGCTGCTCGACGCGAGGAATCCGTCCGCTGACGCTTTAGGCTTATCCGGGACGGGCTCGCCCGGAGGCGTCGTGTCGCGCACGAACGTAAGCCGCGCGGACGGGGACCAGTTGCCCGCGTAATCCTGGGCCCTCACCGAGAAATACCATTCGCCGTCCTCGTCGGCGTCGAAGGAGGCGCTCGTAAGCGTCTCCAGTCCCATCACGGATTTCGCCGGCTCGGCCGCGGGATCGCGCGACCACAGGTACGAGAATCCGAGGATCCCGGACGAGTCCTGCGGTACGTTCCACCTGACGCTGACGCGGTTGCGCCTGGCAGGGGTACCGGATACGAAGTCGGATGCGCTGACCACGGGCGCGGGCGCGCTCGTGTCCGGGATCATGCCGACGATCGACGAGCCGGAACCGGAACCGGACTGCCAGAAGGCGTACAGCCCGCGCTGGGTAAATACGGCCCTCCCGAAGGTGCCGTCGCCGCGCGAGCGGCCGGAAAGGTCGCGCTCGGTCCACAGGAGCCCCGACCGGAACGCGGTGAATACCCTGTTCCCGCCCCTGCGGTCGTCGAACCACGCGACGGCGGGCTCGGCGCCTTCGGCGTCGCCCAGGGCGTACAGCTTCGGCTCGGCGCAGTTGCCCTGCCCGAGGCTGACCCGCTCGGGGCTACCCGGCACGATCGCTCCGTCCTCGTCCAGCCTGGCGACGTATATCTGGGCGCCGCCGGAGAGGAGCCTGCGTTCCCAGGTGACCCAGAGCGTGCCGCCGATAGGCTCGACGTTCGGCCGCTGGTTGTCGAACTGGTTGGCGTCGAGACGGTCCCGGTGGACGGGATCCTGGAAATCGGTGATGCGCCGTGGCGCCGACCAAGTCGTCCCGCCATCCTCCGTCACCATGGAATAGAGCTGGTAGCTCGGCCTGTCTCCGCCCGAGAGCGTCTGGAATACGACGACGTCCTTAGTGCCTATCTTCGCCGCGCCGGGCAGAAAATTCGGATCGAGACCGAGCTGCCCTCCGACGAACGGCCCGAACGGCGTCCAGGTCCTGCCGTCCTCGGAGCTGGAGTAGAATATCGACAGGGACTCGTAGGTATTCGCCTCCCCGCCGCCAGCCTGAACGCGGGTGAAGGTCTGGCTGCGCGTGACGAAGAGGTACCAGCCGCCCGACGCCTTGGCGAAGACGCGCGGCGCGACGACCGGATTCGGCAAGTCTATGGTGGTCAGCGGCGAGAACGACAGGCCGCCGTCGTTGGACGCGTAGACCGATACCGAGCGCTCGCCCGACGAGGCCGAGACGAGCATCCTGCCGTTGCCGTCGTCGGCCGCGGAGAACAGGGTCGGGGCGCTCAGGTTCTGCTCGCCCTTCGCCTTGTCGCCTATCGCCTGGTAGCGGAACGGTCCGGCGAAACGGTCCCGCCTCTGTACGCCGTCCTCGCCGTACGACGCGAGCGATAGCCAGGCGTCGCCTCCTCCGTTCGAAGCGACGTTCTCCTGCCAGATCGCCACCACGCGACCGGCCGTCCTCAGTACCTGCGGATAGGCGCCGACGCCGCGGGACAGGCGCGTCGGGGCTTCCCAGTAGAAGTCGGTCGGGGCGGCCGTCGCCCGCGGGGACACGACGAGCGCTACGGCGACGGCGGCGACGGCGAGTAGCGGGCCGCGGAAGCGTGGGGTTTTTCGACGCATGGCCGTCAATAGCCCCTGGCCGTGAGCCGCGATTCGAGGTCGACGACTTTCTGCATGGACCGGCCCTTCGGGAAGACGACGGCGAGCCGGGCGAGCCGGGCCCTGGCGTTGATGTAGTCGCCGTTCGTGAAGTACGTCACCGCTTCGTTATACAGCGTCTCGGCGGCGCTCGACAGCACTATCGCCGTGTCGCCTCCGATGTAGGTCGCGATACGGTCCTTGAGCTCGCCGGCCGCCGCGTTGTTCGGGTCGAGCCCGATGGCCTTCTCTAGCTGGGCCCGCGCGAAGGCGAATTGGGCGACCTGCCTGGAATCGAATATGCGCCGCGCCGCTAACGTAAGCGAGCGGGACTCGGCGACCGCCTTGGGATCGGGCGGAGGCAACCTGAAGCCCAGGAGAATCTCCGCGCGCTCTATCTGGGCTCCGAGGCCGGGGTAACGCGGGTTGATAGTCTGAAGGTCCTGCAGGTCGCTGTACGCGGTCGGCAGGTCGTTCCTCGCGTCGAGCTTCGACTTGGATTCGCTGAACATCCTCGCGAATTTCCTGCCGAACTCGTCAGGATCCGACAGCTGGTCTATCCTGAGCTCGAGTACGCGGGCTTCCTGGTTGAGCGGGAAGACGACCTTTACCTCGGATATCTTCTGCCTGGCTTGCGCGAACGATCGTATCGCGCCCGTCTTGTCTCGTTTGGAGAGGAGGGCCGATCCTTCCTCGTAATACTGCTTCGCGAGCGACAGGAGCTGGCTCATCTCCGGGAAGAGCGGCGCGGTCACCGGTATGTCGCGTCCGGTCTTCACCGAGAGCGCGGTCTGGACGAGTTTCAGCCAGTACTCGACCTCGACCTCCGACGTCGAATTGGTCGTGCTCCATCTCGATCGAGCCTGGAGCAGGAATGATTCTGCGCGGTCGAACTCGCCCTGCAGGTACTGGGCCTTGCCGTCGGTAAGGAGCCGGCGCGTATCGGCGACGACGAGGTCGTTCTCCGTCTTCAGGATCGTCGCGGCCAGTTCCGACAGGAGTCGGTCCGACTGGGCGCGCAGAGGGGCGTCCTGCTCGAACGAGAGGGACGCCAGGTACCGCTCCCTCGCCCGGTCGAGCCGCTCGCGCGCCGACTCGAAGTTGTTCGAGCGTAGCGCCGTCCTGGATTCCGCGACGCGGCGCTCGGCTTCCAGCCTGCTCGAGTCGGCGAGCCGTTTCTGCTCGGAGGCCTTGACGGTCAGCGCGGCGGCTTCCGTCTGGCTGGCCGCCGCCGCGGCCTCGAGGGCGCGGGCCCGCTCCGCCCATTCCAGTATCGACGCGTCCGAAGCCACGTAGGCGGGACGCGAGCGGATGGATGCCAGGAATGAATCTATATCCGCGCGGAGCGCCTTCAGGATCGCGTCGGCGGACGATAGCGACGAGAGGGCCTTGCCGGGATAATAGAACGTCGCGTCGGGTAGCAGCGGGTCGTCGGACGGCAGGCCGTCCAGTAGCTCGCGACCCGAGCCTATCGCGGCTATCGCCCGCTCGGCGGCCGCGGACAGCAGCCCGTACCTGAAGGACGCGGCGGAGGCTACCGCCAGGGTCTCCATCGATCGAGCGCGGTCAGCGGCGTTGGCTATCCTGCCGTCCAGGGCTCCCTGCTCCGACTGCGCCGCCTCGGATACGAAGCCCGCGCGAGACCAATCGGCCATCCTGGTCGCGGTCCCGCCCGATTCGTCCCGGATCGTCTCGATCGCGTTCTGCGAGCCGACGAACGCCAAGCGACTGGCCTCGTAGGTAGAGAAGGCTTCGTCCGCGGCGTCTGGACGTGGACGGTACGAGGCGAGGGCCTCTTCGTCGACGGCCATCGACGCCATGGCCGTCGACAGCGATCCGTAGGTCCTGGCCGCGCGCCCGGCGTGGACGAACCGCAGGTAATCCGTTCCCTTGAGCTCGATTACCGCCTGTCCGAGCGTCGTGGACCGCTCGACGAGGTCGCTCGGCGCGTAATGGCTCCAGAGCGCGAGCAATGCGACGCCGCGATCCGCCGACTCCGCCGCCGCCGAGAATCCAGCGGTCGCCGCGGCCCAATCGCCGTCGTCGTATGCCGCCCTCGCCGTTTCCATGCTCGCGGTCAGCTTGTCTTCGATCGCGGTCTGGGCCCCCCTGAGCGAGGCGTTCCACATCGCGTCGATAGCGCCGGCGATGCCTTCGAGCTGGCCTTCGGTACGGCGGCCGAGCACGAAGCGATACGCGAACGGCAGGAAAGAATTCTCCGTGACCGTCGCGTCATTGGCCGATAGCTCCGCGAAGGTGGCTTCGAGCGCGCGGCCCTGGTCGACGACGAGTCGTCTCGTCTCGGCGGTAGCCGCGGCGGCCGTCCTGGCCCTCGCCAACGCCTCGTCGATAGCGGCGCCGCTCGAATAGGCGGCGGATAACGCGTCGAAAGCGGCCTTCATCTCCGCTTCGTCGGCCGCGAAGACAGGGATAGCCGCCGAGACCGACGCTACGCGCTGGAACGCCGCTTCTACGAACGCCTGATCCAGCCCAGCCTCGATGAACTCCGGCCGATAGATATCGAAGCCCGACTCGTATCGCCGCGCCGCCTCCACGAAGCTACCGGCGTCGATGAGCGCGCGGCCCTCCGCCATGAAGCGTTCGAACCTGGCCTTATTATAGGTGAACAGGGCGAGATCCTTGGTCTCGGCTATGAAATCCTTGACCGCGGGGTTTGGATTGCGTTCCAGTTTTTCGAGGTCGCGGATGAGCGAAAGCTTGAGTTCCTGTTCTTCCGGCTGGTTCTTGAGGACTTCTATCAGCTTGTCGGCCTTGTCGTTATAAGCGGCCCGTAGCCGGGTAATCTGCCGTAGCTTCTTCTGCGCCGCGTCGAAGCGGTCCGGATACTTCTTCATGAATACGGTCAGGTACAGGATCGCCTCGTCGTACTTCTGATCGGCGATCAGTACGTCCGCGTAGGCGATAGGATCCTCTCGGCCGCCCATTCCCCAGGCGGTCGTCGCGCAGACGAGAAGTACGAGAATGGCGAGCGCACCGAGGCGCATCCGAATTTTCATCTATTAGGCGCCGTTTTCGGCTCCTCCCGTGGTAACGACCTCTTCCGGGCCCGGTTCCACCTTATCATTGTCGGCGCGTTTTTCGCCGAGCTGAGGGGGTCCATCCGTATACCGATAGAAATTATCCCCATCGTACTGTATATTCAATTGTAGCATGAAACGGATCTTCAGCCTCGCGCTCTCTCTCGTAATCCTCACGGGCGTCTGCGCCGACGCGCAGACTCTGTACCCGAGCGCGTACGAGCTGATATATAGCATGTTCTCCCTCGGGGGGCAGGAAGATCCCAACGAAGGCTCCACCACCTTCCTGTCGACGCTCGTGCCCGTCGGCGGCAGCGCGGAGAGCATGGGCATGGCCTTCACGGCCGTGGCGGACGACGCGTCGTTCCTCGAGCTTAATCCCGCGGGCAGCGCCGTGCAGGACCGGACGCAGTTCGCCTTCTACCATAACAACTGGATTGCCGATACTCGCATAGAGGCCGCCGTCTACACGATGCGCCTTGGCACGCTCGGCCTGTCCGTCGGCGGAAAGTGGCTATACCTCCCGTTCACCGAGTACGATGACTTCGCGGATCGCGTGTCGACCGGCTACTATTCCGAGGCGATAGCCATAGCGAACGCATCTCTGCTCCTCTTCCCCGGATACTATTTCTATGGTCTCTCCGTCGGAGCCAGCGCGAAGTTCGCCTATCGGTCTATGCCCGATTACTCCGACGACGATGGCAATATCATCTCCGGTTCCGACCAGTCCGCGGTCGCCGTGATGGCCGACCTGGGCATGCTGACCAAGTTCAACCTCTTCAAGCTGTACGCGTCGCGGGAGAAGAACTTCTCGCTCGGCTTGGCCGTCAAGAACGTCGGCCCCCCGGTGAAGGGAGAGCCGCTGCCCACGGTCGCCACCGCCGGACTCGCGTACTCGTTCCTTAAGCCCATCCTGGTGTCCGCTGATATCAGCTTCCCTATAAACCTTATGGATTTTTCCGCGAGCGAGGACCTCTACTGGGGCGTCGGCTATCGGATGACCGTAACCGATTTCTGGAAGCTCCAGGCCGGTTTCCTTATCAAGGGAAATAATCCCAGGCTCAGCGTCGGGGCGGCTATCGACTTCTCGCCGCTGACGCTCGAGGTCAATTACACGCTCGACCTGACGACCCAGTTCTCTCCGCTCAACCGCATGAGCATAGAGGCGCGGTTCGATATGGGCGACATGGGGCGATCGTCGCGCGCCACGCAGTCCGAGGAGCTATACCTGAAGGGGCTGGACGCCTACGCCGCCGGAGACCTTGACCTGGCCATCTCGTATTGGAACGAATCACTGAAGCTCGACCCGTATTTCGATCCGGCCAGAGAAAACCGCGATACCGCGCAAGCCGCGGTCGAGATGCGGCAGCGCATGCTCGAGCTCCAGAGGCTCGAGTAGCCGTTACAACCATTCCATCGTCTGGAGAATCATGATGAATGCATTGACTACGTTATTCAGGCTGCTCGGGGCCGCCACCTCGATCTATATGCTCCTGTGCGTCGCGAGGATACTCCTTTCGTGGTTTCCCTCGTATTCCATGGGCCGACCGGCCGAGATCGTCGAACTGGCGACCGAGCCGTACCTGTCCCTATGGCGTCGCATCCCCCTGCTGTCGGCCGGCGGCGTGGATTTCTCGCCTATCGCGGCGCTCGCGGCGTTGTCGGGGCTATCCAGGCTGTTTTCCGTAGCCTCGTACGGAGCGCTGACCATCGGCGTCGCTCTGGCGCTCGTCGTGGAAGTCGTATGGGCGCCCGTCAGCTTCCTGCTGGGCTTCTTCACCCTTCTCGTGGTCGCTCGCATAGTCGCGTACGCCGCTAGGTGGAACAGCCTGCATCCCTTATGGCGGGCCATAGACGCGATGATCAATCCGGTCTTGTTCAGGATAAAGCGCCTCATATACAAGGATAGGATCGTTAATTATATGCAGGGACTCGCTACCGGGGCCCTGGCGTTGCTCGGTACCCGGGTCCTCCTCGGGCTCGCCTTCGGCGTCGTAATCACTCTACTCAAGAAGATATAGGGGCTACCATGCTTACATCGAAACAGAGGGCCGCGCTTTCAGGTTTGGCCAACGATTTGAATCCCGTCGTCTTCCTCGGCAAGGCCGGTGCGGCGGATGGCGTCTACGAGGCGCTGGACAAGGCTCTGACCGACCACGAGCTCGTCAAGCTCCGCTTCGTCGACTTCAAGGGCGAGCGCAAGGAGCTGGCCAGGGCGCTCGCCGAGAAGGCAGGGGCGGACCTGGTTCGCGTGATCGGACACGTGGCCATCATGTACCGGCAGAGCCCGGACCCGGAGAAGCGCTCGATAAAGCTGGACTGAGCCTTCTCCTGGCGCTCGAGGAGGGCATGATGAAGACGGTTTCCTGCGATGTGTGCCATAAGCGATTTAGCGAAGCCGATATCTATAGCGGTCATGGCATCAGGCGCGAGATAGAGATCAGGACGCTGCATGAGAAGGTCGATCTTCTGATGCTTGATCAGTAGTCGAAGATAATGAAGATATAGGAAATGCAGATAGAAATACTGGAAGAGATACGGGGAAGAATGCCGTGAGGAACTTGGCGCGGCATGACGGGATTCCTATAAAGAAGCTCCTCCTGATCATGGCCATACTCTTCTCGCTCATCGCCTTCTACGAATGCGATAGAAGCCGAGCCGAAAACGACGACTACCCTCTGTTCGCGATGAACGTTAAGGACCTGGAAGATGGCGGCTCGCTATACTATGCGGGAATCGGGTACGGAGTGGTCGCGTGGAAGATCCCCTCCGCGCGCGAAGATAACGGCATCACTATCCATGGATTCAATGTCGGTAAGGAGATCATAGGATTTCCGGAATGCTACGCGGCGTTGTCCTCCGATAGCCTGTCTCCCGGTATAAGCCTGGAGTTCGTCAAGGCCGGATCGCGATAGAGGCCGCCCGGCGGATAACCTAGCGTTTCTGCTCGAAGTGGGAGAATTCCATACTGAAGCTGGCGCGTCCTCGTCGTCCATGACGTCGCGGAGCGCTACGCGTTCCGCGGAGCCTGATGCGGAGGCGCCGTCCCTGGCGCCCCAAGGCCGCGCGGTAGTTAGGGATTCGGCTACCGTTTCTGCTCGAAGTGCGAGAACTCCATCGAAAAGCTCGCGCGGCCTTGGCTGACGGAGCGGAGGTGCGTGGAGAAGCCGAACATCACCGACAGCGGCGCCTGAGCGTGGATGACGTCGATCGCGGCGCGGGAATCCGAGCCGTGGATAAGGCCGCCGCGCTGCGAAAGGAGGCTCATAACGTCGCCCATGTAGTCCTTGGGCGTCATGATGTCTACCTTCATCACCGGCTCGAGCTGGACGGGACCGGCCTTGCGGCACGCCTCGTCGAATGCCATCGACGCGCAGGCCTCGAAGGCGAAGGGCGTGGCGGTCATCTCGTCGTACTCGATGCCGGTCAACCGTACGCCGATATCGACGCATGGATAGCCGAGCGCTATGCCTCCGCCGAAGGCGTTGCCGACCGCCCGGTCTACGGCGTCGTAAATCTCTTCCGGGACCTTGTTGTCGCGTACGGCCTTCTCGTAGACGTTGCCCGTGCCGCGCGCGAGCGGAGCCACTTCCAGCGTTATCCTGGCCGATATTTCCTTGCCGGCCATCGAACGCGCGTAGCTCTCGGTATGCTCTACCTTCTTCGTGATAGACTCGCGGTACGATACCTGCGGGTTGCCGACCTTGGCGCCGACCTTGAAGTCCTTGAGGATGCGGGTGACGAGCACGTCGAGGTGCAGTTCGCCCATGCCGCGGATGACCAGCTGGCCGGTCTCCTCGTCGTCGCCCGTCTGGAAGGTCGGATCCTCCTTGGACAGGATCTCGAGGGTCTCCTTGAGCTTGTCGCGGTCCGAGACGGTCTTGGGCTCGATGGCTACGGTGATGACGGGCTCGGGGAAATGCATGTGCTCGAGAAGCATCGGCCAGCCCTCGGAGCCGACGGTGTCGCCGGTCTGGGCTGTCTTCATGCCGACGAATACCGCTATGTCGCCGGCCTGCAGTTCGTCGATGGCCTCGCTCTTGTTGGCGTGCATCCTGAGTATGCGCGTCACGCGCTCCCGCTTCTTCTTGCCTACGTTGAATACGACTCCCGCCGTCTTGATGACGCCCGAGTACATGCGCACGTAGCACAGCGGGCCGGCCTCGCGGTCGTACTGCACCTTGAACACGAGCCCGAGCGGATTGCCCTTGGGATCGCAGGGGAGGTCGAAATGCTCTTCCTTCTTGGGGTTGATGGCCTGGACCGGCGGTACGTCGGTCGGGGAGGGCAGGTAGTCCACGATGGCGTCGAGCAGGGGCTGGACGCCCAGGTTGCGCCTGGACGCGCCGCATAGTACCGGGACCAGCTTACGCGCTATCGTCTGTTCGCGCAGCGCCTTGCGGAGCAGCTCGACGGGTATCGCCTCGCCTGACAGGTACAGCTCGGTAATCTCGTCGGAGTGCGAGGCCAGGGCGTCGACCATCTTCTCGCGCCACTCGGCCGCGAGCTCGGTCATATCATCGCCTATAGGCGAACGCGTGATGTTCTGGCCGCCCTGGTCGGCGTCCCATCGCAGTTCCTCCATGGTTATCAGGTCGACGGCTCCCGAGAAGCCGCCTTCCTTGCCGATGGGTAGCTGCACCGGAACGGGCGAGGCGGCGAATTTCTCCTGGATCTCCGCGATCGCCGCGTAGAAGTCGGCGCCGAGCCGGTCCATCTTGTTTATGTACGCCACGCGCGGGACGTTGTAGCGGTCGGCCTGGTGCCATACCGTCTCGCTCTGCGGCTCGACGCCGCCGACGGCGCAGAATACCGCGACCGCCCCGTCGAGCACGCGGAGGCTACGCTCCACCTCCGCGGTGAAGTCGACGTGGCCGGGGGTGTCGATGATGTTTATCTGGTGCTCGCGCCAGTACGTGGTCGTAGCGGCGCTCTGGATCGTAATGCCGCGCTCCTGCTCCTGCTCCATCCAGTCCATGACGGCCTCGCCGTCGTCGACCTCGCCGAGCTTATAGGTCTTGCCGGAGTAGTAGAGTATTCGTTCTGTCGTCGTGGTCTTGCCCGCGTCGATATGCGCCATAATGCCGATATTTCGTGTAGTGGTAAGGTTCATGCCATTGCTCCGGGCGCTACTATAGACGGAAAAGAGTTCCGCTTGCAAGATAAAGGCCTTAGAGGAGAAAATCCGGCCGTTTCGCCCTTGCAAACGCTGGTGGATTTTCTATGGTTATCGTCAGCATGTCTCTGGTTCGGAGGCGATGATGAAAAGGGAAAGGAAAGCGTCTTCGCGGACCGCGTTGTCGATAGTCGCGACGGCCTCGATCGCGCTCGCGTCATGCGGCGACGCCGCCGGGGACCTCGTCGGGCGTATCGAGTCGTCCATGGTGACCGTCCCGTCGGGGGCCTTCATGATGGGATACGGGGGCGGTCCCTCCGACGCGGCGCCTGCGCACGCCGTTACCGTCTCCGGCGCTTTCGCGTTGCTGAGGCACGAAGTCACCTTCGACGAGTACGACGCGTTCTGCGGGTTGTCAGGGGCGGTCCCTCCCGGCGACGACGGGCGCGGCCGAGGCCCTATGCCCGTCGTCAACGTCTCGTACGCCGACGCGACCCGGTTCTGCAACTATCTGAGCGAGGCGGCCGGTCTTCGTCCCTACTATAGTTCCACCGGCTTCGAGTTCGACCCGGAGGCCGACGGGTATCGCCTGCCGACCGAGGCGGAATGGGAGTACGCCGCGCGAGGCGCCGGTACGGAGGCCTTCGATTACGCCGGCTCGGCGTCGGCAGGAGACGTCGCCTGGTTCGGCGACCTCGACGCCCCTAGGCCCGTCGAGGGGAAGGCGCCGAACGCGATCGGCGCCTACGACATGAGCGGCAACGTCTGGGAATGGTGCAACGACTGGTACGACGACGACTACTATTCCAGGAGCCCCGAAGTCGATCCGCCCGGAGCCGAATACCGGGACGCGGCCGGCGGATACGGGGCGAGGCGCGTCAGGCGCGGCGGTAATTACCACGAGGCCGACGCGCACGCGACGGTCTGGGCCCGGAGCTGCGATCGGCCGACCCAAGCCGATCCCGGGATCGGCTTCAGGATAGCCAGGACCCTCGAATAGCGGCGCGCCCGGACGGTCTCCGCGCTCTTCCCTATACATTCCGGCCTTTATCGTAGTATCTTGATGTCTCGGCCCGTCCCGCCTGAGCGGGGCTCGTCACGCTGCCGCCCGCCCCTTGGCCGGCGAAACGAATAGATAGGCCCCGCGGGGCCGTCGTCGACACCGAAGGCGAACGCCGTAGGCCGAGTACCGATTCCCTGAGAGGATTAACGACCATGCCAAATACAACCGCCGAGCTACTCGCCCCGGCGGGCAACCCCGAGGCCCTCGACGCCGCCATAGGCGAAGGCGCCGACGCCGTCTACCTGGGGCTCAAGACCTTCAACGCGCGCATGCGCACCAGTAACTTCGCGTACAGCCAGTTCGAGGCGGCGGTCGAATCGCTGCACAAGATGGGCAAGCGGCTATACGTCACCGTCAATACGGTGTTCGAGCAGCGCGAGGCCGACCGGATGTACCAGCTGCTCCAATACCTCGAGCGCGTGGGGCCGGACGGCATCATCGTCCAGGACCTGGGCGTCGTGAAGATGGCGCAGGAGAACTTCCCCGGGCTCAAGCTGCACGCGTCGACCCAGATGAACGTCGGCACCGCCGCCGGCGCCAACCTCCTGTCCAAGGCTGGGTTCAAGCGCGTCGTGCTGTCGCGCGAGCTGTCCTTCGAGGAGCTCAAGAGCGTGCGCCAGGAGACCAACGTCGAGCTGGAGACCTTCGTGCACGGCGCGCTGTGCGTCAGCGCGTCGGGCGTCTGCCTGTTCTCCAGCTACCTCGGCGGCCGTTCCGCCAATCGAGGCGCGTGCACCCAGGCCTGTCGCCGCCTGTTCTCCGACGAGAGCCGCGACGGCTACTTCTTCAGCCCGGACGACCTCCAGCTCGTGGAGAAGGTGCCGGCGCTCGTCGAGGCGGGCATCGATACGTTCAAGATAGAGGGCCGGATGAAGAGTTCCGAGTACGTCGGCTCCGTCGTCGCGGCGTACCGCTACATGCTGGACAACTGGCGCTTCGACCCCGAGCGCGCGGCCTCGAAGGCTACCGCGATGCTGCGCGGCGACTTCGCCAGGCATAAGACGACGTTCTGGTTCGACGGCTCGGCCGCTCCCGATTATATAAGGCCCGACCAGGCCGGCGGCACCGGTATATCGCTCGGCAAGGTCAAGGTCGTCCGCGTGTTCGAGGAGAAGCGCTGGCTACTCGTCCGCGGCTTCGAAGGCATCGCCGAGGGCGATTCGATACGCGTGCACTCCCACGGCGACACGGGACGCACGACCGCCCGCGTCCGCGGCGTGATGGAGAAGATAGACGGCCTGTACCTGCAGGTCGACGGCGAGTTCGGCCCCGAGGACGAGGTGTACCTCGTCCAGACCAAGTCGATGTCCCGCCGCTACAAACCGGTGCTGCCGTCGTCGCTGGCCAAGTACCACGGCTTCCCGAGCTACGACAAGGCCCC
This sequence comes from Spirochaetae bacterium HGW-Spirochaetae-3, assembly GCA_002839315.1. GTDB lineage: Bacteria > Spirochaetota > Spirochaetia > Treponematales > UBA12059 > SZUA-370. The sequence goes on from PGXV01000007.1 coordinate 170,613, forward strand.
GCGGCCGGAGTTCCCCGCGATCCCGAAGAATCGGCTCGCCGCGTTGCCCGACGGCCTCTACTCGATGGTCAGCCGCGTGCAGGACCTTCATACCATACTCGCCGACCGCCCCGAGAAGGCCATCCTCCGCCTGTCGCGGAAGAACGCCGAGCTCCTGCGCCGCCACGAGAAGGAGACGCCGTTCAAGCGCGATTCCCTGGTGCTGTGGCTCGAGCCGTACTTCCCCCAGGGAGACGCCGCGTGGCTCGCCGAAGAGCTCGACTACTGGATCGCCAAGGGACAGCGCGTCTTCGTCGCCAACAACCTGGGCCACCTGGCGCTACTCAAGGGCCGGGACGTGACGATCATCGCGGGGCCGTGGATGTACGCCTTCAACTCCTGGGCGGCCGCGTTCCTGCTCGGTAACGGCGCCGACTTCATCGTGCCGCCGTTGGAGATATCCAAGCAGGCCCTCGGCAAGATCGCCGAGACGGTACCCGGCAAGAGCCTCTTCCCGACGGTATTCGCGTACCCGCAGCTGTTCACGATCAGGTCGGACCTCGGCGAGCGCTTCGACCTGCGATTCTTCCGCGACCGCGAGGGCGACGACTACGAGCTCGTCTCGTCGCCTGACGGCTCCGTCGTTATACCGATAAAGCCGTTCTCGCTCGTCGACCGCATCCCCTTCATCAAGAAGGACGGCGCGACCAAGTTCATACTCGATTTCAGCTTCATCGACCTGAAGAAGCAGGTATACAAACGGGTGATGGCCGCCGCTCGCGACGGGGTCGTTCTGGCCGAGTCCGGGCGCTTCAACTGGAAGGACGGTTTCTGGAATCCCGAGGAAGAGCGCTCGCCTTCCCGTTCCGCCGACTCGGGCGAGCGACCGACGTCCGAGAAGTCGGCATCCGAGAAGCCGGCCGCCGCGAAGGGCCCCTCCGCGAAGGGCGGTGCCGCGCCGGCCAAGAAGGTCCGGCCCGATCGTCCGGGACGAGGCGGCCATCCATGGAAGGTCGCGCTGGCCGAGAGGCAGGCCGTCGATAGGCCGAAGGGAGACAGGCCGGCCGGGGGGAAGCCCGCTCGGGGAAGGCCCTCCCGCGACGGAGACAGGCCGTCGGACCGGACGAGCGCCAACGCGCCTGGCCGCAAGCCTTCCAGGGCTCCTCGCGGGCCCAAGAAGCCGAGCGGCGATCGATAGGCCGATGGTCCGGGTCTCCGGTCAGGCCCGGACTCGTTCGACGACCGCGCGGCAGAGCCTCGCGCCCGGGTCCGCCTCTATCAGCACGAGCGCGTGCCCCGGCCTGTCCTCGATCGTATGCGCGCCGTAGCTTATCCGAACCGAGAATCCGTGGGGATACTGGACCTCGGGCACGTATAGCTCCGTGATGGCCGCCTGGCCCGGTCCGGACTTCCAGGGCTCGAATTCGAATTCGAAGCGGCCGCTCCTCCGGTCGAAGCTCATCGCGACGGGCCTGCCCGCCGCGGCCCGCGCGTAGGGCCTGACGAAGCCGGCGAGCGCCCGTCCTCCTGCGTCGGCCGGATCGCCCGTCTCGCTACGGCCCGCGTCGTAGTCGTCCCTGCACCAGATAGAAAGGTCCTCGCCGTTCCAGCCGTCGCCGCGAGCGTGGATGTTGCTGGCCGTGTAGTTCCATATGGTCGCCGACAGTAGGTTCTCGTCTATCGCGTCGTAGTACGACGTCAGGGCCTTTACGTGGGCGCGATAGTCGCCCGTGCCATAGGCCTTGGCGCCATCCATATCGAACGGCAGGCCGAACTCGCCTATGAGCGTCGGCGCCCCGTCCATATCGACGAGGCCTCGGCGCTTGATCCTGCCCAGGTGCTCGGAGAAATAGCGCCTGACGGCGCGCGTTCCCAGTATGGCGCGGCTTTTTTCTTGGTCGTACGCGACGAAAGGCAGGCGACGCTTCAGGAACAGCGTCACGCTATCGTACCAGTGGCCCGCGTTGGCGGCCCCGGCGACGCCCGAGGCCGCGGTGTCCTCCGAGCTCCAATGCGGGCTCGCGACCGTCGGCACGCTCTCGATGAACAGCATGAAGCGGCCGGCGCCGGCCGCCTTCGATACCGCTTCCCCTACGCGCCTGGCGAACGGCCGCAGGTAATCCTTGGCGAAGTGCGGCTCGGCGCCGCCCGCCTTCGCGAAATGGTCGGGCTTCCTGAGCACGGGCTTGCCGCAGCTTACGTCCCAGACGCCCTCCCTGCGCCAGACGCACTCGGCGCCGTCCTTCCACGCGGATAGCCCGTGCTCGCCGAGCGTAGCCCTGCCGACGACCTTCTGGCCCAGTCCCCTGACGCCGTAGACGTCGACGTCGGTCGGGTAGCCCGAGCCGGCCGCCATCGCCGCGAAGGGGCTGGGCATCGGTCCCGACTTGGAGACTGATCGCTGTAGCGTCGACAGGTCGGATAGGCCGATATAGCCGTCGTTCGGTTCGTTGAGCGTATCGACGCCGATGACCGCGTCGTAACGGGCGAGCCTCCCGGCGAGCCTGGCTATCGCGGCTATATAACTACCCTGCAGGAAGCTGCGCGAATCGGCGCCGTCCAGCCGCAGTCCGGGCGCGAAGTCGTCGCCGGCGAAGAATAGCGTGAACATAGTCTGGCATGCGAGCCTGGAATAGTTCGCCGGCCAGCGCATCGACGGATATGGGTCCCCCGCCTCTTCATGCACGAAGGCCGCGCTCGAACGATGCAGCCGCGTTATATCGAATCCGACCATGTCCAGCGTCCACGCGGGAGCTCCGTCGCCGCCCGTCCAGCGGCTCCAGACGTCCTGGTGCGGATCTACGAACAGCCTGACGCCGCGCTCCGCGGCCAGCGCTACGATGCGCTCGATATAGTCGTAGTAGGCGTCGTCGTACCGTCCGGGGCCTCCCGGCTCGAGGCCCTCCCACGTGACGAGGAGGCGCGCGACGTTGAAGCCCCAGCGGGCCAGCCTGTCCAGGTGCTCCGGCGCCTCGGACTCGGGTAGCGGCCTCCCGACGAAACTGGCGCCGCGGAAATCGCGGAATTCCTCCAGGGTCGGCAGCTCGTTCCGCGGGCGGTAGGGGGTCTTGCAGTCGCCGCCGAGGTTGCAGCCGCGCAAGAGTAGCCTCCTGCCGTTCTCGTCTACGAACCATCCGTCCTCGCCTCTTACCATGACTCTTCCTCCCTGTAATTCAACGCGCTACGCGCCGCTCGAAGAAATCCAGCATTCGCGCCCAGACGCGGTCGCGTTGGCTGTCGTATATGACCAGGTTGTGCCGCATGTGGCCGAACGAGTCCATGTTGGCGACGTAGGCCTCGATATCGCTCGAGCCGAGCCCCGACTCGATGACGCCCGCGTTCCGGAAGTCGACCATCCTGTCCCCGCGGGCGTGGCAGACGAGTGCCGGGCAGGTGACCAGCCCGAGCCGCCGCTCCATCGCGCGCAGGCCGATCTGCATGGTGTAGGCCTGCCTGGGGTAGACGCCCAGGTAGCCTTTCCAGCCTTCGTCGCCGTCCTCTCCCCGCCGCTCCGGATCGGGTAGCTCGGCGCCGATGGACGGGACGAACGCGCCGAGCGTCCGGGCCAGGTAGAGGAGAGGGTTCATGACGAGGCCGTGCCTGAGCCACGCGTTGAGCACGGCCGGCGTGCCTATCGTCGCTATCGCGTCCGGCGCGAGCGCGGCGTCCGCGCAGGTCTCCTCGGCCAGCGCCAGCGCCAGCGAGCCGCCCATCGACGCGCCGACGAGGCAGGCCCGTTCGTAGCGTGGCCGGAGAGCGGCCCATTCGTCGCGTATAGCCGCGAGGTACTGGCTCCATTCGGTACCGCGCAGGTCTCGCGGGAGGGTCCCGCAGCCGGGTAGCAACGGCGCGGCCAGGTCCCAACCCCTGGCTTCGGACGCGGCTATCACCTTGCGGTAGTCCGCTGGGGTCGACGGGAAGCCGTGCACGCAGAAGAGCAGGCGCCCGTTCCTGCCCGACGGCGCTATGGGCGCCGCCTCGGGCCATCGCAGACGGTCGGGAGACGGCGTGGAGTAGCGCGGGTTCGGCCGGAACAGGATAGGCGTCGTGTTCCAGAGGCCTATCGCGACGGCGACGAAGACGGCGGCGGCCGCTATCGCCGCCGTCGTCGGCCCGAGCGCATAGCCAGCCAGTCCGCAGGCGATAGTGATTGCGGTCAGGCCTGCTATCCTTGCCCGTATCGATACGCGGTCAGCCATACCAAGGGCCCTCCGATCGGGAATGACGTCTCCGGCGAGTATACTCCCCGCCTTCGGCTATGGTCAAAGCGCTCGTTCCGTATATATATTCGTACGATCGGAGGAAGCATGGCAGCAAGTAAGGAATCGAACGACGTAATCCTGTACGACGACGGGGACCATCGCTTCATCCGTCTCGGCGCGGGATCGCGCGGTAAGAAGGGCGTGGTCCAGACTATACAGTACCTGATAGTCGACAAGGGGCGAGGCGTCCTCCTCGATCCGGGCGGCGTGCACCTGTTCCCCGGCGTCGTCGCCGCGGTCAGCCGATATATATCGATAGAGAACATCGACGCTATCTTCTTTTCCCACCAGGATCCCGACGTGTCCAGCGGGATAGCGCTGTGGCTCGGCGTGACCTCCGCCAGGATATACATAGCCGACCTCTGGATACGCTTCATTCCGCATTTCGGCGTCGTCGACCAGGCGCGCATCGCGTCCATAGAGGCCTCGGGCAAGTCGCTGAGGCTGGGCTCCGGCGCCGAGCTGGTCTTCGTACCGTCCCACTATATGCATTCCCCGGCCGCGTTCTCGCTCTTCGACCGGCGCGCGGGCGTATTATTCTCCGGCGACATTGGCGGAGCGGTCTTCCCCGAGGGCGCCGAGACCCTGTTCGTCGACGACTTCAAGGCCCACCTCAGCTATGTCGAGGGCTTCCATAAGCGGCTTATGGCCTCCAACGAGGCGACCAGGCGCTGGGCGGACAACGCGCGCAGGCTGTCCCCCGCCATGATCGCGCCCCAGCACGGCGCGGTGTACCGCGGAGAGTCCGTCGGCGCCTTCCTCGACTGGCTGGCCGGGCTACGCTGCGGCGTCGACGATCTCGACGCGCTGTACAGGATGTAGCCGTGGCCGACGAAACCGCTTCAAACTACGCCGAGGCCATACGGCGATTCACGGTCGGCTACAACAAGGGCGTCGTGCTTTCGTCCATAACCCGGCACTCGATGGAGATTCTCGACGACTCCATGGACCAGATAGAGTCGGGGCTGTCCGCGGTCGTCGCGGCCTTCGAGGAGATACGCGCGACGAGCGGCTCGACTTCGGCCAACGCCGAGCGCATAGACGCGATGATGGCCGACGTGCTCGGCGGCAACGCGGGCCTCGCGTCCGGTATCACCGCGCGCATGGGCGACGTCGAGCGCGGCGTCGCCGTGGCCAGGAGCCTGGGCTCGATGTTCGACGCGCTCAAGGCCAAGACCGAAGGCGTGGCCGGAATCACCAGCGCCATCCAGGACGTCTCGGACCGCACCAATATCCTGGCTATCAACGCCTCCATCGAGGCGGCCCGCGCCGGCTCCGTCGGCAAGGGCTTCCGCATCATAGCCAACGAGGTGCGCACGCTCGCCGGCCAGACGAGCGACTTCGCGAGGCAGATCGACTCGAGCCTCGGGGAGCTGTCGGGCGCCGTCGGCGACATTGTCGCCCGCATGGACGAGTTCGTGTCCCTGTTCACCCGTTTCCGCGAGTCGTTCGCCGAGGTCAGGGCCAATTCCGACGAGAACGCCGGCAGCCTCGAGCAGGCCGGGCGCTTCCTTCAGGAAATATCGGGGGCCATCAAGGAAGAGACCGTCGCCTTGGGCGACGGCCTGCATTCCCTCGAGTCTATAAGCGCCAACGTCAAGGAGACGCACGCGGTCTTCGGGTCCCTGCGCTCCAGCCACGAATTCCTCGATACGCTCTTGGACAAGGAATCCTGATGCCGCGGCGCCTTCTCGCCGTCATCACCGACGACCGTTTCGGCGGCGTGGCCGAGGAACTGGCCGTGCTCGGCCCGCTCGGCGTCGAGCTGCGCGTGGCGTCGTGCGTTAGCTCCGCCGACGTGGCCCTGGCCTGCGCCGACGCCGACGCCGTGCTCGCGAACATGGCGCCCGTCGACGCCGCCGCGATAGCCGCGATGAGGCGATGCCGAGTCGTCTCGCGGTACGGCATCGGCCTCGACAGCGTCGACGTAGCGGCCTGCGCCGCCCGCGGCATCGCCGTGGCGAACGTACCCGGCTACTGCGACGCGGAGGTGGCGGAGCACGCGCTGGGCCTGCTGCTCTCGTTGACCCGCGGTATACCGGAGCGTAACGCCGCCGTCCGCGCGGGGGCCTGGAACGCGATCGCTCCTCAACGGTCTATAACCGGTTCCACCGTCGGCGTGGCGGGGTTCGGCGGCTCCGGTCGCGCCTTCGCGCGCGCCGTACTCGGTCTCCGACCCGCCAGGATAATCGCCTGGAGTCCTAGCCTCTCGCCCCGGAAGATAGAAGCCGCCCTCGGTCGGGAAGCCGCGGCGCTGGGCGTCGAGCTCCGCGCCGCGTCCTTCGACGAGGTGCTCGCCGAATCGGACTTCCTTTCGCTGCACCTGCGGCTGACGCCCGAGACGACCGGCCTGTTCGGCGAAGCGGCCTTCTCCCGTATGAAGCGCGGCGCCTTCCTCGTCAACACGGCCCGCGGCGGCCTCGTCGACCCGTACGCGCTGGCGCGCGCCCTGGAGTCGGGCCGCCTGTCCGGGGCCGGCCTCGACGTGCTCGACATCGAGCCTCCGCCCCCCGGGCATCCCCTGCTGTCGGCCCCGAACGTCGTCCTTACCGACCACTCCGCGTACCGCTCCGTCCGCTCCGTATCCGAGCTCAAGCGCCGCTGCGCCGAGAACGCCGCCCGCGGTCTGGGGCTACTGGCGTAGGCGCGTAGTAGGGAGGAGTAATCAGTAATCAGTAATCAGTGAAGATACGCTATCTTGATCACAGATCACTTCCTTAAGGAGCACGATACGATGGAAGGAACCAGGCGACTGGACGAGAAACGGCGAGCGGAGCTGCTCGTCATTCTGAAGGAGCGATTCAGCGATAACGGCGATAGGCATGCAGGCCTCGCATGGCCGCTCGTGCAGGCGAGCCTCGAGGCTAAGCCGGAGAAGCTATGGTCGCTCGACGAGATGGAGAGGACGGGCGGCGAGCCGGACGTCGTCGGCGTCGATGCGGAGACCGGAAGGTTCCTGTTCTTCGACTGCTCCGCCGAGAGCCCCAAGGGCCGCCGAAGCGTCTGCTACGACCGAGCGGGCCTGGAATCGAGGAAAGAGCATAAGCCGGAGAATAACGCCGTCGATATGGCCGCCGCGATGGGCGTCGAACTATTGACCGAGGAACAATACCGGGAATTGCAGGCGCTCGGGGAATTCGACGTGAAGACCTCGAGCTGGGTGCTGACGCCGACCGCTATCAGGAATCTCGGCGGGGCTATCTTCTGCGATCGCCGCTACGGCCGCGTCTTCACCTACCACAACGGAGCCGAATCGTATTATGGCGCCAGGGCGTTCCGCGGCTCGCTCCTCGTATAGCGTTCGCTCCGTTGGGGCCGCTTGCCGTATCCTTGCCGAGACGGTATAATTCTACGCAACATCGCGCGTCGTCGCGATAAAGAACCCCGGTTAGCACGCGCGTCCATCGTCGCGGAGCGCAATCCAGAGCGGCGGACTGTTGTCCGACGTCAAAACCGGCGCGGTTAACTTCCAGAGCCTAACGTCTCGATCAGGGAGTGTAACCATGAATCCAGGCCTCGCCGTCATCACCGACAGGACCCTTACCTATCAGCAGAAGGTCGCCGGGCTCGCCAAGGTAGGCGAATCCACCGAGAATCCGCTCCGCATCGGCGCGGAGCTGCAGGTATACCGCGACTCCGGCGTCATCTGCGATCTCTTCGAGGGTTCGGCGCCGTATCGCCCGCGATACATCGTGCCCGACTACGAGCGCTTCATGCGCCGGGGCTCGGCCTTCCTCGGCCTCGAGCCTCCGCGCGATATCTGGGAGGCGACCGCGGCGCTGCTGATCCTGTATCGCCACGTTCCCAGCATCACGACCTTCCCCGTCTATCTCGGCGACATCGACGCGCTCCTCGAGCCGTTCGTCGAGGACGAGGCCGAGGCGCGCAAGGCGATAGGGCTGTTCCTCCTGTCTATAGACAGGACCATAAACGATTCCTTCTGCCACGCCGACATAGGACCGGACGCGACGACGGCCGGGCGGCTGATCCTGGAGCTGACGCGCGAGCAGAAGAACGCCGTCCCCAACCTCAGCCTCAAGTACGACCCGGACCGGACGCCCGACGACTTCGCGCTGCTCGCGGCCTCGGTCGCGCTCGACGTGGCCAAGCCTAGCTTCGCCAACCACCGCATGTTCGCAGCGGAGTTCGAGGCGATGGGCCTGGGCGACTACGCGGTAGCGTCGTGCTACAACGGCCTCCCCAAGGGCGGCGGTTCGTGCACGCTGGTACGCCTCAACCTGGCCGCGCTCGCGCCGCTCGCCCGGGGCCTGGACGATTTCTCGGGCCGCGTGCTGCCAGACGCCGTGGCCAGGCAGCTCGAGTACATGGACGAGCGCGTACGCTTCCTGATCGAGGAGTCGGGATTCTTCGAGTCGAGCTTCCTCGTAAAGGAAGGCCTGATTGACGCCGGCCGGTTCAGCGCGATGTTCGGGCTCGTAGGGCTGGCGGAGGCGGTGAACGCCTTCGGCGACGGCAAGCGCTTCGGCAGGGACGCGGAGGCGGACGCGCTGGGGCTCGAGATCATCGAGCGCATATCCGCGCGGGTGGCCGCGCACCGGAATCCGCTCCTCGCGGCTAACGGGGGGCGCTACCTCCTGCATGCGCAGGTGGGTATCGACAGCGACCGCGGCGTCAGCCCGGGATGCCGCATCCCGATAGGCGAGGAACCCGAGCTCGCGGATCATATCCTGCGGTCGGCGCCGTTCCATGCGTTCTTCCCGAGCGGCATAGGCGACGTGTTCGCGTTCGAGCCTACGGCCAGGGCTAATCCCCTCCACCTGCTCGATATAGCAAAGGGCGCGCTCGCGAGCGGCCTGCGCTATTTCAGCGCCTACGCCGCCGACGCGGACGTCGTACGCATCACCGGTTACCTGGTCAAGCGCTCGGAGATGGAGAGGCTCGGCCGGGGCGAGGCGTCGCTGCAGGACACGACGGCGCTCGGCCGTAATGCCGTCAACAACCTCGGCGTCCTCGAGCGCCGGCTTCGCCCGTGACCGATATCGCACGCGGTGACGTCGCGCGCGGCGTCGTCGCGCGCGGCGTCGTCGCGAAGATCCTGCCGTTCAGCGCGGTCGACGGCCCGGGCAACCGGGCGGTCGTATTCCTGCAGGGCTGCGACTTCGATTGCCGCTACTGCCACAATCCCGAGACGCGCGCCCTCTGCGTACACTGCGGGCTATGCGTCCCCGCCTGCCCGGCGGGCGCCCTGAGCCTCGAGGGGGGCCGCGTCCGCTGGGACGCCGCGCGCTGCGTCTCCTGCGGCGCCTGTATCGCGGCCTGCCCTCACGGTTCGTCGCCGAAGGCGGTCTCGATGACCGTCGCGGAAGTATTATCCTCAATCGATCGCTACAAGCCGTTCCTGAGCGGCGTCACGGTATCGGGCGGAGAATGCGGCCTCCAGCCGGCCTTCCTCGAGGCGCTGCTCGTCGAGGCGCGGGCCGCCGGGCTGCCGGGCCTGGTCGATACGAACGGCTCAGCCGACTTCTCGTCGCTGCCCGGGGTCGTCGCGGCCGCCGAGGGGTTCATGCTGGACGTTAAGGCCTGGGACGAGACCGAGCACCGCGCGCTGACCGGCGCCCCTAACCGGGCCGTCGTCGCTAACCTGCGCTTCCTCGCCGCGGCCGGCAAGCTGTACGAGGTCCGTACCGTCGTCGTCCCGGGGCAGTTCGACGCGGCGCTGACGGTGCGGGAGACGGCCCGGACGCTCGTAGCGGCCGGCTCGGGCGCCCGGTACAAGATCATACGGTTCCGCCCGCAGGGCGTGCGCGCCGCGTGGCGGGGGCTTCCGACGCCTGACGACGCGACGATGGGCGCGCTCGCGGCAATAGCGCTACGCGAGGGCGTCCGCGAGGTCGTCGTCGTATGAGTCATCGCGCTCGCTTGTATAGCGGGCCGCGCCTCGGTATCCTGTAGCCGTGAAGAATACGCAACGCCGGGAACTCGCCATATGCGGGCTGGAATCGGTACGGGCGCTCGCCGCCGTCAGGCCTGACGCCGTTAGGCGATTTTTCTACGCCGAGGATCGCTCGAAGGAATTCGGCGGCCTGTGCAAGCGGCTCGCCGCTCTAAGGCGGCCGTACCGCCTCGTCGCGTCCGACGAACTCGAGAAGCTGTCGGGTACCGCTCACCATCAGGGCGTCGTCGCTATGGTCGAGGATACGCCGCCCGCCGTCGTCACGGACGCGCTCGTCGCCTCGTGGGCCGGCTCCGGCGCCAGGCTGGTAGCCCTGGACCGCGTGGGCGACGACCATAATCTCGGCTCGATAGCCCGGTCCGCCGCGTTCTTCGGCTGGACCGCCCTCGTCATAGGCCGCGACGACGGGGCGGCGCGGCTTTCGACCAGCGCGTATCGCGTGGCCCGCGGCGCCCTCGAGCGTATCCCCGTCTACGCCGACGAGTCGGCGGCGCGCTTCGTCGCCCGTTGCCGCGGCGTCATCCCGACTATCGGCGCCGACCATCGCGGCGCCGCTTCCATCGCCGACGCCCGAGCCGTCCGCGGGGCCGCCGCGCTCGTGCTCGGCAACGAGGAGACCGGCCTGTCGGCGCCCGTGCGGTCCGCCTGCTCGGCCCTCGCGCGCATAGACGGAGCTGGCTCGGTCGAGAGCCTCAACGTCTCGCAGGCGGCCGCCGTATTCCTGTACGAGCTGTCGCCGCTACGGGGGTAGATCCGTGGGCGGGGGACGATACCTGCGCGTCATGCTCGATACGAACGCCTTCGACCGGCTCGACGCCGACCCCGAGGCGGCGTCCGAGCTCGCCGAGCGGCGCGACCTGCGGCTCCTCGTCTCGGAGATACAGATAGCCCAGCTGGAGGCTATACCCGACGAGGCGCGGCGCGGCCGCTACCTGGCGCTGGCCGACAGCCTCTGCGCGCGCGTGTCGGCCGCGTCGGTTCGCGCGACGCCGGCGCGCGCCGACCGGCACGAGCCCGACAGGATGATAGCGGCCGCGGCCGACGCCCGCTGCGACCTGCTCGTCACCGACGACGAAGGCCTGCTCTCGTATGCGCGCGGCGCCGGCGTTCGAGCGATGGACTGGAAGCATTTCGCGGGCTCTATCCTGTTCCGTCGCTGAGCTCGCGAAGGGATAGACGCCGATCGATCCATGATCGATAGAAGGACGGACGTATGGGACTCGTTAAGTCGGAGCGGCAGATCCGGGAGATTAGCCGGTTGGCGTCGTTGATATCGCGGATACTCGAGGAGAGCATCGACCGTATCAGGCCGGGAATGACGACGAGGCGGCTCGACGCAGAGATCGAGCAGCTGCTCGCGCGGCACGGCGTCGAAGGGCCGAGCAAGGGCTACCACGGGTTTCCCGCCGTCAGTTGCATATCGGTGAACGACACGGTGACCCACGGTATCCCCGACGATACCGTCATCGGACTCGGCGACATCGTCGACGTCGACCTGGTGATAGAACGGGGCGGATATTTCGCCGACGTCTCCAAGACGGTCGGGGTCGGGGTCGTAGACGCGGCCTCCTCGCGCCTCATGGCCGTCGCGGAAGAATGCCTATGCGACGGCATCGCCGTCGTAAGGCCCGGAGCGACGCTCGGCGATATAGGCTACGCGATCCAGAGCCGCGCCGAATCGAGCGGCTTCTCGGTCGTCAGGGAGTTCTGCGGTCATTTCATCGGCACGGCGATGCACGAGGGCCCGTCGGTGCTGAACTACGGTATGCCGGGAGAGGAGATGGAGCTGGAGCCCGGCATGATCCTGTGCATAGAACCCATGATAAACGCGGGACGGCGCGGCGTCGTCTCGGAGGGCTTTGGATGGAACGCGCGAACGCGGGACCATTCGCTATCGTCGAGATGCGAGCACATGGTGCTGGTTACCGAGACCGGGCACCGCGTGCTTACGAAGCATCCGGCGCCCGGCGTCATGGTCGTCCCCGCGACCGCCCCGTAGGACCAGTCGCCGAGCCCCGTCTTTTCCTCTTGTCCTCTCCGTTATCCTATTCTGCCTTCGCCCGCTTCTTTTTTGCGTCTTCGGCCTTCCTGGAAATTCGGTTCCAGACGGCCGATATACCCATCGCCTTCTTGGCGGCCGAGAGTGTGGCCCTTGCCTCTTCGCGCATGCGCATGGTGCCGTCGTAGACGACCTCGTCGGCGAGACCGGACTGCGACTCGTAATGGGCTCGGCGCTCGCGTATCGGGTCCAGGAACTCGTTGAGGGCCTTCGCCAGCTTCTGCTTGACCTCGACGTCGCCGACCTTGCCGGCCCTGTATCGCGCCTTGAGGTCTTCGACCTCGGCCTTGTCCGGATTGAAGGCGTCGTGGTACTGGAATACCGGGTTGCCCTCTACCGTGCCGGGCACGTCGGCGCTGACGCGATTCGGGTCGGTATACATAGACATGACGCGCTTCTCGACCGTTTTGGCGTCGTCGGACAGGAAGATGGCGTTGCCGAGGGACTTGGACATCTTGGCGTTGCCGTCGGTCCCGACGAGCGATCCGTATTCCGACGCGAGGACGTCGGGTACCGGGAAGGTGTCGCCGTACAGGTAGTTGAAGCGGCGCGCAATCTCGCGGGTCACCTCGACGTGGGCGACGTTGTCCTTGCCGACGGGCACGAGGTGGGCGCGCGGCAGCAGTATGTCGGCCGCCTGCAGCACCGGATAGCCGAGGAGCCCGAAGGGCATCTCCTCGATGCCGGCGCCCTGGGCCATTTCCTTGAGGCTTGGGACGCGCGAAAGGCGGGGCACGGTTATGAGGTTCTGGAAGAACAGGGACAGCTCGACGACCTCGGGGACCGCTGACTGCAGGTATATGACGCTCTTGGCCGGGTCTATGCCGCAGGCCAGGTAGTCGAGGGCGGCGGACCGCACGTTGTCGGCGAGCGCCTCTATATTCGCCTTCTCCGGCTTGGTGGTCAGGGTGTGCAGGTCGGCGATGATGAAGAAGCACTCGTACTCGTCCTGCAGCCTGACGCGGTTGGCCAGGCTCCCGACGTAATGGCCGATGTGGAGCTTCCCGGTGGGGCGGTCGCCCGTGAGTATTCGTTTGCGGTCCATGATGTATCTCCGATGCTGTAGTGGTCGCCGCGCGCGCGGCATGAGCGGAAGCGTCTATGCAGGCGGGACGCCTCGCGGGGCTCCGTCAGACCCCGGCGCTCCTCGACGAATGGGGAGGAGTAGGGGAAGGAGGCCGCGAACGCGGCCGCGCGATGGTCCATAGGCAATTCTATAGCAAGAATCGCCGACGCGGCAAGGGACCGGCAAGCGTTCCCTATTCGTCTCCCTCGGCTTCTTCCTTCGTCAGGCCGTGCCCCGCCTCGACGTTGGTGTATACGCAGAAGTAGAAGAAGAAGTACTTCGCCGCCGCTGCCGCGACGATGACGATCCGCGCAACTATTGAATCGAAGGCGAAGAAGAGCGCGACGAGCATCAGCGAGGTGACGGTTAATACCTTGATCTTGTTGCGCCGCGTCATCGATCGTTCTTTGATGAAGTCGACTATGAAGCTGTCTGTTTTGGGCGTTTTATGGAACCAGGAGATGAACGACGGCGAGCTATGCATGAAGACGATCGCGGATAAGAGCAGGAAAGGGATGCCGGGCATCCTCGGTAGGCACATGCCGATAATGCCGAGGCTTAGTAGTGCAAAGGATATGGAAAGACCTAAAGCCACGAAGGGCTTTTTCATGGGATCCTCCTGAGAAGTCTTTTTACATTATTAAAAGGATTCTAGTAGAGGATACAATAAATTTCCCTGAATAACAATCCGGAATTATCAGGATCGTGGAGAGTATCAGTCATTGTTCCCAGCTGGAAGATCGCCATGCGCCCGAACTCTAGTCCTGCCGATCCGGACTGTCGCTCAGTCCCCCAGCATGAGCGCCCCGGTTCCCAGGCTCTCCGCCTTGGAGCCGAAGAACTCGCCCGCGGGGCTATCGGCGGACGCCCACGAGAACAGCATGAGCGCCTCGCGTACCCGGGCCATGCCGAGCGCCAGCTTCGCGTTCGACGCCTCGAACGACTTGAAGTACGCGACGCTTGAGCGGCCGTCCTTGAGCGTGCCGACGCCGGTACCGGCGTCGTGAAGCGTCTTGAGCTCGATTAGCCGGTAGTACGGGCGCTCGAGCGAGAACAGCGCCTTGAGGCAGTCGAACAGGACCGCCGCGACGGCCTTCTTCTCGGGTATCCAGTCGGTGAAACGGGGCTCTTTGCCCGCCGCCCGCGCCTTGCGCCACTCGTCGAGCGTCTTCTCCTGGGCCGAGAGCGCGGCGAGCGCCGATTCGAATCCGGGCTTGCCGGCGTCGATGGCCGCCGCGTAGCCGGAGGTGTACGACAGAGCCTTTGGCGCGAACGCCTTGTACGCGTCGGTCTTCCAGCCGCCTCGGTACGGGCCCAGCTCTTCGGGCTGAACGGCCAGCAGCTTGAGGCCGACGGCGTCGGTCAGCTCGACGACGGCCCCCGGCTTGGCGGTCGTCGTCGATGCGCCATCCGAGACGGATACCGCTCCGGACTCGCAGCTGACGAGCAGGGCGCCGTCGGGTACCGTGTCGACGATGAATACCGTGCCTCGCACGCCCAGTACGGCGCTGTCGGTCCCTACCGAGAACGACCCGTTGGCCAGGCGGTCGACCTTGATGGCGAGCGCTCCCGACAGGAGCTGCAGGGTCGTCTTCCGCTGTTCGGCGTCGAGTTCGTCGGTGTCGAAGTAGAATGCGGTATTCTCCGCCAGCTTGACCGTGGCGCCTCCGGCGCTACCCGAGCCTATGTCGACCTCGGCCCGGCTCTTGGGGCCGGTGACGAGCACGTCGTAGGCGAGGACGACCGATCCGATGTCGGCGCGCTCGGGCGAGGCGCCGGCGCGCTGGACGGTGACGGTTCCCTCCGCGAAGACGATCTCGCCGAGGCGTCTCGCGGGCGCCTCGGGCGCCGAGGGCGCTGCCGGGGAGGCTTCGGTTTCCGCCGCCGTTTCGGCCGACGTCGCCGCCTGTCCGGCCGGTCGTTCCGCCGTCGCAGCGGCGGACGGGGCCGCGGGGGCGGATGGCTGCCCGGTCGGCTCGGCCGCCGGCTGGGTAACCGTCCGGGCGGTCGTCTCGGTTCCGGCGGCCGGAGTCTTCGATGCCGTCGGCTCGGCCCCGCCGCACGATGCCGCCAGTGCCGCCGAAAGGACGGTAGCGATGAAGATCGCCGCGTAGTCCGCGTGACGTGAATGCCCCATAGTCGATTTCATTCGTTGAATTCCTTTATCGTTTCCGCCATGCGCAGGAGCTCGGCGGATACGAGCCCGTTGAAGCTGCCCTTGGGGAACTTGCCGTTCGCGTCCATCGCGCCCGGCGCGCGGTCCGTCAGTACCTCTATGCCCTCGTCGATGTTCGACACGGCGTACAGCGAGAATTTCCCCGCCGCTATCGCGTCCTGAACGTCCTTGGAGAGCGTCAGGTTGACGATGTTCTGTTTCGGTATCATCACGCCCTGCGAACCGGTGAGCCCGGCCCGCTTGCATATCCGATAGAAACCCTCGACCTTCTCGGCCACTCCGCCGACGGGCTGGATCTGGCCCATCTGGTTCATCGACCCGGTAACCGCGATATCCTGCCTGAGCGGGACGCCCGCGATGGCCGACAAGAGCGCGTACACCGCCGTCGACGACGCGGAGTCGCCCTCTATCGCGGTGTACGACTGCTCGAAGCAGATGCTGGCCGATACGGCGAGCGGGAAGTCGCGGGCGTAGCGGCTCCGCAGGAAGCCTTCGACTATCAGCACCGCCTTGTCGTATATCTCTCCCGACAGGCCCGACTCGCCCTCTATGTTGATGACGCCCGATTCTCCCGGCGAGACCTGCGCGGATATGACGGCGGGGAGGCCGAAGGCGTAGTAGCCGCGATCGTGCACCGCGAGGCCGTTGACCCTGCCTATCCTCGTCCCCTCCGCCTCGAGCAGTATCTCTCCCGAGATGATCATGTCGGCGACCTTCTCCTCGGGTAGCGCGGCGAGCCAGGACCGTATGCGCTCGGCCTCGACGACCGAGCCGGCGTCTATGGCGGCCTTGCCGGCGATGGACGCGCGGTAGTCGGCCTCTCGTATCAGGTCCGCTATCTTCGAGAACCTGGTGGACAGCCGGTCGCGGCAGCCGGAGAGCCGAATGCCGTATTCCGCTATCGCCGCGATGCCGTCCGTGGACGGCTCGAGGAGGCCTTCCTCCAGCGTTATCTTCCGCGCGAACGATACGTACTCGCGTAGCGAATCGTCGTTCCTGGGCATCGTGGAGTCGAATTCGGCGCAAATCTTGAAGAGCTTCTGGAAGTCGGGGTCGGCGTTGTAGAGGGCGTCGTACGTCATCTCGCCGCCGATCAGCACGACCTTGACGTCGAGCTCCAGCGGTTCCGGCTTGATGGACGCGAGCTGGCCCGTAGGCCCCGACTGGGGCTGGATCGACAGCCTGCCGGTCCTGAGGACCCGCTTGAGGGCGGTCCAGGCCTCATCGTCGGCTATCAGGTCCTCGGCCTGCATCACGAGGAAGCCGCCCGCGGCCTTGACGATGGATCCCGACCTGACGCGCAGGTACGCGGCCCTGCCGTCCGCCTGGCCGTCGGAGCCGTGCTCGACGCCGCCGAACAGGTTGGCGTAGGTCGGGTTCGCCTCGTATACGACGGGCGGCCCCGCGGCGTCGCCTCTGTCGGACAGCACGTTGACGCCGTACCGGGCCAGCGGGGAGCGGCGCTTGCGCTCGGCGGATTCCGGCTGGAACAGGTAGAGCCTCGACAGCACGTCGCTTTCCAGCGTGCGAATCCAATCGTTCGTCTTCTCGTCGTCGTAGCGCGAGGCCAGGATGCGAACCTCGGCGTGGACCAGGGGCTGCAGCGCTTGGGTCCGTAGCGCGACGATCTTGCTTTCCAGGTCGGCGCGTCCGCGCCGTAGCTCGATGAATAGCAGGTTCATCGCGTCCATGTGGGAGAAGTAGCGCTCCCGGAGCGACGAGAACTCGGTTTCCGGCATGGTGCCGGCCTCCGCGGCGGCCTGGAACTCATCGAAGGCTACCGGTTCGCCGTCCTTGAGCGGCAGTATGTCGGTCGTCGCCTGGTTTTCGTCGCCCTGTAGCTGTACGACCCTGAAGCCATCGGTCGCGAGCTCCGCCTCGAACGCTCCGAGCCTGCCGTTTTCCACGGCCTGCCATTCCGCCTCGAGCTCTTCCTTGCGCGTTTTCGCCTCGCCGGACTCGGCGTGCAACGCTACGAGTTTCTTGACGTTCTCTATGAACGCGTGTACGTCGCGCTTGAACGCGGCCGCCTCTCCGGCCTTGAAGTACAGTGCGCGCGGCGCCATGGGCGCCTTGAAGCAGTAGACGTAGGCAGGATCGCGGAGTTCCAGCCTGACAGGCGTATAGGCCGATAGCGTGTTCATCACCGCGGTCCGCCTGCCGGTGCCCGGGGCTCCGGTGACGAATACGTTATAGCCCTTGGCCCGGATCGCCGTGCCGATGGCGAGCGCCTCGAGCGCGCGGGGCTGGCCGATGATCGCGTCGCCCCAGGCTCCTCCGTCGAGCCTGACTGCGTCGTCGACCGATATCGAGTAGTCCAGATCGTCTATCGTAAGCCTGAATCGATCGGCGAGCATCTTTCCCCCTGGAACCTTACGCCGCGACGCGGCTACGTGCCGCGACTATTCCGCGTGTTTCATCAGTACCGAGACCGGGACGATCTCGTAGCCTTCGGCCAGCACCGCGTTGATGAGCAGCGGCAGCTCGTTGTAGAAGTAGTCGGCCCTGCCGCCGTCCGGGATTCCGATCCGTATCGGCACTATGGAGCCGGGGGCTATAGCCGCGACGGTCCTCTCGACGAGGTCGTGCGCGTCGGAGTAGAGCCCCTGCGTAAGGACTCCCTGGAATCGTCCTACCCAGTCGAGCGGATCGACGTCCCTGCCGACGTAGGTATAGTTCATTTCGGCGGCAGATTCCAGCATGTCCGTGCTCGTCGAGTAGTTGGGCGAATGCCAGAGCAGCGAGAGTTCCGATCCCGTGGCCGCGAAATACTCGTCCTCGGTCCTCGCGAGACCCCGCTTTATGAATTCCGCGTCGGCCCGGTATCGGGAATCGGTCGCGTCGAATACGCTGAAGAACATATTCCCGATCTCGTGCCCGCTTTCGGCTATGAGCCGGGTCGCGCCCGGGTTCCGCCGTACGAATTCGCCGTTGACGAAGAACGTCGCCCTGATACCGTACTCGCGGAGCGCGTCCAGGATGCCGACGAGGCCTTCGGCGCCGTCGTAGGCGTTGAACACGAGCGACAGTTCGCGGCGCCGTATCCTCGATCCGTGGTCGAACCGTAGCGGCTCGCGGGGTTCGTCCCTATCCGGGAAGGGCTCGTACGCGAGCGCGGGGGCCTGTAGGAGGCTCCTGGTGCCCAGTCCCTTGGCGGATCGGACCATGACGGTGTTGAGGTACGAGCCCGACGCGAAGACGTCCGGGTAGACGCGGTAGTTGGCCGAGCTCGTGGAGGCCGGCCGCGGATCGAAGTCCGCGGCGCGGGTCCACGCCGCCGCTACCGCCGGGGTCTTGTACGCCGCGCCGGAGGTCTCGAGGACTACCGTCCCCGGTTCGCTGGCCGACCAGCCGTATCGGCCTGGCTGCCCGAGCGCGACGAGCGTTCGCGAGCCGTCGGCGAGCTCGACCGTCTCGATGGCTCCGGACGAGGCGATGGCCAGCTTGTCCTGGGATATCCATACGGCGTGCAGCGCTCCCGGCGACGAGAGCGACCGCTCCGATGCCCAGTTCGAATAGCGGCGGACGACGATGCCGTCGGCCGTGACTATCGCGACCCGGCTCTCGTCCGGCGACAGCGCGATGCCGGTGGCTCCGGCGACGTCGAGCGACTGGAATCCGGCCGACAGCCCTTCCTCGCCCTGTCCCGGCGCCTTTACGCGATACGCGCCGCATACGCGCTTGCCGTCCTTGAGGGAGGCGGTGAATACGGTAACCTCGTCGTTGGAAGGCCACAGTACTTGGTCTACGACGGTATTGCCCTGCAGGAACAGGTAGGGCATCGCGGTGACCGCGGCCTCCCGCCCGAAGTCGTCGGGGTCGAGCCGGTACAGGAAGATGTTGCGGCCGTCCTTGCAGAGCAGCACCTTGGAGCCATCGGGCGATATCCAGAACGAGTCGAAGTTGGAATCGTAGGGGAAGGGCGCCTTGCCGACCAGCACGCCGGGCTGCACGATGCCCGAGTATATCGCCTGAGTGAAGAACTCCTGCGGCATGATGCGGTACATGGATCGGTCGCGGAGCAGGTAGAGGCTGCCGTTAGCGCTCCACCTGGCCTGCAGGATGCTTCCGGCGCCTATCTTGCGCCAGCTTTCGTCGGGGATGCGGCCGGAACGGGATTGCTCCGTGGAGAAGTAGTACAGCTCCGCGGCCTTGTCGTAGACGAAGTAGCGGCTGTCGGGGGACCACGACGCCGGGAAGCTGTCGGCCGAGTACTCGATATCCTTGGCGACGACCGTCTCGGTATTCCTGAACAGGTCGAAGAGTATCAGGTTCCCCCTGGCGGGGCTCGTAGGGGACAGGAACAGCAGCATCGTGCCGTCGGGAGACGGTCGGGAATCGACGAGGCGGCCCGGCCGGATCGCGGAGCCCCGCGTGAACGACGGTATGCCGGGGAGAGGGGCGATGCCTCCGAAGCCGCGCTCCGTCATGAAAACGCCGAAGCGATTGCGTATCTGCAATCTGCGGCCGTCGTCGACGACGGCCATGGATTCGGGATAGAAAGTCAGCTGGACGAGCTCCCCCGTCTCCGCGTCGGCCGAGAACAGGGTATCGTAGCCCGGTTCCCCGGGCACCTCGACGCGGGCGCTGAAGAGTATCCTGTCGTCGGGCGATACGTCGAGCCCTATGAATTCTATGTCGGCCGAGGCGGCCTGGGCGATCGACGCCGCGAGGATCGAGGCGGCGACGAGCCGGAAGCGAACAGTGGTCATGGCGTTCCCCTTCGATCCATTTTCGGCGAAAAACCGATAAAGCGATAGGGGCAAGCCGTCGTGCCGGAGACGGCCCCTGAATTTACCTGAGCGGGAAGTACTGGTCGCAGTGCCCCGAGCCCTTGGTAGTCCGGTGCGTCATCAGGCACGTGCCGTCGCTGCCTACGTCTACCTTGATCTGCTTCTTGTCGGGGTAGAACGTGCGCTGCCCGGTCCACTGGATGCATGCGAAGCAATGTTTGATGCCTATTTCCTTCATTTCTTGCGACATGTCGACTCCTTCCGTCCGTTATTCTCTTTTCGTCGGATACGGATGAAAGGTTGAAGGCTTTTCGCGACGTCGCGGCGGACGTCAGGGGCGGGCGGGGCCCAGCGCGAAACGCTCCAGCAACTCGGCCACGGCTCCGGCGTCGTGGGGCAGGACCGATACGTGGCGGGCCGCCGCCAGGACGTCCGGCCTCGCGTCCGCCGGCGCGCAGCCTACGCCGGCCCACGTTACCATGCCGATGTCGTTGCCCGAGTCGCCGATTGCCATCACGTCGTCGCGGGGAATGCCGCGGGTTTCCGCGACCCATGCGAGCGCCTCGCCCTTGTCGGCTCCGGCCGGCAGTATCTCGATGAAGTACGGCTTGGATACGACGACCTCGGCCATGCCGGCGAATCTCGCCTTGAGGATGGGCGCCAGCTCCGCTATGAGTGCGGGGTCGCCGGCCGAAAGCAGCTTGCTCCTCGGCGCGGCGGCAATCTCCTCGGGACCGGAGGCTACCCGGACGGCGAGGCCCGTGAGCTGGCAATCCCTGTCGGTCCAGGAATTGGGCTTCGAGACGATGATGCCTTCCGCGTCGTAGGCCTGGACCGGCAGCCCGTGGCTCGCGAGCGCCTCGATCGCGGTCAGGCAGGCTTCGGTCGACAGGGTGAGGTGCCTGACGACGGCGCCCGAGTCGACGTCCCGCACCTCGGCGCCGTTGGCGCATATCATCGGTAGCCCGCGGCCCTTCATGCCGATCTCTTCGGCGTAGGGCATCATGGACTCGACGGTCCGGCCCGAGGCGAGCATGACGGCGATGCCGGCGTCGAGGGCTCGGCGGACCGCGGCCAGGTTCGCGGGGTGTATACGGAGTTCCGGCGTCAGGAGCGTGTCGTCGAGGTCGATTGCGATAAGCTGTATGGGCATGGCCGCCCTTATACCATGGGCGCGATTCGCGCAACAAGTACGGCGAAGCCGGGCGCCGCTCTTGTTAGGGGCCTCCGTTTCGCGCTACCCTCGGCGCATGAGCGATGAATCCGAGGCGACCGGCCGTCTCGTCCGCGAGAGCGGCAAGTTGTCCGCGCTGACGATGGCGTCGAGGATCCTCGGGCTGATACGCGATCGCACGAGGGGCGGGCTGATGGGGACGGGCGCCCTCGCCGACGCTTTTACCGTGGCCTTCAGCGTGCCCAACCTATTCCGCCGCCTGTTCGCCGAAGGCTCTATGTCCGTAGCCTTCATCCCGACGGTCAAGGCGTACTTCTCGGAGGGCGACCGCGAGAAGACGGAGGAATTCCTGTCGGCCACCTTCACCGCCCTGACCCTGGCGGTCTGCGCCGTCGTCGTGGCCGGCGTCGCCGCCTCTCCTCTCCTCGTGCGCCTCTTCGATTCGGAGCCGGTCGAGACGACGGCGCTGATGCGCCTCATGTTCCCGTTCCTCGCCCTCGTGTCCATCGCCGCGTTCTTCCAGGGCATCCTGAACGCGCTCGGCTCGTTCATGCCCTCGGGATTCGCGCCTATCCTGTTCAACCTGAGCTTCATCTTCGTGCCCATGGCTATAGGTAGTACCATGGCCAATCCGGCGCGGGCCATGGCCGTCGGCGTCGTTATAGGCGGGTTTCTGCAGGCGTTATGCCAGTTGCCGTACGTAATACGGCTGGGCGCCCGATTCCGCTTCGTTTCGCCCAAGAAGGCGTTCTCGAACCCCGGTATGCGGCGCGTCATGTCCTTGATCGCGCCGACGATACTCGGTATGGCAGCCTACGAGGTCAACGGCCTGGTCTCCACGTCGCTGGCGACGAGGGCCGGTACCGGCGCCGCTACCGCGCTCAGCTTCTCCCTGCGGCTACAGGAGCTCGTGCTCGGCGTCTTCGTCGTGTCGGTCGGGACGGTGCTGCTACCCGAGCTGTCCGGGCTCGCCGCGTCGGCCCGCTGGCGCGAATACCGGGAGCGTCTGACTAGAGCCCTCGAGGCGATAGCGCTCATCACGGTACCGGTCGCCGTATTCGCGATATGCGAGCGGATCGATATCGTCGCCCTGCTCTTCAAGACTAAGGAATTCGGGAATGCGTCCGTCGCGCAGACGGCGGGCGCGTTCTTCTTCCATATGATCGGGCTTCCGTTCATCGGCGCCAACCGTATCCTGGCCCCGGCTTTCTACTCGCGCGGAAACACGAAGACGCCGGCCTATGCGGGTATCGTCGCGGTCGCGGTCAACGTCATCGCGGCCTTCGCCCTTCAGCCCGCGATGGGCGGTTCCGGCATAGCCCTGGCCCTATCCATCGCGAGCGCCGTCAACACGGCGGCGCTGATCATTATGCTGTCCCGCGTCGGCATTGACGGGCTCGGCTCCGCGCTCTCGGCCGTCGCCCTCTACGTCGTCAGGCTGCTCGGGTTCTCGGCCGTGGCGGCGATTCCGGTGCTGCTGCTCAGGAAGCCTTTCGGGGATCTGTTCGGGGCCGCGCCTTCGGGCCTCGTGGCTTACGGCGTCCCGTTCGCGCTTTCCGCCGTCGCGTTCGCCGCCGTCGGCGTGGGCTTGCTGGCCGTAACCAAGGATCCTGCGGCGGCATTCCTCGTGTCGTCCCTGCGGAGGAGCGGCAGGGGCCGTTCCGGCTAGGTCGATTACGACGGAATCGGCCTTGACAAAGCCGGCGACGGTTGCTACAGTACCGGCGCTTGTAACGCCCTTGTAGCTCAGTTGGCAGAGCACATCCATGGTAAGGATGAGGTCATCGGTTCGATTCCGATCGAGGGCTTTTAGATAAAGCTCGGAGGCTGGTCGGCGCGACCGACGCGACGCGTCGTACCGGGGCTCCATTTTTTTTCGACGCCCGATCGTGCTGGCGTTAATATTCCGGGAGGGATCCGACCATGGCTGGTAAGAAGCAGACCGTAGAGATCATCGCTCTTGCGTGCACCGAATGCAAGCGCAGAAATTATACGACGACGAAGAACAGGAAGACCAAGCAGGAGAAGCTTGAGCTTATGAAGTATTGCAAGTGGGACCACAAGCATACCCTTCATAAGGAAACGAAGGTAAAGTAGCCTTCGGTTTTCTGGGTGACGCCGCGATCCCGCGTTGACGGGATCGCGTCGTGTACCCGGCAGGTTCTGGGAGCCTTCCGGGTTCACGATTAGGCCAGTAGCTCTAATGGTAGAGCGCCGGTCTCCAAAACCGGATGTTGAGGGTTCGAATCCTTCCTGGCCTGTACATCCGGCCGATAATCGCGAGCCGCGCCGGATGGCGCGGCAGCGCTGTTTACGAGCGATCGGGTAGTGACGCGAACATGTGTTTTCGATTCGATACCGCCTTCAAGGAGCCTTCATGAAAAAGATAGTCCAGTTCTTCAAGGATAGTGTCGGCGAGCTCAAGAAGGTCGTATGGCCTTCCAGGGATAGCGTTATCGCTTCGACCAAGGTGGTGCTCCTCTCCACCATCGCAGTAGCGCTATTCCTCGGCGTCGTGGACTTCCTTCTGGTCCGCGGCATCGACCTGCTGTTCTGAGCCGGTCGTAGTAATGGCAAAGTCCTGGTACGTCCTGCACGTCTACTCCGGCTATGAGGCCAAGATCGAGCGGACCATTCGCATGCTCATCGCCAATAACGATCTCGATGGCGCCGTCGTCACGGATATCAAGATCCCGAGCGAGGAAGTCGTGGACGTCAAGGACGGGAAGCGGCGGACGACCCAGCGCAAGATGCTCCCCGGTTATATTCTCGTCGAGATGGACCTGCCTCAGGATAACTGGAAGGCTACCTGTTCCGCTATCCGTAAGATTACCGGCGTTACCGGCTTCGTCGGCGCTACCATGCACCACAAGCCCGCCCCGATATCGGGCGAGGAGGCTCGTCATATCCTGCAGCGCGCCGGCGAGATCAAGGGCGACCGGCCGGCCAAGTCGAGGCAGAGTTTCTCCGTCGGGGAGCAGGTCAAGATCATCGAGGGGCCGTTCGACTCGTTTACCGGAACGATCGAGGAAGTCAGTACCGACAAGAACAAGCTACGGGTCATGGTCGGCATCTTCGGGCGGGCGACGCCCGTAGAGGTCGATATGCTCCAGGTAGAGAAGGTTTAATCAAGGCAAGCGGCGCCCTCGCGGCGCTTCTCATAGGTTCGGGTTACAAGCAGGGTCGCGCGGATACGCGCGGCGCGCCCGGTGGGGCGCGGAACCGGTCATGCCGGGGACCCGCTCCGTATGATGGGAGCCTTCCGTACCAAGAACGTCGCCTTTATCGGCTGCGTTTACCCGACGGAAGGCGCTATCCCCGGCTACCGATCCCCTTTTCGGAGGGGACGACCGGGGCCCGGACGCCGAAAGGCGCCACGGGACACCACGAAAGGAGTCGTTTATGGCTAAGAAAGTGGTCACCGCGATCATCAAGTTGCAGTGCCCCGCAGGCAAGGCTACGCCCGCGCCGCCCGTCGGACCAGCTCTCGGTCCTCATGGCGTCAGCGCCCCGCAGTTTTGTCAGCAGTTCAACGACAGGACCAAGGCCATGGAGCAGGGGCTCACCATTCCCTGCGTCATCACGGTCTACAAGGACAAGTCCTTCACCTTCATCACGAAGACGCCGCCGGCGTCCGTGCTCATCAAGAAGGCTATCGGGCTGGACAAGGGTTCTCCCATTCCCCACAAGCAGAAGGTCGGCAAGATCCCTCACGCCAAGGTGACCGAGATCGCCAAGCTCAAGCTCAAGGATCTCTCGGCCAACGACGTAGAGGCCGCCGAGCGCATCATAGCCGGAACTGCCCGCGCCATGGGCGTCGAAGTGGAGTGGTAAGCGATGAAGCACGGTAAGAAATACAGGGAAGTGGCCAAGAAGGTCGACGCGGAAAAGTCCTATGACGTCTCCGAGGCCTGCGCGCTCCTCAAGGAGCTGAAGGTAGCCAAGTTCGACGAGACGGTCGAGGTCCATATCAGGCTTAACCTTAAGAAGAGCCAGACGGTACGCGACACGGTCGTGCTTCCTCACCAGTTCAAGGCCGAGAAGAAGGTACTCGTCTTCTGTAAGCCCGAGAAGGAGAAGGAAGCCCAGGAGGCCGGAGCCACCTACTTCGGTAGCGACGAGCTGATCGAGAAGATAAAGGGCGGATGGATGGACTTCGATATCGCGGTGGCGACGCCCGATATGATGAAGGACGTCGGCCGTCTCGGTATGGTTCTCGGGCGCAAGGGCCTCATGCCTAACCCCAAGACCGGTACCGTTACCTTCGACATCAAGGCCGCCATCGGCGAGCTGAAGAAGGGCCGTACCGAGTTCAGGTCCGACAAGTCCAATATCATCCATATCGCCGTCGGCAAGATCTCGATGGAGGCGGCGCAGATCGCCGGCAACCTCGAGGCCCTGCTCGGCGAGGTCAATCGCAAGCGCCCGTCCGACGTCAAGGGAGAGTTCGTCCAGTCCGTTTACCTGGCCGGGACCATGACCCCTAGCGTCAAGGTCGCCACGGCGAAGGCAGAGAGGTAAGATATGGCCCTACGCGCAAAGAAGACTCAGCCCAGCAAGGTCGAGGCCATCGAGGCCGTCGGCGCCAAGATCGCCGCCGCTACCGACTTTATCTTCACCGATTACCGCGGACTGACCGTGGAGCAGATAACGGCCCTCAGGGACCAGCTCCGCGCGAAGAACGCCGAGTATCATATCGTCAAGAATAACTTCGCCCGGATCGCGTTCGAGCGTAGCGAATCCCCCGACGTCAGCGGGCTTCTCGTCGGCCCTACCGCCGTAGCGTTTACCCAGGCCGATTCCAACGAGGTCGCCAAGATTATCCTCGACTTCGGCAAGGAGACGTCCGTCAAGCTCAAGGGCGGCATCGTCGACAAGTTCTTCTATGACAAGGTGCAGATGGAGGCTTTCTCCAAGCTGCCGGGCAAGAGCCAGCTCCTGTCCATGCTCATGAGCGCCATGAACGCGCCGCTCCAGAACCTCGTGTACGCCATGAACGGCATTCCCACGAAGCTCGTGCGGACGTTGCAGGCGGTCGCCGATCAGAAGAGCGCCCAGTAACGCTCGGACCCAGTAATTCGCGGCGTTCAGGCTTCGGTAGCTGCCGTACCTGTTCGCCTTGATGCCTTCCGTATTCGGGAGGCGCTTTTCCCTAGGAAAAGCAATCGTTTTAGCCATAAGGAGAAGATAATATGGCAGCACTTACCTCCGATCAGATCCTGGACGCCATCGCCTCGATGACCGTCCTCGAGGTTTCCGCTCTCGTCAAGGCCATGGAAGAGAAGTTCGGCGTCACCGCCGCCGCTCCCGTAGCCATGGTAGCCGGCGGAGCCGCCGCCGCCGCCCCCGCAGAAGAGCAGACCGAGTTCACCGTCATCCTCAAGGGCGGCGTTCCCGCCGACAAGAAGATTTCCATCATCAAGGAAGTCCGCACGATCACCGGCCTGGGCCTCAAGGAGGCCAAGGATCTCGTCGAGGCCGGCGAGAAGCCCCTCAAGGAAGGCGTGCCCAAGGACGAGGCCGAGAAGATCAAGAAAGCGATCACCGAAGCCGGCGGCGCCGTCGAGATAAAGTAAGGATCTTGAAGAAAGCGTCGAAACAACGCTACTCCCGCCACGGCTTCGCGCCGCGGTTAGAGGTACCGGGCGCGCAGCGCCCGGTACCTCTTCGCGCCTTACGCACGAACATCGCGCGCGGCGCTCCTGGTGAAGCATATAGTCGCGGCTCCTTCCCGAAGGAAGCGCCGCGTTTACCATAGATTCAGTTAAAAACGCGTACACCGGAACCACGAGAGGGGGTAACGATGGCCTACACCGAAAACAAGATCTCCCGTACCTACATAGGCAAGGATTACAAGGAAGCGATAGAGCTTCCTGATTTGATAGACATCCAGCTATCCAGTTACGAGCGCTTCCTTCAGCGCGACAAGGTGCTCAACGGCGTCTTGCCGGACGAACAGGGCCTCGAAGAAGTCTTCAAGGCCACCTTCCCCATAGAGAGCCCCAACGGCGATATGCTGCTCGAGTACGAGCACTACGCGCTCGACGAGGAGGCCATGAAGTACTCGGAATACGAGTGCAAGCAGAAGGGCCTTACCTATGCGGTTCCCCTGAAGGCGAGGATAAACCTCGTTTTCCAGAGGACGGGTGAAATTCGCCAGAAGGATATCTACCTCGGCGACGTTCCCCTGATGACGGATCGCGGTACCTTCATCATCAACGGCGCCGAGCGCGTCGTCGTATCGCAGATCCACCGTTCTCCGGGCGTCATCTTCTGCCACGAGAAGGGCATCTATAGCGCCCGCATCATCCCGTACAGGGGCTCCTGGCTCGAATTCGAGATCGATTCGAAGAAAGAGCTCATATACGCCAAGATCGACCGCAAGAAGCGCATCCTCGGATCCATGTTCCTTCGCGCTATCGGGCTCGAGACCCGAGAGGACATCATCTCGGCCTTCTACAAGACCAAGACGCTCTCTATATCCGAGGCGCGAGGCGACCGCGACGGCGCCGTAAACGCCGTGCTCGCGCGATCGATCTGGATAGACCAGGAAGGCGAGCAGAAGAAGCTGTATCGCGCCGGCGAGAAGATCCATCTCCACGACGTCGACGACCTCGTCGCGCAGGGTATCACGCAGCTCGAGGTCGTCGACTTCGAGGGCGAGGACGGCCTGCACTGGAACATGATCCTCAACTGCCTCGAGCGCGAGGATATCAAGCTGGTCAAGGAAGACCCGACGCAGGACGAGCCGACCAAGGCCGACGCCCTCGCCTCCGTCTACTCGACGCTCATGCCCGGCGAGCCCATAACCGTCGAGAACGCCGAGCGCGACCTGCACTCGCTGTTCTTCACGAGCCGCCGATACGACCTCGGTAAGGTCGGACGCTACAAGCTCAACAAGAAATTCGACTACCTGGTTCCGGTAAAGGACTTCACGCTGACCCGCGATGACATCATCGCGACGATGAAGTACCTGATGACCGTATATTACGGGGAGAACAACCTCGACGATATAGACCATCTCGGTAATCGCCGCGTCCGGTCCGTCGGCGAGCTTCTCGCCAACGTGATGAAGAGCGCGTTCAGTCGCATGGAGCGTATCGCCAAGGAGCGCATGTCGCTCAAGGAAACCGATACCATCCGGCCGCAGGACCTGATATCGATCAAGCCGGTCGTCGCCGCGATAAAGGAATTCTTCGGCTCCAGCCAGCTGTCGCAGTTCATGGACCAGGTCAATCCGCTCGCGGAACTGACCCACAAGCGCAGGCTCAACGCGCTCGGCCCGGGCGGACTCTCCCGCGACCGCGCCGGCTTCGAGGTGCGCGACGTCCACTACACGCACTACGGGCGCATGTGCCCTATCGAGACGCCCGAAGGCCCGAATATCGGACTCATCGTGTCGCTCGCTACCTACACGACCGTCAACGAGTACGGCTTCCTCGAGACGCCGTACCGCAAGGTCCGCGACGGCAAGGTGACCGACGATATCGAGTTCCTGTCGGCCATGGACGAGGATAAGTACTACGTCGCCCAGGCGAGCGCAAAGATCGACAGGGACGGCAACTTCCTCGAGAACCAGGTCTCGTGCCGGCACCAGGGCGACTATACGACCAGGACCGCGCCCGAGCTCCAGTACATGGACGTATCGCCCAAGCAGATCATATCGGTCTCCGCGGCGCTCATACCGTTCCTCGAGCACGACGACGCCAACCGCGCCCTCATGGGCTCGAACATGCAGCGCCAGGCCGTACCGCTCCTCTTTACCGACCCGCCGCGCGTCGGCACCGGCATGGAGAAGAAGTGCGCCTACGACTCCGGCGTCCTCATCAAGGCGAAGCGCGCCGGAACCGTGTCGTGGGTCGACGCCCTCCGCGTCGTCATTACGCCCGACGCGGACCCCAAGGCCAAGGACGAGTACCTCCTCATAAAGTACCAGCGGACCAATCAGGATACCTGCTATAACCAGCGGCCTATCGTCAAGTTCGGGGAGAAGATCCTCAAGGGGCAGGTTATAGCCGACGGTCCCGCGACCAAGGACGGCGAGCTCGCGCTCGGCCGCAACATCCTGGCGGCCTTCGTGCCGTGGAACGGGTACAACTACGAGGACGCCATCCTTATATCGGAGCGCGTCGTCAAGGAAGACCTCTTCACTTCCGTCCATATAAAGGAATTCCAGACCGAGGTCCGGGAGACCAAGCTCGGGCCGGAGCGAATAACGCGCGACATACCGAAC
This sequence comes from Spirochaetae bacterium HGW-Spirochaetae-3, assembly GCA_002839315.1. GTDB lineage: Bacteria > Spirochaetota > Spirochaetia > Treponematales > UBA12059 > SZUA-370. The sequence continues at coordinate 200,209 of PGXV01000007.1, forward strand.
ACCAGCGAGAAGAGCCTCGATAATCTGGACGCCGAGGGCATCATCCGCACCGGAGCCAAGGTGAAGTCGGGCGACATCCTCGTCGGGAAGGTCACGCCCAAGAGCGAGACCGAGACGACGCCCGAGTTCAAGCTGCTCAACTCCATCTTCGGAGAGAAGGCCAAGGACGTCCGGGATACCTCGCTCCGCGTGCCGCACGGCATCGAGGGCACGATCATCGACGTGCAGCGCCTCAAGCGCTCCGCGAACGACGACCTGTCCCCCGGCGTCGAAGAGGTCGTCAAGGTCCTGATCGCCGCCAAGCGCAAGCTCAAGGAAGGCGACAAGATGGCCGGTCGCCACGGCAACAAGGGCATCGTCGCCCGCGTGCTGCCGGTGGAGGACATGCCGTACCTGGACGACGGAACCCCGCTCGACATCTGCCTGAACCCGCTCGGCGTACCGAGCCGAATGAATATCGGGCAGCTGATGGAGACCGAGCTGGGCTGGATAGGATCGACGATGAACGAATGGTTCAGCTCGCCGGTCTTCCAGTCGCCCGATCAGGAACTGCTCGAGGCGAAACTCAAGGAAGCCGGACTACCGGCCTCGTGCAAGACCGCCGTCCGCGACGGCCGCACCGGAGAGCATTTCCAGAACCCCGTGACCGTCGGCATCATCTACTTCATGAAGCTGCATCACCTCGTCGACGACAAGATGCACGCGCGCTCCACCGGGCCGTACTCGCTCGTCACCCAGCAGCCGCTCGGCGGCAAGGCCCAGTTCGGCGGCCAGCGCCTCGGCGAGATGGAAGTCTGGGCGCTCGAGGCCTACGGAGCCGCCAATACGCTGCAGGAGCTGCTGACGATCAAGTCCGACGACATGACGGGCCGCGCGAAGGTCTACGAGGCTATCGTGAAGGGAGAGCCGCATACCGCGGCCGGCATTCCCGAGGCCTTCAACGTGATGGTCCAGGAGCTACGGGGCCTCGGCCTCGACATGCGGATCTTCGACGCGAAGAACAAGCAGATACCGCTGACCGAGCGGGACGAGGATCTGATAAACAAGCAAGGCACGAACTTCTAGCCTATTTTCGAGTCGGAACAAAGAGGATAAGAGGATAAGAGGAAGGAAAGAGGATGAGCGGAGGGACGATACCGATGGATGCGTCTTCTCTTTCTCGTCTCGTCTCCTCTTATTCTCTTCGTTCGTCCTATGTATACGACGCGTATACAGCCCGCTTTAAGGGGGAGACTGCATGAGAGACATTCAGGATTTCGATAGCATAATGGTTCGCCTCGCCAGCCCGGACATGATACGGAGCTGGAGCTACGGCGAGGTCAAGAAGCCCGAGACCATCAACTACCGCACCCTGCGACCGGAGAAGGACGGCCTCTTCTGCGAGCGCATCTTCGGAACCACCAAGGAGTGGGAGTGCTACTGCGGGAAATTTAAGTCGATTCGCTATAAGGGCGTGATCTGCGATCGCTGCGGCGTCGAGGTAACGCACTTCAAGGTGCGCCGCGAGCGTATGGGCCATATCGAGCTGGCGTCGCCCGTCTCCCATATCTGGTTCTACCGTTCCGTGCCGAGCCGCATGGGCCTGCTCCTCGACCTGCCGGTAGCGGCGCTGCGATCGGTGCTGTACTACGAGAAGTACGTCGTCATCGACGCCGGCGATACCGACCTGAAGAAGATGCAGCTCCTCTCCGAGGAGGAGTACTACGAGGCCACGGACCGCTACGGCGGCGCCTTTACCGCCGGCATGGGCGCCGAGGCGGTACGACAGCTCCTCGAGGCGATCGACCTCGACGACATGTCCGCCGAGCTGCGCGCCAAGATGATCGAGAAGGGCGCGAAGAGCGATAAGCGTCTCCTCAAGCGCATCGAGATCATCGAGAGCTTCCGCGGCTCCGGCAACAAGCCCGAGTGGATGATCATGGACGTGATCCCGGTCATCCCTCCGGAGCTCAGGCCGATGGTCCAGCTGGACGGCGGGCGTTTCGCTACCTCCGACCTCAACGACCTGTATCGCCGCGTCATCAACCGCAATAACCGCCTGAAGCGCCTCCAGGGCCTCAACGCCCCCGATATCATCATCCGCAACGAGAAGCGCATGCTCCAGGAGGCCGTCGACGCCCTCTTCGACAACTCGAAGAAGAAGCGCGTCGTAAAGGGCGCCTCCAACCGGCCGCTCAAGTCGCTGTCGGACATGCTCAAGGGCAAGCAGGGGCGCTTCCGCCAGAACCTGCTCGGAAAGCGCGTCGACTACTCGGGACGCTCCGTCATCGTCGTCGGACCCGATCTCAAGATCCATCAGTGCGGACTGCCTACCAAGATGGCCCTCGAGCTCTTCAAGCCCTTCATCATGAAGAAGCTCGTAGAGAAGGACGTCGTCTACAATATCAAGAAGGCGAAGATGCTCGTGGAGCAGGAGACCCCCGAGGTCTTCGCGGTGCTCGACGAGGTGGTGCGCGAGCACCCGGTAATGCTCAACCGCGCGCCGACGCTGCATAGGCTCGGTATCCAGGCCTTCGAGCCGGTCCTCGTCGAGGGCAAGGCTATAAAGCTACACCCGCTCGTATGCCGCGCCTTCAACGCCGACTTCGACGGCGACCAGATGGCCGTCCACGTGCCTCTTACCCACGCCGCCCAGTCCGAGTGCTGGTCCTTGATGCTGTCCGCCCGTAACCTCCTGGACCCGGCTAACGGCAAGACCATCGTATACCCGTCGCAGGATATGGTTCTCGGCATCTACTACCTGATGCGGCATAAGCCGGACGTCAAGGGCCAGGGACACCGCTTCTCCTCGAGGGAAGAGTCCTACATGGCCTGCGACCTGAAGGCATGCGATTGGGAAGCGCTCGTCAAGGCGCCGACCCCCAAGCTGCCGGTCTGGAACTCGGTCGGCAAGGATATGCCCGACGTCACCTACGGGAGCATCATAGAGACGACGCCCGCCCGCCTCCTCTTCAACGAGGCGATGCCGCCGGCCGTGCCGTTCATCAACTACCAGATGGGCGACAAGGAGCTCCGCGGCCTGATCGAGTGGGTCTACAAAAACGAGGGACCCTACGTCTGCGTGCTCATGCTCGACGCTATCAAGGACATGGGCTTCAAGTACGCCACGTTCTTCGGCGCTACCATCGGCATGGACGACATCATCATCCCGAAAGAGAAGTACGAGCTCGTCGAGGGCGCCAACAAGCTCGTCGACGGCATCCAGAAGCAGTACCTCGCGGGACACATCACCCAGGAAGAGCGCTACAACCAGGTCGTCGAGGTCTGGTCCAAGACGAACGAAGACGTGACCGCGGTGATGATGAAGACCCTCGAGAAGGATCGCAAGGGCTTCAACAACATCCACATGATGGCCCACTCCGGCGCGCGCGGTTCCAAGAACCAGATCCGCCAGCTGGCCGGGATGCGCGGCCTCATGGCCAAGCCGGGCGGAGACATCATCGAGCTGCCTATCCGCTCCAACTTCAAGGAAGGCCTCTCCGTCATCGAGTTCTTCATCTCGACGAACGGCGCCCGCAAGGGCTTGGCCGATACGGCGCTCAAGACGGCCGACGCCGGTTACCTGACCAGGCGCCTCGTCGACATCGCGCAGGACGTGGTAATAAACGAGGACGACTGCGGCACCATCAACGGCGTCGCGCACGCGGCCATCAAGGACGGCGAGGAGATCGTCGAGCACCTGCGCGAGCGTATCGTCGGCCGCTATACCCTGGAGCGCATCAGGCACCCGATCACGGCCGAGATCATCATCGACGTGAACGAGGAGATTACCGAGGAGATCGCCCAGCGCATCGAGGACGCGGGCGTCGAGTCCGTGATCATCCGCACGGTGCTGACCTGCGAGGCCAGGCACGGCGTCTGCCGCAAGTGCTACGGCCGCAACCTCGCGACCGGCCGCACCGTGGAGATCGGCGAGGCCGTGGGCATCATCGCGGCCCAGTCCATCGGGCAGCCGGGAACCCAGCTGACGATGCGTACCTTCCATATCGGAGGCGCGGCGACGAAGGCCTCGGAAGAGAACCGGATCGCCCTCAAGTATCCCGTATACATCACCGAGATAGTCGGCCTCTACGTCACGCTTCCCAACAGCCACTTCCTCTTCACGCGCAAGGGCTACCTGATGTCCTGCAAGGTATTCGGCCAGTGGGACCTCGAGAAGGGCGACAAGCTCCTCGTCGAGGACGGCAGGCGCATTCTGCGCGGAGACGACCTGATCAAGCGCAAGGGCGGCGATATCGTCAAGTCGACGGACATCTCCTACGCCAAGGTCCTTGACGGCAAGTTGCTCATCATAGCCCAGGAGGCCAGGGTCGAGGTCAGGAACGGCTCCGAGGTCGTCGTCAAGGTGGGCGACGTCGCCCCGGCCAATACCGCGCTGGCTACCTTCGACCCGTTCTCGGACCCGATCATCTCCGAGTACGACGGCTATGTGCGATACGAGGATATCATCCCCGGATCCACGCTCAAGGAAGAGATCAACGAGGATACCGGCAACGTCGAGAAGAAGATCGCCGAATTCGGTACCGAGCGGGACGCCAAGCAGCCCCGCGTCGTCATCACCGACGAGGCCGGAAACGAGATATTCACCTACCTGCTCCCGGGCGGAGCCTACCTCAACGTAGAGGACGGCGAGCTCGTGAAGGCCGGCAAGACCCTCGCCAAGACGCTGAAGGAAGGCGCCAAGGCGATGGATATCGTCGGCGGCCTCCCGCGCGTCGGCGAGCTGTTCGAGGCCCGGAAGCCCAAGACGCAGACCGTCCTCGCGATGGTCTCCGGCAAGGTGTCCTTCCGCGGCATCGTCAAGGGCAAGCGCGTCATCATCATCCTCGACCTGTTCGGCAAGGAGTACAAGCACCTCGTCCCGATGGGCCGCAGGCTCCTCGTGCGCGACGGCGACGTCGTCGAGGCCGGCGACAAGCTGTGCGACGGTAACCCGAACCCGCACGACATACTGAACATAGCCGGCGAGCATAACTGCCAGCGCTTCATCATGGACGAGATCCAGCAGGTGTACCGCTTCCAGGGCGTTACGATCAACGACAAGCATATCGGCGTAATCGTTCGCCAGATGATGAAGAAGGTCGAGATCGTGGCTCCGGGCGACACCCGCTTCATCTACGGCCAGCAGATAGACAAGTTCCGCTTCCATGAGGAGAACCGCCGCGTCAAGTCGGAGGGCGGCCAGCCGGCTATCGCGAGGCCGCTGTTGATGGGCATCACCAGGGCGTCCCTCAAGATCGACTCGTTCATCTCCGCCGCCTCCTTCCAGGAGACGACGCGCGTGCTGACCGACGCCGCGATAGCGGGATCCGTCGATCCGTTGCACGGCCTCAAGGAGAACGTCGCGATCGGTCACCTGATACCCGCCGGTACCGGTATGCGCCAGTACAAGGGGCTGCAGCTTTCCGACGGGGAGCACGACGACCTCGACGCGTACGTCGCGGAGATCGCCGAGCAGAGGCGCAAGGAGCGAGAGCTCTCGGTACTGCCCCTGGGCGACGAGCAGGCGCCCTTCGTAGAGGAGCCCGCTTTCGAGGAAGACACCACGTTCGAGGGCGACGAGGGCTTTAGCCCCGTCGAGGAAGAACCGGAGGACGACGAGGACTGATATCCGGGCGGTCAGGATGCCGAGGCCCCTCGGAGACCGATTGACACGGGGGGCCGAGGAATTCTATTGTCTATCCTCGGCGCGTACTACTGACGCGTCGATTAATTCGCAATTCGTGTACCAATGAAATATGCCGGGCGATGCTGAAGTCCGGACACAACAGGAGACCACGGTTTAATGCCTACGATCAACCAGCTTATCCGGATGGGCCGAAAACAGTCCATCTGGAAGACCAAGAGCCCGGCGCTCAACGAGTGCCCTCAGAAGCGCGGCGTTTGCACCCGCGTCATGACGGTCACCCCGAAGAAGCCGAATTCGGCCCTCCGGAAGGTCGCCCGCGTACGCCTGTCCCACGGCATCGAGGTGACGGCTTACATTCCGGGCGTCGGCCACAATCTGCAGGAGCACTCCGTAGTGCTGTTGCGCGGCGGACGCGTCAAGGATCTTCCGGGCGTTCGATACCATATCATTCGCGGCGCCAAGGATACCCTGGGCGTGGCGGACCGCAAGCAGGCGCGCTCCAAGTACGGCGCCAAGCGGCCTAAGGCTTAAGGGGGAACGATCATGGGACGAAAAAAGAAGTCCGAGGATCGCGGTCACCAGCCCGATGCCAGATATAACAGCGTCACGATAACCAAATTCATCTGCAGGATGATGTGGCAGGGCAAGAAGTCCACCGTGACGAGCATCATGTACGACTCGATGGGGCAGCTCCAGGAAAAAGCCGGAGTCCCGGCCCTCGAGGCGTTCATGAAGGCCATGGATAACGTAAAGCCGATGGTCGAGGTCAAGTCCCGACGCGTAGGCGGCGCCACCTATCAGGTGCCTAACGAAATCCGCGATACGCGCCGCGAGGCTCTCGCGATGCGCTGGGTCATAGCCGCCGCGCGCAAGCGCTCCGGTAAGTCGATGGCGGACCGCTTGGCGGCCGAGCTTACCGACGCCTTCAACGGCACCGGTACCGCGGTCAAGAAGCGCGAGGATACGCACAGGATGGCGGAAGCCAATAAGGCGTTCGCTCACTACCGCTGGTAAGGCGGGAAGGCGCGGGGCTAGCCCCGGCGCGGCCCTTGATAAGGCCGCGCTAGCCTATTATACTGACGGGACCTGCGCTCGGCGCCGGTTCCCTTTTTTCGTAATACCAGGCTAGGAGGATACCAATGGCGAAAGAGAAGTTCGCGCGCACCAAGCCGCACATGAACGTCGGTACGATCGGTCATATCGACCACGGCAAGACGACGCTCAGCGCAGCTATAACCATGTACTGCGGCAAGAAGTTCGGCGACAAGGTCATGAAATATGACGAGATCGATAACGCTCCCGAAGAGAAGGCGCGCGGTATAACGATCAATACCAGGCACCTCGAGTATCAGTCGGACAAGCGCCACTACGCGCACATCGACTGCCCGGGCCACGCCGACTATATCAAGAACATGATCACCGGAGCCGCCCAGATGGACGGCGCCATCCTGGTCGTGTCCGCTCCCGATTCCGTTATGCCCCAGACCCGCGAGCACGTGCTGCTGGCCCGTCAGGTCGGCGTTCCGTCGATCATCGTATTCCTCAACAAGATCGACCTCCTGGACGACCCCGAGCTCGTCGAGCTCGTGGAGCAGGAAGTCCGCGACCTCCTCAACTTCCAGAAGTTCCCCGGGGACGAAATCCCCATCATCAAGGGTTCCGCGTTCAAGGCGATGTCCGAGCCCGACAACGCCGAGGCGACCGCTTGTCTCGAGGAGCTCCTCGAGGCGATGGACAGCTACTTCCAGGATCCCGTACGCCTTACCGACAAGCCCTTCCTGATGCCGATCGAGGACGTGTTCTCGATCTCCGGCCGTGGAACGGTCGTTACCGGCGCCATCAACCGCGGTATCGTCCACGTAAACGATGAAGTCGAGATCGTAGGCATCAAGCCGACGAAGAAGACCGTCGTTACCGGCGTAGAGATGTTCAACAAGCTCCTCGACGAAGGTCAGGCCGGCGACAACATCGGAGCTCTGCTCCGCGGCGTCGACAAGAAGGAAGTGGAGCGCGGACAGGTCCTCGCCAAGCCGGGTTCCATCACCCCGCACACCAAGTTCAAGGGCCAGATCTACTGCCTGTCGCAGACCGAGGGCGGTCGTCACAGCCCGTTCTTCGCCGGATATAGGCCCCAGTTCTATTTCCGCACGACCGATATCACCGGTACCGTCACCCTGCCCGAGGGCAAAGAAATGGTCATGCCCGGAGACAACACCGAGATCCTCGGCGAGCTGATCTACCCGATCGCCATGGAGAAGGGCCTCAAGTTCGCTATCCGCGAAGGCGGCCGCACCGTAGCTTCCGGCCAGGTCGTCGACATCCTGGAGTAATCAGCTAATCCGCTTATTCGAGGCCGTCCTTTCGGGGACGGCCTTTTTGTTAACCCGTAGCTTATTGATTCCTCATATAAATAGAGTTGCGCTGGCGTAAAATCGGCACTACACTAAGCTTCCACTAGAAATAGCCCGTTACGGGGACATGAACTCGAGATTAAGGAGGCACGTATGAAAAGACTGACGCTTGCATTACTCATCGTCAGCATGGTCGCCACTGCGGCTTTTGCTGAACCCATCAGTATCGATTTCTGGCATGCTATGACAGGAAAGAACGGCGATACGGTCCAGGCTATCTGCGACAAGTTCAATGCCACCCAGACTCTGTATAAAGTCGTCCCGGTCTATAAGGGATCGTATAGCGACACGATGAACGCCGGTATCGCCGCGTTCCGTGCCAAGTCGGCCCCGGCCATCGTACAGGTGTACGAGGTCGGTACCGCGACGATGATGTCCGCCAAGGGCGCCGTCAAGCCGGTCTACCAGCTCATGAAAGAGACGAAGCAGAAATTCGATCCCAAGATATACATACCGACCATTACCAGCTATTACTCGACGTCTAAGGGCGAGATGCTCTCGATGCCGTTTAATTCCTCTACCTCGGTCATGTACTACAACAAGGACGCGTTCCGCAAGGCCGGCCTCGATCCCGAGAAGCCCCCGGTAACCTGGCCCGAGTTCTTCGAAGTAGCCAGGAAGCTCAAGGCTTCCGGCATGGAAGGCGGCTTCTCGACGAACTGGATCTCCTGGATACAGCTCGAGAATTTCTCGGCGTGGCATAATCAGCCCTTCGGCACGAAGTCGAACGGTTTCGACGGCCTCGATACCGAGCTCGTCTTCAATACGCCGCTTACCGTCAAGCACTTCGAGACGATCTACAAGCTGAGCCAGGAAAAGGTGTTCATCTACGGCGGACGCGAGAACAAGGCTAACCCGCTGTTCTCCTCCGGCCAGGTCGGTATGCACTTCGAGTCCATCGGCGGCTACGCCAACTTCAAGAATACCTGCAAGTTCGAATTCGGCGTCGCCCGCCTGCCGTACTATCCCGAGGTCGCGGACGCTCCCCAGAACTCCATCATCGGCGGCGCGAGCCTCTGGGTATTCAACGGAAAGTCGAAGGACGAGTACAAGGGCGTCGCTCAGTTCTTCTCGTTCCTTTCCAGCCCTGAGATCCAGGCTTTCTGGCACCAGAACACCGGCTACCTGCCTATAACCATGGCCGCCTATGAGCTGACCAAGGCGCAGGGATTCTATACCACCAACCCCGGTCCCGAGGTCGCGATCAAGCAGCTGCTGAACAAGGCTCCGACGAAGAACTCGATGGGTATCCGCTTCGGTAACTTCAATATCATCCGCGAGATAGAGGACCAGACCTGGGAAGATATCCTCGCCGGGAAGATATCCGTGAAAGCCGGTTTGGAGAAGATGGTGCGTGAAGGGAACGCCAAGCTCAGGGATTTCGAGCGCTTGAATAAGTAGAGTTCTACGGGTTTCGTTCGGGGCCGGCTTCGTCCGGCCCCGTTATCTTTATTTAGGATGCTACATGGCTCAACAATACGAGTTCAAGGCGAAATATCTACCGTATCTGCTGGTATTACCTCAGATGCTTATCGTCTTCGTCTTCTTCTTCTGGCCGTCGTTCCAGGGCGTATGGCAGTCGTTCTTCCTCCAGGATCCCTTCGGCGGCCGGGTAATCTTCGTCGGCCTCGAGAACTATACCAGGCTCTTCACCGACCCGGCGTCGTCGTACGGCGAGTCTTTCAGGGTTTCCGTGGCGTTCGCAGTCTGCGTGGCGGCGCTGTCGATGATCATCGCATTGTTCCTCGCTACGCAGGCCAACAAGAAGATCAAATTCTCCTCGTTCTACAAGACCATGATGATATGGCCGTACGCCGTCGCGACGATGGTAGCCGGCGTTCTCTGGCTCTTCATGTTCAATCCGAACGTAGGCGTCATAGCCTGGTTCCTCAAGCATCGCCTCGGCATCGAGTGGCAGCACCTGCTCAACTCGGGTCAGGCGTTCCTGCTCGTCACGATGGCGGCCAGCTGGAAGCAGATATCCTATAACTTCGTATTCTTCCTCGCGGGACTGCAGAGCGTACCCGTCGATCTCGTTGAAGCGGCCGCGATAGACGGAGCCGGCCCGACGAGGCGTTTCTGGAAGATTATATTCCCGTTGTTATCCCCGACCACGTTCTATCTGCTCGTGATGAACCTGGTCTACGGTTTCTTCGAGACGTTCCCTATCATCCATCAGGTAACCGCGGGCGGTCCGGGGAAGTCTACGAGCATCCTGGTATACAAGGTCTGGCGCGACGGGGTGATCAATCTCGATCTCGGAGGGTCGTCGGCTCAATCGGTCATACTGATGATCATGGTTATTGGCCTGACCGTCGTACAGTTCCGCTTTATCGAGCGGCGCGTGCATTATTGAGGAGCGATCGATGACCGAACACAACGCCGTTCGCAGGGCTACGCCGCATATATACCTTTGGATAGCGATACTTATCCTTTTATTCCCGATATTGCTCGTTTTTATAGCCTCGACCCATACGAGCGCGGAGATCCTCTCGGCGCCGATGCCCCTGACGCCGGGCACCCATATGGCGGAGAACTATACTCGCGCCGTCCTCGAGGGTAACAAGAACCTCGGAGCCTCGGCGCTGATGATGATGAAGAATTCCCTGATCATGGCCCTCGGTATTGCCTTCGGGAAGATCATCGTGTCGTTGCTTGCCTCGTACGCCATAGTATTCTTCAACTTCAAGCTCCGTAATTTCTGTTTCTGGGCTATCTTCATCACGTTGATGCTACCGGTAGAGGTACGCATCATGCCGACGTACAAGGTGATATCGGACCTGGGGTTGCTCAATTCGTACGCGGGCCTGATTCTTCCGATGATCGTGTCCGCGACCGCGGTATTCCTGTTCAGGCAGTTCTTCATGCAGATACCGCGAGAGATCGCCGAGGCGTCCCAGATAGACGGCGCCAGTCCGATGCAGTTCTTCTGGAGGATACTGTTACCGATGACGCGTACGCCGATAGCGGCGATGTTCGTCATCCAGTTTATCTATGGCTGGAATCAGTACCTATGGCCTTTGCTTATTACGACTAAGCAGGAGTATTATACGATACTGATTGGAATTAACCGTATGCTCTCGGGCGCGGACGTGCAGATAGAGTGGCAGATAGTAATGGCCACGACCCTTCTGGCGATGATCCCCCCGGCTCTGGTCGTCGTGTTGATGCAGAAACAGTTTGTCGCAGGCATGACCGACCGCGAAAAATAGCCTTTCAGGCGAAGGGTTTGAAACAGAGACGCGGAGGATCGTATTCTCTGCGTCTCTGTGGATTAGAATACCTATTCTATTCGAATCACATGGTAGGGTTGACATTAATTCCCGGGCAAGGCATAATCCCCGGGCTATTCGTCTGGGCGCAGTGGCGTTCGCGAAGGACGAGTAGTCGCCGATAGCGTGTTACGCATCGCGCGTCGCGAGGTTCCACGACCTCGAGCGTCCGGGTTCATGGGCACGCCCGCCAGGGTACGGCCCGAGGAATGTCGGCGCAAGCGATCTTTGGAGGACACATGAAAGACAGGATCCGTGTCAGGCTCAGGGGTTTCGACGTTCGTCTTATAGACGATAGCGCGAAATCCATCGTTACAACCGTTCAGAGGGCAGGGGCGAAGGTCTCGGGACCGATTCCGCTACCCACGAAGATTAGTAAGTATACGGTGCTGAGATCTCCTCACGTGCACAAGAAGGCGCGAGAGCAGTTCGAAATGCGCACGCATAAGAGGCTGATCGATATTCTGAGCCCGACTCCCGATGTCATGGATGCGCTTATGAAGCTCGAATTGCCCGCAGGTGTGGATGTCGAGATAAAGCAGTAAACGGACGGTTTCGTACCGTACTGTTCAACGCTTAGGAGAGACCGATGATTGGATTGATCGGAAAGAAGATTGGCATGACCCAGGTCTTCGACGACGCCGGCCGGCTAACCCCGGTTACGGTTATAGCCGTCGAGCCTAACAAGGTCGTAGCCCGCAAGACCGCGAGCGAGGACGGCTATGATGCCGTCGTGCTCGGTTATAAGGATATGAAGAAGATCCAGATAACCAAGCCGTACGCGGGCCAGTTCCCCGAGGGGATCGCCCCGACGAAGGTGCTTCGCGAGCTGCGGGACTTCACCGGCGAAGCGGAGGTCGGCAAGGAGATCGGCGTTTCCCTGTTCGAGGGGACCCGGTTCGTCGACGTTATCGCCGTCAGCAAGGGTAAGGGATTCCAGGGAGTCGTGAAGCGCTGGGGTTTCGGAGGCGGACGCAATACGCACGGTTCCAAGTTCCATCGCGAGCCTGGATCTACCGGTATGAGCACCTACCCGCACAAGACCTTCAAGAACAAGAAGATGCCTGGCCATATGGGACACGAGCGGGTCACCGTTCAGAACCTGAAGCTGGTCAAGGTCGACGTCGAGAACGGTTTCATGCTGATCCGCGGCGCCGTTCCCGGACCGCGCAACTGCGTCGTCGTCGTGCGTTCGGCCGTCAAGAAAGCTAAGTGAGGATAGACTGATATGGAAAGCAAAGTCTTTTCCGTACAGGGCAAAGAGCTTCGGTCGATAGAGTTGTCCGATGACGTGTTCGGCCTACCGGTCAACGAGGACGTCATCTGGTACGCCATCAACAACGAGCTCGCCAACGCCCGAGTCGGCACCGCCGATACGAAGACCCGTTCTGACGTCCACGGCACGAACCGCCGGCCCTATGCCCAGAAGGGTACCGGCCGCGCCCGCCAGGGCGACGTCAAGTCCCCGATATTCGTCGGAGGCGGTACCGTGTTCGGTCCGCACCCGAGGGATTACTCGTACTCCATGAACAAGAAGGCCAAGCGCCTCGCGATGAAGAGCATCCTGAGCCTCAAGGCCCAGAACGCGACGATGAAGGTCGTCGAGGACTTCTCCGTCGATAGCGGCAAGACCAAGGACCTCGCGTCCTTGCTGGCTGGTCTTATTCCCGGGGACAAGAACGAGAGGACCGTCGTCGTCCTTAAGGATGACGACGCCATGGTTAAGCGCGCCGGACGAAATATTCCGTGGCTGCACTTTTTGTCCTATAACCGCCTTCGCGCCCACGATCTGTTCTATGGACGAACGGTGATCGTGATGGAGTCCGCGGTGAATAGCCTCAACGAATTCTACGCGGATAAGTAAGGAAGGCCGAACAATGCAGTACGAAAGCATACTGATAGAGCCTGTCCTCAGCGAGAAGACCAACGTCCTCCGCGAAGAGGGGCAGTACGTGTTCCGCGTTGATCCGCGGGCTAGCAAGATCCAGATCAAGGAAGCCGTAAGAAGGCTCTTTGAGGTGCACCCGATCTCGTGCACGGTAATGAACGTCAAGGGCAAGCCCAAGCGGCTTCGCTACCGCTCCGGCTACACCTCGTCGTGGAAGAAGGCAATCGTGCGTCTCGCCAAGGGCGAGACTATCAAGGCCTTCGAAGGCGCGTGAGGAATAGGGGAATACTATGGCTATTAAGACTTTCAGGCCGATAACCCCCGGACTCAGGCACCGGGTGCAGGTGGTGAACGATGCGCTCACCATCGGCAACGAGCCTCAGAAGGCTCTTACCAAGGGTAAGAAGCAGAACGCGGGCCGCGCTTCCAACGGCCGCATCTCGGTGCGGCGCAAGGGCGGCGGTCACAAGAAGAAGTACCGCGAGATTGATTGGAGCCGCGACAAGTACGGCATCCCCGGCAAGGTCGCGACCATAGAGTACGATCCCAACCGGTCGGCCAATATCGCGTTGATCAACTACGTCGATGGTGAGAAGCGGTATATCATCGCTCCGTCCGGCCTGGCGGTGGGGCAGACCGTGATGAGCGGCCCGAAAGCCGCTATCGAGATAGGCAACGCGTTGCCCCTCGAGAATATCCCGGTCGGCTTCAAGGTGCACAACATCGAGTTGTCGCTCGGAAAGGGCGCGCAGCTCGCTCGCTCCGCGGGCGCCGGCGCGCTGATCGTCGGTACCGACGGCGATTACGTTACGATAAAGCTTCCTTCCAACGAGCTTCGCCTCGTTTTCAAGAAGTGCATCGCGACGATAGGCGGAGTTGGCAACGAAGATCACATGAACGAGCGTTACGGCAAGGCCGGACGCGTGCGTTGGCTCGGAAAGCGTCCGAGGGTGAGAGGCGTGGCTATGAACCCCGTCGATCATCCGCACGGAGGTGGTGAAGGCCGAGGCAAGGGTTACAAGCAGCCGGTTACCCCGTGGGGCCAGCCTTGTAAGGGTTACAAGACGCGCGATCCGCACAAGCCGTCGAGCCGCTTCATCGTGAAGCGCCGCAAGTAAAGGATAGGAGCGAACCGTGTCCAGGTCAGTCAAGAAGGGCCCGTTCATAGAGAAGAGCCTCTACAAGAAGATAATCGAGGCGTCGAAGGCGGGAGACAAAAAGGTTCTGAAGACCTATTCCCGCTGCTCCACGATCATCCCTGAGATGGTCGGCCTCACCTTGTCGGTCTATAACGGCAAGAGCTGGGTCCCGGTCTACGTGACCGAGAATCTCGTGGGACATAAGCTAGGCGAATTCTCGCCGACCCGCGTGTTCCGCGGCCACGCCGGCTCCGACAAGAAAGCCGACAGGAGATAGGTGGCTAGCATGGCAAAGATTTCCGGTTATACGGCGTGCGCCAAGTATTTGATGGGCTCGCCGTCCAAGATTCGGCCGGTTGCGGATCTCGTCCGTAACAAGCCGTATACCGAGGCGATCGCTATTCTTGAGCACATGCCCAACAAGGGCGCGGGGCTCATAAAGAAAGTCGTAGCCTCGGCCGCGTCCAATGCCCTGAACAAGAACAAGAAGCTTGGCGAAGATATGCTCTACGTCAAGGAAGTTCAGGTTAATGACGGTCCGAGGATGCGTCGCGTGTGGTTCCGCGCTCGAGGCAGGGCCGACATGCTCGTGAAGCAGATGTGCCACATAAGCGTGGTCGTCGACGAAATAGCTAGGTCGGAGGCGTAAGGTGGGCCAGAAAGTAAATCCTATCGGGCTTAGGCTCGGTATCAACAAGGATTGGAAGTCGCGCTGGTTCGTCGATCCCCGGGACTACGCGAAGACTCTGCATGAGGATCTTGCCCTGAGGAAGCGGATGTACCAGCTTCCCGAGGCTAAGAACGCGGATATTTCCGAGATAGAGATCGTCAGGCATCCGCAGAAGGTGACCATCGTCATCCATACCGCGAAGCCCGGCGTGCTGATCGGCCAGAAGGGCGCCAATATCGAGCGTATCGGCCTCGAGCTCCAGAAGTACGCTTCCAAGAAGATCAATATAAAGATCAAGGAAGTTAAGAGAGTAGAGACCAACTCGCAGATCGTGGCCCAGAGCGTGTGCCGCCAGCTCGAAGGCCGCGGTTCGTTCCGCAGGACCATGAAGATGGCGGTGTCCAGCGCCATGAAGGCCGGGGCCCAGGGCTGCAAGGTCCGTATGTCCGGCCGCTTGGGCGGAGCCGACATGAGCCGCACCGAGGAGTACAAGGAGGGCCGCGTGCCCCTGCATACCCTCCGCGCCGATATCGACTACGGCTTCTACGAGGCTAATACCACGTACGGCAAGATCGGCGTGAAGGTGTGGATCTGCAAGAGCGATAACGCGATGATGGGCGATAAGAAGGAAGACGCCGGCCTCATGCCCGGACGCCCCCGCCGCGATCACGGTGGAGACAGGGGCGGAGATCGTGGCGGTCCGCGCGGCCCCAACGCGGGCGGCTACAATCGTGGCCCGCGCGAGGCGAGGAGCTAGGATATGCTGCAACCTAAGAGAGTTAAGCACCGCAAGGTCCAGCGCGGTAGGACTAAGGGTAACGCTACCGGCGGTAACGAAGTTTCATTCGGCGAGTTCGGCCTGGTTTGCCAGGAGCCGATGTGGATAACCAATCGCCAGCTCGAGGCGGCGCGCGTCGCACTGAACAGGTCGATCAAGCGCGGCGGAAAGCTTTGGATCCGCATTTTCCCGGACAAGCCGTATTGCAAGAAGCCGCTTGAAGTCCGTATGGGCAAGGGCAAGGGCGGCCCGGAATACTGGGTCGCGGTCGTAAAGCCCGGAACCGTCATGTTCGAGCTCGCGGGCGTTCCTCGCGAAGCCGCCGCCGAGGCCATGCGCCTCGCCGGAAGCAAGCTGCCGATCAAGACCAAATTCGTCGTCCGCGCCGACATGGAGATGGAGTGAGCGCATGAAGAATTCGTTCAAGGAGCTTAAGCTCGAGGAACTCGTGGCGAAGCGCGAGGAGCTCAGGAAGAAGTATTTCGACCTGCGCTTCCAAATGGTCATCGGCCACGTAGAGAACCCGCTGCAGAAGCGGACTATGCGTAGGCAGATCGCCAGGCTTAATACGCTGATTTGCGAGCGCGAGCGCTCGGCCGGCAAAGCCGCGAGCGCTAAGGCCTAACGGAGGGCGGGATCATGGAAGCAAAGGTCAAGAAAGACAAGCAGGTTCTGCAGGGCATCGTAGTCAGCGACAAGATGGCGAAGACCATCGTCGTGGAGATCATGATGCGCAAGCTGCACCCGCTCTATAAGAAGTACTTAACCCGTAGCAAGAAGGTTAAGGCCCACGACGAGACGAATGACGCCAAGATCGGCGATACCGTACGCGTCGTGGAGTGCAGGCCGCTTTCGCGCGACAAGCGCTGGCGCCTGGCCGAAATCGTCGAGCGCGCGAAATAATCGTCGGAGAGGACCGGTATGATACAGGTTGAATCCAAGCTGAACGTTGCGGATAACTCCGGCGCCAAGACGGTGCAGTGCATCAAGGTGCTCGGGGGGTCGAAGCGTCGTTACGCAAGCATCGGCGATATTATCGTAGTGGCCGTCAAGGCGACGCTACCTAATTCCGCCATAAAGAAGGGAACCGTTGAGAAGGCCGTCGTCGTGCGCGTACATAAAGAGTACCGCAGGCCCGACGGGACTTACATCAGGTTCGACGACAACGCCTGCGTCATCATTGACGCGAACAAGAACCCGAAGGGGAAGCGGATTTTCGGTCCGGTCGCGAGGGAACTCCGCGACAAGGACTACATGAAGATCGTATCGCTTGCCCCCGAGGTCCTCTAAGGAGCGGGCGCGATGAATGACGTGATTACGAAGACGAAGTTGAAGAAGGACGATCTCGTGCAGGTCATCTCCGGCAGGGAGAAGGGCAAGCAGGGAAAGATCGTCAAGATCGACCGCGAGAAGGGACGAGCGATCGTTCAGGGCGTGAACATGGTCAAGAAGACCATGAAGAAGCGCTCCCAGAACGATCGCGGCGGCATCATGGAGATCGAGGCGCCGGTGCGGCTCTGCAACATGATGATCGTTTGCAAGAAGTGCGGTCCGACTCGCCTGGGCTATAAGATAGAGGGCGACGCGAAGAAGCGCGTATGCCGCAAGTGCGGGGAGGCGCTCTGATGGCCGAGAAGCAGAAGAACGTATACGTTCCGAGGCTCAAGAAGATCTACGCCGAGAAGATCGCGCCCGAGCTCAAGACAGAGTTCGGATACGACTCCACGATGCAGATACCGAAGCTCGTCAAGGTCATCGTTTCGATGGGCGTCGGCGAAGCCAAGGAGAACAAGAAGATACTCGACGCTGCCGTAGAGGACGTCGGGATCATCACCGGCCAGAAGGCGGTGAAGACGAAGTCCCGGAAGTCTATTGCGACGTTCAAGATCCGCGAGGGTCAAGAGATCGGTTGCCGGGTCACGCTCCGCGGGACCCAGATGTGGGAATTCCTCGATAGGCTCTTGAACGTGGCGCTGCCGCGCGTCAAGGACTTCAGGGGAGTGAACCCGAACGCCTTCGACGGCCACGGGAACTATTCCATGGGTCTTACCGAGCAGATCATCTTCCCGGAGATAGACTACGACAAGATTGCGAAGGTGATGGGCATGAACGTGGCCATCGTAACGAGCGCCCGAACCGACAAGGAAGCGAAGAGCCTTCTCGGTAAGCTGGGCATGCCTTTCAGGAAGTAGGAGAGGATTCTAATGGCCAGGAAAGCTATGATACTGAAGGCGCTAGCGAAGCCGAAGTACATGACCAGGCACGTGAACCGCTGTAAGATCTGCGGTCGACCCCGGGGGTATCTCCGGAAGTTCGACATGTGTCGTATTTGCTTCCGGAAGCTCGCTAGCGAGGGCTTCATTCCGGGCGTAACCAAATCGAGCTGGTAGGAGGACTGGAATGCGAGAAAGTTGATATCCCAACCTCGCGGCTAAAGCTCGAGATCGTAAAGATTCTCAAGACCGAGGGCTTCATCAAGAACTTTAAGAAGCTCGTACAGGAAAATCAGAATTTCATTCGGATATTCCTTAAGTACGACGAAGAGAACGAGCCGATTCTTCATGGCATCGAGAAAGTCTCGAAGCCCGGCCGCAGGGTTTACACCGGTTACAAGGGATTGCCGCGCGTCCATAACGGATACGGAGCCCTTATAGTCTCGACCTCAGAGGGCGTGACCACCGGCAAGAAGGCCGCCGAGAAGAAGGTCGGCGGCGAACTCATCTGCACCGTTTGGTAATAGAGGGGAACCGCCATGTCGAGGATAGGCTATAAGCCGATTATGGTACCGAAGGGCGTGAAGATCGCCGTACAGGGAAACAAGGTCAACGTGGAAGGCCCGAAGGGTAAGCTCTCCGAAGAGCTTGCCACGTCTCTCGTCACCGTTTCTATAGAAGGCGAAGAGGTCAACGTTGGCCGCGCCGATGACGAGAAGCAGACCAAGGCTTTCCACGGCCTGTATCGCAATCTGATCAATAATATGGTGATCGGCGTCACCGAGGGATTCAAGAAGTCCCTCATAATCAACGGCGTCGGCTTTAAGGCGGAGGTCCAGGGCAAGCTCCTGGTGCTCAGCCTCGGTTATTCGAGCGATGTGTACGTCGGGATACCCGAGGGGCTCGTCGTCGCCGTAGAGGCCAACAACCAGAAGGTCGTTATCTCGGGCGTAGACAAGCAGCTCGTAGGGCAGTTCGCGAGCGAGATTCGCAGGCTGAGGAAGCCGGAGCCTTACAAGGGCAAGGGAATCCGCTACGAGACCGAGACCATCCGCAAGAAGGTCGGCAAGACCGGTGTGAAGTAAGGGACGGCCATGAGCACGAAAGAACTTTCCGAGAAGATTAGGCGTCGCGGAGCCCGAAAGGTCCACGTTCGCAAGACGATAAGCGGAACCGCCGAGCGCCCGCGGCTGACGGTTTTCAAGTCCAACAAGTACCTCTACGTCCAGGTCATAGACGACGAGGCAGGCGTTACGCTTGCTTCCGCCAGCACCCTGGAGAAGGCCCTCGAGGGCACGAGGCCGACCGTAGAGAGCGGCGGGAAGCTCGGCGAGTTAATAGGCGCCAGGCTGACCGAGAAGAAGATCGGGGCCGTACTGTTTGACAGGAACGGCTACCACTATCACGGCGTCGTCAAGGCTATCGCCGACGGAACCCGCAAGGCCGGGATCAAATTCTAGGGGGAACTCGTGGATAGGAGAGACAGGGACGACAGGTCCCGATATCTACGTCGAGAAGCTCGTCAAGTTGAACCGCACGGCCAAGGTCGTAAAGGGCGGTCGCAGGTTCTCGTTCTCGGCCCTGACCGTCGTCGGAGACCGAAGCGGGAACGTCGGGTATGGTTTCGGCAAGGCGAACGACGTCACCGAGGCGATCCGAAAGAGCATCGACAAGGCCAAGCGGAGCATGGTCAAGCTTCCCGTGAAGAACGGGACCATACCGCATGACATCATAGGCGAGTACAAGTCCTCGAGGGTCATCCTGAAGCCCGCTTGCCCCGGTTCCGGTATCATCGCCGGTGGCGCCGTTCGAGCCATCATGGAAGCCGGCGGAATCACCGACATCCAGGCGAAGAGCATTGGGAGCAGGACGTCGATCAACGTGGTACGAGCTACCTTCAACGGACTCGCGATCATACTCGACGCCCGCGCCGTAGCCCATAACAGGGGTAAGGCGCTCAAGGATATGTGGGGTTAATCATGGCTGAAATGATCGAGATCAGGCTTGTGAAGAGCCTCATCGGGCGCAAGCCCGAGCAGCGGGCTACCGTCCGCTCGCTGGGCCTACGCAAGATAAGCTCATGCTCCGTACAGGAGGCTACGCCTTCCGTACTGGGCATGGTGAACGTGGTCAAGCACCTCGTCGAGGTCCGGCCTTACGTTCCGGGCCAGGAGCAGAAGAAATGAGCGACTTTAACCTACATCCCCCCGTCGGCGCCGCGCATCGCAAGAAGATCGTAGGCCGCGGACAGGGTTCCGGCCTCGGTACCACTGCCGGCAGGGGCAACAAGGGACAGCAGTCCCGCTCCGGCGGCAAGACCTATCCGGGCTTCGAAGGCGGTCAGATGCCGCTGTACAGGCGCCTGGCTCATCGGGGATTCAACAACAAGAATTTCCGGATCGATTTCCAGATCGTCAACCTCAACGACATCGAGTCGCGCTTCGAAGCCGACGAGATAGTCGACGGCGTTTCGCTGGCGATCAAGGGCCTGGTCCGTAAGGCGGAGAAGCCTGTCAAGATTCTCGGCAACGGCGCGCTTACCAAGGCGCTTACCTTCGTCGTGGATAAGATTTCCACCTCTGCCAAGGCCAAGATAGAAGCGGTCGGCGGCAAGGTGGAGACGCCCTGAACCGGGCTGTGACGACAAGAAAGAAGGTAGCGGTCTATGGCAGGTAACGCGTTGACTGACATGTTCCGGATCAAGGAACTGCGAGAGCGCATTCTCTATACCATCACCTGGCTCGTCGTATTCAGGATTGGTGCGTTCCTCCCGATCCCCGGGA
Source organism: Spirochaetae bacterium HGW-Spirochaetae-3 (assembly GCA_002839315.1). GTDB lineage: Bacteria > Spirochaetota > Spirochaetia > Treponematales > UBA12059 > SZUA-370. The sequence continues at coordinate 220,992 of PGXV01000007.1, forward strand.
TCAACGCCGGCGCGCTGAAGGAGTACTTTGCCTCGGTGAGTTCCCAGGGGGGAATCACCGATTACCTTGACTTCTTCGCGGGCGGCGCTTTCAAGAATTTCTCCGTCTTCATGCTCGGCGTAATGCCGTACATATCGACGCAGATCATCATGCAGCTCCTGCTCGTGGTCTTCCCCAGCCTGAAGAAGATGGCCGAGGAAGAAGGCGGCAGGAAGAAGATCGCCCTTTACACCCGTATCGGCGCCATTTTCGTAGCGGTGCTCCAGTCGTTCGCGCTCGTCGCCTACGCCAAGACCATCGCCAAGACGAACCCCGACGTGCTTATGATCAATCCGAGGGCGTATACCGTACTGGCCATGATAACCGTGACCACTGGTACGATGTTCCTCGTATGGATAGGCGAGCAGATCACCAAGCGCGGTATCGGGAACGGAATCTCGCTCATAATCTTCTCCGGCATCGTCGCCAGGCTGCCTAACGCGGTCTACGCGCTGATATCGAAGATGATCTCCGGCGAGGTGAACGCGGTCGTGGCCATATTCGTGATGCTGCTGTTCGTCTCGGTCGTCGTGCTCGTCATTTTCGAGCAGCAGGGCCAGCGGAAGATACCGGTCAACTACGCCAAGCGCGTCGTAGGCCGAAAGCAGTACGGCGCGCAGAACACGTACATACCGTTCAAGATCAACCCGTCGGGAGTCATCCCCGTGATCTTCGCGTCGAGCTTGCTGACCTTCCCGTTGCAGATCGCCCAGAGCCTGGGCGGCGGCGCCAAGTGGCTGCGAGACTTCGCGTACTTCCTGCGGCCCGAGGGCTGGTGGTACAATATCTTCTATATCCTGTTCATCATCTTCTTCGCGTACTTCTACACCCAGGTGTCGCTGAACCCGCAGGAGATAAGCAAGAATATACGAGAGAACGGCGGTTCGATACCGGGAATACGATCGGAGAAGATGGAAGAGTACCTGTCCAAGATCCTTAACCGGATCGTGCTGCCAGGCGCCCTGTACCTCGCCTTGATCGCCCTGATACCGACGGTCGTGCAGCGTATATTCAATTTCCCGAGCGAGCTCGCCTACTTGTTGGGCGGTACCTCGTTGCTCATCCTTGTCGGCGTGGACCTCGATACGATGTCTCAGGTGGAGGCTCAGCTCAAGATGCACCACCATGACGGTCTAACCAAGCGCGGCCATATCAAGTCGCGTAACCTGTAGCATGGTAGACGAGGGCGGCCACGGCGTGGTACAAAACTTTTTCGATACCTTACGGAGGAATCGGCGATGAAGGTCAGGACCAGCGTTAAGCGCATATGCGATAAATGCAAGGTTATTAAGCGGAACGGAATTGTCCGCATTATCTGCGAGAGCAATCCGAAGCACAAGCAGAAGCAGGGATGAGGAGGTAGGCCCCTATGGCACGTATAGCGGGAGTAGACCTCCCCAATAAGCACGTAGAGATCGCGTTGACGTACATATACGGCATCGGCAGGACCAGCGCCCGCAAGATTTGCGAAAGCGTCAAGGTCGACCCGTACCGTAACATCAACGATCTCTCCAACGAAGAGATCAACGAGCTACGCAAGCTCATCGAGAACGATTACAAGGTCGAGGGCCGCCTCCGCTCGGAGACGAACCTTAACATCAAACGGCTCATGGATATCGGCTGTTACCGGGGCCTTCGGCACCGGCGGGGCCTGCCCGTTCGAGGTCAGCGCACGCGGACGAACGCGCGCACGCGCAAGGGTAAGAAGAAGACCGTGGCCAACAAGAAGAAGGCCTAAGGAGGGTACGGTTCGTGGCTCAGACCAAGAAACGCAAAGAGAAGAAGAGCGTATATGAAGGCAACGTCTATATTCAGGCGACCTTCAATAATACCATCATTACCGTTACCGACCTTAATGGCAACGCGATATCATGGGGTTCCTCCGGTGGCCTCGGCTTCCGCGGCGCGAAGAAATCCACCCCCTTCGCGGCGCAGTCGGTCACGGAGCAAGCCGTCACGAAGGCCCTTAACGTGGGCCTCCGTGAAGTGCACGTCTACGTAAAGGGCCCGGGCGTCGGTCGCGAATCCGCGATCCGACAGCTGGGCGCGCTCGGGCTCAAGATAAAGAGCATAAGCGACGTGACGCCCATTCCGCACAACGGCTGCCGCCCTCCCAAAGCGCGCAGGATGTAAGGTAGGGGAGAAACAGAATGGCACGTTACATTGGTCCTCGGTGCAGGCTGTGCCGCACCGAGAACAAGAGACTTTTCCTCAAGGGCGATAAGTGCAAGAGCGACAAATGCCCGGTTAACCGCAAGCGGATGCCGCCTGGAAAGGATCCGAAGACCAGGCAGAAGAAGCAGTCCGAGTACGCCGTCCAGTTGCGCGAGAAGCAGAAGCTCAAGAGGTCGTACGGCCTCATGGAGAAGCAGTTCAAGCTGACCTTCGAGAAGGCCCTCAGGATGCCCGGCAAGACCGGCGAGAACCTGTTCGCCCTGCTGGAGCGAAGGCTCGACAGCGTGGTCTACAGGCTCCGTTTCGCGACGAGCCGCTCGCAGGCCAGGCAGGTAGTGCTGCACGGACACGTCCTCGTAAACGGCAAGCGCGTCGACATACCGTCCTATACGGTCAAGCCCGGCGACGCGATCACCATTCACCAGTCGTACAAGACGAACAAGGTACTTCTCGCGGCGCTCTCGGAGCACGAGAAGAGCGGCGTCATGCCATGGCTTTCGCTCGACGTGGACAAGATCGAGGGTAAGTTCAACCTCATCCCGCAGCGTCAGGACATTGTCGACATGGCCGATATCCGCGAACAGCTCGTGGTAGAGCTCTATTCGAAGTAAGGAGTGGACATGGCGCGAAAGAACCTCCCTTCGAGCCCGGGTACGGTACCACTATCGGCAACACCCTGCGCCGTATACTCCTCTCGTCGATACAGGGCTACGCCATCAGCGCCGTGCGCATAACCAGGCACGACGCCGATGGCGCCCAGCACGTGGTGTCTTCCGAATTCGAGACGATACCCGGCGTTTCCGAGGATACCATCGAGCTCCTCAACAATCTGAAGCAGCTTAGGCTTCAGCTCCCCGACGACGAGGAGCAGGCGACGTTCCTGTACGAGTTCGCGGGTCCCGTGGATATCAAGGGCGCCGACCTCATGAAGGACAAGGCCATCAAGGTCTTCAATCCTAATACGCACCTCATGAGCATGAGCGACGGCGTCAAGATCGATATGGAGATCCAGGTCGACCTCGGGCGCGGATACGTACCGAGCGAAGTGAACGAGAAGTATATCGAAGTCGTCGGGACCATACCGATGGACGCCATCTTCTCGCCGGTCAGCAAGGCGCGATACTCGGTGGAGCCTACCCGCGTCGGGCACCGTTCCGATTACGACAAGCTTATCCTCGAAATCTGGACCGACGGCACGCTGAAGCCGGAGGACGCGCTCGCCGAGGCCGCCAAGATCGCCAAGGACCATTTCTCCATATTCGTCAACTTCGACGAGGGCGAACCGGGGCTGGACGAGGAGAGCGACGAGCTGGACGAGAGGATCAAGGCTATCCTGGCCACTCCCGTAGAGGAGCTCGAGCTCTCCGTGAGATCGTCGAACTGCCTCAAGAACGCCAATATCAAGACGATTGGCGACCTTACGAGGAAGACCGAGGACGATATCGCCAAGACGAGGAACTTCGGTAAGAAGTCCTTGCAGGAGATCAAGGACCGCCTCAAGGAATGGAACCTCGGCCTCGGCATGACTGATTACGCCGAGCTCAGGGAACACTTGAAGCTGGAGAAGCAGAAGGAAGAGATCCATGAACCATAAGAAGGGCTTTAATAAGCTGAACCGGAACGCCTCGCACAGGAAGGCGCTTCTCCGGAACATGGCAACCGTCCTCTTCAAGCACGAGCGCATCGTAACGACCAAGGCCAAGGCCATCGAGGTCCGCAGGGTCGCCGAGAAGATGATAACCAGGGCCAAGGAAGATAGCGTCCATAACAGGCGGGTCGTAGGCGAGAAGATCGCCGATCAGGCCGTGCTCGCCAAGCTGTTTACCGATATCGGACCCAGGATGAAGGAACGTAACGGCGGGTATACGCGCATCCTCAAGATCGGCTTCAGGGATCAGGACGCGGCGAGCATGGTAGTGCTCGAGCTGGTAGACCACAAGCTTGACGTCGACGCCAAGAAGTCCGACAAGAAGAAGTCCGAGGACAAGCCCAAGAAGGCCGAGCCCAAGACCGCTTCCAAGGCCAAGAAGTCCGACTCCAAGGCCGATACCAAGTCCAAGGCCAAGGCGCCCAGGGCGACGAAGAAGGCTGCGGAGCCTGCCGAAGCCAAGCCCGTCGAGCCCAAGTCGGCCGAGTAAGGGGAGGAACCAATATGTCCAAGGCCCATCGCGGTAAGGGAATAGCCGATCTCGTTTCCGGCGGTCGCGGGGAATGCCCCGTATGCAAGCGCGGCGGCGTAAAGCTGCTGTACGAGCAGGAGATCGACGGTAATAAGACGAAGATCTGCAAGATGTGCAAGGCGACCATAGCCAACAAGAAATAGTCGCTGATCTCAGCGATCCATAGCCGGAGCCTTATGGGCCCGGTCCCGGGAGGCCGCATCAAGCGGCCTCCCGTCGTTTATACTTTTGGGGGAACATCATGGGCATCGATCGCGCGGAGAAGAAGAGCGCCGAGTCCGTCGGAATGCTGTACGGCATAGCCGCCTACTCGCTATGGGGGCTTTTCCCGCTCTATTGGAAGCGCTTGGCAACGGTGCCGTCGGTGCAGATACTGATGCATCGCGTGGTATGGGCCTTCGTCATGACGGCTATCCTGTCGTTGGCGCTGGGTCGCTGGAAGATCATGGCTCGGCTGTTCCGCGAACCTCGCCGCTTGGCCGCGACGATCGCGGCCGGCTTTCTCGTGACGGCTAACTGGGGCATCTATATATGGGCCGTCAATTCGGGACGTATCATCGAGACGAGCCTCGGTTACTACCTGAATCCCCTCGTCTCCGTGGCGCTCGGCAATATCGTGCTGAAGGAACGGATAGACAAGGGCATCATCGCGGCCTGCGTCATCGCTGCGGCGGGCATCGCCATACTGACCGTGTCGTACGGCAAGCTCCCCTGGGTCTCCCTGACGCTCGCGGGCACCTTCGCTCTATACGGCCTCATCAAGAAGATGGCCGGACTCGACGCGCTGGCGGGCCTCGCGATGGAAACGGCGCCCGTGTTCCCGTTCGCCGTCGCCTATCTCGTCATGGAGAACGCGGCGGGACGCGGCGCCTTCGGTTTCGTCGGCGCGACGGAGACCGTCATGCTCGTACTCGCGGGCGCGGTGACGGCCGTCCCCCTGCTGTTCTTCGCGGAGGGCGTCAAGCGGGTACCGCTCTCCAGGCTGGGATTCCTCCAGTACATCTCGCCGACGTCGCAGCTGCTGCTCGGGGTATTCGTATTCGGAGAGACGCTGTCGGGTACCAGGGCCCTCGCCTTCGCGTTCATCCTGGCGGCCCTGCTCGTCTTCGCCCTCAGCCGACGGAAGCTCAGTTCCGTACGCTAACGACCTTGCCGCGCTTGATGACGGTGTCCACGATGTTCATGCCGGCGTTATAGGCCAGGTGCCTGAATGACGGAGCGTCGAGGATGAGCGCGTCGGCGATCTTGCCCGGCTCGATAGAGCCACGGTCGCCGGCTTGCCCGACCGCGGCGGCTCCGTTAAGCGTCAGCGCCGTAAGGACTTCCTCTATCGACATGTTCATGTACAATACGCCGAGAGCCGCGACGAGGGGAATGGACTGACTGTAGCACGAGCCGGGGTTCAAGTCGCTGGCCAGCGCGACCGCGAGCCCCCGGTCTATCATGCCCCTCGCGTCGGCGTACGGCTCGCGTAGCGTGAACGCGGTTACGGGCAGGCACGTAGCGACGACGCCCGCCCGCGCCATCGCGTCCAGATCGTCTCCGGAGGCCTTGAGCAGGTGATCGGCGCTCGCGGCGCCCATCGCGGCCGCGAGCCCGGCCCCGCCTATCCTGACTATCTCGTCGGCGTGCAGCTTGAGGCCGAAGCCGGCGTCGCGGGCCGCCTCCAGGAAACGCCTCGAATCCTCCAGGCCGAAGACCCCCTCCTCGCAGAACACGTCGCAGAATCGGGCCAATCCCCGCTCTCGGACGCGGGGCAGGACGTCGCGCAGGATGAAATCGATATAACCCGAAGGCGAATCCTTGTATTCCGTCGGAATGGAATGCGGGCCCATGTACGTGGCGACGATATCGACGGGTTGCCTGGCGTCGAGGACCCGCATGGCCTCTAGCTGGCGAATCTCCGTATCCAGGTCGAGGCCGTAGCCCGACTTGCCCTCGACGGTGGTAATGCCCAGTTCGAGCATGCGCTCGAGCCGCGGGGTAGCCGAGGCCAGCAGGTCGTCGAGGCTCGCGCTTCTCGTGTCGCGGACCGTGTTGGCGATGCCGCCGCCCCGGGCGTGTATCTCCATGTACGGTAGTCCCGCCGCGCGCCAGTAGAATTCTTCGGCGCGATAGCCTCCGAAGACGAAATGCGTATGCGAGTCGACGATGCCGGGCACGACGGCCCGGCCCCCGGCGTCGACGAACTCAGGCGCCGGGCCCTCGACGGGAGGCATCTCGCGTGCAGGGCCCGCCCAGACTATCGTCTCGACGTCGATCGCGACGGCCGCGTCGCGTACGACGCGAAGCTCCGACATCCCGGCGCCCCGGCGCGCGCTCGAGCCGGTCGGGGTCGCGAGCTCGCCTATGTTCCCGATGACCAGCGTGGCTTTCATTGTGCGGCCTTCGGTCTATCGGGCGCGGTACAGCGGATCGACGCCTATGGTTCCCGTAAGCGACGCCGCGTACGACGGCAGTGATACCTGACTCAGCTTTTCCTTGACCTGAGCCAAATCGCGCCTCGCCCTGACGAGCTCGCGCTCGTCGCGTCCCCTGGGCGCGGCGAGGAATTCCTCGAGGTAAGCCACGCCTTCCGAGAGCCTTATGCGCTCCGCGTCCGCGTAGGCGGATAGCCTGGCCTTGTACCAGTCCGATCCGAGGACGTACTCGATGTCGAACAGGCGCCGCAGATCCGGGTTGTCCAGGCCCTTGCCTTCCCAGGTTCCTTCCGCCATGACGTGCAGGATGGCCCGCAGCGGCGGTATCGCCGCGTCGATGGAGCCGTCCTCGATATAGTTCCTGGCGACGCGTTCCTGGGCTTCGGCGATATTCAGGATTCCGTCCGCGAAGTAGTCGAGGCTCTGGAGCTCCGGACGGAGCACCTCTTCGGGGAAGACCGCCGACGGCGCGTCGAAGATGCGGCCGAGGAAGTGCGACGCGAATAGCGGAGTAATACGCCAACCTAACCGGCCGGCCGGGATCTTCCTGCCTCCGTGCTCGAAGTCGACGATGCGTTCCAGGTATCCGTTCCTGGCGAGGAAGACGGGATCGCGCTCCTCTGGCGTAAGCCGGGCCCACAACTCGGGGACAAGCAGGGATATATCGTGGTCTACCTTGTACTTGTGCCCGATATAGCCGGCCGCCGTGGTAAAGCCGTTATAGCCGCCGAGTATGAACCCCAGGAGCGCGTTGTTGAGGTCGGTCGTCGGGCACAGGGAGTTGAACGGCCCCTTCGTCAGGGCGCCCTCCGAACCGGCGCCGGTGGTCGACGGGCTCTTGCCCGTCAGCGAGCAGACGAAGTCCATGAACAGCTCGGGCAGTTCCTGGTAATGAACCGGACCGAAAACGGCGAGCGGCCTGATGCCGGCCTCCGGATCGGGCGGATTATTGCGCCTGCCGGGCAGGATGGCGCCGACGGGATGGTGTATCGGGTCCTCCGCCTTGACCATGCGGAACAGCCTGGCCCCGACGTCCGCCAGGTACCTGTCCTGAGGGGTCGAGTAGTTGAGGTCCAGCTGGAGGTAGCGAGGGTTCTTGGAAGGCTTGCCGTCGACGATGCGCGGGTTCGACGATACGACGAACCAACGGAACGCGTCGTCGCGCTCCGCGTCGACTATCATCTGGCGCATGGGCGCGGTGTACTCGGACAGCTCGACGGTGCGCTCTATCATCTCGCCGGCCTTCGACCTCGACAACGGCTCGAAGTTGGATATGAAGTTGTCCATCCTCGACATGTCGATCTCGGCCTGCTTGTCGTAGCCGCGGTGCACGGCGTCGTCGGGGCGTTGGAAGAAGCGCGTCTCGCAGTTCTTGGCGAACTTGACCGACGCGCCGCGCACGTCGTCCGGCAGGTCGGTGAGGGACGCGACCGGCGCGAGGACCGACGCGGTTATGTCGTCCTCCCACTGGATCTTGGCGGCGGGCATGTAGTCCTGCCTGAGCTTGTGGATCGACCTGGCGCCTTCCGGAGTCGTGCCTATGCGCAGGTAGGAGGCCTGGACCGCCCTGCCCTCGAATTTGACGACGTTGCCCGCGGCCCCGTTGACGACGTCCGTGCCGAAGTGGCTCGCCCAGTCGGCGCCCCACTCGGGCTTGTAGAAACGCTTCACGAGGAAGACGAGCGCCTTGACCCGCTCAGGGATGGAGGACAGCCACGCGTTGTACTCGTCGGTCTGGAGCGGCGAGGGCGACAGGAGCTTTATGACGCTGCCGAGGGAGCGCCTGTCCGATAGTATCGACCTGCTGGACTTCCCGTGGTTCTCCTTCGGGTCCTTGAAGCGCGAGCCGTAGTCGTAGTCCATCACCGCCCTCACGGCGGCCATGTCCGCCGCGAAGTCGCCGGTTACGATGGGACCGTCGCTCATCGCGTCGGTTATCGACTTGGAGATCTCGGATTTCCCGCCGCCCGACACCGTGCAGGGCTTGTGGCAGAGCAGCCCGTCCGCCTGGGTGCCGACGAGTCTCCATGAACCGGTCTTGGGGTGCTGGTTCATGCGGACGCGGTATCCGGTGGGATGCACGTACGTCTCGGCGGGGAGCAGGCGCAGGCTCTGCGCGCGGCCGTCGCGGTTCCAGCTGGCCTTCTGCGTATCGAGCGAGAGCACGGCGTCCTCGGGGAGGTAGACGATATTGGGGAACATAAGGTCGACGGCGTAGCCTTCCGGACGTTGCTCGATACGGCCGCTCAGGAGTCGTACTACGTCGTCGATGGTCTGGCCCTTGGACCTCAGGTTGGTATCGGGGACGAATCGGATACCGAGGTTGAAGCTCGGCAGCACGAGCGCTCCGCCCGCGTGCTCTTCCTCGGTCAGCCCGAGCAGGTTCGAGGAATAGGAGATATGCGTCTTTATCTCCTTCTTGGTGTACCCGAAGTAGTTATCGGCGATGATGGTGACGATGACGCCGCGCTCGTCGCGGGCGCATATCTTGAACGGCTTGCCTTCGTTGTACTTCTCGTCGGCGGTCTTCCACGCCATGCCGTCGCGCCTCTGGCGCTCCGTCGCGTCGTCCCAGGCGGGCAGGCCGAGGTCCTTCTTGAGCATACCTACGAGATGGGTCGCGAGTACTATGCAGCCGGTGTGGCCGGTCCAGTGGAGCGGATCGAGCGCGGCGTCGTTGTCGGAGACGTAAGGGTCGCCGGAGTTGCCGAAGATGCTCTCGGCGAAGTCGAGGTTCGCGGCCAGGGACGCCGGCGCGAAAAACCTCGTCTCCATCGACCGTTCCTCGAAGAGCCCAGGAACTTCCGGCCGTACCGTCGGCCTCATGAGAATGGACAGGAAGCATCGGGCCGGATCGGGCTCCTGCGCGGTGAACGGCAGGACGAGCAGGTCCTCGGGCGGCGCGAATGCGGCCCTGAGGAGCCTCGCGAAGGCGAGCCTGGGGACCGCTTTCTTGTCCAGCGGGACGGGCAGGCCGCCTTCGGCGATATGGAATACCCCTTGGGTGGTCCGGCGGTCGTTGGCCGGATTATGGAGCACGCCGTTGCGGATCCGATACGACGATAGCGTCGGAGACTTGTAGTCGTGGGCGTCCGGAGGAAGGGCTAGCTCCCTGGCCATGCCGTAGCGGTCGAGGACGAGGGTCTTGGACGGCAGCCTCGGACGATCCGCGAGCGGCAAGTCGGCTAGATACGAGTCCAGGAAGGCCTGTATCCTCGAGTCAGCCGGCGGAAGGTAGTCGGCGAGCAGTCGTTCCTTCTCGCGGTAGTTAGCGAGCATGTCGTTGGCCAGCTCGAGGAAGACGGTGCCTTCCTTGGAATAGACCGTGAGGCCCATTGCGGCTAGTTTAAGGTTGATATAGGCGATGAGCCTGCCGCGCTCGGATGGCGAGCGACGGTCGAGATGGACTCCGAAATCGCGCTTTACGGGCATGTGAGCCTCCGTTCGTATATAGAAGAATGCTAGAGGGCAACCACCATCGTAGTATGAACAGGCGATTTATTCCATAGCGGACACTCTCCGGAGCGTCGCGTGGTATACTGGCGGTCATGGCGAGAAGCGATCTGGAAGCTATCCTGGACTATATACTCAACAAGGCCGACCAAGGCGAATTCGAGGTGATAGCCAAGGCGTGCGAGCGCCGTCGCCGCGATATGGGGAAGTACGCCGGGCTCGGCGGCCTTAATCCGGGGGCGTTGGCGGAGAAGATGGCCGCCTCGGTGCAGCAGGGGGTCGGCGCGAGCATGGACGGCCTCCGCGATACCGTCCGGGACTACGTCGCGCGCATAGTACGCCAGAACGAGCCCGGCGCCACCGACGATCAGATCGAGGCGCTTCTCGACGAATGCCTGCCGGACCGATCCGGCGCCTCGGCCTCCAAGACGGGCTCTCCTTCGGGCGGATCGTCCGGCGGAGCCGACCTGCCCCCCGAGGCGATAGCGATGATGGTACGGGATTTCTGCGATTATTCGTTGGGTATGATGCCGCCTTCCAAGCAGCAGGAGCTATGGGAGGGCATCCCCGACTGGCAGGACGCGTATTGGGCCTCGTTCCCGCCGGAAATCAGGGCCTTCGTGAAGGCGAGGCTCGAGGAACGGCTGCCGGAGGACGAATTCTGGTCCGCCGTCTTCAGCGTGCTCGGTCTTTGACCGCTCGGTCTATGACCGCTCGGTCTTCGACCGGGACAATACGGTAAGGAGAATCACCCGGACGCCTCGCCCAGCCGGCGGGCGCGTGTTATAATCCCGGCCTAGTCTGTCGCCAGGGAGCCGAACGGCGCCCTAGGCGTCCGCGAAAGGTCTTCAATGGAAACGGTGGTACTCGACGGCCGAGAGGCCTGCATCAAGGACGTCGTGCTCGTCGCACGGTACGGAGCTACGGCGGAGCTCGCCGACGAGGCGGTGCCGAGGATCGAGGCCTCGCGCGAAATCGTGGAGCGTTGCGTCGACGAGTCGCTGATCCGCTACGGCATCACGACCGGATTCGGAAAATTCTGCGATGTCGTCATAAGCCGCGAGAGCAATTCGACCCTGCAACGCAACCTCATCATGAGCCACGCGGTCGGCGTCGGCAAGCCGCTGCCCGAGGAGGTCGTCCGCGCGATGATGCTCCTGCGCGTCAACGCCATCGCCGTCGGTGACTCGGGCGCGAGGCTGTCCACGGTCATGGCCCTCCTCGACATGCTGAACGCTGGGATCGTGCCGGTCGTGCCGGAGAAGGGCTCGCTCGGCGCGTCGGGAGACCTCGCGCCGCTGTCCCATATCGCCATAGCGCTGTGCGGCATGGGCGACTGCTTCTATAGGGGCAGGCGAGTACCGGCCGCCGACGCGCTGGCCGCCGCCGGCCTCGAACCGGTCGAGCTGGCCGCGAAGGAAGGCCTGGCGCTCATTAACGGCACCCAATGCATGACCGCCGTCGGCGCCCTGGCCGCCTACGACGCGTGGAAGCTGGCTCGTACGGCCGACGTCGTGGCCGCACTGACGATGCAGGCGCTTCGCGGCATCACCGACGCCTACGACCCGCGCGTCCACGAGGCCCGCGGGCAGTTCGGGCAGATCGAGTGCGCGGCCAATATGCGCGCCCTGCTCGCCGGCTCTACGTGCGTCACCCGACAGGGCCAGGAGCGCGTCCAGGACCCGTATACGCTACGCTGCGTACCGCAGATCCACGGCGCGTCGCGCGACGCCATCGGCTACGCCTTCGACGTCGTCTCCCGCGAGATAAACGCGGCGACCGACAACCCGCTCATATTCGCCAACCCGGACGACCCCTCGGGCGGCGACATCATCTCCGGCGGTAACTTCCACGGCCAGCCCGTGGCGCTGGCCATGGATTTCCTCGGCATCGCGGTAGCGGAGCTCGCGAACGTATCGGAGCGCCGCATCGAGCGCCTCGTCAACCCGGCGCTGTCCAACGGCCTGCCGGCGTTCCTCGTCAAGGACGGCGGGCTCAACTCCGGCTTCATGATCGTTCAGTATAGCGCCGCGTCCCTCGTGTCAGAGAACAAGGTGCTGGCCCATCCGGCGAGCGTCGACTCCATACCGTCGAGCGCCAACCAGGAGGACCACGTGTCCATGGGCACGATAGCGGCCCGCAAGGCCCGCGAGATACTCGAGAACGCCCGCACCGTCCTGTCGCTCGAGCTCCTGGCCGCGTGCCAGGCGATAGACCTGCGCGGCGGTCCCGGTTCCCTGTCGCCCGCCACCGCCGCCGCCTATCGCGCCCTGCGTTCCGCCGCTCCGATGGTGGAGAAGGACAGGATCATGCAGGCGGACATCCAGGCCGCGCTCGCCCTCGTCTCCGACGGCACGATACTGCGCGTCGCCGAGGACGTAATGGGCGCCGATATAGAAGGGGAAACGTATGACGAAGAGCGATAGGGCAGGCGGCTTACGGTTGGATTTGGACGAGCTTCCGCCCGATCCCGTATTCGAGGCCGGCATACGTCGGGCGCCGAGGCGGGATGCGCCGCTTACGAGGGCCCAGGAGTCGCTCGCCGTAAAGAACGCCTTGCGTTACGTGCCCGAGCGATGGCACGCGAGGCTGGCTCCCGAGTTCGTCGACGAGCTACGCGCGCGCGGCCGCATCTACGGTTACCGGTTCCGGCCGACGGGAAGGCTCTACGGCAAGCCTATAGACGAGTACAAGGGCGCCTGCATAGAAGGCAGGGCCTTCCAGGTGATGATAGACAACAACCTCGACTTCGACGTCGCGCTGTATCCGTACGAGCTCGTGACCTACGGCGAGACGGGCCAGGTCTGCCAGAACTGGATGCAGTATCGGCTGATCAAGAAGTACCTCGAGGTCCTTGACCGCGATTCCACGCTCGTCGTCGAGAGCGGCCACCCGCTGGGGCTGTTCAAGAGCCACGCGCTGGCGCCGCGCGTCGTCATAACGAACGGCCTCATGATAGGCATGTTCGACAACCAGAAGGACTTCAACCACGCGGCCGCGCTCGGCGTGGCCAACTACGGCCAGATGACCGCGGGGGGCTGGATGTACATCGGCCCTCAGGGCATCGTGCACGGTACCTTCAATACGCTGCTCAACGCGGGTCGCCTCAAGCTGGGCATCGCGCGCGACGGCGACCTGCGCGGCAGGCTGTTCGTATCCTCGGGGCTCGGCGGCATGTCGGGGGCGCAGGGCAAGGCGGCGATCATAGCCGGGGCCAGCTCCATAATAGCAGAGGTCGACGAGAGCCGGGTCGCCACGCGGCACTCGCAGGGTTGGGTCAGCTGCGTCGAGAGGACGGCCGCCGGGGCGTTCGCGCGCGCGGAAGAGGCCCGGGCGAAGGGCGAGGCGATAGCGGTCGCCTTCCTCGGCAATATCGTCGAGCTGCTCGAGTACGCCGACGCCGAGAATATCCGCGTCGACCTGCTGTCTGACCAGACGAGCTGCCACGCGGCCTACGAGGGCGGTTACTGTCCCGTCGGGATTTCGTTCGAGGAGCGCACCCGCCTGCTTTCGTCGGATCCCGATCGTTTCAGGGGCCTCGTCGACGCGAGCCTCCGCAGGCATTTCGAGGCGATCTGTCGCCTGTCCGGCAAGGGCACCTACTTCTTCGACTACGGCAACTCGTTCCTCAAGGCCGTCTACGACGCCGGCGTACGCGACGTCTCGAAGAACGGCGTCGACGAGAAGGACGGCTTCGTCTTCCCGAGCTACGTCGAGGATATCCTGGGGCCGGAGCTGTTCGACTACGGCTACGGGCCGTTCCGCTGGGTATGCCTGTCCGGCAACGACGACGACCTGCGCAAGACCGACGCCGCCGCGATGGCCTGCATCGACCCCGGCCGCCGCGGCCAGGACCGCGACAACTGGGCCTGGATACGCGACGCGGAGAAGAACCGCCTCGTCGTAGGCACCAAGGCGAGAATCCTGTACCAGGACGCGATAGGCCGCACGAAGATAGCGCTCGAGTTCAACCACATGGTAAGGAAGGGCGAGGTCGGGCCGATCATGCTCGGGCGCGACCACCATGACTGCGGCGGCACCGACAGCCCGTTCCGCGAGACCAGTAATATCAAGGACGGTTCGAACGTCATGGCCGACATGGCCGTGCAGAATTTCGCCGGGGACGCGGCTCGCGGCATGAGCCTAATCGCGCTGCACAACGGCGGCGGCGTCGGTATCGGCAAGAGCGTCAACGGCGGCTTCGGCCTCGTGCTGGACGGCTCCGAGCGCGTCGACTCGATCATCGCGATGGCGATGCCCTGGGACGTTATGGGCGGCGTCGCGAGGCGCTCGTGGGCCCGTAACGAGCACGCCGTGGCGACCTGCGCCGAATACAACGAGGTATACTCCGACTCGGGATCGATAACGTTGCCGTACATAGCGGACGACGGACTCGTGGAGTCGGCTCTCGGCAAGCCGGAATGAGCGCCCGCGATAGGGGGATCGTTACCGGGGATATGCCCCCGGGCCCGACGAATTCCATCGTCGACGTGGCCGGCGTCGCCGTCGGCCACGTAACGCTGGCCGACGGCGACCTGCAGACGGGCGTCACCGCGCTGCTACCGCACGTCGGCAACCTGTTCCGCGACAAGGTGCCCGCCGCGTGCCGCGTCATCAACGGCTTCGGCAAGTCCGCCGGCCTCGTGCAGGTAGCGGAGCTCGGGTCCATAGAGTCGCCCGTACTCCTGTCCAATACCTTCTCGGTACCCGCGTGCCTCGACGGCGGCCTCGACGTGCTCCTGGGGGAGAACGCCGACATAGCGACGACGACCGGCAGCGCCAACGTCGTCGCTATGGAATGCAACGACGGCTACCTGTCGGATATGCGTCGCCGGGCCGTGACGCCGGCCCACGTCCGCGAGGCCGTGGGCCTCGCCAGGGCCTCCGCCGGGGCTCCGTTCGACCGCGGAGCCGTGGGTGCCGGTCGCGGCATGAGCTGCTACGGGCTCAAGGGCGGCATAGGCACGGCGAGCAGGGTCGCGTGCGTATGGCCGGGATCGGGGACGAATTTTACCGTCGGGGCGCTGTTGCTGACGAATTTCGGTCGCCTCTTCGAGCTGGTCGTCGACGGCAGGCGGGTAGGGCGCGAGATCGTCGCGATGGGCGGCGACGCGGAGTCCGGTTCCGACGCCGCGCGCGACGCCGCTGCGTCGGCCGACGATGCCTCGGGCGTCGGCTCCCCGGGGGCCGGCTCGGTGATCGTCGCGCTGGCGACCGACGCGCCGCTGGATTCCAGGCAGCTCCACAGGCTCTGCGTCAGGGCGGCCAGCGGCCTCGCGCGTACCGGCGCTACGATAGGCGGCGGCTCGGGCGAGATCGTCCTAGCCTTCTCTACCGCGTATACGCTACCGCATTACCCCTCCGCCGCGGTCACGGACAGGCCGTCGCTCCACGAGGACGCCTTGGGGCCGCTGTTCCAGGCCGCCACCGAGGCGGTAGAGGAAGCCGTGCTGGATTCGCTGTTCAGCGCCGGGACCGTACGCGGGCGCGACGGACACGAACGGCGCTCCATACTCGATTTCAGGCTGTTCTAGGGCGGCTTAGCCTTCCCGCCTGAGAACGCTGACGCAATTCGTCACCGCGCTGCCTCCGACGTTAAGCGTGACGGCTACCTCCGGGACCCTGGTCGGAGCCATGCCGATAGGCTCCCCGACGAGCTGCTTATACAGTAGCGCGTGCATCGAGACGCCCGTCGCGCCGACCGGATGCCCCTTGGCCTTGAGCCCGCCGGAAAGGTTTATCGACGCGTCGTCGTCCGGGCCGAAGCGCCCGTCCATGTAGTCGTATCCCGCCCGGCCGTCGGCGGACAGGCCGAGCGCCTCGGTGCATAGGATCTGGTTGATGGTAAAGCAGTCGTGCACCTCGGCGATGTCGATGTCGTCCGGGCCTATGCCCGCCTCGGCGAACGCCTGCCGCGCGGCGGCCTTGCCCGCCTTGAGCTCGTGCATGTTGTCGCGCCTGGAGATGGCCAGGCGCTCGGCCGCGTGGCCTATGCCCGCGATGCGCACGGAGCGGCCTCTCCTCGCGGCGGCGTGACCGGGGCCGACGATGACCAAGCCCGCGGCTCCGTCCGTGACGAGCGAGCAGTCGTGCAGGCGCAGCGGGTCGGCTATCATAGGGTTCTTGTCCGGCGGCAGGCCGAGGACGGCCTCGGCCGTGACGAGCCCGAGCTTGTCGGACGGCCCTCCGGCGCCGAAGTGGGCGAGCGGGTTCCGGAGGCCGTTGCGGTAGCACAGGGCCGAGACGCTGGCTAGCATGCGCGCCAGGAGCTCGCCGTCGACGCCGTAATGGTCCCGGTATCCTTTAGCGTACTCGGCGAAGAGCGCCGGGAACGTCATGCCGGCGGCCCCTTCCTCCGGCCAGAACGAGCACGTCGCCAGGGCGTGGGTTACGCCGGCGGTATCGAGCAGGTTCATCTTCTCGACGCCGAGGACGAGCGCGGCGTCGATGCGGCCGGACTCTACGGCGTACAGCGCGTCGTACAGGGCGACCGAACCCGAGGCGCAGGCGTCCTCGCAGCGCGTCATCCGCTTGTAGCGAAGGCCGACGGGGTCGATCTCCGCGGCGAAGGCCGCGATATGCTCCTGGTTGGCGAATATCCCCGGAGCGCACGAGCCGACCCATACGCCGCCTATCTCCGCGGCTTCGACGCCGGCGTCGGTCAGGGCCCCGCGGCCCGCCTCTAGCATAAGGTCGTAGATGCTCGCCAGGTCCGATACCTCGCCCGTTTCCCTGTTCTTCTTGACCCTATTGCCGAATTTAGTGTTGTAGGCCCCTACGATCGAAATACTGGACATCCGTTTATCCCCCGCGCCGATTCTCGTTAGATATATCCTAGGTTCCTCGCCTGGGCCTTCAGGTCTTCGCGGAATTCCGGAGCGGCGATGGCGACGAGCTCGCCGACGCGCTCGCGCACCGTACGGCCGCGCAACCTGGCTACGCCGTGCTCCGTGACGACGTGGTCGGTATAGCTGCGATGCAGAGTGACGGCGCTGCCTTCCGGTAGCATCGGCACGATCGTGCTGACCGTTCCGCCCTTGGCCGTCGAGTAGCAGGCTATGATCGACTTGCCCTTCCCGTCGAAGCCGCCAGTAGCGCCCTGGGCGGTGTCCGACTGGCCGCCGGTGCCGGAGTACTGGTTAGGGCCTATGGACTCGCTGGAGACCTGGCCCGTCAGGTCTATCATGAGACAGGTGTTTATCGAGGTCATCCTGGAATTCTGCGATATTATCGCCGGGTCTATGACGTTGCGGCCTCGGCGGAATTCCACGGACATGTTGCGGTCCAGCCAGTCGTACAGCTTGCGGCTGCCCATGGAGAAGGTGACGATCGACTTGTCCTTGCCGTAGGCCTTGCGCCTGTTCGTTATGACGCCCAGCTCGTATAGCTCCATCATCGCGTCGACGAACATCTCGGTGTGCACGCCGAGGTCCTTCTTGTCGCGCAAGGCCAGCGCGGCCGCGTTGGGTATGCCGCCGATGCCGAGCTGTATGGTGGCGCCGTCCTCGACCAGGTCCGCGATGTAGGCGCCTATCAGCAGGTCGACATCGTTCGGCTTGGGCTCGGGCAGGCTCGGCACTTCGTAGTCCGCCTCGACGAAATACGTAACCTGGTCGACCCTGAGCTGCGTGTCGCCGAAGGTAAGAGGAAGCTGCGGGTTGACCTCTAGTATCACGTACTTCGCCGCTTCGAGTATGTCCTTCTCGTACGTAATACCGAGGGACAGGCTGACGAAGCCGTGCTTGTCGGGCGGCGTGCACGTGCCGATGAATACCTCGGGCGGCCTCGCCCGTATCCTGTCCGCCGCCGAGCGGTGCAGCATATTGGGTACGTAGGTAACGGTACCGGCGCCCGCCTTGAGGGCGGCCCGCGATCCGGGCGCGTGGAACCAGCTGGCCAGTTCGAAATGGCCCTGCATCTCGGGCTTCATATAGAAATCGTACGGCTTCAACGTCAGTACGGAGAAGACGCGGACGTCGCGGACCATCGGCGCCAGGATATGTAGTCGTCCCATAGTCGCTTGGGGCTCGCTGGCGCATTGGGCGACGACGACGTCATTGCCCGACTGAATGCACTGGATCGCTTCGTCTATAGGCCGAAGCCTCGACCGGTACTCCTCGTCCCATTTCGGCATATACATACTCCTTAATAGATGAATAGGTTGGCTCCGACCGCGAGCCCCGCTCCCGATGCGCAGAAGACGACGGGGGCGCCGCGGCGTACGTCCCCGCGCTTTACGGCCTCGTGGAACGCCATGGGCACGCAGGCGGAGCCCGTATAGCCGTAACGGTCCATGGACATCGCCGCCAGCGAGGCGGGGCGCCCGAGCTCGGCCATCACGTCCAGGATCACGCTCTTGTTGATCTGCGTGAAGACGAACTGCTCGACGCGCTCGATCGGTATGCCGCCTTTGACGCACAGGGCCCTTACCATGGGAACCCATAGCCTTATGTTGCGATCCCCGGGCATGATCTGTAGCAGCTCGAGCCCGTACTCGCCCGATTCCAGGACTTCATGGGTGATAGGCCTACGAGCGCCGCCCGCGTATACGCCGATGTAATCCCATTGCGTGCCGTCGGCCAGGAGCCTCCCCGCGACATAGCCCGAGGGATCGTCGTCGGGGACTCGCTCGAGCACGATAGCCCCGGCTCCGTCGCCGAAGACGGCCCAACCGAACGCGTCGCCCGGGCGTAGATGGGCCGCCATGTTATATACGCCGACTACTACCGCGTAGCGGTAATCCGGTTCGCACGCCAGCATCTTGGCGGCCGCGTCCAGCGCGGTAACGAAGCCCGCGCAGCTCGCGTTCACGTCGAATACCCCGCAGTCCGCTTGGCCGCCCTGGATGCGGCCCTGTATGACCATCGACGTCGCGGGGCTGATGAATTCGGGCGTATCGGTCGCTACTATGAAAAGGCTCGGATCCATGGAGCCTATGCCGGCGTCGGCCATTGCCGCGCGCGCGGCTTTCTCCGCGAAGTCCGCCGCGCTCTCGTCGATGCAGCGTAGCCGGGCCAGGTGCCTGTTCCTGATACCGCGGCCCTCCGATAGCTTTACTTCGTCGAAATCGATTCCAGCGAGGGTCTTTATCTCTTCGTTCGATATCGACTTGCCTGGAGCGTACGCTCCCGTCCCGATTATCTTCGCTTTCGCCATGACGGCCTCCAGTCCGGACGGCTATGAACGGCCGTTCAACCCGTGAATTAGATAATCGCCGATACCCTCTACGATCGCGCGTACATTGTGCGGCGACTCGTCGAAAGCGACTTCCATGCCGAAATAATGAGAGATGCCCATGAAAAACTCGATGGCGCTATCGATGTACGCCGGATCGGAGTCTACGGCCGCGGGATCGAAGCCCTCCGTTCCCATCTTGAGGTATCCGTTCCTGAAGGACTCGTAGTATTCCTTGACGGTGGGCAACGAGACGAATTCTCCCTCGCGCGCGATGTTGTAGCACCAATGATCGAGCGAGAGGTATACGCCGAACAGGAAGATCCCTTGCAGCTCCTCTTCGAGGCGATTAAGTCCAGGGGACATATTCTGCGAGATGAAATACCGTATCTCGTGCCCGGCGGACGTGATCTGCTCGCGAAAGAAACTTTCCTTGCTGTCGAAGTATTTGTAGAATGCCCCGACCGACAGGCCTGCCGCGTCCGTTATCTCGTGGATATTGACGTCGTGGAAGCCGCGTTCGCCGAAGAGACGCTTCCCCGCCTTCATGAGGCGCTCGCGGCTCGATTCGCCGAAGCTGATCTTCGGCGGCGTGATGACTATATTGAATATCCTGTTGCCGTCCCAGCTTAGGGCAGGGAAGGCCCCGTTGGCTACGATTGACGCTAGCGCCGGTATGGAGACCCGAGCGCCTTGGAGGGCTGACCTCACCGCCGCGAAGCGTAATCCTCCTATGGCTACGAGGTATTCGGGTATGCCCGCGGGCCGACCCAGCACCTTGGACAGTATACGCTTGTACATTTCCGTCAAACGCCGCTCGTATTCGAAGTATCGGTACTGTCCCTCTCGAAAGACGGTAACGAGTTCGGGATTATCGGCTGAGAAGCCGACTATTCTGGCGGACATGCTCTGTAGCCGTTCGCTTAGCGTATTCCCGCTTGTTCCTTCTAATGCAACGCCTATCCTCTCGATGACGTCCTCGAGGATATGTATGACGAGTGCTTCTTTATTTCGGAAATAGCGATAAAAAACCCCGTTCGAGAGGCCTGCCTCGCGGCATATTTCCGCTATTGATACCGATGAATACCAGCGCGCAGAGAACAATACGATGGCGGTTTCTAGTATTCTCGTTTTCGTTTCGGAATCGCTTTGGACCATATACCGCCTCGTTGTAATAGTAAATGAGAGTTGATTCAGTCCTCTTCGTCAAAATTATAGACCTGTAATCGTATAAAGGCAAGAAAAACTTAAATAGTGCAAAATGTTGCGGAAATATGCAAGATATTGCGTGAATTCGCTTGACTGATAGTGAGAATGGACGAATAAATAATGAGAGATGATTCACCAGGTCGAAGGAGAAATGATGCATGTCGGGATTATCGGCATAGGAACGTATGTGCCGGATACGTATATGAGCGCATCCGATCTGTCCAGGGCTACCGGGGTTCCCGAAGACGTTATATCTATGAAATTCGGCGTCAAGCGCAAGCCTGTCGCGGGACTCGATGATACGACCGCCGTGATGGGTTTGAAGGCCGCCAAGGCCGCTATGGCCGAAGCCGGAATCGATGGCGAGGATATCGGTCTGGTACTTTGGTGCGGAGCGCAGCATAAGGACTATCCATGTTGGCTCGCGGGGCTGTACGTCGCCGATGCTCTCGGCGCCAAGAACGCGTGGAGCTTCGATATGGAAGCGATGTGCGGCTCCATGATGGCCGCGCTCGACGTCGCGAAAAGCCTCATGATGACCCGGACCGACCTCGATACCGTTCTTCTCGTCTCGGGTTACAGGAACAACGACCTTATCGATCTATCGGAGCCTACGACCCGTTGGATGATGGATATCGGTTCCGGCGGATCCGCCTGTGTCCTTAAGAAAAACGCCGGAAAGAATGCCGTGCTATCGTCGGCGTTCAGGGGCGACGGATCTATGAGCCTGGACTGCATCGTTCCGACCCTCGGTACCAAGGCGTGGCCGCCGGCCGCGGGCGATCTCGAGAAGGCTCATTTCTTCATTCGCGACGAGCCGGCGTTCAAGGCCAAGCTCGGCGAGCGGACTATGCCGAATTTCTACGCGGTTATCGACCGCGCGCTGGAATTATCGAGCGGCCTCTCGCGCTCTGATATCGGATACCTGGCGGTGCTCCACTTCAAGAAGAGCGCTCACGACGGCATCCTCGCCGAGCTGAGTCTCGGCGAGGATCAGACGACGTATCTCGATAACTACGGCCACATCGGCCAGAACGACCAGTTGCTATCGATACAGCTTGGCCGCGAGGCCGGAAAAATCAAGGATGGGGATAACCTGGTGCTGGTAGGCGCCGGACTCGGCTTCGTATGGGCGGCGAGCGTCGTTCGGTGGGGCCCGTATACGGAATGACGGCTACGCGGATAGCTACGGACGCCATAAGCAAGGAGAACGTCAATGGATAGGATGAAGGATAAGGTATGCGTCGTTACTGGCGGCGCTCGCGGTATAGGACGGGGTATCGTCGAGACCTTCGCCCGCGAGGGCGCCCTACGCGTTTGGGCTCTCGATATGAACGCCAAGGATCTCGAGTCCCTCGAGAAGGCCATGCCGTGCGTAAAGGGCGCCGTGGTCAACGTGGCCGATGGAGCGGCCATCGAGGCGTTCGTGCAGAGGGCGAAGGCCGAGTTCGGACATATCGACGTGCTCGTTAATAACGCCGGCATCACCAAGGATGCGCTCATCCAGAAGATGTCCGAGTCCGATTGGGACGCCGTCATCAACGTCAACCTAAAGGGCCCGTTCCTGATGACCAAGTACATCGCGCCGGTGATGATGGAAACCGGTTCCGGATCGATCGTCTCGATATCGAGCGTCGTGGGACTCGACGGTAATATCGGTCAGACGAATTACGCCGCGACAAAGGGCGGCGTCGTCGCCATGACCAAGGGCTGGGCTCGCGAGTTCTCGCGCAAGGGCGCGAAGATACGCGCCAATTGCGTGTCCCCGGGCTATACCCGTACCCCGATGATCGAGACCGTCCCAGAGAAGGTTCTCGAGCCCATCATCGCGCGTACGCCGCTCGGCCGGCTCGCCGAGATACAGGACATCGCCAACGGCGTACTGTTCCTGTCGAGCGACGAGGGGTCGTTCGTCAACGGCCAAGTCCTCCGCGTGGACGGCGGGCTGACGCTGTAACCAAGGTTTTCGTGGCCCGGCTACGTGTTGGGAGCCGGCCCGTAGATAGTTTTTCCGGGCGCTTGTGCGTCCGTTAGGTTCAAGGAGGACAGTCATGAAGAAAGCGTTAGCGATTGTCGCGATCGTCGCGCTCGCCGTCCCCGTGTTCGCCCAATCGGGCGGGACTATCAAGATCGGCGGCACGTGGCCGCTGGGTGATATCACCGGCAAGCAGGGCAGTATGGCCGCGCAGCAGGCCGTCGACGAGATCAACGCCGCGGGCGGGATTCTCGGCCGTCAGCTCGAGTTGATCGTCGTCGACGACGAGCTGAAGGCGGATAAGGGCGCCGCGGCGGTCGAGAAGCTCGTCACGGTCGACAAGGTCGACGTGCTTATGGGCGGTATGGCTTCCGGCGTCGCGCTTGGCCAGATCCCGGCGATGAAAAAGTACGGCAAGATCGTCCTGGCTACCGGCGCCGCGTCCTACAAGGTCGAGGAAGCGCTCGGATCCGACGCGAACTGGTATTTCCACCTGCATCCCTGGGATTACAACCAAGGCGCGAGCTACGCGCAGGGCTGGGACGAGATACAGCAGAAATACTCGGCTGTAAAGATAAAGAAAATCTTCCTCGCGTACGAGGAAGGAGCCTTCGGCAAGGCGTCCTGGGACGCCACCAAGACGCTCTTCGGAGCGGGCGGTCGCTACGTGGTCGACGGAGCCTCGTTCAAGAGCGCGGCCCTGGGCGGCGGCGACTATGGTTCGATGCTTGAAGTGGCCAAGGAATTCAAGCCCGACCTGTTCCTCTGGGCCGGGTACGACGCTGACGCGCTACCCATGCTCGAGCAGGCCAAGGCGATGCGGTTCACCCCCAAGATATACCTCGGGGCGCCTCCCGGATGGCCGGTCGGATTCGGTACCTCCAAGCTGTCTGAAAACGTCATGCTGTATGGCATGTGGGCTCCGTCCATAAACGAGGTCAGCGCCACCAGCAAGAAATTCTACGACGGATTCGTGAAGAAGTATAAGACCGAGCCCGCCACGTACTTCGCCCCGTTATCCTACTCGGCGGTTTATATCTACGCCGACGCGGTGAAGCTCGCCGGAACGACCGAGACCCAGGCCGTGATAAAGGCGCTCGAAGCGACCAAGTACGCCTCGCCCCTCGGTCAGACGATCAGCTTTACGGCGTCTAACATAATCAAGCACCAGGGAATCAAGAACCAGAAAATCCTCCAGTGGCAGAATGGCCGCATGGAAGTCATCTGGCCGTTCGAATCCATGACCGCCAAGCCCGTCTATCCCTTCCCCAAGTGGAAGTAAGCGCGGACTGAATCGATCTCGGCCGTCGGCCCTTCGGGGCCGGCGGCTTATTCTCGACCAAAGGGAACAAGATGGCGAATAAACGGAACGCGACACTCGTCGTCGTGCTAATCATAGTGGCGGTTGCGGCGATACTCGTATGGCGCCCTACCGTACTGATAAACGGAATCCAGGCGGCGGGCCTCTACGCCTCCATAGCGATTCCTATGGGGCTCATACTCGGTATCGTGCATATCGTTAACCTGGCTCACGGCGAGTTCATGATGGTCGCCGCGTACGTTACCTATATGCTCTGCATAGCGACCGGCATCGATCCTTTCCTGGCTATGCTGCCTGTAGCGCTCGTGACGGCGGTCTTCGGCTTCGTGGTCTATAAGCTGACTATAAAGCAGGCGCTCAAGTCCCCGGAGCTCAACCAGCTTATCCTTACTTTCGGTATAGGGATATCGTTGACCCAGGTAGCTAACCTGATCTTCACGTCCCAGACCCGAAAAATTTCTTTCGACTACGTTTCGGCGTCGGTAGATATCGGTGACCTGTCTTTCGGCGTCTTTAAGTTCGTATATATCGTAATAGCCGTTTTGATGGTCGTCGGCCTACGCCTCTTCCTGACCAGGACGACGACGGGCAAGGCCGCGCTCGCCGTCGGGCAGAACCCCAGGGGCGCCGCGATCGTCGGTATAGACGTGGACAAGACGTACGGCTTCGTCTTCGCCCTCGCTTCGGCGCTGCTGGGCATGATGGGCGCCGTTTTCATCACCACGTCGTCTATATTCCCGGCCGTCGGAAGCCCGTTCACGATGAAGAGCTTCTGCCTCATCGCGATGGCGGGAATCGGTAATATACCCGGGATACTCGGGGCCAGCATACTGCTCGGCGTCTCGGAGAATTTCCTCAAGGCCTTCCGCGCGACGCGCGGTTGGGCCGATATCGTATTCTTCGTCCTGATAATCACGGTTATTCTCGGACGCTCGATCAAGGGGAAGAAGGCATGAAGCTTAAAGGCTCGTATATAGCGGTCGTCGCCGCGGCCGCGATCGTTATCGCTTTCCCGGCCTTCCTCGGAGCCTATCCGCTCAACGTGGCGCGTAGCGTGATGACGTACATGGCTCTGGCTATCAGCTGGGACATGCTGCTTCGCTCCGGCCAGATATCCTTCGGCATCGCCGGCCTCTTCGGCCTGGGATCCTACGCCTCGGCGCTGGCCGTCCTGCGCGGCGGCATGAACCCGTTCGCCAGCGTGCTGTTCGCCGCCGCCTTCGCCGCCCTCGTGGCCTTCGCCTTGGGGTTCGCGATCCTCAGGCTACGGGCGATGTATTTTTCCATAACGACCCTCGCGCTGATGGAGATATTCCGTATAGTCATGCAGAACCTCCACGACTTCTCTGGCGGGCCGGAGGGCGTCGTCTTGCCGAAGATCATCTTCGACGGCTATTCGCCGGCCCTCTATTGGCTGTGCCTCGGGGGACTCTTCCTGACGATCGGGGTATCCTGGTACTTCGAGAAGAGCAAGATGCACCTCGCCCTGACGGCGATCCGCAATGACGAGACCAGCGCACGCTCGAACGGAGTCAATATCTTCAAGTACCTGCTCATCGCCTTCGTCGCTACGTCGGCTCTGCAGGGCATGATGGGAGCCATCCAGGTGCAGTCATACGGATTCACGACTCCGGATACCGCGTTCGACGCCAACTTCCTCATGCTGCCGATGGCGATGGCCCTCCTCGGCGGCATCCACAGCACGATCGGCCCGATGGCCGGCGCCGTACTGCTCGGGATAGCCTCCGAGTGGCTCAAGCTGAAGATACCGTACGGGCACCTCGTCGTGTACGGGGTCATCATCATCCTGGTCATCCTCTTTATGCCGCAGGGCTTGTTCGGGCTGGCGCGCAAGGCGATGAGAAACCGCCGCAAGGCTGGAGCTAACAATGAGTAAGCTAGAGACCGTGGGATTGACGAAGTCGTTCAGCGGCCTCGTCGCCGTGAAGGATGTCTCGTTCCATATGGACGAGGGCGAGATACTCGGTATCATCGGCCCGAACGGGGCCGGGAAGACTACCTTCATCCACCTCGTCTCGGGGATCCTGATGCCGACCTCCGGGTCGATCACGTTCAAGGGACGTGATATTACCTACGCTCCCGCTCACGTCCGCAGCCGGATCGGCATAGCCCGTACGTATCAGCTCATCCATCCGCTCGAGAACCTCAAGGTCATCGAGAACGTGATGGTAGGCGCCGTGTTCAGCAAGGACAAGAGCCTCAAGGCGGCGAGGAAATCGGCGGAGGCAATATGCGCCGAGCTCGAGCTCGACGGCTTGAACCGCGATACGACGCAGCTGTCGATCCTCGAGATAAAGAAGATGGAGATCGCGAGGGCGCTCGCCAACGAACCCGAGGTGCTGTTCCTCGACGAGGTGATGGCCGGCCTCAATAGCGACGAGACCAAGCAGGTGATAGCCACCGTGCAGCGAATCGCGCGCGAGCGTAAGATGGCGGTAGGCGTCGTAGAGCATGTCATGGGCGTCATCCGCGAGCTGACGGAGCGCGTCATAGTGCTCGAGGCGGGAGAGCTGATAGCCGAGGGGCCGTACGAGACGGTATCCAAGGATCCGCGCGTCGTAGAGGCGTATCTCGGGGGGGCGGCATGATACTGGACGTAAAGAAACTGGAAACGGGGTACGGAAAGCTCCAGGTGCTGCGGGGGATAGACTTGTCCGTAGGCAAGGAATCCGTCGGGCTCTTCGGCCCGAACGGCGCCGGCAAGACGACCCTGATCAACGCGATCATGGGCATCGTCAAGCCCTGGAAGGGCTCTATCGAATTCGAGGGCGCCCAGATCGGCAACCTGCCGACGCACATGGTCGCTCGCGCCGGCATAGCCCTGGTTCCGCAGGAGCGCGAGCTCTTCCCCGGCCTGAGCGTCGCCGACAACCTTGAACTAGGCGCAGCGTACGTTCCTCGAGGCAAGGACATCATCCCGAAGCAGCTCGAGATCGTGCTGACCCTGTTCCCAATACTCAAGGAGCGCTACAAGCAGTTCGTCGGGACGATGTCCGGCGGGCAGCAGCGGATGGTCGCGATAGGTCGCGCGCTTATGGCCAACCCCTCGTTGCTGATACTCGACGAGCCGTCGCTCGGCCTGCAGCCGTCGATCGTGGCCGAGGTTTTTGACCGCCTGTCTATTCTTAAAAAGGAGATAGCCATCCTCGTAACGGAGCAGAACGTCAGGGAGAGCCTCAAGGCGATAGACCGCGGCTACGTTATCGAGAACGGCGCCGTCGTGCTTGAGGATACGGCCGAAGGGCTCGCGAAGAACCCCCACGTCGTATCGGCGTACCTGGGGATATAGCGGTGCCGCGCGCGTTCGTCGACGGGGTCGGCATAGAGTACCTGCTCGAGGGCCACGGTCCCGAGACGGTCGCGCTGCTCAACGGCATCGGTATGTCCATGGCGCACTGGAAAACGGTCTCGGATCGTCTCGTCGGAGCCGGATATCGCGTCCTCATGCACGATTTCAGGGGGCAACTACTGTCGGACCGGCCCAAGGAGCCGTATTCCTTCGAGAGGCATGCTCGCGACCTGGCCTCGCTCCTCCGCGAGGTCGGCGTCGGAAGGGCGCACGTAGCCGGCACGTCCTATGGGGCCGAGGTCGCGCTGACGTTCGCCCGCGATTATCCCGGCGCCTGCGCCAGCGTCGTATCGATCGACGGCGTCAGCGAGTACGACTCGGTGCTCGGCGCGGCGATAAATTCTTGGAAAGCGGCGTCCGTCGACCCGAGGGTCTTCTACAAGTCATTGATTCCATGGAATTATTCCGCGGCTTACATCGAAGCCAACGGAGGGGCGCTACGCGACCGCGAAGAGCTGGTCGCCGCGTTGCCGCGGGACTATTTCGAGGGTTTCGTCCGGCTTTGCGACGCGTTCCTGGCGCTGGACCTGACGAAGGACCTGGGGCGGATACGATGCCCGTGCCTGGCGTTGGTAGCCGACGAGGACATACTCAAGCCCGGGCGCTACTCCAGGATCATCGCGGACGGCGTCCCCGGCGCTCGGTACGAGGAAATCCGCGGCTCCGGCCACGCCGTCGTCGTAGAGAAGCCTGGGGCGGTCGCCGATTCGCTCGTCGAGTTTTTGGAGGGCATGCATGGAAGGTAAGTTCGTTTCCGTATTCGGCAAGAAGGTATACTACGTCGAGAACGGCGAAGGGGCACCCGTCGTCTACGTTCACGGTAATTGGGGATCCAGCGTCTGGTGGTCAAAGGTGATGGCCGTCCCGGGGCGCAGGGTCATCGCGCTCGATATGCCGAATTTCGGTCGGTCCGATAGCCTCGACGTCGCCGATATCGGAGTATACGCCGAGTACCTCGGCGGGTTCATAGACGCGATAGGCCTCGAGAACGCCGATATCGTCGGCCATTCGCTCGGCGGCGCCGTCGTCATGGCCCTGATCGCCGCCCGGCCGGAGATAGCTGCCTCCGTTATGCTCGTCGATTCCGCGGCCCCTTCCGGCCTCGTGACCCCGGAGTCCCATTATGCCGCTTTCGAGCGCTTCGCGACGAACCGCGACGCCCTCCGCGCGGGGTTGAAAGGCGCGGCTCCGACCATAACCGATATGGAGTTTCTCGACGCCATAACCGACGACGCCCGCTTGATGGCCAGGCACGCGTTCGTCGGCAACGCGCGCGCCCTCGAGAAGAAGACGCCCGTCCAGAGACTATCCGCGTTCAAGGGGCCCGTGCTCGTCGTATGGGGGCGCAAGGACGTCATCGTCAACGAAGACATGGCTCGCGAGACCGCCGAGGCATTCGCTCGGGGTCGACTCGAGATACTCGATGAAATCGGGCACTCGGTCATGGCTGAATCCCCCGCTCTCTTCTCGAGGCTATTGATCGACTTCCTCTCCGCTCGCTGAGACCGATCCGCGGTGTCTATCGATGATCGCATTTGACCACCGCGGCATTCGGCCTATACACTATGGCATGATCCATAAACCAAAGACCAAGCGCGGCGAAGAGACCCAGGAGAAGATCCTTAGGGCCGCCGAGGATTGTTTCGCTGAAAAAGGCTATTTCCAGACGGTCATATCCGATATCACTAACAAGGCCGATATCGCCCCGGGGACGTTCTATATCTACTTCGTCGATAAGCTGACCGTCTTCAGGCACCTGATGACCGAGTTGTCGCATCGGCTACGTAGCCGTATCCATGTGGCTCTTGAGGGTTGCGAAACGCGGTTGCAGATAGAGGAACAGGGCGCCCGGGAGTTCTTCAAGTTCGTTTCCGAGCATACGGGCCTGTTCAGGATCGTATGGGACGCTCAATTCGTGGATCAGGATGCGTTCAAGGCCTACTACGAAGGGTTCGCCAGCGCGTACGCGCGAAAGCTCGGCGAAGCGCGCGACGCGGGAGAGGTACGCGACCTCGACATGACGGCGTTATCCTACAGCTTCATAGGGATCGTAAACTTCGTCGCGCTCAAGTACGCAGTATTCGACGGGGGAGAGGTGCCGGAATCCGCGATACGCACCGTCGTCACGCTGCTGGAGACGGGCGCGTTCATAGAATCGCCCGATTCCATGAATCGACGCTGAAGGCTTCGATCTTTTTTCTTTAGTCAGTGCGAAATCGGTTGACAGAAATATGAATCCCTTCTCACAATATGAATGATGATTCATTGTTCAGTTAGGAGGCTCTATGGAGCGAAAACAAACCGCCCTCATGGTAGCGATAGGCCTTATGTGGCTCGCTATTCTGTATATGGGGTGGAAAGGCGTGTGGCTTCCGGCCATGGTACTCTCGGTGTTCCTTATGCTCGCCCACATGGTGATGGGAGCGATGCATAACGGAAAGCTAAACAAGAAATTCTTCGTGTATCCGCTTCTGGCGTGGGCCGTGCTTTGGATAGCGAGTTTCTTGCTCTCGGCGTACTATGCGGACGCTTTCCGCGGCCAGGTTCCCACGTTTACGATCCTGGGATTCCACCCGTCGTTCGCGTGGACGATCCTGACCTACTGGATAGGCGGCATCCTGACGCTATCCGTCGGGCTGTACGCATGCAAGGATAACTGGCTGTCCGAGTCCGACTGGGAAACGTTCAAGAAGGAAATAGCCGAGATCAAGGCCCAAGGAGGCAAGGCATGACCGCCGGAGCAAAGGTCCTGATCATCGGATTCTCGTTCGCGATGATCGTCGTGTCGTTCCTCATTGGAATATGGGCCAAGAAAAAGGCCGACACCGCGCAAGCGTTCTTCGGCGGTACCGCCCTTTTCGGTCCGTTCGTCGTTGGATTATCGACGATGTCCGCCGTCGCGAGCGCGTTCGCCATCGTAGGAATCCCCGGAATCATCTACGCCACCGGCAACCCGATGAGCTTCTGGATGCTGTCGTCCGCCGCTTTCGGCATGGCGTACATTATCCTGGGCAAGAAGGTCCGCGCCATGGCCGAGCTCGGTCCGATATCGAGCCTCGGCGACATATCCGACCTGCGATTCCAGAATAATCGCTATATCAAGGCCGTGATGAGCCTCGTGCTGTTCCTCGGCTGCATCGCGTACCTCGCGGCGCAGATCAAGGGCGTGTCCGTGATGTTCGCCCACCTCCTCGGGTGGAACTTCTACGTGACCGGCTTCCTTATCTTCGGCTTCCTTATCGCCTATATGATCATAGGCGGCGAGGCCGGCGGCATCATGACCCAGGCCTTCCAGGGCCTGATCATGGCGGTAGCCGGTATCATCATCATCATAGGCTTCTTCGTCGTCACCGGCGGGTTCGGCAACGTGCTGGACGCGGTGGCCAAGGCCGGTACGATCACCGGCGGCGGCGTCACGAAGAAGATGAGCGCCGACTTCCTTAACGCCTGGGGCATACTGCCCGGACAGCTATCGATGGTCTACATGCTCATCCCGATACTCGGCACCGTCGGCCAGCCTCAGGTGTTGACCCGCATGTACGCGCTCAAGAACCCGAGGGACATGCCTAAGCTCGGCCTGTGGGCCGCGCTGTCGCACGCCATCGTCGGGTTCCTCGCCATCGTAATGGGCTTCGGCGCGCTGTACCTCGTCGCGACCGGCAAGATAGCCCCGCTGGCCAAGGCCGACACCGCCGCCGCCGTGTTCGCCGACTCCCTCGGTATCTGGGGCCAGCTACTGTTCTACGCCACGGTCCTCGCGGCCGCCATGTCCTCCGCGTCGATGTTCCTGTCTCTGTCCGCCGGCATCATCTCCAGGGACCTGCCGGCCGCGCTCGGCTTCAAGGCCGTCGACGGCAAGACGCAGATCAAGCGCTTCAGGATAACGATGGGCGTGCTCGGCGTCATAGCCGTGGCCCTGGCCCTGACCAACGACAGCATGGTAGCCATACTCGGCACCTTCGGCTGGGGCACCCTCATGTCCGCGACCTTCCCCGTCTTCGTCGTCGGCCTCCTGTGGAAACGGGCGAGCAAGGAAGGCGTCGCGACCGGCCTGTCCATCGCGCTCGTGCTCAACGTCATCTGCTTCGTGCTCGTGCAGAACAAGTTCAAGTTCCCCGGTGGAATCCCGTGGTACTTTAACGTTATCGTCGTATCCATCGCGGCGACCATTATCGTATCGCTGTTCACCAGCGGAGCGTCCGGCAAGAATCTCGACCGCGCCGTAGAGAAGGTCATCGACCTGTAGGCCTCCAGGCCTCGGGTGCGGATGTATTCGTACCAGATTACTTCAGCCGGGCCGGAGCGATCCGTGCCCGGCGATTTTTCGGAGGTCATATGCGCGCATTAGGAATCGCGGCCAGCCCGCGCGAGAATAGCAACTCTCGCGCGTATCTGGAATTTACCTTGAAGGAACTGTCCGATCGGGGAATCGAGACCGACATGGTCAATCTCCGCGGGCTCGATATATCAGAGTGCCAGGGATGCTATTCCTGCGCCAAGACGAAGGAATGCGCCCAGAAGGACGACTTCCAGGCCGTATTCGCCAAGATGGTGGCGGCGGACGCCATACTGTTCGCCTACCCGGTCTACCACGCGTCCGAGCCGGCCAAGCTCAAGGCCCTCATGGACCGCGCAGGCTTCCTGGGGAGGTGGGTCAACAACGACATCTCCACCGGCCAGGGGCAGGGCGGCTACCAGTGGAAAGGCACCGCTTTCTCCGGTAAGGTCGGCACTCCCATAGCCGTGGCCCGCAGGGCCGGCCACGCGTTCGCGTTCGCGCAGACGCTACTGTGGCTGACG
Organism: Spirochaetae bacterium HGW-Spirochaetae-3; assembly: GCA_002839315.1. Taxonomy (GTDB): domain Bacteria; phylum Spirochaetota; class Spirochaetia; order Treponematales; family UBA12059; genus SZUA-370. Next base: position 253,108 of record PGXV01000007.1, read on the forward strand.
GTCAACGATTTCATCGTAACGGGTTCCCACTACTGGAACGTCGGCGTCGCCGGCACCGGCGGCAAGGTCAATCCCGAGGACGACCAGGAAGCGTACGGTATCCTGTCGCACCAGGCGGAGAATATCGCCTCGGTACTCAAGAAGTTACACGCGTAACGACGAGGAACAAGCAATGCAAGAACTCTGTTGGATAGGCAATTATTCATATTTCAGGTCGAGGACGAGCCCGGATAAGATAGCCGTGACCGACCTCGACGACGGGCGCTCGTTCACCTATAAGGAATTGGACGCGCGCGCCAATAGGCTAGCCAATTTCATGTCGCGGGAATGGGGCATCCGCAAGGGCGACCGCGTGGCGTTCCTGTCGCGCAACCGCGTCGAGATGATCGACGCGCTGTTCGCCGCGGGAAAGCTCGGCGCCATCCTCGTGCCGTACAACGTCAGGCTGTCCCCCGACGAGCTGGCCCTGCTGATCGCCGACGAGGGGCCGCGGGCCCTGTTCTTCGAAGAGACGTTCGAAGCCGCGGCCCTGGCGCTAAAGAGCAAGACGAAGATAGAGCGCTACATCCGTCTCGGCGAGAAGCGCGGGACGACGGCCGACGAGTACGCGGCGATAGAGTCGTACGAAAACGCCGCCCCCGTATTGTGCCCCGGCCTGAGCCAGGAGGATATCTTCCTCCTTATCCACACCGGCGGAACCACGGGCCTGCCCAAGGGCGGCATGATATCCCACCGCTCGGTACTGTTCAACGCGCTGTCCGAGATCGTTACGTGGAAGCTGACCGATGCGGACTCGTCGCACATACTCCTGCCGCTGTTCCATACGGGCGGCTGGAACCTCCTCACGATACCTCTCCTGGTAGCCGGCGGCCGCGTCATCCTGAATAGGCAATTCGACCCCAAGCTGGGCATCGACGTGATGCAGAGGGAGAAGACGACGCTGGTATTCGGCGCCGCTACCATATTCCGCATGATGCTCGAGCGGCCGGAATTCGCGACCGCCGATTTCTCGTCGGTACGGTGGATGATGGCCGGAGCCGCGCCCACGCCGCTTAACGTGATGGAGGCCTTCTGGGCCCGCAAGATACCGTTCGTCCTCGGTTACGGCATGACCGAGGCGGGGCCGAACAATCTGTCGGCTCCCGCGGAAGACATGAGCTACGACGAGATGCGCGAGAAATTCGCGTCCGTCGGCAAGCCGTTCTTCTTTACGCAGATGCGCATCGTCGACGACTCCGGAGCCGACGTGGCTCCCGGCCAGAACGGCGAGCTCATATGGAGCGGCCCCCAGATATTCTCCGGCTACTGGAACAAGCCCGCCGAGACCGCCGACGTGCTGAGGGACGGCTGGGTCTACACCGGCGATATCGCGATGCAGGACGCCGACGGCTACGTGTACATCGTAGGGCGCAAGAAGAACATGTACATATCGGGAGGCGAGAACGTGTTCCCTCCCGAGGTAGAGAAGGCGCTGTACGAGATACCCGAGGTGCACGAGGTCTGCGTCATAGGCGTACCCGACGAGAAGTGGGGCGAGGTCGGGAAGGCCGTCGTCGCTCTCAAGCCCGGCATGAGCATCGACAAGGCCGGTATCGTAGCCGCGCTCGCGGGTAAGCTGGCGAAGTTCAAGGTACCCAGGTACGTCGCCTTCGTGAAGGCCGTACCGAAGAACTCGGTAGGGAAGATCGTATCGGGCGACGCGCAGAGGCTGTACGGCAGGCCCGTCGACGAGGAGCTGCTATAATGGGCGATTCGAACGCGGCCCTCCCTCGGATAGGCATCGACAGGATGGGCTACTACGCGCCGCCGACGGTGCAGACGAGCGCGTACATAGCCGAGGCGTCCGGCATCCCCATCGAGGTGATCGAGAAGAAGTTCGGGATAAAGCAGCGGCATAAGGCCGGGCCGACCGAGCAGGTCTCCGACCTCGGCGTAAAGGCCTGCCTGAACGCGCTGGGTGACTTCGATCCGGCGAAGCTCGACCTCGTGGTCTACTGCGGAAGCGAATACAAGGACTATTACCTCTTCAACGTGGCGGCCTGCGTCGCCAAGCGTATCGGCGCGGTAAACGCCAACGCGTTCGAGATACACAACCTGTGCTCCGCGGGCGTTTGGTCGCTTAAGATACTCAAGTCGATGATGCAGGTCGACCCCGAGCTACGGAACGTGCTGCTGTTCACCGCCAGCAAGGAAACCGACGTCGTCGACCTTACCAACCAGCGTACCCGCTTCATGTTCAACTTCGGCGACGGGGCCGCTGCCGCCCTCCTGAAGCGAGACGCCGACAAGAATATCATCCTGGAGACGAAGATGATAACCGACGGCGGCTTCGCCGCGGACGTCGCGGTATACGGCGTCGGCTCGAAGAACTGGGACGGGCTCGATACGCTCGACCGGACTCAGAGGAGCCTCGACGTAGCCGACCCCGCGTCGATGAAGGAGCGGCTCGATCCGATAAGCATGGGGAATTTCGTTTCCGTCGTCGAGGACGCGGCCGCCAAGAGCGGCTACGCGGGCAAGATAGACTTCCTCGCGCCTATCTTCATGAAGAGCTCGATACTCGACGGGATCCTTCAGAAGCTCGGCCTCGGGCCGGAGCAGACGTACGTGCTCGAGGATTTCGGACATTGCCAGTCAGCCGACGCGTATATCGCGCTGATCGAGGGAGAGAAGTCGGGGCGCCTCAAGCCCGGCGACCTCGCCGTCATGTTCGGCGCCGGCACGGGTTATACCTGGGCGGCGACGGCGGTTAAATGGGGGCCCGTAAAGGGATAGGGGTTACTGGAATATAAAAAAAAGCGCCCGCGAGGAAGGAGTCCCCTTCCCTCGCGGGCGCGCTCTTTTAAACGGCTACGCCGAGCACGCGCCTGGCGGCGACGCTCGCGAGGATGTGGCCCGCCGCCTGGGGCACGAAAGGCGCGGATCCCTGGACGGCCCTCACTCGGATCCCGTTCACGGTATCGCCCGGTACGGAGCCGTCCGCCGGCATGGCCGGGGGAACCGGCGGCTCGTCGGACCAGACGCAGTCGAAGGCGGACGGCATCGATACGCCCATCGTCCCGAGGGCCGCGAGCGACTCGCCGACGGGGCCGAACCCGAGCCGCCTCAGGCGCTTCCTGACGGCGGTGGACAGCGGGCAGCCGGATGTATCCCACAGCGATCCTATCCTCAGGCGCTCGGGCGCGATCCGACCGGCGGTACCCATCGCCGACGTGAACGGCGCGCCGAGCCTCGCGAGCGCTGCCATCAGGTTGACCTTGGGGTTGAGCGTATCGATGCAGTCGATATAGAAGTCGCAGCCGCCCGGTATCATCATGGAGGCCTCGGCGCCGTGAACGATCGAGCCGATCGCCTCTATCCGAATCGCAGGATTGACGCGGCGGGCGTAGTCGGAGAACGCGGCTGTCTTGGCCTTCCCGACTTCGTCCGAGTAGCCGAAGTAGAGCCTGTTGAGGTTCGACTCGCCGACCTCGTCGAAGTCGACGACGACCAGGGCGCCGACGCCCGCCCGTACCAGGTCCATCGCGGCCGTCGCTCCGACGCCCCCGAGACCGAATACGCAGACGCGCGACGCGGCGAGCCGATCCGCCCCCGCGTCGCCGAGCAGTATCCTCGTCCTATCGTCGAATCCCATCGCCTAGCGCCTCCCTGAAATTCCTCTCGACGGAGGCTTCCAGCGACATCGCGTCGACGCCGCGTATCGCCGCCAGCTCCGCGATCACGGCCGGGAGATCCGCGGTCGTAGAGTATGCCCGCAGCAACGGGCGCCTGAAGCCCCTGGAGCCGGGTGGAAGCGGGCCCCTGGGCGGCTGGTACGGCGCGTCCGTCTCCGTGACGATCGCGGAGTCGGGCAAGGCCGCCGCGCTCGAGCGCGCCTTGCCGTTGCCGTTGACTATGGACAGTCCGAACGAGAATAGCGCGCGCGGGCAGCGTGCGAGGAAGTCGAGCGCCTCGTTGGCCGGGCCCGGCCATGAATGCAGCACGACGGCACGTAGCCGGGACAGGCGCCTGGCGTACTCGAACAGGAGGTCGTCGGCACGGCGCAGGTGCAGGACGACCGGCAGGCCGTGACGCTCCGCCAATTCAAGCTGGAACTCGAAAGCGGTACGCTGCGCCCTCTCGTTCTCGGGCGTTCGCACGAGGTTCGGAGCGTCGCCGAAGAAGTCGAAGCCGCACTCGCCTATGGCCGCTATGTCGCCCGACGCGGCGAGCGATTCGATAGTAGCCGCCTCGTCCATGACCGCCAGCTGGGGATGTATGCCGAACGACAGCAGATAGGGGCCGACCCCGTCCATCACGCGTCGCGTCGTCGCGAGCCCCGCCGCGTCGTGGACGGACGCCAATCCGAGCGTGCCGGACTGGCGGTACTCGAGGGCGAATTCGGGGTCTATAGCGGCGAGGTCGTCCGCGTGGAAGTGGGCGTCTATGAGCACGGGATAAAAATAGACCGGCCGCGCGCTCCATTACAAGCGGCGGCCGGCCGATTAAGCTAACGCTAAAGGATTACAGGCCGGAAAGCAGGCTCTTGGCGTCGGCGAGCGCGGCGGGGTCGTCGAACCATCCGCCGGCCATGGCCTTCTCGAGCAGCGCCTTGGCGTCGGCCCCGGCGCCGTACCGCGCGGACAGCGTCGCGAGCGCCAGAGCGTAGGAACCGCGCAGGGCGCCGGCGTCCTCGGGCGACGCCGAACGCAGGGCCGCGAGGCCCTTGGCACCCGAGCCGGACGCTATGGCCGAGAGCGACGCGCTGTACGCGGCGCGGGCGGCGCCCGTCGGGTCGGACGCGTCGACGTACAGGCCGAACGCTTCCATATAGAGACCGTAAGCCTTCGCGTGGCTCCCGGCCCTGGCGGCCTCGAAGGCTTCCTTGGCGGCCTCGTCGGCCTCGACGGTGCCGCCGGCCCACATCGTGCCCTTGGCGACTACGGCCTCGGAGCCGCGTACGCCGGCTACCGTCTGGTCGGCCGGGCCGCCCTTCGCGAGCTTCTCGAGCTTTCCGGCTACCGACGCGAGCGCGCTGGTTTCTGCCTTGGGCTTGAACAGCATGTCGACTACATAGTTTCCCGGAGCCGCGATGGCTACCGTGGAGCCGTTCTGTGCCTGAAGCTCGAGCACGGCGCCGGCGCCGAGCTTGACCGACGACGAGGAATCGAACTTGTCGTCGAAATCGAGCTTCTTCCAGGTCGAGCCCGACAATACCTGCGCGGAGCCGTCTACGAATACGACGACGACGGGCGCCGCGAAGGCCGCGGCTACGGCCGCGAACGCGACTACGGCGATGGCTATAGAACGTTTCTGACTCATGGTCTCTACCTTTCAGCGGACGATCGCTACCGACCGTCCCGTACGCTACATTATCCGATCCACTAACTATAGCGCGGATCGCCCTCGGTACCAATACGTAACGCCTATAAAGCTGGTTCTGGTCATGCCGGAGCATCCTCCTCGTCGCGGCGCCTGCCGTCGTCGTTCGCCGGTAGCAATACCGAGAACGGCGCCTTGCTGCGGGTGCCGTCCGGGGCACGCGGCGCGTCGGACGGCGCGCCACCGGAACTCGTCCCGCTAGGCGGAGAATACGATACCGGCGTAGCCGTTACCGCTATCGTTGAGTCTGCGTTTACGGTAGCGGAGGCCGTTTTATCCTTCTTGGCCGAGGTCGTTGCTTTTACTGGTATAGCAATGTCTTCTAGTGCCGTAGCGGCTTCCGCCGCCTTCTCATCGATCGCGGGAGCCTTGGACTGAGCCGTATCTGACCCCGTAGAGACGGCGGCATTGGATGACGAAGAGTCGCTCGAGCTCATCAGTGTAGAGGCGATCCACGAACCGGGAACGATTGCTAGATCGGCGGCCGTCGGTATAACGATCGAGGATGAGGATCGTCGAGTCGCCGTTGATGTCGTTGAAGAGCTAACGGAAGAAACGGATGTTGAGGTAGACGAAGCTGCTAATAGCGACCTGGCGGTCACTACGGTGGTGGAGCCTGAACTGATAGATGCGCTTGTAGCAGTATCAACGGTTATGGTGTCGGACTTGCAGTCGGTGTACGCGGTGTAATTTCCGAGGGAGTCGTAGGCGCAGATGTAGACGTACGCTGTGCCCGAAGAGACGGTTCCCGAGATATCTGCTAGCGTACCGACCAAGGTTGAGCCGGAACCGGCGCTCATCGTGATGGCGGTCCAGGTAGGCTCAGCGGCGAGGGTGGCCGATCCGACGTAGTACGCGTAACCCGATACGGCTGTGCTGTCCGTAGCGGCCGAGCTGAGCGTGAGGGTCACGTCCTTGTTCGTGACGGTGACGCTTCCGCTCGACGTGTCGGTGACGGTCAGCGTCGCGGATCCGAAGCTCGGTCCCGCCGTGTCGACGGATATGGTGTCCGACTTGCAGCTACCGTAGGCGATGTAG
>PGXV01000016.1 GCA_002839315.1 Spirochaetae bacterium HGW-Spirochaetae-3
CATGGGCGGCGTGTTCAACACGGTGAACCTGCACCTGTACCACTACGCGGGGAACAACCCGATCAAGTACACGGATCCGGATGGTAGAGCGCCAGATAAGGCCTATAACCTAACGTTTAGTGGTTCCGTTACTGTTGCAAAGCCTGATTATCCGAATGTTGCGATCAATGCGACTGGTCCTCGTAATGTTTCGATGAATATCACTGGTGATCAGAGTATTGGAATGACAGTGACATTACTCCCTGGAGCCAGCATTTCAGCTAGAAGTGCAGAAAACTCGTTTGGAATATCAATAACGAATAGCACACCCGGTCCTGTAGGCTTTGATCTTGATTATTTATTAACGAAGTATAGTGAGACTGGAAAGGGACTAAGGTCTGAATTATCTAAGGCTAATTCATCATGGGCGCAGTCTTCTAGTAATGGAAGAGATGCTGTAGTTCAACTTGAAGTGAAAATATTTTCAATCCTTGCATCCTTTGCTGGTCGAATGGGGGTTGATCAAGCCATTGCAGAAAGCCTAGGAGAAATGAAAGATTTTGTTGGAACTATTATCTCTGAATCAGAAAATGTTTCTGAGGCAATAGCAACATTTAATAATATCTCAAGTACATTGCAACAAGATATTGAGATAAATCTTAAATAAGGAGCTGGTTTATGGATGAATTTTCATTGTGGTTAGGTAAATCGATTGGGTCTTTTCGAAGTGGTTCTGTGACAAATGGATTGTTACTTCTGATTTTTATCTTTATGTTAGCTTCATTTATTATACCAATGATTAAACATGTTAAGAAAAAGAAGAATAAAAAGTAATTTGATAGTAGTTCTAAGTTGTAGTATTATAAATGTTTATTAAGAACTGAAGACTAAGGTGAATTGGTTCAATGTGGGTGAGCTAGAAAAGATCATGGTTAACCTGCAAGCGACCTTCGGGGCGCTTGTCAGGTAGAACCGTTTTTTTCTTGGTCCCGAAAAATCAGGCCAGCACGCGTCGAGCCTGCTGGCCTGACTAGTTTAGGATGAAAACGGTCAGTCGTGAACATCCTCCACTGAAACCCCGCGTTACGGCCTGCCCGCGCCCCCCTTGCCGCTTCCCCCTCCCGGGCCCACCCCCTTAGGCTTACCCCCTGCTAAGGTATCTATTAACGTCCGGGAGGGGGAACGCTCAAAAGGGCTGGACGCGAGCAGGGCGGAGCGTTCAGCGGTTTCTGAAGCTCCTGCGCTCTATCGATCCTCGCCGGTTCGGATCGATGTCCTGGCTCCTCTCTCCAGAGCTTCAGAAAGCCCTCCACGCGGGGAAGGCGATGCATGGTCGTGGCGATAGTGAATAGAAAACGTGTCGTCGCAGGACCAGTATCATTGTACCCGATGCCGTATCTTCTCTTGTAGTTAAATCCGATACGATGCCCAAGAACAACGCGATCGCGGACTTACGCCGCGATCGCCGGCCGTCGTTCGACCTGACTCGCTACGCTCGCAGGTCAACGACGGCGCCCGTATATTACCTGTAACAATGTCCGACACGACGCCCCAAGAACATTGTCACAGAACGGCCTGGACGAAACGCTTAGGCGGGTGACCATGAAAAACGCGCCATCGCGAAGCGATGGCCGTTTATCCATGGTCAGGACCCGCCGTAATGATTCTTCAGGCCTTACAGTGAACCCGAGCAATCAAGGGGCGTCGTGTCGGGAGCATATATACGAGGACCGTACGTGCCTGCTTGAACCATCTGGTACGTACTATGTTCGATCTGGCTACCCATACGTTGCCATGCATGGGTATAGTAAATGCATGAATATCCTTCTCGTCGCGATAAACGCTCGCTATACACATTCATCGCTAGCCCTTCGCTATCTGCGTAATGCGCTTCTTGCCGAGGCGAGGCTGCATGGACAGAACGTAGAAATACAGATACGCGAGTTCAACATAAACCAGCCCAGGATTGAGCTGACGAGGGATATAGCCGCCTTGGCGCCTGATATGCTTATGGGCTCCTGCTATATCTGGAACGCCGAGTATTTTTCCGCATTACTCCCGGATATCCGAGCGTTGCTTCCGGAGTGCCGCCTCGTTCTAGGCGGGCCTGAGGTGGCCTACGGAGCGGACTCATGGCTCGCTACGCACGCGGAGCTCGACCTCGTCGTCAGCGGATCGGCCGAAGGAGCCGCCGTGCTTCTAGCGGCGCGGGGCTTTGAGCCGTCGAGCTTTCCTGATCGCGTTATGGACGCGCCGTTCGTACCATTCTCAAGCGTACCTTTCCCTTATACCGATATTGATTTCAAAGAACTAGAGAAACGCTACCTCTACTACGAATCGAGTAGGGGGTGCCCCTTCCGCTGTTCGTATTGCCTGTCGTCGCGAGAGGATCAGGAGCTTGACGAGAAGGGGCTAGACTCGGTCATAGTCGAACTAGAACGCATCGCCGCGCATGAGCCCTTCCTGGTCAAATTCGTTGACCGCAGCTTTAACGCCGATCCTGATCGGGCGCGTGCCATCTGGCGTCATATCATACGCGAGCATGCCGACGGTTCCACGCGCTATCACTTCGAGGTGCATCCCCTGTTCCTTACCGACGATGACTTCGCGCTCCTCGCCAACGCGTCGGATGGGCTCTTCCAATTCGAGCTGGGCGTCCAGACTGTACACGGCGCGACGCGGCAAGCCATAGCGAGGGGAGGGGATTGGCCTCGCGAACGCGAAGCGATACGACGGCTCATGAACGTGGCTACCGTGCATGTTCACGTCGACCTCATCGCGGGATTGCCGGGCGAGAGCATAAGCGACATAGGGATATCTTATAACGAGCTCATGGCGCTGAAGCCCGACCATCTGCAGCTTGGTTTCCTGAAGGGCTTGCCGGGAACCTCTCTCCGCGATAAGGCCGATAGCGCCGCTGGCATGGTCACGCCTGAGCGGAGCCTGGACTTCGCTCTTTTCCAGGCCAAGCCTTCCTATGAAGTGCTCGCTACCGGAAAACTTTCTACTAGCGACCTTGGCATTCTAAAGGGTGTGGAGGAACTCGTAGACGGTCTTTACAACTCAAAGAGATTCAGGGCGGAGATGGAAAGGGCGGCTACGCGATACGGCGGCTATTTTGAAGCGTATCGAATGCTTCGCGAGCATTGCCTGGCCATCGGGTTCGAAATCCGTACGCGGGACAGGACCAAGCTCGCGCCGATGCTTTCAGGCTGGCTGGAAACCTGATTCCGAATACTTCGCGAGTACGCTCCGCTAGGTAAGATACGCGCCGATCCCGCTACAGAGCTACAGAAAACCCTCCGTGCGGGGAAGACGATGATTTGGGCATTCCGCGTAAAACGTAGTATGAAATGCGCGCATAGCGAAGAGGAGCGTATAATAGCCGTCATAATGCGCGCCGACGTGGGCTCGAGGCTCGATCGCCTGTCCCGCCGAACCGGATAGGTCATGGTAGGGAATCTGCGTGAGCTATGAAAACAGTATTATGGAAAAAGGCAGAGGAGCATGCTAGGATGCTCGCTCGAGGCCTGCGTCCTCGCCGGCTCTGCCGGATGGATTCGCACGCGGGGTAAAGCGACGGGAAGGAGCCTGGAACATGGCTAAGCACGGGGGGGAGCGCTTCGAGCGCGACCTCCAATACTATAAATTCTGCGCCTACGGCTTCTTGAAGGATCTCAGGTTCTTCGATCCGTTCATGATACTCATGTTCCTGGACAAGGGCCTGTCGTACGCGCAGATCGGCAGCCTCTACGCGCTCCGCGAGATACTCATCAACGTCATGGAGATACCCTCGGGTGTGATGGCCGACGCGCTCGGCCGGCGGCGAACGATGATAATGTCCTTTACGGCCTATATCGCGTCCTTCGTGGTGTTCTACCTGGCGCGCGGCTACGCGATCCTCGTACTGGCCATGGCGGTCTTCGCCTTCGGCGACGCGTTCCGGACGGGTACCCACAAGGCCATGATATTCGACTACCTAAAGCTCAAGGGCTGGGCCGATCAGAAGACGCACTACTACGGCCATACGCGCTCGTGGAGCCAGCGAGGCGCCGCGCTCTCGTCGCTTATCGCGGCCGCCCTGGTAATCTGGCGCGGCGAGTACCGCGTCGTATTCCTCTTCACCCTGATTCCCTACGTGCTCGATCTGCTGCTGATGCTGAGTTATCCCGCCGCCCTCGACGGGCCGCGGCGGGCGGCGTTCCTCGCCTCCGTGAACGGCGTCCCGGGAACGGACGGCGCCGACGCTCCGCCCGCTCCTTCGGTGATAGCCGAGTTCAGGCACGTCGTCGGGGCCTTCGCGTCCAGTTTCAAGGATCTCTTCGTCCTGCGGGCCGTATCCAACCAGGCCCTGTACACCGGCTACTATAAAGCGGCCAAGGACTACCTGCAGCCGCTGCTCGCGGGCCTGGCGCTTAGCCTGCCGGCGCTCCTGTCCTGGCGGGAACGGGAGCGCACGGCGCTGGTGGTCGGCGTCGTGTACTTCGGGATCTACTCGCTGACATCGTACGCCTCGCGACGCTCCGGCCGCTTCTCGGAGCGCTTCGATTCCCTGGCCCGGCCGCTCAACCTGACGCTGATCGGAGGCCTCGGCCTGGGCCTGGCAAGCGGGCTGTCCTACGCCCTTGGCTTCTCGGCGCCTGCGGCGCTGCTATACGTCGGCGTCTACGTGATCGAGAACCTGCGGAAGCCCATGGGCATAGCCTACGTCACCGATCTCATGAACCAGGACGCCCTGGCCACGGCGCTCTCGGCCGAGTCCCAGGCCGAGACGCTCTTCGCCGCCCTCGTCGCCCTGGGGCTCGGCTTCGCCGCCGACGCCCTCGGCCCCGGCCTTGGCCTGGCGGTGACCTCGGGAGCCTGCCTGGCGATAGCGCTCCTCCTCAGGCTGCCGGAGCGGAACTGAGCCGGGCTCGCGCGGGAACGCGAGCGTTGACCGCGCCTCCGGAATCATGTAGGATCCCCCTCTATCTCCGGGTCCTCGGCCCGCTCGAACATCAAGGACAGCTACATGATAAGCCTCTGCAAGGTACGGATGGGGTACGGCGACCGTATCCTCTTTAAGAACGCCGATTTCCTGGTACGCCCCGGGGACAAGATCGGGCTCGTAGGCCCGAACGGCGCCGGTAAGACTACCGTCTTCAGGCTGATGGCGGGGCTGGAGCGCCCCGATGACGGCGAGGTCGTCGTCGAGCCGGGCGTGGTGATAGGATACTACTCGCAGGACGTCGGGGAGATGCGCGGCGGCAGCGCCATGGACGAGACGCTCTCCGGGGCCGGCAGGGTATTCGAAATAGGGCTGGAGCTCCGGGACCTGGAGCATAGGATGTCCGACGCGGCGGCGGCTCCGTTGAGCGGGGCGGATATGGACCGGTACGGCCGCCTGCAGACGGAATTCCTGCACCTGAACGGGTACGGGCTGGAGCAGCGGGCGGAGGAGATCCTGTCGGGCCTGGGCATCGGCGCCGATCGTTGGGGCGACCCCGCGGAGAGCTTTTCGGGCGGATGGAAGATGCGCATAGCCCTGGCCAGGATACTGCTCCTGGAGCCCAGCGCGCTGCTCATCGACGAGCCGACGAACCACCTGGACGTGGAGACGATAGTCTGGCTGGAGGGCTGGCTTAAGGAATACAAGGGCGCGCTCGTCATGACGAGCCACGACAGGGAGTTCATGACGCGTATATGCTCGCGTACCGCTGAGGTCGCGGACGGGGCCGTCACCTCGTATTCAGGCGACTACGACTTCTACCTGCGCGAGCGCGAGGTTCGGCGGGAGCGGCTCGTCGCGTCGTACAAGCGTCAGCAGGCGGCGCTGGAGAAGGACGAGGAGTTCATAGCCCGCTTCGCGGCCCGCGCGTCGCACGCGGCGCAGGTGCAGTCCCGCGTCAAGATGATAGAGAAGATAGAGCGGGTAGAGCTACCGCGGGAGCGAAAGAGCGTCAAATTCGAGTTCGGACCCGTGAAGCGCTCCGGCGACGTCGTCGTGGAGATGAAGGACCTGGCCAAGTCGTGGCCCATGACCGGCGGCGGCGAGCGGTCCGTGTTCTCCGGTATATCGGGCATCGTGGCGCGCGGCGACAAGATCGCCGTGACGGGCGTGAACGGGGCGGGGAAGTCCACCCTGCTAAAAGTGATAACGGGCAGGGCCGAGCCGACGGCGGGATCGTGCCCGCTCGGCGCCGGCGTGACCGTCGGCTACCTCAGCCAGTACTCGGGCGACTCGCTCGATCCGTCGCTCACGATATTCGAGGAGCTTCAGTCGAGGCTGCCCCGGGAATCGGTCGGGACCATAAAGAACCTGCTCGGCGCCTTCCTCTTCTCCGGCGACGACTCAGACAAGCGCGTCTCCGTGCTGTCGGGCGGCGAGAGGACGCGCGTCATGCTCGCGTGCCTCCTGTCGTCGCAGGCCAACTTCCTCGTGCTCGACGAGCCGACCAACCACCTGGACATAGCGACCCGCGAGGTCCTGCTCGACGCGCTCAAGGCTTTCGACGGCACCGTCATGATCGTCAGCCACGACAGGTACTTCCTCCGTCACCTGGCGAGCCGCGTCTTCGAGGTAGACCGCGGCGCCCTCAGGGTATACGAGGGCGACTACGAGTACTACGAGCGGAAGTCGGGTAGATAGGCGTACGGCCGCCGAGTCGCGCTCATGCCGGCTCCTCGAGGCGCATGCGCCGAAGCGGATAGAGCGACGTCATGTCTTTAGCGATTGCTCGACGTCCGGGAATATCTGGAAGACCCTGTCCAGGAGCGTCAGCTTGAAAACCGTCGCGGTCTGCTCGTTCAGTCCGGAGAGGGCGAGGCTTCCTCCCCGCTCGCGGGTTGACCTCAGTCCGGACACCAGGGCGGATAGGCCGGAGCTGTCGATGAAGGCCGTGTCCTTCAGGTCTATCACCAGGGAGATACGGCCCGATGCGACCTGGCGCGCTATCTCCTTCTTGAGATCCGAGGCGCTGATGGCGTTAAGGCGGCCTGAAGGGCTGATGACGCTTCTCTTCTCGTCGATAACCCTGGTAGTGATTTCCATGAATGACTCCTTAAACTAGTCTAATCCGTTCGTTTCCTGCTGATCATTCGAATATACGCAATCGCGGCGACCATCCCGACGGCGGTTGGTACACCGCCGCGCGGACTACGGATGATAGCAGGACGCAGTTATAAACGCCCCAGAACGAATTGATAACCAAGCCTATAACCTGATAATTGCTGTTTCCGCTTACCAGCGAGAACCCAGCGAACGCGATGCCGAAAACGGTCGCCGCTATCATGGCTACCTGCGGCCATACGAGCCGTAGGTAGGTGCCTTGCTGCCGCTGCTTGTCGGTGACGACGAACGTCGGCGGCTTCTTCGATAGTACGGAAATGACCGCCTTTATCCACAGGGGGAACAGGGCGAGATTGTATTGCTCGCTTCGCCAGACCGCGAAGCCCCTGGCTACCAGCATGAACGCGACGCGATTGAGGATCAGGAACGGCGCCAGATGATAGAATAAGTCCATGTTCCATGCCGCGACAGGGGAGATGCCGGTAAAGAACCAGAGTATCGGGGCGCCGACCAGCAACAGGTTGAAGAAGCCGCTAAAGTACGAGAATATGGTCGCGAAGTACATGAGCCGTTGCGGGACGGTCAGGCCCGGGAGGGTTAGGGGGTTTTCCTTGAAGAGGACCTGGATAGTCCCTTGCGCCCACCGGAGGCGCTGCTTCAGGCTCGTGCCGAGATCCTCCGGAGCCAGGCCCTGGGCGAGTATCTCGTTATGGTAGACGCTCCGATAGCCCAAGGCGTGGAGCCGAAGGGCCGTCGCCATATCCTCGGTGATGCTGCCCGTATCGAGGGCCTGTACCGGAATAGCCTCTCCTCCGCGCGTAAGGTCTATTCCCCCGATCTCTTGCGGGGATATCCCCACCGATCCTAACCTAGCCAGGTAGCCCGCCAGCGCGTTGCCGTCGGCCCGTAAAGCCGAATACGCCATGCCCGCGGCTTCGTCGCCTTCCCCGGCCAGGGACTGGAGCGTCGAGCCTATATCGGCGAGGTCGTATGCGGCCAGCGCTTCTCCGGCCTCCTTGATCGCCTCGAGTATCTCGTCGCTGGCTGTTCCGGGCAGCTGGCCGCGCTTAAGGGAACGCCGTACCTCTCCGAGCCGCTTGAGGAGCTCCGTCTTGACGGCCTCCCGCTCTACGCCTTCCAGCGGCAGTCCGAGTATGCCTTTCCGGATCGCCTTGAGGCCGCGCCGAAGCGATCCCTCTACTTCCTTGGCGTACGCGGTAACGCCTAGCCGCATGAGCGCGTCGCGGCGCAGTACCGCGTTGGAACCGCAGAAGAACGCGGCGTTCCAGCCGTCCTTGCCCTGGAGTATGGGGCCGTAGAACAGGGGGGCGTCGGTCCCGAACGGATCGCCTGGCGGTATGTTATAGAAGAACTGCGGCGTCTGCACGAAGGCGCACAGGGGATCGTCGAAGTACCCGAGGGTCCGCTCCAGGATGCGGGGGCTCGGTATCTGGTCGGCGTCGAGTATCAGGATGAAGTCGCCTGTCGTCTGGACGAGGGCGTTATTGACGTTCCCGGCTTTCGCATGGCGAGGCTTACCCGTCCAATCGGCGCCGCGCGCTATATAGCCGCAGCCTAGCCGCTCGGCCATTTTCTCGATTCCCGGCCTGGAGCCGTCGTCGAGTATGAATACGCGCTTGTCGGGCCAACGTATGGCGCATGCCGCCGCGGCCGTCCTCTCGACGAGAGCCGGATCCTCGTTATAGGTCGTGATGAACACGTCGACCGAGGCCTCGCTCGGCGGCGGGAGGGATACCCGCTCTCTCCGTTTCCACATCATGAGGAGGAACAACGTCATATCCAGTATCCCGTAGGTCTCCGCCAGCACGAAGGGTATGGATAGCCATAGCGCGTCGAGGTTGAGGCTGAACGCGTATCGCCAGACGAGGTACTGGTATCCGGCCCCGATAGTAAGGACGGAGATGATCCTGAATATTCTTCGCCGCGCCGTTACGCTCATGCATCCGTCTCCTTGAGTCGCTTAACGATATGCCAATGGTTCGAGCCGTCGTCGGTCCGCTCGTAGACGATTTCATCGGAAAGGCGGGAAAGGAGCGACAGGCCGTATCCGCCCTCCGAAAGATCCTCGGGCGAAGGCGATCGGCCGCCTATGCCTCCGGGGGTCGTGAATTCGCTGCCGCGGTCCCGAAGGTCGAGCGTTATCCCGTCGTGCCTCAGGCTCAACTCTGTCCTGATCTCGACGGCGGCCCCGGCGGTCCCGCCGGATGGATGCTCGGAATCCATGCCGTAGGCGTGGTTGAATACGTTGCTCGTCAATTCGGTGGCCAGTAGCTCGAATTCGTAGGAGAAGGGTTGCCCGTACGCTCGGCACGGGCGGACGAGCGAATCGACGAGGGCGTCCATCTCGGAGAACGGAATACTCCATGCTTCCGATATGACCGACGGCAGGATGCGCACGGCTATGATGCTCGTGTCGTCGTCCGGTTCCTTTTCTCCCCCGAATTCCTTCGATTCCCGGAGTATCGCGTCCATTACCTCCTGGGAATCGGCGTCCGCGTTACGGGCGACGATAGCCTTCACGCGATCAATACCGAACTGCTCGTCACGGGAATCGGTCATCTCGGTAAGGCCGTCGCTATAGAATACGACGATATCGCCGGGAAGCAGGGGCAAGGACTGCTCCGCCGCCTTCATGCCGGGAGCCAGCGAGCCTAATCCTACCGGTAGACCGGTCGGTACGAATCCCGCTCCGGATCGTCCGGACGGGCGATGCACTATCGTCTCGGTATGCCCGGCGTTGACGTACAGGATCTCTCCGCTACGGTAATCCAATCGGCATACCAGGCAGGTCATGAATAGCTCGCTGGCGGCGAGGTCGTGCGAGAGGAGAGCGTCGATCTCGGCGAGGATAGCCGCGGGAGACTGGTCGCGGCGCGCTCCCTGCGCGAAGAGCGTCCGGGCCGCGGTAGTCATAAGGGCGGCGGGTATGCCTTTTCCCGAAATATCCGCCAGGAATATATAGACGCTGTCGTCGCTTTTGACTATGACGTCATAGATATCTCCGCTGATGAAGCGGGCGGGCTTGGCGTATAAGGCGATGTCGTAGCGCGCCGTCCTGGGAATGGCCCGGGGGAGCAGGCTTTCCTGGATCTCGGCCGCGAGGCGCAATTCCCTTTGGAGCCGTTCCTGGGCGAGTAGTCTCCTTTGCGTGGACTCCAGCTCCTTCGTCCGCTCGGTTACCAGCTCTTCTAGATGCCCGGAATACTCGGCTAGCTTCCTGCTGTTCTCGTTGCGCTCGGTAAGGTCGACGGCCATGCCCAGGTAGCCGAATATTTCCGACCGCTTGCTAAGTAACGCGCTTATCTTCACCAAGACCGGCAATCGGGTACCGTCTTTCCTGATGTACGTCCATTCGCGCTCCTCGGCCTCGCCCGGGCGGACATTAGCGATGAAGGCGGGGAACCCGACCGCGACGTCGCGCTTCAGCTCGGCGGACAACTCGTCGGCGCGCCTCGCCACCTCTGTCGCGTCGTGGAACTTCCCCGGATCGGATACGCCTACCATCTCCAGGGCCGAGTAGCCGAGCATCTTCTCCGCCGCGGGATTGAATAGCGTGATTATCCCGTCCGCATCCGTCGCGATGACGGCGAAGCCCGCGTAGGACAGCACCGCTTCCTGGAACGCGGAGAACCGTTGTATCCTATTCTCCTGCTGCTTCCTCTGCGATATATCTATCACCGCTACGATCACGTTCAGGCCCTCCGGCGTTTCGAGGGGATTGAGTCCTATCTCTATAGGCAGCTCCGACCCGTCCTTGCGACGCGCGAAGAGGTCTCGCCCCTGGCCCATCGGGCGGGACTTCGGGTCCCGCATGAAATCGCCGTGCAGGCCGGGGTGGCCCGGGCGGAACCGATCGGGAACGAGCGTCTCGATGGACCGTCCGATGAGCTCGGCGCGGGCATAGCCGAAAATGCTCTCGGCTATGCCGTTGACGAGCTTTATCGTCCCTCCGCCATCGACCATGAGCAACGCGTACGGCGATGACTCGATGATTCGCAAGAAGCTATTCCCGGTCAGCTCCAGTTGGCGGTTTCGCTCGTCGAGGGCGGCGGTGCGTTCCCGTACTTGGCGTTCCAAGGCGTTATTGAGCTCAATGAGCTTAGCCTCGAACGACTTAGCCTCGCCTATGTTCCTGATAGTCCTGACGATCCCTATCATGTGCCCGTCGGCGGTCATGATAGGCGCCATGGTCATCGATACGTCGACGGGCGAACCGTTCCGGTGCAGGCATACCGACGAGTACGAGCTGACGATATCGCCGCCTATCGCCGAAGCGAGGCGTTCCCTATCCTCTTCTAATCTCTGTAGCGGAAGGAGGGTTTCGGCGAAATCGCGTCCGACCGCCTCGGACACGGGATAGCCGAACATAGTCTCCGCGCTACGGTTCCAGCTCGAGATAATCCCGGATCGGGTATGGCTGACTATGGCGTCGCTGGAATTCTCGACGAGCGCGGCTAAACGCTCGCTCTCTACCCGGCCCTGCTTCTTCTTCCTCCCGTTCTGCGATACG
This sequence comes from Spirochaetae bacterium HGW-Spirochaetae-3, assembly GCA_002839315.1. Classification (GTDB taxonomy): domain Bacteria; phylum Spirochaetota; class Spirochaetia; order Treponematales; family UBA12059; genus SZUA-370. The sequence continues at coordinate 11,559 of PGXV01000016.1, forward strand.
AGGTAGAGCGACGCTACGATTAGGATAGAAAGCGCGGCGCCGGTGGCGGCCGCCAGCCTATGGTCGATTAGGCGCAAGCGGGCCAGGAACGCGGACGTGGCGGAGACCTCGACGACCCAGTCGCGTGAATAGACGGGAAGGCGGAGCGTCCTGGTCAGCGATACGCCGGGGTATATCCTCGCGAGCGCCGCTATGGAGGCTTCGCCCCGAGAGCCGAAGAACCGTATGCCGGGGGGAGGCCTCTCGCCTGCGGCGGGTCCCGGCTCCCCGACCGCGACGGGGGCATCGGATGCGTCGTAGAGGGACAGGCTGTATCCTTCGCTCGCGTCAGGGAGGGAAGACAGCACTTCGTCTATGACGATTGGGGTATAGGTCCAGCCTATCGTTCCCGCTGATCGTTCCGCCTGGGTGAGGGGCCTCGATCCCTCGCGGTAGACGGGCAGGAGCATCAGGAACCCGCTCATCGCCTTGCCCGACGCCTGTACGAGCGTTATGGGTCCGGTCAAGGCCACGTTGCCCGAGACCATCGCGGCGAACGCGGCGTCGCGCCTGTTCCGCTCGGAGGCTATGTCGAGCCCTATGGCTTCCTTATTGAGGTCTTCCGGCTCCAGGTACAGGATGACGAATCGCTCGCCGGAATGAGGCGATAGCTGCTTGATCGAGAATCCCGGCCGGCCGTCTAAGCGGGCTCTAGCTACGAAATCATTTTCTTCGGCTTCAGGAACGCGGGCGATATAGCCGAATCCCCTCGATCCGGGGAATTCCCTCCCGATATCCCGGGATTGGGCGTACCGCCTGAATGTCTCATGCGTCAGTCCCGCCGCCGAGCTTCCGATGACGAGTCCGCGAGCGCCCCGGAGCCCGTACTCGTAGGTGCCGATTCGTTCCAGTACCCGACCGGAGACTTCAGTGGCTAGACTATCCAGACGTTCCTGAATTACGCGAGCGTTCGCTGTCCTGACGAGGAAATCGGCCCCGAGCGCGGCTATCGACGACACGCACGCTAAAACGCCCGCGATCAGCAGTCTATTCTTCTGTTTCGTCATCCGAGTCTCGCCATATGGCAAGTATAGGTTGCGGAGGCAACTAAGTAAAAGAAACAATAAAGGAAAGCCCGCCCATGGGAACATGGGCGGGCTTCATCGTCAGTAGGGAAAATTAACGGCCCTTGGGCCCGTACAGGTAGTCGAAGTAGTCCATGCTCGTCGACAGGGTCTTGGAGAACTTGGGCATCGTGATCCTGTAGGACTCGATGGAGCGCCAGAAGTCGAAGAAGCCGCGGTCGCGACCGTAGGCGTCGGCGTATATCTTCGTAGCGCTGGCGTCAGCGGCGCCCTTGAGTATCTCCGCCTCCTCGTAGGCCTTGGACAGGATAGAGCGCTGCTCGTTCTCCAGCTTGCCCATCCATTCGGACTTCTTGCCTTCGCCGAATGACCGGAAGGCCTGCGCTATCTGGTTGCGCTCCTTGATCATCCTGTTGTAGACGCTCTCGGTCAGCTCGTCCGAGTAGCGGATCTGCCGCGGGATGACGTCGATGATCTCTATACCGTACTCGGGCGTCAGCTGCTGGGCCATCGCGAGCATGTCCTCCGATAGCCGACGGCGGCCGCGCTCGATGAGGTCGTACGAGGCGTCGGTCTGGGTCAGCTGCCGCAGCGAGTCGGATCCCTCGGCGTCGCCCGTCTCGAAGGTCTCGCTGGACGTGGACTGCATGATGTCGTTGCTGTTCCGTACCGCCTCGCGCAGGTAGTTCGAGGAGACTACCGTCCTGACGGCGCTGTCAATGACGTCGTCTAGCTTGCCGAAGGCGCTATTGAGCGTGGAGATGGATTCGTAGAATTTGGCCGGGTCCGATATGCGCCAACGCGCGGTCGCGTCGATCCAGATGAACTGGTTTTCCTTGGTCGGTATCCGCTGCGCGTCGCCGTCCCACATGAGGATCTTCTTGGGATAGGTAACGACGTTATCGATGAACGGAGTCTTGAGCTTGAGACCGGCGTCCGTCTCTACCTTGGTTATCTGCCCGAATCGGACGACTACCGCCTGGTATCCCTCGTTCAGTATATAGAACGGTCCCATCATAACGATGAGGCCGAGCAGGACGACGGCTACGACGAGAACGGTGATAAGCTTTTTCATTTCGTGCCTCCGGCCTGGGTACCGAAGTTCTTGATCGGTATGAAGTTGCTGAGCTTGCTATCGATGAGCTCGACGTTCTGCTCGTCGGCGAATATCGCTTCCATCATCTCGTAATACAGCCGGTCCCTCGTTACCTCGGGCGCCTTGCGGTATTCCTCGTAGACCGCCTTGAACCTGGCGACGTCGCCGTTCGCCTTATTCACGCGCTCGGCTGAGTATCCCTTGGCGACCTGCACGATCTGGTCGGCCTGGCCCCGGGCCTTCGGGATCTCCTTGTTATAGGCTTCCTTGCCCTCGCTGATGAGGCGGTTCATGTCCTGGATGGCCTTGTTGACGTCCTCGAAGGCCGCCTGTACGCCCGCCGGGGGCACGATGTTCTGGAGCTTGACGGCGATGATCTCGATGCCGAGCCCGTAGCTCTTGAGCGTGCTGTTCATAAGCTCGATGCCGGCCTGCTCGATCGCGACGCGCTGCGAACCCATCACGTCGAGTATCGTCATGTCGCCGACGAGCATATTGATGACCGACTGGCTGATATCGCGTATCGTCTTCTGCTTGTCCTCGAGGTTGAACAGCCAGGCCCTGGGATCGGTGATGCGGTACTGGATGATCCATTCTACGTCGACGATGTTGAGGTCGCCGGTGAGCATCGTGGATTCCTCGGGATACGTCTGCTGCTCGTACCTGGTCTGGATGCCGGCCTGGGCGGTCCTGAAGCCGAACTGCTCTGTCTGCACTACCCTGGTTTTTATGTTGTAGTTCCGCTGGATGCCTAGCGGCCACTTGAAGTGCAGTCCCGGCTCGGCGACGTTCGTGAATTTACCCAGCGTCAGCACTACCGACTGTTCCGTCTGGTCTACTACGAAGAAACTCGTGGAAAAAAGAGCGATGACGGCTACGGCGATCACGATAAGTATTACCGTTCCTACCTTCACCGGGCCTCGCATCGGCGTTACGTTTCTATCGGGCATGGACCCTCCTATACCATTTTAGGGTACCGCCGTAGCTCGCGTTAATCAAGTCGATCGGTGCTTTTTCTATCTATCTCACCGATACGGATAGCCGTGCCCGCGGGTATCCGTTCGCGGAAGTCGTCGCCGAATATCGCCTCGAGGACGCCTATGGCGCGGGACGGCAGGGGCGCGAAGACGACCCTGGCCTCATCGTCCTCGGTCATGGGCGGCAGGGATAGGGACGCGCAATGCAGTACGTAGCCGCTCTTAAGCGCGCGGCCGCCGTATTTAGCGTCGCCAGCGAGCGCGTACCCGTGGGCGGCGGCCTGGGCTCGAATCTGGTGAGTCCGTCCCGTTCCCAGCGTTATGGACGCCAGCGTATACCCGCCGCTACGGAGCAGCGGTTCGGCCCAAGCCTCCGCCCGCTTCCCCGACGTTCCGACGACGCTGATACCGACGTTGGTATCGCGTTCCAATTCGTCTATCCATGTTTCTTCGCTGGCCATATCGCCGCCGAGCAGCGCCAGGTAGGTCTTGCGTACGGCGCCCGCCCGTAACGCCGCGCTGAAGGCAACGGCTCCACGGAGGCTAGCCGATACGGCCAGGGCTCCCGATGTGTTCCTGTCCAGTCTATGGAGGGGCGCGGGGACGAACGCGAGCGAAAGGTCCGCCCGATCCGAGAAGTAGGCCTTGGCCGCCTCGTCTACGCCGCCGTCGCCGTGCGTCAGCATGCCGCGCGGCTTGTTCACGACGGCGATATCGGCCGTTTCAAGCAGTATCATTCGACTGAAAGCCGATGCGGCGTCGGTCCCTGCCGCGGATGGCCGAGAGGGGGGTTTATCAGATATGCCGGTATCCGGAAGCCTGATTTCCAGAGAATCGCCCGCCTTCGTCCTATATGAGCCGTCGATTTTCTTGCCCGCGACCCGTACGTCGCCGTCGCGGAACATCCTGTATATCGCGGATAACGGCACATCGGCGCATACTGCTCTGAGTATGCGATCAAGGCGCCGCCCCGAGTCGTTCGGGCCGATGGTATAGTTCCTGGTTATGTATGGCATCGCGGCTCATCCTTGCAATTATGCCGGTTCAGTAGAGAGAAGGCCGAATACGGCTTGACAAGAAACGCCATTATAACTGAAATTCTTCCGATGGAACACCAAGGCGCAACAATATTAGCCTCGCTCGTACGGAACGCGGTGTTCCTGTCGGCCGCCATGAGCCTCTTTACCGCTCAATTCGCGAAAGCCCTTATCGTCGTGCTGACGAGGAGGAAGGCTGGAGTCAGGGAAGTATTCTCCACGTTAATATGGAAGACCGGTGGGATGCCGTCGAGCCATAGCGCGTTGGTCGTCGCGATCGCGACGTCCATCGCCTTCTCGAGCGGATTGTCGTCGGACGTCTTCGCCTTGTCGTTCTTCTTCGCGCTCGTCGTCATTCGGGACGCCATGGGCGTTCGGCGAGCGGCGGGCCTGCAGGCTAAGGCCCTGAATACCCTGGGCGCGAGGGTCTCCAGGCGCATGCACTTCACGTTCAAGCCGGTAAAAGAGATACACGGCCACACCTTCCCGCAAGTCGTCGCCGGAAGCCTCATGGGTTTCTTCATCGCTCTGGCGGTGAACACGCTATAGCGCCGTGGGCGAACTCAAGCGCGTCTCCCCGATACTGGCGACGATGATCGTCGTCGCAATCGCCGCCGCCGCGAGCCTCGTAGGCCTGGGGCGGCAGAACGCCGGTAGCGGACGCCTCGTCTCGTTACCCGCGACCGTCGACGAGGCGTCCGTCATCGGCGCGCTCGCCAAGGTCGGTATAGGCGACGCCGTCGGATCGTCCACCGCGCTCGTTCCCCTGAGCGACTTCTCTCGCGTCGTGGCCATCGCTTTCCAAGGCGCCAACCTGCGCGCGCCGAGAGGCGATCCCCGTCGCACCCCTCTCCTGGACGAGCTGGAACGGCGATTCACGGTTACCGGTCCGGACGGCGCCCCGTGGCGCGTGCTGTACGTACCGGATCCTACCCGCGCCAGGGACGCGGCCGCAGCCGCGGCCCTCGACGGATTGGGGACTCCCTGGGCATGGGACCTTCCGCCCGTCAGGGGGAACGGCTCGTTCCTGTGGCTGCCAGCGTCGGCGTGGGCGATCTGGCTCGTCGCGAGGAAGCCGAGGAGAGGCCGGCTTGGGCGGGCCGTCATCGCTCTCTCGTGGCTTCCGCTCCTGCCGGGAGCCACGCTCGCCCGAGGTCTCCTCTTCGTAGTCCTCGAGGCGGCTACGATGACGGCGGATCGCGCCCTCGGCTCAGCGTCCGGATCGCGGACGTCTCGCTCCCGGGTGGCGATTTCCCTCTGGCCGTACGCCTTGGCCGTTACGGCGCTCGCGGCGATCGAGCCCGTCTCGTTGGCGTATATAGCCGCGTCGATCCCGTTCCTGTGGGTCCTCGCCTGTCTTAGGCCCGGGATTCTACGCCGAGTCCGTCGAGGATCGATGCACGAGCCGCCGGCCTTCAAGAGCCTGACCTCTGCGGGCGTACTCGCGAACGCCCGCGGCATCGCCGGTGCCTTGCCGCTACCCATCGCGGCGATGCTCGCCGTTTTCCTGCTCGTACCGGCCAGGGGCGGCGGAGTAACGACCGGTCGCGACCCGTTCCGGATAGAGCGCGGCAGGCGACATAGTAGCGACTACGCCGAATCGCTATTGAAGAGCCAGCTCGACTATCAATACGCTATCACGTTCGGCCGTATAGGCGACGTAGCCTGGGGCGAAGGTTCCTATAAGCCCGTATACCGGTATCGCGAGGAAGACGGGCGGATGAGGTTGACCGAAGAACCCGATGAGGCTCGTAGCGACTGGCCTCCCGGCACTTTCGACGCCGCCAAGGCCGCTCTTACGTTCTATATGCCCGTTTCCATAGGCGATGGCGGTAAGAATCAGGCGGCGCAGGGCGAATCGGCCTTGCATTAACGGCCGTATTTTTCTAATAATACCCCGGCGTCGGGCGAGAGCCGCGAGCTCGCGGTATCCGTATCGACTACGAATGCTATAGTATACGCTTCGGGCCGCTTCTGCGGGCCGCTAATTCAACGGGACGGTCCGCGCGACCGGATGGATCGAGTAAGGCGAATGATGAGAGCTCGCGGTTTCAAGCGTGGAGGCGTCCCCGTCAACCAGCGCGTCCCGTTTCAGACGGGACCGATAGAGAACGCGTTCTTGCCTATGAACGCAGTAGTTCTCCTTAAAGATACATTCACGGCCGTCGAGCCGTTCCCCGTCGTGCACGTCGGCCAGGAAGTCCGGGAAGGCCAGCTCCTGGCCAAGTCCGCCGGACGGGGATCGTCCAACGTGCACTCGCCGATACCCGGTATCGTGCGGCGCATCGACTCGGTCAAGACTCCGGGAGGCTTCGATTCCAAGGCCGTCCTCGTATCGCTCGAAGGCTCGTTCAGCGTACTGGGCAAGCGACCGGAGCGATATTTATGGAAATCCCTCAACAAGGCGGATATCTCCCATATCGTCCAGGAGAAGGGCATCGTCTGCGTCTCTAACGGAGAGCCCCTATTCGAGATGATCGCCGACAGGTCCTCGAAGCCGGGATTCGTCATGGTGATAAGCGCCCTGGAGACCGATCCGTATCGCAGAACCGAGGAAGAGCTCCTGGCGTTGCGTCCGGAGGACGTCATCGACGGCTGCGCGATAGCGGCTCGAATGGCGCTTCCGGCCAGGATACTATTGGCCGTGGACGAGCATATAGACGCGACGACCGTCGATCGGCTGCGAGATATTATCGTCTCCTCGGAGCTGGACGTTTCCATACAGGCCTTCAAGCGCCGATTCCCGCAGGAAATGCCCAGGCAGATCGCCGACGCCCTCGATATCGACGACGCCGGATCGCTTTTCGTCCTGGAGCCGAGCACCCTTATCGCGTTGCACGAGGCCGTCGTAGCCAATAAACCTCATATAGAGCAATACGTATACATCGGCGGCGGCTCCATCAAGCGGCCGGCTATACTCAAGGCTCGTATCGGGGCCCCGATAGGGGACTTGATAGAGGAATGCGGCGGCTTCTCGGGTACCCCGGACACCATCGTCATCGGCGGGCCATTCAGGGGCAGGAGCGCCGCCGACCTGGACGCGTCGGTAACGAGGACGACCAGGGCCGTTCTCGCGCTTACCGCCGAGGAGACCAGGTCCGCGCCCGAGCGACCGTGCGTCCGTTGCGGCGATTGCGTCGAGATATGCCCCGAAGGCCTGGACCCGTACTCGATGCTCAAGCTCCTGCGCGTCGGCCGTAACGAGGAAGCCGGGGCGATCGGGCTCGATCGTTGCACGTCCTGCGGCGTGTGCGCCTATGCGTGCCGTTCGCGGATTCCCCTGGTTCGCTATTTCGATGATGCGCGAAGGAACGAGGTCCGTCGATGAAGATTCCCGGAGGCGGCGCCTCGTCCTATCCTCCCTATATCCACGACTGGAAGACGAGCGCCATGGCCTCGTGGATATGCTCCCTGACGCTATTACCGGTCGTCGTCTGGTCCACGGTCCTCTACGGCCGCGCCGCCGCCCAGGTATGGGCCGTCGCGCTGGCGTCGTCCATAGTCTCGGAGGCCATCGCGTCCGGCCTGTCCCGGCGCTGGACCCTCGGTGACGGCAGCGCCGTGCTGACGGGCCTTCTCGTCGCGACCGCCATGCCTCCCGGCGTGCCTCTGTACGTACCGGCGATCTCCGCGGCGTTCGCCGTACTCATTGTCAAGGCCGCCTTCGGGGGACTCGGCGCCAACTGGATGAATCCGGCGCTCGCGGGCGTCGCCTTCGCCTACGCGAATTGGCCCGCCGCAATGCGTGAATACGTGCTTCCCCGCGCCGTGTCGGGCGTCGACGGCGTCAGCGCCGCCACTCCGATGGCATTCGCGAAGGGACTGGCCTCGATAGACCAGGGGCGCGTCATGGACGCCTTGCGCGGCGCGTCGTATCCGCTCTCCTCGATGGATTCCTCAGTCACCGGATTGCTGAACGACTCTATTTTCTCCAAGCTAGGCGCGAGGCTTCCCGACGGCTACGTCGATCTGGCGATCGGTTTCAAGCCGGGCACCCTGGGAGAAAGCGCGTTGCTGGCTGTGCTCGCCGGATCGATAGTCCTCGTCTGCCTGCGCTTGATAAAGCCGTTGATTCCCGCGGCGATGCTCGTCGTCTTCGCGATACTGGCGCGAGCGTTCGGCACGGGGCTGCCGGGAGAGGTTTTCTTCGGCGGAGACGTACTGTTCGCTCTTTCCAGTGGAAGCGTGATGCTGACGGCGTTCTATATGGCCGCCGACCCGGTCAGCTCCCCGGTCGGAAGGCTCCCGAGCCTCGTGTACGGAGCGGCGATCGGCGCGCTCTGCTTCGCTTTCAGGCGATGGGGCTCCTTCTCCGAGGGAGTCGCGTACGCCGTACTCGTGATGAACGTCATCGCGCCGTTCATGGAGAGGACCGTCGCCGGTCTCGGCGCGCGCGGAAGGACGCGGGAACCATGAGCGAATCCAGGAACACTTCCGATATCTGGGTGGCGATAGCCTGCGGAGCCGTCCTGATCGTCATCGCCGGTTTCCTCTCGTCCTACGCGGCGCGCCAATCGTCGCTTAGCCTCGCCCAGAAGGTAGACGCGGCAATCGCGTCCCCGGCGCGCCGTTCGACATGGACGACCATACGCGAAGGATACGTGCTCGGGCGCGCGGTACCCAAGAAGGGCCACGCTTCGTACGTCGTCGCGGCGAGGCGATTCGACGGCGAATACCGCGCGATAGCCGAGGTCGACGCCGACGGATCCGTGCTGCGCATGGTCCCCATAGGCGGCAGTAACGGATTCGTATACGGTAAACGCTTGGGCGTCCTTTTCGCGCGAGCCAGCAAAGGCGTAGCGTCCGCCGATCGCTCGCCCCTGGACGCTCCATTGGAACCGCTCGTCGTGAGCATGCTCGAAACGATCGCCGCACTGGAACGGTCAAGGACGGAGGCCCTCGATGCCGATGGAAAGAAATAGAGGCGAGCAAAAAGGGGGCGCATGGGTCGCCTTGGCGGGATTGGGGCCACTCCTCGTGTTCTCGAACGGGCTCTCTATCGGCCTTGCGCTCGGTATATCGTTTCTCGTCGTGCATAGCGCGGCCGCCGCGAGCGCTCTGCTCCTTCCGGCGCGGTTCGGTCGAGCCAGGATCTTCGCCTTCGCGGCCGTAGGGGCCGCTATCGCCGCTTCGCTCTGCGCGTCGATCATCCGTCTGCTCGATCCGTTCCTGTTCGAGTCGGCCTACGGCCGGATATTCATCATAGCCTTTACCCTTCCGGTATGCCGCGCCTGTATAATGCCGGAAACCATAGCGGATCGCGAACGAGGCGTTGAGAACGTCGTACGGGGGTTGGCGTATGCGCTCGTCGTCGCCGTCACCGGCGCGGTCCGCGAGTTCATCGCCTCGGGGACCGTTTCGGTCAACTATTCCGGCGCTTCCACGGCCTTGTTGCCGATCGCGGCGCAGCCGGCCGGCGCGTTCATACTGATAGGATTATGCGCCGCCGGTTTTAACGCCGTCATGAGGGCCGCGAAAGGATCCGAACGGTGAGTATCATCGGTATCGTCTTCTATTTTTCCCTGGGCGGCAACGTGCTCGTTCAGTGGGGCCTGATCCCGCTACGCGGGGCGGAGAAGAAGACCGCGCCTTGGGGCGTCGCCGCCTTCATGGCCGCCGCCGCGGTCGCTTCGACGTTCGACGGCTTGCTGTTTCGATACGTCCTCGCACCGTGGAACCTGGAATCGCTCGCTCCCGTCGCTTTCGCCTTTTTCCTGCTCGGCGGTTTCGGCGCCGTCAGGGCGTTGCAGACGCTGGCGGGCAAGGCCGACGCCTTGCGTTACGACGAGCGCGGGTTCCAGACGACGCTCGTGCTCTACGCCGCCGCGATGTTGGTAGGCGGCCGTTTCTCCTCCGTATGGTACCTCCTGGGCGGCGGCGCGGCCGCGGCCTTCGGGTACGTAGCGGCTACGCGATTCCTCGAAGCCATACTGCAGAGGCTCGATCTGGAGCCGATTCCCGCTCCCTTCAGGGGCGCGCCGATCCGTTTCATCTGCGCCGGCTTGATGGCCCTGGCGTTTTCCGGCATCGACGCGGGATTCTTCGCTCGATTCATCGATTAGCCCTCATGGATCGATTTTTCGGCTTCCGCGCGTATTCGAATTGAGATATAATGATCGTTCATGATAATAAAGGATATTCCGGCATGCTTAAAACGCACCTCATTCTAGGGACGTACAATCATCTTCCGGAAGGACTCAACGAGACTGCGTTCGAGAAGACGTACCAGTCGTGCTACAGGCCGTTCCTGTCTACCCTGAATCGTTTTCCCGAGATCCAGGCATCTTTATATTATTCCGGTAGCCTCCTCAAGCGTTTCGAGGCCCGTCATCCCGAATACCTCATGCTCCTCGAGGAGATGTCCGCCCGACGTCAGATAGAGTTGCTCGGAGGCGGATTCTACGCTCCCATCATGCCGCTTATACCGAATTCCGATCGGCTCGGACAGATCGAGATGATGACGACCTATCTTCGCAAGAACTTCGGCAAGCGGCCCAGAGGTTGCTGGCTGTCGGAATACGCATGGGAGCCGTGGTTGGCCTCGACCCTGCAGGCGTCGGGTATGGACTATACATTCCTGTCGGACAGGCAGTTCAGGGAGGCGCTCGGACGAGACGACATCGACCCGGTTCCCGTGGTTACCGAGGATCAGGGGCGTTGCCTGACTATTCTCCCCGTCAGGGACTGCTGCAAGAGCTTCGGTTCTCCGATGGGTTTCGTAGAGGCCGCCGAGGCGTCCGGCCCCGGGCCCTTGACCGTACTTATGGTCGCCGGCGAGCGGATAAGCTCGCTCTGGGAGCGATCCGGGCTGGAATCGCCCGACCTCTATATGGAGCGCACCTTCGCGTGGTTCCGCAAGAATTCCCTGGAGACGGAGACTACCACGCCGACGCGGTACCTGAAGTCGAAGCGCGTTACTACCAAGCTGTATTTCCAGGGCTCCGCCACCGAGCGTTTCATGGCGGCGAGCGCCCAGGAAGGCGCGAAGCCCCAATGCGGCAGCCTCCGGCGCTCTATCATCCGCTACGCCAGCTCCGCGGCCCTCTATTCCAGGATGTATTACGTCCATCTCCTCATAGGTCAGCTCAGGGGCGACAAGTCGAGGAAGAAGACGGCGATAGAGGACCTGTGGAAGGGGCAATGCGGAGACGCGTACTGGCTGGCGCCCTACGGCGGCGTCGATAATCCAGCGATACGGGAAGCCTCCTATCGGGCCTTGATAGACGCTGAACTGACGACCAGGCAGAAGGGCGCCTTCGTCCCCGGCATCGTGAAGGCCGACATCGATTTCGACGGCGCCAAGGAGTACATATACCAGGGCACCGACCTTAACGCGTACGTTCATCCCAAGGGCGCCGTCATCGTCGAGCTCGACGTGCTCAAGGCGCGGAGGAACCTCTGCGACCTCTTCGTGCCCGCGGCGGAAGGGGATCGCGCGAGGAAATCCTGTTTCGTCGACCGGATCTACGTACGCGAGCCCGACGCCGACCGGGTGCTCGCGCCCTGGACCGAGGACGTCGGCCCGTTCTCAACGCACTGGTACGACGAGGTGATAGCCGACGGCGATCGGCCGCTGCTTTCATTCACCAAGGACGGGGTCATAGGACTCGGCGGCGCAAAGCGGTCCATTACCGTCGCCAAGCGTTATACCTTCAACAAGAAGGTCGTTCGCGTCTCCTATAGCGTGCAGAATCGATCCGACGTCGAGGCATCGTTCTGGCTCGGCGTTGAACTGAACACGTCGCTGGGAACCGATAGCATCGAAGGGGTGGAGGTCGCCGGGGCCGATACGGTTCAGGTCGATCCGGCCTCGATGTCGTCGGAACGCGGTACGCCGTTCGGAACCGTTTCGAAGATGACCATCCGGATGGCCGGCGCCATAAAGTCCGTCTCCGTCTCGACGTCCGTACCCGCGGTCATTAGCTCCTCGATCGTAGGATCGACGCAGGGCGTGATCGCCACGCAAGGCGTGATCGCCACGCAAGGCGTGGCGACGCTCTTGGCTTGGCCCATCTCTCTGGCCGCCGACGAGACCTGGCGATCGGAGATCCTTCTCTCCATACATGAATAAGCGGCTCCGCGACTCGTTGATTGCATAGGGACCGACTTTAAGCTACTATGAAAACCATGCCAGCATCAGTGCCCGCGGACCTCGCGGGATCGCGTATACATCTCGTCGGCGTCAAGGGAACCGGCGTCTGCGCCTTGGCGGAATTGCTCGTAGGCTCAGGCGCGATAGTGTCCGGCTCCGACGTCGACGACGTCTTCTATACCGACGAAGTACTCGCCGCCATAGGAGTCCCCGTCTCGCCGTTCTCGGCCTCCAACGTAACGTCCGGCGTCGATTTAGTCATACATTCGGCGGCGTACAGGACCGATACTAATCCTGACCTCGTAAGGGCCATCGAGCTAGGCGTGCCGGTGATGAACTACCCCGAGGCCCTCGGCGGACTCTCGTCGGCCCGGGACTCCAGCGGCGTCTGCGGCGTGCACGGCAAGACGACGACGACGGCGCTCGCCGGGGTCGCCGCCCGCGCGTTGCGCCTGCCCGCGTCTATCCTCGTCGGGAGCGCCGTCGGGGCGTTCGGCGGTAGGTCTACCCTTACGCTCGGCGACGAGCTCCTGATCGCCGAGACCTGCGAGTACCGTCGGCATTTCCTCTCCTTCAAGCCCCGTCGCGTCGTTCTTACCAGCGTCGAGCCCGACCATCAGGATTACTATCCGGATTACGAGGCGATAGCCTCCGCCTTCGTCGAGTACCTGTCCAGCCTGCCCGTCGGGGGCGCCGTCGTCTACTGCGCAGACGATCCGGGCGCGCGCGACGTCTGGGGCCGAGCGATCGTCGCGAGACCGGACCTGCGCGGCGTTCCGTACGGATTCTCGGCCGACGGAGATTTCCGCGTCGAGTACTATAGGGTAGAAGGCGAACGCGGCGTCTTCCGCATGGGCGGCCTCGATCAGGTATGGCGCGTGCGCGTTCCCGGCAGGCATCTCGCCCTCGACGCGGCGGCGGCTATCGCCCTCTGCGCCACGATTACGGCGGATCGGGAAGGCGGCCGAAGCCTCGGCCCGGACGAGCTGGCGGCTACGGCGGATGCCATCGAAGCGTTCTCCGGTTCGCGAAGGCGCTCCGAGGTGCTCGGCGAGGCGGCGGGCATCCTTTTCATGGACGATTACGGGCACCATCCCACCGCCATCAAGGCGACGCTGGCCGGGCTCAGGGAATTCTATCCCGACCGGCGCCTCGTCGTCGACTTCATGTCTCATACCTGCTCAAGGACGAGGGCCCTGCTTGACGAATTCGCCGGCTCGTTCGGCGTCGCCGACCTCGCGGTCCTGCACAGGATATACCCGTCCGCGCGCGAGGCGCCCGACCCGGGCATGACGGGGCGCGTCCTCTACGAGCGAGCGCTCGCGGCGGGGGCGAATGCGGCGTTTTTCGAGGAACCGCTGGACGCGCTACCGTTCCTGCGTACGGCGTTGCGCCCGGGCGACCTGTTCGTCACGATGGGAGCCGGCGACAACTGGAAGCTTGGCAAGGCCCTCTACGATGAGTCGCGCGGAGCGAGCGTCGATATCGCCGCCTCCGGACTGAAAGGTTGATGATGAAAAGCATGACAGGCTACGGGGCGGCTCGCCTCGACTCTAAAACCATAAAGGCCTCTATCGTCGCTAAGGCGTGGAACAACCGCTTCTTCGAGCTGTCCGCCCAGATGCCCGGGTACTTGGGCCCCCTGGAGCGGCGCGTAAGGGAGCTCGTCGAGTCGCGGGTCGCCCGCGGCAAGGTAGAGCTGTCGATACGGGTGCTCGGCGGCGACATGCCCACCGACGTCGCGATAGACGCCTCGAGCGCGAAGGCGGTGGCCGACGCCATCCGCCGTCTCGGGGCCGCCGCCGGCATAGACGAACCGGTACGGCTGTCTCATATCCTCAACGTAGACGGGATGCTCTCGTACGAGCGCAACGTAGACGCCGACGCGCTGTGGTCAGAGCTGGAGCCGGCTATATCGGCGTGCCTCGACGCGTTCGACGCCGAGCGCGAGAGGGAGGGTTCCGCTACCAGGGCCGACCTCGAGGAAAAGCTTATTACGCTCGGTTCGGCGCTCGACGTCATAGAGGCGGCCGTGCCCGATATAGAGGAGGCCATCAAGGTATCGCTACGCGCCCGCTTCGAGGAAGTGATGGGAGACCTGGTGGACGAGGCTCGCGTGCTCGGCGAACTGGCTTCGTACCTCGCCAAGCATACGATCAACGAGGAGATAGTCAGGCTTCGCTCGCATATGGTCGCCTTCTCAAAGGCGATGGACGAGCCCGTCTGCGGCAAGAAGCTCGACTTCATCTGCCAGGAGATGAACCGCGAGGCCAATACCATAGGCTCGAAGAGCGCCGACGCGCGCGTCTCGGACGCGGTCATAAGGATGAAGGACGCCGTCGAGAATATCAGGGAACAGGCGAGGAACGTGGAATGAGCCAGGACAACGAAGCGATAGGCAAGCCGTCGATAATCGCCATCTCCGGAAAGAGCGGTTGCGGCAACTCGACCGTATCCAAGCTGGTCGCCGACAGGCTCGGCCGCAGGCTCGTCAACTATACCTTCCATACGATGGCCGAGGAGATGGGCGTGCCCTTCGTGAGACTACTGCAGATGGCCAGCGCGGATGCTTCGTACGACAGGACCCTCGACGAGCGCCAGGTCGCGATGGCCCACGAAGGCGATTGCGTCATCGGTTCAAGGCTGTCGATCTGGCTCGTCAGGGACGCCGCCCTCAGGGTGTACCTGCACGCCTCAAGCGAGGTGAGGTCCGAGCGCATCCGCAAGCGCGAAGGCGGCGACTCGGCCGAGGTGCTGGCGTTCACCAAGCGACGCGACGAGACCGACCGGGAGCGCTACCTCTCAATATACGGAATCGATAACGACCGGTACGATTTCGCCGACCTCGTCATCAATACCGAAAGGATGACGCCCGATCGTATCGCCGACGTGGTCGTCGCGGCGATAGGCGGATCGAATGGCAGATAGGCGCAGGCGCGTCGTCCTGGTCACCGGCGCGTCGAGCGGCCTCGGCAACGCGTGCGCTACCCAACTGGCGAAGAGGGGCTACGTCGTCTACGGAACGGGCCGCGCCCCCGACGAGAAGAGCCGGAAGGCCGACGAATTCTTCGAGCTGATACGGATGGAATCGTCCGATGACGACTCCGTGCATACCGCCGTCTCGTACGTGCTCGCCAAGGAAGACCGGATCGATGCCCTCGTCTGCTGCGCCGGGATGGGCCTCGCGGGTTCCGTCGAGGATACGCCTATCTTCGACGCGGCCAAGCAGCTCGACGTCAATTTCCTCGGCGCGGCCCGAGTCGTACGAGAAGCGCTTCCGGGCATGCGGGCGGCCGGAGGCAGGATCCTGATAGTCGGCTCTATGGCCGGTCGAATAGGCGTACCGTTCCAGGCGTACTACGCGGCGAGCAAATTCGCGCTCGAGGGTTTCGTCGCCTCGCTTCGGATGGAGCTCAACCGTTTCCCCGTGCAGGTCTCGATCATCGAGCCGGGCGACTTCAGGACGGGATTTACCGCCGCGAGGGAATCCTTCGGACTATCCGGCGACGGTCCGTACGCCGAGTCCGGTAGCCGCGCGCTCGCGGTCATGGAAGAAAGCGAGATGGCAGGCGCCGACCCCGTGCTCTTCGCGCGGCTGGTGCTGAAGCTGCTCGACAAGAAACGGCTAGGGGCTCGCTATACGGTCGGGCTTCCGCCTCAGCGAGCGGCGCTGGCGATCAAACGCATCCTGCCCCGGAGACTGTACGAGCTGATGCTCATGTCGTATTTCAAGGTTCTTGTCAGGAAAGGAGAATGATCCCATGAGTTCTTCCATCCGCGCCCTGAGCTTCGGCGCCTTGTCCGACGGTTCCGAGCCGCGGCTTTTCATCATGGATAACGGTTGGATGCGCGTAGGCGTCACCGAATACGGCGCGACCCTCGCCTCGGCCGTCGTACCTGCGGGGAGGGGTTCCGCGGTCGACGTGCTACTCGGCTCATCGACGCTCGCGGGATACGCGTCGCACCAGCCGTACATGGGCGCCACGGTAGGCCGATTCGCCAATCGCATAGCCCGCGCCCGCTTCAGCCTCGGGAGCGAGGAGTACCGCCTGGCGGCGAATAACGGCGATAACGCGCTGCACGGCGGCCTCAAAGGCTTCGACAAGAGTTGCTGGAAGGCTAGCGCCTCGACCATCGGCGGCGACGCCGCGGTGCGCATGGAGCTCTCCAGCCCCGACGGCGATCAAGGCTACCCCGGTGCTCTCGGCATCGTCGCGACGTTCGTACTCCGCGCCGACAGCACGCTTTCTATACGCTACGAGGCGATAGCGGACGCGCCGACCCCGGTGAGCATCACGAACCACGCGTATTTTAACCTGAGGGGAGAGGGCGACGGCGATATCCTGGCGCATGAGCTGGAGCTCTTCGCGTCCAGGTACGTCCGCGTCGGAGAAGACCTGATACCGATTCGAGGCGAACCGGTTCCCGTGGGCGGATCGCCGTTCGATTTCCGCGAGCGCAAGGCGATCGGCCGGGATATCGGCGCCGCGGGCGGATACGACCACTGCTACGTCGTAGAGGGTTGGGACGGCGCGACGCTCGTACACGCCGCGAGCGTGCTGGAACCCGAAAGCGGACGTACGCTGGAGGCCTTTACCGACATGCCGGGGATACAATTCTATTCGGGTAACTTCTTGAGCGGCGTCGCCGGCAAGCGCGGCTCCGTATACCAAAAGCACGCGGGGTTCTGCCTAGAGGCGGAATACTATCCCGATAGCCCGAACCGGCCCGATTTCCCGGCGTGCATACTCCGACCCGGCGAGACCTACCGCCATACCATCGAATACCGTTTCGGTTTCTAACGCCGACGCGGCGTTACGCGGGTCAGCCTCGCCTGAGTTCCTCGAGTATGTAGTCTATCCAAGCGGACGATTCCAGGTAGTAGGCGTCCTGGATCTGGAGGAAGTCGAAGAACGCCTCCCGGTAGGCGCCGGTCATCGCCTGCGCCTGCCCGCGATAGAAGCGGGCGCGTCCGGCGTTCTTGGCCGATCGCGGTAGCGACAGGTATAGCGTAAACTGACGGGACGCCTCCGCGTAGGATCCCTTTGACAGGTATCCCGATACGATCGAGCGGAGCGCGTATTCCTCTCCGCCGCCGCCCGATTGCAGGTCTTCGGGGAATATGGATATAAGGGGACGATCGGCCTTGGTCGTCGACCCGACGGACGACGCGAGCTTGGCGATGGCCTTCTCGGTCTCGGCGGACAGCGTTCTCGTGCGCGGCGTCGGATCCTCGATGCCTACGGGTTTAGCGTCCTCGAAGCCCCTGGTCAGTACGAGATAGGGCAGCGGCATGCTCCTGGATGATGCGCCCGAGGACGGTAGCCCGACGCGGAAGGCGCCCGCGGCGATAGAAGCGGGAACCACAGTCGCGTTGACGCCGGGCTCGAGGCTTATCTTTCCGCTGGCGAGGTCGCGTTCCGGGACCACGGCGTAATAGTAATCGACCCCCGGTACCGGGTAATCGCGATAGGGTCCTGAATACGGTTCGACGATGGCCGCAAGCGCGGCGTCGAGCAGGCGGGCCGACGACAGTATCGGCGACGTACCGCGATACACGATCAGCCTGCCGACGTCGCCCTGTGCGTCTACCGATACGACGACCGCGTCTCCGTCGGCCCTCGACAGGATGCCCGAGAGGCGCGGCTTCGCCTCGGCCTCCTGAGGGGCGGATGCGGCTAGTTCCTCCGGCGCGGCCGTCCGTACGGCTACAGCCACGGGCTCTATAGGTACGTTGCGTAGCGGTATGAACAAGCGGTACTCGGTCGCCTCGGCGGCGGCGGCGCCTTCGGCGACGCGCCCGAGCACGAAGTAGTAATACGGCTTCTCGTCGCCGGGAGTATAAACGAATTCCTGGGAGCCGGTATCTGAGTAGCCCAATAAAAGGGCTGTGTTGAAGTTGGCCGCATCGGGGAAGACGGACGTCCTGAATACGGCGTAGCCCGCGACGATGTCGGGGCTGTCTTCCCAGGTGAGTACTATATCGCTACCACGTACGCCGATGCGGATACGCGAGGGGTAGGGAGCGAATACCGAGCCTTCGCCATCTTGCGCGAAAAGCGGTGAGACGACGATTAGCCAGGCGATGGCGGCCGCGATCGCGGATCTTGACGCTTTCATATCCCCTATAGTATCGGAAGATTAATCTTCGCTCCATAGGCAAGGATTGACTAGTGTTACGAACCTTAGTGATTTCAGCTCGGATCCTGGAATTCGAAAGCATTTTTCCGGACTAGGCGATCGCGAATTTTTGCAGCCTCGGTCGTCGAGGGGTTCGAGGTATCGGTTCATAGATATTCTGTAGCCACACTCGCTCGTCGACAGGCAAGAGCG
>PGXV01000008.1:0-43617 GCA_002839315.1 Spirochaetae bacterium HGW-Spirochaetae-3
CTGACTCAGGTTGAAGAGCGAGTTAAGCCCTGCCCGGCCGCACAGCGGCCTACAGAATTCCTTTGCCGATCATATCAACGTCTTCATCTTCATAATAATATTGTCTTCTATCTTATGTGTTACAAGACCTCTAAATGGCGGGCATGGGCGTAACATAAGCTTAACCGGTAGCGCGTTAATTGGCGCGGTTTGTGCCACTGATACAAGGCTTCTTAATCTCATACCAAGCTGCACAAACCGTGACAATAGCGCTATCCGGTTGAAGCAATTGTTAGGACAAACCAGCTTGCTTTCAAGAGTGACTTTCCGAATCCATAAAGTAGCTATAGAGAGTATTCAGCCTATTGAAGCCACAAGTTAGTGGCCCGGCCTCAACGCTATGAAATTTCGTGAAAGGTATCTTTTCTTCGGGCCACTAATTTGTGGTCCTCTGATTACCGTAAATATTATATGCCGCCGTGAGGCGGCTCCCTTATTTTCCTAAGCCTGCCGCAGGCCATCCTAACATACGCTTAACCTGGGAAGCGGAATTGGCGCGTATTTTGCCGAGCTAAGCGTACTCGCGAGGCGAAGAGCAAAATGCGTGACAAACCGCTGACTCAGGTTGAAGCGATTGTTACAAATCTCTTCCTCGCGAGCTTGGCGAGCGATCTTAAATTCAAACTGTATATTTTTTTTTGAACTATCTAAGAAATATATATTTTCTCTTAGATATATTTACTACTTACTTATTTTCTATTATTGCTAGACTCTAATTTCTGGTAATATTAAATACATTGAACCAAATAATAATCCAAGTGAAACAAATATTAATAAACTTGATATTTTATTATTAAATCCTTCATAATCTGGTTTTGCATACTTACTAATAGAAGTAAATACGGTCATAACTCGATCATGCTCATTTGTACTTTGATAACTAAAGTAACCAATAATTAAATAAAACACTCCAACAATGAAAAAGTTCGTCCTAATACTATTAGTAAATATCCAAATATTATAATGCCCTAAAATACTTAGAACTGTTGCAACAATTATTCCTATTATTATGCAAATAATTAATTGTATTATTAGTCTTTTCATAACAACTCCTATTTTTTTTATACTATTTTTGATTTGATAAACCTATACACGGCTCTTTCTTTTTCCTACTGCCCGGAGGGCCTTTGTAACAATTATTCGCCTGTTCCGTCATAAATATGTTCTACTGTAGCTTTGTCAGTCTTTTAGTTCGTAGATACTTATAAAATTGTATTGCAGTTGCTGTTAGGATAAAGATTAACGAGGCAGGTACTTCAGTACCTCCATGATGTTATACGGACAAGTATAGCTACTATAGTAAGTCCAATGGGCTTCGAACTCCGCTTGGTCCTTTATTCAGAACATGGGTATAAACCATGGTAGTACGGATATCGCTATGGCCTAGGAGTTCCTGGACGGTCCTTATGTCGTATCCGTTTTCCAGGAGCTGGGTGGCGAACGAATGCCGTAAGGTATGGCAACTAGCGTGTTTCGTTATGCCCGCCTGCATGACGGCCTCATGCACGGCTCTCTGGACTACGGATGCGTCGATATGGAAACGGCCTTCATGTTTAGCCGCGGCATCGTGCCAGCGACGTTTCTGAGGGAAAACCCATTGCCAACGCCACTCGGTAGCGGCGTTTGGGAATTTCTTTGATAGGGAGGCAGGTAGGTATACTTCGCCCCAACCTTCCTTCAAGTCGGTGTTGTGGATTTCGGCGACTCGAGCCAAATGGTCGGCAAGCGGCTTTGCTAGTGAGGCGGGTAGCATGGTGACGCGATCCTTGCTGCCTTTCCCGTCATGGACGGTGATCGAGTTACGGTTGAAGTCGATATCCTGTACGCGCAAGCTTATGCATTCGTTAAGCCGAAGGCCGGTTCCGTATAGGACCGATGCTATGAGCTTCATATCATCGTTCATTCGTGAAAGCATGGATTTTACTTCGTCCCGCGTCATTACGATGGGAATACGAATTGGCCGTTTAGCTCGGATGATATCGTCGATACGTCCGACTTCCGTTCCAAGCACGTGCCGATAAAGGAAAAGAATCGCCGCCAGTGCCTGGTTCTGGGTCGAGGCGCTTACGTTATCCTTGACGGCTAGTTTGGTTACGAATGCGTTGATACGCGATTCGGCAGGCTCGCCGGGTCGGGGGATACGGCCTTCCTTGGCAAACAGCTCCACCCAGTGGGAATAGGCGCGAATAGTCATCTCACTGTAATGCGCCGCCTTGATGCGCTGCTGGAAGCGTTCTAGAAGCCGGCCTATCGCGCCAGGCTCGTCAGGCCGAAAATCCAGAACGGAACCGCTTGATTCAACGGCGGCGGCTTGGGGTTTCCTCTCTTTTCCGTCAGGCACGAAGATATCGACATGGGGTGCGATTATGGCTGGCAGGCTTTTTATTGGGGGTTTCCATGCGAAAAGCCCCGTAGACCATAGCGAGGCCAGGAACCCTTCGATACTGGACCCGAATTCCGGCATGATCCAGTGCAGACCGTCACCGGTATAGCGAATTCCCGGTATAGCCCATACGGCCTGCGCTATTCGCGTGTCATATTCGAACGAGACGGAAAGCCACCCGCTCGAAATTCCGCTGATCGTTATATCCATGGCCATCGCCTCCCGACTGCTCGCGAGATTTCGATACAAAGGATACGAGAAAGGAATCCGGCTGGTACGGAAACGATAGCAGATCAACGATGCCGCGCTGAAGGAGCCTGGGCGTAAAAACACTAAGAAACCCATAGCGGTTTTTGCAGAGGAAAAGGCGCATAGAAAACAAAATTGATTATTATTAACTAAGCGCCATATTTTCATCCAAGATGCCGCCGAAACAGGCTATCCCGGACCTATATGCGCTTGAGTGTACAACCCAACGAATCATTTGTCTATAAATATTATTTATATAGCATATATCTATATATATAATATAGATTTATAAATTCAATGTGCAGAGGAAAAACTGATTCCTCAAAAACAGGCAACCACCAGCATCACGCGCGCGAATTCGAAGCGTTGTACTGGACGGTTGCCGGGGCTCAGCCCAGGAGATACGTCTGGTATGCCTCGGCGAAAAGAGCCGGCTGACCGCCGGTATTCCAGAACAAGACGGTTTCGTCCCTTCCGAAGGAGCCTTTCCGTATCAGGTCGATGAGGCCTGCCGCGGCCCTGCCCGTATACACAGGGTCGAGCAGGATGCCTTCGTACTTCGCGAACAGGCTCACGGCCTCGCGCTCTGCCGCCGTGAGTACGCCGTAGCCCGCCTTGCAGTACGAATCGTCGGCTAGGACATCGGCGGGGGTGAACTCTATCCGATCCCCGAGCAATTCGCTCGAATCGCTGGCGAGCGCGGACACATGTGACTTGAGCGCGTCCGCGGGCTCGTCGATGCTGATGCCCAGGATCTTCCCCCGATAGCCGAACAACCGTTGCCCGAGCGTCAGCCCTGCGTGCGTGCCACCGCTCGACGTGCCGAATACCATCCAGCCGGCATCTATTCCCTGCCCCATGAATTCCTCGACGGCGAAGGCGTAACCGAGGGCTCCTACGGGGCTTGAGCCGCCGTAGGGTATGTAGTACGGCCGGCCGCCTTCCGCGGCTGACAGCTCGAACGCCTCCCTGAACGACCGCTCGCGGTCCGCCCTCTCGGCGACGAGCACGACGCGGGCGCCGAATAGCACGTCAAGCAGATAGTTGCCGGTCGGAGCGCCGGTACCGTCGCCGTTAAGCACGAGCACGCAATCCAGCCCGAAACGCGCGGCCGCGGCGGCGACCTGGCGACAATGGTTCGACTGGAGCGCGCCGGCCGATACGAGGGTCCTCGCGCCTTTTTCCATCGCGTCGGCGACCAGGAACTCGAGCTTACGCGTCTTGTTGCCGCCGAGGGCGAGGCCCGTCTGATCGTCACGCTTTATGAGCAAGCGGGGACCGCGCAGGAATTCCGACAGCCGGGGCATCGCCTCGACCGGCGTCGGCAGGTGGGCGAAGCGCATGCGGGGGACCTGGTTCATTCGATGCTCCTCTCGTGCCGGGGATCGCTGCATCCCCGTATACGCCATTCTACTCAACGTGGCGGCGAGCGCAAGCGAAATGGGTAGAGCGATTCCAGCGCTTTTCTCTTGAAATCAGCCGGCGGCCTCCTTACACTTAAAGAGTAACAGGGAGGGTAACGCGATGATTGATCCTATCGGTTCAGCTCCGTCCGTTATCAGCGTCTACGGCTCGGGTCGTCAAATCGATATGATATCGGCCCAGCGCGTCCAGGATGGCGAGGCCACGGAGTCCAAGGCGGCGGAGAAGGCGCCTCTTCCGGCCTTCGAGGGTACCATGATCGACGTGGAAGCCTGAGGGCCCGATAGCCCAGGCTTACGGGAAAGACACTACGCGGGGGACGATCGGAAGTCGTCCCCCGTTTTTATGTACCCGGGCGTTCCCGGTCAGGCAGGTCCGGACGCCGCGTAGAAATCGTCGGCGACGATATCCATGTAGACGATATCGTGGGCCGCGAGATTCCTCATGATGGCGTCGCGTCGGCGCCCGATGGTCCTGAAGCCGACCTTCTCGTAGCAGGCGATGCCGCGGGGATTATAGGCGTAGACCCGGAGCATGACGTTATGGAGGTTGAGGTAGCGGAACGCGTAATCGAGGAGCAGGCTCAGCGCCTCCGCGCCGTAGCCCTTGCCCCAGTACGCCTTGTCGCCGAGGACGATGCCTATCTCGGCACTCCGGTTGAGGAAATCGATATCCATGAGACCGCAGCTGCCTATCAGCGCGTCGGTGGCGGCGTCTACGATGCCGTAGTTATGCTCCTTGCCGATGGACGCGAGGATATCGCGCTCCTTGTCGACCGACAGCGACTTGTCGGCTATCTGCGTGAAGACCGCGACTTCGAGGTCGTTGAGCCACGCCGCGTACTTCGGGGCGTCGGACTGCTCCATCGGCGACAGATAGCACTTCGTACCGATTAATTTCTTGATATACATGTAGTATCTCCTGCTCGCCATACGGTAGCAAAATATCGCGGTTTCGTCTCCTGTCCGCCCGCAGCCGACGTATTATCGTCACAAAAACCGCTATGCGCAGTCTAACGAGGCATGGAGGTCTCTATGGATACCGTAGTCTTGGGTTTTGGATTGGGATTGGCCGCCGCTATCGTCGATGTCGCGCCGATGCTGGTACGACGATTGCCGGCTTCGGCGACGGCATCGGCGATCGCGCAATGGCTGGTAATGGGCGTCGTCATATCGAACTGCGATCTGGGCCTGCCGGGTTGGGCTACCGGCATGATCGTAGGCTTCGCGTCGGCCCTGCCTATCGTCATAGTCGTCGCCGGGAACGCGGCGCTCGTAAAGCCTGGGGAGGAGGCGAAGACGGTCGCTATCATGCTCGTCAACGCCGTCGTACTGGGAGGAGGCATAGGCCTGGCGTCCAGGATGATCGCACGATAGGCGTATACGACGGCCGGGGGTTCAGGCGTCGACGATGGCCGGCGCCGCTCCGGCGATAATGCGCCGCACGTCCGCAGGGCCGTCGGGATGGCGGAAATCGGGACCGCCGCGGAAGACGGCGCTCGCGGCATCGAGCCGTTCCATGGACTCGGTCAAGGCGGCGGCGGCGCGAGCCTCCGCGTGAGTCGAGAAGAACAGCCGCTCCCGCCCGATCCGGCCCTGCCTAAGGGCGTGCCCGACCCTGTCGCGGCACCTGCACGCCGCGCCTTCCGAGGCGAGGCCGTAGACGCCGGTCATGAACGATGCCATGGTCTTCCTGGTACGCGACAGCCTTTGCCGGTAGGCCGCCGGTCCTAGCCCGCATATTAGGCCGCCGTCCGCGCTGGAAACCCTGAAGAAGGCGTACAGCACATAGACGAGACGATCGGTACGGCCCAGGCATTGAAGCATGCCGAGGCTACACGAGTGCTTGAGCTCATCGGTCAGCAAGCCTTCGTCGGGACCGGCGTACGGACTCGCCGGAACGGCGCCGGCCTCGGCTTCGTACGCCTCGAACGATACGCCCATCGACTCCATGCGGCTCTTCTTCACGGTCTTCAGGTGGTTCGCGGCTATCGCTAGTACCCATGTGGAGAAAAGCGCGTCGCCGCGGAAGCTCCCGAGCCCTTTCCAGGCCTTCAGGCATATATCCTGGCATGCGTCCCTGGCGTCCTCGGGGTTCCCGAGATAGCGTAAGGCCAGGTTGAAGACGCGGGACTGGACGCCGAGGAGCAGTTCCTCGGCGGCCGACGCGTCGCCCGCCAGGGCCCGAGCCGCCAATTCGCGATCGGAGTCCGCGAGGGGGTATGAGACGGCGTCGACCCGGGGGCGGCTCGAGTATTCGGCTATGGCCCGCAGCGCGGCGGGACGGGACAGGTAGGTAACGCGGCAGATATCGTCGAGGTTAAGGCCTTCGTCCGATAGCCTGTAGGCGACGTGCTCAAGGCGCTCGCCTACCTCGACGATATGGCCGTCGGGGTCGTAGAAGCGCGTTACGAGCTGGCGCCATGGCTGCTCGCGGGGACCATGGAGGAATTCGACGCCGTCCGCGGCGAGCCGCCCGGCCAAGCCGTTCACGTCGTCGTGCTCGAAGTACAGTTCGGCGTCGTTGGCCTTCGAGCCGATCTCGCGGCCGTCCAGCAAGCCCTGGAAATGGTCTTTCTGATGTATGGCGAACCCGCCCTTGAACGCGACGTTCTCGCCGAAGTCCGATTCGACCACCTGACCGAGCGTTCCCTCGTAGAAGCGCCTCGCGCGGGCGACGTCATCGACCGTTATAAGGGCGCAAACGTATTTCATGCCGACTCCTCGCGCCGGGAGTATATCATGCCGCAGCCCACGGTACGCGGGCCTCTTGGATATACTCGGACTGTCCCTTTCCGGCGCAGTCGGAGCGAAGTAGTATTTCTCTATGAGCGAAAAGCCGAGACTATCCCCGCTACGACTCCTCAAGCGTTCCATGGCCCCCTACCTCGGCCTTCCGCGAAGCGTCTATACGCTGTTCGTCGCGACGGTCGTCAACGGGGCCGGCATCTTCGTATTCCCCTTCATGGCGCTGATACTGACGAGGCGCTTCGGGTTATCGGAGAAGGAGACCGGCGACATCGTGTTCTTGACGACGGTAGCCTATGTTCCCGGGACGCTGCTCGGGGGCCGGCTCGCGGACCGCTTCGGCCGCAAGCGGGTTCAGATGATTTCGCAGTTCCTCTGCGGCGCCCTGTTCATACCCTGCGGGTTCCTTAACGACCCGTACCTGATAGCGGGATTCATCATAGCCTCGGTATTCTTCGATGGGGTCACCGATCCGGCGCGCACGGCGATGAGCATGGACGTGACGACCCCCGAGAACAGGCAGGGAGCGTTCAGCCTCATATACCTCGGCCACAACCTGGGCTTCGCCATAGGCCAGATGATAGCGGGGTTCCTGTTCGCGTCGGCGCCGTCGTGGATGTTCTGGGGCAACGCCATAGCCGTAGGGGCCTCGCTGCTGCTCGTCGGGCTGTTCCTGCCCGAGTCCAGGCCGAGCGCCGAGGAAGAGAAGGCGAGCCTCGAGACAGACTCGGCCGAGAAGGCGCACGAGGGCAATCTATGGTCGGCGCTTCGTTCCAGGCCTATACTGCTCGTCTTCGCCGTCCTGACGACCTTCTACGGCTTCTCGTACGCCCAGCACCGATTCTCGATGCCGTTGCAGGCCATGAACCTGTTCGGCGATTCGGGAGCCAAGCTCTACGGCTTCATGATGACGCTGAACGCGGTCTGCGTGATCGCGTTCACGACGCCGATAGTAGCCTTCGCCAAGCGCTTCAGGCCTATATCCAACGTCGCGTTCGCCGGCGTTCTGTATTCGATCGGATTCGGCGTCCTCGCGTTCGCGCGGTCTCCATGGCTGTTCTTCGCGTCGACGTTCGTCTGGAGCCTCGGCGAGATCGTCCAGGCGACGAACGAGAGCGTATTCGTATCCAACCATACGCCGATGTCGCACAGAGGCCGCTTCAACGCGGTGTTGCCGCTGATTTCAGGGCTTGGATTCTCGTTCTCGACGCCTATCGCCGGGCGCATCACCGAGCGCTGGGGGATTCCGACGGTCTGGTTCGTCGTCGCGGCGTCGGCCGGGGTAGCGGCGCTGGGCCTATGGACGCTGGGCCGCTACGAGAACGGGGGAAAGCGGCGCGCGGACGGTTCCGAGGCGGGCATCGACGAGGCAAGCGCCTAGCCGAGGGCGGCTCCCAGCCTCGACACGACCAACCAGGCGAAGGCGGCCAGGCCGCGCGCGAACAGGACGGTCACCTCCTTGGTCGACACGTACTTGTCGACGAGGCTGACGAGAGCGGATTCGCGATACGAATAGAACGGCTTCCCTATGGGCCACATATGGGTGACGATGATGTCCTCTTCCACGGGATTGAGGCTGAAGCGGGCCCGGGCGTTGGCGAGAGCAACGCGCGCGTGGGCGGTGGGGTGGTGCGAATTCTCGACCTCGCGCCAATCGTAGAGGAAGAAGTCGTGCAGGAGAGCCCCGCGAGCGACGGATACGGCATCGAGGCGAAGGCGCTTGGCGACAGCGTACGCCTTGGTCGATACGGCCAGCGAATGGGTAAGCGCGGTGCGGTCATGGTGGCGGAAGCCGTCCATACTGCGCACGTCGCTATGATCCAGGAGCGGCGCGACTATCGCCGCGTACTCGGGATCCAGACCGTCTATGCCATGCTTATATTCCAACTATACTAGTCCTTTATCTTGATATCGAGCCCGCAAAGGAGCCCGACGACGTGCGGCATGCTGAACGTAGCGCGCTTCACGTCATTCGTCTGGGGATTTATCTCATAGCCGAACGCCCCGGTAAAATCGGCCTTCTTGAGGTCTACCTTATGGAACACGCAACCGGAAAACTCCGTATCGCGGAAATCCGCTGCCTGGAAGTCGGCGTCGGCGAAGTCGCAGTCGGTAACGACGCACTTGGACAAGACGCTCTTTTTCGATTTGATATCGGAGAAATTGCAGTTCAAGATCCTGCACTCGCGGGCGACGAAGCCGAAGACCAGTTGATCGAGCCTGTAGAAGGCCAGCCCGGCGAGCTTGCAGCCGGAGAAGGTCGGATCCAGGAAACGGCAACCGGAAAACGACGTGTTGCTGAAGTTGCATTCGGAAAACACGCAGTCGGTGAACTCGGAGCCGGCCAGGACGGCCTGCGAGAAATCGCAGGAACGGAACGAGCACCGGGAAAATTCCTTGCCGCCCATGGGTATATCAAGGAAATGGACGCCGTCTATCTCGATTCCGTCCACGATGTCTTCTTCGAACACGTCTATATAATACCGCTATCGGCGCCTCGTGGGCAATACGCCCGCGAAACGATCCCGGCGTCGCGAGTTGACCATCCGAGTCGCCCCGTGCTTTCATATTCGCTCTCCGTGCGGGCGCATCGGGCCCGGACCATCGACCCAAGGAGGACACGATGTACGGCATAGATTTCGGCACCTCTAACACCGTGGTCACGGTGCGCGAAGGCGGAGGCTCGAGGATCCTCGACCTGGGCTCCGGCGCGGTCGTGCCGTCGCTGATGTACTTCGAGCGCGACCGGCGCCCCTCCATAGGCGACGAGGCCATCGCCGACTATACCGAGGCGCGCGGCCGGTTCGGCGGCAAGGCCAACCTGTACAACAGCTACCGCTTCTTCCAGGCGCTCAAGCTGGCGCTCAAGGATACGAGCTTCAAGGGGACGACGATATTCGGCGGTTTCTGGCCGGCCGAGTCGCTGGCGGGCCTGTACCTGCGCGAGGTCAAGCGCCGAGCCGACCGTGCCGCGGGGACGGAATGCCGCTCGGCGGTCGTCGGCAGGCCCGTCGTGCTGTCGGGCAAGGCCGGCCTCGTCGGTGCTGGCCGCTCGGCTCTGGACGTGGAGGACGCCGTGGTAGAGCGCTACCGCAAGGCCTGCGCGTTCGCCGGCTTCGAGGAGGTGCGCTTCGTGCCGGAGCCCGTGGCCGCGGCCGCCGGCATGGTCAGCGAGATATCGGGGACGGTCCTCGTGTTCGACTTCGGCGGCGGCACGCTCGACGTCGCGGTGGCGAGGATAGGCGACGGCGGCATAGAGATCCTGTCCAGCTCGGGCCGGGACCTCGGCGGATACCTCCTCAACGAGGACGTATCGCGGGCCAGGATAATCAGGCACTTCGGTTCCGAGGGCAAGATACGCACGATGAAGGGTACGTACCTGGACATGCCGCGCTGGATAACGGACCAGGTCGCGTCGTTCTACGCGCTACCCCTCTCCGACGTAGCGGCGACCAGGCGCGTCATAAAGGAACTGATATACGACGCCCGCCCTATCGACAAGCCGAGCCTCCGGGGCCTCGCCGAGTTCCTGGACCGCAACCTTACGTTCGACCTCTTCGGCGCCATAGACGACGCCAAGATAGCGCTATCGTCGGGCCTGGAGTCAGAGATAGCCTTCGCGCTGCCGCCGCACCTGTCGTTCAGGGAGAGGATATCGAGGACGGAATTCGAGGCGATCGCCAAGCCTCGCGTAGGCGAGGCGCGCGCGGTGGTCATGGAGGCGCTCCACTCGGCCGGGAAGGAACCCGGCGACGTTGCGGCCGTCGTCCGCGTCGGCGGATCGTCGCGGATACCGGCCTTCGTCGCCATGCTGGAGGAGTCGTTCCCCGGCAAGGTCAGGGAAGGCCAGGTATTCACGAGCATCGCGTCGGGACTGATCGCTGCCCGCGACTCGGGGCTGTCGGCGGCCTAGTTATCCCGCGGCCCGGCCGTCATCGGCCAGGGCCGCGCGCAGATCGAACGCGAGCCGGCGCTTGGCGACCGCGGCTATCAGCATCGAGACATCGTACTTGCGGCCGCAGACCAGACCGACGACCGCGCCGTCGTCGCCCAGTGCGACGCGCGCCTCGAGCACGTTGCCCTTCTTCCGGCCCTTGTCCGAGACGACGAACGCCGAGCCGCTCGCTTCCTTCCTTAAGGTATGCGGGATAGCCGACGCGTTGAGGAAATCGGCTACGAGCCGGACGGCCTCGGCGATGCTGGCGCCGGGCAGTCGTAATTCCAGGAACAGCCGCTCGGGGACGGGCGCCGATTCCAGTACGACGTAGCCCGCCGCTTCCAGGACGGAAGTGGCTATCGGGGCCGATGACAGGACGCGGTACACGGTATCGCCCCAGGCGCCGGGCAGGCGCTCGAGGCCGGCCTTGGATTTCAGGAAGGCGTCCTCGGCCGTCCACACCGTATCGACGAGCGCCGGGACTGCGGCGTACAGGGCCTTGCGGAACGAGGCCGCGGCGTAGGCCGGGGGAGCGCAGGCGGCCTCGCGGGACAGGGCGGCGCCGACCCAGGCCTCGTACGGCTTGCGCTTGGCGGCGACGACGGCCTCGAGCTCGCGCAGGTCGCGCTCCGACGCCTCGTCAAGCCTATGGGCGGCGAGGAAGGCCCGCTCGCTGACGCCGCTGACGTCGGCGTCGCTACAGGCGCCGCAACCGGCGCAGTCGCCGCCGAGGCAGGTCGTCCGCTCCCGCGATTCCTTTACGTCGAGGAAGCGCCGATATACGTGCTCGCGCGACGCGACGGGCGTAAGGAACGGATACGGGAACGGATAGTCGCGCGGCTTCTCGCCCATGAAGGCGCCGCTCAGGATTCCGCGCTCGTCCAGCCAGGCGCGGGCGAATTCCCACGCGCCGCGCGACAGGGCGCGGTCGTAGACGTAGCCGCGCGCGGCCATCGCCAGGAGCAGCCCGTAGGATCCCGGCGGCGCTAGCGCGAGCACCTGGGACAGGCAGTACTCGTCGAAGCGCTCGGGCGCGCGCGACTCGAAGCCGGCGCCCGCGACCGCGGCGTCGAAACGGGCGCGCACGACGGCGAACGGCGCCTCGTCGAGGATCAGCGACTCGTAGGCAAGCGGCGTGAACGGCATGCGTATAAGCTCGCCCGCCGAGAACATCACCCGCGGCGGACTGGGCAGGGCGCCCAGGAGCGCGCGTAGCCACCCTACGAAGGCCGAGAACTCGGCCATGTCGCCCGCGTCCTCGAAGCCGGACAGAATATAGAAGAGCTTTATCTCGCGCGCGCCCTCGCGGACTATGCGCTCTAGCACGGCGCGAAGGTCCGCCTCTGCCAGCTCCTTGCTGAAGTAGGCGCGGGCGCGGGCGGAGACGCCCTCCACGCCTACCGTGAACGATCGCTTGCCCGCTGCGACCTCGTAGCGGACGAGCCCGGGCGAGCGCGCCAGGATATCGACGCGCTGGCTCTGGAAGCTCACCGCCCAGAACGCCTTGTGCAGCTCGCGGATGACGGCGACGACGTCGGAATGCGCGTTGAAGTTATAGCTCGCCAGCTCGACGGTATCCGCCCCTGTCCCGGCTTTGAGGCGTAGCGCCTCGGCGATAACGTCTCCCAGGGGCCGCTCCCGGAACGGCTTGCGTTCCCAGCCTTCGAAGCAGAAGGAACAGAAGCTCGGGCACCCGCGAGTGATCTCCAAGCGGGACGTACCCGCCTCCTCGCCGGCTATGACGGGCGGCGCTCCGACGGGATACGCGTCCGGCCGGGCCTTGGCCTGCGCGACCGTAAGCCGTATCGCCGTAGGCCAGAACCCGACGACCTCCCGCGTCAGCGACGCGAGCCCGGCGAGCCTTCCGTCCGCCCCCTCCCTCGAAGCCGACGCCAGCCCGGCGACGAGCCGTCCGACGGAACCCTCGCCCTCGCCGAAATACACGGCGTCGACGAGCGAGTCCCCGGAGGCGTCGTCATACGCGGCGGCGCTCGCCATGGCGTTGGAACCGCCCAGGACGATCAGGGGATACCGGGCCGAACCGTCCGAGGCCGACCGATCGCGCTCCGATCGGGACGGCGGCAACCCGGAGGCCGCGAGGAACGGCGCGAGGTTGACGAGCTCGAGCGTATACGAATTGGAGACGAGGACGACGTCGAAGTCGACGGCGCCGCGGCGGGAGGCGACGCCGTGCATCCAAGGGACGCCCGCGCGCCCGAGGACGGAACGGTCGCGGAGGGTCGGGAAGAAGCTGAAATCGAGGTAGGCGCCGGGCATCGCCGCGCGCGCCTCCCGGAAGAGGAACTCGTGGGGCGTCGAGCGCTCCACGTCGCGGAAGGGCGATAGCCTGACGATCAGGACGCGGGATACGGCGCCCTCCCAGGCGGGATTCGCGAACCCGCGCTCGCCGTGCGCCGCGTACAGCGCGTCCAACGAGAGCGGATCGCGGGACGTCAGCTTGAGGAAATCGGTATGATCGGGCACGGTTACGACCTCAGCCCGCGGATTCGGCGGACCGGTCGCTGGCCTTCGCGGCGTCGCAAGCCAGCTCGTCCATGCGCCTGAGCCTCCGCGAAAGGTCGCGCGCAAGGTTCATCATGACGATGCCGAACACCTTGGGATCGCGCGAGTATACGGCGCGGACGCAGCGGTTCGATATGGTCACGACCCTGACGGGAACGACGGCGGTCACGGTGGCGACCGACGGCATCACGTCGAGCAGTTCCATCTCGCCGAAGGTCTGGCCCTCCGGCAGCTCCACGATCGCGACGCCGCGCCTGGAGACGCCGACGCGTCCCTCTATGATGAAGTATATCGAGTCATTGGGTTTACCTTCGGCGATGATGATCTCGCCGGCCTCGAAGATGGCGGCGCCCATCAAGGGGCGAATGAGGCCGATCTGCTCGGCGCTGAGTCCGCCGAACAACGAGTAGGCCTGTAATGCCGCCGTATCTACCATATATTGTATAAGATAGCACACTCGAAGCTCCGTGACAATGATCCGATTTTCTCGTATAGTTATCGCGATGCGATATAAACTGACGATGCAGACCGAAGCCTCGAAAGTTCGCCGAGTATATTACTACATCAGCCTCGTCCTCGTCGTATTCGTCTTCATCGTATTCGCGAGCTCGCACTTCGCCGCCCTCAAGCGCCAAGAGGATGAGACCGTCGCTCGGCTCGAGGCGACCGTCCTCAATACTACCAAGGCGTACCTGAAGGACGCGGTAGACAGGACCATATCCGAGATCGACCTCGAGCGCCGCCTCGTAAGGGAAGAGATGGGCGTAACGCCCGGGGACGCGGAAGCCGAGCGACGGGCGGATGAGATCGTACGCTCGCGGATGATCGTGAGGATACGAGAGACACGGCTCAAGGATAACGGATACCTTTGGGTCAACGAGGTCGTCGACTTCGCGGGCGGCCCCCGCTACGCCCGGCGCCTCGTGCACGGGTTCCTTCCCGAGACCGAGGGCATGATGCTATCGACCGAGGTCATTGAAAACGGCTCCAATCCGTACCTGGCGGAACTGGAAGGCGTCGTCAGGGACGGCGAGACATACACCTCGTATTACTTCGCCAAGCCCGGAGAGCAGATCCCGTCCCCCAAGCTAAGCTATGCCCGGCTATACCCCGACTTCTCGTGGATAGTTGCGACGGGCGCGTATCTGGACGACCTGGACAAGGTCGTGGCGATAGAGAGGAAGCTGGCCGAGGCGAACCACAACGAGCGGGCCGCCTCGAGCGTGTTCAGCCTGCTCCTCGCGCTTCTCTCCGT
Organism: Spirochaetae bacterium HGW-Spirochaetae-3; assembly: GCA_002839315.1. Classification (GTDB taxonomy): domain Bacteria; phylum Spirochaetota; class Spirochaetia; order Treponematales; family UBA12059; genus SZUA-370. Next base: position 14,556 of record PGXV01000008.1, read on the forward strand.
GGTCGTCCTCGTCATAGTCGTGGATCAGGTCACGTCGAAGACGATCGCGGCCAGCTATAAGCGTATACTCGCGACCGAGAAGGCGCTACGGGAAGAGAAGCACAAGGTAGAAGAGGCCTATTCCCTTATGAAGGAACTCGCCGAGCGGGACGAGCTGACCGGGCTCCGTAACAGGCGATCGGGCATGAACAGGCTCATGATAGAGGCCGCGAGGGCGAATCGCTCGGCTTCTCCGTTCTGCGTCGCGATAGGGGATATAGACCTATTCAAGGCCTTCAACGATACGTACGGGCATGGTAGCGGGGATAAGGTCCTCAAGAAAGCCGCGGCGACGATGGAAAACAAGCTACGGCTCGAGGATATGGCCGCGCGCTGGGGCGGCGAGGAATTCCTGCTGCTTCTTTCCGGTGACGACCTGTCCGCCGCGATGGAGGCGACCGATCGTATAAGGCTGGCGGTATCGACCGAGTACCTAGAAGCGAAGGGCGCCAAGATCCGTATATCAATGACATTCGGCGTAGCCGAATACGTCAAGGACGAGCGGCCGGAGGACTTGATAGCGAGGGCCGACGCGGCCATGTATAGAGGAAAGGCGGCCGGCCGCGACGTCGTCGTCGCGGCCGAGCCGCCCATGCCGACGTCATGAAGCGCGCCGGTTGCAGTATAGTATCTTACGTATGCCGTCGGCTGACAGGCAATACTCGTCTGCCAGCTCGTCTATAGTACGCCCGCAGGCCTTCGCCTCGCGGATGGTGGCGTTCCGCCTGTCCAGCTCGTCCCTGGTTCCGTTCTTTTGTCCCCAGCCGAGACGCTCGGGGCCTTGCCTTGGTACGTAGACCAAGGCGCCCTGTACGTACTTCTGAATCTCACTTAGTAATTCGGGAGGCAATACGCCGTCCGCATTTAAATATGGCATGATCGTTCCTCGATGGATGTATGTTACATCCGCCATTGACCGCGAGGAGGAACGAGCTTTTTCAGGCTTGTTCTCTTCGCTACGCCTTGGCGGCGCCATGGGTCCGGAGTTTATCGGGGCTGGTATAAATCATCATTATGCTACCTCCAAGTTTCACGAAGATGGGCTAGAGTATGCCACAAGCCCATGGGCTTGTAAACGCCCTGAATCCGTATAATCAATTAGTATACTCGGGCTCCGCGAGGAAAGGAAACGTATACCCGTTCTATAGCTTTCGCCGTATTCGCCTCCGTGCCATAGTAACCGGGCCGGCAGAATCCAGATCCAGGCGCGCGAGCGTCAGGGAAAGGAGGTGATCGATGATCGACTTTGCGCGGAGGGCTACGGCCCTCTGAACGAGTCAGCGGCCGCCCCTCTCGGGGCGGCCGCTCTTTTCCTCGCCACGGCTTGACCGCGCCGGCGCTCCGTCGTACGCTGGACGCCGGAGGATCGCCATGCAATCCAGCAAGAACCCTTTCTCGCTTATCGTCGCGTCGTCGGCTTTCGCCGCGATGGCCGCGTTCATGATATGGGCTTTCGCGCAGGCCGGAACTCTGGGCATGTACCGCTGGGGAGGCACCCGTGGCATGATACTGGCGCTCTGCGCCGTCGGCGTCTTTCCGCTCGTCGCCACCATCGCCACGCGAGCCCTGTTCAGTACCGAAGGCAAGGCATTCGCCATAGCGAACGCGATATGCGTCGCCGTATCGACGCTGTCCTTGCTCGTCACCATAGGCGTATCGCTCTTCGTTCTCACGAACGCATACGGCGACGCGGCGTCCGCCGACAGGCCCGCGACCGTCGACCCGGCACAGGGCTTTCCGCTACGTAAGGGAATCGACGGTTCGCCCACCTTCAGGATAGCCTTGTCGTCCGATCCACACTACGGCCGCGAGGCTTCCGACTCGCCCGCGAGGAGCGCGATACTACGCCTTTCGCAGGCCGAATACGAGAACGGGACCCTCGACGCGTTCTTCGACCTCGGGGACACCGTCGAGATGGGCATGGCCGCGGCGGGTTGGAAGGAAGCGATCGAGTCGATACGGCGCGACGCGCCCGCACTACCCTTCGTTGCGCTGCTAGGCAACCACGATTCAATAATCGGAGGCATAACACGCTGGAAGACGGCGTTCGCGTTAGAGCCGTCATGGCGCATGGACGAGGGGCCGGTCCACTTCATAGCGCTGGACCTTCTATGGGGCCCCGAAGGCTTCGGCGCCGCCAAGAAGGCCTGGCTTAAGGCCCAGCTCGATTCCATACCGGTTACCGACTACATCGTCGTACTGTCCCATTGCTTCTTCTATTCGTCCGGATACGTCGACGAAGGAACCGGCATGCCTTGGTACGACCACGCCGACATGCTCCGCGAGGTGGCTCCGCTGATCGCCGGCAAGGCCGACCTCGTCGTATCGGGGCATAACCACTATATGGAATGGATAGAAGCGGACGGTAGCGCGTGGGCGGTCGTCGGCGCGATGGGCGGCAAGCCCGACCCGGTACCGAGTTACGTCTCCCCGGGCTCGGTATGGTTTAGCCGGGGCGTATTCGGCCGCCTGATCATCGAATTGCGTCCGGAAGGACTGGCGTGCGAGTTCCAGGACCAAACAGGGAAGGCGCTATTCCAGAAGACCTTGTCTAAATAGGCAGGCTTGAGCGACATCGAGTATTTCCGGTAGTACTCGCCTTACTGAATGCGTTTGGTAGCGTCCTTTCCGTCCTCTTGATGATAGCCGTAGGCGTCGCAGTTGGCGGGGCCAACTGCGGCCCAGGAAACGGCAGCACCGCCGGCGATGGCGGCCGCCTCATATCGAGGCTGGTCATAACGGTTTCCCTGTCGGCCTACATGATCGCCAACCTGACGGGCGGCTACGACCGCGCCAGGCTCGTGTCGATGCCGCCCGGATTGCCGACCCCGTTGTCTATGCTGTTCATCGGTATCGTTATATCGCGGGTCGAATGGCGCAGGCTCCGCCTCGATCGAGACTTCGCGCTCGTCCTCATGGGCCGATTCGTCCAGTCCCCGGCGATCCTCGTGCTCCTGATACGATGGACCGACCTGCCGACGCTTATTAAGCAGGTATTCCTCGTCCAGGCAATGATGCCGGCGATAACCCAGACACCCATCCTCGCCGACGCCTACGGCGCCGACACCGAGTACGCGGGCATAGCCACGTCCTTTTCGACGATCATGAGCCTCGCGGTCATCCCCGTATGCCTCGCCGTATCGGGGATCGTTCTGTAGGAGCCATGAACAGGCCCGAGGAATGATAGCCACCAAGAACCAGCATTACCGTTTCGCTTCTAGAAAAGCGCCTACAATTCCCGCTTTATGGTCGGGATTCTGCCATGAATATGCATCGTAGACCGAGCGCATTATCGTTTCCAAATTAAAAAGGATAACTGATCAAGTTGGAAACGAAAGCTGATCAACTTGGAAACGAAGACTGATCAAGTTGGAAACGGAAAGCTGATCAAGTTGGAAACGGGAAGCTGACCAACTTGGAAACGGGAAGCTGATCAACTTGGAAACGGATTATCAACCGACTTGAGTATCAAAAACGCATTGGAATAGTCGCAGAACGCTATGCAACGCTCGCCGACCGAAGCCGACCGGCGAGCGCAGCGAACTCGGTCGCTACTATAAAGCCCCGCACCGCAAAGCCGACCGGCGAGCGCAGCGAACTCGGTCGCTACCAACGAGCCCCACATCGCAAAGCCGACCGGCGAGCGCAGCGAACTCGGTCGCCGCCTATCTCTAAAAAGCGCCGCGGAGATGACCTGCGAACGAAGTGAGTCAGGTCGATTCCGCGGCGGTTAACGCCGCGCGAAGCGTCGGCGTTAACCTAGCGTTTTCCCTGGTCGTATATCTCGCCGGCGGCCTTGGGGCCCACGGACTTGCCCGCGAACACGACGAGGGCGACGATCGTCAGGACATACGGCAGGGCGTAGAACATCTCCTGCGGCAGCGATGACAGGAACGGGATATCCTTGGCGTAGAACGATAGAACCTGCGAGAAGCCGAAGAACATACCGGCGCCGAGGACGCCCCAGGGGTTCCATTTCCCGAACACGAGCGAGGCCATGGCGATGAAGCCCGTACCGTGGATAGACGTCAGCGTATACTGGATATCCTGGGTAAGAACCATAGTGGCTCCGGCGAGCCCGGCCAACGCGCCCGAGAGTACGACGCCCGCGTAGCGCATGGCGTAGACGTTGATGCCCATGGACGCGGCGGCCTGGGGATGCTCGCCGCAGGATCGTAGCCGCAGGCCGAACGGCGTCTTGAAAACCACGAACCATGTCAGTACGACGAGGACTATCGCGACGTAGAACGTCGGATACATCTCGTAGAACAGCATCGGCCCGATGATAGGAATCTTCTCGAGGCCGGGCACGGTGATCTTGCGAAGACCGTAGCTGAACGCGCGCGTCCTCTGCTGAGTAAAGAGGATCTGGCATAGATAGACGGTCAGGCCGCCCGCCAGTATATTCAGCGCGGTAGCGGATATGACCTGGTCCGCCTTCAGGTGAATGCTCGTAAAGGCGTGTATCATCGAGAATAGCATTCCCGATACGATACCGGTCAGGAGGCCGAACCACGGCGCCATCGGCGTCAGGGGCTCGAGAACGACGGTTACCGACGCGCCAGCGAACGCGCCGACCATCATGATGCCCTCAAGGGCGATATTGGAAACGCCTGAGCGCTCGCTGAATAGCCCCCCGAGCGCGGCCATCACGATCGGCGCGCCGAACATCAGCGCTATCGGGAACATCTGTAGTACCATGCCGAGGCTCATACGCCCGCCTCCTCAGTCTCGGTCGGGAGCGCGAGCCCCTTCGTACGCCTCAACTTCACTATCGTTACGATACGCTCTATGCCGTACTTCATAGCGACGAACAGCACGATCGACGCCATGATGATGCCGCCGATCTCCTTCGGGATGCCGTTCGACTGCATCAACGGCCCGGCGGCCTTGAGCATGCCGAACAGAAGCCCCGCGAGCAGTATTCCTGACGCCTGACAGGCTCCGACGAGCGCCACCGCGAGACCGTCGAACCCGTAGCCCTCGGCGGCCGACAGCGCTCGGCCGAAGCTGAAGGTTCCGGTCGTTATGATGGCGCCGGCTAGCCCGGCGAACGCGCCGGCTATCATCATCGAGACGACGATATTCCTGTTCACCTTCATGCCCGCGTACTTAGCGCCGTCCTTGTTGTAGCCTACCGCGCGGAGGCCGAAACCGAACGTCGTCTTCTCGAGTATGAACCAGTACGCGACTATGGCGATCAGGACGGGAACGAAGCCCCAGTTGAGCCTCGAGCCGTTGGTCAACGATTCCAGCCAAGGGCTCTTGAGTAACGCGCTTTGAGGGAATTGCGCCGTCTTGACGCGGTCAACCGAACCGAACACGTTGAGAATCGTCCAGTTATTAAAATGAAGGGCCACGTAATTGAGCATTATCGTGACGACGACCTCGTGGACGTTGAATCGGGCCTTGAGGAACCCGGGAACGGCGCCCCATAGCGCCCCCGCCATCATGCCGGCCGCCAGTATCATCGGAACGTGGATGAAGGCCGGCGCCTTGACCGTGAGCGCCACGGCGGTCGCCGCGAGGGATCCGACCATCATCTGACCCTCGGCGCCGATATTGAAAATGCCCGTCCTGGCCGCGAACCCGAAACACAGGCCCGTCAGGATAATAGGCATAGCCTGGATGACGAGCTCGCCTATATAGCGCGGATTGAACGAGCGCATCGCGATATTGATGCCGGTGACGCCCTGAAGCATGGCATTGAACATCAGGAGCGGGCTCTTGCCGGTGAACAGCAGGAAGATCGAGCCGACGAGGAAGCCGAGCAGCACGGCGATGAGCGGGACGAGGACGGCGTCGAGCCTCCCCGAGCCGTTCTTCTTTTTCTTGCCCATGGTCATCCGACCTTTCTGACGGAGCCGGACATCATCAGCCCGAGCTCGTTCTCGTCGGTCTTGTCCGCGTCGACGACGCCGACGATCTCGCCGCCGTATATGACGGCGATACGGTCGGATACGTCGAGTATCTCGTCGAGCTCTAGCGAGACGAGCAGGATAGCCTTGCCCTTGTCGCGTTCGGCTATGATGCGCTTATGGATGTATTCGATGGCGCCGACGTCGAGGCCGCGCGTAGGCTGGGCGATGACGAACGCTATCGGAGAACGGTCTATCTCGCGCGCGAGGATGGCCTTCTGCTGGTTGCCTCCGGACATGGACCTGGCCTTGGTAGCGGGCCCCCGGCCCGAGCGCACGTCGAACTCCTCGATGAGGCGGTCGGCGTTCTTGCGTATCGCCTCGTAATTCAGGATGCCGCGATGCGAGAACGGAGCCTTGCCGTACGAGTGGATGACCATGTTCTCGTCGAGCCTGAAATCGAGAACGAGGCCATAACGGTGCCTATCCTCGGGGATATGGCCGAGACCGTGGTCGAGCCGCTGCCTGATGGGGAAATCGGTCACGTCGACGCCCTCGATGGTAATCGATCCTGACTCGATCGGAGCCAGCCCGGTCAGCGCCTGTATCAACTCGGTCTGCCCGTTGCCGTCGATGCCGCACAGGCCGAGTATCTCGCCCGAGCGAACCGACAGCGACAGGCTCTTGACGCCGAGGAGCCCCTTGGCGTTCTTGACGCACAGATCCTTGACCTGGAGCACGACGTCGCCCGGCTTAGCCGCCCCCTTGTCGACGGAGAAATTGACTTCCCGGCCGACCATCATCTCCGCCATGCGCGCTTCGCTGGTATCGACGACGGGAACGGTGCCGATCAGCTTGCCGCGCCGTAGCACGGTGCAGGTATCGGCGACTTCCTTTATCTCTTTAAGCTTGTGCGTTATCAGCAGTATCGTCTTGCCCTCTTCGACGAGGCGCCTCATGATGCCGATCAGCTCGTGGATCTCCTGCGGAGTCAATACCGCCGTCGGTTCGTCGAATATAAGGATCTCGGCGTCGCGGTAGAGCATCTTGAGGATCTCCACCCGCTGCTGCATGCTGACGCTGATATCCTCGATCTTTGCGTACGGATCCACATCGAGCCCGTACAGTTTGGACAGCTCGGCGACCTTTTCCGCTGCGCTCTTTATGTCGAGCACGGGTCCCTTGCGCGGTTCCAGTCCGAGGATGATGTTCTCGGTCACGGTAAAATTGTGCACGAGCTTGAAGTGCTGGTGCACCATGCCTATGCCCAGCTCGTTGGCTACGTTAGGATCGCTGATGCGAACGTTCTCGCCGCGAATCCTGATGCTACCGCCGTCGGGCGAATACAGCCCGAAGAGAATGCTCATCAGCGTCGACTTACCGGCACCGTTCTCGCCGAGAAGGGCGTGAATGGAGCCCTTTTCGACCTGAAGCGTCACGTCATCGTTTGCGCGAATACCCGGGAAGTCTTTGATGATATTGAGCATCTCGATGATGTACGCCATCGCGTGCCCCCAATAGAACTACATGGGATTTCCCCGTCGCTGGCCATTCCGCCCGACGGGGTATAACAGAATACAGTATTTTTCCGGATTAGGGAAGAAAAAGCCGCCCTCGAGAGGGCGGCTCAATCGTCTTGTAGGACGGATTTACTTAGCGGGAACCTCGGAAACGGTGAGAGCGCCGGAGGCGATCTTGTCTGCGTATTCCTTTACCGTAGCCGCGATGTCGGCGGAGAGGTTGGGATTCTCGTTCGGGATTCCGACGCCGGCGTTCTTCAGGGAGAACACGAGGGTCTGACCGCCGGGGAACTGGCCGGCCATGGTCATCTTGGCGACTTCGTACGCGGCGACGTCGACGCGCTTCATCATGGAGGTGAGCACGGCGGACTTGGTGCCGTAGATGCCGTCGGTGTACTGATCCTTGTCGACGCCGATCGCCCAACGGACGTCGCCCTTCTCGGAGCGTTCCTTGGCTTCCTTGATCATACCGTTTCCGGTACCGCCCGCGGCGTGGAAGATGATGTAGGCGCCGGCGTTGAACTGCTTCTGCGCGAGAGCCTGTCCCTTATCGGGAGCGCCGAAGTCTCCGGCGTAGTCGACGAGCACCTTGGCTTCGGGATATACGGCCTTAACGCCCTGCTCGAAACCGGCCTGGAAGCGCTCGATGAGCGGGAACTGCATGCCGCCGATGAATCCGACGACGTTCTTGCCGTCGGCCTTGGCCTTGAGGCCGGCCGCGACGCCGACGAGGAACGAACCCTCGTGCTCGGCGAATACCGCGCTCACGACATTGGGCTTAGTGACCACGGTGTCGATCACGAGGAGGTTCTGGGTCGGATACTTGTCGGCGACCTCGCCCATGGCCTTCTCGAAGAGGAAGCCGGGCGCGACGATCAGGTTAAGCTTCTCGTCGGCGAAGGTGCTGAGGTTCGGTACGTAGTCGGCCTCGGCGGCGGACTGCAGGTACTTGGTGTCGGTTCCCTTGACGAGACCGTTCTCCTCGCCGAAGCGGACGATGCCTTCCCAGGTTCCCTGGTTGAAGGACTTATCATCTATTCCGCCGAGGTCGGTAACGAGACCGACCTTGAAGGCGGGCTTCGCAGGCACCGGGGCGGCTTTCTCGGCCTTGGCGCAGCCGGTGAAGGCGAGCGCGACAACGAGAAGCGTAGCGAAGAACGTTCGATACTTCATATATCTCTCCTTTACTTTTCCGCATTGATGCGAAAACGTGGATCTTGATAGTAAACCTTTACATCATTCATGGCAAGATGATTTTTTCCTCAACGGAGCATCGCGATGAAATCGGCAAGCGCTTGATCGTCGGCAGGAACAGAAATATCACCCGAGCTGACGCGCCTCGCGAGATCCGAGAGCAGGGTAACGGCATCGTCCGGCAGGCCGGCCGCGACATAGCCGACGCCGCCCTCGGCCAGGCCGAACGTACGGTAGCCGCCGGCTATCGGAATGCCCGAGACGAGTTCCTGCCCCAGCGCGTAGATCGCCCGGTCGACGCGCTTGAGCATCGACGTAACGATCACCTTGGACAGCACGGCGTCGGACTGGGCGTCCGAGGCCGCGAGTATCGCCGCCTGGTCGGAGTCGACGCCGATAGCCTTGGCGCCGAACCTGGTCGCCGCGTCGAACACGCCGCGGCCCGACGCTCCGGCCGCGTGGTAGACGACGGCGGACTTCACGCGGAAAAGCATCGACGCCATCTCGGCTCCCCTCGCCGGATCGTCGAATCCGCTCGCGTCGCGGGCCACGAAGGCGGACACGACGCGACCGGGGGCCCTGAGGGCGGGATTGGCGTAGGCGGCGCCCGCGGCGTAGCCGGACAGGAACCGTCGTATGAGCGGCGTGTCCATGCCGCCGACGAATCCGACCTTCGCGTCGGGGCCGGCGGCCGCGGCGATCAGCCCCGCGTAGGCGCCTACGAGGAACGACCCCTCGTTCTCGGCGAAACCGACGCAGGTGACGGTAGACCCGGCGTCGAGATCGGGCACGGTTCCGTCTATAAGGGCGAAGTGCGTCCGGGGATAGTCCTTGGCTACGGAACTGATGGAATCGGCGAAGAGGAATCCGACCGCTATGACCAGATCCCGGCCTTCCTCGGCCAGGCTACGGAGCAACTGCTCCCGATCGGCGCCGCGATGCTTCGACTCGAGGACCCGTATATCGAGCTTGAATCCGAAATCGGCGTCGGCGTCGTCGCGGATATAGCCGTTCACGTCGCGCGCGAGCATGACGAGGCCGTCATACGCCGATCGGTTGAACGACGCGTCGTCGCGACCGCCGACGTCGAAAACGAGCCCGATCGATGGTATGTCCACGGGCGAGGCCGGCCTTCGCTCGGCTTCCCGCGGGGCGCGAGATCCGCACGACGCGAGCGAGAGTATGCAGGCTAGCGCGGCGGCGAGCGGTCGAATATGCTGCATGGCGATCCTCCGCCCCCAGTATAACCCGGTATAAGCCCGGCCGCGCAAGGAAAAACCCGGCCTATTCGGGTAGTTCGCTGACTATTGCCACGCCGCTCGACGCTCCGAGCCTGTCGGCGCCGGCGTCGAGCATCTGGATGGCGTCGTGGTAGCTACGGATACCGCCCGAGGCCTTGACCTTGAGCCTGTCGCCTACGGTCTGTTTCATCAGCTTTACGTCGTCGGCGGTCGCTCCGCCCGTGCCGAAGCCGGTACTCGTCTTGACGAAGTGCGCGCCCGCCTTGGCGGCCGCCTCGCAGGCGCGTACCTTCTCGGCGTCGGTCAGGTAGCAGGTCTCGATGATCACCTTGACGGTCGCGTTGCCGGCGGCCTTGACGACCTGCCGTATATCGTCCTCGACGATCTTCCAGTCGCCCGCCTTGGCGGCGCCCAGGTTGATCACCATGTCCACCTCGTCGGCGCCCTGCTTGACGGCGAGCGCGGCCTCCGCGGCCTTCGTCTCCGACGCGTTGGCGCCGAGGGGGAACCCGATGACCGTGCAGACGAGGACCTTGGAGCTCTGGAGCTCGCGCGCGCAGAGCGGTACCCAGCAGGGATTGACGCAGACGCTCGCGAAGCCGTTGGCCTTGGCCTCCACGCACAGTTCCCGTACCTGCTGCTCCGTCGCGATGGCCTTCAGGATCGTATGGTCGATTGTCTTGGCGATACTCGCCTTGGTCCACTCTTTGTTCATGGTACTGGCTCCTTGTTCATATCTCGAAACGACGCGCGAGGAATTCCCTGCGCGTGGCGACGAGCTCGACGAGCTCGGCGAGCATATCCTTGTTGACCTTCTCGGCGATCGGGTAGATGAAACGTTCCGTCTCGTCCGAATAGCGCCGGATGAAGGCGATATCCGTCGTATACCCGAGCGAAATCATGTTGCTTATCCTGTCGGCGCTCTTGAGGACCAGGGCCTTCTGGCTGCCGTACTCCAGTATGCGCGACAGGAACGCCTCCTTCGTCTCTACGGGGCGCCTCGTCACCTCGAGGACGAGCTGGTAGACGGCCTGGCTCTCCTCGTCTATCTCGAGGATGCGCTCCCTATCCAGTTCGGGCACGTCCTCGACGAGGTCGTGTATCACGGCGGCCTTCAGGAGCACCGAATCGATATAGCCGTAGTCCATCAGGATACCGAAGGTATCGATCTGGTGCCGGAACATGTTGCCGCCCGAGCGGCGGCGCTTGCCTATAAGGACGGTAGCGAGCTGGATATACGGGGCCAGGTGCATGTTCTTGAGGCGTATCATCTCCTCCTCGGCCATCGTCTCGGCCCGCGGAGGTTCCGCCGCGGGGCGAAGCGGACGCCCCTTCCTGTCCATGCCGCCCCCTACGCCAGGTCCGCGAGATACTTCTCGAGCTTGGCCGCGCGTACCTCCGCGTCCTTGAGCTTCTGCCGCTCCTTTTCCACTACGTCGGCCGGCGCGCTGGCGACGAAGGCCTCGTTGCCCAGCTTGGCCTGGGTACGCGTCACGTACTGGCGCTCCTTCTCGACCTCCTTGGAGAACCGGGCGGCGAGCTGCGAGGCATCGACCGCCTCCCTGGCGAAGACGTAGGCCTCGAAGCCCCTGCCGGCGAGGGCGAGGGCCCCGGACGGTTTCGCCGCGGCGAATTCCACCCCGGAAGCGCCCGCGAGCAGGGCGACGAGCCCGGCGTTACGGGCGAAGAACTCGGCGCCGCCGAAGCCGTCGTCGAAGCGCACCGCGACGCGGAGCTTCTTCTCCGGCGCTATGCCGAACTCGCTACGGAGGCTACGCACTATCGTGACCAGCTCCTTGAGCGCGACGAAATCGGCGTCCAGCGCGAGGTCGCGGCGCGAGGCCAGGTCCTCGGGATAGGGCCTGGCGATCAGCCGGCCGCTCGCGTTGGGCAGCTTGCCGTATATCTCCTCGGTGACGAAGGGCAGGAACGGATGGAGCAGGGCCAGCGATTCCTCGAGCACGGACAGGAGCACGGTGACGGCCCGATCCTTCTCGGCGGCGTCGTCGGAGCGCGTAGAGAGCTTGGTGGCCTCCACGTACCAGTCGCAGAAATCGTTCCAGAAATACTCGTAGGCGGCGCCGGCGGCGTCGTTGAAACGATACGAAGCCAGGGCTTCGCGTATCTGTACGGCGGCCGAGTTGAGCCGCTGGTATATCCAGCGGTCGACGTCGTTAAGCGCCGGTTCGGCGACGAACTCGCGCCCCTCGAGGTTCATCAGGATGTAGCGGCTGGCGTTCCACACCTTGTTGGCGAACTTGGAGCCTAGCTTGAAGTCATCCTTGTTGATAAGGATGTCCTGGGTCGAGGTGTAGAGGAACGCGAGCGTGAACTTGAGCGCGTCCGCGCCGAACTCGTCGACGATTTCCAGGGGGTCGAGCCCGTTGCCCAGCGACTTGGACATCTTGCGGCCCTGCTTGTCGCGGACCAGGGTCGTCATGCAGACGTCGCGGAACGGCACCTGGCCGGTGAACTCGAGCCCTGCCATGATCATCCTGGCCACCCAGAAGAAGATGATGTCGAAGCCGGTAAGGAGCGTCGTCGTCGGGTAGAATTTCCTGAAGTCGGCGGTTTCCGAGGGCCATCCGAGGGTGCTGAACGGCCACAGCCAGCTACTGAACCAGGTATCGAGCACGTCCTCGTCCTGCGTCAGCTCCGTCGACTTGCAGAAGGGGCACTCGAGGGGATCCTCCCTCGCGACGACGGTCTTGCCGCAATGCGCGCAGTGCCACGCGGGGATGCGGTGGCCCCACCACAGCTGCCGGCTGATGCACCAGTCGCGTATGTTCGTAAGCCAGTTCTCGTAGGTGTTCTCCCAGCGCTGAGGGTAGAACCGTATCTCCCCGGCGCGCCAGGCGGCGAGCGCCTTGTCGGCGAGCGGTCGCATCTTGACGAACCACTGCTTGGACAGGAACGGCTCGACCACCGTATGGCAGCGGTAGCAGTGCCCGACCGCGTGGGTGATCGCTTCTTTCTTTATGAACAGGCCGAGCGCCTCCAGGTCCTCGACGACGAGGCCGCGCGCGTCCTTGGCCTTGAGGCCGCGGTACTTCGCGGGACAGTTGTCGTTCATCGTACCGTCGGGGTTGAGGATATTGACGCGCGGCAGGTCGTGCCTCCGGCCGACCTCGAAGTCGTTGGGATCGTGCGCGGGCGTTATCTTGACGAGGCCGGTGCCGAACGCGCGGTCGACGTACGCGTCGGCTATCATCGGTATGGTACGGTCGGTCAGCGGCAGGCGGAGCATGGCCCCCGCCAGGGACGTATAGCGCTCGTCGTCGGGATGATAGGCGACGGCGGTATCGCCCAACAGGGTCTCGGGCCGCGTCGTCGCTATCTCTATGTACTTGGGCCCCCCGGCGGGCGGGTCGACGATCTCGTAGCGGATATGGTACATGGCGCCGGCCTCGTCGGCGTGCTCCACCTCGTCGTCGGACAGCGCGGTGCCGCAGGACGGGCACCAGTTTACCAGGTACTCGCCCTTATAGACGAGGCCTCGCTCGTACAGCGTCACGAAGACGTCGCGGACGGCCTTGGACAGGCCGTCGTCGAGGGTAAAACGCTCGCGGCTCCAGTCGCAGGACGAGCCTATCTTCTCCAGCTGTTTCTTGATGATGTCGTGGTGCTCGTTCGCGACCTTCCAGGTCTCTTCCACGAACTTCTCGCGGCCCAGCTCGCGGCGGTCTATACCCTTGGCGCGCAGCTTCTTCTCGACGACGTGCTGGGTCGCGATGCCGGCGTGGTCGGTTCCGGGCACCCAGAGCGTCGGCTCGCCGCACATGCGATGGAAACGCATCAGGATATCGGGCATCGCGTTGTTGAGTCCGTGGCCCATGTGCAGGACGCCGGTGACGTTAGGAGGGGGCATTACCATGACGAAGGGCTTCTTCCCGTTAGGCGCTACGGGCGCGAAATGCCCCTCCGCCTGCCAGGCCGCGTACACGCGGTCCTCGAATTCCTTTGGGTCGTAAGCCTTGGCCAGTTCGACGGCTTTCATGGGTAGGTTCCTCCGATGCTTCTCGTATCGAACACTGTACCAAAAAGCCTACGGCTGTGCAAAGGGCCGGACCGTGGTATGGTATGCTCCGTTCCGCAAGCCAAAGGAGGCCCCCTTGAATCGCATGGAGAACTACGCCCGGCTCCTCGTCCGGGTAGGAATCAACCTTCAGAAGAGCCAGACGCTCGTCATCGCGTCGCCGATCGACTGCGCGGAGTTCGCGCGCGTGGCCCAGGCAGAGGCCTACCGGGCCGGCGCCCGCGAGGTAGTCATGCGCTGGATCGACGAGAAGTCGGCCAAGATAACCTACGACATGGCGCCTGACGCCATCTTCGACGAATTCCCGTCATGGGCCAAAGAATTCTTCAATGGATACGCCGACTCGGGCGCCGCGTTCCTGACTATCCACGCGTCGGATCCCGAGCTTATGAAGGACGTCGACCCCAAGCGTATCAGCCGCCTCTCCAAGGCGCGCAACATCGCCCTCGAACGCTTCCGCATGCTGCAGATGAGCAACAAATCCGTCTGGTGCGTAGCGTCGGTCCCGACGCCGGCATGGGCTACGAAGGTCTTCCCCGGCGTACCCGCGGCACAGGCCGTAGACGCGTTGTGGGACGCCATCTACAAGGCCGTCCGGGTCGATCGGGACGATCCCGTCCAGGCGTGGCGCGACCATCAGGCCGCCCTCGACCTCAGGCTCGCGTTCCTCAACGGCCACGCCTTCTCCGCCCTGCGCTACAAGAACGGCCGTGGCACCGACCTGACGGTAGCCCTGCCCAAGGGCCACGTCTGGTGGGGCGGCGGCGACCGTTACGAGGAAGGCGGATACGTCTTCGTGCCCAACATGCCGACCGAGGAAGTCTTCACGATGCCCCGCCGCGACGGCGCCAACGGCAGGATCGTCGCCTCCATGCCGCTCAACCATAACGGCAACCTGATAGAGGACTTCTGGTTCCGCCTCGAGGACGGCCTCGTCGTCGACTTCGGAGCGGGCAAGGGCGCGGACACCCTCAAGGAGCTGCTGGACACCGACGAGGGCGCCAGGCGCCTGGGAGAGGTCGCGCTCGTCCCCTTCGACTCGCCGATATCGAACCTGGGCATACTGTTCTACAACACCCTGTTCGACGAGAACGCGTCATGCCATTTCGCCCTCGGCAAGGCCTACCCCACGTGCCTTTCGGGCGGCACCGACATGGACGAGAAGGCCCTGCTGGCCGCCGGAGTCAACGACTCGCTGACCCACGTGGACTTCATGGTCGGCAGCGCCGACCTCGAGATAACGGGCATAGGGCCTGACGGCGCCGAAGTGCCCGTCTTCAGGAACGGGAACTTCGCGTTCTAGCGCGGCGCGCGGCGGGCCCCGGCAGGGAAACGCCGCGCGGGTATCAGGCCGGGAATTTGCATTGCTCGGTCTCCGCATTATACTGGAGGCATGAAACCGAGAACGATCGCGATCGCCACGCTCGCCGTCCTGTTCGCCGCGAAGGCTACCGCCGCCTACGGGCAGGGGCGATTCCGCAACATAAGTTCTGTCGAATTCGACTATTACAGCGACGAGCGCTACGGCCTGGTCTGGGAGGACGTGTTCATCAGCCCGCTGCCGTCGGGGTTCTACCTCCTCACCGCGGCCGAGGGCACCAATACCAGTTTCTCCGACGCGACCGGCGCCCGCCTCGGGCTGGCGTTCGACCTGCCCGGGGACTTCTACGGCGAGGGCTCCTACACCCTCGAATACGACTGGGGCGAGGAGAGCCTCCTGCATACGGCGCTCCTCTCCGCGACCTACGAGTCGGGGTCGGCGATGGCCGGCTTGTCCCTGACGGGAGAGTTCACCGATTCGAGCGCGGGAGGGATCGTATCCCCTTCGCTACGGTACGCCCTGATGCCCAGGCTCGCCATCGGGACGACGGTGTTCATGGCCTTCCACCACTACGTCCCGGACGGTAACTACTTCAACTTCGCGATGCTCGGAACCGGCGAGTACGCCCTGGCGCCGAAGATATGGGCATCGCTCGGGGGTACCTTCAGCACGGTCTACGAGCCGGAGAACCAGTTCGAGAAATGGTCCGTCCTCGGCGGGATCACCGTAAGGCCGACGGCCGCCGTATCGGTCAAGTCCCAGGTCGAATACACCAACGCGATGCGCGCGGAGGTCAATCCCCACGAGATCGTATCCATGCTGCTCGTGCTGGACATCAAGTTACGCCGCGGTGAATGAGCGGCGCCGCGGCGGAACCGAGGCTCCGGAATGACGCTATTTAATGACAGCGCTTCTACTCCCCGTATAGTATACTGGTAACGGCCGCGGGGCCCAGGCCGGCCCCATCCTTCGTACGGGAGGTACCATGACCGCAGAGACGATAAGCGGCGCGCTCGTCATGACGCCGGGGATCAAGCATCTCGACACCCTGAGCGCCAGGGAATTCTCGGTAGAATACGGCCCGGCCGCCGCCGGGTCGGAAATCGTCATACTTGACTTGAAGCTCGTGCAGTTCGTAGACAGCACGGGCCTCGGAGCCATCCTCGATCTCGTCCGGGACACCATAGCCCGAGACGCGAGGATAGCCATATGCGGCGCCCAGCCGTCGGTCAAGGTACTGTTCAGGATGGTCCAGCTCGCCAAGCTCGTGACGATATTCGATACGCGGGATATGGCCCTGGCCTGGGCGGGTAGCTGATGCCGTCGGTACCGTGACTCTATCCGCGATCATCCTTCCGGCCGTAGCCGGCGCGTCGCTGGCGCTCCTGTGCATGACGGCCGTCCGCTTCCCGCGCCGCGGATCCGTCCTGCCCCTGGACGATCCGGGATTCCGGGGGTTCGCCGGATCACTCGCGGTGACCATAATCGTTATCACGGCGGACCTCGGACGAGTCCTCTACGCCAGCCCCGGTTTTCGCGCCGTATTCGGGGCGGACCCCTCCGAGGTCGATTTCCGGGAACTGAAGGACCGCGTCCACGAGGAAGACGCGGAGAGCCTCGAATCCGCGCTGAGATCCGGCGGCGAGTCACCCTTCGCTATCGAATTCCGCTTACTCAGCGGCGGCGAGACCCACTGGATACACATGAGGGGCTTCCCCGTGCCGGGCCGCCGGAAGGACGCCCGTATCGCCCTGTGGCTGGAGGACAGGTCGATACGCAAGGGCGAGGAGCTGGCGCTCGCGCAGGCGAGGGACTACGACGTCGCCATCGGCGCCCGTATCCAGCGGGCGCTCCTCCTCGGGGAGCCGGAGCGCGAGTATTCCACGTTCGAACTCGCTTCCATGACCCTGCCCTCGCAGAAGATCGACGGCGACTTCATCGACTTCTTCGATTGCGGCGGCGAGATACTCGATCTCATGATCGGCGACGTGATGGGCAAGGGCATCCCGGCGGCGCTGACCGGCGCCGCGGCCAGGAACGCCTTCGCACGCGCCCGCATGTCGCAGCATGAAGAGCCGGGGGAGGCGCTGCTCCCGGTCAAGCGCATCGTCGAGGCCGCGGAGAAGCGCATGGCGGGCAAGCTCATGGAGGTGAGGACGTTCTTCACCCTGGTGTACGGACGGATAGACGGGAACGCCGGACTCTTCCGCTTCGTCGACTGCGGGCACACCAGCGTCATCCATTACGAGAAGAGGAGCGGGCGATGCTGGAGGCTCAAGGGCGCAAACGCGCCGATGGGTTTCCTGCCCGAGCAGGACTACGTCGAATACGCCGTACCCATCGACCGGGGCGACCTGCTGTTCCTCTATTCCGACGGGATCACCGAGGCGACGGACTCCGAGGGCGAGCAGTTCGGAGAAGGCAGGCTGCTCAAGCTGATACGCTCCAGCGCGGGACTCGGCGCGTCCGAGCTACTCGAGAAGATCAAGCAGATAACGTTCAGCTACGCGGCCGGGAAATTCAGCGACGACGTCACCGGCATCTCTATCAGAATGCTCGCGAAGCCCCGGAACCTCGGCGCCGCGTCGCGTACGTTCCCGCAATCCCTCGATTCCCTGCACGCGATCAGGGAATACTTCGCCCGCTGCATAGACGCGAGGCTCTCCGCGTCCATCTCTGTGGAGACGAGGGAAGCCGTGCTCATAGCGATAGGGGAAGCCGCGTCTAATATATTCAAGCACAATACGCCGGACGAGGATCGGACCTGCGCCGCCGCCTTCAGGATGACGGATTCCTGGGCCTCCTTCAGCCTGTACTACCGCGGCGTCGATTACGATTGGCAGGAATGGCACGTCCCGAGCGTCGAGAATTTCCAGACGAGCGGCTACGGGCTCTACCTGATCGGAGAGTCTATGGATTCAGTGACCGTCTCGGCGGGCGACGACGGCTATATTCGCCTCTGCATGCTGCTCTACCTGCCCGCGGGACGCCGAGCATGAAAGGCATACGCGATCTCGGCGAAGGCGTGTTCCGCATCGACGCTACCGGGCTGACGCATCCGTATCCACGCTACGCGTACCTCGTGCTGGAGGGCGAACGCGGCGCGCTCGTAGATCCGGGACCGCTGGAGGATTTCCCTTCGACCCTCGCTATCCTCCGGACGGTCCTGCCCCTCGAGCGCGTATCGCTCATCGTGCTCACCGGAGAGACGCCTGACGCCTGCTCGAGCCTGCTTGCGCTGAGACGGGAGGGCTTCGACGGAATAGTCCTGGCCCATCGGAGGGCGGAAGCGCTCGCCCTTTCGTACGGCGAGGTTCCATTCAAGGCTATAGAGTCCGGGGACGAATCGATAGCGCTAGGGGGAGGCAGGACCCTGCGGCTCGTCAACGTACCGGGAATCCCGACCGCGGGTTCGCTCTTCTGCTTCGACGAACGGTCGGGCAGCCTGTTTACCGGGAAGCTGTTCGGCTCGGTCGGAGCGGAAGGAAGCGCGGAGGACGAGGAAACCCCCGGACGGCTCGAGTCCTTCCACGACCTCGTGTTCCCCCGCCTGGGCGACAGGGCGGATATCGGAGAGATCCTCCGGTCGCTGAAGCCGTTACGGGCGCTTCCCCGCAACGGCCCCCCGGTGGAAAGCCGGCTACCGTTCGCGGTATCGATGCTCGCGAAGGCCGACGCCGGCGGGAGAGACCTCCTGAGCGAGGTCGCCAGGCTCAAGGCCGAGAACCTCGAGCTGCAGAAATCCATCATCCAGGCGAGCGACGACCAGCTCAAGGATCCCGTGACCGGATTCTACAACGAGGTGTTCTTCGAGGAGTACATCGACTCCCTGCTCCCGCGAGAAGAAGGATCGATCCTGCCCGAAGACTCGGTGGCCTTCATACGGCTGGACAGGATCCAACGCCTGAACCAGCGCTTCGGAGCCAAGGCCGGCGATTCGACGCTGAAGGGGCTGGGACGATTGCTCCTCGAGCATAAGCCGCCGGAAGCGATCTTCTTCCGCATGAACGGCCCCCTGTTCGCGTGCTACCTCCAGGGTACCGACAAGGCGAAGGCGGTCGCGTTCGCCGGCGAGCTCAAGGGCCTGGTCGAGGACTCGGATGGCTTCGTCGACAAGATCACCGTTTCCAGCGCCATCGTCGAGTTCACCGAGATCGGCAGCGATCGCGTCGATTCGGGGCGGCTCCACAGCGGTTTATTGAAAGTGGGGAAAGAACGCCTGCGTTTGCTCGACAAGCTCGGCCCCGGCTCGATCTGCGCCGATTCCGAGATCACGCTGCGGCGGAGCAGCGGCACCGTCCTGCTCATAGAGAACAACGCCTTCGAGGCCGACCTCCTGAGGCGGGTCCTCGAGAGGCATGGATTCGAGACGCACGTCGTTACGCGCGGAAGCGAGGCCCTGATGCAGGCGGACCTCTACCGGCCCGAGGTGATCGTATCGGAGATATTCATCCCGCAGATGGACGGCTTCCAGATACGCCAGCGGCTGATGGCGTCCACGGACCTCAGGAACGTACCGTTCATCCTCATATCCCGGGACAAGAGCGAGTCGTCCGTCCAGAGGGCGCAGAGCCTGGGCATCCGGCACTTCTTCAGGAAGCCCTTCCTGGCGGGAGAGCTGGCCGGTATCATCAAGCTGCTTATAAGCGATCCCGCGGCGGAACGCCGCCCATGATTATCCCGCTGGCAGTATTCGGCTTCTTCCTGGCCGCCAACGTCGTCGCGCTCCTGAGCCTGTTCGCCAACAAGCATCGGGGGCGAACATCCTTCTTAAACGCCCAGAGAATACGAGGGGCCCTCTCAGACGCCGTCCTCGACGGCGACTTCGGGGGGCTCGAACGGCTACTCCGGAAAAACCCCGAGGAAGCCCTCATGCTGTGGAGGGATCTCAGGACGGCCATAACCTTCAGCGCGGCGGAGATAGAGCCCATCCAGGAATTATTCCGCTCGACGGGCATAGAGAGGATGATCTTGCGACGGCTCCGTTCCGGAAACGCGCGTAAGCGTTACGGGGCGACCCACATGATCCGGCCGCTCGTGTCGCCATCGAACATCGGCTCCGTCATCGAGGCGCTACGGCGGGAGAAGAAGGAATTCATACGCCTCTCGCTCGTGAAGGATCTTCTCGCGTCAGGCGACAAGACCGGCTTCGACGGCATCGCGGAGAGCCTCGACGGCTGCAGCATGGGCTATTTCAAGTCCGTGCGCGCCATGATGGCCTCCTCGGGGCACCGATTCATAGGCTGGGCGCATAATAACCTGGGCACGGACGATCCCGGGCGCGTCATCCTCATACTATCAGGCGCGATGACGCACGTGACCGTATGGCTCAAGGATTACGTACAGACTCACCTTGGACACGACGATCCCATGGTCAGGAGCACCGCGATAGAGACGGCCGAGGCTATATACCCCGATCTGCTCGCGGAGCAGGCCGACGACCCCGATACGGATATCGTCACGCGGCGCGTCTCGATACGCTGCCTCGCCCAGACGGCCTATCCGCTCGACCTCGACCGCTTCGTGGGGTTCTTCTCGGACCCCACGGTCCAGGACGTGGCGACCGCGGCCCTTACCGGCTACGTCTCCCGCTATCCCGAGGAGGTCGAACGGATAGTCTCGCGCCTCCGCGGAATCGGAGACCCCGCTACGCGACGCTCGATAGCGTCCTGCCTCGCGGGCAGGCTCCCGTTCCTCCTCGTCTCCGGCGACGACCCGGCGCGATGCCGGCCGATCGTCGAGGGCATGCTGGAGGCGGGCAAGAGCGCGGGACTGATAGCCTTCCTCAACTACAATCGCGACCCCGATATAGAGGACGAGATCCTCGGCTGGATCGAGCCGTACCTCGGGACGGGATCCGCCTTCCGCAAGGAATGCGCGGCGTACCTGGAACCGAGGCTACGCGCGGAACTCGGCATAGAGCCCTACGAGACACCCAAGAGCAGCCGGAAGATCCCCCTCAGCAAGTCGAACAGGATAGCCCTGGCGGCTATCCTCGGCCTGATCATCCTCTTCCCGATAGCGGCCATCGCGGCCGGACTGTCCGGCGCCACCATCGGGAGGAGCTGGATCGTGGCCCGGGAGGCGTTCCGCCGGTTTACCTGGGGTTTCGGATTCTACGCCGTCGCGCTTAACTGCATATACCTCGCGCTCATCTACCTCGCCAGAATCAACCTGCTGTCGCAGGCGGAATACTGGAAGCTCCTCGACAGGGAGTATCTCTTCACTCCGGGCCTGTTACCATCCATATCCATCCTTGCCCCCGCCTATAACGAGGCGAAGACCGTCGTACAGAGCGTCCAGTCGCTCCTGACCCTCGCGTACCCCGACTTCCAGGTCATCGTGATCAATGACGGTTCCTCCGACGACACCATGGGCGTCCTCTCCGAGGAGTTCGCGCTCGAACGGATAGACCCGACGACGAGCGGAACCCTGCCCACCGCCCCCGTGCGCGGCGTATACCGCTCGCCAGGGTATGCGAAGCTGCTCGTCATCGACAAGGAGAACGGCGGCAAGGCGGACGCGCTCAACGCCGGGATAGACCTCGCGTCCTGCGAATACATCTGCAGCATAGACGCCGACTCCCTACTGGAGCCGGACGCGCTCCTGCGGATGACGGCGCAGGTCCTGACGTCGGACGTAGAGACCGTCGCCGTCGGCGGCAACATCCTGCCGGTCAACGGCTGCGCCGTCGAGAGGGGCATGCTCCAATCCATCGCCCTGCCGGAGAACAGGTACGCCAGGCTACAGACCATCGAGTATCTGCGTTCGTTCATCGCGGGTCGCCTCGGCTGGTCCCAGTTGAACGCGCTGCTCATAATATCCGGCGCCTTCGGGCTTTTCCGCCGCGACCGGGTCCTCGAGATCGGCGGCTACATGACCGGACGGGGAGAATTCAACCGCGATACGGTAGGGGAGGATATGGAGCTCGTCGTACGCCTCGTAAAACGGATGGGCGAGGCTCGAAAGAAGTACCGCGTGCGGTACGCGTCGAGCGCCAACTGCTGGACCGAGGTCCCCGAGGACCTCGGGAGCCTGTTCAAGCAACGGGATCGGTGGCACCGCGGCCTCATCGAGATCATGACGTGGCACAGGGAGATGCTGTTCAATCCCAAGTACGGGACGGCGGGGCTCCTGGCCTTTCCGTATTTCCTGATCTTCGAGGTAATAGGACCGTTCTACGAATTCGCCGGATATCCGCTCCTGTTCATCGGTTTCGCTACGGGCGCCCTCCACTGGCACATCTTCGCGATCATGTTCAGCGCCGTCCTCCTGTTCGGGCTCCTCATATCCACCGTATCGCTCATGCTGTCCGAGCGGGGCGTCGTCTACTTCCGCCGCCGGGAGCTGGCCGCGCTGCTCGGCTATTCCGTTATCGAGAACTTCGGCTTCAGGCAGCTGATGGGATGGGTACGCGTATTCTCCTCCGTGAGCATGCTCGTCAAGAACAAGGGCTGGCAGAAACTGGAAAGGAAGGGTTTCTCGTCCGGACCGGCGGCGGCCGCCGCCAAGCCGTGAGGTAGCGCTACTCCAGCGGAAACTCGGTCGTCCCGGCCGGCACGTCCAGTACGTAAAGCCCCCCGACGCGACGAGTCCCGGACCCGGCCGCGGGAACCGCGTTATCCGGAAGCCTCAGCCCCAGCCCGAGGACCGGCGACGAGGAAGATAGCCGCGCGTAGCGGACTCCGTCCCGCGAGACGATATCGGCCTCCACCAGGTCGCGCGCCGTCCACCATTCCCCGAACTCGGCGAGCGTCCCCCACCACGCGCGGTCCCGGAGGCGGGAGGTGAATTCCCGCAGGAACCGCAGTTTCTCGTCGGTCACGTTCGGATGGATCAGCACGACGAAGAGCCCGCCGTACCTCGACAGGCGCTCGGCCAGCTCGACGGCCTCGTCGACGCGGCCGTCCATGGGGGGATCCTTCTCGTCCTCGACCGTTACGGGGAATTCGAAGATAGCCGTCTCGGCGCCGTACAGCCTGTCATAGGCCTGCCGGTACGGCAGGTGGGTCATGACGTCGTTGGCCGCCACGGTGGACGAATAGCGGTAGCCGGAGGATTCGAGCGATTGCGGGAGAGAGAACGGATTCGCGAGGAAGCCCGGGCGGAACGACGTCACCGTCGAACGTGATTGCCGTTCTATCAGGTATTTGCTTACCCTCAGCTCGCCCATGATCGTCGCGTCCCTCGTATAGAAGAACTCTATGATGCGGGGCTGGTAGTCCGGATACGCTTCCCTGTAGGTTCCCTGCGGGAGGCGGGCGAACATATCGGAATGGCATACCGAATGGCTACCCAGTTCCATGCCCAGGCCTTCCAGCGTCGCCAACAGTCGCGGAGTGCGTTCGTCGAAGAACACCTCGTCGAAATAGTCCTTGAAGTACTTGGTCTGCAGGAAGTACGTCGCGCCGTATCCCATGCTACGCTCGTATTCGGCATAGGACACGCTATTGGCGAGCGAACCGGCGTAATCGACGTCGTGGGATACGATTATCGAAAGCGGGTAGCCGTCGGGCGCGGGATGGAGCGACAGCGCGTCGCTCTCATAGGCCCGGTAGACCTCGCCTATGAACCGGAGCACCGTATCGACCGACGGCTCGAAGCCGTTCACGTAGGTCCGGTTGGCTTCTTCGTCACGATTGCCCTGCGCCGTCAATATATATCGCCCGACGTCGAACCCGAACGCTATCGCCGTTCCGGCGCCGCTATCCCGCCGCACGATAGCCGCGCTCCCGTCATTATAGCGGGCCAGTATCTCCCGAGGCTCCCGTAAGGCCCAGGTCCACATCCGCGACCGCGGCCGATCCGGGTTGCCGAGCCTGATCGTCCGTTCCTCGGGATATATAAAACCGGAGGCGAACGGCGAGTCGGCGTATTCGAGTTCGAAACGCTTCCTGCTCCGGCTCGCGGAGCCGAAGCCGAAGATCCCGGCGAAGCCGCGGGCGGGAACGGCTGATACGGCCGACATGAGGGCCCCGCCGCGGACGACGTGCGTCTCAAGCCTCCCGAGGCTTTCTTCGCTGACCGTGCCCGCCCGATACCCCGGATAGACGAGGATGACGTCGTGGCCTAGCGCCGCGTCGAGGGAATCGGTGATCGTGAACGGAATGCCGAACGACTTGAGGCCATGGACCAACCCGAGCCAGGGCGAATCGGGATCCGTCAGCAGTATCGCGAGCCGCGACGGCGATCCGGTACCGTATACCCGCCAATCCGCCCGAACGGCCCTCGGTCTCGGCGATTCGGCCAAGGGACCCTCGACATCGGGAAGCGCGACGTATTCTTCCTGGGCCCGCCTGACCAGGGGGGATTCGGGGGCTAAGCCCTTGAGCCCCGGCACTTCGTAGCTCCCGCTCGCTCCCGAGCCGCAAGCGGCGACGAGCGAGCAGGCGCACGCGACCTTTAATACCGAGGACCAGCTCGACGACCGACTCATACCGCTCAGTATACTCTCCGGCGAGGCTTTTCGCGAATCCCCCGGATGCGTCAGTCCTCGCGGCAGCCAGCCTCGGCCGCGTGCCGCTCTACCGAGCTCAAGTAGCGCAGGGTCGCGCAATCGCCGGGTAGCTCGGCCAGTACCCGGGCGAACAGGGTTCGCGCGTCGTCGTAGCGCTTCCGGTAATACGCGTCCACTCCCCGCTCGAAGGCGGCGCGGGCGCGGTCCTTGCTGGAACGAGACTCGGGCGGATCTCCCTCGTAGATATCGAATACCGATACCGGATCGGCCTTTCCCTTGACCTTGACCTTGCCGATGAAGCGCATGCGGAACAGCGTCGGGTCGGGGAGGTCGGCGACGATGCGCTCGCTCGCCGCTATGCCGAGGCCGTACTCCTTCGACACGCCTTCGAGCCGGCTCGTCACGTTGACCGCGTCGGAGACGACCGTACCGTCCATGCGCTGCGCCTCGCCTATGGTCCCGAGCATCAGGCGCCCCGCGTGGGCTCCTATGCCGACGCGTATGGCGGCCCGGCCGGAGGCCTCGAGCTCGATATTGTACGCCGCGACGCGCGCCTGTACGTCGAGCGCGCAGAGCAGCGCGGACTCCGCTCCGCCGGGGAACAGGGCCATGAAGCCGTCGCCCAGGTACTTGTCTATGAATCCGCCGTGGGCCCTGACCGCCGGCCCTACCCTGGCCAGGTACTCGTTGATATACGCGAACGTCTCTTCCGGCGTCGACGCCTCGGCGAGCGCGGAAAAGGAGCGCAGGTCGACGAACAGCATCGCCATCTCCTCGGCGCTCGAGTCGCCGAGCTCGATCTCCTCGAGGCTACTACGCTTCAGGAAGCCGAGGAACTGCCGGGGCACGAAGCGCTCAAGCGAGCGGTTCATCCTGACGAGGTCGCCGGACAGCGCCTCGGCCGTCGTGAACGCGACCGCGAAGCGCCTCGTGAGGATCAGCGAAAGCGCGAACAGGAAGCCGAGCATCCCCACCTGCATGACGAACGCGCCTCGCAGCACGCCGGCCGATACGAGGATATCGTACACGGAGGCCGTGAATATCGCGATGAAGCCCAGGCCGAACAACCCGGCGCCGGGCCGCCCGCGGGCTATCGCCCGTACGATGGCCGCGGCCGTGCCTATCCCGACGACGATGGCCGCGCCCTGGTACCATACGAGTCCCAGCGACGAGAACCGCGTCGGCGCGACGAGCACGACCGCGGAATACGCGGCCGAGACGGCCCCGGCGACGATAGCCGCCCGTCGCGGGAACTCGTCGGGGAAGGTAGCCCCTACGAACGCGGCGAACAGCGCGACCGCCGCGGTAAAGGTCAGGTATCCCAAGTCGTAGAGCAGGCGCCAGGAAGCGCCCGGAGCGAGGCTGAGGATGTAGTACTCGTCGTAGCATAGAACGCGGACGGCGAGTACCGCGCACAGGAGCCCGAACCACAAGGCAGCCTTCTCGCGGCGCCTGAACGCGTAGAGACCCAGATAATAGGCGCCCATCGCGCCTATCGCTCCCATCGCGAACAGCTCGTACGCTACCGCCCGTTCCCTGACGGCGGCGACGGCCTCGTAGTCTCCGAAGAGGAGGCCGGTACGGGTACCGCCCTGCCTGTCGGCGTAGTTAGACGCGTGTATGACTATATCGACGCTTCCGTCGGGGCCTGACTCGACCGGCGACACGGTAGATAGCCAGCCGGGCGATTCCAGTCCGGCCGTCTTGCCCGGGATCCCGTGCGATACGAGCGGGACGCCGTTCACGTAGACGAGCGCGGCGCTCAGGAACGACGACGCCTTTAGGCCGTAGCGCCGGCCCGGCTCGAGCCCCGTCAGCCTGAGCCTCCAGGTGCAGTATCCCACGGGGCCGACGCCGGGCAGTCCGTACGCGGTCCATTCCGACGGGAACGGCTCCAGCGCGTCGTACAACGGCGGCTCTCCCCGAGCGAAGGCGGCCGGGTCTACGAACCTGGCCCAATAGAATTCCCATATCCCGTCGAGGGCCACGGGACTACGGGGATCGAATCCGGACAGATCCGCCTTGCCGCCTTTGATCCCGCCGGTGATCCCGCCGGAGCCGGCCGCGAACCCTTCCGCCCTGACCATCGAGCACGATGCGGCGAGCGCGAGCACGGCCGCCATCGCTATCCTGGACGCTATTGTTTTTTCAAGCATTTCGTAAGGAGCATAGCGCGTAACGGGAGGCGCGGCAACGTGGTATCAGAGGTCCTGCACCTCGGTAGCGTCCTCGAAACGCTCGGTGATTTCGAGGAAATCGTCGATCCTGCTCAGCAGGATATCTACCAGGCGCGGCTCGAATGCGCCGCCCGATTCGGTCTTGAAGAGTTCCAGCACCTTGTCGAGCGGCCAGGCTTCCTTGTATACGCGCTTCGTGTACAGCGCGTCGAAGACGTCGCATATCGATACGATGCGGCCGGAAAGGCTGATATCCGCCCCGGACTTGCCATGCGGGTATCCCTTTCCGTCCCATCGCTCGTGATGCTCGAGGGCGATGACCGAGGCGGCCCGTAGGAGGGGCCTCATCGACGAGCCGAGGATCTCGTTGCCGATGACGGTATGGCGCTTCATGATCTCCCGCTCTTCATCGGTCAGCCTGCCCGGCTTGGAGAGGATGGCGTCGGGAACGGCGATCTTGCCTACGTCGTGCATAGGCGCCGCCGCCGTTATCACGTCGACCTCCTCCTCTGAAAGACCGTAGGCCTGCGACAGCACCCTCGCGTACTCCCCGACGCGGACGACGTGGTAGGCCGTCTCTCGGCTGCGGCTCTCGACGACCTCCGACAGCGTCCACAGGATCTCCCGCTGGGTCTTGGCCATCTCGTCGTTGAGCTCTCGCAGGCGCTCCTCGGCGAGCGTCCGCTGCGCGACCTCCTGGCGTAGCGCCGTCGTGCGCTGGCGTACCCAGAATTCCAGCTCCTCGTTGGTAGCGGCCATATCGCGGGCGTCGCTCTTCTGCCCGGAGATGTCGTTGAACACGAGCAGCTTCCACGCGCCCGAGCGGTCCCTCGCGGAATTGGAGGCCACCGTAATGCGGTAGCTACGCCTGGGGACGCCCTCCCGGTCGGGCAGGTCGAGCTCGGTCTCCGCCTCGGGGAAGTCGAGCGCCGCGACGACCGACGAAGGCCAATCGGCGAACAGCGCCCGCGCGGACGCTCCCATCGGTTCGCCCGCTCCGGCGCCGAGCAGGGTCTTCGCGGCCGCGTTATAGTCGACGACGGTCTCGCCTTCGCCAAGGACGAATACCGGATCGAGGAGGGTATCCATCACCGCTCGCCTCGCCTTGGTCAGCGGCCCGACTATCCTCTCGCCGAACAGCCCGTAGACGAAGAGCGCGTCGCGTATCGACGTCCATATCGGCGACGTCCAGATGGAGCCCGAAGGCAGGCGGAAGGCGATGACGAGCAACGTCCCGGCCAACTGCACGCCGAATCCTGCCAGCAGCACGGGCGCGCCGTTCATCCGGTTCGCGCCTTCCTCGAACGCGTGCCTGGCGATAACGACGAGCGCGGCGATAAAAAGGCAATAGCCGTATAGGACCATGCCGTAGGCCAGCGCCGAAGGCTCGAAGACCAGGGGGGAAAACGGCAGGACCATCCGGCCGATCCGCGCGTACAGAGGCGCCGTGATACCGGCGATAGCCATGGCGGCTACTACGACGGCGATGGCCACGGGCGCGACGAGGAGGGTCAGCAGAGTCGGCGAAGACCTATGGTCGCTCGGTTTGACGAATGACCGGGCGAACTGTACGTACAGGACCTGGACGGCGAGGCGGAGAGGCCGACCTATCGCGTTCCAGAACAGCTTCCGCTCTATCGAGGCGGAGAAGACCTCGAAGATAAACGCTATCGCCAGGATAGCTTCGAGCGCGACGAAGGCGATGAAGAGACACACGTCGCGACGACGTCCGCAGGTGAAGAAGGCTCCGACGGCGAGGCCGACGGAAAAAACCGAGGGCGCGACGTAGGGAATAAGCCTGACTATATCGGCCGGGATGTAACCTTGCATACGTTCTATCCTTAAGCTAATCCATACCGTCGACATTCGCAAGCATGGCCCGCTCTCCCCTTGGCTCCCCTTGGCTCCCGTTGCCGACCGGAGCGGAGCGAGCTATACTATCCTAAGGCATATCGATCGCCGCCAGGCGATCGCTTCCCAGGAGGATACGTATGGCAGAGAAGAGCAAACAGGCCAAGGAACCCAAGAAGAAACCCCAGAAAACGATGATGGAGAAGCGTAAGGAGAAGCGGGATAAGGCAGCCACGAAGCACGAAGAATAACTTTTCTTTCGTGGCGGGGCGTCTGCTTCGTTGCTCCGCCGAACGGTACGCTCGACGTACAGGAGTACGCCTTCGCTTCCGTCCGGCGTCGCGCCTCGCATCCATCCCCGCCACGAA
>PGXV01000008.1:43706-308614 GCA_002839315.1 Spirochaetae bacterium HGW-Spirochaetae-3
TACGCCTTCGCTTCCGTCCGGCGTCGCGCCTCGCATCCATCCCCGCCACGAAAGAAAAGACTTATACCGCTACGATGGCAGGGCGTCAGGGAAAGAGTTATCTGTGATCGGTGATCTGTGGAAGATAGCCCTCTCTTGATTACGGATCACTGATCACTTCTTCAATTTGACCCCGCCGCGCTCGATGGGTACCCCGCCGTCGACAACGGGCACCATGCGGCGCTCGAAGGTGCGAGTGGGGAGAGCGTAGCCACGCGCTCATTGCGCAGGCAGAGTATCCGCCCTACTCCAGCGAAGCCTTCGCGGTAACGAGCCGCTCGAATCGTTCCACCTTCTTGGCGACTATCGCGACGCTGGCCCGCCAGAAATCGGGCCTCGACAGGTCGACGCCGAGATGCCTGGCCGCGAGCTCCTCGACCTCCATCCTGCCGGTATCGCGGAGCATCGCGACGTACGTCCCATGGAAACGGTCTCCGAGCTCCTCGCGACGGGCGTATACGCCGAGGCTGAACAGGTATCCGAACGAGTACGGGAAGTTATAGAAGCTGACTCCGGTCTTGTGGAAATGCAGCTTCGAGGCCCAGTACCATTCGTCGTAGCCGGACAGCGAGTCGCCGTACCACTCGGCCCACGCGTCCTTCATCAGCGCGCGTAGCTCGTCGGGGCCGACGGGGCCGGCCGGTCGGCGCTCGTAGAAGCGGCTCTCGAATTCGAAGCGGGCCGGTATGTTGACGAGGAAGGTAGCGGCGTCCTGCGCGTCGGACCACGCGAGCTCGATGATCTCGGCGTCGGTGGAGGCCTCGGAGGCGAGGAGCTCGCCGAGCACGGTCTCGGCGAAGGTGCTGGCGGTCTCGGCCAGCGTCATCGGGTAATCAGACTCTGAGAGCGGGATGTCGCGCATCGCCTCGCAGTGGTACGCGTGGCCGAGCTCGTGGGCCAGGGTCGAAAGCTCGGACAGGGCGCCCTGGTAGGTCGTATAGACGAAGGGCCGGCGCGAGCGAGGGAACTCCGTGCAGAAGGCGCCGGGCCGCTTGCCGTCCTTGACCCGGCCCTCTATCCGGCCGTCCGCGGCCATCGAATCGACGAAGGCGCCCATGGCCGGGTCGACGGACGCGTACGCCCTGCGTACGATGCCGAGGCCGCGCTCGAAGGGAATGTTCGCTATCGCGCTCGCCCGAGCGCCTTCGTCGGCCGGGGCGGGCGCCAGTATGTCCCAGGGGCCGAGCCGATCGACGCCGTACAGCCGAGCCTGCGCCCGGAGCGCGCGTCGCCCGAGTTCCCTTGATTCGCGCAGGACGCCCGTCAGCGCGTCGAGGGTCGCTCGGGACAGGCGGCCCTGATGCAGCGCGCCGTCCAGGTAGTGGACGGGCTCGGTATGGGACCGGAGCGATCCTTCCGATCCGCGCCAGCCCGAGATCGCGTTGAGGATGGCCGCGAAGGAATCGGCGTGCACCGACAGGGCGGCGTTGATGCCGCGCCACGCTCCCTCGCGTACGTCGCGTTCCGGCCGCTTGAGGAGGCTGGCCGCCTTGGCGAGGCCGACGCTCGACTCGGAGCCGTCTACGCCGCGTACGCGGCACCTGAGCTTGCCGGTGATGCCGTCGTACAGGCCGCCCCACGCGTGCAGGCCGTCGGCGGACAGCGTGGCGATCGCCCGCTCGGCCGGTAGCGGCAGCGCGCGGGCGCGCCGCTTGCGCTCCTGGCCGAGAGCGAAACGGAAGCGCGCTGTCTCGGGAGCCGAGCAGAAGGCCTCGAAGAAGCTCGCGGGACAGAGCGTCAACGCGAGCGAGAGCGAAGCGGAGGCGGCGCCGAGCCTGGCGGACAGGCCGTCCAGGAATCCGCGCATCGCGGCGGCGGCGGCGTCCGATCCGTCGGTGGACAATACGCAACCGGCGTAGACGGCGAGGTTCGATAGTAATTCCCTGGCCGCGGCGTCGGCCACGGCGAAGCGCCGGAGATCCGCCAGCGTAACCGCGTCGACGGCGGGGTCGAATCCGGCCGCCTCGTCGATCCGGGCGCCCGCGGCCGCCCCCATGGCCTCGAGCGAGGCTATCGAGGATTCCACGGTCGCTATATCGTTCCTGAATTCGGAAGACTGGATGGATGGGTACTCGCTGGAAAGATCCCAGGCCGGACCGGCCGCGGAATCGGGATCCACCGAGGGGACGTCGTCGATGATGGTTCGCATGGGGGCGACTGTACCACGGCTCCGGCGAGCGGGCAAGCCGAAACCCGTGGTATACTGTGGCCGTGGAGGCTGCATGTCCAGGGCATTCGTAGGAGACGACCAGTACGACGCGGCCGACGACGAGGCGCCGGAGATAAAGGTGCCGATACCGCCGGGATCGCGTAACTACCTGACTCCGGAAGGCGCCGCCGCGCTGGCCGACGAGCTTCGTTCCCTCGAGACGGAGGAGCGGCCCCGGCTGGCGGCGGAGATCGATCGCCTCGGCAAGGACGGCGGCCACGCCGCGCCCGAGTCGCTGTCCAACGCGCGGCGTACGCTGGGGCGCGTCGACCGGCGTATCGAGTACCTGTCGAGGATGGCGTCCATCGCCGAGACCGTAGAACCGCCGGCCGGCGGATACGACCGGGTGCGGTTCGGCGCGACGGTCACGGTGAGTGACGCGGACGGGACGGAAACGACCTACCGCATCGTCGGCGTCGACGAGGCCGATCCCGAGCGGGGGCTCATAGGCTGGACGAGCCCGATAGCCAGGGCGCTGATAAGCAGGAAACCCGGAGACGAGACGGTCGCGGCGCTGCCGGAAGGCGAGCGGAGGCTCGTCGTCGTCGCGCTGGGCTGACCACCGGTCAGGCCGGGTACGGGCCGGCGCCGGGCCGCAGGACCTCGACCTCGCCGGAGCGGATATCGAGCACGGTGCCCAGGCGACGTTCGTTCTCCTCGCCGGGGTCGAGTATAAGGTCTACGCCGGGCAGGTCCTCGAGTTCCCATCCGCCGGAGAACAGGGCCTCCTCGGGATAGTCGGGAGCCGGGGAATCGGGGTCGAGCATAGAGCGCTTGGCGGTCAGCGAAAGCGCTGCGCAGCCGAGCGCCTCGATGACGCCCAGGGGCACGCGGTGGTCGGGTATGCGCACGCCCAGCTCGGCGCGCCTGAGGTCGAGGGTCCTCGCGGATTTGTTGGAGCTCGGCAGGATGAACACGTACGGCCCGGGCGTAAGCCGCTTCATCACCCTGAAGGCGGCGCTCGACACTTCGCACAGCTCCGAGGCCTGGGCTATCGACGAGCACATCACGGTAAGCGGCCGGTCGCGGCCCGGCTCGATCAGGCGCTTGAGCCTCGCGATGCCTGCCTTCGATGCTATGGAGCACAGCACGCTCCAGCTGGTGTCCGTCGGGACGACGACGAGCCCTCCGCCCTCCAGGGCGGACGCGGCGCGGCGCATGACGCGGGCGTCCGGGTTCGCGGCGACGACGTACTCGAACAAGGTAAGCCTCCAGTCGGCGCGGAGGACCGTGCCGACGCGGGGATGATACTACCTTTGCCCCCGCTCGCGCAACGCCGCTCCGCGCGGGATCATCGACGAAGGGCCACGAGATCGCGCAGCTCGTCGTCTCCCAGCTCGGCTATCCACGACTCGCCCGAGCGTACCGTCAGTTCCGACAGTTCCCGTTTGGACGCTATCATCGCGTCGATACGCTCCTCTATCGTGCCGCGGGTAATGAGGCGATGGACGAAGACGTTGCGGCTCTGGCCTATGCGGAACGCCCGGTCCGTCGCCTGGTTCTCCACCGCCGGGTTGAACCAGAGGTCGTAGTGGACGACGCGCGTCGCCGCGGTCAGGTTGAGCCCGACGCCGCCGGCCTTGAGGCTGACGAGGAATACTCCCGGGCCCCGCTCCGACTGGAAGCGGTCGACCTGCTCGTCCCGCCGTCTCTTGGTCATGCCGCCGTGGAGCAGGTAGGGCTCGACGCCGAGCTCGTCGCGGACGATGCCCGCCAGTACGTCGAGCATCTCGACGTACTGGCTGAACACGAGAACCCGTTCGCCCGCCTCGAACGCCGACTCCAGCAGCGCGACGAGGAGCCTGGACTTACCGGATCGCTCGGAAGTGCCGGAGCTCTCCTTGTCGTAGTTCCGGGGATGGTTCGACGCCTGCTTGAGGGCGGTGATCAGCGCGAGCACGAGGCCGAGCCGCGACTCGGCTCCGGCCGACGACACGTTGCCGAGGCCTTCGCTCGCTACGGCCTCGTACAGGGCGGCCTGCTCCAGCGTCAATTCGGCGTACTCGTCGACGACGATCTTGTCAGGCAGGTCGGCCGCCACCGCGGCGTCGGTCTTGAGCCTGCGCATTATGAACGGGGCTATGGCCTTGCGGAGCGCGTCCGCAGACGCCTCGGATCGGTCTATCTCGATAGGGCCTCGGTACTCGGCAGAGAATCGCGCGAGCGTGCCGAGGTAGCCGGGCAACGCGAAGTCGAAGACGCTCCACAGCTCGGCCAGGTTGTTCTCGACCGGCGTGCCGGTCAGCGCGAGCCGCCGCTCGGCCTTGACCGCCTTGATCGCCTTGGCCCGGGCGGAATCCGGATTCTTGATGTAGTGGGCCTCGTCGAGGGCTACGAGGCTCCATTCGACGCCGGCCGTCTTCTTCCGGTCGCGTATCCACGTCTCGTAGCTGGTAAGCGTCACGTCGGCCGGTTTCCGCCTGCGCGCGTGCCCGTAGTACAGGCATAGCGACAGCGACGGCGCGAAACGCCCGAGTTCCCGTTCCCAGTTCGTCAGGAGCGACGCGGGCGCGCAGACGAGCGCCCCGCCCTCGAGCCTGCCCGATTCCTTGAGCGCCAGGATCGCGGCGATAGTCTGCACGGTCTTGCCGAGGCCCATGTCGTCGGCGAGCAGGCAGCCGAGGCCGCGCTCGAAGTTGCCGAGCATCCATCGATAGCCTCGCTCCTGATAGGGCCTGAGCGTAGCGAGGAGCGACGGGGGGACGGGGGCTTCGTCGGCCGCGAGGCGGCCCGGGCCGACGAGGAAATCGACCGCGGCGCCGAGCTCGCCGTCGGCCTCGGCGTCGCCCGACAGCGCCGTACGCAGGGCCTCCATCGCTCCGGGGGCCTTGCGGGCCGATACGCGGGCGAGCACCCTGGCCGCCTCTCCCGGGTCCAGGCGCACCCACTCGCCGCGCCAGCGTACGAGGCGGAGGCCCGATTCGAGCAGCGCGGAGAATTCGGCCGGGCTCAGCCGCTCGTCGCCTATCGCCACGGTCCAGTCGAAGCTGAAGGCGGTCGCCATGTCCAGGTACGATACGAGCCCGGCCTTCCTCGTGGCGCGCAGCGCCGGCTTCGGGGTCGCCAGGCGCCTGAGCTCCTTGGGCAGCACGAGGGCGACGCCGAAGCGCCGTAGCAAGGGCGCCGCGTCTACGACGAAGTCGGCGAGCTCCTTCCCGTCGAGCTCGGCGAAGGCGTCGACGCCGAGCCTGCCGAGGGCGGGTACGAAGTTCGACAGCAGGGCCGCGAAGGCCAGCGCGTCGGCGGCGCCCTTGCCGCCGGAACGGGCCGCGCGCCTGAGCGCCGTCCTGGAGCCGTCCTCGCCGACGACCGACGCGGACAGCCGATACGACGGCTCCTCGCCTCCCGACGCCGCCGTCCTCGAGGCCGACACCTTGAGCTCCAGCGGCGTCCTGTCCGCGGCCATGTCGTAGACCGACAGCCACGCGTCCAGGGCGCCGGGGAGGGCCCTCTGGCCGGGCGCGGCGCAGGGTACGGAACGGGTCCCGAACAGGGCGCGCGCGGCGGGGTCGCCGTTCTCCCTCACCGAGCCCAGGGTAAAGCCGACGGCGCCGGCGAGCTCCGTCAGGAAGGCGGCGGCGAGCGTATCGATAGTCGAGCGGCGGTCGGGGACCGTCTTCGAATCGCCCGCGGGCGACGGCGCCGTCGCGACCGGCTCGAGGGCGGACAGCAGCGCGTCGACGTCGGATAGGAAGCGCGCCGGCTTCCAGACTACCGAGAACCGCCCGCCCTCTTCCCTTACGTCCGGCGTGAACGCGCAGGCGGAGGCCAGCGAGCGGGCCGCGGAGAAGAACGCGCGCAGGAAACGGTACGAGGCGCTACCGTCGCGCTCGCCGCAGGCCGCGAAGAGCCGTGACGCCGCGAGCGGCCCCGCCTCGCCGCGCGGACCGAGTACCGGCGACGCGATCCGAAGGCCTCGGGGCGAGCCGTCCGAGGCCGGGACCACGTCGAAGCGGGCCGCCGCGAAGGTCCTCGACCGCGGGCCGTCCATGGCGTCGGAGGGACGGGGCGCGAGCAGTTCTGGGCAGAGCGCGGCGGCCCGGTGATAGAAGGCTGTACAGACTACGCGCAGGTCGAACGGGGCCAGGCCGCGCGAGGGCGGCAGCATCGCTGGTATGGCGGCGACGTACGGGTTCAGCGGCCCCGCGCGCGCCAGCGGATCTGATAGTCCCTCCGGATCGGGCCACGGCGTAACGAGGCGGACGGGAACGGGGTCAGGCACGGCGCGGACCGGGACGTCCGGCCTGGCGCTTCCGCCCGTATCGGCCGCGCCGAGGTCGACGCCCCGGAGACGGAATAAACCGTACGGATCGCGGTCTATCTCCTGGGCGATGACGTAGTAGACCGCGGCCATGTGCTTGCACGGGTCGCCCGAGTCGGGACAGTCGCATGAACGCGCCATATCCGACCAACGGGACGGCAGCAGCGATACGCCAGCGGCCTCCAGCCGTTCGAGGAAGCCGGCGGGCAGCTCACCCGCCGCGATGCGGCCTCGGAAGAGGGGGTCGGCGTCCACTTCGTCGCGAACGACGGAAGCCTGCCCTGGCGGCAGAGGCTCGAACCGTATGGCGACCGTATAGAACGGCCGATAGTTGCCGGCGACGCGCGCGCGCGCCAGTCCGCCCTTCAGCTCGAGCTCGAGGACGGCGCCGTTGCCCGCGTACGAACGGCCGCGGGCCAGGCGGCCCTCATCGGCCAGGGCCTCCATCGCGTCTATAAAAAATCGGCCCCACGGTGTGAGGCCGAAAACGTGCTTTGCCCGCATGCGGCAAGGATACGCCGCGCGCGTAGCGGCGCGCAAGTCCGGTTTACGCCTTGGCTACGGTATCCTCGCAGGCCTCTACTCGGGCCTTCCTCGCCTGGAATAGCTGGACGGCCAGTACGACGGCCACGAGCGCCGCGCCGTACAGGTCCTGCGAGTTATTGGGCGTCATCAGGAGAATGGCTCCCGCGAGGGACATAACCCGGAGGATCACGTTCATCTTCGACATCAGGTAGCCCTCGATGGCGCCGCCCAGCATGATGACGCCTATGATCGACGTGAACATGACGACGGCGCCCTCGAGGAAGCTCGAGGCGCGCAGGAGGAGCGCGTCGTTGTACACGAACATGAACGGCACGATGAAGCCCGCGAGCGACAGCTTGAGCGACGTAAGGCCCGTCTTCATCGGGCTGCCACCGGATATGCCGGCCGCGGCGAACGACGCCAGCGCGACCGGAGGCGTTATGTTGGCGAACATCGCGAAGTAGAATACGAACAGGTGGGACACGAGCGGGTCTATGCCGAGGCGGACGAGGGCCGGCGCGGCCATGGTCGCGGTGATCAGGTACGCGGGTATGCTCGGCAGGCCCATGCCCAGGATCATGCACGCCACCATCGTGAAGACGAGCGTCAGGAACAGGCTCTTGCCGCCGAGCGCGACGATGGCGCTGGCCATGGAGAGGCCGA
Organism: Spirochaetae bacterium HGW-Spirochaetae-3; assembly: GCA_002839315.1. Classification (GTDB taxonomy): domain Bacteria; phylum Spirochaetota; class Spirochaetia; order Treponematales; family UBA12059; genus SZUA-370. Next base: position 51,404 of record PGXV01000008.1, read on the forward strand.
AGCCGGTAAGGCTGGCGACGCCTATGATGATGCCGACCGACGCGCACGCTATCGCTACCGGTATCATCGACCGCGTACCCTCGAACAGGGCGTCCCCGACGTCCTTGAGGCTCATCCTGGTATTCTTCCGCAGCATCGACGAGGCTATCGTAACGAGTATCGTCATGAACGCGGAGTAGATGACCGTCTTGCCGGACGCGAACAGCATGACGACCAGGAATACGAGCGGTATCAGGAGGTGGCCCCGCTCCTTGAGCACGTCCAGCGCCTTGGGCAGGTTCTCGCGGGCTATGCCCTCGAGGCCGCATTTCTTGGCGCGTATATGCACCTGCGCGATGATGCCGATGTAGTACAGCAGGGCCGGCAGGATGGCCGCGACGGCTATGGTCTTGTACTGGATGCCGAGGACCTCCGCCATGATGAAGGCGGCGGCGCCCATGATCGGCGGCAGCAGCTGGCCGCCTACCGACGCGGAGGCCTCGACGGCGCCGGCGAATTCCTTGTCGTAGCCGGTCTTCTTCATGAGCGGTATCGTGAACGTGCCGGTCGTGACGACGTTGGCCACGGCGGCGCCGTTGATGCTGCCGAGGAAGCCGGAGGCTATCACGGCGACCTTGGCCGGCCCGCCCTTGGAGTGCCCCGCGAGCGCGAGCGCCATGTCGTTGAAGAACTGGCCCATCCCGGACTTCTCCATGAAGGCGCCGAACAGGATGAACAGGTAGATGTACGAGGCGGACACGCCGACGGCCGTACCGTAGATCCCGTCCGTAGACACGAAGAGGAAGCTGGACAGGTCGGACCACGAATAGCCTCGATGGCCGAAGAACCCCGGCAGGCTCCTGCCGAACATCGCGTACAGCATGAACGCGACGCCGAGTACGGGCAGGGCCCAGCCGGTCACGCGCCTGGCGCCCTCGAGCACGAGAACGATCAGCACGGCCGCGAACGCGAGGTCGGCCGCGTTCGGCATGCCGGCGCGGCCGACGATGCCTATGTAGTTGAGGAATACGTATATAGTCGTCGAGGCCGCGAGCAGGGCCAGCGCGATATCGTACCAGGCCGCCTTGGACCGGGAAGCCTTCTTCCTGGCCGGATAGAAGACGAAGCCGAGCGCGAGTATCATCGCGACGTGGAGCGAGCGGTGCTTGAGCGTCACGGGCGTGCCGAATACGGCGCCGTACAGGTGGTACAGCGCGACGAGTATCGCGAAGGCCTTGACGAACAAACCCGCGACCTTACCGCCGAATTCGCGGTACCTCGATTCGGAATCGTACTCCTCGAGTAGTTTCTTCTGTAATTCCGGCGAACCCGCCGCTTTCATAGTCTCGCTCAAGGCGTTACCTCCGTTGTTGTATCCGCAGCTCGAGGGCCTCGTGGTGCGGTAGGTCCGAGCCGCGCGCTAGCACGTTCCCGTTCAGGGATATGGCCGCCACGGCGGTCTGGGAATTGATCCAGCGGTACGACGGGAAGGTCTCGTCGATACCGCTATAGACGACGAAGCCGTCTTCCACGCGGGCGCTCGTCCCGCGCTCGTACGGCACGCCGGCGCCGAACCCGCCGATGCGGGTCTCGCGCAGCACGATCGCGCCGCCGGGGGCGACGTCGAAATACTCGAACCAGGGAAAATGCTCCACCGAGTGTATCCACTCGAATTCGAGCCGGTCGCCGGCGGCGGCCGGTACGGACAGGAGCCGCCGGCCGTCGGACTGGACCGATACGACGAGTTCCAGCCCGCCGGCGAGGGAGCGCAGGGATGCGGTCGCCAGCGCCGCGACGGTCATCGCCGCGACGGCGACGGCGACCGCGACGATGCGTCCGCGTCCCCGCATCACTTCAGCTTACCGATTTCCTTGTAGTAGCGAGCGGCGCCCGGATGCAGCGGGACGACCATGCCGTCGAGGGCGGTCTCCAGGTTTATGTGCTTCTTGGCGGCGCTGTGGGTATCCTGGATCTTGGAGATGTTCTCGAAGAAGCCCTTGGTCATCATGTAGACGACCTCGTCGGACAGGTCCTTCTGGACGATCAGGATGTTCATGATGGTGGCGGTGTTGATGTCGGCGGCGTTGTTGTAGGTGCCGGCCGGTATCACGGACGCGGTGAAGAAGGGATACTTCTCCTGGAGATTCTTCATCCCCTCGCCCTCGATCGGGATGATGCGGATCTTGTTCGTGGTGCCGAGGTCCATCACCGTCGAGTTGGGGATGCCGCTCGTTACGAAGGCCGCGTCGACGAGGCCGTTGCGCATCTGGTCGATAGCCTCGCCGTAGTTCAGGTAGTCGGGGCGGATATCGTCGTAGGTCATGCCGTGGGCCTCGAACATCAGGCGCGCGTTCACCTCGACGCCGGAATTGGGGGCGCCCACGCCGACGCGCTTGCCCTTGAGGTCGGCGAAGGTCTTGATGCCGGAGGCCTCGGTGGTGACGAGCTGGACGTAGTTGGGGTACAGGCTCATAAGCCCGCGGAGGTTCTTCTTGGGCTCCTGGCCCTGGAACGCGCCGAAGGCGTCGTACGCCTGCAGTACCGCGTCGGACATGACGATGGCTATCTCGGCCTTCTTGTTGAGGATGAGGTTGATGTTCTCGACGGACGCGCCGGTGGACTGCACCGACGAGCGGAAGCCGATGTCGTTGGCGATGACGCTACCGAAGCCGCCGCCTATCGGATAATAGAGGCCGCTGGTCGGGCCGGACGCGACGGTGATGAACACGGAGTTCTTGTCGATCGCGGCGGGCTTCGGCGCCTCTTCCTTCTTGGCGCACGAACCGAACGCGATGGCGACGACGGCGACGATCGCCACGATGGCGATTAACCTGGAATGCTTCATAATACCTCCTTGAGACTAGGGCACCTAGTTACTAGCACGAACCGTGCCAGTAACTAGCCCGGCGGCGTCGGCCATTGCGTGGAGCCGAGGTAAGTATCGTGGCCGTAAGCAATCACGCAGGAAGTCGCTTGTTCTTTTCCTATGCGGACCGAAGGCGGGGATGTCGCTCGCATGGCGGAGCGCCGGCATTTCTTGCCATCGCCGGCAATTTATGCCGCTCCTATCGAACCTGGTTCAGGCCGTATTCGCTTATCTTGTTGCGCAGGCCGCGTTCGCTAATGCCCAGGCTCTCCGCCGTATCCCTGCGGCGGCCCCCGTTCCGCTCGAGCGCGGCCTTGATGGCGATAGCCTCTACCTGCGCGAGCCTCTTGCCGCCCAGGAACGCGGCGATATCGGCGTCCGCGGGCTCCGCGCAGACAGACCGAGAACCGCCGAACCCGGGAGGCAAATCGCGCAGGCCTATCGTCGGCCCGTCGGCCATCAGCACGCCATGCTCTATGACGTTGGCGAGTTCCCTGACGTTTCCCGGATAATCGTATTCCAGCAACCTTCTCGCGGCCTCGCCGGAAAGCCCGTGGACCTCCTTGCCGAGGTCCTTGGAGCACGATGCTATAAAATAGTTGGCGAGTAGCGGAATGTCCTCGCGGCGATCCCTTAGCGGCGGCACGAATATCTCTACGACCTTGAGGCGGAAGAACAGGTCGCGCCTGAAGCCGCCGGACTCGACGAGCGACGCGAGGTCGGCGTTGGTCGCGGCGACGACCCGGGCGTTGACCTTGACGGGCTGGTTGGCGCCGAGCGGCGTCACTTCCTTCTGCTGCAGCACCTGCAGGAGTTTTACCTGGAGCGGAAGCGGCATGTCGCCTATCTCGTCGAGGAGGAGCGTACCGGAGCCGGCGAACGCGAACTTGCCCTGCCTGGCGTCGACGGCGCCGGTGAAAGCGCCGCGCCGATACCCGAACAGCTCTCCCTCGAGCAGGGACTCGGGGATGGCGCCGCAGTTGATCTCTACGAAGGGCTCAGCCTTGCGCTTCCCGGAATAGTGCAGCGCGCGGGATATCAGCTCCTTGCCCGTGCCGCTCTCGCCCCGGACGACGACGGTCGTGTCGACGTCCTTCAGGCGTTCGACCAACTCGAACACCCGGCGCATCGCGGCGCTCTTGCCCAGTATCCCGCCGTACCCGTACCGGGCCTCCAGTTCATGGTTAAGATGGACGACGCGGCGGTTGAGCCGCCCGAATTCGAGGGCGTGGACCACCTGGGCGGCCAGCTCGTCCATGCGCAGCGGCTTCTGCAGGTAGCCGAAGGCCCCGCGCCTCATCGCCTCCACCGACGACTCGATCGTACCGTAGGCGCTCATCATGATGACGACCGGGGGATCGGGAAGGCGCCGTAGCGCGGAAAGCACCTCGATGCCGTCGTCGGCCCCGATGCGGAGGTCGAGCAGCACGAGGTCGAAGCCGTCGTCGGAGGCCATCCTGATTCCCGAGGCCGCGTCCACCGCGGTCGAGACGGCGTACGTATCCTCGAGGGCGAACGCGAGCGAGGAGCAGATGGCCGCCTCGTCGTCTATAATAAGGATCCTGTCCATGCCTAGCGTCCTTCCAGCGGGAACTCCATGGCGACGACCGTGCCCTCGCCGATGGCGCTCCGTATCTCCAGGCGGCCGCCGTTCTCCTCGACGTACTGCTTCGATAGCGGCAATCCGAGTCCGACGCCGCCGCGCTTCGTCGTGTAGAACGGCTCGAAGACCCTGGCCAGCGTCGCCGCGTCAATGCCGCAGCCGAAGTCCACGATCTCGACGCGCGCCGCGTTGGCGACCGAGCTCGCCCGTATCAGGATATCGAGGCGGCCGTCGCCGGTAAAGCCGGCGCCCGCTCCGGAGCGAAGGGCCTCTACCGAGTCGGCGGAATTCAGTATGAAGTTCATGGCGCACTGCCGCACCTGATCGGCGTCGACGGAGACGCGCAGCCCCGGCTCGATCTCGGATCCTATCGTCACGCCGCGCTTAGCCAGCGACGGGGCCGCCAGCGAGAGGCACGACCCGAACAGCGCGCCGATGTCGACGACCGTCCGCACCGGCTTCCTCGGCCGCGCGAAGTCTATGAGATCGCGTATGAGCTTGTCCATCCTCTCTACCTCGCGGGGGACGACGGAGCCCATCTCGCGCATGAAGCGCGGGTCGCCCATCTTCCGCGGCAGCAGCTCGACGAAGGCCTTTATGGACGTCAGCGGGTTGCGTATCTCATGGGCCACCCCAGCGACGATGCGGCCGAGGGCCTCGTCCTTCTCGCGCTCGGCCAGGCGCACGCGCATCGCCTGCTCGCTCGTGTGGTCCTCGAACGAGAAGATGAGCCCGACGATGCGGCGCTCGTGGTCGACCAGCGGATAGAGCCCGTGCCTGACGTTCAGGCGAGCGCCGTCAGGCCGCGTCCACTCGCTGACGTCGAAGGGAATGACCTCGCCGGAAAGCACGCGGGCGACCCGCTCGGGCGGCAGGAAGAGCGCGAGGAAGGGATACTCGGAGTACCGCCGGCCTACGGGATCAGGGTCGAGGAGGCCGATCTCGCGCCCCCTGACGTTGCACACCGAGACGACGCCGCCGGAATCGCAGGTGACGAGCCCGCGGGGGCTACTCTCCAGTATCTGCGCGATGAGCTGCTTCTTGTCCTCGGCCTCGCCGACCAGGCGCTCGAGCGTCGCGTTGGCGGCGCGCAGCTCGGCCGTCCCGGCGCGCACGCGGGACGCGAGCTGGCGGTTCCACCAGAAGACGCCCCCGCCGCCGAGCACGAAGAGCGAGGCCGCTACGCCGAAGGCCAGCACGGCGTAGCGCAGGCGGCGCCGCACCGCGAGCTCGGAGTCGTCGAACCAGCGCTCGTGGGCCGCGCTGTAGGCGCCCGACTCCTTGATATCGCGCAGTCCCTGGTTGATACGGTACAGGAGATAGTCGTCGCCCGCCCGCACCGCCATGCCGTACTCGACGGGCAGCCAATACGACGACGTCATCGCGTAGCGATCGGCGTCGCCACGGCCCTCGAGGAGGTACGCCGCGACGACCCTGTCCTCGAGGAAGGCGTCCGCCCGGCCGACGGCGAGCAGCTCGAGCGCGTCCGCCGGCGTCCTGGTCTCGTTGAAGCGTACCGCGCGGATAGCCTTGAGAAAGTCGTAGGCGGGGGAATCCCTCGTCAGCGCCAGCACTCCGTCGGCCAGGCGGGCGACGCCGTCGGCGTAGCGCTCGTCGCCGGCTATCGAAACGACGGCTATGGCTGACGCCAGCAGCGGTTCCGACATGGCGACGGGACCGTGGGCGCCCGCGGAATACGGCAGGCCGAGTATGGCGTCGACGGTCCCGGCAGCGAGCGCCTCCTCGGCCGCCGGTACGTCCATCGGGAACAGCGCGACGGCCATGCCGCCGGCCTGGCCGATCGCGTTCACCACATCGACGAGGAAGCCGGAAGGCAGGCCCGACTCGTCGACGAACTGCAGCGGGGGCGAGGCGGGCGCGACCGCCACCCGGAGTATCTCGTAGCGGGACGGAGCGTCGTCCAGCCCGTAGGATTGGCCGTCAGACGGGTCGCCCCAGGCCGGGGCGAGCCCCGCCAGGGCGACCAGGGCGATGAGGGACGACGCTACCGACGTCTGGAAGCGACGATACCCCCCCGCCGTTCCGAGCCTCCGCATCGGCCCTACTTGTCCTCCCGCACGTATGGTTGGCCGAGCGACGCGGGCGAGCCGACGCGCTTGCTGAGCGCTTCCCACCATGTTATCGCCACGAGGACGACGATGGTCGCCAGGTACGGCAACATATTGAGGAAGGCGGCGGGGACGTTGGTGCCCGAGGCCTGCAGCCGGAACTGCACCGCGTTGATGCCGCCGAAGATAAGGGCGCCCGTTATGGCCCGGCCGGGGTTCCACATGGAGAAGATGACGAGGGCGATGACTATCCAGCCTCGGCCGCCGGTGATGTTCTCCGACCAGCCCGGCGTGTACGCGAGCGCCAGGTGGGCGCCGCCGAGCGCCGTCAGCATGCCGCCGAAGACGGTGTAGCCGTACTTGGCCCGGTCCACGGCGACGCCCATCGCGTCGGCGGTACGCGGATTCTCGCCTATCGCGCGCAGCCACAGTCCGTTCTTGGTACGGTACAGGTAGAACCACGCGAGCGGTATCAACAGGTAGATGCCGTACGTGAACAGGTCCTGCCCGAGTATCGCGCCGAGTATCGGCACCTTCCCGAGGGCGCCGACGTCGATCGGCGCGAAGCGCGGTCCGGTAAGGCCGATCAGGTAGCGGCCGTTGGACTCGGGACCGAGGCGCTGGCCGAGGAAGCTCGCGAAGCCCGTGCCGAACAGCGTGATCGACAGGCCGGAGACGACCTGGTTGGCCTTCATGGTGATGGACAGGAAGGCGTGTATCAGCGCCATGAGGCCGCCGACGCCCAGCGCGACGACGATCGCGAGGCCGAGGCTCCCCGTATAGTACGCGGTGGCGAAGCTCGACACCGCGCCCATCAGCATGATGCCCTCGAGGCCCAGGTTGAGTATGCCCGCGCGCTCGGCGTATGTCTCGCCGATCGTCGCGTAGACGAGGCTCGTTCCGGCCCGCAGGGTTATGGCTATCAGCGAAGTTATGAGGCCCATCACACGGCTCCTGTCTCGGATTCGCGGACGGCCTGCCCGCCTACGCGCTTGATACGGTATTCTGTGAACAGCGAGCCGGCCAGCATCGGGAACAGTATCATCCCCTGCATGAGGAGGCCTATCGACGACGGAAGGCCCATGACCATCTGCACCTGGTCGCCGCCGACGAGCAGCCCGCCCATCAGCACGGCTACGAAGGGAATGGCCAGCGGATTGAGCTGCGCCATCCACGCGACGATGATTGCCGTGAAGCCGTAGCCGAGCGACAGCCCCTGCTGCAGGCGCCTCGATATGCCCGCGACCTCGCCCACTCCGGCGAGTCCGCAGATGGCGCCCGACAGTAGCACGGCCAGGAGGATATTGCGCTCCACCGAGATGCCCTGGTAGCGGGCCGCCTTGGGGCTATTGCCGATAACCTTCAGCTCGAAGCCCCAGCGCGTGCGGTTGAGCACGAACCACAGGACCGCCGCGGCGACCAGCGCCAGGTACAGCCCGACGTGCGCGCGCCCCGCTATGCGCGGGAACCAGGCCTCCTTGGGGAACATGCGCGTCCCCGGGAAGCCGAAGCCCTTTGGATCGCGCCACGGACCGTAGTACAGGAATTCGGAGAACAGTATGGCGACGTAGTTGAGCATCAGCGTCACCAGGGTCTCGTCGACGTTCAGCCGCGTCTTGAGCAACGCGGGGACGCCCGCCCACGCCGCGCCGGCGGCGCAGCCGACCAGTACCATGACGGGCAGCAAGAGCGGCGCCGGTAGCCACGGGCTCCAGAACAAGGCTACCCCGGTTGCCGCGACGCCGGCGAGGGTCAGCTGGCCCTCGGCGCCGATGTTCCAGAATTTCAGGCGGAACGCCAGGGCCACGCCGAGTCCGGTCAGCGACAGGGGTATGGCCTTGACGAGCGTCTCGGTAAGCGCCCGGCCCGAACCGAAGGCGCCCTTGAACATAGCGGCGTATGTAGCCAGCGGGTTCGCCCCGAAGATCATGAGCAGCGCGCCCGTCAGCACCAGCGACGCTACGAACGATACGACGGGCACGACGACTATGGCCGTCCTCGATACTGTCTTCCGTTTCTCGAACGCGAGGGTCATAGCCTGGTCTCCTTCTCGGACGGGTCGATGCCCGCCATGAGGAGGCCTATCTCCTCGGGATCGGCGCCGGCGGTAGGCATGACGCCTACCGCGCGGCCGTCGTACATCACCGCCACCGTATCCGCGACCGACAGGATCTCGTCGATATCCTCGGAGACGAGGAGCACGGCCTTGCCGGCGTCCCGCTGGGCGACGAGCTCGTTGCGCACCGACTCGGTAGCGCCGATGTCGAGCCCCCGCGACGGGTATACCGCTATCAGCAGGCTACCGCACGACTCTATCTCGCGGGCGAGTATCGTTTTCTGGATATTGCCGCCCGAAAGGAACTTTACCCTGGTCTCCGGCGAGGGGGTCGCGATATTGAACGCGGATATCATCTTGCGGGCGAATTCCAGTATGCGCCTCGGAAGGAGCATGATGCCCTTGGATATAGGCGCCGCCCGGTAATCCTTCATCGCCAGGTTATTGGCTACGCTCATGTCGCCGACGGCTCCGACCGCCATGCGGTCGGAGGGTATATGGCTGACGCCGCTCCTGATGATCTGTAGCGGCGTCTTGTTGGTAGAGTCGACGCAGTTGATCGAGATGCCGCCCGACTTGACGGGGCGAAGGCCGGTGATCACCTCGGACAGCTCGCGCTGGCCGTTGCCGGCGACGCCGGCTATGCCGAGTATCTCGCCGGCCCGTAGCGACAGCGACAGCTCGCGGAGCGCCGGGAGCCCGCGCTCGTCGTCGGCGCAGACGTCCTTGAGCTCCAGCACGACGGCGCCGGGCTCGAACGGGCCCTTCTCGATATGGAACAGCACCTCGCGGCCGACCATGACGCGCGCGAGGTCCTTGGGATCGGTATCCCTGGTCGTCTTCTCGGCGACGACCCTGCCCTTGCGGAGTACCATCACGCGGTCCGCGAAGGCCATCACCTCGTCCATCTTGTGCGTTATAAACACGGCGCTCTTGCCTTCCGCCTGCATCCGCTTGACGACGTCATTGAGCTCGTGCGATTCCTGCGGCGTCAGCACGGCCGTGGGCTCGTCGAGCACGAGTATCTCGGCGTTCCGATAGAGCTGCTTGAGTATCTCGACGCGCTGCTGCTCGCCGACCGACAGCTGCCATATATACGCGTCCGGATCGACGGTCATGTTGTACCGCTCGCCGAGCTCGAGTATCGAGCGCTTGACGACGGCCATGTCGGGGACGAAGGGCAGGCTCGGCATGCCCAGGACGACGTTCTCCGCCACCGTCATGGTATCGATCAGCATGAAGTTCTGATGGACCATGCCTATGCCGAGGTCGGCGGCGTCCCGGGGAGACCGTATGTCCACCTTCTCGCCGCGGATGAATACGTCTCCGGAATCCTGCCGGTACAGGCCGGACAGTATGTTCATCAGGGTGCTCTTGCCCGCGCCGTTCTCTCCGAGCAGGGCCAATACCTCGCCTCGTTCCAGCCGAAGATCGACTTCGTCGGACGCGCGGACGCCGGGGAAGCTCTTGCATATCCCCCGCATCTCGACGAGAGGAACCTCGTTTGCGGTATCTTCCATTTGTGGTTGCCTTAATAAGGGATGTTCGCCGAAACAGTCGATCGAACGCATTCGGGCATGGCGAATACGAATGCGGACCGCAGGATCGCCTCGGAGCTATAGTGCCTCGAGGCGGGCCGCCGCGCTACGGGACGCCTTTGCAGCGTAATGCGCGCGGCGGCCGAGCGGCGGCCGCGCGGGACGAGCCCGCGAACGCCGCCGCCGGGATAGATAGATTACTGTACCTTGCCTACGACGCCCTCGACGAGCCAGTCGAGGGACAGGAGCTCCCCGTCGGACATCTTGGCGCCTTCGTTGACGCGGAGCTTGCCCGTGTTATCCTTGATCGGACCGGTGAATACGTCCCAGGTTCCGCCCACGATCTTCTGCTTGACGACGGAGACCTGGTCGCGGACGTCCTGCGGGACGAGCGGGCTAAAGTCGGCGAGCCGCACGACGTCGGCGGAGAGCCCTTCCCAGTACTGCTCGGACTTCCAGGTGCCATCCATGCCCTTGCGTACCGTGTCGACGTAATACGGGCCCCAATTCCAGACCGGGCTCGTCAGCACGGTGTCGCCGACGAACTTGCGCATGTCGGAGTCGTAGCCGATCGACAGCATGCCGCGCTCCTGGGCCGCCTTCTGCGGCTCGACGGTGTCCTGGTGCTGGGTGATGATGTCGGCGCCGGCGTCGAGCAGGGCCACCGCGGCCTCGCGCTCCTTGACCGGGTCGTACCAGGTATTCGTCCACACGACGCGGACCTGCACCTTGGGATTGACGGAACGGGCGCCGAGCGTGAACGCGTTGATGCCGCGGACGACCTCGGGGATCGGGAACGCGCCCGGATATCCGATGATATTGGTCTTGGTCATCTTGCCGGCCACGATGCCGGCGAGGTAACGGGCCTGGTATATCCTGCCGAAGTAGGTGGACATGTTGTCGGAGGTCTTGTAGCCGGAGCAGTGAATGAACTTGACCTTCGGGAATTCGGCGGCGACCTCGACCATCGGGTCCATGTAGCCGAACGACGTCGCGATGATCATGTCGTAGCCGTCCTGGGCGTACTGGCGGATGACGCGGGTGGCGTCCGGGCCCTCGGGCACGTTCTCCATATACGCGGTCTTGACCTTGTCGCCGAACGCGGCCTCGATCTGGAGGCGGCCGACGTCGTGCTCATGGGTCCAGCCGAGGTCCCCCGGGACGCCGATATAGATAAAGGCGACCTTGTACGGCTCTACGGCGACCGGCGCCGCGACCGGCTCGGCCTTCTTGGCGCAACCGAAAGTCGCCAACGCGACAATAAGGACGCAGAAGACGGAAAGCGTCTTTTTCATAGGTTCTCTCCTTTTATAGGCAATACGTGATATATAGTGCGCCGACTTCGTCATGGACGCGCGGCGGACAGAATAGTAAACAACGCGGGGGAGCGCTTGTCAAATCGTTTCTTCCGATAGCGTCGATATATCGCGATCTCGTTGACGCGAGACCGCGCCGAGGCTAGGATGAGCGCCATGATCGATAGCCGAAGACGATGGCGCCTCCGTCGCGGCGCGCTCGGGGCCCTCGCGACGCTCGTTATCGCTCTTCGCGCCCCGCTCGCGGCCGCCGATCAGCCCCCCCGGGCGGAACGCTTTTCATTCAGGCGCCTGGGTACCGCTGACGGCCTGCCCGGCGATTCGGTCTACTGCATGCTACAGGACGGTAGCGGATACCTCTGGCTGGGCACCTTCAGCGGCCTCGCCCGCTACGACGGCTCCCGCATCGTCGTCTACCGCCCGGTTCCCGGCGACCCAGAGAGCCTGCCCTCCTCGCTCGTCTTCGATATCCATGAGGATTCGTCGGGTACGCTGTGGATAGCGACCGACGGCGGCGGCCTGGCGCGCTACTCACGAGACTCCGACGCCTTCAAGCGATTCACGCACGACGCCGATCAGGCGAATTCCCTGGCTAGCGACAGAATTTTCGCGGTGGCGGACGATACCTACGGCTGGATATGGGTGGGAACCGCGGACGCGGGATTGGATCGCCTCGACGTGGTCAACGGGACGTTCGCCCATTACGGCGCAGCCTCGGGCCTGCCCTCGGACACCGTGCGAGCCCTCCTCTGCGACGGCGACGGAGGCCTCTGGGTAGGCACCACGGCCGGGCTGGCCCGCTACGACAGGGACGGGGACGCGTTTACGGCCGTAGCCTCCATCGGGACGGTTACCGTACGGGCCCTGGCGAGCGACGATGACGGAGCCGTACTCGTCGGCACCGAGGGGAAGGGAGCCTTCAGGCTCGACGCCTCCAGCCTGGGGGCGTCGCCGCTGATGCTGGGAACGGGCTCGGGCAGGCTGCTCGTTCGGGCCTTGGCCAAAGACGACTACGGGCGGATCTGGGCCGGCCTTGACGACGGAGGCCTACGTATCCTGGACCCCGGTTCCGGCGCACTAGCCTCCGTAAGGACCGACGCCGAGTCGCCGGGGGGACTCAGCCACGACGCGGTCAGATCCTTGCTCGTGGACCGCTCCGGTCTCGTCTGGGTAGGCACCCGCGGCGGCGGCGCGGCGGCCTACAACCCTCGGTCGAAGGCCATAGCGCGCCTCGCGCCCGAGGGCGGACTACCGCCCTTCGAGATACGCCAGATACTCGAGGCGAGCGACGGCGCCCTGTGGGTCTGCACCGACGGGGGCGGCCTCGTCAGAGCCTCGGCCCGGGGCGAGATCAACGTCTTCGCCCACGACGAGTCCGATGCGGCGAGCATTCCGGGCGACCGGGTCATCTGCGTCGCCGAAGACAGGGACGGCCGGGTTTGGGTCGGGACCGACGGCGCCGGCCTGGCGCGCCTCGACCCCTCAACGGGAGGCTTCGAGCGTTTCGCCCGGAATCCGGCGACGGAGGATTCCCTGGGAGGAGACACCGTATGGGCGCTGCTCGTCGACGAGACGGGCGTCCTCTGGGTCGGGCTCGAGGGCGGCGGGCTGGACAGGTTCGACGATGAGACCGGCGGATTCGCGCACCATAGGCCTATCCACGGGGACGAAGGCTCCCTGAGCGGCAACTCGGTGCGGGCCTTGCTCCAGGACTCGCGGGGACGCATGTGGGTCGGCCTCTGGGACGGCGGCCTGACGCTCTGGGACCCCGCCGCCGGCAAGGCCATAGCCCGCTTCAAGCCGAGCAGCGACGCCGACTCACTCGCGGACGCGTCCATCACCTGCCTCCTCGAGGATGGCTCGGGGCGAATATGGGCCGGAACGGGCGGATCCGGCATAGACCGCGTCGTCGAGGTCGGAGGCGATATACGCTTCGCGCACCTCAGCATGGCCGACGGCCTCGCTGGCAACGATATCGTCGGCGCCCTCGAGGACGGGCGGGGCGACATCTGGATGGTCTCGGGTCGCGGCGTCTCGCGGCTGGAACCGGCGAGCGGGGAGATACGCTCGTGGGGACCCGCCGATGGATTCCAGGAGCGTTTCAGCCAGAACGCGTGGGCTGTCGCGTCCGACGGCCGCATCCTGCTCGGCGGCCCGGCTGGCATAGACTCGTTCCGCCCCGGCGACCTCGAGCATCCCGCGGCTCCTCCGCCCGTGGTCATAGCGGACGTCTCCATAGTCGCGCATCCCGAGTCGGACGCCGCCCTACGCTCCAGGCGGACGCGGGCCTTCAGGGCAGCGCTCAACCAGGGCGTCATAGTACTGCGGCCCGAGGACGCGGCCCTCACCCTCGACTTCGCCGTGCTCGACTACGTAGACCCGGCGAGGAACCGCCTGTCGGTGGAGCTATGGGGCGGCCCGGCCGAGCGCATGGAACTGGGCTCGCAGAGCAGGGCCGTGCTCGGGGGCCTGGCCGCCGGCGACTACGAATTGCGAGTAGGCGGCGCCACCGCGGGCGGCGTCTGGAACCGCGAGGGAGCCAGGCTCCGTATCATAGTCGCCCCTCCTTTCTGGCAGACGTCGGAGTTCATTGGCATAGGCGCAATAGCCGTCCTGCTCGCCGCCTTCACCTTCGTCCGCTCGAGGACCAAGACGCTCGAAACCCGCGCTGAACGCATGCGCACCCTGTCGATGCACATACAGGACGCCCGCGAGGAGGAGCGGAAGACGGCCGCGCGCGAGGTCCACGACGAGCTCGGGCAGCTCCTGACCGCGGCCAAGCTCGACCTTTCCTGGCTCAAGAGCCACCCGCCGGCCCCCAACGCCTTCGCGGAGCGGGTCGGCGAGGCAATAGTCATGGTCGATTCGGCCATAGACTCGGTAAAGCGCATATCCACGCGCCTGCGGCCGAAGGCCCTGGATACCCTGTCGCTGTCGGAGGCGCTACGCTGGCAGCTCGAAGACTTCGGCAGGCGATCCGATATAGAATGCCGGGCTATCATAGACCCCGCCCCCGAAGAGGTGGGCGAGGAGGCGGCCACGACCATGTTCCGCGTGCTTCAGGAGCTCCTGACCAACGTCGGCAGGCACTCCGGCGCGACCGGCGTCGACGTGCGCTTCGCCGCCGAGGACGGATGCATGACGCTCGAGGTGAGGGACGACGGCCGAGGCCTACCGCGCTCCGCCGCCGATTCGCCCGAGTCGCTGGGCATACTCGGCATGAGGGAACGGGTTCGCCATCAGGGCGGGGAATTCTACCTGGAGTCGCCGCCCGAGGGCATGACGACGGGCACGAAGGCCTTCGTGAGCATCCCCCTGTCGAGGGACGGGACGGGCTCGAGGCAGAGGGAGTAGGTATGCTCAGGGTACTGATAGTCGACGACCATCCCCTCATACGCAAGGGGCTCAGGCAGATACTCGTGGAATCCGTGCATATCGGCAGCGTCCAGGAGGCTTCCGACGGCTTCGAGGCCGTGGAAGCCGTCAGGAACGGACGGTTCGACGTGGTCGTGCTCGACATATCCATCCCCGGCAAGGACGGCATGGAAGTGCTCCGCGACATCAAGGAGATAGCCCCCGATACGCCCGTCCTGATGCTGAGCATACAGCCGGAGGAACAGTACGCGCTACGGGCATTCAGGCTGGGCGCCTCGGGCTGCCTTAACAAGTCCGGCGCCCCGGACGAGCTCATAGAGGCTATCAGGGCCGTGGCCTCGGGAGGCAGCTATGTCAGCCAGGCCGCGAGCAAGGCCCTGGTCTCGGGCATCAAGAACGGCGACGGCCGGCCGCCCCACCTTCTCCTGTCGGAGCGGGAGCACCAGGTAATGCTGATGCTCGCCGGCGGATCCACGGTCGGAGAGGCGGCTACCAGCCTCAAGCTATCGGTCAAGACGGTGAGCACCTACCGGGCGCGTATCCTCGAGAAGATGAACCTGGCCAATAACGCCCAGCTGACCCAATACGCCTACCGGCACAAGCTGATCCTCTAGTCACGTAGGACAGACCCCTACAAGCGTCACTCCTCCCGTCCTACGGCATATTCGTAAGCCATCCGACAGCGTATTCATAAAACCCCGTGCATCCTAGCCCAGACGAGGAAGAATCGGCAGTCGGAGGCGCGCATGGACGAATTCCGGGTAAGGACGAGGATCATCGACCCTGTCGGGTCGGACGATAGACCATTCCTCCGCTCGTTCCTCGCCTCGCTCGGCCTCGACTTCGAGGATGACGTCGAACTCTCGGCGGTCGTGTCCGACGGGGACTCCGTCATCGCCACGGCCTCGCTCGCCGGAGACGTAATCAAGTGCGTAGGCGTGCTGCCCGGCCGCGAAGGCGAGGGCGCGGCGGCCCGCGCGGTATCGGCAGTCGTATCCGAGGCCGAGGCCAAGGGCCGCAGGCGACTCTTCGTCTACACCCGCCCGGCCAACGCCCCCGTTTTCAAGAGCCTCGGCTTCATTTCGCTCGCCTCGACGCCGGACGTAGCCCTACTGGAGAACGACCCTAAGGCGTTCGCGGCGTGGGCCGATGGCGTAGCCGGGCTCCTGCCGGGCGGCGCGGCCGAAGGCGCCGTCGTAGTCAACGGCAATCCCTTCACGCGGGGGCACCGCTACCTCATAGAGCGGGCGGCGGCCGCCTGCCGGGGCGGGAATCTCCTCGTGCTCGTCGTGGCGGGCGAGCGCTCCAGTTTCCCGGGAGCCGTCAGGGAAGCCCTCGTCAGGGCGGGAACCGCCGATATCGGCAATGTCGTCGTGGCCTCGGCCGGCCCCTACTGCGTCTCCGGAGCTAC
Source organism: Spirochaetae bacterium HGW-Spirochaetae-3 (assembly GCA_002839315.1). Classification (GTDB taxonomy): domain Bacteria; phylum Spirochaetota; class Spirochaetia; order Treponematales; family UBA12059; genus SZUA-370. The sequence continues at coordinate 67,617 of PGXV01000008.1, forward strand.
CTTCCCCGCGTACTACCTCAAGGAGAAGAGCCGAGCCTCGGAGCTGCAGGCGGCCCTGGACGCGGAGCTGTTCGCGTCCCGAATCGCGCCGGCGCTCGGCCTGAGGCGGCGCTTCGTAGGCACGGAGCCCTACTGCCCGGTGACCGAGGCCTATAACGCGGCCCTCGCCCGGGCCCTGCCGGGTCACGGCCTCGAACTCGTCGAGATGCCCAGGGTAGAGCTCGCGGGCGCCGCTATCAGCGCGTCGGCGGTCAGGACCGCCATCCGGGAAGGCGACATGGGTCGAGTCGCGGAGCTCGTGCCGGCGACGACGATGGAATGGCTCCGCTCCCCAGAGGCGGAGCGGGTGATACGAACCATAAGGGCCGGCTCCGGCCGGCATTGAGCGGAGGAACGCATGATCATAGAGAACGAGGCCTCGGCCGGAACGGCCGAATCGGGCGACGCTCGCGTGACGGTACGCCCGAACAAGGGCGGGGGACTGTCCCTCGAGCTGCGCGGCCCGTCCGCGACCCGATACGGCGAGGATATTAAGGCCGTCGCGATAGCGACGCTATCGTCGCTCGGCGTCCTGGACGCAGACGTCTCCATAGAGGAGAAGGGCGCCTTGGACGCGACGATACGCGCCAGGCTCTCGGCCGCCGTGGGTCGCGCCGCCGGCGTCGTTGACATTCCCTGGGAGGTTCTGGCATGAGGTTGCGCAGGTCGATGCTCTTCGTGCCCGGCAACGCCCCGGCCATGCTACGCGACGCCCATATATACGGCCCCGACTCGGTGATGTTCGATCTCGAGGACGCGGTGTCGCCGCGAGAGAAAGACGCCGCCAGGCACCTGGTATTCCGCGCCCTCAAGGACTACGACTACGCGGGCGTCGAGAGGATAGTCCGCATCAACGGCCTCGACTCGCCGTACGGCCTCGAAGACGTCCAGGCCGTCGTCGCCGGCGGCGCCGACGCGATCAGGCTCCCCAAGACCGATAGCCCCGAGGACGTACTCGCCGTTGAGAAGGCGGTCGAGGCCGCCGAGAGACGATTCGGGCGCCCCTCGGGATCGGTCGGGCTCATAGCCGCCATAGAGTCGGCGCGGGGCATCCTGTCCGCGCGGGAGATCGCCTCCTCCAGCCCGCGCCTCGTCGCGATAGCCATAGGCGCCGAGGACTTCGTCACCGACATGCACACGACGAGGAGCGCCGACGGCGTCGAACTGCTGGCCGCGCGCGGCATGCTCGTGATGGCCGCGCGCGCCGCCGGCATCATGGCCATCGATACGGTGTTTACCGGGGTAGACGACGAGGAGGGCTTCTTGAGGGAGGCCCGCCTGGCCAAGCAGCTGGGCTTCGACGGCAAGAGCGTCATTCACCCCTCTCAGATAGCCCTCCTCTTATCGGTCTACTCGCCGTCCGAGGCAGAGCTCGTAAAGGCCAGGCGCGTCATCGCCGCGGCCGCCGACGCGGAGGCCAAGGGCTCGGGCGTCGTATCGCTAGACGGAAAGATGATAGACAAGCCGATCGTGGAGCGCGCCCGGCGCGTCCTCGCGCTGGCCGGGGAGGATCAGCCATGATAGTCAATGCCGTAGGCCGGGCGGTACCGGCCCCAGAGGGCGGGTCGGCCGGGGTTTTCTCGCGGGCGAGCGAGCGCGCCGGGTCGAAGGTATACGACAGCCTCGAACGCGCCCTCGACGCCGTCGGAGTAGAGAGCGGTATGACCGTCTCGTTCCACCATCACTTCCGGGAAGGCGACCTCGTCGTCAACGCGGTCGTGGACGCGCTGGCACGCCGCGGCGTGCGCGACCTCGTGTTGGCGCCGAGCTCGCTGACTACGGCGCACGCTCCTCTGATAGACCGCGTCAAGGACGGCACCATACGGAGCATCAGGACGAGCGGCCTTCGCGGCCCGCTCGCCGACGCCATCAGCGCGGGCCTCATGGACGAGCCGGTGCTCATTCATTCGCACGGCGGCAGGGCCCGGGCCATAGACTCCGGCGAGATCAAGGTAGACATGGCCTTCCTCGGCGTGCCCGCCTGCGACGAGCGGGGCAACGCCAACGGCACGGCCGGCAGGTCGGCCTGCGGATCGTTGGGCTACGCGATGGTGGACGCGCGTAACGCCGCCAAAGTCGTGCTCCTGACCGAGGAGATCCTGCCCTACCCGCTAGGCCCCGCGTCCATACGCCAGGACCAGGTAGACGCCATAGTCAGGGTAGACTCCGTGGGCGACCCGGCCGGTATAGGCAAGGGAGCCACGCGCATGACCCGCGACCCGCGGGAGCTCCTGATCGCCTCGAGCGCCGCCCGCGCCATCCGCGCCGCCGGCGTCGTACGCGAAGGCTATTCCCTGCAGACCGGCTCCGGCGGAGCCAGCCTCGCGGTCGTCAGGTTCCTCCGCGAGGCTATGCTGGAACTGGGCGTCAAGGCTTCCTTCGCCCTGGGCGGCATCACGAGCCAGCTGGTGCGCCTCCACGAGGAAGGCCTCGTCGGGGCCCTCCTCGATACGCAGAGCTTCGACCTGGATGCGGCCCGCTCCCTGGCCGCCAACCCCGGTCACCGCGAGATAGACGCTTCCTACTACGCCAACCCGGCCCGCAAGGGCTGCGCCGTCGACGCCCTCGACGTCGTCGTGCTCTCCGCGATGGAGGTCGACCTCGACCTGAACGTCAACGTCATCACCGGCTCCGACGGCGTCATACGAGGCGCGTCGGGCGGCCACTGCGACACGGCCGCCGGGGCGGCCCTGACCGTCGTCGTGACGCCCCTCATACGGGGGCGCATCCCGTCCATACTCGACCGCGTCACGACCGTCGTCACCCCCGGCGAGAGCGTCGACCTCCTGGTCACCGACCGCGGCATAGCGGTCAACCCGAGGCGTCCCGAATTGCGCGAGACCCTCGAGAAGGCGGGGCTGCCGATACGGGAAGTCGCCTGGCTCAAGCGTCTCGCCGAGTCGTACACGGGAGCTCCCCGCCCGGTCGAATTCGACGACAGGATAGTGGGCCTCGTCGAGTACCGCGACGGCACCATCATCGACGCCATACGCCGCCCGAGGGCGTCGGCCCTATGACGGAGCGGGAGACCCTCCTGGAGCGCGACCGCCGCGACGGGGAGACGAGGAAGCTTCTCGGCGGCGGCGCCCGCTCGGTGGTGCGCCTGTCGGCGAGGATGCCGGCCTCGATGCGCGAACGGGGACTCTCGGAAGAGCCCGTTCGGCGCGGCGCCGCAGCCTTCGAGAACGCCTGCCGCGACCTGCGCCTCGGCCTTATAGCCAGAGGATCGGGCGGCGGGGCCCTCGGTCCCTGGCGGCTATGGTCCTCGGGCTCGAAGCCGGCCGAGCTCAAGCGCGCCGCCCTGCTGATCGAGGAGGGTTCCTGGCTCGGCCAGCTCCTCGACATAGACGTCGCCGACGCCGAGGGCCCCTTCGGGCGATCGGCCCTCTGTATGCCCCCGAGGCCATGCGTCGTCTGCGGCGGGCCGGCCGCCGTCTGCGCAGGCAGGGCGTCGCACGCCGCGGCGGCCGTCGAGGCCGCCTTCGCCGTGATGCTCGGTACGCTGTCCGGGTTCGGGCTTCCGCCCGGCGCCCGCTCGCCGGGCCGAGTTGAATCAGGATCTCCGGGCGGAAGCGCCGTCGGCGCCTACCCGTCCTCGACCATACGAGAGATCGCCTACCAAGGAGGAGATACGCCATGAACCGTATCACCCGCATTCTAACCGCGACTGTACTGGTCGCCTTCCTCACGGCGCCCGCGTTCGCGCAGGCCAAGGGATACCCGTCCCGCACCATAGAGTGCTACGCGCCGAGCGGCGCGGGCGGCGGCTGGGACCTGACCATCCGCACGGTTTCCAAGACCCTGACCGACACCGGTCTCGTCAAGGTCGCGATGCCCGTAGAGAACAAGTCCGGCGGCGGCGGCGCGGTATTCCTCACCGCCCTCCAGTCCATGAAGAAGAAGGACAACGTCCTTACCGTCTACAGCCCGCCCCTCCTGTTCATCAATATCAACGGCACGACCCCGTTCTCGTACAAGAACACCACGCCGCTGGCAAGGCTCATCACCGACTTCGGCGCCTTCGTGGTCCGCAAGGACTCCAAGTACACCTCGATAGCCCAGGTCATCGAGGATCTCCGCAAGAACCCGACCAGCGTCAAGTTCGGTGGTAACTCCGCCGCCGGCTCGATGGACCACATCCAGTTCCTCGTCGTCGCGAAGGCCGCGGGCCTGACCGGCCTCAAGAACATCCAGTTCATCAGCTTCCAGGACAACGCCGGCGCCGCGCAGCTCCTCGGCGGGCACATCGACATGCTGTCCACCGGCCTGGGCGACGTCCGAGGCCTCGTAGAGTCCGGCGACCTCCGCGTCCTCGCCTCCACCGCGCCTACCAGGCCCAGCTTCGGCATCGGCAAGGACGTCCCCACGGTCCGCGAGCAGGGTATCCCCGTCGACTTCCTCAACTGGCGCGGAATATTCGGGCCGCCCGAGATGCCCGCCTACGCCGTGAAATTCTGGCGCGACACCTTCGCCCGGATGGTGAAGACCCCTGAATGGCAGAAATCCTGCGAAGCCAACGGCTGGGTACAGAACTACGCGGACCAGCCCGAATTCGAACAATTCCTCGAGGCGCAGAACAAGCTCGCCAGGGAAATTCTCACCGAGCTCGGCATGGCCAAATAACGAGCCCGAGCGAGCCCGAGCCCGGTAGCGAGCGCTCCCGGGCTCGGGCTTCCTTCAATTCCGATTCGGAGGGATCAATGACCTGGAACATGATAACGGGCCTCATCGCGACGCTGATAGGCGTGGCGTACGGTTGGAGCGCATGGAACCTGCCTCGGGCCACGTTCGGGAGCGCGACCGGGCATATAGTCTACCCGGTGATACTAGGCGCGCTTATGACCTTTCTCGGGCTCGTCTTGATCGTCAAGGAACTGCTCGTGAAAGAAAAGCCGAGCGCCAGGAACGCGCCGAAATTCGGGCCCCTGACGAGGCACGGCAAGGAGATCGCCGCCGCCATAGGCGCCAGCCTCGTATACGCGATCATCTTCGAGCCGCTCGGCTACGTGATCTCGACCATACTCTACCTGGGCGCGGTGCTGTTCCTCGTCAACGGGCGCGTGAAGGTCGCGAGGACCGTGATCGTCGCCGTATTCTTCAGCGTCGGCGTATACGTCCTCTTCTCGGTACTCCTGGGCATCCAGCTCCCCAGGATGCCGCTACTCGATATCTAGAAAGGAGGACGACATGAACGAAGCATTATCCCAGCTCTTCCTCGGCTTCCAGGTCGCGCTTACCCCGATCAATATCATGTGGACGACGCTCGGCGGCGTCCTCGGGACTATCATAGGCATGCTTCCCGGCCTCGGGCCCGCCACGGGCGTCGCGGTACTCCTGCCCCTGACCTTCAAGATGGGCCCGGTGGGAGCCATGATAACGATGGCGGGCGTCTACTACGGCGCTATGTTCGGCGGCTCACGCGCGTCTATACTGCTCAACACCCCCGGCGACGGCGCCGCCATCGCTACCTGCTTCGACGGCTACCCTATGACCCAGAAGGGCCGCGCCGAGGCGGCGCTCGCCATGTCGGCCGTGGCCTCGTTCATAGGCGGCATGATAGCCAACGTCGCCATGGTGTTCGTAGCGGTACCGGTAGCGAAATTCTCGCTCAAGTTCGGCCCGGCCGAATACACCCTCCTCATGCTCTTCGCGCTGGCCGCCACCGCCGCCATGTCAAAGGAGAAGATACTACAGGGCTTCATAGGCATGGTCTTCGGCCTGATGATATCGACGGTCGGATTGGACGGCCTTACGGGCGTCAACCGCTTCACGTTCAACATCCTCGAGTTGATGGGAGGCATAGACTTCCTCATTATAATCATCGGGATATACGCGCTCGGCGAGGTATTCAAGAGCTTCAAGTCGGTGCACGATCCGAGCTACAAGATGCAGACGAAGTTCGGCAAGATCACGTTCACCAAGGAGGACTGGAAGCGCTCGTGGCCGGCCATACTACGCTCCACGCCCCTGGGATTCTTCATAGGCGCCCTGCCCGGGGCCGGCGGCACGATGGCCGCCCTGATGGCCTATAACAACGAGAAGAGCCTTTCCAAGCACCCCGAGGAATTCGGCAAGGGAGCTATCGAGGGCCTCGCGGCTCCCGAGGCGGCCAACAACGCTTCGAGCGTCGGCGCCCTCATCCCGATGATGACCCTCGGCATACCCGGCTCGGGTACCACCGCGGTCATGCTCGGCGCCCTCCTCATGCTGGGCCTCCAGCCCGGGCCGCTCCTCTTTACAAAGCAGCCCGAGGTCGCGTGGGGCATGATCGCGTCGATGTTCATCGGCAACGTCATACTGCTCATCATCAACATGCCTATGGCCAGCATACTCGTGCGGGTCCTCTCGGTCCCGGCGAAGGTGCTCTACCCGCTCATACTCGGACTGGCTTTCATAGGCACGTACGCCATCACGAACAGCGTCGTCGACTTCTTCATACTCATAGCGTTCGGCCTCATAGGCATATTCCTAGACAAGGCCAAGATCCCGACGGCGCCGTTGATACTAGGCGGCATCGTAGGCTCGACCATGGAGACATCGTTCAGGCAGGCCCTGATGCTCTCTGACGGCAATATGAGGATTTTCCACGGCTCGCCCATAACGAAGGTCCTCATCGGGCTGACGATCTTCTCCATCGCGTGGCCCTTCATAGAAGGCGCCATAAAATCGGCGAAACGCTCGAGGACGGCGTAGTACCATGATCGCGACGTACGCGTCGACAGCCGACGGCTCGGGGCCTCATCAGGCCCGCTCCATCGGAGGGCGGAACGCGTCGCCGCGATCGTTCTCGGACCGGGTGGCCTCGCTCGCCGTCGTCGCTCTGCTGCGCGAGGCCGAGGCCGCCCCGAAACCCGGTCTCGTGGACCGTTTCGGCCCTGGCTCCCATACCGATATGGATATAGGCCATTTCAGGCGCTCGGCGGCGGCTATAGAGCCATTCTTCGCGCTCATGGCGGAGAATCCGTCTCCCGTAGAGCTACGCTCCCTCGGCCTCCGGGCCGAGGCGGCCATGCTCGACGCGACCGGCGGCGTCAACACGCACAAGGGCGCCATATGGGCGCTCGGGCTACTCTGCGCCGCGGCCGCGTCGCTCCGCGGCAAAGGCTCGCCGCGCTACACGGATAGCCGTCTCAACGCGGACGCGACATGCGCGGAGGCGGCGCGATTGGCCGCCGGCATCAAGGCCCTCCCTCCTCGCGAGCCATCGCGCGAACCTAGCCGAGGCGGCGAGGCGGCCTCCAACGGGCAAGTCGCGAAGCGGCTCTACGGCCTGCGCTCCGCCGCGGACGAAGCCATTCTGGGTTTTCCGTCTATCAGGTCGGCCGCGCTGCCCCTGGCCCTTAGCCTCGCCGACGAGGGCCGGCCGCCGGCGCTCCGAGGCGACGCCGTCGACGACGAGGACGAGCGCGTCATACTCGTGCTCCTCGCTGTCATGAGCGTCGCCGACGACACCTGCGTCGTAGCGCGAGGTGGCATCGCGGCCCTCGAAATGGCCCGCTCCTCGGCCAAGGCCGTCATCGCCGCCGGAGGCCCTCGTTCACGCGACGGCGCGGTCGCGTACGCCGCCATGATACGCCGCTTCGCGGCCATGGGCATCTCGCCGGGAGGCTCGGCCGACCTATGCGCCGCGACGCTGTTCCTGGCCGAGCTCTGTTCCCGGCCTATCCCTTGATACGGACCTGAGGAAAGGCTACTCTTCCTCTATGCGAAGCGCGTATCCGTGGATAGACCTATCGTCCAAGCATCTCCTCGATTGCAGGGTCTTCAAGGTCAACTCCAGCGAGCGGCAGTCCACGTCGGGCAAGCGCGGCACGTTCTTCGCCATCGACGCGCCCGACTGGGCCGGCGTCATCCCGGTAGTGGAGACTCCCGAAGGCCGATCGTTCGTGATGGTACGGCAGTTCCGGCACGGCACGAAGCATCTGTCCATAGAGTTCCCCGGAGGCATCGTAGAGCCGGGAGAGAATCCCGCGACGGCGATAGCGAGGGAACTCCTCGAGGAGACGGGCTACCGGGCCGAGATGATAGTGCCGCTCGGCATCCTGTCGCCCAACCCCGCGTTCATGACCAACACCTTCCACGCCTTCGTCGCCGAGGGTTGCACGCTCGAGCGCCTCCAGTGCCTCGACGAGCACGAGGAGATAGAGGTCATGCTCGTGCCCGAGCACGAGGCGATCGACATGATAGGCGCGGAGGACATGGGCCACGCGCTTATGACGGCGACCCTGTTCTTCTACGCGCGCTACCGCGGCAAGCTCGACTAGCCCGCCGCTATCGGGTTCCTGAGCATCCCTATCCCCTCGATCTCGACCTCGCATACGTCTCCGGGCTTCATGTACAGAGGAGGCGTACGCGACATGCCGACGCCCGACGGCGTTCCGGTCACGATGACGTCGCCGGGCTCCAGCGTCATCGCCTCGCTGAGCAGCGCTATCAGCTCCGCGACGCCGAACACCATGTCGGCGGTATTGCCGTCCTGCACGACGGTATCGTTGAGCCTCGTACGCACGCGCAGGCCCGACCCCCCCGGAGGCAATTCGTCGGGGCTGACGAGGCAGGGGCCGAAGCCGCCGGTCGCGTCGAAGTTCTTGCCGATGGTCCACTGCGACGTGCGCATCTGGTAGTCGCGTATCGAGGCCTCGTTGAAGATCGAGTAGCCGACGACGAACTCGAGTGCCTGGCCGACCGGCGCGCGGCGGCATCGGCGCCCGATAACGGCGACCATCTCGCCCTCGTAATCCAGCTGTTCCGACACCGCGGGCCTGCGTATCGGGCTACCGTGCCCCACGAGCGAGGACGGGAAGCGCGCGAAGAAGGAGGGATAATCGGGCGCCTTGAAGCCTATCTCGGCGCTATGTGCCCGATAATTGAGCCCGACGCAGACGATCTTGGACGGCCTGCGGACGGGCGGCAGGAATCGTACGGCGCCGGCATCGATGATCGGCGCCGCCGCCAAGACGCGGGCGACCGACCCGAGATCGGCTCCCGAGGCCAGCAATTCGTCCAGGTCGCCCGGATAGCCGGCGGAACCGGCCTCCAGGCCTCGAAGCTCGATGCCCGTCCAGAGTCCTATCCCCGGCTTACCGTCCCGTTCGTATATCGATAATCTCATAGGAGCCTCCGCGTCGCGCTATTTAGCGCCCTTGATCGTAAACGTCTTGCGCAGTAAGGCGACAAGCCTCTTGAGTAGCGGATCGGCGAGGCCGGATAGGCCAAGGTCGTTGATAGCGTCAGACCGTTCCGCTAACAGCCAGCGGTAGAGTCGTCCGCCTACCTGATCGACAGGATCCTTGGACGACGCGATGCGTACCATTGCCATCATCTCTTCGCCGGTGAACATCTTCCATTTTCCGTTATGGACGAGGTCGTAGGCCGAACCGTCGCTGGCGGCCTGTATAGACAGCTCCCCGGAGTCTCCGGCGGCCTTGGGCCCTTTCGCGGCCGCCGCGCCGGTTGAACGGGCGCGCGACGACGCCCGTTCAGCCTCCTCTGCCGCGGTTTCCAGGTCCGCGACGCGCATATTGTAAAGATGCACCCTTGCCTGCTCTATCAGGAAGGCCAGGCCCTCGGCGTCCAAATCCGGGATAAGCGACGACAGCTCGGCCGCGAGAGCCTTGCGACCGGATCCGGCGGCCTTCTTCGGCGACGAGGGTTTCCTGGCGGATGAAGCCTTCTTCTCAGGCGCGACCTTCTTCGCGGCGACGGCTTTCTCGGCAGACGGCGTTCGAGCGACAGGTTCCGGCTCGGGCAGGGCCTTCTGCTTCGTCCTCGAGTACTCGTCGAGTATCGCCGTCTCGAGGTTCTTCATGAACGCCGGGTCCTTGCGCCGTTGCGGCGACCCGGCGGCGGGCGGCTTCTTTCCCGACGCGGCCTTCCCGGTCGCCGCGCCGGTCTTCTTCGTGGTTCCCGTTCGGGAGTTTCCGCTTGCCTTGGCCATGATCAACCTCCTCCATGCGCAGACTACGAGTATACGCCGTCTCAGGAACTTTTCCAGCTCAACGTACGAAGTATGTAAAGCTCGCTTGACATGTCGGCGTCGGCGCGATATGGTATATGTAAAGCTAGCTTGACATAGAAAAGGATCGATATGCTGAACCACGTCAAGGATCGCAGGCTAGTCCTGGGGTTGACCCAGGAGCAGCTCGCGGAACGCGCCGGAGTATCCAGGCAGACGATCATCTCTATCGAGGGCGGCCGGTACGACCCGTCGCTCTCATTGGCCATGAAACTCGCCGCCCTGCTGGGTGAACGTGTAGAAGGGCTGTTCATACCCAAGGAGGACTGAATGCTCGCCATGCTCAGGATGACCCTGAAGCGCTTTATCATCACCAACGTCATACTGGCGGCGATGTTCGTCAACGTCATACTGTTCGGGCCCAGGTTGGCCATGGGCGAGGCGTTCACGGCGGGCCTGGCCACGGGCATCGGCGTCGGCTGGCTTATCTTCGCCGTGGCCGGATGGATCGAGCTCAGGCGGCCGGGGCGCGCCTGGGACGAGCGCGCGGCGGCCATCTACACCAAGGCCTCGGCCGTCGCGTTCTGGATCCTGCTGCTGGCTGTCGCCCTGATGGCTCCCGCGCTCCGATCGCGGACGCTCGCGCTCGGGTGGAACGCGGCGGAAGTCTGCGGCGCGCTCGTCAACCTGGCGCTGGCCACGTTCGGCATCGCCGCGTTCGCGTTCTCGAGGGTCTCGTAGCTCGTTCCTCGAACTCTGCGCCCGGGACAGACGCGGTACCAGGAACAGTAGTTCCACGCGTCCAGCGGCTACCGCCCATGGCCGCGTTCACCCGCAGGCGCGAGGTTCGAGGAATTTGGGCGCTTTACACGAGCACGCCCGTCGGGTAGCATCGTCGCCCATGAACCCGTACGGACTCGTCAAGATCGCGGACGCCTGCCCCGGCGTCATCGTGGATATGCGCTACGCGACCGACCGCAACGTCTTCGGGATTCGGCTCTACGACGGCGACGACGCCTGGCTACTCGCGGAGGCGGCCCGCAAGCTGGCGGTCGCCTCCGCTTTGGCGCTGGCCGCGGGCCGCCGGCTCATCGTGCTCGACGCGTACCGCCCGCTGTCGGCGCAGGTCCGGATGTGGGAGGCGATGCCCGTACCCGGTTTCGTGGCTCCGGCCACGAGGGGATCCAACCACAATCGAGGCGCGGCCGTCGACGTGACGCTGGCCTACGCCGAGGGCGTCGAAGTTCCGATGCCCAGCGGCTTCGACGAATTCTCGGAGCGCGCGTCACAGCTCTATCGGGGCGGCGATCCCGCGGCGCTCGCCAACCGCGACGCGCTTCGAGGATATATGGAAGCGGCCGGGTTCAAGGCGTACGACGGGGAGTGGTGGCATTTCAACGACCCGGATTCCGTATCCCGCCCGCTTATCGACGCGCCTATCTCTTTCCTCTGAGAACAGTCGCCCCTAATTGCTTGCTAACGCCGAAAACGGGCGCTATCATGCTCGGCATGTCGCTTAGCCTTCGTCGCTACATATCGACGCGTCTCATGCGGGCCGTAATAGGCAGCGGGCTAATCGCTGGCGCCGGTATCATCACAACCGGTACGATCCTGATGAACAGGATCATCGACACCGCGACGGAAACCGCTTTCCAGGAGGTAGAGAACCGCCTCGTCATCCTCGACCGCATGCTATACCGCGCGGAAATGGACGCCGTCGCCTCGGGCCACGCCGCGATCGAGCGGTTGGTCGAGCGCTACCCGGCTATGGCCGACGCGAAGGCCGCCGGACCGGGCTCCCTGAGGGACTCCGCGGACGAGCTCGGTATCAGCGAGATATACTTCATCGACGCCTCCGGCGTCATCGAGGCGACGTCGTTCGCCCCGGACCTCGGATTGAACCTGTTCTCGCTCGGTCCCGAGTTCAAGGGCTTCCTGCGGCGGATTCGAGGGAGCGGCCGCTTCGCCGACCAGCGCCTGAGCATGTCGAGCCTCACGTCGCAGGCGAACAGCTACCAGTACTACGGCCCGGAGGGAGCGGATTACCTCATAGAGGTATCGACGAGGCTCGACGTGGCGGTACCGAGGAGCTTCCCGGGGCTCGGGTTCCCCGAACTCATCCGCCTGCTGCTCAATCAAGGCGGCGGATCGACTAAGCCCTTCGTCAGGGCCACGGATTTCATATGGGGGAACGATCCCCCGTACCGCTCGTTCATAGACCAGCGACCGGTGGACGACGACCTGACGCGGCTCATATCCAGCGCCGCGGCCGGGGAGACGGTCTCGTCTACGGCCGGGCCGACAAGGACACTGGTCCGGTCGCTCTCGCTGGCGCGCTCCGATTTCGACTACATGGACAAGGGCATGTACGCCGTATTGGTCGTCGATCGCTCCCCCGCCCGCGACTTCGTCGTCGTATCGGCGGCTGTCTCGCTCGCGCTCATCGGCCTGGCCATAGCCGCGTCCTACCTGTGGGCAAAAGGCTCGTTCGACCGCCATGTAACATGCCGGCTCGAGGAGCTGGAGTCGGCCATGAACAAGATAGGCTCGGGCGACGCCGACGCGCGGCTGCATGACGGCGAGGACGGCGAGGACGACGAGATCGCCTCGATCGGGCGTAGCGCCGAAGGCATGGTCGAGCAGATAAGGGAGCGCAACGCCGAGCTGTCGTCGTTCGCCCGCAAGCTCGAGGAGGAAGTCTCCGAGGGGGTTCGGCGAGAGAAGGCCCTGGAGGATATACTGGAGGCCAACCAGGCGCTCGTCCACGAGATGGACCACCGCGTCAAGAACAACCTGCAATTCGCGATGAGCCTGGCCTCGATACAAGCCAGGATGGTCGAATCCGAAGTCGCGCGGCTGGCGCTGGAGCGCATGCGCTCCAGGCTCAGCGTTATCTCGATGGTACAGGACTACGCGCTCAAGGACCCGGACCGCCCGCGCGTACGCATGGAAGGATTCCTCTCGGACGTCTGCGCGGACATAGCCGGCTCGTTCAATCGACAGATATCGAGGATCAGGCGCCGCATCGACGCGGGGGACGTGGAGATGGACGCCCCCGCCGCCATAGCGATAGGGCTTATCGTCGCGGAGCTCATAGACAACGCCTATCGCCACGCGTTCGCCGATGTCGGCGCCGGCGTCCTCTCGATAGTCATGCGCCATGGCGACGTCGGCGCTGCCGGCGGCCTCTCGATTACGGTGGAGGACGACGGAAACGGCGAGCCGAGGGAAGGCGGCGTAGGACTGGAACTGGCCGGGGCCCTCGCCGCGCAACTCGGGGGCGGTCTCTCGTGGGAATCCTCCGGCGGCACACGCGTAACGCTCACGATACCGCCAGCCGCTTGACATCGTCGCCCGCCGGCGGCACCATCGTTCCATGATACCCGAAAAAGTCTCGAGGATCCTCGAAGGAGCGGGCCTGGCGGCACTGGAATTCGAACCGGGATCGACGCCGACCGCTCCGCTCGCCGCGGCCCGCATAGGCGTCGAGGTCGGCCAGATCGCCAAGTCCTTATTATTCCGCGCCAAGGACGGCGCGTACCATCTCGTCGTATGCGCCGGCGACAGGCGCGTCAACTCGGGCAGGCTCAAGGCCCTCGTCGGTTCCAAGGCGAGCATGGCCGACGCCGAGGAGACGCTCCGCGTCACCGGCTATCCGCCGGGCGGGGTCTGCCCCTTCGGCGTGGACGGCGCGTCGATATGGATAGACGAGAGCCTCTCGGCGTGGAAGACGGTCTACCCCGCGGCCGGTACCGACGCCACCGGGGTACCGACGACCTTCGAGCAGCTGCTCGCGATCACGGGCGGCGCTCGGGCCGCCGTGACCGAGTAGCGTCCCGGCCTACCAGGATCCCTTGAGCTGGCCGCCGTCCAGGGCTACGACCTGCCCGGTCAGGAAGGACGCCGCCGGCGACAGCATCCAGCACGCCGCCTCGCCGAATTCGTCGGGCTCGCCGTAGCGTCCGAGGGCGATCGAGGCGAGGGCCCGGGAGCGCGCCTCCTCGACGCTCGTACCCTTGCGCTCCGCCGTAGCCTTGTCCAGCCGCTCCACGCGGCCGGTCGCGAAGCGGCCCGGTGCGAGGCAGTTAACCCGTATGCCCTTCGGCGCCAGCTCTACGGACAGCGTCTTGGCCATGGCGACGGTAGCCGATCGTAGGGAATTGGACAGGAGGAGACCGTCTATCGGTTCCTTGACGGACGTCGAGGAGCAGACGAGCACGGCCCCTCCGCGCGCCGACAGGCCCGGCAGCGAAGTCCTGACGAGCCGAACCGCCGACATCACGAGAAGATCGAAGGCCCCGCTCCAGGCCGCGTCGTCGAGGTCGGCGAACAGCCCCGGCTTCGGCCCGCCCGAATTGACGACGAGCGCGTCTATGCCTTCGCCGAACGCCTCGGCCGCGGATCGAACCCACGCGGCGATGGACCCCGAGTCGGTTACGTCGAGAACGGCTCCCTCGACCGAGGCGCCGGGAACCTCGCCGCGCAGGCGCCCGAGCGCCGCGGTTACCTTCGAGGCATCGCGGCTGCCTATCCATACGCGCGCGCCTTCCGCCGCGAGCGCCTTGGCCGTCGCGAAGCCGAGTCCTTCGGTCGACGCGGCGACCAGCGCGACCTTACCCCTGAGACCTAGTTCCATGGTTGCCTCCCGGATATACGATAACGCCGGGATAGCCGGATAGCAAACGGAGCGGCGCCGGGCTAGGGCCGCCGGAGCAGGCGGATTGCGTCCTCCGGACATACTTCGTGGCAGCAATAGCATCGCAGGCACTTCTCGTAGTCCACGGCGACGTATCGTTTCCGCCCGCGGCCCTCGACTATCTCGAGGGCGCCTGCGGGGCAGATCTTGACGCAGGCGCCGCATAGCGCGCAGCGCTTCCGCGAGAAGAAAGGCCTCGGAGCCGCTAAGTTACCGAGCAGGCGCCCCAACGGCCCCTTCCTCGCGGCGCGGCCCTCGTCGACGATCGGCACGAGCTTGAAGTCGTTCACCCGTACGCTCTCGGGCGACGCCCCGACCGTCCGGATCGCCGCGGAGTCGAAACCGTAGACGGCGCTCCCGGCGGCCTCGCGCAGGTACGGCACGTCCATAGGATCGTACCCGACGATCGACGAGGCCACCCAATCCACTGCAAAAGGGTTAGCGCCGGCCAGCACGAGCCCGACCTTGCGCGGGGTTCCGTTGCGCGGGCCGGGCCCCTCCATCGCGACGACGGCGTCCATGATGGAGAAGACGGGACCGACGGCCAACGTGAGGTCGGCTAGCATGGATCCGAATTCGCGCTTGCCGGGGAAGCGCATGTGGAAGGCGCTTTTCTGAAGCCCCGGGATCACGCCGAACAGGTTTTTCGCGGCGCCCGTGAAGTACATGAACGAGTGCGTCTTGAGCCTGCAGAGGCTAATTATCAGGTCGGCTTCGGCCGCGGCCCGTGCTATGGCGAACCGCTTTACGAGTCGGCCGTCGGGCACGCTTACTTCTACGGAATCGCCGAAATCCAGCCATTCGACGCCCTCCTCGAGGGCGACCGTTTTCAACCCGCTCTTGGCGCCGACCGCGTCGCCGGACTGGAACGCCGGTGAATCGCCGACGAGGATACGCGCCGCCCCTCCGGCCCTCAGTAGCCGGATGACGGCGCGAAGCATCTCGGGGGCGGTGGTCACGGCGCGCTCGGGATCGGCGGACGCGAGCATGTTGGGCTTGACGAGCACGGTCTTGCCGGCGACGGCCAGGCCCCCGGCCTTCTCGACCGCGTCGGCTACCGCGGCACGAACGGGCTCGACCTCGTAGTCGGCGCACGGCACTATGGCGACGGAATGCTCCATGGTCAGGATACGACCTCCGTCCAGCCGAAGCTATCGGGCAGGCGGCCAGTCTGGATGCCGTCGAGCTCGTCGTATATCCTCGTCGTGACGGGACCTACCGCGCCCGAGCCGAACGAATAGTCCTTGCCCTTCCAGCGCATCGAGCCGATAGGCGATATCACCGCCGCGGTACCCATGCAGAAGGCCTCGTCGGCGGGCCCGGCCGCGGCGTAGTCGCCGGTACCGAGCACGCGCGCCAGCTCCAGCGGCGCGAACACCACGTCGACGCCCAGGCGCTCGCGGGCCACGCGCATCACCGAGTCGCGCGTGATACCCTTGAGGATGGACGGGGAATCGGCGACGTACAGCGCGCCGCCCTTGACCATCGCGAAGTTGGCCGAGCCGACTTCCTCGACGCGCTTGCCCTCGTGGTCGAGGAACAGGAGATCGGCGAAGCCGTCGGCCTTGGCTTTCTTGGTCGGCTGGAAGCACGGGGCGTAGTTTCCGGCGGCCTTTACCCATCCGGTGCCGCGGGCCGCGGCGCGCTGGTGCTCGTCCTCGACCTTCACGCCTATGCATGTCAGGCCCTTGAAATACGAGCCTACCGGCTGGACGTATACCACGAACGTCGTCTCGCCGCACGCGGCCGGCGCCAGGGTCATGCCCGAGCCGACGAGGAGCGGGCGGATATAGAGCGCGCCCTTGCCGAGCGGCGGCACGTAGTCGACGTTCGCCCTTACCACGTCGACGACGGTCTTGCGGAACAGGTCCTCGGTCGGCGGGGCGAGCATCAGGCGATCGGCCCCGGACGCCATGCGCGCGGCGTTGGCCGAGACGCGGAACAGCCTGATCCTGCCGTCGACGCCGCGCCTGGCCTTCATGCCCTCGAATAGCGCCTGGCCGTAGTTGAGCGCCCCGGCCTGCGGCGGCATACGGAGGACGCCGGCGCTTACGACGGTAGGCGCCTCGTAGACGCCGTCTTCGCCGGCTACGCTGCCGCCCATGAACGGGGTTACCGTCACCGAGAAGCCTAGCTTCTCCCAAACGATCGACTCGAGCGGCGTCGGCTCGAGCGATCCGGGTATGACGATGGATTCGAAGCGGGACGACTGCTTGCCTGGGCTGCTCATGGGCTTTTCTCCTGTGCGTTACGATGTATCGTCGCATAGTAACACACAAGAAGCGCGAGGCTCAACAGGCGCCTACCTGGCTCCGGCGAGAGCGGCGGCGAGGTCATCTCCGGCTAGCGCGCGCAGGTCCAGCTCCGACAGAAGCAGGTCCAGCTCGACCCGCAGGGCCTCCGCGAACGCGCGGTCACGCTCGGAGCGGGCGGAGGCCACGTCGTCGGAGGTCAAGGTGCCGGCGGCCGCGAGCTGGGCCGCGCGGTCGGCCTTGCGGGCGTTAAGCTCCGCTATGCGCCGCTGTATCGACAGGCGCTCGCGTAGCGCGTCCCGGGTTCCGGCCAACGACGCGGCCCGATCCGCCGTCGCGCGCTCCGCCTGCGCGAGTTGCGCATCCGCCGCGTCCACGGACAGCGCTTCAATCCGGCGCCGGTACTCGCGGGACGCCCCGGCTGAAAGCGGCACGTCCAGGGTCAGCGACACGTTCCATGACAGACCCGCGCCGCCTGCCGTATCGGCGAAGTCGGAGATCAGCGTACCGGGATCGGAAGGATCGCCGCGCGAGTCCGGATAACGGGGCGACGCGGCGAGCGACGTGACGAGAATCGGAACGTCTATGGTCGAGCGCGCGACGGCGTCGGTCCGGGCCTTCTCCGAGGACAACGCGGCGCGCGCCGCGTCGGGCGTCTCGCCGGCGACGGGAGGGACCGCGGGATCGAGCGACGGGACCCTGTCGGAGAGGGGCGGCAGGATCATGGAGCCGCCCGCACCCGGTTCCAGCCCGAGTACGGACGCCAGCCGCCGCTCGGCTTCACGGAGCGACAAGCGCGTGTCCAGCAGCGACTGGCGTACCAGCTCGGCGGAGAGCGCGGACTCCAGGGCCGCGTCCTCGGTAGTCGTTCCGGCGCTGCGCCTGAGCCCGAACGATTCGGCGCGCCCGAGGGCGGACGACAGCGACGCCTCCTGAACGGCCAGCGTCCGCCTGAGCACGAGCACCCTTCCGGCGATTTCGACGGCGGCGCGTACGGCCTGGTTTCGCCGCGCCCTGTCGTCGAGGGCCGCCTGTTCCGCGACTATGGCGACGGAGCGCCTGGCGGCGGTCGCCGCCCCGAACGGCAGGAACTCGCCGACGGCGAACAGGGGCTGGCGCAGGGACGCGCTCAGCGACGGCGTCACCGCATACTCGATCCCGCCGTCCTTGTCGGTAACGCTGAAACCGGACTTGACCCCGGCGGAGAGCGAGCCGGCCGTCGGCAGGACCTGGCTGTAGTTGAGGCCGCCCCCGAGGGACAGCGCGCCGGTGTCGGCGTAATACGGCGGCGAGCCGCCGAGCTTCGAGAAATCGAAGGCCCGCCGCGCGTCGTACGACAACGGGGTCAGCCCGAGCGTGAATTTCGGGCCGGCCTTGTCCAGCTCGAGACCATACTGCGCCGCCGCGATGCTCGCGAGGGCGCCAGACGCGCGTACCTCGGGGTCCGCCTCCAACACGCGAGCCGCGATCGACGCCAGGTCCCAGGCCTCGTCGCCTACCCTTTCCTGCGTATGGACCGATGCTACGGCCGCGAGGCCGACGACGAGGCCGAGTATCGCTCTAATCACACTCTTCATACGGGAATCTCCTCGGTCTTTATCTTCCGATCGAATAGCAGGCCATACAGCGCGGGCACGACGGAAAGGGCCGTCAGCGTTGAGAAGAGCAGGCCGAAGATGATGGTGCTGGCCATCGGGCTCCAGACCACCGAGTAACCGCCGAGGCCGATCGCCGTGGGCAGGAGGCCTCCTATCGTAGTGACGCTCGTCAGCACGATGGGCCGGAGCCTCGTAGAAGCGGCCTCGACGACCGCGTCCGCTATCGGGACGCCCTTCTTCCTGAGGTAGTTAATGAATTCTATGAGCACGATGGAATCGTTGACGGCTATGCCCGCGAGCGCCACGCCCGCGTACAGCACGGTGGTGGAGAACGGCGTGCCGGAGAGCACCAGGTACAGGACGACGCCGGCGAAGGCCATAGGCACCGAGAGCAGTATCAGGAGCGGCTGCGTATAGCTCTTGAACTGGGCGCCGAGCACCGCGTATATCAGGAACACGCCGATAAGGAATACCCGCAGGATCTGCACGAGCAGGTCGGCTATCTCGGCGAATTCGCCGCCGACCACCAGCTCGAGCCCCGGATATCGCGGCATGACCTCGCCTTCGAACCATGCCCGCACGTCGGCGTTGATGGCGGGGACGCCGTCCTTGGAGTACGCCTCGGCCGTGACGCCGACTTCGCGCTTGCCGTCCACCCGCTTGACGGCCGCCAGCGCCGAGCCCTCCTCCAGGTCGGCTATCGCGGAGAACGGCACGAGTCGTCCGTCCGGCGAGGGTATCTTGAGCTCGAGGAGCCTACGGACCGAGCCCGCCCCGCCCGTGCCCGCGTAGCGCACGACTATATCGAGCTCCTCGTTGCCGAAGAATACCGTTCCCGCGGGGAACCCGTCGTACGAGCCCCGGACGAACGCGCCGGCAGAGGCGACCGTGATGCCGTACGACGCCGCCCGCTCCTCGTTGACGCGGATGCGTAGCTCGGGCGTCCCGGCTTGCAGGGTATCCTCGATATTGAGCAGCTCGGGATACCCGGACAGTATCCCGCGGATACCGTCGGCCGTCTCGATCAGCGCGCCGTAGTCGTCGCCGCGTACGCGGAAGCCTATGGGCGGGGACACGGGCGGCCCCGACGCGGCCTTCCGGTATATCACCTTCTCCGGCCCCGGGATGTCGGCGCACATAGCCTGGACCTCGTTCATGATGACGGCGATGGGCCGCTTTCGACCTTCCTTTACCTCGGTCAGGTCGACGACTATCTCGCCGACGTTCCCCGCGCTCGTCCCGCCGGAACCGCCCGAACGGAAGCCTACGCTGGAAATGACGTTGCTGACCTCTCCGTTACCGCGTAGCGGCAGGATACGCTCCTCGAAGCTGCGGATAACGGCCTCTGTCTTGGCCCGGTTCGAGCCCGAAGGGAGGTCTACGTCGATATAGAACAGCGTAAAATCCTCGGCGCTGAACAGGTCCTGCCGGATGAACGGGATAGCCGAAAAGATACCGCCCGCGACGAGCACGAAACCGAGGACCACGAAGAGCCGCCTTCGGTACAGCGTCCTCACGAGGCGCTCGAACCGCGGCTTCAGGCGGTCGAAGAGATCCGGTTTCGACTTGACGATATCGCCGCCCGGCCACTCCGCGGAATGCGCCGGGATGAATACGATGGCCTCTATCGTCGACGCTATCAGCGCGATCGAGACGACGAGAGGGATGACCCGGAGGAACTTGCCTATCGTCCCGGGCAGTATCATCAGAGGCAGGAAGGCGGCGACCGTAGTCAGGCTGGAGGCGACGATGGGCCAGGCTACCTGGCCCGTGCCCTCTATCGCGGCAGATCGCTTGTCCAGGCCCAGCCTGCGCAGGCGATAGGTATTCTCCGTTATGACGATCGCGTGGTCGACGACCAGCCCGAGCACGAGCACGAGACCGAACAAGGTATTGGAGTTGATCGTCTCGCCGAGCGCCTCGAGGACGAGGAAGGTGGCCGCGAAGGTCACCGGGATTCCCAGCGCCGTCATCAGCGCGTTGCGGGCCCCGAGGAACAGGAACAGGATCAAAGACAGGAGGACGAGGCCCTGGACCGCGTTGGTCAGCAGCACGTCGATGCTGTCGCGTATCTGTACCGTGGAATCGTTGACCAGCGATACGGAAAGGCCATCGGGCAGCGACGGCCGGGCCGCGGCTACTATTTCCTTTACCCGGTCGATCACCCGGATGGAGTCCCCACGGGGGACCTTGCCGACCCGGAGGAGCACGGACCTCTCGCCGTTGAACAGGGACGTCTCTCCCTCCTCGTCGTAATCGTCGTGAACGCGCGCGACGTCCCCGACCCGGACGAGAGCCCCGCGGGAATCGACGCGGCGGACGATGACGTCCTCGAAATCGCCGATGCCGCGGAGCGAGCCGACGGTACGCAGGAGGTACTCCCGCGACGCCGTCTCGAGGGCGCCGCCCGGCACCGAGACGTTCTTCTGTTGCACGGCCCGCAGCAGCTCGGAAATCGAAATGCCGAACGACTCGAGCCTGTCGCGGTCGGCGTCCACCACGATGCGCCGATCGCGATCGCCTACGAGGTCCACGGACGAGACGTCCTTGACCGACAGGACGCGGTCCTGAAGGTCGCGCGCGACGACGCTGATGTCGGCGTACGGGACGATTCCGGAGACCGCTACCTCGATGACGGGCAGGAAGTCGTTGGACGAGAAATCGTTGGCTATAGGTTGCAGCGCGCCGTCGGGCAGGCTAACCCGGCCGAGCCGCGTGCGCGCGTCCTGGAACAGGCGCTCGAATTCGTCGTTGGAGATACCATCGTCGAATTCCACGCGCACCACCGACAGGCCGTCGCTAGTGACGCTCTGGATACGCTTGAGGCTCTTGAGCCCTTGCATCTCGCGTTCTACCTTGACGGTAACCGACTGCTCGATGTCGGAGGAGGAAGCGCCCGGATACGGTACGACGACGTTGACCCAGAAGAACGGCACCTCGGAAAACTGCTCCTGGGGCATCCTCGCGACGCTGAAGCCGCCGAGCACGAGCAGGGTCACGAGCACGATAGTAAGGAGCACCGTGTTCTCGGTGGAGAATCTTGGAAGGTTCATTCCGTTCCCTACTCCCAACTGGCCGTATCGCCGACCCTCGAGACCGTTAACGGGGTACCCGGTCCCAGGCGCGTCAAGGCGCTGATGACGAGCGTCTCTCCTTCCGCCAGTCCGGACAGCACCTCGACGCGTACTCCGGAACGCCTGCCGAGCGACAGTTCCCGGACCGCCGCCTTGCCCGCCTCGTCGACGAAGACCGCGAACCTGGAGCCGCGTCTGACCAACGAGGCGGTAGGGACGACGATGGCCGGGTCGGTCGCGCGCGCGCGGATGGATACGTTGGCCGACATGCCTGACTTGACTCGTCCGCCGAAGGCGTTACGGAACGACACGACGACGGGGAAGCTGCCGGTCGACGGATTCGACCCCGCGCCGACGGCCTCCACGACCCCTTCCGCGAACTCCTCGCCGAGCGCGGCCGGCACGTAGACGCGGGCCGCCGCCCCCGTCTCTATAAGCCCGACCTCGCGCTCCCCGACGCCGACCGTCAGCCGGAAGGACGAGGTATCGACGATACGGGCCACCGCCGCCCCCGGGGATATCGTCGCGCCGACCGTGGCGACGTCTTCCTTCGACGCGACGACGCCCGCCATCGGCGAGCGCAGCCGCGTATCGTTGTACGCCTTCAGCGCAATCTCGTACTGCGCCTTGGCGCCGCTCGCGTCGCCCCGGGCGCGGGTCAGATCCGCCGGCGAGCTCCTACCGGCCGACGCCAGCCGCTCGGTCGCCTCCAGCTCCAGCCGGGCCGCCTCGTACTGCTCCTTTGACCTATCCAGGCTAAGCGTCGCGATACGGTCGTCTACCTTAAGCAATTCCTGCCCCTCGGCGACCCTGTCGCCCAGAGAAAACCCTACCGTCTTGACGATGCCCTGGGTCTCCGAGACCGTATAGGCCTCGCGCGCTCCGGCGACGACGCCCGAAGCCCGTACGTCGTCCACGAGCGGACCGCGCGCCACCGTCAGCGCCTCGACGGCTATAGCCGTCCTCGCCTGGGTCTCGTCCCAGGCCGTGGCGCCGGTTACCGCGTCCGGCTTGCCGCACGACGCGGCGAGCCCGGCCGCCGAGATCGCGGCGGCGACGATCAGGACCGTTCGGGATTTCATCTGTAGCCCCCTTATATTCAATTTGTAGAATATAATTAGCGAACAGGCTAAAAACCAGCGTTATGCAACTATAAATGAGTCAGAGGATAGATGCAAAAAAGATGACGGGCGCAGAGGGAAGCGGCGTTCGAGAGCGGAAGGCGCCAACCCGCCCTGGCGGCCCTAGCGCGCGTCGTACAGCCGGTGCCGCCTTCGCTCGCGCTCCCGCAGCCCCGACGCGAAGGTCCGGGTTCCCGCGAGCACGAGCAGGTAGGAGACGAGGGGCCAGACGAGCATCCATCGCGCGCCTAGCAAGCGGATGCGGTACAAGCCGATCAGCCCCGTTATTTCACTCGTGGCCGAATTCAGGATCAGCGGATCGAAGCTCATCGTCGTACCGCCGATGAACAGCATGAATACCCCGAGACGGCCGACGAGCTGGAGCACGGCTACGGTCTGGTCGGCGAAGCACTCGAGGAGCTCCTCCGCCAGGAACGGCATCACGTGGCGCCTGAATTTCCACGCGTTTCCAGCGCCGCACGAAGACGCCGCCTCGACGAAAGGCGCGGCGAGCAAGGCGCTCGTCTTGGCGGCAGTCGCGCCGACGATAGGCCCGAGATCGAGCAGGGACAGGATCGCGCATTGGAAAAGGAAGAGCCGCCAGCCTTGCCACGGCGAGTTGATGGAGAATGGATATATCGCGAAAAAAGCTATGACGAAGCTCGGGATACCGGAGAGCGGAGACAGTCCGCGATCCCCGCCCGGCCTTCCGGCCAGCGCGCGGACGCCCCCTATGGTCCCGCCGATAACCGTCCGCGCGGCGGCGACGAGGAACACGCAGCCGAGGGTCCACCGGAGCCCCCAGACGATGCGGGTAAGGATGTCGTACCCGTACTGATCGGTCCCGCACGGATAATACGAGGACGGCGCCTCGGGCGCGAAGAGCCATTCGGTGCCCGAGGGCGTCTCAACCGACCGTATCGTGTCGGAATAGTCCCTCGGGAAGCGCGTGAAGGCCCCGGGCCAGGCCGCGACGACTATCAGGGCGACGAGTATCGCCATACCGGAAGCGAGCCTAGCGTTCACCGGTCAAGGCCCTCCTCACCGCGTAGAGAGCGAGCCTGAAGAACTCCCAGGCCGCCAGGTACAGGATCATGACGCCGAGGAGCACCGCGACGGCGACCGGATACTGATACGACTCTATCCAACCCGCGCGCCGTCCCGAGAAGCCTACCAGGAACAGGAACCGGGTAATACCCGGAAGCGCGAAGATATACTCGGCCATGAAGAGATTCGCCTGCATGATACCGAGCAGCGTCGGCAGCTCCGTCGATATCGAGGGGATGACGGCGGCGCCGATATGCTTGAGCCGTACGGTACGCTTTGACAGGCCCTTGGACAGGGCGAAAACGGCGAACGGCTCGCGCTCGGCGTCGACGGATTTCCGGAGCGTCGTCTTGAACGCGAACGCGAAGGGATAGACAGTAAGGAGGACGAAAGGCAAGAGCAGGAACACCCCGCTCGCCGCGTCGTGGGAGATGCGGCCTATCTTGAAGCCGGTGGCGTCGAGGATCACTATGGTGACGAGCTGCAATAGGATAGCGGAGATAAAGTCGGGTATCGCGTACAGAGAGCCGAGTATCGACGACGCGACGTCCGCCGCCCTGCCCCGCAGCGAGAGACCGAGGGCGACTCCGGCCGCCATGCCCACGGATCCCGCCGACACCACGTAGAGTAACGATACCGCGAAGAAACGCGGCGCTACGTCGAAGAAGTTCCAGACGGTCGATCCGAGGCTGTATTCGAACGACGAGCCGTCGGCCAGCCCGCGTAGCCAGCCCGCGATAGCCTCGAGCGCGGGGCCGAGGACGAAAGCGGGAGCCCCGGCGCGTTTCTCGAACAGTAGCGGAGTCGCGGCTATAAGGAGGACGGCGACAGGCGCTACGATCACCGATGCTATGGAAATTACTCGTTTCCCTGACTTTTCAGCTATAGAAACCATACTATAGTGATAGAATCCCCCGATTATCGGGATCGGTCAACTCGAAACGGTTCGCCGGCGAGGCTAGCACCGCAAAGTACGCGACCCCGACCTGACAGGTCATCGGGCCTGGCCAACCGATGGGCCGAGGGACGGCGAGACGGCGCCCCGGGCGGCCGAGGCGCCCATCCCGTCGATCCTAGCGCGCGAGGTCGGAGGCGCCCGCGGTAGCGGCGTCTATGGCCGCCATAACGGAGTCGTCCAGCTTCGCGACTAGATCCATGGCCTTCATGTTCTCGATCACCTGCTCGGGACGCGACGCGCCGGTCATCACGGTGCTGACGCGGGGATTCCTGGCGCACCATGCTATGGCCAGCTGCGCGCTCGTGGCGCCGAGCTCCTTGGCGATGGGAGCCAGCCGGGCCGCCGCCTCGAGCTTGGCTGGCTTAAGCGAGCTATCCTTTAGCCAGCCGTACTGGTCGAGTGACAGCCGCGAACCGGCGGGTATCCCGCTGGCATACTTGCCCGATAGCACGCCGGAAGCCAGCGGGCTCCACGTGGTCAGCCCCAGGCCCGTGGTGTCGTACAGGCGCGCGAACTGGCGCTCCACGCGGTCGCGGACGAACAGGTTATACTGAGGCTGCTCCATTACGGGCTTGCGGAGGTTGCGGCGGTCGGCTATCTCCCATGCCTGACGGTACTCCTCCGCGCTCCACTCGCTGGTGCCCCAGTACATAGCCCTTCCCGACGCGACGATGTCGCTCATGGCCCATACCGTTTCCTCTATGGGCGTATCCGGATCCGGGCGGTGGCAGAACAATAGGTCGACGTAGTCCATGCCCAGCCGCTTCAGGCTACCGTCGATGCCTTCGAGGAGGCGTTTCCGGTTGAGCGTATTCTTCTCGTTAGGGCCATCGTGCAGCCCCCAGAACAGCTTGGTGGAGACGAGAAACGAACCGCGCCTGAGTCCGAGGCGCTTCAAGGCCGCGCCCATTATCTCTTCGGATTTCCCGCCCGCGTATACCTCCGCGTTGTCGAAGAAGTTGACTCCGGCGTCGTAGGCCGTCTTCAGCGACCCGGCCGCGGCATCTACATCGACCTGATTCCCATACGTTACCCACGAGCCTATGGACAGTACGCTCGTCTTTATTCCAGAATTTCCCAATCTCCTGTATTCCATGGTTCCTCCGTCGGCCTCGACAGTCGCGACGCCATTAGTACAAAGTGCTAGCGACGCGGACCGGGAGTCAAGGGAACTGGCGCCGCGATTCATGGCCCATGCCGTCCCCGCCTCGGCGACAAGCCGATCCAGCCCGCTCACTGCGAGCCTCGGCCGCTCCCCGATATCGGTCGCGAAGGCCGCGGGGTCGACCTTCGTTTCTCAGTCACTGCGGATAACGCGGAACGGCAACCGGCTTGAAAAGAAAACGGCCTTTCCCGTAATCGGAAAAGGCCGTCAATCGGGCAACCGAGATTCCAACCGGGGATCCCCGCTCCTATCGGCGCGGCTACTGTCACGATCCCTCGACTATCCGTCACGATGAACTTAAGAAGATTTCTTGGTCGGGCAACCGAGATTCGAACCCGGGACCCCTAGTCCCCCAGACTAGTACGCTAACCAGCTGCGCTATTGCCCGACCAAGAAATCTATTATCCACGTCGTGACGCAACCAACCGCGCTATTGCCCGTCACGCGTTTCCGCGCCCGCGAATACTAGCACGCTGCCGGAACCCGTGTCAATGAAAGCACCCGAAGCATTCGTCCGGATCGAGGTCGGGGCGAATACCGGGGCGGGTCATGCAGAAGTCGTAACGAACCGGGTCGTCCGGACGGATGGCCCGGAATGCGGCGCCCGCCTCCCTCGCGGCCTTGAGGTCGGTAGAGCGCCTGGTCACGAATCCTAGCCGCCTGCAGGCCGCGGCCATATGGGTATCGAGCGGGACGACGAGGCGCGACGGGTCGGCGTCGCGCCAATGTCCCGGGTCTACGGCGTCGCGCCTGGTCATCCATCGCAGGTACATGAATACGCGCTTGGCGGCGGACCCCCGGGCGGGATCGGGGAAGAGGTTCGATCGCCAGGCGCCTCGATCGGGGAGGAGGCCTTTCGGGGCGGCCGATACGAGCGCCCGGACGAACCTGGAAGCGGCTACCGCGTAATCGGGTTCCCCGGGATCGTCGCCGTCGAGGAAGGCGCGCTCGAGGCCTCCGCGATCGGCCGCCAGGTTCCTGGCTGCGCATATGAACGGCGCGAGGTCGGACGCATCGAAGAAACGGTAACGGAATCCCGCCAGGGCGGCGGCGACGGCCCCGTCGTCCATCGTCGCCAGGGCCGACGCGGGACGGGGGCCGAAGGGCGCTAGCGCCGTCTCGGCGGCGCGCATGATCAGCGATGCGTTACCGAGCGACAGCGCCGCGGCGACGAGCCCCGCCAGCTCGGCGTCGGCGGGATCGGCGTAGCGCCGGACCACGACCAGCGGGTCGGGATAGAGCCAGGACGGATCGTTATATCGTTCGTATAGCGCCTCGAGGAGGGCGTACAGGTCGGGGATGGGCGCCGGATTCAGGGTATGGCCACGCCGAGCTGGGTAAGCACGTTGCGGCGCTCGACGATGTCGGCCCTATCGGGGGATATCGCGATAGCCTGCTTGAGATAGAAGCGGGCCCGCTGGTAGTCGCCCTTCTTCATGTACATATCCGACATCGCGGCGAGCGCCTCGATATTCATGCCGTTCTCTACGAGGGCCGCCCTGAGCGACGAGAGAGCGGCATCGTCGCCGTTCTGCAGCCTCGACTGGAGCCAGTACAGGTTGGATCGATACGCCGGGCTACCCTTGCCGGCCAGCAGCTTGCCGATGAGGTCGGAGGCGGCGGCCTTCTCTCCCCGCTCGACGAGGGACGTAGCCCACGCTACGGCGGCGGCCTCGGAGGAGGGATCCCTGGCTCGCCACTCCTGGGCCAGCCTGGACGCGTCCACGAGCCGGCCGGCGCCCCGATAGGCGTTGTACAGCGACTCGGTATCGGAGAAGGGGGCCCCGACGGCGAGGATGGCGTCGGCGCGCGACGCCGCCTGGTTATAATTACCGCTCGCCAGGTCAGCCGATAAGAGGACCTTGAGGGCGCGGGTCGAGGCGGGATCGGCCGCGTACGCCTTCTGTGCGAAGGCCACCGCCTCGGCCTTCTCGTCGGGAGTCCCTCCCCAGAATACCTCCGCCGCGTACAGAACCATCTCCATATCGTCCGGGTAGCGCTCCAGTCCCTGGCGCAACGCGGCGGCCGCGGCGCTACGGTTCTTGGCGCTCTCCATGGCGGAGCGGGCGCGCAGGAGTATATACAGGCGATCCCCGGGATTGATGCTGGCGTAGGCGTCGAGAAGCGGCGCCGCCTGCTTGTACTCGCCGCGCTCGACGAGCAGGTGGGCCCGCATCAGCGCGAAGCGGGAATCGAGGGGGTCGCCGAGCAGCACCGCCGTTATCAACGGCAACGCCTCGTCCCAGCGGCCGGCGGCATACAGCGCCTGAGCCTTGATCCTGCGGCCGGCGGCGCTATCCGCCAGCGTCGGCGATAGCGCCGCTACGGCCGCGAGCGCGTCGGCGCCCCGGCCCAGCTCGACGAGCATGCGCGCCTTGCCGAGCGTAGCCGGATAGCAGTCGGCGGCTAACTCCTCGGCCCTCGAGTACGACGACAGCGCCCCTTTCAGGTCGCCGGAGCGCTCGAGCGCTATGCCCCTCGCCACGTCGGCCGCGGCTGAAGGGATTCCGAAACGGTTGAAGCGCTCTACCGCGGCGAGCGCGACGCCGGCCGCGGCCGCGGTCTTGAGCCTGAAAATGGACAGAGCGGGGAATAGCTCCAACAGCGGCCCGGCGTCGGGTCCCGGCGAAGCCGGCTTGCCGTTGCGAGCGTCGATGAAGGATCGTACGAGCGGCGACTCGGGCGGCGACGTCGAGCTTGGCGGAAGTCCGCCAGCCAGCTCCGGATAGACGAGCCTCGCCATCTCGTAGGCTATCCAGCCGTAGATCTTGGCGTCCGCGACGGGCAGCGTCGAGGATCCCCCGGCCATGCCGACGGCGGCCTCGAGCGACGAGGGGCTCCCGAGGGCGATGGCCCGCTCGATATCGTTCCGTTCCTTCTGGGCCAGGCTCAGCCCGTCGCCGGAGGAGAGCGACGTACCGGGCCTCGGCGCGGGATCGCCGGCGCACGAGGAGAAGACGAGGGTCGCCGCGCACAGGGCCGCGGCGATACGCTTCATGCCTTTCCTCGATCCCGGCGATCTACGTCGGCTGAAGGGCGGGGATTCGGAACGTTCTTCAGGATCAGGCGCTGGACGTACCACGCCAGGAGGAGGAGGAGGCCGGACGCTATGATCAGCGCGGGCCACCATCGCGAGATGAACGTCTTGAAGCGCATGGAACTGAAGCCGAACGAGAATATGGAGAAGAAAAGGCCGAGCAGTACGAACGACGACGATATGACTATGGAACTCGGCCTGATCCGGCCGCTTCTCTTATAGTTCGCGGGCAGGAGGCAGATCCCGGCGGCGACGGCGTACAGGGGCCAATAGTCGGCCGCCCCTATTCCGAGCAGCTCGGCGCCGAACCGTATCAGGGCCGAGCACGCGACGATCAGGCCGATGAACAGCATCCTGGCCCTGAGGCGGGCGACCGTCGAGAAATACGAGAACAGGGACCCGACGGCGAAGAAAACGAGCGGCCATAGCACGCGGATGCCGGCGTCCTTCTCGGTCGTGACGACGAGGAGGCCCGCCCCGAGCGTCACCGACACTATGGCCAGCGAGAAGAGCAGATGGTACGTAAGGTTCTTTCGCTGGTCCATGCTATAGGCTCCTTTCTCTATTGTATCGACAAATCCGATTCCTTGCCAACGGCAAAGCGCGCGTGATACAGTCCGGTATGCTACGCTTCGCGACGATCGCGCTGTCGATCCTGATATGCCTATCCGCGACAGGCTGCAGTTCGCCCAGGGATTACTTCATCGAGGCTCCGGGAGCCGACGCGAAGCAACTCGAAGACCTGTTCGGCCTCCTCGACTCCGGCCGGCTCGTCCCGGACGAGCGCTACGCCGTCATCCAGAAGATATCCACGTCCCTATCCGACGCACGCGACTATACCAGGCTCGTGAGCTTCCTCTCCGACGTGGTCGCGACGGATCCGGACGGCCCGTATAACGCCAGGCACCTCCTGTCCATCGCGTGGGCGTATTCCAGGCAGGACGCGGACGAGATTGCGGCGCTGTACTACGACCGCATCCTGAAGAACTTCCCCGACCTCACGATAAACGGCGAATCGATCCACTTCGCGTGCCTGCGGAGGCTTATCGAGCTATCGAAGGATGACGCCGAGCGGATAGAATTCAGGCGCGAGCTCATAGCCCGTTTTCCCGATAAGGTTGATATGGGCAGCGAGCTTTTCCTGTTGGGCAACGACTACGAGTCTCTCGGCGACTGGGACGCGGCGATCGACGCGTACAGGCGCTTCCTGCCTTCGTTCATCGCCGATATCCCCGGCCACCCCGACGCGATACAGTACGCCCAGCAGTTCATCGACCTGGCGACCATCCGCAAGGACTGGACCTACGAGACGCTCGACGAGCTGATCGCCGCCGTTTCCAAGGCCATGGCCGCCGGGAACGCCCGAGCGTTGTCCAAGATTCGCGCGAAGGTCGGGTTCTTCGCGATGGACTGGTACCAGGACAAGACGGACGGGAACAGCCAGGTCATATTCGATTTCGGCGCGTTCACGTCGGGATCGCGCATCCAGCGCGCCCCCGCCCTCGATCCCAGCTCCAACTCGCGGGAGGCGTTCCTCCGTACCTGGGGCTGGACCGAGCGGATATCGGTCTGGTACCTGTACTTCCGCAAGGTCAACTTCCCCGCGGACCCCGAGGTTCACGGCCGATGGGAATGGGCGGGGATATACTTCGGCGAGAAGATGCAATGACGTTACGCGGAATCGGTTCGCGCGCGGGCGCGCTGGCCGTCGCGGCGGCGCTCGCGGTCGCGGGGGTCCGGGCGGCCTTCGGCGCCGACGTCCCCGTCGGCGGAGAGGCGCCTACCGTCGAGCCCCGCGAAGCCGTAGCCCGGTCGGAACCGGCGGCCCAATCGAATAGGCCGCTCCGTTCGATACGTGCGGAACCGCCGTCATATAGCCATCACGCCGGCCCCGTGCGCATCTGGCTCGAGCTTCCCTTCGGCGAGCCGCAATTCGAGCGCTTCCGCGCCGCGTACCTGACGCCCGGGGGCAGGAAGTGGCTGGAGGCCGTCTACGAGCGCTCCAGGCCCTACGCTTCGTATATCCTCGAGCGCATACGATACTACGGCGTGCCCGAGGAGCTGTTCTTCCTTCCGTTCATCGAATCCGAGTACTCGACCAGGGCCGTCAGCAAGTCCGGCGCCGCGGGCCTCTGGCAGTTCATGAAGAACAGCGTCGGCGGTTACGACATACGCATCGACGACT
This sequence comes from Spirochaetae bacterium HGW-Spirochaetae-3, assembly GCA_002839315.1. Taxonomy (GTDB): domain Bacteria; phylum Spirochaetota; class Spirochaetia; order Treponematales; family UBA12059; genus SZUA-370. The sequence goes on from PGXV01000008.1 coordinate 98,744, forward strand.
GGGTAGACGAGCGCCGCGACTTCATGAAGTCTACCGACGCCGCCCTCCGCAAGCTACGATTCAACTATGAGCGGTTCGGCGACTGGCCGCTCGCGATAGCCGCGTACAACTGCGGGGCCGGCGCTATAGATCGGGCGATAAAGGCCGGCGGCGTCCGCGACTATTGGCTCTTGCGCGATCGGGGCCTCCTACCCAAGGAGACCGCATCGTACCTACCCAAATTCCTCGCCGTCGTATCGATAGCCATGCACGGAGGCCGTAATGGGCTCGCGGCGTCGTGGACGCCGTCCGTCGATTGGTCCCGCGTCGCGATGGACAGGCCAGTGGACGTCTCGATGCTGGCGGCGCTGGCGGGAATCCCGGTAGAGCTCCTGAAGGCCGGCAATCCGGAGCTACGATACGGCGTTACGCCTCCCGACGGCGCGTACTCGCTGAAAGTACCCGCTCTCTTCGAGGAGAGCGTCAAAGCGGCGCTCGCGTCGAGGACGGCGCTGATGAACGTCTACATGCACTCGGTTCGATCGGGAGATACCGTCTCGGCGCTCGCAAAGTATTACGAGGTCCCGGTCGCGATGATCGCCAAGATGAATCCCGGTCTCGCCCCCGACAGGATACGCATAGGCCAGAAGATCGCCATCCCGGCCTTCAAGGACAAGAAACCCTATGTCGGCGAGACCGCTTCGAGCGACCGGCTGTCGTTCACGGGCAGCTACGTCGTCGTCAAGGGGGATACGCTATGGAGCATATCGCTACGCTACGGCGTACAGCCCGAGGTCCTGGCGGAGAAGAACGGCATGAGCCTATCGGGCGTCTTGCGCGAAGGTCTGTCGCTTATCGTGCCGATACTCGAGTAATGGAAACCAAAGATCGCGGTGCGCGCGGGCACGCGGCGTCGTTGGCGGCGATCGTCGCGGCGCTGTTCCTGCCTCTGACAGCAGGCGCGGCCCCGGACGCCGCGCCACTCGTATCGACGCCCCTCGGGGCTACTACCTCGGTAGACTGGACGATCGGCGTCCTGAGAGCCGACGTCGAGCTCGATCTAGCCGCGGCGGGTATCAGGCTACCTTCCGGGAGGTCCCAGGCGGAGCGTAGCCTCGAGGAGGCCGTACCGGACCTGGTGCGCGGCGCCGCCCTATCGGTGGAACTCGATTCGTACAGGACGGTAGCCGACAGCCTTACTGACGGGACCCTCGACCCGGCGGCCTTCGAGGCCTTCCTCGGCGCCGGTCGCAGGATCAAGTCGTCACTGAGCCGGGACCTCGGTCGCCTCGTCGCCAGCTACGAATGGAAGCTCGCCGACCTCGCGTCGCTCTACGTCAGGCATAGCGTGCCTATAGACCTCCCCGCCCCCGATCGCTACGCGCCGACGCGGGCCTATACGGGCATCGTCGTGTACGCTAAAGGCGAATACGGCGTCAGGGGCGAGCACAGGGACGGCAAGCTACGCCCCTGCCTCTTCCCCAGGCTATACGACGAGGCGATGCATCCCCTCGTGGAACGCAACCTGCTCTATCCCGACGCGTTGCGCGCATGGGGCGCCGTAGGCTACGCGACCGGCCTGAGCGACCCAATCGTAGAGGCCAGGGCCGGCGCGGCCCCGCTACGTATCATGGCCTCGCAGATATTCGGATCCCACCGCACCGACGCCATCATCAACGCCGACGACGCGCTCAAGATCCTCGGCTCTCCCGAGAACCGCGAGCTGGCGAGGCAGGGCAAGATAGTCTTCGTCATCGACGCGCCCTGAGTGGAGAAGAAGTGGTTCAGCGGATGAGTAGTTCAGTGGTTCAGTCAGCGCAACTGATCCACTGATCCACTCCTCCCCTGCTACCGGGCGGCGCGCTCCCCGGCGATACGTCCCGACACGAAGGCGTAACCCTCGGCGACGCCGCCGTAATTAGCGTAGCCCTTGCGATTGGTAAAGAGAACGCCCATCGAGTCGTTGCCGACGGCGTACAGGCCCTCGATCGTCGTTCCGTCGCCCTTCAGCACGCCCATATCCTGGTCCACGTCCAGCCCGCCGCAGGTACTATAGATATACGGCGCCCCAGTGACGGCGACGTAGTACTCGCTGGCCGAGGCGACGGCGCCGAGCCGCTTCGCCCGCTCCATCGGTTTGCCCATGACGTCCTTTCCGGCCGCGATCCCCGCGCCGTAATCCGCGACGGCCCGCTCCAGGGTCTTAGCGCTCATCTTGCCGTTGTCGGCCTTGATAGCCGCGGCGAGCGCCTTGAGGCTCTTCTCCTTGTATATGAAGCCCGCGTCGATGCCCGCCTGCATGACGGCGTCGATATTCGACAGCGGCGCGTCGGCCTTGATCCCGCCGCGGTTCAGGTAGCGCCCCGACGCCGCGAAGGCGAAGCCCTTCTCCCTGAGTATATCGATCTGCTCCTTCGAATAGACCGTATAGAAGCGAGCGCCGCCCAGGTAAGCCTCTATCCCGATGTTCGCCTCGTTGATGAAGCGAGCACCCGATTTTGTCACAGCCAGGGTCTCGCTGGTGGCGACCATCCCGAAGGGAATGTCGTTATCGAAGGGAGAATCGAAGTCTCTGAGGATGACCGGCGGAGCCGAGAAGTGGGACATCGGAGGCATGTCGATATTGTAGGTAGCCGCCCCGGCGCCTAAGGCCATACGGATACCGTCTCCGTCGTTCTGGGCCATCCCGTACATCTTCCACGATTCGCCGAGGTACTTCTCCATCATCTCGTCGCTACCTCCGAACCCGCCGCTCGCCAGGATAACGGCCCTGGCGTTCACGGTTACTTCGGTCCCGTCCGATTTGCGGGCCTTGACCCCGACGACGCGCCCGTTCACGACGATGAGGGAAGTCGCTTCCGTCTCCACCAGGCAGCGACCGCCGAACTCCTCCTCGAATCTCTTGGCGGCCTTTCCGAAAAAGCCTTCGGTCAACGCCTTGTTCCCCTTGAAGGGCGAGAACAGGGCCCATTGGTTACCAAGGAAACCCTTGGCATCGGAGAATTCGAAACCGTAGCCCGTCAGCCAGTCGAGGGTCTCCCCCGATCGGTCCACGATACGCCGGATGATCCCCTCCTTGGCGCATTGAACGCCGTCGACGGTCGTATACCGGGTCCAATCGCTTATCAATGCCTCGGCGTCGACCAACGGTTCACCAGCCTCCTTGACCCGCTTCTTCCTCTGGAGCGGATCGTCCCAGTCGGCGATTCGACGTTCGACCATGCTGGGCGCGTTGACCGCCATCGGGCCGCTGGTTACCACGCTCGTGCCGCCTATCCTCCCGCTCTTCTCGAGGGCGATAACCTTCGCGCCCCTTTCCGCCGCGGCGAGGGACGCGGTCATGCCTGAGGCGCCGAAGCCGACGACGACGACATCCGCGGTATACTCTTCCTTGGCGACGGACCTCGGAACGGGCGCGTACAGAGCCTCCTCGCGGGCGCCCGCCTTCAGGAGACATGCCCGAACGGCCCCGAGGACGGCGTTGGAGGTGGCCGTAGCCCCGGTGATCGCGTCTACGGCCAGGGATTGCCGTTCGAGGATACGGGGGACGAGGAGATCGCGCGTCGCGGCCAGCTTCCCTTCAGTCTCCTTACACGCGCCTATCGCGATCGAGGCTATCCCTTCGTCGGAGACGATTACCGTTACGGACACGGGTGAGGAAAGGTCGAAGCCCCGCTCCGACGCGGAGTAGGTCCCCGGCGCGATATCGAGCTTAGCGGAAACGCTCTCTCCCCGGGCCCGGGCCAGGGCCTCGGCGAGGGCCCGCTTGATTGCGGCGCTGGTATATGTGGCGCCGCTTACGCCCTCGACCGCCTCCCCCTTGGAGAGTATCTCCCGGGGCATCCGCTCTATCGCCTTCCCCCCGATATCCGGGGTCTCGTTCGCGCCTACGATCCTGACGCTGACGATCGACCGGGCATCCACCGTGAGCGCTACGGACACGTCTCCCCCGAAGCCCTTAGTCGATACAGTATACGTACCCGGGTTGTATATCGATGCTCCCCGCCCGAGGCTGTTACACCCCGCGATCAAGCACGCCAGCATCGCGATCCCCGCGACGAGCATCCGGAATTTTCTCGTTCTCTTCATTCGGAATCCCCCTATGATGAATCTTGAGCCGTTCACGAAGGAGGGAATTCTAAATTACGTGGTGACCACGCAGTCAAGGTAATACTTTGCCAAGGGGCGATGATCAGGCCACGCAAAGGTTGGCTGAAAAGTAGTAATGCCGCCCCTTCTCCGAATCCACGATGTAGCAGAGCCTCCCGATCAGCCCTCCCTCGAGCCGGAGGCCACGGGCCCGAACGGTATCCAGGAGAGGGAGCAGGTCGCGCCGCCGCAGGTTCAACGGATCGGTAGTCGCGATCAGGGTACCTACATGGGCTTTGTTCGGGAAGAATTCCGCCGGCGGGCTGGTGTCCAGCTCCAGCGATATCGCCGTTTCCATACGGACGCTAAGCCCCAATGAAACTGGTAGCTCGTCGATGCCCGGATCGAGGATAGCCGCCTCCGGAACATGGAGCGCGACCTGAAGATGCTGGGGATAGCGCATCCACTCGTCGACGCGGCTCATGATCTCCGGTATACGTGTCTTGCCGCGGGCTGCGTCTAGCAGAGTAATGCGGTAGACGGACGGCGCTTCATCAGCCGACCTGATCCGAACGCAGTCGAGCCTGCGGCGCGCGGTTCCGAGGAATTCGATCTCCTGGCGCATCCGGTCGAGCTTAAGCTGCAGCCGGAGGACGTCCCGCTCGAGGATCGCCTTATGGCGCACTAATACGGCATCCTGCTCTTCCGGCCCGGACTCGCTTCTCTGGATGATGCTCTGTATGGGTAAACCTAATCCTCGGTATATGCGGGCGTGAAGCACATCGATCATATTCTGGCTGGAATACTTACGGTAGTTGTTCTCGTCGACCTGGAGAGGTTTCAGGATGCTGCATTCGACATAGTGGCGCAAGGTTTCGGGACTAATGCCCGTGAGCTGCCGGATTTCCTTGGCCCCGAACTGAAAAGCGTTCTTCATGGTCGTGAGCGGTCCTCAGGTATCGTTCTGGGCATGACTGTATCGGTGAATAATGTCGAAAAAAGAGCGCCGTGACTAGGGAAGGGGAAGGGAGGCGCTAGCGGGACGATATCGCTCGATACGGGGGACGGCGGCGGCTCGGTCAGCCTAGAGGCGGAGGCGCCCATGGGGGGATAAGCGTTCCATGAGCCCAGTCGGCGTACCTGATCGCAGCATTCCCTGAACCGCCCATCCCCTTTTCCCGCGATTATCGCTCCGCAAGCATCAGGCGGGCGAAGACCTTCGCGTCGCCTATGAGGTTCTCTATCTTCGTATACTCGTTCGGCGCGTGCATCGTCTCGTCCTGACGGCTCCAGACGACGCAGGGGAAGCCAGCCGAGCGCAGGTAGGCGCCTACCGTACCGCCGCCGACGCCGATAGCCCTGCCGGCTATGCCGTAGGTCGCCTTGATCGCGTCCTGTAGCAGGAGCACGACGGGCGCGTCCGCCGGGGTAGGAGGGCTGTCGTTGCGCTGTACTACTTCCAGGCCGACCTTGACGCCGTAGCGGGCCTCTACCGCGTCCGCTCGCCTGCGCGCCTCGGCGAGGACGTCGTCGATGGGATACTCGGGCAGGATGCGCATATCAACGTAGAACGCGTCGTCCGCGGGTACCGTATTGATGTTGGGGACGTTGGCGTCCTTCTTCGTCGGCGTTATCGTCGTGCGCTCCGGCACGAAGATGGCGTTCTTGACGGAGAAGACTTCCCGCTCCATCGCGTTGAGGCTCAGCGCGAGCTCGCAATTGGCGAGGAAGGCGTTGGCGCCGTCGTCAGGCCTCGAGGCGTGGCACTGCCTGCCCTTGGTGGCCAGCTTGAGCCAGCAGACGTTCTTCTCGGCGACCTCTATCTCGGAGCCGTCGGCGGACCCGGAATCCGGGACGACGATCAGGTCGTCCGGCGCGAACAGCGCCCTGTTCTCCAGTAGCCACTGGATACCGAATACCGAGCCGAATTCCTCATCGGCGACGAACAGCAGCTTGACGTCCCGTTCCGGAACGATGCCGTTCTCGACCAGTGCCAGGGCTGCGAATACGCTGGAGACGAGGCCTTGCTGGTTATCCTCCACGCCTCGGCCGAATATCTTGCCGTCCTTGACGACGGCCTCGAAAGGCTCGGTATCCCACAGCGAGCGGTCGCCTTCCGGCACAACGTCGGTATGGGCCATCACCCATAGCCGCTTGCCCGGCTTCTTGCCCCGTATCGTCGCTATCAGGTTCGGCCGCTTCCCCGCGCTCACCCTCTCGTCGGGCGCGTCATGGTGCTCTATATCGACGATCCCGTGGGACCGTAGCCAGGCCTCGAGCGCCTCGGCCTTCTTCCATTCGCCGTCGCCGCCCGATTCGGGCGCCAACGCGGGGATGGCCGTCAACAGCCTCTCCAGCTCGATGACTCCGCCCTCGGCCCGATCCAGGTATTCGATCGCCTTCTGCATTCCTTCCATATCGTTACTCCTTTTTTTACGTGCGCGTACGGCTCAGCGCGAATAGGCCTTCCAGCTGGTCTCGACGAGCGAGTCGAGGTCCGAGTACCGTGCCTTCCAGCCGAGCTTCTCCGCGGCCAACGCGGAACTGGCGACCAGGCGCGCCGGGTCGCCGGGCCTTCGGCCCTCTATCGAGACGGGGATGGGCTCGCCCGTTATGCGCCTCGTCGCCTCGACGATATCCAGCACCGAGAGCCCTTCCTCGGAGCCCAGGTTGACGACCAGGCTCTCGCCGGTCCTCGCCATGCGCTCGAGCGCCGACAGGTGGGCGGAGGCGAGGTCGTTGACGTGCACGTAATCGCGTACGCCGGTGCCGTCCTTCGTCTCGTAGTCATTCCCGAACACCCTCACCTCCGAGCGCATACCAGCCGCCGTCTCCATGATCACCGGTAGCAGGTTGGCGGGGTTGCGCTCCAGCCCGCTTACCCGGCCGCGCACGTCGTATCCGGCCGCGTTGAAATAGCGCAGGGCGGTATACTGGATGCCCTTGAGCCTCCCGTACCATTCAAGCAAGCGCTCGACCTCCAGCTTCGTGAAGCCGTAGAAGTTCTCGGGACGGGTCGGATGCTTCTCGTCTACGGGCAGGTACTCGGGTTCTCCGTATACCGCGGCGGTGCTCGAGAATACGATGCGCCGTACGCCGGCATCGCACATCGCGTTGAGGATATTGATAGTACCGCTGATATTGTTGCGAGCGTATTTCTCTGGCGCCGTCATCGACTCGCCGGCCGCCTTGAAGGCCGCCAGGTGTATGACGCCGTCGAAGCCTTCCGACATCGTCTTGCCGAGGCGCTGCGGATCCATGATATCGCCTTCGATGAAGCGCTCGCCCTCGAAAAGATTCTTCTGGAGACCAGAGGACAAGTTGTCGTAGACTACGACTTCGTGTCCCGCCTCCAAGAGCTCGAGGCAGACGTGGCTGCCGATATATCCGGCCCCGCCGATAACCACTACCTTCATACTCGTTTTCTCCTTAATACGGTCATGCGGCCCATACCGGGATAACGCGCCGAACGCTATAAGGATACTAAACGGGGAACGCCAAACGCGGCAAGGGTCTCGATAAAAAAAGAACCGCCCTACAGAAGGACGGTTCGGATGCCACCGGTCAGAATTGAACTGACGACACGTGGATTTTCAATCCACTGCTCTACCAACTGAGCTACAGCGGCTCGCGTGCGGGCACATTTATACCTAAAACGGAGAAAAGCGTCAAGGACTTGCCGAAGAATATCGCAGGGCCCGCCGGGGAAGTTTTACTATGCTATTCGAAAGGCCGTTTAGAGCAACGAGCGCGGGCGATCACTCGCCTATGATCTTAACGAGGACGCGCTTGCGGCGGCGGCCGTCGAACTCGCCGTAGAAGATGCGCTCCCAGGGGCCGAAATGGAGTTTCCCTCCGGTAATGGCGACGACGACCTCGCGGCCGAATATCTGGCGCTTGATATGGGCGTCGGCGTTATCCTCGCCCACGTTATGGCGATAGGCGGATACCGGCTCGTGAGGCGCGTGGCGCTCCAGCCAGTCGGCGAAGTCGGCGTGGAGGCCAGACTCGGCGTCGTTGACGAAGACGCTCGCGGTGATATGCATGGCGTTGACGAGACAGAGCCCCTCGGCGACGCCCGACTCGTCCACGAGATCCTCCACCGTATCGGTGATATCGACGAACTCGAGCCTCTCGCGGGTAGTAAACCAAAGTTCCTTCGTAAGTACTTTCATGGTATCAGTATAGCCAACGGAAAGTCGCTCCGCTATACTGGAGCGATGCGCGCCGTTTGCATTCAGCCGCCCCTCGTACAGCTTAACTCACCCTACCCCGCCGCCTGGTACCTGGACGCGTGGCTACGCTCCCGCGGTATCGAATCGCGGGCGGAAGACCATTCGGTAGAGCTCGCCAGGCGGGTATTCAGCCGGGAAGGCCTACAAGTCGTATTCGCCGCGGCGCGCGTTGCGCTCAAGGGGAAGAAACACCCCGACGAGGAGACGGCCCGACGCGTGGCCGCATACTTCGACGACGAGGCCCGGTACCTGTCGACCATCGACTCCACCGTGGCCTTCCTCTCGGGAGACGATCCTGCCTTCGCGTATCGCCTGGCCGTAGGCGCCGGCCTCCCGGCCGGCATGAGGGCAGAGGCGGTCTTCGGCGACGGCATAGGCCCGGACGATGCCCGCGCGTTCGCCACCGCGACCGTCAACGACCTGTCCGACTTCATATCGTACGCGCTGGACGCGGATTTCGGTACGGTACGCTACGCCGAGCGTATCGCAAGGAGCGCGACGGCCTTCGGGCCGCTACGCGCGGCCGCCCGTAGCGGCTGGATCATCGAGACGTTCTACCGCCCCCTGCTGCGCGAATCGATGAAGCGCCTCGGCGACGACGGAGGCGGTATACTCGTCGTCATCAGCATTCCGTTCCCCGGTTGCCTCGCCGGCGCCGTAGCCGCCGCAGAGGCGGCCAGGGAGGCCTTCGGCGATCGCGCTACCGTCGTCGCCGGGGGCGGCTACGTATCCACCGAGCTACGCTTCCTGACCGACCCGGCCGTCTTCGGCGTCTTCGATTACCTGGCCTACGACGCGGGATTCGGCGCGCTCGCGTCGATACTGGACGTCATGGACGGCTCGCCCCGCTCGGGCCTCTTCCGTACCCGTTACCTCGACGAATCCGGCATGGTCGTCGCAGCGGGTTTCTCCGATGCCGCGCCGTGCGACACGCTCGAGCGACGCGTCCCGTCCGCCTACGAGGAGCTCGAGCGGGACGCGATAGCTCGCGTCCACCCCGACTACCGCGGCCTCGACTTCTCTCGCTACCTGCGCGTCGTCGATTCGCCCAATCCGATGCACCGGCTATGGAACGACACGCCATGGCTCAAGTACCGGCTGGCCTACGGCTGCTATTGGCGCCGATGCGCGTTCTGCGACACACAATTGGACTATATCAAGCGATTCCTGCCTTCCGATCTCGACGCGCTGCTCGCGGCCGCCGGAGAGGCTTCAACGCGTACCGGGCTCTACGGCCTGCACTTCGTCGACGAGGCGATGCCGGTCAACGCGGTACGGGCGTTCGCCGCCCGCAACGCCGATCTACCCCGGCCGTACACCTTCTGGGGAAACGTCCGCTTCGACAAGGCCTGGACAGACGAGGTCTGCTCGTTCGCCGCCGAACGGGGGCTCGTGGCGGTCTCGGGGGGGATAGAGATCGCGACGGGCAGGGGCCTCGAGATAGTCGGCAAGGGCTTCTCGCTTACCGATCTCGTACGCGCGCTGGCGTCGTTCAAGCGCTCGGGCGTCCTCGTCCACGCGTACCTGATATACGGCTTTCCCGGACAGTCCGACCAAGACATAGCCGATTCCGCGGAAATGGCGCGCGTCCTCCTCGCGGAGGGACTCGTCGACTCGGCGTTCTGGCACCGCTTCGTGCTGACGCGCCACTCGGCGATGTACGCGGCGTGGGAACGCGGAGAGCGGCCCGGGCTCGAGCCGATAGCGCCAACGACGTCGTTCGCGCTCAACGATCTCGGGTTCCGCGGCGAGGAGCGTTCCGAGCGCTGGACGGCTCCCCTCGACGCGGCGCTCGCGGCATGGGCCGACGACGGCGATACGGGCCGTCCATTATCGTCATTCCTTCCCAAGGGCCTGCCGCGGCCCGGGATCGACGCCATGGCGGCCCTGCGGGACGCGGGAATCGTATGACAAGAGGGTCGTTCGCATGACTATACGCCGAAAGACGATAACCGCCTTCGCTATGATGATAGCCTCGATGGCGCTATCGATAATCATCGCGCTCATGACGTTCTATAACCGTAGCATCAAGGCGGTCGAGGTAGGCGAAGCGGAGGACGCGGTCAGTCGCCTAAAATACCTCGTAGACGAGGATATTCGCCAACTGGACATACTGTGCCGGGACTGGGCCTTCTGGGACGATAGCTACGATTTCTCCGCCGGGACCAAGGAAGACTTCTTGGAAACGAACCTGGACAGGGGCAAGACCGTCGAGATGCTCGAGCTCTCCGGCATGCTCATCCAGGCGTCCGACGGGAAAAGGCTCTACGGCTATGAGCAGAGGGTCGGATTGCTCGATCGGATACTAGCCTCGATGTCGCCGTTCGAGTCGCTATTCCCCGAAAGCCGCACCGGCCTCGTCTCTACAGGAGACGAGATACACCTCGTATCGATCAGGCCTATACTGAGAAGCGATCTGAGCGGGCAGCCCCACGGCTTCATAGCGATGGCCAGGAATTTGGACAAGTCCCGTCTCGATCACTATTCGCGGATCGTCGGGCGTATTTCGGTCGTTCGACCCGCAGAGCCTACGGAAGCGACCGGCGCCGCGGAGGAAGCACGAGGCCATATTACGATCGATTTTCGCGATAAAGAGACGCTGGCATCACAAATCGTCGCCGAACTCGACGGCCGCGGCGTCGCGGTTCTCCTTACCGCGGCCCCGACGGTGATCTCCAGGTACGGAACAACCAGATTGCTGAGCCTGTCCGTAATAGTCCTCGTCATTATCATCGCTTCCGGAACGGCGTTCGTCCTGATGCTCGAAGGGATACTGCTGGGACGCATGAGGTCGATCGGCAAGGACCTGAACAGGATCGCCGCAGGCGATGACTGGAAGGCAAGGATATCGGTAACAGGCGACGACGAGCTGACGGTACTCTGTTCCGCGATGAACGGTTCGCTCGACCGTCTCGATTCGATGCTTGACGAACGGGAGGCCATGCTCCACGAAATCCATCACCGGGTAAGGAACAATCTCCAGCTGATCGCCAGCATGCTAAGCCTGCAGTCGACGGCGGCTACCAGCGAAGAGACTATCGTCGCGCTGGAACGTTCGAGGAACCGCATCATGGCCCTGGCCATCGTCCATGATGAAATACTCGACCGTCCGACCATCTACCGCATCGAATTACGAGGCCTCTTCGAACGTATCGCATCGTCGCTGACGCTCGCGGACGCGGTGGCGCAGCGTCCGTCGTTCCTGTTCGAAGGAGAAATAGTGGAAGTCGATATGGATACGGCGCTACCTCTCGCCATGATAGTCGAGGAAGTACTGTATAACGCGCATAGACACGCGTTCGCCGGCGGAACTCCCGGAGAGATCACGATAGGCATACGCCGGGATATGGCATCGACGCTGTTCATCGAAATTCGGGATAACGGTATCGGCCTCCCGAAAACGGCGTCCCGGAACCGGGGCATCGGGCTTTCGCTCGTAGAGGCGCTATGCCTACAACTCAGGGGTAGGCATTCCCTTTCAGGGGCCCCGGAAGGCGGGACCGTCTTCCGGCTCGAGGTTCCGCTCTAGCCGGCACGAAAAGACCTCGGCCGTCCTGCGGGAAGCCGGAATAATACTCGGCCAGGCGCGCTATACTTAAGGCATGGCGCTACGACGCTTCCTTCTTCCCATCCTTCCGCTGCTCATGGCCTTCGGCGCCTGCGACTGGCCCGACCAGACCGAATACCTCCATGGCGAAGCCCCGAGGAACGTCATCCTGTTCATAGGCGACGGTATGGGAGCCGAACAGGCGAAGGCCGCCAGTATCGATCGCTTCGGCTCGGACGGAGGACTCGGCTTCCAGGAATTCCCCGTCGTCGGTTACGTAGAGACCCGTTCCGCCGACAGCGCCGTAACCGACTCGGCGGCGGCGGCGACCGCGATGGCGACCGGCTTCAGGGTCGGGAACGGCGTCATCAGCCTGAGCGTCCCCGGCGATCGGTCACGTCTCCTGACCATCCTCGAATACCTGCAGCGATACGGCAAGTCCACGGGCCTCGTCAGCACGAAATTCATCACGGACGCCACGCCGGCGGCGTTCGGGGCACACCAGAGCTCTCGAAGCATGACCGACCGCATAGCCCTGGATTATCTAGAACGATCGCGCCCGGACCTGCTCCTGGGCGGCGGCGGCTACGGTATCGGCGATCGGATCGCGAGCGCCAACGGGTACACGGTAGTCGCGGACGCCGCCGAGCTAGACGCGGTACCTGACGATGCGCGCATGGTCTCGGGCCAGTTCGGTTCGGGCGCGATGCCGTTCGAGTACGACGGGCTCGGCGACCTACCTACCCTTAGCGTCATGGTAGCGAAAGCCATCGCGATCCTGTCCAGCGATCCCGACGGCTTCTTCCTGATGGTTGAAGGCGGACTGATCGATACCGCCTGCCACTCGAACGACCTCGCCAGGGCCGTCCGCGAGGTTCAGGGATTCGACGACGCGGTATCGATAGCGACGGCATGGGCGATAGGCAGGACCGATACGCTTATCATCGTGGTAGCCGACCACGAGACGGGCGGCCTCGACGGCGCCTCGGGAACGTTCTCCACGACCGGCCATACGTCCGCCGACGTACCGGTCTACGCGTGGGGGGAAGGCGCCGATCGTTTCGGCGGGACCGTGGAGAACCGGGATATTCCGTGCCTTATACTGGATATGCCGGTCGATTGACGACGGGGGCCGCTCCTTCCTTCCCGCGGCGCGTCGATGCATAGGTCGGGAAGGGCCGGCGCAACGGGGAACGAGGCTTAGAAGCGTATTTCCAGCAGGTTATTCTCCGGCGACGGATCCTCGACGATGCTCTGCGCGTACTCGGAAAGAAAGCCATAATCCGACTCGACGACGTCCTTATACACTCCGGAGCGGCATTTAAACTAAAACGAGGCCGCCCATTGGGCGGCCTCGAATCGAGAATGGGCGGTACAAGAGTCGAACTTGTGACCCCCAGCGTGTCATACTGGTGCTCTAACCAACTGAGCTAACCGCCCGATTCCTGCCAACGCTCTCGCGTCGACGGGATTTTATACCAGAGCGGCGGCGAACGTGTCAATCACCGACGGTAGCTACTTCGAAAGAACGTGGGAAATGCGCTCGAGCACCTTCTTGCGGTCGAGCGGCTTGACGATGTAGTTCTTGGCCCCGGTCAGTAGCGCCTGCTTCACGAGGTCCTGCTTCCCGAGCGCGCTTATCATGATGACGCGCGCGTTCTTGTCGAACTCGATGATCTTGGACAGCGCGGTGATGCCGTCCATGTTGGGCATCGTGATGTCCATCGTCACGAGGTCGACGTTCGGGTACAGTTCCTTGTAGCGCTCGAGGCCCAGGAGTCCGTCGGCCGCCTGGCCGACGACGTCATAGCCTTCCGACGTCAGGATCTGCGTGATCTGCTTGGCCACGAACATCGAATCGTCCACGACGAGCACCCTGAACGGCGTACCGTCCGGGCGCTGACCTTGCGGGTTACGCTCGTTGATGGACGGAAAATCCTCTTTGGTCTTCATGCGCCGGCCCCCTATGCCCGCTCGCGGATAGCGACGTTGATCTCGACCTTACCCTGGGGCGTTTCCATAGGCACGATCAGCGCCTCTACGTCCTGGTTCGAGACCTCCATGTTATCGCCGGTGAAGATAGCCGGAGGCGTCAGGTCGAACCTGAAGCCGAGCTCGTGCAGCTTGGTGACGGCCTGCGCGGTTATCATGTTGGCGAGCTCGGTAATGGTCGCCTTGGCGAGGTCGTCCATCGTCGTGATGTCCTCGCCGTTCATCGCCGAAGCTATCGCCAACGCGGTCGGCCTATCCATGTCGAAGAGGACCCGCCCCTCGACGTCGCCGGCGAGTCCGACGATGGCGGCGACGCCCATGACCGGCATCGACGTCGACTTAAGGTACAGCTCGCCGCGCTTGACGTCGGATTGCAGGACTTCCTTCATCACGTTGAAGGCGCTCTCGACGAAAGGGTTTATATACTCTACTCTCATGCCGTTCTCCCGCGTAGTGAGTTGCAGGCCATACTAGGCCTCTTTTACGTAAACCGAGACGGGGCTTTCCCCCGACCGGTTCCATCCGTCCATAGGCATCCGCTCGTTCGAGCCCAGAACGACGGCGCCGCCGTGCTTGGCCTTCTCGCAGAAATCGGATAGCAACTTGTTCTGATCCGCCGCGGAAAGGAACGATACGGTATCGCGGCACAGGATGATATCGACCGGCGGAACGGGGTTGCTGTTCATCACGTCGTGGAATTCGAAGAATATCGAGTCACGTATCGACTGCTCGAAGGTAAACCCGTTCCGTCCCTTCACCATCATGCCGCGGTATACCTCCGGCACGTTCTCGGGCGTGAATACCATGTTCGGGGCCATGGAGATGGCCAGCAGGTCCGAGTCGTTGGCCCATATCTTGATGCGGGCCTCAGGATAGGACCTCCGGAGGGCGACGGCCAGCGAATAGGTCTCGTAGCCCTTGCCGCAACCGGGGTTCCACACGTTGATGGATTTCGACTCGAACCGGGGCATCGCCGCGACGACAGCGTCGGCGTAGGCTTCCGACCATAGCTCCCCGGTGCACGGCGAGTAGAACGTCTCGAGGAACTGGTCGGCCTCGGGCTGCTCCTTGAGCTGTATATCGGTAGCCTTCCTCGACGAGCTCCATTGACCGTAGCGAACCTTGAACCACTCCTCGTTTACGCTCGAGACGCCGAAGCGCTTGAACGCGAAGAGCGTCTCCTTCACGAAGTCGGCGTTGACGTCGGCGGACGCGGACGCGGCGCCCTGTTCGCGCGGTCGCGCCGGTGCCGGCGCGGCTGCCATACGGGCCGCGGGGGCTAGCGCCTCGGCGGGCGCCTCCTCGCTCTTGGGCGCGAACAGCTTCTCGACGTTCAGGATGATATACAGCTTGCCCTGGTTCTCTATGATGCCCTTGATGTACTTTACGTTTATGTCGCCGAAGATCGGGTGCGGAGGCTGAATGCCGGCCCGCGACACGCCGACGACCTTGTCGATATTGTCGACGATGACGCCGAACGCGTGGTCCTCGATGCGGAGGATGAGGAGGCTCTCGAGGGCGTCGTCGTCCTTCCGCTCCGCCGGCAGGTGGAACATGATCCGGAGGTCGATGATCGATATGATGTCGCCGCGGAGGTTGTATACGCCGCGGACGAAGGGAGCCGCGTTCGGGACGTAGGTGAAGCGTCCCGCGCTCGCGATTTCCTTGACGTTCATTATGTCTATGCCGTATTCCTTGCCCGCCAAGGAGAAGGTGACCATCTTGAAGTCGATCTTGTCGGCTCGTTCCTTCTTCTCGTCGTGCCGGACCCCGGCGTCGCTCTTGTCGGCGGCCTGTACGCTCATGCGATTATCGCTCCCGTCGTCAACGTATGGTCAGCTCGAGGCGCTGACGCTCCTCGAGTTCTTTCTTCTGTCCCAGCTCCAGTAGCTGGCTTACGTCTATGATAAGGCACACCGAGCCGTCGCCGAGTATCGACGCGCCCGCTATGCCCGGCGAGTTGGTAAACTGGTCCCGCAGCGGCTTGATGACCACGTCCTCCTCGCCGATAAGCGAGTCGACCATCAGTCCGACGCGCTTGTCGCTCGTGCCTACGATGACGACGAAGCAGTACTCGCCCTGCTCGGCCGTCTGGATACGGAACAGCCGGTTGAGGCGCAGCATCGATACGACGTCGTTGCGTACGTTGAAGACCTCGTAATTATCGATCATCCGTATCTCTGACGGCTTGATGCGATGGCTCTCTATGACGCTCGTGATCGGTATCGAGTAGGTCTCGCGTCCCACGCGGACGAGGAGGCCCTGGATGATCGCGAGGGTCAGCGGCAGCTTGATAGTGAACTTGCTGCCCTTGCCCCGCTGGCTGGAGACGGTGACCGAGCCGTTGAGCTTCTCGATCTGGCGCTTGACCACGTCGAGACCGACGCCGCGGCCCGAAATATTGGTGATCTGGGCGGCGGTAGAGAAGCCCGGATCGAATATAAGGTTGAACGACTCGATATCGGTAAGGACCTTGCTCGGGTGTATGATGCCGCGCTCTATCGCCTTGGCCCGCACCGCCTCGACGTCGATTCCCTTGCCGTCGTCGGAGATCTCGATGATTATCATGTTGCCCTCGTTGGAGGCGCGCAGCATGACCGTGCCCTCCTCGGGCTTCCCGGCGGCCTTGCGCTCCTCCGGGCTCTCGACGCCGTGGTCCAGCGCGTTGCGCACCGAGTGCATCAGCGGATCGAGCAGGTCCTCTATCACCGACTTGTCCAGCTCGGTATCCTCGCCCTCGATCACCAGGTTGACCTTCTTGTTGAGGCTCTTGGAGAGGTCGCGGACGAGCCGGGGGAAACGGCTGAAGATCTGGCTGATCGGCACCATGCGTATGCGCATGACGCCCTCCTGCAGCTCGCTCGTGATGCGGCCGAGGTTCTGCGCGGTGGAACGGAACTTGGCTATGTTGGTCTTGAAGTCGGTCTCGAACGCGTCGAAGGACGCGTACAGCCCGCCGTACTTCTCGAGGACTTCCTTCTTTATCTCCTTGACCGACCTGCCCGCCTGGATCGACGCCAGGTAATCGGGCAACTCGTCGAACAGGTCCTTGATGCCGTCGCGGAACTGCCCCTGGGACACCTGGAAGCCGCTCTGCAGCTCGCTGAAGCGGGTGCTGATCTGGTTGAAGGTAGCCTTGTTTATGACCGTCTCGGAGACGAGGTTGAGCAGGTTATCGATACGTTTGGAGTCGACGCGGAGGATGCTGCCCGCCTGGTTGGCGGCGCGCTTGGAGTCGGCGACCTTCTCGTCGCGCTCCTCTTCGGAGATCGCCTCGGGCGCCGCCGCGACGGGTTGGGTCGCAGCGACGGGAGCGGGAGCGGGAGCGGGAGCGGGAGCGGGAGCGGGAGCCGCCGACTGCACGGCGGGGGCGGGCTTCGGCGGAGCCGCGGCCGCGACGGACGAGACGGTGCCGTCTACGGCGACGAGCTCGACGGTCGCCCTGGTTACGACGTCGGGTATATTCACGGCCGCGGCCAGCTGATCGGGCCCGAGCTTCGTCGCGACGTAATACTTGACGTTCGGCTGGAAGACGTCCTCGTAGAGGCTCTCGAAATCCGGTTCGGTCTTCAGCACCGTACCCGCCTCGCGAAGCGCGGCGAACGCGTGGATGGCGCTCACCGTGTTCATCACGTTGGCCTCGTCGAAGTCGACCGATACCAGATAGACCGTACGATCGGAACCGGCGGCCTCGCGCATCTCCAGTTGCTCGTACTCGGAAAGCGACGACGAGCGGCCGGGCTTGGCAGAAACGGGCGCGACGGCTTGAGGAGCCGGTTTCTTAGACGCTGGCTTGGCTCCCTTGGCGGGGATGAAGGCTTCCAGGCGATCGTGAAGGGCGCTCGTGTCGCCCGTATACGGCTCGCCGTCCGACCGCGAGTCGAGCATGGCCTTGATAACGTCAATGCCGGCCAGCAATGCGTCGATGACGTCCTCGTCCACCTTGACGATCTTGGAGCGTATCGCGTCGAGGAGGTCCTCCATCACGTGGGTAAAACCGGCTAGTTCGGTCATCTCGACGGTTCCGGCGCCGCCCTTGAGGGTGTGCGCGGCTCGGAATATCTCGTCGACCGCGTCGTGGTTCGTCGGATCGTTCTCCAGGACGAGGATATTCTGCTCGAGCGCGTCCACCTGGGCGCGGGCTTCCGCGAAGAAATCCTTGAGTAGCTCTTGGTTATTCGGATCGAGATAGTCGCTCATTATGACGTGTAGTCTTATACGGAACGAAGGATTAGTCAAGGGAAGGCCGGTCGGCGGTAATCATGGGACTATTATGAGAAAGCCTTAGAAAGCCGATGCTTTATAGGCTATCCTACGATAAATTCTACTGTAGCGAATGTCGATAGAGCGGGAGCGAAACAATGCCGAAGAAAATAGCGACTATCGTGCTTCTGGCCTGCGCGGCCTTTTCCTCGTACGGAGCCGATCTGTCGATCCCCTACCTGGCCCTGCTGACGAACGGCCGGCTCAACGCGGCCGGCGCCTACGAGCTGTCCACGCGAGTAGAGATAGACATGCTCGTCGAAGGCGGCTCGAAATTCGACGCGTGGTTCAAGCTTGGATTCAGGAGCGCGGCGATGGAGGAATACCTCAGCGCATCCGAATCGATGACCGGCCTTCCCGCCGGATATACCGCGGACGACGTCGCTTCGCTCGCTTCCCAACTCGAGGCGGCGACCGGGCTGTCGCTCCGGACCGTGGCGATCCAGGTCAACGAGCTCTTCGGCACGCCGCTGGAGCTCGCCACATTCGTCGGCCACCTCGACACCTTCTGTTCCGGCTCCGACTTCACGACGCTCTTCGGCGCCGGCGACTTCGCGACCAAGTTCCGCGGCTACATGTACTATCCCGACGGTATCGGAGGCGATACGAGCAGGCGCTACGACGGCCTGCTCGATATCTACGGCACCGGCGTACGCCTGTCTCTCCCCATGGATACGATACGGCCCTACCTGTACGCGTACCAGGATTCCTGGTTGGGCGCCGGCCGCTACTCCCTCGACGCCCGCGTCCTCATCGACTCCGAGCGCGTCAAGTTCGAGGCCTTCGCCGGAGCCTCGGCCCCCGTATCCGACGCGGGCGTCTACCGGGCCGGACTGCTCTTCTACTTCGACACCGGCGCCATAGGCGATTTCTACGCTCAGATCGGCGTGCCGCGCTGGGACCCGACCGAGGCGTTCCGGATGGACCTCGTCTACTTCATGTTCGAGCCGCGCGTCAACTTCGAGACAGGGGAGCTGGTGCTGAGCCTGTTCTTCCACCCTGCGTGGTACCTGCAGGAGGAGACCGACGAATCGGGGGCCATGGAGTTCCGCTTCGACCTGGGATTCGGCACGATAGAGGAAGGGAAGATACGCGGCGGCGTGGAAACGGAGCTCGCGTACAATCCCAACCTGTCCGCCGATACGCTGACCGTGGAGACGGCCCCGTACATGCAGACGGTGAAGAACGGCGTACGGTGGGACCTCCGGCTCGCGCTCCGGGCGTTTCCGTTCCCGGATCCGTGGTATGGTATGTTCATGCCTACCGTAGGCGTCTCGACCGCTTTCTAGGATAGCAAGGAGTCCAGCTATGACGAGTCTGATCAATCGCGCACGCGCGCTCGCCGTCTTCGCCTCGGCCGTAATCGCAGCCGCCGCGTCGGTAGCGCCCGCCGCGGCGTTCGACATAGAGGCCAGCGCGTACTTCGGCAACCTCGGGCTCCCCTGGGACGGCGAGACCGCGATGACGGACGCGGAGTTCCCCGCGGACGGCTGGCTGTACGGCGGCCGCGCCGCCTTCGTCCAGCGGCTGGGCGACGGATTCTCGCTCGTCGCCGAATACGAGACCGATCCCGTGCTGCGTAACATCGTCCGCGGCGTCATCACCTACAAGACGGGCATGGCGAGCATCAGCGCCGGCCCGATGGTAGGCGTGTTCAACTCCGCCGGGCATGCGCTCAAGGCCGGTATCGATATAGGCTTCAGGCTGGAGGCGCCGGGCATCGCGTTCTTCTCGGCCGACGTGGAATCCTCTATGGGCGCCGGCCTCGTCACGGCGGGCGACTATTCCCAGGAAGCGTCGGAACTGTCCGCGGGCTGGTACGTATACAACGCCATATGCTCGGCCTCGCTGATTTCCAAGCGCTTCACCAGGATAATAGACGCCGGCGCGCTCGTCGACGCGTCGACCGATTACCTGTTCTCCGTCGACGTACACAAGAAGGGAACGCCGTACCGCGTGCTGACGGAGCTAGGCTACCGTACGATGACGAGGACCTACCCCGACGATACGATAGACGGCCTCGGCGCGGTAATTCTCGGGGCGGAGGTCAATGCGGACGTCTCTCCGACTCTCACCGTGGTCGCCGGACTGGACTCCGGCGTCTACGTCTTCGGCCTCGAGGAGCTGTCCGGCCGCGGTCCCGCGTCAAGCTCGTTCCTGTTCAGCGCCAGCGTCGGCTTCGTGCTGCATCTTGGCGACAAGCCTACGGCCGAACCGCCGGCGCTGGAATAAACCGAAGGGCGCAAGTAAAGGCGTGCCTCAATACGAATTTCTTCAATAGCGCTTGTCATATAGTATCACCCGTAGTATCATCATTATATGATCGATCGCTCGATCTTGGATAGCCCGACTAATGTGCGTTTCGACGACTTGGTAACGCTCTGTTCGAGCTACTTTGGAGAGCCCAGGATCGCAGGGAGCCATCACATTTTCAAGATGCCGTGGCCCGGCGATCCCCGTATAAATTTGCAGCGTGACGGAGCTAAGGCGAAGCTATACCAGGTTCGCCAAGTACAAAGAGCGATCGATAGGATGGGGGCAGAAAATGCTAAAGCGCGACACCAATAAATATACGTTCCGTGAAGAATGGTCCGAGGAAGACGGCGTCTACATAGCGCGTTGCCTCGAATTCCCATCTCTGTCCGCTCACGGAGACTCTCCTGAATCCGCCCTTAAAGAGCTACGTGCCGTTATAGAGCTAGTAGTCGACGACATGGCTAAGGCCGGTGAATGCATACCGGAGCCGTTAAGCGTCCGCCCTTATAGCGGGAAACTGGTATTACGCATTCCTAAAGCGGTGCACAGGAGTATCTCTATACAAGCCGCCGAGGAAGGCGTTTCACTCAATCAGTACTTGGTCTCGAAGCTGGCATACTAGAACGGAATAGTTGAACTTTAAAATACCGAAGCCGCGCAAGGATGCGCGGCCACAGAACGGCCTGTCCGCAGGACAGGTACATCATGGATGCCAAGCGCGCCAAGGATGGCGCGCCTAAAAAATGCCGCCCTAAAGGGCGGCACGGCATGGATGCCGATGAGCCGCCGGAGGTTCGAACTCCGTACCCACGCCTTAAAAGGGCGTTGCTCTACCGAGTGAGCTAGCGGCTCGAGAATAGATCCAGAACATACCCTCCGGCGACCGCTCGTGTCAACGTCGACGCGAAGGCGAATATATATACTCAGTACTTGAAGTCAAACGCGACGAGCAGGTTGAACACCGGCCGCGACCCCGGATCCAGCCCCAGCTCCTCGCCGTACATCGCCAGCGAGAACGTGAACGCCTCCAGGTCTATCCCGAAGCCGGCCGTCGGTAGCGCGTCCTTGACGCCCGCGCGCAGCGCCAGGATATCCAGCAGGGTCGCCTCGAAGCCCACGCGCACGTTTAGTATCGGGTTGCGGGGTATAACCGAGAACAGGTCGAGGATGTCGACGTAATCGAACAGCACGAGCAGGTCGGCGCCGAGGCGGTCCAGCAGCTCGAAGCGCGGCGAGTACGCCAGGCCCAGTGACAGGTCGGCCGGTACGACGGCGTAGGCGGACGTCCCGGAACCGGGATCGGACGCGAAGGCCCCGTAGTCGGCGTAGCTCGTCACCATAGCGGGCGAGTAGGCGTCGCGGGCGACGAGCCCGAAGGACAGGCTTTCGTCGAACGTCCAGATGGCGCCGACGTCGAAGCCTATGCCCGATGTCATCGTGAACGGGCTACCGAGCAGGGCGGTCGGATCCGAGGCAAGGTCGACGACCTCGGACAGCGACTTGGTATCCTCTATGGCGGCGCGGATAAAGCCCTTGGGCATCACGCCGACGTCGAGTGTCTGGCGCTCTCCGAACGAGAACCGGTAGGCGTAGCCGCCGGCGAGCAGGAATTCCTCCGATATCGAATACGCGACCGACATAAGCGAGGCCGCGTTGAGCGTCGTCACGGTACGGTTGTACAGCCCGAAGCCCAGCCCCTTGCCCGCGTAGCCGAACGCGAGCGGCCCGAGGATGTCCGCCTGGAGGTACAGCCGTCCGTTGTCGTCGAAGAGCGACGTCAGGTCGGCGAGCGGATCCCCTCCGGATACCAGCATGCTGACGATATCGAATACCGGTCCCGCGGGGTTGAAGACCAGCGCCGACGCGCTGAACTCCGTTTCGTCGCTTATGAAGCCGGCGGGGTTCTCGAAGATGGCGTCGACCCCCGAGACGCTCGCCGCGTGCGGGCCCCCTAGCGCCGCCATCCTCGCGGAAGGCAGGGAGAACCGGTCAACGGTCTGGGCGGAGGCGCCGATCGATACCAACGCGAGCGCGGCGAGTACGGCAACGGTTCTTTTCATGCGTGACCTCGCGGTTTTTTATTCATCGTCATTCGAACGACATTCCGCTCAGGAGCTGGCCGAATATGCTGGTGGTGCCGCTCGCGGTCTCGGCGGCCTGCGCCAGGGCCAGGAGCGCTATGGCGCCCGCGATGGTAGCGTCATCGACCGCCGCCGGATTGGTTCCGGTATCCAACAGGATGGACAGGTCGGCGTACGAGGTAACCGCTACCCCGGCGTCATTAAAGGCGTCTACAGCCAGGGTTAGCGCGGCGACGTACAGCTGGTCGGGGGCCAAGCCCGACGGCGCGGCGGCGTCGTCCGAGACGAGGAGCAGAGCGGCGGTCTCGCCCGGCGTCAACGATATGGCCATCAACGAGGCGATCGCCGAGTCTACTTGTTCCGGGGAAAGCACATCCAAGCCCGATGTGCCTAACTCCTCTACGATGGAGAAGATCGCCGGGCTCGCGTCGGACGACAGCACGACGGCGGTCACGAGCGCAGTCGCGGCCTCGTCGTAGGAAGCGGTGCCCGGAGTGCCCGCGGACACCGCGGCGGAGAGCGGCGACACCAGCGCGGCGGCGACGTCCGCGTCGCCCCCCGCGAGCAGCTCGACGGCGTCGTCCATGGAAATATCCGAGGGGATGGTATAGGAGTCCCTGGCGAGGGCCTTGGCCAGGGAACCTGTAAAGAATTGCTGGCACGACGCCAGCGACACGAGGCCGGCCAGGGCCGCGGCGCCCGCCGCTATACGGAATATTCGTACGTTCATAGTCGCCGCTCCTTGCGCATCATAATAAGTATCGGCGCGGCGACCGGTTTTCATCAGAACCGGATGGCCACTTCCGCCGATATTCCCGTCCTCGGGTCGTCGCCGGGCCTCGGGCCCAGTTCCTCGGTGAATACCGCCACGTTGAATTCGAAGGCGAGCAGGTCGAGTCCCGCGCCCATGCTTATCCAGCCCTTGTTGAGGCCGGCGCGCAGGGCGAACAGGCCGCCGAGCATCTCGGCCTCGGCGCCGACGTGGAACAGGTTCCAGACCGATAGATTATCCTGGATCACCTTCACGGGGTCCTGTATCTCGGCTATCACCGTCACGTCGATCACGGGCTTGAGCGACTCGGGTATCGGCGAGACGCTCGCGCCTATCGTGACGTTGGGGTACACGGGGTACTCCACCTGGTTCCCAGTCGGCAGGTCGCCGCTCGTCAGCACGTCGCCTATGGTCGATTCCGTATAGGTCTGCCTCGTCGATATGTCGCGGACCGCGACGCCGACGGAGAACATCTTGCCGAGGTCCACCCTGGCGCCGAGGTCCACCGCGAGCCCGAAGCCGACGTTTACATCGGTAGCCATGAGATCGGACGTGCCATCCATCATACCGAGAAGGTCGCTGCCGTCTATATCGCCGGTCATGCGCAGGTACGGCCGTACATCGCCGCCGACGTTGATGGTCAGCTTGCCCAGGTGCAATGGCACGCCTATGCCTACGACGCCGGCTATCTGGCCGTCGATCGTGCCGGTCGCGCCGAGCAGGTTGTTGCCGCTGACGTACACCTCCCCCGAGCCTATCAGGCCGAGGCCGAGCCCCTTGCCTATCCAGCCCGTCCCGACCGACATGCCCATGCCGAAGCCGTTGTCTACTATCAGGTCGTTGAGCGGATCTATCATAGCCGTCGAGTCGCCGCTCGACATGGCCGAGGCGATCTCGGAGAACCTGGCGATATTTTCTGTCGTCGGGCTTACATAGGCCCACGGTGTCATCGACAGTAGCGTCAGCTCTTTTTCCTTCTGCGCGAAGGTAGCCGGATTGCCGTAGAAGCTCTGATAGCCCTCGCTCATGGCTACGAAGGCGCCGCCCATCGCCATCGTCCTGGCGTCCTTAGGCGCTACCGCGTCGAGCCTGGACTGGGCGAACAGCGCGCCGCCCGACGCGAGGAGGCACAGCGTAATGGTAAGTATGCGTTTCATCGTGTCCTCCTTGTCCTAGAATGATATGCCGGCGGCGGTGAGGATGTTGCCCAAATAATTAGCTGGATCCGTTCCGCTATCCATAATCGGGAAAGAGAACTGAGCACTAGTAGGTTCTGCGGCTAATGGATTTGTTAGTAAATCATATAGATATTCGCCCGTAGTACCAGATACAGGATTGACCGCTCCTATCATCGCAGCTATCAGCGCGTTCTGAGCAATTTCGCCAGCGTTTATATCAGCGTCGCTGGCATAACCGTCTAGCCCGACCGCTTCCCCAAGATCGCGGTATACACCGTCAGCGCTAACGAGCGCATCGATCATCGCGACGAAAGCAACCTCGTTGATACTTCCGTCGGCGCTCATCACGGAATCAGGCACGAGACTGCGTATCGTATCCTCAAGCGCGCTTGCGTCGGGAGTCGTGCCGTTTATCAGATCGGTTACTAGACTACTGACATTGTTTATCAGGTCCCAGGCGGGCGTCGTCTGCAGCTCGATATTGGCGGCGAGCACCGCGAGCTCCTGATCAGCCGCGCTATCGATCGAGGCACCGATGGCGTTATCTATCTTCGTGAGGGTCTCGGCCTTCAGCGCGGCGTCGTCGGCGAGGGTATCGTAGAACGAGTCGCTGTCGGACAGCTCGACGAGGGTCGCGGCGTCGGCGTCCGCAATTTCCTTGGCGTCGACGGCGGCGAGCGACGCGAACATATTGAAGTTGAGCATCGCGTCCAGGGCGTCGCAACCGGTCATCGTAATGGCAATGGCCACGGCCAGGGCGATCATCGTCGTCCGTCTCATCGATTCCTCCTCGCCGTCTTTAGGGGGACGGTTCTCTAGTATAAGTGTAGCACTCGGCTCGAGTAAATCAAGAAAATTTCGGTACAATACATCTAATATATCAAATTTATGAGATAAACGAAGCGACGAGATCCGGGCTGGATTCTGAAGGCCGCGCGGTTATGGCCGACAGGACGGAGCACGAGCAGGCGCCCCGGAATCCAGGAGGCGCCTCGAGCAGCCTCAACTTCATATAATCCGCCGAGGTCGCCAGCACGGGGCCGACGGAGCCGTGGTCCTCGACGACTGCGTCGACGACGCGGCCGACGCGGCGGGACGCGAAGGCGGCGCGGCCGCGCTCGGCGATGGCCTGGACGATAGCGGCCCGTTCGACGGCGACGCGTTCGGGGACGCGGGGCTTCATGTCCCATGCGCGGGTACCGGGCCGCGGGCTGTAGGTGAAGGCGTGCACCCAGGCCGGCTCGAGCCGTTCCAGGAGGTCCACGGTGCCGCGGAAGTCGTCGTCGCCCTCCCCGGGGAAGCCGAGGATGATGTCGGCCCCGATGAACGGGTCGTCCCTGACGGCGCGGACGGCCTCGGCGGCCCGCAGCACGGCGTCCCGGCCGTAGCGGCGGCCCATCGCCGCCAGCACGCGGTCTGAGCCGGACTGGATAGACAGGTGCAGGTGGGGCCGTACGCGCGGCAGGGCGAAGGCGCGGACGAAGGCCTCGTCGACGCGGTCGGGCTCGTACGACGACACGCGGAAGCCCATGCTCGACGTGCCGGCGACGAGGAGCCCGAGGAGCCCGGGCAGGTCGACGCCGCCGTATCGGTATTGGGACAGGTTGACGCCGGTGAGCACGGCCTCGGGCACGCCGGCCGATTCCAGAGCGGCCGCGCGGCGCAGCGCCTCGTTGGGCGGCAGGCTGACGGAACGGCCGCGCGCGAGGCAGACCCGGCAATAGGCGCAGCGGTTGTCGCAGCCGTCCTGTATCTTGAGCTGGACGCGCGAATGGAAGCGGGCGTCGCCGGCTACGAAGCCGAAAGGATCGGGCTCGCGGCCCATGGCCCGGGCGGCCAGGCGACGGGACTCGTCGAGGAGGTCGAGGCCCTCGAGCCCGGCGGCGACGAGGCCCGCCGCCATCGCGCGGACGCCGTCCTTGCGGGAGCCGGGCACGACGACGGCGCGCGGCGCCACGGCCGCTACGGCTTCCGGCTCCAGCTCGGCGTAGCAGCCGGTCACGACGGCGACGGCATCGGGATTGAGCCTGAGCGCCAGGCGCATCTCCCGGCGCGCCTTCTGCTCGGCCTTGCTCGTGACGGTGCAGGTATTGAAGACGACGACGTCGGCGGGCTCGCCCGAGCCGACGACCAAGGCGCCGGCGGCGGCGAAGGACGCGGCCAACGATTCGGTCTCGGCCTGGTTGAGCTTGCATCCGAAGGTGCGGAACGATACGCGGAGGGACTGGGGGGACGGCATAGGATGCGCTCTAGCGCCTCGTCCGCGCGACGACGCGCTCCTTGCCCCTGACCGCGTCGACGAGGCCGGGGTTGATGGCGAGCGCCGCGTCGTAAGCCGCGACGGCGTTGGACCAGTCCGACGCCCGCTCGCGTACATAGCCGAGCCTCGTCCACCAATAGGCGTTGTTCGGTTCGTACTGCAGGGCGGTGCGCATGGCTATATCCGCGTGCTGGAGCCGCTCGAGCCTCAGGTACGTCTCGCCCGTCATGTAGTAGACGGTACCGATGCGCGCGCCGTCGGGCAGCAGATTGACGTAGTCCTTGAATCGCTCGATCGCCTGCGCGTTCTTGCCGAGGTAGAAGGCGGCCTCGCCGAGGGCCTCGACTATGCGGGGATCCTTGCGCACGCTCGTATACGCCTTGCTGCCGTACAGCTCCGCGTCGGCGTAGCGCTCGAGCGAGAGGAGGCTCCATACGAGCACTACGTACGACTCGATATTAGCGGGGTCGGCGGAAATTTCGGCGAGGCAGGTGGTACGGGATTCCTCATAGCGTCCCTCGCGGTACATCTTGAGGGCGTCGGGCCTGGACTGGGCTCCGGCCACCGCGGCCGAAAGCGCGAAGGCGGCGATAGCGGCGGCGGCGCGGCGAGGACGGGACATAGTTACGGCGCGCGCCTTAGTTACGGGTCGCATCGGCGGGACCGATCATCGAGCATATGCCGTTAAAGCGGCAGCCCGGTTCCATCGTCACCTCGGCCGCCGTGACGTCGCCGTCGACGCGGCAGGTCGCGAACAGCTCGACGCGCCCGGTGGCCGAGATGTCGCCCTTGAGCGTGCCCCTGACGGTCACGTTGCGGGCCTTGACGTCGGCCTCGACGACGGCATGCTCGTCGATATGGAGGTCGCTTTCGGTGACGATCGATCCGGACACGCGACCCTTGATCATCATGGGCTCCTTGAAGACCATGGCGCCCGAGAATTCCACGTCCGCGGCGAGAATCGTATCGAGGGTATCTTCATCCACTACGCTGAGATGTACATCGGTCATAGGGATCGATGATACGGGAAAGAGCGGCGCCTGGCAAGACTCGTTCGCCCGGCGCGATCAGGCGGACGCGGGTTTCCTTATCGCGATGAACAGCGCCGAGAACAGCTCGGGGCTCAGGGTCTCGGCGCGGGCGTCGGGAGAGACGCCGACGGCCTCGCAAGCCTCCGAGAGCGTCGCTTCGGTGAAGCCCGCGGCCTTGAGGTTGTTGCGCAGCGTCTTGCGCCTGGAACTGAAGCAGGCCCGAGTGAAGCCGGTAAAGACCTTCTCGCCGGAGAACGGCACGGCGTCCTCGCGGGCCTCCATGACGACGACGGCCGAACCGACGCGCGGCTGTGGCCAGAACGAGCCGGGGGCCAGGTCGAAGACCGAGCGGACCCGGTACATGGACTGGCACAGCACGGAGAACGCCGAATAATTCTTACTGGAAGGATGGGCGCACATGCGCTGGGCGGCTTCCTTCTGGACGGTGAAGACCATGCGGGAAGGCCTGACGCCGCCTTCGATCAGGGCCGCGATGATGGCGCCCGCGACGTTATACGGCAGGTTGCCGAACGCGAGATCCGGGGCGCCGGACGCTTCGAGCGCCGTCTTCCAGGTCTTGAGGAAGTCCCCTTCGTACAACTCGAATCCGGGCACGGCTCCGTAAGACTCGCGGATGAATTCCGCGAAGCCCTTGTCTATCTCGAACGCGGTCAGCTCGAGGCCGAGCAGCAGGGCCTCACGGGTCATCGAGCCGGTGCCGGGCCCTATCTCCCAGGCGCGCCGGCCGGGGACGGCCTCGAAGAGGGCGGCGATGCGGCGCCTGGCGTGGCCCGATACGAGGAAATTCTGGCCGTACTTCTTGCGCATCCCGAGCCCGAGGCCCTCGAGCAGGGAGGACAGGTCCGAGGGGGAGTCGTAATTGACCGGCTGGGGAACGGCGCCGGGATTCGGCGTGGTAGGCGACATAGGGCCAAGCATACACGAAGGCGGCCGCGAGGGCAACGACGGCGGCGAGGAGAGATCGCGCGGGCGGATCGGCGGCGGCCAGCGATGGGAGTCCGGCCGCGAGCCCCATGAGCGAGCGTAGCGCCCGATACGGAAGCCCGCACGCGAACGCGACGACCGGGGCCGCGGCGGGAACCAGCGCGACGAGAGCGGCGCCTATGAGCCCCGACCACATCAACGCGGCGACGAGCGCCCCGGCCGCGGCGCTTGACAGCGGCGAGAACGGGTTGAGAACGCCGAACGTAGCGACCGACAGCGGGGCCGTAGCCGACAGCGCGGCGAAACCCGCCGACAGCGCCCCGGACGCGGGCGGCGGCGCCCAGCGCCTGAGTCCGAGCTCGAAGCCGGGACCGAGCGCGGCGAGCCCCGCGACGGCGAGGTACGACAGCCTGAACGACAGCGCGTACGCGCTTTCCGGGCTCAGCGCGACGGCGATGACGAACGCCAGGGCGAGCGTGGCGAGCCGCGACTGGGGTCGGTCGACCGAGGCCGCGGCGCTCGATAGCCAGAACATCGTCACGGCTCGGGCGACCGAGGGTGACGGACCGACCACGTACAGGTAGACGGCGGCGAGCGCGCACGCAACGGCCCGCGCCCGGAACGGGCCGAGCGCGAAGCCGAGCGACACGGAGACGAAGGCGGCCAGTATACCGACGTGCTGGCCCGACAGCGCGAGTATATGGGCGCAGCCGGCCCGCCGGAAGTCGTCGGCGAGAGCGTCGTCCAGGTCGTCCCGCACCCCGACGACGAGGGCCTCGAGCAGCGGACCGGCGTCGCCTCCGGCCTCGGCCAGGGCCGCGAGCATACCGCGGCGGACGCGCGCCCGGAGCCCCTCGAGCCGCGGCGCCGGCCCCAGCGCGACGACGGCGGCAGCGTCCACGAACGCGGAGCGCGACGCGAGCGCGTCCGTCCAGGCCCCGAACCCGACGCGCGGGTCCTTAATGCCGCGAGCCACCTCCACGGCTACGGATTGCCCCCTGACGGGCCGCCCGCGTCCGGTATCGGCGCGCTTGGCGGCGCGCGCGTAGACGGAAAGGCGACCGGAGGCGGTAGCGCGCGCGCCGTCCGGGCCGACGGCCGCCGTCAGCTCGAGCTCCCACGCGGTCATGCCGCTCGCGGTCAGCCGAGGATCCGCCGCGACGCGCCCTTCGTAGGCGACGGGGCGAAGCCCGGACGACGCGGCGAAGCCCGGACAGAAGCGCATCGATACCGCCTCCGAGCGGCCGTGAGACACGGCGCCGAAGCCCAGGCCGACCGCTCCCGCGGCCGCGAGGAGGGCGGCGCGAAGGCGCCGCGCGCGGGACAGGCGCATCGTCGACCTACAATATTCAAAAAGGAGAAGCGCTACGGCGAAGAGCCCCGCCGACGCGCACGAGGCCAGCGCCCGCGAGAGCGGACCGGGAGGAAGGTATACGGCGACGGCCATGCCGGCGGCTAACGGCGCGACGGGCGCGGCCGAGAGAGGAGACGACGACTTCACGAGCGGCGGACGCGCGCGGCAGCACCGGCGCTTTCAGGGGAACGATCCGACGGCTACCAGCGCAGCTTCTGGAGCGCGTCCCTGGCGGCCTTCTTCACCGATTCCGGGTACTGGAGGTAGCCGATGTACAGGAGGTAGTCGAAGGCGCTCTTGTCGCCGAGGCGTCCGAGGTTGGTGACGACGGCGAGCGCTATCTGCTCGTCGAAGGACTTGCCCTGCTCCGTCTCGGTGTTGATAAGCTGGAGGTACAGCGCGAGCGCCTGGGCGGCGTCGGACGTGCCCATCGCGCCGAGCAGCGCTATGGATTCCAGGAAATTCGACTTGGAAACCTGGCCGCGGTTGAACTGCATCTGGTAATCGTAGAAATGCTTGATGGCGAGCGGCGACGCCTTCTGCCATTCCCTCGCCGTCAGTTCCCTCGCGGCGGAGGTACGGAGCGACAGTATGTACGAGAGGTCGCCGGAAGACGAGCCCTGGTACGATACGCCGACGGACAGAGCCGCCTCGGCCAGCTCCGCGCGCTTATCCGGCGACAGCGCGTCGCCCCTGAGGCCGGCCTCCAGCGCGGCCGCCTTCTCCGCGGGGGCGTTTGACCGTATCACCTCGGCGAGGAAGGCCGCGTAGTCGCCGGACAGGGCCGCCATCGCGACGCTCGCGCGGTCGGTGATCGCCTTGTTGACCGACGCGGTATACGCGGAGAACAGGTACGGGAACGACGACGCGTCGCCCAGGCGACCTATCGCGTAGATAGCGGAGTCGAGCACCGCGAGGTCTATCCGGACGCCCGACTTGAACAGCGACACCTGCGTATCGAGGAAGGCGTTGAGCTCCTTGAGTATGTCCTTGTTGCCTCCGGCGACCTCGGCGAGCGTCTGGAGCAGGGGAACGCGGACGAGGTTGTCCTTGTAGACGCCGAATAGCTTCCAGAGGTTCTCGGACGCCGGCGCGTACTTGTACTTACGTACCATGTTGACCGACAGCACCGATATATCCCGTAGCAGGGCGTCCGTCGACAGAAGCACCGCGTTGCCGAGCACGAACTGTATCGCGGTATCGTATAACGGGCCCATGTCGACGCCGTCGTATGCCGAAGCCTCCTTGAGCAACTCGAGCTTGGTGCCGAGGCTGGAACGGACGAAATTGCGCCGGTACGTATCTATGAGCTCGGACGATTCCTGAGCCGACGCCATCGAGAGACCTAAAGCCAGGATGGCCGCGGCGATCGTGCTGATTCTTCTCATCGTCACCTCTATCGTTCGAGTCTTGTAGCGAATTTATCCCGAAAAGGGCCGCTCGTCCAGCTCGGGGACGGAAATACCGCCGTCGCCGGGGCCGACGTTGTATACGTGCGAGCGTATCATGTTGCGCATGCGGGGACTAGGCAACATGGCCTCGACGTGCAGAAGCGACTGTTTCTTCTCGACGTCGTATTCTATGCCCTTGACGGTACCGCTTATGACGATCTGGTCGTCGCCTATGTAGAACTGCGCCTTGACGAGCAGCCCTGTCTTGCCGCGGCCGCCTATCAGCACCGATACGCCGTCCTCGGACAGGTCCTCTACGATGCATTTAAGGCCTGGAACGCGCTCGGGCTTCTCGTAGGCGCCTTCCAGGCGCTTGAGGAGGTAGAGATACGCCGGCATCCTGGATCGGACGCGAAGCGACTTGCGCTTCTGGGTCCGCAGCAGCGACTCGGAATGACCGAGCTGCAATACCGGGATATCGCGTATGCGCAGGTCCTCGAGCACGTAGGTGTCGAAGATGTAGCCCGCGTCCTCCTGCCTCCAGAAATATACCGATACCTTGGAGCCCTTCCATTGGAAGCCCGAGGGGATCCGCCCGCCGACGGGATACGATATGACGAGATAACGCTCGTTCGAATCGATGACCGTGGACGAATAGACGCCCACGCCCTCGACGAGCACCCGAACGCGCTGGTTAGGCCTGATGAAACGGGAACTGGCGATACCCGACTTGTACTTGGGCTGCTCGAACTCGAGGCGCTTGCGGAACGCGTACAGCTTCTCCATGAAGTGCAGCGTCGAACGGTCCCGCTCCTTGCCCTCGGCGCGGAATTTCTTGTCGAACGCCTTGATGCACGAGTCGAGCTCGCGTATCGACCACAGGGTAGCGGTAGGGTCGGTCACGCCGGCTATCCTGGACATCTCGAGTATCGCCCTGGCCTCCTGGAAGGCGAAGCCGACCTCCTTGCCGCGGGCGTAGTACTCGAGGGGAGAGAATCGCCTGTCGCCCCGCAAGAGCAGGGTAAGCGTCACGAAGAGGAGTACTACGACTAGAATAAGGAGTAAATTCACCATGGCGACGCTCCGTCAGAACAGTATATACTGGCGCGATGGATACTGAAAGCACGCGCCGCCCAAGGACAGAGCCGCTGCTCGTGACGCTCGCGATCATAGCGCCGAGCGTCGTCCCCGCGGGCGCGTCCCTCGGCGGGACTCCGCCGGGCGCGGCCTCCTGGCTGGCCGGGGGAGCGGTGCAGTCCCTTTCACAGTTCGCACTCCTTATCGTCATTATCGGCGCCTCGGGACGCCTTCGTGAATACGGCGTCGGGAGGCCCCGCGCGGCGGATGCGCTGAAGGCGATGCCGCTGTTCGCCGCCGTCCTTATTCTTTCGCGGGTCGCGACGATGATGGCCGCCGCGACGGGATGGGCGGCCGGCGGAGCGCCAGGCGTCGCGGCGATCGCGATCCCGTCGATAACCGGCATGAGCCCGGCCGCCGTCGCGGCCCTGACCGCGCTGTTCTCTATCGCCGTCGCCTACCGCGAGGAACTCTTCTATAGGCTCTACGTCATCGGCTCGCTCAGGGAGCGGGGCGCCGGGACGATAGCGGCTATACTCGTTTCCACGACACTGTTCGCCGCGGGCCACGCCTACCAGGGATTGCCCGGCATACTATCGTCGCTGCTCGTCGGCGCCGCGATGGCGGCCGCCGCGACCGGCGGCTTCGGGCTCCACGCCCTGTCGGCCGCTCACGCCGCCTACGATTTCTGCGTGCTGTCCGCCGCGTTCGGGCTATTCGGCGGATAAGCACGGCCTTGCGCTACCCGCGTATTAACAATCGGACCCGGGAGCGGTATGATAGTACGATGCAAGCGATAGATAAACTAAAGTCCGACATGGACGACTGGGTCCGCCGCTCAGGCAAGGCTCCAGGCAACAAGGAATTCGACGCGCTCAGGTCCGCCTTCGCCCGAACCGTGCCCAAGGTGCCCGATGAGACGCTCGCGGCGCTGTTCGCCACGTTCCTGTCGCGATACGGGTCCGGTTCCCCCGACGAGACGGCCAAGGCCGTCGACTGGCTGGCCGGCGTCGGCTCGCTGCTGCTATCCGACTACGACGGCACGCCCTTCTCCAGGGACGACTGGGACGAGATACGCGAGCTCGTCACTATCGATTCCGGCGAGATAGACGTGGACACCCTGACCTACGTACTCGGCCAGGCGCTTGAGCACGGCGCGCTCTGACTCCGGCGGCGACGCCGCCGCGGGCGACGGCTGGTTCTCCGACGACGGCTTCTGGACGGACTACGCCCCGCTGCTGTTCGGCGGCGATCGATGGGGCGAGGCCCCGGCCGTCGTAGACGCCATCCTGGCCCTGACCGGAGCACCGGCCGGGACGCCGGTACTGGACATGTGCTGCGGCCCGGGAAGGCACGCGCTGGAATTCGCCGGCCGCGGCCATTCCGTCGTCGGCGTCGATATAACGGAGCCCTACCTGGCGGCCGCGCGCGACAGCGCCGAGGCCATGGGGCTGTCGGCCGAATTCATACGCGCCGACGCGCGCGAATGGAGCCGCCCGGGCGCCTTCGGCCTCGCCGTCAACCTGTTCACCAGCTTCGGCTATTTCGACTCGAGGGTCGAGGACGAGGCGATGCTCGAGCGCATCGCGGAGAGCCTGGCCCCCGGCGGCGCCCTCGTCATGGACCTGGTCGGCAAGGAGACCGCCGCGCGCGACTTCATCGAGGGCGAATGGTTCGAGCGCGGAGGGAAGCTCGTACTGACCGAGTTCGAGGTAGTCGGCGCGTGGGAAGGCCTGCGCAACCGCTGGGTCGTCGTCGACGGCGACCGGCGCGTCGACCGTTCGTGGGTACAGCGCCTGTATTCGGCGACCGAACTGCGGGATTCGTTGACCCGATCCGGTTTCTCGTCGGTCGACCTGTACGGATCCTGGGACGGGGCGCCATACGATCAGAAGGCCGAACGGCTCGTCGCGGTGGCTCGTCGCGGTACGGACGGCATAAAAAGCGAACGCAGATAGACTTAACCCTCGATTTTTTATCGAAAAGAACCGATACTATAGACGTAGTCCTATTTTCGACAAAAATCTGGCCCGAACGGAAGAAGCCATGGCTAAGATCGGTATTCGCCTCGCGAACGGTAAGTTTTATCCAATCCTCGACGAAGGCGCCGCCTCAAGGAAGCGCCTCGTCGTAACCACGGTCAAGGACGATCAGCCTAGCGTCCAGATCGACGTATACCGCTCGTCCGAGGCGGCGGAGGCCTACGTCGGTAGCCTCGTCATCGAGAATATCCCTCCGAGGCCGTCCGGGGAACCGGACATCAGGCTCGACCTCGAGCTCGACGGCGACGGCAACCTCAGCGCCCTGGCGAGAGAAGAAGCGACCGGAGAGCACCAGGCTCTGTCGGTATCGCTCAAGTCGCTCGCCGAAGAAGAGAAATACGATATCCCCGACTTCGACTTCCAGGAAGACGAGGAGTTCGACCTGACGACGGACGAGCTACCGGATACGAGCCCCTTCGAGCCCGAAAACCTCGAAGCGGAAGGCGGGGATTCCGGCGATATTCCCAGCTTCGAAGAGCCCCCCGAAACGGGAGAACCGTCGGAGGAGCGCAAGAAGACGTCCCCTATCCTCGTCGGGATACTGGCGGCCGTCGCTACGGCGATCATTTTGCTCGCGGCGTACTTCATATATACCTGCACCGCGGACCGGCAGCCCGAACCGCCGCAGACGGCTCAGGTAGCTCCGGCCCCGGCCAAGGTCGAGCCGCCGGCGCCCGCGAAAATAGAGCCGCCCGCTCCGGCTCCCGCGCCCGCGCCCGCGCCCGCGCCCGCGCCGGCCCCTGTCAAGGTCGAAGCCCCGGCTCCCGCGCCGGTCGCCGCTCCCGCCAAGAAGGAAGGGACCTGGTACAAGATCAGGTGGGGCGACACGCTGTGGGACCTGTCCATCGCCTATTACCGGACGCCGTGGCTGTACCGGACGATAGCCAAGGCCAACAAGATAAAGAATCCGGACCTTATCATCTCCGGCACCTGGATATTCATACCTCCGCGCTAGACCGTCTATGGCAAAGTGGGAAAGGCGGCGCATCGGGCGTCGCCTTTTTTTTGCTGTTATCCCAGCCTCGCGCCCATGACGGCGATGCCCGCGATGGCGTTCAGGGTGCCGTGCGCTATCGCCGCGGCGATGGCCGACCGGGTCCGCAATCGGATGTATAGGAAGACAGGGGACGGCAAGACGCACCGGATCATCATCATGAATACGCCAGCGACGGGATGCAACGGATAATTGTGTCGCTGCAGGATAAGAGGCGCGTGCCAGAGCCCCGGATCATACGCTCGATCGATTGCGTCATCGACGGACCGTATGACGCGCGAGGCGATGGCAGGGCTATCCCGAGCGCCGTGAACGAGACGACGGAGAGCGCGGAGGCGATCTGCCCGGCGCTCAAAGTCCCCTTCTTCGGCGTCTGAAGGATCTCCCGCCGCGAAGCGCCTGAAAGGACCTTGAAGATATCGTCCGTCGCAGGCTCCGTATTTCGATAGTCTGATAATTTTCGAAATATCGAACGGTAATCAATGACGTTTAAAGGAATATCAGTCGCTCTTCCCTTAAATAACGCTAATATCCCGGAAAATCGCCCATATGACTGGACACCGGACTAGTTCCGTATATTAAATTATCCCGATGAGCATAAAAACACAAAAACGAGCTCCGACCGATCTCAAGGCCCAATGGAAGGCGCTAGCTTCGCTCGATAGAGAGGAACTCAAGGCTATCGACGATTCACGCGCGACGGTCAACGCGTTCAACATCCGGTTGATCGCCTCTCTCGTCGCTCCTATCTTCTTCGCGTTTTGGCTCGGGACGCTTACCGGCATATTGGTACCTATCGCCTCGCCGTACCGTCCTTACTATCTATGGCTATTCGGCGCGGAAGCCGCGGTCGCGTGCGCGTACCTCGCGGCGCGTCTCGTATGGCCGGCCGCGGCCGGACACGGACTCTATCTGGGCGTATCGCTTATCGGAGTCGTCGGGCTCAACCTCATCGGCATGCGCGCCGTCGGGGACCGTTCCATCTACTTGATGGCGCTCATGTCGTGCGCGCTCATGTATAGCGCCCCTCTGCGCTGGTACGTCATCGTCTTCTCCCTGACGTGGGCAGCGTCCGTAGCCGGGATGCTCATCTGGTTCCCCGGAAGCCGCGTCGTCAACGATTCGATGGTACTCGCCACCATCGCCGCCCTCTCCACCGCGACGGGGCTGGCCGTAGAGATCAGGCGCGCGACCACCTCGGCCCTCGCCTCTCGTCTAGAGCGCATTAACTCCGACCTTCTCGAGATAAGCGTACGAGACCCGCTGACCGGCCTCTACAACAGAAGATACCTGCGTGAATGGCTCGCCAAGGCCATCGCCCGGGCCGAGCGCGAAGGTCGCGAGTCTCGCCTGACCGTGGCTCTCATCGACCTGGACGGGCTAAAGGCGATCAACGACGGCGCCGGCCATGCCTCCGGCGACGCGGTGCTGCGGGCCGCCGCCGATACGCTGAGGACCGAGCTACGGCTCGCCGACGTCATAGCCCGATACGGAGGCGACGAGTACATCGTAGCCATGACTGGCTCTTCGCACGCCCAGGGGCTACAAGCCATCGAACGATGCCTCGCAGCGTTCTCCAAGGTCAGGATACCGTCGTGGGATCGCGTCCTCGGCTTCAGCTGCGGCCTCGCGGCTTGGCGGGCGGGCATGGATCCCGACGAGCTTATCACCCGAGCCGACGAGAACCTCTACAGAGCGAAGAAGCAAGGACGCAACCGCATGGTCGACGACCGATCCGCGCCGTTAAAGGACCCAGCATGAGACCGTTCGCCGTCATCGCCATACTGGCGCTCGCGCTATCAACGCCTTCCTGCGTCGGAGGGGCGATACACGGCCTCGACGAGACGGCGTGGTTCGAGCTGCTGGCGAGTGACGCCGCCCTGCCCTTCTCTTCGGGAGACAGGGTGGACTACGACGCGCTTTCCCGTCTCGGTCCCGGGGCCGTCCTGTTCATCGCGATGCGCGCGATGGACGACGGAGACGACGCGCTCGCCATGGAGATGCTCCGCGAGGCGACGCGCATGGAGCGCGGCCGATACGCGGATCGCGCCGCCTGGCTGCTCGGCGAGGCGCTATTGGCCGCGGACGACGGGGAAGGGCTCGTGGAACTGTGCCGGTCCGCGTACGGCGCCTCTTTCCCTCCGTACGCTCGCGCGCGCCTCGAATCGACCGGCCTCCTCCTTTCGGGCTCGTACGCCCAGGCGCTCGCCGCGATAGACGCATTACGGGCCGGGTATCCCGCGGACGCCGCGCGCGACGCCGCCGAGCTGTCGGCGCTGACGCTCGAGGCCGGGTACCGCGCGGGCCGCGGCAGCTGGGCCAGCGATTTCTCCTCCATCGCGGCGATGGAAGGCTCTCCGAAGGTCTATGAGGCGTTGACCGGGGCCATCGGCCTGATAGCGACGTCGAGCCGCGCCGACGCCGAGGCGGCGATCAAGGCGGTGGGCGTTCGGACATTCCAGCTGGCCGAGGCGCGGGCGCTGACCGGGGCCAGGGAATACGGCCCCGCCGTCGTCGCGTTCAGGCGCTACGCCGCGGGCGATGAGAGCCCGGAGGCCGCCGTAGCGCGAGTCGTACGCGTCGCCCCGATAGCCGAGGCGCCGCCCGGCGACGGCGGTTCGGAGGTCGTAGCGGAAGGACCCCCCGCCGAAGGATACGCTTCCGACGTCCAGGCGACTCTCGCGCCCGGATATGCGCGACTGTCGCCCAAGGCGGCGGCCGGGCTCTTCCTGACGCTACCCAGGGCAGCGGCCTCCGACGCGGCCCGGGCGTTCGTCTCCGCGTCCCGAGCAGAGGGCGACGACGCGTTCCGCTACATCGCCGAGACGAGGCTCGACAGGGGCGCCGATCCGGATCGGGCGTACTTCGACGCGTATTGGTACGGCAGGTTCCTACGCGCGGACGAGCGCTGGGCGGACGCCGAGGGCTGGTTCTCCAAGGCCGCCGGGTTCGCGTCGGGCCCGGCCGAGCGAGACGCGGCCGACTGGTACCGGATAGAGGCGGCGTGGAAGCGGTCCCCGACGAAGGCCGTCGCGGCGCTGGGCGAGGCGATGGCCGTTACGAGGAATCCCGGCTACTACTCCGACTTGATAGAGCCCCTTTCCCGCGAGGCGCTCGTCTCGAGGAACGGCCGGACGCTCGCCGCGATCGACGCCGCCGTTAGGGCGCGCGCAGGGGCGGCGGACGCCGCGCGCCTCTCGTACCTGTGCGCCAGGGCGGCGCAGGCGGGCATAATCACCGACGCCGACGTGGCCGCGGCGTTCGGCCCAGCCTACGCCGACGCGGCCGCGTACGCCGAAGCGAGGATGCGCGCGGCCTACGTCCAGGGCTCAAGCGGCTGGTATCGGATGGCTGCCGCGTACCGTCTCGGCGAGCCGCTCGTCGACCCGCTGGCGACGGCCGCTCCTGTCGCGCCGCCGGACGCGTCGCCGGCGGCGCCATCGGTCGCGTCATCGACCGAAAAGGAAGCGCCTGCCGTAGGACCCGACGAATACGCGCTCGCGATGGCGAGGTTCGGACTCGGCGCGAAGGTACGGACCGAACTGGGACCGGAGTTCAGGAGCCTGGCCCCGGACACCGTCAGGTCTATAGCCGAGACGCTCAGGGACGCCGGGCGACACGATCAGGCCTATAGGCTCATAGCCACGCTGTTCTGGAGATCCGGGTTCGAGCCGACGAGACGCGACGCGGAGCTGTATTGGCCCAGGCCGTACGAGGCGTCGTTCGCGGCGGCCGTGGCGTCGACCGGGCTCGACGAATTCCTGCTCCTCGGGCTGGCCCGATCGGAGAGCGCCTTCGACCCGGCGGCCCTATCGAAGTCGGGAGCCAGGGGATTGATCCAGCTGATGCCGGCGACCGCGACGGAGATGGCCGCGAGGCTACGAATGGATGCATACGATCTGAACGATCCCGACGACAACCTGGCGATAGGCTCGGCGTACTTCGCGCGCATACTATCGAACGTCGGGGAACGCGTACTGCCTGCGATCTTCTCGTACAACGCGGGCCCTACCCGCTTCAGGCGATGGGAAGCCGAATACGGGGCCTTGCCCCTGGACCTGATGCTCGAGGCGCTATCGTACGCGGAAACGAGGCAGTACGGCCGCAACGTAGCGAGCGCGGCGCTATCGTACGCGGCGCTCTACGGAGAAGGCGACTTGAGGGCGTATTTCACCTGGCTGATCGGAGAGGGCCCTCAGCCTTGACCCAGGAGCGACGCCGGGATCGGCCCGATCAGTATTTCCGCGCATGGTCTTCGCGGCAGAATCGGGCCTAGCCCAAGGAGCGAACGCAGCCGCGGCGCGGAGCGTACTACGGTACGTGAGCACCAAGGCCAGGAGCGACGCCGGGATCGGCCCGATTATGCCGCGAAGGATACCAGCATGCCGGGGACGACCCCCGCCGGCCTGGCATAGGGGCTCGCGCCCATCGCGGCGTGGAGCTGCTGCCCGTATTGCTGTATCAGCGCGTCGATCCGCTCGTCGGTCATTCCCTTCGACTCGCGCTCGATACGGGGCTGGCTCTTGACGCTTCGCAGCCTCTCTATGATCGTGTCGAGGATCTTCAGCTTGTCCAGCGAATAGGCGGCGGCGCCGGCGCTGGCCGTGCCGGTCACGTTCTTGAAGTGGGAGTACAGGAGCTGGGACGGCGACACGGGTACCGAGACGCGGCCGCTGGTTCCGGCGCCGTAGGCGTAGGCTAATGGAAGATGATTAGAAATCCTCACGTCCATGATCACGCTCCGTATTCGACAACGACTTTCTACTGTCATTATCGGAATCCCGGAGCGGATCTATAGGATTTGTGGAAACCTACTTGACAGACGCCTTGTAGAGCCTGTCGTTGACCGCGCGCCCCAATCCGAGATCGGGCAGGCGTTCGGCCCATAGCTCGTCGAAACCGGCCGCGTCTAGCTCGTGCAGTATGTCGAAGAGCGCCGCGGCGGCTTCCACCGGGTCTCCGGAAGGCGACAGGTCGACTATCCTCGACCAGTGCCCGTGGCGCTCCGCGGCGCGCGCCGACTCTGCGCCGAAGCATATCGCGGCGGCCCTGCCGCGCGGCTCGATGCCGGCGACGCCGCCGTACGGGACGAGGTACAAAGGCCGGCTCGGCGCGTAGTGGCTGGGTAGCTGCCCCGGAGCGCGCGGGCTCGTCGTGGCCCTGTCGAAGACCTGAACGCCGGGCACGACCTCCGCTATCAGCTCGATGGGCAACCCGCCCGGCCGAAGCACGAGCGGCGGGTCGGAGCTCAGGTCGAGCACGGTGCTCTCCACGCCGACGGGGCAGCGCCCGCCGTCGACGATGAAGTCGACGCGGTCGCCCAGCTGGGCGACGACGTGCTCGGCGCGGGTCGGCGACAGGTAGCCGAAGGGGTTTGCGCTGGGAGCGGCTACGGGCACGCCCGCGCGGCGTATGATCTCGCGGGCCACCGTGTTGGCCGGGCAGCGCACGGCGACGGTCGGGAGGCCGCTCGTCGCGAGGTCGGGAACGCGCTCGACCTTGGGCAGCACCATGGTCAAGGGGCCCGGCCAGAAGCGCTCCGATAGCGCCTTCGCGTACGGTACCGAGACGTCGGCGACCTCGGAAGCGCCGTCCGGCTCCGCGACGTGGACGATCAGCGGGTCGAAGCTGGGCCTCCGCTTGGCCTCGAAGACGCGGGCGAGCGCGACGCGGTTCCACGCGTCGGCCCCGAGCCCGTATACGGTCTCGGTCGGTATCGCCACGAGGAGGCCGCCGCGGATGGCCTCCGCGGCCCGCTCGAGGTCGCGGGCGGATGTCGTCAATAGTTCCATGCGCGGAGTATAGGCCCGGAAGGCGCCGAGCGGCAATCGGGGCGGCGTCCTGGAGCTGACCGAGCGAAAACGCGAGACGGCGACCGCCTTCACCAGCTCCCATCGGTTCGAGGCGTTTACATAGAGATTTCAGGGAACGTTCCCAATTTTCGCTTGCGCGTTTGCAGAACTCGTGGTATAGCATTTATGGGAACGTTCCCAACACAATGAAACCAAAGATAGGCATCATCGAAGTGGCCCGCCTGGCGGGCGTATCCAAGAGTACGGTCTCTCGCGTCATCACCGAGTCTGGCGGCTCGGTGAGCCCGCGCGCGCAGGAGAGGGTGACAGCGGCCATCAAGGAACTCGGATACACGCGCAATACGCTGGCGGCCGGGCTCCGCGCTCAGAAAACGTGGATGGTACTCGTTATGGTACCCGATATCGCCAACCCGTACTGGTCGGAGATAGCGAGGGCTGCCCAGGACCGCCTCGAGGCGGAGGGCAACTCGGTCGTCGTCGGCAATACCGACTGGCTGAAGAGCCGGGAAGACCGCTACTTCGAGCTTGCCAGATCGGGGCGCTTCGACGGCATGGTGATCAACAGCGTCACCGACGATATAGCCGCGATCAACGATATGGGCATCCCCGTCGTCATGGTAGGAGAGCGCGCCGAGTCGCAGGACATCGACACCGTGGGGACCGACACGACGGCCGCGACGAGGATGGCGCTCGAGCACCTATGGGAGCACGGCAACCGACGCATAGCGATAGCCACGAGCGACCACGGCGGGGAGCGATTCCTGTCGTTGCGGCGACGGGCATACGAAGATTTCATGGCCGACAAGGGCGTCGAGCCGGATCCGTCGCTAGCGTTCTCGGTAAAGCTGTCCGAGGAGGGCGGCCGTGAG
Organism: Spirochaetae bacterium HGW-Spirochaetae-3; assembly: GCA_002839315.1. Classification (GTDB taxonomy): domain Bacteria; phylum Spirochaetota; class Spirochaetia; order Treponematales; family UBA12059; genus SZUA-370. The sequence goes on from PGXV01000008.1 coordinate 140,912, forward strand.
CTTGTCGGGTCGCTGCTGGCGCTGGACGGGTGGCGCGACCGCATCGACGCGGTCTTCTGCGGCAACGACATACTCGCCATAGCCGCTATTAACGCGCTCAGGGACTCGGGCATAGAGGCGGGCAGGGACCTGTCGCTGGTAGGCATGGACGATATTCCGGCGGCCGCGCATACCTTCCCGGCGCTGACGACGGTACGCAAGCCGCGCGCGCTCATCGGGGCCGCGGCCGCCGAGCTGCTGCTGGCGAGGATACGCGATCCCGACCGGCCGCCCGAGCGGCGGCTCTTCCCAGGGGAACTCATGATACGCGGTAGCGTAGCGGAAAGGCATATATGAAGACACGCAACGAGACGCTCGCCGACAGGGCGCGCTACGAATCGAAGGCGGCGGGAGCCCTGATCGGCCTCGCGATAGGCGACGCCATGGGCGACGTCGGCCGTAGCCAAGAGCATAGGGCCCGGTACGGCATAGTGACGAACATGTACCCGGAGGCCAAGAGCACCGACGACACCGAGTTCGGCGTCCTGACGGCTATGGCCCTGCTCGATTCGGGCGGCGAGCTGACGCCGGAGTCCACGGCGGCCGCGTGGCGGAAGTACGTGCTCGACCGCGGCGGCGCGAAGAAGCGGGCCGGGCGACCGTTGTACGGCGCGCTGGCTAACCTGGCGCGCGGCATCGAGCCGCCGCTGTCGGGCAGGCACAACGTGATGAATATCGACGACGGGGCCGCGATGCGCGCGAGCCCGCACGGCATCTATCGCGCCGGCGACCCTGACGGAGCCGCCGCCCTGGCCGCGGCCGACGCCAGCGTCAGCCACGACGCCGACGGCATATACGCCGCGCAGGCGATAGCGGCGAGCGTCGCGGTCGCGATGGCAGACGGCGGACCGGACGAGATCGTGGCGGCGGGGCTCCGCTTCATGCCGGCGGGCTCTTGGCTACGAGCCTCGATGGACCGCGCGATGGCTATCTGCGACGCGAAACCCGATATCGAGGTCGCCTACGAGGACCTGCATACCGTCCTGTGGAATCCCGAGCACGCGTCGTCTCCCGAGGCGATACCCCAGGTCTACGCGATATTCAGGCTAACGAAGGGCGACCCGCGGCGGGGGCTGCTGTGGAGCGCCAACTTCGGTCGCGACGCCGACACGATATGCGGCCTCGTCTGCTCGCTCGCGGGCGCGCTACACGGCGTCGAGGCCTTCCCCGCCGAATGGACCGCGGCCGTACGCAAGCCCTCCGGCGTATGCCTGGAATTCGCGGCGGAGCACGACATGCTGGATCTCGGCCGCTCGCTCGCGGCGCTGTCGTACGGGAAGCGGCGCGATGCATAAGCCGGGAACGCTGAGGACGCGTATGAGGCAGGAAGGCTTCCTGATCGTCCTCCTCGTGCCTGCGCTCGTCTACTTCTCCGTGTACCACTTGGTGCCGATGGCGGGCATGGTCCTGGCCTTCCAGGATTTCCGCATCGTCGGCCACAGCCAATGGGTCGGGCTCAAGCACTTCAAGCTACTGTTCAGCTCGCCGTCGTTCCTCGGCGTCCTCAAGAACACGTTGATCATCAGCTCTATGAAGATCATCCTGTTCTTCCCGCTACCGATAGCGTTCGCCCTTATGCTCAACGAGCTACGCTCGGTGCTCGTGCGTAAATTCGTCCAGGCGACTGCCTATTTGCCGCACTTCCTGTCGTGGGTGGTGATATCCGGCGTATGGATATCGTTCCTGTCGCCCTCCACGGGCGGCGCGAACCAGGCCCGCGGGCTCGTCGGCCTGCCGCCGGTTGACTACATGACCAGCAAGTCCGCGATACGCTGGGTGCTGTTCGCGTCGGAGACCTGGAGGAGCCTGGGCTGGGACTCGATTATCTACCTGGCGGCGCTGATGCGCATCAGCCCCAGCCTCTACGAGTCCGCCGACATGGACGGCGCGGGCCCGCTGCAGAAGGCCGTGTACATAACGATACCCGAGCTGGCCCCGACCATGATAACGGTGCTGATACTCAACCTGGGTTTCTTCATGAGCGCAGGCTTCGACCAGGTATTCAACATGATGAACGACTCGGTCATAAGCGTCGTCGATATCCTTGACACCTACGTCTACCGGATAGGCCTCCTCAACATGCAGTACTCGTTCTCCACGGCCGCCAGCCTCTTCAAGGGACTCATCGGCCTAGTGCTTATCCTGGGCACGCATACGGCGGCCAAGAAGGTCACCGGAAAGGGGCTGTGGTGATGGCCGGCCTCAAGATAAAGGGTAAGCCCTCGTCGACCCGCGACCGCCTGTTCAGGGCGACGATAGCCCTGATACTCGTCGCGGTATCGGCCGTCGTGCTCGTGCCGCTCCTCAACCTGCTAGCGCTGTCGCTATCGGACCCGGCCAGGGTCGGCGAGGTGACTGGCCTGTCGATACTTCCCAAGGGCTTCTCCACGGTGAACTACCGCGTGCTGGCCGCCAATCCGCTGTTCGTCAGGAGCATCCTGAACGCGCTGTTCATCACCGTCGTCGGCACCGCCATCAACCTCGTGGTCACGTCGATGGCGGCGTTCGCGCTGACGAGGGCCAACCTGCCCGGCAGGCGCTTCTTCATGCTGCTCGTCATCGTCATCATGGTCCTGGAGCCGGGGCTGATACCCGAGTACCTGGTCGTCAAGAAGATAGGCCTTATGAACAGCCTGTGGGCGGTCATCCTCTACAAGACCGTCAACGTGTACTACCTGATCATCCTTATGCGCTTCTTCGAGGAGGTCCCGCAGTCGCTCATCGAGGCGGCGCGCGTCGACGGCGCGGGCTACGGCACCATCTTCCTCAAGATAATGCTGCCGCTCGCCAAGCCCGCGCTCGCGACGCTCGGGCTGTTCTACGGGGTCTTCCACTGGAACGAGTACTTCAGGGCGAGCATATACCTGTCCGACCCGGACAAGTACCCGCTCCAGCTGATACTCAGGCAGTTCGTCGTGCTGGACGATACCGCCTCGCTGATAGGCTCCGGCGCGCTGTTCAGCTACGAGGAGGCGGCCCGGCTGGACTACGGGGCGCTCAAGGCGAGCACGATCATCGTCGCCATGCTACCGGTTCTTATCGTCTATCCATTGATCCTGAAATACTACACGAAAGGGGTCATGGAGGGCGGAGTCAAGGAATAGGAGGCTTTTATGAAGAAGAGACTAGCGGTTCTATCCGCGCTCGTCGCGATGCTCGCCTGCGCGAGCGGCGCCTGGGCCGTCGGCGACAAGGAAGCGGCCGTAGGCGCGTCGGGCGCCCCCGCCAAGGTGCGGATGGTGCTCAAGGACCTGGACACCGATCCTAACTCGGCCCAGTTCATCGAGCTGATCGAGCAGGGCATGGCGGCCGCGGGAACGCCGGTCGACATCGAGGTCATGAAGATACCGGCGGGCAACTACGCCGAGAAGCTCTCGCTGATGATCATGTCCGGCGACGTGCCCGACCTGATATACTTCCAGGGAGGCGACGACAAGCTCGCCGCGCAGGGCGTGCTCGAGGACCTGCGGCCCTACGTCGCTAAATCCAGGTACTTCAAGTCGCTGATGGACCCGCACTCGGTCCAGCGCCTCGAGAGCTATCCGTACCTCGCGTGGATCGCCCCGCCCAGGGTCAGGACGCCCGTGATGCGCCGCGACTGGTTCGACTCGCTGCCGTCCGCCAAGGCCGTGGCCGCCAAGCCCAGCGTCGACGCCTACTATACGCTGTTCAAGGACCTCGTCGCCAAGAAAGGCGCCAAGTACGGCATCTGCGTCACCGGCGCTACCAACGGCGTCGAGGAACTCGACGCTATCTTCGACGCGGCCTTCGGCATCACGTCTACCTGGCTCAAGGGCTCCGACGGCGCGTGGGTCTATTCACGCGTGACCCCGATGGAGAGGCAGAAGCTGGAGTTCTACGCCAAGCTGTACAAGGAAGGACTCCTCGATCCCGAGTTCCTCACCAAGAAGTGGGACTCCAAGGAACAGGTCTTCTACGAGGGCAAGGCCGGCATGATACCCGGCGTCGCCCCCGGCAGCGTCGACGTCTACGTCAACAAGATGATGAAAGCCCAGGGCACCGACCTCGTGCCGTTGCCGCCGGCCAAGGGCGTCTCGCAGGGCCTGACCCCCTTCGTCGACGTGACCAAGGAATCCCGCGGCTGGGCCATAGCGTCCACCTCCAAGGTCAAGGCCGCGGCCTTCGCGGTACTCGACTTCATGTGGAGCCCCGCCGGCCTCAAGATAGCCAAGCTCGGCATGCCCGGCGTCCACTACGTCGACGACGGCAAACAGTACGTCCTGACCGACAAGTACTCCGAGTGGTACAACGGCTGGTTCGGCGACTCGTTCAACGGCTTCAACCCGGACAAGCCCCTGTCGCGGCCGATCATGACGCCCGCAGCGGTCGCCGCCGGCGACATGGCGAAGAAATACATGCAGGCCGACAAGACCATCCTGATCCCCGAGCAGTACATCACCAACTGGGACGCGATGACCAACCTGTACAAGGAGTACGTCGCCGACATCGTGACCGGCAAGAGGCCGATATCCGCGTTCGACGAGTTCGTGGACAAGTGGAACAAGGCGGGCGGCGTCGACGTCACAAAGTACGCCAACACCGTCCTGAGATAAGCGGAGCCAACGCTACGCCGCGGGGGGAGGGCCAGATCCCGACTCCCGCGGCACTGATCAGCATCCTTCTTTTTATCGAATTCTTCCAACGGAGTGAACATGCCTATCCCCAGCGATTACCTTGAACGCGTCTATTCCGGCTTCATCGGCAAGAACGTCGGCATACGCCTCGGCGCGCCGGTAGAGCCGGCCATCTGGACCTACGAGCGCATACGCGAGATATACGGCGACATCCGCTCGTACGTGAAGCCGTTCAGGAACTTCGCTGCCGACGACGACGCCAACGGACCCGTCTACTTCATCAGGCCGCTGATAGACGGCGACCCGGCCGCGCCGCTGACCGCGGAGGCCGTCGGAAAGGCTTGGCTCGACTACGCGCGCGAGGGCAAGGGCATGTTCTGGTGGGGCGGCTACGGCGTCTCCACGGAGCACACGGCCTATCTCAACCTGAAGGCGGGCATACCGGCCCCCGAGTCGGGTTCGATAGCGCGCAACGGCCGGACGGTCGCCGAGCAGATAGGCGGGCAGATATTCATAGACACCTGGGGCCTCGTATGGCCCGGACGGCCCGACAAGGCCGCCGAGTACGCGGCGACGGCCGCCAGCGTGTCGCACGACGGCGACGGCGTGAACGGCGCGCGATTCATCGCGGCGTGCATAGCGGCGGCCTTCCCGACGCCGCTCGCGGAGGCCTCCGCGGATCCGTCCAAGGCCCTACGCTCCGTCTTCGACGCTGGCCTCTCGCGGGTGCCCGAAGGCTCGCCGTACGCCAAGGTAGTCCGTTCGGTAGCCGCGTTCCACGACGCCGCCCCGGACGACTGGCGGGCCTGCCAGGAATACCTCATAGCGGAATGGGGCTACGACCGCTATCCCGGCCTCTGCCACATGATACCCAACGCCGGCGTCTGCGCGCTGGCCCTTCTCTACGGCGAGGGAGACTTCTGCCGTACTGTAGAGATCGCGACGATGTGCGGATGGGACACCGACTGCAACGCCGGCAACGTCGGCACTATCGTCGGCGTCCTGCGCGGCATGGACGCCATACCCGCGCATTACCGCGACCCCATCAACGACGGAATCGTGCTGTCCGGGCTTCCCGGATCGTTAAACATACTCGATATACCCACGTTCTCGCGGACGCTTGCGTCGATCGGCTACGCGCTGGCCGGCGAGGCGGCGCCCGCGGCGATACGCGACGCCCTCGCCAGGGGCGACGGCGAGCGCGGCCTGTACTTCGACTTCTCGCTACCCGGTTCGACCCACTGCATGCGCGTATCGGACCCGGTGATGTTCTCGGCGGTCCATCGCGCCGGCGTCCTGCCCGACGGCCGCTCGGCGCTGGAGTTCCGCTTCGAGCGCGTGCTGCGCGACCAGTCGGGCAAGCTGTTCTACAAGCCCTTCTACCGCCGGGCCGACTTCGACGACGAGCGCTACAGCCCGACCTTCGCGCCGACGGCGAGGCCCGGGCAGACGGTCAGGATACGCTTCCGCGCGGAGAAGTGGGAAGGACAGAGGATCGGCGTCTCCGGCTACGTGCGCGACACCCATACCGGCGCGGATATCGAGACCACGTCGCCCGTCTTCCCGGAGCCGGGCGAGGAACGCGTGCTCGAGTTCGTCATCCCGGAGGTCGGCGGATCCCAGGTCGACGAGATAGGCATAAAGCTGACCGGCTGGACCGGCGCCGGCAAGCGCGACTCGGGTAGGCTACTCGTCGACCTCTTCGAGATATCGGGCAAGGCTACGTACTCAATAGACGTCGCGAAGCAGGCGGTCGAGTTCGGCTGCGTGACGCCGTTCTCGCACGCGGGCGGCGCCTGGGCCATAGAGGACGGGCGGCTGCGCGTGATGACGCACGAGGCCTGCGCGTCGTATACGGGCGGACACGCGGTACGGGACCAGCGCGTCTCCGCGACGGTCAGGCCGCTCGCCGGGGATAGCCACCTGCTCGCCGTCCGCGCGGGCGGGGCGATGCGAGGCTACTTCGCCGGCTTCGACGGCCCTGGCAGGGTCGCGATACTGAGGAACGACTTCGGCTTCACGAGGCTCGCCGTCGCCGACTTCGCGTGGGAGCCCGGACGGGACTACCGCGTCAGCGTCGACGCGGCGGGGAACAGGATCACGCTGTCCGTCGACGGGAAGCGCGTCCTCGAGACGTCCGACTCGACCCACGCCGCCGGCATGGTCGGCTGCGGGACGACCGGAGCCGCGCGCGCCCTTTACGGCGACTTCGAGGTGGAGGAACGGTGACGAAGAGGAAATCCGATTGCGAGGTCGCGTACGCGGCCGGCGGCGGGGAACTGCGCGTACGCGTCGACTCGTCGGTCGGCGTCCTGTTCGGGCGCGCGATAGAGCGGACCGCGAGGGAGGCCGCTGCCGAATTCGGCGTCGGCTCGGGCGAGCTGCGCGTCGACGACGACGGCGCGCTCGACTACGCGGTCGCCGCCCGCGTCGAGGCGGCGCTCCGCGCCGCGGGGTTCGCGCGCGTCGGCCCGGCCCGGGCTGCCGGGAATGCGCCCGCAGCGCCCCGTCGCCCGATACCGTGGCGTTCACGGCTGTACCTCCCCGGCGACCAGCCCGACCTGTTCCCCAACGCGGGCCTGTTCGGCGCCGACTGCCTGATACTCGACCTGGAGGACTCGGTCATGCCGTCGCGGAAGGCGGAAGCGCGCATACTGGCGCGGCGGGTCCTCGAGGCGCACCGCGGCTTCTTCGGCCGCTCCGCGCTGGTCGTGCGCGTCAACCCGCTCGCCGGCCCGTTCGGCCGCGACGACGTCGCCGAGCTTGGCGCCTGCCTGCCCGACGCCATACTGCTGCCCAAGTGCGAATCGCCCGCCGACGTCGAGGCGCTCGCGTCCGAGCTGGACTCTCTCGAATCCACGGCGCGAGGCGGCGGGCGCGCGCTGATCATGGCGCTCGTCGAGACGGCCCGGGGCGTCGTCGCCGCTCCGTCAATCGCGGCCGCGTCGGACCGCGTCTGCGCCGTATGCTTCGGCGCGGAGGACTTCTCTCGCGACGTCGGCGCCCGAAGGACCGCCGGCGGGGCGGAAGCGAGCCTCGCCCGCCAGTCCGTCGTGCTCGCCGCCAAGGCCGCCGGCGTCCAGGCCCACGACTCGGTCTACTCCGACTCGGACGACGACGCGGGATTCGCGGCCTACTGCGAGGCGGCGAGGGCGATGGGCTTCGACGGCGTCGGCCTCGTGCACCCGCGGCAGATCGCCATAGCGCACCGCGCCTTCGACCCCGGTCCGGCGGAACTCGAGGAGGCGCGCCGCATCGTCGCCGCCCTCGAGGAGGCGGCGTCGCGCGGTCTCGGCGTCGCGTCTATAGAGGGCAAGATGATAGACGCGCCGGTCGCCGAGCGGGCGAGGCGCGTCGTGGCTCGGGCAAGCGGAGAGGCGCGCTGACATGAACCTGATACGCAATTCCATAGGGCGCGACGTGCCCGCGTCCATAGACGGCAAGCCGCTCCGGCCTTACGCGGGAGCCTACGAGGATTCGCCCGCGCTCCCCGCCGGATCGCCGCGGACGATCGGAGGCCCGAGACGCCCCGCCCCGGCGCGGGGGAAGCCCGACAAGCTCGTGGCCGGATGGGACGAGCTGCTCGATCGGCTGGACCTGAAGGACGGCTCGACGATATCGTTCCACCACCACCTGCGCGACGGCGACGCCGTAATCAACGAGGTCGTCGCGCGGCTGGCGGCCCGCGGCCTCCGGGACCTGACGATAGCGCCGACCGCGCTCTTCCCGGTCCACGACCGCCTGGTACCGTTCATAGAATCTGGCGTGATAGCCAAGGTAGAGGGTTCGATGAACGGCGCGGTCGGCGCCGCGTGCTCCCGCGGGGCGATGAAGGGTACGGCCGTGCTCCGTTCCCACGGCGGCCGCCAGAGGGCTATCCAGGACGGCGACCTGCACATAGACGCGGCGTTCATCGCCGCCCCGTGCGCCGACCCCGCGGGCAACGCCAACGGGCTCCTCGGCAGGTCGGCCTGCGGGCCGCTGGCCTATCCCGTGCCCGACTCGCTAGCGGCCGACAAGGTCGCCGTGATCACCGACGGCCTCGTCCCCTACCCCTGCGCGCCCCGATCGATATCGGGCGGCAACGTCGACTGGGTGCTCGAGGTCGAGTCGATAGGCGACGCGTCGAGGATCGTCTCGGGGACGACGCGCCTGACGCGTAGCCCGACCCAGCTCCTGATAGCCGAGCTGACAGCCCGGTTCATCGAGGAGACCGGCGTCATGCGCGACGGATTCTCGTTCCAGGCCGGCGCGGGCGGTATATCGCTGGCGGCGACTGTGTTCCTCGCGGAGCGTATGCGGGCGCGGGGCGTCAAGGCGTCGTTCGCGCACGGAGGCGCGACGGGCGTCCTCGTCGGGCTCCTCGAGGAAGGCCTCCTCGGTTCGATCGTCGACCTGCAGAGCTTCGACCTGGAGGCGGTCCGGTCGTGCCGCGACGATGCGCGGCATATCGAGTCGACGCCGTTCGATTCGTACGGCCCTCGCGCGTCCGGCTCGGCGGCGAGCATGCTGGACGCGGCCATCCTCGGAGCCACCGAGGTCGACCTCGACTTCAACGTCAACGTGAACACGCACTCCGACGGGCTCCTGCTGCACGGCATCGGCGGCCACGCCGACGCCGCGGCGAGCGCCGCGTGCTCCATCATCACCGCCCCGTCGTTCCGCAAGCGCATCCCGATAGTCCGCGAGCGCGTCACGACGGTATCGTGCCCCGGGGAGGTCGTCGACGTGGTCGTCACCGAGCGCGGCGTAGCGATAAACCCGCGCCGGGGCGACCTGGCCGATCGCGCGCGCAGGGCCGGGCTGCCGCTCGTCTCGCTAGGCGACCTGATGACGGAGATCCGCGCCTTCACCGGCGTCCCGGACGAGCCGGAATTCGGCGACCGCGTCGTCGCGGTGGTGGAATGGCGCGACGGCACGGCCCTCGACGTCGTCAGGGAGCTGGCCGGTCAGCCCAGGCCGTAGCGTTTGATCCTGTAGAGTATCGTCCTGCGGCTTATGCCGAGTTCGAGGGCGGCCTTGGTCCGGTTGCCCGACCATTTCGCCAGCGCGCGCTCTATGGCGTCGCGTTCCATCAGGTCGAGGGACGCGGACCCGTCGGCCGCGGCCGCGGGCCGGGGATCGGCGGAGGGCGACGGGGCGAGCAGGCATAGATCGGACGCGCGGATCTCGTCACCGTCCGCGTAGATGAGCGCGCGCTCTAGGACGTTCTCGAGCTCGCGCACGTTGCCCGGGAAGGAGTAGGCCGACAGCGCCTCCAGGGCCCCGTCGGCGAACGTCGCGTCGGCCTTGCCCATACGAGCCCGCAGCTTCGCGAGGAGGAATCCGGCGAGCAGCGGTACGTCATCCGCGCGATCGCGCAGGGGCGGGACGGCCACGCGGAAGACGTTGAGCCGGTAATACAGGTCTTCCCTGAAGCGCCCGTCGCGCACCAGCGCCTCGATATCCCGGTTGGTAGCGGACAGGATCCGAGCCGAGACGGGTATGTCCCTGGTACCCCCGAGGCGCCGTATCTTCCGCTCCTGGAGCACGCGCAGTAGCTTCACCTGCAGGTGCGGCGGCATCTCGCCTATCTCGTCGAGGAAGAGCGACCCGGCGCCGGCGAGCTCGAAGAGGCCGACCTTGCGGGCCTCGGCCCCGGTGAACGCTCCCTTCTCGTGGCCGAACAGCTCGCTCTCTATCAGGTTCTCGTGTATCCCCCCGACGTTGACCGCGACGAAAGGCTCGTCCGTACGGGGCGACCGGGCGTGGATCTCCCGGGCGACCACTTCCTTGCCGGAGCCCGACTCGCCCGTTATCAGCACCGTCGTATCGGATCCGGCTATCTTCTCTATATCGCGCCTGAGCGCGCGCGCGGCCTCGCCCTCGCCTATGAAGCCCGAGTCCGTCGCGGCCGTCCTCGCGCCGGCCTCCAGGCGATCGGCCAGGCGCCTCGACGATACCGCCGCCTTGAGCTTGAGCACGAGCTCGTCCGGGTCGAACGGCTTGATGAGGTAATCGGCGGCCCCCGACTTGAGGGCCCTCACCGCGTCGCCGATCTCGCCCAGCGCGGAGATCATCACGACGGGACAGCGCAAGCCCTCGTCCCTCAGCCGCTCTATCAACTCCTGCCCGCCCATCCCGGGCATCCTGAGGTCGGTGACGACGGCGTCGAACGACTCGTCCCGGAACGCGTCCAGCGCCTCGCGGCCGTCGGACGCGCAGGTCGACGCTATGCCTTCCAGCGACAGGATCACCTGGAGGGACTCCCTGATATTACGCTCGTCGTCGACTATCAGTATCCTCATCGCGTCACCTCAGGGGCGGATCCCGACGACGGCAGGGCGAGCCGCGCCCGGCAGCCTCCTTCGGGGCGGTCCTCCAGGGCGACCGAGCCGCCGACCGCCTCGGCGAAGCGCCTGCAGACGGATAACCCTATGCCGGTGCCCCGGCTCTTCGTCGTGAAGAACGGGTCGAACAGCCGCGCCGCGGCCTCGGCCGATATGCCCGAGCCGCGATCGAGCACGTCGACGAGGACGGTCTTCCCCGAGGCTCCGCCCTCGCGCTCGGTCACCTCGATCGCGACGCCGTTGGCGAGGCCGTCGACCGCGCCCCCGTCCGTCTCCGAGGAGCGGCTCTCCAGCGCGTTGCGTACGAGGTTCTCGAGTACCGAGCGGAGCCGCTCGGGGTCCATGCGGACGCTCGGGGCCGGGCCGTCGCCCGGTATCAGGATATCGCGGCCGCAGAGCCGCAGTCCTACCTCGCGGGCGACGTCCCGGGGACGAATCGATACCGGGTTGCCCGCCGGATCGCGGAGGTAGTCGCCGACGCGATGGCTCAGCGCCGACAGCCTGTCCACCTCGTCGTTGATGATGCCTATCTCTCGCCGCGCCGACTCAGGGCAGGTCTTCTCCAGTATCCGCGCCTGGAGCCGTATCGACAGCAGCGGGTTCTTTATCTCGTGCGCCAGCGTACTGGCGGCCGTACCGAGTACGACGAGGTTCTTCTGCTCCTCTATGCGGACGCGGTACTCGGCGTTCCGCAGGACGAGGCCCCGGACGAACAGCACGAGCGCGGCGAGTGCTACGGCGACGACGGGGAAGAGGGCGTCCTCGAGGCGCCTGCGCATCCAGTATTCAGGCTCTCTAATCTCGAGATAGAAAAAATCCGCGTCGCGAAGCGTCTCGAAGAAGAATTCGGCCGCGGCGTCGCGTTCCGGCCGGTCGGGCTTTTCCGGAGCGGCCGAGGCGGGTCCTTCCGGCTTCTTGGGCGGGCGGGGCCCGAACGAGCGCGAGACGAGGACGATCGAGTCGTTGGCCGGATTATCGAAATAGAGTCGGCCGGCGTCTCCCGGGCCCTCGGTCAGGCTACCGGGAGACGGGAAGGTGTCCGGCGCGTCTCCCCACGCGTATATACGCTCGCCGTCGTCGGCATAGGCCGCGATCCCGAGGATCCTCGTACGGAGCGTCTCGTCGCCCTCTATCGCCGAGCCGAAGTCGTCGTGGTCGCGGAGCCTCGAGAACAGCGCGTTCATGGTCCGCTCGGCGTCGTTATGGCTCTCGAGCCTGTCCCTCTCCGCCATGCCTTCCCAAATAAAGGCGACGAGCCCGGCGAGCGCGGCCATCGCGACGACGGCCAGGCCGATGGATACTATCCTTTTCCTTGTACCTGTCATCGCGCCCATTGTATCACGGCACAAGCGCGAGTATCGCGTCCTCGCTCTCGAGCCCGGCGAGCCCCCTGAGCGTCGACAGGCACGAGAGGAAGTCGTACCGGGCGCTTATGAGGGCGGTCCTGTCGACGCTTACCAGGGCCTCCGCGCCGGAAAGGTCCGAGGCGGAAGCGGACGAGAGCCTGAATCGCTCGAGCGCGTTATCGTAATTGCTCTCGGCGTACTCGAGGGCCTTGGCCGACGAGGCTATCGTTCGGCCCGCCCCGAGTAGCTCGTTGACCGCTACGTCTATATCGAGGAGGAGGTTCCTGCTCCCGTCGGAAACGTCCAGGGCGGCGCTATCGGCCGCCGCGGAGGCGGACCGGACCGAGTTCCTCGTCGTCCACAGGTCGAGGTCGAGGCTGACGGAGACGGAGATGCCGGCGTCTCCGAGGGAGAGTCCGTCGCCGTCGGTCCAGTCGACGCCCTGCGACAGGCCCGCCGTCACCGTCGGCAGGTAACCCGCGGCGGCGGCGCGTACGGACAGGTCCGCCTTCCGCGCGGCTATCGCGTATCCGGCCAGTTCCGGGTTGCCGTCGGCGGCCAAGGCGGCGACGCCGGCCGACAGGGCCTCCGCGCCGGAGTCGTCGAGAGCCGAGAGCCGTAGCAGGAGCCCGTCGTACGCGGAGAAGTCGATCGGCTCCAGGGCCGCTCCGACCCGGACGCCCGTGATCGACGCGAGCCTGGCCCTCGCCGACGCGAGCGTCCGCTCCGCCTTTATCAGCGACGTCTCGTAGCCGGCCGTCTCCGATTCGGTCATCAGGTAATCCGATTTCGCGAGCGCGCCCGAGTCCGCCTTAGCCTTGGCTATCCGCAGGCGGAGCCTCGCGGCGGCCAGGTCGTCTGCCGCGGCCTCTACCGACAGGGCTGCCTTGAGCGCGGCGTAGAAGGCCGAGTCGGCCTGCCCTATCAGGTCCAGCCTGACGGCGCGCATCGCCTCGCGCGCCTCCTCCGAGGCGAGCGAGGCCCGCTTCAGCGTCGCCGATTGCCTGCCGCCGTCGAACACGGTCTGGGTAGCGGACAGCTTGACCGCCGCGCCGAGCGCGTCCGAGCCGGAGCCGGAATAGTCATAAGCCAGGGAACCGCTCGCCGACGCGCCGACGGACGGCATGCCGGCGTACGCCTGGGCCCTCTCCGCGAGGACCGCCGTCTCGACCGCCAGCGCCGCCTTCCCGAGCGCCGCCGAATTCCCGAGGACGAGCCTCCTCGCCGCCGCTACGTCGAGCGCGTCCTGGGCTGCCGCGGAAGGCGCCGCGATCGAGGCTATCGTAAGGGCGGCTATCGCCGCCAGCGCGTATCTTCTCATCATCGCACTCCTATCATTCGTAGCGAAGGGCGTCTATCGGATACAGGTCGGCGGCCTTCCTCGCGGGGTAGTACCCGAAGAAGATCCCGACGGCCGCTGCGAATCCCGCCGAGGCGGCTATCACCGCAGAGCTCACCAGGGTCGGCGTGTTCAAGAACGTATCGAGGACGAAGGAGACGCCCAGGGCCAGGAGGATGCCGAGCAACCCGCCAAGCAGGCTCAGGATCACCGACTCGGAGAGGAACTGCAGCAGGATATCCCTCCTGCGGGCCCCGACCGACATGCGTATGCCTATCTCGCGCGTCCGTTCCGTGACCGACACGAGCATGATGTTCATGATGCCTATGCCGCCCACGACCAGCGATACGCCCGCTATGGCGGCGAGCAGGGTCGTCAGGGTCTGCGAAGTCTGGGCCGCCGTCTTTATGATCTCCGCCTGGTTCATGACGCTAAAGTCGGCGTCGTCTCCCTCGGACAGCCTGTGCGACTCGCGTAGTATCGCCGTTACCTCCGCCTGCGCCTCGTCCATCAGCTCCTCGGCGACGACGCTCATCTCTATAGACTGTATCGAGGTATCGCGCATCAGCCGGTTGACCGCGGTGTCCAGCGGCACCATCACGACGTCGTCCTGGTCGGTGCCGGTGCCGGTCGATCCCTTGCTGGACAGCACCCCTATGATCGTGAACGGCGTCGAGCCTATGCGCACGCTCCGGCCGACCGGGTCCTCGCCCGGAAACAGCTCCGCGGCTACCGTGGAACCGAGCACCGCCACCTTGGCGCGCTTGTCCAGGTCCGCTTCGGCGAAGAACGCGCCCGACTCGACGGGCCAGCCCTTTATCGTTAGGTAATCGGGTTCGAGGCCGTAGACCGAGGTGGACCAGTAGCCGGAGCCGCCTACGACCTTGGAGCTCGACAGCCGTACTTCGCCGGTGATGGCGGAGAGGTAGCTGGCCTCGGAGCGTAGCTTCCCCACGTCGGCCATCGACAGGCGATTGGCCTCCCTGGGGCCGCGCGGCGGCATGACCATCAGGAGGTTCGTGCCCATCGACGATATGCTCGCCTTGATCTGGGCCTGCGAGCCGGAGCCTACCGCGAGCATCACTATCACCGAGCCGACGCCTATGATGATGCCGAGCGACGTGAGGAAGCTCCGCATCTTGTTGCGGAATATGCTGAGCGCCGACGCGCGGATGAGCTTGGCCGCGGTCATGGCGACGCCTCCGCCACGGCTATCCGAGCGTGCCGCTTCTTCCACGCGTCCAGGTCGACGGCCGCCCGGCGCCGCTCGGTCACCGGCGCGTCGGAGACGATCGCCCCGTCGCGCATCGTTATCACGCGCTTCGTGTACGCGGCGACCTCCGGCTCGTGCGTCACCATCACGACGGTCTTGCCGCGCTCGTTCAGCTGCTGGAACAGGCTCATCACCTCGAGGGTCATCTCGGTATCGAGATTGCCCGTCGGTTCGTCCGCCAGTATGAAGGCCGGATCGTTGACCATCGCCCTGGCTATCGCGACGCGCTGTTGCTGGCCGCCGGACAGCTGGTTAGGCATATGGTCGAGCCTGTCGCCCAGCCCCACGTCCGTAAGCGCGGCCTTGGCCCGCGCCCTGGGATCCGCCTTCGAGCCGGAACGGTCATAGAAAAGGGGCAGCTCCACGTTCTCGAGGGCGCTCGTCCTGGACAGCAGGTTGAAGCCCTGGAACACGAAGCCGATCTTGCCGTTCCGTATATCGGCGAACTCGTCCGGGCCGGCCGCGGACGTGTCCAGGCCGTCGAGGACGTAGGTGCCCTCGGTCGGCTTGTCCAGGCAGCCCAGCGTATTCATCAGCGTCGACTTTCCCGAGCCGGACGGGCCCATGATCGCGACGAACTCGCCTTCCTCCACGTCCAGGTCGAGGCCGCGTATGGCCCTGACGACGATATCGCCTATTTCATAGCGCCGCTGAATGCCGCGCAATTCGATGATGGCCATGATTACTGCACCTCGATCTTCGATATGACCTTGGTGCCCTCTAGACCCTCGGCCCCGACGATCTCGGTCTTCGACCCGTCGCTCGCGCCCGTCTCGACGAGCAGCGCGGCGAGCCGGCCGGAATCGTCGACGTACCATAGCGTCTTCTTCGCGGCCGCCTCCCGGACGGGCGCGCCGGAGGAGGCGGCGGAAGTCCTGGCGTCGGGCGGGCCTCCGAACCCCGGGCCGCCCATCCCGCCCATCGGACGTCCGCCGGCGCCGGCGCCGCCCATGAGGCTCGTCAGCCCTCCCGCCTTGGCCGCGGCGGGAGCCTGGGGCGCGTCGGCCGACTCGAGCCGCTCATCGTAGCGCGCTTCCGCGTCGGCCCGCTCGGCCGCCGACAGCGCACCGAGCCCGGCGAGGAACCTCGCCTTGGCTATCTCCTCGTCGGAGAGCTCCGTCGGGGTGAAGCGCAGCGCCGAGTTGGGCACGACGAGTATATCGTCCTTCCGCTGCTCGATGAACGTCACGCTGGCGGTCATGCCCGGCAACAGCTTTCCCGACTCGTTGTCGGCGAGGATGATGACGGTATAGTAGACGACGTTGTCGGTCGTCTCCGGAACGAGGCGTATCGACTTGACCGCGCCGGTAAACGCATTCCCCGGATCGGCCTCCACGGTAAAGCGCACGTCCTGCCCCACCCGTATCGCGCCGATATCGAGCTCGTCGACCTCCGCCTCTATCTGCATGCGGGACAGGTCCTCCGCTATCGTGAAGAGGCTCGTGGACGACGAGCTCGAACCGCCTACGACGCTCTGACCGGCGTCGACGTCCCTTTCGAGCACGACGCCGCTGATCGGCGAGGTTATGATGGCGTACTGGTTTATCTCGGTCTCGATCTCCTCGAGCGACGCCAGCGAGGCGGCCAGCTCGGCCCGGGCGACCTCCAGCGTCGACCGGCTCGCCTGCAGGTCGTACTCGGAAAGGAGATCCTTGGAGAACAGGCTCTCGGCGTTCTTCGCGTCGAGAGCCTCCAGCTCGTAATTCGCCCGCGCCTTGTCGACCGCGGACTGCGCGACCTTGGCCTGCAGTCGGAGCAGATCGGTATTGATGGTAGCGAGCACCTGCCCCTTCCGGACGCTGTCGTTGTAGTCTACCGCGACCGTCTCGAGCCTGCCGCTCATCTGGGCGAGCACGCTGACAGACGATACGACCGAGAGCGTTCCGCTGCTCGATACGACGCTCTCGATCGATCCGCGCGCGATCGTAGCGAACGCGTACGATTCGCCTTCCGCCTTCGAGCCGTCCTTCTTGCCGGATATAAGGACCAGCATAGCCGCCGCGACGACGGCCACGCTCAGGAGACCGACTAGTAGCTTCCATTTCTTCATACTCGTTGCACTCCTCGCATGTTCCCTATAAAGCAGGAAGCGTGCCAAGGCGTAGATAGAGCGGAGGAGGCGGCGGCGGCAATGCGGGAATAAAAAGACGCGCAACTATTGCGCTGCGCAAGAACTGCACAACACGCGAGATCGTTTCGTAGTCGGGACTATCCTGATAGGCAGGGAGCACAGAAAAAAGGAGACGACCTATCGTCGTCTCCTTCTCGTAAGCGACGCTTCGCCCTACTTCAGCTGTTTGACGATAAAGCTCTTAAGCGCCTTTTCGGGGACGGCGCCGCTTTGCTGTCCGACCATCTTGCCGTCCTTGAACACCGCGAACGTAGGAAGCTGCTCGATGCCGTATTCGGCGCAGACATCGGGAGCCCCGTCTGCATTGACCCTCACGAATCTCATCTGGCCTTTGTATTGTCTTGCCAGGATGTCGACGACCGACAGCATCTTCCGGCTGGGACCGTCCCATTCCGCCCAGAAAAAGACGAAGACGGGATAATCGCTGTCCAGGACGCCGAGCTTGAACGATGCTTCGTCGACGTTCTGCACCTTGCCGTTCGGAACATCGCCGCTGACGAGTACGAAAGCGGGATCCGCGCTATCCGCGGCCTCGATCCTATACTCCAGTTGGCCGACGGTCTTTTCTCCGGCGCTGGCCGAGGCGAATACGATGAAAAGTAACGGGAACAGTAACGATAGCGGTTTGCGCAAAATGCACCTCTGTATCGGGCTGGTTGGAACCGCCATCCAAGCCTTCGCGCTTCCCGTTACGCGCCAGGATACTTCGCCATGACGGTCGCCCAACATTTTTCCGGCAACGCCAGACGGGGAGCACTATACAGGTACGGATTTCGTAGCGTCAAGGCTGGTATTCCGGATAGGCCGACGGCCCCAAGCTACGTTTCATTCACGGCTAGTACCTAATGCGCGAAATTTAAAAAGGCCGCCCGGACGGGCGGCCTCGATGTCGCTACGGTCTGTCTGTTACTTCGCGGCCTTCGCGTAGGCGGCGGCGCCGCTACCGGCTATGCGGCCGAAGGTAACGATGTCGGCGAGCGCGTTGCCGCCGAGGCGGTTGCCGCCGTGCACCCCGCCGGTCACCTCGCCGGCGGCCCACAGGCCGACGATAGGGGAACCGGAGGCGGAGATCACGCGGGCCTCGGCGTCGATCTTGACGCCGCCCATCGTATGATGGATGGCCGGCGTTATCTCGATGGCGTAGAACGGTCCCGAGGCTATGGCGCGCGGCATGTCGGCGCGGCCGAACCCGGCGTCCTTCTTAGCGGCGACGAATCCGTTGTAGGCGCGGATACTCGAGGCGAGCCTAGCCGGGTCGGAACCGATCCTGGCGGCCAGCGCCTCCAGGGATTCGCCCTCGACGACGATGCCGAGGCCGACGTAGCTCTCTATCGCCTTGAGGCTGGCCCTGATCGACTGGTCGAACACGAGGAAAGCGGTCTTGCCCGTCTGGGCGAGCACTGCGGCCGATACGACGTCGCGGGTAGCGAGTTCGTCGACGAAGCGGGAGCCTTCCTTGCTGACGAGGATGGCGCCGTTGCCGCGAACGGCCTCGGTGATCATCTCCTTGCCCGGCGCGTAGGTCGGATGGGTCTGGATCTCCTTCATGTCGACCAGGGCGGCGCCTGCCGCCTCGGCGATGGCGATGCCGTCGCCGGTAGCGCCTGGATGGTTGGTCGTCGCGAAGCCCTTCAACGAAGGGATGTACGAGGCGGCCATATCGTTATTGGCCCCGAAACCGCCGGTCGCGATGATCACGGCCTTGGCCTCGATATCGTACTCGCGGCCGTCGGCGGCTATCACCCTGACGCCGCTTACGGCGCCGGAGGCGTCCTTGAGGATCGCGGTCGCCCTGGTCTTCGTGTACACCTTGACGCCGGCGGTCTTGACGATGGTCGCGTCGAGGGTCTGGACGATCTCCGGGCCGACCTTGCCGCCGCCCGCGGGCCTGTGTGCGCGGTTGACGCTGGCGCCCGCGAGGCGTCCCACGTCGGAGAGGTCGGCGCCGAGCGAGGTCAGCCACGCGACGGAGCCGGCCGATTCCCCGGCGAGCCTCCGTACGAGGGCGGGATCGTTCTTCTCGTATCCGCCCTTCATCGCGTCCTTATAGAAGGATTCCGCGCTGTCGGCGATGCCGGCGGCCTTCTGGAATTCGGTGCCCGCGGCGTTGATGCCGCCGGTAGCGCGGACCGTATTGCCGCCGAGCATGGACATCTTCTCCACGACTATGACCCTGGCGCCGGACTGCGCCGCCGAGATGGCGGCTGACAGGCCTGCCCCGCCGCCGCCGATGACGACGATGTCGTAGTCCTTCTCGAATACGACGGGAGCGGCCTTCGCAGGGCCCTTCTTGGCGGAAAGGACGACGCCGGCCTTGGCGAGCGCGTCCTTTACCGCGGCGACGAAACCGACGCTCGACTCCGAAGCGCCGGACACGGCGTCGACCTCGGTAGAATTGGCCGCGATGATAGCCTCGGATAGTTCCTTGAACGCGGCGTCGCCGAGCATCGCCGTCTCGTCGCTCTGCAGTACCTCTATCTTTTCTATGCGGGTGGCGCTGACGGTCACGAGGACGCGGATCTCGCCGCCATGTCCCGAGCCGACGCCTTCGTAGGAGCCTGCTGCGAACGAGCCGCCGGAGCTGGCGCACGATACGATCGCGATCGCGGCGAGGATGACGAGCAGAGATGAAAACAGTCTCTTCATTGGTGGGTCCTGCCCTCGTGTATTTTCGGAGGAGCGGTCGCCGTAGAGCCGGGTGCGACGCGATGCGAACGGCATCTTCCGAATTGAGGTTAATAATATCGATATCACATATCGAGTATTATTGCAATATATCCCCTCACCTCCCCGCTTGACCCCTGCGCCGCAAGGATCCTATAGTAAACGCCTCGTTGCGACGAAGAGGGGGAATCCGGTGAGACACCGGAGCTAGCCCGTAACTGTATGCCGCGGATACGCGCGTATCCCGACAAGCCAGAATACCCTCTCCGCGCGCTATTTCGTGGAACGCTTCGTGGTACAGGCGTAAAACGATCGTTCGCGGACGGCGTGGCTAGACCGCCCCGCGGCCTATCGAATACACACCAGTCAGGAATCGTTCCTCCGTTATATGGAGGAATACATGAAACGGACGATGGCCCTTATCATCGCCGTCGCGGCCGCCGCGATCGCCTACGCCCAAGAAGGCCCGCCCCGCGCAGGCATATCGTTTACGGACGAGCGCGGGACGACGATAAGCCTGCCGGGAAAAGCCCGGCGCATCGTATCGCTGTCGCCGGAACTGACCGAGATACTGTTCGCGGCCGGCGCGGGCGACGCCGTCGTCGGGGTGACGACCTACTGCAACTATCCCGCGGAGGCGACCTCGCGGGCCAAGATAGGCGGATTCTCCGCCAAGACCATCAGCGTAGAGGCTATCGTCGCGCTCAAACCCGATCTCGTCGTCGGAGGACTCTCCGCGCACGGCCAGCTCGCGCCTCAGCTAGAGCGGGCGGGGTTACGGTTCGCGGCGATACCGACCCGGGACTTCGCGTCGGTATACGCGTCCATAGAGCTGGCCGGGAGGATAGCCGGCGACGAGGCTAAGGCGGGGGCGATCGTCGCGGCCATGAAGGCCAGGGTCGCCGCGATACGTTCCAGGACGGCCTCCATACCCGTAGCCGACCGGCCGGTCGTATTCTGGGAGACCTGGGACGAGCCGCTGATGAGCGCCGGCCCAGGCACCTTTACCGGCCAGATAATCGAGGCCGCCGGCGCCCGCAACTGCTTCGCCGATTCCACGGCCGACTGGCCCGTGATCAGCTTCGAGGCGCTGCTCGCCCGTGACCCGGATTACATCATGGCCGCCGACAGCCACGGCGAGGCGCTGACGCCGGAACGCCTCGCCAGGCGCCCCGGGTGGAATTCCCTGAGCGCGGTCAAGGCCGGCAGGATCGTATTCATCGACGGCGACATCAGCTCGCGCGGCGGGCCGCGCTTCGTCGACGCGATAGAGTCGATGGCCCGCGCCCTCTATCCAGACGCGCTTAGATGAGCGTAGACGCAAGGCGTACGGCCTTCGCGTACGCGAGCCTCGTCGCGGCGCTCCTCGTCGCGCTGGCCGCGTCGCTCGCGCTCGGCGCGGTCAGGCTGTCGCCCGCCGACGCGCTCGGCTCCCTCTTCCCGGGCGCCGACGCCGAACCGACGACGACGGCGGTAATCGTGAGGCTCCGCTTCGCCAGGACCTGCCTCGCCGCCGCGGTAGGCGCGTCGCTGGCGGCGGCCGGCGCCGTCTTCCAGGGCCTGTTCCGCAATCCGCTCGCCGATCCCTACGTCATAGGAAGCTCCGGAGGCGCCGCCTTCGGCGCCGTCTGCGCCATAGCGTTCGGGTCGGGCGCCGGGGCGCTCGGCTTCTCGGGCATCGGCGCAGCCGCGTTCGCGGGCGGCCTCGGCGCCACGCTCGTCGTCTACCTCGTCGCCGGCGCCACGAGGCTCCGCTCGGACGCGTCCAGCCTGCTCCTCGCCGGCACCGCGCTCGGCTCGCTGTTCTCCGCCCTCGTATCCATCGTGCTGGCGCTCAAGGACAAGGACCTGCACCAGGCCTGGTTCTGGCTGCTCGGCGGCTTCTCGGGCCGCGGCCTGCCCGACCTGGCGGCCGCCGCGCCGGCTCTGGTCGTCGGCTTCGCCGCCGCCATGGCGGGATCGCGCTCGCTCGACCTCCTGTCGGTCGGCGACGAGGAGGCGACGAGCCTGGGTATGCGGCCCGCGACGACGCGCTTCGTCATAGGCGGCTTCGCGGCCCTGTCGGTATCCGCGGCCGTGGCGCTGTCCGGAGCGATAGGCTTCGTCGGCCTCGTGTCGCCGCACCTGGCCCGCAGGCTGGTCGGACCCAGGCACGCGCTGCTGATCCCGGCGTCCGCGCTGTCCGGCGCCGTGCTGCTCGTCGCTGCCGACATCGTAGCGCGCACCGCCTTCGCGCCCGTGGAGATGCCGGTCGGCGCGATGACCGCGCTGATCGGCGCGCCGTTCTTCATCTACAAGATAGCTCGCCGCGGACTGGACGGCGTCAGGTGAGCCCGGCCCTCCTCGAGGCGCGCGGCCTGTCGGCCGGTTACGGCGAGCGCGTCGTCGTGCGCGACGCGTCGTTCTCCGTATGCCCAGGATCGCTGCTCGTCGTGCTCGGCCCCAACGGCTGCGGCAAGACCACCGTCCTCAAGACCTGCATGGGACTCATCCCCTCCTTATCGGGCGATTCGACGCTCGGAGGGCGGCCGGTCGCCGCCATGGCGCCTCGCGCGCGGGCGCGACTGGCCGCGTGGGTGCCGCAGCTCGCCGAGGCGGCGTGGTCGTTCCGCGCCAGGGACATAGTCGCGCAGGGACGCTACGCCGTCAGGGGCCCCTTCTCGCCGTTCGGCGAAGCCGACGAGGCCGCGATCGACGGCGCCCTCGCCGCGATGGACGCGACGGCCTTCGCCGGCAGGAGCTTCTCGTCGCTGTCGGGCGGTGAGGCCAGGCGCGTGATGATAGCCAGGGCGCTCGCGCAGGAGACGCCGCTGCTCGTGCTCGACGAGCCCGCCGCCCACCTCGACCCGGGCAGGCAGGTAGAGCTGATGGAGATACTGGCCGGCCTCGCCCGTTCCGGCAAGGCGATCGCGGTCAGCGCCCACGACGTCAACGCGGCCAGGCGCTTCGCCGACCTCGCCCTGCTCGTCGGCCGGGACGGCTCGTCCGCCTTCGGCCCGCCGTCGGAGATCCTGACGCCGGAGCGCCTCGAGGACGCCTACGACACGCATTTCATCCACGGGGACCACGAGACCTACGGCCACTTCGTACTACCTATATCCCGCAAGCAGAGAAAAGGGGACTAGCATGGACAAGGAACTGATACGCGACGCCATAGTGGAGCGACTCGACGACCTGACCAAGCCCAAGGGCAGCCTCGGGAAGCTCGAGGACTATGCCGAGAAGCTGGCCATGATTCAGGGCCTCGTCCCGCCGAGGGTCAGGCGCAAGGCCGTGTTCGTGCTGGCGGGAGACCACGGCGTCGTATCGCGCGGCGTGTCGCAATACCCCAAGGAAGTGACCGCCCAGATGTTCCGCAACATCATGGCGGGCGGGGCCGGCATCAACGTGCTGTCTCGCGCGTGCGGCTTCGACGTGTACGCCGTCGACGCGGGCGTCGACGCGGACCTGCCGTCATGGCCCCGTAAGGGCGCCGACGGCGGCGCCGGCTTCTTCTCGATGAAGGCCGTCCGCGGCACCAGGGACTTTACCGAGAGACCGGCGTTCACGGAGAACGAGTTCGACCAGTGCCTCCATAACGGCGCCGAGCTGGCGCGGTTCGCCGTCGCCGAGGGCTACGACATCGTCGCGCTCGGCGACATGGGCATAGGCAACACCACCAGCGCCGCCGCGGTGCTGGTCGCCTACGGCTTCGACCCGGAGATCATCGTCGACCGCGGCACCGGCATCGACGACGGCGCGCTGGAGCGGAAGCGCCGCCTCGTCGTCGACGCGGTAGCCGCCCGCGGGCCGTTCCCCACGCCCGAGTCGGTCGGCGCCGCCTTCGCCGGGCCCGAGATAGCCACCGCCGCCGGCGTCATACTCGGCCTCAAGGGCACGGGCGTCGCGTGCATGATAGACGGGTTCCCCATCACCGCCGGCGCCGCGATAGCGTGGAAGATCGACCCCACGGTCACCGACTACCTGTTCGCCGGGCACCAGTCCAGGGTCACCGGTCACCGGCCCGTACTCGACGCGATGGGCCTCGAGCCGGTCGTGTCGCTGGACATGCGCCTCGGAGAGGGCACCGGCGCGGTCATCGGCGGCTTCGTCGTCGAGCTCGGCGCCAGGATAGCCGGGGAGATGGCCCGGTTCTCCGAGATAGCCGTATCCAGGGCCGCCGCCGAAGAGAAGGATTACTGAGCGATGGCCGGATACGGCGCGTCGCCGCGGGACGCGTCGCCGCATACTGCGGCGCGTCACGGAGGCGACTTCGTCGGGCTGGCCGCCGCGTCCGGCCTTCCCGAATCGTCGCTCCTCGACGCCAGCGCCAACCTGAACCCGCTCGGGCCGCCCGACTGGCTCGACGCCGCGTTCGCCGAGGGCCGCCGGAAGAGCGGACGCTACCCCGACCCGGCGTACCGCGAGCTACGGGCCGCCGCCGCCGAGCGGCTCGGGCTACCCATGGAGAGCCTCGTCTTCGGCAACGGCGCCGACGAGCTGATGTACGCCCTCGCGCGCGCGCTGGCCCGCCCCGTCGCGGGCGGCGCCGTAACCGAAGGCGCCGTCCCTACGGCCATAGTCGAGGCGCCGTCATACGCGACGTACCGCGACGCCTCCGAGGCCGCCGGTTTCTCCGTAGAGAGCGTACCGGCGGAATCACCGGATTACGCCGAGGCGCTCGAGGCTTCGCCGCCCGGCTCCGCGCTATGGCTCGGCGCGCCCAACAACCCGACCGGCGCGCTGCCGGCCGGCTACCCCGGCGTCGCCGCGAGCCTGGCCTCGCGCTTCCCCGACCGCTTCGTCGTCTGCGACGAGGCCTTCATGGACTTCTGCGACGTCGCGGGCGGAGCCGACGGAACCGACACCGAGGGCGCCGCGAACGACGCCGCGCGCCTACCCAACCTGATAGTCCTCCGGTCAATGACCAAATTCTGGGCCGTACCGGGCCTTCGCGCCGGGTACGCCGTCTGCGCCCCGGACGTCGCGTCCCGCCTCCGCGCCGAGCTGCCCAACTGGCCGCTCAACTCGGTGGCCGAGTCCTTCGCCCGCAGGGCCTTCTCTGACCCGGCCGCCGCCGACCGACGCTCACGTACGCGCGCCTTCGTCGCCTCCGAGCGCGCACGGGTCGCCGAGGCGCTCGCGGAGCTGCCGGGCCTGACCGTGCTCCCGTCCCTGACGAACTACTACCTCGTCAGGGTCTCGTCCGAGGCCGGCCTGGGCGACGCGGGCGGCGACGCCCTCGCCGACGGACTCGCATCCGAGGGCATAGGCGTACGCCGGTGCCGCAACTTCGACGGGCTCGGCCCCGGCTACGTCAGGATAGCCGTGCGCTCGGCCGCCGAGAACGACGCCATCGTCGCGGCGATAGCAGACGTCGTCGAAGAAGCCCGATCGGGCGCGCCAAGACCCGGCCCCAGGGCCACGCCGAGACGAGCGAAGGCGTTGATGATACAGGGCACGTCGTCGGGGGCGGGCAAGAGCCTCATAGCTGCGGCGTTCTGCCGTATCTTCCGCGACGAGGGCATCGACGTGGCGCCGTACAAGGCCCAGAACATGTCGCTCAACTCGGCCGTCACCCCGGACGGACTCGAGATAGGCCGCGCGCAGGCCGTGCAGGCCGCCGCCTGCGGCCTCGAGCCGGACGCGCGGATGAACCCGGTACTGCTCAAGCCCGAGAGCGACCGCGGCTCCCAGGTCGTGCTCCTCGGCAAGCCCTACGCACGGTACCAGGCGCAGGAATACTACGCGATGCACGAGCTGATGCGCGACACGGCGCGCGCGGCCTACGACGGGCTCGCGTCCGAGCGCGAGCTGATCGTGCTCGAGGGCGCGGGCAGCCCGGCCGAGATAAACCTGAAGAGCCGGGACTTCGTGAACATGGGCGCCGCGAGGCACGCGGGGGCCCGGGTGCTCCTCGTCGGCGACATAGACCGCGGCGGCGTCTTCGCGTCGTTCATAGGCCACGTCGCCACCTTCGCTCCCGACGAGCTGCGCATGCTGTCGGGCTTCGTCGTCAACAAGTTCCGCGGGGATCCCGCGCTGCTCGGCGACGCGTTCGGGATGACGCGCGACCGCACCGGCTACCCCGTGCTCGGCTGCGTACCGATGATAAGCCGGCTCGACATCCCCGACGAGGACGAGCCCGTCGTCAAGGCCGGATCGCGCCCCGGGGCCGACGTCAGGATAGCCGTACCCCGACTGCGCCGCGCGTCCAACTTCACCGACCTCGACGCGTTCGCCGCCGAGCCCGACGCCGAGGTAGTCGCCGTATCCTTAGGGAGCGAGATCGAACAGGGACGCTTCGACGCGGTCGTCATCCCGGGTACCAAGTCGACCGTCGACGACCTCGGCTGGCTCCGAGCGTCGGGCCTCGCCGAATCCATCCTGCGCTTCGCCGCCTCCGGAGGAACGGTCGTCGGCATATGCGGCGGCTACCAGATGCTCGGCCTGTCGATACTCGATCCGGACGGCGTCGAGTCCCCCGCGCGCGAGACGCCGGGTCTCGGGCTCCTGCCGCTCGTCACGTCGTTCGCCAGGGGCAAGACGCTATCCCGGACGCGAGCCAGGTGGGTCGCGCCTTGCGCGGTCGCGCCTGGCGCCGACGACGGGGAACTAGAAGGCTACGAGATACACCACGGCGGTACGAGGCTCGCTTCCGGCCACGGCGGAGTCGGAGTCGGCGGCGAGGCCGATGAAGCCAGACCCGCCGTCGTCACCGACTCTGGCGACGTCATAGGCTACGCGGCCGGAAACGCCTGGGGATCGTACCTGCACGGGATCTTCGACGCCGACCGCTTCCGCCGATCCTTCCTCAACGGCCTCAGGCTGCGCCGCGCCCTCGCGCCGCTACCCGTCAACGCGCGGCCCAGCCTGGACTCGGAGCTGTCGCGGCTCGCGGCGGCCGTCGCGGCCAACGTCGACATGGCCGCGATACGCGCCGAGCTATGGCGGTGATACGCATCGCCGTCGCCATAGCCGGCGGCCTCGTCCTCGACGCGCTCATCGGCGACCCCGCGGTCTCCTGGCACCCGGTTCGGTCGCTGGGCCGGCTCGCTGAGGCAGCAGAGAAGGCGAGCCGACGGCTGTTCGGCGCTCCGGCCCTCGCCGCGGAAGCCGGCCGATCCGTCGCCCGGCCCTCGAGCCTCCGAGCCCGGCTCGCCGGAGCCTTCGCGTGGCTCTTCGTCGCGGGCGCCGGCGGCGCTACCGCGTGGCTACTGTGCGCCTGCGCGAGAGCCGCGCATCCCGCGCTCGGTTCCGCGGCGGACGCCCTCGTCGTCTGGGCGTCGATAGCGCCGGCCGACCTCGCGGCCCACGCGGGCCGGGTCGGGCGGGCGCTCGATCGCGACGCCGAAAGAGACGGCGGGCCGGCGCTCGGCAGGCGCGCCGTATCGATGCTCGTCGGCCGCGACGTCTCGGGACTCGATTATTCGGGCGTCGCCCGCGCCTGCGTCGAGAGCGTCGCCGAAAGCTCCGTAGACGGCGCCGCCGCGCCGCTGTTCTGGGCCGCGCTCCTGGGTCCCTGGGCCGCGTTCGCGTACCGAGCCGTCAATACGATGGACTCGATGTTCGGCCACAAGGATGATCGCTATCGTGATTTCGGTCTCGTCCCGGCGCGCGCCGACGACGTCGCCAACTGGCTACCCGCCCGCGTATCGTCCGTCGTCGCCTGCGCCGCCGCCCCGCTCGTCCGAGGGAGCGCGCGGGCCGCGCTCGGCTCGTTCCTCCGCTGGCGGCTCGCCCACGAGAGCCCCAACGCCGGCCACCCCGAGTCCGCCTACGCGGGCGCCCTGGGCCTCCGGCTCGGCGGCCCGTCGCGCTACGCGGAGGGAGTCATAGACAAGCCGTGGATCAACCCCGACGGCCGCGACGCGTCGCCCGCCGACATAGGCCGCGCCGTCGTCCTCATGTACGCCCAGACCGTACTCTCGGCCGCCGCCTTCGTCGCGGCGCGCGCGTGGATAACAGGCGCGGCTATTCCTTGAGCCGGTAGCTAGCCATCCTGGAATCCAGGGCGCGGGCCGCGTCGGAATTCTTGCCCATGTCCTCGTCGAGCGCGACGCTTATGCGCAGGACTTCCTTGACGCCGGCGAACAGCTCCTCGGTCTCTGTGGCCAGGGTCTGCGTGACCCGCTCCAGCTTCTGGATGGACCCCTCTATGCCTTTCTGGTCATCGAGCCGCGCCACGGCGTCGGCTTCCATATGCCTTATCCCGTCGAGCAGTCCCGAAAGGCCCCGCATGGCTATCGTCGCCAGGTCCGAGCGCTCCCGGTACGACGACGCCTGCTCGCTCGCCTTCCTGCCAGCCGCCTCTATGCGCTCGCGAAGCAGGTCGAAGCTCGCGACCAGCTCGTCGATGCTGCCGGCCCCGGCGGTATTCTTCTCCTGCATCGCCTTGATCTGCTCGACGATGCCCGCGGACGATACAGACGATGATTCCGCCATCGCCTTTATCTCCTTGGCCACCACCGCGAACCCCTTGCCCGCCGTTCCCGCGTGCGCAGCCTCTATCGACGCGTTCATCGCCAGCAGGGACGAGCGATCGGCAATATCGACGATGGTCGATACTATGCCGCTGACGCGCTGCCCCATCGCTACCGTATCTATCGCCGCGTTCTTGGCCTTGTCTATCTCGCCGCCCGCCTTCGCTATAGCCTCCCCGAGCTCGCGGTAGAACGACTCGCTCGCGGCTGATTCGCGGCGCGCCGTCTCGAACGACTCTACGAACAGACGCACGCTGTCCATCGCGTCGGTCGCCGAGCGACTCTGGTCGGCCGCGCCCTCGGCGTAGCGGGCCAGCGCCTTCGTCATGCCCTCGATGCCGATCGCGAGGTCGGCGATATGGGTGGCCTCGTCGCCGTTACTCGTCTCGACCCGCTCGAGCGACGACGTTATCGATTCCGCGACGCCGCGCGACTGCTCTACGAGCCTGGCGGCCTCCTGCGATGACGAGAGCACCTCCTCCGACATCGACCGCACCTCGGAGAACGTGCCCGATATTCGCTCCATCAAGTCATTGATGCCGGCGCCCAGATAGCCGATGTCATCGTTGCTCGTTATGAAGATGCGCTTGGATAGATCGACGCTCTCGCCCTGCGTCTCCAGCTGTGACCGTATCGTCGACATATTCCTGCTCGTCTCTCGGATGAACACGCTGAATATCACGATGCTCGAGCAGAGCAGACCGCCGAATACGATGATCGCCGATAGAGCCGCCGACCGGTACGAGGAAGACGCCGCCGCCTGAGCCGCGTCGACCGCCGCCTGAGCCCCTCCCGCGGCCGCCGCGGACGCCGCCTCCACCGTAGCTCTCGCGATGTCGCGGGACAGGTTAAGGAACGCGATGCCGCCGAACGCTATGATGAAGACGAACAGCGTCACCGCCGGCGTGAACAGCTTGGAAAACAGCGACGAGTAGCGCTGGAATACCGATAGCTGCGACAGGTGAACGATGCCCAGCCTCATCTTGATACGCATGAACTCCAGGTTCATCAGTCGTTCGCACAGGACGCCGTTGAGGATGCCGAAGCTGACCGCCCCCGCGACGCGGGAGACGATCTGCTCGGCCGACGGGAAGGCCCCGGCTATCGCGTCGAGGGACAGGTTGATGCCATAGGCGAACGCGTACGAGAACGCGCCGAACGCGAACAGGAACGACGGGATCCGGTTCAACGCCTTCCCCGCGGCGGCGAACTCGGCCTCGCTCAGCGCGCCGCCTCGGTCGAGCGTCCGCATCGCCCTGGCGGCGGGACGGTATACGAGGTATACAACGAACGTGCACAGGAAGTCGAAGGCCAAGCCGACGGTAAGCATGCGCTTGACGAAGGCTACGGTCATAGCCCGGTCGTAGCCGAGAGCCAGCGGCAGGAGCCCGCAATACAGGGCTATACAGACGATGACGCTGAAGAAGCACAGGCCCAGGACTCGCGCCGTAATTACGATAGATCGTTCTTTCATGGAGACCAGTATCGTACGCGAGGGTCTTCGGAGCAAATTCGTTACGTCCTCGTCGAGTACTCGTCCAGGTGGAGCGCCTCGCACGAGGAGGAGAATCCCGCGGGCGGCACGCCGAAGGACTGGATAAGGCGGGCCCAGAAGTTCACCTGGGCGGCGGTACTGGCCAGTATCGTCATGCCGCGCTCGCCGAAAGTTCCGCGCACGAGCGCGACGTTCGACGAGTCGAACGATACGGGCGTCGACGTGATCGAAGAGGCGTAGCGGAGCGCGGCCCGTTCCCCCGCGGAGAACGTATCGTCCCACGGCCGGCCGGGATCGGCGGCCATGGCCCGCAACGCCTCGACGTCCGCGTCGCTCAGGCCGGCTCCGCGGAAATCCTTCGCGTTCATGTCTATGCAGAACGCGCAGGAGACCCTGAAGGACACGAATATCCTGACCATCGCCAGGAGCCGCCTCGGCGTCTCCGGCTCGTCGTGCGCGACGAGCGCCTCGAGCAGGCCCGAGCCTACGAGAGCCTTGGGATACCAGCCGAGGATACGGTTAGCGACGAGCCGCCTGCCGAGCCTCCGCTCCACCGAGCCTAGGAGCAGGCGTAGAGGCCACGCGAGTCGGGGAGCCTCGGGTAGGTAGGCGGCGGTGGCGTTACGCGTCGCCTCGGCGGTCGGTCGGTTCCGTCTCACGCGTCGAACTCTATCGCGAACCTCGTCCCGCCGTCCCGCTCCACGGAGAGCGTGCCGGCAATCTGCTCGACGAGCGCCTCGACGAGCTGCATGCCGAAGCCGCCCGGGCCGGACGCCGCGCCCTTCTCCGGTAGGCCTATGCCGTCGTCCTCCACGACCAGCCGGACCCGGCCGCCTCGATCGACGGCCGACACGACGATGCGGCCGCCCGGCCTACCGGCGAACGCGTGCTTGATGGCGTTGGTCATCAGCTCGTTAACGATGAGGCCTATCGGCGATAGCGTCTTGGCGTCGAGGGGGATATCGTCTACGCGGGTCTCCAACGCGATGCGCTTCCGGCTCGGGTAGGTCCGGGCTATCTCGGTCGCGAGACTCGGCAGGTACTCCTTCAACGACGCGGAACCGACGGTCTCGGCGCGGTACAGCTTGTCGTAGAGCACGGCCAGGCTCGACACTCGGCCGACCGCCTCTCCGAGCGCGTCCTTGGCCGCCCCGTCCGCCTGCGCGTCCGCCTGGATCTGCAGCAGGGAGCCGATGCCCTGCATGTTGTTCTTTATACGGTGGTGGACTTCTTTGAGGACGAGTTCCTTGTCACGCAGCAGGTTCTCCACCCGCTCCTCGGCGCGCTTGCGCTCGCTTATGTCTATGAAGGTACAGACCACCTGGCGTACCGACCCGTCTTCGCGCAGCTGCGGCACCGCGTCCACCGACAGCCACACGCGGTCGCGGCTCTTCGGCCTGTATACGCCGAGGACCCGGTTGCGGACGGGCTCGCGGGTAGCGATGGCCACCGGTACCGGGTGGGTGTCGCCGGGATACGGAGCCCCGTCCTCGTGGATGACGTTCCAGCTCGGATCGAACGACGTAACGCCGAGTAGCTGGTCCTCGCTAAGGCCGAGGTACTCGAGGGCCTTGGGATTGCTCAGCAGGATCTCCGCGGAGGGGCCCTGCAGGAGAACGCCGACCTGCATGTCCCAGACCATCTCGCGGAATTTCTCCTCGCTCTGCTTCAGCGCGTCCTCGGCGCGCTTGCGCTCGGTGATGTCGAAGAAGGACGTCACGAAATGGTCGGGCTTGTTACGGTAGACGACGATATCGTACCAGCGCCCGGTAAACCTGAAATACTGCTGGAAGCGCATCTCGTTACCGGTCTTGGCTACTTCGGCGTATCTACCGATCCAGTCGAACGGGTCGTCCTGTATGCCGGGGAACAATTCCGTGATACGCTGCCCCCGCGTGACCGCGACGCCCGTCATGTCCTCGTAGCTCTTGTTGGCGTCGAGTATGACGTAGTCGACGGGCCTGCCCGCGTCGTCGTAGACCATGCGGTGGTACGCCGTGCCGATCGGCCCCTTCTCGAACAGCGACCGGAAGGTCCGCTCGCTCTCGTCGAGGGCCCGGGCGTGCTCGATCAGGTCCTCCTGCGTATGGAGTAGTTCCTCGTTGGCGACCTGCATCTGCTCGTACGCCGCCTCTATCTCCATCTTCTGCGAGCGGATGCTGCAATGGGCGTCGAACAGCTTGAAGGCCATCTTGATAGACGCGTCCAGTACGGTGAAGCTGGAATTCTTGACCACGTACCCGTAATTGGTGATTTCCTCGGTCTTGCGGACGATCTCCTCTTCGAGGTGCGAGGAAAGGAAGACCACCGGCACGTCGTTCGCCGCGAGTATCTCGCGGGCCGCCTCCGTACCGTCCATGCCGCCCCCGAGGTTGATATCCATAAGGACGAGATCGACGGGCTCCTGGTTCGAGCGCACGATCTCCAGCGCGCGCTCTCCGCTGACCGCCCAGACGGGTCGATACCCGGCGTTCTTCAGCTGCCCGATCTCGCTCATCGCGATCAGCGCCTCGTCCTCGACGAGCAGGATCGCCTTATTACGCGTTTCTATCATTTTTTCGTCCTCATCCACCGCCTCGGACCGGGGATCGACAGATCATGATGATACCAACTGTAACGGCCCCGGCCCGGGTGGTCAAATCGGACGAGGGGAGGACTATATCGCCGCGAGTATCTCCTCGGCGTGGCCTTCCGGCTTGACCTTGGGGAAGACATTCCTGATGACGCCGTCCGGACCGATGACGACGGTGGAACGTATGACGCCAAGGAATTTCTTCCCGTACATCGATTTCTCGCCCCAGGCGCCATAGGCATCGAGCGTCCCGTGCCCCGGATCGGAAAGCAACACGAACTGCAGGCCGTACTTGGCCTTGAACCGCGCGTGCGACGCCGACGTATCCGCGCTGACGCCTATCACGACGGCGCCCTTGTCGACGAACGATCCGTACGCGTCGCGGAAGCCGCAGGCTTCCTTCGTGCATCCCGGCGTATCGTCCCTGGGATAGAAGTACAGTACCACCGTCCTACCCCGGTAATCGGACAGGCTGACGGGCTTGCCCGAGTCGTCGTCTAGCGTGAAATCGGAAGCGAGCGCTCCTTCGGTCAGCATCGAGAACCTCCTGGGAATATTCCCGTACGTAGCGAAACGAGGACATTCCTAATATACGGGAGAACGAGGTAAACAGGAAGTTATCTGTGATCTGTGATCGAGGATATCGTTAAAGGGAATTCACCGAAGAGGCGAGACGCCGGACGCGCCCCACGCGACCACGCCGCCGCGTAGCGCGAGGTCGACGCCGACCGAGTAACGGAGCGGTTCCTGCCAGGTAGCCAGATCGGCTAACGCGTCGGGGCGGAACACGACGATATCGGCGTCGGCGCCCTCGCGGATGACGCCCTTGCCCGGCAGTGAGAACACGGAGGCCGGCAGAGACGTCGCCTTGCGCACCGCCTCCTCGAGGCTTAGGAGCCGCCTGTCGCGGACCATGCGCGACAGGTACCGAGGGAAGGTCCCGTAGAGCCTCGGGTGCGGCGACGCGTCGGCGGGTAGCCCGTCGGAGCCGACCATGCACAGCGGGTGAGACAGGATGGCGTCGACGTCGGCTTCGTCCATATGGAAGTACGCGCCGCCGCCGGGCTTCAGCGCCTCGAGCGCGTCGTCCGGGTCCAGGCCCAGCCTGTCGGCCGCCTCGCGCAGGTCCAGGCCCGCGAGCTCGGGATGAGGCCGCGACCAGGTGACGATAACGCGGCGCGACGCACGGGCCGATTCGGCCTCCAGCATCGTCGATCCGGCGTCGTAAGGATAGGCGTCGAAGGCGAGGGGGATATCGCGAGCGGCCCGATCGATGCGCGAGAGGAGCTCGTCCGCGCGGCCGCGGTTGCCCGGCCCGGCGCATTTCTGGTGCGACAGCACCAGGCGCGCTCCCGGCTCCGCGGAGGCCCCTATCGCCTCCCTCGCTATGGCGAACGCCTCGTCGAGCGCGGCCCAGACGCCGTCGTACTCGTTCCGCAGGTGTATGGCGAAGACCTTGCCACGGCGGAAGGCGATACGCGCGAGCGCCGTTACCTCCGCGGCGGACGACGCGAGCGCGGCCGGGTACGCGAGCCCCGCAGACAGGCCGGCGCATCCGGCGTCCAGCGCCTCTTCCAGATCGCGCTCCATCGCGGCCAGCTCTCCGGGCCGCGCCGGGGCGCCCAGGTCCGCGACGCGGGCCGCCCGCAGCGACGAATGGCCGCAGAGGACGACCGTATGCCCGCTCGCCCGCCCGTCCGCCAGGGCGTCCGCTCGGGCGAGCGCTTCGAAGTACGCGGGAAAACCCGGGAAGACGAAGCGCTCGGCGCCGCCCAGGATACCGAGCGGCGGCGGAGGCTCGAGACGACCCGGGCGCGGCGTCCATGGCGCCAGCGAGAACCCGCAGTTACCCACGACGACCGTCGTCGCCCCCTGCGACAGCTTGGCG
Organism: Spirochaetae bacterium HGW-Spirochaetae-3; assembly: GCA_002839315.1. GTDB lineage: Bacteria > Spirochaetota > Spirochaetia > Treponematales > UBA12059 > SZUA-370. The sequence continues at coordinate 175,045 of PGXV01000008.1, forward strand.
GCGTTCGAGCCGGAGTCGCCCGCGGATCCTTCGAGCACCGCGACGTCGTCGTGCGTATGCGCGTCGATGAACCCCGGCGCGACGATGGCCCCCGACGCGTCGTACGCGGTCGCCCCGTCGGGCGCTCGGGGTATCGCCCCGACAGCCGCTATCCTGCCTTCGGAGACGAGCACGTCGGCCCGCCGCGCCGGCCCGCCCGTGCCGTCAACCACCGTACCGTTCCGTATCAACGTCATGCGGCCCCGGCTCCTATCCTTAAAATAAAAGGCCGGGGCCTCGTGGAGACCCCGGCGTATCGTTAGCGGTTCGGCGATTCTAGAAGGCCGACCGCGGGCCATGGATCGGAGCGCTGACATGTATACGCATGGGCGCCTCCTTCCGTGATCAGATGAATATATGATACGTACACTAGATCCACTTAAGCAAGCCCGCGAACACGATCATGGCGAGAACGTCGACGCCGACGAGCGAGCCTATGACGAGCCTCTGGGTCCTCGGCTTCCAGTCGTACGCGAAATTGCACATCAGGAAGAACGGCACGTAGACCGTGACGAAGACAGGGAGGGCGCCCCACCACGGGTAGACCCAATGGAAGGCGGGCGTCATCGCCAGGAATATCTCGATGACCGAGAACAGCGCGGCGTTAACGACGGCGATCAGCACGCGGTTGTTGACGCCGAGTATCCTGGCCTTGGGGTCCGCCGGCAGTATCTTGGAGAAGATGACGCCAGCCACGGCGAACATCATCGACAGCTCCCAGCCCACGCCGACTAGCAGCAGGAAGGACGTCCCGGTCGGTACCGTCCACAGCGCGTGCCCGGAGAAGTGCTGTATCAAGGCGTTCACTATCTCGAAGAGCCAGTGAGTCGCGTACAGGGACAGCCCCGCCGCTACGCCCTTCCAGTTACGCTTCTCTATCTCGGTAAAGTAGACGTACATGGCGAAGGCCAGTAACGGTATGAAGTACCACTGGAAGTCGTCGCCCTTCCTCAGTATCGCCAACGCCGCGTCGGTTAGTTCCGGGTGATTCAGTTGCATATCAGTACTCCTTGATTATATCGACTCGATTACCTTCGTCAGTTCATCTGGCTCTTGGTGAACCTCGGTATCAGCTCGGGGAAGATGCGCCATATCTCGGCCCGGTACATGGCGCGCGGCACGATCCCGTCCGCCTCCGGGAGCGGCCGCGCGTTGTACTCCGACGAGTCGGCGCAGGCCGTGTCCGTATCCAGGGCCATCCGTATATGGGCGGTCTGCGCCCGCCGCGCCAGCGTGTCATCGCTACGGAAGAACCGTAGCGGCGGCCTCCAGTCATCTATCTTCTCCAGGATAGGCATCTCGACGGCCAGGGAGCGCTCCATGTACTCGCCGAAGTACAGGACGAACGCGTCTACCGAGTCCACGCCCTTCGCGTCGGCGAATATGGAATACAGGGTCCGCGCCTCGGTAAAGATGAAGACGTCCCGGTTCTTGAGCGTATAGACGTCGGCGTACCACGTTCCCATGAACTCCCGCTCTACCAGTTCCTCCGGCGGGCTCAGCTCCTCGGCGTGGATATACCCGAGCAGCCTGCCGCTCGCCAGCAACTGAATAGGCTTCCCCATACGGCCTCCCGTATCGTCCCGATAGAGATAAGTCCCAATGAGCGACGGGACCAGTATACCCGGAAAGACGATACGCGGAAGAAATATTCATATAAGGTTCTAACTCTCCTTGACAGCCGCCCGAGCTCGGCGATATGAGATACCACATCGTGCCGCCAGGAAGTCGTCCCGAGGAGCGAGGAGTATATACTATTCACAGGAGTACGCATGAGTAGCTCGACCATCATCGCCATCTACATAGCCCTCGCGGCCGCCGACCTCGGTTGGGGGATACTCCTGGGGCTGCTCAACCGTCGCAGCGTCCTGGCGAGCCAAGCGCGCGTCCCGCCGGAGCTAGCCGGGAGCGTTAGCCCCGAGGAGGCGGAGAAATCGCGGTCCTACACCCTGGCACGCATGCGCCTCTCCTTCGTCCAGGAACCCGTGACGACCGCTATCGTCGTCGCCGTCGCGGCCGCGGGGATCTTCGGGCTCCTGGACGATATCGTCCGCGGCCTCGTCGAAGGCGAGTACTGGCGGGGCGCGCTGTTCCTCGGCGCCGTCGCGGTCGCCTCTGGCCTGCTCTCCCTACCCTTCTCCATATACTCCACCTTCGTCCTCGAGAAACGCTTCGGGTTCAATACCACGACGATACGGACATGGCTCGTAGATGGCCTCAAGGGCTCGGTCATCGCGACGGTACTGGGGCTACCCCTCCTGTGGCTTCTCTTCGTCTTCATGAACGCGACGGGAAGCCTGTGGTGGCTCTGGGCGGCGACCATATTCTCCGCGCTGAGCGTCGTCCTCTCCCTGCTCTATCCCCTCGTCATCGCGCCCCTGTTCAACACGTTCACCCCCCTGCCCGACGGAAGCCTAGCGGAGAGGATACGGGCGATGGCCGAGCGGACGGGATTCCGGATGAGCGGGGTATTCGTCATGGACGGATCCAAACGATCCCGCCATTCGAACGCCTACTTCACGGGGCTGGGAAAGGCCAAGCGCATCGTCCTCTACGACACCCTCGTCGATAGCATGGACGAGGACGAGATACTCGCCGTGCTCGGGCACGAGATCGGGCACGAGAAGAAGAGGCACATCGTCAAGGGGACCGTCCTGTCGATCGGCCTCTCCTTCGCGACCTTCTACGCCCTCTCGCTACTGGCCCGTTGGCCCGAACTATACGCGGCCTTCGGCTTCGCGCGGGACGGAGCGGCCTACCCGACGAAGGAGGCCCTCCTCCTCGTCTTCGGACTCGTATCGGGACCGGCGACGTTCTTCCTCGCGCCCATCTTCTCGGCCTGGTCCCGGGCGCACGAGTACGAGGCGGACCGCTTCGCCGTGGAGGCGATGGATTCCTACCCGGCGGGCGTCGCGGCCCTGTCCTCCGCCCTCATCCGACTCAACAAGGAGAACGCGTCTAACCTATGGCCGCATCCCCTGTACTCGTTCTGGTACTATTCCCACCCGACCCTGCTGGAGCGGCTACGAGCGATACAGGGGGACAGGGAGGAAGGGCGGACTGCCCTATTTATATGAATTACGATTCTTGCCGATGGGCGAGCAGGTTAGAATAGCAGGAGATACGACACAGATAGGAAAACTTAGTTGGCTTACATCCCCATACCATCTCCATAAGCGAAGAATGAGCCCCGCGCAGTTAAAATCCTATGTATTTTCATCTCATATGCATCCGAAAGCAATTCATCGCTCAATTCACCGGGGATACCGTCGAATAGCACTGAACCTTTAGCCAGGAGCACAATGCGATCGCAGAACGCGGAAGCCATCATAAGGTCATGGACGCTCACGAGTATAGCAACCGAGTCTTCCCGGGCGAGCGACTTGAGAAGAGAGAACGTCGACAGGAGGTATTTAGGATCGAGCGACGATGAGGGCTCGTCACACAGCAGTAAAGGCGTCGATTGGGCGACGATTCGAGCCATAAGGACGCGCTGATACTCTCCGCCGCTCAAGCACGAAGCCTTTCGCCCTAGCCAATCATCGATTCCTAATCGTAGAGCGGCCCATCGGGCGATATCCTCGTCTTCTTTCATGAAGCCGCCGAGGCTCCTATACGGCCTCCTACCGGAAAGAACGATATCGAAAACGGTCGCGGCTTTCGGCGTATTCTGGCGCTGTATTAAGTACGCTATCTGCCGGGCCCGCTCTATCGGGCTCATCTCGTACGGATCGCACGAGAGGATGCGCACTCGCCCGGAGCGCGGCCTTAATCGCCCGAACGCGAGATCAAGAATCGTCGTCTTGCCCGCCCCGTTCGGACCGATGAGACCTACCACCTGTCCAGGATAGACGCGTAGCCCCAGATGCTCGAATACGGGAGGTCGACCGGCATAGGAGAAAGACACATCGTTTAGTTCTAGCCTTGGTTCCACAGTCTTTTCCTATTCACTATAACGAGGGAGAATAAGAACACGACGCCGACTATCGATGTAATGGCGCCGATAGGCAGTACTATCGGCGCGGCTATTCGCATAGCCGCGACATCGGACAACACGAGTAGCGTAGCGCCGATAGCGGAAGATAGAGGCACGAGAAGACGCGGGTCGTCCATGCCAAGCATTCTAGAGATATGCGGGGCTACGAGCCCGATAAAACCGATAACGCCGACGATCGATATAACGCACGACGTCATGAGGGCGGAAACGAGGAGACAAGCAAGACGCACCTTAGCTACATCGACGCCCACTACCGATGCGTTACTATCGCCCTCTACGATGATAGAGAGATCGTAGAGCAAGGGAGCCGTAACGAGTAGCGATAAGACGAGCAAAGCCGAGAGCGTAGCGACAGAATCCCATGACGCGCTCGAAAGCGATCCGGAGGTCCAGAACACCGCTCGGTATACGGCCTCTGGACTTGCGAAATAATGAAGCAACGTCGTAAGCGACGAGAAGAAGAAATTAAGCCCCATGCCGGCGAGTATGATGATGAGAGGCGACGCCCCGAGGGTAGATGCCATTGCGTAGACCGCTAGGCTAGCGGCCATGGAGAAGCAGAATGCGTTGCCGGCGATGATCGGCCCCGTCGCCAGGACGGAACGCCCGGCTACAATGGCGAGCGAAGCCCCGAAGCCAGCAGCGGACGATATACCGAGAGTATAAGGAGACGCCAGCGGGTTTCCGAGAATGCTTTGCATCAAGGCCCCGGATAACCCGAGCCCGGCTCCCGATACTACGGCCAACGCTATCCTGGGCAATCGGATACGCAACATGATGGCCGCGGTCCGAGCGGCGACAGGATCACCGGGTCGCAATAACGCCGAAAAGAATGCCGCCGGCTTAATCGGAGTATCCCCAGCGAACATCGCCGCGAACGCCGCTATGAGTACCGCCGATAATCCGAGCGCGACTATCAGCGACTTATTACGCTCAAAAGCGACGATTCGCGATTTAATAGCGACTTCGTTCACTGTATTCCGTAGCTCCTGACCCACTCCGCGTAATAGCCAGGCAAGCCGTATACGACAGAGAATATTATTTCAGCGACTCGGTCGGCTTCGGCGGGAGGCACGATCTCCGGATACAGTATCGAAGCCATATAATAAGCCTCGGCCATCGATGCGGCGTAGTCCTTTCCGTCATGCGAAGTCTGCGAATAATAGACGCGGCCGTTCCTGGAAGCGGATACTAGCGAGAACTCGGGGTCGGAGATGAATCGCTCCCTTGGAAGGTATGACGGTTTCTCTAGCCAATCCACGAAGACTATCTCCGGGTCCCACGCGATGATGCGCTCTTTATTAATCTCGACGGAACCCCATGACGTCGAGGCCTTGACGTCCGCCGCGACGTTTACGCCTCCGGCTATCACGAGAGATTGATACACCGGCATAGTCTGGGTAAAGCGACCGCAATTCGTGAACAAGCCAAGGTACACGCGCTTACGTTTACCCTCCGGAACGGAATCGACGCGCTGCTTAAGGTCGGCGGACATATCGGAGAGGAAGCCTATCAATTCCTCGGCCCTCTTGGAGGCTCCAGCCACGGTACCGATAATCCTGATGATCTCATAATCCTCGTCGGGTTCGGAAGTAACGCACACGACCGGAATGCCGAGCGCGCGCTGCATGGCGTCCGCCTTGTCCGCGGTCGACGTCGTGATGACCAGGTCGGGGCTCAAGGAAAGAATGGCCTCGAGGTTCGGTTCCTTGCGGTCGCCGACCACCGGCAACGCCGCGAGGCCCGGCCTAGCAATGAACGGCAGCATCCCGTCCTTGGCCGCCAGGCTCTTCCTGTCCACGGCCACGATTCTGTCTGCGGCGCCGACCTGGACGAGGATGCGGAGGGCCGACGGCACGAGCGACACGATACGCCGCGCCTCGCCCGGCAAGGTGACGATCCGCCCTTCGTAGTCGGTGACGACGATCGAGCCCTTTAAGGTTGATACCGATTGACCGTGTGCATTCAGCTGGATGCACAAGAGCGCTATTACGAAGATGCATGTCTTTTTCATTAGTGTCTCCGAGATGTTTTATAAGAACCGAGGATTATAATCGTTCCAGGGCAAGCCCGAGCGCGACGATATCGCCATCGCTATGTACGCTTTCATGAACGAGTATCAACTCCCGTAGCATATCAGGAGTCAGCGCATAGCGACCTATCAATTCATCCTTCGTAATATCCTCGTCATAGATAGCGATTTCAAGGACGCTCTGTTCTTTCAGGACTATGGTCGTGTCGGCTGCTTCGTCCATCGCTAATCGATCGTACGCCGTATCGGACCGGAATACCTCCGTTCCATCCACCTTTACCTGAACGACAATATCGGGCCTAGAGAATGCGTCCCAGGGAATCCCCTTCATGCTCTCGTTGCGTACTTGGACGCCCGCAATGCTCAGTTCGAAGGCTCCCTTGATAGAACCGACGGCTTTATCCGTCAGGACGGAGTATTGCTTGACCATGGTTTCAGTGGACGACAAGAGCGCGCTGGCCAGCGACTGTACCTTGCCCGTCTCTACGTCCACTATCTTGCAGTACAGACTAAAGCAATCGCCCTCGTTCCGTAGCGTGCCCACCACGATAGAGTCTACGGCGAGGATCTTGCCGAGTTCCTTGATGCTCTCCTCGGCGACGAGGTCCGTCCTAGTAAACTCCAGCTCGGACAGTATCGCATCGACCCGTTCCCTCTCGACGAGCGTGTATTCTTTAGGATCGAATAGCACCGTCTGAAGCGAATTGGCGATGTTGTCCCCTAGCATGGTCTTATTGCCGTACTCGCTGATGATGGGCAGTACGGCTATCCTACAATCGGCCGGCAACTTGACTAGGTACCGTACCAGTCCGTTGGCTACCTTCTCCACGCCTTCGTAGTATTCATACCTCTCTACATCTAGCTTCTTGCCGGTCGTAGCGCACGAACTCAGGAACACGCCCACGATACACACGACGACAGATACTTTCTTCATGATCATTCCTTGTAATTAAATTGAAATCGGTTAAGCATTATATAAATCTTACCAAGCTATCTCTTTTCGTATTATAGATTATATCCCCTCTTCCCCATTCTCTCCCGTTTCAACTCGCCGTCGAGTATATCCCCGTATCCCGCTCCGGATAGCACTCGTACATATGCTCGAAGACCGCGGCGCACTTTTCTTTATACACCTCGGGCGTGTACGCGCGCGGTAGGCCTATATCGAGGACGTTCTCTATCTCTATCCTGAGCGTCGCGCGGGCAGCGGACTTCTGGCGCCAGTTGATGATGAGCAGGCGCTTCAGGCTCGCGAGCAGTACCCTGGCGACCTTCTTTACCTCCGCCCGTTCAGCCGCGCTCAGTTCGGGCGCCGGCCGCGTCAGGATATCGAAGATGACCAGCTCTTCCTCGCTCATCGACTCGCGGACGTGGCGTTCCTGCTCGACGTCGAGGCTTCGGCTCAGCTTGAGCAATTCCTGGAACAGATCCTCTATGCTACGGCTACCGGCGTTGTAGCCCTCTATCAATTCCTCGAATTTAGCGCCGAAGTCGGCGCGAGTCGGATTCAATTGGACGAGGCGTTCCAGGCGCGCCCGTATCGCTGCCTTGAGCATCTCTATCTCGGTATTCTTGTGGCGCGATTTCTTGAAGCGCTCGGCCAGCGTGTTGAAATCGATCTTAGACAGGTCGAGCGGAGCGGGTCCTCGGTCGCGTATCGTTATGCCCGTGATCGACTCGTCGAGCAGGTCGTTGATCGCGCCCATGACGCCCGTTATATCGGGCCTATCAGGATCGAGCCTCGCTTTTATCGCTTCTACCAGGGCGGACATGCACGATATTACGCCGATAAACTCCAGCGCTGCCGGATCGGGCAGAACGGCCTTATACAAGGTGACCGCGAGCCGCTCGTGCCCGAAGAACTCGCGCCGTACGTCGTCGGGCGCTATCAGCGCGTCCATCGCGTCGTCTACGGCTTGTAGCCTGTCCATGCTGGCGGCGGGCAGACTCTGTATATCGGCCAACGATACGCGATGGCGCGCGCAGAACGCCGTCGCCTCCCGTATGGCATCGCGCAGCTGCCCGAGCAGTTCCTTCTTGTCCCTGACCGGGCTCTCCCCGCCCTTGCCCACGCCGTATATTGCCAGCGCCTTCTCCAGCGACGCGAAGACGTTGGCGTAGTCGACGATGGTACCCGAGTGCTTGCCGGAGAAGACGCGGTTGGCCCGCGCTATCGTCTGCATGAGCGTATGGTTGCGCATCGGCTTGTCCAGGTAGATCGTGGAACAGCTGGGCGCGTCGAACCCGGTCAGCCACATCGCGCATACGAACGCTATGCGCAGGGGATCCTTGGTGTCGCGGAACTTCTCGTCCAGCCTGGGCTGCGAGACGTTCATGCGCCTGCGGTGCGGCTCCATGTCCAGGCCCAACGCCTTCATCTGCGCTATCTCGTTCTGTCCCGGCGACACGATTACGGCCATATCGGTCGTCGTAAGGACGTCAAGCCGGTCGAGTAGTCCGACAATCTTCTCCCTGTTATCGGCTGATGGCTCGTCGCGTTCCGGCAGGTACCCGAGCCGGCCCAGCTCCTTGCGCACGCGCTCGGTCTCGACGGCCCAGTGCGCGCGCACCTTGTCGTACATGCGTAGGGCCGTAGCCTTGTCTATCGACACGACCATGGCCTTACCGAGGAAACCTCGCCCAAGGAAATGCCTGACTATATCCTTGGCCACCGTCTCAAGCCGGTCTTCACGCGTTATCAGGTGATACTGCCTGCCCAGTTCCCGTTCCAGCCGGGCGGACTGCTCGTCGTCCAGCTCCGCCTCGTCTATCAGGTCGTAGATATCGTCGTTCAGGTCGGGATTGACCAGTTGTAGCTCGGGCGTGCGGTTCTCGTAGAACAGCGGCACGGTAGCGCCGTCCTCTATAGACTGCTTGAAGTCGTAGACGGACACGTAGTCGCCGAAGACTTCCTTGGTGCGTTCCTCGCCCGCTATCAAGGGCGTACCGGTGAACGCGAGGAACAGGGCCCGGGGCAGGGCCGCGCGCATGTTCAAGGCCAGCGTGTCGTACTGGCTACGATGCGCCTCGTCGGTCAGCACTATCACGTCCGGCCTGTCGCACAACATCTCGGAGGTCTGGAACTTATGCACGAGCGTAAAGACGTAGCGATGATTGCCTCGCAGTAGCTCGCGCAGCTGGGCGCCGCTCGACGCGTGGCAGGTATCGCCCTCGGCCTCGCTTATGGCGCCGGCCGCCTTGAATGTCTTGGCTATCTGCTGGTCCAGCTCCACGCGGTCCGTCACGATGACGAAGGTCCAGTTGCCCGTGATCTTGCGCAGCACCTTCTGGGCGAAGAACACCATGGAGAAGCTCTTGCCCGAGCCCTGCGTCTGCCAGAACACCCCGGCTCGGCCGTGCCTTTGGCGCCTCGCCTCCAGCATAGAGCGGATAGCGTTGTTGACACCGAGGTACTGGTGGTTCTGGCCTATGATCTTGACCAGCCCCTCCTTGTGCTCGGAGAACAGCGTAAAGTTCTCCACGATATCGAGGAGCCGCGCCTTGTCGCAGGTACCGCGCAGCAATACCTCGAGCGACACGCGTCGGCTCTCGTCCTCCCGCTCCACGCGCTTCCACTCGAAGAATCGATCCCAATCGGCTGTCAGCGAACCTATCCGGCTCTCCGTACCGTTGGACGCTATCAGCGCGGCGTTGTACCAGAATAGCGACGGTATCTCGCGCTTGTAATGCGTCAGGTTGTCGGCATAGGCAACGCGGGCGGCGACGCCCGGCTTCTTTAATTCTATGACGATGAACGGCAGGCCGTTGACGAAGCCGACCAGGTCGGGCCTGCAGGTGTAAAGCGCCCCCGTCACGCTGAACTGGCTAACAAGCGTAAAGTCGTTATCGGCCGGGTGTTCCCAGTCTATCAGCCGTAGCCGCTCCGCCTTCTGCCCGCCATGCTCATGGTCCGGTATCGATACCCGCAAGCCTTCCTTCAGCATTGCGTATATATCGCGGTTGGCCGCCTCCAGGCTCATAGCCGACCGGTCGCACGTCAGCTCGTCCATCGCCGAGGCGATTGCCTCCATAGGCATGCCAGGATTGAGCCTGACCATGGCCGCCCTCAGACGCGGAGCCAACACGACCTCGCCCCTCGTCTCCCGACCGAACATCCCGCTCTCGTCGGTCGCGACCTCCCATCCCAATTCCGAGAAGAGCGCGATAGCGGGCCGTTCCACCAGGTCGTCTTCTGAATAGGGATGACTCATAGATCAACCTGCCTTTACTTCCAACTGCCCTGACATCAAACGCGGCAAGAGAAGGTCACGAGTGCGACGGAGATTCTGGATTTGGCATTGTAAGGTAGCCACTTGCCATTCAAATGCATCTGCCAAATCGCAGAACTTTTCCAGAAATCCTAATGGTGGAACAATAATATCCAGTGTATAAGCTTGATTTCGACTTAAGCCAGGAACTGCGGCGTCACTATTTATGAAGTTCAGCGTTGGAAGAACGTAGAATAAGAATCGCAGGGGAAGGTTAGAAGTAACGAAATATGCTGTATCAATAACAAAGAAATCTTCATCACACCAGAACACACTTCCGACATTGCCCTTCCTACCTACAATAATTCCAGGACCTTTGACTAATGCAACTTTATGTGTTCCGACAATTCCGCTTGATCCAAATACTAAAAACTCGCCATCCTGTCGATCTTCTTTCTTGAGAGCCTTGCCATAATTCAATTTAACCACAGCCCCGAGCTTTTCAACCTCCCACCCCTCCGGTATATCCCCGAGCGGCGAGCTTACCATCCTTACTTTCTCATGCCCCGGAAAGCGGAACTTGACGAACCACTCGCGGTACAGGGAGCGAGCCATGCCTTCCAGGATACGGATGCGGCGCTGGCAATTCTCTATCAGCTCATCGTAGGCTGAAAGGATGGAGGCGATGCGGTGTTGGAGATGCAATGGAGGCAGTTCTATCTCAAATTTTCTTAAGATATCTAGGTTAATATGGGGAACACCAGAAGAGAATGCTAGATTCTGAATTGCCTTTACCATCACATTAGAAGTGAATACATAATATAGAAAAAGCTCATCAGCAATTTCAGCGTCAGGGGTTAGCTTCATTTGGCTTTGCGAAATTACAAATCTCTGATAACTCGTATCTCTCGGGATTAACCCTACTTGTCCAATTGTTCCTCTCTGTGTAAAGACCAAGTCACCAGGGTGAGCATTATTCGCTAATAATTCATTAGCTTTTTCTTCAGAGACCCAAACAAATTCTTCAGTTGAGAATCTGGTATTCTCGGGTAAATTAACACCTCTAATAACTGGAACGCCAGAATCAATATAGTCTTTAGTAGTTAGTTTTGAACCAAAGGGACCACCATTCAATGCCCATCGCTTTCTTGCTGCGATCTCCTTTATTTTATATGTATGCCAACCTTCCATCCTCTCACCCCTCCAAGATCTCGGCCACATTGGCGGCGATGGTCGCTTCAAGCTCGCGGGCCTGGGCGTTAAGGGCCTCCAGCTCTTCGTTGAGAGCCTCGAGCTGTTCCTTGAAGTCCTCGTCGCTGACGTTCTCCTCGGGCGCGACGCCGACGTAGCGGCCGGGGTTGAGCGACCAGCCCTGGGCCGCTATGTCGGTTATCGCGGCGGCCTTGCACAGGCCGGGGATATCCTTGTACTTGAGCCTCTTGCCGAAGACTTCCTTGAGCTTCGCCTCCACCTCGCCGTCGCCGAGCGTCAGGTCGGGGTCGCCGCCGCGATACAGGCGAACAATGTTGGCTATGAAGCTTATCTGCACCGGCGTCCACTCGCGGTGCGATCGGTCCACCTGGCGGTATATATGGCGGGCGTCAATAAAGAGAACCGTGTCGGCGTGCGGCGTGCCCGCCTTGGCCTTGTCCAGGAACCATAGGGTACAAGGCAGGGTAACCGTGTAGAACATGTTAGGCCCGACGGCGACCATGACGTCCACCGAACGGTCCTGTATCATCTGCCGCCTGATCTCCATCTCCGACGAGCGGGCGTCCGACGCGGAGTTGGCCATCACGAAGCCTGCCCGGCCCGTGTCGTTGAGCGACGAGTAGAAGAGCTGTATCCACAGGTAGTTGGCGTTATCGGTCTTGGGCAGGCCGAACGGGAAGCGCCTGCCCGGACCTACGGAGTCCTTGAGGCGCTCCTTGTCCACCGCGTTGACGTTGAACGGCGGATTGGCCATGACGAAGTCGAAGCGGCCCACCGCGTCGTGGGGATCGTCGTAGTAGCTGTTGACGTTGCCGCCGTGTTTGATGTCGCCTTCCAGCCCGTGTATGGCGAGGTTCATGCGGCATAGCCGGCCCGTGTCGTCGGTCTTCTCAACGCCGTGTATGTCCAGCTCGCTCGCGGGGTTCTTCTTGTGCTCGGCCACGAAGCGCGACGACTGCACGAACATGCCGCCCGAGCCGCAGGCCGGGTCGAGGATGCGGCCGGTATACGGCTCTATGACCTCGGCCAGTAGCCTGACTATGGAACTGGGTGTATAGAACTCCCCGCCGCCCTGCCCCTCGGTCATCGCGAACTCGCCCAGGAAATACTCGTATATGCGCCCGAACGCGTCGTAATCGAGCGACGCGGGTATCTCCGACAGTTTCTTGAGGAGCTCCTTGAGGAGCGTGCTCGTGAACAGGTTATAGGTCTTGGGAAGAACCCCCGCCAGCTGCGCGTTGTACTTCTCTATGTCACGCATCGCAGCGTTGACCTCGGCGCCTATATCCTCGCCCTCGGGCAGGTTAAGGAGGTAATCGAAGTGGGCGTCCGGCGGCAGGTACAGGATGCCGTCGGCGTGGTAGGCCTCGGGGTTATCGACGCGGGAGCCCCTGCGCGACGATGCGCCAGCCTTGGCCAGCCTGGCCCGCTGGGCGCCGAAGCGCGCCTCCGCGAAACGCAGGAATATAAGGCCGAGGATGGGCCCCGAATATTCCTGCGGCTTAAGCCCCGAATTGGCTCGGAACTGGTCAGCCGCGTCCCACAGGTTCTTCTCCAGCGTAGTCGTCGCTATATCTTTCTCAGAGGGAGCTATCCATTGCATCGGCGTATATCTCCGGTTTTATCATGTAGTCGGCTAATCAAGATTGATGCGCGGGAGAGGGTCCCCCGCCCCGGACGATGATTGTATGCCCGTAAGCCCTGTCTGTCAAAACGTACCTCCCCCCGCATCCTCTTCATTCCCTTCCCCTCATCTGCTCCGTGTCTCTTTGTTAAAATTCCCATTCTTCTCTTTCTTCCCTCTTATCCTCGTATACTCTTCGTTTTCCCTATTTATCAACGATTCCAACGATTTACCCCGTTATCCCTTGCTATTAGCAGCGGGAAAGCCAACCCTTCAGTGCGGAGCACCTAATCCGAGGAATCCACGGCTTCGGATAAGGACTTACAAGAGTCTACGAGGAGCACCGATGTCTCAAACCAATCTGATAAACCTGAAGATCTCAGACGATGACGTGGCTATCATCCACGACGCCATCGAGACGCTGCGGGCCACGCTGATGCCGCACCTGAAGACGCTCAACATAAAGGAACGCAACAAGATGCTGAAGCTGGGCGACAAGTCCGTCGCCTTCGTGCAGAAATCGTTCGAGTACGGCGAGCAGTACAAGAACCTGGTACCCAGCTTCCTGGCGATGGAAGCCTTCGGCACGGATATCAAGGCGACCGACACGCTACAGCTGATGATACGCGCGCTCGCGCCGATATGCGAGGCGCTTGAAGACAGCCTGATGCTGACGGGATCGGAGGCCTACGAGGGAGCGCTGATGTTCTATCAGAACGTCAAGGGCGCGGCCAGGGCCAAGGACCCGAACGCCAAGATGATATTCGACGATCTTTCTGACCAGTTCAAGAAAGCCCCCCGCCGCAAGGACTGACGATGGCTTCCCGGCGCGCCGTGGAGACCCTCGGCGTCGGGTCCGTCAGTCAAGCGACTATCCGCGAATACCCTCGGACATGCTATCGACCACCTCCGAGGTACTATCGACCACCCCCGAGGTACTATCGACCACCTCCGAGGTACTATCGACCACCTCCGAGGTACTATCGACCACCTCCGAGGTACTATCGACCCTCCGAGGTACTATCGACCACCTCCGAGGTACTATCGACCACCTCCGAGGTACTATCGATACTCGCGTCCCTTGATGCCTCGGCGCTATACCAGCACTATCTCTTGAATTGCAGTATGAAGGCCGTTCCGCCGTCACGCTCTATCCTGACCGTACCTTTCAGCTGCGAGACCAGGGTACGGACCAGTATGAGCCCGAACCCGGTCGAGTTCTCGAGGGTCATCGGATCGGGGATGCCCCTGCCGTCGTCACGGATGATCATGGTTACCGAACCGTCCCGCGCCGAGGTCGAGACGGAGATGGTCCCCCCGTCCTTGGCCGGGAACGCGTACTTCATGGAATTCGTAAGCAGCTCGGTAACGATGATGCCGATGGACTGCAGCCGCTTGCCGTCGAGGGTAAAATCCTCGAGGTCCTTCTTTATCCGTACCAGGTCGCCGTTGGGGAAAGTGGCTATGATCTCGTCGATCAGGGAGGAGACGTATTCCTTCATGGAAATCTCGCTGTAGTCGACGGAGCGGTAGAGCTTGTCATAGAGCAGCATCATGCTCGTCACGCGGTTCTGCGAATCCTCCAGGGCGGCCTTGGCCGTCGGATCCTCGAGCATCTCGGCCTGGAGCCCGAGCAGGCTCTTGATGGTGTTCATGCTGTTCTTGATACGGTGGTGCACCTCCTTGAGGACGAGCTCCTTCTCCGCCAGCAGGGCCTGTATGGTCGTCTCGGCCAGCTTGCGCTCGGTGACGTCCTCTATGGCGAGGAGGATTATACGCGGCTTGCCGGACTCCTGTATGATCTGGCGGGCGTTCAGGAGCATGGTGCGCCGGCCTATCGTGGCGAAATCGTGCTCGACCTCGTAGTCGTCGAAGGAGACCTGGCGGGGCAGGATGTTCTCCAGGAGCTCTCGCAGGCCGGGTATGTCCCACTGCTTGTTCCCCAGGTCGTATATCAGCCGTCCCACGGTCTCGGAGGGTAGCACCTTGAAGAAGTCATAGAAGGAGCGGCTGACCGTGACTACCCGCAGGTCCTGGTCCAGCGACAGCAGGGGCTCCCTGACCGTGTCGATGACGTTCTCGGCGAACTCGCTCGCCTCGTCGGCCGCGCGCTTGATCGCCTCGAGCTCCTTCCGCGTGGCTTCCAGCCCGCTTTCGTACTCCTTCCTCTCGGTGATATCCCTGATGTTGCACTGTATCACCCTGGCGCCGGACACCTCGTAGACGTTGCTGATGAACTCGACCTCGATGATCTTCCCGGTTATGGTCTCCAGCGGGAGGTTCTCGTAGCGCACGTAGCTGTTCTTCTGCAGCTCGGCGAACTTTTCGCGGTTGCCTACGATATCCTTCAGGAAGCCGATGTCCCATATCGCCTTTCCCATGAATAGCTGGTATGAATAGCCGAGCAGGGATATAAGGAACGGATTCACGTCGACGATCATCCCGGTCTCCGCGTCCAGGATGAGGATGCCTTCCTGGGTCGTCTCGAAGAGCCGACGATACCTGCTCTCGGAATCGCGTATCTTCTCGTCGAGCGCCTTGCGCTCCGTAAGCTCTTCCTTGAGCTTACGATTGGCCTCGAAGAGCTTGAAGGCCATCTTGATCGAGGCGTCCAGGACCGTGATGCTCGAGTTCTTGACTACGTAGCCGTACGACGAGATTTTCTGGGTTCTTTCGACGATATCGGGCTCGGTATGGCTCGACAGGAAGAGTATGGGAATGTCGCGATGCTTCAGGATCAGCTCCGCTGCCTGCGTGCCGTCCATTCCGGTGCCCAGGTCGATGTCCATGAGGACCAGGTCGATCAGGTCGTTGCCCTTTACGATTTCCACGGCCTGCTCGGCGTTGCTCGCCAGGATGACGTGGTAGCCGATCTTCTCGAGGGGATCCTTCTTGCTTTCGGGGACGAGGGCCAGCTCGATCTCGGACTGATCCTTCATTATCTCGACCGCCTTCTCGCCGGTGTTGATGGTGATCACCTTGTAGCCGTACTTCTCGAGGAAGAGCTTCTGGCCCATGGCGATAATCATCTCGTCCTCGACGAGCAGGAGGGTCTTTAACCCGAATTTCTCGTTCGGCAGAGGCCCGACGACGCTACCGATCCTATCGTTGCCTTCAGGAATCATGGGCGCTCCAATCTAGGCGAGCATACCGACCCCGCGCCTGGAGGAGAGCTCCCTTGGCGGAGATCAGCTTGAGCTATTAGGTATAATAATACTCTTTTTCTTCTCTCTTTTTCATATTATTCCTATTTATAGGTGTTTTCCCCTTTTCCCCGCCGAGCCCCGGTTCCGAGCCCCTATCGCTAGCCTTCGAGTCGCTTCGATGGTAGAGTAAGGGTTTACTAACGGCGTACTACACTCGTTCCGGGAGCGCTTATGCATAGATCGATGCCCCTCTTCATCGCGGTATTCATGTCGGTGGCGGCAGGCGCCCAGCAGGCGCCCGCCAGGGGCGGGCCGGGCTCCCTCGTCTCGGTCTCCGCGGTAGAGACGAGGACGACGAGCATAGGCGTCGCCGGCCGGCTGGAGCCCGCGAGGCGTATCGTCCACACCGTCGGCGCGGCGGGCGTCGTCGAGCGGGTGTACGCGCGCGTCGGCGACGCGGTAACCGAGGGGCAGGTCCTGGCGACGATAGGCAGGGACGAGCCGGGCGAGTCGTACCGGCCGCTGTCGGTCGTCTCGCGCGTCGCGGGAAGGGTATCCGAGGTGCTGCTGATACAGGGCGCCGAGGTAAAGGCGGGCGCGGAGGCCGTCGCCGTCGTCGACGACTCGGCGTTCCGCCTCGTGGCGGCTCTGAGCGACAAGGACGCGTTCCGCGTCGCCGACGGGGGAGCCTCGCCGGTCGTCGCGCGCTCCGCCGACGGCGTCGTCCTCCGCGGGGACCTCGTCGGCGTATCGACCGAGCCCGACTACGCGACGGGGCTCTTCGACGCGACCCTCCGCTTCGCCGCCCAGCCGGGCGCCAGGATAGGCATGGTGCTGTTCATGGACCTGCCCGTGGAGTCGGTACGGGGCCAGTTCGTCGCCCAGGGCCTCGTCGTACGGCGCTTCGGCCGCAGCGTACTGTGGGTCGTGGGCGAGGACGACCGGCTCAGGCAGGTCCAGGTGACGACGGGCAGGCCCTACGGGGCGGATATACAGGTACTCTCGGGGCTCGCCCCCGGCACGCGCTATCCGTCGAGGCTGACGGGTTTCGAGAAGGAGGGCATGAGCCTCGAGGAATACCGGGAAGCCCAGAAGAAGGGTTCCTGACGTGCTCAAGCTGATATTCAACAAGACGACGGGCTTCGTCGTCTTCTCTATACTCCTGTGCGCGCTCGGGGTGGTCCTGGCGTCGCGGCTCCCGGTGATGATGTACCCGCAGACCCGCAGGCCGATGGTCTCCGTCCGGTTCGCCCATCCGGGCATATCGGCCATAGACTTCCAGCGAGATTACGCCGACTCGATAGAGCCCCGCCTCTCGGCCCTCGACGGGGTCGATCTCATGGAGACGACCTATTCCAGCGATTCCAGCAGCATCACCCTCACCTTCGACTGGGAGACGAAGAGCGACGACGCCAAGGCGCTCGTCGAGTCGACGATGTACTCCGTCAACGGCGGGCTACCCTCAGATATACGCGACGGCTACAGCATACGGTTCAGGGAGGGCGAGAACGCGGGCTTCATCGTCATGGGCGCCGTCTCGGACGAGACGGCGCCCGAGGTCCTGATGGAGCGGCTCTCGGCGAACGTCGAGCCGCGGCTGCGCGCTATCAAGGACGTGGAGGAATTCGGCATCTTCGGCCTCGAGGAGCTCCAGGTCGACGTGACCCTCGACCAGCGCGCGATGCTGTCGTACGGGCTGACGGTCTCCGACGTGAACGCGGCCTTCCAGGCGGGGCTGTCGCCCCAGCCGCTCGGCACCCTCAGGGAGTCCGGGACGCGGTACAGCGTGCGCGTCGACCGCGCCGACCCCGACCTCGCGGCCCTGCCCCGGATGGAGATAAAGCGCATCGGCGACACGCTGGTATCGCTCGCCGACGTATCGGACATCGTCGTCCGCTATACCGTCCCGAGCCACGTCTTCATGATAGAGGACAGACCGGCCATACAGGTGATGCTTACCCCTGTGGAGGGCGGCAACCTCAACCGCATGACCGAGGAGCTGACGGCCATCATGGAGGACGCCAGGGACTCGGGCCAGCTTCCCGCCGACACGGAGTTCAATCTCTACGTGGATCCGGCCAAGTACATCAACCGCTCCATCAGGCAGGTGATCAACGCCGCGCTGATAGGCGGCGCGCTGGCCGTCCTCATCGTGTTCCTCATCCTCGGCGAGCCGAGGAACACCCTGATCATAGCGGTCTCGCTGCCCGTATCCATCATGCTCTCGTTCATCCTGATGTACGCCTTCGGGGTGTCGCTCAACCTGATATCGCTCGGCGGCTTCGCGCTGGCGGTCGGCATGATCGTCGACTCGACCATCGTGGTGATGGAGAACATCCACAGGCGGCGGCGCGAGGACAGGCGCCCCCTCAACTCGGCGATGTGGAAGCATATCGTCATGGACGCGACGAGGCAGGTCCGCGGCCCGGTCGTATCGTCGACGCTGACCTCGGTGCTCGTGTTCCTGCCGCTGTCGTTCTCCGCCCCGCTCGCCAACGCGATCCTCGGCGACCAGGCGAGGACGGTCGTGTTCTCGCTCCTCTGCTCGCTCTTCGTGTCGCTGAGCCTCGTGCCGGTGATCGCCTACGTCCTCTTCAGGGGCAGGGGCAACCAGAACGTCGACCACCTGAGCGCCAGGGGCTTCGCCAGGCTGTCGGAGCCGATAGTACAGGCCGTCATAGCGGGCTACCGGAGGATACTGCGGGTCCTGATATCCAGGCGGCGGGTCGCGGGCGCCTTCCTGGCGGCGACGCTCGCGGTCATGGTGATCGCCGTCGCCGCGCTCTTTCCCCGTATTCCCAAGGAGATCATGTCCAAGCCGCAGTCGGACCGCGTCGTGCTGTTCTTCAGGCACGGCGAGTACGATACGTCGGTGGACATCATCGAGCGGCTCATGCCCGAGCTGCGCGAGCGCATGGCGAACGCGCTGTCGGGGCTCGAGTACCGCAGCTACGCCAACGTATCGGGGCGCTTCAACCAGGTGCTCGTCGACTTCGACGATCCCGGGCGGGTCGACGAGGCGATCGGGCGGCTGGAGCGGGAATTCGTCAGCGAGGGCTACTGGTACTTCAACATACAGGCGTGGGATCCCGCCGCCCTGCCGCTGCCCCAGGTCTACGCGCTGCAGCTGAGCGTCTACGGCCCGGACTCCGCGCGGAAGGTGGCTATCCTCGACGATATGCAGCGCCTGCTCAACGACTCCCGCCTGTACGGCCGCATCAACGTCAGGCCGTCGCCGACCATGGCCAACGAGCTGGTACTCAGCCCCAGGAACGAGACCCTGCGCGGCTTCACCGGGCTCACGGCCGCGTCGCTGACGGCCCTGGCCAGGCGCGCCCTCGGCGGGACGGTGGCGACGACCGTCACCGACGGCACCTACGAGGTGGACGTCTCGGCCGAGTACCCCGACTCGGAGCTGGACGCGCGCGGCAAGCTCGAGGACCTCCTCGTGCCGTGGCGCGGTTCCTTCGTGCCGTTCAAGCACTTCTTCGACTTCGAGGAACGCTCGGGGGTGTCGCAGATATACTCGGAGGACGGCGAGTTGGCCTTCAGGCTGTACGCCAGCTCGTCGGCCGACGTCTCCGACGCCGAGCGGGCCCGGAAGGAGCGCGACGCCGTCGCGCTCCTGTCCGAGAAGCTGGTCATGCCCGCGGGATACAGCTACGCGCTCGACAATCCACGGGTCGAGATCGACGACGCGGTCCGCTCGCTCTTCGTCGCGATGGGCATTTCCATCGTGCTCATATACCTCCTGCTATGCTTCCAGTTCAACTCGCTGTGGATACCACTGATCATACTCGTTACCATACCGCTGGGCTTCGTCGGGGTCGTCGCGTCGCTGTACGCATTCCATTCGACGCTTAACCTCAACTCGTTGCTCGGCACGATCCTCCTCGGGGGCATCGTCGTCAACAACGCGATCATCATGATCGACTTCTACCTGAACGTCAGGAAGGACTATCCCGACCACCGTTCCGCGATAGAGGCGACGGCGGCGCTGCGCTTCCAGCCCATCCTGATAACGACGCTTACCACCATCTTCGGCATGCTGCCCATAGCGATAGGGCTCGGCTCCGGATCGTCGATACTGCAGCCGCTCGGCATAGCGGTCTCCGGGGGCCTGATCGTCTCGTCGTTCCTGACGCTGTTCGCCATCCCGGCCATACTCAGCCTGTGGAGATACAACCCATGAGAAAGTCGGCGCTCCTCCTCTGCATGGCGCTCGGAGCCGCCCGGCTCCACGCCGACCCGATGGCCCTGTCGGTCGGCGACGCGGTCGACCTCGCGCTCGGCGCGAGCCTCGAGGCGTACGGGCTGGAGCTCGCCGCCCTGGAGGCCCGGCGCTCGCTCGACAATCGATGGAACCTCTTCCTTCCGGCCCTGAGCGCCGGCGCGAGCGCGAAGCTCGGCGACCGGCTCCTGACCGATACGCCGCTCGGGTCGTCGACGGACGGCCTCGATACGACCCTTACCCTCGGCACGAGGCTGAGCCTCGCGAACGGGTTGCCGTTCGACCTGGAGGAGCGCCGCGCCGCGGCGACGGCCGCCGAGCTGGCCGCGGCGGACGCGAGGGCCCGGGTCGCGCGGGACGCGCAGAAGGCGTACTTCCTGCTCGCGTCGCTGGAGCAGGACCTTGCCAACAAGGCCAGGGCGACGGGCCTGGCCGAGGAACGGTCCGGGCTGGCGGCGCTCCGTTTCGACCGGGGCCTCGGTTCCGAGCTCGACTCCCTGCGCGCGCAGTTGTCCGAGCGCAACGCCCGGGCGGCGTACGAGAAGGCGTTAGCCGACTACGAGAAGCGCAAGGCGGCGTTCAGGCGCCGGCTCGGGCTGGAGGCCGGCGTCCAGCTGACGCTATCGACTCCCCTGACCGCGCCGGCGCTCTCCGACGACGCCGAAGGCGCGGGCGACGCGCCGATAGAGGGGCGGTACGACGTCCGCAAGGCCGGGCTCGCGATGAAGGCCGCCGCCACCGCGACGGCCCGCTACGTCGCCGTCTACAGGCTGCCGCTCGTGACCCTCGACGCGTCGTGGAACTTCTCCCTGACCGATCCAGCGTCGGCGCGCGACGCGTACTCGGTCGGAGCCGGGCTCGCGTTCAACGCTGACGCGTGGATACCGAACTCCCGCAGGGACCTGGAACTCCGCGTACTGCGGGAGACCGAGACAAGGCTCGCGATGACGTACGCGCAGGCGAAGCGCGACGCGAGGGACGAGATCGCGGCGCTACGCATCGATATCGGGTCGGCCCGTAGCGCCATAGCGCTGGCCGAGGGCCAGGAGAGCCTCGCGGTTCGCATCCTCGCCCGCGCCAGGGAGGCGTACGAGCGCGGCTCGGCGACCGTACTGGAGCTAGAGGACGCCCGGCTGGCCGCGGACTCGGCTACGCAGTCGCTCATAGCGAGCCGCTACCAGTACCTGTCGCTGATCATAGACCTCGGATACGCCCTCGGCGTCGATTGGCGTGAGCTGGTACGGTAGGCCGCGGCCGCGGCCGGCCTACCACCTATCGGTATGTATCCTGTCCGCGACGCTAAAGGCCTTCTGCTTCGTCCTCCTCGCATCCGCCTCGGGATATCCCAGCGCCAGGACGCAGGGAATCTCGTACTCGTCGGGTATCCTTAACTCCGAGCGCATCGCGACGCGGTCCCGCTCGCTCGGTATTCGCGTCACGCCGTAGACGTTCTCGCTCGACGCCTCGATCAGCATGTTCTCTATGCTGCACCAGATGGACGCGAAATAGTTCAATGACGACAGATCGCTCGGCGTCAGCAACTTTCCGGGCTCATAATAGCAGGGTACGATCAGCAGGCCCGCGTCAAGCAGCATCGAGCGCTGCTTCGGAATGGCGTCGATATACATCTCCCGTTGATCGTCATCGGTCAGGCCGGACTCCTCCATACGCTTCCGCGCCGCTTCGCCCGTTATGTCGCTGGCGATGCTTCGTATGATCCTCAGCCTCGCGGCCCGATCGTCCACGACGACGAATTCCCATTTCCGCATGTGATCGTTCGACGGCGCGGCCATCCCGGCCTCGATGATCCTATCCCTGACGGCGTCGTCGACCTTCCTGCCGTCGAAGTCCCTGATGGTCTTCCTCGTCTTGATAGCCTCGAATGCGTCCATTACCGTTGCTTCCCTTCGTCGTTCGGCGTTCATGTCCGAAGCGAGTATAGGCCGCGGGTCCGTCAACCGATGTCATATATTATCTACGTCGCCGGCGCGGCCTATAGCGGCGCTATAGCATCCTAAGGACCAGGCAATGGCTCAGCGGGCAGTCGGCGCTCGCGGCGGGTTCCCAGCCGGCGGAACGGGCGACACCGAGGAACGCCTCGAGGCCGCGCAGCCGGGCGGCGGTCCCGGTCGCCTCGTTGACCGACAGCGCCGGCCCCGTCGCCTTGCCTATGGTCCCCACGACGACGGCGTCGCGGGGCGCGCCGACCCGGACGGCTTCGAGGGTAGCCAGTATCGCCTCGTCGGAGGCGTATTCGAACAGACCGCCCTCTGACGCTATGACGACGCCGGGATCACCGCCGCGGGAGTCGCCGTCGGCGATGGAGCGGAGGCGCTCGGCGAGGGGCCGAACGTCGTTCCAGTCGTAGGCGCGGCGCTCTACGCGTATTAGAAGCCCGGCGAGCGGGCCTCCTTCCGTCATCAGGGCCGCGAGCGAGCGGGCGCCGAACTCGGGTCCGTCTCCGTCCAGGTCCAGTACTTCGACGCCGATATCCGCTCCTTCGACCAGTCCCGGTTCGCGCCTGCGCGCCATCATGAGGGCGTTGAGGGTATCGGACGAAGGGCCTCCGGCGATATTGAGGAGGTGGAGCCGCGCGCCAGGCCCGCGGGTCGCCATCATGGCTATCAGCGCGTCGGCCTCGAGCCGGGCGGTCGCCTCCAGGCGCATCCGGGCCGACAGGCAGGGCAACGATGAAGCGATGGCGCGGTCTATCTTCTTGGCCCATCCGTCGCCCAGGTTATCGGGCCCCAGCTTGAGCATGTACGTGCCGAGGCCGCTGGCGTAACCGCCGCCCGCGCCGGAGATAGCGCGCGCGAGCATGGAGCCGCGCAGCATAGGCCTCATCAGCATGGTTTGGATTCGGGACGGCTTCCTCATGGCCCCGGGCCGCGTCGCGGCTATCAGGGCCGCGGGGTCTACGCAGAACGCGGGATGATCCACGTCGATGACGGGCAGCTCTATGCCGTCCGGCGAGAAGGCGTAGCGGACGCCTGGCTTCTTGTTTCGCTCGGGGATAGTCGTAGCTCGGTAGGTGACGCTCATGCAAACTCCTATGGAAAGGAAGATTTGCCTCGCCGCGAGAAGATGATGGTCTTGTTCGGGTAGGCCATTATTATTACACGAAAACGGCCTGAATTTCAAGGGGGGGGTAGGAAAAGTGATCTGTAATCAGCGATCAGTTATCAAGATAGCGTATCTTCCACAGATTACAGATTACAGATTACAGATTACAGATTACAGATTACAGATTACAGATTACAGATTACAGATTACAGATTACAGATCACAGATCACAGATCACAGATCACAGATCACAGATCACAGATCACAGATCACGGATTACGGATTACGGATTACTGATCACGGATTACTGATCGCTCTCTTCCGAATCAGTCGCCTCGTCCGCGTCCGCCTCTTCCTCGTCGGGCGTGAAGTCGGGCACGTACTTGGCGCGCGGGCTCGGGATACGGCCCATCTCGGGATTGTGCATGAGGTCGCGGGGCTTGCTGCCCTGGGCCTTCCCGACGATGCCCTTCTCCTCCATCAGTTCGACGAGGCGGGCGGCGCGGTTGTAGCCTATCTTCAGCTTGCGCTGCAGGAAGCTGGCGCTCGCCTTGCCCTGCGACAGCACGATCTCCAGTGCCTTCTCGTACAGCGGGTCGTCGTCCTCCTCGTCGAAGAGCGACGGCCCCTCGTCGTCGTCCTCGTCGACGAATATCTCCTCGTCTATGTAGTCGGGCTCGCCGAGCGTCTTGACGTAGGCGACGACGCGCTCGACCTCGTCGTCGGAGACGAAGGCGCCCTGCATGCGCACCGGGAAGGCGTCGGTCGCGCTGGAGTACAGCATGTCGCCGCGGCCCAGCAGCTTCTCGGCGCCTACCATGTCTATGATGATGCGCGAGTCGAACTTGCCGGCGACCATGAACGCGATGCGGCTGGGGATGTTCGCCTTGATGAGGCCGGTGATCACGTCGATGCTCGGCCGCTGGGTCGCGAGCACGAGGTGGATGCCTACCGCGCGCGACATGGCGGCGAGCCTGGCCAGCGTCGACTCCAGCTCCTTGCCGGTCGTCGCCATCAGGTCGGCGAACTCGTCGATGATTACGACGATGTACGGTAGCTTCTCGGTCGCCATGTTCTTCTCGGCGATCTTGCGGTTGAACGAGCGGATGTCGCGCACGCCCATCGCGTCAAGGAGGCTGTAGCGCCGCTCCATCTCGCAGATGCAGTACTGCAGCGCCTGGAACGCCCGCTTGGGCTCGGTTATCACCGGGGTCAGGAGGTGGGGTATGCCGTTGTACAGCTTGAGCTCGACGATCTTGGGGTCTATCAGTATCAGCTTGACCTCGTTGAACGAGCGCTTGTACAGGATGGACAGGATGATGGAGTTGACGCAGACCGACTTGCCGGAACCGGTGGCTCCGGCGATAAGGAGGTGCGGCGTCTGGGTCAGCTCCACGACCTGGACGTCGCCGGTTATATCCTTGCCCAGGACGACCGGCACCTCCATCTTCGCGTTCTTGAAGACATCGCTCTCGACTATCTCCTTGAACGACACGATGGCGCGGCGCTCGTTCGGCACCTCTATGCCGACGGCGTGCTTGCCGGGTATCGGGGCGACGATTCGTACGCTGGACGCGGCCAGGCGGAGGGCTATGTTGTCGCAGAGATTGGCTATCTTGGACAGCCGCACGCCGGGCGCTGGCAGTATCTCGAACATCGTGATGACCGGCCCCTTGCGTATACCGGTGACCTCGGCCTCTATGCCGAATTCCTTGAGCGTATCGCGGAGGACCTCGGCGGCGCGGCGGGTCTTATCGTCTATGATCCAGTACTGGCCGTCGGGGTAGGCGGTCAGGATGCCCTCGGTGGGCAGGGAATACTGGACGATGGGCTTCTTCAACGTGGGCCGGGGAGGCCTCGCCGGCGGGACGGACAGCTCGACGGGCGCCTGAGCGGGCCTCGCGGGGGGCGGCGCCGCGGCGGCGGACTTCACGAGGGTAGCCGCCGGGTTGACCGCGGCCGCGTCGAATCGCCCGGATCGTTCGGCGAGGTCGGCGGCGTCGCGGACGGCGTCGGTATGCTCGCCGTCCTGGAATATCTCCACCTTGGGCAGTAGCGCCGAACGGCGGACCTCGGCGGGATCGTCCTCGGCGGGGGCGGCGTCGACGAGATCGGCGTCGGCCCAGAAATCGGCGTCGAGGGCCGGATCGCTTTCTATGAGGCTCTTGGGCTCGGCCGGCCTCTCGGTACCTCGGCCGAACATCAGCCGTATGGGTTCCTCGGCTGCGGCGCCCTGTTCGGCTGCGGGCTCGACTACGGGCGTCGGGAGCGGGTCCGGGTCCGCCGCATCGAGATCCTCGAGCAACTCGATCTCTTCGAGCTCGGCGGTCGGGGTCTCGTCGAACTCCGGCTCGGGCGCCGCGGAGCGGGCGGCGTCGGACAGCGACCGCAGGAACGGAGCGGGCGGGAGGTCGGGATAACTCAGGTCGAGGACGCGGGGCTCTTCGTCGTCCGCCGCCTCATCGGGTTCGATAACGGGCGGACGCTCCTTGGCGCGGGCGCGCGGAGGCGCCTGATCAGGGTAATCGTCGTCCGCGGACGACGTTCCCGCGGACGACGGGGCCGTACGGAGGCGGCGGGCTATCGCGCCTACGAGGAACGAGGTCGCCAGCGTCGCGACGAAGCCCGCGGCCGAGACGCCGGCGGCTCCCAGCGGCCTCAGCCCCGGATACGCCGCCAGCCAGCGGGCGGGATCGTCGAGGAAGCGGGCCGTGCCCGCCAGGGACGCGAACGGCAACAGGCTACCGACGAGCCCGAAGAGGATATCGAACCTAAAGCCCGGTATGGCGATGATAAGGGCGCCGACCAAGGGGTACGCGGGCAGCACGAAGGCCGCCCACGAGAGGCCGTCGAGGAGGAATCCTCCGAATCCGCCGCCGCCGCCGATGGCGGCCGAGACGAGAAGCGCGAACAGGGCCGCCCCGAAGACGCCGAGTCCGGCGCACGACGCGACGACGATCGAGGTTGCCTTACGATCTGTATACAATGCTTTTAGCTCCGATCCTTAGTATCTGTATCGGCGTATCGTCAGAGGAGGAATAGTCCCAGGAGTCCCGCCGGCGCGAGGTAGGCGGCGAACCAGGCCAATTTGCCCTTCCTGACGAGCGGCATCAAGAGGAGCAGCGACGCGACGCCGGCTACGAACGCTACGCCGCAGCCTACTATAAGCGGGGTGACGGCCACGGTCCCGGTCAGCTCGGCCAGGTCGCCTAGTCTTAGCGCGAGGGCGCCGAGTATAGCGGGAACGGCCAGCAGGAAGGAGAACTCGCCGGCCGTCTCGCGCTTCAGGCCCGACGCTAGCCCGGCGCTTATCGTTATGCCGGAGCGACTGATGCCGGGGAATACGCCTATGCCCTGCGCCAACCCGACGATGACGCCGTGACGAAGCCCCATGGCGCGATAATCGGTCGTTCCCCGCCCGAAGCGGGAGCTCGCGACGAGTATCGCGGCCGTGACGATAAGGAGACCGGCGACTATCCTGGGCGAGCCCGTCAGATCGACCCGCTCCGCCGCGAGGCCGACGGCGGCGGTCAGTACCGTCGCCACGATGGCTGGTAGCACGATGGCGAGGTTCTCCGCGTCATCCTCGCCGCTCTTCCCGGCTAACCACCGGCACGCCGAGACGACTATGCCCAGTATCCGCTTCCTGAATACCAGGAGTATCGAAGCCAGCGTCGCCAAGTGGAGCACTACGTCGAACAGGGCGGGCACCTCTGAGAGTCCCATGATGTCCTTGAACACCAGCAGATGCCCGCTGGACGATATCGGCAGGAATTCGGCCACGCCTTGGAATAGCCCCAGGATGCATGCTTGCGCTACGGTCATCGATCTCCTCCGGGCCCGGACTATAGCACGCCGCGGGGACGCCTTCAACGATGGAACCCCCGCATACCGACGATGGACCGATATGGGTCGCGCGGGACTTGAAAATCTCCATTCTTACAGGTACTTTATGAACGACGAATAGGCGTATCTTTACGGACGAGATTTTTCGTGATCATCCAGAGGCGTACAACGTTCCGTTCGGCCCCGCCCGTCTACAACCCGCTACACAAGGAAGGCAACATGGATATCCAGAAAGATCGCGTCGTGTCGATAGACTACATGCTCAAGGACGATCAGGGACAGATGATCGACCGCTCCGAGGGCGATCCGCTCGTCTATCTCCACGGTAACGACAACATCATCCCCGGCCTCGAGAAGCAGCTCGCGGGCAAGAAAGCCGGCGACAAGGTCGCCTGCGTCATAGCCCCCGCCGACGCGTACGGCGAGCACGACGAGGAGATGGTGTTCACCGTCTCCAAGAAGGACTTCGCCGAGCCCGAGAAGATCGAGGTCGGCATGCAGTTCCAGGCCCAGGAAGAGGGCGGCATGCGCGTCGTAACCATCGTCGGCGTCGCCGGCGACGAGGTCAAGATCGACGCCAACCACCCGCTCGCCGGCAAGACGCTCCACTTCGACGTAACCGTCAAGGACGTCCGCGAGGCCAGCCCCGAGGAGCTGGAGCACGGCCACGTGCACGGAGACGACGACGACGGCTGCGGATGCGGTTGCGGCGACGGCGGTTGCGGCGACGGCGAATGCGACGACGAGGGCGGTTGCGGCTGCGGCGGATGCCACTGACCGATAGGCACAGCAAGCGGCTGCGGAAGGCGAGGTCTATTCTCAGGCCGCTTGACGTCCTGATCGTAGCCTCGTCGGCCGCATTGCTCGTCGCGTTGTCCATAGCCGTATACGGCGGCCCCCCGTCGGCGACCCTCGTCGTCTCCACCGAGATGGGCGAATGGGTCTATCCGATGTCGCAAGACAGGGACATCGAGGCGCAAGGTCCGCTCGGAATCACCTATATACATATCGGGGACGGGAACGCCCATATAGAAGACTCCCCCTGCGCCAACAAGACCTGCGTGGCGTCCCTTCCGATTAGCAAGACCGGGGAGTGGGCCGCGTGCCTCCCGAACGGCGTGTTCATACACATAGAAGGCGCGGAGGACGACGGTGAAATCGATGCGTTCGTCAAATAGGCCCTCGTTCCCCGACGGCGGCCGCAGGATAGCCGCCTTCCTGGCGGCCCTCGCCTTCTTCCTTTCGACGGTGGAATACATGCTCCCGAGGCCCGTGCCCTTCATGCGGCTCGGGCTGGCCAACCTTCCCATCCTCATAGCGGTGGACCTCTTACCGTTCGGCGCGTACATGGCGCTGGCCCTGGTCAAGGTCGTCGGGATGAGCGTGCTCACGGGATCGCTGTTCACGTACGTAGCGCTGTTCTCCCTGGCCGGGACGCTCGCGAGCGCCCTCACGATGCGCGGCCTCAGGGTCGTCGCCGGTCCCAAGGCGCTCTCGTACGTCGGGCTCTGCGTAGCGGGCGCGGTCGTTTCGAATATGGCGCAGGTCGCGTTGGCCCGCGTATTCGTGTTCGGCCCGAGCGCCAAGTTCATGGCGCCTATGTTCCTCGGGCTTGGGCTCGTATCGGGCCTGACGCTCGGAGCCTTTACCCAGGTCTTCGCGTCCCGCTCGTCATGGCTCGCGAAGGTCCGCTCGAGCGCGCGCGCAAGCGAAGGGGAGGCCCTCGATGACCAGGCCTGAGCGAAGGGAGCGATGGGAATCCAGCTTCGATCCGGCGCGGCTCGCGATCGCCGGCGTGGCGCTGTCGGCGTTGCTGCTGTTCCAGCCGACGCTCGCGGGACGCGTCGCAATGCTCGTCGGCGCCGCCGTCGCCGCGTGGTCGTCGGGCCGCCGCTTGTCCCCGCTGACGACGGCGATCGTGATGGCCAGTATCGTCGGCGCCAACCTCCTCGTTCCCATCGGCCGCGTCGTCGCTAGCGTCGGTCCGTTCCGCGTAACCGAGACGGCCTTGACGGCGGGCCTGGGCAAGGCGGTGACCTTCGAGGCCCTTATGTTCATCTCCAAGGCCTGCCTGGGCCCCGGGCTGCGCCTGCCGGGCAGGTTCGGAGAATTCTTCGCCGAGGCCCTGCGCGGCTACGACAGGATCCTGGAGCACAAGTCATCGGTAAGGATCTCGGGGTTCATAAAGTCCATCGACGAGATCCTGGTTTCGGTTTATGATGGTGCCGCTTCCGCCGCGGAAATCGCGGACAAGGACCGTACGGTACCCAGGTCCCGGTTCAGGCGTAGCGACATGGCGCTCATCGCCATGATAATGGCCGCCGGGGTTCCGCTCTTCTTCAATTAAAAAGCGCAGAGGACGACTTCTCGTTTGGAGCTGCCCATCCAGAAATGCTGAGGACGCGAAATGGTTCTTTCTTTACGAAAACGACTGCTTCTACTCTTAAGCGCGCCGTTAGCGCTCGCCGTCGTCATGGGCCTGGTAACCATTGCGATCACGATGAAGGACAAGTCCAGGATCGACGTCGCCGCCGACAAGCTGTCGGCGATGAAGGCGATCAGCGGCCTCCTGTCGGCGATACAGAATGAGCGCGGCATCGCCTATCTCTCCCTGACGGGCACCGCCGCAGCCGACAAGATCATATCCACCAGGCACACGGCGAACGAGGCCTGGGATACCGCCCAGGCGCCGCTTACGGCTAAGGCCATCGCCCCGGAGATAGCGGAATCGATCACCGAGGCGATAGCCGGGATTACCCAGCTACGCAAGCAGATAGACGGCAGGTCGATGATGGCCAAGGCCGCATATACGGGTTATTCGGATCTCCTGAGCCTGATACTGACCGAGCAGTCGACGCTATCCAGGACGGAAGTCGCCGAAGCCTCGCTCCAGCTGCAATCGATCGTCTTCCTGGAGATGGCCAAGGAAAACGCGGGCCGCCTCCAATGCCTGTCCAGTACGATACTCTCGGTCGACGAGCCGATAGACAACAACTCCATCCTTGAGCTCGTCGACGCCAACGCCGGCGTCATGGTCAACCTGACCAACGTTTCCAGCGATATAATCGAAGACGCGTCGTCGACGCTTTTCGAGCTCGAGCACAGCCCGGAATGGCGCATCGTGCAGGGCGCCGTCATAGGGATCATGGGCAAGGCTACCGAAGGCGCCTACGGGCTTGACGGGCAACGATTCTACGAAGAGACCGCGCCGATCCGCGGGACGATACAGAGCGTCATCGACATGGTCATAGCCAGTACGGACAGCTGGTTCGAGCAGCGATCGTCCCAGCTGACGCGCGGTATCGTGCTCATGGCGGCTATCCTCGGCGTCGCCGAGCTCTTCGTGCTCCTCATATCCATATTCATACTGTCTAGCGTCACGTCCAGGATCAACGGCGTATCGAACGGCATGAAGAACGTGTCGTCCGGCGACGCCGACCTGACGCGAACGATAGAGCCCGGAGCCAAGGACGAGCTGGGTACGCTCGCCGAGTACTTCAACGCGTTTGTCGCGATGCTCCGGGGCATGATCGACCGGGTCAAGACGGATATGGGCTCGCTCAACGAAGGCATGACGCGCCTGTCGACCAACACCGAGGAGACAGCCGGCGCCGTGCGCCAGATTACCGCCACCATAGAGAGCCTCAAGCTCCAGACTATCAACCAGAGCGCCTCGGTCACCGAGTCGAGCGCGACGGTAGAGCAGATAGCCAAGAACATAGAACGCCTGTACCGTCTCATCGAGAAGCAGTCGGAGGGCGTATCGTCGTCGTCCAGCTCCATCGAGGAGATGGTCGCCAGCATCCAGTCGGTTACCGCCAACATCGAGCGGATGGGATCGTACTACGAGAAGCTGCTCGGCAAGTCGGACACCGGTCGCGGCGCTATAGAGACGGTCGTCCGACAGGTCCGCGAGATAGACGCCCAGTCGGAGAGCCTGCAGGAGGCCAACGCGCTGATAGCGGGCATAGCGGCTCAGACGAACCTGCTGGCCATGAACGCGGCGATAGAGGCGGCGCACGCGGGAGAGGCCGGCATGGGCTTCGCGGTGGTAGCGGACGAGATACGGAAGCTGGCGGAGAACGCCGCGACACAGTCCAAGACCATAGGGCAGAACATCAAGGGCATACGCGGCGGCATCAACGACGTCGTGGCCAGCTCCGGCGCGAGCGCTGCTACCTTCGACGAGATACTCGAGCAGATCCGGATACTGTCCAGGCTCGAGGAAGAGGTCAAGTACTCGATGCAGGAGCAGAGCGCCGGCTCGTCCCAGATACTCGATTCGCTGGCGAGCATCAACGAGGTGACCGCGGACGTCCGGCAGTCCGCCGAGGAGATGCAGGAAGGCTCCAACGCCGTGCTCCTCGAGATGCGCCGCCTACTGCAGCTGGCGAGCGAACTGGAGAACGGCATGAGCGAGATGGCCGCGGGCGCCGGGGAGATCCAGCGAGCGGCGCAGGATACCAACGAGCTTACCATAAAGGCGTCGCGCAGCGTCAATTCAGCCACGAGCGAGATCGAGCGGTTCAAGTCGTAGGGAAGCGCGAGCGTGAGCTTATATAACGCTCACGCTCACCCACCCATAGCCGCCTAGCGGCCCCCGTTACCGCACTACGAAATTGATCAGCTTCCCCGGTACGACTATCGTCTTGACGACCTGCTTGCCGGCCAGGTGCTCGGCGACCTTGGGATGCGCCTTGGCGGTAGCCTCGAGCGCGTCCCTGGCCGTTCCCTTCGCGGCCTTGAAGTCGCCACGCAGCTTTCCGTTCACCTGCACGACGATAGTATCCTCTTCGTCCTCGCAGAGCGCCGGATCGTAGGTCGGCCACGCCGCCTTGGATACGCTGCCCTGCCCGCCCATCTTCTCCCACAGCTCCTCGGCGAGGTGCGGGGCGTACGGCGACACGAGCCGCACGAGGGTCGACCACAGGCTCCGCGGCAGCTCGTCCAGCTTCGCCGCCTCGGTGGACAGTACCATCATCGCCGATACGGCCGTGTTGAAGTCGAGCGTCGAAGTATCCCCGTCTACCTTCTTGATCGTACGGTGCATCAGCTTCAGGAGCTCGCCCGACGGTTCGGCGTCGACCAGCGGCTTGTCGCCCATCGCGTACAGGCGCTCGAGGAAGCGGGAGACGCCGACGAGGCCGGCCGTCATCCACGGCTTGGATACCTCGAGCGGCCCCATGAACATCTCGTATAGCCTGAGCGCGTCCGCGCCGAATTCCCTGACGATGTCGTCGGGGTTGATCACGTTGCCGCGGCTCTTGGACATCTTCTGGTTATCCTCGCCCAGGATCATGCCCTGGTTGACGAGGCGCTGGTACGGCTCCTTCGTGTTGACGAGCCCCAGGTCGAAGAGCACCTTGTGCCAGAAACGGGCGTACAGCAGGTGGAGCACCGCGTGCTCGACGCCGCCGACGTAGAGGTCTACCGGCATCCAGTAGTCGATCTTGTCCCGGCCGACGAAGGCCTTCTCGTTCCTGGGGTCGAGGTAGCGGAGCTGGTACCAGCAGGAACCGGCCCACTGGGGCATCGTATTGGTCTCGCGCTTGGCGGGAGCGCCGCATACGGGGCAGGTCGTATCGACCCATTCGTCTATCTTCGCCAGCGGACTCTCGCCGGTGCCTGACGGCTCGTAGCTACTCACCTCGGGCAGGGTCAGCGGCAGCTGGTCCTCGGGCACCGCGACGACACCGCACGCGGGGCAGTGGACCACGGGTATGGGCTCGCCCCAGTAGCGCTGGCGGCTGAACAGCCAGTCGCGCAGCTTGTAGTTGACGGTGCCCTTGCCGAGGCCCCGCTCTTCCAGCCAGGCGGTCATCGCCTTCTTGGCCTCTTCGGTGCCCATGCCGTC
This sequence comes from Spirochaetae bacterium HGW-Spirochaetae-3, assembly GCA_002839315.1. GTDB lineage: Bacteria > Spirochaetota > Spirochaetia > Treponematales > UBA12059 > SZUA-370. The sequence goes on from PGXV01000008.1 coordinate 208,297, forward strand.
GAGGAACCCGGAATTGACCGCGACGCCGTCGGCGGCGGTGCACTCGGCAGGCTCGTTTTTAGAGGGAACGGCCTTGCCGTCGGCGCCTGGCTTCGCTACCACCTCGATGATGGGCAGGCCGAACGCCTTCGCGAAGTCCCAGTCGCGCTCGTCGTGGGCCGGCACGGCCATGATGGCGCCCGTGCCGTAGGACGCGAGCACGTAGTCGGATATCCATATCGGTATGCGCTCGCCGTTGACCGGGTTGATCGCGTAGGCGCCGGTGAAGACGCCGGTCTTGTCCTTGGCCAGGTCTGTTCGCTCCAGGTCGCTCTTCTTGGCGGCGCCGTCTACGTAGGCGTCGACGGCGGCCTTCTGAGCCCCGCTCGTTATCTTCGCGACGAGCGCGTGCTCGGGCGCCAGCACCATGTACGTGGCGCCGAACAGCGTGTCGGGGCGCGTTGTGAACACCTCCAGCGAGTCGCCGGCTCCGTCTACCGTGAACGTGACGCTGGCGCCCTCCGAGCGGCCTATCCAGTTGCGCTGCATCTGCTTTACCGGCTCCGGCCAGTCGAGGCCGTCGAGGTCCTCGATGAGCCGGTCGGCGTACGCGGTGATCCTGAGTATCCACTGGCGTATCCGCTTGCGCGTCACCTTCGTGCCGCAACGGTCGCACGCGCCGTCCTTGACCTCCTCGTTCGCCAGGCCGGTCTTGCACGACGGGCACCAGTTGATCGGGGCGTCCGACTCGTAGGCGAGGCCGCGCTTGAACAGTTGCACGAATATCCACTGGGTCCACTTGTAGTAGTCGGCCTCGCAGGTCGACACCTCGCGGTCCCAGTCGTAGGAGAAGCCGAGGCTCTTGATCTGCTCGCGGAAGCGGTCGATGTTGGCGCGCGTGGTCACCGCTGGATGGGTCCCCGTCTGGATGGCGTAGTTCTCGGCGGGCAGGCCGAAGGAATCGAAGCCCATGGGATGGAGGACGTTATAGCCGTTCATGCGCATATAGCGGCAGTATATGTCCGTGGCGGTATAGCCCTCGGGATGGCCGACGTGCAGGCCGGCGCCGGACGGGTACGGGAACATGTCGAGCACGTAGCGACGCTTCGACTTAGGGAAGGACGCGTCCTCTACGGCGCGAAACGTCTTCTTCTCGTCCCAATACTTCTGCCACTTTGGTTCGATTTCGCTGAACGGGTACTTGGCCATGCTGTCGCTCCGATGCATTGATGCGACGAGGGGCGCACTCGGCGCCCCTCGTCTGCTTGAGTTCCTTAGCGATAATACCTTATAGGAAGAAACGCGGCAACCGGGGAGCTACAGGGTCGGCTCCAGTAATACCGGGTCGTCGAGGCTCGGCAGTTCTTCGTCCCTCGACTGCTTCTCGTAGACGACGACGAAGGGTTCCCAGAAATCGTCCGCGCCGGCGGCCATCTTGGGTATGGACAGGAGCACCATATCGGTCTTCAGGTCGATCCTGAACGAGGCCTCGAGCCGCGTCGCGCCTTCCTGCGTCTCTATCCGCACGCGATGCGTCTGCCCGGTCAGCTTGACGAGCTCGCGGTCGCGGGCATACATCTCCAGCGGATCTTGGCCGTCTATGAAGACCTTGACCCGCCTGAACGCCTGCGCTCCGCCGTCGGGTAGCGTCTTGTTGTCGATCAGTAGCGTATGGCCCCTGCCGTTCAGGAATACGAACACCGAGAGCGCCAGGTATACCGCGACGATGGCGGCCCTGACGACGAAACGGCGTGTCCTCACGGCGGCGCCGTTACCGTTCTTCGGTTTATCGCTCATACCACGCCTCCCTTGGCGTCCGGGTCTACGGTGTTCTGCCGCATGCCCGCTCGGTCTATAGCCACGCCGCGGCGCTTGCGCCAGGCGTGCAGCACGAGGGCGAGCGCGATGGCGCCGTAGCTGAACGCGTCGCGGAAGTACTCGCCTATCTGGGCCGAGCCGAACAGCTGGGCTCCCGCGCGCGGCATCACGATGTACATGAGGTGCAGCAGCACGACGCCGACGAACACGTTGGGTATCGTCGCCTTGGTGACCGAAGCGCCTCCGACGAGTATGGCGGCGGCTGCGAAGAATCCGGTCTGCCTATGCGCGTTATACGTCGCCATGTTGCCCATGTTCTGCAGGAAGATGATCTGGCCTATCATCGCGAGCACCGTTGACATGACGATCGCTATGATGCGCGTCTTCTCTACCGGTATGCCCGACGCGTTGGATACCGGCTGGTCCTGGCCGATGGCGCGCATGTCCTGGCCGAGCTTGGTCTTCCGGAACCAGATGATGAAGACGCAGAGCAAGGCTATGACGAGATAGGTGGCGATCGGGAAATTGAGGCCGAACGCCTTGACCATCAGCAGCTTGTCGAGGCTCTGCCTGACCGAGTCGAGGTTGACCGTGTTCCTGACGCCGTAGCCGCGCGACAGCGTCAGCGCGGCGGAGCGCATCGGGATGATGGCGCCCATCAGGTACAGCACGACGAACTGGTAGACGCCGTCCATGAAGAAGCCGAGTATGTAGCCGGTAGCCATCTCGCGGCCCTTGGCGCGGTTGAGGACGGAGCCGCACACGATGCCGAGGCCTATCGCTATCGGCAGGCCGATCAGCACCCCGAAGCCGAGGCCCCAGACGCCCGATATGTTCCAGTCCACCGCCCAGATGAGGCCGAGCTGGCCGGCCATGGCGCCGAGCACCATGCCGAAGTTAATGCCCATGCCCGCCATGATCGGCAGTATCAGGCTGAATACGAGGAACGAGTTGCGCCCGATACGCGTGAAGATGTCCTGCAGTATATAGTTGGCCGACAGGCCGGAGATCGGCGTCGCTATCGCGGTCAGCACGAGGAAGATCACGACGACGACGTTGTCGTCGACGAATCTCTTGAAATCGAACTTCTTCGTCATTTCGACACCTTCGTCTTTCGGGTAAGCGCGTACAGTATCATGCCGTTCGACAGTACGATGCGGATGACTTCCGACATGTCCGTCTGCAGGACGCTGTTGATGACGCTCGGCGTCATGGTCAGGATTCCCTGGAACAGGAGCGTACCTACCAGCACGTTGACCATGCTCGCCTTGTTGACGCTCGCGCCGCCGATCAGGAGCGCGGCTATAGCCGGGAACGCCATGAAGAGCGGGGCTTGGTAGAGCTGGATGAAACCGAAGCTCTGCTGGTATACGAGTATGCCGACCGCGCCGAGCATGGTGGACAGCATCACGCTGACGGTGCGCATCTTGTCGGAGGAGACGCCGCCGGCCCGCGCGAAGTCGGCGTTGGAACCGACCGCGGTCATCGCGGTGCCGGTCTTGGTCCTGAAGAACAGGTAGACGAGGAAGGCGCACAGCGCGACGAACAGTATCATGCCCGTCGGGAAGGTGAAGTTCTGCCCTATCCTGACCGCGAGGAAGTTATTGAGGATCTTACCCCAGAAGTTCTCCAGAGTAATCGTCGTTCGAAGCCCCCTGCCGGTGTAGCCCCAGACCATCGCGGGGCTCGAGTACGGGAGGAGGAGCCATAGGATAGAGAAGAACGTTACGAGGGAGAAGCCGACGTACATCGCTATCGTCATCTCCTCGCCCTTGACCTTATTGAGGAGCAGGCCGTATAGCCAGCCGAACAGCGCCGCGAAAGGAAGGCAGATGGCGACGGCGCCGAAGAAACCGAACCAGCCGGTCAGGCCGAACTGCATCGCCAGGGTCGAGCCGAGGAGGCCGGCGATTATACCGACCGGCAGGCCGAAGTTAAGGCCGCAGCCCGACTGGACCATCGGCACGAGCGCGAGCACGAGGATGGCGTTCTGGCCGAAGCGGTTGAACACGTCGGAGAACGACGTGCTCACGCTGACGCCAACGAACGGCGCGCCTATGAAGAGCGCGATAAGGAAGAAGAAAATGATGATGCGCGGCCAGCCGAAGTCAGCCGCGAATTCCTTGAAGTTACGCATGCGCGGCCTCCTGCTTAACCTCGCCGGCCATCAATAGGCCGAATTCAGCAATGTCGGCGTCCGGCGGCAAGATGCCTGCGATACGGCCCTCGTCGACTATCGCGACGCGGTCGCATATGGACCTGAGTTCCTCCAGCTCGCTGGAGACCATGACTATCGTCGTACCGTTATCGCGGTTGTAGTGGCGTAGCGACTGGAGCACGAGCTCCTTGGCGCCGACGTCGATACCGCGCGTAGGCTCGCTGACGAATAGCAGGTTCGGCCCCACGGCGAAGGCCTTGGCCAGGCATATCTTCTGCTGGTTCCCGCCCGATAGTTCCTTGGCGAACTGCTTGGGCCCGGTGCACTTGATGGACAGCTGCTCGATATACTCTTCGGCCAGCTTGCGGAGCCCGGCCTCGTCGCGCAGCTTTAGCAACCCGCCCAGGTACGACTTGAGGTAGCCCCCCTGGATCTGCATGGCCGTGAAACCGATGTTCCACTCGAGCGTCTCGTCGAGGAGGAGCCCAACGCCGCGACGGTCCTCGGAAACGAAGGCCATACCCATGGAAAGGGCTCCGCGCGGATCGTTGAGCGGAACGGGCTTGCCGTGCAGCAGCACGGTGCCGCCTCCGGCGTATAGACCCATGACTCCGTTGGGTATACCGAGCTTGCCCTGGCCGGCCAATCCGCCGATACCGAAGATCTCTCCCTCGCGTACCGTGAACGACACGTCGCGGACGGCCTCTCCGGGCATGTCGACCCAGAGCCGTTCCACCTTCAGCGCCTCTCCGGAGAATTTCCTCGACGCCAGGTCGGGGCGCTTGGCGTCGACCGAGCGGCCGACCATCCATGAGGCTATGTCCCGCACCGACGTACCGGCGGCGGGCGCTTCCTTGACGACGCGGCCGTCGCGCAATACGACGATGGTATCGGCCACCGTCGCGACCTCGTGGAGGCGGTGCGATATGAAGATTATCGATATGCCCTGCGCCGCGAGCCGGCGCAACGCCTCGAGCAGTATCTCCGCCTCGGACTCGGCGAGCACCGCGGTCGGCTCGTCCAGCACGAGGAGCCTGACGTTGGCGCGGTTGATCTCTCGGGCGATCTCGGTGAACTGCTTGTGCCCCACGGGCATCTCGGAGACGAGGGTCTCCGTATCGAGCTTGACTCCTAGTCGATCGATAGCCTTCTCGGCTCTAGTACGCATCGCGGTCCGGTCCAGGATACTCATCCTATCGCCGAACACCTCGCAGACGAAGTTAGCCTTCATAGGCTCCCGGTTGAGGACGATGTTCTCTGCCGTCGTGAACCCTGGAATCAGTGAGAATTCCTGATGCACCATACCGATTCCGGCGTCGAGCGCGTCGAACGGGCTCTTGAACTTGACCGGCTGGCCGTCCAGCTCTATCTGGCCGCCGTAGCCCCCGGTCTCCGTAATGACCGGCATACCGAAGAGTATGCGCATCAGCGTCGTCTTGCCGGCGCCGTTCTCGCCGACCAGGCCTATGATCTTGCCCGGTTCGACGTCGAACGACACGTCCTCGAGTACGGTATTGCCGTAAAAATCCTTTGATATGCCCTTGAGCGAAAGCAAGGGCGGTACGTTGGGCATGGTTCCTACCTTTTTATAGAGGTCGGGCGTTCGTCGATTCAATCGGCGACGCTGGCCCGGAATGAGGCGGCGGGGATACCGCACGCGGTGGATCATGATAAACGACGCTAGCGATCTTGTCAAAAACAAAAAGGGCCGCCCCTTACGGGACGGCCCTTGGAAGCCCTATCGCCGTCAGGCGATCTTACTTCTTGAACTTGATGGAGTAGTACTTCTCGGGGACGACCTGCTTGGTCGTCGGCAGGTAACCCTTGCCGAAGACGTAGGTGTCCATGTAGACGAGAAGGTGGTTCTTAGCCTTTACGCCGGTGTTGGCGTCGATGTAGTAGCCGCCGTTCCAGTTGGCGCCGGGGGTGTAGACGGCGAATGCATCGAACAATCCGCTGAGGCTGTCCTTGGTGGTCTTGCCCTCGATGACGTTCTTGGCGAACTCGCCGAGGCCGGCGGTGACGGTGAAGCCGTAGCTATAGGCCCAGGTGCCGAAACGGCCGGCGCCGCCCTTGTCGACGACGGCCTGCTCGACCTTCTTGAGGATGGCGGGGAAGTTGCCGGCCTCTGCGGTCAGATCGATGCCGAGAGCGCCTGGATAACCCATGAGGGGCGACGGGAGGTCGGCTTCGACGAAGATTCCGCCGTACTGGAGCAGCTGCTTGAGCAACGGCTCGGTGTGTGCGTCGTTCGTGCAGAAGAACGCGGTTTCCTTGCCGTACTTCTGGATCCACGAGGGGACCTTCTCGAGGATGAACTGCTGGGCGCCGGCGGGGCCGACGTCGGAGGTCGGGTCGGGGGCGGTCTCGAACGCGAACTTGAGCCCGAGGTCGATACAGGCCTGCTCCATGATCTGCCTGCGGAGGCCGAGGGTCTCGTAGGACATATGGCGCGGGAACGAAATGTGGACGAAGGTCTTGGCGCCGAGTTCCTTGGCGGCCCAGATGATCGTATAGCCGCGGCTGATGAAGTCGCTGTTCAGCGCCAGGTCGGCGGCCGCCTCGATCACGAGCGGATCCTCATGGGGCTCGCCGGCGAACAGGAGTATGTCGGCGCGCTTCTCGCGGACGCGCTTGAATCCCTCGGCGGCGCCGGGAACGGCCTGGTTCATCACGATGGCCTTCATGAGCGGATCGTCGGCGAGCGCGACGATCTGGGAGATCGTGGTCTCCTGCTGATCCATGAACATATCGGGATAGGTGATATGCTGGATCATGCCGCCGTCGGCTACCTTGCCGTAGCGCTTGATCAGTTCTTCCGCGCCGCGGAGGTCGTCCTCGGACTGGGAAACGGTACCGGTCACCACGCCGATGTGGTAGGCGGCCTTTGCGGGTTCGCCGGCGGCAGCGGGCTTTTCGGCCTTCTGGCATCCAGCGAATAGGATAGCGGCCGATACGACGGCTACCGCGAATACGCGAGACATTTTCATGAATCCTCCTTATGTCGGGGGCCCCGACAATTTGTCTATTGTAAACCATTGAGGGAAGTCGTCAAGGCCCGGTATACTCGATACCATGCTATACAGACGGTTTCCAAGGATAGACGGACTGGATATATCGGCGTTAGGGCTCGGATGCATGCGATTGCCGACGAAAGGCGACGATCCGTCCGCCATAGACGAAGCGGCGGCCACCGATATTCTCGCCTCGGCCCTCGACGCCGGGGTCAACTATATCGACACCGCGTGGCCGTACCATAGGCAGGCGAGCGAACCGTGGCTCGGAGCCGCGGTCGAGCGCCTCGCATGCCGCGATCGCGTATTGCTCGCGACGAAGGCTCCGGTCTGGCTCATCAACGAGCCCGGCGACTGGGAGAAGCACCTGTCGGAGCAGCTCAAGAGGCTTCGCACCGATCGCATCGACTTCTACCTCGCGCACGCGCTGTCGCGGGGTCGATGGAAAACCGTCGTCGAGACGGGCGGCCTGGAGTTCCTCGCCAAGGCGAAGGCCGACGGCAGGATAGGCCACGTCGGCTTCTCGTTCCACGATTCCCTTGAAGCGTTCAAGGAAATCGTCGACGGATGGGACGGATGGGAATTCTGCCAGGTCCAATACAACTACTTCGACGAGGATTACCAGGCGGGGGACGAGGGGATACGCTACGCGGCCGCCCGGGGCCTCGGCGTCATCGTCATGGAGCCCCTGCGCGGCGGCGTACTGGCCAGGGTCCCCGACGAGGCGCGCAGGATATTCTCGAAATACCCGACGCCGCGCATGGCGGCCGAATGGGCCTTACGCCACGTCCTCGACAGACAGGAAGTCGTCACCGTCCTGTCCGGCATGGGTAGCCGGGACCAACTCCGGGAGAACGCGGCCGTAGCCTCGTCGGCCAGGCCCAACGCGATCACGAAGGACGAGCGCGCGATACTCGACGAGGCGCGGGCGTGGTTCGGCTCGAGGATGGCCGTACCGTGCACGAATTGCGGCTACTGCAAGCCCTGTCCGAGCGGCGTCGCCATCCCGGGCGTCTTCAGGCTGTGGAACGACGCGTCCATCTTCGGCGCGGTCGACCAGGCGAGGAAGGACTACGCCGCCGAGTTCGGATCCACGGGAGCGGGAGCCTGCGTCGAATGCGGCGCCTGCGTACCGAAATGCCCGCAGGGCATAGACATACCGGCCGCTCTCAGGAAGGCCGCCGCGATCCTGTCGTAACGGCGGCCCCGGACCGCGGTCCACACTGTAGCCGCGGTCCACGCCGGAGCGCGGCTACAGCGCTCCGCCGGCGAGGAACGGCAACGCGATGAAGTTGCCGAGCGCGCCGCCGAGGCTCGACAGGAAGAAGACGAGCAGGATATGGGTCACCTTGTTCCTATAGAAGCCCCGAAAGCTCGAGACGTCCGTCGCCAGCGTCTGGAAATCGGAGACCTGCGGCTTGCGTAGCCACGCCTCGACGACGCCGGAGAACAGGCCTACGGCGACGAGCGGGTTCAGCGTCGCGATAGGCGCCGCGGCGAACGATACCAGCACGGTAAGGGGATGGGCCAGGCACAGGACGGAGCCGACCGCGGCCAGCGTTCCGTTAAGGACGACCCAGCGTAGCAGCATCTGCAGGCTGGCCTCAGCCCCCGACGTGAAAAACCCTATCGTTATGAAGCCGACGATCAGCGCGGGCACGAGCCAACCGGCCGACCGCGCGATTATTCCGGGCGGCGGGACGACGTCCAGGTCCGATACGTCGGTCGTCGATCCCCCGGACGCGAGGCGGCCGAGCCACATCTCCACGCCGGACGCGTGGCCGGCCCCGATGACCGCGACGATAGAGTCGCCGGGCATGGCCCATATCTTGGACGCGATATAACGGTCGCGCTCGTCTATGAGGACTTCCTTCACGCTCGGAAGGTACTCGGCCAGCTCGCCCATCATCTCGTCGAGCTCGGAACGCACCTTCAGCCGCTCTATCTCGGCGGCGTCCGGCTTCTCGCTGGAGAAGGCGGCGGATATCAGCTGGGCGACCAGTTTCGACTTGTTCCAGAGATTGGACCTGCCCCAGGCCCTGCGCAACGTCGTCTGCACGTCGCGATCGCAGAAGCCGAACGGGATACCGGCGGCCTCGGCCGCCCGGATAGCCGCGACCATCTCCTCGCCCGGCTTGACGCCGGAATCGACGCCCATCCTGCGCTGGAACGAGCTGAGCGCCAGGTTGGCGAGCAGGAGGAAGGCGCGACCTTCCCTGATAACCTTGATGATATCCGTCTTCTCCCATTGATCGGGAGCGTTCATCGACTTCCAGCGGCCCTCGTCCAGTTCGACGCACAGGCCGTCGGGCTTCTCCGATTCGATGACGGCGACGACTTCGTCGACGCTCTCCCTCGAGACGTGGGCGGTTCCCACGAGCACAATCCTACGCCCCGACAGCTCGAGCGCCTTTACCGTATCAGACATCGCGACTCCGTTCGTTCGACTTCATTTCAGCGCGGCCAGGCGGGCCAGGTCGGCCTCCGCCATACGGCGCTCTATGGTACCTATGCGCTCGGAGTCGTACGACATCCGTATATACTTGGATCCAAGATCCATCTTGCCCTTGCCGACCCAGTACGAGCCCAGGTAGAACAGAAGGCCGGCCTTCACGTCCAGGCTCTTCTCGGCGCCTATGCCTATCTCGAGCTCCGATGTCATCTCGCCCTGGTCGTACAGCAGACGCAACGCCAACCACTGCAGGGGATACTTCTCGCGGTTTATCTTGGCGAGCGTCTTCCCGGCGTACTCCTTGGCGGCCTTCGCGTCCCCGGAGCGGAACAGCGACAGCGCCGCCGCGACGAAGTACTCGGGATGGGCCCGGGTATACCCGGAAGCCTTATCGAACGCGGCGAACGCTTCGTCCCAGCGGCCGAGCCGGTACGCGAGCACGGCTTCCGACTCGAGCGAGTACCAATAATCGGGATACAGCTTCGAGACCGTACGGTAATCATCCAGTCCGGCCGCGTCGTTCCCCATGGACTCGTAGATGGAGCCGCGGTACACGTACGGCAGGAAGTAATCGGGGACAAGCCGTATCGACTCGGAGAAATCCGCCAGGGCTTGCTCGCCGCGACCGGTATCGAGGTAGAGCCGGCCGCGTTCCAGGTAGTTCCACGACGATTCGGGGGCGAGCCTCACCGCCGCGTCCAGGTCGGCCTCGCATTCGGCGTAGCGGCCGAGCTGATAGAGCGCGCGACTGCGGTCAAGATACGCGATGGCGTCGCCTGGCGCCACGGCGACGGCCCTGTCGAGCAGCTCGAGAGCCGCCTTCGTGTCTTCGCGCCGGTACTTGACGCGGGCCAGGCCGAGCAGGGCCTCTACGTTGTCGGGCGCGGCGGAGAGCGAGGCAGCGAACGCCTCCTCGGCCTTCCTGTAGTTCTTGCCCTCGTAGTGGATGTCGCCCAGAGCGGCCTGCGCGTCGGCGTTACCAGGATACTTCGCGACCAGCGCCTCGATAGCGGCGCGATGCGCCTCGGGATGGCCGTCGAAGCGCTCCAGCTCGGCGAGCGCGAACAGCGCCTCGGCGTTGTCCGGGAAGGCCGCCAGCTCGGCGGCCAGGACGGCGCGGGCGTCGCCAAGGCGCCCCATGGATAACAGGACGGACGCGCGGAGTACGGGATATGATCTATTATCGGGGGCGGAGGAGGCAAGCGAGGCGAGGCGCGTCTCGGCGGACTCGTACTCGCCGGCCTCTATGGCGCGATATATCGCGTCCAGTTCCATCCGTTCCTTTTCTGCCTTGGTGAGTTCCTGAGGAACGGGCTTGCCGGACGCGGCTCCCGGAAGGCCGCGGTCGGCCGCCGGTATGCCCGCGCAGGAAGCCGAAAGGGCTACGACGATGGCAACGGCACAGGCCGCCGCCGTGTAATTTCTCATGCTACGCTCCGGTCGACTGGTCGGATTCCGGGCAATGGTAGCCGGTTTACGACGGTTTTACAAGTCGAACAGCGGAGGCTCCCGGCGACCGCGGTTGCGTAAGGCGTCGCGATGCGTATATAGTCCACTTGATATGAGAATTAGCGCATTCGGAAAGGCCGCGGCGATGGCCTTCTTATATATCGCCGTATTCGTCCTCCTCGTCGTCATCCAGTTCCCGTCGGCCGGTCCCATCACCGCGCTGGCGGGCGGCGTCTCTTTCAGGGGCCTTCCGGGTACCGACGGAACGGGCATACGCTCGGCCGAACTCGGCGCGAACGGGCTCCGCCTCGTATTCTCCGAGCGCTATCCGCTATCGCTGCGAGACGCGGGCGGCAAGGAACGGAAGGCCGTACCGGTCGCGTACGAGACCCGCGGCGACGGCTTCATCGTAAAATTCAACGACGGAACGACCATAACCGTCAGCGGCGACGGCGACGGTCGGGCCTCATGGAGGCTCGCGCCCAAAAGCGCCGCCGTCTCCTCGACGATACGGTACGAGCTGGCGTACGGCGCCGCCCTGATAGCGCCGGGCGACGACGGCTCGCTCCGGCTCTCGCTTGGCGGGTCGACGTACAGGATATCCGGCATAGCTTCGGGCGGGGAAGCCCATACGCTGAGCTTGAACGCCACGAAAGGCGTCCTTCGCCCGTTCGTGGCGATGCGCGAGACGGAGGGTAAGGCGGCTGTCCCTGCGCAATTTATCGCGCAGGCTCCTATGGACCCCGCGGCATGGACCAAGGCGATATCCGATTGGCGGGAAAAGGCGTGGACCGCCTTCTCGGGCCCGACGTTCGACGCCGCCGCTGGAACCTGGACCCCGACCCTCGGCACTCCTGGAGCCTTCGACGAGACGGTCTTCGTAGCCTATATGGCCGAGGCCATGCGCCGGGGCCGCGTCGCCGAAGCGGCGGAACTCGTATCGGTCGCGCGGAGCGCGCACGCCGCCGGCTTGAGCTGGAAGAGCGCGCCGTTCGCGGGAAAGACGACGACGTCGATGGCCGCCTTCGAGGAGGCCAACCTGGCCGAGGTCAAGACGACAGAGCGACTGGTACAATCGCGATCCGCCAGCCTCTTCTATAGGAAGGACGTCGTAGCTCTGCTCCTGGACAGGTCGCCCTATTCGCTCGCCCAAGAGGCCATGTCGTTGGCCCGTACGGCGGATTTCTCCAAGGCCGACGCCGTGCAATCCGTGGCTCTCATAGAGGCGTACCTCGACGCCAGGAATTATATGGGCGAAGAGGAGAATCCGTTCTCCAGGGCCGTAGAGCTCGTCGACAGGACCATCTCGCCCGCCATACGCAAGGCCGACGGCGGCTTCTTCCTGGAAACCGGGGCCGACGGACGCTGCGACGCGCTCGCCGGACTGCAGGCGGGAGAGGCCCTCATACGTCTCGCCGACGCCGTCGGCAAGCCTATCTACGCAGGCATAGGGCAGAGCCTCGTGACCAGCCTCCTAAAGCTGGCGACGGCCGACGGTTCGTTACCCGCGAGCGTGACCATTGAGGGAGGCTCCGCGATCCAATCCGACTATCGCCTCTCCGCCGCGGCCGCGTACCCCGTGGTCGCCGAGTCGCCTTACTATCCCAGGGCGGTCAGTTTCTACAAGCAGCTCGGACCGGGCGCATGGGCCTGGTCATGCGCCCCCGGCATACGCGTGGAGTCGAAGCCCGGAGAGACGGTATTCACCGTTGACTACCCCGTAGGCTATTCGCATTATCTGACGCTGTACGGGGTCAAACCCTACGTGAAGATACAACTGTACGGACTCGACTACAACATGGACGCCGGGTTCGAGAACTACAACGCGTCAGGCTATTTCTACAAGAAGACGGCCGGAGCGATGTACCTGAAGATGCGTCATAAGGCGCGAGGAGAGAACATACGGCTCTTCTACTGAACGGCAGGGAACTGCCCGATCGCTTCGAGACTCCAGGCGAGCTGATCTATCTCGTCGAAGACGGGCGCGACGCCGCCGATCGGCTCGGACGCGCGGCGTCCGGGCGACTGATACGCTCGGCGCTGGATTGGTCGGGAACCCCTTCGGACGCGCTCGAACGGGCCGCGTCGCGGTTATCGGCCGTAATCCGACCCGAAGCCGTCGCCGCGGCCTTGCCGGAGCCTCCCCGCGGAGGCTATATCGTATCTATCCGGAGGGATGACCGCGAGCGTTTCGAGGAAACGATGGATCGCGTCTCCATTCGCTGGATAGGAGAGACCGTAGCGGGCGCATTCTAGTGGCTTTAAAAACCATGTCGTCGTATACTCGCAACGATACCGCGAGGATGAGAGAATAGAGTGGAAAATAGCGAAATTACCGCGCTCAGGGACGAATACGAGAAACAGGTATTCGATCTCAAGCAACTATTCGAAATTTCCAAGAGCCTCAACTCGACGCTAGACTATAGTATCCTGATAGAATCGATTCTCTATACGATCATGGGGCAGATGAAGGTGCTCAAGGCCGCGCTCTACGCCAAGAAAGGCATAGACTCGACGCAATTCAACCTGCACCGGAACTACAAGGGCTTCGATATAGACCACGAGCACGATTACTGTATCGCAGAGGACGCCCCCGCGATGCGACTGTTCGCGCGCGAGACGCGTTGCTGGACCCTGCCCGAGCTTCGCGAGCGGTTCGGCGACCTGGGCGGGCTCGAGCCGCTGGAGCCGATGGGGCCGTGCCTCGTGGTGCCGCTCAAGGCCAAGGGAGTCGTCAACGGGCTGATCCTGCTCGGAGAACAGATAGTCAACGATGGATTCTCGCAATACGAGAAGGACTACCTCCTCAATATAGCGATACTCGCGGCCATCGCGATAAACAACGCGTTCCTGTTCGAGATGACGACGACGGACATGATGACGAAGCTCAGGATGAAGCACTACTTCTACACGGTGCTCCTCGAGAAGATGGAAGAGAGCGCGTTCTCCCAGAATCCCCTATCGGTGATCATGTGCGACATCGACCACTTCAAGATATTCAACGATACATACGGCCATAGCTGCGGCGACGAGGTCCTCAAGAGCGTAGCCAGGCTGATCCAGAGCCAGACGCGATCCGTCGACGTAGCCGCCCGCTACGGCGGCGAGGAATTCTGCATGCTGCTGCCCGATACGGACGCCAAGGCGGCCGAGCGGATCGCCGAGCGGATCAGGCACAACGTCGAGAACATGGCGATAGACTACGACGGTCAGCGCATGTCGGTTACCCTGTCGCTCGGCGTGGCTCAATACGACCAGAACCGCGACCTGAACGGCAAGTCCGTGCTCGACAGGGCGGACCAGGCGCTGTACGTCTCCAAGCAGGGCGGCCGTAACAAGGTCTCGGTAGCGCGCTGATGGCCCGGGCGAGGCTCTCGTACGCGGATCGGGCCGACGTCGTATTCGAAGCTTCGCCGGTCGTATCGCTACTCGTCGCGGCGCAGCGGGCGGGGGCGCCCCTCAGGCACGATTGCGGAGGCAAGGCGCTATGCGGAACCTGCCGGGTCCGCGTCGACTCCGGATCCTTCAGCCCGATCCTGGGCAGGGAACGCGCCAGGCTAGACGCGGTCGGGGCCGGTAGCGAGGAACGGCTCGCGTGCCAGGCCCGAGCCGGATCAGACGTGGAGATAACGGCGATACTACCGCTCTCCCCCGCGCGCGGCGCCGCGGCGCGACCGGAATGAACCGAAGAGAGGTACCATGATCGACAGAACGGATTCCGGTTGGTGGCGCGACGCCGTCTTCTACCAGATATACCCGCGTAGCTTCAGCGACTCCGACGGCGACGGTATAGGCGACCTGCGCGGCATCGAGGAGCGGCTCGCCTACCTGTCCGAGCTCGGCGTCGACGCGCTATGGATAAGTCCCTTCTTCAAGAGCCCGATGAAGGACTTCGGCTACGACATATCCGACTACGAGGACGTCGATCCGATATTCGGCGGCCTCGACGATTTCCGCTCGCTGCTCGCCGCCGCCCACGAGCGCGGAATAAGGATCGTCGTCGACCTCGTCGTCAACCACTCTTCCGACGAGCACCCGTGGTTCGAGGCGGCTCGCTCGTCCAAGGACGACCCCAGGCACGGCTGGTATATATGGAAACCGATCGAAGGCCGAAAGCCGCCCAACAACTGGATCAGCCTGTTCGAGCAGCGCTCGGCCTGGTACCCCAACGAGGAGACCGGCGAATGGTACCTGGCCACCTTTACACGCAACCAACCCGAATTCGACTGGCGCAATCCGGAGCTGCGTAAGGCAATCTACGGCGCCGCCCGCTTCTGGCTTGACCTGGGCGCGGACGGATTCCGTATGGACGTCGCCACCGCGTACTTCAAGGACGCGAAGTACCGATCCAATCCGTTCAGCTGGAACCTCGTTCCCGACCTGTTGCAGAAGCACGTCTACGACCGCAACCGACCGGAGGTGCACGGCGTCTTCAAGGAATTCCGGGCGCTGGCCGACTCGTACGGAGACCGCATGCTGATAGGAGAGACCCACGGCCTGGACCCGGCCCTCGCCGCGTCGTGCCACGGGGAACGTGACGACGAGCTCCATATGGCGTTCAACTTCGACTTCCTGTTCCGGCCCTGGGGCGCGCGCTCGTTCAGGGAATCGGCGGAGCGCTGGTACAGGCTGCTGCCGGAAGGCGCATGGCCCAACTTCACGCTATCCAACCACGACCAGAAACGCCACTATTACCGCTATCGCGCGGGAGCCGATTCCGACGGGCGCGCCAGGGTGGCGGCCGCGATGCTACTGTGCCTGCGCGGCACGCCGTTCCTGTACTACGGCGAGGAGATAGGCATGACCTGCGGGCGTATCCCGAAGGCGGCGCTACGGGATCCGCTCGGCCTGTCCACCTGGCCCCTGCCCTTCGGCCGCGACGCTTCGCGCACGCCGATGCAGTGGGACGACTCGCCCAACGCGGGCTTCGGCCCAGCCGAGCCGTGGCTGCCGGTCAACGCGGACTATAAGGCGAAGAACGTCGCCGCTCAGAGGGCCGACCCCGATTCGCTATGGAACTGGTACGCGTCGCTCATCCGGCTGCGCAAGGCCGAGCCGGCCCTGGTATCGGGCGACATGGCCTGGCTGGACGCGCCCGCCGACGTCATGGCCTGGAGCCGTACGAGAGAGGGTCGCACGGTCGACGTCTACCTGAACTTCTCGGGCAAGACGCGCAGCGTCGATGTGCGGGCCGGCATCGCGGCTGCGGGCACCGTAGCGCCGGCCGGTAGCGAGGTCGCGGCAGGCGAGCGCCGGCTGGGACCGTACGAAGTATTCATAGTGACGAGGAGATAGCCATGGGAGAACTCAAGACAGGGCTTATGGGACGCAAGGAGCTGGTCGTCGAGGAGCGCCATACCGCGGCCCACCTGGGTTCTGGCGGGGTGCCGGTCTACGCCACGCCGATGATGGTGCTCGCGATGGAGGAAGCGGCCCTGGGCGCCGTCGACCGCCTGCTCGGCCCCGGCGAGGCGACGGTAGGCTACAGCCTCGACGTCAAGCATCTCGCCGCTACCCCGCTGGGCATGAGAGTCGTCGCCACAGCCGAGCTGGTCGCTATCGAGGGCAGGATGCTCACCTTCCGCGTCGAGGCCCGCGACGACGCAGAGCTGATAGGCGAAGGCACGCACGTCCGAGCCGTCATCGATACGGAACGATTCAAGGCCAAGCTCGAGAAGAAGATCGCCGCCAGGCAGTAGAATTTGCCGGCGGGGCCGGCTCTCCGTATACTGGAACGAGCGGCGCGTCGCCGCATCACGGTAAAAGGAGTGGCCATGGCCGATCTTAGCGTTTCATTCCTCGGTCTTTCTCTGCGCAATCCCATAATAGCCGGTTCGTCCGGGATGACTTCGACGAAGGAAGGCGCGCGCAGGGCCGCGGACGCCGGCGCCGGCGCGATCGTCCTCAAGTCGCTGTTCGAGGAACAACTCCGGGCCGAGCTACGGTCGATTACCGGCGCGGCGGACTCCCATCCCGAGGCGGAGGCCTTCCTCGCGGGCATGGGCATGAACGAGGGGGCCGACGAGTACCTCGAGCTCATCAGGGACGCGAAAGCGGAATCGGATATCCCAGTAATAGCCAGCGTCAACTGTTCGGGAGACTCGCTCTGGTCGGATTTCGCGTCACGGATCGAGTCGGCCGGCGCGGACGCGCTTGAACTGAACCTCGGCATGGTGCCCGTCGATCCGACGGCCTCCGCGGCGGCCATCGAAGACCGTCTCGTAGCGCTCGTCGGAGCCGTCTCCAAGTCGATCAGGATCCCCGTCTGCTCCAAGATCGGCTCGTCGTATACCAACGTCGGCAACCTCGCGGCCAGGTTAGCCAAGGCCGGGTCGCGAGGGCTAACCCTATTCAACCGTTTCTACCGCATGGACGTCGACCTCGATTCCATGAGCCTGTCCGCGGGACCGATGCGCGGTAGTCCCGAGGCCTATCACGAGAGCCTCCGCTGGATATCGCTGCTCGAGGGGCGGGTCGGCGCCGAGCTATGCGCGTCCGGCGGCGTCTACGACGGGTCGATCGCGCTACGCCTGATCGCCGCTGGGGCCTCGTCCGTACAGATGTGCTCGGCCATCTACGCGAAGGGCTACATGGCCATCGCGTCGACGCTAGAGGAGATGGACGCGTGGATGGACGCGCACAAGGTCGCGAGGGTAACGGACCTGAAAGGCAGGCTGGCCAGGCGAAACTCCGCGTCGCCGGAGCTGTACGGAAGGCTCCACTACGTCAAGGCGCTGACCGGACAGACCTGAGACTGCCCGCCCGCCCGGGTTAGAACGTCAGGAAGACCCTGTCGACGTACAGCCCGGGGCGGTACCGTATCGTCTTCGCGACGTTCCTGCACATCGACAGGCCGAGCCCGTGCCAACGGCGCTCGCGCTCGTCGAAGCGGGGAAGCGACGCCTCGACCCGCTCCAGGCAGGACGCGAACTCGGAGAACTCCCTATGGCTATCGACGAAGAACGCGAGGGTCAGCCCGGAGGCCCTTTTCCTGACGAGCACGGTCACGCCGGCCTCGCTTACCTCGCCATGCGTCAGCAGGTTGTCGATGATCTCGTCACCGGCGACGATGAGCGCGCAGGCCTCGGAATTCGCCAGGAACCCGAGGGAGCGTACGAACCCGTCGTACGTGTCGAAGGCGTCCGGCCCCGGGGACACGTGTATACGCGACCTTTCTAGCGCGGCGCCGTCGCACGCTACGTCGAAGCAGCGTGCGCTCGGCTGGGAGAAGCTGGGCATGCTATCGCGGCCGGCTAGGCCGGCAGTTCCTTCAAGGACGGGGCGGTCGGGAAGCGGTCGGAGAAGCCGGTGGATTCTATCGCGAGCCTTGCCACCTCCGAGGGCGCTACGACGACGAATCGCTTGCCCGCGGTCTCGGCGTCCTCGATGGCGGCCAGCAGCACGCCTATTCCCGCGCTCGTCATGGAACTGACGCCGGACAGGTCCACCGCCATGTCTACGCGTCCCGCATGACGCATCGTCTTTTCCTGAAGCTCGTTATAGGTATAGCTGTTGATGGGGCCGTGTACCGACAGCACCGTCCACGAACCGCGCTCCGCAACCTCGACGCTTATTCCGGTCATCGTTTATTCTCCTTGGGGGCGCCTTGATAATCTATGGCGACCACCGTTATGTCGTCGTCGAGACGGCCTCCGGCGAAGGCGCTCGCGGACCGTACGACGGCTTCCACCGTCTCGGCGGCGCTCGAAGCCTTATTCTCTCCGAGGATGCGCACGAGACGCTCCTTGCCGTAGCGCTCCCCGCGGACGCTCTCCGCCTCCACGATACCGTCAGTACTTATAAGCAGGCGCGACCCGGGCGGCAGCGCGAGCTTCCTCGTCTTAAGGTACGGCTCGATATTCTTGACGAAACCGAGCATCTTGCCCTCGCCCTGGGTCTCGATGACCGAGTCCAGGCTCGGAGAGCGGAAGAACATCGCGGGTATGCCGCAGTTTATGAAGTAGATCGATCCCTTGTCGAGGGCCAGGAACCCGAACACCCCGGAGAAGAACGTACCGCGCGGTAGCCGCTCCTTGATGAACGCGTTAGTCCTCGACACGAGCTTCACGAAGTCCTTCTCCTCGCGCAGCAGCGTGCGTATCATAGACTTGAGGATCACCATCGACATGCTCGCGTTCAGCCCCTTGCCCGAGACGTCGCCGACGACGAAGAACCACCGGTGCTCCGATATCCTCACCGAGTCGAACAGGTCTCCGCCGAGGCCGCGCGGAGACTGGCACTTGAACGCGACGCTGACTCCGGGGTGGTCTATGGGATCGATACGCTCCTGTACGGACCGGACGACCTGGTCGGCGAGGCCGATCTCCTTCTCCACGGTATCGAGCAGGGACTCGCGCGAGACGTGCCGCGCGTAGTACGCCACGACGAACAGCTTGCCGTGCACCGCGTCGAACGCGGCGTAGTCGAGCGCGTCGTAATCCGCGCCGGAGCGCTTGGGGCCGAACGCGAACACGCCTACGACGCGGCGGCCTTCCTTGGCCAGCACTATGGCCTCGGAGCCGAGCACGTCGAAGAAGGCCAGCAACGCGGCTTTCAGGTCGGCCAACGACTCGTCCGCGACGACGTCCGTCTTCAGTATCACATGCCGATCCACGGCGGCGAGGGCCTCGAGCGTGGGCGAGCCCGGAGTGGACACGAGCTGGTCGTCGTCGGGATAGACGCGCCGCAACCCTCCGGAATCGTCCTCGGACAGCGCCGAGAACCAGGAGCAGCCGAAGGCGCCTTCCATGATCGAAGAGAGGGCCGACAGCACGGATTCCCGTCCGGCGGACAGGTCCAGATGGGCGATCGCGGCCTCGAGATCCTCGCGGGACGACTGGTCGTGCTCGGCCCCTATCCGGCCCCGCGCGAACGACTCCGCCCAGCGTCCGAATACGATGAAAGCCAATGCCGCGAAGGCGATGGAAGTCGCGGGGGACGCCGCCCTGAACAGGAAGGCGACGGCGACGGCGAAGCCGAGCGGCAGGCCGAATCCCAGCAGCACGACAGCCCAGGCCGCCAGGCCCTTGGCCGCGGTATGCGCCTGGAAGACGCGGGTCGACGAGAACGCGTACGATGCCGCCAGCGCCGCGAACAGACAATTGGCCGCGGACAACGGGTACACCGCGACGAGCCGCGTCGACGGGCCGAGCACAGCGAAGGCGTAGCCCCACGCCACGCTGACGGCGAGGCCGGCGGCCATGACGGCCAGGTGCTGACGATAGACCCGGCTCCGTATCGATACGGCCCTGACGACCATCGTGACGGCGGAGAGTATCCCGATCGACGCCACGGCTATGGCTATGGCGGCGTGGTAGTCGCCCTCGAAACGGATGTACTCGAGGCCGAAACGCTTCAGGTCGACTATATACGCGTCGGTGAAGACGATAGCCCAGGCCGCGGCCGCGGCGATCGCCGCGAGCGCGATATCGAGCGCGACGATGCGCTTGGCGTACGGGTAGCCGACGGCGAGGCGCAGGAACGCCAGGTACGATACGACGACTCCCGCGCCGGCGCAGCGTACAAGGATGAGCGCCGCTCCCCTATAGTCGGCGGCGAGCAGGTAACCGGCGGAAAGCAGAATCGCGTAGGCGACGCTCGCGAAGGCGGCGACGCGGAACGCCCTGGCGCTCGAGCCGCGAGCCTTCACGCCGAAGACGGTCACGGCCGTAAGGATCGCGGCCAGGAAGGTGAATAGGGTCAGTCCCATAGTCGCCCGACCTTCGCCGCGAGTATCGTGATGTCGTCGCGAAGCTGCTTGTCGGCGACGTAGGTCTCTCCCAGCGTCGCCAGCCTGTCCACGAGATCGTCTATGCTTATATCCACCGCGCTCCCCATCAACTTGACGAATTCGTTCGACTGGTCGAGGACGACGCCGTCGTCGCTCGTTATCTCGGTCAGGCCGTCGGTAGTCAGCACGATGGCGTCGTCGGTCCGCAGTTCCATCTCCTCGACCTCTACCGATACTATCGGCACGAGGCCGACGATACCGCAGTTCGAAGCCAGCCGCTTTACGACGGGCCCCTTGATGGTCCTTACGACGACGTACTGGTCGGGCATCGCCGCGTTGACGTATCGAAGGCGCTTGGCGCCTATGTCGACGAGCCCCAGGAACATCACGACGTACTTGTCGTCGAAGCCCATGCCGCGGATAGAGCCGTCGCAGGCGCGGACGAGGGCCGCCAGGTCGGTCTTGTCCCCGGCCGCGCGGACGGTATTTATGACGATGCCCATCACGAGCGCGGCGGCCAGGCCCTTGCCCGATACGTCGCCCATCACGAGCAGCGTCCTGTCGTCGTCTATACGGATAGCGTCGTAGAAATCCCCGGATACGTTGACGAGCGGGCGCCAGTACGCCGCTAACGTCAGCTTGGGCTGCTCGGGCAGCATCTCGGGCAGGAAAGTACGTTGTGTCTCCGCTATCTGGCGCCATTCCTTCGTCAGAGCGGCTATCTCGAAGAGCTTGGCCACGGTCAGCACGCGATCGAAGAAGATCAGGAGCTCGCCGTACAGCACGCGGTACGCGTCCTGGTCGACATAGGGGGAGACGCGCGAGAACACGAAGAAGTAGTAGCCTTTGCACAGTACGAAGAAACCGCGCGCGCCATCGCTCGACACGGTGAGGTTAAGGTTCGCGTCCATGAACACGAGCCCCTCGGACAGCTCGCGGAAATTTCGCTTTAGCATAGGCACGAGGCCCGGATCGGCAGTCAACGCCGCCGGGCTCGCGTAGACGACTTCCCAGGTATTGCTGCGTATCAGCACGACGGACGCGTCGAGGGACTTCTCGAGGCTCTCCCTGATGGCGGCGACGAATTCCGGCATGGTGAAGCAGGTACGTACGCGTTCCACGAAATCGAGCACGAGGCGGGACATGCCGCCGTCCATGACGGCGCGGTATACGCGCGATTCCACCTTGGATATGATGGCGCGCCTCGCGACGAACACGATCAGGAACGCGGCGCACGCCGCGATCGACGTAGCCGCGATGCCGGACTGAGCGCTGGCTATGAAGACGATAACTGAAAACGCCATGGCGGCTAACGCCCATGAAACGGCCGAAGCCGCGGCCTTGGCTCTACGGTAGTCCAAAGAATCCGCTCCTGCGATCAAGCTGACGAGAGTCTCATGGTCGCATGACCCGGGTCGGCTGTCAATCGAAGCGAGCTAAATTATAGGATCGGGGCGAATTCCCCCCTACTCGGTCCACTTCACGTAGAACTCGAAGGGCCGCTCGAGCACCATAGCGTCCAACGCGGGGATCGAAAGGCTCGCGGACCTGCCGGAAGAGCCGACGACGGCTTCGCCGCCCGTCTCGATGACCGCGCCGGGGAACGATACGGTCAACGAGAACGACAGCCCGTCTATCGCGCTCGCCGCGGCCTTGCCCAGGAGCCCCGCGAGCATGGAACGGTATTCGTCGCGACTGACCGGATTGTCGTAGATGGCCGGCGGCTGAAGCGCCTCAAGAAGGTCGCCGTCGAGGCCCGGGAACAGCCGGGAAAGGGCGGCGGCGTTATCCCGGTCGGCGCGGAACCGCAAGGACGCCCAGCCCGGCCCACGGGCGTAGCGCAGTACGGCGGCTAGTTCCGCGTCGGCGGCGAGAAGGCTCCCCAGGTCTGCGACGTCGAACGAGCCGCGATAGGCGCGCGCGGAGGGAGACGTCGAGGACCTGACGGCGACGCTCCTGGCCGACACCGACGACGCGACGGCCGCGGCGTCGAACATCGCGGTCCGCGATGCGCCGGAAGCCGCGCCAGAGGCGGCGAATTGCCGTACCTTCGCCTCGACCGCGGCGGGTACCTCGATATTCAGCGACAGCGTCGCGGACTTGTCGGCGCGAACGGCCATATCGGCGGTCGCGCCGCAGGACGCCGCGATGACCGTAGCGAAAGAGACTAAAACGAGGCTTACGTGGTCGATGCGGCGCATGTACTCTCCTTGACGTGCCGTTCGGCCGACGGCTTTAATAGTATACGGTTCGTCATGTAGTATGACAACGATCGGAGCCGAAGGTTACTCGATATAATGGGACGCAACCTTTCCGGGCGAGTCGTGTCTAAGACAGAAGCGTACTTCGCGCTTTCGAAAATGGAGGATGAAGAAATGGCTGAACGCACTCCGTGGAAATTCCTGGACGATTATAGGGGGAAGTATTTCTCGGGAGAATGGCCCACCCTGCCTGAACTCTTCAGGATAAGCGCCTCGCGGTACCCCGACCGCGCGTGCTTTACCGTATACGAGCCGGACCGCGTGACGCTGACGTATGCCGAGGCCTTGGCCAGGATAGAGCGGCTCGCGGCGTTCCTGGCGTCCGAGGGCGTAAGGAAGGGCGACAAAATTACCGTCACGGGCAAGAACTCCCCGGAGTGGGCGGTAGCCTACCTCGCGGCCCTGTTCGCCGGCGCGGTCGTCGTACCCGTCGATTACCAGATCAAGATCGAGGAAATACAAGCCATCGTCAAGGCCTCCGACTCGGTCGCCGCCTTCGTCGACGAGGAGAAGTACGACGCGCTCGATCCGGCCAAGCTCGGCCTGCGCGCCCGCTGGTCGCTGTCCAGGAAGAAGGCCGGCTACTGTTACGATCTCGAGCCAAAGGCCGGCGCGACCGCCATCGACCCCGCGAAGGAAGCAGACCTGGCGGCGATCATGTTCACGAGCGGCACCACCGGAACCCCCAAGGGCGTAATGCTGTCGCATTCCAACCTCGTATCGGACTGCTTCCTCGCCCAGGGCAACATGACCATCTACCATACGGACGTCTTCTACGCCCTGCTACCTATCCACCACTCGTACACGATGCTCGCCGTATTCATCGAGGCGATCTCGGTAGGCGCCGAGATCGTATTCGGCCAGCGGCTGGTGACCAAGGCGATACTCAAGGATCTCAAGGAAGCCAAGGTCACGATGTTCCTCGGAGTGCCGCTACTGTTCAACAAGGTGCTCGACGGTATCATGAAAGGCCTTAAGGACAAGGGAGCGCTCGTCTACGGGCTGATCCGTTTCCTCATGGTCGTCTCGGGCTTCATCAAGAAGGTCTTCAAGGTCAATCCGGGCAAGAAGATGTTCGGCGCCGTGCTCGACAAGGCTAGCCTCCGGACGATCCGCATCTGCATCTCCGGCGGCGGGCCGCTCGCGCCCAGCGTATTCAAGATGTACAACGAGCTGGGCATCGACTTCGTTCAAGGCTACGGCCTGACCGAGACGAGCCCGATCATCGCACTAAACCCGACGGAGGCGTACATAGAGACCAGCGTCGGCAAGGTACTGCCGGGAATGGAGATGAAGATCATCGATCCCGAGGCCGACGGCCGCGGCGAGATAGTCGTCAAGGGTCCGATGGTCATGCGGGGTTACTATAAGAACGAAGAAGCGACCCGCGAATCGTTCCGCGACGGCTGGCTCCTGACGGGAGACATCGGCTACCTCGATCAGGCGAATTACCTGTACCTGACAGGCCGCGCCAAGAATCTCATCGTCACCGAGGGCGGCAAGAACGTCTACCCCGAGGAGATAGAGAACCGCTTCCAGCTCTTCAGCGAGATCGAGCAGGTTCTCGTCAGGGGTTACCAGCTCGACAAGAAGCAGAAGTCCGAGGGTATCGAGGCATGCCTCTATCCCAGCAAGGATTGGTTCGACCAGAGCGCGGCCAAGACGGGCAAGGCGTATAGCGCCGACGCCATCGAGGACCACCTGCGCAAGGTCGTCGACCAGGTCAACGCGGGCATGCTTCCGTATCAGCGCATCAACAAGGTAACGATACTGTCCGAGCCGCTTGAGATGACGACGACCAAGAAGGTCAAGCGCTTCGTCGCCGCCGTGTAGGTACGGCAGGAAAGCCGAACGCAGAGACACGGAGAAGACGAGAATTAGCCGGGAAACGTAAAAAGGGATGAAGAAGGGCGATGGCGCCTATCTTCATCCCTTTTCTCATCTTCTCCGTGTCTCCGTGCGAAAATTCCTAGTCGCTCTCCTGCGGGGCCTATTTCTTACCGTATACCATCTGGGGCTGGGTCTTGCCGCGGAACAGAACCTCGCCCATCGGCTGGAAACGAGACTGGGACTCGAGCCCGAGCTGCTTATAGACGGGCTGGCTTACGAGCAGGTCCTGCTTGAATTCGCGGCATAGCGAATCGAGCCGAGCCGCGATGTTCACGGCCTCGCCGACGACGCCGATACGCTGGATGCCGCTGGCCGCGGACAGCTCGCCGACCGCTACCTTGCCGGCGTGCACGCCGATACCTATATGCTTGACCAGCGGCAAGCGATGAGAGGCCAGGTCGTCCTGCAGGTGCGAGAACTCGTACAGGAAGTCGAAGGCGCACGCGACGGCCTCGTCGGCCGCGTCCTTCTCGCCCATGATCCCGAACACGATGATAGCGGTATCGCCGACGAACTGCTCGACCAGGCCCTTGTGCCGACGCGCGACGATGTCCCATAGCGCGTAATACCGGTTAAGGAGGCCGATAGTCGCCCTGGCGCCTTCCTTTTCCGCGATCGGCGTAAAATTCCACAGGTCCGCGTACAGGATGACGACATCGCGATTCTCGCCCCCCGCCACCTGGTCTATCATCGACGTATCGACGATGGGAGGCTCGACGATGGCGTAGACCTGGTCCAGCCTGGTCTTCATCGATACCTGCTTGATCTTGTCCGCTACCTGGAACGAACCGAACATCAACGCGCCGAACATGAAGAACACGTGCTGGAGCGTCCTGGCGAAGTCGATGAAGGCGGGAACGAAGTTCGGAAGGGACAGGTTGGCCATCAGGGCGGTATAGCCCAGTTCCCCAGCCTCGTAGGCCTTGGTGCTGGCGACCCGAAGATCGAGGTAGAAATAGAAGAATATGAACGTAAAGATGGTACCGAGCGACAGGAATACCTCGGCGAGGCGTTTCGGCCACTTGCGCCTGAACATGATGGCCAAGGCCTGGATCCCGCCCAGATAGAGCGCGGTGATCCATAGGAAGAAACTGGCCATATCGATGCTCTTGAACGGTCCGGAGAGCGCCTGCATCGCCGTATAACCTACAGGCGTCATCAGCGAGAAGAAGAAACGCGCGAGCGGCCTGTACCCGTACCGGGCCAGCAGGGATATCTGCACCAGCAAGGACACTATCAGCGAGACCAGCGCGATCGTATTCGGGCGGATGATCGCGGGCGAACTGAAGAGTATTATTATAAAAAACAATACGAATTGACTAGAATAGAGGAAGAACTCTTCCAGATAGCGTTTCGGTAGGAATTTCATAGTCGTAGGCCATGATATACGATAACGGGCCCTCTGTCACGCGTATCCTGGTCGCACCCGATCCGTCGAGCAAGACCGGACGCGGAATACCGAACCGCCTTCGTATCCGCTCGATTGCTCGAACGGCTTAGGCAGGCCTCTTGCGGAATCGGGCAGCGTCATGCCGATCGATACCGCCGGCCCTCGCTACTGCCGAGCGCTCACCCCGCCGCGAGCTCGGAAAGGCGTCGGAGCGAGCCGACCTCCGCCGTCGAGGAATCCGCGAGCGAGAGGAGCTCTTCGGACAGCAGGCGCATCTCCGCGCGGGCCGACAGGGCGTGCCGCGCTATGACCGTATCGGCCCATCGGGTACGGAAGAGGGCCGCGAGGGCGGGCGCTAGCAGGCCCTTGGGCGCGGAGAAGACGCGCTCGAGGCTCCTTGGCTCAGGCTCTATCCCGAGCGACCGCAGCGCCGCGAAGCCGTCCCGGACGGCGTCTATCGTCAGGCCTATGATCTCGCGGTCGCGCGACAGGGCCTCGAGGTCCCCCGAGCGGGCGTACACCGCGTTGGCCAGGGGGCTCACCATGGCGACGTGCGTCTTCTGCCACGCGTCCATCCGGCCCGATAGCGCCACGGGGAAGCCCGCCTTTCCGACGGCCGAGGCCAGCTCGCGTACGGCCGGGCCGGGCGCCCCGCGGAGCTCTCCGAACGTCGTCTTCTGCACGGCCCCCGACACGATCCTGTAGAGGACGGTCCCGTCCTCTCTCCTGGCACCGCCGGCGCCGGGAAAACCGAGGGACAGGCGAGCCTCTCCGACGGCCTCGACGAGGCTCCTGGAGCCGTCGGCCGAGTTGATCATCGAAACGAATAGCGGCGTGACCCGATTGGCGGCTAGCTCCGGCAGCGCGGCGGCGAGCTGATCCTTACGGACCGCGACCAGGACGACGTCCCACGAGCGCTCCGGGTCGAGCCTCGGCGCCGTCTCGACCCGGACGGCCGCGCGCTCGCCCGATACTTCGTCCACTAGGACGATCCCGTCGCTCTCGATCCTCGCCGACCTGGCGCCGCGGGCCACCACCGTCAGATCGTGACCGGCCGAGGCCAGTCGTCCGGCATAGAGGCTGCCTATGACCCCGGCTCCGAATACGCAGATCCTCATGGCGCGGCCCTCCTCGAGTACCGGCAGTCGCATCGGTCGGCGCCGCCGGCTAGCGTGCCCTCGCGCCTGAAGACCAGGCCGAACGCCTTCGCCGATGCGATGAGCGTCCGGCCCATGGCGGTCAGGACGGCCGCCGTGACGATCGTCCCTTCGAAGGGATTGCCTCGGCCTATCTCGGGCAGGGTCGGGACGAGGCGCTCCATCTCCGCGGGCGCGCCATTCACGACGGCGGCATAGCGGACTTCCCCGAGCAGCGCCTCGATTCTAGGGCCGAGCGAGCCGATCGCCTTGGAGTACAGGGCGACCATGCGCCTGCGGCGCCTCTCTTGCGGCGTCATTTCCTTTCCCTCCCGTCGAAGGCCCTGGCGAATACGGGAAGCTTGGCGAATTCGTTAATAAGGACGGCGATGACGGCGGTGCAGGCGCATAGTCCTATCTGCCACAGGTGGAGCGGAGAGAATCCGAACGCGCCGTTCAGCGCCGGAACGAACAGCGCGAGGCTCAAGAACGCGAGAGCCGCCGCGGTCACGATCCATAGGGCCTTATTGGGTCTCTTGATGCTATGGAGGATAGATTCGGTCCAGGAACGGTTGGAGAAGATCATGCCTATGTTGCCGAACACCAGGTTGACGAACGCGAGGGCCCTGGCCTCGCCTACCCCGTACCCCGACTTGAGCGCCCACGCATAGAGGCCGACGACGAGCGCTAGTATCCCGAGCCCCTGGGCAAGGCCTATGAATATCATCCGGGACCCGAACAGCCGCTCTCCGGACGGCCGCGGCTCGCGGTCCATGATGTCCCGTTCCTCTTCCTCCATCTCGAAGACGATAGAACAGGCCGGGTCGATGATCAGCTCGAGGAACAGGATATGCACGGGCAGGAGCGCGAGCGGCCACTTGAGGAGCACGGGGAGAAGGCTCATCCCGGCGATCGGCAGATGGACCGAGAATATGAAGGTCATCGCCTTCCGGAGGTTATCGAATATGCGCCGGCCTATCCGTACGGCGTGCACGATCGACGCGAAGTCGTCATCCAGCAGGACGAGCGCCGACGATTCTCGGGCAACGTCGGTGCCGCGGCCGCCCATCGCTATGCCTATGTCCGCCGCCTTGAGCGCCGGCGCGTCGTTGACGCCGTCCCCGGTCATGGCGACGACCTCGCCGTTGTCCTTGAGGGCTCGCACTATCCGTAATTTCTGCTCGGGCACCGCCCGAGCGAAGACGCAGACGCTGGCTATGCGACGCCTGAGCTCGACGTCGTCCAGCCCGTCCAGCTCGGGCCCGGTGATTATCTCGTCGGGATCGGGCAGGCCTATCGTCCTGGCTATATTGCGCGCCGTACCGGGGTAGTCGCCCGTGATCATCACGACGCGTATACCGGCCTTGGCGCAGGCGGCGACGGCGTCGGGGACGTCCGCCCGTACGGGATCGAGCAGGCCGAGCAGGCCGACGAATCGGAAGTCGAAATCGTGCTGTCCGACGGGCAACCCGTCGGACAACCCGTCGGGAAGTCCGCCCTTGTCTATGCTCGATTCGGCGACGCCGATGACGCGGAGCCCGTCGTCCGCCATGCGGTCGATATCGGCGCGCAGGGCCGCGAGGCCCGTCTCGTCCATGTGGCAGATATCGGCTATCGCCTCGGGGGCTCCCTTCGCCGCTATGACGAGGTTCTCCCGGTCAGGCGACTCCCAAACGCGGCTCATCGCGAGAAGCGAGTCGGACAGCGGATACTCGCGCACGAAATTCCAGTCGGCGTGGAGATGCTCGGTGGACACGAGCGCCCGGGTTCCGAGCTCCCGCATCGCCTTTTCCATCGGGTCGAAGGGATCGGACGGGCTGGCGAGTATCGCGTACTCGACGATGTCGTGGAACTCCTCGGGCAGGCTCGCCGCCTTCTCGCCGACGTCATACGACGATCCGCCCGCCGATAGCCTCGACACGGTCATGCGGTTTAGCGTGAGGGTGCCGGTCTTGTCGGTACACAGCACGGTCGCCGAGCCGAGGGTCTCGATGGCGTGGGCGCGCCTGGTTAGCACCCTGCGCTTGGATATTCGCCAGGCCCCGAGCGCGAGGAACACGGTCATGACGACGGGAAACTCTTCAGGTAGGGTCGCCATGGCGAGCGAGAGGCCGGCCAGGATGCCCTGGAGCCAGTCGTGCCTGGTCAGCCCGAAGACGACGACGACGGCGGCGCATAGTACGAAGCCGGTCAGCGCGAACGCCTTTACGATGCCGCCTATCTGCTTCTGGAGATTCGTGTCCTCGGTCTCGAGGCTCTGGAGCGCCTTGCCGATCTTGCCTAATTCGGTCCTGGCTCCGGTCGACAGCACGCGGGCGATGCCCTGTCCTTTCACGATCATCGAACCGGAGAATACGTAGGGCTGGTCGTCTCCTCCGGGTACTACGGAGCCGTCGTCTCCTCCGGGTACTACGGAGCCGTCGTCGGTTCCGCTCCGAGCGGATTTCCGGACCGGGACGGATTCGCCGGTAAGGAGCGACTCGTCGGCGCTCAGGTTGGTCGACCTGAGCACGACCGCGTCGGCTGGTACGCGGTCGCCCTCCTGTAGCAGCATGACGTCGTCGCGTACGACGTCCCGTCCAGCGACGCGCAGCTGAGCGCCGTTGCGTATGACGAGGGCCCGTGGGCTCGACAGCTCGCGCAAGGCGTCGAGAGCCTTTTCCGTCTTGGTTTCCTGATAGAGCGTTATGCCGATGACGACGAATACGAAGCCGAGTAGCATGAGCGCCTCTTCGGGATCGCCGAGGATCAGGTACAGCGCCCCGCAAGCGAGGAGCAGCAGGAACATGGGCTCCTTGACGACTCCCCACAAGATGGAGAATACGGTCTTCTTCTTGCCGCCGGGCAGTTCGTTATAGCCTTCTAAGGCCAGGCGTTCACGGACTTCCGCGTCAGAAAGCCCCTGGAGAGCGCTGAGGTCGGTCGTGTCATTCATTGATCGTTCGCTAAAGGACGGGTTTCGGCCCATAGGAGCCGTTCGCGGCTCGGGACGGGCCCGGTCGCTACAATGGAGGATACAGCATTCTTATCGTTCTGTAAATACTGTAAGTTGCGTACTGGCAGTACGCCAAGATCGCTCATGTTGACACGGACGGTCGGCGGGGGAATACTCGTCGCATGATAGGGAAAGAAATAGGGGAACGGCACTTTATAGAGGACGTGGCGCTGTTCTGCGAGCAGATGGGCCTGCCGAGGATGGCCGGCAAGGTCCTCGGCGTTCTGCTCATCTCCGATCCGCCCGCGCAGAGCCTCAACGATATATGCGATTGCCTCCAGGCGTCCAAGAGCTCGGTATCGACCATGGCCAGGCTCCTGGTAGGCGAGGGGCTCATAGAACCGGCGCCGTGCCTCGTACCGAGGCGGGACTATTTCCGGTTCAAGGACGGCGGTTGGCTGGAGTTCATGCGGAGGCGCATGGAGGTGATGGCCGGACTGCACGCCATCGCCGACAGGGGGCTCGAGATACTCGACGGCCGGGACGAATCGTTAAAATCGCGCCTGGAAGAGGCCCACGACGTATTCGAGTTCGTAGACTCGGAATTCCGCGGCTGGCTGGACCGGATGGGACAGCGAAGCAAGAAACCGGGGCGCTAACCCGGCCAGGCGAGCATAGGCCCAGCGGCTTCTTGGGGCTAACGACGGGGATTCTAGCCCTGGACGGGAAACTCGAGGATACAGGTCATCCCCCCGGCGGATTCGAAGCGTATCGTCCCTCCCAAGTCGGAGGCGAGGACCTCGACGATATTCAGGCCGGTCCCCGGTTCCAACGACGACGATCCGACGCCGTCGTCCTCAACGCGCAACTCGCCCCTATCGCCATTCAACAGGAAGAGAACGCGGATCTCGCCGCTCCCGGCCGGATACGCGTACTTGATCGCATTGGTGACGAGTTCCGATATGATCAGCCCGAGCGATACGACGCGCTTCTGGGGCAACGCGATCGATGCGGCGTCAAGCGATATAGTTATTCCCAGCTCGGAACCGATAGATACCCGCGAGGAGGCTATGAGACGTCCGAGGTACTCGGCGACGTCCACGAGGTCGAACGAGTCCGTCTGCACGAGCAGGTCGTATAGATCGGCGATGGACCCGATGCGCGCTATCGCGTCGTCCAGGTCGTCGCGAGCCTCCGGTGCGGCGCGCGAGGAAGTGATCCTTAAGAGGCTGACGACGAGCGCGAGGTTATTCTTTACTCGATGATGGATCTCCCTGATCACCTCGTCCTTTAGGCTCGATTCCCTATGGAGCTCACTCACGTCGTCTAGGGTTAGGAACACCTCGGATGCCTTGCCGTCCCCGCCTAGCAAGGGGATAGCGCTGATCGACACCCATCGGACCTTACCGTCGAGCCGGATTCCTAGTATCCGGTCGCGAACCGGCTTGCCCGTACGTATCGCCTGCTCCGAGGGCAGGTCCTCTATCGGGACGCTCCGCCCTTCACGATCATAGGCGTCCAAGAAAGACCGATCCGGCCCCTTGCCCCTCGCCTCGCCCCGTTCTAGGCCGAGCATCTCGAGGGCCGCGGCGTTGGCCTCCATATACGGGCCTTCGGCCCGGCGCCACGCGAGGCCGTGCGGCATAGTCGCGAACATCGTCATGACGCGCTGTTCGGCCTCGCGGAGGGCGCTCATATCGAGGCCTATGAAACCCACCGCTTCAGTACTTCCGAATGGCCCCGGGATCGGGAAGCAGTTGATCGTCATGACGCGAAGACCGTTCTCCGTGCGGATCCGTTTCTCGACGACGCTAGGCTCGCCCGAAGAGTACACCGAACGGACCTGCGGCATCAGAAGATCGGATAACGCGGACGACCCTATATCGGCGAGACGCTTTCCGATAATGGCGTTCGCTTCGATGCCGAGCATATCCCCGGCGATCTCGTTGCCCAGCAGCACCCGGCCATCGCGATCCAGCATCAGCGCCATCGCCGGGACGAACTGAAGGAAAGCGCCGAGGCGCCCGTCTATACGCGACCGCTCCGATTGCGCGGCTCGTAGCTCGGTGATATCGAGCATGACGCCGACGAGGCCCGCGGGAGTACCGTCGGCCTCGTCGACCCTGGCCTTGTAGAACATTATTCGCCTTAGCTCGCCGTCCCTCCGACGCGCGTCGGCCTCGTATATCTGTTCTCCGCCCTTCCGTAACAACGCGAGATCGGCATCGCGGTAGGTCGCCGCCAGGTCGGAGTCCCAGAGGTCTTCCATGAGGCTTCCTACGATACGTGCCCTATCGAGGCCGGTGAACAAGGAGAACGCGATATTGCAGTCGACGTATCGCCCGTCCGCATCCTTGAGGAAAAAGGGCACGGGAAGTACCGATAGAAGCCCTTCGATGAGCCGTTCCTTCGCGCTGACGGGCCTTGAAGGAACAGACGCCAGACTAACGTCGACAAGGGCGAGCACGACGCCCATAGCCGACGGCGAGCCTGATGGATCGAATTGCAGGAGGAAGCGCCTGATTCCTCGACCGGGGATGCTACAGTCGAGGGCCGCCTCGCCCGGCGTACCGCCAAGGGCCGCGCGTACCCGTGGCTCGATCGCCGCATCCGGTATCATCGGACGCAGCGCATCGAGAATCGGCTCTCCGGCCAAACGTTCCCGCGGTATACCGACGAATCGGGCGAAGGCCTCGTTAGCCTCGACGATACGCAGGTCGCGATCGATCAGTACCGTTCCGTTCCGCGTATCGCAGAAGCGCTCTATGCTGGCGTCCATATGACGTCTCCTTTACTCCCGGCGCGGGGGGAATGCTACCGGAGCCGTCATGCTCCCGCCGGTCGCCGGCGCCTGGCGGCCGCGGCGATGAACCCAACGGCGGGCAGGCACAACGCGCCGCCGAAGGCCGGAACTACGAAGATCCACTTGGCGAGGGTAAAGCCGCTGGCCAGGACGGCCAGGGGCCCTACGCAAGCCGCGTTCGGAGCCGCGGCGAGCAGTCCGGAGACGGCGGCGTTCTCGCCCAGATCGAATAGCGCGCCGGCGATCGGAACAGCGACGAATCCGAAGCGCGCCGGACGGGCGCCTCCCGCCAGCAGCCGTAGACCGAAGGCCCACGCCGACGCGCAGAAAAAGCCGTATGACGACGGGAAGGCCAGGTCGTAGGTCCAATGAGCGAGAATCGCCGCCGAAACCTCGTCAGCGGTGTACGAGGCGGCCTTGCGAGCGGCCTCGGCGGGCGTATAGAAGAATACCGTATCGAAGTCGCCGCCCTCGGGCGTGGACGCGTCGAACGAGGCGCCCATCGCGGAGAAGCCGAAGACAAGGAAGACCGCGAAAAGAAGCCCGCTCATCGCAAAGACCGAAGGGCTCGATAACGACAAGCTAAATCGTATCATGGAGACAGTATAGGCTCCGGAGCCGAAACCCGCAATTCGGTGCATCGTTATGGACGCGGATGTTCACCGAAACGCCCGCTCGCCTGCTATAATGCAAGAAACCGAGAACGAATACGTTGCGGCGTCGAAAAAGGGGGACCAATGTGCGGAATCGTTTCTCTCGTCTATAAGGACGAGACGAAGAATATGGGCCGAGAGGCGGCCGAGCTCCTGAAGCGTCTGGAATACCGCGGCTACGACTCCACCGGCGCGTCCTTCATCGACAAGGACCGCAACATCGTGCTCGTAAAGAGCGTGGGATCTCCGACCAAGGTCTGCGCCAGGCTCGATATACCGTCATACGAGGGTCAGCGCTTCATAGGCCAGGTCCGCTGGGCCACCTACGGCGCCGTCTCCGACGTCAACAGCCAACCCCACCACGTACGCTGCAAGGTGGAGATGGTAGGCGCCCATAACGGGAATATATCGAATACCGATTCCCTGAAGACCAGCCTGACCGCGCGCGGCCACCAGGTGGTCTCAGACAACGACGGCGAGATAATCGTGCACCTGGTCGAGGACCACTGGGCGGCCAACAAGGCCTCGCCGAAGAAGGCGCTCGGAGAGATGCGCCGGGCATACGAGTCGTCCGGTCTGACGGCGACGGTGCCCGACGAGGCGCTCCTCATCATAGACGCGATACGCAAGGCCGAGGCCGAGGCCGACGGCTCCTACGCCGCGGCGATAGCCGACCCGCAGGTACCCGGGGTCTTCGCCATAAAGTCGGGTTCGTCCCTATACGCCGGCATGGGCCGGGACGACGACGGCGGTTTCGTCGTCGTATCCAGCGACCTGACCTCCGTCATCGCCAAGACGCCGATGCTCATACCGCTGGCCGAGGGCGAGGGCGTCTGGTACACCGAGGACCGCTACCTGGTGTTCAGCCTGCACGGCGAGGCGCGCTTCTCCGAGCCTCGGCTCAAGCGCTCCAAGCTGAACGTACGCGACACCGGCCTCGACCCACGCTTCAAGTACTACATGGAGCAGGAGATATTCTCCGCCCCGGACAACATCGACACGATAACCCGCTACTACTTCCGCGACGAGGCCGAGGCGGCGTTGGCCAACGTCCTGG
The DNA here is from genome assembly GCA_002839315.1 of Spirochaetae bacterium HGW-Spirochaetae-3. Taxonomy (GTDB): domain Bacteria; phylum Spirochaetota; class Spirochaetia; order Treponematales; family UBA12059; genus SZUA-370. The sequence goes on from PGXV01000008.1 coordinate 243,022, forward strand.
AAGACTCCCGGGCCGTGGCCAAGGAGCTGCTCGACAAGGCCTGCGCGCTGTCGTCCTGCCGTGACGACGGGGCCCTCGGCGCCGCGTTCGACGAGCTAGCCGCGTCTCCCGAATGGCGGAACCTCGCCGCCAAGGTCGACGCCGACAAGGCCGCCCGGGCCCCGGTGGCCGGCCGATCGACCTTCCGCTCGGACGAGGCCCAGCTGCTGTCGGACATAGCGCGCTCGAGGCCCGCCCGCGGCTTCGACCTGGCGCTCCTCGACCTGGCCCTTATATGGCGCAAGCGCCGCGCCGTCACCCGTTACGCCCGCGAACTCGCCGACGGCGTCAGGGAGACGCGCAAGGCCGGAGGCACCGTCTACATCGTCGCGTCGGGCACCTCGTACCACGCGGCGCTGACCGCTGCCTACTTCTGGAACGGCCTCGCCGGGGTAGCGGTATTCCCGTGCACCCCGGGGCTGTTCCGCTCGGCCTATATGGACTCGCTCGGCGACGCCGACATGATACTCGCCGTGTCGCAGTCCGGCGAGACCAAGGACCTCGTCGATATATTGAAGGACGTATCGGAGGCCCGCCCGCGGATGAAGCGGGTATCGCTCGTAAACAACGAGAACAGTCGCATTCCGCAGGAGCTGTCCGACTTCTACCTGCCGATACTCTGCGGGCCGGAGATAGCGGTCGCCGCGACCAAGTCGTTCGTCAACCAGCTCGTCATCCTCTATATACTGGCGGCGTCCTACGTCCAGCCCGAGGCGGCCGTCAAGGCGTCCGTCGCCAAGGCCAAGGGCCTCCTGTCCGACACCCTGCGCCTGTCGACGCCGGCGATAGACGAGGTCGCGCGCGGCCTGTACCTGAAGCCGTCGATACACATGCTCGGCACGGGCCTGTTCGGCCTGGCGCGCGAGGCGGCGCTGAAGGTGCGCGAGGTCGCGCTCAACCATTCCGAGGGCTACGACGCGGCCGAGTTCAAGCACGGCCCCAATACCATCCTCGGCAAGAACACCGTGTTCTCCATGCCCGAGGTCGTGAAGGCGATCGACGCCGGCCTGGGCGCCGCGCGGAAAGCCGGATCGGGGGCTATCCCCGCGTCGGCGGCGGAACTCCTGGCCGCCGACCCGTCCATCATGGAGAGCCTCTTCTCGTACTACCCGCTCGTGTTCGTTTGCCCGCCCGATCCCCGCGACGCGCGCATCACGATAAGCCAGATCCATACGCACAAGATACGCGGCGCCGATATCGTGCTGTTCGCCGAGAAGCATCCGGAACTGGACCTCGCGGTCAAGGGCGTGCCCTACGGCAAGCCGGACTATAGATCCTCGTACGTCGAGCTACCCGCGTCCGGCGACCGCTTCCTGTTCGTGTTCGCCGCGACCGTCGCGCTCCAGTACCTGGCCTTCAGGATGTCGGTACTCAAGATGGAATACCTCGACGGCCTCGGCGTCGTCGATCACGGGGTCCACCCCGACGTGCCCAAGAACGTCTCGAAGTCGATTACGGTAGATTAGCGATACGGTCAAAATTTGACGACTTCCGGGACTCGGTACATACTACCCCCGGTTAACCGGGGGTAGCCGTGCTACGAACAATCAAATCGAGGCTCATAGCGAGCAGCCTGGCGCTCGCTTTGTTGCTAGGCGCCATGTTCGCCATCAACTACTCGTCGCTGTCGGCGCTGGCAAGCCTGCAGCGGCAAGGTCGGGCCCGCTCGATAGACGCCAAGAGCATCGCCGAGGCGTCCTACGTCGGCAGCGACCTGTACCGCGTCATCGCGACCCTGATAATCAACAGGGACCTGGATGAATTCAACGCGGCCTGGCCGGCGCGGAAGGCGCGCGCTACGGCGAGGCTCGATGATATCCTGGGCATGCTCGACGAAGGCGAGGACCGAGCCCAGGCGTTGCGCGCCAACGACGCCCTCGCGACGCTTATCAACACGACCGAATCGGAATTAGTGCAGATGGCTACGGGCTCGGGGTCCGACAGGACGGTCATCGCGCCGGCCATGAGGATCGTCGGCTATCAGATCGGGCTACTGGTCCAGAAGATAGAAACCGACCTACAGACGGTCAGCGTATCGCTGGAGAAGAAGGCGATAGAGGCCGACGGCAAGTTCGCCGCGGTCGCCCGCTCTACGGTACTCCTCGGCGTCGCAATAGGAATAGTCGGCATTATGCTCGCGCTCGGCGCCATGCTCGTCAACTTGCGCCTGGTTCTCACGCCGCTCAGGTCGCAGCTCGAGCTACTCAAGGAGATAGCCCAGGGCGACGGCGACCTTTCGCGCAGGCTCGACCAGACCCGCCGCGACGAGTACGGGGAGCTAGGCCGCTGGTTCAACGCGTTCATCGACAACCTCTCCGCATCGATCGGCGCCGTCAAGGCGTCTGCCGCATCCCTGACCGAGAACACCGTCTCGCTATCTGCCAATATGGCCGAGACGGCCGCGGCCGTTCGCCAGATAACCGCCAACGTGGAGGGCATCCGCAAGCAGACGGCTGTGCAATCGGCGGAAGCCGCCGACAACATGGCCGCGATAGGGAAGATATCGGGAGACCTGGACAGCCTCGACGCCCTTATAGAGAGCCAATCGGCCAGCGTGACGGAATCATCCGCGTCTATAGAGCAAATGGTGGCGAACGTAAGGTCGGTCACGAACATCCTGGACGCCAACGCGGCGTCGGTGGAGGAACTGCAACGAGCGGCCAGTGAAGGCAAGGACGGCATGGACGACGTCAACGACCTTCTGAGCTCGATCCTCAAGGACTCCGACGGACTATCGGAAGCCGGGGCAGTCATCCAGAACATGGCCAGCCAAACCAACCTGCTCGCGATGAACGCGGCGATAGAGGCCGCCCACGCGGGCGAATCGGGCAAGGGCTTCTCGGTGGTCGCAGACGAAATACGCAAGCTCGCTGAAGTATCCGGCGGCGAGGGCAAGAACATCGTCGACGTACTCGCCAGGCTCAAGGATTCCATAGACACGGTAGCCGGCGCGGCGAGCCGGGCCCAGGCCGGGTTCGAGAGGGTGCTGGACATGACGATCGCGGTCGGTTCGCAGGAACTGATCATCAAGGACGCGATGGACGAGCAGAGCGCCGGAGGTAGCCAGGTCCTCGAGGCCATACGGCGGATAAACGACATCACGGCCGACGTGAAGAGCGGCTCCGGGCGCATGCTGGCGACCAGCGCCGGCGCGCTCCGCGACATGGAGAGCCTGGCCCGAATCACCGACGAGATAGCCGGAGGCGTCGGCGAGATGGCCACCGGCCTCGTTCAGATAAACGAGGCGATCAACCAGGTCAACGACATCTCGACGGGCAACAGGGACGATATAGAGGCGTTGATGGAACGCTTCTCCAGGTTCAGGAACGAGTAACGATAGCCCCCCGCCATCAGCCCTTCATGGCGCCGGCGGCCACGCCCGCGGTTATCTGCTTCCTGAACGCGACGTAGAAGGCCAGCATCGGGAACATGCCGATAACGAGCGCCGCGAACTGCTTCCCGTAATCGGACGAGAGGGATCCGGAGAATTTGAATATGCCGAGCGGCAAGGATTTCAGGCCGGCGTCGCTGACGAGTATGTTTATGAGGGCGAACTCGTTCCATAGGCCCGGGATGTTCAGGATGCACATCGTCACCGCTATCGGGGCGGACATCCTCAAGATGATCGACCAGAAAATCCGGTAATACCCGGCGCCGTCTATCTGCGCCGCCTCGATGATCGCGTCGGGGATTCCCTTTATGAAGGCCGTCGACAGGTATATTCCGACCGGTAGCGCCGAGCCTATATAGATGAGCAGCACGCCGAAGCGCGTATTATGGAACAGCTTGAACTCTCTGCCCCCGTACAATCCGATGCTTCGGAGGAGATCCCCCAGCAGCTTGTCCAATATCGTGACCTCGAGGAACAACGGCACCATAAGCGACTGTATGGTCAGCAGTATGCCAAGGATGAGACTACCGTAGATCAACGGCGTAGCCTTGGACTTGATCTTGGCGAACGCGAACCCGGCCTGGAGCGAGAAGACGGTTATTCCTATCGTAGCCCCGATCGTATAGAGGAGGGAATTGCCTATAAGCCTGTCGAACTCCCCTATCTTCCAGGCTCCGACGTAGTTATCCACGGTCCAGTCCACGGGCAAGCCGAGCATGTTCATCTGGAATTCGTTCGTAGTCTTGAACGAGTTGATGAACAGCCATGCCAAGGGATAGACGGTCACCAAGGTAAAGAGGCCCAGCGCGGCGTACGCGAGTATCTTCCCGGCGGCGGCCATGGGACGGACGGTCTTGATTCGACGCGGCACGGATTCCACCTCGCTATTCCTTTCCGCCGAACGCCTTCTCGACGCCGAACGTGATCAGTATCAAGACGAGGCTGAACAGCACGATCATCATGGCGATGGCGTTGGCCAGAGGATAGTTAGCGGCTCCCATGAACGCCGTATCGTACATATAGATGGAAAGCACCTGGGTTACGCGCGCGGGCCCGCCGCCCGTCATCGCGAGTATAAGCGCGAAGCCGCTCAACGAACCGGAGATGCAGAGGATGGCCGCGTTCAAGAGGGTCCCGGACAGGCTCGGCAGCACGATGCGCCCCATCACCTGCATCTCCGTGGCCCCGTCTATCCTGGCGGCGTCGATGATCTGCGTGTCTATCTTCTGCATGTTGGCGTGGAAGATGATCAGGTATACGCCGGTCCAGCACCAGAGCGTCACGAACAGTATCGGTATCATGGCGACGCCGGGCTTACTGAGGAAATCGGCGTTCCACTTATGCGCGAACAGGTTGACGAGGTCTTCCTTCAACATGGGCAGGTCTTCCGGCTCGTACGACTGGAGGAAGTCCTTCAGGTCGGCCCTCGGATCCGAGAAGATATCGCCTACGGTGGAGCCGCTGATATCGATTATCCCGTCCACGAGCTCGTCGGTGACGCCCTCCCCCCCGGGCGAGCGGAGCAACGCGGAGACCTTGGCGGAATAGGCGCTCGAGTATACGCGGTTGACCGCGTCGGCGATCGGTCCGTACGGCGAGAAGATGATGCTCCACATGATACCGATGACGATCACGGAGATGATGGCGGGCACGTACAGTATCCCCTGCCAGAATCCGCCGAATTTAACGATCTTGCGATAGATAAGATACGCGAGCAGGAACCCTAGGGGGAGTTGCCCGAAGACCGATATCAGCACGATATAGATATTGTTCCTAAGCGCGTTCCAGAAATAGGGGTCGGCGAACAGCTTCCCGTACTGCTCGAACCCTACTATCTTCCACGGCTCGCCGCCGAACATCTTGCCGCCGTTATAATTCGATAAGGACAGTATCACGGCGAGGGCGATAGGGAACGCCGTTACGAATATATAGATGAGAAAGGGCGGCAATACCATGGAGCGGTACGCCCTACGGCCTTCCGCGCCCTTCCTGTTCCTACGAATCACTGACTACCTCCGGGACCTGTTCCGTGGAACAAGCGGGCGGGCCCGAGCTCGAGTCCACCCGCTTGCGATTACTACTTCTTATGCGCGGCCAGCCAGAGGTCCAGCGCGTCCTGCACCGTCCTGGCCACCTGCTCGGGGGTCTTGGTCCCGAGGCCTATCTCCTGCAGGCCCAGGTTGAGCGGCGTGTACACGCTGGTATCCAGCGCCCCGTCGAGTACGTAGCAGGTCTTGCTCGTCGACGCGTAGTACGCCTTCATCTTCGGGATGAACGGCTCGAGGGCATCGCTCGTGACGTCCTTGCGGGACGTTATATAGCGGCCGAGCTCCAGGATGGTTGTCTGGACCTCGCGGGAGTACAGATACTTGACGAGGCGGACGGCCGCCTTCTCCTTGGCCGAACCGGCCGGGATAGAGGCCGAGATACCGTAGCCGCAACCCAGGATGGCTGACACGGCGCCGGGGTTCTTCTCGCCGGGGATAGCGGGGAAGTTGATGAACTGGAAGTCGGTTTCCTGTTTCGCCGGATCGATGAGGGCGACGCCGGACTTGGGGTCGGTCAGGAAGGAGTTCTGGCGCCAGTCGCCGTCGATGAAGAACGCGGCCTTGCCGGCCGCGAACAGGGCCGGGGCCTCGCCGTACGATATCTGTATCGTATCGCGGCCGAGTACGCCGTCCTTGTACATGGTCTGGACGAATTCGAGGGCCTTGACGAATTCCTTATCGGTGAACTTGACCTTCCCGGCCAGGGCCCGGTCGATCCAGTCGTCCCCGACCATGCGGCCGACGATGGTGGAGAACAGGCATGATTGCATTACCCAATCGTCCTTGTTGGCCATAAGCACCGGACGTATCCCCTTGGCCTTGAGCCTAGGCACCATGGCCCTCAGCTCCTTGTACGTCTTGGGCACCTTTAGGCGAAGATCCGAAAGCAGCTTCGTATTGACGTAGACTACGGTGCTATAGCAGATGCTCTGCGGCAACTCCGCGAGGTAGCCGCCCTTCTGCCCGGCCGTGTCCAGTACGGCGGGGATGAACGCTGACAGGTATTCCTTGCCCAGAAGAGGCTCGAGATCCTTCACCAGCTTCTGATCGTGGAGGATCGTGGACCTTCCGGAGGGATACATATACACGACGTCGGGAACCGTGCCGGCGGCTACGTACGCCGCGAGCTTCTGGTGGAACGGCTCGTTCGACAGGTCTTCCTTGACTATCTCGATATCGGGATTGTCAACCATGAACCGCTGCCATACCGACTGGACCTCCGCGTAGCCGGGCGCCGTGGCGTCGATATAGTCCAGCACGGTGAGCGTCGTCTTCTGCGAGTACGCGCAAAGCGAGAAAACGACAGCGAACAAGAGCGTAAAGAACGTTTTCTTATTCATCGTATATCCTCCGCATCGATGATCCACGCCCACAAGGGCATGGTATAAACCGTATTTCGATCGCCGGCCGGCGTTCAGGCGTCGGTCTCGCGACGGACCGGGAACGTATTCGCGGCGAAAAGGGACTGGAGGCACATGCCCGCCGCCCCGAAGGCGACGGCCTGCGCCCCGAGCGACGAATAGTGGATTTCTATCCGCTTCTTGATCGGGTATATCCAGTTGGCCTCGATCGACTTCTCGAGGATGCGGCAGAAGTCGAAGCCACAGGACTCGATGTCGCCGCCTATGAACACTCTGCCGCAATCGAGCGTATTGACGAGCATGGCCATATTCCTGGCGAGATCGTCGGCGAAGCGGGAGAACACCGACGGATCGTCGAGTATTCGGCTCAGCTCGTCCCGGGAGAGCGCCACCTGGATATCGTCGTTCGACGTGCAAAGGACGCTCCGGAATTCCCCCGCCGAGTAATTGGACCCGTAATGGACCTTGCCGTTCAGTACGAGGCCGAAGCCTACGCCTACGCCGCCGTATTCCGCATGGGGCACGAGCGCCTGCTTGAACTCGACGAGCGCGAACAGCATGTTCTTGAGCTCGGTGTTCTTATGGAAGGCCAGCTCGCCCCAGGCGCAGCAATTGGCGTTATTCTCGATCGCGAACGGAACGTCGAGCTTGCTCGACAGCATGTCCACGATGTTGAACGGTTCGGTAATATCGAGCGGCACGGAGAATCGGATGGTACCGGCCTTGGGATCGATGAGGCCGCCGACCCCGATGCCGATGCCCAGCAGGACGCCCGGATGCGAGCTGAGGCGATCGCGGAATTCCCAGTAGATGAGCTGGATATTAAGCGCCAGGTTGTCCTTGGTGATGACGACGTCCTCTTCCTTCGTCTCCAGGAACTCCCCTGCCAGGTTGACCGCGACGGCGGTATAGTGGCCGCACTGTATCGAGATCCCGATGATGTACCCGTACTCTTTCCTTATCGCCAGCGGGGTCGGCTTCCTCCCGCCGCTCCTGCTGGGCGGCCCTTCGGGAAGCTCTTCCACCACGCCGTTCTCTATCAGGCGGGAGATCTCTACCGTTATCGTCGACTTGTCGAGCCCCAAACGATTCGATAGCTCGATCCTGCTGAGGTTAGGATATTGCCAGAGCGTTCGAACGATCCTGGTATCGTTCCGTTTCCTGAACATAGGGCCCCTTGAAAGACGCATTAATGGTTTTTTCCTACTAACCACGGTTGATTTACCATGCCGACGACCGGATGTCAAGTAAAATGCTATAAATCCGCCGCGAGCGCATGGCAGCGGAGCCTTTCCGCCCTGTATCGCCCCGATCGGGTAAAAGCCTGATAATTTATTCTATGGTTTGCACATATATGCTTTCCAGACTATTTCGTCCCGAGTATCCCCAGCCGACCGACCGACGGGCAGTTCTTGACAGAGCCGACATTAGAGTGTAATGCTCCGTTAGTTTTTATTTCCTACTAAAAGAGATGAATTGGAGCGATCGATGGGTAATTGCATGATCATCCCTACATACTGGACGACTTCCGGCCAACCTTCCTGGAAGGTATTCGACCATCCCGTCCCTATCGACGAGGAGGGGACGCTGGCGCGAACCCTGGACAACCTCCAGGCCGTCTCCTACCCGGACCCGGTCGTGCTGTTCCCGGCGCCGCTGGACGGCGAGATCGTGGCCAAGGTCAGGAGGATCGCCGAGGGGAGGTCGATCGACGTACGGGTCTTCTCCGAGGAGGACCATGCGGCGATGATCGGCGCGCTCAGGGACAACGGGTTCCCCGTCGACATGACCGGCACCGTCGCAATGACCAGCTACGGCGGCGTAAGGAACATCGGGCTGATATACGCCGCCTTGCACGGATTCGAGAACGTCGTGATGATAGACGACGACGAATGCATAGACGGCGAGTACCTCCGCGTAGCGCTGGGCAACATGGGCCGCGCCGACGACGGCGTAGAGGTCCTCGGGAAGACCGGATGCGTCGTCAACGGAGACGGCCATAAGGTATACGACGGCCAGGCCACGGCCGTCCTCGAGGACTGGCCGAAGGATACGCTGTTCAACGAGGCGGTCAGGAGGGAGCTCGAGGCGGAGGACAGCCTGTCGTCCTGCTCCGTCGCCTTCGGCGGCAACATGGTCTTAAACGCCGGCATGTTCCTGAGGGTCCCCTTCGACCCGTACGGCACGCGCGGTGAAGACGACGACTACGTCCTCAACGCGAGGCGCTGCGGCTATAAATTCTACTTCGATAAGGAGCTCGTGCTCCTCCACCTCCCGCCGAAGCGGAACGGCGCCTATTGGATGCGGCAGCGGCAGGATATCCTACGCTTCAAGTACCTGCGAGAGAAGGCCAAGCTGTTCGGGTTCGCCCCCGAGTCGCTCGGCTGCTTCCTGGAGCACTTCGTCCAGGACGACCTCGAGTACAAGGCGGTATCGTCGAGCATCAAGGCTGCGCTCCAGTTCGTCGATACGGACCGGGCCGAGTTCCAGGAATTCCTCAACAACGCGATTCTCGCGGAAGCCCGCCCGGCCGACGAGTATCGGGCCAAGGCGGAGGCCTTCGTAGCGTTCCTCGAGGCCTGGCAGGAGACGATCCCGCGGGTATGGAGGCTCTTCGCGACCTAAGCCTCGTATAGTTCCAGCGGCAGGCCGTCGGGATCCTTGAAGAAGGTATAGCGCTTGCCGGTGGCCGGATCGACGCGGACGGGCTCTACCGTTACGCCGCGCGACTCGAGGGCCGCCCGGCTCGCCTCTATATCGGCGACGGCGAACGCCAGGTGCCTGAGCCCGGCCGCCTCGGGAGCGTCCGGGCGCGGCGGCGGATTCTGGAACCAGAACAGCTCCAGGACGAAGCGGCCGCCTAGCGCCAGGTCCAGCTTCCACGAATTCGAGGCGGGCCGCCACGCTTCGGCCACCACGCCGAAGCCGAGGGCCTCGACGTAGAAACGCTTGCTACGCTCGTAATCCGAGCAGATAGCCGCTACGTGATGGACCGCCAGGAGTCCGACGGGCCCGGCGGGCTCGCTCATCGCTTCCCCTCCATGAACCGTTCGACGACCGCCTTGTAGGACGGGTCTCGCCACGCGTACTCGAGTATCGCCTCCAGGTAGCCGGCCGGCTCGCCCGTGTCGAGGCGCGTTCCTTCGACGCCTTTCCACGACACCTTGCCCGCGGCTATCATCCGGTCGAGGGCGTAGATATGGTAGTACTCGCCCGTACCGTGCTTCTTCCAGCCTTCGGCGAGCAGCTCGAAGAATTCGGGCGTGTACAGGTAGCGGCCTATCGATATCTCGTGGCTGGGCTCCGATCCCTTCGCCGGCTTCTCTATGAATCCCTTGACGCCCGTACCGTCCGGCGCCGGGTCTATGACGCCGTAGCGCGAGACGTCTCCCGGATCGTGTACCGCGGCGAGCACGCAATGCCCGGTCTCCTCGTACACGTCCATCAGCTGGCGGGCCAGCGGAGGCGTCCCGAAGTGCAGGTCGTCCGGATACGCGACGACGCAGGGCTCGCCGCCGAGGAGGGGCGCGGCCTGTAGCAGCGCGTGCCCCGTGCCTCGCATCTCCGTCTGCCGCACGAACGATATGCGGGCGGCGGGCGGCTCGATCAGAGCGGCCTTGTCGGCCCTGCCCTCTCGGGCGAACAGCGCCTCGAGCTCGGCCTCGTGGTCGAAGTAGTCGTCGAGCGCCTTCTTGCGGCGGCTGGTGATGATGACGATGTCCTCGATACCGGACGCGACGAACTCGTCGACGACGAACGCTATCGAGGGCTTGTTGACGAGGGGAAGCATTTCCTTGGGCACAGTCTTGGTGACCGGCAGGAAGCGGGTGCCGTAACCGGCGGCGACGATGATGCCTTTCATAGGACTCCTATGATACCCGAGCCTCTCGGGAATAGCAAACGGACTTGACCCGCCAGGCGCCGGCGTCCGATACTCGCAGTACATGAGGATACTCTGCGTCTCGGACACGATCGATCCGCTCGTCGATTCGATAAACATACGGGAGCGATTCGGCGACGCCGAACTGGCGCTCGGCGCCGGCGACCTCCCGCTCGAGTACCTGTCGTATATAGTCAGCGCGCTCAACAGGCCGCTCCTGTTCGTGTTCGGCAACCATAACCTTAAAGAGCTACCGCATTACCGCGCGAGCACGGAGACAAGGCCGTCCCCGTCGCACGACTATACGAGGTCGCTCGGCGCGACCTACGTAGGATTCAAGATACGAAGGGAATCGGGACTCATCGTCATGGGGCTGGGAGGGTCGCTTAAGTACAATTCCGGGCAGAACCAGTTCAGTCAGGCGCAGATGTGGATCCGCGTACTCGCCAAGGCCCCGGCCCTCGCCTGGAACCGGCTGTTCCGGGGCAGGGCGGTCGACATCGTGCTGACCCACGCGCCCCCGCGCGGCATCAACGACAGGGAGGATCGGTGCCATCAAGGTTTCGACGCGTTCCTCTGGCTGATGCGCGTATTCAAGCCCCGATACCTGGTCCACGGCCACGTGCATCTCTACGACGCCCGCGAACCGCGTATCACCCGTTACCGCGATACAGCCGTCGTCAACGTCTACGGGCACTATGTGCTGGATACGGAAGCCGACCATGCCTGATACGTTCGACGAGATGGCGGACATGGACTTCTCCCGCGCGAGGATGCGCGAGTCGCTCTCCCGGATAGGCGGGTTCCTCTCCCCGGGGCGCAGGCAGCTCCTGGCTCTCGGCGAGGTCCGGTCCATCCTCAAGATACGCGGCGAGGAATACCGCGGCGTCGTGCCGGTACCGCTCGAGCTGATCATCGGCTCGGAAGGACGCTACAGGGACTTCGCGCGCGGATTCCTCCCCCGGCACGGCTACCTGCGCGACCGCTGGGTCCGCGTCGACTCCGCCCATTACCGCGACGTGATACTGCCGCCGATACGCCTGTACGAGCTCGGCGGCGCCTATTTCGTCCGGGACGGCAACCACCGGGTCTCGGTCGCCAAGCTACAGGGCGCGGTGATGATCGACGCCGAGGTGGTATCGCTCAGCTCGACGATACGCATAGAGAAGGGCATGGACATCGACGATATACGCCGGGCGCTGATAGCGTACGAGAAGAGGGAATTCTACGCGCAGACCCTGTTCCATCAGGTGACCGACGATCCCGGGCTGGACTTTACGAGCCCGGGCGCCTACGACCAGATCGTCGAGCACATCCTCGTGCACAAGTACTACCTGAACGAGGGCTCGGAGAAGGAGATCGACTTCGTGATGGCGCTGGACTCGTGGTACCGGACCGTTTACGCGCCGATAGCCGGCACGATACGCGCCGAGCGACTTGACGCGCGTTTCCGCGGTCGCACGGTCGGCGACCTGTACCTGTATATCGTCAAGCACTGGGACGCGCTCAAGAAGCGCTACGGTATCCACTACTCCGCATCGGACGCCGCGAGGGACTTCGCCACCCGCTACGGTTCCGGCTTATCCAAGACCGTAGCGTCGATCTTCCCCGGGATCCTGCGCTGGCTCAGGGGCCTAAGCGGCCGGTAAAGACCTGGAACGCCGGGCCGGTCAGCGACAAGCGCGACGGCACGGGTCCGTCGGCGTCGAAGTCGACGACGAGCTCGTCGCCGCTCCGCGGCACCACGACGACGGGCGGAAGGGCCTGGCCCTCCCTCCAGCGGACGAGCGCGCTCGAAGCGGAACCGGTACCGCAGGCCAGGGTCTCCGCCTCCACGCCCCTCTCGAAGGTACGGACGTACAGCCGGCCGCCGCGAAGCTCCGTGAAGTTGGCGTTTACACCGAGAGGGCCCAAGTCGGGATGCCGCCTGACGGCCGCCCCGAGCGACTCCATCGGTACCGCGTCGATATCGCCGAAGGCGCGCCGGCCGGATCCGTCAACTATGCCGGCTATATCCATCACGAAATGCAGGCTGCCGACGTCCACGAAGCGGCCTCGTATAGACAACCCGCCGACGCGTATTTCACGGGGCTCGTCCATGCGGAAGCGCGGATCCATATCGAAGCGAGCCTTACCCTCGGACAGCGATTCTCCCGAATAATCCGCGCCGGCGAAGCGGAAGCGGACGGTTTCGCCCGGGCGCGCGAGGCCGAGGATACGGGCGCGCTCTATGGCGCAGCGTGCGCCGTTGCCGCACAGCATCCCCCCAGAGCCGTCCGCATTGTAGAAATTCACCTCGAAGGCGACGCCGCCCGCGCCGGGGCGCAGTACCATGAGGCCGTCGGCCCCGACGCCGTAGCGACGGTCGCACAGCTTCACGATATGGGCGGACGACGGATCGCCCTCGCCGTCCGAGGCGTCGAATACTATAAAGTCATTGCCGGCGCCGCACAGCTTGGCGAAGGCGCGCAAGCCGGGCGCCGATCCCCGGGTAGCACTCATGGCGCTAGTATAGCCGAACCGAGCGACGGGCGGTAGTACAGGGGAAGGCCCCGGGACCTAGACGTCACAGGCGCTCCAGTACCTCGCCCTTGACTTTTTCCCAGCCTTCGATCTCACCGTCAATAACTCTAAATAGCATATTCGCCTCTATTTCCTTCGTTCCGAGCAATGCGCGATATCGCTCGACGTCTCTTGTTCTCAGCTTAAGCTTAAGCAGCTCGAATTCGTATCTAAGCTGTTGTGCCGTAACGTCGATCACCGCAGGGCCAGTTCTTTCATAGTTATATATTTTTGTTTTATTGAAATTATATCCCCTATCCAGGGATTCGTTATACACATCGTTCAGATATATGTTTATCGCGGCGATCGGATCTCGATGATTCTTGAATCGCGCCAACTGAGGATGGGATTTGTATCCTTTCGTCTTTCCTTCCAGGACCTTCCTCGCGAGCAGGCCTTCCCGCCACGCGGAGACCAGCCCCTTCGAGTCCAGGTACTTGGGATGGATCGACCATATCCGCATGCTACCCCCGCATCGATCTGATAATACCAGCGCGGAACGCGCGCCGCTCCCGCGCCGCGGGCCGGGGACGCTAACGGTATTCGAGTTCCAATCCGACGCCCAGCTCGCGGACGGGCAGGTCGGCGGCGAGCCGTATCCTGGCCGCGAGGTCGGTGCAGTGGCCGGGATGCACGGCCCGGGGAGCGAGCCTCTTGAGTCGCCCGGCCGTGAAGCCCAGCCTCTCGTCCGTAGCCTCCAGCAGATGGAAGCCGCCGACGATGTCCGCGACCCTATCGTCGCCGCACACCTCGATGGCGTATTCGGCTATATTGACGATACCCGAATGAGAACAGCCCGTCACGATGACGAGCCCCTCGTCGCCCTTCCAGACGATAGCGCTATCGTCGACGATGTAGTCGGGGATCGTCCCCGTCGGCCCGTCGGTATCCCCGATGGGCTCCCTCGCCTCGCAGCCGTTTCGGCGGGGTATCTCGCCCAGGAATACGAAGCGCGCGCCGAGGGCCAGCGGCACGCTAGACAGGCGCGGCTGGAAGCGCGACGACAGCTCCGGGAGACCGGCCGGGGACCCGATCGCCAGGTCGCCCAGGCGCTTGGGGTCGAAGGCCCGCGGATGCGCTATCAGCGCCGGCCTTCTCCCGCCGCCGGCCGCCGGCCCCCGCGCCAGCCAATGCCGCAGCCCTCCCGCGTGGTCGTCGTGCCCGTGGGAGAGGACGACCGCGTCGATAGCGCCCAGGTCGATCCCCATGGCCGCGGCGTTATCCAGGAACGCGGCCGAATAGCCGGCGTCGAACAGTAGCATCGTATCGTCGTCCTCGAGCAGGCAGGAGAAGCCGGGCTCCGCGAGGAAGTAGCGGTCGATTATGGCGCTATTATCGATTAATACCGTGAGCTTCATGGCGGGTGATAGCGTAATACGGCACGGGGCCGATGTCAAACGAGACGACGGAGCCGCCCATCGACGAACCCGCTTCCATGCGCGTGATAACCGGAGTAGAATATCGGCGGATGAGCCAGATGAAGCTACGAATAAGGCCGAAGATAATACGGGCGCTCGTGCTCGCCGTCCTCATAGTCGCCCAGCTCTGGTTGCTGGCCTGGACTCTGTGGACTTCGAGCGAGTACTCGGTGTACGTCGACATCGCCCTCTCAATAATAAGCCTTCTCGCCGTGCTCCATATCGTAAAGTCCAACACCGACCCGTCGTACAAGCTCATCTGGTCGATACTGATTCTCCTGGCGCCGGTCTTCGGCGGCTTCTTCTACCTATTCTTCGGCCTGCAGCCTTCGTCGCGGCGGCTCCAGCGTCGGATAGCGTCGCTTGACGCGGCCGCGAAACCCTTGATGGTCCAGGATCCGACCGCGCTCGAGGCGGTCGCCTCTATGCGAGCAGACTTCGGCAGGCAGGCGCGCTACCTGACCGCGACGGCCGGGTTCCCCGTCTACGGCGCGTCCGAATCGGAGTACCTGACTTCCGGCGAGGCGAAATTCGAGCGGCTCAAGGCGGAGCTTTCCAAGGCGGAGCGGTTCATCTTCCTCGAGTACTTCATCATCGAGGAAGGCCTCATGTGGAACTCGGTGCTGGAGATACTGACCGCCAAGGCCGCCCTCGGGCTGGAAGTGCGGGTCATGTACGACGACATAGGCTGCCTCCTGACCCTGCCCACGGACTACAAGCGGACGCTCGAGGCGGCCGGCATACGCTGCGCCGTCTTCAATCCGGCGAGCGCCTTCCCGTCCACCCTCCTCAACCACCGCGACCACCGCAAGATAGTGGTCGTGGACGGCAGGGTGGCGTTCACCGGGGGCGTCAACCTCGCCGACGAGTACATCAACAAGGTAGACAAGTACGGCCACTGGAAGGATGCCGCGGTGTTCATAGCGGGAGACGCCGTCGCTAGCCTCACCGTCATGTTCCTCAACATGTGGAACCTGCAGACCAAGGGCCATGACGACTACAGGGACTTCATCGCGCCTCCGCGGCCGGAGCCCGGCCGGGGCCAGTACGTCCAGCCGTACGCGGACAGCCCCATGGACTACGAGAACGTCGGCGCGTCGGTCTACCTAAATATAATAAACTCGGCCCAGGTATACGTGTACATCATGACGCCCTATCTCATCGTCGACCATACCATAATGACGTCGCTCTGCCTCGCGGCGAAGAGCGGCGTGGACGTCAGGATCATAACGCCGCGCCATTGGGACAAGCGCTACGTGCACATGACGACGCGCTCGTACTACGACGAGCTCGTATCGGCCGGCGTCAAGGTATTCGAGTACGTGGACGGGTTCATGCACGCCAAGACCTTCGTGTCCGACGACGCCGTCGCGGTGGTCGGCACGACCAACCTGGATTACAGGAGCCTCTACCTGCACTACGAGTGCGGCGCCGTGATATACGGCGGGCCCGCGGTCGGCGCCGTCAGGGAGGACTTCGAGCGGACGCTGGAACGCTGCGACCCGGTCGCCCCGGGCGAGTACCGACCGAGGACGATGACGGGCCGCGTGTTCCTGCAGGTGCTCAGGCTCTTCTCGCCGCTCCTATAGGCCTGCCCTCACTCTACGAAGAGCCGCTTGGACGCGTAGACCGGGTCGGATGTCAGGTTGACGCCGAGCTTGCGCAGGCCGGCCTCGTCCCCGGGCGTCGGTATATGGGACAGGTGCATCTGACAGCCGCGCAGCTCGTGGAGCCTGTCGACGCAGGCCTGGACCATCGGCGTCAGCGTCGCGCTGATGGATAGGGCGATCAGCGCCTCGTCGACGTCGAGGCTCGCGCTCTTCCGCCCCAGTACCTCGCGCTTGAGGCTCGCGACCGACTCGATCACCAAGGGGGACAGGAGCAGTATCTGGTCCGGGAGCCCCGCGAGGCGCTTGGCGCCGTTGAGCACGGCCGCCGTCGCGGCGTGGAGCATCCTGGAATTCTTGCCGGTTACGATCTCGCCGGACGGTAGCTGCAGCGCGGCCCCGCAGAAGGCGGCGTCCCCGCCCTTCGGGCCCGCGGGGTCCGAGGCCTGGGCCTCGCCCGCGGCGAGGCGCGCCGCGGGCACGACGGGCCTATACTCGGGGCTTATGCCCAGCTCCTTCAAGAGCAGGTCCGCCTTGTCGAGCGAGGCCTTGTCGGCCATGCCCATCATATACTCGCTGGCGCAACGGAGGTAACGCCTGACGACCTCCTGCCTCGCCGCCTCGCGGGCGGCCTCGTCGTCGACGATGGCGAAGCCCGCCCGGTTAACGCCCATCTCCGTAGGCGAACGGTACGCGTCGGCCTCGCCGGTTATACGGTCGAGGATACCCTTGAGTATCGGGAAAGACTCGACGTCGCGGTTATAGTTGACCGCCACCTCGCCGGTCGCCTCCAGGTGGAACGGATCGATCAGGTTGAAGTCGCGAAGGTCGAGGGTGGCCGCCTCGTAGGCTATGTTGACGGGGTGCTTGAGCGGGAGGCTCCATATCGGGAAGGTCTCGAACTTGGCGTACATCGCGCGCTCGCCTATCAGCCGATCGTGATAGACCTGCGACAGGCAGGTGGCCATCTTGCCGGAACCCGGTCCCGGCCCGGTAACCACGACGAGCGGCTTGGTGATGGCTATCCGCGGATTGGCCCCGTAGCCTTCCTCCGAGACGATGCGCTCGACGTCGGTCGGGTAGCCCCTGGTCGGCTCGTGCACGTAGACGGCGACGCCTCGGTTTTCCAGCTTCGTCCTGAAGGCCTTAGCCGCCGGCTGCGCTTCCCAGCGCGTTATGACGACCGCCGATACGGACAGCCCCCATTCGCCCAGGTCGTCTATCAGCTTCATCGCGTCCGCGTCGTAGGTGATGCCGTAATCGGCTCGTACCTTACGGTGCTCGATGGCGCCGGCGTGGATGCACAGCACGATCTCCGCGTCGCGCTCCAGTTCTTTTAGGAGCCGGATCTTGACGTTCGGATCGTAGCCGGGCAGCACCCGCGCGGCGTGGAAGTCGGCGAGCAACTTGCCGCCGAACTCCAGGTAGAGCCGCCCCTCGAAGCGTTTCATACGCTCGCGTATATACGACGCCTGCTCCGCTATGTACCTGTCGTTGTCGAATGCCTTCGTTACCGCCATCGCCCGATCCCCCCGATGGGAGCGCAGTCTACAACGAACGGACGACGCGATGCCAGAGGAAAGGCGGCGGCCCTACTCCAACGGGAATCGCACGGTCCAAGCCGTGCTGCCAGGCATGGATTCCAGGGCTGCGCGTCCGCCTATCTGCTCGGCGAGGCTCTCGACGAGCTCTATGCCGAAACCGCCCGACTTCGCGGCGCCCGGAATCATTCCGACGCCCGTATCGGCGACCGTGAACTCGCCGAACGCGCCGACGCTCCGTAGTCGAACGGAAACGAGCCCGTCGCGGCCCGAGGGAAAGGCGTACTTGAGGGCGTTTATGATCAGCTCGCTCGCGATCAGGCCCAGCGGAAGCGCGACGCCCGGATCCAGCCTGATCGTATCCAGGTCGGTCTCCAGCGCTATCCCGGAACCAGGGCGCTGGAAGGATCCGAAGACGTCCTCGGCGATGCCGCGCAGGTAATCATCCAGATCGATACGAGCCGCGTCGGCGGACATATAGAGCCGCTCGTGAATCGACGATATGGTCGCTATCCGCATTTGCAGCTCGGCCAGGTTCTCGCGCGCGTCCGCGTCCTTCACGCGGCTGGCGTGAAGGTCTATGAGGCCGGAGACAAGCTGCAGATTATTCTTTACCCTGTGGTTAGTCTCGCGCATGAGTGCGTCGCGGGACGCCAGCGCCTCCTGCAGCTCGCGGTAGGTTCGAGCGTTACGGAATGCCACGGCCGCATTGTCCGCAAAGGCCTGCACGATGCGTATCTCGCCGCCATCGAACGGGTTGACCTCGTCCCTGTCCAGAGCCAGCATCCCGACGACCGAGCCAGCCGCTATCAACGGCGCGCCCAGCCAGGAACGGATATGCCCAGAATATAGCTCGTCCTTCCGCTCGACGAACACGGGATACGAAGCGCGCACGTCGGCGAAGGCCACGGGCTTCTTTGTCCTGACGACCTCGTTATTCGGGAAACGGCTATCCAGCGCGAAGCGCAGTCCCATGACCGTATCGGGATCGAGGCCGCCGTGCACGGCCACGATGCGGGTGGAGTCGCCGTCGACCACGTGGAGGCTACCCGAGTAGAATGGTACGGCGCCGCCAAGCCGGTCCAAGAGGCTAGCGTACAGCCTTTCCGGCTCAGCGAGCATCTCGTTGAGGTCGGCGGTCGCGGCCAACACTATAGAGAGTCGGCCTGAGAATCCTCGGGAATCCGCTTCAGGCTCGTTCAGTGGAAACATACTTAATTATACGAAACGGTTATTCCGTTCGCAAATTCGCGATACGGCGACTACGCGTAGTCCTATATGGCCTGCGACGCGTGCTCGCTTTCGACGATTAGATGATTAGACGATGGCGCGCCGGGCAGGACATATGTCCTATGAAAACCGCGCGCGAAACGCGATACTCGACTCGAAGGCAGGCCCGTAATGTATAGCGCGCTCACGCCCCTCGTCGGGGCGCTCATAACGATGATGAACGGGGTAAACAGCCGGCTTTCAGAACGGGTCGGCTACCTCGTCGCCACCATAGTGATTCACGTCGTCGGACTCGCGACGATCTCCGCCGTATCGCTCGTACGCCGAGAAGAACGTATACCGGGCCGGATTCCTCTCTACTCGTATTTCGGCGGGTTCATGGGCGTCGGTACCGTAATTACCTGCAATTACGCATTCAGCGCCATCAGCGCCTCGTTGGCCGTAGCCGTCATGCTGCTCGGCCAAGCGGCCTTCTCCATCTTCTCCGATGCCATAGGGCTACTGGGCAGGGCTAGACGGCCCCTGTCCGCCAGACGCTTGCCCGGCATCGCGATCGCCATGGCGGGCGTCGCGGTCATAGCCGGCGACTGGCGATCCGAGGCCTTCCCCATCGTCGTATCGCTTGCTTCGGGAGCGTGCACGGGCCTCGCTCTGGTGCTCAACGCCGAACTGGGACGCAGGAAGGGCGTGCTGATGAGCGTAAGGACCAACTATACGGTCGGCCTCGCGACAACGCTCGCCATCGTAGCCGCGCTCCGCCTGCCGCTCGCGGGAGCCGCTCGGACGGTCGTCGCCGCCGGCCCCTTCCTCGCGCTCGGCGGCGGCGCGATGGGCGTCGCCGTCGTGATATCGGCCAACCTGATACTACCCAGGATACCGGTCTTCTCGGCGACGCTGTTGATGTTCTCCGGGCAGGCGCTCGCCGGCGTCGCGCTGGACCTGGTCAGGGACGGCGTTTTCGACTGGCGCAAGCTCGTCGGCACTTTCGTAGTCGTAGCGGGATTCGCCCTCGACTCGATACTTACCAACGGGCCTGCGGAATCCGCGAGAAGTACCTGAACTCAGTATAGATACGAGGTGAAGCCGTTAAAATCGTTGGCGACGCCGTTCATGTCCAGGATCGCGGATATCTCGCCGCGATGGTGCGTGCCGTGGTTAAGGACCTGGAAGATCGTATGCCAGAACGTACGCGAGAATTCCTTGCCGTCAGTCGTTCGATAGGTCACGCGGCGCGAAAGTTCCGATTCCGGCACTTCCTTGACGAATTCAATCATCAAGGCGTCCGCCTCGCGCAGCAGGGCGGCCGTCTTTTCCGAATCGCCCCGGACGCCGTCGCGGGTTTCATCCAAAGGCTTCGCTATAAGCGCGCTAGAAGCCAGGCAGTGGTACGAACCGAAGCCGGCATAGCGCTTGAGCCATAGTACCAGCGCCCAGGCCAGGTGCTCCACGGTGCCGTCGACGCTCTTGTAATACAGCCCGACGTCCCTGGCGGCCAATCCGGCCGGGGCCTTCGCTATCGCCGCCAGCATGGCGTCCATCGCCGCCGCGTTGTATTCGGCCACGCTCTCGAGTATTGCTTTCATCGTAGTGCCTCCGGGGAGATTATAGGCGTAGCTGATCTCGAGGGCTAGCGCCGGCGTCGCCTCGTCCCGAGCAGGCTCCGTACCGCCTGCCTGCCCAGTTCCCTGCCAGCGGCCGACAGCGCGGCGCGGGCAAGGTCTTCCGCGAGCCCGACGCCCCCGTTCGCCCGTCGGGCTGGTTCCCGCTTCGCGAGGGTACGCCCCGCCGGCTCCCTCGGCGCCGGTTCCGGCGGAAGGCCCCTGAGCTCGGCCTCGATCTCCTCGATGGTCGGCTCGCGGGCGGCTCCCGACTTCGTCTCGTCCGCCTTCGCGCCGATCCCGCCCGCAATCTTGCCCTTCAGGATCTCGTAGGCCGATTCCCTGTCCAGCGCCTCGCCGTAGCGCGCGCCCATAGGCGAGGCGGCGACGATACGCGCCCGCTCTCCTGGGTCCAGGGGGCCGATACGCGATGCGGGAGGCACCACCATCACGCGCTCTACCGGCGTCGGCCGGCCTTCGCGGTCGAGGAACGAGACTAGCGCCTCGCCGACGCCCAACTCCGTGATGACGGCCGCCGCATCCACGAGGGGATTGGGCCGTAGCGTCTCGGCCACCGAATCCACGGCCTTGCGATCCTTGGGAGTATATGCGCGCAGCGCGTGGTGGATACGGTTACCGAGCTGTCCGAGCACCGACTCGGGTACGTCCAGCGGGCTCTGCGTGACGAGCCATAGCCCGACGCCCTTGGATCGTACCAACCGCGCCGTTCGTTCCACCGCCTGGACGAGCGCGGCCGGGGCCCCGTCGAACATCAGGTGCGCCTCGTCGATCAGGAGAACCAGCTTCGGCTTGTCCGGGTCGCCGGCCTCCGGCAGTTCCTCGAACACCTCACCTAGCAGGTGGAGGAGCACCGTGGCGTATAGCTCCGGCTCCGCCATCAGACCGTCGGCGGCCAGCACGTTTACGACGCCGCGCCCGTTCGCGTCGACGCGCATGAGATCGGCTATGTCGAGCGCCGGCTCCCCGAAGAAGCGGCCCGCGCCAGTGTCGTCGAGTACTAGTATCGATCGCTGGATAGCCCCGAGGCTCGAGCCGGACATCAGTCCGTATTCGGCCTTCAGCGAGGCGGCGTTCGCCGTCGCCCACTCCACCATGGCCCGCAGGTCGGCCAGGTCCAGTATCGGCAAGCCCCGCTCGTCGGCGACGCGGAAGAGTAGCCTGAGGGTGTCGGCCTGCACCTCCTTGAGGCCGAGCAGGCGGCCGAGGAGCAGGGGGCCGAGGTCGGATACGGTCGCCCTGAGCGGATGGCCCTTGGCCCCGGCGACGTCCCAGAACGCCGTCGGATTGGCCGCGTACTCGGGCTCGGGCAGCCCCAGCCTTCCGAAGGCCGCCGCTATCTTGGTATTATCGCCGCCCGCCGCGGCTATGCCGGACAGGTCGCCCTTGATGTCGCAACAGAGCACCGGTACCCCCGCTCGGGATAAGGCCTCGGCCAGCGCCTGTAGCGTCACGGTCTTGCCCGTGCCGGTGGCCCCGGTCACGAGCCCGTGCCTCGTGACCATCGACAGGTTCAGCGCTACGTCGGCGCGGGTCTCGGGAATGCGGCATAACGGCATCGGTATCGGCATCGCGGGCTCCTAACGTGGCTAAGGCATTCGCCATCGTACTCCGAAAGATTATATACTCTACTATCTTCCCTCTATCCTGGTATTGGAAATGCGGGTCTAGATTACGAGCGACCAGCCCCCGTTCGGCGGCCTACGCGTGATACAGAGAGCTCGCAGGCGCCGGGGGGCTTCCCGAACGGCGGGGGGGGCTTTCTACCGCGACGCATGCTCCGTAAAGACCGTTCGGACGCGGGAGAACAAATCCGGTTTCGATCTTGCGACGCTCCAATCGTTTGCGCAGAGTATGACGCCCTTCTTGCTTTTCGGCGCGAGCGCCAGCATCGATCTATGCCTGCCAGAGCCGAAATGGTACAGGATTACCGAATCCTCGCCGCCTTCGGTCGCCGATCGGACCGTCTCGACGAAAAATCCGAGCGTCATCCGATCGCCGGGAGCGTCCATGTCATCTACGGATTGGATAACCATCATCTCGGCGACGGATTCGGGCTCGAGGACAACGCGGCCGTCTATGCTGCCGCCGTTTAAGATCATGAGGGCGAATCGAGTCAGCTCCCCGACGCTGGTCCGTAGGGAGCCGGCGGGACGAATCTCGTCCATAGGTATCTTGTCCCAAGCAGCGTTATAACCGTAAGCCCGCGCCAGAAGGTCGGGATTGACGGAGGCGTAGTCAAAAGACGCCTCGTCCATGCCCAAGGGGCCGAGGAGGTTATCCCGCATGTACGCGGCGTACTCGACGCCCGAGACCCTCTCCACGAGGAGGCCGAGGAGATGGTACCCGAAGGAGGAATAGCGCATGACGCGGCCCGGCTGGCTCTGTAGACTCTTATCCAACAGATAGGGCAACAGCGCCCTATATAGATAGCGCTCGGGACGCGTCGTCTCCCAGGCGTCGTCGTCGGCCATGAGGCCCGATCGGTGCGTCAGGAGCATTCTTACCGTAATCGCCTCTACCCCGGTAGGGAAGGGCGAGCCTATCGAGAAATCGGGAACGTATTCGACGAAAGGCCGGTCGATGTCGACTAATCCGCGCTCGGCGAGCCGGAGCACCGCCGCGCAGGTGAGGAGCTTGGAAAGCGACCCGACTTCGAACAGGGTCCGGTCGGTCACGGGAACCTTCCGGTCCCTGTCGGCGAGGCCGTACCGACCTTGCCAGGAAAGAACGCCGCCGTCAACCATCGCGACCGCTATTCCGGGTTGTTCGCCATTAACCAGATAGTCGCGGACGATTCGATCAATTTCCCTGGCCTCTTCGGAGCGGGGAATACCGGCCTGCGCCGTCTTCCCTCGGCACCCGGCAAGCTGGAGGAACGAGACCGCGATGCATATGACCGAGATGGATTTACGTATCCTATTTTGATGACAATGTACCATCTGCCCTCCGCCAGCCCTTACAGGCGGCGCATCGTCTCGGCGGCCCTAGCCTTCTGCACGAACACGTGGTCGTGGTAGAACACCGCGACTACGTTGTCGCATATACCGTCCCCGCGGTAAGCATACTATCCCGCAGGCCGAGCCTCCCGTCAAGCGCTACGACGGACTACGCCTTTCCGCTATACTGTCCTTATGAGGAATGGATCCATGTCGACGCTCTTCTCGATCGTCGCGTTCATCTCCGCGGCTTGCCCCGCTTCCGCCTCTCCCCGGATTTTTTTTATACCGCGGGGAGTCGGTAGTCTTGCGGCGTCGTCTAGCCATCTGACGTCGATGACGGTAGCCCGCGTGGAGCGCATCGTCGACGGGGATACTATCGTCGTGTCTGCCGATGCGGCTACGGGGCTCGGCCTCTCGGAAAAAGTACGGCTCATCGGCGTGGATACGCCGGAGACGGTTGACCCGCGGAAGCCGGTGGAGCGATTCGGCGCGGAAGCGTCGCGCTATGCACAGGAAAGGCTTCTGGGCAGGACGGTACGACTCGCGTTTGACGGAGACCTGCGAGACCGATACGGCAGGCTGCTCGCGTACGTCTTCCTGGAAGACGGTTCGTGCTTCAACCTGTCGATAGTGGCGGACGGCTATGGCTTCGCCTATACGAAGTACCCGTTCCGCTTCATGGACGAGTTCCGCGCGGCCGAGCGGGAAGCGAGAGAATCGAGACGCGGCCTTTGGGAATAGGGACCTTCACACGGTGAACCGGCCGACCTCCGAGGAGAGCCCGGCCATCGCGTCGCGCATCCCGGATACGCACGCCGCCATTACCGGTAAACGTAAAAGCGACCTATTCGGCGCTACCCTCGAAGAGCGGATCCCTCGGCAGGGCTAATCCCGAGCGCCATATCCTGAAGGTCGAACCGTCCCACTCGACGCGCCCCGAGGCGTCCTCAGCCTCTCGCGCCGTCCGGTTCGAGACGATGTGCAACGTCGCCTTGGCCGCGAACGGCTCCGCGGAAAGATCGTTTCCCTTCCGCCTCAATACGCGCTTGGCCGAATCCTCGAGCTCGACGAGGACGACGACTTCGCTATCGGTACCGGGCGATCGGATACTCAGTACCAATCCGGGGAACAGCGGCGAGGCGGAGAACCGAGTAAGAACGGCGGTCCCGCCACCCGACGACGGTGACGTTCCGGCGATGGCGTTCGGCATAAGGACCGCGTCGAAGTACCCGGCGAATGTCTCGCGGTACCCCGGCGCGAGCGATGCGCGTATGGCGCCGGAGTCGAAGGCCTCGACTACGCGCCCGTACTCGGCGATGCGAAGGTCGAGGAGCTCCAGTAGCTTGGCGTAGGTCCATTCCTTGGCGTCAGCGACGAATCGGTAGCTCTTCTCGTTGGCGTCCATGATCTCTTCGCCGTGGCTCGTCACGGTCTTGAACTTGGGATAGTCGACCATATTGAGCCGCGTCACCGTCGCGAAGAGGTCGAACGCCGAGTAGCTCCAGCGGGACAGCCGGGAGCTCTTCGTATACGAGCGGTACAGCCTCAGCTCGTTCTCGATATCCTCCCTGTACCTGACGTTCCGGGCGACGACCTCCTCTATCTCGGTCCGCCTCGCGATGGTCAGGGAGCCGACGTCGTCGAGCACCAGCTCGTCGGACAGGTAGCGGTCCACCTGCCTCGACCATACTAGCGACAGCCTGCGCAGCAGGTCCTTGTCGATGTCGGCGGCGGCGCCGGCGGACAGGAACAGGTACGAGCCGCCCGGCTCCCCGAACGGCAGCTCGATATGGAGATAGTCCTCGGTCGCCTCGCCGCGGCAGGAGAACGCCTCGAGGTCGATGGGGCCGAACAGCTCCCTGACGCGCTCGGCCAGCGCCGGCGGGACGCCGTCGAGGGCGCCGTCAGGTATGCCGACGGTGAAGTACAGGAGCTTGGGCGTCCCGTCCAGGCCCGGGTCGTAGCGCTTCATGTACGTCCACATATCGACCGGGTACAGGTCGAGCGCGACCGTATCGCCCGCGAGACGCGGCTCGCGGGCGAGACGAACCTCCAGGCGGCAGGGGCCCTCCCTGACGGCGAAGTCGGGCACCCGGAACGACAGCTCCTCGACCCTGCCGCCGTCCAGCCACAGCGAGCCCGACAGGGTCGATTCCAGCCTCGGCCCGCGCGAGCCGACGCCGGCCTCGACGCGCCCGCCGTCGAGGAAATCGTCGGGGCCGACGGAGAGGGGCGCGGGGGAGAAACGCCACTCGACCTCGAATATATCCTTGTAGTAGTAGCCGGCCTCGCCCTCGGGAGACAGGCCCGCGACGCGTAGCTCGCGGGCCGCGTTGCCGTAGCCGGTCTGAAGGATGGTGATCCTCGAGCTTATAGCCGCGAGGCCGCGCAACGGTATCGGTTCCTGCGGACGCCAATCCTCGGCCGGCAGCGCCCACGGCGAGTAGTTCGTCCAGTAGTCGCTACCGGGCGTATCGTCCCGCTCGGGGGCGTACGAGTACTTGAAGAACATCGGGTCGTAGCCGAGCGTATCGAAGTCGGCCAGCCGGGTATACATATTACCCGCGTCGTCGATGACGAACAGGGTGGAGGCGCTGGCGCTCAGCGACTCGGCGACGAACGCCCCGCGCTCGGGGCCGAGTATCTGGTGCGAGAAGTCGCTCGGAAGGCCCGGATCGGCGAAGCGGATCTCGCGGCCGTCGTCGCTCAGGAAATAGAGGCTGACGACGCCGATCGTTCCGTAATGGTGCTGGTTCCCGGCCGCGTCCTCGTACCACAGCACGTGCTCGTTCCTGATGCTCGCGCTCCAGGCCCTGTTCCCCGCGACGAGGTCGTTGAGGACGAGCGGCGTCTTGTCCGGCCAGCCGAGCCGGTCTATCCACTTGAAGCCGCCGCCGCCGAATTCGCTCGTCAGGGATATCTGGTATATACGCCCTTCGTCCGACAGAGCGTACAGGTTATAGGCGTCCGAGGCGATCTCCGCGACCCTGGCGGCGGGACGGAACCCCCGCTTCCCCGAGTGCGGCAACCCGGTAGCTGCGAGGAGCCGCCAGTCCTCGGGGCTCCTCGATTTCATGCTCTTGTAATATACGCGGCCGTCGACGAGGCAGAACTGGTAGTCGCGGCAGAAGGTCTGGGTCCTGGTCTTGATCGACACGGTCGCCGGCAGGAAACCGTTGACGTCCTCGCCCTGATACGAGGGCGCGCCGTACGGCCGGTCGTCGAAGAGGCTCTGGAAGTCCCTGTTCACGGATTCGGTAGCGCAGGAACAAGCGAGCAAGGCGCAGGACGCGACAAACGATGCTTTAAAGTGCATGACGATGAATATATCGCTTTCCTGAAGGCAAAACGAAACGAAAGGCGAATTTTCCTATTCGTCGAACTCGAGTATGGTCCTCGTGCCGCCGCCGCGTTCGAAGCGTAGTCCGGCATGGAGCTGCCCGGCCAGCATCGTAACCAGCGTCATCCCGAATCCGGCATTCGAATCGGAGGGCGCTCCGTCCGGCAGGCCGACGCCGTCGTCGCCTATCGTAACGACGACCTTGCCGGCCCTGCGCCCGGCCCGTACGAATATCGTCCCGCGTTCCCGCCCACGGAAGGCGTGCTTCATGCTATTCGTGACGAGCTCGTTGCAGACGATCCCCAGCGCCTGCAGCCGCTTGGCGTCCAGCATTATTTCCTCGACGTCGGCTTCCACGGTCACCTTGCCGATATCCGTGAAATTAGACGTCACCTCCCTCGCCAGCGCGGGTAGGTATGCGGCGATCGACGCCTCGACGAAATCGGCGGACTCGTATAGCTTCTCATAGAGTAGTGCCATACTGCGTACCCGGCTCTCGGTCGATCGGAAGGCCTCTACGGACGCCTCGTCCTTCGCCGTCCCGGACTGAAGCCCGAGGAGGCCCTGTATCACCGAGAAGTTGTTCTTTATCCGGTGGTGCACCTCCTTCAGGACCAGCTCCTTCTCGGCCAGCGCTTCCTCTACCCTTTTCTCGGCCTCGCGCCGCTTGCTTATGTCCTCGATAAGCCCCCATACGACCTTGCGCTGATCGGAATCGATGAAGACGGCCGAATTGACCGACACGGGCAGGCGG
This sequence comes from Spirochaetae bacterium HGW-Spirochaetae-3, assembly GCA_002839315.1. Taxonomy (GTDB): domain Bacteria; phylum Spirochaetota; class Spirochaetia; order Treponematales; family UBA12059; genus SZUA-370. The sequence goes on from PGXV01000008.1 coordinate 270,751, forward strand.
GTTCCGTCCTTACGGACGTATTCCTTGGTATACGCCTCGGCGAGTCCGGATCGGTCGAGGGCCCGTATCCTTTCCGTCGACATCCCGACGTGCTCGGGAGCCGTGAGGTCCACGATGGTGAGGCCGAGGAGCTCGGCCTCGTCATAGCCGGTCATGCGGCGCAGCGACGCGTTGGACTCGAGAATCTGGCCCGTCTCGTAATCGAAGAGGGCGATACCCACGGGAGAAAGGTCGAAGAGCATCTGGTACATACCGATCAGCCGTTTGCGCTTCGTTATATCGCGCCCGATGAACAGTATCTGGACCGGGCGTCTCTCCCTGTCGCGGATGAAATCGCCGTTTATCTCTATGTCGAAGGCGCTACCGTCAGCCCTGAGGCCGCGGTACTCCTCGACGCCGAGGGATTCGCCGCTCATCATGCGGCCGAGGTTATCGCCGGCCCGCGCCCTATCCTCCGGCACTATGAAGTCGGTGACGGAAGCGCCGATATACGCGGAACCATCCTCTATGCCGAATACCGACAGCGCCTTAGGCGAGTACATCAGAATGCGCCCCTGCAGGTCGGTTACGGTAATTATGTCGGGAGACGTCTCTACTATCGTCCGGTAGCGCTCCTCGAGTTCCTTGTACGCGCTCACGTCCTCGCCCGAGCTAAGCACCCCGGCGACGCGGCCCCCGGAATCCCGAAGCACCGTATTGTGCCAAAGGATCCGCTTCCGGCCGCCGTCCTTGCAGAGCACGTCGTTCTCGTGCGGGACCAGGGTCTCGTCGGCGCTACGCATCAGCGTCGCCAGGAACCCGCGGATTCCAGCTCGGACGTCGGCAGGAAGACCGGTATCTATCCAGTTCCTCCCTATGAGCTCACCCGGCTCGTAACCCAGCAACCTATGCCCGTTGTCGTTGAACAGCGTTATCGCTCCCTCGCGGTCGGTGGCCATGATGATCTCGGCGGACACGTTGAGAAGGCTCTCGGCGTAGCGCTTGCTTTCCTGCAGGGCCGCGTCCGCCCGTTCCCTCTCGGTGACGTCGCGGCATATCATGATGAAGCGGGACTCGTCGCCTGGCGTCTGCATCCTGGAGACCGAGATTTCGAACCATTCATGGCCCGACGGTACCGATAGGCGGTAGAGGTAGCCCTTGGCGACGCCCTTCCTCGACGCCTCGTCAATCGCCGACATGACGATGCCCGATACGTCGGGCGGCAGCACGTCGGGGACCCTCCTCCCGAGCAGGAGCTCGGCGGGAAGGTAGAGCAGGCTCGAATCCGGACAATGGACGTCGTAGTAGCGACCGTCGGCGCCCACTTCGAAAAAGAGGTCGGGCAGGGCGTCGAGGGTCGCCTCCAGTTTCCTGTTTGTCTCCTGGCTAATCGTCTTGGCCTCGAACAACTTGAAAGCCATTTTCACCGAAGCCGAAAGCACCGTCGGGCTGGAATTCTTGGAAATATACCCGTAGCACGTAATTTGTTCCGTCTTCTCGACTATTTCCGGTTCGGTATGGTTGGAAAGGAACACGATTGGAATGTCGCGATCGGAGAGGATGACGCCGGCGGCCTCGGTACCGTCCATTCCGTTACCGAGGTCTATGTCCATTAACGCGAGGTCGATCGAAGCATCCGATTCGAACTCGGCTATGGCCTGCTCTCCGGAATACGCGACCTTGACGTCGTACCCGAGCCTTTCCAGGAGCATTTGCTCGTTTATCGCGATGATCGCTTGGTCCTCTACGAGTAGAATGGTTTTCTTGGCCTTCGCGCCCATCGCCCCTCCCCCGGAGAACGGATCGTTCGCCCGACATGCGGGCGTTCGCTTCTATTGTCGGCTATTTTGGACTTGAATGAAGCAAGGGAAGGTTCAAGCCCCACTCCGGGCCAATAAAAAGGACAGACCGCGCGGAGCGCGATCTGTCATCTTGCCGAACGGGGATACCCCGGGCCCTCGAGTCCTGCGCACTGCTCGGGCTCGATGCCTGGAGGGGGACTTGCCCTCTTGTCGCGCGCATCGTGCGCGCTCCTTCCGGACCGCCTCGGATGCTTTCGGCGCATCCTGCGCCTTGCGCTCGCTGGCTCGCGGCGCATCCTCGGTTCAAGTCCGCCTCCGGGCCAATAAAAAGGACAGACCACGCGGAGCGCGATCTGTCCTTTTTGCCCGGAGGGGGACTTGAACCCCCATACCTCTCGGCACTAGTACCTGAAACTAGCGTGTCTGCCAATTCCACCATCCGGGCGTTAATCGTTTGAGTATATACCCTGGAGGAAGCCGGATAGTCAATACCGGAGCAGGTCTAGAAGTAGGGACATACGTTCCCGGCCAGCGCTAACGAGCCCGTCCGCGGCCGTATCGACGACGGCGCTATCTGCGACGACGGCGCTATCTGCGACGACGCACCAGGAAACCATCAGGTCCAGGATGACGCCGCGCGCCAGGCCGAGAATATGATCGCCCGAACCGTGGAACTCTCCCGAGGCGGCGCCGCGGGCAAGCGCGTCGTCGAGGATCGCCACTATCGAGAAACCGCGCGGGTCGTAGTACGAGCCGCCGCTCTGGAAGATGATACCGAGGAACGCCGCGACGAAGGCCCGGCCCTTTACGGCGAAGAAGCCGAAGAAGCACTCGACCGACCGGAGGATAGCCTCGCGTCGCGGCAGATCCTCGAGCCGCCGATAGAATTCGAGCAAGGCGTCGCTCTCTTCGCGGATATACCGGAGAAGTATGTCGCCCTTGGAGTCGAAATGATGGTAGAAGGCGCCGATGGAGACGCCGGCCTCGGCGCATATAGCGGGCACGGTGAGCGCCTCATACCCCTTCGCGTTGACGAGGCGTATAGACGCGGCGTATATGCGTTCCTTCGCGGCCCGCCCCTTGGCGGTTACGGCGGACTCGGTCCCGATTTTTGTTGACATCATCGTATATGGATTATAGCATATCAGAACCGAACGCATTCTGTTTTCGTTAAACGATCCGGAGGCCCCGTGCGAATACGCGTCTACGCGCCCCCCTTCGCGGATACCGTCGCCATCGACGAGCTCGGTTTCGTAGCGCTCGAGGACGGAGCGACGCTCGGTGCTCTGCTTAAGCGCTTGCGTATCCCTTTCAGGCGAATAGCGGCGACGTTCTGCGTGGTCAACTACGAGAAATCGGCGGCCAGCCGCGTACTGCGTGACGGCGACGTCGTTTCGTTCTTTTCATTACTACCGGGCGGTTGATATCCGCAGAGGAGGCGCGATGCGCGGCAACATGGGCAAGGTCCTGATCGTCGATCTGTCGACGGGCGCTATGGAGGAGAAGGCCGTACCGGAGAAGCTGTACGAGGAATTCCTCGGAGGAGTCGGCGTCGCGACGAGGCTCCTGGCGGACATGATTCCGGCCGGGGCCGACCCGCTCGGACCGGAAAACGTGCTGGCGTTCATGAGCGGCCTCCTGACGGGCACGGGATCGATGATGACCGGCCGATGGATGGTCTGCTGCAAGTCCCCGTTGACCGGCGGCTGGGGAGACGCCAACTGCGGCGGGACCTTCTCGCCGGAGATTAAGCGATGCGGGTGGGACGGCATCCTCTTCCGTGGCGTGTCGCCCAAGCCGGTGACTTTCATCGCCGACGAGGACGGACCTCGGCTCATCGACGCGTCCGCCCTTTGGGGACTCGACGCGATAGAGTCGGAGGATAGCGTCAGGGCGGCGTGGACCGGCAAGAAGAAGCCGGCCATAGCGACGATAGGGCCGGCCGCGGAGAAACTATCGCTCATCTCCGGTATCTCGAACGACGGCGGACGGTACGCGGCACGCTCGGGAGTCGGCGCGGTTATGGGATCGAAGCGGCTCAAGGCGCTGGCGCTGGCGGGCTCGAAGCCCATTCCGTGCGCCGATCCCGCCAGGGTCAAGGAGATATCCAAGGCCTTCGCCGAGAAGGTAACGAAGATCAAGATTCCCGGCGTGATGACGGGCGCCTTCATGCCGATGATGGGCAGGATGCTCGGCATGAAGACCGTCGTACCGGTTGACGGCATCCTCGCGTCGGCGATACTGAAAAAATGGGGAACGATCTATAACAATACCGCGGGCATGGTCAACGGCGACTCCCCGGTGCGCAACTACGAGGGTTCGGTCAAGGACTTCGGCGCCCGTAGCTACCGTCGATTCAACCCTGACGCGATCGTCGCCAGGGAGACGAAGAAATACCATTGCTATTCATGCGTGATAGGCTGCGGTGGCATCTGCGACGCGGCCGGAACCGGCGCCAAGGGCGAGCACATGCACAAGCCGGAGTACGAGACCTGCTGCGCGTTCGGATCGCTGCTGCTCAACGACGACCTGGACACGGTATTCCTGTGCAACGACATCTGCAACCGCTCGGGCCTCGATACCATCTCGGCGGGCACGGTCGTCGCGTTCGCCCTGGAGTGCTATGAGCGGGGCATACTGACGAAGGCCGATACTGACGGGCTCGAACTACGCTGGGGGGACGGCAAGGCCATCGCGGCGCTGCTGTCGATGATAGCGGAACGCAGGGGCATCGGCGACGCGCTGGCCGACGGCGTGGCGCTGGCGGCCAGGCGCATCGGCAAGGGCGCCGAGAAGGTCGCGGTACACGCCGGAGGCCAGGAGCCCGGCATGCACGACGGCCGCATGGACCCGATGATGGCCGTTTCGTTCGCCGCGGACCCGACGCCCGGCAGGCATACGATATCCGCCGGCGTCTACTACAACGTCTCGCACCTGTGGGAATTCGTCAGCTGGGCTCCGCCGGTGACGAGGCCGTACTCCAAGTCCAGGGAATACGTCCCGAGCGACGAGGAGGCGAGGAAGTCGGTGGCGGGCGCCTGCGTCAAGCAGCTACTCGACGCTACCGGCGGATGCCTGTTCGCGCTGACCACGGGGCTCCAGCACTGGCGGCTCTTCGACTGGATGAACGCTGCCACGGGGGAGGACCGGACGCCCGACGAGTGGATGAAGGCGGGTCGGCGGATACAGACGGCGAGGGCCGCATTCGGGGCCAGGGAGAAGGCGGCGGACGCGGGCAAGGAATACGCGCGCGACTATCCGCTGGCGCATCCGCGGATGTACGGAGAGCCGCCGCTCGAGCGGGGCCCCCTCGCGGGCAAGACCGTACCGCTACAGGCGATGGTCGGGATGTACCGCAAGGCCTTCGGCTGGGACGAACGGAGCGGATCGCCGCTACCCGAGACGTTGAAGGAGCTCGGCGTCCCGATCTAGCCTAAGAGGGCCGCCGCTCGGCCACGCGCCACGCGATCGCGTATAAGAGTTCCCAAAACGGCGACACTGGTCTATAGTAACGTCGGCGCCCGTCAAAAACGGCGCCGGAGCGGCGACGGTGACGGAATCTTTCGCTTCGTTCTGGCTGTCCAGGATGGCCATTGCGGCCTTGGTCGTATATATTTCCTCGGCGATCAGGCTTTGGCGACTGGCGCCCAAGGTCCAGGCTAACCGTCTTGCGGCCTTCCTGTGCGCCGATCTGGCGGTATGGGCCCTTCAGGCGGCTATTTCGTACGCTACCGACGACCCGGCTATCACAGTAGCGCTCTCCCGAGTCATGAGCTGGAGCTGGCCGTTCTTCCCAGCGATAGGGCTACGCCTCGCGATGGAGCTAGGCGTCGACAATAGGAAAAGGAACCCGCGATTACAGCGCGCCGTCGCCATCGCGATCTATTCAGTCGCGCTGTTCTTCGCATGGCTCCTCGCCGGCCCTCTGCTCAGGGGCGCCGTTCGGAGGGCCGGGTACTGGTCCGTAGATATCAGGCCCAGCCTCGGCTATAGCGCCTTCGCCGCGTACTATCTCGTCATTAACCTTCTTGGCATATTCCTGGTCGCTAGGGCCTGGCTTCGCACGGAAACACGCCGCGAACGGATGATGCTAGGCATCATCGTCATTACGCACGCGATCGCGCTCGCCGGCGGCTTCACGACGGACACCGTACTGGAAGCCCTCGGCGTCGATTTCCCCAAGGTCGGCGTGCTGTGGGCGAGCGTCTGGGCCATCGGCCTCAACGTTGCCATAGAGCGGTACGGCTTCCTCGCTCCGTTCTCGCCGCGGGATACCGGTCTCCTCATGGACCGTTTCATCGAGCGCTCCATGGACGGCATCGCTGTCAGCGACGACGCCGGACGCGTAATCTACTGGAACGAGCCGCTCGCGGAGCTGACCGGCATCCCCGTCGGAGAGGCCCTCGGGGAACCCATCAGGTTGCTCCAGAGGTCCGTCGTACCCGCCGGCGCCCCGGAGGACTACATAGCGGACCTGGTCCTACGTACCGTGAGGAACCAGACCGACGAGTCTCCGCATCCAGTGGAATTCCAGATACGCCGCCGCGACGACTCCCCTCGCTGGCTCCAGGTAAGCGCGTTCACCATCCCCGGCGACAACGGGGATATATGGGCTTTCATCACGCGCGACGTAACCAGTGAGAAACTCGCCGCCGAGGAGTCGCTCGAGCGGCTGCGCAGGCAGAGCCACTCACAGAAGATGGAGGCCCTCGGATCGCTGGCGGGCGGCATAGCGCACGACTTCAACAATACGCTCGGCGGCATCGTAGGCGCGGTCTCCCTGATCGAATCCTGCCTCGACGAGGCCGACGGATCGGCTCCCGTGAATATATCGAGGGAACTGGACATAATACATAGATCGGCCAAGCGCGCGGCGAGTTCCGTCCGCGGCCTCATGGCCTTCACGACGAGCAAGCCCGAGCGTCACGAGCCGTTCGGGCTCGCGGAGTCGGTCATGCGCGTCATCGAACTGGCGCGCAGGACAATGGGCAAGTCGGTCTCCATCGTCGCGCGCGACCTTCCGGCCGACGCGACGGTGCTGGGCGATTCGTCGCAGGTCGAGCAGCTGATACTCAACCTCGTGATAAACGCTGAACAGGCGGTGACCACCATGCGGCCGATAGGCGAAACCAAGGGCGGGACCGTCGAGCTGTCGATACGCGGGGCCGAGGTCGGGCGGACGGCGTACTGGGCGCTCTCGGTACGAGACGACGGCGTCGGTATCGACGAGGCCGTGCTGCCCAAGGTATTCGACCCGTTCTTCACGACGAAGGAAGCAGACCAGGGGAGCGGCCTCGGCCTGTCGATGGCCCACCTGATAGCCAAGCAGCACGGCGGCTTGATAGAGGCGGAATCGAAACCCGGCGAGGGTTCGACCTTCACCGTCTACCTGCCGACCGCGCCTTCGACCGCGGCCACCGCGACCGCGACCGCGGATTCCGCGAACGCGACGGCCGTCTCCTAGCCCGAGGCCGACGGCTCCTCGGCGAGGGCGTTCCGCAGCAACTGAATATGCTTTCCCGGATACACGGCCTGGGGACACACCCTGGAACAGGCCAGGTGGCGACCGCAGGGCTCGACGCCGTCGGAAGCCGCGGCTAGCGCGAGCATGGCCGGGGCCCGCTCCGGCCGCTTCTCCCGCTCCCGGTTGACTGCCGCCAGCGCCGCCGGCCCGATGAACGGCACGGCTACGGGGCACGACGACACGCACGATCCGCATTCTATGCAGGCCTCGAAACGGACCCTCCCGGCCGGGCGGGGCTCCGTCGGGTCCGGCGGTAACGGCGCCCTGCCGCCCGGTTCCGATACGGCGAGGTAGCCGGCCCCCGCCGGGATACCGGCGAACGCCGTTCCGGGATAGACCGCTATACCCGATATGACGGTCATCTTCGCCAAGGGCTCCAGTTCGACGATGACCGAGCCGTCCTCGCCGCGTTCCGGCTCGACGGCGGGACCGCCTGGAACGCGCGCGCGCGGAGAGCCGAGGTCGGAGGCGCTCGTCAGGCACATCAGCGCCTCTACGCCGTTTATCCTGGCCCCGCAGGTGCCGCAAGAGCCGTGGTGGCACGAGTGGCGGTACGCGGGCACGGTCCCGCCGCCGGAGCGAAGGCGCTCCAGCATGTCCAGCACCGTGCGCCGCGGCTCGGCGTCTATCCTGAATTCGGCTACCGCGGCGCCGTTCCGTACGCGCAGGGTCAGCGGGATCCTGTCTCCGCTCATCGGGTTTCCTCCGCATAGTAGTCGCGCCACGAAGGCAGGACGAATTCGCGCGTCCGGCACGGTTCGCCGACGCCGAGCGCCTCGCACACGTGGTCAGCGGCCTTCTCGGCCATAGCGCGTAGCACGGTAGCCTTGCCGCCGATAAGCGTGGCCATGCCCGCGGAGCCCGGAACGGCGCCGGGGGCGGCATGGTCCAGTACCATGAAGTCGCGGCTAAGGCTCCGGCCGTCTCCGCTCGAGCGTCCGGCCAAGGGCCTCGCCGCGGCCCAGACCGCGTGGACGCCCCTCGACGAGAAGCCGGGAGCCAGCTCGTCGGCCCGCTTGAGCAGGAATTCGACGTCGTCGTCGTCCGGTAGGACGCAATCGGGATCGTCGACGACGCGCTGCGTCGTGCCGATGATCGACAGGCCGCGCTGGGGTACGATGATGTCGCCGTCGCCGGGCGGCGACAGCCTCGAGAGCACCATGTCGGAGAGCCGCCCGCGGACGGCGACCATCGTCCCGGGGGCCGGCGTGATGGGCGCGTCGAAACCTGCCATACGGCCTACGGAACCGGCCCACGCGCCGGTCGCGCTGACGACGTAGTCGCATTCGATCCGCTCGTCGCGACCGGTGGAGACCGGCCGGGCGATGACGGCCGCGGCCCTGCCCGCGACGACGTCGACGGCCACCGCCTCGGTGAACGAGCGTATGCCGGCGCCCAGGCGACGGGCGGCAGCGAAGAACGACATCGGCATCCTGAACGCGTCGAACGCGCCGTCGGGCACCCAAACGGTTCGCCTGGCGGCGGGATTAATGACGGGCTCCCACGAGCGCGCCTCCGATACCGGCACCTCGCGCGCGGGGATCCCCGCCTCGAGGCAGGCCGAGACGAAGACAGGGGCGTAATCGGCGTCATCGTCGTCGACGGCGACGAAGACGCCGCCGTTGTACTCTATGGCTTCGGGCGCTATGCGACGGAGTATCAGCGTCTCTTCCATGCACTCACTGGCTATAGCGCGGTCGCCGACCGCGTAACGGGCGCCGGAATGGAGCTGCCCATGATGCCGGCCGGTGGTGCCGGAGGTAAGCTCTCCCTTTTCGAGGAGCGTTACCGAAAAGCCCCGGAGGCTCAGGTCGTACGCCAGCGCGGCGCCGGTTCCGCCGCCGCCGATGACGCAGACGCGCGCCCGGTTCCTGGTCGTTATAGGTGGATCGAACATGAAACGAGTATACAGGACGCCGGACGCGGCGGGCAAGGAAGAATCAGCGCTCCGGTTCCGGACGCGGCGACCAGGTAGCCCCGGGACGCCCCCGAGCGTCGGCCGGCCTGTCGGTGGCGCCGGCGATGAAGACGCGACGGGGCCTGGTACCGGGGAGAGGTTCGGCCAGGCTCCCCGCCAGCGTCTCGACAGCCTCGCGGAAGGCGATCCACTGGTCGTCGTCGCAATGAATCACATGCTCGTACAGGAAGGCGCCTTCCCCTGAGCGCGGCCAATCCGCCTCTTCGGCGGGGCCGGTCGTACGGTCCAGGAACGTGCGGAGGCCGTCGCGGAACCGGCGGCTTATCATCCGGGCGACATCGTCGCGAGGCTCCCAGCCGAAGGCGCCCCTGGCCGCGTCGGCGACGCTGTAATGCCTGGCGGCCGGCTCGTAGTAGCGAGCCACGATACCGTTGATCGTCTCGGTCCTCGCGACGACGACGATGCCCGCCGCCTCCAGCGCGCGCATGTGGTAATGCACCTTGCCCGGCCCGTCGCCTATCGTCTTCGCTACCTCGGTCGCGGTAAGCGGGCGCCGCGTCTCCCTGAGAACGTACAACAGCTTGAGTCGATATGGATTCGTAAAGGCCTTGATGCGTTCTTCCGTATCGAGGACGAGGAGGTCTACCATACGTCGAGCATAACGTTCAGCTAAATTGAACGTCAAGGAACGTGGCGGCAAATCGCGGCGCTAGCTTTTGATGGATCGCTTCCTCGCGCCGACGGGCAGGCGGAACTCGACCCAGCGGACGCGGCCGGCTTCCACGGCTTCCTTGAGCGCTCGTTCGGGGGCGGACAGCCTCGCGTCGCCGGTCTTCACCTCGATGAATACCACCTCGCGCGGGGCGCCCTCCGACGCGCCCGGGAACGCGACGAAGTCTATCGGCTTGCCCAGGAAGCGCGCGTCGGCGGGATCGCAGGGGAAGCCGGGGAAGTACGGGGCGAGTTGCTCCCCGATCTGGCCGGTCAGTACCGCGCGGGAACGTCGGACGGCGTCGTCCCTGGCGGCCGCCTCGCCTTCCTTGAGCCGGGCCTCCGCCTCGAGCCTGCCGGAGCGCCTGCCGAGCGCGAGGCCTAGCCACAGCGCCAGCGCCGCCGCGACGGCGACGAGGATCGAGACGAGCGTGACGAATAACGGGACGGCGGCGCCGTCGGCTTGCGCGAGGTACGGGAAGGGTTGCATACTGGCTCTACTGAAGCGCGATCAGGGCGCGACGGTCAAGGGGAACGAAGTGGCTACGACGATGAGTATAGACGCTCTGCACGACGCCGTACGGAAGGCGGCCGATATCGTGTCCGGCTCCAGGTACCTGATAGCCTTTACCGGCGCCGGCATATCGGCTGATTCGGGCATGCCGACCTTCAGGGGCGAGGGAGGCCTATGGGGATCGTACGACGAGCGCCACCTGGAGCTCGGCTTCTTTACGCGCGAACCCGCTACGGCCTGGGAGACGATACGCAGGATATTCTACGCGTTCACGATGGACGCGAAACCGAACGACGCGCACCTCTGCCTGGCGCGGTGGGAGCGTGACGGTCTCTTACGGCTTATCGTCACGCAGAACATAGACGGCCTGCACGGACGGGCCGGATCGAAGGCGGTCGCCGAGTTCCACGGCTCCTGCGACGATCTCGTCTGCACGCGTTGCGGCGGCCGAACGCCCGCCACGCCCGAGCTGGTAGCGCTGCGCCCTCCCCGGTGCGCCTGCGGCGGCGTCTACAAACCGGGCTTCACGTTCTTCGGGGAGGGCATACCGCCCGTAGCGTACGCGACGTCCTTCGAGGCGGCGCGCGAAGCCGACGCCTGCGTCGTAATAGGGTCGACGGGCTCGGTGTATCCCGCCGCGTCGATCCCGAGGCTCGTGAAGAGCCGCGGAGGGCTCGTAGTCGAGATCAACCCGGAACCGAGCGAGTTCACCGACACTATCAGCGATGTATTCATTCCGCTCGGAGCCGCGGACGCGATGCGCAGGATAGACGCCGCGCTCGCCGTTCGTCGCCGGGCCTGAAGCTTCTACGCGTCTCGGCACTTGCGCCGGAGGCACCCGCCTACGCATACTCGTAGCATCATGATCGAAGGAAAACGCGATATGCTTTCCATAGTATTCCTCACCGCCGCGGTCGAACCCGGCCCCAGGGCGGCCCCGTTCGGCGCGGCCCGCGTAGCGTCGGCCCTCGACGCGGCTCCCGACCTGGCGGGCCGGATACGCGTCTCGATAGTCGAGGGCCTCGCGGGCGACGAGCCGGCGGCGCTCGCGGCAAAAGCCGCCGCGCTTCGTCCCGACCTGCTCGGACTGTCGCTGTACTCTTGGAACTCGGGACTACTCGGGGCCGCGGCCGCTATCGTCCGCAGAAGCCGTCCCGGAGTACTCGTCATCGCCGGCGGACCTGACGCGAGCGCCGACCCGGAACGGTGGGCGCGCGACGGCGGAGCCGACGTCGCGATAGCCGGGGAAGGCGAGGAGGCCATGATCGGCATAGTCCGCGCCATGCTGAGGGGCGACGCGGCGCCCGGCCCGGTAATCCGGGCGCCGCTGCTCGACCCGGCCTCGCTCAGCTCGCCCTGGCTCGACGGCACGCTCGACGCGTCGCGATGGGGCGGAGCGGCGCTGGAACTGACGCGCGGCTGCCCGTACCGCTGCGCGTTCTGCTTCGAGTCGAAGGGCGCCGCGAGGCTTCGCCGCTTCCCCCTCGAGATAGCGGGCCGCGAGCTGGCCCGCTTCGAAGAAGCCGGCGTCGAGGAAGTATTCGTCCTCGATCCCACCTTCAACGCCGACTCGAGGCGCATGGCCGAATCGTTGCGACTCTTCGCCGAACGCGGGCCCAATCTGCGGTACCTCCTGGAGCTACGCGCGGAACTCCTGACGGCGGAGCAGGCTCGCCTCCTGTCGACGGTGGACTGCTCCGTACAGATAGGGCTCCAGAGCGCCGACCCCGCCGTGATGGAGACGATGGACAGGAAGTTCGACCCGGACCTGTTCGCCCGTAAGATACGGCTCCTCGACGAGGAAGGCGCTATCTTCGGGCTCGACCTGATATACGGGCTGCCCGGGGATACGCTGCCCGGGTTCAAGCGCAGCCTGGACTACGCGCTCAGCCTGGGGCCGAACCATCTGGACGTCTTCAGGCTCGCGGTCCTACCCGGCACGGCGCTCTACGAGAGGGCTTCGGGCCTCGGCCTCGAACGGGATATGGCGGCGCCCTATCTCGTCCGCTCCGCTCCGGGCTTCGGCCCCGAGGATCTCGCCGAGGCGGAGCGCCTGGCGTCGTCCACCGACGTCCTCTATACCAAGGGGCGCGCGGTCATGTGGTTCCGGCCGGTCGCCGTCCTCGCCAAGGCTCGACCGTCGACCCTCGTAGCCCGCTTCGCCGACTACCTCGACGCGGCCGCCCCGGGGGCGAGAGCCGCCGGCGTCCCGCACCGACGGCTCGAGGAGCTACAGCTCGGCTTCCTGTCGGCGATGTTCGAGGAGCGTCCCCCGAAGGCGCCCGGCGCCGCCGACGCCGCCCTCGACCTCGTGCGCGTCTCGGGCGCGTGGACGCGCGCCCTGGCCGAGGGCGAGACGACCGAGATGGATCTCGGATGGACTCCCGACGACGTACTCGACTACGCGACGGCCGATATCGCCGAGTTCGCCGCCGAGGCGCCCCGCGCCCCCGGGCGCTGGACCTGCTCGCCCGGTCCCGACGGCCCGCGCTTCAGGAAGACGGGCGCGGGTCGCAAGGGACCGGGGACGCGGAGATAGCCGGCCGGCTCAGTCCTTCGTCGCCATGATCTGCTCCTCTATCGGCCGGCCCGGCGGCACGATCGGCAGCACGCACTCGTCGATGTCTATGACGCAGTCGATCAGGCCGGGCCTCCGTGACGATACGGCCTCGTCTATCGCGGTCCTTAGCTCCGCGGCGTCGCGCGGCCTCCACGCCCGTATGCCGTACGCGTCGGCCAGCTTGACGAAATCGGGCGGCCGATCCAGCGTCGTCTCGGCATAGCGCTTGCCGTAGAACATCGTCTGCCACTGGCGCACCATCCCGAGGGTCCCGTTGTTCATGATGACGATGAGTATCGGCAAGCCGTAGTGAGCTATAGTCGCGAGCTCGGCGCAGTTCATCCTGAACGATCCGTCGCCCGCGACGTGCACCACCTGCGCGTCGGGCCGCGCCATCTGCGCGCCCATCGCCGCGCCGGTACCGAAGCCCATCGTGCCGAGCCCGCCTGACGATATGAAGGTACGCGGCTTGGCGAAGGGATATCGCTGGGCCGTCCATATCTGGTGCTGGCCTACCTCGGTGGTTATGACGGCCTCGTCGCCTACCCGCTCGTGGATGGCGTCGAGTACCATGAACGGATCCAGCCGGCCCCCTGAATCGGCCCGCGCGGGCGTCTCTCCCTTCCACGCCTCCACTTGAGCCAACCATTCGGGCTTTCGGCTCGGCTCCAGCCTCGCCAGCATTCTCGACAGCACTTCCTTGACATCGCCTACGAGCGATCCGTGGCATCTTACGTTCTTGGATATCTCGGCGGCGTCGACGTCGATATGGAGTATGCGGGCCGACCGCGTAAACGACGGGCGATCGCTGACGACGCGATCGGAGAAGCGAGTACCCATCGCGACGATGAGGTCGGCCGACCTGACCGCGAGGTTAGAGGCCTTCGTTCCGTGCATGCCTATCATGCCGGTGAACAGGGGATGCGACGCCGGCAACGCTCCGTGCCCCATCAGGGTAAGGGCCACGGGCGCGTCGAGCCGCTCGGCGAGCATGGAAAGCTCCGCGCTGGCCCCGGACGCTATGACGCCGCCGCCCGCCATCAACAGCGGCCGCTTGGCCGATCGTACCATCGCGAGCGCCGCCTCGACGTCGGCGTCCGAAGGCGACGGCATGGCGCGAAGCCGCGCGCGCTCGCCGAGAGGCAAGGCGGTCCATTCGGCTCGATCGGCCGTCACGTCCTTCGGGATATCGACGAGCACGGGCCCGGGACGGCCGGACATGGCTATCGAGAACGCCGCGCGCATAGTCTCCGCGAGGCGGGCCACGTCCTTGACGATGAAGTTGTGCTTCGTCACCGGCATGGTAACGCCGGCTATGTCGACCTCCTGGAAGCTGTCCCTGCCGAGGAGCGGCACGGGTACGTTACCGGTGATGGCGACGAGCGGCACGGAGTCCATGTAGGCCGTCGCTATGCCCGTTACGAGATTGGTCGCGCCGGGACCGCTCGTAGCCAGCACGACGCCCGGCTTGCCGCTCGCGCGGGCGTACCCGTCGGCGGCGTGCGCTGCGCCCTGCTCGTGCGCGGTCAGCACGTGCCGTATCCTGTCCTCGTTGCGATACAGCTCGTCGTAGATGTGGAGCACGCTGCCGCCTGGATAGCCGAACACCGTATCGATGCCCTGCTCTATCAGGCACTCCACGAGGATACCGGCTCCGGTCATCATCATGTGGACACCATCCCCGTTCCGCCCACGAGGCCGGGGGCCTCGAGGAGGGAACGCCGCGGCGCTCGTTCCAGGCCGTTCTGCATTCCGTCGCTTCTCATAAGTAGCCCTCCGGCTCCGCGCCGCTATTTCTTCTCGCCGCTCCAGCTCATCATAGAGCGGAGCTCCTTGCCCACCTTCTCCACCGGATGCGCGGCTTCCAGTTCCCTCGTCCGGTTGAAGTAGGGACGATTAGCCTGGTTCTCGAGTATCCAGTTCCGCGCGAACGAGCCGTTCTGGATTTCCTTCAGCACCTGCCTCATCTCCTTCTTCGTGTCGTCGGTGACGATGCGAGGACCGACCGTATAGTCGCCGTATTCGGCGGTATCGGAAATCGAGTAGCGCATGAAACCTATGCCCTTCTGCACCACGAGGTCGATGATCAACTTCATCTCGTGTACGCACTCGAAGTAGGCGCTCTCCGGCTGGTAACCCGCCTCTACGAGCGTCTCGAAGCCGGCCTTCATCAGCGCCGTTACGCCGCCGCACAGCACCGCCTGCTCGCCGAAGAGGTCCGTCTCGGTCTCCTCGCGGAACGTCGTCTCGAGTATGCCGGCGCGGCCGCCGCCGATGCCCGACGCGTACGCGAGCGCCGTCTTCCTGGCGTCGCCGGTAGCGTCCTGGTGTACCGCGACGAGGCATGGTACGCCCTTGCCCTCCTCGTACTGCGAGCGTACCGTATGGCCGGGGCCCTTGGGCGCTATCATCACAACGTCGACGTCGGCGGGCGGCGTTATCTGCTTGTAATGGATATTGAATCCGTGCGCGAACGCGAGCGTCTTGCCGGCCTTCATCGCCGGCGCGACGCTCTCGGCGTACAGCCTCGCCTGCCTCTCGTCGTGTATCAGTATCATGATCACGTCGGCGGCCTTCGCGGCGTCGGCGGCGGTCATCACGGTAAAGCCCTTGCCCTCCGCTTCCTTCCAGCTCCCTGAGCCTTCGTAGAGGCCGACCACGACGTTATGGCCGGAGTCCCTCAGGTTGAGCGCGTGGGCGTGACCCTGGCTTCCGTAGCCGATAACGGCGACCGTCTTGCCCTTGAGCGCCGATGGGTCGCAATCCTTGTCATAGAACATGGTAGCCATTAAAGAATCCTTCCTCGGCGGAGCGTATGGCGTCCGCCCGTCCTTATGCATGAGTTGTGTTACGAAATCTTCTCAAGGAATCGATGATCAAACGTCTCGCATTCAGGGACCGGCATGGCGCCGGCGCCCCGCTGTAGCGCGGTAATGCCCGTACGGGCAAATTCGGGTATGCCGAACGGCTTAAGAAGGGCAAGGAGGCCGTCTACCTTGATACGGTCGCCGGTGATCTCGACGATCAGGCTGTCGGCGGCCACATCGACGACGCGCGCCCGGAAGATCCTGGCGATGCTCATGACGTCGGACCTGCGCTCGGCAGATACGCTCACCTTTATAAGCGCCAACTCGCGCGCCACTCCCGCCCCGGGCTCGATACACCGGACGGCAAGCACGTCCTCCAGCTTTTCCAGCTGGCGCTGAATCTGTAGCAGGGTCTCCTCGTCGCCCCTCACGGTGATCGTCATCCGCGAGACGGTAGGGTCGATCGTCTCGCCAACGGTGAGCGAGTCGATATTGAAGCCCCTGCGGCTGAAGAGCCCGGAGACGCGGGACAGGACGCCCGGATGGTTCAGTACGAGGGTGGACAGGATGAATCGTTCCATAACGAATCCTTGTTCTTTTCGGAAAGGCGTTCGAGCCTGGGGGAGGTACGGAGGATCTCGTTCGGCGAACGCGCGACCCTTCGACTAACGGCCTCGGTTCGGGCTCTCTCCGCCCGGCCGTTTGCTAGCGAAGGAGCCCGACTATCCGAAGATAAGAATAAGTACGAGTACGATTACGAGGGCGGAGATAATGGGGGAGGCGTCGATGGTGACCATGGCTTCACGGGAAGCGGCTTCGATCATGCCGAGCGGCATGATCGCGGGATCGAGCGCGATGTCGTCGCGCACCCTCTTCTGGTTCATCGTGTCGTCACCCTAACCAATAGCTAGAGACGGTGTCAAGTTACTATATGTAGAATTATTGAAGAATAGTGGTAAATACGCTCATTTACGCCCGGCATCGCCCGCCGGCGGGCGTTTAAACGGCAGCTCGTCGTTCAAGGCCAACACCGCCATCGCTTCCTGCCGGCTCGCCTCGGCGACCGCTCTGGAATACACGCGACGCAGACGGGGATCGAAGACGCGATGAAAGGACCCCGCGAGGCCGGAGCGGAAACCTCGTCTGGCCTTATGGTCGGAACCCATGCCGGGGTCGAACCTGCAGAGGCCCTGGGCTATGGCATAGGAGATAGGCTCGTAATAGCAGGTCTCGAAATGGAGGCCCGGCAGGTCCCTCGCGGAACCCCAGTAGCGCCCCCAGAGCGTTCCGTTACCCTGGAACAGCATCGCGAGGGCGACCGGCTCCGACGCTCCGCGCTCGTAGGCGGCGGAGAAGCGTACGGCCCCGCCTATCCTGGACGCCGCCAGCTCGAAGAAACGGCGCGGCAGGAAACGCGCGGCCCAAGGCCCGAACTTGTCGTTCGTACGCTCGTAGTAATCCGCCATCAGGCGCCAGATCCCGTCACCGGCCTCGTCGCCACGCAGCGTCCGCACCGAGACGCCGGCGGCCGAGACGTCCGCCTTGTCGCGGAAAACGTTGCGGCGCATATTCTTGGAGAATGAGCCGGTAAAATCGTCGAAGGACGCGTAGCATTCGTTATCCCAGCGATAGGCCTGGCGCTTCCATTCCATCCATCCGCCGTCCCGGAGCGCATAGCCGAACGCCGGGTCGACCCATTGGAAATGCATCCCGGAGAACCCGCCCGTCCTGGCCAGCTCGGAAGAGGCCTCGGCGCAGGCCGCCATGACCGCGGCGTCGTCCTCGCCTGGAACGACGAGGGGACGCCATACCGGCGCCGGCGTAAACGGCACCGCGCCCGTCAGCTTAGGGAACCAGCGAAGCCCGACGGATACGGCGACGTCTTCCATGCCGTCGTCCCAGACGAAGCTACCGCCCGAACCGGAGACGGCGAACAGGGGAACGTACGCGACGACCGCTCCGCCTCTCGCCAACGCCGCGTGGGCCGGAGCCCAGGACGACCCGGGGGAGACGGCGCCGCAGTCCTCGAGGAGCGCGAAGAAGTCCCACGACAAGAACGGATTGGAGGCGGCGCCACAAGCGTTCCACGAATCGCGGTCTACGCCGTGAATGGAGCCGACGACGGTGATAGAGTACTCTGGCATACGGTAAGGATACTGACTCGGAAGCCCTCGAGGCGAGCCGGCGCTACGAGAAAGAGCTGACCACGCGGTTGCGGCCGGTCTCCTTGGCCTTGAACAGCGCCCGGTCGGCCGCGGCGAACAACGCGACGGGATCGGTCGCGTCCAAGGGGCTCGTCGCCACCCCGATACTGGCGCTCAGCTTTACGCGATTCGGCGTCGCTCCCGGACCGGCCCTGAATTCGAGGTACAGCGACTCCGTCTCTACGCGGATGCGCTCGGCGGCGGCGAGGGCCTCGGCGGGTCCGGCATCGGGCATGAAGAACGCGAACTCGTCGCCGGATAGCCTGGCCGCCACGTCGCCGTCGCGGATGAGCCTCCCGTACGCTGCTCCGGCGGTCGATATGATGGAATCGCCCGCCAGGGTGCCATAACGCTCGTTGAGCGCGTGGAAGCGATCCAGGTCGAGCATCAGGGCCGAGCACCGCGGCGGCTCGCTCGAACTACGAGCGAATCGGGAACGAGAGGCCTCTTCTATGAAACGCCTGTTGAACAGCCCGGAAAGCTCGTCGGTTACCGCGCGCTTGCGGGCGGTCTCTCCCCAGCGCACCAGGTCGTGCAGGAAACCCGACGCCTCGTCGAGCCAGCCGGCCATCACCCTCGCCATCGAGGACAGCATCCTCGAGCCTATCATCGGGTACTCCCAGACGAGGCGATAGAAATCGAGCCCCTCGAGGACGAGCAGCTCCGTATCGTCGAGGGTAACGCAGGTCGCCGATCGCGGCTCGTTCTCTATGATCGACATCTCGCCGAAGAAACGTCCGGGACTGAATACGTATAGCTCTCGCTCGTTGCCGTCCCGATCGAGGGCCAACGACGACACGCTCCCCGTCCTGACTATGTACATCTCGGTGCCCGGATCGCCGCGCCTGAAGATGACGGAGCCCTTGGGATAGCGCCGCGGCTCCAGGAACGCCGATACCGCGTTAAGCTCCAGCCCGCTCATGCCGGCGAACAAGGGGGTATCGGTAATCGCCTTGACTATCGGGTTCATCGTCTCGCCTCAGGCGAGGCGGTCGAGTCATCGCGCTCGAGCGTATAGATACGGTCGCCGCCATCCTTCCACGCACGAGTCATCAGGCCGTAGGCCTGCTCGACGAGGCCGCGGAAATCCTTGCCGTCGGCGGGCCACGAAGCGACGGCGATGCTCGCGCTTAGATGGAAGCCGGAATCGCCGGTGACGGATCCTAGGTCGATGGCGCGGTACGCGACGGCCAGGCGCCCGGCGAGCGCCGCGGCGTCCTCGCCAGCGCAGGCGCTAGCGACGATAGCCGTCTCGTTGCTGCGCAGGCGGATTGCCCAGGCACGGCGCAACGCCCGGGCCTCGTCCTTCAGGACGGCGGCGATACGTTCCATCGCGGCGTCTCCGGCGGAATGAGTCCAGGTATCGCATAGCTCCTTGAACCTATCCGGCTTGCATAGCACGACGGCGGCGGGCGGCTCCAGCGAGCGAGGCAGCTCGTCGTCGAGGAACGCCCGGGACCAGAGGCCCGTCGCGGAATCCGTATACATCTGCCTGCGCAATTCGCGCACCCACGGCGCGTTGTCCGATATGAGCGCCTGAGTGGAGCGTACGCGCGACGATATCATGGTCACGGCGCGGAGCAGTATGCGAGCCGATACGTCGGGTCGTTCCTTGACGAGGTCGTCCATCGTCGCTCCGCGGCCGGGGAACGCGAGGATCTCGGCGTCCTCGGCGCAGACGGCCTCTGCGTCGTACGCCGCCCCTCGGGAAAAATCGAAATCCCCGACCACGTCGCCCGCCACGAAGCGCGCCATCTCCTCGGAATGCCCGGAGGCGTCCGTCCTCGATACGGCGACGGCGCCCGCGCGTATGATGAAGAACCGCTGTGCGGTATCGCCCGAGCGGAATAGCACCGAGCCCGCCGCATACGAGCCTAGCTCCGATTTCGCGGCTAGCCAGTACATATCGTCCTGTAATAGCCGTGAGAAGAAATCGGATCGGTTGAGGAGCGTCACGATATCCGATAACCCGGCGCGTATCTCTGTCATGCTCGTTCCAGTATAAACGGCATTCCCCTATAATGGAATAGCGACGTCGTCGTCAAACAGAGATGGTATCCCCCGTTTTAGCGAGCGACCGCGAAGTCAATTGATTCACTGGTTTCATGTTAGGAATGCGTTGCGAGACTCGTAGCTACGCGTATCGTGTTCGGACTGGTCGAAACCGTTCTGAGGTATTGCTACCGGATTGGCCACTCGTTCCTTACTTGCTCTTAAAGCTACTAAATGTGCTCCAAGCGCCGGCGCCTCCAATTCCGTCTATCGCCCTGACACGCCACCAATAGACAGTGGCCTCAGGCAGGGGAACCGCAAACGTATAGGCCGCCTCCGTCGCTATGGCGGTTTCGAGCGAACCCGTGCTTAAACCGAACGCCACCTCATAGGAAACGGCTCCTTCGGGCCCAACCCACCCTAGCGTCGGCGTCGATGTCGATTGGGCCGTGGTAGTGTCGTTCGAAGGGACCATCGTGCCGGACGCTATTTCGCCACTGGCTACCGTGAACGAGTGGATGGCCGACCACGGGCAGCACTGCCCGTCCGCGTCGATCGCGCGTACGCGCCAGTAGTATGTAGACAGGAAGTCGAGGGCCATCGCTGGCGAGAATGAAGCGGACGCCGGCGTTTCGGTCGCCGCGGCTAACCCCGCTTCGCTCGTGGCCAGCTGTAGCTCGTATCCGGCGCTACCTTCCACGGCCGTCCAGGATAGCGTAGGTTTATCGCTAAAACAAATACGTCCATCGCCTGGGCTCATACCTGTTACGGGGGCTACGTATTCGGGCGAGTCGCCGGGAAGATTGGGGCACGCCATCACGGTGAATACGATAAAGGCGGCGAACGCTAAGGCAACCAGCTTTCCCGTACGCTTCTTTGAAATCATTTATCTTCTCCTTATGCATAGCTCTTAATGGCCATTATCGATAGGCCCGGCGCTAGCCAAGGAGACTCACGCTATTGCGGCGTACGGTCCTAGTGAAGAGCCCGAGCTTCGCAGACAGTGACTTCCGCACGATCCGCCCGGATTGAATCGGTTGCATCGTAGGGATGCGACGCGAGCCGGCGCAGCGTCGCGAGGAGCCAAGGGATCCGCCCCGGTCGCGGACTCGTCGTCCATGACGTTCCCGTCCGGCAAACGCCGGACGGGCCGTTCTGGGGCCGCGCATCCTCGTCATCCGTGACGTACCCGTCCGGCAAACGCCGGACGGGCCGTTCCTTGGCCGCGCATCCGTGCGCGGCGGTCTAGTTAAGTGGTTTCATGGTCGGGAACAGGATAATATCCCTGATGCTGTACGCGTCGGTCAGGAACATGATCAGCCGGTCGATGCCTATGCCCATGCCGCCGGTCGGGGGCATTCCCACCTCGAGGCTGGACACGAAGTCCTCGTCGAGCATGTACGCCTCGTCGTCACCCAGCTCGCGCTCCTTGGACTGCTGGGTAAAGCGGTCCATCTGCACGATAGGGTCGTTAAGCTCCGAGTATGCGTTGCCGAGCTCGCGGCCGTAGACGAAGGCCTCGAAACGCTCGGTCATCGTCGGATCGCCCGGCTTCTGCTTGGTCAACGGCGAGATATCGGTCGGATAATCCATGATGAAGGTCGGCTGGATCAGCTCCTTCTCCGCGTACTTCTCGAAGGCGGCGTTAAGGATGTCGCCCTTGGTGCAATCCTTGAGCTTCTTCTTGAGCTCCTCTTCGAGACCGTGCTTCCTGGCCAGCTCGCGAGCCTCCTCGTCGCTCCCCACGAGCGAGAAGTCCGGGCCGCCGTAGGTCTTTACGGCGTCCGTCATCGTGAGGCGCCTCCACGGGGCGGCGAATTCTAGCTCGGTACCCTGGTAGCTTACCTTGGTACCGCCGGTTACCTTCTCGGCCGCGAAGGCGCATATGTTCTCGCAGAGCTCCATCATGTCGTTGTAGTCGGCGTAGGCCTGGTACAGCTCTATCATCGTGAATTCCGGATTGTGCCTGATGTCTATGCCTTCGTTGCGGAAGTCCTTACCCATCTCGTAGACGCGTTCCATGCCGCCCACGATGCAGCGCTTGAGGTATAGCTCCGTGGCGATGCGCAAGTACAGCTGGAGGTTGAGCGCGTTCGACTTGGTGACGAAGGGCCTGGCGGCGGCGCCCGAGGCTATCGTCGACAGGATCGGCGTCTCGACCTCGATGTATCCGAGCGCGTCGAGGTATTCGCGGACGGCGCGGATGATCTGGGTCCGCTTCTTGAAGGTTTCCATCACCTGGGGATTCATGACCATATCCAGGTAGCGGCGGCGATAGCGCTGCTCGGGGTCCTTGAGGCCGTGGAACTTCTCGGGTAACGGCTCGATGGCCTTGGTCAGGAGGACCATGCGCTTGGCGTGCACGGAAATCTCACCTCGGCGGGTCTTGAAGACGTAGCCCTCGACGCCGACGATGTCGCCGAGGTCCCAGGTCTTCACGTGGGCGTACGCCTCGTCGCCGAGCCCCTCGGCGTTCAGGTACACCTGAACGCGGCCGTCGCGGTCCTGCAAGTCGATGAACGAGGCCTTGCCTATGTCACGGAAGCTCATCACGCGCCCGGCGATGGACACGTCTTTGTTCTCGAGCTCCTCGAACTTCTGCTTTATCTCGGCGGAGTGATGCGTCTGTTTCCAGGTGACCACGGCGAAGGGATCGCGACCCTCCGCCTGGAGCTTGGCGAGCTTTTCGCGGCGAACCATCTGCTGTTCGCTCAACGCCTTGATGGCGCTTTCCTCGTCGATCCTGTCCTCTGCTCCGGTTTCTTCCTGGCTCATACGTACTCCTTGGCGGGCATTGTATGCGGGAAGTGCTATCATTTTCAAGCTCGGCGGTAAGCGACGGCCCCACAGGGGACGACGGCCCCAAAGGGGACGAACCGCCACGGCGACTCGTCTCCTTAAGGAGACGGGGCGGAAACATCGGCGAGCGGCAGTTCCATCCTGAAAACGACGGGATCTCGGGACACGAGGTAGAGCCTGCCGCCGTGCCTCTTCTCCACGATATCCTTGGAGATAGACAGGCCGAGGCCCTTCCCCTTGCCGTCGCTCTTCGACGAGAAGAATTCCTTGAAGACGCGAAGCCCATCGGACTCGGCGAGCGGCGTACCGTCGTTCCCGATCTCGCAGACGACTACGGCCCCTTCCAGCCTCGTCTTGACCCAGATGCGGCCCCTCTCGCCCGTAGCCGACGCGCGTTCGCGTATGGCCTCCGCGGCGTTTCGCAGGATATTTAGCAAGACCCGGTCGATCTCCGAACCGCGGGCCCGTATCCTCGGCGTCTCCTCGAGATCGACATCGACGACCGCGACGCGGGAATAGTCGCTTCGAGACAATTCGAGGGCGCTCTGTACGCCGCGAGCCAGGTCGTAGGGCGCGGGGGACTCGTCGCCTGAATCCCGTTTGCCGTACTCGAGCAGGCTACGCGCGACTCCTTCTATACGAGCCAGGCCCTCCTCGGCGGCGGCTATCATCCCGAAGACATCGGCGCGCACGTGCTCGTCGTGGATGGCGCCGGCGACAGTGGACTTGATGGACTCGAATTCGGCGGAGACGTAGCCGAGCGGATTGGTTATCTCGTGAGCGATATCGGTCGAAAGCCTGCCGATGACGGCGAAATGCTCTCGTTTAAGCATATCGGCCCTAACTGAATCCAGCTCGTCCTGCATGCGGACCCGTTCGCTGACGTCCGACATAGTCAGGACGACTCCGCGAGCGGCCTGTTTCCGGTGCCGTCCGCCGATGCGCTTGGCGCGAGCCACGATGAAACGATCGTCTATCGTCGCCTGCGCGACCGCGGCCCCGTCGGCGGAAACCGATGCGGAAGCCAGGACCGTCGACACCGGATCGAGTTCGCGTATCGCGGTCACGGGGCGGCCCAGCATCGAGCACGACAATCCCAGTAGCTTCTCGGCGAATTCGTTGTAATCGGCCAAGCGACCGGTCGAATCGATAAATACGACGCCTTCCTCCAGTTCGCGTAACACTACTCCCCTGGCGAGCGGGATGACGCGGGCCGCGCGGGCGAGGTACGCGCCGACGAAGAAGCAGAGGCCGCCGAGCGCGTATCCTATCGGGGTATAGTCCTTTCGGAGCCAGGGAACGAGCCGGAATACGTTGATTACGTTGAATACGCCGGGCAGCAAGGCGCCCGCGGCGATGGCGAACGAGCGCGTCCGGTACGGCCCCCTCTCGAAGACGTAGGAACGCAGTATGACGAAGACGCCGACGATGAAGAGCAGCCATGAATACGCCGCGATCGCCCAGAATACGGGACCGTAGGTCGGGCGCATCGTAAGGAAGCCATCGACGATGAGGAAATCGATGCTACTCCAGTAGAGCCCATGGAATTCGTTCGTCGCGACCACCGCGAACAGGACTGCCGCGATGGCGATGAGAGCGGCCCGGACGCGCGGCACGACATAGGCGTCGTAGCCGGCATATCGCAGACAGAACCAGACGAACGAGATAGGCAACAGGAGGAACGACAGGTATTCGAGTTTTGCGAAGAGAACGGTCAGCGATTCGGTCGGCGCCAGCAACTCGAGCCCGTTGACGGCGACGAGCCATAAGGAGAGCAGCAGGAAGCGGCTCAGAGAGCGCGCGGGCGGCTCGGCCCGGTATTTTCGCAGGGCCGCGATCGCGGCCACGAGCAGCAACGATACGATAGGAGCGACGGTCAAGTACGTTTTGTATTCCATGGCGATTCAGTATACTACGATGACGCGATCTGCCATAACAAAAAATCGCGACTCGCGCGGAGGCCCGACGGCATGCTTCCGCATTCCGAGGGTCGCCGCGCGCCGAGCAACGCGGCGGGCGCCCCGGTATGAGCAAAAAGAGACCGGGATCGCTCGCCAGCGCTATTCCCGGTCTCGTTTCAAGGAGGATTCACCATATAATGGCTCGAGCCGCCACAAAGGTTACGTGACGTTCAGGACGTCGCGCTCACGACCCCGTCGCCTCCATCCAGATATTCAGTATCCGCAGCGCCCTGTCCGCCGTCCTGAACGTGGGGACGCTGTGGCGTATCAGCTCGCGGGCCAGGGGGTCGTACGGTTCGCCGGAGTCTACGACCGCTATCCAGGGTTTGGCGCTCCGCGCGAACAGTTCGCCGTAGCGATCCGGTAGGGATCCGGGGCGGGTCACGTCCTCGGAGTGCCCGGGCCCGGCTGCGAGCGTATTCATCCTACCCGTCAGCGGAACGATACCGACGATGCCTACGTCGACGTTGTCGTCGTCCATGATGGCCTCGAAGGAATTGTAGTACGCATCGTCGTCGCCCGTCGGCGTTATATCGAGCGGATTGTGCGCGTCGACGATCTCGCCTATCTTAGCGTCGTCTAGCACTCGCTGCAGTCGGACCGTCGTCCGATCCTCGAACCCGGGAATGGACAGGCGGCCCAGGTTGTCGGCCAGCGCGACGCACTCGAAGCCGGCGTTGGATACGGCGCCCAGCCCGCGGCCACGGGCGCGCTTGCCGAGGAAGGCCGAGAACAGCGTCAGCGCGTCGTCGAAGTCGTCAAGGCTCTCTACGACGGCGGCCCCTGCGCGTGACAGCAGCGCCCGCGTCACCGGGTAATCGCCGGCGATGCTCGCGGTGTGGCTCGCGCTCGCGGCGGCCCCGGCGGCGGTCCTGCCCGCCCGGTAGAACACGACCTGCCGACCGCTCGAGCATATGCGCCTGACCGCGCGCAACGTCTTGAGCCCGTCCATCGGCTTGAAGCCCTCGACGTACACGGCGAACAGCTTGATGCCGGCATCGTCGGCGAGCCGTTCCAGGTAGTCGCCGACGGTCACGTCCATCTGGTTACCACAGGTCACCAGGTATTTAGGGTTCAGTTCCGGGTGTTTCGAGACGCGGGTGATCGCGAACGCTCCGGACTGCGATATGACGGCGACGGGCGCGACGGCGCCGGTAGGCATCGGCAGCTTGTACTCGGGTATGAACAGCGTATTGTACTTGCCCGGCATCGACCGTACGCCGAGGCAGTTGCCGCCGTTGAGCAAGGGACCTCGGCCCGGGCTCGAGCGCGACGCTTCCAGCGCGGCGCGCATCCGCGCGACTATGGCCTCGGTCCCGGATTTCTCCTCGAGGCCGCCGGGTATCACGATGACCGACTCCGCCTTGCCGGTCTCCGCCAGCTCGGCTATGCAGGCCGGCGTCTGCGCGGCGGGTATCACGAGCACGAACAGGTCGACCTTCTCGGGCAGGGAGGCGACGTCGGGCACGCAGCGGCAGCCGTCTATCTCGACGGCGCCGGCCTTGACCACGTAGAGCCTCCGCGGGTCGAAGCCGCTCTGCAGCAGGTTGCGAAGGATGATGCGGCCGTTGTTCATGCCCTTCTCGGACACGCCTATGACGGCGGCGCTCGCCGGCCGGAGGAGCCGGTCTATCTTCTCCACGGGCCGCGCGGCCTGGGCCCGGTTGACGATCGAGCCGTCGGCCGCCACCGCCAGCTCGCCCGAGCCGGACGCGATCGGGCCGAGCTTGACCAGCGCGTCGAGGGCGACCAGCTCTCCGTCCATGACGACGAATGGGTTCACCTCGAGCTCGGTGACGCCCGCGCGCGCGAAGGCGGGCGCCGCCTCGACGAATGACATCACGAGGTCGACGAGGCGTTCCTCGTCGACGGCGGCCTTCGTGCCGCGCAGCCCCCCGCATAGGAGCTCGCGCACCGCGTTACCGCGTAGCGACCTCCGTACGAGCGCGCGGTCCGCGCCGTCGGGGCTCAGGAACAGGCTCGCCGCGCCCTCCCTGAAGTTCTTGGCGAGGAATTCGGTATAGATTCCGCCGGGACCGAACGACACGACGGGACCGAAGTCCCGCGCGAAGCGGTAGCCGACTATTATCTCGTGGCCGAGCCTCGGCTCGAAGCGGACGAACTCGTTGACGGTATAGCCCTGGACCCGGTACGTGCCGAAACGGGCCTCCATGTCGGCTATCGCTGCCCGGATCGACGCGGCGCCGTTGGCGACGATCGCGACGCCGCCCGCCTCGGTCTTGTGCAGTATGTCCGGGCTGACCACCTTGACGACGACCCTGTCGCCCGGGACCGGTTCGAGCCCGGCGACGTCGGCCGAGCCGCGAACGGCCAGGCTTACCGGCACGCGCAGGCCCATCGCCTTGAGTATCTCCACGCCCTCGGGCTCGGTCAGCGCGTCGCGCCCCTCCGCCCTCGCCCGCGCTAGCGCGGCTTCCAATCGACTATCTTCCATAATCATTAAAAGTACAGTTCATATTCTTGCGGCACCGGCGCGTTGTATACATACTCGGCCTCCTGCTTCTTCATCGCTATCCAGCTGTCTATCAGCTCGCCCGGGAAGGCGGCCGCGAGGTAGGCGGAGTCCTTCTTGAGGCCGGCCAGCACGTGATAGAGGCCGGTCGGGAAGGTATTCTTCGGCGTCTCCTTCGTGACGGCGTAACCGAGCCTGACCGGATCGAGCCCGCGGACGACGCCGTCTAATCCGGCGAGTAGCATGGCGGCGAGGAAGTAATAGACGTTAGCGGTGGCGTCGCCGGTACGGAACTCTATGCGCGCCTCGCCCTTCTTCAGGTAGCCGGGGATGCGGACCGCCGCGGCGCGGCTGCCTTGGGCGAAGGTCGCGGATACGGGCGCCTCGTAGCCAGGCACCAGCCGGCGGTAGCTGTTGGTACTGGGGTTCGACCACGCGAGAAGGGATCCGGTCAGCGCGTGCGAAAGCACGCCGGCGGTGTACGAGAGGCCGACCTCGGACAGGCCGTACAGGCCCTCGCCGGGGAACACGCTCTTGCCGGCCTTCTCGACGTACTGGTGCACGTGCATGCCCGAGCCGGCGATCCTGTACATAGGCTTGGGCATGAAGGTGACGAACAGGCCGAGCTCGTCGGCGATGGACTTGATGATCCACTTGGACAGCACGACGGCGTCCGCGGCGGCGACGAGCGACATGAAGTTCAGCTCGATCTCCAGCTGGGACGCGGCGACCTCGTGATGGTGGTACTTGACCGGGATTCCGGCGCTTTCCATCGCGCGCACGACCTCGTTGCGTAGCCGCCCGTACTTGTCTTCCGGAGCCATGCGGTGATAGCCCTTGGACAGGCCGAAGCGCGGCGCGTCGGCGTAGTCGTCCCCGATGCCCTCGGCGCTATCGACGAAGTAGTACGAATGGCCGGTGGTCGTGGAGTAGCGCGCGTCGTCGAAGGTATAGAATTCCAGCTCGACGAGCATCTTCGCGTCGTCGCCTACGCCGCCTGTCTTGAGGGCCTCCATGGCCCTGCGGGCGACCGTGCGGGGATACTGGTCGAAAGGCTTGCCGTCGGTAGTCCAGACGTCGCAGAATACGTGCAGTATCTTGAAGTCGTCCTTCTCCTCGACGAAACCGGTCGAAAGATCGGGTATGGCCACCATATCGCTCTTGTGGACCTGGGCATAGCCGAAATTGCTGGCGTCGAAGCCGATGCCGCCCTTGAGCACCTTTTCGCTGACGTACGAGCGCGGCAACGACACGGACCGGACGCTACCGTGGATATCGACGACGAGTAACGACAGATAATCTATACCCGATAGATCACCGGAATACTTGGAGAGCTTCATGCTCGTCTCCTTATAGGGGAAAGGGCGGCTCTACCGCTTCGTCCGCGCGAGCCGCTATAGAAGCCCGGTACGGGCTACGGGATAATCTTAATAGGAGACTATCGCTTGTGCAAGCGAAAACGAACATGATAGTTCAATATACGATACTGCGTTTTATATATCGAAATTACTTGAATGAATGCTCATGATCCTTGGCGGGACGATGCCATATTCCCCAGTTCGTCCTTGCCGAAACGATAGACCGAACCGCAGTTATGGCACTTCACCTCGACGGGGAACGGGCCATTCGCGGCCATATCCGAGAGCTCGGCCGCGGGCAGGGCGCCGATATAGGCGCCGAGGCGTTCCTTGGAACAGCCGCAATGGAATCGTATAGGCTTGTCGTCGAGATGGTTATAATCGAAGAACGGGAACGACCTGAGGCACACGTCCATGCGCGTCGCCCCGGACGCGAAGGTCTCGCCGAGCGGCGCCATGCCGTAGACGAGGCGCTCCACCCTATCGAGGGCCTCTTCGCTGGCCCCGGGCAAGGCCTGCAGGAACAGCCCGCCGGCGCCGGCTACGCGTCCGTCCGCGTCGAAGTTCAACCCTATCGTAAACGAGCTTCTCGCCTGCTCCGAGATGTGGAAATACCACGCGAGGTCCTCGGCGATCCTGCCGCTTCGGAGCGCGGCGCTACCCGAGACGGGTTCGGTCTTTCCCGTCATGAACCGCGTCAGCGATATGGTGCCGACGCCTACGAGGGGCGCCGTATCGAGGCTATCGGGCAAGGCGCTTAAGTCGAACGCAGGCTGGAACAGCCGGCCCCTGACGTCGCCGGACGCGGTGCATTCCACGGAGAAGCCCTGGGCCGGGCCGTCGCCCTCGACCTTCATAGCGATGCGGTCCTCTCCCTTTATGGTAGCGGACAGCAGAGACGCGGCGACGTATGCCTTGCCGAGCACCGCGGTCTCGAGTAGGCCGAGCCCGTGGGCGGCCCGCATCTGGGCGACCATCGTCGTCGACGACGCCAGTATCCCGCGTATCGTATCGCCCTCGAGCGTGAATATCGTCAAGCCGTCGGGACACAGGCCCGCCAACCGCTTCGCGAGGATAGCGTCGTTCAGATCAGGTTCCAGCATTTTTGTCCTCCGGCGAGTCATTAAGTATAGCTAAAATACCGGCGGCTCGACGACCCCGGAGAGGCTATAGAATCGATACGAAAGAAACGATCATTAGATATTCGACAATTTTGTACGCTGTTTATTCCTAATTAATCGCTCTTTTTTGCATTGTTGCACTATTCTTTATTACACTGGTATATAATATGATAAGAAGCACTGTGTTTCTATAATAAGTATCAACGCTCTGATTCTCGATGAAAAATTGGAGGGAGTAGCGATGCGCGTAAAAAGAAGGCGCTGCGACACGATTCTGCTGGCCGCGATCATGGTCCTGGCTGGAACCGTGATTCCAGCCTCCGCCCAGGACGTCCGCATTCGCGTCGCGCCGGACCTCATCATACCGCTCGCCGACACCGACACCTTCGGGCTCGGCGGAGGGGCCTCCTTCAATATGGATATGGACTTCTTCGGATTCTTGGCCCCATACCTCGGAGGGGATATCCGTTTCGTATCGGCAGCGGCCGACAGGTTCGACGGCTCCCTGACACTCGCGTCGGGCGGCATGGGCATGGGCGTCTTCGCGTTCCCGCTGCCCAGGCTGAAGCTCGGCGCCTCGTACGGCGGAGGCATCTACATCGGTTCGTACTCCGATCCCGATGGCGCGTCGACGATGGTCGGTAACGTTTTCTGGAAAGCCGGAGGCGAGGCCGGTTACCGTTTCAGCCCGAGCATGACGCTATCCGGAGGGCTCGCGTACATCGACATGATGAACAAGCAGGACGGCAAGGTCGGTTCCTTCTATAAAGGCCTCGCGCTATCCGTTATAGCCGATATAGGATTCGGCTCCAAGAACGCCCTCGGCCGGGCCACCCTCCAGTCGTCTGAATCCGTTCCAGTCTATCCCATCGTCGCGTTCGACTACGCCAAGGGCCCGTTCGGGTCGGTCACCGTGAGGAATTCCGAGAGCGCCGAGATCCGCGACGTAGAGATATTCTTCCACTCCGACGGCTATACCTCAGGACCGGTACTCTGCGCCAAGGTCCCGTACCTCAAGAAGGGCGACGTCGCGAACGCTCCGCTCCTGGCGAGCTTCTCGGATCAGGTCATGTCGATCACCGAGAACGTCCGCGTCCGCGGAGAGGTCACCATAGCGTACACCCTGCTCGGCGAGCCGCGGACGGCCAGCGCCGAGACGACGATATCGATCCTCAACCGCAACGCCCTTACCTGGAGCGACCCCAGGATCCTGGCGTCTTTCGTCAGTCCCAACGATCCGGCCGTGCTCGATTCAAGCAAGTTCCTCGCCGGCGTCATCCGATCCAGGGCCAGGATGGAGCTGGATTCCAACCTGCAGTACGCGCTCGGCGTGTTCGAGGGCCTGCGGCTGTCGGGCATCGCGTGGTCGGCCGACCCCCAGACGCCGTATTCCAGGATGCGCGCCGCTCCCGAGGACGTAGACTACGTGCAATACCCGTACCAGACCATAGCCTACCGCGGCGGCGACTCCGACGACATCGCGGCGCTATACGCCGCCGAACTGGAATCGGTCGGCATCCCCGCGGCGCTCATACCGCTCTCCGGCGAGGTGCTCGTCGCCTTCAGGATGAGCGGCGGCGAATCGACGACCAAGGGTTCGTTCGCCAATTCCAGCGACTTCATCTTCATCGACGGCGAAGCGTGGGCTCCCGTGCGCGTATCGCTGCTCCGCGAGGGATTCCTCAGGGCGTGGAGCGAGGGATCGTCGCTCGTAAAATCCTCTACCGACGCGCGCGACCGGTTCTTCAGGGTAGCCGAGGCGTGGCGGCGCTATCCGCCGGCCGGCGTCCCGGGCATACCGTCCGCGACGAGGAAACCGTCGGAGGAGCAGGTGCGCGCCGCGTTCGACAACGCCGTGTCGCTCGTCGTAGCCAAGGAAGTTGCGCCGCGGGCCGAGCGCATGCGCCTGTCGTTCGGGGCGGACGGAGGCACGGGCCGCCAGAGGAATTCGCTGGGCGTGCTGTACGCCCGCTACGGCATGTACGCCGAGGCGCTCGCCGAATTCCAGGCCGCCGCCTCGCTGGGCTACCAGTCCGCGTCGGTCAACATAGGTAACGTCGCGTTCCTGACCGGAGACTACAAGACGGCGGCCGCGTGGTTCGAGCGGGCCGCCAAGGATAGGCCCGAGGACGTATCGGCGATCATCGGGCTGGCCAGGTCGCTGTACGAGCTGGACCGGTACGAGGAAGCCGACGAGATGTTCCGCAGGGCCACCGACTATATGCCGGAGCTCGCCGAGCGCTACGGGTACCTGTCGGCCAAGCTGACCGGGACGACAGCCAGGGCGTCCGCGGTCATGGATCGCGGCGGAGGAATGCTTTGGGATGACTAAGCCCGGCTCGACCGATCGAGCCTGAAGCGGAGATAGTGTGACAAAAAGTAAGGGTACGAGTCTTTTCATAGCGGCCATCGGGACGGCCGCCGGGGTCGGGGCGCAGGGCCTGCCTCTCTCGGGCGTCCAAGCGTCCGCCGAAGCCGCGACGAGAGCGCCGGAAACGGCGCGCTTCGGCGTCTCGGCGTCGGTCGACGGATGGTTCCCCGGAGCGATAGACCCGTCGTCGGACATCGCGTACGTCCTCGGCGGGAGCGCCCAGCTATCGTTCGCGGCCCTCCCCTTCCTCGAGGCGCTCGGTCGGGCGGGCGTCTACTCCATAGACCTCGGTACCAATACCAATATGCTCTACGTAGGCGGCTCCGCCGGCCTCGGCTTCGTCTACCGGCTATTCGAGCGCGTATCGGTCGGAGCCGCCGGCTTCGCCGGCCTCGGCAAGGGGACCTACGGCGATCAGACTACCGGGTACTACGAACTGGCGGCCAGGCTGGAGACGAGCTTCAGGCTAACGGCCGCGATGTCGCTAGGCATATCCGCCGGCTACGAGCGGCTCGCCAATCCCTATACCGGTACCTTCCTGGACGCGATAAGCGCCGGTCTCCGGCTCAAGCTCCTGCCCGCGGAGACGCGCCGCGACCGGGTCAACCTCGTCTTCCAGAAAGTCGAGACCCAGGCCATATTCCCGGTATTCCGATCCTGGTACGACGCCGAGCCGCTCGGCTCGGTGACCATACGAAACGGCGAGGACGGACCGATAGACAACGTCCGCGTATCGTTCTTCGCCCCGGAATACATGGGCGGTCCCCGGCTCTGCACGACCGTCGCGCGGCTAGAGCGCGGGCAGTCGGCCACGCTCCCTCTGTACGCCGTCTTCGACGAGCGAGTGCTGACCCTTACCGAGAACGGCTCGACGAGCGCCGAGGTCGACGTCGAGTATACGTTCCTGGGGACCAGGCGCGAGGCCAGGGAAGGCCTGACCCTGTCGCTGCATCACCGCAACGCCATGTCCTGGGAGGACGACCGCCGAGCCGCGGCCTTCGTATCGCCGACCGATCCCGCCGCGCTGTGGTTCTCCCGCTATTCGTCGAGCATCGTGCGAGACAGGATGCGCGGCGAGCTGCCGCCGAACATGCAGTACGCGCTGGGCCTCTTCGAATCGCTCAGGCTCTACGGCATGAATTACGTCATAGACCCTAACAGCTCCTACATCGAGCTGTCGGAGAACGCCGCCGTCGTCGACTACCTGCAGTACCCCAGCCAGACGCTGATGTACCGAGGCGGCGACTGCGACGACCTGTCCATACTGTTCTGCTCGCTGCTGGAATCCCAGGGCATAGCCACCGCCTTCATAACGATTCCCGGCCATATCTACATGGCCTACGACCTCGGTATGTCCGAGACCGACGCGAGGGAGCGGTTCTTCGACCCGGGCCTCCTCATATTCAGGGACGGCCGGGCATGGGCGCCCGTAGAGATAACGATGGTCAAGGACGGCTTCGTGAAGGCGTGGCGCGTCGGCGCCAAGGAATGGATAGACAACGAACGCATAGGCGCCGCCGCGTTCTACCCGATGAAGGAAGCCTGGGCCAGGTATAAGCCGAGCGGCCTGCAGGACGCCGCAGCCCGCTTCTCGCTGCCCGACGAGGCCAAGGCTATGGCCGCCTTCGATTCGGGCGTCGACCGCTTCGTCGCCAGGGAATTCGAGCCGGTCATGGCCGAGTACGAACGGAAGCTCGCCGCCAGGCGCGCGCCCGAGACGCTTAACGAGTACGGGGCGGCGATGGCCAAGGTCGGCATGCTGGATCCCGCGTGGGAACGCTTCTCGGAGGCGGCCAAGGCGGGCTACGCGTGGTCGTGGAACAACCTGGCCAGCATCGCCTACGTCCGCAAGGACTACTCGCTCGCGTACTCGTACTACGAATGGGCTACGACCCTGCTGCCCGGCGACCCCGTCGCGGTGCTCGGCATGGCCCGCTGCGCGTACGAGCTCGATCGATACTCCGAATCCGCGATCCTGTATGAAGGACTGAAGGCCGAGGCTCCGCTGCTCGCCGAGAAGTATACGTACCTGGCGTCCGCCTACGGCGGCTCCGGCCGCGCGTGGTCCATGGCCGACCGCCTGTCGGGCTCCATATGGTCCAGGCCCGGGCTCAGCTTCGATCGCCCGGTCGAGCAGAAGGCCCCGGCCATCGTAGCCGCCCCTCCGTCGGCCCCTGTGCTCTCGCCGGCGCCCGTCACCGTGGTCGATGATCCAGTAGAACCGGAGTCCGCCGCCGAGATAGTCGCTGCTCCCGCGCCGGCACCGGAACCGGCCCCCGTCGCCGTCGCCGAGGCGCCTGCGGAGATAGAGCCGGCGACCGAGATCGTCGCACCCCCCGCGCCGGAACCGGAACCGACCCCCGTCGTCGTCGCCGAGGCGCCCGAGGAAATAGAGTCGGCGACCGAGATCGTCGCGGCCCCCGAGCCGGAGCCGGAACCGGCCCCCGTCGCTGAGGTGCCGGTCGAACAGGAGCCTCCGGCCAAGACCATGGCCCAGGCGCTGGCCGCCGCGAAGGCCCTATCACTCGATCCCAAGTCCAAGGACTTCGACGCCAAGGCGCGGCCGACGGCCCCGACGGCGCCTCCCTCGGTGGTCGAGAAACCGCCGGAAGACGTCGAGATAGCGGCCAAGGCCCTCGAGGTAGCGACGCCGCCCGCGGTCGTAGCCGCCCCTCCCCCCGACGCCGAGATAGCGGAGAAGGCCGTCATAGCGCCGCCGCCCGTTCCAGTCGCTCCCGAGCCAGCCGCTACCGTGGTCGTCCCTCCATCCGACGCCGCGACCCCGACGGCGCCCGCTCCCGCGGCGCGCGGTAGCATCGCGCCGCCCTCGCCGGAACCCGAGCCCGAGACGACGTTGCCGGTCATCGATACCGCCCCCGCGCCCGTCGCCGTACCGACAGAGGACGACGAGGCCGAGCTAGCGGCCATAGCCGCCGAGCGGGCCGCCGCCCAGGCTACCGCGGCGTCCACGAAGGCCTTCACCGTTCAACCTGCAGAACCGACCATCGCGCCCGCCGCCGAACCGGCGCCGGTAGCCAAGGATACGCGCCCGGCCAAGCCCGCCTTCGCGCCGGCGGCTCGCTTCGCCTCGACCGCGGACGGGGGCGACGTTCCCGCGTTCGGCAAGCGCCTGCCAGGCGATGCCGACGCGTCAGGCTACGAACGCGTACAGATAGCCGCGCCTCCGACGCCGCAGGCTCCCGAGGCGCTCCCGGCCGTACCGACCATCGACCTGAGCGCCCCTTCGGTACGCCCGACCTCGGGCACATGGACCCGCACGGTCAGCTCGGCCGCGATGACGGACCCCAAGGCCAAGTACGCCAAGCTGTTCGTCCCGACGCCCGGCTTAGCCGGAAAGGCGTCCTACGAGTTCAAGGCCCGCGCGACCGGCTCAGGCTGGGTAGGCTTCGGCCTCCATATACACGGCCGCGGCTCCTGGAAACTGTCCGGATACGGCGGCGGCGACTCGCTGCTCGTCTGGGTGACCAGCGACCCCGCGGCCTATGGAGACGCCGCGCCGCGCATCCAGCTGTACCGCTCCACGGGAGAGGTCGCGATGACCATGCTAGCGTCCGCACGCATCCCCGGATCCGCCTTCGACTCGCGCGATTACCGCGTAGAGTACGACCCTGTGTCCGGTACCCTCGCCGTCTACGTTGACGGCGAGAAGAGACTCGAGGCCGCCGGGCTCGAGAACCCGCCCCCCTGCAACTACGCCGCCCTCAGGGCGCTCGACCTCGCCGAATTCTCTGACGTCCGAATCACCTCTGCCCCCGGCAGTACCAAAGCCACGGAGACGACCCCATGAAAACGTTAACGCCCCGCCGCATAGGCCTGACCCTCATCGCCGCCTTATCGGTCCTCACCCTATCCACCTGCGAGGACTTCTTCGGGACGGAGGACCTTAAGGCGATTATCAAGGAAGACGTGGCGACCGCGAACGCGGATCCGGTTACCTTCACGATATCGGCGACCCCGTCTTCCGGCGGCTCTCTTTCATTGAGCGGGACTCAGACGAAGAAAGTCGGCGAGAGTTTTATCGTCACAGCCTTTGCAGACGATGATTATGTATTTAGCAACTGGACGGCTGAGGGGAGTGGGATCGTAGAGTTTAGTAATCCAATATCAGAGACTTCAAGAATTGTTATCAAGAATAGCGCCAGTGATATTATCATCAAGGCGAATTTTATAACCAGACCGTACGTCAAGTCTGTAACGCCGTCCGAAGGCAATACTGTAGTAAAGAATCAACCGATCTTCATTAACTTCAACAAAGCGATGCTCGACACTTCATTCGAAGAACCGGGAAATATAATAGTAACATATGACACTATAAACCCAACGATAGCCAATCCGACTACGATCTATTCCTCAGGTACTGCATCGGATTATTTTACGAGTTCAGTGACCTCTACTCGTTTAGCCCTCTATCCAAAAAGCGACTCTCCAGCAAGCGGGGACTACATGCCGTCGAGCAGTACGATAACGGTATATATAGACATGAACGTGAAAGACACTGAAGAGAATATAATGGCCGGAAGCAAGGAGTGGTATTTCTATACGAACGATTCGACAGAAACGGCGGCGCCGGCTATATCTGGAATAACCGTTAGGAACGGCGATAGCAGCGCACCTATCGCAACCTTATTTACCAAGGACGCTACTAACTATTATGCGCTTAAGTCTCCCGCGACGGCCCTAAGCATTTCAGCGAGCACAGGATCGACCTCGATTACCGTCCAGGGACTTGTTATCATCGAAACGGGATATACCGATGGCATAGGGGTAACAGAAACGACGGAAACAGGTTATTCTTCTACCTATGAGTATACGCTGAAGACAGAAGATGAAGGTCCGAAGCAATTAGAATATTATGTTAAAAGCTCGACGGGGACGGAATCGACTCATTATTCCATTAATGTATATCTCGACAGCACTCCGCCAACCGCTTCATTCATTGGCGTCGCCAGCAGTAGCGGCACATCATTCGCAAAGGTCGGAAACACCATTACACTTACTTACTCGGCAGCGGACGACGGTGGCTCTACCCTCGCTACACATTCGAACAATGCGATCATAGCGGGGCATACCGTAGATGCGACGCTCTCTGGTTCTACCTATACAGCAACGTATACAATGACCGAGGATGACAACAATGGAGCAGTTTCCTATTCGATCGGTGCAACCGACAAGGCGACTAACGAATACGTAAGCACCTTAACAACTAGTTCCATCGTCTTTGATAAGACCCCGCCGAGCTTCGGATCCGCGACGCTCACCGTCACTGACACGTCGAGCGGTAGCACCTCCGTCACGAACAAGGACGTGACCCTCACGCTCAGCGCAGCCGCTACGGACAGCAACACCGTTTCTGGCTACGCGTACTACATCGGCTCGGCCGCGCTTACCGCGGAGCCAGCAAGCTGGACGCCCATTACGATGAGCGGCAGTTCAACGCTAGTCGGTACGATCCCCGACATCTCGGGCTCCGTCTCTTCGGGCACAGCGTACGTCTACATCTGCGCCTACGATTCCCTGGGCAACTACACCGCCTATGGCAGCTGCAAGTCCGACACCATATCCGTCGACACGGCGGGACCGAGCTTCGGATCCGCGACGCTGGCGGTTACCGACACGTCGAGCGGTAGCGCCGACGCTACAAACAAGGACGTGACCCTCACGCTCAGCGCAGCCGCTACGGACAGCACAGCCGTATCGGGTTACGCGTACTACGTCGGATCGGCCGCCCTCGCCGCGGAACCGACCTGGA
>PGXV01000009.1 GCA_002839315.1 Spirochaetae bacterium HGW-Spirochaetae-3
ACTCCTTTGCTTGGAATACAGCGGGCACGCACATGGGAGCCGCGTCGCTTGCTTGTCCGTAAGGTTCGTAACACTAAAGTCGACTTGCGCGAAAGGCGGCTATCGTATAGGATCGGGGTACATGGATGATCCATACCCACCTAGTCGCGCGGGAGGCCGCCGGTGAACGCCTCCATGATCGGCGTAGCCGCCTGTCTCGTCTTGTCAGCGCTTTTTTCTTCCGTTGAAACGGCTTTTACCTCGCTGACCGTCTTCCAGATCGAGTCCCTGAAGCGAAAGGGCCGCGGCGGCGTCATCGTCGAGCGTCTCGCGCGCAAGCCGGACGAGCTCATCTCGACTATCCTCATAGGCAATAATGTCGTCAACCTGACCGCTTCCGCGCTGTCCACCCGCTGGGCCCTGGAGCGCTGGGGCGACTGGTCCATCGGACTGATGACCGGGATCCTTACGCTCGTGATACTCATCTTCGGCGAGGTGACGCCCAAGCGCATCGCGATAGCGCACAACGAGGGCGTAGCCGCCGCGCTGGCGCCCCTGCTTCTCGTCTGCACCTGGCTCTTCAAGCCCTTGGTCATCGTAGTCAACTTCATCAGCTCCCTCGTCACGAGGCTCTTCGGCGACTCCCGCCCCGACTCGATGTCGATGGAAACGATGGTACAGATGATGTCCATCGCCGAGCATATGGGCATCATCGACTACGCCAAGAGCCGTATGGTCAAGAACGTGTTCCGGCTCGGCGCCACCACGGTCCAGGCCGTGATGACGCACCGCATGGACGTATTCAGCCTCGACGCGGCCACGAGCGCCGAGGACGCCTGCAGGCAGGCTTCCTCGGCGGCGTTCTCCCGCGTGCCCGTGTTCGAGGGCGAGAGCGAGAATATCGTCGGCCTCGTATCGATACGCGACGCGGTCGTCGAGGTGCTCGCCGGGAACGGCTCCCGGCCGCTCTCCGAGATCATGGGCGAGCCTATCTTCGTACTGCCCAATAAATCCATGGGAGACCTCTTCGCGCTATTCAAGAAGCGCCGTGAAACGTTCGCGGTGGTCATCGACGAGTACGGCGGCCTGGCCGGTATCGTGACGATGCGCGATATCGTCGAGGAGATAGTCGGCGAGATATACGAGGATTCCGGCGAAGAGTCGCGCGAGCGCATCGAGAAGCGCCCCGACGGCAGCTATAAGGTCGCGGGCGACGCCCCGCTCGCCGTGCTCGCCGAGATATCGGGAGGAGAGCTGCCCTCGCTACCGTACGTTCAGACCGTCGCCGGCTACGTCGCCTGGTCCCTCGACCGCATACCCGTGCGCGGCGACTTCACCGAGACGCCTCTCGGCTCCTTTACCGTCACGACGGTCGACGCCAACCGCGTCGACTCCGCCGTCTACCGGCCGACCCGGAAAGGGTAGGCGATGGCCGGCATCGGCGAGACGGTCAGGCTCCGGATAGAGCGTATCGTTCCGGGCGGGGACGGCATGGGGCGCCTCGACGGCCTGCCCGTCTTCGTACCGGCGTCGGCGCCCGGAGACCTGCTCGACGCGCGCATCGTCGGCGGGAAACCCGGCTTCCTGCGCGCCGAGATCGCCGGTATCGCCGCGCCGGGACCCGGCCGCGTCGCTCCTCCGTGCCCGTACTACGGCGTATGCGGAGGCTGCAACCTCCAGCACCTCTCGTACGAGGCCCAGCTCGAGGCCAAGCTCGGCCTCGTCCGGGACGCATGGAAGCGATCAGGAGGCCTGGATCGCGTCGATTTCGACGTCGTGGCCTCCGAGCCCTTCGCGTACCGCAACCGAGCCCAGTTCCACGTCGACGCCGCGGGGCGGACCTGCTACGCGCGCCGCTCGTCGTCCGAGCTGCTCGAGGTGCGTTCGTGCCCGATACTCGTGGAACCGCTCGAGCGCTGGATCGCCGACGGATCCGCCGGAGCCGCGCTCGGGAAAGACCGGTTCGTCGCCTTCGGCTATCGCGATGAGGCCTATATCGAGGGCCGCGATCGCAGGCTTGCCATCGATATCCTCGGTAAACCGTTCAGCTTCGATATCGGCGGGTTCTTCCAGAGCAACCTGCGCATGGTGGAGCGCCTTGTCCCGGCCGTCTGCTCGGACATGTCAGGCGAGCGGGCCGCCGACCTCTACTGCGGCGTCGGCCTGTTCGGCGCCTTCCTCAAGCGCGGCTTCCCCCGGCTCGT
Source organism: Spirochaetae bacterium HGW-Spirochaetae-3 (assembly GCA_002839315.1). GTDB lineage: Bacteria > Spirochaetota > Spirochaetia > Treponematales > UBA12059 > SZUA-370. The sequence goes on from PGXV01000009.1 coordinate 2,184, forward strand.
ATGCGTCGAGCAGGACGAGCGGTCGATAGGCTACGCCTGCTCCAACGTCGGCCCCGGCGCCGGGTTTTCGGCGTCCAGCATCGAGGATTGGACCCGCTCGGCGCAGGCGCGCGAGCGCTTCGATTACGTCGTCGTCGATCCGCCCAGGGCAGGCCTGACGGCAACCGCGCGGGCCTGGCTCGCGGCAGCCCGGCCCGCTTATATAGGGTATGTCTCGTGCGATCCCGTATCGATGGCAAGGGATGCGGGATTCCTGGTTAAGGCGGGATACGCCGTCGAGAGCGCCTCGCTCTTCGACTTCTATCCCCAGACGTCCCACGTTGAAAGCTATGCGCGGTTCCGGCTCGACTAGGCCTCGTACCGCGCCCCGCGGCATCGCGTTCAGCGGCCTCGCGCTGTCGATGCTGTTGGCCGCCGCGCCGTGCTTCGGGCAGGATCCGCCTCCCGATACCATGGCCGAGGCCGATACGCTCTTCCGTTTCCCGGTCGGAGGCGTCGTAACCGCTGGCCCCGTCATCGCGGCAGGCCGGGCGTGGCTTCTATCCGATTCCAGGACGCTATACGTACTCACCGTCGACGGCGTGGCGATAGGAAAGCGCGTCCTCCCGGATCGTCGAGCGCCGTTCATAGCCTGCGACGGATACGGACGAGCCGTCGTATCGGAAGGCTCCGCCGGTATCGCCCTCGTCAACAAGGCGGGGCAGGAGGTCTGGCGCGCCGACCTCGGCGCGGCGCCCGCTTCCGCGCCGGCCTTCGCGTCTGACGGGCGCGTCTTCGTAGCGGCGGGTACTTCGCTCCTGACCTTCGCGCCCAACGGCACTCGCCTCTGGCTGGATGCACTCCCGGCCGCCCCCAGCGCGCCCATCGTTATAGGCCCGGGCGGCGGCCCCGCCATAGGGCTTGCGGACGGTTCCGTATGCCTGTACCCGCCCGACGGCGGCGTTTCAGCGACGCTGGCTCTAGGTTCGGCCCCCGTAGCGCTCGCGGCCTCGTCCGACAGGCTCGCGGCCGCGCTTTCTGACGGCCGCGTCGTCGTGTATAGACCCCTGGGCGTCGAATCCGGCGCCGACGAGTTACCCGACGCCGCCCGACTCGGTTCCAGGCCTATCGGGCTAGCATATTGCAGCGACGGCTTCTACGCGCTCGGCGCGAACGGGACCCTGCTCGCCATAGACGCGGATGGGCGTGAGCGCTGGAGGATCGACGTCCCGATCGGCTCGGGGCAGGCGCTGCTCGAGGCCTTCGAGGATAGGGTCGTAGTGCTCACCAAGGCGGCCGTGCGTAGCTACGGCGCCGACGGGGAGATTTATAGGACGTTACGGCTATCCAACGCCGTGTCTATGCCTGCGATGGCGCCTTCTGGCGCGGTGTTCGCCGGCGGCGCCGACTGGATACTATACGCCTACCGTTTCGAGCGACCGTTGTCCGCAGCGGACGCGCCTTCAATCTCGCCGCTCGATTACGAGGCGATAAGCGCCGTCGCCCGCGAGGAATCATACTGGTCTATAGCGCCTTATGACGATTCCATCGTGATGGAACGACTCGATTATATTGAAAATTCCATAGGATCGAGTACTATTAGCGGAGAATCGAGGAATTCTTCGTTATACTTAGCCGCGGTGGCCTTAGGTATGATGGAAGCGCCGTTCGGCTCCGGGCCCGCGGCGGCGGGTCCGTCGCCGCGAGGCCCGTTGCCGCGGATCGCCGCATGCGGTCTTCTGGGGCGGATGGGCCTGCCGCAGGCGGTGCCGATCCTCGTAGACGTGTTCGAGCGCGATCCGGAGCCGGCGGTACAGGCCGCCGCCGCGCAGGCCGTCGCGAAGATAGGGTTGGATCCGGAGGGCCGCGCGCTGGGGGCCTTCGCCAGGGCGACGGAACGGCGCCTGGATTCGCGGACGGCGGCGGCCGTGATAGACGCGATAGACGGCTTATATAGGGCGAGTGGCGCGCTCGACGAGAGGGCGGGCATCCTGGCCCTGGTAAGGATTTTCGGCGGGGATTATCCCCGCGACCTGCGTTCCAGGGCCGAGAAGGCGCTTCTGCGCGTCTCCAAGGCTAGGTAATCGAAGCCGAGAGGAGAAACGGGATGACAAAACGGATAGGTATAGCGGCGCTCGCCGCGCTTTGCCTCGCTTTTTCCGCCGCCGCTCTGGATGTGGACGAGACTGAGGTCTCGAGCGCCCAGGGCCAGGCGATCGAGTTTATCAATTATGAAGGGCCGCATGACGTCATAGAGACCGCGGAGTCCATTCGCGGCATAGGTCGCAGGCTCGGCTCGGCCATCGCGGGCGGTGCTACCCGCTCGGGCGAGATAGGGCGCTATCACGTCATCCACGCCGTAGATCCATCGGTCCAGGCGGGTTTCGACGCGGATATTATCGTAATAGGCGAAGGCGCGCGCGTCGATCACGTCAAGAACCTGCGGCGCATAGTCGCGGGCTTCCTCGAGGGAGCGTATGGGTATTCCGCCAAGGACGCCGACACGCTCGCCGTATTCATTACGATATACAACGCCGTCTATCGCGGCAAGCTGGATTACTTCGGCGGCAAGTACAAGCCCGTCGTGATGAAGGAGCTGTCGGCCTCGAACGCCGGGCTCTCCGTACGATGGGATGAATGGGCCGGTCGTTCCAGGATAGTCATACCGCTGACGAGCCGCGCCGGAACGGGCGTCGTCGGTTCCATCGATACGACTCCGATCACCGACGCGCCTACCGTCCAGAGCCTCAAGGACGAATCCCCGACCGCCGGCGTCGAAGAGCGCATGGACGTCGTCGACATAAAGGAACGCGGCCAGGACGAGGAAAAGGCCGCTATCGCGGCCGAGCGCGACCGCATAGCCCGCGAGGAAACCGCTATTGCCGCAGAGAAGGCGCGCGTAGAAGGGGAAAAGGCGCCCGCTACGGAAACGGCCGTCGCGACGGGAACCGGTCAAGCCGCCGCGACGGAAGATGCCGCGGTAGCGAGGGGCGGCGATCAGGAGGCGAGCATCGAGGTCTCCGAGAAGGCCCGCGAGGAGGATGCCGCGGTCGCGGAACGCCAGGTCGCGGAGCGCGAAGCGAAGGTCGAGGCTGACAAGGCGGCCGTCGCCGCCCGCGAGGAGACCGTCGCGGCCAAGGACGCGGAGATAGCGGCCGATCGCGAAGGCATCGCCGCCGACCAGAAGGGCGTCATCAAGGGCGAGGTCGCCGCGGCCGCCGCCAGGGAAGCCAACGGCGTCGCGTTGTTCGAGCTGGTCGATCCGGATCGCCCGTTCTCGAGGATTGCGCTCGTCGACCTGAAGACCGGCGAGACCCTCCGCAAGAGCAGCCTCAATACGATACGGGCAAACTCGGCCCTCGACGATGGAGACGCCTATCTGGCGGTCGCCGGGCAGGTTACCGGAGCGGGCGGCGCCGTGCGGCTCGTTCGCGTGCCGAAGGCTGACTATTCCAAGGTCGTTACGGGTACCGAGGACGTCTTCGCCGATACGATGCTCTGGAAGTACGGCGCCTCGGTATTCGCCGTCGTCAAGAAGGGGTCCGACTGGGCTATCGGCCGCTTCGACCCGGTCTCTCTCGAGCTGAAGGCCAGTTCCGAGCCGGTCAGCCGGTGGACGTTCCTGACCCAGTCGGGAGGGCGCTTGATTGCGCAGGGACCTGCGGGCGGGTTCCTGTTATTGGAAGCGGAGGCATTGACCACCGCTTCGGAGATAAAGCGGTGAGTATGGGCGGAAGGCAGAAATGCTTTCCGCCTTTTTTTTCGGGCATGGCGGTGCGTTAGCTTCGTCGCTAGCGCCTCCGCCCCGCCCGAAAAGCGTTATTGAAAGAGAAGGAGACGCGATGACGAGGAACGGGCGATTCAAGGGGCGGTCGGTAGGAGTGGTGGGCGATCTGTCGATCGATGAGCAGCGATACCTATACCGGAAGGCGAGGGAGCTGAAGGCCGAACTGATGGCCGGGGGTGACGCGGTACGATACCGGATAGCTGATTCCGACTACTCGGCGTACCTCGTATTCCTTGAGAACTCGACGAGAACCAGGGAGAGCTTCCGGAACGCGGCGCTATTCCACCGGGTTCGCGCCTCGATGTTCGATGCGGCGAGCTCGTCGTTCGCGAAGAACGAGAGCATGACCGACGCTATAAAGATGCTCATCGGCTACGCGCCCGAATCGTGCTTCGTGATACGCTCGAAGCTCGAGGGCGTCTGCGGATGGCTATCCGATTACCTCGGGCCGTGGGCCGAGCGCAGCGGTTACGCGCGCCCGTCGTTCATAAACGCCGGGGACGGCAAGCACGAGCACCCGACGCAGGAATTCCTCGACGAGTTCAGCTTCCTCGAACAGCTCCGCTGGGATGATAGCCGTATCCATCTCGCCCTGCTCGGCGACCTGCGGCACGGCCGCACCGTGCACTCGAAGGCCGACGGTCTCCGGGCGTTCCGGTCCGTAGTCGTCGATCTAGTCGCCCCCCCGGAACTCGCGATGCCCGACGCCTACGTCGAGAAGATGCGCCGTAACGGCTTCGAAGTAAGGGTATACGCCTCCATAGACGAGTACCTGGCGTCAGGCGAGGCGGCTGCCATCTGGTACTTTACGAGGCTCCAGCTGGAGCGCATGGGCGAGTCGGTGCTGGAAAAGGCGCCGATGCTTCGCAAGGCCGTCACCTTCCGCAAGGACATGATGGAAAAGCTGCCCGACGGAACCCGTTTCTACCACCCGCTACCGAGGGACCGCCTCGCGCCGACGATACCCGCCTTCCTCGACGATACGCCGCTGAACGCGTGGGACGCCCAGTCGGCGAACGGCTACTACACCCGGGCCGCGCTGATGGCGATGCTTTCGGGCGTAGTCGGCGACGACTTCGATGGCGAGGGACTGCCCGCCGCCGCGGAGGACGAAGCATTCGTGCTGGAGGCGCCCGCGTCTACGAGGACCAAGCCGGAGTATAAGATCGGCATCAAGCCCGTGGACTCGGGCCTCGTGATAGACCACATAGCGTCCGGGGCGCCTATCGAGGAGATATGGAACCGCATAGACAAGATACGGCGCGTGCTAGGGCTCAACCTGCGCTCGTCGCACGGCGTCTACCATACCAATTCGGGCGCCTTCAAGGGCATCGTGTCGGTACCGGACCTGCTATCCTTCGGCGAGAAAGAGCTGAAGCGCCTGGGCGCCGTAGCCCCGGGCTGTACGCTCAACCTTATCGAGGACCATAGGGTCGCCAGGAAATACCGCCTCGGCATGCCGCCGCGAATTTATAATTTTGACGATATAGCGTGCCGCAACGATAACTGCGTATCGCACCCGTCGCACCAGGAACATGTAGAAGCGTCCTTCGTGCGCAAGAGCGGTACCGGCACGTTCGTGTGCCGCTGGTGCGAGCGCGAGCACGACTACTCGGAGATCTGGAGCCTGTAAAAAAAAGGCCCCCGGGAAGGCTAGCCTTCCCGGGGCCGGCGTTGACACGCGTGGCCGCTCTCGCCAGAGTATCGGGCCATAGCCCGGCGCCCTCGCCGGTTGGAGCGCGCATGAACGATCGTATCCAGTCCGGGACCCCCGGCGAAGACCTACTGCTATCGCCGCTTACCCTCGACAGGTTCGTCGACGAGGGGATCGTCCTGCCCGGCGGCGGGGCGATAAATATCGCCTGGCACCGGGCCCGCGCGGGATCGCCCGCGCGCGTCATGTCTCGCGTGGGTGAAGGCGATCGGCGGCTGTTCGCGTCGTTCCTCGACAGCCACGGAATACGGTACGACCCTGGCTCCCTAGTCGCCCCGGGTTTATCGGCGTCGATTGATATATCGATAGCTGACGACAGACAGCCGAAGATGGGCAACTACGTCGAGGGCGTCTGGTCCGACCTGCGGCTGACGCCCGACGAGGAAGCCACCGTGGCCGGCGCCGCTACGCTGCATTCTGTACTGGTGCCGGCCGTGACGCGGGAGATCCACAGGCTGGGAGACGCGGGACGCCTCGACGGCGTAGCGGTCAGCGGCGATTTCCTCGACTACCGGTATTGCGACGAGCGGCGGTTCGCCGAGACTGTGCGCTTCCTCGACGTCGGTTTCGTCGGATGGCCGGGCGGTCTCGGGGACGCGGAGGTCGCCGGCATGCGCCGCGTCGCCTTCGGGCTGCGGCGCCTCGTCGTCGTGACGTTCGGCGCTCTCGGCGCGCTCGCGTTCGACGGGGAATCCGGCCGGAGGTCGTTCTTCCCTGCTGAGGCGGTCGCGGTGACCGGTACGACCATCGGCTGCGGAGACGCGTTCATCGCGGCGTTCCTCGCGGCCAGGCGCCGACGCGCCGGGCTGGAGGCGGCCATGAGGGCGGGGACCCTGGCGGGCGCCGAGGCTACCGCGTGGCGGCGCGCGCTTCCCGACGAGGCGTACGCGGAACGATAGGCTCCGGCCGCCTCAGGCCCGCCGCCCCTTCGTCGGAGCGCCGAGCCGCCTTCGCAGCTCGTACAGGAAAACGCCGGCCGCGACGGAAACGTTGAGCGAGTCGACGTGGCCATACTGCGGAATGGACAGGGCCGCGTCGCAACGGTCCTTGAGCAGCCGCGACACGCCCGACCCCTCGGCCCCGAGCACGATGGCGACTCGGCCCTGAAGGTCGGCGTCAGGCAGGCTCTGTCCGCCCATATCGGCCGCGTAGGTCCAGAAACCGGCTTCTTTGAGGCGTTCCAGCGCGCGCGCCAGATTAGCCACGGTCGCGACGGGCACATAGGCTACCGCGCCGGCTGAGGACCGCGCTACGGTGTCGGTCTCCTTGGCTGCCCTGCGATCGGGCATCACGACGAGGTCGGCGGCGAAAACGTCCGCCGAGCGTAGTATGGCTCCCAGGTTATGCGGATCCTCTATATGGTCGAGGATGACGACGAGAGCGCTCTCGGGCAAGTCCTTGGCCAGCCAGGTATCCAGGTCGAGCTCGACGCCGGCCGGAGCCTCGTCGAGCCGTATGGCCGCGCCCCGGTTATCCGGAGCGACCGCGTCGAGCTCCCTGGCCGATATCGTCGTGGGACGGAGGCCCGATTTTCCCGCCTGCTCGAGGATCTTCTTTATCCTCGGGCCCGCGGAGGCGACGAACAGGGTGGCGCCCTTGGCCTTGCCGGAGCGTATCAGCTCCTCCATAGCGTGGAAACCGGTAATGTAGGTCATGGGCCGATTGTACCGAAACCCGCGTCCGCGGTATAGCGGTATTACGGCATGACCGCGAATTCCTGGACGATCTGGATAGCGTTCTCCACGAGCTCGACGCCCCGTACGGACTGAGCCCCGGCGCTCGCGGCGTCTATCGCGCTCTGGGTATTGGTTACGCCGTGCAGTACGACGCTGGATCCCTTGACGTCAGCCTCGATGAAATGGACCGGTACGCGCCTGGCGTATACTATCTCCGTGATGATCTCCTGCCCGAGCTTCAGCTCGGCCATGCGCGCCATGCACGCCTTCTCGCTCTCCTCGGTGATGATAAGCGACCGTAGCTGATCGATGATGCGGGCCACCGTCGCGGGATGCTCGCGCCCCGTGTTGATGGTAAGGTCGTAGTAGACCGGGTCGTTCCAGTCGACGCCGAAGAAGTAGTCGTGGAAGCCCTTGCGATCGCGGTCGCTCTGCTTGAGCAGCAGTTCCGCCCGCTTGTCGTCGCACTGGAACCTGGTGCAGATGCGCTTGAGCCTGACGTCGCGCGGAGATACTAGCTTTATGAAGAGCACTCCCGGTATCCCGGCGAAGATGGCGGATCCGCCGCGTCCCGAGACTATGCAGTCGCCGGCGGCCGTCTCCTCGTACAGAACCGTCTTGAGGAAATGAAGGTAATCGTCCCGGTCCTGAGACAACGAGGCCCAGAATCCCGGCTTCTTCTCGTCGTATTTCAGCCGGACCTCCGGCGAGATGCCTCGTTCGGCCATCTTGCCCTCGATATAGCCCTTGTCGATAGCCTTGTAACCCGTCATCGAGGCGAGTTCATGGACCGTTTCATCTCCGAGCGCCGCGAACTCACGCGCTACGCATATAACCGCCATGTGCCCCTCCTTACCGGGTCGCGATTGAACGTCCCGATAAAGAAAACATAGGCTCGCATGACCGAATTGTCAAATTCCGGGGCACTTCCCACCGTGGCGGCGGACGTATATAGTCGATGTATTATGCAGCGAATCGGCGAATTAGCGGCCTTCGGTACGGCCATATGCTGGACCGTGTCATCGATGATATTCGAGAAGGCGACGATGCGCATCGGCGTGCTCGCCGTCAATTTCTTCAAGGTCGTCTTCGCCTTCTGCCTCCTCGCCTTGGCGGGCGCCGTGGCCCGGGGCATGCCGTTGCCGCTGGACGCGCCGCGCGACGCGTGGGTATTCCTTTCGCTATCCGGCCTCGTAGGCTTCGTCATAGCGGATATCTTCCTGCTCAACGCGTATAAGATGATAGGCTCGCGGATAACCATGCTGTTCCTGGCGTTGTCCCCGCCCCTAACCGCCGCCCTGGGATACCTATTCCTCGGCGAGCGTATGGGACCCAGGAGCCTCGCCGGCATGGCTCTTGTCGTCGTCGGTATCGCCGCGGCGGTCTTCGGGCGGCGGGACTCCAGGAGCGCGGCCAGGATGAGCCGCGAGGACAAGCGGGGCTATCTTTTCGCGTTCCTGTCGTCAGTCGGCCAGTCGGTCGGCATGATATTCACGAAGCGGGGCATAGGCGCCTACGACCCTATCTCGGGTACCCAGATACGCGTAGCGGTCGGTATCATCGGGTTCGGCATCATGTCGCTGCTGGTCGAGCGCGGCAGGAACCTCTCGACCGCGGTGAAGGATTCCTCCGGTATGAGGATCACCTTCGTAGGCGCGATATTCGGGCCATTCCTCGGCGTCGCGCTGTCCCTGTTCGCGGTCCAGCGCACGAACGCCGGGGTCGTCAGTACCCTGATGGCCCTGACGCCCGTGCTCATCATCCCTCCGGCGATCCTGATATTCAAGCAGAGAGTGAAGCCGCTCGAGATAGCCGGGGCGGTCGTCGCGGTAGCCGGCTCGGCCGTATTCTTCATGTAGGCGCTTGCGGGCCGGCCGGAATAGGCCTATCCTGTCCCTATGGCTATAACATTCCATTCAGAAGGGGCCGCCCGCGAGGTGACCGGCTCCAAGCACGTTCTCGACGTCGACGGTACCCGCTATCTCATCGATTGCGGCGCGTTCCAGGGCAAGCGCGACGAGTGCGACAGGAAGAATCGCGCCCTCGTCCGCGATCCCGAATCGATAGAGGCGGTAGTCCTTACCCACGCCCATTTCGACCATTGCGGACTCCTGCCGCTCCTGTCCAAGCGCGGCTTCAAGGGTAACATCTACTCGACGCCCGCGACCCGGGACCTCGCCAACCTGATCATGATGGACTCGGCCCGTATCCAGGCCCGCGACGCTGAGTACCTGGGCAAGCAGGCCGCCAAGCGCGGCGACGCGTTCGACTGGAAGCCCATGTACGACGAGGTCGACGCCATCTCGGCGACCGGGCAGTTCGTCACCGTGTCATACGATCGCCCCATCCAGATAGGCCGCGACCTCAAGGTCAATTTCCGCGACGCCGGGCATATCCTCGGCTCGGCGACCGCCCACGTCACCGCGACCGGGGCCGACGGGCGCGTCGTACGCATAGGCTTCTCCGGCGACCTGGGGCGCCCCGATAAGCCTATCATCCGGGATCCCGAGCTCATGGACCCGATGGATTACCTCGTCGTGGAGAGCACCTACGGAGACAGGCGCCACGAGTCGACGGTCGACGCCGCCGACCGCCTGGCCCAGATAGTGAATGAAACGGTAAAGCGAGGCGGTAAGATCATCATCCCTGCGTTCGCCGTGGAGCGGACCCAGGAGCTTATCTACCATTTCCACATGCTCGTCGACCAGGGCCGCATACCCAAGATACCGATCTGGGTCGATTCGCCTATGGCCGTGAGCGCGACGAGCATCTTCCAGGTGCATCCCGAATGCTACGACATGGAGACCCACGAGGCTTTCATAAAGCACCATAACAACCCGTTCGGCTTCAACGAGCTCAAATTCTCCACGAGCGTCGACGATTCTAAGATGCTTAACCGCATGGATACGCCCGCTATCATCATGTCCGCCGACGGCATGTGCGAGGCCGGCCGTATCCAGCACCACCTGATACACAATATCTCCGACGATCGCAATACCATACTCGTCGTCGGCTACATGGCGGCGAATACACTCGGGCGACGCATACGCGACGGCCAGAAGGAAGTGCGGATACACGGCGACCTCTTCAAGGTCAAGGCGCGCGTCGAGGAGATAAAGGCCTTCAGCGCCCACGCCGATTACCAGGAGACCTGGGACTGGATCAGCCGCATGGATACCTCGTCGCTCAAGACCGTCTTCCTGGTCCATGGCGAAGACGAGGCCGTCGAGGCGCAGAAGAAGTTCCTCGAGGGCAAGGGAATGAAGGACGTGCGGATAGTCGAATACGGGGAGACGTACGAGCTTTAGGAAAACGGCGATTCGGGCGGGGGGAGGCATCCGGGAGCGACGATACGATTTAGGATGTCGGTTGCGTGATAAGGGGAAAACCCTTGTTGATTAAAGAACGAGTCGTCAGGATTGAAGCCGCCGTAGGGTTAAATTCCTCCGAACGCCTAACCGGGATATTCATCGCCGGCCGCATACCGACGCGGCGCGTCTGGATGATGCTCGCGCTTCGATCCGCCGTAGCGTTCGGCTTGCTCCTCTCGATAGCCGGCGCGATGGCGCTCGCGGGCGGCAGGAACGTCTTCGCCGCTTCCGCAATAGCCCTGGTTGGCGCGGCGATACTGGCCCGGGTTCCGGGGGATCTACTGGCCAGGGCCCTTTGGGGCGGCTCGAATATCACGAACGCGATGCTCATACAGAGGCTGCCGCCGTTCGCCGTCTATCCGCTTTTCGCGTTGATGCCTCTGACGCAGGCGCTTGCCGAGCTACCGCTATACTTCGGGTACGTGGTTCCGCGGCTACGGGCTCAATCGATGGATGGTCATAGTGCTGATCGGCGCTGTGCTGTCGGTTCAACGCATGTTCCTCTCGTTCCAGCTCGACTGACGTTATGACCTATGGCTCGCGCTTAAATTCCTGCCGTTCGCCCTCTGGTTGGGGTCCATCGTCGGCAGGAGGCCTACGACTCTTCCATACCTTATGGTCATGCACTTTGCACTAGCCGCGAGCCTGCCGGTTCTCGTTATGCTCGTATCCAACGGCATGTCGTTGGCTCGATAGCCCCGAAGCCCGGACAGGAAAGAGCCGGTGGCGTCATCGCCCTCCGCCGCTCCTGTCCTCGAGTAGCTTCGTCGTAAACGCTACCTCGCCTTCAAGGCTGGCGATCCTGGAGTCGCGATCCTGCGCTTGCGACTCGAGGGCCTCTATCCTGTCCCGCAGTTCCTGGACGACGCCCGGGTCCATGGAGGGCCGGCCGGTCCTCGTCTTGGTGATATAATCGCCGATGATTGCGAATACGGATATTAGTACTATTCCGCCCACGATGATCGTCGCTATGCCCATGCGTCCCCCCTCGGCTACGGTTTCGTCCCGCAGTATATACGGCCGCTCGCAGGTACGCTAGCCGGTCGCCGCCTGAACCGCGCCTTCCCGCTCGAGGAGCCGAAGCTTGCGCCACAGTCCTCCTCCGTAGCCGCCGAGGCCTCCGTCCGCGGCGATCACGCGGTGGCAGGGTATGAGCACGGCGAGCCTATTCAGGCCGTTTGCGTGGCCGACGGCGCGCCCGGCTCCCGGGCCGAGGCCTAGCTCGACCGCGAGCTCCGAATAGCTTCTCGTCTCGCCGTACGGTATGCCGAGGAGGCCCGCCCAGACGCGGCGCTGGAAATCGCTACCGGGGTAGGCGAGGGGTATGCCGAAGCTCTTGCGCCGTCCGGCGAAGTACTCCCCGAGCTCGTCGCGCAGGCGGCCGAATATCGGCGAGTCGCCAGGCATCGCCGGCAGGCCGAATCGCTTCGACAGGGTCGCGAACTGGGCCTCTATCATTCGGCGATCGGTGAACTCGAGCAGGCATAGCGCCTCGGCGGTCGCCCCGGCTATCATCGGTCCCAAGGGCGTATCGATCCACGCGAGCCGTATGAAATCCTCGGCTCGGGCGGAGCCCGGCGGCCTTCCCGCCATTTTCAGGAAAGCGTCCCTGAATCCCGAGTGGGATTCCCAGCCGTAGTCGAATACGGCGTCATCGATCGAAGCGCCGCCCTTTATCGCGGCGAACGCCTCGCCTAGCCGCCGCGCCCTGCAGTATGCCTGGAACGTCATTCCGAAACGCCGTTTGAACGCCCTTCTAACGGCGACGGGATCCAGGCCGTCCGCATTGAGATCGGCGTCGCGTACGCGCCTGCCGGGGTTTTCCTCGATTCTCCCGATAAGCGCGTCCATCCAACCGGGAGCGGCTCCGCCGTCGCCCATAGGCCGGCAGCGGAGGCACGGCCTGAATCCGGCGAATAGGGCTTCCCTGGCCGTTCCGTATATCTCCACGCGCTCCGGCCTCGGCTTTCTGGCCGGGCACGACGGCTTGCAGAATACGCCGGTCGTAGTCACCCCGGCGAAGAAAAGCCCGTCGTAGGTTCCGTCTCCATCCATGAACGCCCGGAGACAATCCTCTCGTTCCGTATCCTTCATGGTCGTAACAATACCGAAGGATCGCGCCTTTCGCCACCGGAAACTGGATGGCGTATCGGCGCCGGCCGATTCGGTCTATACTATGGTAATGAGCACCTATATAGCCCTTCTTAGAGGCCTCGCGCCGGACGGCGCCGCCGCGACGGCGGAACGCCTTCGCGGGATACTCTCGTATATCGGGTTCCAGAGGATACGGATAGACGCGGATGACGGCGCCGCCGTATTCGAGGCTAAGGATAACAACAGGAAAAAGATGGAGGCGGAGATCGGTTTCGAGTTGCGCCACGCGGCCGGTCAGGGCGTTGACGCTATCCTCATGACGCTCGGCGAGCTACGAACCGCGGCCGCGCACCCTCTGGCGGATTCTGGCGACGAAGGGAAACTGTACGTAACCGTATTGGGCCATGAGACGTCCCGGGAGAACATCGACCTGCTGATGGAGACGATGAACGGGGTCGACGAGCACGCCGTCGTAGGAACCGCCGTATTCTCGTACTACGGAGAGGGCTACGAGGCTTCCCGTCGGTCGAACGAGTTCTTCGAGAAGGTGCTCAAGGCTCCCGCTACCACGAGGACCTGGGCCGCGATGAGGCGTATCCTGGAACTGGCTTCCCGGGAATACGGTTCCGCCAGGCTGCTAGGCGGCGAACAATAATTTGACGCTTTATTGGCTTCGTCGTATCATGGCCTATGAGAATCAGGTTTTCCTTACGTATAGTAGCCGCTATCATCGCTGGTTCCCTGGCGGAAGCGGCATGCATATTCTTCATTCCGCGCGAAACGGGCGTAGCGGCTATCGCTATCGGCGTCGCCGCGGGAATCGCGATCGCGTCGACTATCGCGATCCTCGTCGTCCGCTTTTCGATCGACAGGCCGCTAGAGCGCATAGTCGCCCGTCTCCGAGGCCTCGCCGAGGGCGACCTCGTGTCGCGGATCGGGCGTATCCGCGCCCATGACGGTCTCGAGGAGGCGTCCCGGGAGCTCGATGAGACGCTGGCGGGCAATTATCAGATTATCCTGCTCGGTCTCACCGAGCTGACGCGCCGTAACCTGGATGGCGCCAAGGATTTCGCAAGGGATATTGCGGCCGCTATAGCGGTTATAGAGAACGCGCGCGGGCCTATCGTCTCGATGGGCGACAAGGTAGCCGACCTGTCCGGGCGTATCGGCGAGGCGTCGGCCGAGGCGTCGGCCGTCAGCGCGGCGGTCGGGAAGCTAGCTTCCCGGGTCGCGGACCAGGCCGGGGCCGTGGAGCAGACCGGCGCGGTCATCGAGGAGACGAGCGGCCAGATACGGTCCATCGCCGAGACCGCGAGGCGGGAACGAGAATGCGCCTCCGACTTGGCGGGAGCGGTTGACCGCGGCGGCGAGAGCGTCGATGCGGTAGTGGGCATAATAGACGGGCTCGAGTCCGGCGTCGCCGAGATAGGCGAGCTGTCCGATATGATCAACCAGGTCGCCTCGAGGACTAACCTGCTAGCCATGAACGCCGCGATAGAGGCCGCCCACGCAGGCGAATACGGCCGAGGCTTCGCCGTCGTCGCCGCCGAGATCAGGACCCTCGCCGAATCGACCGGAGTCGGGGCGAAGCGCATCGCCGCCTCGCTAAAGGAATTCGCCGGGCGTATCGGAGCTGCCGGGCGGGCCAATAAGGAACTCAAGGAACTGTTCGCCGGGTTGCGCGGTGACAGCGACAGGTTCATCGCGGCGTTCTCGGGCATCTCGGACGGTACGGCGGAGATAGCGTCGGGTACCGCGCAGATGGTCGAGGGGGTGCAGGAGCTTAGGACCATCTCCGGCGAGAACCGCCTGGCGTTCGAGGAAATGGGCAGGTCGATCTCGGCCCTGGAGCGCCTCTTCGACGAGACCGCGACGATCGCCAAGTCCATAGGCGACGACGGCGGCTCTATGTCCTCCGTCTTCGTCGACGCGGCGGCCCGCGTGGCCGGCCTCGGCGAGCGTAGCTCGGAAAGCCAGAAGAGCTTCGAGGAGATCGGGACGGAGCTCCGTTATTTTTATCTCGACTCGAGCGCCGGCAGGGAATCGTATCGGCCTGAGATAAAGCGTATCATCTTCGATCATAAGCGGCGAGTCGTCGACGGGAAGCTGTTCCTCGACGGGCGCATACCGATCGCCAACCTTCCGGCGATCAGCCCGGCGAAGGATTGTCCTCTCGACCCGATACTGCGGCGCATCGGCCCTATGCTTCCCGAGCGAGCGACGCGGCTCGCCGAACTCGACGCGGCGCACCACGCGTTCCACGATGCGTACAACGCGTTCCGTACGATGTGCGCCGCCGGCGGGGCGAACGCCGGCGATATCGCGGCTCTGTTCAAGGAGGCCGAGAGCCGTTGGACCGCGCTTCTCGATTACCGCGAAGAGCTGAACGGCTTATTGTCCAAGCTCGAGGCATAGCCTCCGGGAGGGGGCGGATATGGTAGAAGACGCGGAGCTCGAGCCGTCATCCGGCCGCTCTTTCCGTTTCTTGAAGGTTTTCCTGCCGATTCTTATAGCGGCGGTTTTTTTAGCCGCGCTTTATTTCCTCTACGAATCGTTACGGGAAATCCATTACCGCGACGTCGTCGCGCGCCTCCGCTCGTATTCGCCCTCGATTCTAGCGATAGCGTTCATCGCGACGGCGGCGAACTACCTCGTCCTTACGCTGTATGACGTGCTGGCCCTTCGGTATACGGATAAGACAGTGTCATACGGCCGCGTGGCCTTTACGTCCTTCGTTAGCTACGTCTTCAGCTATAATATCGGTTTGTCGATATTCGGGTCCGGCGCAATCCGGATGAGGTTCTACTCGTCATGGGGCGTAGACGCGGGGTCTATAGCGAAGGTCGTCGGATTCTGCGCCGTAACCTTCTGGCTGGGGCTCGCGACGATGGGCGGGGCGGCTTTGCTTCTCTCGCCGCCCGTATTCGCGGCTCCATGGCGATCGCTTGGGTTGCTTCCGTTGGCTCTCGTCGCGGCGTACCTGGCCGCGTCCTTTAAGCGAGGCTCGGGGCTACGCGTGCGCGGGGTTTCTATCCGCTTCCCCGACGGCAAGGTCGCCTTGGCCCAGGTCGCGGTCGCCTCTCTCGACTGGACCTTCGCGGCCTTCGTCCTGTATGCGCTCCTACCGCCCGGGACGGCCGCCTTCCCGTCGTTCGTGGCGATCTACGTCATCGCGCAGTTCGCGGGCGCCTCCAGCCACGTCCCCGGCGGTATCGGCGTCTTTGAATCCGTGCTTTTCGCGTCGTTATCCGCGACGGCGCCGTCCGACGCGTTGATCGGCGCTCTGATCGCCTATAGGGGTATCTACTATCTCGTACCGTTGGCGACCGCGCTGATCGCCTTCGCCGCCAGGGAAGCATGGGCGGCGCGCCGGGTCATAGCAGGCGCCGCGGCGAGTACGGGGCGGCTCTTCGCGCCGTTCGTGCCCGTCGCGCTCTCGACGGCAGTGCTCTTGTCTGGCGCGGTGCTCCTGTTCTCGGGCGCCGTACCGGCGGCGGAAGGCCGGCTGGAGTTCCTGGAGCCGCTCATGCCGCTCGCGATGCTCGAGTTGTCGCATTTCTTGGCGAGCCTCGTCGGAGTCGCTCTACTCGTAATCGCGGACGCGGTGCGCCGTCGGATCGACGCCGCATACTGGCTTTCCCTGGGATTGCTCGGCGCCGGCGCCGTGTTCTCCGTCCTGAAAGGCCTGGACTGGGAAGAGGCCCTCTTCATGGCGGGTACCGCGGCGCTTATCTTGCCTTACCGGCGCCTGTTCGTCCGCCGCGCCGCCATCCTGGCTCCGTCGACGAGCCGTTGGTCGTTCGCCGTCGGAGGCATCGTCCTTGCGCTTTGCTTCTGGCTCACGATCTTCGCCAACAAGCACGCGCTGTACTCCAGCGAGCTTTGGTGGGCCTTCGAGCTGTCGAAGGAGGCTCCGCGCTCGATACGCGCCGGCGTCGGCGCGGCTGTGGCCGCGGCCGCGATAGGGCTCCGGGCTCTCCTTTCGCCCGTTCTTAAGCGGCCGGGGCGTACGCTGGCGACCGACGATGCGGCTATCCGAAACGCCCTCGCCTCGTCTACCCGCTCGAGCGCTAACTTGGCGCTGCTCGGAGACAAGTACTTCTGGTTCGGCGAGGGCGACGCGGCCTTCCTCATGTACGGTATTTCCGGTAGGACCTACGTCGTCATGGGAGACCCCGTCGGCGACGCCGCCGGGTTCCCGGAGCTGGCGTGGGACTTCTTCGAGGATTCCCGCCGGCAAGGCGGAAGGGTTGTCTGGTACGAAGTGGGCCCGGGCTCGATGCCCGTGCTCGCCGAGCTCGGGTTCAGGTTCTTCAAGATCGGGGAAGAGGCGGTAGTCGACTTGACCTCGTTCTCGCTCGAAGGCGGGCGGGGCAAGCGCCTGCGGCCGCCCAGGAACAAGATGCAGCGAGAGGGGTACGCCTTCTCGGTGGTACCCGCCGGGCAGATTGCGCCCAGGCTCGGCGAGCTGCGGGCGGTATCCGACGGATGGCTCGAGTCGAAGAAAGGCAAGGAAAAAGGGTTCTCGCTCGGCTTCTTCGACGAAGACTATCTCCTGAACTTCCCGTGCGCCCTCGTGGAAAGGGATGGCAAGATAGTAGCGTTCTCCAATGTATGGCCGAGCGGCGACGGCCGGGACCTTTCGATCGACCTGATGCGGCATGTCGACGACGCCCCGAACGGGACCATGGAATACCTGTTCATCGAATTGCTTCTCTGGGGAGCGGCGCAGGGCTATAAGACCTTCAACCTCGGCATGGCGCCGATGTCCGGGGTTGAGGCGCGCGAATCGGCTCCTTTGTGGAACAAGGCGATAACGATGATATTCCGGAACGGGGAAGGCCTGTATAATTTCCAGGGCCTGCGGGCGTTCAAGGAGAAATTCGGGCCCGATTGGCTGCCTCGGTACGTCGCCATGGCCGGAGGGGCGTCCCTGCCTGTCGTCGCCGCGGATATCGCGTATGTCGTTTCCCGCGGTAAGCGGCTGCCGGAAGTCTCTCCCGTGGCTAGCGACCGGGACGCCCGCCGGTAGGCCGACGGGCGCGATGCGGGCGTCAGGAGCCGTCGTCGGCCTTCCCCCCGACCAAGCCTCTCTTGTACAGCGCGCGCGCCGTGGCGACGGACGCGATGACGCAGAGCGGGATGCTCAGCGCCGTGGGGATTCCCCCGATGAGGTTAAGGGCGATCGCCAGGGCGAGCGGCACGACGGCTACCTTCCATTCCTTCATCACGTAGTAGACGCCGATAGCGCCGAAAAGCGCGGGTAGTACCTGCTCGAAGGCCGGCCTGACGACGGGGTGGGACAGCGCTCCCCCGAGCGGTACGAGCAGGAGGACGCCCGCGACGATGACTAGCTCGCTGGCGAGCACGGAACCGGCGATCGCTATGGTCGATACTATCTCTCCTTCTTCGGTGGCCGGCGCCGCGTCGCATACGTCCATCGCCATCGCGGCGCTGGGGATCTTGAGGTTGGTGATGTTGCCGCTCAGGTACGACATGTACATGGCGCCCGATCCGAGCATGGCGCTGAAGGTGAGCACCTCGACGATGGATACCGGCGCCATCAATACCGATATACTGAAGATTCCCTGGACGAGCGCCTTCAGGTCCGGGCTTATGCCGAAGCGCAGCCACAGGATGAGCAGCGGTACGAAGGTCAGGAGGAACCCGACGGGTAGCGTCAGCCTCCCTATCAGATGGTTGAGCCGCTCGTACTTCGCCGGGTCGTATTCGTTCTTGGTCATGATTCCATTCCCCTCAGGAGCCGAAGACGCTCGTCCACAGGATGCAGACGGCCATGCCGGCGAGCATGCTTATGGTCAGCGCGAATTCCTTCAGGCCATCGAGCCTGAGCCTGACGACCAGAGCGAGGCATACGAGCATCGCGACCGCCGACGCCGCGAAGGTGACCAGCGCGGTCCCCCCGGTCGTTATGGGATCGGCCATGAAAAGCGCGAACACCCCCATGAAGCAGGCGCCGGTCATCACCTCCCGCCATCGGGTATCGGCCTTCGCCTTGAGCGCGTAGCGTTTCTTGATGCCCTTATAGAAGACCGAGACGAGCATGATCGACCAGAACGATCCTATGCACATGATCCAGACGGCGTTGGCGAACACGGTCGGGGTGAATCCGGCTCCGCCGAGCGAGTCGACGCCCATGGTCTTGGCGCCTATGCCGGCGGCCATAAGCTCGTACGGCGCCGAGCCGATCACCGACAACCGCATCCACGAGACCGGCACGCCTATGACCGGCGCTATCGCGAGGAGCGCTACTACGATGGGTAGCGTCGGTATGACGCTCGTCGTCGCGCCCGTCCTGAACGCCTTGAGCATGCGCTCCCTGCTCATGCCGGCGTGCGCGCCGCGCCTGAGCGCGACCACCAGGAATAGCGTCGACTGTAGCGCTACGAAAATAACGACCACGATAGCGGCCGTCATCAGGACCGGCGCGTTGGCGAATCCAAGATACTCATTCATGCTTCACTCCTTCCGTACGTACGAGGACGCGGCCTGTCCTTCCGCCGTCCGCGCTATCGGCAACGCCGGGCCGCCCGTATGCGAGCGAGCCGCTGCTGAAGACAGCTTCGATACCTGTCGACTTCCTGCCTGGCGCCAGGAAGTCGGCTCCGCCTTCGATAGTGTCCGGATCGAAGAGTACGAGGTCCGCCTTATAGCCTTCGGCGATAAGGCCCCTGTCGCCCAGTCCCAGGAATTCCGCCGCCATTGCGCTCGTCTTGCGTACCGCTTCTTCCAGGGACAGGAGCTTCTTCTCCCGTACGTAGCGCGCGAAGAACCGCGGGAACGCCCCGAAATTGCGCGGATGGCCGGCGAACGGCGCGTCGGCGTCCAACGCGTAACCGTCCGAGCCTACGGCGGTAAAGGGGCTCGTGGCGATGGCGTCGACGTCGTCGGGACTCATCACCGAGCAGACCGTCTCGACGCCCCCGCGCTCCTCGATTAGCAGGTCGAGGGCAGCGTCCCCCGCCTGAACGCCCCTGTCAATCGCGATCTGCGCTATCGACCTGCCGACGACGCCTTGATTGGCCTCGGTCTTGACGCCGCAGACGACGACCCTGTCCCAGGTCAGCTCTCCCCTCGCGAGTATCTCCTCGTTGATGCGCTTCCTGTCGGCCGGCGACGATAGGCGCGCAAGGCTCGCCTCCGGGCCTCCCGCCTTGGCCCATTCGGGTAGCTCGTACATTAGCGTCGTCGACGACGCCTCGTACGGATAGAAGTCGGCCATAACCTTAAGGCCCTTAGCCCGGGCCGCCTCTATCAGTTCAAGCGCCTTGGGCGCCATACCCCAATTCGACACGCCGTAGGCCTTGAGGTGGGATATGACGACGGGTATCCCCGCTTCTTCCCCTATCCTGACGGCTTCCGCGATGCTCTTCAGCAGGTCGCGCCCCTGATCGCGCAGGTGGCTCGTATAGATACCTCCGTATCGCGCGGCGACCCTAGCCAGGGCTATCAGCTCCTCCGTGTCTGCGAAGCAACCGGGTAGGTAGCCGAGTCCCGTAGAGAATCCTCTGGCGCCGCCTTCCATCTCGGCGGTTAGCAGGTCCTCCATCAGCCGTAGCTCGTCCGGGCTGGATCGCCTTGCCTCGAAACCCATAGCGTTTATGCGTAGCATGCCGTGGCCTACCAGCGGATAATAGTCGAAGCCGATACCGATCTTCCGGAGGAGGCCGTAGTACTCCGCGCCCGATTTCCACGGTATATCGAAGTCCTTGCCGAAGGACTTGATCATGGCGCGTACCGCCGGCCTTCCGGCCTCGGTAACGGGAAAGAGCGAGAAGCCGCAGTTTCCCGCTATCTCGGTGGTAACGCCCTGCGAGAGCTTGTTACTCTCGCCGGGATGCTCCATGGCGCCGAGGTCGGAGTGGCTATGCAGGTCTATGAATCCGGGAGCCAATGCCAGACCCCCGCAGTCGATGACCCGCTCGCCCGAGTTCGCGTCGATCCGGCCCGTCGAAACTATCTTTCCGTCTCTCAGGCCTACATCGCACCGATACGCGGCTCGTCCGGTGCCATCGACGACGCGGCAGTCCTTCAGGATATACGAGAGCATGATTCCTCCATAATGATAGTAAATGAAGTCAAGTAATAGTATAAATGAAGTAAATACTACATCTAGACTAGTCCTAAAAACTCTACCTGTAAAGCGAAAAGATGTAGCGGCGCTATTTCAGCTAAAGACCCTGAAGTCGGTATCGTACTCCTCGAGCTCGGCGAGCGCGGCCTTGGTCTTCTTGACGTCGCACATCCCGGCCTCAAGGATTATCATCTGGAGCGCGGCGAACAGCGCTACCTGAATCTCGAGGTTCATGGCCCCGGAGCGGCGTGTCGCGACCGAGAACTGGAACGCGACGTCCTGTACGAGCGGATGGTCCGCCGTATCGGATACGACGGCCAGGGTCGCTCCCCGCTCGCGGCAGGCCCGGCAGAAATCGATCGCCATCCGCGGGTAGCGGGCGACCATGACGGAGATAACGAGCGTGCCCGCGCCGGCCTTCCTGACGTACGGGAATAGGTTGCCCGTCTTCTCGCTTATCGTCTCGACGGCGAAGCCGGCCCGGGATAGGTAATAGGCGAGGTACTCGGCGAAACCCGCGGTGCTCTCGAACCCGACTATCGCGACGGACGAATACGAGCCGATTGTCCGGGCGAATTCCTTTACGCTGGCGGCCGCGACCAGGTACGGCAGCCCTTGCAGGGTCCTGACGCTCTGGTCGATGAGCCGTTCCCATCCGGCGGCCGGACCGTCTGGCGACGTCGCCATGGACTGGAAGCGGTCTACCGTAGAGCGCATAGATTCGGCTACGTACGCGCGCATCGCGTCCTGCATGGCCGAGAATCCGTCGTAACCGAGCATCCGCGCGAAGCGTATCACCGACGCCTCGCTGGCCCCGGTCGCGGCGGCGGCGTCCGCGAGGGTATAGAACACCGCCTTGCGGTACTGCGATCCGAGATGATCGGCGATCGCCGCCTGCTTGGTGGTCAGCGATGCGTAGACGCCATCGATGCGCTGGAAGAATGAAAGGACCTCTACGGGTAGGGAACCTGCGTTTTCCATAACTACCATTACTACCGCAATAGACCGAGGGCGGCAATACCCGCCCCCTTCGGTTGACAATGCCGCGCCGCCCAGTATGATAAGCGTCCGGAGGCTCTGCATGGTCGTACAATCGCTCTCCATCGCGGTACCCGCGGGTTGCCCGAATCGTTGCGGATTCTGCGTCGCGCGCATGCACGACGAGGATTATCCCAACCAGATCGAGAAGAACCGGCGATTCAGGGACCTGTATAAGCGCGACTACGCTGACCGGCTCGCCTTCGCCCGGGACAACGGCTGCAACAGCCTCATCTTCACCGGGAACGGCGAGCCCCTGGCCAACCAGCGCTTCATGGAGGAGGTCGCGGATCTCAACCAGGCTCTGGCCAAGCCGTTCCGCATCCTCGAGCTGCAGACCTGCGGGGTAGGGCTGGACGACGAGGTCCTGCGCTGGCTGCGTAATACCGTCCGCGTATCGACGGTCAGCCTGTCGTTGTCCAGCGTCTTCTCGAGCGGCAGGAACGCCGAGTACAACGGCACTCCCGCCGGCCGGGAAGTCGATATAGACTTCCTTTGCAGCGAAATAAAGCGCTACGACTTCAACCTGCGCCTGTCGCTTAATATGACCGACGAGTATGACGAGCCCGCGGCGGCCGACGCGTTCGCCCGATGCTCGGCGCTTGGCGCCGACCAGGTTACGTTCCGTAGGCTGTACCGTTCCGGCGGGGATACCCCGCAGGACCGATGGATAGGCGAGCACGCCATGCGAGAGTCCGGCTGGGGCGCCATAGGCTCGTATATCAAGGAGCGCGGCCACCGCCTGGAGCGCCTGCCGTACGGCGCCTATAGGTTCGCCGTAGACGGTATTTCCACCGTCGTCGACGACGACTGCATGAGTACCGCGGCCGACAAGGATGAGATCAAGTACCTGGTTCTCAGGCAGAATTGCAGGCTCTATACCAAATGGGACGACAAGGGCTCGCTACTGTTCTAGCCCTTAATCGAGTTTTCCCTCGTCTATTCTGGCGGTCAGCCCGAAGCCCACGCGTATGGCCAGCTCCAGCGCGTCGAGCCCTACCGCGTCCGGCGTGTCCGCCGGCGTATGGTAGGCGGGAGAGCGGTCGGCGTTTGACCAGGTCATCGCTATCAGCGTCGTCGCCCGGACGCCCTTGCGTGCCAGCTCGGCCGCGTCGGTGCCGCCGGTCAGGAACGCTATCGGCTCTACGGGCGCGTCGACGCCGGCCTCCTTGGCGAGATCCGCGCAGGCGCGCGCCGTCCTCTCGTCCAGCGCCACGCTACCGTTGAGGTCGCGAGACAGGAACCGGGAATCCTTGGCGGAGTAGACGCAGTCCATGTTGTAGTTCCAGGTCGGAACCGCCGTCAGGGCGTCGCCCCTGGCCTTGGCCCAGGCCCGCGCCCCGCGCAAGCCCGCTTCCTCCGCGTCGAAGCTAGCGAAGATTATCCTCGTGGCGCGTAGCCCGGCGCCCGCGTCCCTCCGCGCTTTAAAGCCCTTGAGTAGCTCCAGCGCCGCGACGCTGGCCGCGAGGTTATCCCCGGCGCCCGGCGTTCCCTCCTTGGACGCGAAGTTCCACAGCGGCGCGGCCAGCGCGAAGGCCGCCGCGAACGCGACCGCCACCCCCGCCCGCACGGCGAAGCCCGGAGCGACGATAGCCAGCGCCACGGCGGCTATGAGGAACGCGAAATAGGCGCCCATGCCGCTATAGAGCCTGCGTCCGTACAGTTCCGGCCTGTCGACGTAGAAGTTGAATATCCGGGCCGAGTCGTGATGCCCGCTGACGATAAGCTGGCGCTCCACGGGACCGGTCGGTTCCAGCGTCGCCCAGACGTTGCGGCCGACGGCGCGGCGATAGAAGCGGTCGGTATACCCTTTATAGAAGAAGAAGTCGAAGACGAGGACCGCCGCCCCGACGGCGAGCGCGGCCGCCGATATCCACGGCGCGAACGGCAGCGCCGCGACCGAAACGACATATAGGACGAGCATCAGCCTGATGAAACCGAGGAAGGCGTTCGGATAGACGGCGAAATCCTCGGTATGGACCTCGTCGGCGTATGGCGTCGCGGCCGCTGCCAGCTCGTCGGCCGCTTCCCTGCCGGCTTGGCTACCCGGTAGCCTCGGCCCGTACCTGTCGATGATGCCGCTCATCAGCCCATGCGCCGTCCGCGCCTCGTTCTCGTACATATCCGCCTCCTCGTTCCGCCCGATCTTCCGGGCGCGGATACGATAGCACGGTTTCCGCTTACTTGCCGCGTTTCTTGAGCTTACGCTTCTCCCGAGCGGCCTCGTAGCGGGCTCGGTAGGCTTCCCGCCGCTCCGCGCTCGAATGGCTTTTGCGCGCCTCGGCGGTAGCGGCCCTGGCGGCCTTGTATGCGTCCAGCGCCTTCCTGCCGCTACCGCGCGCGTCCGGACGCTTGTCGCGGGCCTTAGCCTTGGGCGGTTCGCCACCGGGCAGGAAGCGCGACTCGCCGAGCACATCGAGGTAGTAATGAAGGAGTTCGGGGGTTCCGGGCTCGGGCCCGAATACGTGGCGCGCTAGACGGAGGACGCCGTCGTCCCCCTCGCGCTCGGCTATGGCCGTCCAGAACTGGCCGTCGAAGAAAATAGTGGTACCGCCCATGGTGGCCTCCGGGATATAAGCATCCTGGAGGCAAAAACGGACGCCCCGACGGGGACGGTTACTGAGCCCCGAACCGGCGCTCGCAGGCGCGGGACCGTCCGGACTACCTACCGGACCGTGTATCTATTTTGCCTCGAATGATGAGAATGTCTAGGCGTATGATACCCCCGGATCGGCGCGCCGCGCAAGGTGCCGTATTCTGTTGAGCAGCCTCGTCGCCGTCGTTATAGTGGGAGCCATATGCGTCCTTCCCCTCTCTACCGGAACGTCCTTGCGATAGCCGCCCCCTCGGTCGCCGAGCTTATACTCACATCGCTGACTCAGCTCGTGGACACCGTCATGGTCGGCCGCCTTGGCGCCTACGCCATTTCGGCGGTGGGCCTGACGGGCCAGCCTAAGTTCATCATGCTCGCGGTCTTCATAGCCCTTAACGTCGGCTCGACGGCCCTGATAGCCCGCTTCAAGGGCCAGGGCGACCGGAAGGCCGCCGAGCTCGTATCGGCGCAGACCATCATGCTCGCCATCATCGTCTCCGTCCTGCTGACGATACCCGGCGTGATCTTCGCGAGGCCCATGGTGCTCTTCATGGGCGCCCAGGCCGATACGGTCGTCGCGGCGACGCGCTATTTCACGATACTGATGATAGGTTTCGTGCCGACGGTCCTGCCTATAGCGATATCGGCGCTGCTCCGCGGCGTAGGCGACGCCAGGACGTCGATGCGCTACAACGTGACGGCCAACTTCGTAAACGTGGTATTAAACTACCTGCTGATATACGGCAAGTTCGGCTTCCCCGCGCTCGGCGTGGAGGGCGCAGCCATCGCCACGGTGCTAGGTAATTGCGCGGCGTGCGCCATGGCTATCGTCGCTATATCCGGACGGCGTACGAAGAAGGGCGAGCCGAGCTTCGCCCGGTTCAGGCTGTCCAGGGAGTCATGCATACCGGACCCGGCGATGCTGAGGCGCATGATACGTATAGGCCTGCCTTCGGCCGCCGAGCAGCTAGCGCTCCGGGCCGGGCTTCTCTTCTATACCATTACCATTACCGCGCTCGGTACGAAGGTCTTCGCCGCGCACCAGATCGTGCTGTCCATACTCAACATGTCGTTCGTCAACGGCCAGGCCTTCGGCATCGCGGCCACGAGCCTCGCGGGCCAGGCGCTCGGGCGAGGTGATCCCGGCGCGGCCAAGGACGCCTCGCGCGCGTGCCAGCGAATGGGAGCCTTCGTCTCGACGGTGATGGGCGTGGGCATGTTCCTGTTGCGTAGCCAGCTCGTGATGCTCTTCACCGACGACATCGAGATCATCGCGCTCGGCGCCGGCGTCATGCTCATCGTCGCGGCCCTCCAGCCCTTCCAATCGTCGTTCCAGATATACGCCGGCGCGCTCAGGGGAGCCGGCGATTCGTTGTATCCGGCCATCTCCCTGGCTATCGGCATACTTCTGATCAGGCCGACCCTTTCATTCGTCTTCGTGCACGTGATGACGCTCGGCCTGTTCGGCGCGTGGCTGGCGCTCATGGCCGACCAGATCGTGCGGTTCGTCCTGATCCTCCTACGCTTTAAAAGCGGCAAGTGGGTGCATATAAAGGTCTAGCATCCTTCATCTCGCGAATATCGAGGCGAGGAACGGCGTCAGGACGAGCGTGAGTATCATCCTGAAGAGATGGAACATCATCGATATGGGCGTCTCGGCGCCTCCTTCCGTCATCGAGAGCGCCATTCCCGAAAGGCCTCCGGGCGCCGTCGCGAAGATGGCCGTCTTCATGTCGAAATGGAATACTTTATTAAGAACGACCGCTAGCCCGAAACAGAAGGCCGTGAGCACGGCTATGTAGCCGAGGGCTATCAGTACCGCCTCGGGGTGTCGCTTGACGACGTCGATGTCCGAATTGGAGACGATAACGTAAGCGACGAGGACCTGCGAGACGATGGACAGCGCACCGCCGGCCGGTACGTTTGCCGAGACGACGGCCTTGGCGATGAGTCCCGCTATCATTCCCCCGGTCAGATACCCCGAGGGAAGCTTCAGCTTATTACCCAGCCAGGCGCCGGCGAGAATCGAAATAATGATCAGCAGTTCTTTTTCTTTCATTGCGTACTCCTTGGGTGGTCTGGCCTACTGTATGTATGCATCATGGTACATTCCGTAGCGAGTCTAGTACGGTTCTATCGGTGTTTTCTACAAGCCGAGCCGACTCGGCGGAGAAGCGTGCGCCATCCGGCACGCTAGTGAAGTCCCTATGACGGGCTAGAACGGGAAATCGTCAGGCGCGGTTCCGGAGCCGACGGCCGAATCGGGGCCGTTAGCGGAAAACAGGTTCTTCGTCGGGGCGCTCGCCGTGCCCTGTATCGACTTACCGGTCACGGTGATGGCCTTGATGGGCTCCGCCGGGCAGATGTGGTGGCAAGCGCCGCAGCCGATGCATATCGCCTCGTCGAAGACCGGTTCCGGGATGCCCGAAGGAGACGCTCTCATCCGTACCGCCCCGGTAGGGCAGTGCTCGGCGCAGGCGCCGCATGCCGTCTTGTCCGTTATGACGATGCACTTCTCGCGTACGAGGGCTGCCGTGCCCATCTGTACGAGTTTCTTATCGGGCAAGCCCATGCCGCGGAGCGCTCCCGTCGGGCACGCGTCGAGGCAGGCGGAGCATTCGTATTGGCAGTAGGAGACGTCGTAGTCCAGGAATGGCGCGAATAGTCCGCGGAGGCCGTATCGGGAGATGGACGGTTGAATAACCCTGGACGGGCACGAGGCCGCGCACAGGCCGCAACCGACGCAGGTCGACAGGAACCGTTCCATCGAGCCCGCTCCAGGAGGCGCGGCCGGAGCGAGAGGCGCGATCGGTCCTATCGCCGCTTCCGCCGACGATGAAATGGGGCGAAGCACTAATGCTATAGCCGTCGCGGCCCCTCCGGCGGCCGCTTTTGCGAGGAACGATCGTCGTGACGTATCTATCGGCCCCCGTGGCGCTCGGCGGCCGGTGGGTTTCCCCGCGCCGTAGCTAAGCGCGCCCGTCGGGCAGGCGGAAAGGCACGTGAAGCACGATACGCAGCGATCTTCGTCCAGCGCCTTATGCTCGGCGTCGATGCACCGGGCCTTGCAGACGCGCGCGCAGGCGCCGCACGAAGTGCACTTCCCCGCGTCTAGCCGTACACGTAGCGGCGCTACGCGATTCAATGCTCCCAGGACAGCCCCGACGGGACAGAGCGTATTGCAGAACGGCCGCCCGCGCAGGGCCGCCGCCGCGAGCACGAGGACGATCGGGACCGTCGCCGCCAAGGCCGCCGCCGCGACGATGGGTTCGTCGCCGATCCTCCATCGCGACCCGGCCGCCCGCGCGAGCCATGCAGCGAGAGATGCTAGCGCCCGCGCGGCCGGCCTGGCGGCGTATTGGAAGAAGCGGCCTGACAGGCTGTACGGATCGACGAACGCGGCGTACGATCCCGCGCCGAGCGTCAGCGCCGCCGCCGCCGCCGCGAATACCGCGGCCTTGAGAAGCGGCCGGCCTCGTGCGTAGCTATAGGGCGCGCCGCTTCTCTTCCTGCCCAGGGCCGCTGTCGCGTCCTGCATCGCGCCGAGAGGGCAGAACGTCGAACAGTAAACGCGGCCGAATAGCGTCGATACGCCAAGCGTTACGAGAAAAACCGTCGCGGCCCCGGTACCTATTAGGCGGATCGCGCCCGGGAACAGCTGTAACGAGGCGATGGCCCTCGCCGGCGCGGCGCCCCCGAGCCCGAGGAACGCGGCTGCGAACATCGTCGTGAAGAGCGTCGATACGGCTATCCGGACGATGGCGAGAGGATGGAGCCGACGTTTCATCGAAGTACCTTCATAGCGATATCCTGCGGACGTCGAGCCTCGAAATATCCGCTTGCCCACTACCCGCGGCCGCCGCCTTGACGATATAGCCGAACCTCGACGGCTCGAATCCCATGGTCCTGGCCGCCGCGGCGTCCGCCGCGACGATATCCGCGCTCAGAATCTGGAATTCGGCGTCGTCGTAGCTCGAGCTCTGATAGCCTCGCGGGCCTCCCGTTTTCATGATCCTGTATGCGTCGATGACATTGAGGTCGGGCTTGCGGTACAGGCAGGCGTCGGCGATGCACTGGTGCAGGTCATTACGATGGAAGAATTGCCTGTCCCAGACGACGCCCATCAGGTTCTTCATGGAGGCCGTCATGCCGGCGCCCGAATGATGCTTGAGGACGGGTACGTTTATGAAGACGTCGCTCTCTATGACGAGCTCGTGGACGCGAGCCTTCTTGAGCGTCCTGGCGCCGGGGAACGATACCTCCTGGAAATATCCCGAGGCGTTGGCCGGTACGACCTCGGCTCCCGCCTCCTTGGCGTAGCGCTCTATCATCGATGACTTGTAGCAGAGCGACCAGGAGTCGCAGCTGTTGTCGAACACGTAGACCTTGCGGGCGCCCGCGTCGAGGCAGTGCTCGACGATACGCTTCACGAGCGACGGATTGGTATTGGCGGCCGTCTCGGGCGGTTGGTCCCAGCCGATGTTCGGCTTGACGACTACGGTCTGTCCCCTATGGACGAACGCCTTCATTCCCCCGAGCGCCGCTATGCCTGCGTCGAACAGGGCGTCCGGACCTCCGCCCTTGACGGCGACGAGATCGGGCGCCCTCGTACGGGCTTCCTGCGCGAACGTATCTCTACCGCCCCACAGAAGCCACGCCGCCCCAAGACCGTAATGCGTCATGGTTCGAAAGAACTCTCTCCTGTCCATAGCGGCTCCTTCGGTGAGCTCTACCGAAGTATATGCGGATTCCGTCCGAATGCAACGCGCGCCGGTCCGGCGTCGAGCATGCCGTCGTACTTACCTGTCTGGCTTGTATTTGGTGAAGCACTCCGGACAGATGCCGTGGCTGAATTCAGCCGTGGATCGATCCTCTATATATTGCTCCAGCGTATGCCAGTGATTTTTCTTGTCGCGGATTTTCTTGCAATACGAACAAATAGGCAGGAGTCCTTCCAGGCGCTCGACGAGCTTTTCGCTTTCTTCCGCCCGTAGCCTGATCCTGTCTACGATCATAGCCATCATGCCGAGGGCCGACAGTATCTGGAAGCCTACGAGCAAGCCGTACCACAGATTAGTCAACGGTTCCATCCTGATGAAACTGCGGAGCACGATATAGGCGCCCCATGCTATCAGGCTGTAGCCGGTTACGCGTTTGCCGAATTCCGAGCCCTTCGTCTTCTTCGATACGATAATGAGGCCGGACGAGACGAACAGCACCGCCCGCAGCAACTTCAACGCTATTTCGGTGATGGCGGCGTGCCTGACGACGAGCATAATCGAGGCGCCCCACAAGACTACCCAAAGGGCGGCGGCCAGGACGAACCGCGGTCGGTACGTATGGCCTGTGAAACGATATACGCCGCAGGCCATCATCCAGAAGCCGGCGACGTGGCTTATCTCCCCGAGGAGCAAGTACGCCGGCGCCGGAATCGGTATGCTGCCGGACCAGAAGAGGAAACCCGCACTGTTGAAGAAGAAGCTCGCGGCCCAATATCCGGGTCCCGCCTCGCCCTTGTAGACCCTCTGGAGGATCAGGAAGCCAAGGCCGATGCACGCGAATATCGCGAAGTATCCTAGATTGCTGTCACTAGTAGAAGCGATGATGGGAGTCATGTCGTTGAATTCCGCTCTTTCCTATTGGCTTGTACTTAGAAAGGCGCTGTCTCTACAGGCGCTAACGGAGAGCGGTTTATGCTGGAGAGAGTGGCTGAATACTTTGAGATTGTCAACGACGGAGACAGATGCGACTATCGTCGCCGAGTTCCCGCGAATAGCGGGCTCGGTACTTCGAACCCGTCGTAATAGACCGAAAGCGGCGGGTACGCCCTGGATCGGGTTAAACGGATAGTCGTGCATTATCCTCGCGGCGCCGCCTCTACGGCCCGGGGGGAGGTGGACTATGCGTTCCCGCCCCGCCGAAGTATCTATCGAAGCACTCCGGGCGACGTATACGCGGACGCGTCACGCGGGTACCGAAACAGAAAGCTGGAACCCTTCTCCCCTCGCCGTGGAGATGCGGAGCTTCCCTCCGAACGCCGCGATCCTGTCGCGCATCATGGCTATTCCATGTCCCGGCACGAAGTCGTCGGTACCGTCGCCATCGTCGATGACCGCGAGGAGTATAGACCCCGGCCTGAAGATCGCGCCCACGAAGATGGATCTGGCGCCCGAGTACTTAGTTGCGTTGGCGAAGGACTCCTGGCAGCAACGCTCGAGAGCGCGAGCCAGGGGCGCGGCGACGGCCCGTTCTTGGCCCCGTATTGAAATCTCCACGCTCAGGTCCGTGTCCTGGTATTGCCCGACTATACCGTCGAGTAGCCTTGAAAGATATTCGTAGGGGGGAGGGCCTTCGGTCCCGCTCTTGTTCCGAGGGCGAACCGCCTGTTCCAATCCCTGCGCAGCGGCCGCGGCCTGTCCGCCCGCCTGGACGACGAGTCCGTGGGCCTTCGGGGTGTCGTAGTCCAGGCTCGAGGCGGCCGCTCGCAGGAGCAGTATGATGAGCGTTACGGAGTGCCCGAGGACGTCGTGAAGGTCCATGCGCGCCTGGTTCGCCGCCTCGACCTCATACAGCGCATCCCGCCGCGCGTTCTGCTTCCTCAGGCGCTCGTTGAGCGCTTCCAGCGCGCGGTTCCTCTCGTCGAACTCGCGTTCTAGCCGCCGTATACGCCCGAAATCCGCGTAGAGGTCTATGGAGTAGCCCCGTTTCCTGACCGTCCTGTAGCGGCCGTATTCTCCGTCATCCGTATCCGGCAGTGTTGAATACGCCGTCGCTCCCGACGGGGTCCTAACGACCACCGGGTCGGGCAGTCTGCGTATGACGGCTTCTGGCGGGAACGGCAGGACGCCCAGGAATCCGTGCCTGAAGGCCGCGAGCGCGAAAAGCCCTAGCGACAGGCTCATCATTATCGGCGTTATATCGAAGAGCGGCTGGATGAAGCCGAGTATGTACAGGACGTTGACGGCCAGGGGAACGGCCGCGGACGCGGCGATTATCGCGTCGGCCATACGGACTGATCGACCTTTCCTGAAACCGCGAGCGGCGATCACGATGCCCGTTACTACCAGGCCGTAGGTATAGGCGGAATGGGCGTAGAACAACGGGCCGAAGGTGTCGCCGTAGAAGTCGTAGGTCGCGTAGTACAGGTGGTGCTTCGGATTGGTCGCCCCTGCAAGGAAGAAAGCCGCGCCTATCGCGTAGAGGAGCCATAGCCCCCGTGGCCTCTTCCTCTCGGCGTAGCGGTACGCGAAGTGGAAGAAAGACGGGCCGAGAGCGGATACGCCCGCGTATTGCACGACGATCCACGCCCATCGCAGGCTTTCCGTCGGTGAGATAGTCTTCATCACCTTGGCGATTATCCATAGGGCGAGGCATATCTGTAGTTGAATGTACCGGTAGAGCGTAGCGTCTTTCCCCGCCCTGGAAAAGAACGCGAGATTGGTTCGGACGACTATGGCCAGCGATATCAGGTGTACGAGCTGGATCCAGAAGATCTCGCGCGCCAGATCGGGGGTCATTCCCATCGGCTAGATGAGCCTTTCCTTGATGGCCGTAACGGCTATCTGCGTCCTGGCCTGCAGCCCCATCTTTGAGAGGATGGATGAGACCCTGTTCTTGACGGTGCCCTCGGAACAATGGTCCGACTCGGCGATTTCCTTGTTGCTCATGCCCTCCGCGATATACGAAACGACCCGAAGGTCGGACGCGGTAAGCTCGTATCGCTTCGCCGAGGAGTCCGTTTCGTCGCAGTCGTAGGGGAATCCTGTTTTCGCGATAAATGGTGCCACGCATGGATGGTATACGATCAGCCCGGCGGCGACGCTCCGTATCGCCGAGACGAACACCCCGGGCTCGACGTCCTTGAGTACGAACCCCCTCACGCCGAGCCGGATAGCGGCTCCGATGGCGGAAGGTTCCTCGAAGGTGGTAAACAGGAGGACGGGTACGGCGGGAGCGGAAACGGCGAGTCGCTCTGCCGCCTCGAGGCCCGAAACGCCCGGCATGCGAATGTCGAACACGGCTATGTCCGGCTTCAGGGCCTCGACCGCGCGTACCGCTTCCGCTCCGTCGGAGCAGGCCATCGCGACCTCTATATCGGGTTCCGCCCGCAATAGGCCCGCGAGCGACGAGAGAATGAGCGGATGATCCTCGGCGAGCACTATTCGTAGGGGCATTAGTCGTTCCTCCGGCGATACGGCATCCTATGCACCGTTTCCCTGATCCTGTCCATCGCCTCCCTGGAGTCGGCGATAGCCGATTCCAGGGAGGCCCTTTTTAGCTCGCTCTCTTCGGCCAGCCGTTCTAGTCGTCCGCGGATACCCAGTAGGTAGGTTCCTATCTTCTCCGTTACGCCTTCCCGTTCTCGGCGTAGCGTTTCTTCTGATTCTATGGATCTTGCCAGCGACGACTCGTCGAGGAGGCGCCGATTCCTGTTGCGGAGTCGAATATTCTGCGACTCGAGGGCCTCGAGGAGCGCGCATTCATCGGTGACGTCGCTCAGGCAGAAGGCGCAGGCGCTTGGCGCTGCTTCGTCCTTCGTAGAGTCGTCTCGTCCGCTTATAGGCGAGCGCCAATACCTGAAGCGGCGTCCTCGTAATTCCAGCTCGCCTGCCGGATACTCGCCCCGCCTGACGCTTGCGAGCGCGCGGCTTAGTTCCGGCGCGTAACCGGCCCTGTCGAAGCGGCCGATGAGATCGTCCAGGGAGTCGCCGATGAAGGGGCCGTGGCCGTCGAAGCCGAGCGCCCCCCAGGAGATGATATCGTAGCGCGAGTCCATGATGATGACGCTGTCGCGTATAGAGTCGAGTACCCACCGCGCCATCCGCTCCGTCGGTAGGCCCCGTCCGCTGTCCGGGATCGGTTTCTCGGTAGCCTTTCGCGTTTTTCCGGCGAGAGTCGCCGCCGAGGCTAGCGTAATCGCCCCGCAGGCGAAGCAGAAGATCCCGGCCGCGCCGAAGAAGGCATCCCATCCGGCATACGGGCACGTCGAAGAGAGCGGCGAGAGTATGGCCGCCGCCGAGAGACCGCCTATCCCGATCCGAGTAAGTATACCGGCCCGCCGTTCCGCGGCATCCCAAGCCGCCAAGCATAACAACGCGAGCGCCAATACGGAAAAACCGTATCGAGCGTAATTCCAATATGAGTAATACGTTCCCATTCGAGTCCATAGTACCATACATATGACTTTTGTCATTGATGAAGATGACTAAAGCCTTCTTGTTTTTACCCATCCGGTACTACCGGGAGGGGAGCTCGAACGGGCAGAATCCGTCTCGACTATTAGCAAGGAGATCGAATGCTTAAAAACCGTCGCTTCACGGCTTTCCTTATAGGAATCGCCTGTTTCGTACCGCTCGCGGCAGAGGATTCCGAGCCGACGCGAGCTCCCGCCTGGGGTAGCATGTACGCCTCGGGTAACGCTATTCCCGGCGGCCAAATCGCGATCGAGGGAAGCGGAGGGGCGCTCGTGCTTTCCGCCGCGCCTTCGCTCGAATTGATAGTCTGGAAGCCTTCCATGCTTGGTACGGCTCCCTTGGATATCGGCCTCCAGGTGATGGGACGCGTCGCTCTTCCCCTTCGCGACGCCGGAGCGCAGCTGGGCTTCGGGGCCGGCGGCAGCGTGCACATGGGGCTCCGCGGGCTCGAATTGCCCATATCCGAGTACCTGGATAACGTCGACCTGTTCGCCCGCTTCGGCTTAGGATACGCCCTCACGCCGAGCGATGGCCCGGGACTGGTCGGCTATAGCTCGTCCGGGTTCAACTATTTCCTCGGCGATCGGCTGTACCTGGGATTGGCGTATACCCAGTGGGGGTATTTCGGCGGCGTCTCCGCGCAGGGCGGTATCCGGCTCGGCAAGAGCTCCTCCGTTTCCGGGATGGGCGATGTCTGGGAAGCGAGCGCGAAGGCGATCGACGCTACCGCCGAGGCGATCTTCGTATCCCGTTTCTACGCCTACTACTTCACGTCGTTCTATACCGGCGGATACTATTTTCCCGCCCCGTATAAGGTCGGCGATTCTACCGTATATAGGATACGCGATCGCGAATCCGGCTCGTCGTACTTCATCGAGCGCGCCTTGCTCGCCGCGGACGCCGACGGCGGCCGATGGTGGCGGCTTAAGTTCTGGCAGGGCGACGAGAGCGTGCTGTACGAGTTCAGGATGCAGGCCGATACGCGCGTCTCGGAGATCTACTATAGCGAGAACGGCGGCCCCGCTGTCCGGGTCGTTCCTTCCAAGGCCGATATGGCCGGTTACTACGACGGCGCTATAGTGCTGGAGGACTTCGAGCGCGAGGCCGTCTCGAAGGAGACCGTACGGGTAGGCGCCGGTCGCTACGAAGCCTCGCTCGTTTCAAGGTCGGTCGTCGATGACGACGGCTCCGCCCGGAAGCATTCCTGGTGGCTAGCGGATTCCGTTCCCGGAGGACTCGTCAAGTATGCGGTAAGGGGCGATGACGCCGATATGGAACTGAGCCTGGAATCCGTGCGGAAGGGCACCGAATTCCAATTGAGGGGTAAGTAGTGAACACCAAGAGAATCATCGTCGCTTGCGCCGTGTTGGCGCTCGGATCGGCAGCGTACGGAGCCGACGCGGCTACGCTGAATGCCGTTAGCTTCGATCCCATAGCCGTGATCTTCAATCTATACTCGGGCTCGTACGAACGTGCGCTGAGCGACCAATTTTCGGCGAAGGTATCCCTGGCCTATTCCCCCAACTTCTTCTGGGTATCTGATATCGGCTATTTCGACGCGTCCGTCGAGGGACGATTCTATCTTGGATCCATCCTGCGGGGCCTTCTCGCCGATGTCGAGCTCGCCGAGAAGCTCCGCGACCGTTTCTTCTCTCCGGGCATTGTCGGGCCGTACCTAGGCGCCTTCGTCGGCTGCCTCGGCGCCTCGGTGCGCGACTGGACGGCGGTCGACGGGGGAGGCGACCCCTATACCTTCAACGCGGACGCCTTCGGGCTCGGCGCCGGGGCTAGCGTCGGCTTCAAGTACGCGCTGTTCGGCGATGGCCTGACGTTCTTCGCCGAGCCGTTCGTCGGATTCAGGTACTACGCCCTCGTAGGCGGAGATAACGGATGGCGCTATACCGACGCGTCCGGTAACGACATCGCTAAGCCCTCGGCCTTCGACGACGGCTTCAGCCGGACCGGCGTATTCTTCGGCGTCAACGTGGGCGTGGCGTTCTGACGGGGCTAGACGACCTTCGCGGCAACGACGCGAACGAGACGAGTAAAGACGCGGCGCGTCCGCCCGTATTCATGGTATTGCTGGTCGGCGCGATCGCGGTCCTGCTCTTGGTTCTCGGAGCCCAGCGGGTGGACAAGTACCGGGATATACGCGACTGGCCGGTAGTCCGGGGCGTCGTCGTGGCTTCCTCTATGACAGAGCGAGCGCGGGCGACGCTGGAATCGTATCAGGCCCCCGCCAAGATAGACGCCGTCGGTAACGTCGAGTTCCGTTATAGCGTCGCCGGCGCCGAATACGAAGGTTCGAGCCTTTCTCTGGAGTCGATGACCAACCAGCCCGGGTTGAAGATGAAGCTCAGGAAGGCCTACCCGGCGGGAACCGAGGTCGAGGTCCATTACGATCCGGGCTACCCCGAAGAATCGTACCTGGAGGTCCGGGCGGGATTCTCAACATGGAGCCTTTTAGGGTGGGGCGTCTTACTCGGAGCCTTCTTCTTCTATATCCTGTGGAAGGGCTATGTCGAACCGGCGATACGCGAGCGCTAGATGAATTCCGGCGGCCTCCGACTAGTCGGGACCTTGTTCCCGCCCGGAGACCGCCATTTTTTTCCTAAAACGCCGGCCTCGCCTCCGGTCGATGGATTTCCTCCTATTACGCGTCGCGACCACTGCGGTCGCCTCTTAGCTTGGCCTGCGCATCGAGGAGAGGACGGAGCCGTAAGGCGTTGACGACGCTTCCCTCGCTCGACGAGAAGTAGCGTTTGTCGATCGAAAATCGTTCGCCCGGACCATCGTCGTCTATGCGGCCGTCCAAGCCGACGCTGAAACGGTCATTATCGACGATGATTCGATAAACGAGTTCTATGCATAGCGATTCGTCCCGGCTTGCCGCGATAAATCTGCCTGGCTCGCTTTCGAGGAAAGCGAATCCTGATACGAAGTCTTCCCTTCTGACAAGGCCGACTGGCGATTCGCTAAGCTTCTCGTTCAAGGCGACGATGGCTCTATAGTATGCTTCGGGGTTCTCGGCGGTGCCTTCGCCGGCCTGGAGCATGCCTTCGAAGGCCTTGTAGCCGATCCTGTTCATCTCGTCATCGAAGGCCTTATTAGCCTTGGCGGTCTCCTTCTTGACGTCTATCGGCTTGGTCGGCGGATTGACGTATCTTGAAATCGCGAAGAGCCTGTCGATGTGATCTTGCGACAGGCATACGAGGTTCGGACCCGAGAGAACGATGGATTCGACGGCTTCGCTTACCGAGTGCGTCTTGGCTTTGTCAATGAAGATAAGCCTTTCTATGAGCTTCATCTGGTCGATGACGAGCCGGTCTAGCCGTTTGACCAGGCCTTCAAGCGTAGCTTCGATCTCGCGGACGTTGAACGCATTGACCTTAGCGGCCTTGAGCTTCTCCATGGACACGAATACGTCATGGGCTATGCTCTGTGCCGCATTCATGAAATCGCTCTTCTGGGCTATGGAAAGCGTAATGCTGTTCTTTACGTAGGCGAGATAGATCAGGTAGGTCTTTACGCGCGCGTCGAACTCGACGTGCGCCGGCTCCTTACGCTTACCGAACATTATTGGCTCCTTTTCGTCATACGGGCCGCGATATCGCGTCGATCAGGCGGGGTGATAGTCGTCCGTGAATTTTAGCTTGCGCTTGTCCTCGAAGCCGAGCCTGGTACCGATGAGAAATGTCCCGAGAGACCAGTAGGCGAGGGGCATGAAAACCGCGGCGAGAGGATAGCCTATGACGCTGGCATAGGCGAGCCCGGTAAGGGCGCAGAAGGCCCTGAAATGGCGTATGGACCTGTCGGCAGCGTCGACGGGTCTCAGCGCGGCGCAGAGTCCCAGCCACCCGAGAGCCCTAGTAAAATAAGAGGCCAAGTATACCTTCGGCGAATCGAGGATAGAAACCGCCAAGCGCTTGAGCCCTATGGCGTCCCGGGACGCGATGGCTCTCAGGTCTATCCCGGCCTCGTAGACAGCCTCGCTACCCGTAACGGCCGCGAACGACGCCGCGAGGATCATCGTGAGCGGCCAAAGCCAGGGCGCGCGAAGCCGCTTCTCGACGAACGAGGCGAGAAACAGTAGCGGAACGAGGAGCGCCGCGTCGAAGACGATGTTTCCCAGTACGGATACGTCCCGGGCGTCGAGCATAAAATCGAATTCGCCAGCGTAATAACCCGCGATAGCGGCTATGAACAAGACGCATATGAGCATGGATAATACGCCGACGAGGAACTTGGCTACGCGCATGGTAGTACCTCTCGTTTTTTTATCGTAGGACGAGTATAGCATCGCTTGCTGGAAGGCGGAAGCGAAAAGGTCCGCTGGTCCAGCAAGGGCATGAAAGCTGATATCGCGACCGTCTGCCTGACCATACGGAGAAGCGTCCCGCTATGGGACGGCTTCTGATTCCTGATGTGCTCCCGGTCGACGGGGTATGCCTTGCGCGCCGGCTGACCGGGAGTATCGATCATGTCGTCAGGCCGCGATCGACGAGGTAGAACGGCCGGGCGGCATCGAACGGGGGGACCGTCGAGTCGTCGCGCTACCGGTAATGCCGCTATTGACGGCGCCGCGCGTCGCATCCTGAGCGGTAGCGACAGCGACGCCGCGAGCCGACCCGGACGGCCTACTTGACCAGGAAGTGGATGACCGTCTCGAGCTTCTCCGGCGCTACCTCCTCGGGGCTGTTCATGTACTCCTCGTACATACGCTCCTCGAGCTCGAGGCCGCGCTCCTTGCAGAAGGCCGTCAGCGCGTCGTAGGTCTTGGCCATCGTCTCGTAGGAGCCCACGTGCGCGGCGGTCGCGTGGCGCCCCCCCGGCAGCTTGCCGGGCTTCACGCGGCCCTCTCCCGCGGCAGGAGCGCCTACCGGGAAGCCTATCTCCACGTCCAGGTCGTCCATGTCCATGTTGTAGTACATGGCGTACGGCGGCCCCGCGAACGGGATGCCGTTCGCGGCCATATAACCGGCTATCTCGCCGTATACGGGGCCCATGCTCTCCGGCAGCTTGGCGACGGGCGTTCTGTAGCGTACCGACAGCGCGTCGCGCTCAGCGCATTCGATGATCCTCATGCTCGCTCTCCTTATAGAACCAGGATGGACGCATGGTAGCGCGGGATATACGACAACTGTATGTCGGGGTTAATCGTAAATCTATTCATATAGCGATCGAATTTTCCCGGCGGCGTCCTTGACGGCGGCGCGCAGGCGCTCCGGCTCTAGTACCTCGACGAAATGGCCGTAGGACAGGACGTAGCCGTACATCCACCCGTCCTCCGGCATGGCCGTCCTGACGACTATCGAGCCGTCGTCGCGGCGCTCCATGCCCTCCTCGTTATGGAACTCCTCGACGAGGGGGGCCATCTCTGGGGAGAATCGCAGCCGCATCTCGACGAGGCCGCCGGTAGCGGCGGGGTCGTTCTCCAGCGAGAATTCCTCGAAGGACTTGGGCCTCCTCGCGAAACGCTCCGGCAGGATAACCGGCCTCCGGATGCGCGACGCGCGGAACAGCCGGTAGTCGCCCCTGAGCCTGCAGTAGCCGAACAGGTACCAGGCCCGCCACTTGAACACGACGGTCATAGGCTCGACCACGCGCCTCGTCGACTCCAGCCGGTTGCTCGTGTACTCGAACTCGAGGAGCCGCCCGTCCTCGACCGCGGCCTGCACGACGCGGAACGAGTCGCGCTGCGCCGGCCCGCCGCCGAGCGCGCTGAAGTCGACGTGCAGCCGTTCCTCCCGGCGCCTGAGCCCCTCGTCGCCCGACCTCGGCAGGAGGCCGCGCACCTTCTCGAGCGCGCCCGCGATATGGCCGTCGTCGAGCGTGCCCGCTATGCCGCCCAGCGCCGTGACGATGTAGAACAGGTCGTCGGGCGAGACGAGCCGCCGGTCCAGCTTGAACCCGTCCATGATGCCGTAGCCGCCCGACGGCCCCTGAACGCTCATCACCGGTATGCCCGCCAGGTTGATCGCGTCCATATCCCGCTGGATGGTCCGCACCGACACCCCGAATCGCTCCGCCAGGACGGACGCGCTCGCCAGCTCGCGGTTGAGGAGGTATACGACGATGGACAGCAGGCGGTCGATCTTCACGGGGCGGCCAGATAGGCGATGAGCGCGCGGAGCCTAGGCCGTCATGAATTTCTTGAGCGCGCCGTAGCTGATCACCGTGCTTATGTCCTCCACCATGCGCGCATGGTCCCGGTCGTCGCTGGCTACCGCGCGCTTGAGCATCATCGGCGCGTAGTCCAGGTCGAGCGCGCCGCGATAGGTGGACAGCACGCAGTACTCGGCGCAGTAGCCGGCGATCAGCAGCGTATCGACGCCTCGGGACCTCAGGTACTCGTCGAGTCCCGTCTTGTTGAAGCTGTTGCCGTAGCGCTTGGTAACCCGGAATTCCGCCGGCTCCGGAACCAAGGCGTCGAGCAGCTCGAAGCCCGGCTGGCCCGGCGAGGCCCCGTCGTCGTCGTCATGGTGCTGGATCCACGCTATCGGCAAGCCCTTGCGCCTGAACAGGGGGAGCGTCGCGTTTATGTATTCGCACGCCTCGTCCATCGAATGCTCGGTCCGCTCGTCGCGGTAGGCTTTCTGCAGGTCTATCACCAGGAACGCTATCTTCATGGAGTCCTCCTCGGACGAGTGCAGTATACTACCGCTCGGCGATTCTGCCGATGGTCGGGATAGTATCCGCGCGGGGCGCTAGACGACGGTATCGCCTGAAAGGATCGCCATGGACCGTGCTACCGACGTCCTTACCTTCTCTACGAGAGCCGAGTACAGGAACTGGCTCATGAGCAACCGCGAGCGGGAGACCGGCGTCTGGCTGGTATTCACGAAAGGAAGCCGAAGCTTCTCGGCCAACGACGCGCTGGAGGAGTCGATATGCTTCGGCTGGATAGACGGCGTCATGAAGGCGATCGATGAGAAGACGTACAAGAAGTATTTTACCCGAAGGAAGGATCGCGCGAACTGGTCCGACAAGAACCAGGGCGTCTTCTACCGGCTGGTGAAGGAAGGACTGATGACCGAGGCCGGCATGGCCGCGTACGGCGCCGAGCCGAAACCTAAAAGGCCGCCCGTCGACGCCGACGCTGCGATACGGGCGCTGCGCGACGCGCTCCTCGACGACGGCGAGGCCTTGCTGCTGTTCGATACGAAGCCTCCTTCAAGGCAGAAGCAACTCGGCCTGTTCTATAGCGACGCCAAGACGGACGCGACCCGGGCCAGGAGGCTGACCAAGATAGCGGAGGCGTTGAAGTCCGACTATACCGGGATGCTGTATTGAATCCGCGTCCCCCATCATCCCCGCGCGCACAGCGCCGCGGTCCCCCCCCATCCCCGCGCGCACAGCGCCGCGGTCCCCTCCCATCCCCGCGCGCGTAGCGTCGCGGTCCTCCCTATACGCCCCCACGACGAAAAAGCCCGCCAGCGTATAACGCCGGCGGGCCCCGTATCTCTACCAACCCCGACCAAGGATTAACCGGCGCGCGAAGCCGCGTCCGGTTGAATCGGGGCAGCGGGTTATCGCGGCCCTACCGGGACCGCGATAACCCCTGGACGATCGGACGTTCCTCAGAACGGACGATCGGCCAGGTACCTATACTCTTTCCACTTCCTGTCGACCATAGCCTTCTCCTTCGCCTCCAGCATGTCGGCGCGGGCGGCGTCGGCGGCGCGAAGGGTGCGGAAACGGATTTCGTTGGCCATGAACGTGGAGATCTTATCCAGCTGAGGCTCCTTGGAGTCGATCTGGAAGGGATTCTTGCCCTGCTCAACGAGGCGCGGGTCGTAGCGGAAGAGCGGCCAGATGCCGGACTCGACGATAAGCTTCTGCTGGTCCATGCCCTTCGTCATGTCTATTCCGTGCATCGCGCAGTGGCTGTAGGCGATGATGATGGACGGGCCGTCGTAGCTCTCGGCCTCGCGCATCGCCTTGAGCGCCTGGTTCATGTTGGCGCCCATAGCGATGTGGGCGACGTACACGTAGCCGTAGCTCATCGCGATCATCGGGAGGTCCTTCTTGCCGATGTCCTTTCCGGCGGCCGCGAACTTGGCGACGGCGCCGAACGGGGTGGCCTTGGACATCTGTCCGCCGGTATTCGAGTAGACCTCGGTATCCATAACCATGATGTTAACGTTGCGACCGGAGGCGATCACGTGGTCGAGGCCGCCGAAGCCGATGTCGTAGGCCCATCCGTCGCCGCCCAGGATCCAGACGGAGCGCCTGATCAGGTGGTCGGCTACGTTGACGAGTTCCTTGGCCCATTCATCCTTCTTGCCGGCGAGCGCCTTCTTGAGCTCGGATACGGCGGCGCGCTGGGCCTCTATGGAGAGGTCGTCGGCCTGGGCGTTGGACAGGACCTTGTCGGCGAGCGCGCCGATAGCGGACTTGTTCGCGGTCACGAGCTCGCGCGCGTACTGCGCCATCTTGTCGGCGTTGAGGCGCATGCCCATGCCGAACTCGGCGGCGTCCTCGAAGAGGCTGTTGGACCACGCGGGGCCGCGTCCGTCCTTGCGCTGGGCGTACGGGGTGGTGGGCAGGTTGCCGCCGTAGATCGACGAACAGCCGGTGGCGTTGGCGATGACCGCGCGGTCGCCGAAGAGCTGGCTCATCATCTTGATGTACGGGGTCTCGCCGCAACCGGCGCAGGCGCCGGAGAACTCGAAGAGCGGCTTCTGCATCGCCACGCCCTTGATGGTGCCTAGGTTGAGGTTCGGCGTCTCGGGGATGGCCTTGAAGAAGTCCCAGTTCTTCTTCTCTTCCTCGCGGACCGTAGGCTGGTCGACGAAGTTGATCGCCTTGCGGGTCGCGTCTTCCTTGTTCTTTACCGGGCAGATGTTGATACAGGCGCCGCAGCCGGTGCAGTCCTCGGGGGCGATCATCAGGGTGGCCTTCATGCCCTCGAATTCCTTACCCTTGGCGTCGGCGCTCTTGAAGGTGGCCGGGGCTCCCTTGAGAGCCTCGGGCTTGTAGGCCTTGAGGCGGATGACGGCGTGCGGGCAGACGACGGTGCACTGGCCGCACTGAATGCAGATGGAGGGATCCCAGCACGGGATCTTCTCGGCGATGTTACGCCTCTCGTACTGCGTGGTGCCGGTGGGGAAGGTGCCGTCCGACGGCATCTGGCTGGTCTTGATCTTCTCGCCGCGGAGGGCGATGAGCTCGCCGAGGACCTTCTTGACGAACTCGGGCGCCTCGGGCGGCACGGCAGCGAGCATATGCTTCTGGCTGGTGGCCTTGGCGGGATAGTTGACCTTCTCGGTGGCCGACGCCGCGAGGTCGATGGCCGCTACGTTCTGGGCGACGACGTCGTCGCCCTTGCGCTTATAGGTCTTCTCCGCGTACTTCTTGATAAGCTTCACGGCCAGGTCCTCGGGCAGGACGCCGGAGATCTTGAAGAAGGCGGTCTGCATGACGGTGTTGACGCGTCCGCCCATGCCGGCCTTCTCGGCGATCGCCGCGCCGTCTATCACGTAGAAGCGGATCTTCTTGTCGATGATCTTCTGCTGTGTCTCTACGGTCAGCTCGTCCCAGACCTTGTCGGCCGCGTAGGGGCTGTTCAGGAGGAATACGCCCCCGGCCTTGCAGGAGCCGATGATGTCGAGCTTTTCCATGAAGCTGAACTTATGGCAGGCGACGAAGTCCGCCTTGCCGATGTTGTACGGCTTCTGGATGATCCTGGGGCCGAAGCGGAGGTGGCTGATCGTGTAGCTGCCGGCCTTCTTGGAGTCGTAGACGAAGTAGCCCTGGGCGTAGTGGTCGGTCTCGTCGCCGATGATCTTGATCGAGTTCTTGTTGGCGCCGACGGTACCGTCGGATCCGAGCCCGTAGAATACGCATTCCTTGGTGCCTTCGGATTCGAGGTGGAAATCCTCGTCCCACGCGATCGTACCGTCAGTAAGGTCGTCGTAGACGCCGAGCACGAAGTCGTTCTTGGGCTGATCCTTCTTCAGGTCGTCGAGCGCGGCCTTGACGAGGGTCGGGGTGAACTCGCAGGAGCCGAGGCCGTAGCGGCCGCCGACTACCTTCGGCCAGGACTTGAACTGGGCCTTGCCGGTTTCCATGGCCTCGCCGATGGCGGTGCGCACGTCCTCGTACAGAGGCTCTCCGATGGAGCCGGGCTCCTTGGTGCGGTCGAGGACGGATATCTTCTTGACGCTCGCGGGGAGGGCGGCCATGAAGTGCTCGACGGAGAAGGGACGGTACAGGCGCACGATGAGCGCTCCGACCTTCTCGCCCTTCTTGACGAGGTAGTCGACGGTCTCGGTGACGGTATCGGCGCCGGAACCCATGACGATGACGACGCGGTCTGCGTCGGGGGCGCCGACGTAGTCGAACAGGTGGTACTGGCGGCCGGTATGCTTGGCGAGCTTGTCCATGTACTTCTGGACGATCGCGGGGGTGGCCGTATAGTACTTGTTGACGGCCTCGCGGCCGGTGAAATAGACGTCGGGATTCTGGCTGGTACCGCGGATCGTCGGCTTCTCGGGATTGAGGCCGCGGGCGCGGTGGGCGCGGACGAGTTCCGCGTCGATCATATCCTTCATGATCTCGTAGGAGATCTCCTCGACCTTCTGGACTTCGTGGGACGTGCGGAACCCGTCGAAGAAGTGCAGGAACGGCACGCGGGCCTCGAGGGTGGAGGCGTGGGCGATCAGCGCCATGTCCATGACTTCCTGGACGCTGGCGGCGCCGAGCA
Organism: Spirochaetae bacterium HGW-Spirochaetae-3; assembly: GCA_002839315.1. Taxonomy (GTDB): domain Bacteria; phylum Spirochaetota; class Spirochaetia; order Treponematales; family UBA12059; genus SZUA-370. The sequence continues at coordinate 46,433 of PGXV01000009.1, forward strand.
TGGCCCAGCCGGTCTGACGGGCGGCCATGATGTCCTGGTGGTCGCCGAAGATGGACAAGGCGCTGGCGGCTACCGCGCGGGCGGCGATATGGAAGACCGCGGAGGTGCACTCGCCGGCGATCTTGTACATGTTCGGTATCATCAGGAGGAGTCCCTGACTGGCGGTGAAGGTCGTGGTCAGGGCGCCGGTGGTCAGCGCTCCGTGTACGGCCCCGGCGGCTCCGGCCTCGGATTGCATCTCGACGACCTGCGGCACCGTGCCGAAAAGGTTCTTGCGGCCCTGAGCAGAGAACTCATCGGAAAGCTCTCCCATCGGGGATGACGGGGTGATCGGATAAATCGCGATGACCTCCGAGCACGCGTGCGCTACGTGAGCCGCCGCAGTATTACCGTCGATCATCACCATGTTCTTCGTATTGGCCATAGGGGATCCTTTGGAAAGTGGTAGTTCCCGAAAGGCGCGCCGCGATTCTCGAGATATAGATGAGTAGAGTAGGACGCGCGTTGCATGGAACGTGCTTATAGTAGGATTTTTCCTGATTTTACGCAAGAGTACAAAACGCGATAGATGAAGGGCTCGAGTCATGAACGCCCGCGGCGGGATGATCGTCGCGGGCGCTAAGGATAGCGGTTCGAGGGAATCTACAGCTTGAGGATAACGCCTATGGTCGAATACCACACCGGGTAGGACCATGTGCTCCAATACTGGATTCGGCCGATATAGCCGTACTCTAAGTTGATCGCGAATGTGTCGCTGAGGTAGTAGGCCGCTCCTTCGAAGGTCGAGATGCCGATCCCTGGCTTGATATCGTTGTAGTAATCGCTGGTACCGGACGCGAAGCCGATACCCAAACCGACGTACGCGTCGAAGTTAGACAGGAACGTGAGTCCTGAAGGAAGGTTGATCTCCTTGAATCCTACGTGGCCGGTGGCGAATCCTCCTGCGGCGAAGGTTGTCCAATTCGCGTCGAAGATGCCTGGATCGACGCAAGCACGAGCTGCCGCGCCGAATGTGAGGGGAAGGATACCGCCGATATCAATGCGATAGAAGGTAAACTCTGCGCCGCCTGAGAGTCCTCCCCAGCCGATGCCGACGTTCGCCAGAAATTCGCCCTTGTCCACGTAGGGAGTGAGCTCCACGCTCGATGCCTTTTCCTGCGCGAACGCGAAGCCTGCGACAAGGGTGAGAGTGAGCAGGAGGATCAATACTTTCTTCATACAAGCACCTCTCGAAAGGAGATAGGAACCTTTAGCTGGGCGCGGAACCTCTTGTGCCTCGGGGGCAAATCTGAGCGCCACGGCGCAGAGTCAAGCTTTCCCATCAGTATTTCAGGTCCGGAAACTCCGGTTTTTTGATTTAAGTCTTTGCCCTGCCAATTGTCAATCAAAATTTCTCCAAACGCAGGATTATTCAACGGAAGCCATTCGTCACTGTTGCGCCCTCAACGCGTCGACGGCCGCCATATACAGTTTCTCGAGGCCGGCGTTCGTGTCCTTGGACAGGAATTCCGGCTTCCATTCGAGCTCGGCGAGCGAATCGCTTATCGTGAAGCAGGCGGCGATCGGGGTTTCCCGGTAGCGCGCCACGGCGAAGAGGGCCGAAGACTCCATCTCCACGGTGATGGCGCCGAGCTCTATAACGGAATCGAGCTCAAGCTGGGTCTCGCGGTATAGCGAGTCGGTCGTCCAGGTGATCCCGGGGCGGTACGGTACGCCCGCCGAGTCGAAGGCGGCGCGGAGCGCGTCGGAAAGTGTCTCGTCGGGCAGCGCCGCGCCGCCTCCGGGAAGGTAGTGGTACGAGACGCCCTCGTCGCGGAGGGCGCCGGTGCATAGGACGACGGCCCCCGGGTTCAGCCCCTTTATGAGGCCGCCGGCGGTACCGATGGAGACGAAGGACGAGACGCCCCAGGCTATGAGTTCCTCGAGCATCGCCGCCGCGGCCGGAGCGCCTATGCCGAATCGTCCGACGATGGCTACGCGCCCGCCGGTCTCTTCGAGATAGGCGAGGTGATCCTTGAAATAACCCGTATGGAAGCGTACGGGGTGATGCTTGACGACGAAGTCGAAGAGGCTCTTCTGGTACGACAGGATAACGGCCTCGGGCGCCTTCTCGTCGTCCTTGAGGTGGCCGGTCTTCTTCATGTACCCGAGGAAGTCCCGGGGTTGGAATATCGAGGGTTCCCGGTATTTTCCCGGATTGAGGGGGACAGGCATATGATCTCCTGGGCGATAATGATAGCCGAGGCGCCGAAAGAACGCAACGACACTTGATTGTTGCGCATTCCGGTGCATCTGGAGCATACTGGAGAGGCGTTACGCATTCCAAAGCTCTATTAGAGAGCGATGAGGAGGAACGGTGAATAAGATCGTATCGAAGGCCCGATTATCGGACGAGGTATTCCGTATCGAGATCGAGGCGCCGCATATAGCGCGAGAGCGCAAGGCCGGGCAGTTCGTCATAGTCCAGACCGACGTCGAGTGGGGCGAGCGCGTGCCGTTGACGATAGCGGACGCCGATCCGCACCGCGGGACCATCTCGCTGATCTTCCAGACGGTAGGCGTAAGCACGCACAAGCTCGCCGAGCTGAACGCCGGCGACTCGATAGAGGCCGTGCTCGGCCCCCTGGGTAATCCCACTCATATAGAACGTTTCGGTCGCGCGGTCTGCGTCGGCGGAGGCATCGGCGTGGCGCCGATGTTCCCGATAGCGCAGGCGCTCAAGAAGGCCGGCAACCACCTGACGGTGATAATCGGAGCGAGGACGAATAGCCTGATAATCCTCGAGGACGAGATGCGCGCTCTGGCCGACGAGCTGATAGTCGTTACCGACGACGGTAGCCGCGGGCGCAAGGCCCTGGTCACCGAACCGCTCAAGGAGGCATGCCAGTCGGTGACGCCTCCCGATATCGTGGTGACGATCGGCCCTCCCGTGATGATGAAATTCTGCGCGGAGACGACGCGGCCCTTCGCCGTGAAGACCCTCGCCTCGCTTAATACGATAATGATAGACGGCACCGGCATGTGCGGCGGCTGCCGCGTGTCTATCGGCGGCAAGACGAAATTCGTCTGCGTCGACGGACCCGAGTTCGACGCACACCTGGTCGACTGGGACGGCATGCTCCTCCGGCTCGGCGCGTACAAGGGCATCGAGAACGCGGCCCACAAGGCTCTGCACGAGGACGGGAAATGCCGGTTGGACGCCATGGCCGAGGCGGCCAAGTCCGATGCCGCCAAATCCGGAGGCGCTATATGAGCGTTGCAGAGAGCGCGAACCTTGCCTCCGCGGCCAAGGCGGCGCTGACCGGAATCGAAGGCAAGGAGCTGACCAACAAGGATCGCATGGCGCTGCCCGTACAGGACATGCCTTGCCAGGAACCTGCCGTCAGGGCCCATAACATGGACGAGGTCGCTATAGGCTATACCGAGGCCCAGGCCCGCGTGGAGGCGTCGCGCTGCCTCCAGTGCAAGAACGCGCCCTGCGTCTCGGGCTGCCCCGTTTCCATCGATATTCCCGGCTTCATCAAGCTGGTCGCGCAGGGCGAATACCACGGCGCGGCCGACGTCATACGCAAGACCAACCTGCTGCCGGCCATCTGCGGCCGCGTCTGCCCGCAGGAGAAGCAGTGCCAGGCGCCGTGCACGCTCGGCAAGGCGCTGAAAGGCGTCGACAAGGCCGTGCAGATCGGTCGCATCGAGCGCTTCGTAGCCGATCGAGAGCGCGCATCGGGCGGGTCGCCCATGCCCCATGTCGCGCCCCAGACCGGGAAGCGAGTCGCCGTCATCGGAGCCGGCCCCGCCGGGATGACCGTCGCGGCCGACGTGCGCCGCGAAGGCCACGAGGTCGTGATATTCGAGGCGTTCCAGAAGCCGGGCGGCGTTATGGTCTACGGCATTCCGGAGTTCCGGCTACCCAAGGCCATCGTGCGCGAGGAAGCCGACAAACTGGAGCGCATGGGCGTCCGATTCGAGCTCAATACGCTCGTAGGCAGGACCAGGCCCCTCGCGGCGTTACTACAAGAGGACGGTTTCGACGCGGCCTTCGTCGGCGTGGGCGCGGGGCTGCCTAAATTCATGGATATACCGGGCGAGAATTTCGTCGGCGTGTTCAGCGCCAACGAGTACCTGACCCGCGCCAACCTGATGCGCGCGTGGGCCAAGGACCGGGCCGATACGCCGATCTACCCGTCGAAGCGCGTGGCGGTTCTCGGCGGCGGCAACGTAGCCATGGACTCCGCGCGCATGGCGATGCGCCTCGGCGCCGAAGAGGTGCATATCCTGTACCGCCGCACGCGCGAGGAGATGCCCGCGCGCGCCGAGGAGGTAGGGCATGCGATGGAGGAAGGGGTCGTCTTCGACTTCCTCGCGAGCCCGACCGAGGTGCTGAGCGACGGCAAGGGCGTCGTTAGCGGCCTCCGCGTGATGTCGTACCGGCTGGGAGACCCGGATCCGTCGGGCAGGCGTAGTCCCGTGGCCATAGGCGGCTCCGAACACGACGTGCCGTTCGACACGGTGATAGTCGCGGTCGGTAACGAGTCGAATCCGCTCCTGGCCAAGACCACCCCGGGCCTGGCGGTGGACAAGAAAGGGCACGTGCTCGTCGACGAGAGGCAGAAGACCGCCCTCGACGGCGTCTGGGCCGGCGGCGATATCGTGCTCGGCGCCGCCACCGTAATTCTGGCCATGGGAGAAGGTCGGAGAGCCGCCGCCTCAATAAACGAGTATCTCGCTACGGGCCATTGATCCGAACCTGAGGTTCCGCCATAATGGAGGTCGAGAATCACGACGGACTTGTCGCGATTCTCGACCTTTTCGTCGAATGGGAGTCTTGCAATGCGATCCAGAGCCTTAGCCGCAGTCGTCATATCGTTTGTCGCCTTCTCGACCGTCGCGACTGCGCAGGAAACCGTTACTCCGCCTGAAGCCCAGGTTACGCCGGCCCAGGCGGCGCCGCAGCCGGAGGCGCCATCCTCGACGACGACGGTCATGCCCGCGGCGCCTTCCTCTCCTGCGCAGCCCTCTCCGACGATGGCCGCGCCCGCCCAGACGGCGATCCAGCCGAAGGCCGACGCCTTGCTCCTGTATAAACAGGGGCGCGACTTGGAGGCCGCAGGCAAGACCGCCGAAGCCGGAGCGAAATACCGGGAATCCGTCGCGGTCTGCGATAGGGAGCTCGCGGCGGATCCTACCCGCATGGATGCCTATACGGTTAAATGCTGGAGCCTTTTCAGGCTCGACCGATATCGGGAAGTCGTCGATATCGGGGCCGCCGGGCTCAAGGTGAAATTCGACGCGAGGATCGTCGAGGTGATGGGAGAGGCGTATTTCTACCTGAACGACGACAAGAACGCCGTCAAGTACCTGCAACGCTACCTGGACAACGTCGGCGAGTACGGCGATCGCGTGCCGACCGCGTATTTCTATATGGCCGAGAGCTTCGTTCGCCAGAAGAAGCTCGACCACGCGGACATCGCCTATAGCTTCGCGGTATATCGCGAACCGGGGATGGCGCGCTGGTGGTACCGCTACGCTTCCGTCGCGGAGGCGCTCGGCGAGTACTCCCGCGCTTACGACCTGTACGCCAAGGCGCTCAAGCTGAGTCCGAGCATGGCCGAGGCGGTCTCGGCCCAATCGCGGGTCAAGGCGCGGCTGTAGCCGGCCGGAGTCGCCTTAGAGCAGGCCTACCGGGTCGGGATCGATCTCCACATAGACCGAGGACGGCGATTTCCAGCCGTCGAGGGCCGCGCTCAACGCGGCTCTCGCGGGAGCCGCGTCTATCGATCGCAGGATGATCTGCCTGCGGGCGTTTCCGGCTACCACGGCGATGGGACATTCGGCCGGTCCGAGCACCTGTACCGGCGGCTCGCCTACGCTCGCGCCGGCGGCCGCCTCGATGCGCTTGGCGAGTTCGTCCGCCGTCTTCCTCGCCGCCTCCGCGTCCTTCGACCTGACGACGATGCGGAGTAGCCTCGAATACGGCGGAAAACCGAGTTCCCTGCGTACGGCCAGCTCGTCCGAGTAGAATCCCTCCGCGTCATGCGCCGCGGCCCTGCCGAGCACGGGGCTCGTAGGCCTGTAGGTCTGCACGATGACCCTTCCGCCCTTGACGAATCGGCCGGCGCGACCGGCTACCTGGGTGACGAGCCCGAAGGCGCGCTCGGCGGCCCTGAAGTCAGGCAGGTTAAGCGTCGTATCGGCGAGTATCACGCCGACTAGCCGTACGCCGGGGAAGTTGAGACCCTTTGCGACCATCTGCGTGCCGAGCAGCGCGTCTATCTTGCCGTCGCGGAAATCGTCGAGCGTCCGCTCCAGCACGCCCTTGCGGCTCGTCGCGTCGGCGTCCAGCCTGGCTATGCTCATGTCGGGGAACAGTCGGGCCGCCTCCTCCTCGACGCGCTCGGTACCGAAGCCGGCCCAGCCGGTGTCCAGCGAGCCGCATTCGGGGCAGGCCGACGGCGGGGCGGCCTGATAGCCGCAGTAGTGGCAGACGAGCCGGCCGCGTTCCTTATGGTAGGTCATCCCTACGGAGCAATGCTTGCACTTGAGTTCCGCGCCGCAGGTCCTGCAGCTCCAGAAATACGAGAACCCGCGGCGGTTGAGGAACAGGATCGACTGACCGCCTTCCTTCTTGACGGCCCGGACCGCATCGATGAGGCGCCGCGACAGGGCGCCTTCCTCCACCCGCATATCGACGATCTCGATGGAAGGCATATCGCCGCCGGCGAGTCGCCTGGATAGGCCTAGGCGCTCTATGCCGCCGTCTGCCATCAGGCGCCATGCCTCGACGCTCGGCGTCGCGGAGCCCATCACGAGCCTCGCGCCTTCGGTCGCCGCGCGGCGCATAGCCACCTGGCGCGCATGGTACCGCGGAGCCGACCCCGCCTTGTACGAGCCTTCGTGCTCCTCGTCCAGAACGATGAGACCGAGGTTCCTGACCGGCGAGAACACCGCGCTCCTCGCGCCGACGATGACGCGAGCCTCGCCGCGTAGTATGCGGCGCCATTCGGCCAGCTTCTTCGGGGCCGTCAGCCCGGAATGTATGACGGCGCAAAGCTCTCCGAAGCGGCCGCTGACGGCCTCGACGACCTGCCTCGTCAGCGCTATCTCCGGTACGAGGTATATGACGCTCCTGCCTTCGGCGAGCGTAGCCTCTGCGGCCTCGAGGAACACTTCCGTCTTGCCTGTCCCGGTAGGGCCGTAGAGGTACCATCGACCCGCCGGCCTGGAAAGCACGCTCGCCAGCGCGGATCTCTGCTCCTCGGACGGCGATAGCGGTCTCGGCGCGATGCGTACGTCGTCGAAGGATCCCGCGTCGGTCGACGACGCGCCCCCGGCCGCGCGCTTGCGGCCTTCGCGCTCGGCCGACGGCATCATGGCCGACAGGGCCTCGCCGAGCGAGCAGAAATACATGCCCGACAGCCATGTGGCGAGGGCGAGCGTCTCGGGGCCGAACAAGGGTTCCGCGTCCACGAGCCGTACGTAGGGCTTCACGAGCGACGGGTCGAAGTCCACGTCATCGCTCGTCGCGACGACCCACCCGGTGGCGGCCCTATGCCCGAGCGTCGCCTCGACCCGGGAGCCTACCGGCGCGTCGAGCCCCTCCGGGTTCTTATAGCTCCACTGCCTGTCGACGGGGACGTCGAACGCTACCGATACGTACGCCGGCACCGGCGTCAGCGTCCCATGCCGTCGAGGATCGAGCGCACCAGCTTGAGGTCTTCCCACGCCGGGCGCTTGAGCGACTCGTCGCGGAGCAGGGCGCTGGGGTGATAGGTGGCGACGAGCGGCGCGCCCCGGTATTCATATACCTTGCCGCGGAGGCGTCCTATGCCGTCCTTGACGCCGAGAAGGGACTGCGCGGGAATACGGCCTACTGCCAGGTATACCTTCGGCCTGAGCAAGGCTATCTGCCTGTCCAGGAAGCGAGCGCACGCGGCCTGCTCGTCCGGGGCCGGATCGCGGTTCATGGGCGGCCTGCATTTGACTATGTTGCCGATATAGCAGTTCTCGTCCCGCGATAAGCCTATCGACGCGAGCATCTTGTCGAGGAGCTGGCCGGCGGGGCCGACGAACGGCAATCCGGTCTTGTCCTCCTCGGCGCCCGGACCTTCGCCTATGACCATGACGAGAGGCCGTTCCGGTCCCTGTCCGGGAACGACTCGCGTCCGGCCGGCGGCGAGCCTGCACGCGAGGCAACGGGCCGCGTCGGTCGCGACGGAGGCAAGGCTGTCGTCTCCAGCCAGGCTGTCATCGCCGGCCGGGCGCTGTGCGGCCGGCGTCGCCGAGTCGGGGCCTTCCCCGTACGCCTGATCGGCGAATTCCGGCACGGGCCGGCCGCTCCTGAAGCCGTCGGCCAGCGCGTCCTCTATCGTCGAGAGCGCCTCATAGGCTGCTCGCCTGCCGTCGATCCCGTCGTCCATTCCCATAGGCTCTCAGCTCCTCTCGGCCAGGAGGTTCCGCAGCTCCATGGAGATGTCGCGCGAGTTATTCGCCGCCGCTTGGCCGAACCGTTCGTAGACGGCCCGCCCTACTACGGATGACGACTCGCACGCGGCCTTCAGCAAGGCCCCGTCCATCCTCAGGACCAGTGAACGACCTCGGGCGACGGCGCTCATATGCCGGCGCGAGCCGTCCAGGAACGACAGCACCCCGAAGAACGCGCCGGAGCGCAGGGTCAGCAGCTCCGAGAAGGTTTCGCTGCCGGGTATCCTGGTGCGTATGCTTACAATGCCGGATACGATGAAGTAGGCGTCGAGGCTCGTCTCGTCCTCGACGTACAGGGCCGTATCGTCGGCCACGCTCCTGAGCGACGAGGCCGAGGCTATGGCCGACACACTGTCGGCGTCGAGCTTGTCGAATCCCGGAATGCTCCGGATAATATCCGTCGTGTCGGAATCGATGCTCATGCTAGGTCCTCCCTGAGTCCTTCGAGCGAATTGTCGATATCGCCGAATCCCCTCACGGAGAGGAAATTGGCGACGAGGTCCGGAGATCCTAGACGGGCCTTCTCCTCTTCGATGAGCTTGCGGGCTATACCCGCGCTCTTGGAAGAGTCTTCGGCGCCAAGGAGCCTGCTCGCGTAGTAGAAGTATACGATGACGTCCTTATACGGCAAGAGCAGGCCAGTAGAGAAGAAGCACGAGGCCTCCGCGAGGAAGAATCTCGCCTCGTCAGCGCCTCCTCGATCAGCGGCTATCTGCACGAGCAGCATCAGCGCCGTGAACGTCGTATAATAGCATGAATGCCTGAGACCGAGCACGAGGGCTTCCCTGGCGAACGTCTCCGCCTTTCGGACGTTGCCCGCTATGAAGTGGCAGACCGCCAGGGTACGTAGCGCCTCGACGCGGTCGAAGTCGTTGCGTACCTTGTCCGAATAGTATTCGGCTTGCATGAACGACTCGCGCGCGGCTTTAGCGTCTCCGGAGAGCGCGGCGGACGCGGCGAGCATGGCGTAGGCCTGCGCGACGAGCGCGTCGCTCAGGTCCCCCGCATCCAGCAGCGCGTGGGCGGCCGGCGCCAACGCGCCGAAGTCGCAGAGCTGCCATAGGATCTTGAGCCTGAGGTCGTTGCCGAAGAAGCGGGTCACCATCACGTAGTCATCGTCGGCGGGCTTCCCGACCGATGCCAGGGCATCGAGCGCGCCTCGGTAATCGCCCGAGTAGAGGCGGCCCTCAGCGATGGCGCTCGCGTACTCGAAGTCGTCGCGCCCGGGAATGCCTTTCGTCTGCTCCACCATCGCCCTGGCTTCCTCGAAGTTGTTCCGCTGAATCTCCGAGAACGCGATGTGCCGTACGACGTTCTGCACGCTCCTCGCGGCCATGCCGGCCTCGCGGTAGTAGTACAGCGCCTTCTGCCCGGTGAAACGCGCCTTCTGGAACGACGCGGACATTGAATTGTGCGCGCATATCATGTGGTACGCGAAGCCCATGCACAGCTCGTTGCGCTCGCCTACCGCGATACGGAGCACTCGCTTGAGCTCTTCCTCCGCCTCCGCTATCTTGCCGGCGTTGAAGTAGAGGGCGCTCTTCGTGATGAGGAGCTGCACTGCGGCGTCCGGCGCCGTCCTGGCCAGCTTCTTGTACAGAACGTCTAAGGAGGCGAGGTACTCGTACCCGTAGTTGCGCGCGGGATCGGTACGTATCACCTCGGCGGCCTCCGCCCAGCGCTCTGATCTCATCAGGTGATGGAGGAGACGAAGCCTGTTGTGGCTAATATTCTCCAGCATGATGTTGGCGACGAGGCCGTGGAGCACTTTCTTGTTATGGTTGAGGATGCTCGCGTACAGTGATTTCTTGAAGACGTCCAGCGCGAAGGAGTAGCATTCTCCGGAGCGCGACAGGATGCCGTCCTCGGTCAGCGTCTCGAGCGCCGCCTGTACGATGGCCGGGTCTCCGCCGGTCGCCTCGAAGACGCGCGTCGCCTCCGCCGCGTTGAAGTTGAGAAGGAAGACCGATACCGACGTGATAAAATCGCGGACGGACGGCTCGTATCGGTCGAGGCTCGTTATGAACATGTTCTGAATCGTGCTAGGCAGGCAGGATAGGGTACGGCACTTCTTCGCGTACAGCGCGTACTCGCGGATGAACAGGGGGTTGCCGCCGGATTGCGCCAGCGTTGCCGCGAGCAGGCGCTCGGGTATCTCCGCCCAATGGGATACGGCGAGCTCCCTGGCCTCGTCGCTCTTCAGCGGGAGGAGCCTGAGCGTCTTGAGCTCCGGGAAGGCGTCCCGCAGAGCCTGGTTCTGGTCGCGACCCGCCATCAGCGTGAACGGCTTGTACGCGCCGCTCTTCAGGTAGTAGGAGAGGAATTCGCGTGACTGCCTGTCCATCGCCTGGGCGTTGTCTATGAACAGGACGGCCGAATAGACGGCCCGCGAATGGCGTTCCATGATCGCCGAGAATATCGAGAAAAGCGACAGTACTATCTCCGAATCCTGGGCCTTGTGGACGCCCGGGGATAGTAGCCCGGCGAAACGCCTGCAATGGAGCGGTTCCATGCCGGGCAAGGCCGACAGGGCCGACGCGATGGCGTCGGGGTCGGACGCCGGGTCGACGCCGAGGTAGTCCAGCACGAGGTCCGCGACCGCGGCGTACCGTACGGGCCCGTATTTCTGGGCTTTGGCCATCATCGTCGGCGACGAGAATTCCGGGAAGCGACGAATACGCTCCACGAGGGCCTGAGCGAGCCGGGTCTTGCCGATGCCCGCCTCGCCTACGAGGTAGACGCCGGAATTCGTCTCGGGATCGTGTCGTACGTAGAGGCGCAGGAGCTCCTCGAGCTCGTCCTGCCTGCCTACGAAGGGGCCGGCGTCGCGGAGCCCCGGTATGGCCGTTCCTACGAGGCGCCATGCGGATATCGTCTCGCTCGCGCCCTTTACCGACAGGCGGACGGGGCCGTCGAAGTCGAATTCCCCCTCGCAGCGTTCCTTGACCGCCTCCGACACGAGTACGTGGTCGGGTTCCGCCGCGGCCTGGAGTCGCTGGGCTATGGCCATGGGGTGCCCGGTTACTACCTTGAACGAGCCGCGGTCGCCGGTGGCTATGAGGCCTGAATGCACGCCTATCCTGAACGATAGCCTGGCGCCTCGCGGCGCCAGTTCCCGTTCCAGCGCTCTGTTGCGCTCCAGGAAGGCCAAGGCGGATTCAAGCGCGCGCTGGGGGTCGTCCTCGTGCAGCTCCGGCACGCCGAACACGGCGACGAGGGCGTCGCCTATGTATTTCTCCACCACGCCGCCCCGGGAGACGATGATTTCCTCGAACGCGCCGAAAAGGCGGCTCATCAACGCGTCCATCTCCTCGGGGTCCATGCGCTCCGATAGCGAGGTGAATCCCTGGAGGTCCGCGAAGAGTATCGTCGCGTTCCGTCTTTCGCCCGCTTTGATCGACGTGTTCTTTGCCATCTCGACGACAGTCTAGCCTAAAAGCGCCCCGCTGGAAAGCGCGACCGCCTCGGCGACCCTGATGCCGTCGGTCGCCGCGGACATGATGCCGCCGGCGTAGCCGGCGCCCTCGCCGCAGGGGAAAAGGCCGCGGACGCTCGATTGCAGCCCGTCGTCCCGGAGGATGCGCAGCGGCGACGAGCTTCGGGTCTCCACGCCGGTCAGCACGGCGTCGGGGCGGCCGAAGCCGGCGATCTTCTTGTCGAAGGCCGGGAACGCTTCCTTGATGCCTGACGCGACGAAGGCGGGCAGGCACGCGTTGAGGTCGGCGAGCGCGTACGAGCCGCGTATCGACGGCATTACGCCGCCGAGGCAGTCGGAGGCCTTGCCTGCGACGAAGTCCTCGAGGGTCTGGACGGGCAGCGCCGAGCGGCCGCCGGCCGGGTCCGAACCCGCGGACTCTCGCGCCAGCCGTTCCCATCGGCGCTGGAACTCGACCCCCGCCAGCGCGCCTTCCGGGCCGTCGTCGCCGCCGAGGTCATCCGGTCGCACCGCTACGACTATCGCGCTGTTGGCGTTGGGCGAGCCGCGCGCGAAGTCGCTCATGCCGTTGCACGCGGACATGCCGCGCTCGGAGCTGGCGTCTACGACGTAGCCGCCGGGGCACATGCAGAACGAATAGACGCCGCGACCGTCGGCCGAGCGGTGCGTCAGCTTATAATCGGCGGCGCCGAGCGCCGGATGGTCCCACTTGTCGCCGTACTGGGCCCTGGATATCATCTCCTGGGGATGCTCGACGCGCAGCCCGATAGCGAACGGCTTGCGCTCCATCGGCACGCCCTGGGCCGCGAGCGCGGCGAATGTGTCGCGAGCCGAGTGCCCTATCGCGAGCACGACGGCGCCGGAGTCGATGCGCTCGCCCCCTTCCAGGACGACGCCGGATACGCGTCCGCCGTCCATGGCCAGCGACTCCACGCGGGCGCGGAACCGTACCGTCCCGCCTAGTCGCACTATCTTGGCGCGCAGGCCGGCTACGACCCGTACGAGGTAGTCGGTGCCTATATGGGGCTTGCCCTGGTAGAGTATCTCTGCGGGCGCTCCCGCGGCGACGAATTCCTCTAGAACCAGCCTGTCGCGGCCTGATCCGTCGCTTCCTGAAGCCGTCAGCTTACCGTCGGAGAATGTACCGGCGCCGCCTTCCCCGAACTGCATATTCGATTCGGGATCGAGCTCTCCGCCGGTCCAGAACGACGACACGGCCTTGCCTCGGGCCTCGACGTCGTCTCCCCGTTCCAGCACGATCGGACGGTATCCCGCCTCGGCGAGGGCGAGCGCGCAGAAGAGGCCGGCCGGCCCCGATCCGACGATTATCGGCCGGTGCCCGTCGCGGACGTTCGATCCGCGAGCCGGGGCCGGAAATCGGTACGGAGCTGCCGGGGCCAGCGCCGCGGCCTTGGCTCCGAGGCTACGCGAGGGCGACTCGAGCCCCGCCACGACGGTATAGACGATACGGATGTTCCGTTTGTCGCGCGCGTCCACGGAGCGGCGCTCTATGCGGAAGTCCGCCAGCAGGGAGGGGCCGACGCCTATCTCCCGCGCGACGCGACCGCGGATATAGTGCTCGTCGTGGTCGAGGGGGCAATTGATGTTCTGTATACGATAGAGGTTCATGGTATCAGTATATACGAACGGCCGTTTTTATGCTCGCGGCCCCGGCGCTTCATCGTGGCGATTTTTTACGGTATGATGATCCCCGTATGAGAAAGCTGAAGATAGGTGAGCTGTCCGGACTCGTCGGGGCGCCCGCGTCCGCGTTACGCTTCTGGGAGGAGCGCGGAATCACCGAACCCGAGAAGGACTCCGGTAATAATTATCGTCTCTATTCGGCCGAGGACTCCTGCCGGTTCCTGATGGCCAGGCGCTATCGGAGCCTCGGATTCTCGCTCTCCGAGGCAAAGGATATGATAGCGGGAGCGGATGCCTCCGATATCGCGGAGCGGCTGCGGCGTAGGCTGGCAGAGCTCGATGCCGAGGCTCGCAGGCTGGACGCGATCCGCGACGAACTGGGCCGCTACCTGGACGAATGCCGTGCCGCGAGGGAGGGCCTCGGCGTCTTCGCGCCTTCGTACCTGCCCGCGGCCCGCTACGTCTTCACCATCGAGGCGGGCGAGCTCGTCGACGACCAGTCCGCGATAGCACTGTCCAGGCGCTGGGCAGATCGCTTGCCGTTCTCGTCCTATTCGCTGTACCTGCCGCCCGAGGCTTTCCTCGGATCGATGGACTATCGGGTCCGCTGGGGCTACAGCCTCGGAGATGACTACCTGGTCTCGGAGCCGATGGGCGATTCCCCGCCGGAGAGCCATTCGTCCGTCGTGCGGCTCGACGGAGCCGCTTGCGTATTTACCGCCTTTTTCCGCGACGACGCGCGAAACCTGCATCCGCGGGAGCTATCCGGCATAGTATCCTCGTTCCAGGCGGCCGGCTACGCGGCCGCGGGCCCTGCGATCGGCCATCTCCTCGAGGTCGACGTAGAAGAGGATCGTTGCCGATACCTGTACTCGCTCTATATTCCGATTAAATAATTAAATCCCCATTCTATTGACCTTAAAGCAGCTAGAGACTTTAAGCTCCTCCCTGCGGTCGAACGACGACCGTAAGGAGCGAATTTTAATGAGGAATAGAGCTTTCAAGTGGCTGCTCGTCAGTCTCGCGTGCATCGGCCTCGTAGCCGTCTCGCTGTCCGGTTGCGGAACCGTCGAGCCCACGGGCTCGGCGACGTATACGCCGGGCACCTATACCGCGGTAGGCCAGGGCAACTTCGGCGACGTCGAGGTCAGCGTTACGTTCAGCGCCGCCAGGATCGTGTCCATCGCGATCGGCAAGAATAGCGAGACGGCGGGCCTGTCCGACCCCGCCCTCGACGGCATCCCCGCCGCGATCGTCAAGGGGCAGACCCTCGCCGTAGACACGGTGTCAGGCGCGTCCCACTCCAGCGAGGCCGTGCTCTCCGCCGTGGCCGACTGCGTCAGGCAGGCCGGCGGCGACGTCGAGGCCCTCAAGGCCAAGAAGGGCGCCAAGGCGACCAAGGGCGCCAGGATCGAGAAGAGCGTCGACGTCGTCATCGTAGGCGGCGGCGGAGCCGGTCTCGCGGCCGCCGTATCGGCGGCCCAGAACGGCGCCAAGGTCGTGCTGATAGAGAAGGCCTCGGCCCTCGGCGGCAACACGATCAGGGCCGGCGGCGCGTACAACGCCGTCGATCCTTCCAGGCAGAGGGCCGTCAAGATGACCGCGCCCCTCCTGGGCGACCTGAAGTCGTTCCTGGACATGGACGAGAAGTCCTTCGGCGAGTTCGGCCCGACCCTCGCGACCCTCAAGGGCCAGATCCGCGACTATATCGCGTCTGGTTCCAGCGTCCTGTTCGACTCGGTCGAGCTGCACGCCATCCAGACCTACCTGGGCGGCAAGCGCGTAGACCTCAGGGGCAACGAGATCCACGGCGACCTCGAGCTGGTGAAGACCCTTACCTCCGGCTCTCCCGAGGCTCTCCGATGGCTCGAGTCCCTCGGCCTCACGTTCAAGGACGAGATATCTACGGTGCTCGGCGCACTCTGGCCGAGGACCCACGGCTCGACCTACCACGTCGGCACCGGCTTCATCTCCGTCCTCGCGGATAACGCCGCGAGGCTCGGCGTGGAGATCATGCTCGATACCAAGGCCGACGAGGTCATCGTCGAGAAGGGCCGGGTAGTCGGCGTCAAGGCCACCAAGGCCGACGGTACGCCGGTCGTCCTCAAGGCGTCAAAGGGCGTCGTGATGGCGACGGGCGGCTACGGGGCCAATCCCGAGATGCGCGCCGAGTACAATACCTACTGGCCGTCCATGCCGCTCGCCATGCCCACGACCAATACCGCCAACGCGACCGGCGACGGTATCGTGATGGGCGAGAAGGCCGGCGCCAAGCTCGTCGGCATGGGCTTCGTCCAGCTGATGCCCTCGTCCCACCCGGTGTCCGGAGCCCTCTCCGGCGGGCTATGGGGTAGCGCCGAGTCCCAGGTCTTCGTCAACAAGCAGGGTAAGCGCTTCGTCAACGAGTACGCCGAGCGCGACGTGCTCGCGTCCGCGGCCCTCAAGCAGACCGACGGTATCTTCTATATCATCTGCGACCAGGTCACCGCCGGTAATCCCCAGCCCGGTTCCAAGAACGGCTGGGGCGACGACGTCGACACCCTCGTGAAGAACCACGACGTGTACAAGGCCGACACCCTCGCCGGCCTCGAGCAGCAGATCGGCATGCCCGCGGGTAGCCTCAGCTCCGAGATAGCCAGGTACAACGGCTATATCGCGGCCGGCGCCGACCCCGATTTCGGGAAGCGCAACTTCGGCACCCCGCTGCTGACGCCGCCCTTCTACGCGACGATCCGCTCGCCGTCCGTCCATCACACGATGGGCGGCCTGGCGATCGACGCGTCCGCCCGCGTACTCGGCGCGTCCGGCGAGGCCATCCCCGGCTTCTACGCCGCGGGCGAGGTCACCGGCGGCATCCACGCCGGCAACCGCCTCGGCGGCAACGCGATAGCCGACATCATGGTCTTCGGACGCATCGCCGGCGCGAGCGCCGCCGCGACGAAGTAGCGGGGCCGTAGCCCGGGAAAGAGGCGGCAGGGGCTACCCCGGCCGCCTCTTTCCCTTATGCCGGGCGAGGGCGCCCGACGATCCTTCCTATACGTTCCTTGCCTTCTGCCATACTCCACCCGTCCCGAGCGTTGAAGTACAGGTACCACGACCCGTCCGCCTCGCGGTACCGGCAGTCGCAGGCGTAGACGTGCGAGCGCGTCCAGCCCGGTTCGGGCGCTAGCAGCGGTTCCCTGCGTGCCTCGATCCACTCCCGGCCGTCCTCCGAGCGCAGGACGAAGATAGCCGAGCGCGAGCGTCCTTCCGCGTCCCTGAAGATCCTGTTCTGCAGGCCTATCCAGCCGTCTTCCATCGCGACTACCTTCAGCGAGCCGGCGCCGAGGCCGTCGGGCGAGCCGTCGTTCGCCGGATCGGCCATGGGCCGCGGCTCGGGCTCGAACGGGCCTTCCGGCGTACCGCCCCGGGCTACCGCGAGGTATCGCGGCTCGCAGAAGCCGCAGTCGTCTATCCATGACAGCGACGCGGAGAAGTAGAGCGACCACGAGTCGCCCGCCCTAACGACGCAGGGATTGGAGACGGAGTCGCCCAACGCCGGCTCGCGCATCCAGTCCAGGGCGGGACGCAGGAGTATCCGGGGCGTCGACCAACGTCGCAGGTCGACGCTCCTCGATACGGCGATGACCGATCTCCATCGCCGCCTGAACGGCAGGGCCGTCAGCGGGAGCGCCAACGGCGGGTACTTTTCGTAGTACAACAGGTACTCGCCCTCTATCCGCCTGATGAAGGGCCGCATGGCGTTCCGGACGACGAGGCCCCGTTCTAGCCACGACAGGCCGTCCCGCGATGAATAACGGTGCAGGCCCCAGGCCGAGTGCGCTAACAGCTCCCATTCGCCGCTCGGAGTTTCCTCGGGGAAGAGGAAGCTAGGGTCTGCGATCACCGGCGAGAACCGCGGCGGCTGTAGCAACGGATCGCCCGGTTCTGACCACGTCAAGGCGAGGAAATCGTCGATATGCATGGCTACAGTATAGTACCGGACGCCGAATTCGGCGCAAGCCTCCAGAAGCTTGCCTCATGCGGATCCGGCTAAACGGTGTATAATAATATTATTCAATCTTCAAGAAGTAATCGCTGAAAGGATGCCCAATGAAACGAATGAAGCCCGCGCTCGTCGCCTTAGCCCTTCTCTTGGCTATCGCCGTTCCTTCCGCGACGGCGGCCCCCGCCCGCGTACTGACCAAGTCGACCCTCGACCGTTTTCTAAAGGATTTCCCGGCGATGATGGTGGAGCTCGAGGCTCTAGGCGAAGAGACCGTGGAGTCTTTCGAAAGCTACGGCGGCGACGAGGAGCCCGCCGATTTCTCCGCCGAGTCGATACGTGCGACGCTAGCCGCCGCCATTGCCGACGAGAAGGTCAAGGCCATACTCAGGCGGTACGGCTGGGGCGATACGTTCGTCGACGTCTATTTCACGATAGTATCCTGCTATTCCTACCTGGCGTTCGAGGAAGTGTTCAACGCGTATCCCATGCCCGAGTACAAGCAATATATGGAGCAGCTCCGCGCCACGGTTCATCCCGACGACATCGCGATCGTAAAGGCCAACAAGGCCGCGATCGACGAAGCGCTGGGCATGGAGGACTGATACGCGACGTAGGCTCCGCCCGTGCTATACTCGGCGGCACTATGGATGAACCAACACGATCGCGCGCGACGATAGACGGGGCCCCGGATGCTCGAGGCGCGTCGGGCGTCCGCCGCGATTCGCGATCGCTCAACGAGAGCGTGCACGCGCGTATCCGCGACGCCATCCTGAGCGCCGAGATAAAGCCGGGGCGCAGGCTCGTGGAGAACGACCTCGCGGTATGGCTCGACGTCTCGCGGACGCCGGTGCGCGAGGCGTTGCTGCGCCTGGAGCAGGAAGGATTCGTACGGCGGCTCAGGGGATGGGTCGTTCGGGAATACGAACCGTCCGAGGTGCGCGCCAGGCTGGAATGCCGGCTGGCGGTGGAAGGCTACGCCGCGCGCCTGGCCTGCTCCAGGCGCGACGAGGCTCAGCTCGAGTCGCTCGCGGAGCTCCGGCGGGCCATGTCGTCGGCCGGACTGGCCCGCGAGGCCTTCAACGAGCTGAACGACAGGTTCCACCGCATTATCATGGAAGCCGCCGGGAATCTCGCGCTCTCGAGCCTGCACGCGCAGACCAAGATGAACTACTGGGACCTGAGCGTGCCCGTCGTATTCTCGACGGAAGACGATCGCGTCGTCGACGAGCAGCACGCCGCCCTGCTCGCCGCGCTCGAGGCGCGGGACGGGGACGCGGCCGAGCGCGTCGCGCGGGCGCACGTGCAGGTTACCATGGATAAGGTCGTCGCCGAGCTGGCGCTCCGGTATAGGGATTTCAAGGCGTAGCGCGGGACGGCGGACTATCTCGCCCCGTCGATCTTGTCGACGCGCCGCTGGTGGCGTCCGCCCTCGTATTCCGCCGCCATGTACCGCCTGATCATGTCGACGACGGGCACGGAATACTCGACACGGCCTCCGAACGCGATGAAGTTAGCGTCGTTGTGGCGCTTGCACATCTCCGCCGTATAGAGGTCGAATACCTGCGCGCAGCGTATGCCCCGGACCTTGTTGGCCGCGATCGAGATGCCTATCCCCGAGCCGCAGCACAGGATGCCGAAGTCGTAGCCCCCCGCCAGGTATCGCTGGGCGGCCATCCTGGCTATATCCGGGTAATCGACGGAACCCGCGTCGTCGACGCCCAGATTCTCGACCGTATGGCCTTCGTTACGCAGGGATTCGACGATAGACGCCTTGAGCTCCACCGCGCCGTGATCGTTCGCGATAAGTACCTTCATGTATCGCTCCTAACCGGGTCAGCATACCATGAGTCCGATGAAATCCGCCATCGGCCGCGATAAGCCTAAAACGCCGCCGGAACCCGTCCGATACTGAATCAGGGGCGTTCCGCGAATGCGGTACGGAGCCCGAGAGGAGCTATCGCATGCGTCTACGTATTTCAGCTTTCCTATGCGTTCTCGCCTTGAGTTCGGCGTGGTCCCAGGTTGCGACCGCCGGAGGCTCCGATACGTCTACCGCCCCGAGCGCGTACGATATCCTCGGCGTCAGTTCCGCCGGCGACGCCGGCGACGAGGCGATCGTCGTCGATCAGGCGTTGCCCGTAGAAGAGGATCCCGCGCTGGATAACGAGGGCCCCGTCGCCGAGGGCCCCGCCGCGGAAGACGGAACCGTCGTCGACAACGAGGCCGTCGACGATGAGGTTCCCGCCGTCATCGATGAGCTGAGCCCCGCGGAGGCTCCAGCCGCCGTCGAAGAAGCCGTTCCCGTCGAGGAGCCGGCGCTCGTAGACGACGGAACCGCCGCGGATGAGGCGAGCGTCGACGAAGAAAGCCTCCTCGCCGAGATTTCTCGCCTGCTCGAGGAACGCGACACGCTCAACCTGACTATCGAGGAGCTTCGCGCCGAGAACGCCGACCTCGCCGCGCGGGTCGCCGACGCCGAGCAATACAAGACGAGGGCCGCAGAGCTCGAGGCTGAGATATCCAGGCTCGAAGGCGTTATCGAGGAGAAGGACGCGGCGCTGGCCGAAGCCGATACCCGCCTCGCCGCGATCGAGGAGCAGCTCGCCGAGGAAGGGGCGAGGCTCGCCGACGCGGAAAGCCGACTGGCCGGGGCCGTCGCCGGAGCCGACGACGATACGGTATCGTCGATGATTGCCGAGAAAGACGCTCTTATTGCCGCCAAGGACGCCGAGATAAAGACGCGGGATCAGGCCCTCGCCGACAAGGATGAGGAACTGGCCACTATTAACGCCAGGCTATCCGCCGCCGAGGCCGGTCTAGCGAAGGCGAAATCCGATCTGTCGGCGGCGCATGCGGCCGTGCCGGCGGGTTCCGCCGCGATCGCCGGATCGGGAATCGTCTCCGCCGCTTCCGATGCGGTCGCGGCCGCCGAGCGCAGGATAGCCGCCATTACCGCCGAGCGCGACGCCGCGTTATTGGCGCGCGACGCCGCCGAGAAGGCCAGGCTGGCGGCCGAGGTGTCTCGAGCCGAGGCCGAGGCCGCGCTCGCCGCGGCTAAAGCCTCGGGCGCCGTAGTGTCCGCGGTACCCCCCGCGGGAATATCCCCCGACGCCGGATACCTGTCGGGCTGGCGCCTCGATACGTCCAGGTTCTCCAAGAAAGCGCGCGACGGCTTCGACGGTTCCGCCGCGCGCATGGGCTCGTGGAAGATCGCCGGCGCTACGGCCTCCCAGGCCGACGCGGCGCAGTACTTCTCGAGGCTGGAACTGCCGCTGGCGCAGGGGAAGGCGACGACCCTGTATCGATTCAAGGCCCGCTCGACCGGCTCGGGCTGGGTCGGGCTCGGATTGCACCTCTATGTCGAGGACGTCAAGAAGAAGCGCGGCTACGGCGAGGGCAAGAGCCTTCTCGTCTGGTTCACGCGGGATCGCTCGGGCAGGGGCGACGACGCTACCTACCTGCAGCTCTACCGCTCGGACGACGACGTCGTGATGGAGCGTATGTTCGACGCCGAGCTATCCGACGGGGTCGAGGAGTGGCGCCTCGTCGAGATCGTATACGATCCCGCCGCCGAGTATATCGCGGTCTCCGTGGACGGGACGCTGCGCATCGTCTATAAGACCTTCTTCGGCCGCGACTCGGGCGCTACGGTCTCGCTGCGCACGCTCGGCGGAGGCGCGTCGTTCTCCGATTTCTCGGTCTGGACGGAGCGCTAGCGGGCGTGGATATGCATAGAAGCTCGAACCTCGCGCTCGCATCGCTGTTGGCTATCTGTCTGTCCCCCGCGCCTGTCGGCGCTCAGGACGTTCGAACGGGAATCGCGTTCCGCGAGGTATGGGCGTATCTGATGAACGGCGAGGAACGATTCCTCGCCGAAGGGATGCCCATCACCGACCTGTGCTATTTTAGCGCCGAGATAAACGTCTACGGGGAACTGGATAGGATTCCCGACATAAGGAAACTGTCCGGGTACGAGGGCCGGAAGCACCTGGTGATAGCGGAGATCGGGAGCTATTCCCTCACTCATTTCTGTCTCGACCCGGCGTACGGCGTCCGCCCGACGCTGACTGAGGCCATAATCGATGCCGCCGCGCCGTATGACGGCGTGCAGATCGACTTCGAGGCCGTACCGGTACGCGATCGGGAGAATTTCGTCGGCTTCCTCGCCGACCTCAAGAAAGGCCTCGGGAAGAAGACGCTCAGCGTCGCGCTGCCGGCTCGGCTGGACGAGGCGGGAGACACCCTCGGATACGCGAGGATCGCGGCCGTCGTCGACCGTATCGTCATAATGGCCTACGACGAACATTGGAGCACGAGCGCGGCCGGCCCCGTCGCGTCAATGGATTGGTGCGGGCGGATAGCCGCCTACGCGTCGCTCAAGGTGGAGCCGGGAAAGCTGATCATGGGGCTGCCGTTCTACGGGCGCGCCTGGGGCGACGTACGGCCCAACCGGGCGTATAAGCACTCCGGCATTGAGTCGCTCGCCTCGGAGAAGGGCGTCGGAGTCTTCTTCCGCGAGAACTACGTGCCGTGGTTCCGGTACGAGGAGCTCGTCTCCGTGGACGTGTATTACGACGACGCGGAATCCTTGTCCCACCGCATGCGTCTCTACCGGGATGCCGGGGTCGGCGCCGTCGCGTTCTGGCGCCTCGGCCAGGAGGATCCTGTCGTCTGGTCGATGATCGCCTTGGAGTAGGGTAGGATCCGGGCTCAGCTACTTTCCTCCGAACCCTCTCCTTTCAGCCTGAATACTCCCAGGTTCTCGCGCATATGGTCGATATTGAGCTTGTTATCCTCGGTCATATCCTTGGCCTCCTCGACCGCGGCCCGTATCGTCTCGTTGCTCGCGCGGACCTCGTCTATGCTCGCCTGGATGTCCTCCGAATAGCGGTTGAGCGTCTCGACCTCCAGCGCGATCTGGCCGGCGATGTCGGAAACGGATAACGCGTCGCCGTCCATTTCCGCCGAGGCTTCCTTCATCGCGTCCAGCGACGACAGTATCTGGTTGGAGCCGGCGCCCTGTCCTTCCATGGCTATCTTTACTTCTTCCTCGAGGCGCGTGATGGTCTTGATGAGGGATTGTATCTCCTCGAAATTCGAGCCTGCATTCCTGGACGATTCCGCTATGGCGCTGATGGTGCTCGCGACCTCGGCGAGCATCTCCTTCACCGACTTGGATTGATCGCTCACGTTCGCCGACAGTTTACGTATCTCGTCGGCCACGACCGCGAATCCCTTGCCCG
The DNA here is from genome assembly GCA_002839315.1 of Spirochaetae bacterium HGW-Spirochaetae-3. Classification (GTDB taxonomy): domain Bacteria; phylum Spirochaetota; class Spirochaetia; order Treponematales; family UBA12059; genus SZUA-370. Next base: position 69,225 of record PGXV01000009.1, read on the forward strand.
CCTCTCCCGCATGGGCGGCCTCGATGGCCGCGTTCATGGCCAGTAGGTTCGTCTGGGCGGCGATCCCCGCGATCACGCTATTGGTCGCCAGGAGATCCTCGGATTGGTTGTTGACGTCCTTTATCCTCTGGATGACGTCGCTCAGGAGAGCGGCGCCGCGCGTAGAGGTCTCGTTGAGCATGCCGTAGTACCCGCTGGACTGCACGACGCTGTCCGTAACCGATTTAACCCTCGACAGCATGGTCTCTATTGCGGATACGGACTGCAGTATAAGTTCCGATTCTCCGCGAGAGCTTCGTTCGAGGCTATGTATGCTCTGCACGATGCGGCCAACCGAGGCGTTGGCGTCCTTGAGCCCGATGGCGATATCCGAGCCCCTCGAGGTGACGTTCTGTACCGACCGCTCCGTATTGGCGAAGGCCGCGCCCGTTTTCCGCATCTCGTCGGATAGCCTCGACGCGTTCGCGGCCAGATGAGCCACGTCGCCTTTCAATTCGCCCAGGAGCAGGCTCAGTTTGCCGGTCAGCAGGTTGAAGCCTTCGCCTAGGCGGCCCGTCTCGTCTTCGCTCTGTATGCGCACGTCGGGGCGAAAGTCTCCGGACGCTATTACGCCGAATATATCGGTAAGCGCGACGAGGGGGCGGCTTATCTTCCCCGCGATGACGACGATGAACAGGAACAGGGTAACGAGAACGGCCAGCTCGGACAGGATGACGAACAGGTATATCTGGTTGGGTATTCGAAGTATCAGGGCCTTGGGGATGGATACGATGAATATCCAGGGATTCAGGCCTGCTTCGAACCGGACCGGCTCCATCATCTGCAGGGTCGGGACTCCCTTCAACGCCGTCTCGACGTAGGTCCTGCCATCGCCCGCGGCGTTAAACAGGGCGGATGCCGCTGACACGGTGTCGGTCGATTGCGAGTCGGACAGGTACGTGCCAGTCGCGTCGGATAGCGTGTCGGCCAGCAGTACGCCCTCGTACGTTGCCAGGGAGCATGCGCCGCCGCTCTTCTCGTCTATCGACGTGAGTATCCCGTTCAGGAAGGTTATAGGGAAGTCCATCCCCGTCACGCCGATGGCGTTGCCTTCGGGGTCGAGGATCTTCCGAGCCAGGGTCATCATGCGTATGGTGACCCCGGTTTCCATCTCCTCCTCATAGGGTTTTCCGAACCAGAGCCCGTCGCTCCCCATCGGACCCGCGTAATAGTCCTCGGCGTAGGACTCCTCGCCCCACGCTTCTATCGACACCACCGCTTCTCCGTCCGTGTTCCGGTATGCCCATACGGCATAGTTCCCGAGCTCGTCGTAGCCGGCCGTATCGGCGTATTCCGCATCCCGACCGTCCCAGCCATCCGGTTCGAACAGGACCCAGAGCGCGATAGCCGAGTCGTGTAGCTTCAGGGTCTCCAAAAAAAGCGGCTGAAGTATCTCCCTGTCGGTCCGCCCCTCGGCCTTGAGCACCTCGACGAGGCGGGCGGTATTCCTGATCGTCTCTATGCCTTCGCGAAAACTGTCCTTGGTGACGACGGCGCCTTCGTGGGCGTATTGGGCGGCGACGTCGTAGGCGTAGTCGTCGAGCACTGAAGTTAATCGGTAGGCGAGCAGTACCATAGCGGTGGTGAAGAGTATGAACGTGCTGGCGACGAAATAGACGAGCATCTTTCTTTTTATAGATCTCATGTTTCTCCTCTATATACGCTTTCTTAAATAAGTATTGTTCTAGATTATAGAGAGTTGTTTTCTAAAAGCAAGTTATAGGATGAAGCGACCCGGAAAGCCTATAGGTCGGGACGCGCGCGCCGATCCTCGCCGATCAGCGCAAGCGTCGGTGCGCGGTTCGACGTTCGGGAGGCGACAGGAGGCGCATTATGTTCCGTTACCGTCCGGTCGTCGCGGCCGTCGTCGCCGTTCCGTTCCTCGCGGCGTGCATTCCCGTGCCGAACGTCGCTCCGTTCGCCGTCGGCGACATGCGGCCTCCGGCCGTGGCCTCGTGGGGCCCGACCGGCGACGCCGAGCTCGCGATTTCGTTCGACGAGGATATCGCCGAGGCCCTCCCGGGGTTCGCGTCCTCGCCCGGCCCGGCGGTCGTATCGGCGCGCATCGGGGCGGACGGCAGAAGCGTCGTGGTATCGCTCGGAGGTTCCCAGGAACCCGGAACGGCCTACGCGGTTTCCGGTATCGTCGCCGACGCGGCGGGCAACCTGTCCAGTTTCGTGCTTCCGTACTGGGGCCATAATCCACGGCCTCCGGCCCTCGTCTTCAACGAGCTCCTGACGGAGGGCTCCGCTACCCATCCCGACGCCGCGGAATTCTACGTGGCGGCGGACGGAGAATGCGCCGGGCTCGCGTTCTTCTGCGGAGCTCCGATGGATTTCGATTTCCGCTACGTTTTCCCGCCCCTGGCGGTCGAGGAAGGCGACTATATCGTACTGCACCTGAAGCCGCAGGGACTGGAATCCGAGATCGACGAGTCGTCGGATCGCGCAGCTTCAGGCGGCCTCGACGCGACCGCCGGCGCCTGGGACCTGTGGTACAGGGGCGGCGACGGAGCCCTGTCGGGCCAGAACGGCGCCCTGTCGTTGTGCGCGTCGCCGAACGGCGCCTTCGTGGACGCCGCGCTCTATAGCTCGCGGACCATAGACTCGGATACCGCCTACGGCGGCTTCGGCTCCGCCGCCTTGCGCGACCGGGTTGGCGCCATCGTCGCGGGGCTCGCGTGGGCCGCCTCCGATCCGCCTCGGCCAGAGGATTGCGCCGGGTCGGCCGGGACGACGAGCACGCGTTCCTTGTGCCGCTCGTCGTCGTCAGCGGATACCGATTCGCGCGAGGACTGGCACATCGTCCCCACGAGGGGATCGACGATTGGCTCGGTCAACTCGGACGAGGTCTACGCGCCGTGACGTTACGTCGATGCGCGGGAGCGGCCGTTTGTTGACCTCGGACGCGCCGCCGGGTAAGATACGTCATGGAGAAACAGGATTCGTCGATGCGCGGCATCGCGCTCATCGGTCTTCCCGCGTCCGGGAAGACCAGCGTCGGCGCCTTACTAGCGGGGCTCGTTGGATTACCGTTCATCGACCTCGACGAGGTCGTTACGACGGATTCGGGCATGTCAATTCCGTCGATATTCGAGGACGAGGGCGAAGCCGGCTTCAGGCTGCGTGAAAGCGCGGCGCTCGCCCGCGTCTCCGCGGGAGGTCCGGTCGTGCTCGCTACCGGCGGCGGCACCGTAGAGTTGCCGGAGAACCGCGCCCTCTTGCGCGATCGCTTCCGCGTCGTCTGGATAAAGGCGGACCCGGCCGTGCTCGCAACGCGCTCCGTCGGGGGCGCCAGGCCGCTACTCGCGGGCGACGCGGAAGCCAGGATACGCCAGCTGTACGAGCGCCGACGACCGTGGTACGCGGAATGCGCCGGCCTCGTCATGAATACGGACGGCATGAGGCCGGCGATGATAGCAAGGGCGATCCGTGACTCGCTCCGTTGAGCCTTCCTCCGTCAGCGGCCGGATCCGGGCTCCCTCGTCAAAGAGCGCCATGCAGCGGGCGATCGCCTGCGCCGCGATGGCCCCGGGCCGCTCGACCATAACGAATCCTTCCTGGTGCGCCGATTCCCTGGCGGCGATGCGCGTGGCTACGGCGCTCGGCGCAAGGGTCGAGCGTTTCGATGACCGGGTCGTCGTGGTCGGTGGCCTTTTCCCCGAACCGGCCGGCCCGGGACCCATCGTCGCCTCGTGCGGCGAATCCGGCCTGTGCCTGAGGATGTTCTCCTCGATCGCGTCGCTGTCGCCCGTCGAGGTAGAGCTGCGCGGCGAGGGATCGCTCGCCGGTCGTCCGGTCGGCATGGTCCGGGAACCGCTGGTCGCGCTCGGCGTCGAATGCTCGACGAACGGAGGACTGCCGCCAGTTCGCGTCCGCGGGCCGTTGCTTCCGGGGCGCGTCGTCGTGGACGGGGGCGAAAGCTCGCAGTTCCTGACGGGTCTCGTCATGGCCTTGCCGATGACGGGCGGCGACTCGGTCGTGATAGCTGAACGGCTCGCGAGCCGCGGCTACGTCGACCTTACCCTCGACGTTATGCGGGCCTTCGGCGCCCGGGCGGGGCGCGACGACGGCTACCGGCGATTCTCTATAGGGGGAAAACCGTACGAGGCCGCCGACTACGATGTGGAGGGGGACTGGAGCGGCGCCGCCTTCCTGCTCGTCGCCGGTGCGATACGCGGCGAGAGCGGGCTGGATGTCGTCGGGCTCCGCACCCGCTCGTCGCAGCCCGACCGCGCCATCGTCGACGCGCTCGCGCTTGCCGGCGCCCGGCTCGAGGAGCTGCCCGACGGGTATCGCGTGCGCTCGGGGCCGTTGCGCGCCTTCTCGTTCGACGCGACCGATTGCCCCGACCTCTTCCCGCCGCTCGTCGCGCTCGCGTCCCGCTGCGAGGGAGTGACGAGTCTTCGCGGAGCCGACAGGCTACGGGTAAAGGAGAGCGACCGCTCGACCGCGCTGTCCGAGGAATTCGGCCGACTAGGCCTTCGCGTCGTCGTCGACGGCGATCAGATGTTCGTATACGGCCTCGGCGCGGAAGCGGGCTCCGGCGGGCCCCGCGGCGGCGCGGTCTCGTCGCGCGGCGACCATCGTATCGCGATGGCGGCGGCCGTAGCCGCTCTCGCCGCGTCAGGCCCGGTGATCGTCGAGGGCGCGGAATGCGTCGCCAAGAGCTGGCCGGATTTCTTCGAGGCGCTGTCGTCTATCGGCGCGCGGGCCTAGCGGCCTCGGTCCCGGACGGCGGCGATCGCGGCGAGGAAATCGTCCGGGAACGGCCGGTAATCCGGCGGTACGCCCGGGACGTCGCTGAAATTCGCCTTCCTGTACGCCATATACTCGTCCTTGACCCGCTTGGCGTAATCGGGATTGCCGAGCATCTCTACCGCGGTCATCGCCATCGCCTTGGCGGCCAGTATCGCGGCCTCGTCGCCCGGCGCCGAGCCCGCCGCCGCGACCAGTCCGGGCGTATGCAGCGTGAGCCCCGCGTCGCCTAATCCGCAGTAGCCGTGTATCGCAGGCGCCTCCCAGCTGACGTCGCCGAAATCGGTGGAGACGCCGGGGTAGGTCCGCCGCTCGAGGTCGCGCAACGCGTCCGCGGGATCCGAGACGTCGCCGCCGAGTTCGCGTATGGATTCGAACAGCCCCGCCGAGAGGCTGAGGTTAGGTATCGTATGACGGTATTCGTCGAGGACCGTCACGGTCCCGGTCGCGCCCGTCATATCCGATACGGCCCTGACGCAGGTCTTGACCAGCTCGAAGCGGGATTCCAGGTACTCCCCATAGAACGCCTTCATCGTTATATGGGCCTCGGCGCTCTTGGGAACCGTTATGGCGCTCGGGCCGCCGCCATCGGTGATCGTGTACGCGAACATCGTCGACGGGGACCAGCCTCGCTTCATGTCGTTGACCGAATGCAGGAACAGGAGCAGCGCCTCTAGCGCGTTGATGCCCTTCTCCGGCTCGGTGTAATGGGCCGGCTTGCCCTCGAAACGTACGGCGATGTCCTTGAGCGGGAAGGTGTAGCCCCAGGCATGGTTCAATCCGCCGTTGGGATGCATCATCATCACGGCGTCCAGTCCCTCGAATACGCCTGCCCCGGCCATGATCACCTTGCCGCCCTTGGACTCCTCGCTTACCGCTTCCTCGTCCGGCGTGCCGATGAGCAGTACCTCCCCGCCCAGTTCATCGACCATCGGCTTCAGCGCCATGGCGGCGCCGAACGACCCCGCCGCGATGACGTTGTGCCCGCAACCGTGCCCGAGTTCCGGCAAGGCGTCGTATTCGCACAGGAAGGCTATCCTCGGGCCGGGCCTGGACGAGGCGTACCGCGCCATGAAGGCGGTATCGAGCCCCGCCACCGGGGTCTGGACCGTGAAGCCCCGAGCCCCGGCTTCCGCGCAGAGGAGGTCGCGCGCGTAACGCTCGTGGAGACCCAGCTCGGGATGGGCGTGGATGTCGCGGCTTACCCGTATCACATCCTTCGCGATGCGGTCGACCTCTGCCCGGACCTTCGCGCGATACGCGTTCGTGCCTGATGCCATGGCTTCTCTCCGATTGACGGGATGGGGACGGCGCTTCCGTGCCTTCTTGCCAGCTTACCCCCATCCCGACGGCTGTCAAGCTATTCAGTCCTGGCCGACGTTGTCCCGGAGCTTCTCGAGGAATTTGCTCATCTCCTCGTGGTCGCGGTCCTTGATGATGTGCGTCAGGTAGGACAGCTGCGAGTTGATAAGCTCCAGCCGGCGTATCGTGTACGGGTTGAACATGATCTCCGCGAGGAGCCGGTCGTCCTCCGCGAGGAGCCCGTGGGCTAACTCCAGGTGTTTCTTGAAATTGGTTCCCGGCGCGTCTAGCCGCTTCATGCATGCCGCGAATACCATCGTCGACGCGAAGGGCGTGGCGAGCGAGTACGCAACGGTGCGGTCGTGTCCGTCGAAGCTCTCCTCGAAGACCCGTATGCCCAGGCCCTCGTACAGGCCGCGCCATAGCGCCTTCCCCGCCTCGCAGGATTCGGATATGACGACGGCGCTCTGCCCGGCCAGGTTCGACCGATCGGCGTAGGTAGGGCCGAACATTGGGTGTGAGGACACGAACGGGCGACCGGACGCGGCGTACCATTCGGCCAGGCCGGTCTTCACCGACGCGATGTCCGCCAGCATGCAGTCCGCGGGCAGGTACGGCTCCGCCGCTTCGAAGGCCTCGACGGTCATGCCGAGCGGCACGCAGTTGACGAGCATATCGGCCGCCGCTTCCCCTATGCCGTCGAGCGTCGCGACGGCCTTGGCTCGGCCGGAGCCCGCGGCCGCCGCCGCGCTGGCGGGATTCGCGTCGTATACGAAGACGTCATGCTCCGCGGCAAGCGCCGACGCGAGCCACGCGCCCATCTTGCCCGAGCCCAGAACGGCTATCCTCATCGCTATAGCTTCCTTTCATCGTAGCAGCCCAGCAGCCTGAAGTCGCGGACGAGGCCGCGCGCGGCCTCGATGGCCTCGGCGACGCGGGCGTCCCGGTCGGAGCCGTCGAAGTCGATGAAGATGGCGTAGTCGCCCGGTTCGTCGGGTACCGACTCTATGCGCGTCAGGTTTATGCCGGCCTTCGCGAAGACCTCGAGCACGCCGAACAGGGCTCCGGCCTTGTCGTCGGTGAAGAATACCGCGGAGCACTTGTTACCGCCCGTCGCGGCGGCTCCCTTGGCGAGCACGAAGAAGCGGGTCCGGTTGGCGGAGGAGTCCTGTACGCCTTCCTTGATGATCTCGAGCCCGTACAGCTCGGCGGCGAAGCGGCTGGCGATGGCGGCCGCGCCCTTGGGCCGGTCCTCGGCTATCATGCGGGCGGCGCCGGCGGTGTCGAACCAGTCTATCCCGTCCAGCTTGTTGCGGTCGAGGAAGCGGCGGCACTGTGACAGGGCCTGCCTGTGGGAATAGGCCGTCCGTATATCCCTGTGATCCGAGCCGGGAGCCGCGAGCAGGCAATGGTCGATGGGCATGTCGATGGCGGCCACGACGCGTAGCTCGGTGGTCACGAGTATCGAGTTGACCTGGCCTACGATGCCGCCGAGCGTGTTCTCTACCGGCACCACGCCGAAATCCAGGTCGCCGGAGACGACCGCATCGAATACCTGCGAGAATTCCTTGAAGGGTATGGTCGCAGCCTCGGTATCCCATGCGCGGGCCGCGGCCTCGCTGTACGCGCCGTGCATGCCCTGGAAGCCGACGAGCCGGAGCTCGCGTTCCTGCATCGTCCGGCTCTCCGCTATGATGCGCTGGTAGAGGCTCTCGGTGAATTCGCGGCCGGCGAGGCATCTAGTCCGCCGGGCTACGCGGTCGAGCACCTCGGCCTCGCGGGCGGGGTCCCGGGTACCCGTCTTGTGCCGGCGAGTAAGGAGTCCCCGCTCCAGCCGTTCGTCGAGAAGGGCCATGATGCGGGTGTCTATTATGTCGATATCTTGCCTGAGTCCTTCGAGGGTCATTTGGTATTCCTTCCTGTATCCGCAGAGCTGTCGCGCGAACGGGCCTGGAGTTCCAGGTCCGCGAGTACTACGGCGAGCGCCGATTCAAGCACGACGGCCGCGCGCAACGCTATGCACGCGTCGTGCCTGCCCGGAGCCGATAATAGGCCCATATCGCCGGTCCTTAAATCCAGTGTTTCCTGATTCCTGCCTATCGACGACGTGGGCTTCATCGCGACGCGGGCGACCAGCTCGTTGCCGTTCGTGATGCCGCCGTTGACGCCGCCCGCGCCGTTCTTAGAGGTCGTCCCGTCGCCGGCGACGATGGGATCGTTGTGCTCGCTGCCGCGCATCGCCGCCGCCTTGAAGCCGTCTCCGAATTCGACGCCGCGTACGCCCGGTACCGCGAATAGGGCCTGGGCGATCAGCCCCTCGACGGAGCCGAAGAACGGCTCTCCGAGCCCGGCGCGTACGCCGGCGGCGCGCAGCTCTACGAGCGCTCCTACCGAGTCCCCGTCATCGGCCGCCTCCTTGACCGCGGCCGTTACGTCGCGACGACCGCCGGCCTCGAGGATGGCCGTCGAGAACGACGCGCCTGGTAGCAGCTTCTTGGCGACGACGCCGGCCGCGACGAGGCCCGCGGTGACGCGCCCGGAGAAGTGCCCGGAGCCGCGCGGGTCGGAGAATCCGCCGTAGCGAGCGCGGGCGGTCATGTCCGCATGGCCCGGCCTGGGCATGGCGGAGAAGAGCGCGTAGTCGGAAGAACGGGTGTCGGCGTTCCTGAATACGATGCACAGAGGCGTCCCGGTCGTCCGGCCCTCGTACAGGCCCGAAAGGAATTCCGGCTCGTCGGCTTCGACCCTCGGCGTCGTGCCTTCCGCGCCGGCCCGCCTTCGGGCCAGGTCCGCCGAGAAATCGGCGGTCGTCAGCGGCAGGCCCGCAGGCAGGCCGTCCATCACGACGCCGATCGCCGGTCCGTGCGATTCACCGAATAGTTCGACCCTCAGCAAGGTACCCATACAGTTCACGGCGCCCTCCTTACGAATTCCTGCAGCGCGACGAGCGGGATGGACTCCATCCTGACGTCGCCGATCGCCATCGGCGACGCGAACAGCACGTCGCCGCCGACGCGCTTCTTGTCGGAGGCCATCGCTACGGCGACGGCGTCCCGGAACGCGGCCGGCGACAGGCCCCTCGTCTCGGGCGCCGCGAGCCTGGCCGCCTCGAGCCCCTTCGGCAGTCCCAGCCTGTCGAGCAGAGCGCCGACGCGCTCCGCGTCCACCCGCGAGCCGCCCCGCTCGGCCGCCAGCGCGAACGCCGATCCCAATCCGGCCGCGACGGAGGCGCCGTGCGCGAGAGCCGTTACCGCCTCGACGCCGTGGCCTATCGTGTGCCCGAGGTTGAGCGTGCGCCGTACCCCGGACTCCCGCTCGTCCGTCCCGGCTATCGCGGCCTTGAACCCGATCGATAGCCTGATCAGGGGGGGCAGCGCCCCGCGGTCTATCCTGCCGGACCCCGCCACGGCCTGCTCCAGCATCGTCAGGTGCTCGTCGCCCGCTATGACGCCGTGCTTTATCGCCTCGACGAAGCCGCAGTTCAGTTCGTAATCGGGCAGGCTCGAAAGCAGGGACGGATCGACGAGGACGAAGCGGGGCTGGGAGAAGCAGCCGATGAGGTTCTTGCGGCCCCGGTAGTCCAGCCCGTTCTTTCCGCCGACCGACGCGTCGACCATCGCGAGCAGGGTAGTGGGCACGAAGCCGAAGTCTATCCCGCGCATCCACGTCGACGCCGCGAAGCCGGCTAGATCGGATACGCTGCCTCCGCCGACACCCACGACCGTCCAGTCCCGTCCGACCTCCAATTCGAGGAAGCCCGCGAAGAGCGCGTCGAGCGATTCGAGGCGCTTGGCCGCCTCTCCCCTCGGAACGACGAGAACGCGCTCGCGAGGGAAGTCCCTCGGTACGAAGTCGGCCGTCAGCTCGTCGGCGACGACGACGGAACGGTCCGCCCCGGCGAGCGCCGCGAGGCCGGCCGCCGCCGCGAACCGTATCGTGGAACCGGATCTCCCGCCGGCGATCTCGACGTCGCCGCCGGTATTCACCGCCGTCATCCGTAGCTCTCCGAGGATAGCTCGGCCATCGTCCGGCGCATCACGGCGAGCTTGCGCATCAGCCGGCCGAAGGCCTCGGGGGAAAGCTGCTGGTCCTTGTCGCTGAGCGCGGAGCTCGGGTCTACGTGCACCTCTAGCTCGAGGCCGTCGGCGCCCGCCGCCACCGCGGCCAGGCTCATCGGCTCTATGAGGCCCAGCACGCCCGTACCGTGAGACGGATCGACGAAGATCGGTAGATGGCTCTGGGCCTTGACCGACGGCACTATGGACAGGTCCAGGGTGTTCCTCGTATAGGTCTCGAAGCTGCGTATGCCGCGTTCGCATAGGATGACGTTGGGATTGCCCTCGGCCAGGATGTACTCGGCGCAGTTGAGCCACTCCTCGAGCGTCGAGTACATGCCGCGCTTCAGCAGGATGGGCCGGCCGGACTTGCCCGCCTCGCGTAGCAGCGAGAAATTCTGCATGTTGCGCGCGCCTATCTGCAGGATGTCGGCGTACTCGCCCACCCAGCTGACGTCTCGCGTGTCTATCACCTCGGTGACGATCGGCAGGCCCGTCTCGCGCCTCGCCTTGTCGAGTATCTTGAGGCCCTTGAGCCCCAGGCCCTGGAACGCGTACGGGGAGGTGCGCGGCTTGAACGCTCCGCCCCTGAGCATCGTAGCCCCGGCTTCCTTCACCGCGACCGCGGTGCGGACCATCTGGTCCTCGGACTCGACGGCGCAGGGGCCGGCGATGACGACGAAATCCTCGCCGACCCGTATTCCGCCCACCTCGACTATGGTCCTTTTCCCGTCGGCCTTGGCGCCGGTCAATTTCAGGTTCTTCATATCGATCAACCTTCCGCCGGAAATCCGGCCGTAGTCACTTGCATAACACCGACGCCGAGGCGTATATACCTTCAGCGGCCCGGACATCGGGACCGTTGGAAGGATAACGCCATGAGCGCCCTATCGTCGAGGACGGCCCGAATAGAGCCGTCCCGCACCATCGCCATGAACCAACGCGCCCGCGAGCTCAAGGCCGCGGGCCGGGATATCGTCGACCTCACCGTAGGCGAGCCCGATTTCCATCCGCCCGCCTCCGTCCGCGAGGCCGCCGCCAGGGCCATCGCCGAAGGCGCCGATCGTTATACGCCGGTCGCCGGCGAGATGGCCCTCCGCGAGGCTATCTCCCGTAAGCTGCTGCGCGATGCGGGCCTGTCGTACCCCGCCTCGCGCGTCCTCGTATCCTGCGGCGCCAAGAGCGCCCTTTCGAACGCGCTGCTCGCCATGGCCGGTCCGGGCGACGAGGTCCTTATACCGACGCCCGCCTGGTTGTCGTACGCCGAGATGGCCAAGCTCGCAGGGGCCGTCCCCGTCTTCGAGCCGACGCTCGCCGCCGACGGCTACAAGCTACGTCCCGAGCGCCTCGCCGCCGCCCTTACCCCGCGCACGCGCGTCCTCGTCCTCTGCTCGCCGTGCAATCCGACCGGCGCCGTCTACTCCCGCCCCGAGCTCGAGGCCCTCGCCGCGGTCCTGGCCCGCTTCCCGGACGTCTGGATCCTGTCGGACGAGGTCTACGAGAGCATCCGCTACGTGCCGGACGTCCCGAGTCCCGCGTCCGTACCCGCGCTCGAGGGCCGGACCGCCGTGGTCGGCGGCCTGTCCAAGTCGCACGCGATGACCGGATGGCGTCTCGGCTTCCTCGCCGGGCCCGCTCCGCTCGTCGACGCCTGCGTCGCTATCCAGGGACAGACCACTACCTGCGCCTCGTCCATTACCCAGCGAGCCGCGATCGCCGCCCTCGACGGCGACCAGGCTCCCGTCGCCGCGATGACCTCCGCGTTCAGGCGGCGCCGCGACCGCGCGTACGAGAAGCTTTCCGCCGTTCCGGGCCTCAGTCTCCGCTCGCCCGACGGCGCGTTCTATCTGTTCCCGGACGTATCGTCCCTGTTCGGCTCAGCCTGGCGCGGAGGCGCCATAGCCTCCTCCGATGATTTCTGCCTGTACCTCCTGGAAGAAGCCGGCGTCGCGCTGGTGCCCGGCTCGGCCTTCGGCGACGACGCTTGCGTCCGCATGTCGTTCGCTGCGTCCGACGACGCGATCGACCTCGCTCTTGAGCGCATAGAGGCCGCCGTATCGTCGCTCGCGAAGCGCTAGGCGTCTCGCGGAAGGAGGGCGACGGGCGCCTGGCTGACAGGGACGCGGATCCTCCAGGGCGGCCGGTAAACCTACGGGCTCTCCCCGCCCGGCCGCGCCGCGAAGGAGCCCTATGAGTTGTAGTGGTAATAAAAATAAAAGGAAATCGCGGGCGAATGGCCGCTATGAAGAGGGGTTGGTACCTGTAATTCGGTAGCCATGGAAAAAACCTAACATGGCCGTAAAAAAGAATCAAGTTACTATCGGCAGTAACCGTTGGAAATTCGAAGGCGCGCGGCCCGCGTAATAATTCCACGGGCCGCCCGCGATCGGCTCGCTCGCCGACCGTCGGGGACCCGGACGACCGGAATTACAGCTGGTCGGCGAACAGCTTCTCGATGGCCTGCTTGGGGAGGGCGCCGGGCTGCTGCCGCACGATCTTGCCGTCCTTGAATACCATCAGGGTCGGTATCGATATGATGTTGAAACGGCCGGCGAGCTCCGCCTCGTTGTCGACGTTCACCTTGCCGACCTTGAGCCTGCCCGCGTAGGTCTTGGCCAGGTCGTCGATGTGCGGGCCTATCATCCTGCACGGCATGCACCATTCCGCCCAGAAGTCTACGAGGACGGGGATGGAGGACTGCTCGACCTCGGCGGCGAAATTCTTCGATGTCAATTCTATTCCAGCGCTCATGGCTTGTCTCCTTCTGGCGCGGCGAGCCTCGCGCGTCGGTGAGGCCGCGTCGGGGAATTCTCCGGTTGCAGATAGAGAAAATACCTATTCGGGCGCCTGATTGTCAAATGGGTCGAGGCGGAAACGTCCCCACGGAATCGGAAAGATCGTCTTGAATCATAGTCGGCCGTATACAGCCCGCCGTTCCGTCGCTACGATCCTTCATTATGCTCAAGCGGTTCCTTCACTATTACAAGCCATATAGGGGCCTCCTCGCCCTCGACCTATCCTGCGCGTTCGGACTCGGCCTCGCCGACCTCGTGTTCCCGGCCGCTATCGGGCGGGTCGTCGACGTGATCGTCCCGGCGGGGGATATGCCCGGCCTCGCGCGCTTCGCGGTCCTGCTCGTCCTTCTGTACGCGATTCGCGCCGGGTTGGAGTTCGTCGTCGGCTACTTCGGGCACGTGCTCGGGGTGAATATCCAGCACGACCTCCGGCGCGACATATACCGGCACCTCCATACCCTGGACACGCGCTTCTTCGACGACACGAAGACCGGCCAGATCATGTCGCGCATCGTCGGCGATCTCTTCGACCTGGCCGAGATATCGCACCACCTGCCCGAGGACCTGATCATGGCGAGCGTCCGCCTCGCAGGGTCGCTCATCGTCATGCTAGCGATAGAATGGCGCCTGGCGCTCGTCGTTTTCGCGATCGTACCGGCGCTCGTCGCCTTCTCGTCTACGTTCCGCGGGAAATTCCGCCGGGCGTTCAGGGCCAACAAGGAGACGATAGCCGTCATCAACGAACGTATCGAGGAGAGCGTCTCCGGCGTCAGGGTGGTGAGGGCGTTCGGCAACGAAGTCTTCGAGACGGAGCGCTTCGACGAGGGCAACGAGACGTTCAGGCGCTCCCGTATCGAATCGGTCTGGCATATCGGCGTATTCAGCACCGGCGTCTCGTTCCTGTCGAACCTCGGCCTCGTCATCGTACTGATCGCGGGAGGTTACGCGTCGCTGCGTGGGGCGGTCAGCCTCGGCGCCTACGTGGCGTTCGCGCTGTACGTTTCGCGCTTCTTCCAGCCTATCGAGACGCTCGTGCGGTCGATGGAGCAGTTCCAGGAGGGCGCGGCCGGCTTCCGGCGATTCCTCGAGATCGTCGATACCGTGCCGACCATCGTCGACGCGCCGGACGCGGTGGAATTGGCCGGCGTCCGCGGCGACGTGGAATTCCGGGGGGTCGGCTTCCGATACGGCGACGGCAAGGAGCGCGTACTGGAACGGGTAGACCTACGGGTGGCGGCCGGCGAGACCGTCGCGATCGTCGGGCCCTCGGGCGCCGGCAAGACGACGCTGTGCTCGCTCATCCCGCGCTTCTACGACGTGGAGGAGGGCTCCATCACGGTGGACGGCCTGGACGTGCGGAAGGCGACGATAGCGTCGCTCAGGCAGGCCGTCGGCATGGTGCAGCAGGACGTGTTCCTGTTCTCGGGCAGCGTCCGCGACAACATAGGCTACGGCAGGCTGGACGCCGACGACGCCGCTATAGAGGCCGCCGCGAAGTCGGCCAACGCTCTCGAATTCATACGCGCCCTGCCGCTGGGCTTCGATACGCCGGTAGGGGAACGCGGGGTCAAGCTGTCGGGCGGGCAGAAGCAGCGTATCGCCATAGCCCGCATGTTCCTCAAGGACCCGCCCGTGCTGATACTCGACGAGGCTACGAGCTCCCTCGATACGATGAGCGAGCTGGCCATACGGGAATCGCTGGAGCGGTTGTCCAAGGGGCGCACGACCTTCATCATCGCCCACCGCCTGGCTACCGTCAGGCACGCCGCCCGTATCCTCGTTCTGACCGAGGACGGCATCGTGGAGCAGGGCCGGCACGACGACCTCGTCGCCGCCGGAGGCGTCTATCGGCGACTGTACGACGCGCAGGTGGAGAGCCTCCTCGTCAGTTAGCGACCACCGTCTCCCAGGGAATCGACCGCTTCCGAAAGAGCGCGGACGCCCGCCCTTATCCGTTCGGGGCTCTCGGCGGCGAAGTTGAGCCTCAGGAACGAGCCCGCGTCCGGGGCGCCGGGGTCGGCGAAGCACGGCTTCCCGTCGAAGACCAGGACTCCGCGCGCCTTGGAGGCCGTCGCGACGACGGAGGAGTCCAGGCCGACGGGAAGGCGGAGCCAGAGGAAGAGACCGCCTGACGGCTTCTTGACCTCCAAGCCGGGCAGGCGATCCGCGAGCGCTTCGAGCATGGCGTCCCGCCGTTCGGTGTAGCGCCGCCTCGAGCGCCTGATATGGGCCTCGTACCTGCCGACGGACAGTATCCTCGCGAGCGCTTCCTGCGACAGGCGCGGAGCCGACATCGACATGCAGTACTTAAGCTCGAGGAGGCGCTCGTAGGCGGGCCCCCTGGCGGCGATGAAGCCGACGCGGAGGCCTGGCGCCAGGAGCTTGGAGAACGTCGCCGAGTGCATGACGCCGGCGCCGCCCAGGGTATAGAGCGAAGGCAGGTCCCGGCCTTCGTAGCGCAGGTCTCCGACGAAATCGTCCTCCAGCACGGGCGTATCGAATTCCTTCGTCAGGGCGACGACCGCCCTCCGGCGCTCGGAGTCCATGCGTACGCCGCTGGGATTCTGGAAATTCGGCATGGTATAGACGAAGGCCGCCCGACCGGAGCGTAGCGCGGCTCGCAGGGGCTCGAGTCGCATGCCCCCGGAGTCCATGGGAATTCCCGTCGGTACGTAGCCGAGGCTCCTGAAGAGGCCGAGGGCCGAGGCGTAGCACGGGGACTCGACTATTACGTCGTGGCCGCGGCCACGAAGAGCCAATGCCACGAGCCCGAGCGCCTCCTGCGATCCCGAGGTCACGAGTATCTCCTCCGGTGACGCGTCCACCCCCCTGCTCGATAGCACGCGGGCGATGAGCGTCCTGAAGGCCTGGACGCCGCGCGGATCGGCGTACCCGAGGGCGCTTGACCCTTCCCGCGATAGGGCGGAAGCCAGGGCGGCCTTGAAGTCGGCGAGGGGGAATAGCGACGCGTCGCCCACGCCGGTCGCGAAGTCGATCGTCTCCCCGTCCCCGCCGCCGCCGAGCCCGATGCCTATCTCGATCCCGGAGCGATCGGAGCCGGCGAGCAGGACGCCCTGCCAGCCGGGCAGCTCTTCCGCGGAGACGAGGCTCTTCCTGTCGCCCCGCCTTCGGGCGACGTAGCTGCCGCTACCCGCTCTCCGCTCTATCAGGCCGTCGGCCTCCAGCGACGAGTACGCGCTCTCGACGGTGATCCTCGAGACGCCGAGCTCGACGCTCATGGGTCGGGAGGCGGTTAGCTTGGAGCCGGGCTCAAGGAGCCCGGATTCGATTCTCTGTCGGAGCGCCGATTCGAGCTGTTTATTAAGAGGCGTAGAGTTGGACGGATCGAGGGCTAGCTTCATGTGGTATTGTCATTATTTATTCAAAGCGGATATTAATGCAAGGCCAAATTGACGCTATGCTTTCCTCGCGCCTGAGAACGGCGTGGAGGGTGGAAAATGCGTGACCGAACATCTCGAACGAGAGGCGGACCGTTCACGGTCGGTATACTGGCGGCGGCGATCTTGTCCTTGACCGGCGTACTGATAGTCATAGCCTCGACGAGGTACGGGATACCGGCCCTGGTGATAGCCGTATGGCGTGACGTGTTCACCGCCATCGTGCTCGCCGCGGTCCTGGCCGTAGTCGCGCCGGGTCTCATACGCGCCGGCCTGACGGAGCTACGGTACCTGGCGGTCTACGGCTTCGTGCTCGCGTGCTTCAACGTGCTCTGGACGATCTCCGTGATACGAAACGGAGCGGCGGCCGCGACGCTCCTCGTATACGCCTCCGGCGGCTTCACGGTGATCATCGAGCGCCTGGTTTCGAGGACGCGGCCGTCGGCGTCGAAGATAGTCGCGGCCTTGCTCTCCTTCGTCGGGGCCGCCTTGCTGTCCGGGGCGCTGGAGCCAGGCGCATGGCGAGTCAACGGCCCGGCTATCGCCGTCGGTATCGGCTCCGCCCTGGCGTACGCGGTATACAGCGTCGTAGGCAAGGGCGCCTCCAGGCGGGGCCTGTCCCCGTGGACGAACGTACTCTATAGCTTCGCCTTCGCCGCGGTATTCCTCCTCGTAGCGCGCCGGCTCCCCGCGAGCCTGCTGCCGCCGTCGGTGACGGGGCCGGGAATGCTGGCGCTGCCCGGCGCTCCGGCAGGCGCCTGGATCGTCCTCTTCGTCCTCGCCGCCGGTCCGACCCTCGTCGGCTTCGGACTCTACAACGTAACGCTGGCGGCGTTGCCGGCGGGAACGGCGAATATTCTCGTCTCCATGGAGCCCGTCTTTACCGCGGGTATCGCCTTCGTCTTCCTCGGCGAGCGCCTCGGTTCGGCGGCGCTACTCGGGGCGTTCCTTGTGCTAGCCGCGGTCGCCGCTACCTGCCTGGACGGCGGCGGTCGCGGTTCGGCGCGAGCCGCGACGACCAGGGCCCGGGCTAGCGGCGGATGAACGTGCCGTCGTCGAGCTCGCGGAACGCCTGATCCAGTTCGGCGCGGGTGTTCATCACTATCGGGCCGCCCCACGCTATCGGCTCTCCGAGGGGAGTCGCGTGGGCGATGACGAAACGGGCCCCTTCCGGCCCCGTCGAGAACCGAGCCTCGTCGCCGTCGCCGAGGAGCGCGCAGGTACCGGCGGGATAGGCGTCGGCGGGGCCGGACGCGGTCCCGATCGCGCCTTCCAGCACGTAGAAGAACGCGGTACGGCCGGCCGGCGCGTCGATCATCAGCTCCGCGCCGGCTTCCAGCGCGACATCCAGGTAGACCGGGTCTCTCGCCACGCCGATGACGGGGCCTCTCGCGCCGCCCCATCGCCCGGCGAGGACGCGGACCGATCCGGAACCGGTCGGCACTACGGGAACCTCTCCCGCCGAAACGCCCCGGTACGCGGGCTCGCGCATCTTCTCCCTGGCCGGCAGGTTTACCCATAGCTGCAGGCCGTGGACGCCCCGCGGGGAGCGGATGGGCATCTCCTCGTGGACGATGCCCGAGCCGGCGCTCATCCACTGCAGGTCCCCGGGGCCGATTACCCCGCCCGAGCCCGTGGAGTCGCTATGCCGAACGGAGCCTTCGAGCAGGTAGGTGACGGTCTCTATGCCTCGGTGCGGATGCATCGGGAATCCCGGCAGGTAATCCGCGGGATCGTCGGAGCCGAACGCGTCCAACAGCAGGAACGGGTCGAAGCGCGTCGCCTCGTCCTGGCTGAATACCCGCAGGAGCCTGACCCCGGCGCCGTCGTAGGTCGGCCTACCCCGTATAGAGAGAACCGCTTCCCGTATGCCCATGCGTCGCTCCTTCCGCGTTCCCTTCCAGTATAGGGCATGCTTCGGTAGGAGTCCAAGGCCGTTCAATCGTCTACAGGTCCCATTTCTTCTTCCGCCTCGGGTTCCTGTCCTCCCCGATACGCTCCAGCTGGTAGTCTCGCATCGCGAAGAACGACGCGAGCAGGCGTTCCTTGTCGGGGTACTCGTCGAGTCCGGCCCGCTCCAGCGCCAGGAGCAGCTCGTGCGTCGCCTCTATGGTCGACAGGCAGTTGGGCGCCGGCTGGCGCTTGATGACGTAGCGACTCGGTACGGTAGGCGTGAATTTTACGCAGGGCAGGTCGAGGAGGCAGGGGCTCTCGCGGAGTATGCTCTTGGCGCAGGCCCAGGTCGAGTCTATGAGGAATACGACGAGCCGCCTGCCCCCGAGTTCCGCCGCGGGGAAGCCGCCGGCCGAGAGGTCGAAGGCGTCCTTGCCGGGGTAGAGCAGCACCGGATAGTTGCCCGGGTCGTCCACTAGCGCCCGGTACCGGGCGTTCTCGCCGAAGCGCAGGCCCGGTATGATCTCGCTATTCTCCAGGTTGAGGCAGGTGAGCCGCCCGGTCGTGCACTTCTCGCGCTTCCATTCCATAGGGTGCATCAGTAGCGCCACGCGCGTACGCGTAGGCATAGGCGGCTCGCTCGGGCATAGGCAGAGGGCCTTGGGGCGGCGGCAGCTCCAGCATATCTCCCGATACGTCGGCTCGGTTCTTTCCACTGACAATCCTTAGGTGCCGCGAGCGCGGCGGTTTTGGAAGCGATAGCATAGCGCAATCGCGGCGATCGATGAAAGCCGGCAGTGGCATTGACATCGATGAGGTTTGTGCTATATTAAGTAAGTCAACGTTTACATATACTCAGGAGTAGCGATAATGGGAAAACCTATCCTGGCCTTACTGCTTACCACCGTGACGATCGGATCCTGCGGCGCCATGGATCCAGACGCCGGTGTTACGACGGAGACGAGAGACCTTCCCCCGTTCTCCTCTATCGCGCTGAACGGCGTCGGTACCCTCCGTATCCATCGAGGACCCCAGGCCGTCAGCGTAACCATGGACGGCGCCTTGATCGACCGCTTCGAGACCGCGGTCAAGGACGGCAAGCTGTCGCTAGGGTTCGAGTGCGGGGTCGGCTTTTCGTACTGGAGGGCTATGAGGCGCCTGCGGCGCTGCGATATCGACGTAACCGTCCCCGAGCTGCGCGGCATAGAGCTTAACGGCGCCGGGACGATAAGCGCGGACCCGATCGAGTACGATGCGCTGAGCCTGAGCGTTAACGGCGCTGGTACCGTCGAGCTTCGGGGGACCGCCACCGAGTTTAGCGTCCGCTGTACCGGCGCGGCGCGTATCCTGGCCCGCGATCTCGCCGCGGCGTCCGTCCGCGTAGGCGCGACCGGCTCAGGCGAGGTCGAGCTCCGGGCGGAGGACGAGCTCGACGCCTCCGTCACGGGCGCCGGTTCGATAGCCTATTGGGGTAGCCCGCGCGTATCCGAGCGTATATCTGGCGCAGGCTCCGTACATAGGGCCGGCGACTAGGGGGGCGAGTGGACGAAAAGCTACCCGGCCCTAGGATGGGCCGTCCGGCCGCGGTACCCGGCGAGCGTCGGACCCGCGACAGGATCCTTGACGCGGCCATAAACCTGTTCGCCAGGGACGGGTTCGACCAGACGCCGGTCCGTTGCATCGCTGCGGCGGTCGGGCTTACCGAAGGCGCCGTATACCGGCATTTCCCCGGCAAGGAGGCGATCCTCGGCGCCATACTCGCATATGCCGAGGAATGCGTCTACGCGCCGCTACCGGTAGAAACCGGCTTGGGCGGCGACGGCGCGTCGGTGTTCGAAGGGCTATTGGCACCCTTGCCGGCTATCATCGAGGCCAACCCGGTCGTCGTCAAAATCATGCGGATCCTCTATATAGAGATGTTCCATAACGAGAAAGTCCGGCGGTTCTTCCGCGCGGAATTCATGGAACGCGCGGACGACCATCTCGCCGGGCTGTTCGGTCGCTGTATAGAACTCGGCACTATCCGCGACTGCGATCCGCGCGAGCTCGCCAGCGTGTTCAACGCCTTCAGATCCGAGTGGGCGTTCAAGGCGTATATACTCGACGGCGAGGCGGGCGTCGACCCGGAGGCCGCGCGGGATGACTTGCGCGCGGCTATCCGCTTCTTCGAGCGCATGCTGTGTCCGAAGGAATGCGCCGACGATACGGAGATAGACAGGAGGACGAGCCCATGAACGCATTGGTTATCTCATATTCTTATACGGGGAACAACGAGGCCTTGGCGAACGGTGTCGCGTCGCTATTGCGCGCCGACCGCGTCAGGATCGAGGACGCGAAGCGCCGTAGCGGCTGGACCGTCTTCCTGGACATGCTTATGGACCGGACCCCGCCGACGGTACGCCCAGCCTGCGAGGCGGAGGGCCGCGACGTGGTCGTCTTCATCGGACCGGTCTGGATGGGCATGGTCGCGTCGCCGTTACGCGCTTGCTTCGAGCGACTGCGGCCGACGATAGGGCGATACGCCTTCGCGAGCGTGAGCGGCGGCGCCGACGGCCCAAACCCCGGGCTCGCCGCCGAGCTGGAACGGAGGCTCGGCAAGGCGCCCGTAGCGATCGCGGACCTGCATATCGCCGGGCTCCTACCGCCCGAGCCGAGGCCCCGCCGCAAGGACACGAGCGCCTATCGCATATCGGGCGAAGAAGCAGGCCGTCTCGCCGAGGCCGTCGTAGCAGCCTTGCGCGACGCCGCCTCGCGCGATGCTACGGCCCGCGCTTGACCGCCCCGGCCGCCTGAGGCGATACTCGCCGCATGAGCGGACAGCATCATACCCAGACCTTCGATAATATTCCTGCGGAGAAGCGCGTGCGTATACTGCGCGCGGCCGCCTTCGTGCTCGGTCGCGACGGTATCGGCGGCGCCAGGATGGGAGACGTAGCGCGCGAGGCCGGGGTCTCCCACGGGTCGATCTTCAGCTACTTTCCCACCAAGGACGATATGGTCCGGGCCGTCGTGGAGCGGGGCATGGCCTTGCAGGCCGAGCGTTTCGCGCCCGCCGATTCGGGCTCCCGCTTCGACGAGGCCGTACTCGCGGTGTTCCGGGGAGCGTGGGAGCTGGCGAGCGCGGAACCTGAATTGATATCGCTCTGGCTCTCCCTGTCTCTCGCCGAGAACGCGCGCTTCGCAGACGCGATCCTTCCGCTCGAGAAGGACGCCGCCGATCGCTGGCTCGCGCTCGCCGAGCGCGGCAAGCGCGAAGGCTCCGTGGCCGCCGCCGCCGATACCCGCGCCGTCGCCTACCTGCTGGACGCACTCGCGGCCCAGCTGATGAAGAGCCGGGCCAGCGCTCTCGAGCGTCGGAAGCTTGAGCATTTTATCGGCGCGGGGCTCGGCGGCGAGGCCGCCGCGCTGATCGCCGATACGATACTCGGCTTGCTTCGCTCCCGCGACTGAGTTTTTTCTTTATATGCAATATGATTGACTGGTCAGTCAATGGATGATACGCTCACTTCATCCCAGGAGACCAGGAGATGGCAGGAAATGGCGCGATTCCCGGATGATTTCGTTTTCGGCGCGTCGTCGTCGGCGTTCCAGATAGAAGGCGCTCCCGACGCCGACGGTAAGGGCCCTTCGATATGGGACGTGTTCGTCGCCAGGCCCGGTAGGGTCAGGAACGGCGCGGACGCCGTCGTCGCGTGCGACCATTACGCGCGATGGCCCGAGGACGTCGAGATCGCCGGCGACATGGGCCTGGACGCGTATCGCTTCTCTATATCGTGGCCGCGCGTGATGCCGACGGGGCGGGGCTCGGTAAACCGGGCCGGCCTCGATTTCTACTCGCGCCTCGTGGACGGACTGCTCGCCAAGGGCGTCCGCCCGTTCCCGACCCTGTTCCACTGGGATCTGCCGCTCGCGCTCCAGCGGGAGCTCGGAGGCTTCCGGAACCGGGACGTCGCGTCGATGTTCGCGGATTACGCCGCGACGGTCGCCCGAGCCCTCGGCGACCGGGTGACCGACTGGATTACGGTCAACGAGCCGTTCGAGTTCGCGTGCTTCGGCCATCTGTACGGCACGCACGCCCCCGGCGTCAGGAACCCGTTCGCATACCTGCCCGCGCTGCACCATCAGCTGCTGGCCCATGGCCTGGCGGTCCGCGCTATACGCGCCGAGTCGGCCGGATGCAGGGTCGGCGCGGCGCTCAGCTGGACGCCGGTCCATCCGGCGAGGGCCGCCCCCGCGAAGGCGGCGGCCGCGGACCTCGCGGCGGCCGCCCGCGTCAACGACCTGATGAACCATATCAGCTTCGGCCCGATACTGTTGGGCGCCTACCCGGAGTCGGTCGCCTCTGGCCGCATCCTCCGACCGCCGGTCGAGCCCGGGGACATGGACGCGATATCGGAGCCCCTCGACTTCATCGGGCTCAACTACTATAGCCGCGAGAAGGCCAGGAACAATCCGCTCGTACCGTTCATCCGCGCCGACGTATCGGGCAAGGAGCCGCGAGAGCTGCCGGAGACCGATATGCGCACCGCGATGGGCTGGGAGGTGTACCACGAGGGCCTGACGGAGGTGCTGGCCGAACTGCGGACCCGGTACGGCAATCCTCCGGTTATAGTCACCGAATTCGGATCCGCATGGACCGACGCCGTCGACGGCGAGGGTGAAACCGGCCGCCGGGTGCATGACCTGAGGCGGGTACGGTACCTGCAGGGCTCGCTCCGCGCGATGCAAGCAGCGCGCGCCGCGGGCTCGGACCTGCGCGGCGCGTTCGTCTGGAGCCTCACCGACAACTTCGAGTGGGCTGAGGGAAACGCCAAGCGTTTCGGCCTCGTATACGTCGATTACGCGACGCAGGCCAGGATCGTCAAGGACTCCGGCCGCTGGTACTCGCGGCTGATAGCGGCGCGCGACCTGGATTCGGTATCGGAGGAAGCATGAGAGACGGCGCGACGGCGACGACCGCGAGGCCGCGCATGGGGCTCGGGCTCAAGATCGTATTCTCGCTCGGGCAGTTCGGCTGGAGCCTGACGACGTTCCTGGCCAATAACCTGCTCGCGTACTTCTACGTGCCGCCCGAGACCGGCTACGAGGGCATACCCGCCTTCGTACCGCGCGGCGCCGTGCTCGGCCTCCTGACCGTCGTCGGGCTCGCGGCGTTCTCGGCGAGGCTGTTCGACGGGGTCAACGACCCGATGATAGCCGGATGGTCAGACCGCTCGCGATCCCGATTCGGACGGCGCAGGACCTTCATGGCCATAGGCGCGATACCCGCGGTCATCCTGGCTCTCGCCCAGTTCTGGCCTCCGACCTACGGCGTCTCCGGGCTCAACGTCGCGTGGCTGTTCGCCTCGGCGCTGCTCGGTACCGCCTTCCTGACGATGTACGTAATGCCGTACAACGCGCTGATAGCCGAGCTCGGCGCCGATTCCAAGGACCGGCTGCTGCTCGCCGCGCTCACGTCGGTAACCTGGGCGATAGGATTCGCGTCCGGGAACGCCGTATACGCGATCAAGGACGCGCTGGTCGGCGGCGGCGTATCGCCGCTCGCCGCGTTCAGGACGGCTACCGCTATCCTGGGGGCCGTCGCGGCCGTCGCGATGCTCGTGCCGGTAGTCTGTATCGACGAGAAGAAGTACGCGTCGGGCGGCGTCTCGGACGCCCCTGCCTTCGCCGCGATCCGGGAGGCGCTCGGCGACAGGCCGTTCCGTACCCTCGTAGGCGCCAGCTTCCTCTATTACACGGCCAATACCTTCCTCGAGATAGGCATCGCGTACTACGTCAGCGCGCTGATGGGCCTCCCTGAGGCCCAGGCCTTCACGCTATCGGTCGCGATCTTCGGGCTCAGCTTCCTGTGGTATCCCGCCGTGATGAAGGCGGCGAATACCTACGGCAAGAAGCGCGTGCTCTCCCTCGGTTTCGTCGCGCAGGTCGCGGTCTTCTGCGTCATCCCGGCGGTCGGCCTCGTGCCCGGCCTGCCGATGATCGCGTGGGCGGTCGCCATAGCCGTGGGGCAGTCGGCCGCGTCCGCCGCGTTCGGCATCCTGCCCACGGCGATGGTAGCCGACGCCGCCCGCGCCCACAGCGCCAAGAGCGGTTCTAGCATCGAGGGCGCGTACTTCGGCGTCAACAGCTTCGCCATGAAGCTGGCCGTGTCGACCGCGAACCTCGCGTTCCCGTCGTTCCTGCTCTTGGGACGGAGCGCCGAGCATTCCCTGGGAATCAGGTTGTCGGGTCTCGCCGCGGCGGCGCTGACCGTCGCCGGGTTCCTCGTGCTGCGCGGCTACGAGGACGCGAGCGAGCAGTAGCGGATCACGGGGTCGCGTCGATCAGCGCGTAGTAATCGACCCACCTGTCGCCTAGGCGCTCGGCCACGAGCCGCGCGGCCCTGGCCTTGAACGCCGCTACGTCGAGTCCGTCCGCTTCGGATACGACGCGCATGCCGCGATCCCGGAGCGCGGCGATCGCCTCGGCCTCGCTCTCGACGAGGGAGCGGGTCGCGAACGCTCCGGCTTCCCGGCCCGCCGCGAACAGCGCCTCGCGGTCGCGCTTGGGCAGTAACGACAGCGTTCTCCTGTTGACGACGACGATCTGGGCGCCCAGGATATGGTTCGTCAGCATCAAGTAGGACTGGCTCTGGTACAGCTTGGCCGCGAGTATCGTGTCGGGAGGGTTCTCCTGTCCGCGCGCCAAGCCGGTCGCGAGGGCCGTAGGCGTGAAGTTCCAGTCGATGGGAGTCGGTACGCCGCCGAGCGCCTCGACGGCCAGCTCGTACATCGGGAAGGGAATGGCCCTTACCCGCGCTCCGGCCAGGTCCTCGGGCCGCAGGACCGGAGCGTCGAAGGTCAGCTGCCTCGCGCCGAAATAGAACGTATACAGGACAGACAGTCCCGAAGCCTTCTCGAGCCCGTCACCGAGCCGCCTCATCAACGGCGAGTCCCTGTCGGCTATCCTCATCAGGCGATCAGGGGTCGAGACGAGGTACGGCGTATCGAGCACGGAGAAATCCTCGAAAAGCGATCCGAGCGCCCCGGCGGTAGTATGGTGGATGTCGACGTCCCTGTCCCGTACCATCTCGAGCTGCTCCGAAAGGCTACCGAGGGACGATGCCGGGTAGACCTCTATCCTGATCCTGCCATCGCTGAGGGCGGCCGCCCGTTCAGCGAAGAAATCCGCCTGGATGCCGGCGACGCTGTCCCGCGCGTTCATGTGCGCGTAGCGGAGCACCGTAGGAGCGCGGGCGCCGCAGGCGGTCGACAGCGACAGGATAGCCGCGGCGAGCGTCAGCGCGGGCGGCGTCCGGCGGCCGCTCACTATCGGCCCCCCGCGGCGGGAGAGGACGACGGGAACCTCGCGACGACCCTCGTACCCCCGCGAGCCGCCCGCTCCCACGTCACGCCTCCGCCTAGCTGGTCGGCGAGCCCGCGTATAAGCGAGAGTCCCAGCGAGCCCTTGTCCAAGGCGTCGGCCGGCAGCCCCGGGCCGTCGTCCTCTACGACGAGCTCCGCTTCCTCCCGGCCGTCCGGGGAGATCATCGACAGCGAGACGCGTATCGAGCCTCGCCGGTCCCCGCCATCGCCAGAGAGCCCGTACTTGAACGCGTTCGAGGCTATCTCCCCGAGCATCAACCCGAACGGGATCGCCCGGTCAAGCTCCAGCCGTATTCCGTCGAACGCCTGCTCTATGCTGCCGGGCGGGACCTTGTATTCGCCCTCGAGGTAACGGAGCAGCTTGCCTGCGTAGTCTCCCATGTCGACCGACGATATGTCCGGCATCTGGTATACCACCTCGTGGGCCAGCGACATGGCGAATACCCGGTCCTGCGCCTCCTGAAGCGCGCCGGCCGTATCGTCGTCGGTCGCGATCGCGGCCTGCATGGACAGGAGGCTCGAGATGATCTGCAGGTTGTTCTTGACGCGATGGTAGACCTCGCGGAGGAGCAGCGTCTTCTCCTCGAGGTCCGCCAGGTTCTTCTCCTCCGCTACGCGCCGCTCGGTCACGTCCAGCACGAGCTCGTATAGCAAGACTTCTTCGCCTATCGCAAGCGGGGTCGAGAATACCTCGACGTCCCGGATCTCGCCGGAGCTCAGGCGGTTCTTCGCGGCCAGGAAGAGGGTGCCGTCGTGTTCCGCGGGCCTTTCGGGGCTCGCGTCCAGGTCGCGAGCCCCGAAAGCGCGCATTTCCTCGAGCGTATAGCCGTAATAGGCGAGCGCCGCGGGATTGGCGTCGCGGATAGAGCCGTCCCCGGCGCTTACGAGCAGGGCCGGCACGCCGTTGCCCTCGAACATCAGGCGGTACCTGCGCTCGCTGTCCTTGAGTTCCTTGTCCCGTCGCTCTATAGACTCGGCCATGCCGTTTATCGTCGTCGCGATCTCGCGGTATTCCTCAGCGAAGTCCAGCGTTAGCCGCTCGTCGTAGCGGCCGTCGCCTATCTGTTCGATCTTCGTCACGAGCTCGACGAGCGGCGAGCTTATCCAGCGCCACGAGGCGTAGGCGATGAAGGCCGAGAGGCAGAGCGTGACGACCGCGAGCATGGCGATCCTCAGGGATAGCTCGGCGAGCGGGCCGGTGACCGCGGCCCATGATCGATAGTAGACGACGCGCCAGTCGGAGCCCGGTATCGACTCGCTCGAGACGAGGTACTCCTCTCCTTCTTCCCTATGGCGGACGGCCGAGGTCGAGAGCAGATCCGCGTCGACGCGATCCCCGCGCCGCATCCTGGAGGGGTCGCTGGACGCGACGAACCGGCCGTCCAGCCATACGATGCCTACCGCGTCGTCGCGGGAGCCTAACGACAGGAATAGCCTGGCGGATAGCCATTCGAGGTCTATGAGCGCCACGGCGGTGCGCTTGCCGTTGGAATACGAGGCCTCTAGGATTACGCGCCCGAGGCTCTCCGAGTCGAACGGCCCGGAGAAGGCCGTCTCGCCGAGCCTGGCCGCCTTCGTCCGTAGCGAGTACGTCGAACCGACCGAGAGGCCTATGTCGGGCCGCGCCGCCAGTATCCGCCCGTCTTCGTCGAGAATGGCCAGGGCCAGGTACTCGGGCCTGGGCGATAAGATTACGCCCAGGGCGGAGCCGAGCCGCCCGGCGTCGGACTCGCCAGCGGTCGTCAGCAGGATGGACGGAAGGTCTCGCCTCGGCCCCTCTATCGCCCGCTCGTTGGCGTTTATCGATACCGACCGGAGCATCGCGCGGGTGATACTCTCCGCGTGTTCGTTCAGGTGCTCGTCGAGCACGGTGAAGAACACGGACGAGAAGAGGACGAGCGGCATTACGCCTATGGCTATCAGCGCGAGCAGGAGGTATTTCCGGACGCTCATTCGTTGCATGAGGTTCCTCTTCTGCCTACCAGTATAGACGAGGACGATGGAAACGCAAAACCGTATCGCCCGAACGGGCGCCGTATCCCCGCGCCCGACGTCGCCCGGCGGCGGGACGGCGCGGAAGAGGTAGAGGCGCCGGCGGGCTCGAGCGAGCTCCGGCGCGGCTATCCAATATTCCCCTTTTTCCTCCGCCTCGTGCGCGCGCCCGATATGATGATGAGCGCGATACCCCCGAGCGACAACAATAGGGCCGCTATGTACGCCGCCCCGCGATAGTCGAATGCGGCCGCGCGGGCGGCGAGGATCGCGTCCGGATCGCTCATGTAGGCGACGTGGGCTCGTATCTGGGCGCCGATAGCCTGGAATCGATCGGCCAGGGCCGCATCGATACGGGCGCCCGCCGCTTCGTCTACCGCGCCGCCATACGGCTCCCAGGAATCGGTGCCTTCTTCCTTGGCGAGGCCGAAATCGAAGGTCGGATCGTCGACGTACTTCGCGGGGAAGCTTTTCGCTATGACGCGGTCGAGCCGGCGGCCGTCGTCGTAGGCGCCGGTCGCGACGACGTCGTACAGCCATCCGCGGCGGTACGCCGGCGCAGAGCCCGGGGCCGCCAGGGCGGCTTCGAGGCCCCGGCGTGAGGCGCCGCCTTCGTCCTTGAGCGACTCGTAGGCATAGGTCTCGATGACGAGGTGCCTGTTCGACAGTAGGATCATCGCGCCGTTCTTGTCGGCCTCCGATCCGAAGACGTTAAGGGCCAGCGTTTCGAGCGTTCTTTGTCCTGGTAGCATCCGGGCGTGGTATGGCTGTCCGAGATCCTGGGAGTAGTGCAGGGCCCAGCCGGCGAAGCGCCAGCCCCAGTACGGGTGCCCGCTCTCGAAGGCGAACCTCGCCAGGGTCGAGAACTGCATCTCGCGGTACGCAGCCTGCGATCGCGTCGAGAAGGGCGCGGCCAGCGAGATGACGGGATCCTCGCGGGGGAAGGCCATGTGGAACGGCGCCTGGCTTCCGTACGATAGCGCGGGATTGCCGTAGGGCTGTTCTCCGAAACCGTAGGCGGCACCCAGGGGACCCTCGTTGTTCGTATACAGGCCGACGTCCAGGCCGTAGTCGGGTTCGTCGGAGCCGGTGGCCAGGACGTCGAGGGCGGAGACGGATTCCCCGGGCTCTAGGCGTTCCATCGGGTTCCCGGCCAGCTCGGAACCGACGAGCGAGTACCGAGCGGGATCGAGGACGGGGCGGCTGCCCGGCGCCTCGCCGCGCGCGGGCTGGCGGTACAGTCCCAACGGAACGCGGGGATTGACGCGCAGCGCCCTTAGGAACGATTCGCGCAGCGCGTCGCCCGCGGCAGCGGGGTCGAAGGCGAGTCCCGGGGGGAGTCCGTCATACGCCCCGAGCTCGGCCTCGGCTCGCGCCTCTATCCCGGCCAAGACCAGGGCCAGCCCGGCGCTCTCGGCGGAGAGGAAATCGGAGAGCTCCTCGGCGCTCACGGCCGCCTGCGTGGCGGGGTCGTCGGCGAGCGCGGCTCGGGTCAGTATGGAGTGGGCGCTCCACGACCATGCCGATTGGATCGACGCTACGGAGAGTAGCACGAACGTGGCTAAGCGGTAGCGCGACGGGCGGGGCTGGTTGTACATGATTTCTCCTGGTTCCCATAGTACCATGGTCCTCCGGAATCATGTATCCAGCTATTGCTTCAATGACGGTTCAGCGCCTTGTCCATCGCCGCTATCGCGAGGATGACGGCTACCCCGATGGGGATGTACCATAGCGCCAAGCGCATGTCCGCGGCGTCGGCTAGCCGGCCGAGGAGGAACGGCGCGAGCCCGATCGCCGATCCGGAGGCTACGGGCACGAGAGAGCTGGCCTTGGCGGCGTTGCCCTGGGCGTGCCCCAGAGCGAGCGACAGGCCCAGCGGATAGAAATTCGATGAGCCGAAGCCGCAGAGCGCCAGCCCGAGGAAGGTGAGCGGGACGCCGGCCCGGAGCCAGTACAGCGGGAATCCCGCGAGGACGACAGCCAGCATCACGAGCAGGAGCCTGTTCTCGGGTATCCTGTGCCCGATCCTGCTCGATACGAAACGGCCCGCGACCGCGGACAGCCCGAGCAGTACCGTGCCGGCGGCGGCGAGCCCGCGCGAGTTGCCCGGAAGCCCGAGCAGGTAGGTCATGCACCAGAAACTGACGGCCCATTCTACCGATACGCCGAAGAAAACGACCAGCCACATGCGCCAGAACGCCCCGCCCAGCCGCCCGCCGCCCGCGTCAGCCCGTTCGTCGCGAGCGGCCTGGTTCTTCAGCGTCGCCGGAATCCCGAAGCTCGCCACGGCGACCAGCGAGGCGAGCATGACCGGGAACACGATGCGCCAGCCGAGGAACCAGCGCGCCCCCGCCAAGAGTACGAGCGGCACGAGCATGGTCAGCGCGCTGGCCATCACGTTGGCCTCCATGATCAGCTTGCCGCGATGCCTGGCGGATCCGTTGGCCAGGGCCGTCTGGATGGTAGCGAGCGCGACCGTCCCGCCGAGGCTCATGATGAAGACGCCGGCCAGCGTCAGCGCCGGCCCGCGGGCGAGCACCATCACGAGGAGCCCCGCCAGCATGTCGGCCATGCCGCCCCACAGGCACCTGGCTACGCCGAAGCGCTTGATGATCGGCCCTCCCGCCATGCCCATCGTCACCATGCCGAGCGCGAAGGCGCTCTGGTGCAGGCCCGCGAGCCCGTAGCTCATCGAGAATTCGTCCCGAAGGTACGGCACCATCGGGCCTATCATCGACAGCATGAACGAGAAGAGGCCGAGGAGTACGTAGAGCGCCCATATGAACGGCGTCCGGATCAGCGCGCCGCCGTCGGGCGCGGGGGTGTTCAGCGTGTTAGTCATGGCCTCCGGTATAACGAAAACGGCGAGCTTTGTCAGCGGGATACGGCTCGTAGTGTTCGGGCGGTTCGTTTCGATCGCTATTGCATGTAAGCGGCCGTTGACCTAAAATCGGGAATACACCATTGATAAAAAGAGGGGCCGTCATGCAGCCGAAATCGGAATCGCCGTCGTTAAGCCCGGTCATCGCCGTCGATGAGGACCTGTGCGTCAATTGCCATATGTGCATCGCCGTCTGTCCCGTCAAGCTGTGCATCGACGGGTCGGGCGACAAGGTCACGATCAACGCCGACATGTGCATAGGCTGCGGCAGTTGCGTACAGGCCTGCACGCAGAAGGCCCGGTCTATCGTCGACGATTCCGCAGCGTTCCTCGAGGCCCTCGGCCGAGGCGAGAAGATGGTCGCCGTAGTCGCGCCGGCGATAGCCTCCAGCTTCCCCGGGCGGTATCGGCGTTTCCTGGGTTGGCTCAAGAGCCTCGGCGTGTCGGCTTGTTTCGACGTCAGCTTCGGGGCGGAGCTGACGGTGAAGTCGTACGTACGACACATCGACGAGGCGGAGCCGACGCTCGTGATCGCCCAGCCCTGTCCGGCGATCGTCAGCTATATAGAGCTGTACAGGCCGGAGTTGCTCCAGTATCTCGCGCCCGCGGATAGTCCCATGCTTCATACCATAAAGATGATCCGGGAGTACTACCCGGAGTATCGCGACCATAAGACGTTGGTTGTCTCGCCTTGCGCCGCCAAGAAGCGGGAATTCCAGGAGACCGGCATGGGCGACTATAACGTTACCATGCGCTCGTTCGACGAGATCCTCAAGTCGCGGAATGTGGATCTATCGCGGCAGTCCGAGGCCGACTTCCAGAACGGGCCGGCCGAGCGCGCCGTGCTGTTCTCCACCCCCGGCGGACTCCTCCGTACGGCGGAACGGGACGCGCCCGGCCTCCGCGACAGGACGAGGAAGATCGAGGGGCCCGAGCTCGTCTATCCGTATCTCGATTCGCTGCCCGCGGCGTTGAAGCGCGGAGTCAACCCGTTGCTCGTCGATTGCCTCAATTGCGCATACGGATGCAACGCGGGACCGGGCACGCTGAACCAGGACGCCTCTCCCGATGATATGGAGCATGCGGTCGAGCTTCGCTCCATCGAGGGGCGACGGACCTACGCGGGCAGGAGGGGCGGCGATAGGACGTCGAGTAAACGCGTAGCCAAGGCCCTCTCCCGCTACTGGAAACCGGACCTGTACGCGAGGTCGTACGTCGATCGGTCGGCTAATTACCGGATTCGCGTCCCCGATGATATAGAGCTCGCGCGGCTCTACGCCGATATGCTCAAGGACGGCCAGAAGGATCACCTGAATTGCGCGGCCTGCGGCTATAAGTCGTGCCGCGGCATGGCCGTCGCCGTCTATAACGGACTCAACAAGAAGGAGAATTGCCATCTGTATCGCCAGCGGGTGATAGAGAAGGAGCAACGGGTCGTTGACGGATCGTCGACCCGGCTCAATGCCGAGATCCAGCTCGCCCTGGAGGATATCCGCGCGATATCGGGCGAGCTCGAGACATTGAGCGCGCGCGCGGAGACCCAGTTCACCGCGATACTATCGTCTTCCGCCGAGGTCGGGGACATGATCGAGACGCTGTCCCGCGCTTCCGAGATAGCGTCGGGCAAGCGCAGGCAGATC
Organism: Spirochaetae bacterium HGW-Spirochaetae-3; assembly: GCA_002839315.1. Classification (GTDB taxonomy): domain Bacteria; phylum Spirochaetota; class Spirochaetia; order Treponematales; family UBA12059; genus SZUA-370. The sequence goes on from PGXV01000009.1 coordinate 101,342, forward strand.
ATGAGCCTCGCCGACGCCGCGGAAGGCGGAGAGCGCGGCATGCACTCGACCATGGAAGCCATACGCAGGACCTCGGCCGAGGTCTCGGGCATAGGCGAGATGATCGGCGTCATACAGGACGTGGCGGAAAGAACCAATCTCCTGGCTATGAACGCGGCGATCCAGGCCGCTCGCGCGGGTAGCGCAGGCAAGGGCTTCGCCGTCGTCGCGGACGAGATACGAAATCTCGCGGAGGCGACCAAGAGTCAGGCGAACGGCGTCGGCGGTTCGCTCGCCTCCATAATGGAGCAGATCGCGGTTTCCGACGGCATGATCCTCCAGACCGAGACGAACATGCAGTCGATGTCCCGCGACGTCGGGGTGATGGCGGAGGATATGTCCGGGCTCATCGATTCGTTTACCGGGCTCTCGTCCGGCGGGACCAAGGTCATCGACGGGATAGAGGAGCTTAAGACCGCTTCCGCCGAGGTCAAGGAGATCTATTCCAATATCTCCGGGAAAATTGAGGGCCTGCTCGCGATGATAGGCACGATCGCGTCCATATCCGCCGAGACCCAGGAAACGATCTCGGCCATGACGCGCCGATAATGGCCGCGCGCGGTATCGAGCTCGACCCGGGGCTCGTGCTCTTCCAGGTCGACCCCCCCGAGGGCGAGATCGAAGGCCTCAACTTCATGGCGATAGTCGACGACGGGCGCGCCCTTTTTATCGATACCGGCTACGCGGTGGATATGGCCGCCGCGCTCGCCGATCCGTATCTCGAGGGCGTCGTGCCGTACGGCGCTGTCGTCTCGCATTACCATCCCGACCACGACGGCGGCCTCCCGCTGCTGGGGAAGGTGGACGTCTGGGCGAGCGACGCGTGGCGCGCTACGGCGGACGCGTGGCGAGAGCCTGGAGGAGCCGCCTCGGTGGAGCCTACGAGGCTCGTGTCGGGGCGCACCGAGCTCCGTTTCGGCCGCCGGATCCTCGAGCTGTATCCGCTCCCGGGGCACTCCGACGACTCGCTGGCCGTCGTGATCGACGGCGCCTGGCTGTACGTCGCCGACGCCGTCCTGCTGACCAACGACGGCCGGCCTCTGCTACCCTCGGTGCATAGCCGGCCCGTCTCCCGCCACGTAGACGCGATGGACTGGCTGGCCGCTCGGACGGATCTCGTCTTCATACCGGGTCACGGCTCCGTGATGGCCGACCGCGGGCAACGGGAGCGCGACATCAGGAACCGTCAACGCTACCTGTCGGCCATAGCGGGCGCTCAGGGCGGCATTTCGTTCGCCGACGCGACCGCAGGTTGCGATCCGCCGTTCTTGGGCGAGGCCTGGCACGAGCATAATTACCGCTGACGCGGCGGCACGCGAATTCCGGCGAACGAGTATTGACCCGAATCTTCGAATTGGCTATTTTCCCCGCAGTAGCCAAATAGCTAAAATCGGTTCGGGGCGAGAGGCCCGGGATCGTCGCGCGGACCCTGGCGCCCGGCGACGGACTTTCCGATCGAGCGATGGCGTACGAGGTCTCAGATGGATCGTTCCGAAGCGATGGGCCGAGCGCCCGTCGGCCGTCTCCTATTGCAGTTCGCCCTTCCCACTACGGCTTCCATGCTCGTCTCGGCCCTGTACAGCCTAGCAGACCGTATATTCATAGGCCGGGGCACCGGCGTCGACGGCATCGCGGCCGCTACGGCCGCTTTCCCGTTCATGATAATCGGCCTAGCGGTCGGTCTCCTATTCTCCATAGGCGCGAGGAGCGTCGCGTCCGTGGCGCTCGGCGCCGGGAGGCCGGGCGAGGCTCGGGCCGCCATATCCGGGGCGGTAGGCGCATCGTTCCTGGCTACGGCGGCGGCGGGAATCGCCATCTGGATATTCGCGGATCCGCTCCTCGACTTGTTCGGAGCCGGGGCGCGCATAGCCGGGGGCGCAAAGACGTTCCTCGGGTGGATGCTGCTCGGCCTGCCGTTCCAGTCCGCCGCGATGGCCGTCGCATCGTCGCTACACGTACAGGGGCGTCCCCGATCGGGATTCGTCGTCAATCTCGCCGGCAACCTCCTGAACGTGGGCCTCGACTGGCTGTTCATATTCGGTTTCGGTTGGGGCCTCGTAGGCGCGGCTTCCGCTACGGCGGCCTCCCAGGCGTTCTCGCTGGCGCTGGCCCTCGCCGTCGTTCAAGGACGCTCGAGCGAACTCAAGATAGAGTCCGCCCGTATCCTTCCTGAGCCCGCGCTGCTCGGGCGCATCGCCGCCATCGGCGCGCCAGTCTTCCTGGTTAATATCGTATCCACGGCTATACTCGTCGTCGCCAACCGCGCCATCACCCCGTACGGCGGCGATATGGCCTTGGCCGTCATCGGCGTCGTCAACACGATAGGCATGGTGGTAAGCTATCCGCTCTACGGCATAACGAACGGCGCTCAGCCGCTCTTCGGCTATAATTACGGCGCTCGCGAGTGGCGGCGGCTCGGGCGGCTATCGGTCCTCGTCGCGGCTTGGACCCTGGCTATGGCGGCGGCGGCCGAGTTCATCGCCGTATTCCGGCCCGAAGCGCTCATCGGTCTATTCGGGACCGACGCGGCCCTCGTCTCAATGGGCGCCCGAGGCCTACGCGTCTTCATGCTGGCGTTCGTTACGTTCCCGATATCGCAACTGCCCTGTATATATTTCCAGTCGACGAAGCGCCCCGCGCCCGCCGCCGCCCTGATGCTGACGCGTAGCGTCGTCATGATAGTCGGTATGCTCCTGCTACCGCTCCGCTTCGGCCTCGACGGCGTATACCTCGCGGGGCCCGCGTCCGATATCGCGGCGGCGGCGATAGGGGCGTTCATGCTAGTCAAGATGACCGCTGAGATACGCGCCGGCATGCGGACGGATTCGGCGGCGAAGCGCGACGTCTCCGCGGCCGAGCGGATGCCCGCCTGAGCGAGGAGGAAGAGATGAATACGCTTATCCTGAACGGTAGTCAGTCGTCCGGCGGATCCGCCCTCGACTCCTGGGTAGGACGGTACGGCGCGAGTCTAGAGCGGAGCGGCGCCGACGTAGTCGAGATCGTCCGTCTTCGCGACCTCGGCATCAAGACCTGTACGGGTTGCTGGAGTTGCTGGTGGGCGACGCCGGGGCTATGCGCGCTCCACGACGGCATGGCCGGGCTATACCCGAAGGTCGTCGCCGCCGATTTAGTCGTATGGGCCGTTCCGCTCGTTCTCGGCGCCCAGAACGCGCTGACCAAGAAGGCCCAGGACCGCATGATACCGCTCCTCCATCCGTATATAGAGCTCGTCTCGGGCGAGAGCCATCACAGGAGGCGCTACGCGCGATATCCCGACCTCGCGCTCGTCGTAGAGCCCGGACTAGAAGACGGAGAGCGGGACGTCGCGACGGTCCGAAGGCTTTTCGAGCGGTTCGCGCTTAATTGCCGTTCCAGGCTTTCGTTCTTCGCGACGACGTCGATGGACCCGAAGGAGGCTGCGGATGAAACGCGTAGCGCTTAATTGTTCTCCGAGGGGCGCGTCGTCCAATTCGGCGCTCATACTCGAATGGATCATCTCCGGCATGCGGACGGCCGGCGCCGAGGAGGTACCTATCGTCAGCCTGGCGGGGGGCTCTAACGCGGCGCGATCGGCGTTCCTCGCGGCCGACGAGGTGATTGCGGCATTCCCGCTCTATACCGACTTCGTGCCGGGGCTCCTTAAAGAGTTCCTCGACTCGCTCGTCGACGTCGATCCAGCGATGCTACGGGGCAAGCGACTGGCTTGGGTCGTGCATTCCGGCTTCTCGGAATCGATACATAGCGAGACCGTGGCGGCATGGCTTCCCCGGGCTACCGAGCGGCTCGGGATGGAATGCGCCGGCGCGCTTATTAAGGGCGGGAGCGAAGGCTTTAGGATTATGCCGCCGACTATGACCGAGAAGTCGCGCGAGGCTTTCTCGGCGGCAGGCGAGTCGTTGGTTGCCGTCGGGACCTTCGACGCCGCGGCGGCGCGCTCGCTGGCGCGGCCCAGGCGGCTCGGCCCGTTCCGTATCGCGATAATGGCCGCGCTTAAGCCGACGGGCCTCGTCGACGCGTACTGGAACATGATGCTCAAGAGGCACGGGGCCATGGACCGACGCTTCGACGCTCCGTACGGTCGGGCTTTCGGTAGGCGTCCGGCTTCGTAACGACTACCGCCGAGGCGCGCGATGGGCTATACTAATACATAACGCCATGCGTATCGTCTACGATTATATAGGAGCATCGCCTCGCATCCCCCCTGTCCCGCGGGCAATCGGGGACGAAAGCGGCCGCGTCGGCCGGGAATCCGTGATCGTCGTGCGCGTCGGCCGCGAAGCGTCGAGCCGGCCCGGAGCGGTCGCCGATGATGCCCCCGACGATGCACGATTAAGGACATCGGACGAAGCCCGTTCCCGGGACCGGCATGTCCGGGGCCACGAGAACGCCCACCTGTCGGCGCTCGGCCCCTATGCCGCCTCCGGTATCCTGTACGAGACGGCGAGAGGCGCCGACGGCGAGGCTATAGCGGTAGGCGGCCGTATCGCCGTAGACCTGGCGGAAGTGCCCGGGGATCCCGAGGCCACGATGCGCAAGGCGAGGACCGTTCTAAACGCCTCGCAGGCTCCTGGCGACCCCTCGGCCGCCGATATGCGCGTCGCCGCGCGCGCGTATCGTATGATGGCGGATGCGCAGGCCGAACTCCGAGTCGAGCGCTACGCCTGAAGGCGATGCCGGCTTGCATCTCTATGTAAGAACTGATACGATGTCCCCATCTGATTGGAGGAGCGGTTCCCAGGAGTATTCGGGTCGAGGGCGGTGCGCCCGACGACGCTCGGAGAAAGGGGAGGATCGCCGAAGGGAGCGCGGACGCATCCGCCGCGTTCCTTGGACGTTCGGGTTAATACCCGACGGCTGTCGCGGGACCCTAGGGGCCTCGCGGAGTGCCAACGGAATCGTCGCGCCCCATGGGCCCGGAGTCCATATACCACAGGGCGAACGCGCGGTTTCTTGGGATCTCCATCGGGTTGGAGGATACCATGCCGCGCCTTCAATTCGTGGAACGTCCGATGCCCGGTCTACGAGGCCGAATCCGTTTCACTGCAATGCCTAACGGGGCCTTCACGGCTCCCGTCCCGCCGTATCCGGGAATATCGCCGTCCGCCAGGACGGCCCACGGCTTCAAGCGCCGCTCCGAGTTCTGTATCGGCCTCGGGACAAAGGGTCCCGTAGCGCGAGCGTAGGTTCTCGGAGGGATACCATGAACAGAATACCGGTCTCGGTTCTAGGCGCCACCGGCGTCACGGGTCGGCGTCTCGCGAGGCGTTCCGCCCTTCATGTATATTTTGAATCCATGTTCAGCGCAGCCGGCGAACACCACGTCGGCAGGCTTTCTGGGGCGCTGCCGGAGGCTCCGCGCTTAACGCCGGGCTGGCCGTCGAACGAGTATACGTATGACAACGAATGAGAACGTACGTATAGGTCTTTTCGGCCGCGGTCGACTCGGTACCGCCGTGGTCGAACGGATAGGGCTCACGCCTGGCGTCGAGCTCGCGTGGGTCGCGGGGCGCGGAGAGCCGCCGTGCGCGGGCGCCGACGTCGTACTCGACGCGAGCTCGGGGAGCGCGGTCGCCGAGCATCTGCGATGGGCGCTCGAGACCGGTACTTCGCTCGCCATAGGCGCGACCGGCTGGGATACGTCCGTCGTCGACGCGCTGGCAGGGCGTCCCCTGGACATCGGCGTGATGGTGGCGCCAAATTTCTCATTGGCGGTCGCGTTGATGCGCCGCTCCGCGCTCGCTCTAGGCCGACTCGCCGCGAGGGAATCGGACGCGGACTTATCTGTGATGGAGCGCCACCATAGCGGGAAGGTCGACTCGCCGAGCGGGACCGCTAAGCTCCTTGCTTCAGCGCTCGCGGATGGGTCCGGCCGCCATCGGGGCTGGATCTCCGGAGCGGCCGAGACCGGCGCCATCAGCATCGCGAGCCTCCGCTCGGGTCAGACCGTCGGATACCACGAAATCAGGTACGAGGCGCCGTTCGAGACCATCGTTCTCTCCCATGAGGCGTTGTCGCGGGGGCTCTACGCCCGAGGGGCGCTCGAGGCGCTCGTCTGGCTACGGAACCGGCGCGGCGTCTATAGCTTCGACGACTTCGCGGCAGAGGTGGTAGATCCGCTCTTCTATCCTCGCAACGAGGATCAGTATCGCGATAATCCTTTCCTGACGGGAGAGAGAGAGGGAGGCTCCGTATGGACGAGACGCGCGGTATGAGCGTCGCTTCGCTCGAGGCGTTCTTCTCGCGGCCTATCGAGGAAGTCGTCTCCGACGCGGGCGCCCCCGAACGAGGACGGGAACTCCTGCTGGCGCTAGAGTCGGGCGAGGCGCGCTCGGCCTCTCGGGACGAACGGGGCGGCTGGGCCGCGAACGCGTGGGTCAAGAACGGCATACTTACTATTTTCAGGCTGTCGCGCCTCGTCGACTATCCTGAGTGGCCGGGAGGCGCGGTTGACAAGGACGCCTTCCCGCCGCGGACGTTCTCTATTCTGGACGGCGTTAGGGTCGTCGCCGGCGGAAGCTCGGTCAGGCGCGGCGCGCGGATATGCCCCGGCGCCGTACTGATGCCGCCGTGCTTCGTCAACGTCGGCGCCTGGGTCGGTTCTGGCACTATGGTCGACAGCCATGCCCTGGTCGGTTCCTGCGCCCAGATCGGCGAGCGCGTTCACCTTTCCGCCGGCGTCCAGGTCGGCGGCGTCCTCGAGCCCGCGGGCGCGCGGCCCGTCGTCGTAGAGGACGGGTGCTTCCTCGGCGCCTTGTCGGGCCTGTTCGAGGGAGCCGTGATGGGGGCCGGTTCGGTGCTGGCGCCCGGCGTCATGATAACCGCGTCGACGACGGTATACGACCTCGTCGAGGAGCGCGAATACAAGGGCCTGGTCCCCGAGGCCGCCGTCGTCGTTCCGGGCTCGAGACCGGCCCGCGGCGCATGGGCGGCTTCCATGGGACTATCCGTATACGCGCCGTGCATCGTGAAGTACCGCGACGCCGGTACCGCCGCCGCCACGGCGCTCGAGGAGGCCCTCAGATGAGGCCCGCCGCGCGCTTGGAAGGCGTCGGCCTCTCGATCATCCGTCGGATGAACGTCGGGGCCCCGGTTGGCGCCGTATCGCTTGGCCTCGGCGAGCCATCGTGGCCGCTGCCGGAAGCGGCCGTACGCGCCCTTGGCCGTACGGACGGCGCCTGCGCATATGGGCCCAATGAAGGATTGCAGGACCTGCGCGACGCGGTCGCCGGTTTATACGGCGTCTCGAAGGCCAGCGTCATGATTGGCGCCGGTAGCCAGGGCGTCCTGTTCTCCCTGTTCCAGGCCTGGTCCGAGCCGGGCCGCGCGGTACTGGTTCCGGATCCAGGTTTCGTAGCGTACCCGACGCTCGCGCGGCTCGCGGGGGCCGTCCCGGTCACGTATCCTCTTGGTACGGGCGGGCGTCTCGACGCGGCCGCGCTTATCGCCGCCTTGAAAGAACATCCCGAGGCGGCGATGGCTATCGTGAATCATCCCGGCAACCCCTGCGGCGGCGGCGCCGACCCGGGTGACCTGGCCAGGGTCGCCGACGCCTGCCGCGACGCGGGCGTCATCCTGGTCTCTGACGAAGTCTATGGCGAGCTGTACCTGGGGGCTCGCCCGACGCGCCTCGTGGACGTATCCGATTACGGCGTTTCCGTCTCGTCCGTCAGCAAGGCATGGGGGGCTCCCGGGCTTCGAGTGGGGTGGGCCGTCGGCGACCCGGGAATCCTGGAACCGGCCCGGCTTATCCATAATTACATGACAACCGCCGCCGCCAGGCCTTGCCAGGAGGCCGCCCTCGCGTTGATAGCCGATTCGGCGACCGTCCTGCCGGCGGCCAGGCTCGCGTTACGCAAGCGTTGGGACGCCCTCGCATCCGCCCTGGCGTCGGGGCTCGGAATGACCGCATCTATACCGGCGGGCGCCTTTTATTTCTGGCTCTCCTTGCCTCCCGCCTTCGCCGACGATCCGCTTCCCTTCTGCCTGAGGCTTCGGGACGAAGCCGAAGTCATCGTCGTGCCCGGCCTCGCCTTCGGCAGGCTAGGAAACGATTACGTCAGGTTGAGCTTCGCCGGCGAGCCCGGGACCATAGCGGAAGGCGTTCGGCGCCTGGCTCCGTTCTGGCGATGACCGAGGCCGTCTCCCCGTCATTGACGTCGGGCCGGCCCGCCCCGTATAACGGATGGATGCAACGCGATTTGACGAAAGGCAGCGTCGTAGGCAACCTGCTCGCGATGTCCGTCCCTACCATGTTCGGCATGCTCGGCCAGACGCTCTACGACGTCGTCGACATGATATGGATAGGGCGCATATCGGGTAACGCGGTAGCCGGCGTGGCGCTGTTCAGCGCGATGTTCTGGCTGGTCGAGGTGCTCAACGAGATCATCGGCGTTTCGTCTGTCGCGATGATAACGCAGAGTTACGGCGCCGGCGACACGGAGCGTACGCGGCGCGTCATCGAGCAGACCATCGTGTTCAAGGCCTTCATGGCCGTCATCGCCGCCGTCCTCCTCAACCTGTTCCTTGAGCCGCTCATCCGCTTCTTCTCGACCGATCCCGAGGTCGTCAGGAGCGCGCTCGAGTACGGCCGCGTGCGCGTATTCTTCCTGCCGATATTCTTCGCGACCTATAGCTGCTTCACGGCCCTCCGCTGCACCGGCGATCCGGGCAGCCAGATGTGGATCATGCTGGGCGCCTCCATACTCAACACCATCCTCGATCCGCTTTTTATGTTCGAGACCGTACCGGGCCTCGGCTGGAAGGGCCTCGGCCTCGGGGTCTTCGGCGCCGGACTCGCGACGGTCATATCGATATGCCTGGCCTTCGCGGTCGGCTTCGGGCTTCTCGTCAGCGGCCGCAACAAGATAAAGCTATCGATAGGCGGCCTGTTCCGCCTCGACCCGGCCATAGACCGCAAGCTACTGACCATAGGCCTGCCGAGCGGCGGCGAGATGCTGGCCCGTCAGCTCGCCGGGCTCGTCACCACCAAGTTCGTAGCGTTCTACGGCACCGCGGCGATAGCGGCGCTCGGCATAGGCAACCGCCTGGGCGGACTCGTGTTCATGCCGCTGTTCGGGCTGATGTCCGGCGGCGGCACGATAGTAGGGCAGAACCTGGGCGCCGAGAACCCGGAACGGGCCGAGAAGACCGCCCGGGCCGCCTCGTTGCTCGGCGGCTTCGCCATAACGGCCCTGATGGGCCTCGCGATCGCCTTCCCCCGATCGGTTATGGGCGTCTTCGTGGATTCGGCGGAGACGATAGAGGTCGGCGTCTCGATGATACGGCTGATGGGCTCGTCGTTCATCGTCGTCAGTTTCGCCATAGCGCTCGGCTGCGCGTTCTCCGGCTCGGGCTATAACCTGCCGTTCCTCGTCTCGTCGCTAGCCGGGCGCTGGGGCGCGCAGGTGCCATTCCTGGTGCTGGCGGTATACGTCCTCCCGCGGTTCGGCCTCGTCCTGGGCATACGGGGCGTCTGGGCCAGCTTCCTCGTCTCCGACGCGGTGGAGGCGCTGGTCATCCTGGCGTACTATAGGCGGGGCGACTGGAAGCGCGTGCGCGTGTAGGAGGGATCATGATAGGCGAACGGATTATCCATAACGGTGAACTGGCGCTTCCGTCGGAGGCGAGCTTCGGACTCGACGACGTCGACGTAACCTACGGCTACGGCTGCTACGAGACGCTGAAGATACGGGACGGGCTCCTGTACTTCCCCGAATTCCACGAGGAGCGCCTGCTACGGTCAGCGAGCATTCTCGGCATAGCGCACGGTATTCGCCAGGGCGAGCTCGTGGCGGCCCTGCGCTCGCTGGCCTACGCCAACGCTGTCGCCTCGTGCAACCTCAAGGTGATGCTCATCGGCCGCGACGGCCGGAACGCCGACTGGTACGCGTTCATGCTGCCTCCCGTCGTGCCGCAGGCGTCCGCCTATTCCGACGGCGTCTCGTGCCTGCTGTTCCGCGGCGAGCGCCACTTCCCGGCGGCCAAGAGCCTGTCCATGCTGCTGTCCACGGTCGCCTACCGGGCCGCCGCCGCCGCGGGCCGCTATGACGCTCTGCTGGTCAACGGCCGCGGCGAGATAACCGAGGGCACCCGTACCAACGTGTTCTACGCGCGCAGGGGATCTTCGGACGAGATCTATACGCCGCCAGCCGCCGACGTTCTCGAGGGCATCACGAGGCGTACGCTGATAGCGGCGCTCTCGGAATCGGGCGTGCGTACGATAGAGCGGCCCCTGCGCGTATCCGACGCCCTGTCCGGCGAGTTCGCGCTCGCCGTCACGAGCACGTCCAGTCGCGTCATAGCCGTGCGCACGCTCTTCGAGGGACCCGGGCCCGGACTGGCCGTCGAGCGATCGCCGGAGCTCGATCGCGTCCGCGCCGTATACGACGGCTACCTGGAACGTTACGCCGCGCGGACCCGCTAGGGAGACCTTGACTCCGCAGTCCGAAGTCGGATACTTGAACGTAAGTCAACGCTCGCTCTGTTGTACGGCATTCTTAGCGTTATCGGGCACGGACCGCCTGGTACGGAAGGAGCAGACGTATGAAGAGATCGATCCCGTTCGCGCTCGTCCTGTTTGCGGCCGTGACGGCCTTCGGCCAGTCGCCGGAGGAGCAGCCGGCCCGGGGCCTCGGCGTCGTATTCCTCGGCTTCGATTCCGGCGATATAAGCGACTCCGGCCTGCTGATACTCGCCGACCTCGTCAGGCGCGAGATATCCATAGCGCCGGGATTCTCCCTCGTCGAGCGGGGGAACGTCGAGGCGCTGCTCGAAGAGCAGGAGATGCGGCTGTCCGACGCCTTCGACGCCTCCGATCCCGTCAGGATAGGCCGGCTGATAGGGGCCCGATCGTACATGGTCGGGCGCATAGGCCTGCTCGGGACCCTCTACATCATATCGCTGCGGATGATAGACGTGGAGACCGGCGCCGTTACGAGGTCCGTCACCGAGGAGTTCATCGGTCCGCTCGAGGATCTCCGTAAGCCGGTGCGCATCGCGGCGCAGAAGATACTCGGCATACCGGGCATAGAGGTCAACCAGGGCGAGTTCATCAGCGTCGTCACGGATCCGCCGGGCGTCGGCGTCTACGTCAACGGCCTGTTCGAGGGCAACGGCCCGGTCGTCGTCAGGGTGCCGGCGCCCGGGAAGTACGACATCAAGCTGACCTCCGACGGGTTCAAGCCCTGGTCGCAGAACGTCACGGTCGAGAAGAACTCCACCTTCTTCCTGAAGGCCAAGCTGCTAAGGCAGGAACGTATCGTCGACGAGAGGACGAGGGCGCTCCAGGACGGACGCGTCGCGTTCCTCACCTTTACGACGGTCTATTCCGCCGCGGCCTCCGAGGCGCTCCTGTACGCGCTCGGCTCCGAGAACGTGCGCCTCTACATAGGCCTGCCGCTCCTGGCGTCGCCGCTCGCTTTCTTCGGGGCGCTGCGCGCGACGGACGGAGTCGTGATGAATTCCGGCCGCTCGTTCATGATAATGTCGAGCGCGCTGTGGGGTAGTACCTGGGGGCTGGCCGCGGCCGTCGTGTTCGGCGCCGATGCGGCCCCGGGCGAAACCGCCGGCTTCCCCCCGGCGTACGCCGGGCTGAGCGTCGCCGGCAGCCTGCTGTACGGCGGCCTGTCGACGTGGCTGACGGCCGGCGACGAGCCGTTCCCGAGCTCCCGCGTCTGGCTCTATCACCTGGGCTCGGTCCTCGGCTCCTTCCTCGGGCTCGGCGTGCCGTACGTGCTGGGCGCCGAGTCCCCGGGGATCATCTACGCCGGTATGCTGACGGGGTCGCTCGCGGGCTCGGCGACCGCTCTGTGGCTGACGCGCGACTATACCGAGGGCCGCAACGTCGGCAACGTCGCCTCGGAAGGCCGTCGATCGTTCCCGGGCTCCCTCGTCGATATCGGGCCGACGGGCGTAGCGCTCGGGCTCCCGGTTCCTATCCCCGTCATCGCGGCGTCGGGGAATGGCTTGGCGTCGGGGATTTACGTGCCGGTCGTAAGGGCTAGGTATTAGCGCCATGCGCTATTCTTCGGACGATCGATGGATCGAGCATGGCGCATAATACTATCAAGTCCAGTTACGCAAGCCTGACCGAGCGACTCAATAGGTTCCCCCAGGGCGCGCCGCCTTCCGACCTGCTGTTCGCCATACTCAGGCAGCTGTTCAGCGAGAAGGAGGCCGGGATGGTCTCCCTGTTGCCCATAAAGCCGTTCGACGCCGCCCGCGCCGCCGCCGCATGGCGGACGACACCCTCCGACGCCAAGAAGACGCTGGACGAGCTGGCGAGCAGGGCCCTGCTCCTCGATACGGAGCGCGACGGCGAGACCACGTACTGCCTGCCTCCGCCCATGGCCGGCTTCTTCGAATTCTCGATGATGCGGGTGCGTAGCGACCTCGATCAGAAGGCGCTGGCGGAATTGTTCTACCAATACCTGAACGTCGAGGAAGACTTCATCAAGGCGCTGTTCACGAGCGGCGAGACGCAGCTCGGCCGCGTGTTCGTTCAGGAGCCGATGCTCCCGGATTCTGAGCCCGGCGGCGGGGAACTACTCGTGCTCGACTACGAGCGCGCCAGCGAGGTCATCAAGACCGCTACGCGCATCGGCGTCGGCATGTGCTACTGCCGCCATAAGATGATGCACCTGGGCCGGGCCTGCGACGCGCCGATGGATATCTGCATGACCTTCAACGGCTCGGCCGAATCGTTGACCAGGCACGGGCACGCGCGCGCTATAGACGTGGCCGAGTGCATGGCCCTCCTCGATACCGCGTACGAGCGCGGGCTCGTGCAGTTCGGCGAGAACGTACGGCGACGCGTCAACTTCATCTGCAACTGCTGCGGCTGCTGCTGCGAGGCGCTGATAGCTCAGCGCCGCTTCGGTATCCTGCACCCGGTGCATACGACGAACTATATCCCGAAGGTCAAGGAGGAGAGCTGCACGGGATGCGGCCGCTGCGTAGAGGCCTGCCCCGTCGAGGCGATGGCCCTGGTATCGGCCGAGGATTCCAAACGCCCCGCCAGGCGCAAGGCCAAGGTGCTCGAGGACGCCTGCCTCGGTTGCGGCGTCTGCGTTCGCGCCTGCCCGACCGGCGCCCTATCGCTGAAGTCACGCCCCGCGCGCGTTTTCACCCCGGTGGATTCGACGCACCGCGCGGTCATCATGGCCATCGAGCGCGGAAAACTACAGAACCTGATCTTCGACAACGGCGCGCTGGCGAGCCACCGGGCGATGGCGGCCATTCTCGGGGTGATCCTGCGCCTGTCCCCGGTCAAGCAACTGATGGCCAGTGAGCAGATGAAAAGCAAATACCTGCTCAAGCTACTGTCTATCGTCAAGCCGTAAGAGGGAGCGTCGTTCCGACCTTCCGATAAAAAAAGATTGCGCGCCTCCGGAATCGATCGTATACTACGGCGGTCGGGGCTCCTCTTTCCCGGCTTACTGCTTGGTTTGCTTGGGTGTCCTTACCGGCATCGTCCGTAAACGAAGCTCAGTAAACGGCTAACGCCGATCTTACTGGCTGTTCGTCTATGGAGGTGCGATGCAATTCCCCCTTTATTCGCGAATTACCTCATCGAACGGCGGATCGTCTTCGACCCGTCGTGTCGTCGGAAGGAGGTGACGCGAACGTTCGTCCCAGCGGCTTCCCAATCAGTTCGTATTCGATCCACACTCTACAGGAGGGTTCCTAGATGATCCAAAACGCTCTTCCCTATGTCGCTTTCCTCATATTCTTCGCGGGACTGCTCGTGCTTCTCGAGAAGAAGGCGAAGCTCAAGATATTCAAGTATATCCCCGCTATCGTGATGCTGTACTTCTTCGCCATGCTGCTGTCGACGTTCGGCGTCTGGAAGAAAACGCCGCCGATAAACGCCGCCTATAGCGCGCTCAAGAATGGGCTATTGCCCGCGATGATCTTCCTGATGCTGCTACGCTGCGACCTTCGCAAGATCGCCAAGCTCGGTCCCAAGATGATCCTCGGATTCTTCGCCGCGACGGTGACCATCATGATCGGCTTCATCATAACCTTCGCGATATTCAAAGGCTTCTTCGAGGCGGGTAGCTGGAAGGCCTTCGCGGCGCTGTCGGGTAGCTGGATCGGCGGAACCGGTAACATGGTCGCCGTCCAGGGCGCCCTCGACGTTCCCGACGCCAAGATGGGATATACGCTCCTCATCGATTCCATCAACTACTCGATGTGGGTGATGTTCCTGCTATGGGCCGTCTCGTTCGCTCCCTCGTTCAACAAGTGGACCAAGGCGAATTCCAAGACGCTCGAGGAGGTCGGCTCGAAACTGTCCACTGCGAACGACGGGAACAGGACCAATATCGAGTTCGTAGACTTGATCGTGCTCCTCGGCACCAGCCTCCTGGTGTCGGCCTTGTCGATCTGGATCGGCGGCATGATGCCCAAATCCGTATTCTTCCAGAGTTCCACCTGGACCGTCCTGATAGCGACGGCCGCCGGCGTTATCTGCGCGATGACGCCCCTCGCCAAGTTGCCCGGATCCAGCTCCCTCGCGAACCTGATGCTATACACCATCGTCGGCCTGATCGCGTCCAGGGCCAATTTCGCCGAGCTGACCCAGGCGCCGATCTACATAGTGGCCGGCTTCTGCATACTCGGTATCCACGCGATCCTGCTCACGCTCGTCGCGAAGCTGTTCAAGCTGGACTTGTTCACCTGCGGCGTCGCCAGCCTCGCCAATATCGGCGGCGTGGCCTCCGCGCCCATACTGGCCGCCGCGTACGGCGAGGCGCTTGTTCCGATCGGCGTACTCATGGCCCTGATGGGCTATATCGTCGGAACGGGCGGCGGATTGCTCGTCGGGAAGATACTTTCTATCCTATAATCCGGTAGGCCGCGGCGGGGACTCGCGCTCCCCGCGGCCATCTATCCGGATTACGGGGGTGGGCTATGTATGACTCTGCTACGGTATATATCGTAGGGAACTCCAAGACCAATAACGAGAACGCGATCACGACGCTCTACAATTCGTTCTACATCGGCTTCGTGCTCGATCCGGCGAGCGGCCTGATTGTCGACGCCAGCTGCTCGGCGACGATCAGGACGACCGACGAGTTCGTGAGATCTCTGTTCATCGGTAAGGTCATGGGCCGGGACGACGCGTCGCTCGAGGACGAGATACGGCGTCGGTACCACGGATCGTCGCAGAAGGCCATCCTCGTAGCCTATAAGGACGCCGCGAAGAAACTCGCGGAGATACAGGCCCGACGGGAATCGTAGATCCCTGTTCCGGGCCGCATCTCCACTGCATCGCTTCCCGGCCGCTACGCGACGGCCGGGAGCCCGGAAGGACAAACGAAATGAAGATCAAGGAACTGCGTCTCGGACGGATCTCCGTGCCGCTCAAGAGGCCGTTCAAGACGGCGCTCCGAACGGTGGAGAGCGTCGAGGACGTTATAGTCGAGGTGCATACCGATACGGGCGCCGTCGGATACGGCGAGGCTCCGCCTACGGGAGTCATCACCGGCGACACGACGGGCGCCATCATAGGCGCCATCGGCGACCATATCGGAAAGGCTATCGTCGGCCTCGACGTAGAAAACATCGAGGAGATCATGTCGCGCATCGACGCGGCCATCATCCACAACACCAGCGCCAAGGCAGCCGTCGACATAGCGGTGTACGACCTCTTCGGTCAGCTCTGCGGCCAGCCGCTGTGCCGGCTATGGGGCGGCTACCGCAAGGAGATCGTCACCGACATAACCATCAGCGCCAACGGCGCCGAGCAGATGGCCCGGGACGCCGCGGATGCCGTGGCCCTCGGATACAGGACGCTCAAGATCAAGCTCGGCAAGGATCCCGCCCAGGACGTGGCCCGCATGAAGGCGATACGCGCGGCCGTCGGCTACGACGTCGACTTGCGCGTAGACGCCAATCAGGGATGGAAGCCCAAGGAAGCCGTACGCCTGATAGGGAAGATCGAGGACGCAGGGCTAGCGCTCGAGCTGGTCGAGCAACCGGTCGCGGCCCACGACCTCGTCGGCCTCAAGTACGTGACGGACAACGTCTCGGTGCCGGTGATGGCGGACGAGAGCGCGTTCTCGACGCGCGACGCCCAACGCATCATGGAGATGCGCGCGGCCGATATCGTCAACATAAAGCTGATGAAGACGGGCGGCCTCCATAACGCGCTGCGCATCTGCTCGCTGGCCGAGGTCTACGGTGTGGAGCTGATGATAGGATGCATGCTCGAGGCCAAGGTCAGCGTGACGGCGGCCGTGCACCTCGCCGCCGCCAAGAAGGTCATCACGAAGGTGGACCTGGACGGCCCGGTGCTGTGCCGCGAGGATCCGATAGACGGCGGCGCCGTGTTCGCCGAGTCTCTCGTCCGGCCGAACGACGCGCCCGGACTGGGCATAACCGGCATACGGGGCATCCGCTACCTGTAATCGTGCGGTCGAGGTAGCCTGTAAAGCCGGGCGCCGCCCTCGCGGCGAGCGTCCGGCTTGTTTTTTATCGAGCCTCGGGAACGGCGAGCGCCTGCACCAGCTCCCGCACGAATCGGTACGATCTCTGGACCGACGCTATCTCTACGCGCTCGTCGGGCGAGTGCGGGGCCCTGATGTTCGGGCCCAGCGATATCATGTCCCACTTGGGGAACCGGGGCCGGAAGAGCCCCGTCTCGAGCCCGCCATGCGTCGAGCTGACCCTGGGTTCCTTGCCGGACAGCCTCTTGTAGACGGCCTTCGTCGTCGCCAGCAACGGGCTGCCGGTATCGGGGCTCCACGCCGGGGACTCGGAGGGGCGCTTCTGGGAAACGCTCCAGCCGTGGTCCGCGGCGCCGGCGAGGCGCTTCTCAACGGTGGCGCCGAGGGCTTCCATCTCGCTTCCCGACGAACTGCGTATCATCACCAGCGCCGCCAGGCGGAATAGGCCGTCGGAGGTAGCGCCGGCGAGCGTGCCCAGGTTGAGCGACGTGCGTATGAGGCCGGGCATGTCCGGCTCCATCGCGATGAGTCCGTTGGGCAGGGCGCCCAGGACGGACAGCATCGACGCGGCGCCCCCCGGGGGCAGGGCCCGCTCGGGCCTGGCCGACGATACGGCGATACCGGCGACGAACCCCGGGTCCTTGTCGCCCAGCGCTATGCGCTCCTTCGTCGCCTCGGCCGCGAAGGACGCCTTGAACGCTTCGGCCCTGTCGGCGGCGACGCCGACGACGGCGCGCGCCTCGCGGGGGATCGCGTTGGACGCGGTGCCTCCCGAGATGCCCGCGATGAAGAGATGCTCGCGGGTTCGCTCGAGCAGCCCGACGAGGGCGAGCGTAGCGTTGGCGCGGCCCTTGTCGATATCGACGCCGGAATGCCCTCCCAGGAGTCCTCCGACCGACGCCTCCAGCCAGGTCAGGCCGGAAGGCGCGGCTTCCGTCGGGTGCGTAAGCTCGGCGAGCGCGCGTATCGATCCGGCGCAGCCGATCGTCAACTCCCCGTCGTCCTCTCCGTCGATGTTGAGCAGCAGGCTGCCTGACAGGAAGTCCTCGCCGATGGCGCGCGCGCCGGACATACCGTCCTCCTCGTTGACCGTGAAGAGGCATTCCAGCGGGCCGTGGACGAGCGAGTCGTCCTCGAGCGCCGCCATCGCCATCGCGATGCCCATGCCGTCGTCGGCGCCGAGCGTGGTACCGGTGGCGACGAGCCAGGCCGGGTCGGCGGGGTCGAGGCGCGGCAGGATCGGGTCGCGGGAGAAATCGTGGGTAGAGCCGCCGGCCTTCTGCGGCACCATATCGAGGTGGGCCTGCAGTATGACGCCCGGCGCGCCTTCCTTGCCTGGGCTGGCCGGTTTCCGCATGGCTATGTTGCCGGCAGGATCCATCGCGGCCTCTATGCCCTTGGCCTCGGCCCAGGCCATCAGGGCCTCTCCGAGAGCGCGCTCCTCGTGCGACGGATGCGGGATCGAGCATATAGTCAGGAAATGCTTGAAGACTGATTTAGGTTCGAGATCGCGAATGTCCATGATTAACTCCTTTATGGATATGATAACACGGGAACGGCGGGGCCGGGGGCTATAGCTTGAGCTCGTAGAGCCTGCGCGGGCGCCCGGTCTTGGACTTGCTTTCAAGGGCGACGACCTCGGCCCTGCCCGCGCCGGCGATATTCTGCAGGATGCGGCGCGCGCTACGCTCGCTTATATCGAGCGCCGCGGCGAATTCCTCGACGTCGAAGCGGTTCTTCTTCGTCATGCGTACCAGCGACTTGATCTTCGTGACGTAGGCGGCGCTCAGCCCGGTCGCCTCGGCGACGGCCCGGACCTCGGAATCGGTCTCGGCGATGCTGTACTGCAGGCTACGCATCGGCGTCGAGACGGGGCCTTCTATCTCGCCGTCCACGTCGACGGAGAACAGGTTGCAGCCGGGGACGGCGGCGGCCCTGCAGAGCGCCTTGCGGGCGTTGGCCTCCGCGTTGAAGGCCGTGGATCCGTAGCCGAGCCCGGCGCAGAAGTCGATCCCCTCCTTGTCGGAAGAACGGAAGAGCGTCTCCAGTCCTTCGTCTTCCTCCATAGTGCCGCGCGTCGCGAAGAGTAGGTATTCGTCGCGGCCCGACGGGAATACCGATCCGAGGATGCCCTTCGCGTAGTCGATGAGAATACGCTCGAACGCGTTCTTCAGCCTTAGGAAATCGTACTCGGAGAGGACGGACCGCTTGTCGCCGCGCAGTCTCAGTATGGTCACCGCTATCTGGTAGGCCTTGACCTTATTCTTCTCGGCTATGTAGATGGCCTTCTGTATCGACTCACGGATGATGTACTTGGTAGGATAGATCTTGTAGCACCGTATGCCGCGTCCGCTGAGGATGCGGTAGGTCCTCGAAAGCCCCGTGAGCGCCGCTTCTACCGCGCCTTCGCTCACCAACGCCGCGTGCATCTCGGCGAGGTCCTCGTATGAGGTGCCTTCCTCGTACTCGACGACCTCCAGGGCGTCGAATTTGAAGCCTATTTCCTCCGCGATCTCCTCCACGGCCTCCCGGTCTATGGAATCGACGCTGATACGGTCATAGCGCTCCCCCGCGTCGCGCATCTCCCAGAGAGCCTTCACGATGCTGGTCCCGACGCGCGGGAGGTACAGGCAGGGCTTGTCGGTGACATTGGCGTAGCTGACTATCCTGTACGGTATCACGCCCGTGAACAGGATCGCGTCGACGTCGCGCTCTATCTGGAGCGTAAGCTCTACGCTCTCTTCTTTGGACTCGTATACTCGTATAACAAAATCGGTTTTAGTCTCGTACCTGGCCGCGACGCCCAGGACTCGATCGACCGAGTCCCTGGGGCCGATAAGGCCGATTCGCGTTTTCATGCTGACCGTCCATCCTCGGGGACCGATTGTACGGCGAAACGGGCGCCGGGGCAACCTCGACCCGGCGCCCGCCGATGGCGTATGGTCAGGGCGCCTTCAGGAGCCTGCCCGCCAGCAGGAACAGCGTCTCGGCGGCGGGTAGCATCGCGTCCTCGTCGAAATCGAAGCGGGGCGAGTGGTGGGCGTCGGTTATCGTCGCCCCGAACACCGAGTACAGGGCCTTCCCGCCGCGCGCGACGACCCTGTTCATCATGAAGCTGTAGTCCTCGCTGCCTCCGAGCGGCAGGGTCTCCCCCGATACGCGCGCGTATCCGGCCTCGGCAGCGCAGGTCGCCGCCAATTCCATTAGCCACGGGTCGCTGTCGGCTCCCATCGCCTCGCCCATCCGCCGCACGTCGACGTCGACGCCGTAGGCCGCCGCTACGCCTTCGAGTATCCGTATAGCCTCCGCCGTCATGTACTCGTTGAGCGCCGATGTCTCTCCCCTGGTCTCCAGGACTAGCAGCGCCGAGCCGGGTATGACGTTGCGGCCCGAGCCGCCCTCTATCCTGCCTACGTTGACGCGGGTAGCGCCCGAGGAGTGCCTCGGGATGCCGCTCAGGTGCAGGGCGGACGAGGCCGCGGCTAGCAGCGCGTTGCGTCCCAGCTCGGGATTCATGCCGGCGTGCGCGGAACGGCCCGTGAACCGGGCGTCGAGCTTGGTAGTCGACAGGAAGCCGCCGACGCCCGAGTAGAAGGTTCCGGAGCCGTCCGCCAGTATGCCGAGGTGGCCGGCCGCGATGTAGTCGACGTCGTCGAGGAAACCCGATTCCGCTACGCTCTTGGCGCCCCTGACCCCTTCCTCGGCCGGCTGGAAGATAAGCTTTACGGTACCGCTCCACGAATCGCGATCCGCGGCCAGGAGCCTCGCGAGGGCGAGCCCGATCGCGGCGTGGCCGTCGTGGCCGCAGGCGTGCATGGATCCGGCGTGCGTCGACGCGAAGCCCTCGCGCCGCGGCGGGTGGCCCGCGTCCGAGGATTCGTCGACGTCTACCGCGTCTATATCGAAGCGGAAGGCGACGACCGGCCCGGGGCCGTTGGCCATCACGCCGGCGACCGCCGTGAAGCCGCCCGCCATGGCCCCGGCGATCGAGGCATCGGCCCCTTCGTCGATGGCTCGCTTCAGGCAGGCGTCGAGGATAGCCGCGTCCGGGACGCCCATGCGGTGCTCCTCGCTCATCAGTTCCTTGCCTACGCGGACGTCGTACCCTTCGTCGCGAAGCAGCCCCGCGACGGTGGTGGCCGTCCAGAATTCGGTGAAGCCGCTTTCCGCGTGAGCGTGGAATTCGCGGCGCTCGGCTATCATGCGCTCCTTCAGCGCCTTACGGTCGATATTCATCGTTCAGTCGCCCTTCCCCAGGTCGAGCGCGCACCTGACGAATACGCGTACGCCGTAGCCGAGCGCCGCCTCGTCGAAGTCGTAGCGCGGATTGTGCGGCTGGACGGGCTCCTCTCCGGGCTTACGGTATCCCAGGAACATGAACGCGGCCGGCACGGCCTTGGCGAAGAACGCGAAGTCCTCTCCGCCGGGCGCCGCGCGGGCCACCTCGATGAATTTATCCTCGCCCAGCTCGGAGATAATGCACGCCTTTACCTTCTCGTATACGCGGCGGTCGTTGACGAGGGGCGGGTAGGTCAGCCGGTAGTCGACGACGGCCTTGCCTCCGAGCGCCTCCGCGGTCTTCTCCGCTATCGCGATGACCCGGTCCCGGACGAGCATGCGCACCTCCTCGTTGAAGCTGCGGACTGTGCCCTGTATGGTGGCGGTCTCGGGGATGACGTTATAGCGGGAGCCGCCCTGGAACACGCCGACCGTGACGACGGCCTGCTCGAAGGGGTCGACGTTCCTCGATACCACGCTCTGCAACGCGGAGACGATCTGGCTGCCTATGTAGATCGGATCGATCGCCCGGTGCGGTAGCGACGCGTGGCCGCCCTTGCCCTCGATCTTGATGATGAACGGATCGGAACCGGCCATCATCGCGCCGGGCTTGGTGCCTACGGTGCCGAGCATGTCGTCCGGCCATAGGTGCATGCCGACCATGCAGTCTACCTTGGGATCCTCGAGCGCGCCGTCGCGTATCATGTACTGCGCCCCGCCGCCGGTCTGCGCGTCCTCTTCCGCCGGCTGGAAAATAAGCTTTACGGTTCCCGCCAGCTCGTCCCGCAGGCCCATCAGGACCTTCGCCGCGCCGAGGCCCATCGCCGTATGCCCGTCGTGCCCGCATGAATGCATCATGCCGGGTATAGTAGATTTGAAGCCGTGGTCGGTCAGCTCATCCATCTCGAGCGCGTCCATATCGAAGCGCATGCCGACCGTCTTGCCTGGGCGCGAGCCGCGGATGACGCCGACGACGCCGGTGTTGTAGTAGCCGGTCTTCACCTCGACGCCGAGCTCGGCGAGCCTGGCGGCTACGAGGGCGGCGGTCCGCGTCTCCTGTCCGCTCTTCTCGGGGTGCCTATGGATATCCCTGCGTATGTCTATGATCCAGGGAAGCGCCTCCTGGACGAGTCTCTCAATGGTGTCGGTGTCGGCCATAACGGCTCCTTTAGGCTGAAAAAAAGGCCGCGTCCGCTTTGCCGGGCGCGGCCATCCTGGATCCGGGGCGGCGGGCCGCCTCGAAGGGTCGTTACATGAAGACGCCGGCGCCCGGGCCAAGCGGCAGCTTGAGCACCATCCATAGGATGATCTGCGCGATCCAGACGAGGCCGAATACCAGGCTGAACGGCAGGGTCATCGCCATCACCGTGCCGATGCCGGCGTCCTCGTCATAGCGGCGGAGGAAGCCGAGCAGTATCGGGAAGTACGGGAATAGCGGCGATATCGCGTTGGTCGTCGAGTCGCCGATGCGGTACGCGACCTGCGCGAAGGCGGGCGAGTAGCCGAGCATCATGAACATCGGTACGAATACCGGCGCTAGCAGCGCCCACTTCGCCGAGCCCGAGCCTATGAACAGGTTGACGAACATCGTGAAGACGATGACGAGCACGACCATCAGGATACCGGTGAGGTGCCACGCCTTGAGGAGGTTGCCGAGCGAGACGGCGAGCACGAGTCCCATGTTCGACCAGTTGAAGTAGGCGACGAACTGCGCGATGACGAACACGAGCACGATGTAGCCGGACATGTCCTTCATCGCGGCGGTCATGTGCTTGGAGACGTCCGCGCCGTTCTTGATCTTGCCTACCGTACGTCCGTAGACGATACCGATCAGGAGGAACCACAGGAACAGGAACGCTATGATGCCGCTGAGGAACGGCGAGGGCACGAGGCCGCCCTGGGGATTCCTGAAGAAGGAGTTCTTCGGGATCAGCACGCCGACGACCGCCGCGAGGTAGATCAGCGTCGCGATGCCGGCGGCCCTGAGGCCCTTCTTCTCGACGTCGGAGACGCCCATGCTGGTTTCCTGGACCGCGAAGCCGGCCTTGGGGGTATAGGGGCCCATCTTCTTCTCGACCGACGTCGCCACCCAGGTGCCGACGACCGTCAGGACCAGCGTCGACGCTATCATGAAGTAGTAATTGACGGCCGGATTAACCGTAATGGTCGCGTCGATGATCTTGGCCGCTTCCTGGGTAATGCCGGCGAGCAACGCGTCGGTGCCGACGATGATCAGGTTGGCGGTGAAGCCGGCGCAGGCGGCCGAGTAGCCGACGGCGATACCGACGAGCGGGTTGCGCTTGGCCGCGTAGAAGATCATGCCGGCCAGCGGCGGGATGATGATCACGGCCGCGTCGGAAGCGATGTTGCCGCAGATGCCGACCAGCATGATGATCGGGACGAGCAGCTGCTTGGGCGCTCCGAGGATGAATCGTTTCATCATGGCGTTCATCAGGCCGACCTGCTCGGCGAGGCCTATGCCGAGCATCATCGTCAGCACGAGTCCCAGCGGGGCGAAGCCGACGAAGTTCTTGGTCAGGTTGATGAACATGTACTTGATGCCTTCGGCCGACAGGAGGCTCTTTATCGCGACCATCGAATCCTTTGACGGATGCTTGACCTCGATCTTGAACATCGCGAGTACGGCGGAAAGCACGACGACCGTGACCATCAGGATCACGAACATCATGAATGGGTGGGGGAGCTTGTTTCCGGTTCGCTCTACCCAGTCGAGGAAGCGGTAGAATACCGGCTTCCTCGCTATTTTTTCTTGTTTCACAGAGAGCCTCCTTGCCGTATGGGGCATGTTATGGCCATATTTCAGACATGGCCGATACTGTATGTACCATGATATTATTTACCCGTCAACGTTTTTGTTTCCGTTTTGCCGGAAAGATGGCCGCTTGAATATACAAAGCCCGCCCCGGGTTGCCGGAGCGGGCCGTTCCTCGACGCCGTACCCGAGGCGCGGGTAATTCAGCGGAATCCGTATTTTCCTATTACGAAATCGATGTCCTTGTCGCCGCGGCCGGACAGGTTGACGAGTATGGAGCGGCGGGGCTGCTCCTTGGCGAGCTTCATCGCGAAGGCGACCGCGTGGGCGCTCTCGAGGGCGGGTATGATGCCTTCCTTGCGGCTGAGAGCGTAGAACGCGTCGATGCATTCCTCGTCGGTCACCGATGTATAGTTGACCTTGCCCAGGTCGTGGAGCATCGAATGCTCGGGACCGACGCCGGGGTAGTCGAGCCCGCTCGCTATGGAGTAGACGGGCGACGGCTCGCCCTTCTCGTCCTGTAGCAGGTAGCACTTGAAGCCGTGGATCATGCCCGGCTTGCCGTAGGTGATGGTAGCGGCGTTGTCGCCCGTCTTCGGTCCGCGTCCCATAGGCTCGACGCCGTATAGCGTGACGCTTCCGTCCTCGAGGTACGCCGAGAATATGCCCATCGCGTTGGATCCGCCGCCGACGCACGCGACGACGTCGTCCGGGTGCTCGCCGGTCATGTCGAAGAACTGCTCCCTGGCCTCGATGCCGACGACGCGCTGGAAATCGCGTACCATCATCGGGAACGGGTGGGGGCCGACGACCGAGCCTATGCAGTAGATGCTCGTTATCGGGTCGGCCATGTACGCCTCGAAAGCGGAGTCGACGGCCTCCTTGAGCGTCCTGAGCCCGCGGGACACGGGCACGACCGTGGCGCCCAGTATCTTCATCCTGGTGACGTTCGGCGCTTCCTTCTCGATATCTACCTCGCCCATGTGTATCTCGCACTCGAGCCCGAAGTACGCCGCCGCCGTCGCGAGCGCGACGCCGTGCTGGCCGGCGCCCGTCTCGGCTATCAGCCGTTTCTTGCCCAGGTACTTGGCCAGCAAGGCTTCGCCCATGCAGTGGTTGAGCTTGTGCGCGCCTGTATGGTTCAGGTCCTCGCGCTTCAGGTAGATACGCCCTCCGCATTCGTCTGATAGCGTCTTGGCGAAGTAGACCGGTGTCGGCCTGCCCTGGAAATGCGTGCGAATATTCCGTAGCTCCGATATGAACTCGTGCGACTTGCTTATGGAGAAGTACGCGTCGGCGATCTTGTCCATCTCCGCCTGGAGGTTCGGAGGTATGAAGCTACCGCCGAAATCGCCGTAGTTGCCTTTACTGTCCGGGAAAGTCTTAAAATAATCGCCCATATGATTCTCCTTGTAAGAACAATAAGGCATGGTAGCGTGTATATACGTATCTGTCAATAGAAACAAATGACAAGAATCGTCTACTTGCATGGGGCCAGGTCATTAAATAAAGACCCGCGTCTTGACAGGTTTCGGATACGGCTTCTACTGTAGCGGCATGGATAAAAAGAACGGCGGATCGATATCCAGGCATTATTCCGACATACGCCCCGAATTCGTACCGCTCGGGTTCCTCGTCGAGGAGCCGACGCACGGATACGAGGTCTACAGGCGTTTCAGCGATAGCCTCGCGGGATTGTGGCGTATCAGCGAAAGCCAGATGTACGCTACCCTGAAGCGCCTCGAGGAACGGGGTTGTCTTGACGGCTCGCCTCCCGAGAAGGGAACGGCCGCGTCGAGGCGCGTGCTGTCGCCGAGCGCCGCGGGGCTGGAAATGTTCGCGGCCTGGCTCGAGGGACCGACCGTTTGCAGCCCGCGGATACTCCGCCTCGAATTCCTCACGCGCCTGTTCTTCGCGCGACGCCTGGCGCCGGACTCTGTCGCCGCCCTGGCGGAATCCCAGCGAGCCTCCGTCGCCGGCGCGCTCGAGCGGCTGTCGGCGAATCGTACCGCCCATGGCGATGGATTCGACGTGTTCGATCTCGCCTTGGCGTTCAGCGAGAGCCAGCTCCGCTCGGCCCTCGAGTGGATCGAGTCGAGCGTATCCCCGGCGCTAGGCCCGGGAGGTCGATAGGAGGTTCCGCGCCGGTCGGGCGCGTCCGGCGCTACGGCATCCCTTCGTCGACGCGGACTCCTCCGAGCGCGGCGAGGCTGGCGACTATAAGGCTCTCCTCCGCGTCCGACGCCTTCGGGTTCGCCGCGGCGAATTCTCGACGTATGCGCTTGTATACGTCCTCGATCGCGGCCGGCCTCATGAAGTGGAAACCCTGTAGCGAGCCGCAATCGCGCTCGGCGAAGTAGTCCCATTGGGCCCGCGTCTCTATGCCCTCGGCCACGATATCCAGGTCCAGGCTATGTCCCAGGTTGATGATCGCGTTGACGACCTTCTCGTTCTGGGGCTCCGCGAGGTTCATGACGAAGGAAATATCGATCTTGAGCGCGTCTACCGGGAGGCGCGCCAGGTAGGCTAGCGAAGAA
Organism: Spirochaetae bacterium HGW-Spirochaetae-3; assembly: GCA_002839315.1. Taxonomy (GTDB): domain Bacteria; phylum Spirochaetota; class Spirochaetia; order Treponematales; family UBA12059; genus SZUA-370. The sequence goes on from PGXV01000009.1 coordinate 127,420, forward strand.
TAGCCGGTGCCGAAGTCGTCTACCATGAACGCTATGCCCGGAAGCCGCTGCTTGATGTCCTTTATCCGCTCGATGGCGTCCTTGGTGTTCCTCATGATCGTCGATTCGGTGAGCTCCAGCTTGAGCCTCGACGGCGACAGGCCCGATCCTTTTACGATGGCCTCGAGGTCCTCGGCGTAGTTCGGGCGCTCGAACTGCTGGCTCGAGACGTTGACCGAGACGTATATGTTGGTGAAGCCCTTCTCGTGGATGCGACGGGTATCGTAGCACGCCCGCCTCAGGGCCCATTCGCCGAGCTGCAGTATCATGCCCGTTTCCTCGGCGACGGGGATGAATTCCATCGGCGGCACCTGTTGCCCGCCGGGCCGGTGCCAGCGCGCGAGCGCCTCCATGCCCATGACGCAGCCGTTCCGGTCTACGATGGGTTGATAGAGCAGGTTGAAGCCTCCGCTCTGCAGCGCGGTCTTCATCTCCTGCTCCAGATGCCAGCGCTCGGTGGTCTTCTCGCTGACCCGGGAATCGAAGAGCGTATACCGGTTCTTGCCGCTCTCCTTGGAGCAGTACATCGCGATGTCGGCGCTTTTCGTCGCGTCCTCTATCGTGCGTCCGTGGTCGGGTATGATAGCGACTCCGATAGACACCCCGACGCTGACGCTACCGCCCGACGACAGGTCCTTGGAGCGAAGTATGTACGGATGCGCGACGCTGGATAGTATGCGCTCGGAAACGAGCACCCCGTCGGAGATGTCCTTTATCCCCGTAAGCACGACGACGAATTCGTCGCCGCCGAACCGGTACGCGGTGTCCGTATCGCGCAGGCAGACGCGCAGGCGCCTCGCCGTCTCCACGAGAAGCTCGTCGCCCGCGTCGTGGCCGAGCGTGTCGTTTACGTGCTTGAAACCGTCCAGGTCGAGGAACAGCACGCAAGCCCGCCACGATTCGTCGCGCTCGATGGTCTGGAAATGCGTCGTCATGTCGTCATTGAAGAGGTCGCGGTTGCCCAGGCCCGTGAGCTTGTCGTGGTACGCGAGATGGCGTAGCTTGCGCTCGATCGTCTTGCGCTGGGTAATATCCCGTATGACGCAGGTAAGCGTACGGCCCTTGTTCTCCTTGGAGTTGCCGAAGGACATCTCCATGGGGGCCACGCCGCGATGCTTCGTCGTACCGAGGAATTCGAAGGTGCGCTTGAGCCCTAGCGCCATGCGGTCCTGGTCGTCGATATAGAAGTACTTGCGGAATTCGGTCTCGTGCTTCGCGAAGACCTCGGGCGGGAAAAGCACGCTGAACGGTTTGCCTAACACCTCTTCGCGTTCCCAGCCGAAGGTGTTCTTTATGCCCGAATTGGCGAAGATGATCGTGAACTGGTCGTCGAGCCGGAAGATCGCCTCGGTAATGGTCTCCGACAGCGCGACGTAATGCTCCCTCGTCTCCTTGAGCTGCAGGAACAGCGCGTGGTCGAACGACAGGTCCCTGATCAGGGCGATGACCGCCGGCTCCCCGCGAAGCTGTATAGCCGACAGCAGGCAGTCCATGGAAACGACCGTGCCGTCGTGGCGCTTGCCGCGGAACGCGAGTATATCCTCCGCCGTCGCCGCGTGGGGCGTATCTCCCCGCATCGAGAATTCCGCGAGCCGGGTGTGGAAGGCTCCGCGGTATTCCTCCGGTAGCAACTCGAATATCGGCTTGCCTATCAGCTCGCCCTTGTCGTAGCCGAACGTCAGGTAGAAGGCCTGGTTAGCCTCGACGATCCTGCCCGTAGGGGACATGATGAGGACCGAATCGGATACGCCGTCGAGCAGGATCTCGAGGCTGGCGTCCGATTCCTCCGACTCGTACTCGAGCTTGAGCGCGTATCCCTGTAATATCCGCTCGAGGAGCTGAGAGAATATCGACTCCCCGACGTTGGACGGCGAATCGGCGTCTCCCTGGGAGGAAGTGCCCCCGCCCTGGACGCTGGAACCGAGTCCGAAGATTCCGGCCATGCTTTCTGGTATGGATTCTGGAGAAGAGGATTCGATGGATTCCAGGAGCGAGTGCATATCGAGCTGTTGTTTCATTCGAAGAACAGCCTCCTACTTTTGTATCGATTATACATGATTCCCGGTAAATAGCCAAAAAAACTGGATTATACGGGATCGGCCGCGGCGAACGTCCTTATGACCCCTCCCGGGACATAGCCCGCCCGGCCGAGGCGCAGCGCCGCGGTCAGGCCCAGATCTCCGTGAATTCAGCGATATGGGTACGGAAGAGATCCACGAGGTCCGCGTCGAACTGCCGGCCTCGCTGGCTTACGATATACTCGAGCGCGGCTTCCTCGCTCCAGGCCGACTTATACGGGCGGTCGGAGACGAGGGCGTCGAAGACGTCGACGATGCTCACGATGCGTCCCGGTAGCGGTATGGCCTCTCCCGACAGGCCACGGGGGTAGCCGTTCCCGTCCCAGCGCTCGTGGTGGGTAAGGGCTATCGTCGCTCCCTGGGATAGGTAGTGGCTATTCGAATCCTTGAGGAGTTCGTAGCCGATGAGCGTATGCCTCTTCATGACGGAGAATTCTCCGGGGTCGAGCTTCCCCGGTTTCTGGAGTATGGCCTCGGGAATCGCGATCTTCCCTATATCGTGCAACGTCGAGCTTTTCAGGATCAGGTCCTCCTCCTCCGGGCCCTGTCCGAGGAGGCGCGCGAACAAGGCCGAGAGGGCGCCGATACGCTTGAGGTGCGCGCCTGTCTTCTCGTCGTTGAAGTCCGAGATCCTCCCGAGGAGGAAGAGCGTCTCGACCTCGCGCAGGACGGCCGTCTCGCGAGCCTCCCTCTCCGCCTTGTTGGACTCCGAGAGCATGAGGTTCTGCGCCTCGAGGGAGGATACCATTACGTTGAAGCGGCTCGCGAGGCCTCCGATCTCGTCCTTGGATTCAACGGTAGCGCGAAGCGAGAGGTCCCCGGTATCGGCGATGCGCGAGATCGCGCCCGATAGCCGCTCGAGCGGGCCTATGAGGCGCCGCAGGTACGCGGCCGTGAGGATAGCCGCGCACAATAGCGCGACGGCGAGCATGAGGACGTTCCCGCGAAGGATGCCGTCCACGTCCGAGAAGAACCGGGCGCTAAGCTCCGAGATAGCGATGGTCCACCCGAAGGGCTCGAAGGAGAACGATATACCGACGCGGTCCTCTCCGAGCACCTCCCGGGAGAACCATCCCGCGGGTAGGCTGACGCGCGTCTCCGTCGCCCCGTCCGCGAACGGCTCTTCCCTCGCGCCGCGCGCCTCGATCCGGTACGCCGGAACCCCCGAGGCGTCGATGACGAGGACCTGCTCCGTATCGCTCCGCAGCAGCGAATACGCGTACGAGCGGAAGGATTCCTCCTGGGCCTCGCGGTAGGCTTCCTCTCCGGCGAGGCCGAGGGAGTTTATGACCTCCCACTCGTTGTTTATATAGTCGCGGAGCTGCTCGGCCTTGTATGCAAGGTGCCTGTTGGCGAGGCGGGTCAGGGCGACGCGCGACTCGAGGAACGTCGAGTATCCGCTGACGACGACCGCCGCGACGACGACGGGAAGAAGTGTGAGGTAGGTCCTAAGCCGTAGACTTTTCATCGTGTTCCTAGTCTATACTACAAGACGTTCGTAACCAATATCCGGCAAGGAATGAGCGGAGACGCATGGGGAAACCAAAAGTAGCGGGGCGCAGGCTCTACGCTCCTCTTATCGCTATCAATATCGTGATCCTCGCCGGCGCGGCGCTGTTCCTCGCCTCGTCCGACATGTCCTATAAGAACCGTGTTAAGGCCGAGACCCTCAGGGATAGCAAGTTCCTTACTACCGAGTGGCGCCTTATGAAGGAGCTCAAGGAGAGGACGGACCGCGAGTTGCTGGACAAGGATCGCGAGATCGCGGAGTTGCGATCGCGCTACCTAAGCCTGAAAGGTTCCGGATCGCCGACCGAGCTTATCGCCGCCATAGAGAAAGAGATGAGGAAGGCCGAGGACGAGCGCGAGGCCCTCCTTACGGCTCGTCTCGAGGCGACGGTCAACCCGCCATCCGCGACGTCGACTCCCGCCTCCCCCGCGCGACGGACGCCTCCCGCGGGTTCGGCGCTCCCCGCGGGCAAGGATACCGCCCTGAGCGCGTTGCTGAGGGAGCGGATAACGGGCCTCGAGGCGGCGCTACTGGCGAGTCGGGAGGGCGCGTCCGCAATAGAGGACGAGCTCGAGAGCCTCAGGCGGAGCGCGGCGTTCGCCGGCATCCCCGCTACGGCCCCCCCGCAGGCGGCCGTAGCCCCCGGGCCGATAGGCGACGAGGCGTTCACGCTCATACTCGACTCGCTCGCGCGGGAACGGGACGCCCTCGACGACCCTGACGCGGTGCTCGGCATCGCCGACCTCAAGACCCGCGCCCTCCTGCGAGCCATCGTCCGCACGCCCGCCATACGCGCCGAGTACCCCGAGCTCCTCGAGTCCCTCGACCGCTACCTGGCGCTCGCGGGCCGGGAGGAATACCTCCGCGGCAAGCGGGCGGCCTACGACGAGCTTATCGGGAACCTGGAGGCGCTCAAGGCAAAGGCGGAAGAGAAATAAAGGCGGGAACTGACTCGTAGGACCCCGAGACGGCATAAAGCATATAGCTGTAGGTTGAAGCAGGAATTAAATCATTATCCGGGTTGCTGTATGCGGTCTCTGATGCATTCGGTTCTTTTGTAATCGTATACGCTTGTCCGTCTACGGAGCATTCGAGACGGTACTTGTCAATGATCGTCGTGTCAGCATAGGACCATTCGAGTTGCACTGTATTGCCGGAGCCCGTTCTTGTCCCGCTGGTAAAAATCGGCGCGGGCGGCAGTACCGTTACGTAGGCGATTGCGCTCGAACCGGCCGCATCGGTGACGGTGATTCGTATCCGGCCTATTGCCCTCCCCGCGGTATAGGTTAATCCGGAGAAGGATCCCGTGTCTTGCGTATTGGTCCCCGAATACAGGTCGTAGCCCGCTTCCTCGAACGTGTAGGGCGCCGTCCCGCCGCTCGGCGTCAACCCAACGGTGCCGATCAGCCTCTCGACCGTGGTCCTGTCGACCGCCAGTGTCAGCCTTTCGTCCGGTAGCGTAAACTGGTCGAGCAGCGAGAACGAGTCGCAGGCCGTCGACGCGAGCGCGCATAGAAGCACGAAGGGCGATAGCCACGATACGGTTCCTCTCATGCTAGAATTCCTTGCATAGCGATACGGTCGGGGCTACGGCCATGATGACGACGCTTCCCTCGAAGATAGCGACGAAGCGAAGGTCTCCGCCGAGGAAGAAGTCCTTGCCCAGCGGGAAGCCAGCCTGCAGTCCTGCGTCGCCGTACGGGACCGTCTTGGTCATGAGCCCCGAGTCTCCGGCGACGGTTATGAATGCCGCGCCTCCCGAGGCGCAGAACGACAGGCGTTGCGACTGGGCCGCGCCGACCCCGAGTTGCAGGTCGAGGCCGAGGGTGCTCAGATAGATATCGCCGCCCTCGACGCCCTCGTTCAGGAAGGCGCGGGTCGTCGTGGCGCGGGGGCCGGCCGAGAGGCTCCAGGATGGCTGTAGGTAGAGTATCCCCGCGTCGAGCGAGGCTCCGGCCCCGAAGCGGGCGTACGACGAGAAGTCCCCTACGAAGTACAAGCCGCCCCCGTAGGCGAGCGCCTCGACCCTGCGCGTCTTCCTCGTCCTCATGGTGTCGGCCACGGTGATAAGGTCCGACGAGAAGAGCCCGCCTATATTCGTAGCGGCGTCGCTTCCCGCGGGGCGGTCGAGGGCGGCGAGCTCGAGGAGGCGTAGCAGCGCGTCGGATAGCTCGGCGTCGAAAGCGAGTCCTAGACTGAGCACCGCGTCGACGGTGGCCAAGGCGGCTCCGTCGCCCTGGGCGGCTACGAGCGAGAGGCGCACGTCCGCCGAAGATCCGCGGACCGCGTACTTGGTAGTCAGGATATAGTCGGCTCGGGGCGACGACGTGGCGCTCGAGTAGCCCATATCCGCGAGGGCGACGCCGGCCGTCAGGTACAGCACCGACTCGAGCTCGGCGTCGGGCCGCTCCGACGAGAAGCGCTGCACTATAAGGTCGTCCGCGGCGGCGAGGCCGGGGAACGCGTACAGGCACGCCAGCGCGAGGACGAGGTGAATAGCGAATCGTCGGGGTAGCGGACCTTGTTCCGCCTCGGTGCGCCGTTGCATTGCGCGATGATACTCTTTCGGGAAGCGCTTCCGTGTCAATGACGTGACGGAGCCCGAGCCTGAGGCTATTTTTTTCGCAGGAGCGCGGCGAAGGGATTGTAGGTGTCGCTTTCCGCCCCGCTTTCCAGGTACTTCTTCGCCGTTTCATCTTCCTCGAGCGAGGAGGCCTGCTTCAACGAAATCCTTTTTCCAGCGGCGTCGACGTTCAGGATCTGTACCGTGAGAAGCTGCCCGAGCTTTACGTTTACTCCCGAGTTACCGTACTTGCCCTCGCTCCGCATCGCCGAGACGTGGATAAGCCCGTCCAAGCCGCTTTCCAGCGAGACGAACGCGCCGAAATCGGTAACGCGGACTACCTTTCCGGTATGCTTCGATCCTTCGGGGTATTTCTCGAGCGCGTGATCCCATGGATCCGCTTCCAGGTTCTTCGTGCTCAGCGAGATCCGCTCTTTTTCCCAGTCCATCTTGATTACGGTAGCTTCTATTTCCTGCCCGACCGTCAAGACCGCGTTGATATCCTCGACGCGGGCCCTGCTGATCTCTGAAATGGGAAGCAACGCCTGAATCCCCTCGATATCGACGAAGGCCCCGAATTCCTGAATCGACGATATCGACCCTTTGACGAGCATGCCTTCGCTAAGCGTTTTCTTCAATGCTTCTATTTTTTCTTTGCGGGTTTCTTCGTGTATCGCCCGGTTGGACACTAGTATATCGCGGCCGTTTGCCTTGAATTCCTGTATTTTAAAGGCGAGGCGCTTCCCGACGTAGACTTCCGCGTTTTCGGTCCGCCTTTGCCCCATCTGGGAAAAGGGGCAGAACGCACGGATCTCGCCAATCTTCACTTCGTATCCGCCCTTGATTTCTTTTTCGACGACGCCTTCGACGGGGATTCCGTTCCTGTACGCGCTTTCGAGCATCGCCGGGTCCGCTTTGTCTCCGCTGAGCCTGGTGGTGAAATTCATCTCCCCGTTCTTTGAATTGAGGAAATAGACTTTAACCGTATCGCCTTCCCTGACGGAGAGCTTCCCGTCCTGGTCCGCGAGTTCCGCCCGTTCGAGCACGCCTTCGCTCTTGCCGCTCAACTGCAGGAAGATAGAGTCCTTTGAAATGGAGACGATTTGCGTTTCCACCATTTGCCCGGGCCGCAAGCGTTCCATCCTGGTAAGGGTGCTTTCAAAAAGGGACGCGAAATCGCTAGTGGTTTTATCGTTATCGTGTTGCTTCATGCGTTATCTCCCCGATAGCGAGCAGTATAGCAGGAAATCGCTTGCCGGATCAGGCCCCCGTGAGCGCTACGCGCCCGCGCCGCGGCCGATCAGTCGCATGGGCGTCATGGGCGGCGCAATAAACAAAAGCCGCGCCTCTTGCGAGGCGCGGCCGCATTAGCGTATATCAGCGCTGGATCTAGTAATCCATGCCGCCCATGCCGCCCATGCCGCCCATTCCACCCATGCCGCCGCCCATGCCGCCGGCTGCGCCGGACTTGGGTTCGGGGAGGTCGGTTATGGCGCACTCGGTCGTCAGCATGAGGCTGGCGACGCTGGCGGCGTTCTGGAGCGCGGAGCGGGTGACCTTCGCCGGGTCGATGATACCGGCCTTGACCATGTCTACCCATTCCATCTTCGCGGCGTCGAAGCCGATGCCCTTCTTCTCGCTCTTCGCGCGGTCGGCGACGACGGCGCCGTCGATGCCGGCGTTCTCGGCGATCTGGCGAATCGGCTCCTCGAGGGCGCGCTTGACGATCTTGTAGCCGACCTTCTCGTCGTCGTTGAGCTTCTCGGCGCCGTTCTTGTCGAGGGCGATAGCGGCCTGGATCAGCGCGAGTCCGCCTCCGGGGACGATGCCTTCCTCGATAGCGGCGCGGGTCGCGGAGAGGGCGTCCTCGACGCGGTGCTTCTTCTCCTTCATCTCGACCTCGGTCGCGGCGCCCACGTTGATCACGGCGACGCCGCCGGCGAGCTTGGCGAGGCGCTCCTGGAGCTTCTCGCGGTCGTAATCGCTGGTGGTCTCGTCGATCTGGGCCTTGATCTGTCCCTTGCGGTCGTCGATTTCCTTCTGCTTGCCGGCGCCGTTGATGATCGTGGTGTTGTCCTTGTCGATCTTCACGGTCTTGGCGGTTCCGAGCTGGGTCATCTCGGTGTTCTCGAGCTTCATGCCGAGTTCCTCGGACACGACCTCGCCGCCGGTCAGGATGGCGATGTCCTCGAGCATGGCCTTGCGGCGGTCGCCGAAGCCGGGGGCCTTGACGCCGCACACGTTGATCGTGCCGCGGAGGTGGTTGACGACGAGCGTGGCGAGGGCCTCGCCGTCGACGTCCTCGGCGATGATCACGAGGGGCTTGCCGGTCTGGGCGATCTTCTCGAGTATCGGGAGGAGGTCCTTCATCGACGATATCTTCTTGTCGTGGATGAGGATGAAGGGATTCTCGAAGACGCTGGTCATCGTGTCGCGGTTGGTGACGAAGTAGGGGGACAGGTAACCGCGGTCGAACTGCATGCCCTCGACGAAGTCGATGGTCGTGTCCATGGTCTTGGACTCTTCGACGGTGATGACGCCGTCCTTTCCGACCTTCTCCATCGCGTCGGCGATCTGGGCGCCGATCTCCATGTCGTTGTTGGCGGAAACGGAGGCCACGTGGGCGATCTCGTCCTTCTCCTTGATGTCCTTGGAGTTCTTGCGGATCTCCTCGATCGCGGTGATGACGGCGGCGTCCATGCCTCGCTTGAGGCTCATCGGGTCCATGCCGGCGGCGACGGACTTGAGGCCTTCCTTGACCATCGAGTAGGCGAGGACGGTGGCGGTGGTGGTCCCGTCTCCGGCGATGTCGTTGGTCTTGGTCGCGACTTCCTTGAGGAGCTGGGCGCCCATGTTCTCGTAGGGATCCTCGAGCTCGACTTCCTTGGCGACGGAAACGCCGTCCTTGGTTACGGTCGGAGCGCCGAACTTCTTATCGAGCAGTACGTTGCGTCCCTTGGGGCCGAGGGTCACCTTTACGGCGCGTGAAATCTGCTCTACGCCGGACAACAGTCTCCTCCGGGCGTCTTCGCTGAACAACAGTTGCTTTGCCATGTTCTTGTATCTCCCTTTCTTTCGTGGGTGTTCCGCCCCGCTCCGGGCCTCGCGCTCGGTAGCGCGCTCGCGAGCACCGTTCCTGGACGGGTTGGCGTACATAAAATTAGACGAATCGATACGATTCGCGATAGGGAAGATACTAAAAATCGGCCCTAGGCGGCAAGGGGCAATTCAACGCTAAAAAGACGAAATACGCCGTCGGCGGTATCCCGAACCGCGTCGGATCGCTATAATAGTAGCCTATGAACGAAGAAATAACGGTTCTCCATGAAGATGATTCGCTGCTCGCCGTCAACAAACCGTCGGGTATCCTGTCCGCGCCGGATCGCTACGAACCCGACGCGAGGGCGGTCTCGCGGGAGCTCGGGATGGAACGGGGCCGACTATGGCCGGTCCATCGCCTGGACGGGGATACGAGCGGCGTCCTCCTGTTCGCCCGCGACGAGGAGACGTACCGGGCGCTGTCCGTCCTCTTCGAGGAGCGCGAGGTCGAGTCGACGTACCATACGGTCGTAACCGGCCGGCCGTCGTGGACCGAGACGGCGTGCGAATTCTCGCTGACCCAGGACGGGGACCGGATGCACCGGACCATCATCGACGGGGCCGGCAAGCCGTCCGTCACCGATTTTACCGTGCTCGGCTGCCACTCCAAGATGGCCATCGTCGAGGCGCGACCCAGGACGAACCGCGTCCATCAGGTACGCGTCCATCTGGCGGCTCTGGGCTATCCTGTCGCCTGCGACCCGCTCTACGGCGACGGCAAGCCCGTGTTCCTGTCGAAAATCAAGCGGCGATGGAAGGGCGACGACTCGAAGGAACGTCCGTTGATATCCCGAACCGCGATACACGCGTTTTCCATCAAGTTCGTCCATCCGTCGACCGGGACCCCGATTCTCATCGAGGCGCCGTATCCTAAGGACTTCAAGGCGCTCGTCGTGCAGTTGCGCAAGATGTAGGCTCGTCTCGCACGCTCGCCCGAGCGGCGTGCTTGTCCTTCGCGCGGCTTGTCTATATCCTAGACCGAGCCCCTGTAGCGGGCTCGGCGCGCTTTGCGCGCCTATCCAGCAATCCTTTCGGAAGTATCATGAAGAAGACCGTACTTGTAGCCGCCGCCATCGCGGCGATTTCCTTCTCCATCGTTTCATGCGGCGCCAAGGACGGCGCCAAGGACGCCGCGACCGGCTCAAAGGCGGACGTGTCCTACGCCTTCGGCGTCGCGATCGGTTCCAGCCTCAAGGATACCGGCGTAGAGATCGACTACGCCAAGTTCGTCGACGGCATGAAGGACGTCATCGAGAAGGACAAGCCCTCCATTACCATGGAAGACGCCCAGATGACCATCCAGGCCGCCATCATGCAGGCCATGCAGGCCGTCGCCGCGAGGAACTCCGAGGCCGAGGCCGCGTTCCTCGCCGAGAACGGCAAGAAGGCCGGCGTTACCACGACCGCAAGCGGTCTGCAGTACGAGGTGATAAAGGACGGCACGGGTTCCAAGCCCACGCTGGCCGACACCGTTCGCGTTAATTACGTCGGTACCTTCATCGACGGCAAGCAGTTCGACAGCTCCGCCGAATCGGAGGAGCCGGTCGTATTCCCCGTGGCGATGGTCATACCCGGCTGGGTCGAGGGAATACAGCTGATGCCCGTCGGCTCGAAGTACAAGTTCTATATACCGTCCATGCTGGCCTACGGCGAGCAGGGGTCGCAGGGCGGTATCGAGCCTAACAAGACGCTCATATTCGAGGTCGAGCTGCTCGCTATCGAGCCCCCCGCGGCCGAATGACGGCGAGGCGACCCGCTGGAACCTTTCCTGGGGTCGCCTTACAGCCTGAATATCTTCCGTAGATCGGCGCCGCGCAGGACCCTGCCGTGCAGGTAGAACAGGAAAATGGCTACCGGTACTAAGGCGAGCGCGGCTACGATCGACCAGTATGGTCGCACGCTGGTGCGTAGGCCTAGTCGAATTATGGCCTCGAGCGCGATCAGGTAGAAGGCCAGTCCGAGAGCGCCTATGCCGAGGGTGTTCAATCCCTTTATCGACCTCGCCCGTATGACCGCGGCCGTCGCGAAGATGGCCGCGTAGCTCACCAGCGTTATCGGCGCGCCGAGCGTTAGCGACCAGCCGATACTCCCGTCCATCACGTCCAGGGCGAACAGGAACGCGACTCCGGCCGTACCGATCGCCGTCAACCACGCCTTGGGCCTGCCGTACAGCACGAGCGGCGCTATCGATGCGATCCACCCGAGCGCGATCGACGCGACCGCGTAGCGCGACCATCCCAGATGGGCGTCGGGTAACAGGTCGACGAGGAACAGCGCGGCGCTCGCCAGGCAGCCGGCCAGGGATAGGAGCTCGACGGCGATTCGCCTGCGTTCCGCCCGGGATAGCCGATAGGTATCCTCGGGGTCGATGATGTGCTGCGGGTATGGCCCGCTACCTCTCTTGGGCGTCGGCGCTTCGAGGCTCTGTATCGGGGCCGCGCACAGCGGGCAGGCCTCGACTCCTTCGTCCGCCTCGACGCCGCACCTACTACAATACGGCATTCGTATGTTCCTTTCCGTGGCCGAGGGGCAGGTTCGACTCGACCTTGACCCGGAGCCCGTCCTTGACGAGGCGCGTGAAGAACGCGCGCTCCAGATCGTTTCGCTCTATGACGCTGCCGAAGCTGACGGACAGCGAGTCTCGATGGCTGAGTATGCCGGCTACGGTCTTGAGGCCCGGCGTCGACGGCAGGATCACGTCGATGCGCTTCACCCTGTCCGCGAACGATTCGGGTAGCTTGGCCTGCCCGACGTTGGTCGACAGGCTCGTGTATAGGTTCTCTCCGTGCGTCTTGTAGACGGCGCGCATCATGGGATTCTTTATCGCCAACGGTATGATCCTGATAAAAGGGTTCTTGGTAGTCGTCACGTTCCGCGTGATGGTGCGCCGCAGTTCCTTGGGATCGAACGCCAGCGTCATCATCGCCTTCACGCGGGTCACGATCTCGCCGAATTCGTAATGACCGAGCCTCGTGTCCAGGTCCGGTAGCGCGTAGAGGCTGAAGTTGCGCAGCGTCCTCGACGGGAAGAAGTTGCGTAGGTTGGCGGGTACCTGCAATCGGAGTTTCTTCCGCTTCCGCCTGTCGGCGCACTGGGGGTCGGCGTCCTGGACGTCCTGGAGCGCCGCCAGGTACACCGACGACAGGTAGACGGTCAGCGTCGCGCCGTGCGTCTTGGCCTTCGCGAGCGCGGCGGACAGCGATAGCTCGCCGGTCGTAACGCGCATGGTATGGATCGGTAGAGCCATCCCGGGCAGGTGCCACGCCGATTTGCCCCTCGTCGGCTTGGGCGCCCCGGGCGTCGCGTAGCGCGAGAAGGCGTCCTCCCACTCGTAGTCCTCGGGCGCGCCGGCGGGATCGAGCACGCCGTCTCCGTAGGGCGTCGGGATGCCCTGTAGCCGATAGTATTCCGCCAGCAGCGTCCTGAAGAATATGAGGGCGCCGTACCCGTCCGTAAGGATGTGGCACATCTCGAGGGCGACGCGGTTCTCGTGCGTCCTGACTCGATACAGGTACACGCCGCGCCGTTTCGTCGACAGCTTCTGCATAGGGAATTTCGAGTCCTGGGCTATCCGCTGCGGCTGGTCGTTGCGCTCGAAGAAGAACCAGAAGAACCCTTTCCGCAGTTCCGTCTGAAAGTACGGGAAGCGCGGCCTGACGGTATCGAGGGCGGTCTGGAGTAGCTCGGTGTCTACCGGTTCGTCGAGCGTCGCCTGTATTCTATAGTATGCGCTTACCCTGTCGGACAGGATTGGCGGATATATCAGGGCCGCGTGGTCGAGCGCGTACCAGGGATGAGCGTCCGAGTGCGCACGCTCGTGCGAGTACGCACGCTCGTGCGTCGGTGGAGCTGAATTCGGCCTTTTCTTCGTCATCAGAGTCGAGTGTAGCGATAAATCGACTCTTTGGACATGGCATGAGCCCCCCAACTATGCAAACCGGGCGATAAACGTCACAATGGTATACACATGATAGACTTGCATACGCATTCTACGGCCAGCGACGGGGCGCTATCTCCCTCTGCCCTCGTCGAGAAGGCCGTTTCGAGCGGGCTTACAGCCCTGGCGCTGACGGACCACGACTCGCTCGACGGACTGGTCGAGGCCGGGGGCGCCGCGAGTCGCGCGGGGATACGCTTCGTTCCGGGCATCGAGATAGAGATTGCCTTCGAGCCTGGCGAGTTCCACCTGCTCGGGCTCGACCTCGTGGATATCAAGGATCCGCTTCGCGCGGCCGCGACCCGCCTCGCCGCCTCCCGCGAGGATCGCAACCGCGCCGTCGTCGACCTGCTACGCGCCGACGACGTCGATATCGACTACGGGGAACTACGGGCCCTGGCCGGGACCGGGATGATAGGTCGGCCCCATATCGCCGAGCTCCTGGTCTCCAAGCGGGTCGTCAGGACCAAGCAGGCCGCGTTCGACAAGTACCTGGCCAAGGGGCGACCGTATTACGTGCGCAAGGCGTGCATCGAGCTGCCCGAGGCGATACGCGTAGTGCGCGACTCGGGCGGCCTCGCCTTCGTGGCCCACCCGATGTCGCTGTTCGCCAGCTGGAAGCGGCTCCGTTCGCTTTTCGAGGAATGGAAAGAACTGGGCATAGACGGAATAGAGGCCTGGCATCCGACGGCGCGGCTCGTCGATTGTACGCGGCTTGACGCGATGGCCCGCGAATTCGGGTTTCGCGTCAGCGCGGGTAGCGACTACCACGGCGCCGTGCGTCCGGACCGTCGCCTCGGGCATACCGCCGGCAATCGCCCGATAGGCGAGGAATTCCTGGCTTGCCTGGACCGGTAAGTCCCGTGAGTAATCTGTGATCTGTGATCTGTGATCTGTGATCAAGATAGCGTATCTTCCACTGATTACTGATTACTGATTACTGATTACTTCTCCTTTCGCGCTTACCCCCGCCTGCAGCCTGAGCAGCCCAGTACGTGGACGTGGCGATGGCCGGGTTTCTCGAAGTAGCGCGCAAGGAGGTAGCCGTCGCGCGGTACGATCTTCTCGCAGACGGGGCAGACCCTGCGGTACTCGGTGTTCTCAGGCCAGCAGTATGGGCAACCGTAGATCTGCATGACCTTGTCGGGTCCGGAACTCTTGAAAACTTTCGACTTGACGAGGGCGCCGGGGCCCAGTTTCTCTCCGCAGACGGGGCAGCTCCTGACGCCGACGCCCTTCTCCCGCATCTCGCCCCGCCCGTCCGGGACGAAGCGCGGGCTGGTCCTCTCCTTGCGCTCCGCGTACGGGCGGTAGAGGAGGGCCCAGAACAGCCAGAGGAGCACGGCGCCGATGGAGGCGAGTATCGTCGCGAAGATGAGATCGTCCATCTGCGCAGTATAGCACGACGTTGACGATCGCGGTCGCTCCGGCCATACTAGGGGAATGTCTACGCTATTCATGGTCGCGACGCCGATCGGCAACCTCGAGGATATAACGATACGCGCCGTCAGGGTGCTCGGCGAGGTCGACGCCGTCGCTTGCGAGGATACCCGGCATACGCTCAAGCTGCTCAACCACCTGAACATCCGGAAACAGCTCGTCGCGTGCTACGCGTACGAGGAGGAGAAGGGGTCCGCGCGCATCCTCGGTCTCCTCGAGCAAGGCAAGAACGTCGCCTACTGCTCGGATGCGGGCACTCCCTGCCTCTCCGACCCGGGCATCCTCGCGGCGGCCCGCGCTCGGGAGGCCGGCCACGATGTCGTGCCGATACCGGGCCCCAGCGCGTTCGCGGCGCTCGTCTCCGCTTCGGGCATCTTCTACAAGGCCGTTACCTTCGACGGGTTCCCGTCGCCCAAGCCCGGTAGGCGCCGTTCCAGGGCCGCGGAGCTCATGTCGCGCCAGGAAGCCTTCATCATGTACGAATCGCCTCATAGGATAGTCAAACTCCTGACGGATATTGCCGATATTGATCCTGAGAGGCGCCTGTGCGTCGGCCGGGAGATGACGAAGATCCACGAGGAATTCCTCGTGGGGACGGCGGTCGAGGTCAGGGACGCGCTCGCGGCGAGACCGGAGGTCAAGGGCGAGATCGCGCTACTTGTGTCCGGCGCTAAAAAGGGTTAAACTAATCCAGAGGCGTTGCCGATATTGACTATGTGAAAGGCAGGGGCCACCGATGACGATTGACAGGCTGAACCCGCTGGATCCGATCCAGCCCAAGAAACCCTCCGGCGTTACCCGCGCCGACAGGAATTCGGGGAACGATTCCGTGAGCCTGTCCTCGGAGGCGGTAGAGAAAGCCGAGCTCTTCAAGGCGCTCGAGCTGGCCAAGGCCGCGCCGGAGATCAGGATGGATCGCGTCGCCGAACTCAAGGCGAAGATAGACGATCCGAACTATATAAACGACGCCATCCTGAACGCCACCGCGGATCGTATCCTCGACCAGCTGCTGTAATATCCTATGCGATCGATACAAGGGCGGAGGCGTATACCTCCGTCCTTTTTTTATTATGGCGAGGCGTTCGCTTCGTCGCGGCGCGAGTAGGAGTACGTCGTATGGCTGATTTCAGGTTCCACGTCCCCGCCGACTGCTTCATCGGGCAGGACGCCCTCTATAAACTACCGCTCGTGCTCGAGGGCGGCCCGGAACGCGCCATCCTCGTCGCCGATCCCGGCCTCCGCGAGGCCAAGACGACGGAACGGCTCGTCGCGATACTCGAGGGCCGCGGGATGCAGCTCATCACGTTCGACGATATAGCCGAGCGGCCGTCGTCGGCCGCCGTCGAGGACGCCGTGACGCTCGCGAGAGGCTCCAGGGCGCCCCTCGTCATAGGTCTCGGCGGCATCCGCGCCCTGCACGTCGCCAAGGCGGTCGCGGCGCTCGCTACGAGCGACGCCTCGGGCGAAACCTCCGTGGACGCGTGGATGGACGGAGAGCCGCCCCTTCGGCAGCCTCTTCCGCTCGTGCTCGTGCCTACCAGCTACCGCGACCCGTTCCTGCTGTCGGGCGGGCTCGTGCTTACCGACGCGCGTACCGGCGGAGCCTCGTTCCTGCAGGCGCGCCGCGGCGTGGAGACCGCCGTCGTGCTCGACCCCAACGCGCTCGGCGGTATGTCCGCCAAGGCGGCGGCCGCGGCCCTTCTCGACGGCGCGATGGGCGCGATAGAGGGCTACGCGTCGTCGCGCGAGGGCTTCCTGTCCGATATGGCGCTAAAAGAGGCGGTCGGCCTCTATATCAGGGCGCTCGACGTTACGATACAGCGGCCCGAGGATCCACAGGCGAAGATGGACGCCGTGCGCGCCTGCTTCCTGTCCGCCCTCGGCCTCGCCGCGTCGTCGCCGGGGCTCGGCACGGCCATATCCTTCGCGGTCAACGCCCGCTGGGGCGTGCCCAAGGCCAACCTGGCCGCGGTCATACTGCCGTACCTCCTGGAGTCGCTGTCGCGGTCGCGGCCGGAGAAGATAGCGGCGCTGGCGCCGCTGTTCTGCGAGGTCGATCCCGAGGAGGGCGCGGCCGGAGCGGCGGCGAGGGCCGTGGAATCGATGCGCACGAGGCTGGGACTGCTCAAGATACCCAGCCGCCTCAAGGACTTCGAGCTTCCGCTGGAGCGCCTCGTGGAGACGGCCGAGGCCGCGCGTAAATTCGACTTCATGAATTTCCTGCCGCGTACGATGACCGTCGACGACGTCTTCGACTTCATAAAAACCGTCTACTGACCTCATGATAGCCGTACGGAAGTTGATGACGCTCTCGCCCCTGCACCGGGCGCGCAAGGCGGCCCAAGTACTGGGGCACGCGGAGGCCGATTACCGGCTGGGCGATACGGGCGCGGGCGCGTGGGTCTCCCAGCTCGCCGCCGCCCTCTCCGCCGACGAGTCCCTGACGGCGGAGCTGCGCGCGCTCGCGGCCGAGGCCTCGGGCGAGGCGGGGCTGGCGGCCCTGTCGTCGCCGGAGGCGGGAATAAGAATAATAAACAGGCTCGCGAGGGGGCTCGAGGCCCACGCCGGACTCACTCCGGCAGACTGGGACCTGCGAGAACCGCTGGGGCTCTCCCTCGCCGCCGGCGCGCGGAGAGTCTTCCCCGGCGTCCGCGCCTTCCTCGAGGACCTGCGCTCCCCCTTCAACGTCGGGTCTATATTCAGGAGCGCCGACGCGTTCGGGGCCGCTGAGATCATACTGTCCGGCTTCACCGCCGACCCCGGGCACCCGAGGGCCGCGCGATCGGCTATGGGCGCCGTCGACATCGTGCCGTGGCGCCGAGCCGGCCTCGAGGCCCTCGCCGGGGGCGGCGAGGCGTTCGCGCTGGAACTGCGCGGGGAGCCTATCGATACCTTCGTGTTTCCCGAGCGCGGCGTCGTCGTCGTAGGCTCGGAGGAATTGGGCGTATCGCCCGAGGCGATGGCGCTGTGCTCGCGTACGGTCAGCATACCGATGCTCGGCGCCAAGGGCAGCCTCAACGCGGGCGTCGCGTTCGGCGTCCTCATGGACGCGTGGAGGCGGTCGCTGGCCGCCAGGGGCGTCGAGCCCGTCCTGCCCGGTAGCGGACGTATCGTTTGACAATTCGGCGTATCGCCCGTAAACTGGCCCTCATAAGATAAGCTCTGGGAAAGAGGAGGGCCTGATGGCCAAGGTAATTCTCAAGGACGTCACCAAGATATACGACGGTGACGTGAAGGCGGTAGATTCCGTCAACATCGAGATCGAGGACAAGGAATTCGTCGTGTTCGTCGGTCCGTCGGGTTGCGGTAAGTCCACGACCCTGCGCATGGTCGCCGGGCTCGAGGAGATCTCGGGCGGAGAGATCAGCATCGACGGCCAGGTCGTCAACGACGTACCGCCCAAGGACCGGAACATCGCGATGGTGTTCCAGAACTACGCGCTGTATCCGCATATGAGCGTATACGACAACATGGCGTTCGGGCTCAAGATCCGCAAGCTGCCCAAGGCCGAGATCGATCAGCGCGTCCGCGAGGCCGCGAGGATACTCGATATCGAGAAGTACCTCGACCGCAAGCCCAAGCAGCTTTCCGGCGGCCAGCGCCAGCGCGTCGCCGTCGGCCGCGCCATCGTGCGGAATCCCAAGGTGTTCCTGTTCGACGAGCCGCTGTCGAACCTGGACGCCAAGCTCCGCGTGCAGATGCGCGCCGAGATCATCGACCTTCACCAGAGGCTCCAGGCGACGATGATATACGTCACCCACGACCAGGTCGAGGCGATGACGATGGGCGACAAGATCGTCGTTATGAAGGACGGCCTCGTACAGCAGATCGGTTCGCCTCTGTACCTGTACAACCATCCTATAAACAAGTTCGTCGCGGGCTTCATCGGCTCGCCGCCGATGAATTTCCTCACCGTCAAGGTCGCGAGCGACGGGAACGGGATCGTCCTGGACGAGGGATCCGGCAAGTTGCGCCCGGCCGAGGTTCACGCGGCGGCCTTGAAGCCCTACGTCGGCAAGGAAATCATACTCGGCCTCCGCCCCGAGGACATCCCGTACGACGAGACGGCCAAGGGTTTCAAGACGACCATCATCGTCGTCGAGCCCCTCGGCGCAGAGATACACCTCTGGGCCAAGACGGCTTTCAGCCAGATGGTGTCCAAGGTGCCGCCGCACCATACCTTCAAGATAGGCGACGATGTCTGTTTCGCGCCCGTCATGGAGAAGGCCAGGTATTTCGAGCTCGATTCCGAGAAGTCCATACTTCCCGTGGCCGTCGTCGAGGGAGACTCCCCCGCGGCGAACTAGGGCGCGTCGCGCGCCGGGCTATGATGAAGAACGGGCCGTCCGAAAGGACGGCCCGTTCTTGTAACGACGGCCCGGATTCTCTATAGTAAATAGTATGATCGAAACCCATGCGGCAACTGTGCTGGAACTGGTCGGCAGGATAGACGCTATCGAGCGGGAGACGGAATCCATCTACCTCAGGCTCGGCGAGGTGTTCCGCACGGTCAAGGCTGCGGTGGATTCCAGTTCCCGTGGCGCTGAAGAGGCCATCTCTGCGATACTAAGCGACTATCGGGGCGGGGTCAGCGCCGATATCGCCAAGCGGCGCTCGACGGAATTCATCGAGGACTCGATGCGGTATTTCCATAAGGCGTCCGTCATCGAGCGGCAGTTCCTCGACAGCGTCGAGTCCGGCATCCAGAGCCTTTCCCGGCTCGACGATATTATCGATCGCATCCGCGCCGATTCCGAGGAGATGGAGCTCGTATCGCTGAACGCGATGACGGTAGCTCTCAAGTCGGGCACCGCCGGCCGGGCGTTCTCGGTAATTACGGACGAGCTGAAACGCCTTTCCGGTCGTACGATAAGGCACGCCGACGATCTGTCCAAGGCCGGCACCACGCTCCTGGAGCGGCTCGAAGAGCTCAAGGGTACGCTCGGCTCGTTGACGGAGATGCAGTCGTCGTTTTTCGAAGCCGCCAGGGCGGCGCTTGAAAGCGGTTTCATCGCGCTGGACAGGGAAGTCGAAGAGGCCGCCACTAGTATCAGGACGCTCTCGGAAGGCGCCTCGGGTGTCCGGGCGCCCATCGCGTCGATCATGCAGGAAGTACAGCTCCAGGATATCATCAGGCAGTCCCTGGACCACGTGCGGCTGTCGCTGATGGCCGCCAAGCCGGAAGGTTCGGAGCCGAGCGTCGAAGCGATCGATCCGGAGGAGGAACGGGCCTTCCTCGCCGAGATAAGCCGGCTCTCGGCTTCCCTCCTCGACGACGTCTCCGGTCAGGTCCGCGCCAGCCTCGATCGCTTCAACGGCGGTATAGCCGGGGTGAACGACGTCATGGATTCCGTCGAGGTTTCCCGGAGCCAGATAATCGCCGCGAGGAACGGCGACGGCGACGGCGGCGATTACCGCTCCAAGGCGGATGCATACATAGCGACCAAGGAGAGCGCGTTCTCGAGCGCGTCTACCATATCGGACGGGGTCAAGCGGCTTGACGACCGATTCAAGGAGATGGATACGATCCTGGCCAGGTTCAAGAGCATCGTGACGGCCTCGCGCATAGAGACCGCGCGGAACAAGGCTCTGGCCATCGTGACCAATACCGTCATGGGCATGATGGACCTGACGGAGCAGCTAGCCGAGGACGTCGCCTCCGCGGGCGGCGTGACGCGATCGTTCGGCAAGTCCCTGGCCTCGGGTATGTCCGACTACCTGTCCGGAGCCGAGCGATACATGGAGGCCCTCAGGGTGCAGACCGACGCGCTCCATGGCAAATTCGTTCATATCGGTGAATCCAGGAAGCAGCTGTGGTCGACGGAGTCCGATTTCAGGCCCTTCTCCGATGATTTCTCCAAGGCGATCGGCGAGGCCTCCGTATTGGTCGATCGTATAGCGGCGCTCGCCCTCGAGCTCGAGGACATGCGCGACGACCTGACGGCCTACGCGGATTCCGCGTCGGGCGCGGCCGGCGCCGGCGCGGCATCGAGCATCCATAGCGAGCGCCTGAGGACGATAGTAGACCGGTTCACCATATTCGCGCACAAGCAGACCGCCGCGAGGATCACCAGGTTCGAGACCGATACCGACGATGCTACGGCCGAGTCCGGCGACGTCACGTTGTTCTGACGGCCGAAGGCCGAAAGTTAGCTGGGGAAACCGTTGTACGAGCATAAGCTGAGCCTCTTCGAGCAGAGCATCCTGACCATCCATCCGGGCGAGTACCATATGTCCGGCGACGACGTCATAATCGCGACGGTACTGGGCTCCTGCGTGTCCGTCGCCTTCTGGGACGCCCGGCTCCGGCAGGGCGGGCTCAACCACTTCATGCTGCCCGGGGATCTCGACGACGATGACCTGATAAAGAGTCCGAACGCGAAATACGGCATGTTCGCGATAGAGCTGCTATACAACGAGCTGCTCAAGGCCGGGTCGAGGAAATGCGATATCGTCGCCAAGGTCTTCGGCGGCGCGTCGGTGCTACGGGTGGCCGGCGGGTCGACGAAGATATCCAAGGGCAACGTCGACTTCGCCGTCGCGTACCTCCGCAAGGAGAATATCCCCGTCATCGCCAACGATACGGGCGGCATCCTGCCGCGCAAGATATTCTTCTTCGCCCGGACCGGCAAGGTGCTCCTCAAGCGAATAGCCGGTACGATGGCCAGCTCCGTGGAGCGCGACGAAGAGGCCTACCTCGACAAGATCAAGCGCGCGGAGAGCGGCAGCGTCACGCTGTTCGACCGGTAGGCGCCACCCTGCCCGCGTCGCGCCGTACCGCGCCGCGGCAACGTCACTCGGCCGCCGCGTCGCCCTGCGTCACGTAGATCCGGGATCCGGGCGGCAGGGACGAGGTCAGCCACACGTTGCCGCCCACGACGCAGCCGGAGCCTATCACCGTCTTGCCGCCGAGTATCGTCGCCCCTGAATAGATGGTCACGTCGTCCTCTATGGTCGGATGGCGCTTCCTGTCGCTCTCGCTCTTGCGGACGCTCAGCGCCCCTAGCGTGACGCCCTGGTATATCTTTACGTTATCGCCGATGACGGCGGTCTCGCCTATGACGACGCCGGTGCCGTGGTCTATGAAGAAGCGCTCGCCTATGGTCGCGCCGGGGTGGATGTCTATGCCGGTCTTCGCGTGCACGTACTCGCTCATCATCCGCGGGATCAGGGGGATGCCGCGCCTCCATAGGAAGTTGGCGCACCGGTGCACGGTCAGGGCCTCGAGCCCGGGGTAGGAGAGTATTACCTCCTCCGCCGACTTGGCCGCGGGGTCTCCCGCTACCGCCGCCTCGACGTCGCCCATCAGGGTCTTCCTGATGGAGGGGAACGCGTCGAAGAATTCCTGCACCGCCTCCTTCGCCTCGATGTGGCATGCGGCCGGGCACCCTTTCTTGCCCGCCAGCCGGTACGAGTACTCCAGGCTCTTCGAGACCTCGTTAACGAGGGCCCCGGCGCTGCGGTGGGCCAGCTGGCCTATGACGAAGGCGGCGTTCCGGTCGTCTATCCCGTCGGCCTGCCTGTAGCCAGGGAAGGCCAGCGTCTCGAGGTCGACGACGATGGCGTGGACGGCCTCCTTCGACGGTAGGTTCTGCCCCGTCCGGTGGTTTATGCCGCCTATCGTGTCGTATGACGATATGATCGCCTCTATAGAACGCGTGAACGCTTCCATGGTCGCCTTCAGGCCTTGACCTCTTCGTCTGCGGCGTCTCCCGGCTCGCCCTTGCGAACCTTGGCCATCACGAAGAACGCGGCGACCTGCAATACGCAGGCGAACGCGAATATGCCCGTGTACTGATACTCGGGCGCCGGCTTGAACAGCATGGTCAGGTCGATGATCAGGCCGGTTATAGGCGGCGCCAGTATGTTGGCCGCCTGCGAGAAGGTATAGTACAGGCCCGTGAAGATGCCTATGTTGCCGAACGTCGACATCTGCCACAGCATCGGGAACGAGTTCGTTATCACCGAACCCCAGAAGACGCCGTAGACGAGCATCATGCCCATGAACAGGTAGAAGGCCGGGGCGCCGGTCAGCCCGATCGACGGGCCGAGCAGGTTGATCAGCGTAAAGAGCGCGGTCAGCGTGAAGAGTCCGACGAGGCAGGCGCGTATGGTCGTTCTTCGTCCGTACTTATGCGCGATGTAGCCCATCGGGATGGCGGTCAGCGCATAGCTGATGCCCGCCACGCCCTGGGGCAGGGCCATCTGGCCGGAACTGGCGCCCAGCACGTCCCGGACGTACAGGCCGAGGAACAGCACGACGCCGGCGTGCGCGGAGAACCACAGGAACAGCGACACGAGGATATAGAGGGCGCTCTTGTCCTCCTGGGCGACGACGGCCTTGATCGACGCTATAACCGGGACGCGTTCCTCTAGTTTCTCGCCGTCGTGGTTACGCTCGTGGACGAAGAAGAACAGTACGAATACGGCTAGTATCACGAAGACGCCGGCTATCGGGAACGGCAGCATGTCCTTCGTACGACCGATGATGGGCAACACGACGTCCAGGTCCATGAGGCGCGCCAGGGCGAGCGTGCCGATTATCGTGCCCACGCCGCCCATCGTATTGATGACGCCGTTGGCCTCGGACCGGAACTCGCCGGGGATCGTATCGGGCATCAGCGCTACGACCGGTCCGCGGACGCTCGTCTTGAACAGGTTGAGGAGGAATATCATCGTGATCAGGGCTCCGAGCGATACCCCCGCCGACCACGGGATGAGCCCGAAGAACACGGCGGACGCCGGTAGCATGACGAGTATGAACGGCATGCGCCGGCCTATCCTCGTACGCGTCCTGTCGCTCCATACGGCGACGATCGGGATGAGGAACAGCTGGAGCACGTTGTCCAGCGTCATCACCGCGCCGACGAGCGTCTTGGACGAGATGTACCGCCCCAGGAAGGCGGGCAGGTAGGTGTCGTACAGCGGATCCATCAGTCCCATCGTGAAGAAGCCGAAGCCGATGAGGAAGGTCAATCCCATGTAGCGCCTGAATCCCTCTTTTTTTACGGTCATACAGATGCCTCTCCGGCCCCGTCGGGCCTTATATGCAGGATAGTCGTAGCGCCCCGTCCGAATCGGGCGTCCATGAAATCGGCGTATTCCTCGGCCCTGTCAACCGCGACGTAGGCCTGTATCGTACCCGCGAAGCCGCCGCCGTGCACCCTGGCCGCGCCCTTCTTGCCGATGAAGGCGGTGGACAGCTCTATGGCGACGGCGAGCGACTGGTCCCTGCCGGCGTTCGGCGGCATCACGTTCTGGAGCAGCCTCCATGAGGAGTCGCCGGAGCGTTTGACCAGCTTCAGGTATTTCTTGATCTTGCCGTCGCCGAGGGCCTTGGCCATGGCCTCGGCGCGTTCGTTCTCGTTGACGAAATGGATGGCCCGGAGGAGCGCGCGATCCCCGGCTGCCTCGCGTATCTCTGACGACTTTCGCATCAGCTTGTCCAGGGACAGCTTGCGGAGGCTCGGCAGGCCGAACAGCTCGGCTACGGCGCGCATCTCCGCGGGTATCGCCGCGTACGCGTCGGTCAGGTCGGCATGGCTGCCCCCGGCGTTTACCACCGCCAGCGCGTAGCCCGCCTTCTCGAAGTCGAACGGGACGCGGGACCAGCGCGGCTTTTCGGGCCGTCCGAAGTCTATCGCGGAGATGCCGCCGAGCGCGCAGGCCATCTGGTCCATCAGCCCGCAGGGCTTACCGAAATAGAGGTTCTCAGCTTCCTTGCCGACCATCGCCATCTCGGCCGGCGGCAAGCCGCCCCGGTTGTACAGCGTATTCTGTATCTGCCCGAAAAGCACCTCGACGGCCGCCGAGCTCGAGAGGCCCGAGCCGGCGGGCACGGCGGACGTCATCCGGCCGGAGAATCCGCCTATCGCGCCCCCGCGCCGCGATATGGCCGCCGCGACGCCGCGGATAAGCGCCTCGGGCTTGCCCCGCTCCGAGGGCCGCGGCTCGAGATCGCCCAGGTCGACGCGGAACGGCTCGTCCCAGCCCTCCGAGTACAGCTCGACGGTCGGCTCGTCGCGGGGCGCCACGCAGGCGAGCGCGTCGAGGTGGACGGCGGCGCAGAGCACCCTGCCGTCGTTATGGTCGGTGTGGTTGCCGCCGAGCTCGGTGCGTCCGGGACTAGACACGAAGGTCAGCTCGGGGGCGCCGAAGGACGCGAGCGTCAGCTCCGCCAGCCGTTCCCATCTAGCGACCTCCGTAGAGACGCGGGAATCGCCGTACCAGCGCGCGAGCAGCTTCCTGCCATCCCGCGAGCGGGGGAATTTGAAAAGGGCGTCTGGATCGTGCACGGTTCCTCCTGGGACGCGGCGCGCGGCGCGCGAAGTCGATGAACGATAGCACGGTTTCGTCCCTTGGGAAAGCGATGCGGACGCGGAGAGGGCCGCCCCCGCGGGACGGCCCTCTCCGTATCGACTTTATCTATCAGGCGTTGCGGCTCTAGGCGGACTGCTCGTATATGTACCCGGTTCTCATGCAGGTCTCGAACAGTTCGCGAGTCATGAACTCCTCGCTGACGTCGTCCCAGTCGTCCCGATGCCTGACGATGCGTACGACGTACCCGTCCTCGATCTCGCTCATCAGCTCCAGCATCGAGGGCGTCCGATCCGTGCTCTTTATTGAAAAGGTCTTCATCGTGATCCTCCGATCGACGCGCTAGCGTCCATGACTATAGTTTCGGCGTTTCCCGGCGAGGGTTTAGGCTTTGTTGCCCCGCGCGCACTGGACTATCGCGGCCGCGACGCAGTATAGTCTCCGTATTCCGCGGGACCGGCTCCCCATCGTCGATTCGTTTCCCGCGGGTCCATACGTCCCCTACTATTAAGGATACCGATGCCTTCTCCTACCTTCGCCGACTTCGGCTTCTCCGCGCCCGTGCTCGAGGCGCTAACCAAAAAGGGCTTCGAAGAGCCCACGCCCATCCAGGCGCTCGCCATCCCGCTCCTGCTCCATGGCACGGCGCACCTCGTCGCCCGCGCGCGCACCGGCACCGGCAAGACCGCCGCGTTCGGCCTGCCGCTCGTAGAGAAGCTGTCGACGCCGGGTCCCAAGGTCCGCGCGCTGATACTCGTGCCGACGCGCGAGCTGGCCGTCCAGGTCGCCGGCGAGATATCCAGCTTCGCGCCGGGCCCGACGCCGCGCATCGCGACGGTCTACGGCGGCGCGTCGATGGGCGAGCAGCTCCGTCGGCTGTCGCGCGGCGTCGATATCGTCGTCGGCACGCCCGGCCGCGTCATCGACCATATCGACCGCAAGACCCTCGACCTGTCCGGGCTGGAATGGCTCATCCTCGACGAGGGCGACGAGATGCTCGACATGGGCTTCATCGAGGATATCGAGAAGGTCATGGACGCCGCCAATCCCGACCGGCGCGTCGTGCTCTTCTCGGCGACCATGCCGTACGCCATAACGCGCATCGCCCGCGAGCGGCTCGGCACCTTCGAGACCGTCGAGGACACGACCAATCCGGTGCAGGCCGGGCTGACCGACCAGATATGGCTGGAAGTCCGCGAGCGGGACAAGCTCGAGGCCCTGTGCCGCATCGTCGACGCGGAGGACGAGTTCTACGGGCTCGTGTTCTGCCACACCAAGATAGAGACCGACGCCGTGGCGCGCGCGCTGTCCGAGCGCGGCTACGCCGCCGAGGCGCTGCACGGCGACGTGTCCCAGGACATGCGCGAGCGCACGCTCGGCCGTTTCCGCGAGAAGAAGACGCTCGTCCTCGTGGCGACCGACGTCGCCGCGCGCGGCATAGACGTCGAGCGCCTGACCCACGTCGTCAACTTCAACCTGCCGTTCGATCCGGAATCGTATACGCACCGCATCGGCCGTACCGGCCGCGCCGGCAACAAGGGCACGGCGATCACCTTCGTGACGCCCGAGGAGTACCGCCGCCTGTTCGCTCTCAGGCGCGCGTCGGGCGACGGCCTGCACAAGGGCACCGTGCCCTCCGTCTCCGACGTCATAGACGCCAAGCGTTCCCGCATCATAGCCAAGGCCTCTGAGGCGGCGCGCGAGGTGCTCGGGTTGGAGCTCCCGTCGCACGTCGACGAGAGCGAGGCTCAAGAGGAAGGATCGACCGAAACCGGCGGATCGTCCGCTGACGAGGCGCCCGAGAACGAGGCGCCCGAGGGCGATGAGCCCAAAGCCCGGTCGAAACCGAAGGCCGTAAAGAAACCGAATCCCAACGTCGCGGCGTTCTACGCGCTGGCCGACGAGCTGCTGGTATCGTTGCCTCCCCGGGAAGCGCTCGCGTCGCTGGCCGCCGCCGCGTATTCGGGCGACCTCGATCCCAGCCGCTACGGCGAGGTGCGCGACGTGTCCGTGGATACGGCCGCCACCGCCCGGCTCTACGTCGGGATAGGCAAGCAGGACGGCGCCTGGCCCAAGGACGTCGCCGCGGTCGTCAAGCGCCTGACGGGGCTTCCCGACCGGCTCATCGACGACGTCGAGGTCCTAGAGCGCTTCTCGTTCGCCAGCGTGCCGTTCGAGGCGGCGGAGAAGGCGATAGCCGAGGCCAGGAAGCAGCGGGGCGCGCCGCCGGTGCGCATAGCGACGCCCAAGGGCGGCCCCGGCGGTCCCAAGCGATCGTACGGGCCCAAGGGCGGCTACGACAAGCCCCGTCCGTACCGCCCCCGCGGCGTAGGCCTCGGCGATTCCGGCAAGCCGTACCGAAAGCCGCGCCCGGCGAAGTAGGATCGAGCCGAGCCGAGCCGTGCGGGCTCGGCCTGGGCCTAGGCCAGGGCGAGCGCCTTGTCCATGGTGGCCTGGAGCGTCTTGCGGATGAAGGCGCGAAGCTTGATCCGCTTGTCGTCGTTGACGCTCGCCGGTTCGAACATCAGCACGGATATCGACCCTACGCCCTGCACCTCGGTGTTGCCGACGACGACGCCGTTGACGATGACGCGGACGCCCTTGAGGTTGAGCTGCAGGTCCTTGAGCCTGGAGCCCGCCTTGGGCGTCGCGCACCCGACGAAGACGGCCGACAGGCCCACGGAGCTCAGGTCCCGTATCCAGCCGCGCAGTACGCCCTCGTCGGTCGCGCAGCTGAAATCGGTGGCGTCGGGGGGGCAGGCCGCGCGTACGTACCGCCTGCGCCCGCGGGCCTCGTTGGCCTCCAGCATGCGCAGCAGTATCTCCGTCGTCTTGGCGGCGCCTATCTTGACCACGATGAATCCGCATTCTATGCCGAGGTCCATCAGGTAGTAGCCGCGCTTGTCCTCGTCGTCAAGCATCGTGATGACGCCGAACGCCGCGGCCCTCGAAGCCTCGTCGTCGCGGATCGACTTGACCCACGCGCGCCAGACGTTCTCGTCGTCGCCCTCGTCTATGTTGACGAAGGTCAGGCACTCCGGCTCCTTGCGCAGGAACCGGGCCAGCTTCGCGTGGTCGCGCGTGGCGTATACCTCGAACTCGGCCTCGGCCAAGGCCGTCGCGACCTCGCCTATTACCGGCGGCGGATTGAGGAAGAATACTTTTTTGCCGAACGCGCTCTTCCCGAGCCCCGTTGGGGCGGCGGCCCGGCCGGATTCGTTTTCCATGGGACAAAGAGTATCGCCGCGCGGGACGAAGCGCAAGCGTCGCCCGAGCGCCTAATCCAGCCGGCGGTACCCTCGCGCCTCGCGCGCCAGCCTGACGTACTCGCGCGCGTTCGCGAGGTTGTGCTCGTATTCCTCGTCGCTTACCTCGCGCACGAGCCGGGCCGGGCTGCCCATGATCATCGACCTGGCAGGGAATCGCTTGCCCTGGGTGACGAGCGACCCCGCGCCGACGATGGAGCCGGGGCCGATCTCCGAGCCGTTCAGCAGTACGGCGCCCATGCCTATGAGGCAATCGTCGCCGACGACGCAGCCGTGCAGTATCGCGCGGTGCCCCACCGTGACGTTGTCGCCGACGATGCAGGGGACGTCGACGTTAACGTGCACGACCGTACCGTCCTGCAGGTTCGACCCCGCCCCTATCCTGACCTCGGCGATGTCGGCGCGTACGGTCACGCCGAACCAGACCGACGAGCCCTCGCCAATGACGGCGTCGCCGGCGACCTCCGCGTTCCACGCGACGAACGCGTCCGGGGCCACGACCGGCTCCGCGTCGCCGATAGCGTGTATCATGAGTCCCTCCTCGCCTCCGGGAGGCGTACCTCCCCGGGCGCTCCAGTATCGCCGCCGTGGCGAACCTTGTCAAAACCCGCGAATTCCGGGATTATCGCGCTATGCAAAGAAAAAAAATCTTTTAGGCTACGCATCGACGCCATACGGTCGATAGGATATACTAGGTGCTTAAGGAGAATCGATGTTGTCCGAGGCGAGCGAAGTACAGCAGATTATCCAGATCGACTCCGAGCTGAACAAGATACGCGACTACGACATCCTGCTCGAGCGCGTCCTCCTGGAGGCGAGGCGGGTCGTCCACGCCGACGCCGGTTCCATCTACGTTAAAGAGGGCGACGTCATATCGATCAAATTCGCCCATAACGACACCAAGCAGAAGAGCCTGCCCCCGGGCGAGAAGCAGGCGTATCCGCACTTCAGCATCCCGATAAACGACCAGAGCATCTCCGGCTACGTCGCGATGACCGGCGAGCTCCTGAACATCCCGGACGTCTACAACCTGCCCGAGGGGTTGCCGTTCAGCTACGCCACCGCGTACGACGCCAAGGTCAACTACAAGACGACGTCGATGCTCACCGTACCGCTCAAGAGCCAGAACAACGTGGTCCTCGGCGTCATCCAGATCATCAACGCGATGGGGCCCGACGGCGAGGTCGAGGCCTTCACGAAGCAGGACGAGTCGCTCGTCACCCATTTCGCCGCCAACGCCACGGTCGCCCTGCAGCGGGCGTACATGACCCGCGCGATGATCATACGCATGATACGCATGGCCGAGCTGCGCGATCCCAAGGAGACCGGCGCCCACGTCAACCGCGTAGCCGGCTACGCCGTCGAGATATACGAACGCTGGGCGTACAAGCACGGCGTCGAGAAGGACGAGCTGGACAAGAACAAGGACCTCCTCAAGCTGGCCGCGATGCTCCACGACGTGGGCAAGGTGGCCATCAGCGACTTGATACTCAAGAAGCCCGCCAGGTTCACGCCGGAAGAGTACGTCATCATGCAGACGCATACCTGCTCCGGCGCGCGGCTCTTCGACGACCCCCAGTCCGACTTCGATACCATAGCCGCCGAGGTCTCGCTGACCCACCACGAGAACTGGGACGGCACCGGCTATCCCGGCTGGGTAGACCCGGTATCGGGCGAGGTGCTGCGGAAGGACGCGGAGGGCAGGCCGGTCAAGCGCAAGGGCGGCGAGATACCCCTGTGGGGCCGCATCGTCGCGATAGCCGACGTCTACGACGCGCTTATGTCGCGTCGCGTCTACAAGGAAGCCTGGGACGAGGACGCCGTGCTCGCCGAGATACGCTCCTGCTCCGGCACTAAATTCGACCCTGAGCTGATCGAGGCGTTCTTCGACGTGCTGCCGCGCATACACGATATACGCGAGCGCCACCCTGACGAGGAATAGTCGCGCCCTTCGGGCACGGCGCGCCAGTAGGCACGTCGCGCCGGTAGGCACGTCGCGCCGGTAGGCACGTCGCGCTAGTAAGCACGTCGCGCTAGTAAGCACGTCGCGCTAGTAAGCGCGGTCGCCTCGGCTACTCCGGGAGCCCGCCGTCTTCGTCGTCCGGCGCCCGCCGCCTTGCCTTGCCGTACAGCTTCCCGAAGATATCGACGCTCGAGAAGAACATGACGATGAGGATAGGGCCCAGGATCAACCCGTTTACCCCGAACGCCTCTATGCCGCCTATTATCGAGATGAAGATAAGCAGGGGGTGTAGCTTTATGCGCGAGTGGAGCAGCAGCGGCCGTACGAAGTTATCCAGGCTGGATATGAGGACGGCGCAGAGCGCGAACAAGAGGACGGCCTGCGCCAACGGCCCGGTGGCCAGGCGCAGCAGCACGACCGGGAACCAGACGATGCTGGCGCCGGCTATGGGCACGATGCTAGCCACGGCGCACATGAGCGCCAGCGGGATAGGGGCCGGGACGCGCATGATAGAGAACACGATGAACGCCATCACCCCCTGGAACGCGGCCATGAGCGCGTAGCCTATGACGAGGTCCCTGCCGGTATCCCTGAACTTGCGCATGAAGCCGACCGTGTACGCGTTGCGCAGCGGTATCGCGTCCATGAGCATCAGCATCAGCTCCTTGCCGTCTACGTACAGGAAGAACAGCACGAACGCGAAGAACGCCAGCTGCAGCGCTAGCCCGGCGACGTTGCGGATGGCGCCGGCCGACAGGCTTATGATCCGCTCGGCGTAGCCTCCGAGCAGCGACGACGCCTGTCCGGCCAGGTCGACGCCCCCCGCGTCGATCGCGCCCCCCGATATCTCGGAGAGCCTCGCCGCCATGCGCGCCGCGCCGTCGCCCCGGAAGAAGCGCTCGCCCTGGGCCAGCAGGTCCATGGCGACGCGGAACAGCTCCTTGAGCTGGCCTATCATGGCCAGGGACAGCAGCGCGACCGGCAGGACGATCAGCGCCATCGAGCCCACGGCGAAGCCGGCCGCCAGCAGCGAGCGCGCCTTCCTGCCGCGCGGCCCGCCGCCCTTGCGCGTCGCGGCCATACGGTACAGCGGTTGCGTCAGCCCGTATACGACGCTGGCCCACAGCAGGATAGAGAAGAACGGCCTGACCAGCACGGCTATCATCGCGAAGAGCGCCGCGAACAGCGCGAGGAAGAGTATTCGCTGGACCTTGATCCCCTCGGAGTTTTCCTTGACCATCGATATGCCCCCGGTCGACTCTAGCACGACTAGCCCCGCCGCGCCATGTTACCGGCGCGACGCGCCATTGACCGACGGCGGGCGTAATTATTACTATCGTCCCACTATGATTACCCCAGACCAGCTACGAACCAAATATCTGGACTTCTTCAAGTCGAAGGACCACGCGGTCATCTCCGGCAAGTCGCTGCTGCCCGAGAACGATCCTACCGTGCTGTTCACCACCGCGGGCATGCACCCGCTGGTGCCGTACCTGCTCGGCGAGAGCCATCCCGCCGGCAAGCGCCTGGTCGACTACCAGAAATGCGTGCGCACCGGCGACATCGACGAGGTCGGGGATCCCGCGCACCTGACCTGCTTCGAGATGCTCGGCAACTGGTCCCTCGGCGACTACTTCAAGAAGGACTCCATAGCGTACTCGTGGGAATTCCTGACGTCCGGGGACTGGCTGGCGCTCGACCCGCGCAAGCTGTCCGTGACGGTGTTCATGGGCGACGACAACGCGCCGCGCGACGACGAGTCGGCGACGCACTGGAAGTCCGTCGGCATGCCCGATGACCGCATCGCCTACCTGCCCGCCAGCGACAACTGGTGGGCGGCCGGCCCGACGGGTCCATGCGGCCCCGATACGGAGATATTCTACTGGGTCGGCGACGGGCTCCCCCCCGCGGGCTCCAACAAGGGTACCGACCCCGCCAACTGGATGGAGATATGGAATAACGTCTTCATGCAGTTCAACCGCGTCGACGAACGGACCCTGGTCAAGCTACCCGCGCAGAACGTCGACACCGGCATGGGCCTCGAGCGTACCGTCACCGTGCTCAACGGCAAGACGAGCGTCTACCAGACCGAGATATTCCAGCCCATCATAGCCGCGATCGAGCACGTGTCGGGCTACGCGTACGGGACCGACCCGGCCAAGGACGCTTCCGTGCGCATCATCGCCGACCACGTCCGCGCGTCTACCTTCATCATAGGCGACCCCAAGGGCGTGTCCCCGTCCAACGTCGGGGCGGGCTACGTCGTCCGCCGCCTGATACGGCGCGCGGTGCGCCACGGCAAGAAGCTCGGCATAGAGGGCTCCTTCCTCGCCGGCCCCGCGATGATAGTCATCGAGCGCTTCGGCGGCGCCTACCCCGAGCTCGTGGAGAACCGCGCCCGCGTGCTCAAGGAGCTGGAGCGCGAGGAGGCCAAATTCCTCGAGACCCTGCAGAAGGGCGAGCACGAATTCGAGAAGATGCTGCCCAACCTGCTGCGCAACCCGCAGAAGATCATGTCGGGCCGGCTCGCGTTCAAGCTGTACGACACCTACGGCTTCCCGATAGAGCTGACCGACGAGCTCGCCTCCGAGAACGGCATGAAAGTAAACAGGCCCGAGTTCGACGAGGCCTTCAAGAAGCACCAGGAGCTATCGCGCGCCGGCGCCGAGCAGACCTTCAAGGGAGGCCTGGCCGACCAGTCCGAGCAGACGACCAAGTACCATACGGCGACCCACCTCCTGCAGAAGGCGCTGCGCATGGTGCTCGGCGACCACGTCGCGCAGAAGGGCTCGAATATCACCGTCGAGCGCATGCGCTTCGACTTCGCGCATCCCGCCCCGATGACGGCCGACGAGGTCGCGCGGGTGCAGGCCATCGTCAACGAGCAGATAGCCCGCGACCTCCCGGTGACGATGGAGATGATGGGCCTCGAGGACGCCAAGGCCTCGGGCGCGACGGCGCTGTTCGGCGAGAAGTACGAATCCGTCGTCAAGGTATACACGATAGGCGACTTCAGCAAGGAAGTCTGCGGCGGCCCCCACGTGGAGCGCACCGGCCTCCTCGGGAAGTTCGTCATCCAGAAGGAACAGAGCTCGTCCGCCGGCGTCCGGCGCATACGGGCGGTCCTGGAGTAGCGTCAACGACACGACGCCCCGGGACGGGATCCACGACACGACGCCCCGGGACGGGTTCGGGAATTCAGAAAGGCCTCGTTAATCATCTCGGAGGGGCCTGACCATGGATAAACGGCCATCGCTGCGCGACGGCGCGTTTTCCATGGTCACCCTCCTCCGCGTGCATGCGAGGCTTGTTAGGAACAAGGGTTAAGGGGCGTCGTGTCGTGCCTTTGGCGCGGGAAGATAGGGACCCACGACGCCTCGGGACGGGTTCGGGATCACTGTAAGGCCTTTGTTAATCATGACGGCGGGGCCTGACCATGGATAAACGGCCATCGCTGCGCGACGGCGCGTTTTCCATGGTCACCCTCCTCCGCGTGCATGCGGGGCCTGTTAGGAACAAAGGTTAAGGGGCGTCGTGTCGTGCCTTTAGCGCGGGTAAGATAGGGACCCACGACGCCCCGGGACGGGTTCGGGAATTCTGAAAGGCCTCGTTAATCATCTCGGGGGGCCTGTCATACGAAAATGGCCTTCGCTGCGCGAAGGTCGATTTTCTTATGACACCCTCCTCCGCGTGCATGCGAGGGCTTTGGTGCGGAAGATAGGGTATCGGGTGCACTACTGCCGGCTCGCGAGACGCCGCCGTTGACCTGCGAGCGCAACGAGTCAGGTCGAACGACGGCTAGCGATCGCCGCGCCAGTCGGCGATCGCGGCTTTTGCGCGGGTGAGTATCAGCTGCGTGGATCAAGGCTCGGGGGTAGGGGAGAAGCGTATGAAGGATTTAGTGGAACAGGGGACGAGCGGTTCAGCTACCCATCTGTCGATCCGCTAGTCCACTCGGGGCTACTGCAAGCCGCGGTGTGCATCTTTCGCGAACAAGGGCTGCGATTCCCAGTCTCCTGGAAATCCGAGAGATGGCAACTGCCCGGGACGTAGTCTCGCTATGAGCGAACGTAGCGTATCGTCGATACGTACTTCTGGCGATGCCGCTCGTAGAAGTTTTACCACGATGCAGAGCGATGCATAGATTCGGTTGTGGTTTGGCCAGTAATCCACCCATGGCGGGGTGCTTCCGGTCGGGAAGATCGGGGTTACTTTTAGAATCCTGCTGAAAAGCCTGCCATGATGAGCGCAGATATTACGCACGAGATTGAGGTGGTGGAACCAGTTGACGAGCACCTTGGTCGATGCGCGAGAGAAGCCCCAGAATCCGGCTATTCTCTGCTTGCAGGGCAAGGCGAGATTCAAATTACTATAATACCTTGAAAGTATTCCAAGCGATGTCGTCTCAAGGATTTTCCAGGCCGGGGGAGGATCATTATCGTCGTATGTACTCTTATGATGCTCGACGAATACTTCCTTGGACCTTTCCCAATCGGCGTAGAGGTCCTTGATATCTCTAGACCATGCCGCGCGATTGAAAAAGAGCGATGAATCCGCATACCACCGCGCTCCATGATCCAAGGAAACCTGGAGGACGAGCTGGGTTCTCAATGAGACCTCGACTCGCTCTATCGCATCGAATACGAGAGCGCGAAGATCGCGATCGAATTCGTAGTCATACTGTATCCAGTTCCATTGCGCGCCATCGAAGAATGGCGTGTCGGGGAGGGTATTGTCCTGGTACGGGTAGGTGTAACCTCGCCAGCGATAGTAGCTTACTCGACCGAGAACGGCGATTAAATCGGGCTTGGCTATGCCTTGAAGTCCCCTGTTAAGTAGGAGGTCGGCTTGCGCTTCTAGAGGAAGCGGCGGCTTAGCGTAGATCGGCTTTGATGTATTATCAGACAAGGGTAGATCCTCGCCTTAGGGCAAAAAAAGAACCCCTCTGGGTGCGCTTGCGAGCAGAGGCGCGAGGGGTCTCGTTACCCAGACTATACAGCATGCCGGAGCTATCTACAAGGCTATTCATACATACTAATAGGGCTAAGTGTAGGCTCATACGGGCTGGTGTCAAGGAAAAGATCCACGACGCGACGCCCCGGGACGGGTTCGGGAATTCAGAAAGGCCTCGTTAATCATCTCGGAGGGGCCTGTCATACGAAAATGGCCTTCGCTGCGGGCTAGCGATCGCCACGCCAGTCGGCGATCGCGGCTTTTGCGCGGGTAAGATAGGGTGTCGGGTGCCCGATAGTGTAACTGAACCACTGAACCCCTTCTTCTAGCCTGGCGTCGTGTCGTACCTATGGCGCGGAGGAAGTGATCCGTTATCTGTAATCAGTGACCACGATACCGTATCTTCCACAGATCACAGGTCACTCTTCATCTTCCGCAACAGCTGCACGGCGGTCTTGCCGTCCTCGCGGACGAGCCTGAGCGTCAGCTCGCCTTCGCCGGCGGCCTTGGTCCACCAGGCCTCGCGGGCGAACCACTCTATGGAATCGGCTAGCCAACCGTCGACGGCTGGGCCCTCGACGTCGGCGGGCTTGCGGTCCTGGGTAAAGAGGTACTGGCCTGGTTCCAGCCGTTCCGCGTCGGAGGTGGCGTCCCCGGAGTCGGCGTCTCCGGGGGGGGCGATGAGGCCGGACGCGGCGATCCTGGCGGGCGGGGGCAGGGGGCGCCTGGCGGAGGGGCCGTCGTCGCAGGCGGGATCGACGAGCGCGTCCCAGTCCCACGCCATGGTCAGCTCGGAGCCCTCGGGGGCTTTCGCGATGGCCTCTATCGCGTCGGTCGGGGAGCGGACGGCGGCGCGTTCGGCTTGGCTACGGTACCATTCCAGCCGTTTGTGCAGGTTGAGCGTCAGTAGTGTCATTACGGCAGTATGTAGGCTTTTGCGGTCCGGGTATAGTCCCGTAGACGTTCAGCGTGATAGACTAGGGCCTCATGTCAATCCTGGAACGCGTCGGGAGCCCCGACGATATAAAGCGCCTGTCGGTCCGCGAGCTGTATAGGCTCGCCGCCGAGATACGCGGCCTTATCATCTCTACGGTCACCGTCAACGGCGGCCATCTCGCGTCCAACCTCGGCGTCGTCGAATTGACGCTGGCCCTGCATCGCGTGTTCGATACGCCGCGGGACTCGATCGTGTGGGACGTCGGCCATCAGAGCTATACGCACAAGATCATCACGGGCCGATTGGGCTCGTTCCGACAGATCAGGCGTTCCGGGGGCTTGTCCGGCTTCCCGAAGCGTTCGGAGAGCGTCCATGACGCGTTCGACGCCGGGCACGCGTCGACGTCTATATCGGCGGCGCTCGGCCTGCTGGCCGCGAACGCCAGGCTCGGCGACCCGGGATCGGTCATAGCGGTCATCGGGGACGGCGCCCTGACCGGCGGCATGGCCTACGAGGCGATGAGCCACGCCGGCCAGCTCGGCCTGCCCTTGATCGTCGTGCTCAACGATAACGCCATGTCCATATCCCGCAACGTCGGCGCCGTCTCCAGGTACCTCTCGCGCCTGTCCGCGACCGTCCGCTACCAGAAGATCCGGCGCCTCGTCGACAAGGTCATCCTCGGCGTACCGTACTTCGGCCCGCATCTGCATCCGATAGTGCTGAGGATAAAGCGCGCCGCCAAGGCTATATTCTTCAAGGAGAGCCTGTTCTCCGACCTGGGCTTCGAGTATGCGGGGCCGATCGACGGTCATAATATACAGGTGCTTACCGACGTATTCGCCCAGGCCAGGGCTATCCGCAAGCCGGTCGTCGTCCACGTCGTTACCAAGAAGGGCAAGGGGCACCCCGCGGCCGAGCTGAATCCCGCGGCCTTCCATGGCGTGTCGCCTGAAATACAGTCGTCGCCTGCAGTACAGTCGTCGCCTGAAATACAGTCGTCCGATCCTCTGGATCCGGCCGGGGCCCCCGCGGCGAAGCGCCCGACCTTCACCGCGGCCTTCGGCCGGGCGATGGTCGCGGCGGCGGCGGCCGATCCTCGGGTCGTCGGCGTGACCGCCGCGATGTCATCCGGCACCGGGCTAGGCGATTTCCAGAGGGCCTATCCGGCGAGGTTCTTCGACGTAGGCATTGCCGAGGAGCACGCGGTGACCTTCGCGGCCGGCATGGCCGCCGGCGGCCTCAGGCCCGTCGTCGCCATCTATTCTACCTTTATGCAGCGGGTCTTCGACCAGGTCCACCACGACGTCGCGCTCGAGGGGCTGCCCGTCGTGTTCGCGCTGGACAGGGCGGGCGCCGTCCCCGACGACGGCGAGACCCACCAGGGTATATACGATATCCAGGCCTACAGGGCCGTGCCCGGCCTGGCGATCATCGCTCCGGCCAGCGCATCCGAGCTCGATCAGGCGTTGCGATGGGCGCTCTCCGCGTCCGGTCCGACGATGATTCGCTATCCCAAGGCCGTATGCCCGCCCGAGCGGCCGGTGTACGCGGAACCGTTCGTCGCCGGCAAGGGCGTATTCGTCCGAAAGAGCGATTCGGCCGCTTCGATACTGTTCGTCGCGTCGGGCGCGCTGGTCGACGAATCCCTGCGCGCCGCCACCGCCTGCGCCTCCTCCGGCGTCGCTGCCGACGTCTACCACCTGCGCTTCCTGAAGCCGGTAGATACGGCCGCCTTCGTCGAGGTAGCCCGGCGCTACGGCCTCGTCGTGATAGCCGAGGAAGGCGTGCTGACCGGCAGCGTAGCATCCGATCTCGCCGCCGCGGTTATCGCCGCGGGAGGCGATACCAAGGCTGTCGCGCTCGGCTTCGACGAGCGCCCGCTGCCCCAGGCCCGGCGCGAGGAACTGCTCTCCGCGGCAGGCCTGTCCGCCTCGGGACTCGCGGTGACGGCGCTTTCGGCCATGGCCGCCAGCGCGATCGCCATCGGCGCCAGGAACGCCGGAGCCTCCTCGAGGAGCGGCGCCTGAGCCCCCGCGTCCTGACGCTGCCCCGCGGGCGCTCGCTCGACCTGGGCGGGCGCGCCGTCGTGATGGGCATAGTCAACGCGACCCCCGACTCGTTCTACGCTCCCAGCCGCGTGTCCGGCCCCGACGGGCGCGCGGCTGTCGTCGATACCGTCGCCGGGATGCTCGACGCGGGCGCGGCCGTCATAGACGTGGGCGGAGAGAGCACGCGGCCGGGCTCGGAGTACGTCGGCGCCGACGAGGAAGCCTCCCGCGTCGTGCCGGCGATAGAGGCCATCCGCTCGCGCTGGGACGTCGCCGTCTCCATAGACACGCGGAAGGCTTCCGTGGCCACCGCCGCGCTCGACGCGGGCGCCGATATCGTCAACGACGTCGCGGCACTCGGCGACGACCCCGCGCTGGCGTCGTTGTGCGGCGAGCGTGGCGTCCCGGTCGTGCTGATGCACAAGAAGGGCGCGCCCGCCGACATGCAGGACTCGCCCTGGTACGTCGACTGCGTCGCCGAGGTCGTCGCCTTCCTCGTCGCCGCGGCCGGTCGCGCAATAGCCGCGGGGGTCGCGGCCGACCGTATCGTCGTCGACCCGGGCATCGGCTTCGGCAAGCGGCTCGAGGATAACCTGGCGCTACTGTCTCGACTTGATGAAATAGCCTCGTCGGGCTATCCTGTCCTCGTGGGGCTGTCGCGAAAGTCGTTCATAGGGGCGATAAGCGGTATGGGTCCCGACGGAAGGCTCCCCGGTAGCCTGGCGGCCGCCTGCGCCGCCCGCGCGAAGGGCGCCGTCATATTCAGGGTGCACGACGTAGCGGAGACGGTCCAGGCGCTGGCCGTATTCGACGCGGCGCGGGGATGGGTCGTCCCGCCCGCGTCCGCATAGCGACGAGGGAAGGCGGACGGTCGGAACGATGGGCATACAGGCGTTCATAAGCGTTCTCGGTCGTTGGGTCAGCCCCGCGCTCGACGTCATCATCCTCGCGTACCTCATATACGCCACGTACCGGCTTCTCATAAAGACCCAGGCGGTCCAGCTCGCGAAGGGCGCCGGCCTGCTCGTCGTCGTCTACGCCGGAGCCTTCTTCTTCAAGCTCGAGACCCTGTCGTGGGTGCTCAACCTGCTGGCCCCCGGCCTCGTCATAGCGCTCGCCATCATCTTCCAGCCGGAGCTACGCAAGATATTCATAAAGCTCGGCCAGGGCGGCATCTTCAAGCGCGGCCACGGCCCGCGGTCGACGCAGCTCGACGCCATACTGCACGCCGCCGAGCTGCTCGCCGAGAAGCGGCGGGGCGCCCTCCTGGCGTTCGTCCGCTACGTCGCCCTCGACGAGATCATAGAACGAGGCACGAGGATAGACGGCGAGGTGAGCTCCGCGCTTATCCTGTCCATATTCGAGTACGATACGCCGCTGCACGACGGCGCGCTCATCATAAAGGAAGGGCGCATCGTCGCCGCCGGCTGCTTCCTGCCCCTGTCCGAGCAGCGCGACATCAAGCGCAGCTTCGGCACGAGGCACCGAGCCGCGCTCGGCCTGACGGAGGTCGCCGACGCCGTCGTGCTGATCGTCTCGGAGGAGACGGGCGCCATATCGCTCGCCCACGACGCCAGGCTGTACTACAACCTCAGCCTGCCGACGCTCCGCAAGCGTCTCGGGCAGCTGCTCGAGTCGTCGGGAGGTCCGTTGAGCGACGAGGGGGCCTTCGATGACTAAGTCGCGGCCGGAGCGCTTCGAGCGCTTCTTCGCCGATTGGCCCGCGAAGGTCCTGTCCCTCGCGCTCGCCGGCGCGCTCGCGTACTTCTTCCAGATGAACCGGCTCGAGGAGCGCCCGATGTCCGTGCCGCTCACCGTCGTCTCGAACAACGACTTCGTGCCCGCGAGCCAATACCCGCGCACGGTCAGGCTCGTGCTACGCGGCGAGTCGAACGCTATATACGCGGTGCTCGAGGGCGATATCGAGGCGACGCTCGACCTGCGCGGCTATACGAGCGCCGGCGTCTGGCGGGTGCCGGTGCGCATAGAGAAGCTGGGGAGCGCCCTGGGCATAGATCCTCTGGAGATAAGCGTCGACCCGTCGGACATAGCGCTGTCGATAGAGCCGCGCGTCGTCAAGGAGGTGCAGGTCGTGCCCAGCTTCCGCGGCTACCTGGAGCCGGGCTACGAGCTGGCCGGATTCGCGCTGTCGCCGCCCAGGGTGGAGGTCTTCGGCCCCGCCGGCGTCATGGAGAAATTCGTAGACGCCGCCACGGAGCCGATAGAGCTGACCGGCCGCTCGGACAACTTCACCGCGAATACGAAGATAGCGTTACGCGATCCCTTCGTCGGTCTCCTGTCCGCCAACTCGATAGAGTTCTCCGCGCAGGTGAAGAAGGCCATGGTTTTCCGGAACTACCAGGATCTCGAGATCGGCTTCGTAGGCCTCCGCGAAGGGCTCAGGATGAACGCGCCCTCGCTGTCCGGATCGGCCAGGGTCGCAGCGTCGAGCGCCGAGCTCGAGGCGTTCGTTCCGGCTCCCGGGGCGCTCGAGGTCGACCTGTCGAGCATAGAGGGGCCCGGCGTCTACGTCGTCGCGGTCGTGCCGCGTTTCCCGGCCGGATTCGACGTGGAGTCGTGGTCGCCGGCGGCCGCCACCGTGACCGTAGAGGCCGAGCAGGCGGAAACCAGGGCGGAGGCCCGACGGTGATACTCGGCATAGGCGTCGACGTCGTACACGTGCGGCGGATAGCGCACTGGCTGTCCGTGCCCGGCCTCCCGGAGCGGTTCTTCCATCCCGACGAGCTGTCGTCCGCCCGTTCGAGGGGCACGAGCACCGCCCTGTCGCTGGCCGCGCGCTTCGCGGCCAAGGAGGCCTTCGGCAAGGCCATCGGTACGGGCCTCCGCGGCGTCAGGCTCGCGGATATCCGCGTCATCAACAATCATAACGGCAGGCCGGATATGAGGCTGTACGGTAGCGCCCTCGAGAAATTCAGGGCCCTCGGCTGTTCGTCCATCCATCTTTCGCTGACCCACGAGAGCGACAACGCTATCGCGATGGTCGTCCTGGAGGCCTAGCGTGTACAAGATACAGACGGCGAAGAAACCCGAGAAGGACCGCAAGGTAACGTTCTCCGCCAAGGAAGCGACCCGTTGCCCCGTCTGCGACGCGAGTTTCCATCGCGAGGAGCTGTTCTCCGGCCGCGTAAGCGCAGACGAGATGACCGACGAGCTCCATCGTACCTATAAGCCGCTCCACGCGTTCGGCGAGGTGCATCCGCTCGTCTACGAGCTGGAGACCTGCCCGTCGTGCTTCTATTCCGCCTTCAGGCAGGATTTCCTGCCGGCGGGCGCTAAGTTCTCGTCGGAGCTGAGGGATCGCATCGAGTCGAGGACGGAGGAGGCGGCGAAGGTCTTCACGCCGCTCGACTACCAGTCGCCCCGGGGCCTCCTCTCCGGCGCGGCGAGCTACTACCTGGCGCTGCATTGCTACGAGCTGTTCTCCAAGGAATTCGCGCCGACCATCAAGTGCGCCATATCGTCGGTCCGCGCGGCCTGGCTCTGTCACGACCTGCACGCCAGGGCGCCGAACGAGAACTGGGACTACGTCACCGGGCTCTTCTACCGCAAGGCGCGCTTCTATTACAAGGCCGCCATAGAGCTCGAGCAGACGGGCAAGGAACCGTACTCGTCGCAGCGCTACCTGGGGCCCGACACGGACAAGAACTACGGCCACGAGGGCGTGCTGTACATGGCTGCCATACTCGAGCTCAAGTACGGCCCGACGGACGACCAGGCGGCGCGGCACGAGCGGCTGAAGGCGGCCAAGGTGTCGGTGGCGAGGATGTTCGGATTCGGCAAGAAGAATAAATCGAAGCCCGGCCCCCTGCTGGACAAGGCGCGCGACCTCTACGAGCGCCTCAAGACGGAGCTCCAGGAGGGCGACGACGAGAATGAGTGATCGCGTCGTCAGGATCGTAGTCGCGTACGACGGGACCGACTTCTGCGGATGGCAGCGGCAGGCCGGGGCGCGGACCGTGCAGCAGGAGATAGAGTCGGCTCTCGCCAGGATGCACGGCCACCCCGTGCCTATCGTGGGCGCCGGTCGCACCGACTCCGGGGTGCACGCCGCGGGCCAGGTCGCCCACTTCGTCACCGATATCGCGAGCATCCCGGCCGACCGCTTCGAGCCGGCGCTTAACAGGCTGATGCCGAGGGACGTCCGCATCGTCCGCGCGGCCGACGCCCATCCGGATTTCCACGCCCGCTTCGACGCGCGGCTGCGCCGCTACAAGTACTATATCCGCGTCGGGCCGGCCCAGCTGCCGCACCTCGACCGCTACGCGTGGCACGTATTCAGGCGACCCGATCTCGCGAGGCTCAACCGCCTGGCGGCATGCCTCCGCGGCGAGATCGACTGCGAGGCGTTCGCCGCCGCGAAGGATCCGAGCGAGAACCGTTTCCGGTACCTGCATCACGCCGCGTTCTACGTCGAAGGCGACGCCATCGTCTTCGATATAGCCGCCAACGCGTTCCTGTGGCGCATGGTACGGTCGCTCGTCGGGACGCTGGTGGAGCTGGACGCGTCCGGGGCGCCCGAGACGGCGATGCGCGATATACTGGAATCGCGAGAACGGGGCCGCGCGGGCGTTACCGCGCCGGCCCGCGGCTTGTTCCTGTGGAACGTGGAGTATTACGACCCGCCTACGGGGTCGCGCCGCCGGTCCGACGAGGCGACGGCGGCTATGGAGGAACCTGATGATGAATAGGCGCTCGCTTATGTCGGCCCTCGCCGTCGTAGCCCTCTCGGCGCTCGGAGCCTCGTGCTCGCGCGCTGAGTACGCCGAGGCGGCGGCGTTCGGGGACGCCGCGCCGGCGTCGATGAAGTCGGCGGCTCGGGACGCCGGCCCCGCCCGCGGCGAGGCCGTCCCGGCCGACGCCGGCCGCAAGCTGGTATACCGCGCCGACATGACCGTGGAGGTCGACGACCCGGCCGTGGCGGAGGCCGCCGCGGTCGCGGCGGTCAAGGAGGCCGGCGGCTACGTTTCCGTGCGCCGCGACGAGGCCGATTCCGCGTACCTGGAGCTCCGGGTGCCTGTCGCCTCGCTCGAAGCGCTGATGGACGCCTTCGCCGGCGCCGGCAAGACGCGTTCTCGCTCGGTGTCCGCGGAGGACGTCACCGACTCCTATTTCGACCTGGACGGGCGGCTCCGCAACAAGCGCCTCCTCGAGGAACGGTACCGCGACTACCTGCGCAAGGCGCAGAGCGTCGAGGACATGCTCGCCGTCGAGGCGCGGCTGTCGGAGACCACGAACGACATAGAGCGCCTCGAGGGCGCCTTCCGCGACCTCGGCGATCGCATAGACCTCGCGACGCTGTCCCTGTCCATCAGGGCGGCGAGATCGGCCGACCCGTCGCGGCCCACCCTGGGCGAGTCGCTCGGGCGCCTGTTCGATGGCGTAGCCGACGCGTTCCGCGTCGCTGTAGTCGCGCTCGTGGGCCTCGTCGTCTACGGCGTGCCCGCCGCGCTGGCGCTAGCGGCGCTGTGGTGGCTGGCGTTCGGGCGGCTAGGCCTCGTACGCAGGCTGTTCTCCCTGGTACGGGCCGGGACCGCCCGGAAGGCCGGCTCCGGTGATTGACGGCGAGCGAACGGCGGCGGCCGCGCGTAGACGGGTCGCCGCCGTGCTCTTCGACATGGACGGGACCCTGCTCGACTCCGAGCCGGCGTACTACGCGAGCGACCGCGACTTCCTCGCGGGATACGGCATCGACTATACCGAGGAGCTGAACGCGTCGTTTACCGGGCGCGGCGCGTACGAGATGATGCGCGCGCTCGAACGGATGTATCCCGATAGTCCGATACGCGCCCTTTCCCTGGAGGAGCGTATCAGGATGAAGGACGAAGCGTACGCGCGCTACGCGCCGTCCCGGGTCAAGGCGTTCCCCGCCGTCGAGGCGTTCGCCCGTGAGTTGTCGCGCCGCGGCGTCGGATTGGCGATAGCGTCGGGCTCGTCCCCCGAGGTGATAGAGCTGATGATCAGGGGCAACGGCTTGGACGGGCTGTTCGCCGTTCGCGTGTCTTCCGCCGAGGTGCCCCGAGGCAAGCCCGAGCCCGACGTGTTCCTCGAGGCGGCGAGGCGACTGGGCGTCGAGCCGGGCTCGTGCCTCGTGCTCGAGGACTCCCGCTACGGCGTCGCGGCGGCCAGGGCCGCCGGCATGTCCTGCATAGCCCTGCCCGTCGCCGGGTCGCGGGCTATGGAGGAATTCGGATCGGCGGATATCGTCGTCGAGGGCGGCGCCGTCGCCTTCGATCCGGAGGCGGCGCTGCGCGCGTTCGACTGGGAGCGGAGGGCCTAGGTCCGGACGCCCGAGGCGCCGATCAGCGCGTCGTTGGTCTCCCTGAAGCGCGTTACGACGATAGGCAGTATGGATATAGCGACCTCGGGGTGGGCCTTCATGAAGGACGTGAACTCCCAGGACGCCAGCACGAGGCACTTCGTCGCCTCGGTGGCGGTGACGGTGGCCGTGCGCTTGGCGCCGTCCAGCACCGCGAACTCGCCCATCACGTCGCCGGGG
Source organism: Spirochaetae bacterium HGW-Spirochaetae-3 (assembly GCA_002839315.1). Classification (GTDB taxonomy): domain Bacteria; phylum Spirochaetota; class Spirochaetia; order Treponematales; family UBA12059; genus SZUA-370. The sequence continues at coordinate 172,087 of PGXV01000009.1, forward strand.
CCGTTCGAGGCTATCTCCACGGACTTCCCCGAGGCGTTCGTCTTCTCGATCTTTACCTTGCCGGAGAGGATGATGAAGAGGCCTATGCCGTCTTCTCCCTGCCTCATCAGCTGGTCTCCCGCCTTGAAATCCCTCTCGGTGCAGATCTGGGCGATTCCCTTGATATATTTCGCCTCGAGGTTCGAGAACAGGCTTACCTTGGCGAGTTCGTTTTCGTAGCTCATGCGGTTCCTCCGTTTTTATCGCCGGACATAGCCGCCGGCGTCAGTCCAAGATACGACGTAGGCGGCGAACCGTCAATAAAAAGAGCCCCGGCGAGGCGGGACTAATCGCCTATGAGCGGTTCTTTCCGCGAGCCGGAGAGGCGTTGGGGACGGGAAGAGCCGGTCTTGGCAGGACGGTCATCGTCGGATACGCGAACTCGATGCCCTCGGCGTCGAAGCGCTTCTTCACGGCTATGTACATGTCGTTGTTGCCGTCGAACCACTCGGCCGTGGCGAACCAGACGCCGAAGAACAGGCCGATGCCGCTGTCCTTGAAACCGGTCATCATGAATACCGGCTCGGGATTCCTGAGCGCGTTCGGATCCTCGGCCGCGACGTCCATGAGTATGGCCCTCGCGCGCTCGACGTCGGTGTCGTAGGTCACGAGTATATCCATGTTGAGCCGACGTACCGGGAAGCGCGTGATGTTCGACACGTTGGACTTGATGAGCGTCTCGTTGGGTATGCGTATCAGCTGGTTGTCGAAGGTCCGCAGCTTCACCGACATCGCGTCGATGGAATAGACGAGGCCCGTTTTTCCGTCGACGTTGATGACGTCGCCGTGCGTGAAGGTCTTCTCGGAAACGATGAAGAAGCCGCTTATGAAATTCGACACCGAGGTCTGGGCGGCGAAGCCGATCGCGATGCCGGCTATGCCCGCGGCGCCCAGCAGCGCCGAGAGGTTGACGTCGGCGGCCTCGAGGGTGCTGATTATGATGAACGCGAATCCCAGGTACTGGGCGACCTTGATGACGAGCCCCCCGGTCCTGGGGTCCGTCCGCTTCTTTATCAGGCGCTTGAGCACGGTAATGACGAGACCGACGAGGATGAGGCCCAGGACGAAGGCGAGCGCTACGCGCGCGGCCTTGATGGCGGCGTCGACGGTGAACAGGCTGTCGAAGATGGCGTTCTTCGGGATGATCTCCCCGAGCCTGGACGAGAACGGGGTCGCTTCGGTCCTTGCCGCGGTCTCGGCGGCGACGGTGCTAGGGTCCATGTCAGATCCTCGTTATGGTCTTGAACAGCTCGAAGGAGCGTTCTATGAAGCGTTCCTCCCCGGAGACCGACGGCTTGGCGACGGTCCTCGCCCCCCGGGGCAGGGGAGCCTGTCCGTCGAGGCTCATGCGGACGCCCGAGGAGCTGAACGCGAACAGGAGCTTCTCGCTCTGCAGCATCGACTCGACGCCGAAGATGGAGAGCTGCTCGCCGTATATGCACAGGTCGCTGACCACGACGGGCGTCGCCGACACGTTCTTCAGCCGTACCGGATGCGCGACGAACCGGGGATCGGCGTGGAGCGACGAGACGATGGGCTCGGCCGTCGCGAGGAACTCCGCCTCGTCGTACCTGCAGACGACGCCTGCGTCGGGCGGGCCGTACAGCGTCTTGGCCGGCCGCGTGAGCGGGTAGGATACGACCGAGGTATCTCCTACCCGTATGCAGGCCTCTATGCGCGAGAATATCCAGCCCTCGAGCGTAGACCCCGGAGGCAGCGAGAATGGGTCCTTGAGCCGGACGCAGGTAGGGATGGGCGGATAGGCGGGCACGATCTCGTAGTCGCCCCTGCTGCCCATGTAGAATCGGGTCCACGCCCGATCCGAAAGGGACGGCAGCGCCAGGTTGGCCGGGATCCGGGGCTTCTTCCTGGTCTCCGTAGGGCGGTCGGGATAGATAGGCAGGGCCGCGAGGATATCTCCGTCGCCCGCCATGTCGACGGCTATGCATATGCGCATGTCGCCGAACTGGTGCAGGCGGGTTCCTTCGTTCCTGGGCAGATCCCACCGTTTCCACGTTATCATGATCGCTCCCTACGCGCTTCGATTGTACCGTCCCCGCATTATCCGTATACTACTGGCGGCCCCGAGGGCGGTCCGCTCCTCGTAGCCAGTATAGACGTTCTGGACGCAGGGGTAAAGCGTACCCCGGAAAAGGCCTATGGAGCGGGTAGAGGGCACGGTGCAGGCTAAGGGAGCCGTCAGGTTCGACAAGTACGTCTCCGAGGAGATGCGGCTGCTCACGAGGAGCCAGCTCAAGGCCAGGCTCGTCGCGCTGAGCGTGAACGGCAAGGCCGCCAAGCCGTCCCGGCTCGTGAGCGAAGGCGACCGGTTCGTGGCGGAGCTCCGCGACGAGGAGGACCGTAGCTCGGCGTCGTTGCCCGAGGCTATACCCCTGTCGGTGCTGTACGAGGACGAGTACGTCATCGTCATGGACAAGCCGCAGGGCATGGTCGTCCATCCGGCCCACGGCAACTGGTCGGGTACGCTCGCGAACGCGCTGCTCGGCAGGTTCGCGGCCGGTGGGCTCGCCGCGCCATCCAGGGCGGGCATAGTACACAGGCTCGACAAGGATACGTCAGGCGTCATCATCGCTGGAAAGACCGCCGCCGCGCAGGAATTCCTCTCGGCCCAGTTCCGCGGCAGGACGACGGTGAAAACGTACGTAGCCATAGTCAGGCGCGCGCCCAAGGCCGACTCGGGGCGGATCGACGGGTGGCTCGCCCGCGATCCCAAGGACCGCAAGCGGTTCGCGCCGTCCGAGGAAGGCGCGGGCAAGCGCGCGATAAGCGAATGGCGGGTCGTCGCCAAGGCGGGCGGCTACTCCGTGCTGGCGCTGGGATTGCGGACGGGCCGTACCCATCAGCTGCGCGTCCATTGCAAGGCGCTAGGCTGCCCGATACTGGGCGACCCTATCTACGGCGAGAAGGACGGCCGGTTCCCGGACGCGACGCTGATGCTCCACGCGCTGGAGCTTCGCATACGGCTGCCGGGAGCGGAGGCCGAGTCTTCGTTCAGGGCTCCGATCCCCGGGCGGTTCCTGGCTATCGCCTCGGCGCTCGGGATGGAGCCCTTCCCGTCGGTCTAGTAGCGCCGGGGATCGGAATCCCGCGGTTTTTCCTGCGCTTCGTTGACCCTGAGCTTGCGGCCCTCGAAATCCTGTCCGTCGAGCTTCCCGATGGCCGCCATAGCCGCCTCGTCGCTGTCCATCTCTACGAATCCGAAGCCCTTGGCCCGTCCGGTCGCGCGATCCATGATGACCGCGACCGAGTCGACGACGCCGAATTGCCCGAACAGTTCCCGGAGGCTGTCCTCCGTCGTCGCGTAATTCATGTTCCCGACATAGATTTTCTTGGACATAGTGAAGTCTCCGTGCGTCGGCTCGCTGGCCGTGTTATATCGCGACCCGCCGATGCGGATCGATGACCGCCGACTCCGGGATCGGAGGTCGACGATTCAAGACGATGATAATACGCGGCTTCCCAGCCGTCAACGACGATCGGCGGCTATCTATGCCGCCCGTGCCGAGGCGTTCTCCGACATGTTTTCTTGACAAAGACCATCCGTTCACTATAATGATGCTGATATTCTATTAAAACAGGAGGATAGGATGGCTATACTGTACATAGCCCTTCCTCTTGCCGGTCTTTTCCTGGGATGGATGATCCGCTGGCTTTACGCCAGATTTCAACTTACGGCCGCTGAGCAGAGGGCGGCGCGTATAACGCAAGAAGCGGTAAAACAGGCCGAGGCGCAGAAGCGCGAGATACTGCTCGAGGCCAAAGATCAGCTCATCAGGGAGAGAAACCAGCAAGAGCGGGATACCCGCGAACGAAGAGCGGAGATTCAGCGTTACGAACGCCGTCTCGTCCAAAAAGAAGAGAACCTGGACAAGAAGGTAGAGACTCTCGAGAAGCAGGAAGAGGCCTTGGATGAGCGTAACAAGGTCATAGGCGCCAAGGAAGAATTCCTTTCGGGCCAAGAGGAACGCTATCGCAAGGAACTCGAACGCATATCCGGACTCAGCCCGGAAGAAGCCAAGCGACTCATCATCCAGGGGCTCGAGAACGAGGCCCGCCATGACGCGCAGGCGTTGCTGAACAAGATCGAGCAGGAAGCGCAGACGGGCGCCGAGAAGCGTACGCGCGATATCCTCGTTACGACGATGCAGCGCCTGGCCGCCGACGTCACCGCCGAGGTGACCGTGACCAGCGTGGCGTTGCCCGGCGACGAGATGAAAGGACGCATCATCGGTCGAGAGGGCCGCAATATCCGCACCCTCGAGACCCTGACCGGCGTCGACGTGATCATAGACGACACGCCCGAGGCCGTCGTCATCTCGTGCTTCGACCCCGTGCGGAGGGAGATCGCCCGCGTATCGCTCGAGCGCCTCATCGTCGACGGTCGCATACACCCGGCCCGCATCGAGGAAGTCGTCCAGAAGGTCAGCCGCGAGATATCGCAGAGGATCTACGAGGAGGGCGAGAAGGTCGTCTTCGACCTGGGCCTCCACAACATGAACCCGGAGCTTATACGGGCTCTCGGGCGGTTGCATTTCCGCACCAGCTACGGCCAGAACGTGCTGTCGCACTCCAAGGAAGTGGCCGTCATCGCGGGCATGCTCGCGGCCGAGATCGGCGCCAACAGGGATCTCGCCAAGCGCGGCGCCCTGCTGCACGATATCGGCAAGGGCATAGAGACCGACTCCGACCAGAACCACGCCGAGGTCGGCATGGACCTGGCCCGCAAGCTCGGCGAGGATCCCCGCGTCGTCAACGCGATCGGGTCCCACCACGCCGATATCGAGCCGATCTGCCTCGAGAGCGTGCTGTGCCAGATCGCCGACGCCATATCCGCCGCGAGGCCGGGAGCCAGGCGGGAGACGCTCGATAACTACGTGAAGCGCCTCGAGAGCCTCGAGAGCATCGCGGAGAGCTTCTCCGGCGTCGACAAGGCGTTCGCCATCCAGGCCGGGCGTGAACTGCGCATCATGGTCAACAACGAGAAGGTATCGGACGAAGACGCCAAGGAACTCGGCAAATCCATCGCCAAGAAGATAGAGACCGACATGCGCTATCCGGGCAGGATCAAGGTAACGATCATCCGCGAGACGCGGATCGTCGAGTACGCGAGATAAGCGTATTTCCGCATACGATACGGGCCGCCCTCCTGGGCGGCCTTTTTTTTCGCCCGCCGGGCGCCAGGCGCGTCTTGCGCCAGGCGCGTCTTGCGCCACCCTACCCGGCGCGGATAGGATAGGGGCGGAAGGCGGATAATCGATGGCGAAGGTTTTCAGGGTCCTGATGCTCGGGGACGTGATAGGCGATTCCGGCATCAAGGCCATCCGCGAGCGATTGCCGTCGCTGGCGCGGGAACGGCGGGCCGATCTGGTCGTGGCCAACGGCGAGAACGCCGCGGGAGGCTTCGGCCTGACCGCGGAGAACGCCGACGCGCTGTTCTCGGCCGGCGTCGACGTCATAACGAGCGGCAACCATATATGGGAGAAAAAGGGCGCCTCCGAGCTGCTCGACGGCGGACGGCGCGTACTCCGACCGGCCAACTACCCCGCGATGGCCGCCGGACGCGGCGTAGCGGAGCTGGAGAAGGGCGGCGCCCGTTGGGCCGTCGTCAACCTGCAGGGGCGCGAGGGCATGAGCCCCATAGACTCGCCGTTCGCCAGGGCGGACGAACTGATCGCGGCGCTGCCCGCGGGTAGCCTGGTCGTCGTCGATTTCCACGCCGAGTCCTTCCCGGAGAAGGAGGCGTTGGCGCTGTACCTTGACGGCCGCGTCTCGGCCTTCGCCGGTACGCATACCCACGTACAGACCGCCGACGAGAGGATCCTGCCGGCCGGGACGGGGTATATCGGCGACCTGGGCATGTCCGGGCCGACGGATTCGGTGATAGGCGTCAACGTCGACATATGCCTGCGGCGCAACCTCAGCCAGATGCCCCTGAAGATGGAAGTAGCCGAGGGCGATTCCGTCATCTCCGGCGCGCTTTTCGAAATAGGCGAAGACGGCCGCTGCGTAGCGATCGCGCGCGTTACGGCCTGACCGGGCGGGCTTACGGCCCGAGCCTCAGGTCGATAAGGGCGACCGTCGACGCGGCCGGGTCGAATCGATCGCGGTTCCACGACGCGTAGACGCCGAGCGCCGAGAAGCCGGCGGCCCCGGCCGCCGCGAGCGCCTCGTCTACGGTGAACGGCGTCAGGACCGTCTCACCGCGCTCGGGATTCTCGGCGCCGCCCGTTTCCGATAGCTCCGTCGCGAATACGACCGAGCCGTCGTCCCCGTACCGGTACGACCGGCGGAAGAGCCACGATCCGGCACGGATGTCCGGCAGCGACGCGGGCCGCTCGGCGAGCAGCTTGGCGTAGTTGAGCATCTGTACGACGAGGCGCCCCTCCGGTTCCAACGTCTCGGCCGATCGAGAGAAGAACCCGCCGAGCTCCGATCGTCCGAGATGCGGAAGGGTATTACCTACGCAGAGTATCATGGACGCGGAACCCGGAGGCGCCAGCCCGTCGACGTCCTGCATCGATCCCGTCGCGAACCGTATTCCCGCCAGGTCGCCGTGGCGCTCGTTAGCCGCCGCGATCATCGCGGCGGACGGGTCTACGCCGAGCGCCGACCACCCCGTCCCCGCCAGTAGCGCGACGTGCGCGCCGGTAGCGCAGCCGAGGTCTATGGCCAGCGCGGGGCGCCCGGCCCGCTTCGGCCGAGCGTAGCCGAAGAAGGCTTGCGCGGCCGGGGCCGGCGGAAAGAGTTCGTCATAGGCCGTAACGAGCGTTTCGTATATTCCCATGCTACAGAAGATACTTTGGAATGCGCGTCGCGCAAAACGGCGTGGCGACCTTGCATTCGGCTACGCCCCGACTACACCATGCCCATGGCTCGAACGAGGAGGCGAGGCCCAAGGGCGAGGCCGAACCGCGGATTCCGTATGCGCTCTTGGGCGAAGGCGCTTAGAAGGGCGCCGCGGAGGGATATAATGCGATATAGCGAAAGGCGTTACCTGGGGTTCGCGACGGCGCTAGCCGCCGCTTCGGCCGTTCGCTTCAGTTTGACAAATCGGGCTTTCCGCGGGGATACTGGTCCCGGAGGCGCCCGTGAAATTACTCGTACTCGTGCTTAATGACGAGCGGCACATGGAAGGGGTCCTCGAGGCCTATATCGAGGCCGGCGTACCGGGAGCCACGATACTCGACTCGGAGGGCATGGGACGGTTCCTCGCCTACAAGGTTCCCCTCTTCGCCGATTTCAAGGAATTCATGAAGGGAAACAAACCGAAGAACAAGACTATCCTGGCGGTCGTGCGCGACGACGGCGTGCTCGATAGGCTGAGGCCGCTGATAGACGCCGTCATAGGCGGCCTGTCCGTTCCCGGCAACGGCATCATGTTCACGGTTCCGGTAGACTGGTTCGCGGGCCCCGAACGCGCCGTAGAGGAGGCATAGCGTGCCTACGCTGTCCGCGTATTTCGGCCCGGATCGATGCGCCGTCGACGTGAGCGCTCCCACCAAGGCCGACGCTGTCGCCGCTCTCGTCGACCTGCTGGCCGCGGCCGGCAAGGCTCCCGATCGCGACGCCCTCGTGCGTGCCGTCATGGAGCGGGAGGCGCTGGCCCCGACCGGCCTCGGCTCCGATTGCGCCATCCCCCACGCCCAGACCGACGCCGTCACGGAAACCTCGCTGGCTGCCATCAGGCTCGCGGAACCCCTGGATTTCAGCGCCCCCGATGGCACGCCCGCCCGGCTCGTCTTTCTCATAGCGGGACCCAAGGACTCCGCAGCGCTGCACCTCCGGCTCCTGTCCAGGCTTGCGCGCACCTTGTGCGATCCCGCGTTCAGGGCGGCGGCGATCGCCGCTCCTGACGCGTCCTCGTTCGCGGCGGCCTTCCTGGCGACCGACCCGCCGGAAAACGTCACTGCTTGACAGATCCGCCTGGTTTCAGGTATAAACTTCCCCGTCGAGCGATGCCCAGCGCCGCTCGTCGAACTGCCCGCGGCGATGGTGGAATTGGCAGACACGCTAGCTTGAGGTGCTAGTGCCGAGAGGCATGGAGGTTCAAGTCCTCTTCGCCCTTTTTGGGGAGTCGATGTTGACCAAATGTTGACCACTTCCTGCAAGCGTCCTGAATTGCCCTAAAACGCCTCAAAATCCAGAAAAGAGGCGAAAACGAGCATAGTTAAAGGTGGCGGGCATGATGAACCGTATAAGGTCGTCATTCCTGCCTAAAAACTATGACAAAGAGGGGTGAACGGACATGGCAAAGTACAAAGCACCATTTCGATTGGTGAAACCTACGAAAAAGGGCGGTATCTACTACTATCGGTTGGGTGATGACCCAAAAAGAACAAGACATTCGACTGGTTGCCGGACAGAGAAAGACGCTCAAGCATACTGCCAGAAGATCACAGCGGTCGATGAAAACGGTGTCAAGGAAGTATTGTTCGGTGATTTCAGTGCTAATATGTTTATCGTAGGAAAGTGTCCATACCTTGCGAATAAGGTCAGTGATGGGAAACCAGTCACCGCCAAGCTTACTGCTGACTACCGAGCATATATTGAGAACTACATCCTTCCGTATTTCAAGGAGATGCTTCTATCGTCAATTACTCCTGCGGAAGTTCGACGCTGGAGGAATTCGATCATGGATGGCTCTTTCAAGCCAAAATCACTGAGAGCATCTCCTCCTGCACATGAAACTATGAATAAAGTACGTCGGGTATTTGAGATAGTTATGAATGAGGCAGAAGATGAAGGATTGATAAAATCGAATCCAGTGTCCAAAGTGAGTCCACTTTCGAAGCAAGTTTATAAGAAAAGGGACGCTCTAACCAAAGAAGAGGTTGATCTTCTTTTTCCAGATAATGATGAAGACCTGCTTAGGATTTGGGGAGATTATGAAAAAGCCTCCATGCTTTACCTTGTTCTTACAAGCGGGATGAGGTCTGGAGAGCTTAGAGCCTTAAAGTGGTCTGACATTGACTGGAAGAATAAGGGTGTACGAGTTACAAAAGCTATCACCGCAGAGCAAAAGCTTGGTCCGACAAAGGGAAAGAAAGCTCGCGGCACTGTCCCTCCCAGTCGTACATTTGAGTTATTGAAGAAGTGGCTTGAGTTAGCAGGTAAAAGTGAACCTGACGCATTCGTGTTTGCTGGAAGTGATGGATTTTCTCCATCATCATCTGGAAGGCTGAGGTGTGCTTTACGAAATGCAATGCAACATGCAGGAATCAATACAGATGGTCGCAAAAATATCGTTGTACATTCACTTAGGCATACTTATAACACCTTACTCTATACTGTTCTTCCATCCGATGCACTTCGTGGAACAATAGGACATGAATCAGAAGCTATGACCCAACGCTACGCTCACTTAACGCCAGATGAAGCGATTAAGCAATACGGGAAGAAGTATCGAAAAGCCATCGAGAAAACATGGTGAGTAGTTGTTTCTAAACCATGAAGGTGCCGATAAAAACGGCACCTTTTTTCAATGTACCAAGATAATCTATGAACCTTACACCACCCGCCCAACGCTTACTCCTCCGCCTCTGCTTTGAATCAGAAGCAGGGTTGAACCTCACCTTGGCGTACCTTTCTCTCATTGGTTGACTCTTCGCACCACGACTTAAACAAAAATCGAACGATTTCCAGAAATTTTCGAAAGATAACCCATAGGAGGACACGAACCTATGGAGTTTATCAAAGCACTAAAGACAGCCGCAGTTAAAAGCAAGCGGCGGTCTGGCGTCAAAGCCTACTACTCGGGTGGGCAAGTTCAATTCTCAAGGCTATTCGGGTATCAGCGTGTAGGGGATCGATATGAGCCTGATCCGAAGTTTCAGAAAGCCATTACGATAATATTTGAACGATTGGCTGAAGGAAAGTCCATTCCAGAAATAAAAGCCGAACTCGACACTTTGAAAGCAAGGGATTCATCAGGTAACCGCTATAGCCATAGCCGAATATGCGGGATTGCTGAACGATCAATCTACGCGGGGTATCTACAACAAGGCTTGAGACTTCGAAAGGTCGAAAACCTGACGCCAATCATAAACCTTGACCTATGGCGGAAGGCTCAGAGGCAGGTTAGGATTGAAAAAAAGAAGATGCTTGGTTCATAAAGCATTCAGTCTATATCTCTATAATCAAATTCTTTCTCAGACTTCAGCAAGGACAATGCTTCCTCAATACCCATCTCCTTGCGAACTCCCCGAGTCGGTAGTTTATAGGCTTTTACTTTTCCTTCTTCTATGATGAAGGCTATTCTTTCATTTCCCACCTTAAAATACTCAAAATTCGCTCCATAAAACCATTCAGGTAGGCGATGGATGTATCGTGAATTAATATAATGCTTGCCAGAGACTAAAATCGTGAGAACTGTTTTTAAATCATTGACTGTGCTTGTAATGAGTCTTTCACCATTGGAATCTATATAGATACCACCAGCATGGTTCACTTGATAGGGCAAGGCACCCTTGATTGTGGTTGCTGTATCATCGATATTTATAAAATTGGCTCTTTCATAATAATATTTGTAAGGAGTCTTATGTTTTTCGAAGAAGGCAAATTGAATCTGGTTTGCCTCCTGTATTATAACGAATTCATCAGCATAGTATTGCTGAGTTGTTTTATACTCTAAAAATGGGATCAGTTCATCAAGAACCTTTTGAAAGATTTCGAGATCGCCACCAAAGAGTTTTTTTGAAGTATGTGCATTAATTTTCTGTTTCAATTCTAATGTCAGTTTATGCGGATTGATAATTACTGTTTGCTGTGTCCCAAGTAAGAAAGTTATACGATTGTTGTATACAGTTATTTCTTCAAATAGACTTCTGACTGCATTAAAGTAATCAGGCTTTTTTCTTGAAACAATTGCTTGGAATGTTTCCTCGATGTATTTATTGAACTCCTTAATCAATAAAGAATTTGAATCATTTATTTTTTCAAAAAGAGTATCAACTTGTTCGCCAGATTCTTTGTCAAACGGGTTAAGAAAAAGCTGGTTGATGATGAATCTATAGGGATCAAATAGGTCAAGGAAAATTAAAGATTCATTAGTTTTTTTGTCGCCCCAAGACCGAAGGTAATTTTGGTAAAAATTATAGTCTTTAATAAGGTCTGCACGATACTTCTTTGATGTCAGCATGTCTATCATGATCATCATTGAAATGCGTTCTAAAGGCTCTGCTTTTATATATGTGCTATTGTTGCATTGATGATTAGTGCGTGAATGTTGGTAATACGGAGATAGCGAACTACCGCTCTTAGTGCTTTTCTTTGGATATTCTCTTGCCTTTCTATAGAAGTCATTACAACATATGGGGCATTTTATAAAACCTGATAATGGGAACTCCAACTGATTCTTGCTTCCATAACCTTCAAATCGTCTGTAGTTAACGATTGCTACAGCCTTTTGCCAAAGCGTCACATCGATTATCGGATCAGTATACAAAGTAGATTTCTTCAAAATACCTGAATAATCATATGAAAATCCGCAGTATGCTGGGTTTCTTATGATCCGAAGTAGCATGTAGGCATTGAACTTGAACTCACTAAGATGGTGATACTTTTTATCTATTATTTCGGCAAGTATATAAATCGGTTGTTGTTCATCAACCAGCTGTTTAAAAATATCTTCCACACATTCTGCTTCATTATCAGCTTTAACATTTTTCCCAGTTGCTGGATCAAGTTGATACCCGAAAAACGGTTCTGTAGGTTTTTCTACCACTACAGACATTTTATCAAGAGATATATCCCTGCTGAGATAATTGAATGGTGGGAATAGCATACCTTCCTCATAATTATTCCAATGTGCATAAAGAATAGCTCCTGTCTGGCAAGTGATCAATAAGGTTTCAAACACGATAAATGGCATCAATATGCGTCTTAAAGTGTTGTATAGTAAGCAAATAAATTTTGTTTTTAGTGGATTTTCTGATACAATAGAAAGTATCAAATGGGCGAGGGAGGAAGCAGGGATGCTGGTAGCAAAACGGATTTACTTATGCTTGCGGAACGAAAATTATAGTATCTCCCTTCCTCTCTCGTTGCAAGTATCTGAAGGAGAGGTTGAGTTAAAGAGCAGTCTTAGATTGCTTGCCACTCTCATTCGCCACGGTATGGCAAGGAGTGTCCATCTCTCTGCCCATGAGACCATTTTAGTGATCGCATCTGGAAACAGTCGAATTGGCTTTTTCTGGAAACTGATGCCTTCAGGAAAACTGCTTTTACGGGACATCCAGAATATGGATGAGTTCAAGGTAGCAGTGGCTTCCACAAAGGTCATTCCCTTTTCGAAGGTTCGAAAAGGAGTAGCCGCATGATCAGCCAGTCTGCGGCTAACACTAAGCCGCCATAGGCTAACACCAAACAGGTTCATTTCTCTGCCTTTAAGAAAGATGGTCGTTGACCACCTACAGGCGAGGTCTGTCCAAAGGATTTTACAGATTCCGTATGGGGTCTGAAGCATGGATGAAGGAGTCTATATGTCGCGTAAGAATCGTAAGCCTAAGTTCACTAATTCTGGAACCTTGTTATCAGTAACTATTCCAGCTAATCAGAGTGGTATGGACGCGATAATGCCTTTCTTTCAAATGCTTGAGCAAGCTGGCGTCTATACAAATGAAGAACTCGATAGCCGCACTTTGTCAAATAGGAAAGAGCGGATCGAGATAGTTCGCTGGATTCAACTGAGGAAATGCTTCCATGAAGTATTTGTCACAAACGAAACTCGTGATGGGTTAACCCGAGTTATCTGGGATGGGCAGAAAACAGACGAGCGTTGGATTGACCTTTCTGCTCTGTATGCCTCCGGTCAGATAAATTTTGAGGGGAAACCAACTCTTAACCTTCTGCCGCCGAGGGGCTGGGAGTTTGATTGAGCGATCTTTGGTTGGGAACGGCAAGTTATACGAGCAATGCTCGCTGTTGCCCAGCCAAAGTCAGAAATTGGCGTAAGGAAAGAGTTCTACAGATTCCGTAGGGAATCTGAAAGTTCTTAGGAGGATGCAATGAAAGCTTATCACTACACGGTGTCTGATCGGATTGCTTCGATTAGGAAGCATGGAATAAAACTGGCTGGGGCTGGTGTTCTTGGCTTAGAAAAGCATGCAGTTTGGTTTTCTACAAACCCCGTCTATGAAACGACGGCATGCAAGGCGGGGACAAGCTCTCTTCAAGGCATGATCGACTTTGGTTTTACGCCTGTTCGATTTGTCGTTGATCGAGAGATGTTTGATTGGAAGTACCACAAGGCTCACAGCGGAATCAAATCTGCAATCGCAAGGGGATTGGAAGAAGCAGGAAAGCAAACAAATGCCAATCCATCTGAGTGGTTTGCGGTCTACGAGCCGGTCAAAGAATGGTTGGCTATCGAAGTCTACCGTAACGGGCAGTGGGTAGAACTGGAAGAAGACGAGATCGAGAATCTGGCGAAACAGAAGACTCCTTTTCCTCTTCCAATCGACGAGGATGAAGGATTCACCATCTCGATGTCTGTTGGGGAGTTCCTCAGCCAGATGAGAAGGGCAGGATAAGTAGAAGTTGGAGGGACTGTGAATAGTCCCTCCAATAAATCCCATGGAACCCGACTGTTAGTCGGTCAATGAATTTATGACTTTGGAGGATGATATGGCACAGCTGCTGAAAAACTTTGATGTAGAGCTGGCGAAGATGCGTTCTTTGAGAAAGTTTGATGAAGGAGTATATAAGAACTTCATAAACTCTTCCTTCAATTCAGGCAACATGGATATAAACGAGACACAGTGCAAGCTCGGCTTATATCCATTCATAGCCTTTCCCCGTATTGAGAGTTATGAAGTTGATATGGCAATCCCGCTACCTCAACTCAATCAAGCGGAGTTTGATGACGTTATCGATCACTATGATTTTCGCCGCCCTTGGTTGATGGAAATGACTGAGCAGAATGGACGAGGAAAACTAATTCTTCACTCAGGCGGAGTAAAGCATGGTCTTGATTTTACAGAGGTGACGCAACTTCCTAATGGTCGCTTTGCTTACTCCGTTCTCCGCCTTAAAGATAGTGTCGTCAAGATAGCGACGAGTCAAGGCAATGAAGAGGAACTCTTGGAGACTTTCTACTGGATTGCCAAGCTGTTTCATGCGAAGCACATGAAGGACTATCTCGATGTCTCAGGTGGCAAGAAGAAGCACAAGTTTTCCGGAAAATCTCAGTTCGGCAATGTGACCATCAAGATTTCTCTCTCTGCGAAGGCAAAGAAATATCATTACCCGCATCAACTAACACAAAACCCTAACTACACGAATGGAAAATGTGAGATAGAACATCAAGTTCCTTCTCATACGCGTAGGATTCGTTGTGGAAAAGGACGAACGCAAATCAAGGAAGTTCCAGTCAAGTCGTTTAAGCGGACTTACTGGATCGTTCCAAGGGATAAGGTAACGAAGATTGTCGCGTAAATGAGCCTGTGTGAGCAAGGAGGTTGTTGTGAATAGAATAGGTATACGAAAGCGATTACAAAGGCATGGCTACATCCTTGCGAAACGGCAAGTTGGGTATGTGATCTTTGATGAGAAGCTCCGTTGCCTTGCTTTAGGTGGTGTGTTCACTCCTTATGCACTGACTTTGAAAGAAGCAGAGGCTTGGATGCTTGATATGATATGGAGGAACAAATGAAATTCCGACCCTACAACGAAGACTGCATTACTGGGGCGAGAAGGATCAAGGCAGAGTCTATCGACTGCATGATTTGTGATTCTCCATTTGGTATTGGCGAAGACAAGCTTGATGCTGTGTACAATCGTAAGAGCAAGCATGTCATAAAAGGGTATGTCACAGCACCTGTTGACTACTATGATTTCTCTTATCGTTGGCTTAAAGAAGCCTACAGGATACTCAAACCAACCGGGACGCTCTATGCAGTCTCTGGGACGACTAATCTTGATCACATGATCAAAGCGGCAAAGAACTGTGGATTTAAGGTCTTGAACCAAATTGTATGGCATTACAATTTCGGTGTTTATACAGAAAAGAAGTTTGTTGCTTCTCATTATGTGATCCTACGACTTGCGAAGTGCAAGTACCCAACATTTTACCGAGAATGCCGGTTCAAGGCACATGAGCATGATGATGCTGGTCTCTCTCTTCTTTACCGAGACCTTCAGGACGTTTGGATTATTAAGAAAGAGTTTTCCCGTGGGAAAACCAAAAATCCAAACAAACTCCCAGATGAGTTGGTCAAGAAGATGATCCAGTACGCAACAAAGGAGGGTGATACTGTCTGCGATTTCTTCATGGGAAACTTCACCACCGCTTACGTTGCTCGTGGACTGAACCGCAAGGTCATCGGTTTTGAGTTGAATAAGGAGGCGTTTGATTACCACGTTCCACGACTGAAAATGCTTAAGGCTGGGTACATGCTGAATCAGGATCGTAAGAAGGATCAGAAGAAGGATGAAGATCAGTTGAAGGCGGCGTGATTCAGTTCCAATCTGGTTGGACAGCAATATTTATTTGGAGGACACATGAAAGCGAAGCCGTATGAGTGTTTCGGATGTGAATTAGAATTCACTGGTTCACAAGAAAATTGGGATTACATCTCTGAAGCACTTGCAAAGCACAAGATCGATGCAGAGAAGGAGCTTGATTTTGCAAAGGCAGAATATGCCAAATCGGTTGAAAGAGAGGAGCGAGTGAAGTTGCTGATGACAGAAAGGGAGCATAGCGAACACCTTTTCTATAAAATCCATTTATTCTTGACACAATACTTTGAAGAGGCAGATGCAGAACGCTTAGCCACAAATATTATATTTCTTCGTAATCCACCTCAATCATTACATGGGATGGTACATCGTACGATCAAGAAAGAAGGGCTAACCCTTAGCACAAAGAAGGCTTCATATCTATTCGATGATATTAGTGATCACCTTATGCACTGTAAAAGTGTCTTGTGGGTTTCTATCTGCTATCTGCAAGATTATACGTTTTTTATGTTTTCTTACTATTATGATATTATTGAAAAGCGTATAGCGAAGGGATATACGAAGCCTTTGTTTAGTATCGTTGATACAGATAAAGCAATTCGCATGTTGAAAACCAGACGCTTGCTGAATAAGTTCAAGAAGAGTCATCCGGCTGTCTATGCCGCATATCTCATGGACAAGTAGGATGATTCGCTGAATGATACTGTTTCTCATATCTAAAAATATGCTAAATCCTCGTCAAATTGACGAGGAGGTTAAAAAAAGTTGGTGTTCATTTGATGAAAAGAGATTCGGTGTTACTCTGGGTGAACAGATGCGTTCATCAGGTGAACACCAGAATCAAGAATTTGGCAAATCTGTATCTCTGGGTGAACATATATAGATATTACAACTGTATAGACATTATTTACATAGAGATAAACAACAAGGGCTGATTTTGATTCCAAATAAAAAATGTGAGAACAAAAATTGATTACATTGGAGCATGGTATGCCCGCCACCGATCTATCTCAATAAAATAATCCAGAAGAAAATTGCATCATTTCTACTTTTCGATGCAAGATAGATTATGAAACAAACAAGATCGGTAGAAGATTCATACACCAGTATAAAAATACCCGAATCACTGAGACGCCAACTGAGGCTACTTGCCGCACAACGTGATCAATTCATCTATCAAATTATTGCCTCATTGGTCGTGCAAGAAATCGAGCGGTTGAGCGGGAATAAAACAGAAAGTTAGCATAGTTAAAGATGACTGTTGGTAGCAGTCATGAAAGAGCATCACGCAAGATAAAGAGTCCATATAGACTGGTGTGACAGCATGTAAATGCTCGCAGGTTGTCACCTACCAACCAGTCTATATGGACTTTTTAATTGGAGGGCATATGGATTTAGAAAGATATGAAGAATTCATTTCTAAAGGTAATTTTACCCAGATTTCAAATTATTTAATGACATCATACTGTGTATTAGGGTTAGAGTCTGAGGAGTATGTATTTTTATCTTATATTTTGAAATGGGTCACAAAACCTAAGAGACCAATATATGATTTTGAAATCAGCCGCGATCTTGGCTGGTCTCGAAATATGCTTCTGAAGCAAAGAAGAACCCTGAAGGAAAAGAAGTATCTTACTTCAAACTACAGTAATGAGTACGATCCAGAATTGGGGTATAGATCGACAGGGTATTATTATTGCATGCAAGGGCTTTTTGAAAAAATATATTTTTATTCATCAATGCCAGAAGAACAGTATTTGAAAATTAGGCTTGAGGCTGAAGTTGCCGCAGAAAAAAAGCGTCTAAAAAAGGGAAAGCATCTCAATTTCAAAAAATTAGATGAGGAAAGCACTGGGAAAACAACGCAATCTGGGGGCTCTTCATCACCTACCTTGGAACTGGACATCACCTACATAGGTGATGAGGAGCATCGGGGTAGGGCACCTATAAATACAGATATAAATACAATTAAAGACATACAAAATACTGAAGAAGTAGTTTCTTTGGAACAGAATGAACAATTAGACCAAGAAAAAGAAGTAATGTATCAAGAAGATATAGTTGCGACTGGCGGCGTCGGATGCGAAAATCTGACTGATTCTATGGACGAAGAGGAAGCACTCATTGACAACTGTGATGATGAAGATTGGGATAAACTGGCGGCTGAAGAAGACGAAGAATTTAGAAGGCTGGAATATGAAAAAGAACATCCTGCAAATATTGAGCAGGGCATTATCGATTGGTTTGTTCGAATGAAACTTCCTGCTCCTAAACATTATATTGAGGCATTCAAGAAGATGAAGTTTGAGATTCAATCTCTCCAACGATTCTGGTTACTAAAAAACCGATGGATGGAGCATCCAGAAGTTAATGGAACGGATCGCTCTTTGTATATGCTTTCTCGGAATCTTGAAGGATTTGTTCAAAGGTATTGGGATATATACGAGTACGAACAGCAACAGGAAAATGAGATGAAGGAGCGAATCCAGAAAAGACAAGAACTCGAAGCATTCCTTGATGCTCATTCGATATGGTGGAAAAAGATGGATATGTCTAATGAAGAGCGGCAGGAGTTACGAAGTGTCTGCCAGCAGATAGATGAATTGACCCAAGGAGACAAGTTGCAGGATATGTATTGGAAATGGTCATGTGACACAAAAGGATTTATTCTCGAAGGTGGGAAGTTATTACGAGGTTCAGTAAAGGTCAGTCCAGCCAATTTTACAAAAGAAGCAATTTATGCTCATATCGAAAAACTTAAACAGGTAAAAAGGGAAAAGAGTGGTCAGATATTGGTAACGGAAGAAGAGTTCGAACAATCCCTCATGAAGTCATTGAAGGAGGATGATGCTACTGCAATAGTTCCACCTTGGATGGAGGATCAATACATGGCTGATATGCTCAAGTCTCTGACAGAAGAGTAGCAGGAATAAAAATAATGGATATCGGGTCAAATGATAATTTGGGATTTGAGGCTTGTTTAATTTCGTAATTCTTGCAAAGCCAGAGGTATAGCCTGTTTACCATTGCTGTCAAAAAACTAAATTCATTTCAATAAAGAACATACAGGTGTCAAAATGGAATTGATCTCTTGCGAAATCTGTATAATACTATTAAGAAATAATCAAAGTGAGGCGAGCATGACGAAACAGATCAAATTGTCAGATTCACTGAAAGATTTCAACTACCGGCTGTTTGGTACACTTATCCTGATTTCCTTGCTACCAACCATCTATACAACCGTCAGGATCTACTTTCTTGGTAATCTTCCGGGCGACTGGGGATTCAACATTGCCAGTCAACTGGCGTGGGTCAACATTTTCTATGAGGTTGTTCAAGAAGCCCTCATCCTTCCTCTCTTCTACCTCATAAGCAAAGTAATCAGCAATCGGGAACAGCTCTCGAACAGAATCCAAACTGGTCTGGTTTCTTCTTTCTTAGTCTTTCTTGTCATGACGGTCTTGATTCTGATTTTTGTACGACCTCTTCTTGCCTTCATGGGACAGAAATCAGAAATTATTACTGCGACATCAGCCTACATTCGATTAGAAGCTATTGCGATCCAGATTTCAGTGCTGTTCAGATTTATCTCGATTGTGCTGATTATCCTGAACAAGAACAGCAGATTATTGATCCTGCTTGCAATTCAAATGGTGCTAACCATCGTATCTGATACCTTCTTGGTGAGTTCACTATCAATATCATTCCAGATAGGAGTGAATGGCATTGCTCTGGGTAATATTATTGTTAATCTGGTATTGGTTGGCATCGGGCTAACAATGCTCAAGCAAGAAGGTCTGCAAGTATTCTCATATGCTAAAGCAAACTTCTCGTGGCAGAAAGAGTGGATCAAGATTGGCGGATTATCTGGCATAGAATCATTTGTTAGAAACGCGGCTTTTACCTTGATGATTATTCGTATGATCAATATGATTCAAGAACAGGGCACTTTCTGGGTTGCAAACAACTTCATCTGGGGATGGTTGCTATTACCCATTCTTGCTCTTGGTGAACTGATCAAGCGAAATACTGCGGAGAGTGCAGAGAGCATTGACAAGAAACTACCTGCCTATTGGGCTTTGACTGGTCTTGTCTGTATCCTCTGGCTTGTCACGATTCCATTCTGGAATCTGTTTATTGGTAAGGTAATGAATGTGGCAGATTATACAGCAGTCGTTAGTGTTGCAATAATCTCACTTGTCTTCTATATCATCTTTGCGTTCAACAATGTGGTAGATAGTATCTTCTATGGCTTAGGACGTACTGACCTCATGCTCTATCAATCGTTGATTGTTAATACAGTATATTATGGTGGCATGTTTATAGCATATAGAGTTGGTCTCTTCATCCCGTCCTTGAATGGCATTGCCATCATGTTTGGTACAGGAATGGCGATTGATTCAGTAATCACCTTTATCATGTTTATAGTGCTTCGAAGAATAAATCGGTTGGTACTTTCGGAGACGGTATGAAGTATTTCTATTTAGAATTGAATCCTATCATTGTCGCTGGCTCAAAACTAAAGAAGCTGAACTGGAAGAAGGCAGATGTCTATACATCCTCTTGGGCTATTTCTGAACAGTTGATAAATCTGAAGGAAGAAAACTATCCAACCATTCGAGCATCTTTTAAGTTAATAGATGAATTGAAAATAAGAATCGACTGGGAAAATAATGTTAGTAAGATGTTTTCTGCATTTGATTTGAAGCACCCAGTGCTTACAGATGAAGCAGCTATCAAAAGTCAATATGAGAGTGTTTTAAAGGCATCGACATTTTCTGACTTGCCTACTCAAGTGTTAAAAACAATAGGAGAGTTTAAGAAGATGAGGGAAGCCTCGAATTGGCATATGGGTGTCATGAATCATTTTACTCCTGAGATGAAGGAAGTATTAAGAGTAGGAATAGCTGAAGATGAAATGAAAATGTTGTCTATGACTATGGTCTTAAATTGTATTCAAGGCACGTTTCAAATCAATGAAGATATGTTGTTAAGTCGATATACTGGTCGCCTTGATCGTTTTCTCTTTGCACAGGCTAAATACTTCCAGAAGAAAAGTGATATTAAAAAAAATGACTGGTTTGATCTTGAGCATTTTAAGTATATTCAAAACGAAATTACCTATATGGTTAGTGATGATATATTTGTTAAATGGTTAGATTACAAGAAGGTTTATAGTGTGGATGAGTTTTTAGAGTTTATGAGTTGAAGTTTTAAAAGAAAGTCTTATATATAGTCTTGGTTAGTTGGCTCCTGTTTGGCTTGTGCCTATTTGGCTTTACCAAAAAACCAATTCATAGCTCTCTTGGCTTCAGCCTTGGTGACATCATTGTATGAAATGTCCCACAGTCCAGATTTGCCAAATAAATCCATTTTCTCTTGTAGACTCTTTACCTTCTTTACCCTCTCTCCAGAAACACCAAAAGCGGCTTCAAGAACCTTTGTCCAGTTATTATCAAAGAGTGTGGTGTGGAGTATTAGTATCCAGTAGTCTGAGACATCAAAGCGAACTTCCTTGCCATCTTGATAGATCGCCGTGTAGGTTTCATCGCCTGTAAAGGGAATGTCTGTAACGAGCTTGAGACGCTTGCCACCGCAAATCTCCTTAAGAGCCTTGTCAAGATTATCAGTGTTCTTCATCTTGCCTGTGCTAATGAGGTAGTCGTAATAGAGGTGGATGTTGCCAAGGAATCGTTTGGTATTCTTGAGGTTCAGTTCGAATGAGTCGCCAGATAGAATATGTGATTCTACCCATTCAAGGCATGTACTGTATTCCCAGTAGGGAATCTTCTCAAAAGATGGATAGCCTTCGAGTCTTCCAAGGTAGGCATTGAAGGCGAAGATATCATCAAAGAGGGAAGATAATGTTTCTTCAGAAAGCGATTCTGATTTTTGCTTGAAGAAGTTGGTGAGGTCAGTCTTCTTGAAGAGGACAACCTGCATGTCTTTGATTTGAGATAGTATGAGTTTGAGAGGTACGACTGGTGCTTTATATGCCATTACTTAACCTGCCTTACTTCTTCGGGTTCTTGAACTTTCCGCCCTGCTCTTCTTTCGCCTTCTCAAGCATGAGTCGCTCTTCAGGGGTAATGGCGGCGAGCCTGACTTCAATGCCATACTCTTTTATTGCTCGGTTCTTCCAGCTTAGATGCTTTTCGTAGGATAGAGCATCTGCTATTTTGCTATCGACTACAATAATCACTTTCTGGATGTGTCTGCCGACCATCTTCTCGTACAATACCATTTTCAAAATATCCTGTGAAATCTTATGTTGTTGTCCTGAGCGAAGCCTGTCTATGCCAGCATAGACTTCATAGATAGTAGCCTCTGACATTCCATCGAATTCAAACTTGATGCCATCCAATACAATTTTTCCATGTGCCACGCCGAGGTCATGGAGGATGCGTTCTTCAAGTTGCTTTTGGACTGCTGAATTTGAACTGTTCATTCCATCTTCCTCAATTCTTCAATCGTGTAGAATGTTCTCGACTCTATTTCCCTGAACGGGCAATAAGCATTCCATTGCCCAGAATAAGGGTAGGAAGGTACGGTCGGTATGATTTCACTGCCATCCTTGGAGACGAGTAAATAGTAGCAATCGGTTTTCAAGCCAAGAGACGGATTCGTTGAAGCAAATTTAGAGGACAAGTAATCATCTTTTCTATCAATCAAATGCTTGTCATAGCTTGAAATCGGTTTGATGAGTTTCTCAATCTCGTTCGCTGGGCATTCAACCCAGTAGCCATCCTGACGCACCTTGAATCGGTCACAGTCTTTCCAGATAAGCAGAGCTTTCATTCAATCCTCGTCGTTGAAATAGTCTTCCTCTTCCTGATCAAGTTCTTCATCATCGTCATCATAAGAGTCATCATTCAAATCGTCGTCCAAGTATTCACCATCCTCTTCATTAAAATCGTCATCCTCTTCGTCTTCGTCATCATCATCATAATCGTCTTCATTGTCATCGCTGAAAATGATGCGTGGCAATTCCATATTGTCTGAAGATTCTAGTTGCATGTTTTCCTCCTGAAATTATTATTGAAACATATCCCTGAAAACGCCGAGCAACCGACGTTCAGGTGACCAGTCAGTGATGGCAAATACAATCTCCCTGAAGCAACCAGCATAGTCACCGACTAAAGCTTCTTTGAATTCCCTTGCTGTTGCAACTGGATCGTTGTCGAACGCTCCACATCCCCAAGCACCCAATACCAATGAATCATAGCCATAAGAATGAGCAATTTCTAGAACACGGTGTATGCGGCTTTTCATCAGCTCTGCTGATTTGCTCTTGCCTACAGTCGGGGCATAGGGAGCGGCACAGGTAAGGAATGATAGTAGATAATGCTCATCCAGAGTGGTGCCGTCATCTGACCTGAAGACTGGTACATCTGGTGATAGGATTGACCAGTCTGTGGAATCAGGCTGAGACCTTGCTGAATGGTGTCCATACATTGGGTCGCCAATCAAGGTTAAATACAGACTGCTTGATCGGCAGAGGCATTCTTCTTGTGCCCTTGCCCCGTGGAGGAATCCGCCGCCAGCAGAAATACCATTTGCAAAATTGAGAGCCAATACTTTATGTGATCCATCTAGCAGTCTGTGACCAGCTTGCAGGGTAGTCTCGTTGGCTACTTGGATTTTAGTTTCATCAAATGTAATCAATGATTTTGCTAGCTTCATATCAGGTGGAATGCTCACCTTGTTTCTGATTGCGGTATTAACAACGGAAGCAGTATCTACCTTCTCATGGTTGTTGTTAAGATACCATCCTTGCTTAGAAATTGTGAC
Source organism: Spirochaetae bacterium HGW-Spirochaetae-3 (assembly GCA_002839315.1). Taxonomy (GTDB): domain Bacteria; phylum Spirochaetota; class Spirochaetia; order Treponematales; family UBA12059; genus SZUA-370. The sequence continues at coordinate 195,394 of PGXV01000009.1, forward strand.
AGCAGACTGTCCGAGTTGGGCGGCATAATCCCGTTCAACATTCAGTTCGCGTTTTCGCATGGCGGCGAGTTTCTCAGAATCAAGGCAGGGTAGGTAAGTTAGTTTATGCATTGAATTCTCCTTCGACTATTTAACTACTCTTCTTGGTAATCATGTTCTTGATAGTATCATCTGTCAGCAATGGTTCTTCTTCTTTTAAACCAACCAATTTGACATAGACTTCATCAAGCACAATCTCGCCTTCGAGCAATGCCTCGTCTTGCATTATCAGTCTCATCTTAAGGCTTTCTATAAATGTTCAGACCGATTTTAATCTCTTCTTTTACAGGTATCGATACATTGCCTTCGGTTGAAGCAATGATGAGACTCTTGCCAGAAGTGGAGAGTCCATACTCCTTGGAGATGTCAACGGTAATAGTCAAGATTGTGCCTGAAAGCTTCATGTCTACGTTCTTCATTGCTTGCTCCTTGATGGCTGATTATAGCATATCATGGAATCGGAAGCCATTTATGCTATTAGAGTCTAATTGGCAGTCTTAAGAGAGGTTCCAAAGGGCTGGTATTGAACCACAGCAAGGCGTGGAGGCATGAGAACGACCTCGGACAGGAAATGATACGGAAGAGGGGGCGAATGCGTTGTAGGGGCGATTTTAAGATGGTTTGAATTATTTCACTCGAACAATGATGCGGTACTTAAGAGTTGTTTCAAAAATAGCGGCTAAGAATTTCGAAATATTGTTCAGACTCTTTTGCCGTTGGTTTGATGACTCGGTTCTGGCTATCACATGATAGTAGTATGCAATCAATTGGCTTTTCATAAATGTAGTCTTCTAGTTCCGAGTTATGAAGGATGCATCGTTTGGCTCTCGAATCAGATTGAGAAAGTTTTGATTCAAGAAATATGCAACCTTTGCATTCATTGGCTGGTTCTCTTAAAATGTTGTGACGATGCTCCCAGTATGGTTTATCTGGATTTGGGCTTATAATCAAAGCCACATCATCATAAGCAATATGCCTTGGAAAATAGAGAGTAAGGTTGATAGATGGTGAGTGTATGACATCAAAATATATTCTTACAAAATCTTCATAATGCAAGTCTGGTTTGAACTTGTAGTCCGTTCTGATCAAGCCCCCATTTTGATATTTTTCGTAAATTAAATCGACGTTTTGTTTAATAGCAAAACCACTTTCGAAACAACAGGAATTCTGACAAGTATTGCAGGAATAGTTATCGGATTGCTTCGCCTTGATAAAAGCATTCAACTCATCAGGTTGTTTGGAGTACATATTTTATTCTTTTTCCAAAATTCATAATTGAAGCTCCTTGATAACTAAAATAAGGTATTAGCAAACTCTTCCTAAAAGTTGTAAACAGATAATGTATTCAATATTCGGATGTCACTCCTTAAATCAAGTTTGTCTTTTAGTTCTTCATGGGTAAAGATGATCTCCATGGGCTGTGGCATCATCTTGCCATAGTCTTTCCTGATACGGACAAGCCTGACTTCATAGATCGTTCCTACCTCTGTTATCTCAAGCTCAAATGATGACTTGTCGGTATAGCCTGAATTCCAGACGGTGAAAGTCATCTGATCCAAGCTGACATTGAAGCCAGCTATTTTCACATCCTGTTCTGTTGCCGCTTGTGCGAAGGCATAGGTGGCAATCACCATGAAGGCAAAGAAAATAGAAAATTTCCTCATCATGTCCTCCCTATGATTTTGCTGGATTCAGGATTCATCAGGTTCTACAACGGATTCTTCAATAAGTGCAATATCTTCACCCTCTTCACCTGTCCAACTACTTGGCAAGGTTTTCGTATTCTTGGCTCCAAGTTCGCGTAGTTGTTCAGCTCTTCGTGTAAGATTACCTTTTCCAGCAGATAGTTTGTTCACTGCTTTTTCATAAGTTTCATGTGATTTGTTGATTTGACTTCCAATATCAGAAAGGTCTTTGGCGAATGCGGCGAACTTGTCATATAGATCACCTGCAAGTTTGAATATTTGCTGTACATTCTGGTTTTGCCTTTCAGAACGCCAGCTATATTCAATAGTTCGCAATGTTGCCAATAAAGTAGTAGGAGATACCAATACTATGTTCTGAGACATTGCATATTCAATTAGTTCTCGATCTGCTGACATTGCCAATGAGAACGCACCCTCCATTGGTATGAACATGAGTACATAGTCGATGCTGTTAACACCTTCAAGCTTATGATAAGTTTTGACGGACAAACCTTTGATGTGTGTGCGGATAGAAAATACAAGAGAATTGGCACTTTCCAATTTTGCCATATCAGTATCAGCAGAACAAAATTGCTCATACGAAACGAGAGATACCTTTGAGTCTATGATGACATCACGATTCCCCGGAAGATGCACTATAGCATCAGGTTGTAGCCGTTTTCCGTCTTCAGTATTAAGACTCACCTGAATATCATACTCTTCACCGACTCGTAAGCCTGATGCTTCAAGTACCTTTTGGAGAAGCATTTCTCCCCATGTACCTTGAGCTTTACTATCACCTTTGAGAGCTTTTGTCAGATTTTCAGCATCTAGAGAGATTCGCTGATTGAGTTCTGAAAGCGTCTTGATTTGGGTTTCCAGCGTTGTCCTCTGCTTTGTTTGTTCATCATGGGTCGCATCAAGCCTGACCCTGAATTCACCAAGGCGTTCAGAAAGAGGATTCAATAGCAATTTCATATCTTCAGTATTTCGTTCGCTGAGTTTTTTAGAACTATCATCGATAATTGTCTGAGTCAAAACTTGGAAATCCTTCTGCATCTTTTCATAGGTTTGTTCAAGTACAGTCTTTTGATGTTCAAGTTGGCTTCTAATTTCTTTGTTTTCAGAAATTGCACGAATGTAATCCTCGCTCTTTAGGTTAAGAGCATTTTGGAGACTTCCTATCTGTGTTAGCCGCTCTTCCGCCAGTGCTTTCTGTCCTGACAGTTCCTTTACCTCAACTGAAAGTTGGTCTACAGAATTTGATTTTTCTTCAAGGAGTTTGATCCTTACAAAAGAATCGGTATCGTTCTTTTGATATTTTCTCTTTGTCAAAATATTGGTCAGTATTATCGAAACAAGTACCAGTAGCAAAGCGATGATGATGAATGATAAGTCGCTCATGTTAAGCTCCTTGAATGCTCGGAACGTGAATATACTTATGCTTTCCTTGTCAACAGAAAATAATACAACCCTTCTGCGATGAAGTCGGCGTGTTCCTTCTTCACCACAAAGCCAAAGGCATCTTCGCCTCCTGATGCCTGGAATTTAACATCAGGGAGTGAGAAGGTCTTGAAGTAGCCTTTGTACATCTTCATGACCTGATCTACAGTTGGAAGTTGTTTCTCTGACTCTTTAAGATCGCCACCGAACATGGACAGGGTATCGTATGAGATTCGAACATATCCCCTGCTGTCAGTATATATGATAATTGACGGTAGATTCTTGGTACTGCATTGAATGTAGTGGTCATCGTCCTGCTTGTCGCTTTTCGACCGGATATAGTGTGGCAGTTCCGTTTCTTCAATGTTCATAGGATTGCTACTCATATTCTTACTCAAACTTAATGAATGGAATGAAATCCGAATTAGTCTCAATAGCATTTTTCAGCACTTCGCTAATCTGAATACTAAGATTATCTCTTCTGCTTAAAATATTTTTCGACTCGAATGGATAGGCTTTATCGTTTATGTAAACACTTCTGGTTGTGAAAGAGAAATCTTCCCTCGAGTCATTGTCTATCTTGATGCTCATGGTTATGTCCTCGGTTGAAAATTCCTGATAATATTCGGATTTGATCCATTGCCGAATCTTGCTTAATACAATTTCGTTATACTTATATGCCAAGACCATGCCTTCTGGTGTCTCTATCATTTGTATATAGATGAGGTCATTGTCAGCCACTTCAGAGATGGAAGCTCCCTTGCCGAGTATTGGAATCTTGGTGTCAAAGGAATATGCCTCAGAGTATCCTCTTGAAACCATCCGTTCATTTGTCACATTTCCTATTACAGACCGTAGATATTCCTTTTCCGAATCTTTTGTAATATTTGTTACTACAATGTTTGCTGTTGTGTATAGTTTTGGAACGTTACCAGATTTTAGTTCAATCAAATCCTGAACATACAGGTTGACGATCACATCTCCGTCACAAGCAGAGAATAAAAAAACTGATAGGATTAAAATGGCAATGGTAATACGCTTCATGATGTCTCCTTGTAGTAATTCAATAAGCAATATTGATTGCTCTTAAACAAAATGTTTTCATTGGCTATTACTAAAACCACATCCATTCTCCTTCTATCAGAGACCCTAAATGATAGCTTGAATAAACAGCCTCAGTAGACTTCATGAAGGTGATATTTCCCGTTATTAACAAAGTTATTTCAGTATTGAGTATTTCGCATGATTTCTGTATCAATTCAACTTGATCAGAAATAAATGTTTCAATTTCACTTCTTCTATATGTATTTTCTTTTAGAAACTGTTCTGTCAAATCATAGATAATAAATATTTCAGTTTTATCATTATCAGCCTTGAAGGTATAGGTAAAAAGAAAATTTGATAATGCTTCTTTTAGTAAATTTGAGATCATATTTTGATATTCATTTTTCTCTTTTTGCTGTCTTTCAGCAAGTTCTATTGCATCAAGATCAACTAAAACCTTTTTTTGGAGTATGGCGTCCTTTTGTTTCGCTAGCCATGCCTCTTCTTCCTTGCTTCGTGTGAGTTCTAGTTCTGCTTGCTTTTTTTCTTCTTGGGCTATCAATTCTCTATCTTTTTTAATTCGCTCTGGATCATAAGTTCTTTTTAAGACAATTTGCTGATCACCACCAATTGATCCGACAATACCAACAACTTCCCATCCAAACCTGCCAAGTATATCCAGATTTGATTGTAGAATAACACCTTCTTGTCCTTCCATTAAGCCTATATTTTTGTATGCTAGCAGCTTGTTTTCAGAGCTAAAATAAGTTTTGCCGAAAGTAGCAACAAGGTACTCCCATTTTGGCTCAGTAGTTGTTGTTAAGGACGGTTTTGATTGAGCATTTAATCCAGCTAGTGTCGAGATTAGAATGAGGATGAGTATTAACTTTTTCATGATCAATCTCCTTATAATGCTAATAAAATATCAATTATCATCTTCAAAATAATCCGTATCCACCCGCTTGATCTCATAGGTCATGGTTGTAGTCACCCCAAGATTATTTTCCATCATCAGGTCAGCAAGCATGGAACCGTCAATGAGTACGACCTTGACCGTCGTTCCCTTCGCATAGTCTATGGCATCCTTGGTAAATGAGCTCGTGGTAATGAAGATGCCTTTGCGAGCCTTCTGCCCATCCAAAGCACCCACAAATTTCTGAATCTCAGGTCTCCCCACCACGTTATCCCATCGCTTGGCTTGGATGTAGATGGCATCGAGACCGAGCTTGTCTTCCTTGATGATGCCATCTATACCAGAATCACCAGACTTCCCGACAACGCTTGCGGCTTCCTTGAGCGATCCGCCATAGCCCATGTTGACCAATAGCTCGACTACCAGCTTCTCGAAGAAGGACGGCGGGCAGGACATGATCTGCTCAAGTAGTTCGTCAGATAGATTCTCGGTTAGCTTCTGGTAGCCATACTCCAAAGCCTCTTCAGGGGTTGAATAGGCAGGATGGTCTACAACTTGTTCTTCAATGGTTCTGGTGGAGGATTTTTGTAAGAACTCATTGAACTCTTCGTACCGTCGCAAAAACTTGCTTGAAATCTCCTTGGGGTTTTCTTTAAGAAAATCTTGCCCTCGATCAGTGATCTGGAAGAATGCCCGCTTGGGGTCAGTAAGCAGTCCTGTTTTTTTAGGTACGTTCTTGCCCAGCCAACACGGTTCGCAATGATGTACTGGGTTCCAGAAGGAAGAAGTAATCCTCGTTCTTCAGGAGTAAGGTGGAACTGGTCAGACAGGGCAGCTGTTGCCTCCAACAGTTTGTGGGCTTTGCCATCGGATGCGAACTTGAGGAGAGGAAGCATACAGGTCTGGTAGTCGGGGATGGGCATTATAGCTCCTTTGCATTATTTAAATGCCAGTATATTTTTTAATGGTATGTAATATCTCGCAAGCAAAATGATCAACATTATCATCAAGATTATCTACTTCGAGAAAGAAACTGGAAACTGGAACATAAATCCATTCGGGATCATCAACAGGAACAAAATATGAAGAATCAGGTGCAATCTTCTCATAGGATTTATTCGTTGATTCAATAAACGCTATTTTATCACAATACAACTTGTGGCTTAAGCAAACGAACAAGCAATTTCCTTCGTAAGCTTGCATATTTAATCCATACCAAAATGCATAATTTTCTTTATTAGTTTTCAAGTATTTCCCAATGTTCAATATTTTTTCATCGTCTTCTGTTCCAGTAAGATCACAAGATTTCAAAGAGCTATTAAATTTTAGTATGGCGGTATCTGTTTTTAGAATGAATTTCCTGAATTTATGATAGAACGAAATAGCATCAGATAAGTACTGTGGATTCAACATAAGTATAAAATCCTTTCTAGTAAAATATTTGACTTCCGAAATTCTCAATCTCGTTCTTAGATAATCAATAAACTCAGCAACTATGGGGTTGTCATCAGCTATATCAGAATTCTCGATATCAATAATGAAATCTTCCCATGTCTTAACAAGTGCGATGGAATTTTCATTGTTTATGTTGCATGATCGGTTGCATCTTGTTGTCAAATCAAGCTGATTTATATGATAATTCCTTGGCACTAGAAAAATAAGTGCTTTACTATTATTTTTCCTATTGAATACTTCTCTTGGGTATGTGGTTGTCTGATAGTCTTGAAGTGCTGTGGTAGAGTTGATCTTATTTTCAACTAGAAAATAACAAGAACTGCTTTCGATTCTTAAATCAGCATTCCCTCCACCTTCAACTTTATTTTGTGTTCTTATGCCATCGTATTTGATACTATTAAGTTCAGCAATATTAAGTTTTGGTACTAGCGATGATGTCAGGGAAAGCAATATTGTATCTCGGACATATTTAGATTGCATCATTGAGTAAAGATATTCAGTAACAACATTCTCGTCATTATTGCTTACTTTAGAAATGAACTGTGTATTCATCACATTTTCCTTTTCTCGAATTATAGTATTCTATACAGCAATCCCCAACTCTGCCCTGATTCGTTCATACACCTGTTTCATGAGTAACACAGAGACAACTTTTTTGAAGTCTTCATCGTTCATGAACCTGTCAGTGAATAATTCATTCTGCTCCAAGCGTTCAAGGAATATGTCCTTGATTCGTTCATCAAATACAAAGCCGAAACCATCAATGGTGTTCACCGCCGCCGCATCTCGAACCTTGCTGTCATGGACTGCTTCCTCTGCAACGCTATCGAGGAAGAGTTCATCAGCAGGGGTAAAGTCAGTTTTGAACTTTTCATTTAGAATCTCGATTATTTTTGATAATTCCTCTTCAGGAGATTCACCCTTGCCAGTTCCCAACTCGGTCATACCGTCAATGGATTGAGATTTATTCTTTTCTAGAGAGATTGAACCTTCAGAAATGAGTTGCAGACGGTAATACTTGAGGGCTACTTCACCTTCAACATCAAAAAGAGAACCTTGTTCTCGTCGTGGCAGTTTGGATTGAAGAAATCTTAAAAAGGTATACAATTTCTCAAGGTCAGAATCATAGAATGGAATAATTTGGGCTAAGAACGCATACAGGGTTTTATATGATTGAAGGGATGAACGGAACTCTTCCTGCTCGTCCTCTGCTCTTGCTTTGAATCTGCTCACCGCTGGATCAATAATCCTATTGACTGTTGCATGATCTGTGGAAGTCTGCTTGTCGCGTCCAGCAAAAAATAAGCGGCAAAACTCTGCAACTTCTTCGGGGAAGAAAATCTGGAATCCATCCATCTTGGCAGAAAGTTCATATAGTTTTTTATAGTCTACTCTCTCGCCGACAATGGTCTTTTCGTAATAGGGCTGGAAAGCATCCTGTATGTCTTGCGGTTCATTCACAAAGTCGAGGACGAAGGTGTCCTCCTTGCCAGCACAGGTTCGGTTCAACCTTGATAGCGTCTGGATAGCCTGTATGCCGCCGAGCCGCTTGTCCACATACATTGTATGGAGGAGCGGCTGGTCGAAGCCTGTCTGGTATTTATCTGCAACGATGAGGACGCAGTATTCTGCCGTATTGAACTTCTCTGGGAGTTCCTTCTCCTTGATACCCAGATTCATTCCGACTTCGGTATATTCAACAGCACCATCTGATACAGTGCCAGAGAATGCTACCAGCGTCTTCAGGTCAGTATAACCCTTTGTCTTTATATAGGCATCAAAAGCAATTTTATAGCGGACGGCATGAAGACGCGAACGAGCAACAACCATTGCCTTGGCTTGCCCGCCAATCTTGTGCCGCGTGAACTGGCGGAAATGTTCGATTATGACTTCGGTCTTCTGGGCGATGTTGTGGGGATGCAAGGACAAGAAGCGGGCAAGGGCGGCGGATGTCTTCCGCTTATCGACTTTCGGGTTATCCGCCACTTCTTTGATGAGTTGGTAGTAAGTCTTGTATGTCGTGTAGTTGTCGAGGACATCGAGGATAAAGCCTTCCTCAATAGCCTGACGCATGGAATAGAGGTCGAAGGCTTCAGGCTTGCCATCTACTCCTTCACGACCGAAGACCTCAAGGGTCTTGTATTTGGGCGTAGCAGTGAAGGCGTAGAAAGACAGGTTTTTCTGCTTACCCCTCTTTGCCATAGCCTTGAGGACTTCTTCCTCAGTATCCGCGTAGGCGAACTCTTCATCCGCGTCAGGATCACCGAGGACACCCTTCATTTCAGCTGCCGTCTCGCCTCCCATACTCGAATGGGCTTCATCTACAATAACAGCATATTTGCGATTCTTAATCTCTGTTGATACCTTTTCGATGACAAAGGGAAACTTCTGCAAGGTTGTTATGATGATGGGCGTTCCAGCATTCAAGGCATTGGCTAATTGGGTAGAGTCGGTATTTATCTTTTCTACCACCCCAGCCTTATGCTCAAACTGAAAGATGGTGTTCTGTAGTTGCTGGTCAAGGACAAGGCGGTCGGTGATGACGACAACCGACGAAAAGACTCGGTTGTCCTCATCATCATGGAGAGAGGCAAGCCGATGTGCCACCCATGCTATGGAATTTGATTTCCCTGAACCAGCCGAATGCTGGATGAGGTAGTTGCGACCTGCCCCATCTGCTTTGGTGGTCTCGATAAGCCTACGGACGCAACGGAGTTGATGGTAGCGGGGGAATATTATTGACTCTTTTCTGATTACCCTGTCGCCAGCCTTTTTCTCCTCGACCTGCAAGTGCATAAAGCGGGCGAGGATGTCCATGAGTGAATCGCGGGCTAATACCTCTTCCCAGAGATAGGCAGTCTTGTAGCCAGTTGGATTGTCTGGATTGCCCTTGCCGTTGTTGCATCCCTTGTTGAACGGTAAAAAGTAGGTATGTGTCCCAGACAGGCGGGTGGTCATGTAGGCTTCATCACAATCGACTGCGAAATGAACCAATGCTCTTTTCCTGAAAGAAAACAGGAGATCGTTCGGGTCTCGGTCGTTCTTGTATTGCTGGATGGCGTTCATCCACGTCTGGTGTGTTAGTTGATTCTTAAGTTCGAGTGTAACGACAGGAATGCCGTTGACGGTTAACACGACATCAACGGAGTTTTCATGCTTGGTTGAATATCTGGCTTGTCGGGTGATACTTAGAATGTTCGCTTGATAAAGCCTCTGCGTCTCAGGGTTCATGCCAGAAGCAGGAGCAAAATAGGCGGCATGAATCATCCTGCCGAAACACTTGAAGCCGTGGCGTAGGACATTGAGAGTACCTTCATGTTCAGAGTTCAATGCCCGCACTAAATCTTCTATCAGTTGTTTGCCAGTAGCATCCTTGTGGATTTTGTAGAGGTAATCCCATTCCTTTGGCTGGGTCGATTTTACAAAATCAATGAATACTTCTGTATCAAGGCAGAGTTCTCGGTCGAACGAGGTATGTGGACGAGTCTTGTAGCCTTCATGTTCCGTCAGATAGATTTCAATGGCTGACTCAAAAGCGGCTTCGTTATAGTGGCTCATCATCACTCTCCAACTTTTTTTGGTGTGTAACATTTACTTTCCAACTATTTTCTTCAAAGAACTCAATCATATTCATAGATCGAAGTCCAAATGACTTGCATGCGGCTGGAAGTTTATCTGAAGAAATTTTGCTTTCTTGAGTTACTAAAATACAAGGCACATTTCTTTTTTCTTGTTCTTCAATTAAAAGTGCAATTAGCCAAGGGTCGGCTTGTTCTTTTTTACACCCAGAATCAATTAGTTTCGGATTCTTTTTGACTATATCAGCAATCAACTCCCACTGGCGATCTGTTTTAAGTACAAAACGAGCCTTGAACGGTATAATCCATTGAGCAAGAGCATCAGGATGATCTTGATTATAGTAAACTTCGTCAAAAACAAGTCGATGTGAAAATGCTATATCTGATATAAATATATCGCTTAGTAACTTCCATATTGAAGGAACTGCTGATTGAGGATAGTAACGGTGGAGTGCCATTAAAAGGCTTGAATCAATACAAAATAATTTATTATATTTCATGTTCAAGTCGTCCCATTCTTACATCTAACAATCTGCTTGCTTGTGGGAAGGAAATACGATCTGTCCGTAAAGAATCAAGAACGGAGTTATAATATCGGTCACCACGAATAGACCGGCTCTTAACTTCTGGCAAGACTATCACAGGTTTATCACTTTTAATTTTTTGCTTCTGCAACCCTTCTTTCCGTATTTCTGCAAGCCATTCGAAGAAGATGGATTTACTGATCAATTTTTCGCTTTCAAGTCTTCGAAGATATACTTCTCTGCTGACTTTTGCTCTTGTCGAACGTCGCTGTAATTCAAAAAGATCACTGCATTCACTTACTATTGGAAGTAAAAAATAACCTGCAAAATCATTGCAAATAAACTCATCATGGTTGTCTTCAGATTCCCACCCACATAATCCTGATTGTGTTTGAAGTAGATGGGCAATCTCATGAAAGAGAGTAAATATCCTGTTCGCCGGTGCATAATTGCCATTTACGATTATTACCATGGGAAGGCTTTCTGCAAGGCAAAATCCTTGAGCATCTTCAGTCGGGAAAGAAAACTGAAATACAAGAATGCCCAGTTTTTCTTCTATTGCTTTTCGCCATTCACGGAATGCGGTATTTGTATTGCTGAAGTGAGTTTGATCAATGCTTGAGATGCCGAGTTTTTGCCGTAGTAACCTTATCTGTTCGGATTTTTCCTTAAGTTTTATTGCATCAAGAAAAAGCCTACCTTCAGACCATGAATCAGAAGGTTCAAGGTCAAGAGCAGATTCTTGAAATGAATTCGCTTGACGAATGGCAAACAAAGTGTCTGGATGAAGTTTGTTAGTTCTTGCTTTTATATTCCTGTAATCCTTTGGATGCTTCGCTTTGGGAGGAGTGTTTGGTAAGAAGAAGACAGCGGTTTGTCGCTTAAGAATGGTTGCGATTTTCTCAAGAGTTGTTCTTGGCACACCTTCACCAGTCGATTCGAACGATAAGTATTCCTCAAGCGGTGTATCCGTCTGAAGGGCAACTTCTGTCGCTGAATATCCAGCCTCTTCTCTTGCCCATGTCAACAAAGAAGGATTTATGCTAATAAGATGCTTCTTCATGCACTACCCCGATTATTTGATTGTTTTCGCTCTGATGAAATATCAATCTGTCCAGAGACTGCGGTAGTGATGAGAGAGGAACGGTATTCGCGGAGTGTAATGACGGACTTTTGGATTAACCTGCTAAGTCCATTTATTTCATTGCATACTGTATCTAAATACTCAATAATAATATTTTGTTCTTTTTTTGGTGGAAATGGAATTTTTATATTTCCAATTTTGTTAGTTGAAATATTTGGTTGTTGACCAGTCTTGTCAATTTCCATATCAAAAATATGTGTAAAAACACTATCTATAACTATATAATAAATCCATTTCATATCCGCTTTACCAGAAGGACGAAAAACTGCATTTCGTTGATTCAGAAGTGCTTTCTCATCACTTTCAAAAACAGCCGCTTTTATTCCAGTGGATATAATTGGACGAGTCAAGGCAAATATCAAATCATTTTTATAAACCCTAAATTGAGATAAGAGTGTGTAATACTTTTCATCGATAAAACTCTCATCCTCCCAATCAATTCTCATAGATTGAATATTTGAAATCTTCAATATTCTTACACCAGAATCCATAAACTCTAAACTATCAAAAGCATATCCATTTTGCATCTTCCCTAAATGTTTAATAGGAATTACTTCCCACCCCTCTGGTATCTCCCCAATCCACTCAACTCCTGAATCCTTCATCTTGGCTTTCGGGTCGAGTCCTTTGGTTATGGCTCTTGTGATGATAGCCTGACGCTTCTCTTGAAGGAGTGCTATTTGGCGTTCCTTCTTGGCTATGAGGGCGTCGATGCGGACGGTCTCTTTGTCGAGGTAGGCGGCTATGTCTTTCTGGATGGGGAGAGGGGGAAGTGGCATTAGAAGCGATGAAAACTTTTCAACAGTAAAATGGGCAATAGTAGCTTTATTACATAGTATTCCAAACCAACCACAGTTGGCAGTATGTTCAAGAAAGTATGCTAAATAATTTACAGAAGAATAAATTGAACGGACTCGATGTAAGGCATTTTGGATTATTGTTGTCTCATTGATATTATTAGCAATAGCCGCTCTTCCTACTTCTCCACCCTCACAGACCAATAAGTCTCCATTTAGAATCTGGTATTTTGATATATCACAAGAGTTCGCCCACATTTGAGGAAGATTTTCACTATCGACCTTCCCCCAATTAACATTTATTGCTCTTAAGTAAGGGTATTGCTTATCAAAAACCGTTGATGCTTCGTTCTGAAGCATTTTGCCAAGTTGTATATTGTAGGATATACTTACTTTTACAATGCTCCAACTTTCGGAGATATTTGGTAGCCATTCAACTCCCGATTCCTTCATTTTTTCATCCCACTCTTCAGCAGAGCCGTAATCTCTTCTTCTATGGCTGTCAGTTCAGTCTGTATCTCCTCAACCGACCGAGGTGGCTGATAGACATAGAAGTAACGGTTGAAGGAGATTTCATACCCGACCTTGGTCTTGTCCTCATCTACCCAAGCGTCTGGCACATAAGGCAAAACTTCTCGCTTCATGTAGGCATCAATCTTCTCGTCCAGCGGAACATTCTCGTTGTCGCGGAGTTCAGAATCAGGGACAGGTCTTCCCTTGGAGTCATCAACCACATCCGCAGTCTCATCTCTTTCAGACAGGGCATCAAGAATGGCTTTATAGAGAGGTGTCTTGAGTTTGAGGTTACCTACCGCCTTGTCCAGCAGTTTCTCGAATGAGACTTGGTTCTTGACTACACCTACTTTACCCAGAGTCTGCAAAGCCTTCAGAATCGACTCTTGAATTTGCTGACCTTCCCTAACCTCCGCCTCTGCTCCCTTGGTGTCTTTCCGCTTCTTGCTCTCTCCCAAGGCAATGAACTGGGAAGCCGCCTTGATACGTTCAAGCCGCTCTTCATTGATGCAAAAGTTGAGTTTCAAGGGTCGTTCTACAGTGATACGGTTGTAACCAAAGAAGGAGTTTGGATAGATTTTGCAATACTTGCCCTGCCTAAACCCTGCATAGAGATTCACAATCTCTTCTCTATGCTTGTCGTCAATCTCGTTCCGTTTGTTGCCCAACGACTTCCTCATTTTGGTGAAGAAGGAGGTGGCATCAATCAACTGAACCTTGCCCTTGCGGCGGGCTTCCTTCCTGTTCGTGACTATCCAGATGTAGGTGGAGATGCCCGTGTTGTAGAAGAGTTGGTCAGGCATGGCGATGATGGCTTCAAGCCAGTCATTCTCGATTATCCATCGGCGTATCTCCGACTCACCAGACCCAGCCCCGCCAGTGAAGAGCGGTGAGCCGTTGAAGACCACCCCAAGCCTACTGCCCCCATCTTCTGGCTTCTTCATCTTACTGATAAGGTGCTGAAGGAAGAGGAACGAGCCGTCATTGATACGCGGTGTCCCTGCTCCAAATCGACCAGCAAAGCCCTTCTCTTCGTACTCCTTCTGGATGTAAGCCGACTCTGGTTTCCATTCCACGCCGAAGGGAGGATTGATGAGCATATAGTCAAATTTATTCTCTTTGAAACCATCTTCGGTGAATGAGTTGCCATAGACGATGTGATCGATGTTTTGCCCTTTTATCATCATGTCTGACCCAGAGATGGCATATGACTGGGCGTTGTAGTCCTGACCGAATACTTCCAGTCGTGCATCAGGGTTGTGCTCATGGAGATATTCCTGCGAGACCGACAGCATACCGCCAGTTCCCATGGCACAGTCATACATGGTCTTGACGATGCCCTTGGCAGTCAGAATGTCAGAGTCAGGGTTGAAGAGAATATCGACCATGAGGCGGATGACCTCACGCGGCGTGAAGTGGTCTCCCGCTTCTTCGTTCGATGCTTCATTAAATCTGCGTATCAGTTCCTCGAAGACATAACCCATCTCAATGTTGGAGACCTTATCTGGATGTAGGTCTATTTCCGCAAACTTGCTCACCACCAAGAAGAGGCGGTCTGCCTTGTCCAGTTTGCTGATATGCTCCTCGAAACCGAACGAATCGAGGATGGTGCGAGCCTTGTCGGAGAACCCCTTCATGTAATTGACGAGGTTGGCGGTGATGTTGGCAGGGTCGCCCTTCAACTTCTCAAAGGAAAACTTGGAGGTGTTGTAGAAGGGAACTTTGGTTATTCTAACAAGTTTGGCATCAAGGATGCCTTTGCCCTGCTCCTTTGATGCCTTGTACTCCTCCAAGACCTTGGCTTTTGTTGGTTCAAGGACGCAATCAAGGCGGCGTAGGACGGTCAGGGGAAGCATGACATCCTTGTATTGGTTGGGGCGGTATGGACCTCGGAGCAAGTCGGCTACAGACCAGATGAAGTTCGTTTTGTCGTTGAAGTTGATGGGGGGCATTGTCTATCCTTTAATCTTTGGTGCAGTCGCATATAGCGAGGAATAGCCCATTCCTGAGCTTGTTTGCTGGGGGTAGGCTTGAATTGATGCTTTGTAGGTACTTTTTTTGCTTAATCACGACTTTATGCATACTTGATAGTATATCAGGGAAGAAAACCTGTCAAAAAGTATCAGAGGTGGAGATTGTGGAGATTCGAGTAGTGGATGGTGTTCTCTTCTGACATGGACAAGGATTTGATGATAATGAGGCTGATTAGGGGTGGAAGTAGGAGGGATTTCCCTAAGGTTGGGTACCTAATCGATGAGGGGGCATCAGCCCTTGCAGAAGAATTTGACGCAGAGTTGAATGAGGTATAGGCTATTCATTGTTTTAGGCAAGGAAAATTCATCATTCTTAGATAAAGATGTAGTGAGGAATTAAATACTATCAGAAAAGGTATGTTGTCTGTTATGTAAATATTATAGTTATTCGTTCATTAGCATTATTTTATCTTACCTTGATATTTGATTAGAATACTTGTTAGGTAGAATGAATTTAATAATATGCCAGCAAGTTGAACAGCATGAGTCATCAAATTGTCATTATATGGCGTTGCAGTCATAGACAGAAGGAGGACTTTATGAAGTTCAAAGTAGTGCTTATTACTCTATTGTTTTATTCGACAGTATGCATATTCGCTCAATCGCTAGGGGTTGACCGAGTACACCCCAGTGAAACAGTTGGTCAATCAAAATCTGATAGACGAACAGAATTAGCAACTTATCAGGTCGACCAACTAAAAGATAAAGCTTCTATGCTACTTGCTACACTCCAATTACCTATTACTGCTGGTAGTATAATTATGACTGATAGTGGGTCGTCTAATTATGCTGTAACTTTTGGAGGTGGTGTATCAGGTGTTTTAATGCTTGCTGATGCAACATTGGACAGTAACAAAAAGACATATACTATAAAGCCTTCACTATATGCCGGATTAACAATTGTTGGTGGCTATACACCAATAACATCAGATAATAATAATCCATCAGCCAATGTAATATTTGGTGGCATATTGGGTGTGTATGACTTATCATTGATTTATGGATATGACATTGTAAATCATAAAGCAACTTGGTTGTTTGGCACAAAGATAGATTCATTCAAGCTTACCGATAGCTTAACAAAAGTAATCGGTAAAATCAAAGAACGATAGTAATAGTTTAGACTGCAACGCTTACGTTTCTGTGTCCTTGATAGTGCTTCGGTAGTTCGAGCCGGAAGTTGTTCCCGAAAGTAAAGTCAGGAAGAAGGAATAAGTGAACAACTCATCTGAATACTTAATGGCACCCAATGGAGCATCCTTACCTACGAGACTCTCGATAATTTCAGGTATTCCTACTACTATCTAATTATCATTCATTGGGAAGCCGTAGTCGTCATTGACATACCAGTAGCTATCATCTTTTTGGGCATGGACTATGTTTTTGGGCATTTCCAACTTCAGTGAGTGTTAGTATGCCACAGTTGTCATGATGATTACTTTTTGACAGTTTATGAAATGAGCATAAATATCCATTGATTCCAAAGGACGAATTTTGTCCATTGTTTTTTTAGGTAAGTTAATTCTTTAAGTGGTCTTGCCCAGATGACATAGCCGCAACCCTCGTTAGGGCAGAGGAAATAGACATCTTTGGTTGTCTGACTTGATTAGATTATACCGACGGCACTTGGGACACTCGAATGCTTGTTCGAGGCGGAGAGATTTGGTCATGTGGTACTCCTTAACCTCTATACGTTGATATAAGCCATCGTGCTTGAGGATTTTGACAGAATTTTGAATGTGGAATAGACTAATTATGATAACTGACGTTTCAGTGACACTGAGATGAGGCAAGGTTAATCATAGGCGAATGTTCATGACAAAATAATGAGTATGGAGGTATGATCAATTCTATTGAATCAGAAGTTTACTTGGAGTAGATATGAAGCCAAATGATATACTATACACGACTGCTTTAGATCAGAATGGAAAGATAATTCATGTAAACAATGCGGAAAAAGGTAGTAAGTATTATTGCCCGTTATGTAAAAATGAGTTTATATTACGAAAAAGTGGAAAATCTGGCAAAGGCTCAAGAAGACCTCATTTTGCACATAATGAATTAACACCAAATTGTACACCTGAAGGAGTATTGCATTACTCGTTTAAGAAGATGCTGATTAGCTTGTTAGAAAAGTATAAGAATGAAAATATTAGTCTGATTATGAGTTGGAAATGCAGTTCGTGCGAACATACAAACTCAGTTATTTTATTACAACGAGTCGCTTCTATAAAAGAAGAGTTCAATTTAGGCGTGTGCCGTCCAGATATTGCACTGCTGGATGAAACTGGGAAAGTCATAGCCGTTATTGAAATTGTTGTAAGTCATTCCCCCGAAGAGTACGCATTGGATTATTATAAGGAGAATAAAATAGTTTTAATTCAGATAAACTTGGAAACAGAAGACGAATTGCTCATGGTTGAAGAGAAAATGTGTAAGCCGAGTATTGTAGAATTCTGTATTAATCCAAATTGTAATGCTTATGTTTTATACGAGGTAAGAAGGAAAATAATCTATGAAACAGCAGTATGCAGTAATCGTCTGCATATAATGAAGAAGTGCTTTATAGGTGTTGAGAGTGTTTTTGGAAGGCAAAAATCAATGGAGTTTATAGATGATGAAATTGAAGAAGCTAAATCTAATGGGGTAAATATGATAGTAAATAAAAATGCGACAATACCAAAATTCATATGTATTCAGTGCCAGAGATATAGAGGTCAGTTTAATCATAGTAGAAGGTTCTAAGATTGCTTAAAGCATCTATTTCATATTTAGGCGGTCATAAAATTGAGCGTTTGCTCTGCTCATCATTCAGTTTTCTAAATCTACCAACTACTCCTTATATAGCACTATCGTACCTGCCGTGCTCCCGTTGTTGGTTATCGAGTAGTTGAGGCTCCCTGAATCTATGCTTTCAAACAAGTATCTTGCCGAAACGCCGCTATCTTCCACCGTGATCAGGTAGGTAGTGGCTGTGGAACTGTCGCCCATGCTGGAATCGGCGAAGACAGTATTGAAGTCTATGGCATACCCGTTCAAGGTCGAGATGACGTTGGAGGAACGGAACTCGTAGACGTTCATGTCGAAACCGTCATTCCAAGTGCCTTGTATCCAGTCCGGGGGTGACAGCGTGAAGGGGTCATCGACTAGATTACAGCCAGCCAGAAGGAAAATAGCGAACAAAGCTAGAAGGATGCGGGTTGTAATTTTCATATACTGTCCTTTTTCAATAAAAATATATAGAGAAGAAATAATCATAACACTGCTTTTGGAAACGGGCAAGGTAAAATTGATTGCATATCCGCACTCTGTTCAATAGTAAAAGACCTCCTCACTCTCAGAAGTGACGAGGTTTTGTCGGTAGATAGGGCAGAGAAGGGCTGGAAGTTGGAGAAGCTGGTA
The DNA here is from genome assembly GCA_002839315.1 of Spirochaetae bacterium HGW-Spirochaetae-3. Lineage (GTDB taxonomy): Bacteria > Spirochaetota > Spirochaetia > Treponematales > UBA12059 > SZUA-370. Next base: position 213,964 of record PGXV01000009.1, read on the forward strand.
CATTTTGTGCATCCTTGAACTTATTCTACGCAGGGGGAGCATGGACGCTTGATGTTTTTGACAGATTTCGTAAAGGGGTATACGCTATTCAAGGCTTTAAAAAAATTTGTAGGCATAGCCACAACGAAGGAGCATTCGGATAATTATTAAAGTGGCTATGATACCTGTTAGATTGATAAAATAGGAGGGTGAAGAAGATGAAAAGATATTACGAGACAATTGCTCTTGGCATTGGGAGTAATGACTGCAATATTGAATCATACATCAAAACAGTTATGAAGTCATTAAATATTAAAGAGATTGCAGATGCTAAACTCACATTTAGAACTAGTTTTAGTATTTGGTCTGCTGGTGAGATTATTAAATTTATAATTGATGGAGATCAGATAACAATTTCTAGTAGCTGTATTCAAAATACTCAAGTAGCAGATTGGGGTAAGAATAAAAAAAATGTTGGACTAATCAGAAAGAAGTTATTAGAAAATCTACCCGAGCTTGTTTCAATGAAAAGATTACATGAAGGTGAAAATCTAGCTACATCAAGGGATGATGATCGATCTGAAATAATTAGTGTGAGTAAAAAGAAATGTGTTACTAATGTAGAAGGTGAATCAGAGTGCTATTGTATTAGAGAACAAGAACAAGAACAAGAAGAGGAGGAGGAAAAGGAGGAGGAGGAAGAGGAGGAAGAGGAGGAAGAGGAGGAAGAGGAGGAAGAGGAGGAAGAGGAGGAAGAGGAAGAGGAAGACCATTTTGAAGAGAGGAGAAAAAAAGGATATTATACATCCTATGGTGGTCAACACATTTATGGGGGGGTGCTCCGTAAGAATATGACAAGTGGATCGATTACATTTAGATATGATATTGATCCTCCAAAATATAAGTATTCTAGGGGAATTGAAAAGGTCTATATATCCAATGGCCATGTACAAGTATTTTATAGGAATGAAAAAGATATTAAGAATATTAAGATATTTGCAAAAACGGTAGATTATTATAAAAAATAACAACGTACTTTTAGGTGCGAAGTGCAAAGGTAATGTTGTATCATAATATACTTCATCCGGTGTTTTGAAGCCGAGACGCTTGCGTGGTCGAGGGCTTTTAGTGAAGATAGGTAGTAATATCTTTAAAATCAAAACGTATTTATGGATTGACTTGCGATTTTTATAAATAGTTTTTATATTCAGAGTACGCCGATTTACCTGAACTTGCTGGGGCGTTTTACAAATACCAGCTAAACAAGGAGAACCCCATGTTTACACCACCTCCATTCAGCTACTCAACGACGTATCATGGTATTAAAATCATTGGAACAGTTCTTTGGTGCAATGTGAGTGATGCAGAAATTGAGATCACAAGTCCCTATTCTGGTATTAGGGCAGGATTGCACACAGCTCTATGGGTAAATTCCCCTAAAATTAGGAATCTGGATGGAAATGGGAAAATATCAGAAAGAGGTTATAGGACGATTGAATCTTGCTTGATAATAGCCTATGAGGAAGCAGATTTTTTATTCCAAAACAAGGAAGTGTTGCATGAACGGATTGTTGGATTTGAAAGTGAATTGAAAGAATTTAAAGAAAAACTGAAAGATTTGAATGATAACTTTCCAAATGAGAAAAAGGTAAAAAAGCAGTTGCCTCAAATGGAATATAGGAAATACCTGAAAGACTATCAAGAAGAAATTGGAGCAATGGGAAAAAGAATCAATAAAATATATGACAGCCTTTATTCTGGATTTCCAGAATATCGCACTCGCTATGAAGATGAAAATCAGGATATTGAGTTTATTAAAAAATATTTTGCACGTGAAAATTATCGATCAAATTGAGAGGTTATAGAATTTGTTTTTTCTAAACCCTACGGTTTAATAAAAGCTTCTATCTTCTCAATCGTCTTTGGAGCCGATCCTTCGTAATGGTTATTAGTATTGATGAAGCCTTTTTTGCCATTCTCAGCCAATATCTTTATTGATGGAATGATGTGAACAAGCTCTTCATCTTTCGGACGCACTATCTTGCTCCAATCCTCCCCAGTTTTCTCCTCCATTCCCTCTCGATCTTCACCATGGAGTCGGACACAGAATGTATTACCAATCAGGTTTCCATAGGTATTTAATGTTTTAGCCACATCGTCCATCCAATAGCCTTGTAGGAAGACAGGAGCAACCTTCTTCTCCTTGAGAAGCCCAAACCATTCTGCATCAACCCATCGAGGGTTTCGAATCTCGAAAGCATAGGGAAAATCAGCAGGAAGGCTATCCATAAAAGATGCCAGACCTTCAAGGAATTTAGCTTTGGACTCCATCTTGTCTTTGTTGAGGTATTCGAACTGGAAAATAAAAAGACCTACCTTTGGTATTAAGGGGGCGAGGGATTCAATGAACCTAAGAAAGAACTCGACATCAAGGAACCGAGAATTCTCTACCAGCGGTTCTCCTTTACGAGCATACTGGTGAGTAAGTGTTAGAGAATTGGGACATTTGACCGTAAAAAGAAAATCGGCAGGTGTGGCAGAGTCATATTCGGCTACAGTCTCACGGCGGGGAAGGGCGGCTCCCGATTTTCCTAGCGACCAGAACCATTGATCCACTTCGACCGTGTTGTACTTTCGAGCATACTCTTCCAGATAGTTCGCTGGCTCACGAGATGAATACACGAGTCCTTCCCATGAAGGATACTTCCACGAACATGTACCAATGCGAATATCTGTCATGCTGATAATATAGTCTTTTTTGATTTCTAATACAAAATCTGGTAAGATAGCCGTATGTCCGAAGGATTCGACCGAGCATTGATCCATAGACTTTTCTCGAAGCGGCTCAATGTCGATGTGCCTGAAGTGCAGACCGTCCTCAAAAGCTTACTTGAATCCCCAGTGATTGAGTGTAAATCTTCGAGCGACATCTACTACTGCTTCATTGAACCAAAAAGTTCCCGTTGGCACTTTAGAACGACTCTTGATGTCTGGTACAACAATACTCTCTATATTCTTGATGTCATGCAAGATTGGACTGTGGGGGCGGTTGAAATTCAACGGGATTTTCCGCCTATGGATTCGATGCAGATGGTAGTGGTGGATTAGCCTCTTCCGTCACAGTGACTGTGATATTGGGATTTGGCTCAAGGATGATGATTGTATGCTTACCACTCTCTTCTTTAAGTACCACCCTGCCGTTTCGAACAGAGACTACAGTTGCCCCTGTGAATCGACCATTAGCCATATGGCACATCCTTTCGACAAGTTATCTCAATTTTAAGAGGTTCTGGCTGAACATAGTCGAGAAGTCCATACCCAAATGGTGAACTGGGACTTGGATCGAGAGTCAGGCATTCCATTGCTGTAGCCACGCCGCCAGCATCGGAAAAATGAAAAACAGTTCCACGACGGCGATAGGAACGTTCATCTGCCTTCAACATTCGTTCAAGATTATGAATCTGAGACTTGAAGAGTCTGTGCATGTAAGCATTTCGCTTCCGAAGATATGCCTTTGTCGGAGTGATAGCAGGACGCTGAATGAACACTGCCCTTGACCCATCAAGTATCGGTTCTACCAGATGACAAGAAAAAACAAAATGCTTCAGATGGGTGAAAGCATCTTGTGCTTCCTGCTCAGAATTAAAATGCAGGATAAATGGAGAATCAATAGGGCGTATAAAAGCAAATGGCATGTTTATGAGTGTACCAACGAGTGATTCTACTTCCTCGGAGAAAGACTTTCCAACAAACTTAATCGGCATCATCTTCTCTGTCTCCGACACCAGTCATAAAAGCAGTTAATCATCGAGGGTAAAGTCTTGTCGCCGTTAATCACATACGGATTATCAAAGAGTATGTTTTCTCCTAGACCATAGACCACAAATGGAGCAGTTTCTTTAACTGAATCAAGAAGTTCAATAATCTTGTCTTCAACAGCAAAGTATGAATCAGAATCTATTACGCGAAAGAAACATTCAATATTCACCAGCATGGGAAGTAGCAGTTCAGGGTCTCTGTAAATGTCAAACACATGAGCTGATTGGGAGTAGTAGGTAATCATATTTGCTCTGATCGCAGGGTCTGCTATGGCTACTACCACAGTGTCATTTGGATTGTATGTGAGGTTTCTGTCATAAGGGTCAACCAGATTTAGTTCCATACTACATGTTCGCTCTAATTATCATCCAACATATTATTTATCATCTAATCGGCATCATGGTCGTATTGGTGTGAGACTCTGGCATGAGTTAGCCATTCATTGAAAAGAGCTGAGGCTTGTTCCGATATCATGTCGTTCGCATTGTGAATGCAGGGGTGCTTGCAAAGCGGCTTGATTGCTTCACTCACCACTATCGGCGGATGAGTGGTCTTGTCTTTTCCCTGTAGCCGCTCAATGATTTCTGCCTCATGCCGCAGGTAGGCTTTATAGTCAATGAGGTAATAAAACGAATTGATCTCAAACAAGGAATCTGAGTCATTAGCATCATGAAAATAGACATTCAGAGAACTACTTTTCCAATGGGCTACATCTTCAGGGTTATCGAATGAAAGTGTGACAGCAGGAAGTCTCATACTTGACTCAACTCCTCATCTGATAGAACCACATTTTCAGTTTGTATCCACTCACCAAGTTGCTCGTGAAAGAATACTTCTAAAGTAATCGCCATGAGCAGGTAGGTTGAAGTGCCGTGATCTGTCTGATGGAAAACTAATGAGAATACTTCCTGCCAAGTCCGTTTCAATAAAGCAACGAGGTATCGGGGGTAATGGATAGCCGTTGCAAAGGCAATCGCATCGTTCTTGCTTAGAAAATAGCAGTTGATGAAAAGGGCATCAGTAGTTGCTTCAACCAAATAGGTATTACCCTGAAGCGTCATGAAACGAGCAGAGGCATAACCAGCACGGATACGATCAATGATGGTTGGATGCTTGGTTAGAATTAAGCGTTTGTCGAAACGGTAATCTGCTCGGTGTTGGACAAGCCGTTTCCCAATGTTGACGATATGTTTGCTTGCCCACCAATCTGGGTAGTTCTCAGCGAGGGACTGGAGTAGCTTTTGCTCCAATGCGTTTAGCATAATGCATTATATCAAAAATCGGATTATAAATCAAAAAATTTAAAAACTGTAAAATGTGGTCTTTAAAATGGTTATGAAAAAAAGCGATTTATTTTTTGATCTATGATAAAATGAGTAGCTCTTTTCTGGGAGGCAGAATGAGCAAAGATTACTTTGATCCGATGTTCAACGGCACGGAAACTGTTTGGAAGCATCCCTATGGGTTGTTGTATACTGATAGTGTTAGGTGCTTTGCTCAAGACCACGCCGCTTATTGGACGCTGGATGTGGTAGCGTCCTATCTTCCACGATTGAAGAAATATGAATTTCTTGTAGTCTACTTTGACGTTGACGGGAGAAAGTGCCATTTTCATGTCCGCGAGGACAGTGACCTGCCGAATGTAGTAGTTCAGGAAATCCCCTTCACCGACCTTGATGTGAGTGTCAAGTTTTATTTAATTGATGGGATGCTCATGTTCCCATCCGACTATTGATCTCTCCGCATTCAGGACAGGAATATGAAACCATGCAGATACATTGATCCGCTCGATTACTCCCGATTCTATGATTCACGAAAAACAATAATCATTGGATTTTCCGAGCCTGAGACAAGGCGAAACAATAACGAATCGTTCCGAACTATGGGACTTGATGTGCTTGATATATATCGTAATCAAACATTGTTGCTACCGCAGTTCTTTAAGCTTCCCTGTTTCATTAGGCTCATAGATTATGCAACCTACCTACGATTGGAAGATGGGTTTCAGTGGTATATAAAAACCGCAGAGTCATCAAACCTCATTCCAACAGTAGTATACCCCGGATATGAGAGAGTAAGCCTCTTAGACAATCAGGCAATCATCAACCCGGCGAACATCCATCCGACACTTCTTCAAGGCTTAATGAGTCACATTCGCAATGTCGGAAGACTTGAGTAGCGAGGGGAGGGTAGAGTGATAATTAAGCTGAGAAGACTTCCCGACATAAACTCAGACCGTCAGTTACAAGCAACACCTTATTGGGCTTATGGAAGAATGGCTGTCCTATATGATGGTTCGTTTTGGTTTGGGGACATAAATTCCAGCCATCCGACAGTCACAAAGGTCGGTTGGTACTGGGCAGTAGATAGAAAAGGTGATTTGGCTGTCTCAGCCCGTGGTGCTGGCGTGGATGGTGAAGCCCTGTTTGGCAAGTATAAACCAGTGTTGGCAAGGTTGGTTGAGGAGCTTGTGAAACGACGGATTATTAAAAAACCAGAGTCGATTACTTTAATCGGTTAAATCGCCTTGGGGTGACCCTGTGGCTCCTTGAGTGGTTCTTTAATCCACAAGGCTCCCAAGACTTGATGCTGAATCTTCGAAGCCAGAAGGCATTCCCTCTGGACTTAATTCTCCCTGTCAGCACCCGATATCAGTATACAACAAATGGAATAACAAATTAAACAAAAAAGACGGCTTTCGCCGCCTTTTCGCCCTATGATTAGTCTGTGGCTCCTTGAGGGACACGGCTCTCAACCGCTCATTGGCTCTTTAATCCACAGGGGTCATAGCACTTAGTGTTGGTCTTCAACGCCAGAACCAGCTTACGCTCTCTGGACTTATGTTTCCCTCCACCACCCGAGAACAGTTTAGCACAAGTTGAAAAATAAATCAAAAAACGCAATCTGGATCGAATAAAAAAGCACCTCCGAGTGGAGGTGCTTGCATCGTCCGGCAGTTGCCTTAGAAGGCTATGCCTATTCCCATTTCCATTCCGACCTGATGACTGATTGGTGTAGGTTCAGATGGCATGTAGTTGAACATGTAGCCGAGACCGCCACGGATTGTGAAGTGTTTCCAAAGTATTATACGATACCCGGCACAAATCGAAGCACCATGTTCAATATCCCATTCACCATCTTTGGCAACATCACGATAAACCTGTGAGTATGCTCCAGAAATGAATAAACCATCACCCTCTGGGCTGAATGGGTAGAAGCGAACTACAACCTCGCCGCCATAAAGTATCACCAATGGGATTACGCCAACGCCAGCCCCAAGAGACATATTACCCATGGGGAATGCCCATTCAGCGGTTAATCCGGGGAACTTGGCTGGCAAGCCAAGTTCAATGCGAACAGGTTCAATCTCCTGTGCCGACGCCACCCCAATAGCCATGACCAGAATGCCCAGTACCAAGACGCTCTTCTTCATGCAGTCCTCCTAAAAAGATTTGGAAATTTGTTTATGAAATCTGATCCTCAGCGGGCTTGTACTCACCGCACCACTGAATATCTCTCCGCACATTGGGGAACTTTGATGAATGAGCTATAGACCTACCACTACCGGGATCAGGTTCTGAGGTGATTAGTACTGGTGGGTATCGTCTACATTCGTTGGAGTGGTTATAGGTACAGGTGGAACAAGAGCGAACTGCCACGACTTCCCCCTTCTTGGAGAAGTGTAGGCAGACTAATAGAATATGTCAAGGCAGTCTGAAAGACTATCGTTCTTTGAAGAAATCTTCCTGATTCTTGCGAACTCTTTCTTTTATTAAAGCAGGTAGGTCTTTCATGAGAGCAATGGAAAAGCGGGCAATAGCCGCTTCTGTGTTGTCAGGAACATCATCCACGCCTTCTTCGAGGAAGAGGGCATAGGGACGGAGTTGCATCACTTCACATATTTTTTCTAATGTAACGGTGGATGGGAATTTCTTACCCCGCTCGATAGAACCGACAAAAGTCGGGTGAACATTGAGTTCTTCTGCCAACTTGGCTTGAGTCCAGCCAAGCTCTTGACGGCGATTGCGGATATTTGTGGCAAGAATTTCCGGTATAGTAGTCATAATTCCCCACGGACATGATGAGTCTATGAGGATGACTTGGAAAGAGACGCGTAGGCTGTATCAAATAGAGCTTTATAGACTGCTTAGAACGGTGTCTGTGGGGCTATTTGTATTCCCAAAGCATTTCGTACAGTTCGAATGGGTTGATATACACAATTATGGTCTCGATGCTACTTCCAATGCCAAATTGCTTGTACAGCTTTGATTGATTTTGAAGGGTATAGGGATCAAGTTCAAGACCTTTCATTTCATCCTCAAGTGCTTTTGCATACTTAGCTAGTCGTTGATTCTTGACTTCAATCTTGTAGAGCCATTCGAGTTTATCTCTTTGCACTTGATGGGCGATATATGCACCATCGGCATAGGTAGCATCCTTCAACTCAGGGATATTTTTGGAAAGCAAGGCTCGGTTCTTAATCTTCAATAGCGTTTCAAACGCGGCAATAGTCATTGATCGTTCGTCGATAAGTTTATAGACATCAATGGCATTTTGAATATCAGCGTTCCAGTTATATTCTGAAATTGCCTTATGAAGTATCTGGTAGACTTGGGTTATGTATTCAGTTGTGGAGATTAAAGGCGAGGTATCGATAGATTGCAGGGATGCAGATGCCGCTTTTTTGTCTGCAACATAGGCATCATAGTCTTCAGGTTTTAATGAACTTAAAATACTATCAATGACGATCCAACTACCTCGTTCTATTTCTTGTTCGGTCGGCATTACATACCCCTTACATTGAATACTGGGTCTTCTTTCTGACGGAGGGGCATGCCACACTTCGGGCAGACAAGGTTGCCAGTCTTGCGGCATGATCGGCAGATAGACCCTTGAATGTCCTCGCATACTCGACAGAAATAGGTGTCATCGTTACTCAAGGAGTTGAATGACTTCTTGCAGACTATGCACACCGTTGGCTCCATGACTATAAAGCCAATATCAGACATTTTGTCCTCACTTTGACTACTTCTAAAAGGCTTTCTTATTATAGTCCAACAGGCTGTATTAGCAAGAGTCTTTTCGTCATCAATGCTTACCTTCCTGACGCCTCGCTTTAATGTGTCAGGAAATATATTTGATTTATTTCTGACACTATGCTATTATTAGACAAGTTTCCTGACACTTTGGGAGGATGCTTAAGAATGGCAAGACTGGGCTATGTCCGCGTCAGTTCATCTTCTCAATCGACGGATCGGCAGGACGATGCCATGAAGGCTTTAGGAGTGGATCGCCTCTTCGTCGAGAAGCTCAGTGGCAAGAATGCCAATCGACCCGAGTTGAAGAAGATGCTTGAATATGCCCGCGAAGGGGATACAGTCGTTGTCTCCGATATCAGCCGCCTTGCTCGCTCTACCCGTGACCTGCTTTCTATAGTAGATACTCTCAGCCAGAAGCAGGTGGGGTTTGTGTCTCTGAAGGAGTCTATAGATACAACCTCTGCTCAAGGTCGCTTCATTCTCACCCTTTTTGGAGCTTTGGCTGAGTTGGAGCGAGAAAACATCCTCTCAAGGCAAAAAGAGGGGATTGAGGCGGCAAAGGCTCGGGGGAAACGGTTGGGGCGTCCTGCTAAAGAATTTCCAAAAAACTGGGAAGCGATCTATAATAAGTGGAAAGATGGGCAGATTAGCCCAACTGATGCCGCCAAGGAATTAAAACTCAAGAGACCTACCTTCTATCTGATGGCGAAGAGGTGGGAGTCCTGATTAACGATGGACTCTACGGATATCAGTAGTGTGAGGGAATATCATGGAAAAAAGCTTAAGAATGTCTGTTCTAAAATTTGTATTGGAAGATTTGAATGGCATAAACAACCTCAATGGTGATAGTGTTCGAAAACTGATACAGTTAATTAAGGCAATGCCACTAAAGGTTGATGACAAAGAATATTCGAGATACTCACCTTCGTTTACAGGAAATGAATATGCCCTTGTCTTTTCTGATGAGATAAAGACGATTCTGGCAAGTTATGCTGATTTGGATATTGGTGTATTCTTGAAGCGAAGAGGTAGTAACCGTCCCCTTGAAGATGGAGAAGATGGAAGTCTCATCCAGTTAACGCTTCAAAATGAAAGCCATGAGGTTGCTGAAGTTTGTTACTTTGGAATACATCGAGAATCTGGAATCTTGTTTTTATCATACAACCCATTAGTAGGTGGTGTTAATCAATTAATTACATATCTGAATAGTAGAATCACTGCTATTCGAAAGCATAATATTGAAATACCCATAATCGGACTAACAGAGGTGAGTACAGTCGAACTTCACTATATTGCCTACCCAGATTCTGAAAGGGTGTTTCGAGAAGATATGAATCAAATTCAAGGGTTAGAGTTCCATATCGCGGCAGAACCAGAATTCTTGGCGAGTCAGTTTCTTTTTGAGGATGCAAACAGAGATAAGCTTGGTATGCAATTGATTAGGGAGTTTGCGAAACAAAGCAACTGTGCCAATATCACGATTAAAATCGGTGCAGAGAAGCCTAAAAAAATAAAGGGCAAAGGTAATGAGAAAAAAGTAAAACGCTCAACTTTGAATAAGCAATTTTTAGTTAGCTTTTATGATTCAACTAAAGAACACTTGCAAAGTAGGAAGGATAGTCGATTCAATGTCAAAGGGCGAATTGTTGACGAAGATTTAAAGCTTCTTGATCTTGTAAATTGTAGGCTTACATACCCATTGAAAATAAATATACAAGAAGGGAATGATATATTAAATAGCCACTTAGCAAGTATCCCAGTGTTGATAGGTGCTAAAATCAGCGAAGCAATAGGGTACTACGGTTATGAAACTAAGTAGGAAGCCATATATCTACAAGCCCTTATTTATTTCACTACCTGTAGCGGTGGCTTCAACCTTTGTAATGTTTTTTATTGATTGCACAAAAATAAATGACCTTATCCAAGGTATTGTTGAAACAGTAACAAGCTTTTCTTTGACATTTATCGCATTCTCTGTAACTGCATTGGCATTACTAAGTCTCGCTCAAAACCAACCTTATTTTCAAACAGTTGCTAAATCCTCATATTTTAAAAGTTTCTTTGGTCGGTTCATATTGTCTACCAAATATTCTATAGTTTTATTTTTAACCTCTTTAGTTGTAAGGTTTCTCTTTATTCTTGAAATAGTCATAATGACCAACATAGTTGTTGGTATTTTATTAGGGTCGCTATTCTTTATTTCATTTTGGGTATGGCAATGTATCGATGATTTGATCAGTATATTTAAAGAAGACGATGCCTGTTAGAAATAACGCTTTGATGTATTTACTACTAAATAGGGTTAAAGGATAAAATGTTGTGCAAAAAATGGCAAAAAATTTCTTTTCACTATATTTTATATTGGTACTTCTTGGAGTCGAACCAAGTCCTTTCCCTTCATATCGACACATTTGTATGTAGATATGAAGGGGAACGTCCTAACCGTTAGACTTAAGTACCTTTTCTCGATGATGATAGGCAATCTCTTTCGCTTTATCAGGATTTAGATTATACTTCGTCACAAAGAATTGTGCAATCGAATTAATAAATCTTTCTGAGTGAATGTTATATTTTGAATGCTTTTTTATATCTATTAATGCTTCATAGTAATCATTGTCTGGTTCAGCAAATATAGTGATATATTTTGCATAGTCTAAAATAGCCTTGGAGAGAACAATAAAATCAGCGAACTCGATAGAATTCTTTTCCCGATATGCCAATTCAGGAAATTTAGGATACTTTTTTAAATATAACGCTTCGTATTTTGTGTTGTATATACAGGAGTATGGTTCGTTCTTTTTAATCATTGGATGGATAAACTCATTTCTAATAATTCGATAATGGTTTATTAGAAAATATTCAAGGTCGAAGCTATTTCTATGAATGCTATTGGGTTTTATATTCTTGACGCATCTATTTATATGATCAATGCCTTTTTCTCCATCTTTCTTTTTTACTATGGATTGTTCTCCATATATCGATTTTAAATCGCTCTTAAACTTATCTAAAAAGTCGTCAAATGCACTATAAGCAAGAGCAATGTAACTGTGATAAATAAGACGCTTGGACTCATCGTAAGAATTAGGGTTAAAAAATATTCCCACTTCATCACTAATAGTTGAGATGAAAAAATTTTATCGGTTGCTGAATGCATTTGTGAATCAAATCGCCTAAGAATCAATTCTTGTAGCTCAACAAGAGCGTCATATTCTCCTAATGTAGATTTTAAAATATTGAATGATGGAAGCATAGTTATCATCTCCTATAGAGAGAGTTCATCAAAGTGGTATTTACGATCATTACTCTAATCTGAGATTTGGTTAGATGCAATGGTCTGTGATATGGAGAGCAATTGATTATAAGTAAATCAATACACATATACGATTAAATAGATGTTATCAATGATTAGATATTTCTAATTCTGAAAGTGGGCAATTCGCTGTTATTAAGGTAGAGAAGAGCTGAGTCTATATATTTTAAGAGCTACTCTGGACGTTCGATGAAGAGGAGTTCATCCAGTTCTCGGACAGAAAGACCTTGTTCTTGAGAGAGACACCGATGGAAGCGTCGGATGACCTCTGGATAATGCTGTTGAAGGTCTTTGATCTGCCCTTGAGAGTCTTTTATATGCGGGATGCCAAGATTTGCGACTATCCAACGGTCAAGGATGGGAAGGAGAGCAGGGAAGTAGGCACAAAGCAAGGCTGATAAATAGCTATGCGAGAAGCCCTTGATCCGATTAGCATCAAGGATAGTGAAAGACTCTAAGCAGAGGGCAACAAGTGATTCGATTTCTACAGGTGAAAGGCTACTGAGGCTTCTATCCCCGAAGGTACGGTCAATCTTTCTCAGGATTCCAGAGTAGGCTTCAAGTTTCTGTACTATTTCTGATGAAGTCCCTGAAACAGAGGCATTGCCGCCCTTGAAGTTCGAGATATACATGAGGTCGGTTGCCGACAAGGCAAAACGGACTGCCTTGTTAGTGAGGTAGTCTTGATAGAGGATAAAGGCTCTATTTGCATTCTCCCAATTGGTGATGGCTCGGTCTGATGGCATTGAGACTCCTAACGCTATAGAAGAGCAGAAGAAGGTTTGGGGTTGGCTTCCTTCGATAGCCAATGCAGATAAGTAGCCCTTGAACATCCAATCAGCTTGGAGATAGCGGTCTTGTTGATACCCAACCCTTGGTATCGTTCAATCTCTGCCCTCTGGCTGTCCAGTTTGCTCTTCCCAGCAGGACGCCCGAGTTTGACGCCAGCCGCCTTGCGAGCTTGTAGAGCTGACTTCGTTCGAGCAGAAATCATTTCTCGTTCTATTCTACCTGCGAGACCTAATGCGAAGACATAGGCTTCCCCTGCTACCGTCGAGTCGATGACGGTGCCAGTCTTAGTTTCTATCAGTCGAGCCTGAGCCATGCGTACTTGCTCCACGATCGCGAAGAGGCTACCAACACCACCGCGAGTCAGGCGAGAGAGTTCCCATACCGCTAAAGTATCCTTGTTTTGAAGGGTAGAGAGAATGCGGTCAAGTTCGGGGCGATCTTTGGCACCAGAAGCAACCTCGCGGACTATCACAGGGTCTCCAAGGCGATTGGATGAGCAGTAGTTGAGTATTTCGGTTACTTGCCGTTCAGCGTCCTGCTTGTCTGTAGACACCCTGCAATATCCAATTATTCGTGCCATATATACCCCTGTATAGTAAAACGGTATCAATGGCATAAATTATACAATAGATGTAAATATAAATCAAATATTTAACCGACACTATGAGCTTTGGTAAACGTTCGTTTATATGTACTATGCGAGAGCCGATATTCTTTGATGAATAGATATATCAGTAGATTCCCGATATTTACTGTATACTATTCAAACACTTAAATTCAGGAGTTCGTGAGGTAAAAAGATGTCTGATGTTTTTGGTCGTACAGACGCACCGGGAAGTTACGCCGGTTTTGAGTATCAGTTCCTTATATTCTTAAGGGCAGTGCTTTCTCTCCATGTCGGGGAGAGTGTAGGATTCGAGCACAAAGATGATGTGAGTACCGTAACCTCATCCGGTTATACCACCCTGATTCAAACCAAGCACACAATATTGAAGAATGCCAAGGGAGGCTCAACAAATCTAATTAATCTTGATCCCGATCTTTGGAAAACAATTTCGAATTGGCTTTCATTGTTTTATTATCCATCATATGTTGATTTCTCAAAAATAGATAAATCAAAACCACAGCAGCCAGTGGTTTTAAAGACTTCATTCGAAAAATACAATTTTATTCTGGTCACAAATAAGGGAATAACTCGGGATGCCAAGTATTTAGAGATATTTTCTTCAGCCAACATAGACGAAAAAATAACTCAACTTGCAGAGCTTTCTACCTCAACAGAAAGTGCTGAAATTAAGTCACAAATTGAATATCTGAGAAGCTTGAAGAAAGAGGAACTTGATGCTTTTACATGTAAAGTGTCAATCTCAAATTCTCAGGGAGAAGTGATGCTACAAATCAAAAATCTAATGAAAGAAAAATATGTTCCTGAAGATAGAATGGAACTTCTTGTAGGTTTAATTTATAAGAGACTTAAGGACTATGCTTTTGACTTAATAAGCGATGGTAAGGCTGTTGATGTTAGTTTTGATAAACAGTTTGCACTTTTTAGCAAATATTTTCTGTATGCCAAGTCAAACTTCAATCCTTTGAATCGCATGCGTTCATCTCATGCCATATTGCAGGTGAATCCAAAGGAACAAGTATTTATACGACAGTTAACCGATATCGACTGTATAAGCGAGTCCAAGTTTATGGATTTAATGCATGTTCTACTTAATTTTCAGCAGTATATTGAACAAGGACTGATAGAAGGTGCAATAATTCCTGAAGAAGTTGATGAACTTGATAAGAACGCAGAACTAATTTGGGGAGCTATATTTCAAAATGCATATGATGAAATAGAAAGAAGGCGGAGGCTTGCTCAGTCTGTAGATGAAAAAGAAATAGACGCTATTGCAAGGAAAATATATCATCAAATCCAAGGACAACATATTTCGCAAGAATCATTTCCATTAGATAATCGTTTGAGCTTTGGAGAGTTTTTGAAGCTCTCTGATCAACCTAAAATAGGCTGGCACATTGATTGGGAAATGCGTTATGCAAAGTGACAACGAACTATTTATGTATAAAAACGAAGCATATTGTAGCTACGCATTAGCTTTTGTTTTTAGTCATACAGGGGTTTTGAGTGTCCTGAAAGCCACATTAATAGCACCATTTCTTTATACAGAGAGTGCATTGGCAAAGCTATCGAATTCTAACACTGAAATTCGGAGTTTAGAGGAGTATGTTGCAAAATATCCCTCTACAATTACAACTCTATCTCGAATGTATAAAAAGACTCTTCCAATAACGCTGAATGGGTTAATGTTACTCGGTGAGATGCAGAAAATAAGAGTAAATAATGGGGTGGTTGAGTTGATTGAGGCGATTCCTTATGAGGATGATATGGGATTGTATCTACAGAAGGCATGGAAGGCATCTCCCTCTATAGCCAGAATATTAACTGCACAAGAAGCTGACTTATATGTCAATTTGAGGATAGTTCCATGAAATCATACATTTCTAAGATTTTGCTGGTCTTTAATAATAATACTCTTCAAGTGCTTGAGTTTAAAAGTAATAAAATAAACATTATAACTGGCAATTCTGGCACTGGTAAAACAACCATTATGAATATTGTGGATTATTGTCTTTTCTCTTCTCACTCTGATATTCCAGAACGCATAATTAATGAAAATGTTGCATGGTATGGTATGCAGTTGCAGATCAATGAGAAGTTGTACCTTATAATGAGGGGAAGCCCTACAGGAAGTTCTCCTTCGGGAGATTACTATTTTTCTGCTAATGGTGAGGTGCCGTCATTGCCAGTGAAAAAAAATATTTCTGGGAATGAAGTGAAAAAAATAATTGAAGCAGAGTTTCGGATTTCATCAGATGTTGCGATTCCATTTGGTGGTAAACAGCTAAAAAAAGGAAGTCAAGTTTCTTTACGCTATTTTTTATTGTTCTGCATGCAAGATAATGACATAATTGCAAGTGGAACTAACTTATATATTAAGCAAAATGATCCAAAATATATAGAAGCCATTAAGAGGATTTACGATTTAGCAATTGGTGTTGAGACTATATCGAATCTTATTCTTAAGACAGAAATTGATAAGGTTATACAGAAATTGGCTGATTTGATTGAAAAAAAGGAAAGTGCTGAATCAAGTAGAAAAAAAGTTCCTTTAGCACTGGTAGAAAGAATAAAAGTCGCTAAAGAAATGGGTATGGTATTGCCAGCACTAAAATCCATGGATGATTTGCCTGACCTCATTGCGGCACTAAAACGAGAAATTGTTCCATCAGAAGATGATAATGTATTAGTATATCATCGGAAGGTGTCTAACCAATATTATTCATTATTACAGGATTTGCGAAATCTTCAAGCATTTAAAAAGAGTATTGATGAATACAAGCAACTTCTAAAGATGCCATCAGAGAGTCTCCAAATAATAGAATATATTCGAGAACATGAGGATGAAATTCTCGAAACATCAGTCTATGGTGCTTTGATTGAACAATTAGAGAAAGAGTTGAATATTATAAAAACTACAATAAAACATAAATCACCTATCGACTTGAATCTTCAAGCACAAATAAAGGAAAAGACCGCACAGGCAGAAGCATTTAAGAAAGAACTTGAAAATGTACCTTCTAAAATAACAAAATTTGAGGATTCTCGTGAAAGAGATATTTTTATTGGTGAGATCAAAGCCTATGTTGATATGGCGAATCGAAGAAGTGACGACGAAGATTTGGATCAGGCAATTGAGGAACTAATAAAGGAAAAAGACGATTTGGTAAAAAGTGTAATCGATGTGGAGGAAGAGAGAGAAAAAACACTGCGGTTGCTTGAGGAGCTATTCGATTTATACTGGCAAAAAGCAGGGGATGTGGTGTCTCCATATACAGATTATCGGGGATTCTTTGTAAAGGGATCAAAAGATATGAGGCTTAAACGTCCTATGACCGATACCCTTGAAAACGTGGGAAGCTCATCGAATCACCTGTTTAGGCATTTATGTTATTTTCTTGCTTTCCATGATTTAGCGAGAATTAAAGATGTGCCATTTGTTCTTCCCATCCTAATACTTGATCAACCAAGCCGCCCATTCTTTGCAAGTATAAAAGGAAATGAATCCCAAGATGCAAACATTGATCCAGTCAAGATTCGAAAATACTTTCAAATACTTGATGATTATATAACTGATGGTGTCAAAACTTCTCCTGACTGGAATTTTCAAGTAATTATACTTGAACACATTAGTGTTGAGGAAATACTTTCTCATTCTTATAAGAATATCAACATTGTAGCGGATTTTTCTGGTGGTGAGGCGTTGGTTCCAAAAACAGCCTATACTGGCATTTAGAAGTAGGCGGGCTTACACCCGCCCGTAATCAATCAAATTTGGTCTTGATTCCCACCGTCATACACATCGTTGCTTGGATTCATCTGGTCGGCGTGGTTGTCGAGGGAATCCAAGTAGGCAACCTTGTATAAAGGTGTAGGCAATGATTCTATGATGGTATATTGTTGTATCAGACAAGGCAAAAAGTTATTTGTAAATAGTATGCTATAAACAGGTAGGTTGTATAGACTATGGATACTGAATTAATATCTGGCTGGCTATCTTCATATTCGATACGGACAGTCAAAAGCTATAAAAGAAACATTCATGAGTTTTTACTATACTGTGAAAAAAATGCCATTGATATAAATAATGCCTCATATGAGCAAATAAATAAATATAAAGAAGAATGCAAGAAAGGACTATCTGTTGCATCTGTAGCTAATAGGATTTGTACTATTTCATCATATTATGATTATCTTGAATGTGTAGGGGTGTTAAAAAATAATCCTGTACGTTTAATAGAAAAAACTGACCTTAAAGTTATCCCGTATTCAACTACCCCCTTTCTTGATGCCAAATCAATAAAATCGATACTTGATGCTATTGATATTGATACGGTATCAGGTTCGAGAGATAACGCAATTCTAATACTTATGTTTTTTAACGGGATAAAAGCATCAGTTGTTCTAACTCTTAAGTTTAAGCACTTTATTGAAAAGTTTGACGGAGACTACCTATCGATCACAAAGAAAGATGGATTTAAAGAAGAAATACAGCTCTCTTCATATTTTACGTCTGCTTTAGATGATTATCTATTGCAAGATTGTAGAGACATATTATCTGAAGATAGTTATGTATTTGTTCGATCGCATGTAGATATGAACGGTGAAAAAAGTCCAGAAGAAGCGAGAGAGCAAAAGCCTCTTACAAGTCGAGCATTTGCTATGAATTTGGCGGGTTATGCGAAATCCGCAGGAGTCTCAGGCGTTTCACTCAGGGCAATACATCAGTCGAGTGCCTACTACCAATATAGATTTGGAAAGAGTGATGACGACATTAGGTACTTTATGAACCATACAAAGACAATATCTACTCGACGCTTCATTCGGCAATGTGAGAAAAGAGACGAAAAAGTTAAGGATGAAAAATCAGTTATTGAATAATGATTTTATATTGGCGGGCTTTCGCCCGCCCTCATTCAATCAGTTGGCATCCTGATTCCCACCGTCATATTCATCGTTGTTTGGATTCATCTGGTCGGCGTGGTTGTCGAGAGAATCCCAATAGGCATCATTGTTGGGATTCATGGAATCTGAACGGTCGTCGTTGGCGTAGTCATGAGCCATGCTTACCTCAAATTTTGCGAGTGTTTACCGTTTATTTTATTCGCTCTGCATTAGTAGAAGTTGTTTAAAACATGGTCTGAAAAATTGCTATAGTATCAGCGAATATTGTATGCTTCACTTCTGCAACAGGGCTTTTTTTAATGCTGTTTCGCTAACTAGATAGACATTCCCTCTTGATCTTGTTATTGCGACATATAGCTTATTCTTGGTTAGTGATGCCAGATTCGTAAGTTTATTATTCTTAAAATGCTTTTGTGTTGTCTCGTTTAGTACAACACAAACATCACTAAACTGATCTTCGCCTTTGCAATCTCCCCAGTTTCGGGAATAACAAGCATAAGTATAATGTTGGTTGAAAAAGAGTTTGACTATATTATTGTTGTGATAAATGTCCATAATATCCGCAGTATCAATCAATTCAGTTATAGCTGTTTCGTCCAATCTGTGAGAATATAATTCAATACCAATATTTTTTGTAATAAAATCGCACACTGTAGGGCTACATCTATGACTTTTAATTAAAGCGGTTTCGTCTACCGATAACCCCATTTTTCTGAATCGATTTTTAAATGCGGTATAGTCTTCATGTAAACTACTATTTACATTACCGTCTCTACTTGTATCAAAAGTATGTTGAAAAAAATCTCCAACAAATAGCATGTTTATATTTGCATCTGAAATCTGTGTAAGAAAATTGAAGTCATGACCACCGAAATCTTGGATTTCATCAAGAAGTAGATAATCATAATAACGTGCAATTCTTTTTTTTATTTCTAAAGCCGATGCTTTCTCAATAATAAACTTTGATAGTCTATTGCTGTATAAACGATGATTGTTATCGATATATCTATCAATTCCTGAAGCATACCTATTGTTAGGAGATTTATAGTTAATTCCATGACAACGAAAATCAAAGAATAAAAACGGACGGTAACAGAACGAGTATAGGAATGCATAATATGTTGTCACGGTAATGTTTTGTGGTAGATACCCAAATCTATTATATATCCGATTTATAATTGAAGTATGGTTAGCATTCGTATATGTAATTATTAGATACCGTTTGTCGATACTTAGTATATCAATTATTGTTTTTGTTTTACCTGAACCGGCAACTGCGAAAATTACTCGTTTATCCATACTATTGCTGATTTTATATATTCTGGTACTTTGAATCCTTCTAGCCCAGATTCAAGCAGTTCAAAAGATGTCTGAGCCTTTTTACTGAGCATATAATCTTCAACAGAAAGTGTTCTTCTCTCTTCCTTCCAAAGTATGTCGCAATAGCGAATATTATCTCTATAGATACATCTTTCAAATGTTGACCTTTCTGGGTCATTATCAAAAAAAATATGAATGTATTCCGTGATGAAATCTGTGTAAGGAGTTACGCAGTTGCGTTCAATATTTCCATCATTATCACGGACTACTGCACATTTTATTTTTACAATATTTGCTATTTCCAGATAACGATTAAAACTGGTACCATCAACTGAAATAACATTAACCTTAGCTTCATCGAGAGTTTTGCCACTTACAGTCTCAAAGAAAGATTCCATTAAAATATATTCTGCATCACCCTCAACAAGAATTACCTTCTTTGATAATATAAACTCTAGCATTGAATGATCAGGAGCTTTCATAAAATACTTAGCAGTGTCTTCTGAAAGGTCATTTAAGAATAACGGGATGTTTGAGTTGATCCCAAGCATAATGGAGTTTCTTAAATCCATTCGAGAACATATTAAATTGCTATGTGTCGCGATGAATAGTTGGGCTCCAGCAGATTCTTCGATATTATTGATAAGCTTCCTCATGTTGGAATGACTTAGGTGATTTTCTGGTTCTTCTAATAAAATAACATCCAAAGGTCGTTTTGTTTGGCTTAAAGCAAACTCTGTTTTTACAAAACATTGTCGACCCTTACCTTTTTGCTCAATAGGTATGCCATCTTCAAAAATAGTAAGATCATTAATAAAGTTTGATTTTGCATCATTTTTAACACCAAAATTAAACGAGCCAGTGTGACTATTTACTTCAACTAGAGAGGATGCATTAAAAGTTTCCTTTATCTTTCTATATTCGTTTCGATGTCTGTAATGTTCTACTTCATCCGAAAACCTATCATACATACCGCTAACATACTCATGGTGCGAGTAATCACTGCCGATTCGAGAGTTATCCACATTTAGAAAATTTAAATACCTTTTATAACCGTTATATGGTTCTCCAGAGAAAGTAAAAAAGGAACATGTATAAAATTCAAAAGGGAAAATCGGTTCTGGTTGTGACAGAATTTCTGAAATTTCTTCTGTAAGCTCCTGATCTGGAATGCACTCAAAGAGAAGTCCATTGCATTCTATGTGTTCTGAGTTATTCCTCCCATTGACTCGATGATCTTCAAAATCATTTAAATAGAGTTCGATAAAGAGAACTGGGAGTGTTGATATATCTTTTTGTGAAGCTAAAAATGAAACGATACAATCTTTATTAAAGATGTGTTCAAGGATTGAGTTATCAATACGGGCTCTGTTTCCGCTAAGTACTAAATCAATCGCACTTAATATTGTGCTTTTTCCAGATTCATTATCACCGATGAGGATGTTTCTATCTTCTGTAAAGGGTAGGGAAAGGTTTTGGAAACGTCTGTAGTTATGAAGTTTTAGTTTTTTTATCTTACGCATATTTACTCCAGTGGAAAAGTATACATGCCTGTATAATAGACTCTGAATTGTGAATAGGTACTACTCTAATTATTCCATCCTATATCATCTTTAAGTAAACATATTAGCAGAAGATAAACCTTGAGATTCCAAATATTGAAAGTTCAAACCAACAATGGGCTATCTTTCGCTCCCATTGGTAGCTTAAACCTCTTTGGTTAATCTTCAGCTTTGATAAGAAGCCTCATTACTAAAAGCGTCTACATAATCCGATCAGATGCGGGCTTTCGCCCGCTTATAGCCTACTTCTTTGCGGGTCTTCCCCTTTTCTTGGGAGCCGCATCTGATTTATCAGCCTTGGCGGGAGCCACTCCTACAACGGTTTTGGGAGAGGCTTTTACAGGAACCGATTTTACAGGTGCAGGAGCGGCGTCCATTCTCTTCATTTCGACTTCAACAATGCCAGCAAGGACTTTCAACTCCTCGTTGATCTTGATCGACTTCGCCTGAAGGGATTCGAGCTTCTTGGCGATCTGGATAAAGGGATTGGCGACTTTTGCCATATGTGTTCCTTGTAAAAAAGATGTCTTGATTATGGAATATAAATTTGAATACGACAAGTGTTAGTTGTCAGGCATTTGATAATCAACAATTTGGTAGTTAAATAAACCTAAGCACTCACCCTACAATGGATTTTCCACGCTGACTATGGTGAGATGGCTTATGCCTGTAGCATGGTATCGAGCGAATTTAACTTCAGTGTTAAAGGGTTTGTTCAGGAAATCTTGATATGTTTCACTCCAAAAACGGAGTATTCTAGGGTTGTTCTTTTCCTTTCCAACTTTCATCTCCCACAGAAAATCTACAAACTGCTGAAAAGAATTCACTGTTACTGTCAATACGGTTGCATCTTTGTCTACTCTGTATCTAATCGTCATAATATCCCATCCTTAAATCCAGCCAGTAGACTTTCAGGGGCAGCAACCCGTCCTTGATGCTTTGCTAGGATGCTTCCTTCGCCGCTATAGCTCACGAAAGCAATGACATATATTTCTGCAACAGGGTCGTAGATGACGTATCGAACACCCGTAAGTCCCCGCTCAGACTTGAGCATACGCAGTTCGGCAAGGTACGGGTGGTTTACGAGTAAGTTTGACTCTCTGATCCGTTTGTTGTGGCGGGCAGGACGGGAACGCAACATTGCCAAAAGCATAGCATGAATCTATGGGTAAAGGTGAAGCCGGTTACACGGCGATAAGGTAGTGTCTGATCTCTGACATTACTTCCGCAGGATTTTCTCCATAGCCTTCCCCTTGGCTAACTCGTCAACAAGCTTGTCCAGATAACGAACTTTTCGCAGGATATCGTCTTCGATTTCTTCTACTCGATACCCGCAGATCGTTCCAGTTATCTTTGAGGCATTGGGGTTCATCCGTGGTGCCTGATGGAAAAAGTGTTTAAAGTCAGTTCCATCACTAATATTCTCGGCAAGGGTGTTTTTGTCATAACCAGTCAGCCAGAAGATGATTTCATCGACTTCATCTTGTGTCCGACCCTTTTTTTCCGCTTTCTTGACATAGAGTGGGTAAACGCTTCCGAAAGTCATTTTATAGACTCTTTCGAGAGTCTTATCGTCTTTGCTGGTATCTCTCATGATGGTAATACCTCTGAATTAATAATATACGAAGCTGAATATAGTTGTGGCTATACTGAGTGTTTCTCCGATTAAGCCAAGGTACTATTTGTTCTGCTTGGAGGATCGCTATGAAGATTGAAATTCTTCTTGAAAGACTTGCATCCCCTGCCCAGAGGGCATTGAGTAACGCCGACATCAAGACTCTTGAAGAACTCGCAAAGCATACTGAGCGTGAGATTCTTGACCTTCATGGCATCGGGAAGAATGCTATGGCTGTGATAAAGACAACCTTGGACGAGCATGGTCTTTCATTGAAGTCATGACGGTATCATTCACCTATCAGCACACTTACTACTACCTGCTCCCTACCGCCGATGACAAGAACCTCCTGGCTTTTGACGCGGGCTACCCTTGCTCACTCCATGAATATGCTCGGGGCGTTAAGGGGACAGGCTATAGGTTCGACCAGATCAAATGGGCGATAGTCTCTCACTTTCATCTTGACCACGCAGGACTAATAAGGGACTTTCAGGATGCTGGAATCCAGTGTCTCCTCTTTGAGAACCAAGGCGACGGCATTGAGGAGATGGAGCGGATCATCAAGAGGAGCTATCCGAGGTATGAACCGATCTTGAAAGATGGCTTCTTGTCTTTGAAGACGGGTGATTCAAGGGCATTCTTGGCTTCCATCGGTATAGGTGGGGAGGTTATTCAGACGGCGGGGCATTCTGGAGACTCTGTATCCCTCATAACCGATGACCATGAGGTCTTGATAGGAGACCTGTATCCTGTCTCCCAGATCATGGATGATGATGTTGTGAGCCACCAATCTTGGGCGACAATCAAGGCGATGGGTGGGAAGTACATCTATCCGAGTCATGCAAAGCCGTTTGAGTTGGATGGGTAAGGGGGCAAGGTTGCCCCCTTGAGTCAGTTCATCTCTGTGCTTTATTCAGTTCTACGAGTTCTTCATCAGATTGTCGGAGCCACTTCTGGACAGATTCCCATGTCCAGCGTTCTCGATTGCACACGATAGCATCGGGCTTTCCCCCATTAGGTTTCAGATGGGAGTAAGCTTTATTGCCAAGTGTTCCCGCACTGACTCCTTTTAATGCACATGCTTCAAGAAGTGTGTAAAGCTCTTGTTTTGGGTTCATCTTCTTCTTGATTGCTTCAAGCTCTGCTCGCAAAGCCTTGATTTCGGTAACTAAGTCCATAAGGAATGGAGCTTTGATAGTAAATTCTGGTGACAAATCATCATTCTTCATGCTATTCTCCTTTGTGAAGAAATCCTTCACTTGCATCACAATTAAGTATGCTAAAATTTGAAATTCTTCTCATCCTATAAGCAAAAAATCGACCATGACCATTTCATGACCAGTTGCTATCTGGGCATATAACATTCTACCTATAATAGTATTGGTCAGGGCTTGAATCAAGCTAATTGCTTGCTGTATAATGTAAATAGGTTAATCGGGAACGCTTGAGGTGCTAGTGCCGAGAGGCATGGAGGTTCAAGTCCTCTTCGCCGCATAAAAGAAAAGTCCCGACCGAAAGGTCGGGACTTTTCTTTTAAACAAGCGGCGAAGAGGACGTACTGCGCGGCTACGAAGCAGGCTAGTGACGGTCTCGCCGTGCATATGACGCCGATATGGACTACGACCTGAGCGAGGGCGTATAGTCGACGATATGAGAACCTATAGAGCCTGTCCGCTGCTGGCATGCGCCGCCGCTTTCGCCCTCGCAGCGTGTTCCTCCGCGCCCGTAGCCGTGTCCGACGCGGCGTCCCGGCCTCCTAAGAAGCTGACGATACGGGAGCTGGCTTTGGGCGCGGCGCCTATCACGCTGGTCGATGGCCGCTATGAAGGCGAGAATGATTCGGCGGCCCTCGTTCCCGGCTCCGAACTACGGGGCGACTTCGACGGGGACGGCCGGCCGGACGCCATGGCGCTCGTCTGCTACGATGGCGGCGGAAGCGGCCCGTTCCTGTATCTCGCCTGGTTCCCCGACTGGCGGGACGGGAAGGAATCGGCGGCGACGTTCTTCCTCGGAGACAGGATGCGCGTCGAATCGATGTCTACGCTGGCCGACGGCGTTTCGGCGGAGTTGCGCTACGTCTGCGCGGGAGAGGGCGACGCGCTATGCCGCCCGGGCGCTCGCGGGACGATACGCTTGAGCCTGCGTTCCGGAGAGTTCGTCGAGACGTACCGGCTGGAAGAGGGCAGGGCGGGGATCGGCGACCTCGCGGGAAGGACCTGGGGGCTGACGAACTACCGCGTCGGCGAGAAGTCGGTGACGCTGGATAGGGCGGCGATGGATAGGGCAGGGGACGGCGAGGCCTTCAGCCTCTCGTTCGAGGGCGGACTGATCTCCGGCGCGGGCTCGTGCAACCGCTTCTTCGGTACGGCGACCGATACCGGCCCGCTAGGCCTCTCTATCGACGCGCTGGGCAGCACCAAGATGTTCTGCGTCGACGAGCCGTACGGGTTAGCGGAATTCGAGTATCTGGAAGCGCTCGGCGCCGTCGAGGGATGGGAGCTTTCGCTCGGGCGGCTACGGCTCCATGGCCGGCGGAGCGATGGCGGCTTGATCGAGTTGAGCTTCAGGACTCTCTCTCCCTAGACCGCTACGCGACCGTTGCGTACCGCCGTCGAGACGCGGCCGAAGGCTTCTATGCACGTCTCGAGGATCTGCACGTAGCCGCGCTCCGCCTTGCCCGCGGCGTCGAGCTCGGACAGCGCGGCGGCGTAGGATGCTATGAAACCGTCGTCCCGCGAGCGGCCGAGCAGCTTGCGCGACGCGAGGATGTACAGCTGGCGCGACGGCATGGGTATGGCCGCCAGCTTCGATTCCAGTAGTCCGAAATACGCTTCCATTCGCTTGCCTCCGCGCTCCCGTACCGGTAGCTACTCTCTATATCGGCCGATTCGCCGTCGCATGATACCGCGATTACCGCGATCGCCGACTGGCGCGGCGATCGCTAGCCGTCGTTCGACCTGACTCGCGGTAGCTCGCAGGTCAACGACGGCGCCCGACCTGATTCGCTGCGCTCGCGAGTCAACGGCGGCGCCCGACCTGACTCGCGGTAGCTCGTAGGTCGCCGATGGATGCCCGACCTGATTCGCCGCGCTAGCAGGTCAACGGCGGCGCCCGGCCTGACTCGCGGTAGCTCGCAGGTCAACGGCGGCGCCCGACCTGATTCGCCGCGCTCGCAGGTCAACGGCGGCGCCCGACCTGACTCGCGGTAGCTCGCAGGTCAACGACGGCGCCCGACCTGACTCGCGGTAGCTCGCAGGTCAACGGCGGCGCCCGACCTGACTCGCGGTAGCTCGTAGGTCGCCGATGGTGGCCCAACCTGACTCGCGGTAGCTCGCAGGTCGCCGATGGATGCCCGACCTGACTCGCGGTAGCTCGCAGGTCAACGACGGCGCCCGACCTGACTCGCGGTAGCTCGCAGGTCGTCGATGGATGCCCGACCTGATTCGCTGCGCTCGCAGGTCAACAGCGGCGCCCGACCTGATTCGCTGCGCTCGCAGGTCGCTGATGGCTGCTCGACCTGACTCGCGGTAGCTCGCAGGTCAATGGCGGCACCTCGCGAGCCGGTAGTAGTGCACCCGATACCCTATCTTCCCGCGCCAAAGCCGCGATCGCCGACTGGCGCGGCGATCGCCGGCCGTCGTTCGACCTGACTCGCGGTAGCTCGTAGGTCAACAATGGCTGCCCGACCTGACTCGCGGTAGCTCGCAGGTCAACGGCGGCGCCTCGCGAGCCGGTAGTAGTGCGCCCGATACCCTATCTTCCCGTACCAAAGGCACGACACGACGCCCCTTAACCTTTGTTCCTAACAGGCCTCGCATGCACGCGGAGGAGGGTGTCATAAGAA
>PGXV01000010.1 GCA_002839315.1 Spirochaetae bacterium HGW-Spirochaetae-3
AGTAATCAGTAATCAGTAATCAGTAATCAGTGGAAGATACGCTATCTTGATCACAGATCACAGATCACAGATCACAGATCACAGACCACTGATCACCGATCACTGATCACGGATATCTTCTCCTACACTCCGAGCGCGACTTTCAGCTCGCCGCACAATCGGGCGAACTCGGCGCAGGCGGCGGCGACGGGCTCGGGGCTCGACATGTCGACGCCGGCTACCTTCAGCGACTCGATAGGGAAGCGGGAACCGCCCGAGCGCAGGAACTCGTAGTATTTCCCCGTGGCGCCCTTCTCGCCGGACAGCACCTTCTTGGACAGCGCTATCGACGCGGATATGCCGGTCGCGTACTTGTACACGTAGTACGAGTTGTAGAAGTGCGGGATGCGGAGTCCTTCGAGGTCGCTCGTCGATTCGAAGCGCATTTCCGGCCCGAAGTACTTCTCCAGGAGCCCTCGGTACTCGGAGCGCAGCGCGTCGACGGTCAGGGGCTCGCCGGCCTCGAGCATGGCGTGGGCGCGGTGCTCGTACTCGGCGAACATGGTCTGCCTGAACAGGGTGGCCAGGATGTCGTCGACCCTGGAGGCGAGGAGGTAGGTCTTGAGCTCGGTCGACTTCGCGGTCTTCGTCATGTAGTCGAACAGGAGCGCCTCGTTGAAGGTGCTCGCGACCTCGGCCTCGAAGATCGTGTAGTTGTAGTGCATGAACGGATTGGCCTTGGCGGAATAGTACGAGTGCATCGAGTGGCCACCCTCGTGGGCCATCGTGAACACGTCGCGTATGACGTCGTCCTTGTAGTTCATCAGGATATAGGGGGCGCCCGCGAACGAGCCCGCGGAGAAGGCGCCGGAGCGCTTGCCCTTGTTCTCGTAGCGGTCAGCCCATGAGCCCAGGAGGCCGCCCCGGAGCGTCGATACGTACTCCTCGCCGAGCGGGGCGAGCGCGGCGGAGACCGCGTCGACGGCCTGTTCCCAGGTATGGGATACCTTGACCTGGCCGACGAGGGGTACGTAGACGTCGTAGTGCCGCAGCTCGTCGAGCCCGAGGGCCTTCTTCCGCAGCGCGTAGTACTCGTGGAGGACGGGCAGGTTGGCGCCGACGGTGGAGACGAGGTTGTCGTAGACGCTCTCGGGCACGTCGTCGGCGAACAGCTCGCGGGCGCGGCTGGACGGGAAGTTCCGGACGGTCGACTGGTACGAGTCGAGCTTGCACTGGCCGGCGTACAGCTGGGCTACCGTGTTCTTGTGGGCGTCGTACTCGGCGTAGAAGCGGAGGTAGGCGTCTCGGCGGACCCTCCGGTCGGAACCGTGCATGAACGACGAGAAGGTGGACTGAGAAAGCGGCCGGGATCCTTCCGGGGTATCGACGGAGCCGAAGTCGAGGTCGACGTTGGTCAGCACCGAGAACGCCTCCTGGGGCGTCGTGGCGGCGTCGGCGGACAGCGCGAGCAGGCGCTCCTCGGCCTCGGACAGCACGTGGGGCTTGTAGCGCAGTATCCTGGACAGGAAGACGCGGTATTCGCCGTAGCGCTCCTCGGCCATCCAGGCCTGGATGGCGGCCTCGGGAACGCGCTGCAGCTCGGGAGTGAACCAGCTCCACGCGCCCGCCCCCTTGGTCGCGGCCATCATGTACCTGGCCATGCGCCCGCGCGAGCCCGAATCGCCCTCGTCCTCGGTCTGGCGCAGGTGGGCGTAGTAGCCGAGGCGCTCGTCGAGCATCGAGTATTCCTTGCGGAACGACAGCGCCGCGTACAGCGAGTCGGAGGAGGCGGCGATGGTGCCGCGGAACGCGGGAATACCGTCCATCATCGCCTCGTAGGCCGCGAGGTCGGCCTCCCAGGCCGATTCGTCCTTGGAAAGGCTGGAAAGATCCCAGCGGTGCGCCGCGGGTACGTCCTTGCGGGCGGGGATGTCATGCGTCTCGGTCATATCGTTCGCTCCTTTATTCCGATGGGAAGAAGGCCCGAAGGTCGTTCCTAAACATCGATTCGTAGGGTACACTATAGCCGCTGAGCGAAGGCGCTCCAAGCCCGTTTCGATGGACGGCCGATGGTGAACGATCAGGACATGGCGACATTGCGTCTCGTGCTATCATTGCTGGGGGCCGGCAGTTCGTCGTTGATAGCGCTGGGCCCCGAGGGCCGTATTCGGGGCGTATTGCCCGCCGACCGGGCCTTCGCCGGCCACGCCGTAGCCGATCTGGTAGGCAAGCCCTTCGCCGCCGCGCTGAAGGCGGATTTCGTGCGGGTCTTCGACGGCAAGGACTCGTGGGACGAGTTGGGGTACTTCGTCGACGGCTCGGGCGAGCGCAATCCCTATATGGTGCGGCGCTTCGAGGGGGCGGGCCAGCCGTTCAGCGGCCTGTTCCCCGCGTCGGAACGCTTCGTACTGGCCTCGCCGCTGTCGGTCTACGCGTCGCTCGAAGGCATGCACGAACGGGCTATCGCCGAGCACTCGCGGGAGCTCGAGGAGATGAACCGGAAGCTCAAGCGCCGCTCGGGCAGGCTCAAGAAGGCCATGGCCATACTCGAGACGCGCAACAAGCAGATGATAGCCGACCTCAACCTCGCGGTGGAGCTGCAGAAGAGCCTCCTGCCCAAGGACTATCCCGACACGGACCACATCTCGTTCACGCACCGCTATATCCCGATGGCGATGGTCGGCGGCGACTTCTTCGATATCGTCAAGCTTTCGGAGAACGAGATCGGGGTGATGATGAGCGACGTATCCGGGCACGGCGTGGCGCCGGCGTTCATCACGGCGATGATAAAGAGCTCGTTCGACTACCTCGTAGGCAAGGAGGCGGGGCCAGCGGCGGTGCTGTCCAGGCTTAACGACGAATTCGCCAAGATCATCGAGACCGACCATTACGTGACGGCCTGCTTCGCGGTATTCGACTTCGGCACGATGACATGCCGATACTGCAACGCGGGTCATCCGCCGCAGCTCATCGCCCACGTGGACGGTAGCTTCACCGAGCTTCCGGCGAACAATCCCATCATCGGGATGCTCGAGGACTACGAGTACGAGGAGGCCGTCGTGCCGTTCGGGGGCGGCGACGTCATATGCTTCTATACCGACGGCGTCATCGAGGCGCGCGCCGGCGACGACTCGATGTTCGGCGTCGACGGCATCAAGGCGAGCGTCAGGGCCGCCATGGCGGAGTCCCTCGACGGCATGGCGGACAAGTTGATCACCGACCTCATACAGTTCATGAAGGACCCGTACTTCGAGGACGACATAACGATGCTGTTCGGTCAGGCGATAGAGAGCCTCTGACGGCCGACGATCAGGCTACGGAGGCGGGGACCCGGAGCGCCGCCAGCCTGCGCAGGAAGCGGGAGACGAGGTCGAACGCGTCGTCGGTGTACAGCGCGGGCGTATCGTCGGGGCCGTGGATGCGGCGCCAGGTCTCGGGCGTCCTCGAGCCGGGCTCGGACGGAGAGGCCCATGCGGGCAGGTCGCCGGGTCGCGCCAGAGCCTCGGCCTCGGCGCGCGGCAGCACGGTCACCGTGAGCGCCGGCAGTCCGGCCAGCATGAATCCCAGGTCTTCCCCGAACGGCACCGACGCCCGTATCACGGGCGCCCTGCCGGCCATCATTCTCTCGACGGTCCTCGCCATGGCGTCGGTCTCGGCGACCATGGATTCCGACGCCCCGCCCCTCCTGCCGCCGTCGTTCCGCCTCGCGAGCCGTTCCGTCGCCCTGGACAGCACGAGCGCGTCCCCGCGTCCCGAAACGTCGAGAGGGAAGACCATGGACGATCGCAGGCCCATCGCCTCGGGGAAGCGCCCTTCCGCGGAGGCCCCCAGGAACGCCCGGCCCAATGCGTAGGATCCCTGGTCGCTCGGAGTAGCGGACTCCGCGAGGAACGCCGGCGAGCCGAGCTCCTCGCGGTCGGTAAACACGACGAGCGTATTGAAGGCGCCCTGGCCGGACGACAGGAATCCGACGAGCTGGAGGCACGCGGCCGAATTATCGAGGGCGCCCGGCGTCCCGGGAACCCGGTCGTGGTGGGCGGTGACGACCTTGACCCGGTACCGCGGGTCGCGGGAGCCGCCCCTGGGCCAGGCGACGACGAATCGTCCCCCCGAGAGCTCGAGCGCGCGATGGCGTACGCCCGCGGCCCCGAGCGCCCCGGCGATCACGGAGCTCCGGTCGGCGAGCGGCGACATGAAGCGATCGAACCACGGGGGCAGGTCCACGCGGGCTACGCCCCGGACCGCGGCGTAGCCGTAGAGCCCCTGACGACCAGCTCGTACGGCATAGCCGAGGCGTCTCCGCTCAGCGCGCCGTCCTGGAAGCGGAGCAGCGAGGCCCCTTCCGTCGAAGCGCCCTTCAGCATCGACAGCAGGGCCCTGGCGGCCACATAGCCCTTCATATAGCCCGGCTGGCGAATGCTCGTCAGGCCTGGGCTCAGGAGCGACGCGAACTCTATGTCGTCGAACGACGCTATCGACAGGTCCGAGGGGATGGAAACGCCCCTGTCGGCGCAGACCTGGTACAAGCCCATCGCCACGATGTCGGCCATGGCGATGACGGCGGTGGCCGAACCGTCGTCGAGTATGCGCGAGGCCGCGGCCCGTCCGCCGTCGAGGGAACCGGCGCTCCGGTACGCCGCGAGGCCCGTGCGGCTCGGGTCGAGCCCGAAGGCGGCCATCGCGCGGCCGAAACCGGCCATGCGCCTGCGGCAGACGATGGATCCGCGAGCCGGTACGTCGCGACCGTTCGAGGGGAAACAGGGGGCGGATTCCAGCTCTATCACCGCTATGCGCCGGTGCCCGAGCCCGAGCACGTGGCTCATCAGCTCGAAGGCGGCGGCCTCGTCGTCGATGCCGACGTTGGGAAACCCCGCCTCGGAGTCGCCGTCTATCGTCACGAGGGGGATATTACGGTTGCGAATCAATGTAACGACGTCGTGGTCCTGGCCTACGCCGATAGCGAGCATCGCGTCGACGACGGCCCGTCTGGCCGCCTCCATGACGCGCCCCCCGATGGGCGGCACGATCATCAGGGCCGACTCGCGCTCGAGGCACGCGGCCCCTATGCCCTGCGTGAGCTCCCCGAGGTAGGGGTTCCTCAGCGCCTCGTGGATGGGCTGGGGCAACAGGAGGCCGATCGCGCCGATGCGCTTCGTGGTGAGGGTTCGGGCTATCGGATCGGGTACGTACCCGAGCTCCTCGGCGATGCGCAGGACCCTCTCGCGGGTCGCGGCGGACAGCTTGGAGGGGTTGTTGAACGCGAACGATACGGTCGTCTTGGAAACACCGGCCTTCAAGGCGATATCTTTGATGGTAATCCTCATGGCGCCCCCGCTCGCCTGGGTCTATAATATGGCCGTACATCGCAAAAGTAAATCCAAAGCCTATCGTTAGAGGAGTACGAGCATGCATCAGGTTACCATACGCTATCCGTCGGGCAAGACGGTGGCGTTCCCGTCGGGCATCAAGGTCTCGGAAGCGACGGGCGGCTTCGGACCGCTGTCGCGACCGTTGGCGGCGGTGCTCGTAAACAACGAGCTCCAATCGCTCGACGCCCACGTCCTCACGAACTGCGCTATGGAGCCGGTCCTGATCGACTCGGCCCAGGGCGCCTTCTCGTATCGCCGCTCGCTGTGCTTCCTGGCCGCGATAGCCGCCCGGGACCTTTTCCCCGGGCGCGACCTGGTCGTAGGCCAGGCCATAGGGTACGGCTTCTACCATCGCTTCGAGGACGGCCCGACGTCGAAGGCGGACATCGAGGCCCTCGGCGATAAAATGAGGGAGCTCGTCGCCAGGGACATCCCGGTCGCGATGCAATGGTGGAGCTACGAGGACGCTATCGCGTACTTCGAGCATAACGGCCAGGAGGATACGCTCCTCCTCCTCGAACTGACGAACGAGCCGCGCATAGCGCTCAACGAGTGCGCCGGGTTCCGCGACCTGCACGTGACGCCCCTCGTCCCGTCCACCGGCGTGCTGACCACCTTCGAGCTGCTGCCGTACGACGAGGGCTTCCTCCTGCGCTACCCTCGCAAGGAGAATCCCGACGAGATACCGGAGTTCACCGACGATCCGCTCCTCTACAAGATCACCGACGACGCCAGGCGGCGCTCGGGGGTGCTCGGCGTGTCGAGCGTCGGAGCGCTCAACCGTATCAACGCGCCGAAGAAGATAAAGGACTACATTACGGTCGCCGAGTCGCTCATGACCAAGAACGTCGCGGAGCTGGCCGACCAGGTCGCGGCCCGGCGCGATACGGCCAAGGTCGTGCTGATAGCCGGCCCGTCGAGCTCCGGCAAGACCACCACGTCCAAGAAGCTGTCCATACAGCTACGCGTGCTCGGTTTCGAGCCGATGGTGATCGGTCTCGACGACTACTTCGTCGACCGTACGCGCACGCCCCGCGACGAGAACGGCGAATTCGACTTCGAGTGCCTCGAGGCCCTCGACGTGGACTACCTGAACGAGCAGCTCCTCGAGCTGTTCGCCGGCGGGGAGGTCGAGCTGCCCGCCTTCGACTTCAAGTCGGGCGAGCGCAGGCCGTCGGGCAAGCGCCTCAAGCTGGGGGAGCGCACCATACTGATCATGGAGGGCATACACGGCCTCAACGACCGGCTGACGCCGCGCATTCCCAAGGAGCAGAAGTTCAAGATATACGTTTCGGCGCTGACGCAGATCAACCTGGACGAGCACAACCGCATATCGACGACGGACAATCGCCTGATACGGCGCATGGTCCGCGACAACCAGTTCCGCGGGCGTACGGCGCTCGAGACCATCAAGATGTGGCCGAGCGTCCAGCGCGGCGAGCGGCTGCACATCTTCCCGTTCCAGAACGGAGCCGACGCGGCCCTCAACTCGGCCCTCGACTACGAGCTGGGCGTGCTCAAGGTCTACGCCGAACCGATACTGCGCTCCGTCAAGCCGATGGATCCCGAGTACTGCGAGGCCAAGCGCCTGCTCAACTTCCTCGCGTTCTTCGCCCCTATCCCGGCGCAGTACGTGCCCCAGGACAGTCTCGTCAGGGAGTTCATAGGCGAGAGTTCGTTCAAGTACTGAGCCCTCGCGCCTCCCGGCGTCGATTCCGTCGCCCGGGAGGCGTGGAAAGCCCTGAGACGCTTCTACATGTAGTCTCGTAACTATATATAATATCAAAATTTATCAAAAATACTCATCAAAACAACGTTAGTACAGAAAATGAAACTCATTTCTTTACAAATCGTCCGGTATGCTACACAATGCGCTATCTATTCTCGTTCTCATGTAAGGAGGTTTTACATGAAAAAGGCACTAACCGCGTTAGCGATAGGCCTATGCATCGTAGCCGCCGCGACCGCCCAGGTCAAAAGCGGCCCGATCGTCGACAAGGTAATCTATACGGTCAGCATGGATCAGTCCCTGGCCATGAAGGACATCGTCGAGGGCAAGGGAGACGTGTTCTTCCAGGCCGTCCCGGCCAACATCCTCCGGACGCTCAGCGAAACCGACAAGGCCAAGCTCGACATCTACGCGGTGCCGTCCGGCTCGTGGTCGCTGATGCTCAACCCGATCCCGAACAAGGCTCCGTACACATGGACGAAGACCGACGGGACGACGGAATTCAACGCGTTCGCTATCCGCGAGGTCCGCTACGCCCTCAACTGGCTGATCAACCGCAAGAAGCTGATCGACGAGATCCTCCTCGGCGACGGCGACCCGATGTTTACCCCGATGACGCCCGGACAGCCCGGAACGTATCGCTACAACCTGATCGCGTCCAAGCTGGGCATGACCGCCACCGGCAACGAGCGCAAGGCTATAGCCGATATCGACGCCGCCATGACCGCCGCGTCGAACCTGCCCGAGAACAAGGGCAAGCTCGTCAAGAAGGGCGCGTTCTGGCAGTACGCCGGCAAAGACGTCTCGATTAAATTCCTGATCCGCGTCGACGACCCGAACGGACGGCTTCCCGCCGGCCGCTACATCGCCGACCAGATCGAGAAGGCCGGCATCAAGGTAGAGCGCCTCGAGTGGGACCGGTCCAAGGCTTCCACCCTCGCCTACTACAGCAACCCCGCCGACCTCTCCTGGCACATGTACACCGAGGGCTGGGGCGCCGGCGCCACCCGCGCCTGGTGGGACGTAACCGTCAGCCAGATGTACGCTCCGTACTACGGCTACATGGCCGGCGGCGCCGACCCGGCTAACTGGAACTACACGAACGCGCGTATCGACGAGCTCGGACAGAAGGGCATGAACGGCCAGTTCCTCACCGAGGAAGACTACTGGGCCGGCAACCTCGAGGCTACCGAGCTCGGCATCAAGGACGCCTGCCGCGTCTACCTGGCCAGCCAGCTCGACAAGTTCGTGGCCAACAAGGCCCGCTTCAATTCCCGCATGGCGTACGGCCTCGGCGACGGCCTCAACGGCTGGTCCATCACCACCGCCGACGTCAAGCCCGACTCCTCCGGCAA
Source organism: Spirochaetae bacterium HGW-Spirochaetae-3 (assembly GCA_002839315.1). GTDB lineage: Bacteria > Spirochaetota > Spirochaetia > Treponematales > UBA12059 > SZUA-370. Next base: position 8,433 of record PGXV01000010.1, read on the forward strand.
GAAGGTCCTCCGCGTCATCCAGTACTCCGCCCGCGGCAGCATCTTCATGAGCTCCTGGGACCCGATCGGCATCGACGGCTATTCCGACGTCTATTCCAACGCGATCGCCAACGCGGTCTCCGAGAAGGCCGTCTTCGAGTCGCCCAGCGACGCCAAGGATACCCCGCTCCGTATCAAGTACGACGTGAAGTCGGTCAAGGCCGCGCCGGTGATCCTCGCCAGCGGTAGCCTCGGCGGTACCATCCCCGTCCCCGCGACAGCGGAGTACTACGACAGCGCTTCCAAGGCCTGGAAGGCCGTAGGCGCCGGCAAGACCACCGCGGTCTCCGCCACAGCGCCCTATATCGGCGGCAAGTGGCACAACGGCGAGGCGATAACCGTCGCCGACATGCGCTACGCGCTCGCGTTCCAGTACGAGTGGGCCAACCAGGACGGCGCCGCCGACAAGTACTTCGACGACGCGTACGCCTCGATGTACAAGCCCCAGCTCGACACCTGCAAGGGTTTCGTCTATAACAAGGACGGATCCGTCACGTCCTACGTCGACTACTACTTCGCCCCCGAGATGCTCCGCACCGGCACGACCGTCGCCGCCTACGGCGCCGACGTCAAGGCCGGCAACCCCGGCGGCCAGGTCACCGTGTCGTGGGAAGTCACCGAGGCTCTCGCGCTGATGGTCGCCGAAGGCGCCAAGAGCGGCACCACCTACTCCTTCACCGCCTCCGACGCGATCACCGAGGTCGACGTCGTCGCGCCCAAGTGCGTCGCCGACATCAAGGCCAAGCTCGAGGACATGGTAGCCAAGAACTACGTGCCCGCGTCGCTCAAGGGCTTCGTGACCCCGGCCCAGGCCGTCCAGCGCTACAGGGCGACCCTCGCCTTCATCGCGAAGTACGGCCACGCGTTCGTGTCCAACGGACCGTTCCTCATCTCCAACATCGACTCCACGACGAATTCGGTGACGCTCGACGCGTTCCGCGATTATCCGTACAAGAGCGACTACTGGCCGAAGTACTTCCGCCAGCAGATCACCCAGATAGACAACGTGAAGGCCCCGACCACCCCGTCCAAGAAGGTTGACGCCGTGTTCGAGATCAGCGCCTCCAGCTTCGTCTATCCCGATACCGCCACCGTCCCGCTCTCCAGCAAGGCGAAGGTCGAGCTCAGGCTCCAGCTGCCCGACGGCTCCGAGAAGATCTACGCCGCCAAGTACCAGAAGCCCGGCTCGTTCAAGGCGACCATCCCGGCCAAGGACCTCGCGGCCCTACGCTCCGGGCAGGCCTACACCGTCGTAGTCATCTCGTCGTTCGCGACCGAGGCCCCGTCGGTAGTCCCGACCAGCCTCGTCCTGTTCTGATCCTCGTATGAGGTCAAGCGGCGCCCTTAGCGGGGCGCCGCTTTCGGTTCAGACCGTTTCCCTACGGATACTACGGACTCTGGAACCAATCGATCTATTGTAGGTGGTGCTATGTACAAGTGGTATGCGCTCAAGCGCATTCTCCGCGGTGTGTTCATGTACGCGCTCCTGATGTTCCTGTTCTCGCTACTCTTCAACCAGGTTAACGAACAGACTCAGCGATCGCAAATCAACGAGCAGGTCAAGATGGAGTCATCGCGCCTCCGCAACCTCAAGCCGGACCAGCTAGTCGCGTGGCGCGACAACCGGATGAGCCAGCTCACGACGATGTACAAGCTGGACAGGCCGCTCGGCGAGCGCGTCCTGTTCCGCGCCGTTAACACGATAACATTCAAATTCGGTCGTTCGACCATCATCAAGTCGTCCAAGGGCGAGCAGGACGTCCTGTCCATACTGATGGAAGCCTTACCGAGGACGATGATGCTCTTCAGCTCGGCCATCGTGCTCGAGCTGGTGTTCGGAGTTTGGCTCGGCCTCAAGAAGGCCCAGAAACCGGGCGGGAGGCTCGACAAGTCGACCAGCTTCGTGACGATGATAATCTACGGCATGCCGTCGTGGTGGCTCGGCATGATGCTGATACTCCTGTTCGTCTACGTGCTCAAGCTATTCCCGTCGGGCGGCGTCAACTCGGTCCCGACGCCCGAGGGCTTCATGTTCGTACTGGACAGGCTATGGCACATGATCCTCCCGATCATGACGCTCGTGTTCCTCGGGTTCTGGAGCCTCGCGTTCGTCATACGCAACCTCGTGCTCGGTATCCTGCAGGAAGACTACATCATGAGCGCCCGCGCCCGCGGCGTACCCGAGAACAAGGTACTGTTCGGGCACACGCTCAGGACCGCCGCTCCGCCGATCGTGACGATGGCCCTCCTGTCCCTGCTCGCGTCCCTGTCCGGGGCGATCATCTTCGAAGGCATATTCTCGTGGCCCGGCCTCGGCAATCTCTATTGGGTCGCGGTACAGCAGAACGATATACCCGTGCTGATGGGCGATCTCGCCATCACGACCGGCATCTACCAGGCCGGCCTCGTCTTCCTGGACCTCATCTACGGGTTCCTGGATCCGCGCATCAAGGTCGGAGGCAAGGCATGAGCATGAAGGATTTCACCTATCGCCTCGGCGAATTCTGGGCCGATTTCCGCAAGGAGACCTCCGGCCTGATCGGCCTCGGCATCCTGGCGCTGTGCGTCGTCGTCGTACTGGCCGAGCCGTTGTTCCTGCCGTACAGCGACGTCAACGGCAACTGGCGCAACATCTCCTATTGGGAGGACAATCCCCAGGCGGCCCCGCCGGCGTGGACCAATCTCTTCGCCAAGGAGAAGTCGGCCACGACGTCGAGATACAAGTCCCCCGTCGTCACCGACGAGGACGATCCGGAGTTCGGGGCCGTCCGCGTCTATACGTTCAAGTACGGCTACAAATTCGACAAGGCCCCGCTCGACATCATACTCCGGGCAAAGGGCACCGGCATGCTGTTCATGAACATCTCCATAGAGCGGCCGGACGGCGAGTCCGTGTTCCTCGGGCAGGTCTACCAGGACGGCCTCGACGGCGATCCTATACGGTTCGCCGTGGAGACCGACGCCCGATCCGCGGTATACGAGTTCATACGCAACTTCGCGAGCGACGAGGCCATATCGAATTCCGACTCCTCCAACGTGAAGCCGACGGATATCATCTTCTCGAAGGCCGGAGAGAACATGCTTTCCGCCCGCGAGCCGCTCAAGGGCGAGTACCTAGTCAGGATAAAGATACCCGCGTCTATCCTCGAGGACGGCACGAACACCATAGAGGACCTGAGGCTGCTCGTCACCGGTCGCGTGTCCGGGGTGCTCGGGACCGACACCGCGAAACGGGACCTCTACTCAGGCATCATCGCGGGCCTCAAGTGGGCGCTGTTCATAGGCCTCGTGACGAGCGTCATATCGGTACTCGTCGGCGTGATGTACGGCATCATCTGCGCGTACTTCGGCGGGCTGACCGATACGCTGATGTCCTTCGTTTTCGAGGTCTTCGTGTCGATGCCGATGCTCCCGATACTGATCGTGCTTTCCGCGATATTCAAGCCGAGCATCTGGATAATCATAGGCTCGATGATCGTGTTCTACTGGGTAGGACCGGTGAAGACCGTGAGGTCGATGGCGCTGCAGATAAAGGAAGAGACCTATATCGAGGCGGCCAAGGCCCTCGGCTCGGGAAAGTGGCGCATCATCTTCAAGCACATGGCGCCGCTCTTGCTGCCCTACTCCTTCGCCAACATGGCGCTGTCGGTACCGGGGGCCATCGTCGCGGAATCGTCGCTATCGCTCTTGGGTCTCGGAGACCCGAGCATCATAACCTGGGGACAGATACTCCACGACGCGCAGCTCTCCGGGGCCACGCTGAACGGTCTCTGGTGGTGGATCGTGCCGCCTGGACTCTTCATAGCGCTGATGGGCATGACGTTCGCCTTCCTGGGTTTCGCCATGGACAAGATCCTGCACCCGAAACTCCGCACGAGGTAAGCCATGGACAAACTACTGGAAGTCAAGAACCTTAAGCTGTACTACCATACCGTAGCGGGCGCGGTCCGCGCCCTCGACGACGTCAGCTTCGACCTCAAGAAGGGCGAGACGCTCGGCCTCGTGGGCGAATCCGGCTGCGGCAAGACGACGACCGGCGTCGCGCTGCTCAAGATGCCCTCGCCGCCCGGCCGCATCGAGGAAGGCTCGCAGATCATCCTGGACGGCCGCGACATCATGACGCTCTCCGAGAAGGAGATACGCAAGAACGTCCGCTGGGAAGAGGTATCGATGGTGTTCCAGGGCGCGATGAACTGCCTGACGCCGGTCTATACGATCGGCAAGCAGATGCTCGAGACCCTGCAGGAGCACCGCGACATGGACAGGAAGCAGGCGGTGGACCTCATCACCGAGTACCTCGGCCTCGTCGGCCTGCCTCCCGAGGTGATGGGCCGCTACCCGCACGAGATGTCGGGCGGCATGAAGCAGCGCATCGTCATCGCGACGGCGCTGTTCCTCAAGCCCAAGCTCGTCATACTCGACGAGCCTACGACGGCGCTCGACGTCATCGTGCAGGCCCAGATCATCAACCTGCTCAAGAAGCTCAAGAAGACCTTCGACCTGTCGTTCATCTTCATCACCCACGACCTGTCGCTCGAGGCCGAGGTATCTGACCGCATCTGCGTCATGTACGCGGGCAAGATAGCCGAGCTGGGCACCAACGGGCAGATATACGGCGCGCAGGGGCCGATGCACCCGTATACCGAGAAGCTCCTGCAGGCCACGCCGCTCCTGCGCAAGAAGGTCGATAGCCTGTCGTACATCCCCGGAACCCCGCCGGACCTCATCGATCCGCCCAAGGGCTGCCGCTTCCACCCCCGCTGCCACAAGGTCATGGACAAGTGCAGCCGGGAGGAGCCGCCGCTCCTGGAGATCGAGCCCGGACACATGGTCGCCTGCTGGAGGTGCGGCAAATGAGCATCGATAAGAACGACGTAATACTCGAGATCAAGGATCTCAAGAAGCATTTCGCCCCGCACCAGAGCCTCGCGCAGACCCTGACCGGCAAGAACCGCAAGGTCGTCAAGGCGGTGGACGGCATCAGCTTCGCCATCCGCCGCGGCGAGATATTCGGCCTCATCGGCGAGTCCGGATCGGGCAAGACCACCACGGGCAAGCTCGTGATGAAGCTCATAGACCCGACGAGCGGCACGATCGAGTTCAACGGCGAGGACGTCACGAAGACGGACAAGGAGCGCACCAAGGCCTATCGCCGCCAGGTCCAGATGATATTCCAGGACCCGTACGCGTCGATGAACCCGCGCTTCAAGATCAAGGACGTGCTCGAGGAGCCGCTGATCATCCACAAGATCCCCGGCGGCCACGTTGAGCACGAGGAGATGATCGTCAAGGCGCTTACCGAGGTCAAGCTCAACCCTCCCGAGGAGTTCATGGGCAGGTACCCGCATATGCTCTCGGGCGGGCAGAGGCAGCGCGTAGCGACCGCCCGCACGCTGATCCTCAACCCGCTGATGCTCGTCGCCGACGAGCCGGTATCGATGATCGACCTGTCGACGCGCGCCGAGATCCTGCACATGATGAAGGACGTCCAGCGCGACCTGGGGCTGACGTACCTGTACATCACGCACGACCTCTCCACCGCGCGCTACTTCACCGACCGCATCGCGGTCATGTACCTGGGCCGCATCGTCGAGATGGGCGACGCGGACGACGTCATCGACCATCCGCTGCACCCGTACACCAAGGCCCTCATAGACGCCGTGCCCGAGCCGGAGACCGGCAAGGTCGACGTCATCAAGGAACTGCCGATATCGGGGGAGATACCGTCGCCGGCGAACATCCCGCCCGGATGCCGGTTCCACACCCGCTGCCCCTACGCCAAGCCCGAATGCTCCGCCGAGGCGGAACCCGAGCTCATAGACGTCGGCAACGGCCATTACCAAGCGTGCAGGCGGTATAAAGAGATTTAGTATTCAGACGAGCGGGCCGCTCCCTCCGGGGAGCGGCCCTTATTAATAGCGCTGACGATAGAACGGCTTCGCTACTCGAGGAAGTCGCTTAGCCTCTCGGACTCGGTCACGACGGAAAGGCCGCCGGCCCCGTCGACGGACACCTTGACGCAGCCGTCGAGGAACGTCGCGAAGACCCTGGCGCCGACCTTTCGGTAGTTCTTGTACACGGAGAGGCTCGCCAGGTTATCGTGCATCATCACGGCGACCGCGGGCGCGACCGCGCGTACGAACGACTTACTCGACGACGTATCGCTACCATGGTGACCGACCTTTATGACGTCGGCCTTCAGGCTGTCCCCGTATCCCTCCAGGAGGTCGAGCTCGCGCGACGTATAGACGTCGCCCATGAACAGCATCGAGGAGTCGCCGTAGGCGAACCTCATTACGAGCGAGCGGTCATTGACGAATTGGGTGCTATTCTTGGGGTAGCCGTCGTAGTACTCGATGTCGGGCTCCGGGTTATACACCGCCACGCGGACGAGGTCGCCGAACCGGAATTCCGAGCCGGCCTCAAGGTAGACTACCTCGACTCCCCTCTTCGCTATCGCCGCGATATAGTCCCGATACGTCGCGGTCGGGTATTCCACTCGGCTCATGTATACGGTCCCGACGTCATAGGAGGCGAGCAGCCGTACGAGCCCGCCTATATGGTCGATATGCGGATGGCTGGCGACGACGGCGTCGAGCCTGGTTACGCCCATCGCGCCCAGGTAGGCGGCTACCTGGGCGCCGCACTCGGGGGCGCCTCCGTCTATGAGCATCGTCTTGCCGTCAGGCGAGACGAGGAGAGCGCTGTCCCCCGATTTATCATCGGTATCGGACGGAAGGCTCAGCCGCCAGAACCTCGCGACGAGATTGCCCGCGTCGCCCGAGCGATCGAGCACCTCGTCGAGTCGGCCGGGCGCGACCTCCTGGGCGGCCGCCGGGAGGACGCTCCCGCTACCGATGAGGACGGCGAGCGCCAGGGCGGCCCAGGCCCCGGAAGCGCGGCCGCCGCGCGTCATTTGGACGCCGCCTTCGAGAAGCCGGTCAGGATGTACTTCTGCAGCACGATGAACAGGATGATGATGGGCACGACCGCCATGACGGCGCCGGCCATTATCTGGTTCTGGTTCATCGTCTCGAGCCCCGCGTAGGATCGCTTGAGCTCGTAGACGCCTTGCGCGATGGTCCTGCGCGCTGACGTCGTCGTTACCATCTTCGGCCAGAAGTACGAATTCCATCCGTCTATGAAGGCGATGATGCCCACGGTGAGCATCGTCGGCTTGCACATCGGAACGAGTATCTTGAATACGAGGCCGAAGCGCCCCATGCCTTCCAGCCTTGCGGCCTCGAGGAAGCTGTCGTCGACCGACTTGAAGGTCTGCCTGAGCATGAAGATCATATAGGCGGATACCGCGTTGGGCACGATGAGGCCGGCGAAGGTATTGATCCATCCGAGCTTCGCTACCATCACGTATATCGGCACGAAGGTGACCTGTATCGGGATCATGAGCGCGCCTAGCACGAGGATGAAGAGTACGTCACGCCCGGGGAATCGCCCCTTCGCGAAGCCGTAGGCGGCGAAGGACCCGATGGATAGCTGCAGGCCCATGATGCCGGCCGTCATGACCACGGTATTGAAGAAATACCGGCCGAACGGCGCCATTCTCAGGGCGTCGGCGTAGTTGCGCCAGTGGAACCGCTCGGGCCATAGCGAGGGCACGGGACGCAGCAATTCCTCGCTCGTCTTGAGCGATGATATTATCATCCAGAATATAGGGAACATCACCACCGCGACGACGAGCGTCGCGACGGCGTACTGCAGTATCGTCGTCAGCAGCCTGAGCCGCTTCGCCCGCGCGTTCCTAGCGTTCTGATCGGTCGCCATAGCGCTCTCCTTCAAGAATCGTAATGGACGTTCTTATTCGATATCTTCATCGTAGCGGCGGTAAAGGCCAGCAGTATGACGAAGAAGACGCCCGCGACGACCGCGGCGCGGTCGACCCTGAACTGAACGAAGGCGAGATCGTATATCCAGTAGACCATGACGTTGGTGCTCTCGTACGGTCCTCCGTCCGTCATCACGTCGACGGACTGGAATACCTTCATCGACGCGATGAAGGTCGTGACGAAGAGGAACAGCGTCGTAGGCGACAGGAGCGGCAGCGTGACGAACCGGAACCGCTGGAAGCCGTTGGCCCCGTCGAGCTGGGCGGCCTCGTAGTAATCCTTGGAGATGCCCTTCATCGCGGAGAGGTATATCATCATGCCGTAGCCGACGACGCGCCATCCGGTAAGGATGAGCAGCGACGTGAAGGCCGTCTTCTCCGAGTTGAGCCATGACACCGGGGCGACGCCGAAGAGCCCGAGCAGGTAGTTCATGAAGCCGTACTGGTCGTTGAGTATCCACATGAATACGATCGCCGACGTGGATACGGCGATGTACTTCGGCATGAACACGAGCGAGCGCATCGCGGCGAAGGCCTTGCTCTCCCTGTTGAACAGCGCGGCCAGCAGCATGCCGCCTATCAGGGTAATCGCTATCTCCCAGAAGGTGTAGCTGAACGTTATACGGAGCGACGACAGCCAGGTCCCGAGGCCGGATCCGTGGAACAGCCACTTGTAGTTCTTGAGGCCGACGAACTTGTAGCTGTCGCGTATGAGGTTCCAGTTGGTGAACCCGATACGGAACAGGTCCGCCAGCGGATAGTAGACGAATACGGCGAAGAAGGCCAAGGCCGGAGCGACGCAAAGGAAATCCTTGACGCTCTCCCTCTTCCTGTATCTCGGCACGCGTATCCGCGTCCTCCCGCTCGGCACGGCGCTTGTATCCACGCGCATCGCTCCCTCGTGTGCGGCGCCATCGGCGCCTGTTCGGTACGGAGACCGGGCGCCGCGGCTGGCGCGGCGCCCGGTTCATTGCGGCCCTCGGAGCCGAGGATCAGTCCTCGAGCGCCTCGTCTATCAGCACGGCGGCGCGATTCATCGCGGCCTGGACGTCGCCGCCCTCGATGATAACCTTGGCCAGCTCCTGCATCCATATCTTCGACAGGGCCGAGTACGCCGTATGCTGGATACGGGGATAGATATGGTCGAGGTTGTCGAACACCGCCTTGAAGGCGGGCTTCTCGGCGAGGTAGGCCTTGCCCTCGGACGTCTTGGTCACGGAGTTCCGCGTCGGCATATAGCCGGTTTCCCTCGCCCAGAGCATATTCACTTCCTTGCCCGTCAGGTACGAGAGGAGCTTCCAGCCGGCGTTCTTGACGTCCTGCTTGTTCTTCGCGGGGATGAGGAGCACGCAGCCGCCTATCTCCGAGTCCCTCGTCGAGGCGCCGGGCAGGTAGTGCATGCCGACCTTGAAACCGCAGTTGGTCGCGTACATGTTGTAGAGCGACGTGGTATGGATTACCGAGAAGGTCTTCCCCTCCATGAAATTCTGGCGCATGACGCTCGACGCGTCCTTGCCGTAGGCCCAGTAGGATACCTTGTCGTCGCACCACTGCTTGAGCTTCTTGGCGACGCCGACGGCCTTGGGAGAGGCGAGATCCGTCGAGAGGCCGTCCTTATTGACGATCTTGACGCCGTTGTTGAGGAAGAACGGCTCGAAGTACCATTGGTCCCAGCCGGGGAACACGGTGGCGTATCGCTGCACGGTTCCGCCGGAAGACTTCGCGGCCTTCTTCATGAACGCGTCCATGTCCGCCCAGGTCTCGGGCAATCGTATGCCCTCGGCGTCGGCCATGTCCTTGTTGTAGAACATGATCTGGGTAGATATGAGGAAGGGCAGCGACACCTGCTTCCCGTCGTAGCTCGAGGCCGCGCGGAGGCCGGTCCCGAAGTCGCCGATATCGAATTTCGTGGCCTTGATATAGGGATCGAGTACCTCGCAGAGGCCGGAGGCGCCGTACTCGGCTATGTACGGGGTATTCGCGACGACGACCGCGGGAAGCGTCGTACCGGCGGCCTGCGCCGCGATAAGCTTCTCGTTAAGGTCCTTGTAGCTGCCCTGGTATATCGCCGTCACGTCGATATTGGGATTCTGCCGCTCGAAGTCGGCGACGACCCTCTCGATAAGGGGCGCGTACTGGGATTCCAGCGCGTGCCACCACTCGATCTGTATCGGGGACTTCACCTCGTACTTCTTGGCGTCCTGGGCCCCTACGCAGAATACCCCTCCGGCCACGAGCAATGCGATGGCCGCCATACAACCGCGTCTTCCGTTCATCATTTCCTCCTTCGAGATAGTGCGAGCACAGAAATCATAGCTACAGCCGCGCCGCTAGTACGGGCGAGGCGTTCCATGCGTACCCGGATCCGGCATCCGCGCCGGGAGAGAGCGCCTCCTCGAGGAAGGCCCTGCTTTCCGCGAGCCTCTCAAGCCCGGTTCCGATATTGAACTCGAGCACCAGTCCGAGGTCCCGCCCCGTAGCGGCCGCGGCCGCCAGCACCGAATTCCAATCGATCGAACCGTCCCCGAGCGGCGCGTGCGAATCTACGGAACCGTCGTTATCGTGTAGATGGAGGGCGTGCAGCCTGTCCTTTAGCGCCGGCAGCAGCGTATCGAGGCTCCAACCGCTGATGAAGGCGTGGCCCACGTCGACGATATAGCCTACGCTCTCGGGGAAACCGTCCAGGAAGTGGACATACTCGCGCTCGGACAATACGGAAGCCGAGGGCGACCCGACATTCTCGACGAGCAGAAGCTGACCGTAGTCCGAGTTGAATTCGGCTAGCCGCTCTACGGCTTTATGCGCCCTGCGCCGCGCGGTCTCTCGGCTAAAATGCGGATCCGAGCAATACCCAGGATGGAGCACGACGTGGCGCGCGCCTATCATCGCGGCGAACTCTATCGTCCCTCGGTACGATTCCTCCACTGCCGCCCTGACATGCGAGCTCTCGCTCGTAAGGTTAGCGTCCCAGACGGGGACATGGACCGAGTAAGCCACCCCCTTCGAGGCGAGAGAGGAAGCGAGCTCGGTCATCCTCAGATGGAATCCGTCCCAACCGGCGCCGTCGAGCATCAGCTCGATACTGTCGGCTCCATTGGCGATAAGCCTATCTACGTTCCTCTCGACCTTACCGCCGATGAGGCATAGTTCCGAATAATAAATACGCATCGTGCACCCTCGCATCGTCGGCTCGGTATCTGCCGCGACTCAGTATCGAATATGGATATGAGAAATCCATTAAATAATTGTTCTTGTTCATTAAATTTTTTAGTTTTTTTACTATACAGCATCCTGCTATTATGTCAACTATTTACGAATAGTTAGCATTATTCAATATTTTTCATTGAAATCTTCAATACTTACCATTTTTTCTACGTTGCGTAATCTAAAAAATCCGGCTTATAGTAGTGATACGTTTAATGGCGAAGCGAAACGAGCATGGGAAAAAAACTGAATCCTACCCTTAAGCAAATAGCCGAACTCACCGGATTCTCGCAGGCTTCGATATCGATGATCCTGAACAGGCGCAAGGACGTCTCGTTCTCCGATGAGACGATACGCGTCGTCATGTCGGCGGCCGAGAGCCTCGGCTACGACCGTAAGATAGCTCAGGCGGGCGCGAGGAGGCTCTTCGGTGAAGGACTGGTCGCGGTGCTCTGCCCGAACATATCAAATCCCTATTATTCGACGCTCGTGCAAGCCATAGAGCAGTCCGCGTGGGAAAAAGGATTCCAGGTCGTTACGTTCAATACCTATCGATCGCCCGAGGTCGAGGCGAGGAACCTGGAGCTGTTACGCAAGGCGGGCATCGACGGTATCATATTCACCATGCGGCCGCTCGAGAGCGGCGCGCTGGCGCGGGCTATCGAAAGCATCCCGACCGTCGTCATCGGGGACAAGGGTAGCACCTTCAATATCGATACCGTCGAGATGGATAACTACAGCGCCAGCGTGCTCGTAGCCCGACACCTCATCGGATTGGGGCATAAGCGCGTCGCGTATATCTCCACGACGCTCGACCCGAACAATACGATACGACTCCAACGCCTTCGCGGGCTCGAGGACACGTTCAGGGCCGAGTGCCCCGACGGATCGATAACGGTCCGATCGAGGGACGTAACGCCGGCCGAAGAGCTCGGCGACCTATTCATCGAGCATCGGGTAGGGTTCGAGCTTGCCGGCGAAAGCCTGCCGGAAGGCGCGGAGACCGCGTTCGTAGCGGTCAACGATATGGTAGCGTACGGCGTCATCGACGCCGTGATAGCCGCCGGCTTTTCCGTCCCAGGAGACTATAGCGTCTGCGGTTTCGACAACGTCTATCCTTCGAGGCTTTCTCCGCTATCCTTGACGACGGTCGATAATTATATCGTAGACAAGGGCCACAACGCGTTCGTGATGCTGGCGTCGCGCATGGCGGGCGTCAAGGAAAACTCGAAGGAGCATACGCCCGATATCATCACCCGAGTCGAATACCCCCCAAGGCTCATCGTACGGGGATCGACCGCGGTCGCATGCGAGAGGAAAGGGACGCAACGATGACGAGGATATTCGCCCACAGGGGCTACAGTCGATCCTACCCGGAAAACACGATGCTCGCGTTCGGGGAAGCCTTGAAAACGGGCTGCCACGGCATAGAGCTGGACGTCCAGCTATCGAAGGACGGACGCCTCGTCGTATTCCACGACGAGACGGTCGATCGCACGACGAACGGGACGGGCAAGGTACGGGACCTGAGCCTCGAGGAGCTCCGGAGGCTCGACGCCAGCGCGGGCTTCGCGGGGCTTTACGGCGTAAACGCCATCCCCACCCTGGAGGAGTACTTCGATCTCGTGGCGGATTCCGGCATGGTGACGAATATAGAGCTCAAGAACGGCATCTATCCCTATCCCGGCATGGAACAAGGGCTTATGCGCCTGATAGTCGAGCGCAAGCTGTCAGGCCGCGTCATACTATCGTCGTTCAACCATCAATCGCTGACCGCCTGTCGCCGGCTCTGCCCCGGATGCGAGACGGCGTTCATCGAGTCGTCCTGGCTGATCGGCGCCGGCGCCTACTGCGCCGCGAACGGTGCGGACTATCTCAACCCCCGGCACGTGTTCCTGACGGATGACAACTTCGAGGAGCTCGCCCGTCACGGCGTGCGGGCCCAGGCGTGGACCGTGGACGACGAGGCAGAGATGCGAAGGCTGACGGCCCTGGGCGTCGACTCTATCATCACCAACGATCCCGCGACCGCGATGGGGCTCTCGGCGTAAGCGCCCGTCGACTCACCGTACGGGAGCGACCGTCTCGACGGACGGAAGCGGCCGCCCGTCCGGAGCGCCGAAATAGAGAAAGGCGGATCCGAGGAGCAGGGAGCCGACCGCTACCCAGACGGCACCGATCGGGAAGAAGCGCAGAGCCGCGCTACACGCCAGTGCGGACAGTATGCCGCCCGCCTGTACGGCCAACGACGCCAGGGACAAGAGCGACGCCCGGACGGTTCCGGGTATCGCGGCGTTGAACGCCGTGCCCTCGGGAATCGACATCATGCCGTTACAGCACATGACGGTAAGGAACAGCGCGACGAACCCGGGCGCGGCGCCCTGCATGGCCAACGCGACGATGGCGCATCCCGTAGCGAGCCTCAGGACGCCGATGGCGGCCATGCCGGAAGACGGGCGCGCCTTTTTGAGGAACGCGCCAGCGACGACGTTCCCGGCTATCGCGGTCGCGAAGTAGGCGCTGCCGACGATGCCGAACAACCAGGTAGCGTCGGCGCCGCCAAGCAGACCGCGCATCCTCGGCTGCCAGTACACCTCGATCGCGCTGAACGAGAAGCCCCAGAATACCGCGCCTATCAACAGGCGAGCGACGACGGGGTTGCCCCGGACCGCCCGAGCAGACTCTCGAAACAGTTCCTTGATCTTCGTTTTGGCGGCCGGCGCGTCGCCTCGGGGCGCGTCGCGATGAGGCGCGAGGACGGTCAACGCGAGCAACGCGACAAGCAGGGCGACCTGAACCAGCAGGTTGCCGTTATACGGGTTCGATAGCGGATACAGGCGCTTCCAGAGCAGCGGAATATATCCCCCCGCCAACGCCCCGACCGCGAGGCCAAGCGTCTCTCCGACGCTCATCGCGGCCACGAGCGAATGCAGCCCGCCCTTTCCCCGCCTCGCTATGAACGAGTCGATATAGAGCGCCTCTATGGATCCAGACGAGAACGCGCGCGACACGCCGTAGAGCGCTACCGCGACGCATACGACCGCGAGCCGATCGGCTACGAACATGATTACGTATCCCGCGACCGCTATGGCTATCGAGGCCATATAGACGCGCCTCCTGCCCATCAGGTCGGAGAGCACGCCGCTCGGCAACTCGAATACGACGACGGAGAGCGACATCGCGGCCATCGCGAAGCCCACTTCCTCGAGCTGCGCGCCCTTCGACATGATCATGAGGACGAGCACCGGACTGATGGTACCTACGACCGCCCAGTGGAAGAATCGGTTTACGAAGGGTATCAGCATACCGCTCGCCCCTTTCCATCACCATTCCCCTGCTCGGGGAACCGCGGCAATAGCTGTATCTGCGCGGCGACCATCGTCGTCCCGGGAACGGCCGGCTCCTCGGGATCGAAACGCGCGTAGCGGGCCACGACGGCCTCGAGTTCAGCCTGCAGGCGCTTGAGCTCGGCGGGCGTCAGCCGGAGTCCCCAGTCGCTTATCGTTCCGGCGTAGCGCCAATCGCCCGAAGAGTCGGGAAGGCCGCCTATCCATCCGGCCATCCGGGTCGCGTGCGCGCCGGCGATGGAACGGAGGAACTCCGCTCCGAGCAGGCCCGACTCCAGGTCCTCGCCTATCGAGCGCTCGTCGAAGTAGGTGCTGCCGTGCGACGCCCTCCACCAACGCTCCTTCTTGGAAGGCCGCGGATCCTCTTCGATGAATCCGAACGACGCCAATTGCCGCAGATGGTAACTCGTCGCGCCGCTGGACTCCCCCAGGCGCCGGGCCAGCATGCTCGAGGTCGCGGGGCCGAATTCACGGAGGGCGCCCAGCAGGCGCAGGCGTAATGGATGGGCGAGGCCCTTCAAATTCTTCGGGTCGAGGCTGAGGACGGCGCCGTAAGCGGCGGTCGCGTCTGGTCCTTCGGTTTCCATGCCGCTAGTGTACTAGCGCACGCATATTTTTGCAAACATTATTTTGCAACATTATCGGATGCATGCCCTATCATGCCGCCGCGCACGGACGCGCGGCCTACATACGGCCGGTCGCCTCAAGCGACCGGAACGTCATGGATGACGATCAGGCGTCCAGCTCGCCTAGCTCGCCGCGTTTCGTGAGGTAGAAGATGATGTAGGTCAGGGCGATGAACAGCGAGAAGGCCAGGGAGAACAGCCGCGCCGCCGGATCGGCGAGGGCTCGCCACATAACGCTGAGAGCCTGTATCGGGTGCAGCATCAGGTCCCAGCTATTGAAGCGAGAGAACCTTCCGAGGTGGATGCCGAAACCGGACAGCAGTATGGCCGGTAGCATCGTCGCCCATCCCGCCACGCGCCCGAAGAGCCGGCGCATCGCGCCGTGCATCAGGTACATAGACACGAGGCCGAGATAGTGCCCTACGAACGCGAAGGCAGCGTTCATCACGATATCGAACCACAGCAGATCGTACTCGGACAGCCAGGGAGCCGCGACGGCGCCGAGTCCGGCGCGCCGCACGACGTGGATGAAATCGGTGAAGACATAGGGCGCGTTGGGGTAGAAGATCAGCCAGGCAGCTAACGACGCGAGCCCCATAGCCTTCGACGCGCCAGCCATCCGCCTGCGGATGCCGAATTCGACGGCGCACCAGGCAATCAGCACCGGAACGGCTGCGAGGAAGAGGTTCCATAGGAGGTATCCCTGCGCGAAGCGCCCCGTCAGCCCGAAACGGACGACGACGAACAGCGCGCAGGACAGAAAACCGAGGGCGGCGACGAGAAGCAACCTCGTCGCCAGCCTCCGGGAACGTAGTTCCATATGACTCCGACCGCTACTATAGCTCCAAAGCGCGGGCCGCTACCAGAGCGTCGACCATGTCGACGAACTCGCCTACCTTCATAGCCGGCAACTGGCGCCCGTCGCGCACTCGTACCGCCACGGTCCCCTCTTCCCTCTCCTTGGCTCCGACGACGAGCATGTACGGGATCTTCTGGCCCTGCGCGTCGCGTATCTTGGCGTTCATGCGCTCGTCCGAGAGCATAGCATTGGCCCTGATACCGGCCTTCTTCAGGTCGGCGGCTACCCGGGTAGCGTAGTCGGCGAAGTCGGCGCCGACGGGGATGACCGCCGCCTGCTCGGGCGCCAGCCATATCGGGAAGGCGCCGGCGGTATGCTCGAGGTACACGCCGAAGAAACGCTCAATCGATCCCAGGAGGGCGCGGTGCACCATGTACGGGCGCTTCTTCTGACCGTCCGAGTCGATGTAGGTCATGTCGAATCGCTCGGGAAGGTTGAAGTCGAACTGTATGGTGGTCAACTGCCATTCCCGCCCGAGGGCGTCCTTGACCTTGAGATCGATCTTGGGGCCGTAGAACGCTCCGCCGCCCTCGTCCATCTCGTAGGCGAGGCCTTCCTTGTCGACGGCCTTGCGCAGAGACTCCAGCGCCGTGTCCCACATCGCGGGCTCGCCGACGGCACCGTCTCCCGCGGGCCTGGTAGCGAGGTACGCCTTGATCTCCTTGAAGCCCAGGGTCTTGTGCATGAACAGCGAGAACCGGAGCACCTCGGCGATCTCGTCCTCGATCTGCTCGGGGGTGCATATGATATGGGCGTCGTCCTGGGTAAAGCCGCGGACGCGCATCAGGCCGTGCAGGGTACCCGAGCGCTCGTAGCGATACACGGTACCGAGCTCGGCCCAGCGCATCGGCAGCTCGCGGTACGAGTGCACGCCGTTCTTGTATATCATGATGTGGAACGGGCAGTTCATCGGCTTGATGTAGTAATCGTCCTCGTCTATCTCCATCGGAGAGTACATGCCCTCCTTGTAGAAGCCGAGGTGCCCGGAGGTCTGCCACAGCCAGCTCTTGCCGATATGCGGGGTGAACAGTATCTCGTAGCCGTTCTTGTAGTGCTCGTCGCGCCACCAATTCTCCAGCTCGACGCGGAAGCGGCCGCCCTTAGGGTGCCAGTAGACGAGCCCCGGGCCCGCCTCCTCGTGGGTGCTGAACAGGTCAAGCTCCTTGCCTAGCTTGCGGTTGTCGCGCTTCTCCGCCTCCTCGAGCATCTTGAGATGCGCCTCGAGCTCGGCCTTGCTTATGAAGGCGTACGCGTAGATGCGGGTGAGCATCGGACGCTTCTCGTCGCCGCGCCAGTACGCGCCGGCTATCGACTTAAGCTTGAAGGCGTCGGGTCGCAGATCGCGGGTAGAGTCGACGTGGGGACCTCGGCACAGGTCCCTGAAGGTACCTTGCTCGTAGACGGTGATGGCGCCGTCGTCCAGGCCTTCTATCAGCTCCAGCTTGAACGGCTCCTCGGCGAACATGGCCCGGGCCTCCGCCTTGCTGACCTCCACGCGCTTGAACGGCACGTTCGCGGAGATGATACGCCGCATCTCCTTCTCGATCGCCGGCAAGTCGCTAGGCTGGATAGGAGCGGGCAACTGGAAGTCGTAGTAGAAGCCGTCGTTTATTGCGGGGCCTATCGCGACCTTGGTGCCGGGATACAGCTTGATTACGGCCTCGGCCATGACGTGTGACAGGGAATGGCGAACGGTTTCGACGGGGTGACTCATACGGTACTCCTCGGACGGGAGAACCCCGAGCGGGACGCGTCCGCACGCTTCCCGCCAGGGACTAATCCCGGCGTTCTAAGCGTAAGGACGAACCCGCATAGACCCGATCGATCGCCACGCGGCCGAACAGGCTGCCCGAACGCGACGACGTCGCCCCTAGGCTCGCGGAATCCGCGGTACCACCTTACTTCGGGGAGGCGAGCGTCACCGCCGCCAATCCCCGCGCTCTTACCGCTATAACGGGCGCGCCCGGCTCCTATTACCGACCGCACCACGGCGGCGTTCACGGGAGCGGCTCCGGAGCGGTTTTCGTCGGTATCGCGTCGGGCGCCTTCCAGCCAAGGGCGCCCTCTCTGTCGGCGCGATCATCCGCCTACTCTTCTCCATCAAAGCCTGTACCGACGAATATGCCGCCGAGAGCGGCCGTTCGTCAAGCGGGACACGCAATCCCCCCTACCAAGCCAAGCGGCGAGCGCGTAGCGCGAGTCCGCTTGAACCCGGTACAGCCGCTCCTATCAGGCTCAAGCGACTCGTAGCGCAGCTACGAGTACGCTACTCCAACCAGCCAAGCGACAAGCGGCGTAGCCGCGAGTACGCTTCCCCTAACAAGCCTTCTATCGAGCCCAAGCGACGAGCGGCGTAGCCGCGAGTACGCTTCCCCTACCGGCCACGCCTACCAGCCCAAGCGACTCGTAGCGCAGCTACGAGTACGCTCCCCCCCGCAAAGCGCCCGGAGTTAAGCGGCGAGCGCGCAGCGCGAGTCCGCTTGAACCCGGGCGGCGTATGCGGCCCGCAGGGACCGCATACGCCTTGTTTTTCTCGCGGGGGTTGTTTATTTTAAGGTACGGTGGCTACAGAAAACGATATAGAAGACGGAATTCTCGTAGATGAGGATACCGAGACGAGAGAACCGGACGAATACCGGGTTATACTCCTTAATGATGACTATACGACTATGGAATTCGTCGTGGCGGTCATAATGTCGGTATTCCACAAGGACCTATTCGAGGCGACGCGCGTCATGTTGGACGTGCACAGGAAGGGTCGAGGGGTCGTAGGCGTATACACCTACGATATAGCGGCCACGAAGATCAATAAGGTGCATTCCATGGCGAGGGAGAACGGATTCCCGCTAAAATGCATCATGGAGAAGGCTTAACACGATATGAAGGTCAACCAGCAGGTTCAAGCGATATTCAACGCCGCATACAACGAGGCCAAGCTCAGGGGGCACGAATACCTGACGCCCGAGCACATCCTGTACGCCTCTTTGTCGTTCGAGCAGGTTCGCTCCATCCTGGAGGCCTGTGATGCGGACATCGAGCACATCAAAGTAGGCATGGAAGCCTATTTCGAGCAGAAGATCCCTGCCGTCAAGGATCAGGAACCGATTCAGACGGCCGGGTTCCAGAGCGTCATCGAACGCGCCGTCCTTCAATCCCAGGGATCGGGTAAGTCCGAGGTGGGCATCCCGGAGATCCTCGTGTCGTTGTTCGACGAAGAGCGAAATTATTCCGCCTACTACATGCGCAAGGCCGGCGTCAACCGCTTGCACCTACTCGAGGTGATATCCCACGGCCTCGACGTCGACCTGAGCCAGGGCGGCGACGCCGAGATCGGATCGATAGACGAACCTTCCGCCGGAGGCCCGTTCTCGGCTCCCGACGAAGAAGATGAGGACGAGCCGGGTTCTCGGCAGAAGCCCCGTTCCACCATAAAGGCGGGCGCGCTGGAGAAGTTCACCACGGACCTGAACAAAGCGGCGCGTGAAGGCAAGCTTGAACCCGTGATAGGCCGCGAAGCGGAAATAGAGCGGACCGTGCAGGTGCTGTGCCGCCGCCTCAAGAACAACCCGATACACGTCGGCGACGCCGGCGTCGGCAAGACCGCGATAACAGAGGGCCTCGCCCAGCGTATCGTCGCGGGCAAGGTGCCGCCGAAGCTCCGAGACTATACCGTCTACTCCCTGGACATGGGTTCCATCATCGCCGGAACCAAATTCCGCGGCGACTTCGAGGAACGCATAAAGCGCGTCGTCGACGAGCTCCTCAAGAAGGAGAAAGCCATCCTGTTTATCGACGAGATCCATACCATCGTCGGCGCCGGGGCCGTCTCCGGAGGCTCGATGGACGCGTCCAACCTCCTCAAGCCGGCGCTAACGAGCGGCAGGCTACGGTGCATCGGTTCGACGACCTATGACGAGTACAACAAGTTCTTCGATAAGGATCGGGCGCTGTCACGGCGTTTCCAGAAGATAGACATCGTCGAGCCGTCGGTCGCCGAGGCGATAGAGATACTCAGGGGGCTCAAGTCGAAGTACGAGGAATACCACGACGTGGTCTATTCCGACGAGGCGATAGAATTGGCCGCGAAGCTATCGGCTCAGTTCATCACCGAGCGCCGATTACCCGACAAGGCCATAGACGTTATCGACGAGGCCGGCGCCTGGGCTCGCATCCGAGCCTACAAGGCGGAGGAAGCGGCCCCCGGCGTCGCCGCCGCGCCCGCCCAAGAGGCGTCGACCGATACGGCTGACGCTACGGGAAAATCGACCGCCGCTTCGGAGACGCCCGTCGTCGCCGAGATGCCCGTCATCACCGAGACGAACGGCTCTACTGAGACGAACGGCTCTACCGAGACGAAAACCCTGGCCATCGGCAGGAGCGAGATAGAGATAGTCGTCGCCAAGATTGCCCGTATCCCTGAGAAAAGCGTCACCCAAGGCGAGCGCGACAGGCTGGCGACCATCGAGGCCGACCTCAAGGCCAGCGTATTCGGCCAGGACGCGGCCGTAGAGACGGTCGCCAAGGCCGTGAAGCGAGGCCGCGCGGGCTTCCGGGCAGCGGATAAGCCGGTCGCCAATTTCCTGTTCGTCGGCCCGACCGGCGTCGGCAAGACGGAACTGGCGCGAAGGCTCGCCGACACGCTCGGCGTGGCGCTGCACCGCTTCGACATGAGCGAATACCAGGAGAAGCATACGGTCAGCCGGCTCATAGGCTCGCCGCCCGGTTACGTGGGCTACGAGGAAGGCGGACTACTCACCGACGCGATACGCAAGACGCCTCACGCGGTGGTCCTCCTCGACGAGATAGAAAAGGCCCATCCGGACGTCTACAACATCCTCCTTTCGATCATGGACTACGCGACACTGACCGACAACCAGGGCCGCAAGGCCGACTTCCGCAACGTCGTGCTCATCATGACGAGCAACGCCGGGGCCCGCGACATAGGCAAGCCGATGATAGGCTTCGGCGAGCGCGCCTTCACCGAGGCGGCCATAGACGACGCGGTGCAGAAGGCCTTTACGCCCGAGTTCCGCAACCGCCTGGACGCGGTCGTACGCTTCGGGCGCCTACCCCAGGATGTCATAGAGCGTATCGTCCTCAAGGCCCTGGACGATTTCCGCGTCCAGCTCGCGGAAAAGAAGGTGACGCTCGATACGACCGACGCCTGCGTGAGGAAGCTGGCGGAGCTAGGCTACTCGGACGAATTCGGCGCCCGCAACGTCGGCCGAGTCGTCGAGGACAGGATAAAGACGTGGTTCGTCGACGAGGTGCTCTTCGGCAGGCTCAAGGACGGCGGCGCGGCGAAGGCCGACGTCAAGGACGGCGAGATCGTCATAGACATAGCGTAGCCGGGGAGACGCGCATGCTTCGTACGATCCGCCGACGGGTTTCCCGTTCCGACCCGCGGTTCCCCTGGCTCGGAGAGGACGATCGCTTCGACTTCCCTCCCGTCGGGAGCGCCGCCGAGGACGGAGTGCTGTGCACCGGCGGCAACCTGTCGCCCGGCATGCTCCTCTCGGCTTACCGCCAGGGCGTGTTCCCGTGGTTCAACGATGAGGACCCAATAGTCTGGTGGAGTCCGGACCCTCGCTTCGTGCTCGTACCGTCCGAGTTGCACGTTTCCGCGACGATGCGGAAGATACTGAAGAAGCGCCGTTTCGAGCTCAGCCTCGACCGGGCCTTCGGCGAGGTTATACGCGCCTGCTCGTCGACGCCCAGGCCGGGACAGCGAGGCACGTGGATAACGGGCGACATGGTGGAAGCCTACGAGCGCATGCACGCCCTCGGCTACGCGCACTCGGTGGAAGCGTGGCTGGACGGGCGGCTCGCAGGCGGCCTGTACGGCCTGTCCCTGGGTTCGGCGTTCTTCGGAGAATCGATGTTCAGCCTTGAGCCGGACGCTTCGAAGGCGGCGTTCATACCCTTCGTATGGGCGATCTCCGAGGCCGGTTTCACGGTGGTCGACAGCCAAGTGCGGACCGCCCACGTGCAGGCTATGGGAGGCGCGTCGGTCACGCGCGAAGCGTACCTCGAGCTACTAGCCACCGCCATCGAGTCGCCTACGCTGAAGGGCGACTGGTCGGCCCTTTTCCCCCGTTTTCCCGATTCCGCGCCGTACAAGAGCCTATGCGAGGGGCGGCCTTCCGGAGTATCCTGACTCTCAGACATGAGAATCCTCTGCATACAGTTACCCAAGCAAGATACCTCCGGCGACGGAGCCCGAGAGAACGTCCCGTTAACCGCGTCCAGGATGATGGCCTATGCCGAATCGTCGAGCGCGCTCACGCGCGACGACTGGGCCTTCATCGATCGGAACGTAGCCGATCACGGCGGCGACGCGGCTATAGCCGCGGCCGCGATGGCCGATGAACCCGAGCTCATACTCTTCTCCCTCTTCGACTACAACCTGGAACGGAGCCTTTGGCTCGCGAGGCGGCTCAGGGCGGTGATGCCCGCTACTCATTTCGCCGCCTTCGGCCCGGAGATCGCCCAGGGCATGCCTATATTCAAGGCGCAGACCTTCGACGCGCTCATTGAGGGCGAACCCGAGACGCCTTTCCTGGAGTTGCTCTCCGACCTCTCCGCGAGATCCCTCAAGCCGCGCTACGTCGCTTCCGCCCCGGTCGATCCCGCTATCCTCCCGGACCCCTACCTCTCGGGCGCGTTGCCGATGATCCCGGGAAAGCCCGTGCTCATAGAGAGCGCCCGCGGGTCGCCTTCGACCCCGGCCTTCTCCTCCCGCTACGCCCCCGGCCCCAGGTATTTCCAGCGCGACGTCGCGCCGCGCGTACTCAGGCTCGCGTCGGATCGCGGCGCCGACGAGGCGCGCTTCGTCGACGCCGCGCTCGACCGGCGCCCCGATTTCAAGGGCTTCGTGAAGTCGCTCGCGGCGGCCAACGAGTCGGGCGTGGCTCTTGTAGCCCGATTCGATCCATCCGTCGTAGACGACGAGGCGGTGAAGCTGCTCGCCGACGCGGCCTTCGTCGCGGTGCAGGCGGACCTCGGCAGCGTCAACGCCAAGGCTCTCGAGGCGGTCGGCATGAGCCTGGACAGGGACGGGCTGGAACGCGGCTCGCGCCTGCTATGGACCCAGGGCATCATCGTCAAGCCCGACGTGTACCTGGGCCTGCCCCGGGACGGATACGATTCGACTATCGACACGTTCGATTTCCTCGGTATGATCGGCATGGGACAGGACGCCGAGCTTCGCCCCATGCCCGTGTCGCCGGGTTCCGCGATACGTGCGGACTCCGCCGCGTTCGGCGTCAAGGAGTACCTCGAGCGCCCGCCTTACTGGGTCGTGGAGACGGACTGGATGGACGAGGACGACCTGTTAGACGCCATCGCAGACTTCGAGGAAAGCTTCGACGTCGCCTGGGGCGCTCCGGTCGCCCCCGACTTCACGCCGTCTCGCGGAGGCTTCGTGTCCTTCGCGGACCTTCGCGCCGCGGGAAGCCTCGACGCGCTGCTCGTCGCCCCCGAGAGACTAAGCTCGTCGGTAACGCTGTTGCTCGACGCCGACGACCCTGAACGCGTAGCCAGGGTCGTGAGGGCCGCCAAGGACCTGAGAAAAGAAAATCCGTACTGCCTATGGCAGATCGCGCTGCTTTCGGACGCCGGCATCCCGCCCGCGGCGATGGTAGAAAGGCTATCGGACGCCTTCTCGATGCCCGAGCATTACTTCGAGCTGTCGAGGCTCTACGCGCTCGATCCCCAGCCCGATTTCCAGGTACGCATCTTCTTCGCCACCGCGTCGGAGGCGCTGGCTCTGGTAGCGATGCGCGACAGGCAGGACCTGGAGACGCTGTTCGCGCTCGGCGACGCGCTACCCGGCGCGCGGCTACTGGAATCGATGCCATTCCTGGCCTTCGATCGTGAAGCCGCGCCGTTCGAGCTGCTGTACGACGTTATGAGCGCCTATCGCGACTACCCCGACCTGCTGGTCGAGGCGCCGCGATCCCTGTTCAGATAGACCCTCAGTACGACGCCGCCAGGTCGACGCGATGCTCCGCGTCGCCCGTCCGTATCCAGCGCTCGATATTGGCGACGGTTTGGCTCACGTTGAGCTCCACGGCCTCGAACGTCGAACCGGCCACGTGCGGCGACAGGATGACGTTGGGCAGCGTATGGATCGGGAATCGGGACGGGGCGCCGGTGACCGCCCCGTGCGGCGGATACACGTACCAGACGTCCAGGCCGGCTCCCGCTATGGTCCCGCCTGTCAGCGCGGCGTAGAGCGCGGCCTCGTCTACGACCTCGCCTCGGCCCACGTTTACGAGATAGGCCCCGCGCATCGCTTCCAGCTCGGCGGCGCCGACGAGCCCTCGGGTCGCGTCGGTCAGCGGCAGCGCGACGAAGACGATATCGGCGCCGGCGACCGCGGCGCGCAGGTCGGTCGTCACCTCGTCGAAATACGCCGGTTTCGGGGCGTCGGCCCTGCGGCGGTACCCGACGACGGGACAGTCGAAGGCCTTGAGCAACCGCGCTAGCTTCTCCCCGATCGCTCCGGTACCTAATATGGCGCAGCGTTTCCGGAAGATCGAATGCCAGAAGTCTTCCTGCCCCTTGTCGACCCAGAACCCGTGCCATTTCTCGGCGCGGAGGTCGTTATGGTACTCGACGACGCGCCCGAACCCTGCGAGCGCCAGCGCGAGCGCCCTTTCGGCTACGCTCTCGGCGTTGCCGTGGCAGTTGAATACCGATATGTCGCGGCTCAGAAGCAGGGACGCAGGCAGGTGATTGACCCCGACGAAGGGGACGAACACAGCCTTGAGGCACGACGCCTTCTCGAAATACGAGGCGTCTACACGATTGGCCACGACCGCGTCGAGCCCGGAGAAAGCCTCAAGGCTCGCCTCGACGCCGCGTATCGCCTCCAGGTCGTCTCCGAGGCTGCGTTCGAGCCCGTCTACGGCCGCCGTCCACATTGTATTCATAGGAACGCAGAATCCTACTCGCACGATATACCCTCCGAAATATACGGCAACCTGAAACGAAGGCGGCCGTAGTTTGTTTAAGGTAAAGATAGGCTATTCCGATCATTAAAAGAAGACCTATGCGGCCTCGACGGCCGAAAAAGCCGTCAAGGCTCCTGGCGACTAGATCGTTTTTTCCCCGGAAGGAATACATCGTGAACAAGAAGCGAACGCTGTCGATAGCGGCCTGCGCGCTGATCCTTGGATCCTGCGTATCGGCTCCCGACAAGAGCGGAACCCCGACCGCGACCGCGGCGGCTACCGCCTCCCAGGCCGAACCGAGTATCGCCGAACTAATAGAGAGAGGGGACGCCGCCGGGCTACAGGCGCTGTTCAAGGGTCGCGAAAAGGCGAGCGAGGCGGGCCCCGACGGCCTCTACCCGCTCCATTCGGCCGTGCTGAAGGGGTCGAGCGAGATGGTCGGGATACTGCTGGCTATGGGCGCGGTTCCCGATACCGTAGATCCCGACGGGAAGACGCCGCTCCGGTACGCGGTCGATAGGCGCGACGAAGAATCGGCCAAGGCCCTCGTTCGCAGGGGAGCGTCGCTATTCATCGCAGACTCGGCCGGCGTAAGCCCGCTGGACGCCGCGATCGCCAAGGGATTCGTCGCGCCGCTCGTAGACAAGTCTTCGGTATCGACCAAGGGCCCGAAAGGCGAGACGCCGTTACACGTCGCCGTGGACAGGCTGTCGCTCGACGCCGTCAAGGTCATGCTGGCTCTCGATCCCGACCTGGCGATACGCGACGCCTCCGGCAGGACGACGCTCGACGCGGCGTTCCTCCACCCGGCCAGCCAGGATAGCGCCGCGATCGCCGAGCTCCTCGTCGCGCGCAACGCTCCGAGCTCTATAGACGACTTCGCCTACTTCGTACGCGCCGTCAGGGACACGAACTACTCCCGGGCCCGCTTCGCCGACGGGGCCACCGTGCTCCATGAGGCGGTCCGGTACGACCACCGAGGGTACCTGCAGTTCTTCCTCGACCGCGGCGTACCCGTGGACGCGAAGAACGCGTCCGGAGCGACGCCGTTGCACGACGCCATCAGGCTCGGCCGGCTCGAATCCGCCAAGCTCTTGCTGGCCAAGGGAGCGGATCCCAACGCCCGCGACGGATCGGGCAACACGCCGATGCACCTCGCGTTGCCGACGGCCGGGGCTCAGGCGGCCATGGATCTGCTTCTCTCGTCCGGCGCGGATCCTTCGATCAAGGACAAGGCGGGAAACACCGCCCTGCACGTCGCCGTATCGCTTGGCTTCGCCCCGGCGACCATCGACGCGCTCATAGCGAAGGGAGCGCCCGTCGACGCTACCAACGCCGACGGCGATACGGCGCTCGCGACGGCGATGCGCCGCCGTAACGCCGCGATAGTATCGACGCTCGCCGGGAAAGGCGCCGGCATGTTCGTCAAGAACCTGAAGGGCGAGACGCCGTTGTCCATAGCCCTGAAGGACGGCCCCGAGTCCACGAGGCCCCTGATCGCCTCCTCGGCCAAGGACGCCCGCGACGACTCGGGCGATTCTCCGTACCATCATGCCGTCCGCCTGCGCGCGACAGCCGCCACCATCGCCGTGCTAAAGGAACTCGGCCTCGACGCGTCGGCCCGCAACAACGAAGGCGACACGGCGCTCCATCTGGCAGTCCGCGCCAACGCGGCGCCCCAGGGCGAGGCGCTGCTCAACGCCGGCGCCGATCCGTTCTCGATCAACGCCGCCGAGGCGACGCCCATGTCCCTAGCGCTGTCCGCCGCCGGAGGCCCCCTCGCCTGGTTCTTCTCTCCCGCGGTCCTCGCTTCCAAGGACTCCGGCGGCAACGGTCCGCTGCATTACGCCGCGATGGCCGGATTAGCCGACGGTTGCGCCTTCCTCGCGTCCAAGGGGATCCCTGTCGACTCGAGGAACGCTGACGGGCAGACGCCGATGATGCTCGCGCTCCGGAAGGATTCGACCGGAACGGTAAACGTCCTCCTGTCGCTCGGCGCTGACGCACGCGCCCGCGACTCGTCCGGCTCCACGGCCCTGCACCTGGCCGTCTACTGGCACGCCTCGGAATGCCTGCGCCTTCTCGCGCGTTCCGCCGGCGACCTCGATCCGCGCGATTATACCGGCAAGACGCCGCTCCGCGACGCCGTCGACAAGGCCGACGCGGCCGCTACGGCCTTCCTCCTCGAGCGCGGCGCCGACGCCCTGGCCCGGGATAATTCCGGAGAGACGCCGCTCCACGCCGCCGCGCGCCAGGTAGACGACCGCTACGCGACGGCCCTCGCGTCCAAGGCGCGGCGCATAGACGCACGGGACGATTCGGGCGCGACGCCCCTCCTGGAGGCGGTCTACGCCGAGAACGCCAAGACGGCCAGGGCGCTCGCGTCGCTCGGCGCATCTATCCACGCGCGCGACTCGTCGGGCGAGAGCCCTCTCAGCTACGCGCTCAAGAAGGGCGGCCCGGTACTCAAGTCGCTCCTCGACGATAAGACCGCGCGAAGTTCCGACGCGGACGGTCGCTCCGTCGTAAGGGTAATACTGGAGGCCAAGCCGTCCGTCGAATTCCTCGATATGGCCTTCGCGGCCGGCGCGTCGCCCGACGACCGGGACGCGTTCGGCCGGGCCCCCCTCCACGTCGCCGTGGCCAACGGCTACGCGGATATAGCCGCCCGACTGGTCTCGGCAGGCGCGGACAGATTCTCCAGGGACGCCACCGGAGCGACGCCCGTCCTCCTCGCGATGTCGCGGGACGAGCGGATGCTCAAGGCCCTATTCGGTACCGCCCCGAACGCCGCCGACTACCTCGGCGAGACCGCCCTCCACTACGCCTCAGCCTCCGGCCTCGAAAAAGCGGCCCAATCCCTGCTCGCGATGGGAGCGGACCCGACCCTACGCAACGCCGCCGGTGAAACCCCGTCCGACGTCGCCAGGCGCCGCGGCTACGAGACCCTAGCCGCGCTGCTCTCGCCAGGCAAATAGAAACCAGCAGCTGATATAGAAAAGGCCGCCCCGAAAGGGACGGCCTTTTCTATCGCTTGCAATAAGGCCCAGCGGCGAGCGCGCAGCGCAATGCCGCCTCTCCCAACCGCCTCGATCGCCCAGCGGCGAGCGCGAAGCGCAATGCCGCCTCTATAAAGCCCCACACGCGCTTGTTAAGCGGCGAGCGCCAGCTCGTCCGCTTGAACAATACCGCCCGCATCGCCGCGCCAGTCGGCGATGCGGGGTCAGCGTAGCTGATCGCGGCCTACCGGACCGCGATCAGCTGTTTTCATTGTACTCGTCGAGCCGTTTCAGATCCTTGAGCTTCTGTATGGCCTTCTCCTGAATCTGCCGTACCCGCTCGCGCGTTATGCCGAGGAGCTTGCCGGTCTCTTCCAGCGTCAGGGGACCTTCGCCGTTTAGCCCGAAGCGCAGGGTAATGATCGTTATCTCCCGCTGGTTCAGGCTCTTGAGCACGTCGTCAAGCGTTTCCTGCAACGTAAGGCTGAATACTTCCTCGAACGGCTCCGTCGCGTTCTCGTCCTTGATCAGGTCGGCCAGGTGGGTGACGTTATCCTCGTCGACGGTCGTATCGAGGGACGCCGTTTCCTGGGACAGCTTCATTATCTCCTTGACCTTCTTGGAGTCCATGCCGAGCTTATCGGCAAGCTCGTCCGCATGCGGATCTCGCCCCAGGTCCTGCGTCAGCTGCTTGGCGACGAAATAGCACTTCTTGATCGTATTGAGCATATGGATGGGAATACGAATGACGCGGCCCTTGTCGGCGAGGCTCTTGATGATAGCCTGCCGGATCCACCATGTGCCGTAGGTCGAGAACCTGCAACCCCGCGTATAGTCGAAACGCTCTACGGCCTCGATAAGCCCGATGTTGCCTTCGTCTATTATATCGAGCAGCGACAGGCCTCGGTGCTGATAATTCTTGGCTATCGAGACGACGAGCCTCAGGTTGCTGGATATCATCTTGTGCTTGCACGCCAGTAGCTCGGCCTGCTTATCGGCATATACTGAACGGTTCTCCGCGTACTCCGGCGAATGCTCGTCGGCGATGGAATCAAGCGCGGCGATTCCGTTCCTCATCTCCTGGATTCGACCGCCCAGCTCTATTTCTTCCTGGGCGTTCAACAAGGAGTAGCGGGATATTTGCTTTAGATACAGGGCTAGCGGATCGGTCTCCTTGATCGCCTTGGGCTTTCTCTGCTTTTTCTGAAGAAGTACCGGCTTCTGCTTCTTTATTCGCTTTACGGGGGTTGCTTTTTCCATTACGCTTTCGCTCATACGGTCTCCCATCAGAACCATTACGGTCCGGCCTGCGTGAAGAACCCTCGTTTGCTACGCGCTTTCTAATCTAAGCGAAACACAAGTTTATACTTTTCTATATGGAAATCAAGATATTTCAGCAAAAACCGTCGAAGAAATAAGAAATAGTAGCCGCAACGCGTTCTTGTTAAAATAGTTACTTATCGATTGTGGCACTAAACTTATATCGGTACTATATATACCTTAGTCTCGAGGAGCGGAATTCGGGTCGATAGTATCGGCGCCCTTGAAGACGAAGAAGTACGCCGCGGCGTCTCGCTCCGACGAGACCTTGCCTATCGCCGATCCCTTCCGAACGCCGTCTCCCACCCTCACGGACAACGCCCCGGCGCCTCCGTACACGTATACGAGCCCATCGGTGGACTGGACGAACGCGACGAGTCCGAAACCCCTGAATGGGCCAGCGGAGATCACCGTACCCGCGCGAATCGCGAGCAGGGTCGAGGATGGCTCGGCGGCGATAGAGACGCCTTTCAGCTTGCCCTGAAGGTATGATACGGAGCCGGCGGCGGGCCAGGTTTTCGATGCTGCTACCGGCGACGACGTCGCGGCGGCTTCTGGCGCCGCGATCGGTGCCGCGGGCGTCGGAATCGCCTTATCGACGGCGACGGGTACCCGTAGCCGCTGCCCGACCTTGATGGTCGTCGACTTCATACCGCTGGCGCTTACGATGGCGTCTACCGTCGCGCCATGAGCCTTGGCGATCCCATAGAGCGTATCGCCCTTCTTGACTACGTACTCGATCGTCCGCTTCTCGCCGGCAGGCTGAGAGATAGTCGCCGGGGGCGGATCAGCCTGCGCGCCCGGTATAGTCAGCTTCATGCCGACGAACAACCGGCCCGCGTCCGCGATGCCATTGGCCTTCATCAGCGAATCGACCGTTATATCGTATTTCCTCGCGATGGCGTAAAGCGTCTCGCCCTTCTGTACGGTATGGACGAGAGGATCTGCGGCGGCCGCCGCCGTGGCGCCGGCGAGGCATAACGATGCGGCGAGTAGAAGGACGGCTATGGTTTTAGGTCGGCTCATGCACTCTTATTGTCGGCCCGTCTCGTACGGCCCATGAGAGGCTTTTCAGGCGGTAGCTATAGCGAATACTCGACGAACATGCGGACGCATGACCCGGAATCGGAGACGTCGGAATCCAGCAGCGATTCGGCGGAATAACCGATGAACTCGATACCCCATAGAAACGGCTTCGGCAGGCGAAAACCGGCCCCGGCGGAATACGCGATACTAGAATCGTAATACGCCTCGGATTCGCGCGGCCTAAGCTCGAAGCCCGCGCTGAGCTCTACGGCCGAGCCCAGCCGCAGCAGCCCGTCCAGGCCGAAGTTGAACACGTTGACGGCCTCGAATTCATCTATCCCGTAGGGCGGTTCCCAGGACAGGACCATCAGCCACGACGCCAGGCGCCTGGCACGATCGACGCCTCCGGCGAGGGCGCGGAGCTCGATCCGCTTCTCGACGTTCTCTCCCCCCGCTCTCCGTAACCAGTCCCAGGAAAACCCTATCCCGAGCATGCCTCGGCCGTAGAATCCCAGGTCTATCGACTGTGAATATCCGGTGCTCTTGGCGAGCCCGCCGTCTTCGGTCGAGGCGGCGAGAGCGGAGTCTTCCTTAGACAAGGACGAGGCTATCCAGACCCCCTTCTCGTCGCCGAACGCATGCTCGCTGCGCAGGCCGAATTCGAACAGGTCCGACCCGATGAGGCTGATGTCGTTGGATGAAGGATCGAGCCCGAAAGGCGTATAGAACCGGAACGCCAGGGATCCGCTGGGTTCGTGGAGAAAGGCCCATCGGGCGTTCTGCGCTCGCTTCGCCCTGACGATGGCGGGATTCCTGATCTCGCGATCTACGGCTACCTTCGTCGTCTTCAGATAATCGGACAGGCCGTCTATCCGCCGCCTTACGACGTCGATCCTGGCGCGCACGATCTCCTTGCTCCTGGGAACGGCGTCCTCGACGCGGCCGAGAGCGAGCCGGGAATCGGAGAGCGAGCGGTATTTCGCCTCGAGCTCGTCCCTGAACGCCGTCAGCTCCGCGCGCGGCGTCTCCTCTACCCCGCGCAGGCGATCGGGAACGCCGTCGGCCCAGGCTTCGACCGCGGTCAGGTCCGCGTCGATATCGTCGAGCACGGCGAGCGACGACGATAGTTCCTCGTCCGCCGCCAGGCCGCGCTCGGCGGCGCGTATGCGATCGTAACCCGCGGAGGCGCTACCCCTTACCGCGACGAGCACCTCGCGGAGTTCCGGGGCCTTCTTCTTTCCGAAGGTAGAGAACACCGCGGCGTCGCCGATAGGGGATAGTAGATCGAGCCCGGAATCGCAGGCGTCGCGGGCCTGCCAATACAGGCTCATCGCGCGCCCCAGCTGACCGTCGGTCTCGGCTTCCCGGGCCGACAGGCTTAGCCCCTCCGCATCGGAGAGCCGAGCCTCGGATCCATCCAGTATCGTAGATACCGTCGCTACGTACGCGGTGTTATAGAGAAGGCGGAGCGACTCGTCATCCACGACGAGCCTGAGCCGTACCGTCCACGAAGAGAGTCCCTTCTCGGACGACACCTTCTTCCAGTCCATGGTGACGGGCGGATTCTTCATGAACAGCTCGGTGAACAGCCTATCCTTGCCGAGCGACTCCATGATCACGCCGATGGCCGCGCGCAACGCCGAGTTCTGGGCGGAAGCCTCGGTATCGCCCTTGCCTACGGCCTCGGCGATATAGTCAGGCCCTAAGGCCTGGAAGCTGGCGTCCCGTGGTAGCGCGGAAACGGCTCCAGACGCGGCGAAGACGAGAATTGATACGAGAGCTATTCGGACCGCGGTGTCTTTCATCGATTCTCCTCGATTCGGCTGGCCCGAAGGGGCGGATCCGGCCTTCAGGCCTTGGGCTCGACCACCTTGAGGAGCCAGGCGCTCGCCTCGTCCAGGATCTTCGACAGGATCACGATATGAACCTCGCTCTTGCCCCGCTCGACCTCCCTGGCCCATCGCTGCGCTCCGTACCGCCCGGCTAATGCGACGCGCCTCGCCTCGGCGGCGGCTACGAGCCTCGCCCGTTCCGCCTCGTCCGAGGCGGCCGCGCACATCGTCCCCAGCATGAAGGCGGAGAGCACGGCGAGTATAGGATCCTTCGAAGCCATAGACGACTCGAGTCGGGCCGAGGCCTCGGGGGCCCGCTTGGCCAGTACGAGCGAAAAGGCGTGGTAGAAGCCTATCCACGCGGGATTATCCACGCCCTTGCCGTCGGCGTACTCTCCGAGGAACCGCTCGCTCGCGGCCGCGTCGTTCTTGAGTAGCCGAGCGGCACCGAAGAGCACGGCGTCACGCCTCAGCGCGGATGGTTTGTCCTTCAGGAGAGCGGCTTCGAGACGTTCCACGGTAGCCATGTCGCCGCGCAGGAGGGAGGTATTGACGAGGAGCTTGACCGTACGGCGATCGTAGCGTCCGCGTTCGAATACCCGTTCGCACAGGAGCCTGGAGAGCTCATCCCAGCCTTCGGTCTCGAGCAACGAGAAAAGCTTCCAATTGTTGACGAAAAAGACGTTGAATCCGACGAGAACCGCCGCGAACAACAGGAACAGCGGCCAGTTCTTGCCCCAGAACGGCAACGCATAGGCTCCACCGAGCAGGAATAACGGCATCAAAAAAATAAAAGCGAACGAGAAGATCAATATAGCGTTGAAAAGAACGAATATTGTCTTAAACTTCATGCGTGTTTACTCCAATAATAGATACGAGGGACGCGTATACCTTTGGTATATTGCTGCTACGAAGCGATTCGAGTTGGAAGCATAGAATATTGCCTGAGAGGGGTCAATGGGCATGAACGCCATACCGTTCAAGGATCTGGCGCCGGATACGTACTTCAGCGCGCCGGTATTCCTCGACGACACCTATATCCTCCTGACGCCCGAGACGCCGCTTACCTCGTCTCTTATAAACAGGCTGGCCGAATGGGAGATTCGGGAGCTGTTCACCGACGGGATCCCGCTCAACGAGGACGCCGAAGAGGCGGCCGCCGAGTCCGAAGAGGCGGACGCAGAGGGCCGGCCCGTAACGTCGCAGACGGCCGGCGACAAGGAGAACCTCGACAAGGTCAGCCTGTTCTACGAGCAGTTCCTCAAGTACGTCGAGACGGTATACACGCGCTACGTCACGAAGGGGGAGATCAGCCTCAAGGAGCTGTCGGACAAGATCAAGACGCTCTGCGACGTGATACTCGAGAATAAGCGCTACGTGCTTCGGATACTCGGCGGAGCTTCGGCCACGGCCAATTACCTCGTCAACCACTCGACGCGTTCGACCGTGCTGGCGATCGTGCTGGGCGGCCACCTCAAGCTGCCGCCGCATCGGCTCATCGAGCTCGGCGTCGCCGCGGTACTGCACGAGATAGGCATGGTTCGCCTGCCGCCCCAGCTCTACATGGCCGACCGGCGGCTATCGGACCAGGAACGCAAGTCGATCACCGCCCACCCGATACTCGGCTATAATATTCTCAAGGACAAGCAGTTCCCGTTGTCCATCTGCCTCGCCGCGCTCGAGCATCACGAGCGCATGAACGGTTCTGGCTATCCCCGCTCGCTGACGGGCGATAAAATTTCGCTATACGCTCGAATCATCGCGGTCGCCTGTTCCTACGACGCCGTAACGGGGTCGAGGCCGTACAAGGAGGCGCGCGAGGGCTACGCCGGCATGGTGGATATATTGAAGAACGAAGGCAAGCAATACGACGACGTGGTCATCAAGTCGCTCGTATACTCGCTGTCGGTATTCCCCGTAGGCTCCTTCGTGCTACTCACCAACGCCAAGCTCGGCCAGGTGATAGACGTGAACCCCGACAACCCCCGCTACCCGGTAGTGCTCGTACTCGGCTCAAAGACGCCGGACGGCAAGGAAACCATCGTGCAGACGTCCGAGACAGGCGTCCGCATCCTCAAGCCGGTGCGCCGGGAAGAAGCCGAGAAGGCCGCCGCGGGCAAGGAATAACGCGCGCCTAATGGCGCGATGCGCCTATTGGCGCAAAGCGTCCCGATCCGGTATCCTTGAGGAATATACGGGCGGCCAGCCGCCCCCCTCGAAGGAGCCGACAATGGAATTCTCCCCGTTACAGGAAGCCCGATACAGCTACGTGCCAAAATTGCCGCTCGTCCTCAGGGACGGCATCGATCATATAGCCGTCGAAGCCGGCGGCGCTACCGAATCAATAGCCGATCACGACGCGCTCCGCGCGCTCTTCCCTTCATGCTACGGCAAGCCGGTCCTGAAATTCGCGACGGGCAAGGGTTCGACATCCCGCAAGGCCCTGAGGCTGGGCGTCATACTGTCCGGAGGCCAGGCGCCCGGCGGTCATAACGTCATCGCCGGCATCTTCGACGGACTCAAGGCCGGTAATCCCGACTCGGTACTCTTCGGGTTCAAGGGCGGACCGGGCGGTCTCGTCGACGACAAGGCCGTGGAGCTGGACGCCGCTGCGATAGCCGAATACCGCAACACCGGAGGATTCGACATCATCGGCTCCGGCCGTACCAAGATCGAGACGCCCGAGCAGTTCGCCAAGAGCGCCGCCGTCGCTCGGGCCAGGACCCTCGACGCCATCGTGGTCATAGGCGGCGACGATTCCAATACCAACGCCGCGCTGCTCGCCGAGTACTTCCTCGGGGAAGGCGTGCCGTGCTCGGTCATCGGCGTGCCCAAGACCATAGACGGCGACCTCAAGAACGACTATATCGAGGCGTCGTTCGGATTCGATACGGCTACCAAGACATACGCCGAGCTGATAGGCAACATCGAGCGGGACGCCGCGAGCGCGCGCAAGTACTGGCATTTCATCAAGCTGATGGGCCGGTCGGCCAGCCATATAGCGCTCGAATGCGCGCTCCAGTGCCGCCCCAACGTCGCGCTCGTCTCCGAGGAGGTCGAGGCGAAGGGCCAGACCCTCGCGCAGGTGACCGAGACCGTCGCGTCGTCCATAGTCGCGCGCGCGGCCAAGGGCATGAACTTCGGCGTCGTGCTCATCCCCGAGGGGCTCATCGAGTTCATCCCCGACTTCAAGGCGCTCATATCGGAACTGAACGACATGATGGCCGCCAGGGGCGACGAGTTCAAGGCGCAGAAGGACGACGACGCGAGGGTCGCCTTCGTGGAAAAGGCGCTCGCGGGCGCTTCGGCCGCGCTATACGCCAGCCTCCCCGTCGATATAAGGCGCCAGCTGATCATGGACCGCGACCCGCACGGCAACGTCCAGGTCTCGCGCATCGATACCGAGAAGCTCCTGATCGCCATGGTCGAGAAGAGGCTTTCCACGCTCAAGGCCGAGGGGAAATTCGCCGGGGCGTTCAGCGCTCTCGCCCACTTCTTCGGATACGAGGGCCGTTGCGCCTTCCCGTCCAACTTCGACGCCGACTACTGCTACGCCCTCGGCTACTCCGCATTCGTGCTGGCCGCCAACGGCCGCTCGGGCTACCTGTCGTCGATACGCAACCTGTCGGCTCCCGCGTCCGAGTGGATAGCGGGCGGCGTGCCGCTGACGATGATGATGAACATGGAACGCAGGCACGGCTCGGAGAAGCCGGTCATCAAGAAGGCGCTCGTCGAGCTGGAAGGCGCGCCGTTCAAGGCCTTCGCCGCGGCCCGCGCGGACTGGGCAGTCGAGACGCGCTACCGCTTCCCCGGCGCCATCCAGTACTACGGCCCCGCCGCCGTCTGCGACCGCCCGACAGAGACACTGCTACTGGAAAGGCCTCGAAAGTAGCGTGTGAGGGTGAGTGTGAGTGTGACAGAAGATAGTGTATCTTCCCACTCACACTCATAACTCATAACTCACACAAATTTCTGAAGCAAGGGATCAGTGATCAAGATAGCGTATCTTGCACTGATTACTGATTACTTCTTCTCCGATGCCTGTCGTTACAATGAGCCAAGATAACAGACACGATCGACAAGATAATACCCGCGTTTCAGCCACCGCATGCAAAGAATGCCGACCGCGCTCGGAGGCGCCCGCGCCGACAACGAAGGTCAACCCGCCGTGCTCAACGGTGACCCCGCCGCGCTCAACGGGCACCCTGCCGCGCTCATGGGAAAGAAGTGATCTGTGATCTGTGATCAGGATACGATATCCGATGCCTTTCAACGTAACTGATCACCTGATCCCCTGATCCTTCCTGCCTCTTATCATCGTATCTGCGTCGTAGATCGGTCGCCGCTTGCGTAGGATGCCGGGCCGCGGGTAATATCGGTACCGATGCTCAGATTCATCAGCAAGCTTTTCAGGAAACACGCGCCTCCCCTCCCCCCCGGCTCCTCCCCCGAGAAGCTGTGGAAGGCGGATTTCTCGTCCGCGGAGGCTTCCGGATTCGAGTTGCCCGACGAGGATCGGTACACGGCGCGCATAGTGGACGGCGGGCTAAGCCTCGAACTGCACAAGGGCAACCTGTTCGCATGGGCTGACGCCGGCGATTACCGCTACGGCGACGCGTCCATAGAGGCCGCCATAAGCTTCGGGGCCGCCGGTCCCAAACGTTCCGCCGGGCTCATCCTGCGCAAGGCCGACGACTCGTCCTTCGTCTACGTACTCGTGTCCAGCGACGGCGAGGTCAGGCTGGACGCGGTATTCAACGGCGAACCGCGCGCGATCGTGCCGTGGACCGCGTGCCCGTGGGCGGCCGGCTCGGACGGCGTCGTCCTCAGCGTCGTCTCCCGCGGCCCTCGCTTCATCGTGATGGTCGACGGCCGCTTCGCACTGGAAGCCGAGGACGATTCCGTCGACTCGGGCGTCGTCGCGTTCGCGGCCCAGAGCTACGACGGGCCGGCGACGTTCAGGCTGGAGTCCATGCGCATAGACTCGCGGCCGGTCGAGGCCGAGGCCGACTACCTGCGCTTCGCGAGGATCGTGGCAGCCGACCCCGACCAGCGGCGCAGGCTCGCCGAGGGATTCTTCGGATTAGGCTACTATGTGCCCGCGCTCATACAGCTACGCAAGATCGCCGACCGCGGAGAGGGTAACGCCCGCGATAAATTCCTCGAGGCCGAATGCCTTCTACGCCTCGAGCTGAGGGACGAGGCCGCCGCCGCGATAGACGCCTGCCTGGTAATCGACCCTTCCTTCGACGAGGCCATCGAGGAGCGGTACAACCTCCTATACCTGCGCGGCGACTACGCCGGGCTGAGGGAATCGCTCGACGCGGATCCGGTCAGGCTCGCCTCCAGCCCCCGCCTCCTTAACCTGCTGGGGCACGCGTTCTACAACCTCGGCTCGTGGCCGGGCGCGGCAGAGGCGTACGGCAAGGCCGCCGCGGGCGACTCGTCGATGCCCATCTACTCGCGCAACAGCGCCATGGCGCTCGAAAGGACGGGCGACCTCGTCGCCGCCTCCGCGGCCTGGCTGGCCGCCGCCAGGGGCTTCTACGACCAGGAAGCCTGGGACGACGCGACCGACTGCTCGCATAGGCTCAGGCAACTCGGGTTCGACGCCGCGGCCCTCGACGCGCTCGACGGTATGCTGGCGTACGGCAGGGGAGACGTAGCGGTCGCGGAGACGTTGCTCGGGAAACTCGTCAAGAAGGGCCGCGCCGACGCGCCGGCCTCCTACGTATACGGACTCATCCTTTCGGCCGCGGGCAGGCGCGAGGAGGCCATCCGCTCGTTCAGGCGCGCCGTAGAGATGGATACGGATAAGCCCATCTACCGCTACCGGCTGGCCGAGTCGCTATTCATGGCGGGGGAACGGTGCGAAGACGAGATTTCGGCCGCGCTGGAGGCCGCTCCCGACGACGGCTGGAGCCTCAACCTCGCCGGCCAGGCGGCGCTCGCGAAGGGCGACGCCGCGACGGCGGCCGAGAGCTTCCGTAGGGCGGCGGCCGCCCTGCCGGATGAATCCGATCCCGCGGTCAACCTTTCGCAGGCGCTATCGGAGCTCGGTCGCCATGAAGAAGCCGTCGCCGCCCTCGGAGACTGGCCCGAGCATAGCGCCAAGGCGGCCAATCGCCTCGGGAACGCGCTCGCGGCGGCCGGCGATCTGGAAGCGGCGCTCGTCGCCTACCGGAAAGCGTGCTCGACGGGAGGCGCGAGCGCTCCCGAACTCGCCGATTACCGCGTCAACGCGGCCGCGGCGCTGTTCGAGCTCGGCAGGCTAGCCGACGCGGAGGAATTCCTGCGCAAGGCGCTCGAAACGAAGGAAGACGCGAGGGCGCTCCGGCTTATGGGCGACATCGCGTCGGAGTACGGAGACCTCGGTCGCGCCGAGATGGCATACCGCGCGGCTCTCGAGCGCCAGCCGGGCGACGCCGTCCTGCTCGGCCGCCTCGCCGATCACTATCTATCCCGGCGACGCTTCGGACGCGCCGCCGCGATGGCGGAAGAGCTTGCCGGCGTCGATCCCGAAGCCGCGGCTATCGCGCGGGCGGCCATCCGGGCGGCTACGTTCGAGACGATACGCTGCGCGTCCTGCGACCGCGCATGGGAAGCGCCGAAGCCGACGCCGACCGTACCGCGCACGAGGCTCAGGGGAGAGCCGCCGGACGATTCGCCAGCCGGTTCCTGCCCGTCTTGCGGGAAGGTATTCTGCGTCGCGTGCCGCAAGGAGGCCTTGGCGGACGGCAGGTTCACCTGCCCGGACTGCGGCGACAACCTCAACCTTAACGACGACCGCGTCCGATGGGTCGCCATAGAACGGATCAAGGCCTCGGAGTCCGGTTAATCCCGCGCTTCCGCCCTATCGCTTGCCATTTTATCGGGTAGCGGATACTATATCGTAGAATCCCGACACTACGGTAGGTTGTCATACGTGAAAGCGTTTACTTCGCTCATATTCGCCGGCGCGTTGCTCGTCGTTCCCGCCATGGCGCAAGATATTCTCACGGCCGATCAGTTCTTCAAGAACGTCTCCGCGAAGTACTCGACCCTTAAGGACTACGAAGCCTACGTAGACGTCATGGCCGATAAGCAATCGATGTCCGGGACGGTCATCTACAAGGCTCCGTCGCTGATGCGCATGGACTTTTCCAAGCCGGAATCCCAGGTAATCGTCTACGACGGCCAGAGCATGGTCGTCTACGTGCCGGAATTCAGGGCCGTACTGAGCCAGCAGACGGGCTCGACCACGGGAGCCGCCGCCGCGACGGGAGAAGGGCTGCGCATGCTCGGCAGGAATTATTCCATAGCCTTCGAGACGGGACCGACCCCGGTACCGCTCCCCGGAGCCGAGTCCGAGAGCGTCGTACAGCTCGTGCTGTCGAGGCTGACCGTCGCGGAAGGCTTCAGGACTATAAAGCTGTCTATAGATCCGTCCACCCTGCTCATCAGGAGGATGGAAGGAATAACGCTCGCCGGAGCCACGATATCCTACGATTTCACGCGGATCAAGCTAAACCAGGACATACCCGCGACGAGGTTCATCTACGATTCGCCGGCGTCAGCGAATATGTATAACAATTTCCTATTCAGCTCGGATAACTAGGGGAGCGATTATCAAGATATGAACGCTATCGCCATCGGAGAACAATTAAAAACGGCTCGAGAAACCCGCGGCCTCACCATAGACTACGTCGCCGACGAGACGAACATAGCCAAGCGCTATATCGCCGCGATGGAAAACGAAGACTTCTCTGTATTCCCCGGCGAACCGTACATCGTGGGATTCCTCCGGAACTACGCCGAGTACCTGGGGCTCGAATCCAACGCCATCATCCAGGCGTTCCGCGGCATCCGCATCCAGGAGCAGCCCGTACCTATCCAGGAACTGCTTCAACCCAAGCGCGTCCGGATATGGCCCTTCGTCGCCGCAGGGGCCGTCGTCGTCCTCGGCGTGGGCGGAGCCCTGGCCATGAGGGCCTTCTCCCCGAAGAACGCCGCCGACGCCCCGGCCCTTACCAAGTCCGAGCCGATGCAGCACACGCTCGATTCAGCCTCGTTCGAGAAGCGCCTGTACGAAGGCGACACGCTCATCGTCCCGTATGCGGGCGATACCTATAAGCTCAGGATAGCGAAGATAGACGATCGCGTAGCGATAGAGACGCCCGTCGGCGTCTCCCGTTTCATGCTCGGCGAAGAGGGCTCCATCGACCTGGACAAGGACAATCAGCCCGAGCTCGTCGCCTTCATCGTCGACTTCCAGAAGAACGACGCGGCCCGCGGAGCGGTCATACGCTTCAGCGCCGCGGGCTCCCTCGCCGTATCCATGCCGGGCATGGAATCCGCGGCCGCGGCCGCGGAAGCGCAGGAGGCGCCCGCGCCCGCCGCTACGGAGGACCCCGCCGTTCCCGAGCGCCCGTCCAGCCAGGAGTCAATCGTATTCTCCGGCAAGCGCAGCCCCTATCCGTTCGTGATAAACGTGACGTTCCGCAACTACGCCATGTTCCGCCACGAGATAGACAGGAAGGACCGCGAGGAGCGCTACTATCATAAGGGCGATCAGATCAGCGTCACCGCCAACAACTCGGCCAAGCTATGGACGAGCAACGCGGCCGCGTGCAAGCTGACGATCCAGGCTTCCGGAGGCCAGAGCGCCGACGTCGAGCTGGGCCTACCCGGCGAGGTGGCGGTCAAGCAGGTCAGATGGACGCAGAGCGACGACGGCACGTGGAGCCTCGGCGTCTACAACGTAAATTGAAGACATTCTACATAGACAACCACGGTTGCGCCAAGAATCAGGTCGACGCGGAGGAGATGGCCGCCAGGCTCGTCGCCGACGGCTGGAAGCAATCCGCCTCCATGGCGGATACCGGACTCGTCATCGTCAATACCTGCGGCTTCATCGAGGACGCCAAGAAGGAATCGCTTGAAGCGGTGATGTCCATAAAGGCGGCCTACCCGGACAAGCGGATCCTCGTCTCCGGCTGCCTCTCCCAGCGCTACGCCGGGGCCCTCGCGAGCGACCTCGCGGAGGCGGACGGCGTCTTCGGCAACGGAGACCTGTCGCTCGTCGGCGAGGCCGCGGTATCGGCGCTGGAGGGCCGCCGAGGTACGCTGGCGCCCGAGCGCGTCGCCTACGCGCCGGCGCGCAGGAGCGCGCTGATGGGCTTCCCGCGATCCGCCTACCTGAAGATAGCCGAGGGCTGCAACAATCGCTGCTCGTTCTGCGCCATACCGATCATACGCGGGGACGTCTCGTCGCGCGATCCGGACGACGTAGCCGCCGAGTTCGCCGAGCTCGTAGCGCGCGGCGCCTACGAGATATGCCTTATCGGCCAGGACCTCGGTTCCTACGGCGTCGACAGGTCCGGCGGGCAGCTGTTGCCCGAGCTCCTGTCCGGCCTGTCGTCGATATCCGGCGACTGGCGCGTCCGCATGCTGTACATACATCCGGACCGGTTCCCTCGGGCCGTGCTGGACGCCTGCGCCCGGGACGAGCGCGTGCTCCCCTACTTCGACCTCCCGTTCCAGCACGCCTCCGGGCGGGTGCTCCGGGCCATGAACCGGTCGGGCGACGCGGATCGCTACCTCGGGCTCCTTTCCGACATTCGCTCCGCGCTGCCCGCGGCGACGATACGCTCGACCTTCCTCGTCGGCTTCCCCGGCGAGGAGGACGCCGATTTCTCCGAGCTGAGGCGCTTCCAGGAGGCGGCGAGGCTCGATTGGCTCGGCGCCTTCGCGTATAGCCGCGAGGAAGACACGCCGGCGTACTCGATGAAGGGCCGCGTACCCAAGCGCGTCGCGTCCGCCCGCAAGAAAGAGATCGAGGACGCCCAGCGGCCGATCACCGAGAAGGCGCTGGAACGCTTCGTCGGGACGGGCCAGACCGTTCTCGTCGAGGAACGCATCGAAGGCGAGGACCTGGCGATAGCCCGGGGCTACATGAACGCGCCCGACGTGGACGGAGCCGTCGTCGTAGTCGGAGGCGAACTGGCCGCCGGCGACGTGCTCGAAGTAAGCGTCAAGGCGGTACGCGGCGTCGACCTCGAGGCGACCCCTCGTGCCCGCTAGTCCCCGGGGCGGGCAGCCCGGATACCTGTCGGGCCTCAATCCCGAGCAGCTCGAGGCCGTGCTACACGAGCGCGGCAACCTGCTTATACTCGCGGGCGCCGGTTCCGGAAAGACCCGCGTCATCACGACCAAGATAGCCTGGCTGATACGCGAGCGAGGCCTCGCGCCCGAGTCGATACTCGCCGTCACCTTCACGAACAAGGCAGCCGCCGAGATGCGGGACCGCGCCTGTTCCATAGAGCCGTCCTGCGCGCGCGCCAACCTGCGCACGTTCCATTCGTTCGGCGCGTGGTTCCTGCGCCGGAACGCCGCCGCGGCGGGGCTCGACCGCGATTTCACGATATACGACGACGACGACTCGACGACGCTTGTCCGCGCGGCCTTCCCGGACATGTCCAGGCCCGAGGCGGGCAAGCTGGCGTCCGCCATCGCCAGGGCCAAGGACTACGGCCTGGCGCCCGACTCTCCCGAGCTGGAGCGCCGCTTCGCCGAGAGGGACTTCCGCCGCCGCTACGCCGACTACGAGAGCAGGCTGCGCGCCACCGGCAACGTCGACTTCGGCGACCTGATATCGCTGCCGGTACGCGTGCTGGACCGCGAGCCGGCCATACGCGAGCGTACGCACGCGCGTTTCCGCGTCATCCTCGTAGACGAGTACCAGGACTCCAACGTGGCCCAGTTCGAGCTCCTGAAGGCGCTCGCCGGACCGGAAGCCTACGTATGCGTCGTCGGGGACGACGACCAGAGCATCTATCGATTCAGGGGCGCCGAGGTAAAGAACATCCTGTCCTTCCCCGACGTGTTCCCGGGCACGAGCATCGTCAAGCTGGAGCGCAACTACCGCTCGTACCAGAGCATCCTCGATATCGCCAGCAGTATCGTCGAGAAGAACGAGGGTCGCATCGGCAAGACGCTCAGGGCGACGAGGAAGGGCGGAGAGAAGCCCGTCCTCGCGGTGCTTCGCGACCACGAAGAGGAGGTCGCGTACTGCGTCCGCGTCGTGGACGCGCACGTGCGCAAGGGCGGCTCGTTCTCCGACGTCGCCATACTATACCGCACCAACGCCCAGTCGCTCGCGTTCGAGCGCGCCCTGCCTTCGGCGGGCGTACCGTATCGGCTCGTCGGGGCGCTGCGCTTCTACGAGCGCGAAGAGGTCAAGGACGCGCTGGCGATCCTGGCTCTCGCGTCGAACCGGCGCGACGAGGTAGCCTTCAGGCGGGTCGCCAACAAGCCCGCGCGCGGGATAGGCGCCGCGAGCCTCGAGGCCGTCATAGGCATGGCCTTCGCGGAAGGCGGAGACCTCGTCGCCGCGGCCGCCAACGCTCCGGCCAAGTCGGCCAAGGCCCGCGCCGGCCTGTCGTCGTTCGCGTCGCTCATGGCCAGGCTGTCGGAGCGCCTCGGTCCGGGCGACGAGCCTCCCGACGACGACGTACCGGGCCCGTCCGCGCCCCCGGCGATGGATCCGCACGCCGAGAAGCTATCCGTCGTCGTGGAATACGCTATACGAGAGTCGGGCCTCCTCGAATTCCACAAGGGACAGGACGAGGTAGCCGGCACGCAGAAGGTCGCAAACCTCGACGAGCTCGTCAACGCGGCCGCCGATTATCCGGCTACGCGGACCGGCCTGTCGGCCTTCCTCGAGGCGGTGGAGCTCGACCGCGCGATGAGCTCCGGCGATTCCGGCCAGGACGCGGTGACGCTTATAACGATGCACAACACTAAGGGCCTCGAATTCCCGGTAGTCGTGATAGCGGGCATGGAGCAGGGCCTCTTCCCGCGGGACGACGACGGCGACGAGGACCTGGAAGAGCAACGCCGCCTATTCTACGTCGCGCTTACGAGGGCCAAGGACGAGCTGCATATCACCTATTGCAGGCGCAGGCTCTTCCGCGGCAGGATCATGGACTATCAGCCTTCCCGGTTCCTCGCCGAGGTCCCGAAGGAGATGCTGAGGTTCTTCGGAGGGAAGCTCGACCTGTCGGCGGCGGAGGCGGCGGGCAAGTGGAAAACGGGCGCGGCCGTCTACCATGACGATCACGGCTCGGGCTACGTCGTCAAGGCGGCGCCCGCCGGAGAGGCGGGCGTGTGCGTGACGGTGCATTTCGAGACCGGGCGGACCCTGCAGTTCTTCCCTAAATTCACCAAGAAGCTCGAGATTATCTCGGACTGATATCGGAGCGGCCATGAACGATCTCCTGAGGCTCCTGCCTCCAATCCGACGCGCCCGCGGCGCCCGGCTCTACGCGGCCGACGGCAGGCGTTTCCTCGACCTGTGGCTTGACGACGGCCGCGGCATACTCGGCGAGCGCGACCGGGCTACCCGCACCCACGCGGCCAACGCGGCCGACAAGGGCCTGACGCGCCCCTATCCGGGGCTTTACGACAGGCGTTTCGAGAAGGCCGCCGTCGCCATGTGGCCGGGCTTCGGGACGGTCAGGCTATTCTCCAGCGAGCGGGCGGCCCTGGAGGCCGCCGAGCGCGTCCTGGGCTCGGCGCCGACCGTCGTCGATACCGCCGCGCCGCGCAAGCCGTCCGATCCCGTAGCT
This sequence comes from Spirochaetae bacterium HGW-Spirochaetae-3, assembly GCA_002839315.1. Lineage (GTDB taxonomy): Bacteria > Spirochaetota > Spirochaetia > Treponematales > UBA12059 > SZUA-370. The sequence continues at coordinate 53,093 of PGXV01000010.1, forward strand.
AGCCATCCGCTGGCTTTGGCCCGCCCCCTGGCCGCCATACCGGACGACATCGATATCGCGATGCCTCGCCTGCCGTGCCCGAGGCCGTACGCCCCGTATTGCCTCATGGCGCGCGCGGGATCGCCCGCGGCGGCGGCCCTCGAGACGGAAACGGGAGAGCTCGTTCCCGCCCAATCGACGTTCGCGGCGGCGCGCGGCCTCGCCAGCGTGGAATCCGCCGTCCGAGACGGTTACGGCGAGGAGTCGTGGGCTCGCTTCGACAGGCGGCTCGGCGCGTTCTTCGAGCGCTCGGGCCCGTATCTCATCGCAAGGATCGGTCCCGATAGGCATGAGGAATTCTTCGAGGCGGCGCTCGAGGGCGGCGCTCTCGTTTCGCCCCGGTTCGGCGCTCCCTCGGTAGTGCCGGCTGACTTCGACGACGGCGAGCTCGTGAAGCTGGCCAGGTCGCTCGGAAAGCTCGCCAGGGAATAGAATAATGCCCGCGATGGCGATGGCGCTCTTGGCGATAGCCGTATGGAGCTCGCTGGCCCTCCTGAACGCCGGGGTGGCGAATCTGCCGCCGCTGTTCTCGGCAGGCGTCGCCCTGTGCGTGGGAGGGCTCGTCGGGGCGTTCCGCGCCCGCGATTGGCGACTGCCGCCGGCGACTCTAGCGGTCGGCGTCGGCGGAATATTCGGCTACCACGCGCTGCTCTTCATGGCATTCCGCCTGGCGCCCGCGATAGAGGTGAACATACTCAATTACCTGTGGCCGTTGCTGATAGTCGTACTGTCGCCCGCGTTCCTGCGGGGCTACGCGCTGTCTCCGCGCAACGTGCTGGGCGCCGCGCTGGGCCTCGCGGGGGCCTTCGTCGTCGTGGGCGGCGGTCGGCTACGGCTCGATACGGCCTGGTTGCCGGGATACGCCTTGGCCGTGGCGGCCGCCTTCGTTTGGGCGAGCTACTCGCTTATGACGAAACGCCTGCCGGTATTCCCTACCGGAGCGGTCGGCCTCTTCTGCCTGGTTTCGGGCATACTGTCCCTCGGACTGTGGGTAGCCGGCGAAGCGGTCTCGAGCGGCGCGGTCAGCCTTCCCGCTCTGAGCCTTGCGGAGGCCGGATCGCTCCTCCTGCTCGGGATCGGGCCTATGGGAGGCGCCTTCTACGCGTGGGACGCGGCGCTCAAGCGCGGCGACCCGAGGACGATCGGCGCCCTCGCCTACCTGACGCCCCTGGCGTCCACGCTCAACCTCGTCGCGTTCGGCGGCAAGCCGCTGTCCGTCGCGTCGACGCTCGCGATGGGACTCATCGTCGCGGGCGCCGTCGTCGGTTCTACCCGGGGCCGGCCTCGCCGGGCCGCGTAGGCCTTGAATTCAGTAGCAGCACCCCTGTCAGTATAAGCGCGCCTCCTGCCAGCTGTAGACCGGAAAAACGTTCCCCTAGCAACAAGGCCGATAGAGCCACCGTGAACAGGGGCTCTATGGTCGACACGAGGGCCGCGTCGGACGAACCGATGATGCGTATGGAGGCGAACAGCGTGACGATGGGCACGATCGAGCCTATAACCGCGATGCCCGCCACGCCGGCGATAGCCGCCGGCGTCGTAGGCAGGAGGAAGGCGCCCGTCGCCAGCGTGACTATCCAGTAGACGACGGCGGAGGCCGCCATGATGTTCGCCGTCGCGAATACGGGATCGAGCGACGACATGACGCGCTCGCCGGCGACCAGGTAGCCCGCGTAGCTGACGGCCACCGCGAGCCCGAAGGCGTAGCCGACGAGAGGATACGAGCCTCGGGTCCACAGCGTAAGGACGCAGCCGGCGCTCGACAGCGCCAGCGCCGCGAGCTGCGAACGGCGCGGCCTGCGCCCCAGGAAGATGAACGACAGGCCGACGACGAAGGCCGGATAGAGGTACAGGAGCAACGAGGCGAGCCCGGGGTCAAGGTAGCGGACCGCGAGGAAATACAGCCCCGCCTGCGGCGCGAAGCCGAGTATCCCGAGCAGCAAGGCGTTACGGTACTGCCTCGACGGTCGCCTATAGCCGCCGTTCCTCAGCAGGACGGCCCACAGCACGACGGCCGCGAGGCTGAAGCGCCACGCGAGCGCCTGGGCCGGCGCCATGCCCTGCGAATACGCCAGCTTGGCGAACAGTCCGAGCGTCGAGAAGCTGATCGCCGAGACGACGGCGAGCGCGACGCCTTTCGCCCTCCGGTCGCTCGCCCTCCGGTCGCTCACGATCCGGAATCGAAGGCGACGCCGCCCAGGCGGTAGTCCTCGGGCCGTACCGACGCGCGAACCCGTTCGACGTCCGAGACCTTGCGCTCGAGCTCCACCATGCGCCACGCGTCCCCGTCGATCGGTTCGGCGCCCTCATACGCGGCGAGGCCCTCCAGGACCCTGCGCGGGACGGACGCGTCGGACGGCCTCGCGACGGCCGGCAGCGCCTCGACCGCGGGGACGCGGACCGCCGAGGGAGAGGAGAGCGCCGCGGAGTACAGCGTCCGGCTCATGTTCTGCCGCTTGATACGCTCGTTCTCCCTGGCGACGGATCCAGCGCGTAACGCCGGGACCGCCCAGAACAGGATCGAGAATACTATCGGCACGACGCCGAGGCCTATCGCGACGATACCGAGCGGGTTGGATACGAGCTCCGACAAGAGGCTGGCGACGAACCAGAATAGATAGGTGCCGCCGGTCACGGGCCGCTGCGACAGGGCCGCCGCCGATAGCGAGCAATAAAGGAAATACGAACCGAACGCGAGGTTGGCGCCGTTGATCGCGGCGTACCAGACGTTGGACTTCGTCGCGTTGGCCGAGAACGGCCTGAGCCGCCTGAACGGGGAATCGGCGGCGCCCGAGTCGTCCGAGCGAGCCCTCAACAGTAGCTTCGGGAAATGGAAGTACACGGTGCCGTTGTCGCTGACCTCGGGGCTCCCCTCGAATTCGTACAGGTAGCGGTTGATCGCCGTATCAGCCGCCTCCGGCGACAAGCCGGTGACGGCCATGAAGTCCTCGAGGAGCACGACGCCCTTCCTGGCCCTGGCCAGCGCGACGAAGGCCCGCTTCTCGACGGCGTCGTGATCGGCGTTGGGGTCGGGCTCGCCGAACACGAACGAGAATATGGCCTTGTTGAGGGGACGCCGGTTCTCCTTCGTCCTGGCGCGGGCGCCCGCCTGGTAGCGGCGCTGGCCGGGCGACTTGAACACCTCGTTGTAGAACCATATGCGGACGAAGAGGTCCACGAGGCGGCCGGTCAGCGCCAGGCCGCCGCCCCGGCTTCGGCTCTTGCCGTTCCGGTCCGACGCGCTGGCGGCTACGGACGCGAGCAGGGCCAGCACGACGAGGGCGACGAACAGCGCGAAGTACCCGACGAGCATAACCATGATCCAGGCCTTGAACAGGAAGGTACCGACCGCGACGGCGCCCTTGCCCGAGGCGCGCAGGAAGCGCCTCAATCCCGGGCCGAAGCCCCGGTACCGGCTCCTGAGGCCGTCCGGGAACGAATAGAGGATCTCTCCGGATTCGGTAACCTTGAGGCGCCCGCCGAATTCATCGGCGACGGCTGGCAGTTCGGCGTCGACCTGGGGCTTCGGAAGCCCGGTGAACGCGACGATATCGGCGGGGGCCGCCTCGCCGCGGCGCTTCTTGAACGCCTCGACTATGGCGCTTCGTACGGCCTGCTTATTGTAATCGAGTACGTTGGTATCCTTAGCCATGCTCTATCTCCTGGAAATGCGTTCTGATATAAGCGGTCAGGCGATCGTATGCGCGCCCGCGCCGCGTCGCGGGGCAGATACTCCGCGATAGAGTTCCTCGTATTCCCTGGCGGCCGCTTCCCACGAGAAATCGAGCGCCATCGCCCGGCGCCGCATGGCGTCGAGCTGCTCCGCCCGATTGTAGTACGCCCAGACGGCCCAGCCCGTCGTATCGTAGACGGCCCTCGGCGTCAGATGGTCGAAGAGGAACCCCGAGCCCGCCCCCGTCTCCTGGTTATAGTTGGAGATGGTATCCGATAGCCCGCCGGTCCGGTGAGCGATCGGCAGCGTTCCGTATCGCAGCGAGTACATCTGGTTGAGGCCGCACGGTTCGTATCGGCTAGGCATCATGAAGAAGTCCGATCCCGCCTCTATCATGTGGGCCGTGCGCTCGGAATACCCGATCCTCGCCCTGAAGTTAGGCAGCCTGGCCGATAGCGCGAGGATCTCCGCCTCGCACCAGGAGTCGCCCGTGCCTTGGACGATGAACTGCAGGTCCATGTCCATGCACAGCTTGGCCGCGCAGCCGTAGGTAGGGCCGAACAGCTCGCCTATGCCCTTCTGGTCGGTAAGGCGCGACACCATGCCGATAAGCGGCTTCTCCGTATCCTCGGGCAGGCCGAATTCCCGTTGCAACGCCGTCTTGCAGGCCGCCTTGCCCGACATATCCTCTATGGAATAGCGCCGGGCGATAAGCGGATCGGTCGACGGGTTCCAGTCGACGCCGTCGACCCCGTTGAGTATACCGACGAGGTCGGGTCCCCGGGCCCTGAGCAATCCGTCGAGCGTGCAACCCAATTCCGGGGTCTGTATCTCCCGCGCGTAGGTAGGCGATACCGTGGCCAGGCCGTCGGCGCAGGTAATGCCGGCCTTCAGGGCGTTGATGGAATCGAAATACTCGAATCCGGCGCCGTGGAACAGTTCCCACGGCAACCCGAAGGACGGGAACCCATCCTTGGGATAGATGCCCTGGTAGCCGAGGTTATGGATGGTCAGTACGCTGGCCACGGTGTCGTAGTCAGGTTCGGCGTGGCGAAGGTACACGGGCGCGAACGAGCAGGGCCAGTCATGGGCGTGCAGCACGTCGGGCTTCCAGCGCAACGCGTCGCATAGCCTGAAGGCCGCCCTGGACAGGAAGGAGAATCGTTGGGGGTTGTCCGCGAAGTCGGGCTCGGTCTTGGAGCCGTAGATACCGGGCCGGCCGAAGTATTCCTCACGATCTATGAAGAAGACGGGCACGTCGGAATCGGGCAATACTCCCTTGAAGACGACTGCCCGCTCGACGCCGTCGCCCGTCTCCACGTCGAGCCCGGAACGAAGCCGTACGAGCCCGTCCGTCGGGATGATGCCGTAGCGGGGCATAACGATGCGAACATCGTGGCCGATACGACGCAAGGCCCTCGAGAGAGCCGAGACGGCGTCGGCCAGGCCGCCGGACTTGGCGAACGGCGTAGCCTCGCTGGTTACCATGAGCACGTGCACATGCGGCTCCTCAATATGCGCAGACCTGCGCTCGTTATTATTCGAAGGCTATAACAACCATCGAGTATAGTAAGATACGGCCCCGGCGGCAACGCCGTTCTGCCTACCGCGCTATCCGGTGGCGGCGGTCCGTTCCGAGAACGGGCTGGCGCGCTCTATCACGGCCCTGACGATAGAGCCTTCCTGCCCGACGAGGCCCGGGTCGGATTTCAGGAGGCCGACGGCGTCGATACTGGCGGCTTCGAGGAGATCGGCGTCGCGTATAGGGTCGGCGAACGACAGCCTGAGGGCGCCAGCCTGGGTGGTCCCGGTTATCTCCCCGGGCCCGCGGATGCGAAGGTCCTCCTCGGCGATCTCGAAGCCGTCGGTCGTGGCCTTCATCGCGAGCACGCGGCGCTTACCGTCTTCCGAGAGGCTCGCGCTCCCCTCGCCTTGCCGATCGGACCACACGAGGAAGCAGTACGACTGCAGGGAGCTGCGACCTACGCGGCCGCGAAGCTGGTGCAGCGCGGCCAGGCCGAAGCGCTCAGCGTGCTCTATCACCATGCAGGTCGCCTCCGGAACGTCTACGCCGACCTCGACGACGCTGGTCGCGACGACGAACGATAGTCTTCCCGCCGCGAAATCCGCCATCGTGGCCCGTTTAGTCTCCTCCGGGAGGCGCGCGTGTATCAGGCCGCCGCGGAATTCGGGGAATACGTCGCCGGAAAGGCGCGCGAACATCGCCTCCGCGTCCTTGAGGGCGAGCTTGTCCGAGCGGTCGACCAACGGATAGACGAAATAGGCGCGCCGTCCCGCGGCCAGCTCGCGGCGGACGAATTCGTAGACCTTGGCCTCGTTCCCGTCCTTGGCCAGGTGCGTGATTATGGGTAGACGGCCCGCCGGCATCGTCTTTATCGTAGACACGGACAGGTCGCCGTAGGCCGTAAGCGCGAGCGTACGAGGAATCGGGGTCGCCGTCATCATCAGCATATCGGGCTTGCGCCCCTTCGCGCCCATCGCGAGGCGCTGCAGCACGCCGAAGCGTTGCTGCTCGTCGACGACGACCAGACGAAGGTCCTTGAACGCGACGTCGTCGGAGAACAGCGCGTGCGTTCCGACGGCCAGGTCGACGTCGCCGCGGGCCAGCGCCGCGAGCAGGGGCCGCCGCGCCGCGTCGGCGACGTTGCCTGAAAGATACGCGAGGCGGACGCCGAGGGGCTCGAGGAGCCGCGCGGCGGTATCCGCGTGCTGGCGCGCGAGCAGTTCCGTCGGCGCCATCAGCGCCGCCTGGCCGCCGCCGGCTATCGCGTACAGCGCGGAGAAGAACGCGACGAGCGTCTTGCCCGAGCCGACGTCGCCCTGGAGCAGGCGCGCCATCGGCCAGGGGCCCGACATGTCCGCGACTATCTCGGCTATGGCCGATTCTTGGTCCGGCGTCAGCTCGAAGGACAGGCGTTCCTTCAGCGCGCGCGCCAGGCCGTCCGGAGGAGCGCTCCGAGGCCGTTCCACGTCGCGGCGGGCGGCCGCCCTACGCGCTATCATCACCTGCAGGTAGAACAGCTCCTCGTAGGCCAGCGTCCGCCTCGCGGCCGCGGCGTCCGATGGAGCCAGGGGCGCGTGGAGCGATCGGAGCGCGTCGGCCTTGCGTAGGAGCCCCCGCCGCTCGCGGATCGAAGGAGGGATCTCGTCGTCGACGATGCCCCATCGCGAAAGCGCCCTGCCGGCCAGCTTGCGCACGGTAGCCTGTCCGAGCCCCTCGGTAAGCGGGTATACGGGCCTGACGCCGTCCGGCGCGTCGGCCGCCCCGTCGGGGTCGGCGATCGGGTCGGCGTCGAACGACGACGACTGGAGCTCCGAGAAGCGGTACTCGAACCTACCGTACAGCTTGAGGACGGCGCCTACGGGGTAGCTGCGCTCAAGGAAGGATCGGTTGAAGCAGACCAGCGCCGCGCGCGTCCCGTTCTCGTCCTCGACCCAGACCTTGAGCGTGCGCATGCGGCCGTACCCGAACCAGTCGTGCTCGACGACGGTAACGCGGCAGTTGACCACCCCGGAGCCGAACTCCGACAGGAGCCGCCTGGCCGTGCGGTCCTCGTAATCGCGCGGGGCGAGAAGGAGGAGGTCGGCTCCGGAGAATACGCCGAGCCTGGCGAGCCGCGCGGCGACCGTAGGCCCGGCGCCCTTGAGATCGGATACCGGCGCGGCTATTTCCCTGACGAACAAGTCGCGGCCCTTCTATCGCCAGTCGGCCGCGAGGAGAAGCCACCCGTAGAAGTCCAGCCCCGTCGCGGGAGTGTCAGGATCGAAATTCCTGCCGTCAACGAGCGACATGACGCCCTCCTCCACCACGCCGAGAACCGCGTCGAAGTACGGAGAGCCATATGGCACGTCGGGTACCGGGCTCTGGCCGCGCGACGCGTACCTGGTCGTATAGCGGGAGGACACGCGTACGTCGCCGCGAGCCATCAATGACCACAGGAACAACGCCGCGTCCTTGCGCGAGGCGGGGGCCTTGGCTTCGGCGCCCGAGTCGGCGTACCAACCGGAAGCCTTGAGCCGTTCGAAGAGGACGCCGGCCGACCACGGAGCCCCGCCGGTGATCCTGTCGAGCGCGGTGGTCTCGGACTGGGCGACCGAGGCCATGCCGAGCATGGTGATGGGGTTCTTCGTCAGGGACGAAGCCGATCCCGCGGACGGGGCCGACTCCGAGTCGCGAAGCGCGTACGCGCGTTCCCGATCATCGCCGTACAGTCGGCCGTACTCCGGCCCGAGCCGCGGCAGGGCGGCGTCGAAGGCGGCCAGCGCCTCGCGCATGCGCCCGAGCGCGAGCAGGGCCGAACCGAGCTCCGCCCGTATCCTCGCACCGTCGTCAGCCAGGGGGGCGGCCCGTTCGAGTATCGCCAAGCGCTCCTCGGGCGTCCTGGCCAGGCGCGACGACACGACAGAGGCGAGCTCGTCGCCGCGATAGGCGGCCTGCGAGCGCTCGAGCAGCCTGGAGGCCGTCGACTTTTCGCCTGCCTGCAGCGCGGCCTCGGCGGACAGCGACAGTATCCTCGCCGAGCGGGCGGTGTCGCTGGACGGGGCGCCGGCGAGTTCGGCGAGGCGAGCCCTGACGGGCTGCAGACTGACGGATCCGGGCAGCGCGCGGGAGAGCGCCAACTGGGCCTCGATCTCCGCCAGCTCCGCCGGTTGCTCGCCGGCGGGGGCGTCGTATAGTACGTCCCGCTGTATCGTCGCGCAGGAAGTCAGCGCGATGATCATCGCGGCGGCCACGGTTAGCGCGGCCGCGGCCGCGGGCGATCGCCGCTCCTTGCATAGAATCGTCTTCATCATCGCGCCTGTGCCTTTCATCGTCCGGAATACGCGCGCAGAGTATCGTCGGCGCCTCGCTCGATCAGGTCCAGCCGGCCGTCCCCGTCGACGTCGACGAAGGCGGGAACGCCGGACCCCGACCTGGGATATCCGGGTAACGGAGACAGGTCGCCGGAGAACGCGTACAGCGCGTCGCCGCCGCCGGAGACGTATAGTTCCTCGCGCCCGTCCCCGTCGGAGTCGAAGGCGGTGACCGCCGAGCCTCGGGCGGCCCCGCGTCTCAGGACGACCTGCCCGAGCGTCGTACCGTCCATGCCTATCTTCCAGAGCGCGCCCTCGGCGGAGACGACGTATAGCGAGCGCCAGCCCGGAGCCCACGCCGGCGCCGCGTCGAAGGAGCCCTCGAGCTGTACGGGGAATCCCGGCGCGGCCTCGGCGAACGATCCGAACGCGAGGAGCCGGCCGGACTCGGTAATCGCCGCTACCATGCCGTCCGCCTCGGTATCGGCTCCGGCGAAGACGGGGGCGGCCGACGCTATCCCGGGCAGCTGGACCGGCCAGCCCGGCATCACGGCGCCGTCGAGGCGCATAAGGTAGAGTTCCGCGTCGAACGACCGCGGTAGCGCCGCCAGCGCGTACGACGATACGGCGGGCCGGGAACGAGGCCTCGACCCGAGCGAGCCGGAGAAGCGGGCCTGGCCGTCGGACGATACGAGCATCAGCGCGGGTTCCGAGGAAACCGGCACGACGAGCCGGCCGGACGAGATAGCGGGAGGGCCGGATACGCGCTGACCCGAGACGAGCGGGAATCCCGCCAGCGGAGCAAGTCCCGCGTCCATGCGGTACACCGTGCCGCGTTCAGAAACGGCCCATACCGCGGCTACGCGGCCGTCGGGAGCGTCGAGTACCAGCCAGCCGGGATCGTCCATGGTCGCCTCGTACCGCGCGCCAGACGACAGGTCGACGCCGACCACGACGGAGCCCTGGGCCCAGTACGCCATCGGCGCGCCGGACGTAGCCTTGCCGACTATCGGGTCGGAGGTCATCCTGCCGCCCGCCGCCTTCGGGAAGCCAGGCAGCAGGTCGGAGGCGGCGCCGGCGACCGGGACGGCGGACAGCTCCAGTCGTATCGAGCCTTTTACGAGCCTGACGGAGGCGACGCCGCGGCCGTAGAGCCTGAGGGCGGCGCCGAGACCGGTCGTCCCTCGCATGAAGAACGGGACGCTACGGTCGAGCGAATAGAATATGGAGGCCGAGGACTCCGGAGACACGCCGCTAGAGCCGTCCTTCCATCGGTCGGTCTTTACGAGCAGGTGCCCGTCCCTGGCCTCGGCGACGCAGGCGGCGAGCAGCTCGGCGCTCTGGCTCGCGTACAGGAATCCGTCCTCAACCAGGTAGAAGGGCTCGACCAGCCTGACGCCGACCGACTCGAGGAACGCCCGCAGGAATTTCGGGAAGACTACGCGCGGCACGCGGGTATCGCCGACGAGCGCCGACACGTCGCGCCCGACGAGCAAGGAACCGAATATTCTGTCGAAGACGTCGCGACGGGCCTTCTCGTCGGCTATCGACGCGAAGAATACGGGTTCCGGGCCGAGTGAACTGCCGTACACGCCCATTTCGTCCCCTATCCACGAGAACAGGAGCCTTTCCAGATCGATGCCGAGCGCCGCCTTGGACGCGTCGTCCGCGGCCTTATACGCCGATACGGCCTTGTCGCCCAGCTTGGGCCCGACGGCCTCCCACAGCTCCTCGGGCTCGCCGGCGGACAGCAGGCTGAAATACGACGCCGACTCGGGTAGCCGGGAGAGCGCGGCCGGAGTCCTCGAGCGTCGCTCGAGGAGATTGGCCACCGCGGGATCTTCCGAGGACGCGGGCAACTCGACGGAGACGGCGATCCTGTCGTCCTTCAGGCTCAGGTCGACTATGGCGAGCGAAGGGAAATCGATACCGGCCAGCAAGGCGCCGACGCCCTGGCCCGCTCCCGCCGCGGGAGGTACGAACGTAGCCGGATCGACGAGGAAGCGTATCGAGCCCGGGCCGCGCGAGCCGAGCGCCGCGGCGAGCGCGGGCTCCACTCCGGAGAGGCTCGGCCTCGCGGCTTCGAGGAGGAGGGCTTCGGTCGAAGCGACGACGAGCACGTCCCGGTAGCGGACGGCGTACAGCGTCGACTCGCCGGAGGCCAGTTCGAAGCGCGCGGGCATAGCGTCCGCGACGTACGATAGCCCCTTGACCTTGGAGAACAGGCCGGGCGCGAGGCGAAGCGCCAACGGTAGCAGCCGGAGCGCGGCGGAGCGGTAACCGAGCGACGCGGCCGCGACGAAGGCGCCGCCGCCGTACAGGGCCGCGTCGACGCGTACGTCGGAGAGCCGGCCGAAAGCCTCCGAGCGCAGGAACGGCTCGACGCGGAGCGATCGTACGGCGGCTCGGGCCGATCCCAGTCTCGGCGTCGACAGGATGGCGTCGAGCGCCTTTAGGTCGAGGGCATCGCGGACGAACGAGCCGGCCGAGGGCAGGCTCGCGTACGCTTCGAATCCGGCCGGCATATGAGACGCGGGATCGCTCCTCCACAGCGCCGATACGACGAGCAGCCCGAGAGCGGCCAGCGCGGGAACGCCGATAACGATGCCGAGTATCCATGCCAGGGCCCGTAGCGGCCGATGCTTCCTGGGCCTCGCGGTCTTCATAGGCGCGTCTTCAATCCGTTCGTTGCCCTCCACGTCTGCCTCCCGGGATCGCGTTCAAGAATCAGGTAGGCCGATTGTCAACCGAAAAGCGTTATTGCGTCAACGGCCGCTCCGTGCGATCATTGTCCACCATCGATAAAACGCCCCTGAAGGAGACACTATGAAGCCTATAGAGCGACTCAGAGCGCTGGACGCGGAAGCCAAGCTCCTCGAGCATATCGGGGCGATATTGGGCTGGGACCAGGAGACCTATATGCCGGAAGGCGCTATCAACGAGCGCGCCGACCAGCTCGCCTTCATCGAGGCGCTGTCGCATGACAAGGCGACGTCCCCGGAGATAGGAAGGATACTCGACGATCTCGGCTCTACCGAGGGTAATCCCGGCGGTCCGGAATCGCTACCTACCATAGACCGCGCCTACCTCAGGGTGCTCAGGCGCACGTACGACCAGGCGACCAAGCTACCGTCCGAGCTCGTATCGGAGATAGCCAAGGCCACGAGCCTGTCCCAGGCTGCATGGGTCGAGGCGCGGAAGCATGACGACTTCCAGGCCTTCGCCCCCCACCTGTCGCGGATGCTGGAATTCAACAAGCGTATAGCGGCCTGCCTCGCCCCCGAGAAGAGGCCGTACGACGTGCTTCTCGACCAGTACGAGGAAGGGAGCACCGAGGCTCAGCTAACCGAGGTCTTCGGCGCGCTTCGGACGGACCTGGTAGCGCTGCTCGAGCGGATACAAGGCCGTCCCCAGATAGACGATTCGTTCCTGCATCGCCCTTGCCCGGCCGCCGCTCAGGCGGAAGCCAGCGCGTACTTCATGAAGGTCCTGTCATTCGATTCGAGGCGCGGACGGCTCGATACGACGGAGCATCCGTTCACGACGACGCTCGGCGACTCCGACGTGAGGATAACGACCCGCTATATCGAGGATTACTTCCCCTCTAGCGTATTCAGCACCATTCACGAGAGCGGCCACGCCCTGTACGAAATGGGCATAGACCCTTCCCCCGAATACCGACGCACCTCGCTGGCGGAGGCCTCGAGCATGGCCGTCCACGAGTCGCAGTCGCGGCTCTGGGAGAATACCGTCGGCCGGTCGCTGGGATTCTGGCTCCAGCACCTGCCCCGGTTGAAGCAGACCCTGGCGCCCGTACTCGACGGCGTCGGGCTTGAGGAATTCTACCGCGCCATCAACAGGGTCGAGCCGTCGCTTATACGCACGGAAGCCGACGAGGTAACCTACAGCCTGCACGTGATACTGCGCTTCGAGCTGGAAAGTCGGCTGATATCGGGAGATCTCGCGGTCGATGACCTCCCCGGAGCTTGGAACGACGGCATGAAGCGGCTGCTCGGCGTCGTACCGCCGAACGACGCGTCGGGCTGCCTCCAGGATATTCACTGGGCGATGGGATCGTTCGGCTATTTCCCGAGCTACGCGCTGGGCAACCTGTACGGAGCCCAGCTATGGGACGCGATGAAGGCCCAGGGATTGGATCCCAAGGCTTCCGTGGAACTCGGCGACCTCGGATCGATCCTGTCCTGGCTAAGGACCAACGTACACAAGCCCGGATCCATGTACAAGCCAGGGGAACTCGTGGAGCGCGTCACCGGCCGTCCCCTCGATCCGTCGCATTTCGTCCGCTACCTGAACGACAAGTACGCCGGAATATATGGTTTCTGATCCGACCCTGACCGCCGAGGCCGTCAGGGTCGGAGCGGCCATCGCGGCCTTCTTCGCGGGGCTCGCCGTCTCGGCGGGGATCCGTTCATTGTTCCGCCGCGGCGACGGCGGCTCGGGCCGGCGTTCCATAGCCGCGATGACGGCCGCCAGCGCGGCCGTAGCGATCGCGGCGTGGAGCTTCGTCGTCGCGGCTCGAAGCGGCGGGAGACTAGACTCCGTTACGACCTATCTGGCCGTAGGACTCGCGGCGGGACTGCTCGTCGGCCTGTTTCCGAGGGCCGCCGGACTTCCCTTGCTTGCGGCGGCCGTTTTCTCGACGGCCGCCGCCGCTATCGGGCTATCGCCGTGGCTCGAATGGTCGCCGGATACCGAGGCGGCCAGGATTACCGCGTACCGGGCGAACGGCGACGCCTCGATGGTCGCGTTGCGTATCGCCGCCGCGGGCGGCCGGTCGTTCGAGAGCAACCTCGAGCTCGGTCCCGGCCCGGTGACCCTCGAATTCGACGTCGTGGGAATTCGCGGGCCCCTGTCGCTCGCGTTCGGCCGGCGTCGGTATCGTCCCTCGGCCGTATCGACGGCAGGCGCGCATATCGAGCTACAGGGGGATCGCGGGCCGCTCGTAGGATCGGGAGACGGAGGCCTCCTGGCGAAAGCGCTCGGCTGCACGGCCGCCATACTCGCCGCTCCGCCGTTCGAGCCTTCGGTCATGGCCTCGGCGTCGTATATGCTGAAAGCAGACGGGGCCGTCGAGATGATCGTCAAGTAAAATTCGCAATCGTCGTTTTTTTGTTTCTATCGATAGGTACCTCTTGCGCTTTGTTTCATTAGTCGATATATTCGTCTTCGCGGGCCGTTTGGCTCGCGAGGAGACGATCATGGAACGAATACGCTTGCATACCTCAAGGAAGCCAGTCTTCACCGCCTCCAAGCCCTCCTCCAAGCCCTCCTCCACGACTAAGACGAGCACGCGCACGACGATGTGACGCCCGAGCGCCAATCGTCCCGCCCGTGCGGGAACGGATAGCGCTTGGGTACGTCAGCCGATACATACCAACACTACACTACAATTCTATGAACACTATCGAACCGCGTACCGTCGTATCCCGATCGAGACGGTATCAGGGTAGGAGGACGAGATGAACAATGTACTCGAGGCGCTCGCCCGCAAGCCGCGCCGCGTTTCTATAGAGATCGTCCCTCCGTCGCGCGGAGGCGATCCCGACGGCGCCATAGCGTGCGTCGAGGCCGTAGCGCCTTTCGAGCCGGCCTTCGTCAGCGTGACCGACCATCCGGCCGGGCGGGCATGGCTCGACCGAGACGGTAAGCCGATCGAGGTTCCGCTACGGGGCAAGCCAGGTACGCTCGGGCTATGCGTAGCGATCAGGGAACGGACCGGCGCCGTCGTGGTTCCCCATGTCGTGTGCCTGGGTAGCGACCGCTTCAAGGCCGAAGACCAACTCATAGACCTGCGCTACGCAGGCTTCAAGGACGTATTCATCGTCAGGGGCGACGAACGCTTCGCGCCCTTCGCCGAGAAACCGGGACGGGCCGTCGACGGACTCCTGCCTCGGGCGGTCGACCTCGTCCGCATCGTAGCCGCGATGAACGCCGGGGACTACCTCTCCGACGGGTCCACAGGATCCCCGGCGGGTCTATCCGTCGGGGTCGCGGCCTATCCGGAGAAGCATCCGTCATCGCCCAATCCCGACGCCGACCTGGCGGCGCTCGCCGAGAAGGTTAACGCCGGCGCGGCGTGGATCGCTACCCAGATGGTATTCTACGCTTCGCGCTACGCCGAATTCGCGGCCAGGGCCAAGGCGGCGGGCATTACGGCGCCTATCATCCCGGGCGTCAAGCCGCTCGTCAGGGCCAAGTCCCTCGCGGGAGTGCCCGGGACCTTCTTCGTCGACGTGCCGCCCGAGCTGGCCGCCGCGCTAAGCGAGGCCAGGAGCCCGGCGGAGGAACGGCTAGCCGGCATAAAGCACGCCGCCGCCCTCGTAGAGGCGCTGTACGACGCCGGCGCTCCATGCGTCCACTTCTTCACGATGGGCAAGGCCCGCGACGCGGTGGAGACGATGGAAGCCGTATTCGGCAAGGCCTCGGGAGGATCGCGGTGAGCGCCCCGCTGGCCGCGGCCGTACGCGAGCGCGTCGTCATAGCCGACGGGGCGACAGGCAGCCTGCTCGATTCCATGCTGGGCGACGAAGGAGCGGACCGCAGGGACCTCGTCGCGCTGGAACGCCCCGAAGCGGCCTCCTCGGTCCACCGCGCGTACCTGGAGGCGGGCGCCGAGATCGTCATGACCGCGACCTTCGGCGCCAACGCCCGCGGCCTGGCCCGGTTCGTCGCCGCCGGCGCCGTATACGCGGACGGAACGGCGGCCGACCTGGCGAGGAGGCTCAACGCGGCCTCGTCGAGGCTGGCCCGCGCCGCCGTCGACGAGGCCGTCGCGGCCGACGGGAAGAGCCGCTGGGTAGCCGGATCGGTCGGCCCCGGATCGGACGCGCCTAGCCTCGGCGGATCGTCGTACGCGGAGCTACGGTCGTCGTACCTGTCTCAGTTCATAGGCCTTACCGAGGGCGGCGCCGACCTGGCTATAATAGAGACGGTGCAGGACACGCTGCAGTGCAAGGCGGCCATAGGCGCGCTGGAGGAAGCCGGAAGGCTGACCGGGAGACGGCTCCCCTTCATAGCGAGCGCGACGGTGGACGCGCGCGGGCGGCTGCTTTCCGGCGCCGACCCGGCGGCGTTCGCGGCCATAGTCGAGCCGTTCGGGCCGCTCGCCGTCGGACTCAACTGCTCGGGCGGCCCCGACGAACTGGAATCCGCCTTCGAGGCCCTTTCGAAGGCGTCGAGCGCGCCGTTGTGCATCATGCCTAACGCCGGTCTGCCACGCTCGGTCGGCGGCAGGATCGTCTGGCCGCTCGACGCGGCGGCGTTCGCCGTGAAGACCGCCGCGATAGCGAGGCGGTTCGGCGCCGGTATCGCCGGCGGTTGCTGCGGCACCGGCCCCGCGCATATCGCCGCTCTCGCCCGGTCTCTATCGGGAGCGCCGGCGCCGGCCGCCCGGCCGCGCAGGGTATTCGCGCTCGCGTCCGCCTTCTCCGCGGTACGCCGCGACGGCTTGGCCATGCTCGTCATCGACGAGCGCTCCAACGCGTCGGGCAGCGCGGCGTTCAAGGCCATCGTAAAATCGGGCGACATCGCCGCCGCCGCCCGCTTCGTCGTCGACAGGGCCGGCCGAGGACCGGCCGCAGTCGACATTTCGGTAGCCGGAGCCGCTACGGACGAGGCGGCGACGCTCGCCGGTATCGTGTCGAAGGCCGCCGCCGTCTCCGGCGCGGCGCTCTCCATAGACAGCGCCGATCCCTTGGCCCTCGAGGCCGCGTTGCCGTCCATCGGCGGAAGACCGCTCATCAATTCGGTCAATCTCGAGGACGAGGCTAAGGCCTCGCGGGTCTTCGACCTGGCCAGGGAATACGGCGCCGCAGTCGTGTGCCTCGCGATGGACGAGCGCGGCCCGGCGCGCGACGAAGCATCGAAGCTTTCGATATGCAGGAGCCTCTATACCCTCGCGCTATCCCGGGGGCTAGAACCCGAGGACCTGCTCTTCGATACCTGCACCTTCCCGGCCGCGTCGGGAGACCGATCGCTCGCGCGAGCGTCCGTGGAAACGATAGCGGCCGTCGCGGGACTAGCCGAGGCCTGCCCGGGATCCGGCTCGGTGCTCGGCGTCGGTAATTCTTCGTTCGGCCTGCCCAGGTCGATGAGGCCGGCCTTTACCTCGCGCTTCGTCGTCGCGGCGAAGGCGGCCGGTCTCGTAGCGGCAATAGTCGATCCGGCAGTCCTGTCGATCGCCGTACCGGATGGCATCGCCGATGCCGCCGACGCGGTGATTGACGCGAGGGGCGGCGGAGAAGGCTACGGCGCGGCGCTGGAGCGGCTGCTGTCGTACGCCCCGCCGCCGGCGGGAACCGCCGCGACCCCGTCCCTGGCGCCTGATCCCGGGAACGCGGCCTTATCCGGCGACTCGGGCCCGCTCGAGGGTCTCGCGGCCTTCATCTACGCGGGCGATTCCGCCGGCGCCGCCGCGATCGTAACGGGGAACGTCGACTCCGCGTCGGCTACCGAGATGGCTTCCGCGATCGCCGGGGCTATGGCCGAGCTCGGCAGGCGATACGACGTGGGCTCGCTAGCGCTACCGCTCGTTCTACGAAGCGCCGACGCCGCGAGAGACGCCTTCGCGGCGCTACGGGCTCGTTCCGATAGACGTGGAATCACAGGGCCTCGCGTCGTACTGTCGACGGTACGCGGAGACCTCCACGACATAGGCAAGAACCTCGTAGGCATGGTGCTCGAGGCCGCGGGATACGACGTCGTCGACCTGGGAACCGATCAGGGCGCCGACGACATCGCCCGCGCGGCCGCCGAGTCCGGCGCTATCGCGGTAGGCGTATCCGGCCTCCTGACGAAGTCGCTCGTCGAGATGGAGAGAGTGGCGGCCGCGCTCGCCTCTTCAGGCTCGGACGCCGTCCTCCTCTGCGGCGGCGCCGCCGTCGACCGCGAATACGTCAGGGACCGTATCGAGCCGTCGAGACCGGGCCTCGTCGCCTACGCGAAGGACCCGTTCGAGGCCGTAGGCCTCCTGGAGCGCCCGATCGGCGTTCCGCGGGCGGCCCCGGCCCGAAAGACCGAAACGCGGGCCGAACGGGACGGATCCGTCGCGGCGGCTCCTCCCGTAACGCTCGGATCCGTACCGGCGTGCGTCACGGGGCCGGCGTTCGTGCCGCCGTTCCTCGGCTCGGCATCGATGCCGCCCATAGGCTTCGACGAGCTCGTCGCGGCGCTCGACGTCCACGCGGTCGCCCGTTCACGGTGGGCCTACGCCGACGAGGCGCATGGCCGGGCCGCGCTCGACGAGGCCGTCGCGGCGCTACGCCTCGTCGGCGGCCTCTCGGCGGCCTGCCGTTACGGCTACTACAAGGCCGCGAGGCGATCGGACGTCGTCGTCGAATTCGATGACGGCGCCGGGAAGAGCGCGCCGTTCTGCTTCCCGCGGAGCGGAAGAGGGGAACGGCGGTCGATAGCCGACTGGTACGCCGACGAGGACGCGGCCGCGGCGTTCTGCGTGACGCTGGGAAGCCGGGCCTCGGAATACCTGTCCAGCGTCCGCGACTCGGGAGACTCCGCGGCCTACCTCCGCGCCCACGGGTTGCTCGCCGGCCTCGCCGAGGCCGCGGCCGAGATAGGCCATCGGCGGCTCGCGACGGAACTCCGCGGACGAGGCGCCGTCGCCGACGGCAAGCGCTACTCGTTCGGATTCCCCGGTTGCCCGGGGGTCGAGGCAAACGGGGATCTCTTGCGCCTGCTTTCGGCCGCAGAGATAGGCATCGGCATAAGCGCGGGCCATCAGCTGGTTCCAGAATTCAGCGTTACCGCCGTCCTCGTACCGAGGGCGGCCGCGAGATACATCGATGCGTGACATCGAAGGGAGAAGTACAATGGCCAAGATTCCGGTCGCGATCCTAGGCGCCACGGGCGCCGTAGGGCAGAGGCTCGTGTCGATCCTCTTCAATCATCCGTGGTTCGAGCCGGTGGCGCTGTGCGCGTCCGAGCGCTCGGCGGGCAAACCCTACGGCCAGGCGACGCGCTGGATCCTTCCGGATCCGATGCCCGTACGGGCCGCGGCAATGCGGGTGCGCGGCTGCGCGCCGTTTCCGGACCCGGCCATCGTCTTCTCCGCGCTCGACGCCGAGGCGGCGATGGACATCGAGGAGGACTGGGCCAAGAGGGGCAGGCTCGTCGTGTCTAACGCCCGTTGCCACCGCATGCGGGACGACGTCCCTCTCGTCGTACCGGAACTCAACGCCGACCACCTGAGGCTCGCACTTCGCCAGCCCTATCCGGACGGAGGCGCCATCGTCACCAATCCCAACTGCTCGACGATCGGTCTCGTACTGGCCCTCAAGCCGCTAGACGATGCGTTCGGCCTGGAGTCGGTCAACGTCGTCACGCTTCAGGCGGCCTCGGGCGCCGGTTATCCGGGAGTCCCGTTCATGGACCTGATCGATAACGCGCTACCGTACATACACGGCGAGGAGGAGAAGCTCGAGGCCGAGCCGCTCAAGATACTGGGGCGACTGTCCGCCGACGGGTCGAGGGTTGAGAACGCGTCGTTCGGGGTCAGCGCCGCCTGCCATCGGGTAGCCGTCACCGACGGCCATCTGGAGGCGGTATCGGTCGCGTTCAAGCGGCCGGCCGACAAGTCCGCCATCATGCGGGCATGGCTCGACGCCCCGGTCGATACCGACGGCCTCGACCTGCCGAGCGCCCCGAAGCATCCCGTCGTCTACGCCGACGGGCTCGATCGGCCGCAACCGCGATTCGACAAGGCGGCGGGCAACGGCATGAGCGCGACCATGGGCCGCCTGAGGCCCTGCCCCATACTGGGCTGGAAGTTCGAGCTGCTGTCGCACAACACGATCAGGGGAGCCGCCGGCGGGACGGTACTGCTCGCCGAGCTGTGCGTAGCCAAGGGCCTCGTACGCGGCTTCTCCCCGGCGGGGATAGCCGAACGCGCCCCCTGCGGGGAGCCCCGCAGGGAGCCGGAACCGGCCCTCGCCTAGCCGAACGCCTTGGCCAGCCGCTCCGTCGCCTTCTCAACGACGGAGCGCGGGCACCCGAGGTTCATGCGGGCGAAGCCGCCTCCGCCCGTACCGAACCGGGCGCCGGAGTCTAGCCAGACTCCGGCCCTGTCGATCACCGCGGGGCCGACGTCGCCTTCGAGGCCGACGCCGCTAAAATCCAGCCACGCGAGATAGGTGCCTTCCAGAGGGAACACCTTGATCGCCGGAGCCTTCTTCGCGAGACCGGCCGCTAGCGCCTCGTAGTTGCCGCGCATATAGCGCAACGCCTCGTCGAGCCAGGGGCCGCCCTCGGAGTACGCGGCTACGGCGGCGCCCTGGGCCATGCAGTTGGGCGAGCCTATGCCGGTCGCGTCGCCCTCCGCCTCGAAGGCCGAGCGCAGGGCCGGATCGGGGATGACGACGCACGAGGCCTGCAGGCCCGCTATGTTGAACGTCTTGCTGGGCGCCCACGCGGAGACGAGCCGCTTGCGTAGTCCGTCCCCTATCTCGAGCGACGAGACTACCCGCGCGGGCGCGAAGACGAGGTCGGCATGTATCTCGTCCGCCATGACGACGACGTCTCGGCGCTCGGCTATCTCGGCGACGGCACCGAGCTCTTCGGCGGTCCAGACGCGGCCGACCGGATTGTGCGGACTGCACAGCACCAGCAGCTTCGAGCGGGCGCAGGCCGCGTCCAGCGCGTCTAGGTCGAAGGCGTAGCGCCCGTCCCTGACGACGAGCGGCGCCTCGACGACGGCGCGGCGATTACGCTCTATCATGTGCTTGAACGGATGGTACACGGGCGGAGTGATCGCGACCCCGTCGCCGCGCTCGGTGAAGGCCCGTATCGCCGTCGCTATCGCCGGCACGATGCCCGGTGAGAACGACAGCCACTCGCGCTCTACGCGAACGCCGTAGCGCTCGCGCATCCATTCCGTATACGCGGCGAAGAAAGACTCGGGCTTCGCCGAATAGCCGTAGACGGGATGCTCGGCCCTTAGCCTCATGGCCTCGACGATAGCCGGGGCGGACGCGAAGTCCATGTCGGCGACCCACATCGGTATGACGTCGGGATAGGCGCTCGAGCGGCACGATGCCGATGGAGCCCATTTGACGCAGTCGGTCCTCGTCCTGTCCAGTATGGTATCGAAGTCGTACATAATACTGCCTACAGGGCCAGGATCGCTTCGATCTCCACGAGGCCGCCCTTGGGAAGGCCGGCGACGGCGATAGTGGAACGAGCGGGCTTCTCGCCCTTGAAGAACGAGCCGTAGACCTCGTTGACGACCGCGAAATCCGCCATGTCCGCGAGGAAGATGGTCGTCTTGACGACCGAGTCGAGCGTCGCGCCCGCGGCCTCGGCGATCGCCTTCATATTGAGTAGCGAACGCTCGGCCTGGGCCCTTACCCCGACCGCGAGCTCTCCGGTAGCGGGATCGATGCCCAGCTGGCCGGAACAGAATATATGGGCGCCGGACTTGATGGCCTGGGAATAGGGGCCGATGGCGGCGGGGGCGGAAGCGGTAGCGATGACGGTCTTGCTCATGGATAGTCTCCTTAATGATAAATACGGAAGAATTGGCTCAAGGATCGAGGCGCGGATCCGGGTCGCGCTCGATCGAGCGACTAGTATGAGCCCGGCTTTCCATCATGTCAAAGGCCCGGGTCAGATCTTCCGGCGTATTTATGTTGACGAAAAGCGATTCGCCTTCGGTATCGGGCGCACTATCCAAAAGCAGCGAGTTACGGCGCCCCACGACCGACTGTATGGACGGTCTTCTGGCGTCGCCTCTGGAAGGGACCAAGACCGTCTGGATGTCATCGATCAGGACATGGTTATAGAAGGCGTGGAACGGCTCGAAAAACGGCCCCGACCTCGCGGCGGCCGCGACGGGAGCCTGACCGGGCAGGCGACTCGCCGTTTCGGCCCCGTCAATGGCGCGCCTCAGCGTGTCGACCCAGACGGCCGAGAAGAACGGCATGTCGCAGGCGACGAGGTAGACCCATTCGCTACGGGCGGCGCGAAGCCCCGCGTGCAGCCCGGCCAAGGGCCCTCCGTCGAGCAGCGTGTCGGGTACGACCCTGTAGCCAAGCCCCGCGAAAGCTTCCTGACGCGACGAAACGACGACGAGGTCGTCGAACCGGGAACGGAGCTGTCGCTCTATCCTGGCCAGGAGCCGCTCGCCCGCGAATTCCACGAACAGCTTGTCGCGGCCCTCCATGCGCCTGCCCCGGCCACCGGCCAGCACGCAGGCCGTGCCGAAGAGCCTTTTCCCTCCATCACTCATACCACGAGTATCGGCCGCGAGGCGCTCCCGGGACAAGCACCAGCGCGCGTATTCCGGAGCCGGACTTGACCACGCGGCCAGCGGCGGCGTTTACTTCGAACGCGGCTCCCTGGAACGGGCGGCGCGAGGAGGGACGATGATACAGCGAGTACCGACATTCTGCGGCAAGGACTGCGGAGGCGGCGCATGCCCGCTCCTCGCCATCGTCGAGGACGGCGTCGTTACCGGGATCGAACGCAACCCGGCGGGTCGCGACCTCAAGCCCTGTCCGCGAGGCTACGAGCTCCACCTGGCCCACGGCGCTCCTGAGCGGCTGCTGTCGCCGATGATAGCGGACGGCCCCCGAGGATCCGGCCGCTTCCGCGAGGCTGACTGGGACGAGGCCTTGGACCTGACGGCGAGGCGCCTCGGCGACGTTCGCGCGAGGCTCGGAGCGGACGCCGTGCTGGCGCTCGGAAGCGCCGGCTCTACCGGCGCGCTCCATAACAGCGAGAACCTGCTGGCGCGATTCCTCGGCGCGGCCGGCGGCGCCACCGGTCTATCCAGCAACTACTCCAACGGAGCGGCGCGCTTCGTGCTTCCGTACCTGTTCGGCTCGGCTGCCGCGGAATCCGGCTGGGACGCGAAGACGGTACGCGACAGCCGCCTCGTCGTACTATGGGGCGCCAACGTACTCGAGGCGCGGCTCGGGACCGAGCTCGGGACGGAGATAGCCGCGGCCGCCCGCGCGGGGACGCCCGTCGTCGTCATCGACCCGCGCAGGAGCCGTACGGCCAAGGCGCTCGGCGCCCGCTGGATACCGATACGGCCGGGAACCGACGCGGCGATGATGCTCGCGGTCCTGTACGCGCTCTTCCGCGACGGGCGTATAGACCGCCGGCGCGCGGACAGCCTCTCGGTCGGCCTCGACGACATCGAACGCTACGTCTCCGGCGCGGCCGACGGCGTCGAACGCTCGCCGGAGTGGGCCGAGCCCCGATGCGGCGTATCCGCGTCGGACATCGAGGACTTCGCCCGCCGGTACGCGTCCGCGCGGCCCGCGATGCTCGTGCCGGGCTATTCGATACAACGCGTACGCGACGGCGAGGAGACGTTCCGGCTGACGGTCGCCCTGCAGGTAGCGACCGGCAACTTCGGGATCCCGGGCGGCTCCACGGGTTCGCTCAACAACCGCTTGCCGACGCCCCGGGCGGGGTCGTTGCCCGCGATAGACCGCGGTTCTCCGACGGTGCCCATAGTGCGCTGGCCCGACGCAATACTCGAGGGCCGGGCGGGCGGCTATCCGAGCGACGTCGCGGCGGCGTACGTCGCGGGCTTCAACGCGGTCAACCAGGGGGCCGACTGCCGCAAGTCGATACGCGCGATGGAATCGCTCGAGTTCTCGGTCTGCCACGAGATGTTCATGACGCCGACGGCGAGGTACTGCGACGTCGTGCTGCCCGTCGCCTCGCCGCTCGAGAAGGAAGACTTGTGCTCGCCCTGGCTCGGCAATTACCTTCTCTACAAGCCGGCCGCCGTAACGCCGCGCGGTCTGTGCCGTAGCGACTACGATATATTCGCCGACCTAGCCGCCCGCCTGGGTTTCGGCGCGGCGTTCAGCGGAGGACTCGACGCCTCGGGATGGATAGACCGGTTCATAGCGGAATCGGAGGTCGCCGACGAGGCCGCCTTCAGGGAAAGCGGCGTGTACTTCGGCGCCGACCGGGCCCGCGTCGGGCTCGCCCGGTTCGCGGCGGACCCGGAGGGGCATCCGCTACCGACGCCCTCGGGCAAGGTAGAGCTGCGAAGCGAAGCGTACGCGCGCGATACCGGCCGCCAGGCCATACCCGCGTGGGTCGACGCTCCGGCCGCCCCGGACCTCCCCTACCTCCTCGTGTCCCCCAAGACGATACTCAGGACGCATTCGCAGGGAGGCGGAGCGCGCGGCGGCGCGGACGCTGGGGAGCTGACCGTGTCGACGGCCGACGCCGAGCGTCTCGGGGTCTCGAACGGCGATACGCTCAGCATAAGCAACGACGGAGGCTCCATCGAAGCGCGCGTCGTCGTATCCGACGACATAGCCGCGGGCGTCGTCTGCCTGCACGAGGGAGCCTGGCTCGAGCCCGGGCCCGACGGCGTCGACCGGGGAGGCTGCGCCAACACGCTTACGTCCACGGTCGGGTCGGGACCTGCGACGGCGCCCGTGATGCACGGCCTGCCGGTGCGCGTCAAAAAAGCGCCCTTGGCGCTTGACAGCTTCGATTAATAGAAACAGACTAGCCTTAAGGTCCGCCGTCGCACCGGCGCGGGCCTATAAGGAGGCATCCATGAAGAAAGTCATCATCGCGTCGCTGTTGATCGCCGTAACGGCGGTCGTCGTGACATCGCAGAACCCGGTCAACCTGTACGGCCGGGCGGCCCAGGGCGCAAAGGGCGTCGTTGCGGCCGCCAAGCCCGAGGCGTCCCAGGTCGGCGTCGATATACTTAAAAAAGGCGGCAACGCCGTAGACGCCGCCGTAGCCACGGCCTTCGCGCTCGGAGTCCTCGAACCCAACGCCTCCGGCGTCGGCGGCGGCGGATTCATGGTCATCAAGCTCGTCAACATGAAGGAAGCGGTCGTCATCGACTTCCGCGAATCCGCTCCCGCCGCGTCTACGCCGGACATGTTCAAGTACGGCGAGGACGGCAAGGTCATAGGCAACGCCAGCGTGGTAGGCGGGCTCGCCTCGGGCGTCCCCGGCGAGGTCGCCGGCCTCCTGTACGCCCTCGACAACTACGGTTCCAAGAAGATAAAGCGCGACAAGATCATCGCCCCGGCCATCGAATGGGCCGAGAGGGGCATACCGGTAACGGTCAACCTGGCTAGCATCATCCAGGACAACCTCGGCAAGATCAACACCTTCCCGGCAGACGCCGCGATATACACCAAGGATGGCCTTCCCTACGAGCTCGGCGATACCATCAAGAATCCCGACTACGCCGCGACGCTCAAGGCTATAGCCAAGGGCGGCGCCGACGCCATATACAAGGGCGAGATGGCAGAGAAGATCGCCAAGGCCGTACGGGACGCGGGCGGCATCATGACCGCTCAGGACCTCGCGAGCTACCAGGTCAAGGTCCGCAAGCCGATAACCGGTACCTACCGCGGCTATTCGCTCATCTCGACCCCGCCCGCCAGCTCCGGCGGCACCATCATCGTCGAAATCCTCAATATCCTCGAGAACTTCGACCTGGCCACATACGGCGACGGCACGCCCGAGACCGATCACCTGTGGATCGAGGCGCTGCGCCTCGCCTTCGCAGACCGCGGCAAGTACATGGCCGACGCCGACTTCGTCAAGGTCCCGCTCGCGGGCCTGACCAGCAAGGACTACGCGAAGACCCTCGCGGCCAAGATATCGATGGACAAGGCGATGGGATCGGCGTCTGCCGACGACCCGACCAAGTACGAGTCGGGCTCGACCACGAGCTTCGCCGTCATGGACAAGGCCGGCAACATGGTCGCCGTCACCAAGAGCATCAACTACTTCTTCGGTTCCGGCGTCGTAGTACCGGGCACCGGCATCATCATGAACAACCACATGGACGACTTCGCGCTGAAGCCCGGCCACGTCCAGTCCATCGAGCCCGGCAAGCGCCCGCTGTCGTCGATGAGCCCGACCCTGGTGCTCGACCCTGACGGCAAGCCGTTCATGGCGGTCGGATCCCCCGGAGCCACCCGCATCATCGAGGCCGTCGCGCAGACTATATCCAACGTCGTCGACCACGGCATGACGATACAGCAGGCGATCATGGCGCCGCGCCTCTTCGCGATGGCGTCGGGCGCGGTACAGCTCGAGGGGCGCACCTCGGTCAACACCGTCAAGAAGCTGGAGGCCCTCGGCCATACGGTCAACGTACGCGCCGACTGGGACGCGTACTTCGGCGGCGTGCACGCCGTCGTCTACGACAGGGCGGCCAAGATGCTCGAAGGCGGCGCAGACCCGAGGCGTGACGGACAGGCCGTCGGCTTCTAGGCTCGCGTACGCGGGGCCCCGAACCCTTCGGGGCCTCTATCGCGCCGTTCCGCCGCCCTCGCCGCGAGGCAGGGCGGGACGGCGCTCCATTATTATCAGGAGACTACAATGCGAAGATTCACGATACTCGCCGCCGCCATGGCGCTCGCCGTCGCCGCGGCATCGGCGCAGTCGGCGACCGCCATAGCCGAGAAGCCGGCCATCCTGACGGCCGTCGGCCAGAGCGCCGACATGGAAATGGTCAAGGTGCTGCTCAACCGTTCCAAGGTCCCGTTCACCGCCGACCCGCTCGTCAAGGCCGCATCGCTACCGGGCGGGGCCAAGACCCTCGTACTGACCGTAGGCGGTAGCTCCAAGGGCCTGGGCGCCGCCGGTATAAGCGTCGACGACGAGATGGCCCGCTCCAAGGCGCTGATCAAGCGCGCCAAGGAACTGGGCATGAAGATCATCGTGGTGCACGTCGGCGGCGAGGCGCGACGGGGAACCCTCTCCGACGCCTTCATCGAGGCCTGCGTACCCGCCGGAGACCTGGTCATCGTCGTGGAGGACGGCGATAAGGACGGCCTGTTCGAGAGGCTCGCCGCGCCTTCCGGGATAGCCGTCGTCAAGGTACCCAAGATCACCGCGGCCGGCGCTCCGCTCGCGGCGGCCTTCAAGTAAGGAAACGCCCGTGCCATTCGAATTCACGCTCTTCCTGGCTATGGTCGGCGTATTCGCCGTCTGCGCCTTCGCCGTCAAGTTGCCCGTATCGCTCTCGATGCTCGCCGCCGCCCTGACGGGGCTCCTCGTGTCGGGCAACGGGCTAGGCATACGCCACCTCGTCGAAGGGACCTTCGGCTACGTGGACACGATCCTCGTAATAGCTACCGCGATGATCTTCATGCGGGCCGTACAGGAATCGGGAGCGCTCGACGCGCTCAATGTCGTCATCATCAAGCGTTTCAGGACCGTCCCGGCCTTGCTCCTGCCTATGCTGATGCTGGTGGCGATGTTCCCCGGCATGATCACGGGCAGCTCGAGCGCCTCCGTACTGACCGCCGGCGCCGTAGTAGCGCCGGTACTGATGATACTCGGGCTACCGGCGGCCGAGGCCGGCGCCTTCATAGCGCTTGCCGGCATCCTGGGCATGATAGCGCCACCGGTAAACATTCCCGCGATGATCATAGGCGGCGGCATCGATATGCCGTTCGTCGGCTTCGAGGTCCCCCTGCTCCTGCTTACGATGCCGCTCGCTGTCATCTTCTCGCTGACGATAGGCCTCAAGCACGTCAAGAAGCTATCCTGGGAGGCCCTGGCGCCGAAGCTGGATACCGAGACCTACGAGCGATACGGGATCAGGCTCTTCGCGCCTATCCTGGTCGTAGCGGCGCTTATGGTGCTGGGGAAAGTCGTACCGAAGTACTTCGGCATGGGATTGCCGGTCGTCTTCCTGATCGGCGCGGCACTCGCCCTCTTCGTCGGCAAGCGCTTCAATCCGCTCCTGGCCGCCAAGTCCGCGGTAGCGGACGCCCTGCCCGTCCTCGGCATCCTCGCCGGCGTCGGCATGTTCATCCAGGTGATGACGCTGACCGGCGTCCGAGGCTTCGTGGTCGTCAGCGCCCTGTCGGTACCGCCTATCATGCTGTACGCGGCGATCGCGATTACCATACCGCTTTTCGGCGCGGTCTCGTCGTTCGGCGCGTCCAGCGTCCTCGGCGTTCCGTTCCTCTTGGCCCTGCTCGGCAAGAACCAGATAGTCACGGCGGCCGCCCTGTCGCTCATAGCGTCGCTCGGGGACTTCATGCCGCCTACCGCGCTGTCGGCTATATTCGCCGCCCAGGTCGTCGGCGTGGAGAAGTATTCGCGGGTGCTCAGGCACCTGGTCATCCCGTCGATCGTCATACTGGCGTGGGCGCTCGTATTCATCGCCTATTCCAAGCAAATCGCCGCGATGTACTGAGAAAGGAGCCTAGGATGAAGATACTGTATCTCGGCATCGCCGCGGCTATCCTCGCGCTTACCGCGTGGAACCTATGGACCGAGAAGGACTGGCGGAAGCAGGCTACGGCCGCTATGGTCGCCATTCCCCTCCTGCTCCGCGTCTTGCTTATAAAGTAGGGCGTAGCGTATGCAGAAAAACCATATCAGCGCCGCCATCATATCGATACTTACGCTCGCCGCCTGCGCCGTAGCCGGAGCGAGCTTCCTTGAGCACCGAAAGGTAGAGCCCATCGTCCGCGGTCCCGGCGTCACCGAGGTCGTCAAGCTCTCGGCATGGTACGCCGGGCTCGCGGGTACTCCGGCCGATACAGACGTATACGTCTTCAGGGGACAGAACCCCGGAGGCTCGATGCTCGTCATAGGAGGCACCCACCCGAACGAGCCGTCTAGCTTCCTGTCCGCCGTGCTGCTCATAGAGAACGCGTCGGCGGAGTCCGGGACGTTGTACGTCATACCGCGCGCCAACGCGTCGGGATTCACCCATAACGATCCGCAGGAAGGCGCGCCCCTAGCCTACTCGTTCACGCTGCCCGACGGCTCGAAGAGGACCTTCCGCTACGGCTCCAGGGCGACCAACCCGGTGCATCAGTGGCCCGATACCGACGTCTACGTTCACGCCGCCAGCGGCCAGACCCTTTCCGGCAACGAGACCCGCAACCTCAACCGCGGCTATCCGGGCAGGACCGACGGCACGCTGACCGAGAAGGCCTGCTACGGCATCACCGAGATGATCCGGGCCGAGAAGATAGACCTGAGCATCGACCTCCACGAGGCGTCCCCCGAATACCCGGTGATCAACGCCATCGTGGCCCACGAGCGCGCGATGCCGATAGCGTCGCAGGTCGTTCTCGGGCTCGAGTTCAGCGACATCACCATAGGGCTGGAGCCGTCGCCCAAGAACCTGCGCGGGCTGACCCACCGCGAGCTCGGCGACGCTACCGATACGCTGGCCGTGCTGATGGAAACCGCCAATCCGTCCCAAGGGCGGCTACGCAGTCGTACCGACGAGGCGCTCGTACTGACCGGCAAGGATCCGTATTATGTCAAGGCTCAGAAACTCGGCCGCCTGTACGTGCCCTTCGACGAAAAGGGCCATCCCATTGAGGAACGCGTCGGCCGCCACCTGACGGCTATCGGCGAATTCGCGTTCGCCATGTCCGGCGAGTATCCCGACAGGCCGATAGAGCTGTCGGGCGTACCCGGCTACGACGACTTGGGAGCGAAGGGGCTGGGGGCCTTCCTTCGGACTGCTGACTGACAGGGAACCGGCCGACGCCCTCGGGCGTCGGTCCTTGGCGAGAGCGCCCCGTTCTGGTACAACCTCACCGACATGAATACGAAAGACTATGAGCCCAGGAAGATAGCACCCGGGATAGCGCGGCTCTCGGCCTTGATGTTCTTCCAGTTTTTCATCGGTGGCGCCTTCGGGCCGATCCTGAGCATGTACCTGCAATCATCGCTAGGCTTCGGTAGCGTCCGGACAGGTTTCATCATGGCCTGCTCGGCGTTCTCCAGCGTCGTGGCGCCGCTCCTGTCGGTCTACGTCATAGATCGCGTCCTGCCCGCGAAGAAGCTCTACGTCCTGAGCCACGCCATCCTGGCCGCGAGCTCCGCCGGCATGTTCGCGGCCCGCGGATTCGGGGCGTTTATCGCGTTCTACGCGATAAACGCCCTATTCATGAATCCATCTATCGGGATGCTCAACGCCATCATATTCCAACGCCTCTACGACGAGGACGGAAGCGGTAAGCATTACGGCTCCGTCAGGGTATGGGGTACCGTCGGATGGATGGGAGCCGGCTACCTTGTCTCGGGCCTGTGGACCTTGCTACCGGTCGCGTTCCCGGGCCGACCCGCCGCGGACTTCAGGGCCGGAGCCTTCCTCGTCGCCGGACTCGGATCGATCGCCTGCATCGCGCTCGCGCTGGGCCTGCCCTCGGCTCGCATCCCCCCGAGAGCGGCGCTCGCCGCCGGGGAGCGAGGCTTGTTCCCCCGCGACGCTATGGCGACGATGAAGGTCAAGGGCGTAGCGATCCTCGCGATCGTCTACTTCCTATCGTCGGTCACGGACAAGATGTACTCGTTCGGCGCCGCCCCGTACCTCGCCAGCCTGGGCTTCGGGACCGCCTCCGTCCCGTCGCTCCTGACGCTCGGCCAGGTCACGGAGATAGTCGCCTTATTCGGCCTGGCCGCGTTGCTGTCGCGTTTCTCGTACAAGCCCGTACTGATGCTCGGGGCCTTCCTGCAGACCGCCCGCTATGTCCTCCTGTGGACCGGCGTACCGGCGCTCGGCCTCGTCGGCGTAGCCCTGCACGGGATCATTTTCGCGTGCCTCTATTCAGCCATCCTCATGTATATAGACGGCCGCGCCGACGCCCGGTCGCGACCCGCCGTGCACCAGCTCGTTCAGTTCATCATCATAGGCACGGCGACACTGGTCGGGAACCTGCTATCCGGCGCCCTCGGCCGCGTCGTCGGTTCGGCCGGCGGCATCGACTACCGCAATTTCTGGATATTCCCGATGGCCGGCGCCATAGCGTCGGCGTCGCTCGTGCTCTTCCTCTTCCGCGAGGATAGGCCGAAGGCGGCCGAGAGGCCCTAGGCAGGCGTCTATCCCTCCTTTTTCGGTTGCGGATCCAGCGACGAGGCATATACTTATAGAATATGGAAACCGCTCAAGAACGAACGACGAATAGATCCGTCCCGTCGCGGCGCCTGATCGCGGCCCTGTTTCTCGTGACGCTCGCGTCCGTCGCCGCCGCCCAAGCGGTGTACGTTATACCGATCCACGGCGACATAGAGCCGTCCACCGCGGTATTCGTCCGCAGGCAGGCGACGAAAGCCATCGAGTCGGGAGCCGGGATCCTCATCTTCGACATCGATACGTTCGGCGGCAGGGTGGATTCCGCGTTGCGCATATCCTCGTTCATAGGGTCGATACGAAAGGCGCAGACCGTCGCGTACGTTCGATCGGGGCCCGACGGCATGGGCGTCTCGTGGTCCGCTGGCGCGCTTATAGCCATGTCCTGCTCATCTCTGTATATGGCGCCCGGTACGTCGATAGGGGCGGCGGCTCCGGTGGTCGCCGGCCCCGACGGTACGATGGAAGGCGCCGGAGAGAAATCGGTAAGCGCCGTGCGCGCCCAGATGTCCGCGCTGGCGGAGAAGAACGGCTATCCCACGTCCGTCGCGCTCGCGATGGTAGACGCCGACGTCGAGCTATACGAGATGGAGGCGGGCGGGCGATTGACCCTGATGACGGCGGAAGACGCCGAGGCGGCGGAAAAGACCGCACCGGACGGGCCCAAGAGAGGCAGGCTGGTCAGCGGTAAGGGGAAACTCCTGTCGCTTACCGCCGGCGAGGCGGAGCGCTACGGCCTGTCTTCGGGTACCGTCTTCGACGTCGACGCGCTGCTCGGCGCGAAGGGCCTGAAAGGGCCCGCGGTAGAGATGGCTCCGACCGTCGCCGACGGCGCCGTTGCGTTCATCACGTCCGCCGGAGCGCAGTCGCTGCTCATCCTGATCGGCCTCGTCGCGATATTCATCGAGATCAACTCACCGGGCTTCGGATTGCCCGGAACCGTGGCTCTGATAGCGTTCCTCGTCCTGTTCGGCGCCAACGCGCTGATGGGTAGCGTCGGCTCGCTCGAGCTGGTGCTCTTCATCGTAGGCGTCGCGCTCCTCGCCGTCGAGATATTCCTGCTGCCGGGATTCGGCGTGACCGGCGTCTCCGGCATAGTGATCATAGCCGCGTCGCTCGTGCTGTCGATGCAGGATTTCGTTCTGCCGACCCTGGACTGGGAATGGGAACTGCTCGGACGAAACGTACTGACCGTCGTCGTCGGCATCCTGTCGGCGATAGCTGCGATAGGCGTGCTGGCGCTCGCCGGCCCCCGGATCAGGATGTTCGACAGGATGACGCTGAATACCGCGATATCGGATACCGCTGGAGGCCGAGCCGTCGCCGGAACCGCGGACGCCGTCGATGCGGGCCCTTCGCCCGACCCGCTGGTCGGGAAGAAAGGTACGGCGCTGACGACGCTCAGGCCTTCGGGCAGGGCGGAGATAGCGGGCCGAGCCTATAGCGTCGAGACGGAGGGGACCTTCGTCGAGGCCGGCGCCGCGTTGACGGTAACGTCCGTAGCCGGTAGCCGTATCATCGTCACCCAACGCAAGAATCAATAGTCAGCGCAAGGAGAGAAATAGATGTTGACCATAGCCATGTACGCCGCGATCGGGCTCGTAGCCCTCGGGATCCTCTTCATGTTCTTCAAGTTCTTCGGCCTGTGGTTCAGGGCGCTGCTGTCCGGAGCCCCGGTCGGCATGGGCCGCCTTATAGGCATGTGGCTCAGGCACGTCAATCCGGCCATCATCGTCGACGCGCGCATAATGCTGTCGAAGGCGGGGATCGAAGTCCACTCCGACATGCTGGAGACGCACTTCCTGGCCAGGGGCAACGTATTCAAGGTTAGCCAGGCCCTCGTCGCGGCCAACAAGGCCGACATCCCCCTGCCCTTCCAGCGCGCGGCCGCTATAGACCTCGCCGGCAGGGACGTCCTCGAGGCCGTCAAGACGAGCGTCAATCCCAAGGTGATAGACTGCCCCGACTCGACCAAGGGCAAGTACACGATAGACGCGGTCGCTAAGGACGGCATTCAGCTCCAGGTCAAGGCGAGGGTCACCGTGCGGGCGAACATCGAGAGGCTGGTCGGCGGCGCCACCGAGGAGACGATCATCGCGCGCGTCGGCGAGGGTATCGTCACGACCATAGGCTCGTCGGAATCGTACAAGGCGGTGCTCGAGAACCCCGACCAGATATCCAAGCGCGTTCTCGGCAAGGGACTGGACGCCGGCACGGCATTCGAGATCCTGTCCATCGACATCGCCGACATAGACGTAGGCGCGAACGTCGGAGCCAAGCTACAGGCCGATCAGGCCGAGGCCGACATGCGCAGGTTCCAGGCCGAGGCCGAGAAGCGCCGCGCCGCCGCCCAGGCCAAGGAGCAGGAGATGGTCGCGCTGGTACAGGAGAACCGCGCCAAGGTAGTGCTCGCGGAGGCCGAGATACCGCTGGCTATCGCCGAGGCGTTCAAGAAGGGCCAGCTCGGCATCATGGACTACTACAAGCTGACCAACCTGCAGGCGGATACGAAGATGCGGTCGTCGATAGGTAGCGAGAACCCGTCGGGAGCCTGATATGGACGAGCTGCTCGACAACCTGTTCCTGCTGATACCGCTCGCGCTGCTGCTCTTCTTCCGCGTCTTCGCGGGGAGGCTCAAGGCTCGGGCGGCGCAACGGAAGGAAACCGCGATTCCGAAGGCGAAGGGTCCCGGTCAGCTGTCCCGGTTCATCGGGTACCTGACCGGCGCGCCCAAGGCCGACGACGCGCCGCTGGAGCCGCTGCACTTCGAGGAAAGCGAGGCGCGGCGCGACGATATCGGCAAGGCGCGGGAAAAGGGTCGCCCCGCCGATTCTCCGCCGTCGACTCCTATGCCTTCGGCGATCAAGACTCCCACCGCGAAGCCGCCGGCGACAAAGCCTCCGGCCGTCGAATCCCAGTACGGGAAACCGGTCGCCGCCTTCGCGTTTCCGGCCGCTATCGAACGGCTACCGCCGCTCAAGAAGGCCGTAGCGCTATCGGAGATACTCGGGACGCCGCGTTCTATACGATAACGCGGCGCCCGAACTACCGACAATACGCCGTTATACTCTCTGTTCCCGATCGAACGGCTTGCCGAGCTCCGTAGGCCCGACCATCCTGGCCTTGCGCACCAGCGCGAGCACGACGATGACCAGCACGTAGGGCAGCATCACCGCGAACTCGTACGGGAAGTCGATACCCGCCACCTGGATGGACAGCTGCAGGGCCTGCGCCAGGCTGAACAGCAGCGCGCCGACCATAACGCCGACGGGGTTCCACCGGCCGAAATACACGAGGGCTACGGCTATGAAGCCGCGGCCCGCTATCAGGTCGTCGGCGAACATCTTGGCCTGCGCCAGGCTCAGGTACGCGCCCGCGAGGCCGGCCATCGCCCCGCCCAGGGCCAGAGCCTGGTAGCGGACGCGCGCCACGGGAATGCCCAGCGAGTCGGCCGCCCGGGGATAGGTACCGACGGCCCTCACCTTGAGGCCCCACGGCGTCTTGAACAGTACGTACCAGAATACCGGCACCAGGAGGAAGGCCAGATAGACGAGCGGATTGTGGTTGAACAGGATCTGACCGAGCACCGGTATCCTGGACAGCCCCGGTATCGGGAACGCCGCTATGCCGGCCACGCCCGTGACGCCTCCGACGTAATGCCTGAACAGCGTACCCGCCACTCCCCATCCGAGCATCTGTAGCCCTATGCCCGCTATGCCCTGAGGCGCCCTGAACGTCACGACGACGAGCGCGAACAGGATGCCGAGCAGGGCGCCGACGACGATCGCCAGAACGAGGCCGATAAGGTTGGCGAACGGCGCCTGGGGCGTACCGGCCATGAAGAACGGCGGCAGGAAGGCCACGAAGGCTCCCATCGCCATGATGCCCTCGCAACCCAGGTTGAAGATGCCCGCACGCTGGTTGATAGTCTCGCCGAGCGCCGCGAGCAGCAGTGCCACCGAGAACGGCACGCCCAGGATCAGGATATTGAGCACGAACGATCCGGCGTTCATCGGGTCTCCTCCTCGGATACGCCGGGCTCGCCGGCCAGGCAGGGATCGGGTGAATCGGAAGGGTCGGGACAGGCCTCGATCGAACCCGGGGGCGCGGGCGGCGCCGCCCGTCCGAAGAGCTTGGCCAGGGCGCGGGACAGCTTGTCCTGGACGTACGGGTTATTGATGAACTGCCGCGCCGATACGATCGCCAGGATTATGGCGCCTTGCAGTACGAGGACCATATTGGCAGGCACGTCGGCGAGGCGCTGCGTCATGTCGGCCCCGAGGAGCAGGAGCCCGAAGAACAGAGACGCCGGGATTATGCCAGCGGGATGGAGTCCGCCGAACAGAGCGACGACGATGCCGGTGAAGCCGTAGCCCCCGGATATGCCTTCGATCGCTCGCCGGTGCACGCCCAGTATCTCGACCGCGCCGGCCATGCCGGCGAACGCGCCCGAGAGCAGCATCGCGATGACGAGATAGCGTTCCACCTTGACGCCGGCGTAGCGAGCCGCCTTGGCTTCGGCACCGGCGGCGCGCATCCTGAATCCCGCCGTCGTCCGCCATAGCAGGAAGAACACGACGATGGCGAGGCCGATCGCTATGAACACTCCCGTATGCAGGCGCGTGCCGGGGATAAGCCGATCCAGCCACGCGGAGCGCGGCATGCGCACCGTCTGCGGCGTCCCCGAACCGGTTACCAATTCTTCGGGGTCCATCATCGGACCGCGTAGCAGGAAGGTGTAGAACTGCGCGGCTATATAATTGAGCATCACCGTGGACAGTATCTCGTTTACGCCGAGCTTCGCGCGGAGAACGCCGGCGATACCGCCCCAGACCGCTCCGCCAGCCGCCCCGGCGAGTATGGCGAGCGGTACCAGTATAGGCTTAGGCAGCGCGGCCCCGGCGATCGCCGTGGCGCTGCATGCCAGGATGCCCATCAGCATCTGCCCCTCGGCTCCGATGTTCAGTATGCCGCTACGGAACGCTATAGCGATTCCGAGCGCTATCAGCGATAGCGGCACGGCCCTGACGACGATCTCGGTTATCCCTATCATGTCCTTGAGCGGCTCGGTGAGTATGACCGCGTAGGCCTTGCCGATATCCGCGCCGACGGCGGCCAGCACGATAGCGCCTATGCCCATTGCCGCGGCCGCGGCCGCGATGACGATCGCCGCGTTATACGCTAGCTTGCCAGACTTATTCATCGACGACTCCAGCCATCAGGAGGCCCAGGGAACGCTTGCTGGCGTCCTTGCCGGGCACCACCTTGAGTATCTTCCCCTTGTAGATGACCGCGATGCGATCGGATAGGTTCATGATCTCCTCGAGCTCCTCGGAGATGAGCAGGATGGCGACGCCTTCCGATCGGCGCGCCAACAGCTGCTTGTGGATGAACTCCTCCGCTCCCATGTCCAGGCCCCGCGTCGGGTACACCGCGACG
Source organism: Spirochaetae bacterium HGW-Spirochaetae-3 (assembly GCA_002839315.1). Taxonomy (GTDB): domain Bacteria; phylum Spirochaetota; class Spirochaetia; order Treponematales; family UBA12059; genus SZUA-370. The sequence continues at coordinate 88,934 of PGXV01000010.1, forward strand.
AGGGCCTTGGGGCCGCGCGCGAGCTCGCGCGCGAGGATCACCTTCTGGATATTGCCGCCGGACAGCGACCCCGCCGCGGTATCGGTCGTCGGGCAGCGGATGTCGAAACGCTCCTTGAGATCGTTCGCGTTGTCCGCTATCGCGCCGAGCCTGAGGAAACCGGCTTTGCTCCATGGCTCGCCGCCTATATCCTTGAGCACGAGGTTCTCGCGCACCGAGAACGACGGCACGATGCCCTCGGTATTGCGATCCTCGGGAATGTAGCCCATGCCCTCGCCTATCACCGCTCCGGCGCAGCGTCCGGCGATCTGGGCGCCGTCCAGCAGGATGGATCCCGAGTCGACGCCGCGCAGCCCGTTCAGGGCCTCCGCGAACTCCCTCTGACCGTTGCCGGATACGCCGGCCAGGCCGACGATCTCGCCGGGAGCGATATCGAGCGTCACGCCGTCGAGCGCCAGGTTGCCGCGGTCCCCTTTAACGCATAATTCCCGTATCGACAGCATGCCCGTGCCCACGGGTCGTTCGGCGCCGCCGGAATCCACGCGGGGCAGCTCGACGTCGTGCCCGGTCATCAACGCGGCGAGGTCAGCTGGCGTCTGGTCCTCCGTACGGCCCTCGAAGACGATGCGTCCCCGGCGGAGGATGGAAACCGTATCGGACAGCGCCTTCACTTCGTGTAGCTTGTGGCTGATGAACACGATCGACAGCTCGCTCGACATTTTTGAAAGCAGCGCTATGAGCTCGTCGGTCTCCTGAGGCGTCAACGCGGAGGTCGGCTCGTCCAGTATCAGGAAGCGGGCGCCCAGGCATAGCGTCTTCACGAGCTCCACCCGCTGCTGCTCCCCGACCGACAGCTGCCATACGAGCGCGTCCGGGTTCACGGGCAGATCGTGCCGTTCGGAGACCTCGAGGATGCGTTTCCTGACCGCTCCGATATCCAGCCGGAACGGGCGGTGCGACGACTTCATGCCCAGAGCGACGTTCTCCGCTACCGTCATGTTCTGCACCAGCATGAAGTGCTGGTGTACCATGCCGATGCCGTGGTCGAAGGCGTCGTTCGGCGAGCGGAACCGAACCTCGGATCCGTTAAGGAGGATACGCCCCTCGTCGGGCTGGTACAGCCCCATGAGGATGTTCATGAGCGTCGTCTTGCCCGCGCCGTTCTCGCCGACGAGGGCGCGCACGGAATGCTCGCCGACAGAGAGGTCTATATGGTCGCAGGCGAGGATTCCGGGGAAGCGCTTCGTTATGCCTCGAAGCTCGAGGCTCCGTATTGGTTCATGCCCCATACTCGAGCTCCTTGAAGTGATGGTTAGGGATGGTGAACCATGGCGGGCGTAGTTTGAGTTTTAGCGCGAGTCTGTGCGAGCGTGAGTCATCGTATCCTCACACCCACACAGATAACCCACGTTGCCGTTCTCGTTCCCGCCAACTTGATCGTCGATCAGTACTTGATAGCCTGCCAGTCGAGCTTGAGCTTCTTGGCGGTGATATCGGCGCGGGCCTGGTCGGCGGCCTTGCGGATGGCGGACGTCAGCACGGAGCCGACCTTGTCGTTGTACTTGAACACGAATCCGCCGTTCTCGAAGGTCATCGGGATATTCTCGCCGCCCAGGACGCCGGCCTGACGCTTGTCTATCATCGCCTCGATGACGGGAGCGTAGTCGTAGCTGCACGCCGCGATGACCTTGAAGCCCTCGGGCATCGTCAGCTGCAGCGTGTCCTGGCCGAGCCACCAGATCTGCTTGTCCTTATACTCGGCGACGGCGCGGAGGCCTCCCGTGGCCTGCTGGGCGGCGCCGGTCAGTACGTCGGCCCCGGCCTTGATATGGGTATGCGCCAGTTCTCCGGCCTTGACGAAGTCGGCGAACGAGCCGGTATGCGCGACCTTGATGTCGGCCTTGGGATTGACCGACTTGACGCCGAGCCAGAAGCCGCGGTTATAGCGGGCCGAATCGCCCGCGTCTACCGGGCCGATGATGCCGATGATGTTAGTCTTGGTCACCATGCCGGCGATAACGCCGTTGATATAGCCGGTCTCCTCGCTCATCGGCATATAGGTAAACACGTTCTTGGGGCCGACGTCGGCGTTGGTGCCGAACGCGAAGGTCGTCTTCGGGAAGTCCTCCGACAGCTCGAGTATCAGGTTCTTGAACTGGGCGCCGTGGGCGATGATGATGTCGAAGCCCCTCGACGCGTACTGCCTGGCGGCCGATCCCGCGTCCACGGGCTTCATCTTCTCGCTGTAATTGTACTCGATCATCGAGGAGCCGTACTTGTTCTGCACCGCGACGATAGCGTCGTGCATCGCCTGTCCCCAACCCTTGTCGTCTACCGTCGATTCGATGATCAGCGCGATCTTTACCTTCGATTTCGGGGCGCCGTACACGGTACCCGCCAAAGCCATCAACGCCAGCAAAACAGCTAGAGTCCTCTTCATGATCGCCTCCTACAGCGCGTTCGCATTGCCCGGGATATGTACGCTCGATCGCGTTGCCCTATGGTCCATGGAAGGATACCACGCGCCTAGCGAGGCGTAAACCGAAATCATCTTCCCCTATCGTCCTGACGGCGTCTCCTGGCCAGCTCACCCGCCCGCTTCGGGTGGAAGCTGTACACGTACAGTAGTTCTACCTTTTCACGAGCCCAAGCCGTGCGACGCAGGAATTTCAGGCTCGATTCGACGCTAGGATCGTTCTCGAAGCATTTTACTGGCACCTTGGCGGCCAGCCCGTCCCAGCCGAGCCGTTCCTGGAGGCGCTCTACCATCATGCGCAGTGTCACCCCGTGCAGAGGATCGTCGACCGATCCGTCCATCTCTCCTTCTGGCACCGTACGCTCCTTTATGCGACGTCTCCCATATGACGCGCACCGGGAACTATACGCCGAACCGCTCCTCGCGCGCCATACTGAAAACGCTGGTAAAGCCACGGAAGGCGGCGTATAGTGATTTCGCTCGGTGGAGGTGACGATATGCAGAATGAGATACTGGCTCCCATCGATCTTCTCGGAGACGACGGCAGGATAGAGAACGAGGGTTGGGCGCGCCGGCCGTACTGGCGCTACGACAGGAAGAAAATCAAGTCGAGCCCCCTTCGCATCAAGGAATGGGACTACTACTCGGTACTATCGCACGACAAGCGCTTCGGTATAGCCCTGACGATGAGCGATCTCGGCTTCGCAGGGATGTTCGCGATTTGCTTCCTCGATTTCGAGGCGCGCACCTCGCACCAGGTGGATACGATCAGCGCGTTCCCGCTCGGCAGAACCGGATTCCCGCCAGGATCGGACGAAGGCAGGATATCCTTCGGGGACAAGAAGCTGTCACTGGCGTTCGTCTACGCCGGCGGCGTGCGCACGCTGTCGTTCAAGGCCCCGGGCCTCAGGAACGCACACGGCGAGCAGGGGCTCGAAGGCGCCATCATCCTTACGCAGCCGCCGGATCTCGAAAGCGTCAACATAGCTACCTCGTGGGCGGAGAACCGCAAGGCCTTCTACTATAACCGCAAGCTCAACTGCATGCAGGCGGCGGGCGGTTTCTCCATAGGCAAGCGCAAGTATGAATTCGATCCGGCCCGCGACCTCGGCGAGCTGGACTGGGGGCGCGGCCGCTGGACCTACAAGAATCGCTGGTACTGGGGGTCGGCGGCCGGCTACGTAGAGGGCGTCCCGTTCGGCTGGAACATCGGCTACGGCTTCTCGGACCGAAGCCCGGCAAGCGAGAACGCGCTGTTCTACGCAGGCAAGGTACACAAGCTCGAGGATATCGAATTCCATATCGACGAGAGCGACTATACGGCGCCCTGGCGCTTTTCAAGCTCGGACGGACGATTCGAGATGGGCTTCGCCCCTATCGTCGACAGGAACTCCACGACCTCTATCGGGCCGATCAAGTCTATTCAGCACCAGGTATTCGGCGAATTCACGGGCACCGCCGTCCTAGACGACGGCAAGAGGATACGGCTGGAGAACTTCCTCGGGTTCGCCGAGGACGTCCTCAACTGGTGGTGAGAGAGACCCCTCAGAACGGCTCGAAGCGGTTTACCTCGAAGTAGTAACGTTCCATCTCCTCCTGCATGAGGAGGAGGTCGGAATAGTGCCGCTCTTCCCATTCCACGAGCATGCCGAGGAGGCGCTTCAATTCGGGCGCCTGGGCTCGCTCCAGCCAGGACCGGTAATGACGCACGGCGTCGGCTTCCAGGTGCGCTGCGGCCGCGACGGCGGCGGACAGGTGCCTCGACGCCGCCACCTGGCGCAGGAAGGCTTCGCCGATGATTGCCGATCTCCAGGATCCGCCGAGTTCCGCATGCGCGTCGCGCTCCGGCGTCAGGTTGATCGTCTTGGTCCTGTAGTACTCGAGCAGGTAGTTAAAATGCTTCTTCTCCTCGGCGGCCCTCGCCAAGAAGAATTCTTTGACATCGCCCTCGGAAACGGCCGCGGCTTCCTCGTATACCGTTACCGAATCGAGCTCGCCCTTCATGCCGCCCTTGACCGCCGCTAGCACCTCGTTATCGAGCATCCGTACCTCCATATTCGCGACTTCCTATGCATATAGGATACGGCCTGGCGATCGCGCAGGCAAGGCGTGATCCGGGCTCTTAGGCGATGCCGCCCTGGCGGCGTTCCATCGCGACGAGCTTACCGCCGATTTGAGCGGCCAGCTCGCGCATCTCCGAGACGACGACCTTGAATCCGCGGCCCTTATCGCCGAGGCGCGCGGCGAGGACGGCCCCGTTGAGGGACAGGATCTGCATGCGCTCGGCGATATCGCCGATATCGCGGCGCACGTCCTCGAGCAGGTCGCTCTCTCGCTTGGCGAGGCGCTCGCGATCCAGTTCCTGCTGGAGCGCCAGGGCCGCCATCCGCTGGAGGGGCTTCACCTCGGCGGGTTCCCCGCCGATACCTATGCACGCGATCAGGCGACCGTTCATGCGCACGGCGCCCATGTATCCCGGCTTGACGCCTTTCATGGAGGCGGCCGTAGCCGCGTCTATGGCGACCTCCTCGACGTGGCCTCCCATCACCTGCCTGCCGCCGTCATGTATCGTGCCGACGCGGACCGGATCAGACGAGGCGAGTATCCTGCCGCCCTCGCCCATGATATTGACTCCGTGCCCCGTCGCCTCATGGACGAGCATGACAATACGCTGATAGCTTTCTAGCGATTTCGTAGCACTGGCGGACATATAGATTCCTCAAGAATGTATTATGTATACATTACCATGGATTCTATCAGCACTCAAGTCACTTGTTTTTAACGGACGAGCAGCACCTGTACGTCGCAGACGTTCGTATTGGTCGGCCCGGTCCTTACGAGGCCTCCGGCGGACTCGAAGAAACCATACGAGTCGTTGCCGGCCAAGGCCGCTTCGGGATCCAGGCCTCGCCCCAGGGCCGATCGGTAGAGGTCGGCGTCGACGACCGCTCCGGCCGCATCGGTGGGGCCGTCGTTGCCGTCTGTGCCGGCAGACAGGAACGTCAGGGACTCGCCATCCTTTGGCGACCGGCCCAGCGCCGACAAGAAGGCGAGCGCCATCTCCTGGTTACGCCCCCCCCTTCCGCCGCCGCGCAGGGTAACCGTCGTCTCGCCGCCGGCGATGACGCAGGCCGGCCGCTCGAGCGGGAATCCGGACGCGGCTATATCCTTTCCGATACCGAGGAACGTGAGCGCCAGTTCCCGCGCCTCGCCGGTTAGGCGCGAAGACAGGACGAGGCTATGGTATCCGAGCCGCTTCGCCTCCGCCTCCGCCGCGACGAGGGCCAGCCTGTTGGTACCGACCAGCTCAGTCCTCGCGGCGGCGAACGAGGGGTCACCGGGCTTCGGCGTCTCGGCCGGAGCGTCGGGGCCGCCCGCGGCCCCGGCGCGAAGCCGATCGGATACGGTAGCGGGAAGCTTCGACTCTATGCCGTATCGCCTTACGATATCGAGCGCGTCGGCGAACGAAGTAGGATCGGGTACGGTCGGGCCGGACGCGATCGCGTCCAGGTCGTCGCCTACTACGTCAGAAAGCACCAGGGTCAGTACCGCTGCCGGAGCCAAGGCGGCGACAAGGCGTCCTCCCTTGACCGCCGACAGGTGCTTCCGGACGCAGTTCACCTCGTTAATGGTCGCTCCGCATGAAAGCAGTAGCTTTGTCGTCGCTATCTTGTCATCGAGCGACAGGCCCGGAGCCGGCGCGCATAGGATAGACGAACCGCCGCCGGAGACGAGGACGATGACCAGATCGCGTTCCGTGAGGACAACGCCCAGGGACGGCCCGAGCCCGAGAATAGCCGCGGCGGCGGCTATCGAACGAGAATCGGGCACGGGGTGCCCCGATTCGACGAGCCGAATCCGCTCGAGAGGTTCCACATGGCCTTCCTTGACCGCGACGAGCCCGCCGGACAGCCGGTCTCCCAGGACTCGTTCCAGCCCGAGAGCCATGCGCGCGGAGGCCTTGCCCATGCCCGTCGCGAACACCCTGTCGAAACGGCGCAAGTCATAGGAGACGTCGCTACCCGCTACGTTGAGCGTCTCCGAGGCGGGGTCGAGCCTTAGGGCCATCTCTATCATGGGCGCGGGATTGACTCGATCTACGGCTGTGCGGAAAATTCGCTCCGCGTCGGATTTCGGGTTCATCAGGACGTCCTCCTCGGCTGGCGGGTCGAACCTTCCGCTCGGGCCGCCCTGGTGGCTATCGCCGCCTTGGCGAGCTCTATGTTACGCGCTACCTGGGCGGATCTCGCGAGAGAGAACGCTTTCTCGAATAGCGCGAGGGCCCGGTCGGGGTCGTCCAGGGCGTTAAGCGCTATGGTACCGGCGTTATTGAGGGCCGGCCAGTGCGTCGGGTCGAGGCGGGCGGCTTCCTCGAACAGGGCTATGGCGCGCTCGGGATCGCCGGCCTCCCTGGCGAGCTCGGCCTCGCCGAAGCTATTCTTTCCGTCGCAGGCCCGCCGGAACGCAGCTTCGTCGCCGCAGAGTTCGAGGCGCCGGGACAGGAACGACAGGCTCGCCTCGTACCGCCCATTCGGGGAAGCATCCGTATCGGCCAGGGCAGCCGCGTAACGCCGGCCCGCGTCCTCCCGGCGCCCTCGGGCGAAGGCTACGTCGGCGAGAGCCGAGTGCCGATGGAAGGATTCGCCGTAGAGACTCTCTTCACGCAGGAGGTAAGCCTCCGCTCCCTCGGCGTCGCCGACAGAGAGGAGGAGCACGCCCAGGTTGCGGAGCGTCCTGATGGAATCGGGGTCGATACGCTCCAGCTTGCGGAACCAGGCGAGCGCCTTGTCCGAGTCTCCTTGTATATACGCGTTAAGTCCGAAGCGCTCGTAGAGGCCGGCCAGGAAATGTGGCATCGTCGATCCTTAGGTTCGCAGGGATATAGAGAGGCGCCGGCCGGCGGCGCTAGCTACCGACCGGCGCAGTCGAACGCTCTTAGCGGATGAAGAGGGACAGCACGAATACGACGGCGAAGGCGACGAAGCCCTCGACGGCGGTCGCCGAGCTATAGGCCTTGTATGCGGTAGATACCGGCATGTTCGAGAACTGCGACACGACCCAGAAATACGAGTCGTTCGCGTGCGATACTACCATGGCTCCGGCGCCTATCGCTATGACCGTCAGCGCCGGGTCAAGCCCGAGCGTCGCCAGCATAGGCGCGAGTATGCTCGCCGTTGTAACGATGGCGACCGTCGAGGAGCCCTGGGCCGTCTTGAGCGCGGCGGAGATGAGGAATGGCAGCAGCATGCCGAGCTGGAGGCCTACCATATTCGTCTTTATGAATTCGACGATGGGGCTCACCTTGATGATAGCGCCGAACGATCCTCCGGCGGCCGTTATAACGAGTATCATAGCGGAAGCCTTGATGCCCTCGTTCATCCATCCGCCTACCGCGTCGCCGAGGCTTTCCTTCTTGACGAGGAGCAACGAAGCCAGAACGCCTATCATGAGCGCGGTGACCGGATCTCCGATGAACGAGAGGAAGCGCTGCAGCCCTTCCGCGCCGAAGGGTTTTGACGGGAACTCGGCGAAGGACTTGAGTAGTATGAGGACGATGGGGAGGATTATAGGCAGGAAGGACAGGAACGTGCTGGGCAGCTTGCCGAATTTCTTGACGATATCGGAGTACGACTCGTGGACGTCGGAATCGATCTGATACTTCTTGGCTACCTTCGTGGCCCACAGGAGCCCCGCGAGCGACGCGGGGATGGCGGCGATGAGGCCGAGGATTATGACCTTGCCGAGGTCCGCGCCCAGCGCTCCGGCGGCCGCGATAGGACCGGGGGTCGGTGGCACCATGGTATGGGTCGCGTAGAGTCCGGTAGCCAGAGCGACGGCCATGACGGCCATCGACGTGCCCGATTCCTTGGCCAGGGCCTTGTTCAGGGGCGTGAGGATGACGTAGCCCGAGTCGCAGAACACGGGTATGGAGACTACGTAGCCGGCTATATTCATGGCCAGCGGCGCCCGCTTCTTTCCGACGATCTTCAGGATGGCCTGGGTCATGGAGAAGGCCGCGCCGGTCTTCTCGAGTATGGTACCCATGATAGTGCCGGCGACTATGACGATGCCTATGCTCGTCAGGGTCCCGCCGAAACCGTTCTTGATGTTCTTGACTACCTCGAGGGCGGGGAGCCCGATAGCGAGGCCGTACGCAAACGCAATGCCGATGAGGACGAGGAACGCGTTCACCTTGAGTTTCCCGGTGAACAGGATGATGAGCGCTACCGCGGCCAGGAGCAGGATGATTGCCATTCCGCCTGATACCATATGATGCCTCCGTTACAGTGGATAAGCTTAGCGTATGGGCGTTTTAGCGCTACGCACATGGCAGTATCGCCGTATCGACGCGCGCCTGACTGTGCACCATGCACATTTTCAGCATGCATACGATGAGCCAGTCCATCAGCGACTGTGCAACTCCGCATAGCGGACCACTAGCCGTATAAGGTCGAGGGCCTTGGGGTCGCTCCGCGGGTCGCGCCCGAGGAGGCCGGCGAACCGGTCCATCCTGGCGGAGAATGTGTTCCTGTGGACGCCGAGCCGTGCGGCGGCCTCCTTGCAGTTGAGCGCGCTGTTGGCCAGGGCCTTGATGGGTGGCCCGAGCTCGAGCACGGTCTCCCGAGACAGAAGTTCCAGGGTTGCGTCAAGGGCCGTCACGTACTCGCTCCGCGGTATCATGCTGGACAGGTATTCCAGTATATAGTCGAAGAGGAAGGCCGGACCGCCGTCGGGCTCGGGCACGTGGCCGCATAGCCAGGTAGCCTGCCTGTACGCAGCCCTGTACCGGCCTAGGTCGGTCTGGAACGCGCCTACCCAGGCGGATACCGGGTCGCGCCAGCCCAAGGCCTCGCCTACCGAATGGACGTAGTCCAGTATCTCCGACTCGAAGGCTCCGAGGAAGCCCTCTCGCCCGGCTCGTATCGACTTGAATACTATTACCGTACCGTCCGAAGCGGGGAATACCATGTCCTGCGAGCCTGGCCCCCTGGCCCGCCTGATCGCCGAGATGGCGTCAGGAGCCTCCAGCCCGGCGGGCGGAGCGAGTATTATGGGCGTCCTCGGTACGGCCGGGTCGAAGCCGAGCTTGCGGGCCAGCGAGTCTACCGAGGATCGAGGGGCCTCGTCGTCGTACAGGAGCAAGTTCTGCAGGAGGTTCCTGCGGTCCTGGTGCCGTAGCGCCTTCTCCTTCCAGGCCTCGAGCTCCAGCATGGACTCGACGCTCGTCTTGACGGCGTACGCGAGCGCCGTCACTTCGCCGGGGTCGCCGGTCACGCCGACGACCCCGATGGTCTCGCCGTGGAAGGCGATGGGGAGATTGACCCCAGGCCTCACCCCCGAAGGAAGCCCGGGCTCGGGGCTCACCAGCTCGATGACGGCGCCCGTCTCGACGAGGCGCCTGGCGGCGTCGTGGTAGCTCCCTACCCTGGAGACGTCGCGGCTGGCGATTATGACGCCTTCCCGGTCCATGATATTTATGTTGTGATCGATATGCTCGCCGAGCCGGGAGAGGAAGGCCGCGGCGGTGGCGGGGTCTAAGGCTAAACCAAGCATGCCGATAGTATAGCATCTGGAAAGCGAACGGGTCTCGGCGTATACTTGGAATTAAATAAAAGAGGTGCCGAATGACTTCAGATAAGTATGAAAGAATTATTCAGGCCTCTCACGATTTCATAACGCTGATCGGCAAGGACTACCGCTACGAATTCGTTAACGCCTCGTACGCCGACGCGCTGGGATTGCCGGCCGCCGATATTGTCGGAAAGACCATCGGCGAGATCTGGGGGGATAAGAAATTCAAGGACCGGATCAAGCCGAGGATAGATCAATGCTTCAGCGGCAAGGAATCCCACGACATAGACCGATTAGACTTCGGTAAGGAGAGCAAGTACATACACGTCTCGTACTATCCGTACACGGAAGGCGAGGAAACGTCCCACGTGATGGTCTTTTCTCATGACGTCAGCCTCGTCAAGAAGCTGGAATCCAAGCTGCTCGATTTCGAATTCAAGGACCCGACGACGGGACTCTTCAACCGACGGTCCTTCGATATAGTCCTCGACATGGAGCTCGAGAAGGCGAGGCGGGCTACCCTGGACATAACGCGCGCCGTCCTCTTCATAAATCTCCAGAGCATATCGCATATCAACGAGGCCTTCGGCTACGAGCTCGGAAACCTCCTCCTTGAATCTACGGCGATCCGCATCAAGGAGGCGCTACGGGCCAGCGATTTCGTATTCCGCTTCGACGGCAAGGAATTCGCGGTCATCCTGACGACCATCAAGCGGGGCTCGGACATACCGATCGTCGTAGAGAATATCCGGGCCAAGACCGATTTCCCGTACAGTTTCAAGGGTACGGTCATCAACATCACGTGCAATATCGGGGCCGCGGTCTATCCGGACGACGGCGATAATCGGGAGACCATCGTCTCGCGGGCGATGGCCGCGATGAACTACGCCAGGGAAAGGAACGAGCCGCTCGTCATGTCTAACAAGACCCTGTACGAGCGGGGCCTGTACGTGTCCAAGCTACGGGCCGACATACGCACGGCCTTCATAGAGAAACAGTTCGCCGCGCATTTTCAGCCTATCGTCGACTCGGGCGGCATGATCGTAGGCGCCGAGGCGCTCATACGATGGAGACACCCTATACTGGGCAACATCCCCCCGGACGTATTCATCCCGATAGCCGAGGAATCAGGCAATATAGCGATGATAGGCAAATGGATACTGTTCCAGGTATGCCGCGACATCAAGCGATTCGGCTCCGACCTCGGCGACCGCTACATCTCCGTCAACCTGTCCAGCCAGGAATTCAGCAGTCCTTCCTTGGTTCGCGACATCCGCGAGGTACTCGAATCCACGAAGATATCTCCGACCTCGCTGAAGCTGGAGATCACCGAGAGCCAGACGATGCAGGACATCGAGTCCATTATCGTAAAGATACGGAGCCTCTCGGAGCTCGGCGTCGACGTACTGATAGACGATTTCGGAACCGGCTACTCATCGCTCGCGTATATAAACCGCCTGCCTGCGAAAACCATCAAGATAGACAAGTCGTTCGTGGATACGATATCGGAAAGCCCGGAAGACCTCGCCTTCATCCAGGGCGTCATCACGATGATAGAGAGCAAGCGGAAAACCGCGCTCGTGGAAGGCGTCGCAGACGAGGCGCAATACGCCCTGCTACGGAGTCTCGGCGTACGCTATATGCAGGGCTATTACTTCAGTAAGCCGCGGACGGCGGACGATTTCCTGGAGCTACTGCGGCGGGGAGAGCCGTTGCCGGAGAGGGCCGTGGCGGCTATCGACCGACCGGCCTAGGCGACCGGTCGGTTCGAGGCTGGCTACATGTTCTTCCAGAATTTATAGTACTTGCGCTCGACGTCCTCGAGCGACATCAACGGGTAGAACTTGGTCTGCCCCGCCGACGCGAACATGAACCCGTGGCGGAGGAATTTATAGGATATCCTGTCCACGGGGCAATCGAGCGACAATCCCTTGGTATTCTTGCCGGGCTTTGAGCGGACCTCGAAAATGGCCTCGCGGAGCCTGGCCGGATGGATGCCCGGCACGAAGCAGCGGATGAACGGGTTATCCTGGAATTCCTTGAGGAAGTCGTCGACGGTGAACTCGAGCTGCGAGTAGAACATCACCGGCGCGCCCTTGGGCATGTCGGGGTCGGTGATGAACTTGGCGTACTCTATGAAGTTGTACTTGGTGAGCACCATCATCTTGATCGGGTTGATCTCGAGCACGATGCGCATCTCGTCGCCGCGTATCTTGGGATCGTAGTCGGCCGATTCCAGCTCGACGTAATCGCCGAGCGAGTTGCAGTAGTACAGCTTGCCGAACGCGTTGAAGTCCATGTGCTCGAACGTGCGGTAGCTCGATATGAATTTCGTCGCCTTCAGGCGACCGTCCTCGTGCGGCTTCAGGTCGGCGAAGGCGGCGTCTATCTTGAAGAACGGATGCCTGAACGTCGGATCGATCTCGACGAATATGAGCCGTCCCTCGAAATAGCGCGTCGAGCCCTGCGTATAGTGCTTGGCGAAGCGTTCCGGGTCGAGCTGGCTCGCGATGAGCGCGTGGTTCGGGTGCATCACGAGATACAGGTGATTGCTTTCGTTCATCTACCTACCCCCAATATGTCTTGAGCATTGGAGCGATCACCAGCGAGATGATCGCCATCAGCTTGATCAGGATGTTCAGCGCGGGGCCAGCGGTATCCTTGAACGGATCGCCGACGGTGTCTCCCACGACCGCGGCCTTGTGCGCGTCGGAACCCTTGCCGTCGGCGCGGGCCTCGATAAGCTTCTTCGCGTTATCCCAGGCACCGCCCGAATTCGACATGAAGATAGCGAGGAGTACGCCGGTCACGGTTACTCCGGCCAAAAGGCCGCCGAGCATCTCTATACCACCCGTGAACCCTACCACGATGGGGCTGAGCGCGGCTATAAGCCCGGGGAGAATCATCTTCCTGAGCGCCGACCGCGTAGAAATATCGACGCAGGCGCGGTAATCCGGAGTCTCGGTCTCGTTGAGTATGCCCGGACGATCGCGGAACTGCCTGCGAACCTCCTCGATCATCGCGAAGGCCGAGACGCCTACCGCGCCCATCGCCAGCGCCGAGAACAGGAAGGGCACCATGCCGCCGAGGAGGAGCCCGGCGAGGACCTTGGGATCGGTGATGTTGAAGACGAGGTCATTCGACCCGCCGACCGACTGCGCGAAGGCGCTGAAGAGGATTATCGCCGTCAGGGCAGCGGATCCTATCGCGAAGCCCTTGCCGACCGCGGCGGTAGTATTACCGACGGCGTCGAGCTCGTCTGTAACCTCGCGCACGTGCGGGTCCATCGCCGACATCACGGCCAGGCCGCCGGCGTTGTCGGCGATCGGGCCGTACGCGTCGACGGAAAGCTGTATGCCCAGGGTGATGAGCATGCCGAGCGCGGCCATGCCGATGCCGTAGAGACCGGCGAGCGAGTAACTGCCGAGGATGGCGCCGCATATAACGACGATCGGCGGCAGGGTCGAAAGCATGCCTACGCCGAGGCCCGTGATTATGACGGTAGCGGCCCCGGTATCGCACGATCGCTCAATCTTCCGGACGGGTATCGTGTGCGTGCCGGTAAAGAACTCGGTCAAGAGCCCGATAGCGGTCCCGGAGGCGAGGCCGAAGACGGCGGCTAGCGTGACGCGGAGAGCGTCCTTGCCGCCGTCGAAGGTTCCGCCGCCGAGCGCCAGCCTGGCCAACGGGTAGATGAGCAGCGCGGCGAGGATCGCGGCTCCGAAGCTACCCGCGTTGAGGGCCTTCTGCGGGGACTTCCCGGGCTTTCCCCTGACGAGGAAGGTGCCGAATATCGACGCGCCTATTCCCATGGCGGCCAGCAGGATGGGCAATAGCGCGAGGCGTAGTCTCATATCGTCGGTCGCCGCGACGCCGGCGCCGAGCACGACGCAACCGACTATCGACCCGACGTACGATTCGAAGAGGTCGGCGCCCATGCCGGCGACGTCGCCGACGTTGTCGCCCACGTTATCGGCTATCACCGCGGGATTACGCGGATCGTCCTCGGGTATGCCCGCCTCGACCTTGCCGACGAGGTCGGCGCCGACGTCGGCGGCCTTCGTGAAGATGCCTCCGCCGACGCGGGCGAACAGCGCTATCGTCGAAGCGCCGAGGCTGAAGCCGGAAAGAATCGGGAAGATAGTGTCCCGTAACGCGGGAAGAGAATCGCCGAAGACGGCGATGCCGATGGCGAGCACCGTCGATATGCCGAGCAAGGCCAGGCCGACCACCGTCATGCCCATCACGGAACCGCCGGCGAACGCGACCCTGAGCGCGGGGTCGATGCCGCCTTCCGCGGCCGATGCGGTCCTGGAATTAGCCGCCGTCGCCGTTTTCATGCCGAAATAGCCCGCCGCCGCCGAGCAGACGGCTCCCAGCAGGAAGGCCAAGGCCTCGAGCTTGAGCGACCCTGTATTAGCCAAGGCCAGAAATATCGCGACGAGCGCGACGAAAAACGCCAGAACGGAATACTCGCGCTTGAGGAAAGCCTGGGCGCCGTCGGCGATATACCCGGCAATCCGCTCGAGAGTCTCGTTCCCGATGGGCTTCTTCCGTATCCATGCGTTCTTGGTCGCCGCATAGACGATCGCGATCGCGCCTGCCAGTGCCGCGAACATGATTACAGATAGTACATTCACAAGTCCCCTCCAAACATGAATATCTATTCATATTGTAAAATATAACCGCGAGTGAGTATATAGGCTGTTTCCCAAGCCGACAACAGGAATTTAATGGATTATCGCACTTGTCGAAAGGGTCGAATAAGAGGTATTTTTGCAAATTGTTCGCATTTGCTCGCATGCCAATAATGCCTTGGAGGTTCTAATGGGGGCTTTCCGTACTATAGCCGTACTGCTCGCGGCGTCGATGACCGTCCCGGCTTTCTCTATGGGCGCCAGTGGCGCCCCCGCGGCAGTACCGACGGTCATAGTCAGCATATTGCCTCAGGCCTACTTCGTCGATCGCATAGCCGCGGGCCGGGTCCGGCCGATCGTGCTCGTCGGTCCCGGACAGAGCCCCCACTCGTACGAGCCTACGCCGCGCCAGATGGCCGAGATATCATCCGCGTCCGTCTGGCTGACCGTCGGGGTGGAATTCGAAAACGCGCTCAAACCCAAGATAGCGTCGCTATATAGAGGACTGACCATCGTCGATACGACGGTCGGCGTCCGATACAGGAGACTGGAAGCGCACGCCCATGGGGTCGATGAAGGCCTGCCCCCCGGGGACGAAGACGCCGGGCTCGATCCGCACGTTTGGCTAGGCAGGCAGGCGGTGAAGGCGATGGCCGCGAACATTCGGGATACTATCTCCAAGATCGATCCCGCCGGAACGGCTACCTACTCCAGAAACTACGACGCGCTCGTACGCGACGTCGACGCCGTCTATGACGGGTTGAAGACCGACCTGGCTCCGCTCAGAGGGAAGCCGGTCTTCGTCTACCATCCTTCGTTCGGGTACTTCCTGGACGAATTCGGCATCAGGCAGGAAGCGGTAGAGACCGGCGGTAAGGAGCCTACCCAGAAGGCGCTGTCCGCGCTGATCGCGGAAGCCAAGGCCGACGGCGCGAAAGTCGTATTCGTCCAGGCTCAGTTCCCCGTCGGCGCCGCGAGGGTCGTCGCGGACGCGATAGGCGGCGTCGTCGTGACGGTCGATCCGCTGGCCGGGGATTGGCTGGAAAACGTGCGCCGCATAGGCGAGTCGATGAAGCGGGCGAGAAAGTGACCGTTCGCGATACGGGGGCGTCCATGGGAATCCAGGAAGTAGCGATTCGATTCGACGACGTGTCGTTCGCGTACGGGGACCTACCCGTGCTCGACTCCGCCAGCTTCCATATCCACGCGGGCGAATTCGCCGCCCTCGTCGGCCCGAACGGCGCGGGCAAGACGACCGTGCTCAAGTTGCTGCTCGGCCTCGCGAGGCCGAGGACGGGCCGCGTCACGGTGCTCGGACGCCCCCCGGAGGAAGCCAGGAGCTCTATAGGCTACGTCCCGCAGCACGCGTCATACGATCCGGCCTTCCCCATATCGGTCACCGAGGTCGTCAGGATGGGCCGGCTACGCGGATCGTCGGGGCGCTACGGCCCGAACGACGCGGAGGCGGTGCGCCGGGCGCTGTCGATGGCGGACGTCGCCGGACTCGCCGACAGGGCGTACTCGGCGCTGTCGGGAGGTCAGCGGCGTCGCGTACTCGTCGCCAGGGCGCTGGCGGCCGAACCCGAACTACTCGTGCTCGACGAGCCGACGGCCAATATGGACGCGGAGAGCGAGTCCAGGCTGTTCGAGACGCTCGGCGGGATCAAGGGCTCGGCGACGATACTCATCGTGACCCACGATACCGGATTCGTCACGGCGCTGACCGACGCGGTCTTCTGCGTCGGGGAACGGGGCTCGGGCCGTGGGGTCGTCAGGCACAAGGCCGCGCCGGTCGACCATATCGCCAGCGAGCTGTACGGCGGTCCTGCCCTCCAGGTACTCCACGATACCGAGCTGCCGGACGACGCCTGCCGGGGATGCGGGAAGGCCGGATCATGAGCGGCTACCTTACCGCCCTCGTCGATCCCGCCATGCCCTTCGTGCGGAACGCGCTCGTCGCGGGCCTCCTGTCGGCGGTGCTCTTCGGTACGCTCGGGGCCGTAGTAACGGTCAAGCGTATCGCGGGCCTCGCGGGAGCGATATCCCACGCGGTACTCGGCGGCATCGGCATGGCGCTGTACCTCTCGGCCAAGGGCATAGTACCTAACCTGCCGCCCATCGCCGGCGCCATGGTATTCGCGGTGATATCGGCGGCCATCATCGGCTTCGTATCGCTCAAGGCCAAGCAGCGCGAGGACACGGTCATAAACGCGCTCTGGGCGATAGGCATGAGCGTAGGCGTGCTGTTCATCGCCAAGACCCCCGGCTACGCCGATCCGATGAGCTATCTTTTCGGCAATATACTGCTCGTGTCCGGACGAGACCTCGTCCTCCTCGCGATCCTCGACGCGATAGTCGTTTTCCTGGCATGGCGCTACTACCCGCAGATCGAGGCGAGCGCGTTCGACGAGGAATTCGCCAAGGTGCGCGGCGTCCCGACGGACGCGATATTCCTCGCGACGCTCGCGGTTACCGCCGTGGCCGTCGTCCTCCTGCAGACTTTCGTCGGCATAGTCATGGTGATCGCCATGCTTACCCTGCCGTCTGGCACCGCGGGCTACGCGGCCAGGAACCTGGCGGCGATGATGGTCGGAGGGACCGTATTATCGGCGGTATTCACGGTCGGAGGCCTCGCGGCGAGCTGGGCGCTGGACATGCCGGCGGGAGCCGTCGTCGTGGTCATCGCGGGGGCGGCCTTCCTGTCTGTATCCGCCGCGGTCGGGCT
Source organism: Spirochaetae bacterium HGW-Spirochaetae-3 (assembly GCA_002839315.1). Classification (GTDB taxonomy): domain Bacteria; phylum Spirochaetota; class Spirochaetia; order Treponematales; family UBA12059; genus SZUA-370. The sequence continues at coordinate 106,344 of PGXV01000010.1, forward strand.
ACGCTCCGGCAAGACCCGTACCGCGAAGCCATTAGGGAAGAAGAAGGCATGACCAAGGCGAGAATCGCCGTACTCGCCGCCATCGACGGCGCCGAAGAGCCGCTGTCCGCCTCCGGGGTCGCGGCGAGGGCGAACTGCGACTGCGACCAGGCGACCGTATACCGCGCCCTTCATCACCTCGAGACGGCGGGATTCGCCGAATCGTTCGTACTGAACTGCAGCGAGCACGGAACCGAACGGTATTACGTCTCCGCCAAGGGTCCGCATAGGCATTGGTTCCACTGCGAGGGCTGCCATCGGTTCGTAGATCTCGGAGCCTGCAGGATCGGGGGGCTCGTCGCGGATCTGGAGAGCGAGCTCGGGCTTCGCGTAACCAGGCATACGATGTACCTGTCGGGACTATGCGCGGAATGCTCGGCCCGTAGCGCGCCGCGGGCAGGCGCGCATTGAGCGGGCGCCCTACTCGAACAAACCCTTGATCGCGTCCCCTATGTCGTCGCCCAGCTTCGACAGCCCGTCCCCGAACGAGCGCGCCGTCCTGGACAAGGGATCGTCGTTCTTTTCAAACTCGCCCCTATAGAAATCGAATCCCTGCTTTATCTCATCGGCTAGATCGGCCTCGTGGAAGCCGCGTTTCAGGTAATTCCCGTCGAGTATGGCCTGGTACTGTCCCGACACCGCCCAACTCTTGAGCTCCTTCAGACGAATTACCGGGAAAGGGTGGGATTCCCACACCGTATTGAGGATCTTGTGAAGACTGTCGAGTAAACCCTTCTTGCTTTCGTACTCCTCGGCCTGAGCGAAGAAATCATTCATGTTAAGCTGCGTCACGTCGTCGCCGCCGGCCATTTTCATGAGCACGGCGTAATTGGGGTCCTCGAGCTGGGTGGCGAGCAGGCCCGCCCTGTCGGCGGTCAGCTCGCTCTTGCGGTCCCACTCGCGTAGCGCCGCGACGACGGGAACGACGAGGAGCCTGGCGAGCGGTACCATGTCCATCGATACGTTGACGAGAAGCCAGAGCAGGGTCTTGTAGAGGGCGTGGCCGCTCATCACGTGTCCCATCTCGTGGGCGACGACGCACGTCAGCTCCTCGTCCGTCAGGCGCCCCACGATAGAGCTGTTGATGACCATGAAGGGCTCCTTGACGCCGTATACGCCCGCGTTGAAGAACGGGCTCTGCGTCACGAAGACGTCGGGCCTATAGCCCCAATCGAACACGTCGACGACCCTGTCGAGCATCTGGTTGATACGCGGGAACTGATTCTGCGTGACCCGGACGGCCGATGATACGTGGAGGAGCTTGATGGATTTTTCGGTAGTCTGGCCGAAGATGAACTCGGCGACCTCGTCGAGGCCCTTCACCTGGCGCAACGCGGCGAGAGCGGCCTTGTCGGCGGGATGCTCCCACGACTTAGGATCGATACCGTATAGCTTCTTGGTCCTGGCTGCGAGCATAAAGAACCTCCCGACGCGCCGACGATGCCGGCCGTCGGGAGCATTCTACGTCTAGCGTCCCGATTTACGCAATCGCGTGCCTGGAGCGCTGCGTCACGGGATGGCGCAGACGGCGCTCGAGCCAATCGAGGCGGGAAGACAAGGCCTCGGGGAATCCGTCATGGAAGCTACCGTAGAACGCCCTGATACCTGGAATATCGGTCAGCCACTCGCCCTCGCGAACGGCCGCCAACTCCGCCATCGCCTCGGGTTTCACGTCGCAGCCGCTCATGTCGAGGGCGCCGGGCGCGGGAACGAAGCCTATAGCCGTCTCGACGGCCTCGCCCTCGCCGTCGCAACGCTCGAATATCCACTTGAGCACGCGAGCGTTATCGCCGAAGCCCGGCCACAGGAACTTGCCGTCGGCTCCCTTGCGGAACCAGTTGACGTAATAGATTTTCGGATGCTTTACGCCCGAGCGCTCGCCCATCCGGAGCCAGTGATGGAAGTAGTCGCCCATGTTATATCCGCAGAACGGCAGCATCGCGAACGGGTCGCGACGTAACTGGCCTACGGCCCCGGTCGCGGCGGCGGTCGTCTCGCTGGAGACGATGGAACCCATGAAGACGCCGTGCTCCCAATCCATAGCCTCGTGTACGAGCGGAACCGTGCCGGCGCGCCTGCCGCCGAAGAGGATCGCGCTTATAGGCACGCCCTTTGGATCCTCCCAGGCGGGATCGATGACGGGACACTGCGACGCGGGGGCGGTAAACCGGCTGTTCGGATGCGCGGCGGGCTTGCCCTTCGACGCGTCATAGGGTTCGCCGAGCCAGTCGGTGAGCCCTTCGGGCGGTTCCGAGCCTATGCCCTCCCACCAGACGTCGCCGTCCTTGGTCAACGCCACGTTCGTGAAGATGCTGTTCCTGTCCATCGACAGCATCGCGTTAGGATTGGACTTCATGCTCGTGCCCGGAGCCACGCCGAAGAAGCCGGCCTCCGGGTTTATGGCGTATAGCCTGCCGTCGTCGCCCCAGCGCAGCCAGGCGATGTCGTCGCCCACCGTCTCGACCTTCCAGCCGGGCAGGTTCGGCACGAGCATCGCCAGGTTGGTCTTGCCGCACGCCGACGGGAAGGCCGCCGTGACGTACTTCTTCTCGCCCGCGGGATTGGTGATGCCGAGGATGAGCATGTGCTCGGCCAGCCAGCCCTGGTCCCGCGCCATCACGCTCGCGATGCGCAGCGCGTAGCACTTCTTGCCCAGGAGCGCGTTGCCGCCGTACCCGGAGCCGTACGACCAGATGGAACGCTCCTCGGGGAAGTGAACGATGTACTTGTTATTGGAGTCGCAGGGCCACGCGATATCGCGGCGCCCCGGGGTCAACGGGTAGCCGACGGAGTGCAGGCACTTTACGAAAGGCCTGTCGCGGTCCAGTTCCTTGAGGATCGGCGCGCCCATCCTCGTCATGATGCGCATGTTCAGGACGACGTAGACGCTGTCGGTGAGCTCCACGCCGATCTGCGACAGAGGGCCGCCGACCGGGCCCATGGAGAAGGGTATCACGTACATCGTGCGCCCGCGCATGGAGCCGAAGAAGCGCTGCCTGAGCTCGCCCTTCATCTCCTGGGGATCGCGCCAGTTATTGGTAGGGCCCGCTTCCTCCCGGAAACGGGAGCATATGAACGTATTATTCTCGACCCGCGCCACATCGCCCGGATCGCTGCGCACGTAGAAGGAATTGGGACGCTTCTCCAGCCTCTTGAAGCTCCCTGATCGGAGCATGCGCTCCGCTAGCCTATCGGCCTCTTCATGACCGCCATCGCATACGTACACGTCGTCCGGCATACACATGGCCACGTTCTCGTCTATCCATTCTCGTAACCGCGCGTGCCTGATGCTATCGAGGTTCATACCGAAGGTCTCCTTTTAGAGAATACTTTCTATACCCGAAACGTTCATCGCACAAGCTAAAACGACCCGGGCGGTCGATGACGAGAGTCAGGACTCGAGCCTCCACGCGGCGCATGCGAAGCCCTTCTTCTTGCGCTCGGCGATCCGGGACCAGCCCTTGGGACGCCGACGCTCGAAACGGTCCATCGCCGATGACGGCATCGCCGCCACGAACGAGCCCCCGCGCTTCAACGCCCGCGTCGCGTGTATCCAGGACTCTTCCAGGGTATCGACACGAGGAGTGATATCGGGCATCTCCACAATAAGGTCGTAAGAAGCGTCGGGTAGCATGGAGGCGAATGGATACGAGTTTCCGGCCGGTCCCGACGAGCCCGACGCGACGTTCCGGGCGCTCGCCGCCAGGGCGAGCGCGTCCCTCCCGCACAGGTCGATCGTCGCGCCCCTGGCCCGGGCCTGGACATGGCACGCGACCCGACCGACGCCCGGATTTATGAACGCGACGCGGCGGGCCATGAGCCCGGCCATGGCGTTCTCGCACATATCCATGGCCAACTCGCTCGCGAACGAAGGCGTATCGAATTCCTGCAGGCCCCAGTAACCCTTGAGGCGGTAGCTCGCCTTGCCCGCCTTCAGGACTTGCTCGGAACGCTCGACCGTCGTCCATAGCGAGCCGGGATCGGCGGGGGCGGCCGCGCCGCGGGAGAATACGATGGCGGAATGGCCCGGACCGCGTTCCGAGAAGACTATCTCGGCGCCCGACGCCTTGACGGACGAGAGCGCGGCTTCGGCTATCGGCTCGACGACGACGACGGCGCCGTAGCCGCGATCGGATAGAATGCCGGGTAGATCGCGGAGGAAGCGGTCGAGAACCGGCGTTCCGGCCTTGGCAGGCACGTTGCACAGGGCCAGGTCGAAGCGCTCCGTCTCGATACCGTCCAGGAACAGGGCGCGGTCCACCGAAACGGGCGCGACCCGATTGCGCCTCGCGTTGCGCTCGCTGAAGGCGCAGGCCAGGGCGTCCCTGTCGCGCATCCGCAGCGTAGCGCCGGGATAGCCCTTGGCGCACGCGATGCCTAGAACGCCGACGCCCGAGCCTATATCGACGATCGACCCTATGGCTGCGGCGTCGACGTTCTTGGCTACCGTCTTGAGCAGCAGCCTCGAGCCTTGGTCGATGTCGAAGGAACTGAAGAGCGCGTGCGACAGGTCGAACGACATGTCGGCGCCCCTGAATTTGAAGGGAACGGTCTTGTTTACGTAGATATCGAATTGGTTCATCGTTAGGCCTATACTACGCTCCGCGGAGGCCTTCGGGCAAGCGGGCTCCTAGACCTTGGCTTCCTCGATGGTTTCCTGCTCGCGCAGCATCGCGACCTCGTCGCTATTGAAGATGTGGTCGATGTCCAGGATGATGATGAAGCCGTCGCCGCGCTTACCGACGCCCTGTATGAATTCGGCGGCCAGCTTCGTGCCGAACCGGGGAGCGGGCTCTACCTTGTCGGCGGCGATCTCGACGACCTCGTGCACCGCGTCGGCGAGCGCTCCGACGACGACGTCCCCGTCCTGGCCCCTGACGTCGAGCACGATGATGGCTGTATCCTTACCGACGGGAGTCTCGGCCATACCGAACTTCAGGTGCAGGTCGATGACCGGTACGCCGAACCCTCGAAGATTGATTATTCCCTTCATATAGTCTGCGGTACGCGGCAACTTCGTAATACGGGTGTATTCGAGCACCTCTCGGACCTTTCCAACGGATACGGCGTACTGCTCGTCGCTGAGAGTGAAGGTCAAGTATTGATTGAAAGCTGTATCTTTCATCGCTGGATACTCCTATACGTTACTGTAATACGTGGAGACAGTCGCGTCAAATGGCCGCGTGCTATAAACGTCCGGCAAGGATCGCATTCCTCCGGAGTTCCTCCGGCCTTATCCAGGACAGGCCCAGCGCGGTCTTCCTGAAATAGGCGCGGATCTCCTCGTCGGAGGCGGATTCGATGAACGGGCCGGGAACGAATCGGCCCGGCCGCCTCTCGGCAGGAAGCAGCAAGGCGTCCGAGCGCTCGGCGGGGCTCGTAACTTCACCCGGAGACGCCGTCGCGCGCGCGGAATGGGGGCAAGCCGCTACGCAGGCGTCGCACCCATAGAGACGGCGGCCCCAGACCGAGCGGACCGGTTCGGGCACGACGCCGGGCCTGGTCGTCCAGTGCTGTATACAACGTTCGAGATCGACGCCCGCACCGTCGCGATCGATGGCGCCCGTCGGGCAGGCGTCGGCGCAGGCGCGACATGTCCCGCAGCCCCCCTTCGCGCCGATAGCCGGTACCGAGCGGTAGGCAGTCGAGACGTCGGGGAATCCAGGCGGCAGAAGCAGCGCTCCGAGCAGGCAGGCGGGGCCGTACGAGTACGATACGAGGAGACTCGATCGCCCGACGAAGCCGATACCGGCCAGCGCGGCCAGGGTCTTCTCCGGGAGACGCGAATTGACGATGGCCCTGAATCCCTTGGGGGGAAGGCCGAACGCGCCGGCGATCGAGCGCCCGGCGCCGAGGAGCAAGCGCGTAAGGGCGGCGTACCGGTTAAAGGCGGCGAAGGCCCCTACGCATAGGGCTGGAGGCTCGGCGGAGCTACCGCGCGGATCGTACGGTAAGGCGGCGACGACGGCGCCGGACGATTCGAGCAAGCCGTAGCGCTCTACGGCCGAGGGCTCGGACCGTTCCGCGAGCTCGAGGAGCCCTTCTCGGCCGATACAGGAGAACGAATGCAATCCAGCGGATGAGAATGAGGCCTCGATAACGGAAGCCGGGTCGTCGGGCGTCAACGGGCCGCCTGGGCCTCTTTGCGGGCTTTCTCTATCTTCTGCATCTTCCGGTAGTACTCAGCCTGTTTTACGACCTCGCTCATATCCTGGACGACGATCTTGTTGTCTATCAGGCGGAACAGCTTATTTGAAAGCAACTGCTGGGCTACCATGTTGCCCTCGGCGATCGGCAGGCCGACCATGTTGACCAGTTCCTTGGGCCCGAATTCGAAGGCGTACGTAGCGCCGTTCTTTATAGGTACGCGATTCTTCTCGAGCTGTATGTGCAAGGCGTCGTACATCCTGCCGAGCGGGTCGGAGATAAGGGTATTGGCGAGTTGCTTGTATATGAACCAGATGCGCTCGGCGAGAAGCTGTGTCAGCCTGGTGACGATCTGCGGCTGAGCCTGGACCATCCGTTCGAAATTCTGCTTGTTGACCGCGAGCAGGTAGGCGTCCTCGTAGGCGATAGCGCTCGCCGAGCGGGGCTTGTTCTCCAATAAGGACATCTCCCCGAAGATGTCTCCCGCCTTGAGCACCGCCAGCAGCACCTCGGTGTTGTCGACGATCTTTGTTATCTTCACCGAGCCCTTCTGAATGATGTATAGCTCGGTCCCGGGCATGCCCTCGGAGAAGACCATCGTATCCTTGGGATAATAGCGGTTGAATTCCTCCGTGGAGCCGTCCAGGTACACGGCCTTGGAGTAAGGCTTTATCTTGGACATGCGCTCCTTGACCGCCTGGGCGTGCTGACCGTTGGGACAGAACTTGAGGTACTGGTAGTACGCGTAGTACGCCTGGTTGAACTGGCTCTGCCTCGCGTAGCATTCCGCCACCTTGTACAGATGCGACGGATCGATATCGGCGGATTTCTTCAGCGTGATACGGGTCAGGGCCTCGTCGAGGAAGCGCATGCGTTTAGAGAAGCCCATGATTATCTTCATGGCGACGGGCGTATTCTTCTCGATAAGGAGGCCGTACTGCTCGCGCTGCACGCTTATCAGCGTTACGTCGGTGATTGCCTGAGCGGTCTCGATATGGCTGTGGCTGGACATGGTCGATACGACGCCGAAAAAGTCCCCTGGCGAGTAGACGTTGCCGCCCTCTTCCTCCACGACCTCGATTTCCTTGGAGATACGGACCTTGCCCGATTTTATGATAAAGAAACGATCGGCGTTCTGCTTACCTTCGACGATAATATATGAGTCTTTTTTAAAATTGATGAAGGACAGCTGGAGCGGATTTTCCATGCCGTTACCATTTCTCCCGTCGCAAGGCTCGCTAAAGTATAGGGACGCCCCGGAGGGTTGTCAATCTCCGATGCGTCTCGAAGATAGCCCCGGGGCCGCCGAACGATTAATCTATCACAGATCCGCCGGAAGCCCAAATCGCCCGGTCAGCGCATGGACCTTGCGTTTTGCCGTTTCGGTAACGGAGGGCTCTCCCTTCGACTTGAGAACGTCCATGATGAGGCCGGCGATCTGCCCCATCTCGAGCTCCTTCATGCCGCGCGTGGTGACGGCGGGGGTGCCGACGCGTATCCCGGACGTGATGAACGGGCTCTTCTGATCAAACGGTATGCCGTTCTTGTTGACGGTAATTCCGGCCAGGTCCAGCCACTTCTCGGCTTCCTTGCCGGTGATACCGAGCGGGGACAGGTCGACGAGCATCAGGTGGTTGTCGGTACCTCCCGACACGATACGCGCGCCGCCTTCGGCCAAGGCCTTCGCCAGGGCCTTTGCGTTGACGACGACCTGACGGATGTAGTCCTTGTAAGCGGGCGACAGGGCTTCCTTGAAGGCGACGGCCTTGGCCGCGGTTATGTGGCAGAGAGGACCGCCCTGGATGCCGGGGAAGATGGTACCGTCGATAAGTTCGGACCACAACTTGACGCGATCGCCCTTGGGCGTCGTCGCGCCGATGGTGTTTTCCTTGTCGGTGCCGATAAAGATCGCGCCGCCACGCGGGCCGCGCAGGGTCTTATGGGTCGTCGTCGTAGTAAAATCGGCTATCTTGATCGGGCTCGGGTGGGCGCCTGCAGCGACGAGGCCCGCGATATGCGCCATATCGACCATGAACAGGGCGCCGACCTCATCGGCTATGTTCCTGAATCGCTGAAAATCGATAACCCTGGGATAGGCGCTGGCTCCGGCGATAATCAGCTTGGGCTTATTCTCCTTGGCGAGGCGCTCGAGCTCTTCATAGTCTATGGTCTCGGTCTCCCGGTTAACGCCGTATCGTATGACGTTGTACATCTTGCCCGAGAACGACACGGGAGCGCCGTGGGTCAGGTGACCGCCGTGCGCGAGATCCATGCCCAGGATGGTGTCGCCTGGCTTGAGGGCCGCGAAGTAGACGCCCATGTTAGCCTGGGAACCCGAATGAGGCTGGACGTTGACGTAATCGGCGCCGAACAGCTCCTTGGCGCGGTCACGCGCCAGGTTCTCGGCGATATCGACGAACTCGCAGCCGCCGTAGTACCGTTTTCCAGGGTACCCCTCGGCGTATTTATTCGTGAGCACGGAGCCCGCGGCCTCCATGACGGCTTTGGAAGCGTAGTTTTCGCTGGCGATAAGCTCAAGATTCATCCGCTGTCGATCCTCTTCCAGCCCGATGGCCTTCCAGAGTTCGGGATCGGCTTTCTCAATATATGACATGGGGAGCCTCCTAATATGACGTTATAGCATACCACAATAACCGAGTTCCCAGAAGCCGGTTAGTATACGCCGGTAATCTCGACGTCGCTCCAGAACGACGTATAGGACTTGATGCTCCCTGCGGCTTCCTCGAAGATGTTCTGGAAGGAATAGCGCCTGGAAGCGGATACCGTACGCCCATCGGGGGTGATGCGGTCTACGCTGGAAAGCCCTCTAGAGAACGCTATATGCCGATCGTCCATGTTGCCGAAGTACCGGGAACGATCCGCGAAGGGCGCGGAGAAGTCCCCGACGTCGCCGCCCGACGCGAGAACCGGGTCGACCGGGACCCAGCCGAAGCCGTACACGTAGAATTCCGCCCACGCGTGGCGCCAGGCGCGGCGCGAGTCGTCCACGACGACGCCCGCCACGGGGAGGGCCGGCACTCCCGAGGCACGGAGCGCCGCGGCGTATAGGATCGCCATATCCCACGAATCGGCCTTGCCCGCTGACAGGGCCAGCGCGGGGGATTCCGCCTGGGCCGCGGGATCGTACCGTACGGCCGAGGCCAGCGCCGCGAGAGTCGCCTGCGCGATTCGGTACGGGTTCTTCTCGCGCCCCGCTGCCTTCTTCGCGAAGGCGATCACGGCGGGGTCGGAGGACGGGACGAGCGGGTCCGCCGCGGTCAGGGTCGTATACAGGTTCGGTGAGGGCGAAGGGGGCGGCTTTATCTTGTCAGCCTTCACATCGGTCTCGACGCCGTATACCTGCACGAGATGATCCTGGCCGAGAGACGCCAGCTTATCGGGAACGAGATCGGCGAGACGGTACGCCGACAAGCCCCGATAGTCAGGCAGCAGAGGCTCCGCGGTCCTGCCCAGCGCCTTGACGCCGCGCTGCGATGGCGTATCGACGGGAAACGGCATCCAGATATAGATCGAATTCTGGCCAGTTGCCTGAACCCTTGATATCGTGACGAAGCTGGATAGGGCATAGGTCTTACGGCCTATAAACGACTTCGTACCGGGAGCGTCGACTACCTGGAAATAGCGGACGGGGCTCGTACCCTTGGCCGTCCTGATCGCGACGCCTCCGGTAACCGCGCCGTCCGGTACGCGTACGCGGACTTCCTTGTCGGACCAGCTCTCGTACTCGCCGGAGGAATCGAGGGGTTGAACGTACCCTCGACCGGATTCGTCGTTAGGCGTCTGGATGGCCGTCTCTCCCATCCAGGTGAAGAGCACGGCGGAATCGCCCCTGTTGGACCCGAAATTCAGCCCCTTGACGGTCAGCAACGACCCTACGACGCCGGAATCGGAGGAAAGAGACTCTACGGTAGGTCCGAGCGAGCGCGAACCGGAGCCTTGAGGGGATGAAGGGAGCAACGCGCGGCTCATGAACATCCTCGCGTTGGACCTGCCGGCCTCGGTGACCACGTGCACCAGGCTGGATTCCGCGTACAAGGGAATCCGTAATTCGATACGGTCATCAGCCCAGGAGACGTACGCCGACGAAGTCGGCGAGGCGCCGTCGAATTGTACCTTGCCCTCTCCGCGTTCGGCTCCAAAGTGACGGCCCTTTATCAGCAGCATACCGCCTGGTTCGCCTATGGGCGGATCTATGGATATGACGGATGGCTTATTAGCGTGATCGCGGGCGACCGGAATAGCTATTACAGACGCTATCGCCGCTAGCGCGAGCGAAACGAGCAGGACCCTCGGGCGCCCGTGGCGATCGGTCTTGCGGGGAGGCGAAAGGCCGACTCTCACGGCTTGGCCTTGTCCTTCGCGGCGTCGGGAGAATAGCGGTCCATGATCAATTCAACGCGAAGCGGAGCGCCGATGCCGGCATGGGCGCCGAATGGATAGAACAGCACGCGCTCGCCGAACGCCACGGAGAGCGTGTCGATCGTCGTACGGTAGCGCAGACCGGACTCGCCGTCCTTGTACCAGACCTGGCCCTGCGCGACGAGCAGGAGCCCGCCTTCCTTCTTCTTGTAAGGCGTAACGGTTATGACGATAGCGACCTCGCTACCGACCATCTTGACCGATACCGAGGTACCGGGAATCGTGTACTTGATATCCGTCGCTTCCCAATCAGGAGTCTCGGAAGACGAACCGACCGAAGCGTTAATCGTCACGGTCAGCGCCTCGCCGATCAGCGCGGGCGGGATGGCGGCGAGGGATCCCGACTCGGCCGCGACCTTCAACGGAGCCTCGAGCGAAGGGGACTGCTGCGCCCAGGCGGAGACGGCTACGAAGGCGGCGAGGATAGCCGTCCCGGAGAATGCACCGCGCCTCACTGGCGAATCCCCGCCTGATAGTCGGCCTCGCGCACGATGAAAGGCTCGCCGGCTGAACCGCCGTACGCATTCGCCGGAAGGGTAATATTTATGTTTACCGCTGAATTCTGCTTGGAGATAAAGTCGATGACCGCCTCGATCCCCATGCCGGACGCGGCGACCGGCGTCGCGTCGTAGGCGCGCTGTACGGCCATGCGCAACTCGGCGTTACGGCGACCGGTACCGACGAGGGCGACGCCGAGCAAGGCGAGCACCAGAGCGGCGGCGGCGGCGGCCGGGAACGGTACGGCGAACCGGCCCGACCAGAACGAGCTCGGACGCGACGTAGCGCGTAACGCCGCGAACGAGAGGCGATCCTCCACGCGGGCCTTGGATGCGGCCTCGGAAGCGGCCATGGCGCCGACGTCAGACGAGAACAGCGCACGAACGCGACGTACCGACGCCGCGGCCTCCGAGCACGAGTCGCACGAGCCGATATGCCGTTCGATAGTCTCTCGCCATGGCGACGGTACTTCGCCGTCTATCCACGCGGATAAAAGCTCACGGTCGGGACACATCGTTACCATCCTCCCGCATCATCCTAGAAAGGGCCTCTCGAGCCCGGAATACCCTTACCTTGACATTACCCTCGGCTATGCCCAGCACTCGCCCTATTTCCTTATAATTGAGCAGGCCATACTCCTTGAGCACGAGCACCATCCGGAATTTCTCCGGCAGCCTGTCCAGGTACCTGCGAACATCGTCCTTCGCCTCGCCCTTCAGCGTCTCATCCTCGGGAGACTCGGACACGGCGTCCATTTCCTTGAAATAACGTTGGTAAACCTTCTGCTCCCTGCCCTTGCGCTTTATCCAGTTGAGGGCGTTGTTCTTGACGACCCGGATGAGCCAGTACTTGGCATCGTCCCTGGTAGGGAAGATATCCCAGCGCTCGACCGCCTTGATGTACGAGTCGTGCACGACGTCCTCGGCCGCCTCGTCGGAATTGGTTATCCGACGGGCCACCCTGAAGAGCATCGAGAACGTCTCGTCGTACAGGGCCTTGAAGGCAGCTCCGTCCACGCCCCTACTATCGTTAAACAATCCTCGTCCCCTGTCCGTTACGCGCTCGGCGCTTTTCCGGAAGCGACGTCCGGCGAAAGCTTCCACGTGGTGCCGCCGGGGCCGTCCTCGAGGAGGATACCTCGAGCCTTGAGGTCGTCGCGTATGGCGTCGGCCTTGGCGAAGTCCTTAGCCTTCTTGGCGGCGACGCGCTCGGCTATAAGCGGCTCGACCTCGGACGCGAGCGTCTCGTCGACCGGGGCCTCCTCGGCCCGCTCCAGCCCCGCCAGCCCGAGTCCTAGCACGCGGTCCATGTCGAAGGCCGCGCCGAGCGCGTCGGCCGCCGGTACGCCCTGCTCCTTGAGGACTCCCCATAGCTCCGCTATCGCGCGGGGCGTGGACAGGTCGTCCTCGATGGCGACGCGGAACGAGGCGAGCCTCGCCTTCGCGGCAGGGCACAGGCCGTCGACGGGCGTCGCCTCGCCACCGTGCAATTTGTCGCGCAGGACCAGGACTCTGTCGAAGAGCGACGCGCGCGACGCCTTAGCCGAGTCGAGGGCCTCGTACGAGAATTGCAGCTGCGAGCGATAGTGCCCGCCGAGCAAGAAATAGCGGTAATCGAGAGGATCGTAGCCAGCGTCGACGAGTGTCTGGAGCGTAAGGAAACCGCCCTTGGACTTGCTCATCTTGCCGGCTCCCATTACAAGGAACTCATTATGCAACCAGTAATTAACCCATTTTTTACCCGTCGCGGCCTCGCTCTGGGCTATCTCGTTCGTATGGTGCACGGGAATATGGTCGATACCGCCGGCATGGATGTCGAAGCTCTCGCCCAGGTATTTCATGCTCATCGCGGAGCACTCGACGTGCCAGCCGGGATAGCCGCGCCCCCAGGGGCTGTCCCACTGAAGAGCCTGATCCTCGAACTTTGACTTGGTGAACCACAGCACGAAGTCCTGCGGATTCCGCTTGTTCTCATCCACCTCGATGCGGGCGCCGGATTGCAGCTCGTCGAGCTTGAGTAGCGCCAGCTCCCCGTATGACGGGAATTTCGACACGTCGAAGTAGAGGTTCCCGCCGGCGGAATAGGTGAAGCCGTTAGCCTCTATCCTCTTTATCAGTTCGATCATATCTCCGACGTGCTCGGTAGCATTGCAGACGACCGTCGGACGCACGATATTAAGGCGGCCGGTATCGTCGAAGAACGCTTCCGTATAGTACTTCGCCACCTCGAGCACGCTCTTGCCGCGCTCGGCGGCCGTCTTGACCATCTTGTCCTCGCCCGAGTCGTCGTCGCCGGATAGATGGCCGACGTCCGTGATGTTCATCACGTGGGTAACCTCGTAACCGAGGTACCGAAGGGAGCGGGCGATCAGGTCGTCGAAGACGTAGGCGCGCAGGTTGCCGATATGGGCGAAGTTGTATACGGTCGGGCCGCATCCGTAGAAGCCTACTTTTCCCGGTTGAATCGGTTCGAACGCCTGAAGGGAACGTCCGAGCGTGTTATAGAGCCGTAAGCCCATGCGGTCCTCCTTTCAAAATACTATGATGAAGACAGGAATTATAAAACAGGGACACGGAGAAGACGAGAAGCAAAGCGACGTAGTATAAAAACCGAAGTAGAATTTAGCAACGCCATCTCTAGCACCAGTTATTTCCTACCTCATCTTCTCTGTGTCTCTGTATAAAATCCTCATAAGAGCGTAATCGGCTTAACATAGTACGCATGTTGCGGTAGCATACGCGAAGCATGACTACACTACGTAAATTCATAGAGAATTGCAATATAGACGCGGAAATAGCGTACGACGAGCCTATGGCTCGACATACGACGTTCCGAATCGGCGGCCCCGCGGACGCCTTCGTCCGTCCCCGTACCGCCGACGCGCTATCCGCGTTGCTCACGGCGGTTCGCGAGGAGGGCGTACCGATCGCCGTCATAGGGGGAGGCGCCAACCTGCTGGTGGCCGACCGCGGCGTGCGCGGCGTCGTCGCGTCGACGGAACTGCTTCGCGGGGCGAGCATCGGGCGCGACGGACTGCTACGCGCGGAAGCGGGCCTGCCGGTCGTCGCGCTCGTCAGGCTGGCGCAGGAATCGGGCGTGACCGGCCTGGAATTCGCGGCGGGACTGCCCGGTTCCGTCGGCGGGGCCGTCTACATGAACGCCCGGTGCTACGATCGCGAATTCGCCGACGCCCTCGAGAGCGTCGACTATATCGGGGCGATGGCGGCATCGGTCTCGTCTACCGCCATAGAGCGCGATTCATGGGCTTATAAGCGTACGCCGTTCATGAGCGGAGGATCGCTGTCGGGTTCCATCGTCGTAGCGGCCTCGTTCCGCGCGGTTCCCGGCGACCGTGCCGCGATCGCGTCCAGGATGGCGCAACTCGAGGCCGACCGAGCGGCCAAGGGCCACTTCGATTATCCGAGCGCCGGCAGCCTGTTCAAGAACAACCGGGATCACGGCAGGCCGACAGGCAAGATACTCGACGAGCTCGGGTTCCGGGGAAGGCGCCGCGGCGATGCGATGGTCAGCCCGAAGCACGCGAATATCTTCGTCAACGCCGGAGGCGCGAGCGCGGCCGACATGGCGGCCCTGATCGAGGATGCCCGGTCGGCCGCCCGCGAGGCCTTCGGGATAGAACTGGAAACCGAGGTCGTGATGCTCGGCGAGTTTTAACGCTGCGACCTATCTTGCGAAACCGCCATCCATGGCCTACGGTATGGATAGCGTATGTTCACCGTATTCGAGTACCCGTCGCTCCTGGCGCCTCTCATCGCGTACCTCGCGGCGAGGGCGATCGTCTCGGCAGCCTTGAGCCGATTCCACGGCGGCGCTACGGCGGCGTTCGTAGCTCTGGGCATGGCGACGGCGGCAACCTTGTCGCGTTCAGGCGCCGAACCATGGTCGCCCGCGATGTATCGGCTGGTCGCCGACGCCGCCTGCGTCGCCGCGACTATGGCCGCGGGGTCGGAAGCCGCCCGGTCAAGACGCGGGGTGGCCGGGGGCGGATTCACTACAGATAAATACTGGCGGCAGATACTCTCGTACTGCGCCGCGCCGGCGGTCGGCGCCGCGATCGCGATAGGCCTAGGCGCGTTCTCCGACGCGGGAGCCATCGCGGGCTTGCGCACGGCCCTGTACCTGGCGGCCGCGCTCTGGCTGTCGGTCTCCCCATCGGCCCCGGGAATGATCGCCGCCGTAGCCTTCCTGACTACGGCCACCGTTTTCGGGCCGGTGCCGTACGCTGCAGCTATCGCGGCCCTCGGCTCTGCTACGGCCGTCTCCATCGTATCGAAACAGGCCAGAAAGGGCGGCGGCCGTGGACGCGGGTTACGGAACCTCGTACTCGTCCTGTCGCTTTGCCTCGCCTGGTCTCTCCGGGCCGTGGGCATGCCGTGGCCGGCCGCTGGCCTGGCCGCTGGTCTGGCCATGGGCGCCGGGCGTCGCCGCAGCACGGAGGCCGAGCGCCAAGGATCGTTCGAGCGGATATCGTCTAAGGAAACGGGGTACGCGCTCGCCTTCGTCGCCGGATTCGGGGTACCCGTAGCCGGCCTCTCGACGGCGTTGCCCGGCATTGCCGTATTCGCAGTCGGAGTGCTCGCGGCCGCCGCGATCGGTACGCTTATCGCCGGGAACAGAACGTTCAGGTTGCCGGCCGAGGCGGTAGCTTTCTCCGCCCTGATCGCCGCGAAGCGCGCGGGCTTGGTCGACGACGCGGCCATCGCAGGCTTCGCGCTCGCGTACCTGGTAGCGACGCCGTTCGCGCGCAAGGCGACCTTCCCCGGCTTCGCCCCCGCTACCCGCCACGCGATGAAGGCCGTAGTCGGCATATCGCCGAAGGGAGATCCGCTCGGGGCGCTGTCGTTCGCCTCGGCGCTCGGACAGCCCGGAGAGCCGTTACGCGCCGTCTGCGTCGCTTCGACGGAAGATGGCGTAGGACCGAGCCCGCGCGACGCTGAGGAAGCCCTCGTTCGGTGCGTAGCGACGGGGGCGGCCGCCGATATCCGGATACTGCCCAGCGTCGTCGTCTCGGCCAGCGTCCCGGACGGCCTCGCCCGCGCGGCGCTGGAACGACGCGCCGACGCGCTCGTGCTCGGATCGGGCGACGCTATCGCCGATATCCTCGTAGCGTTTCCCGGCTCCGTCGTCGAGATACGAAGACCGGAATCGTTCTCCTCATCGCGGCGGCTCGTAACGATGACCGTGGCCGGAGCGGAGAAGTCGCCCGGTTTCCTCCTTGCCCTGGAGGCCGTCGCACGCGCGTGGGGAAGCCCGGTAGCATCGCTTGAGGCGCTGATGATAGGCGCGCCTGCTTCGACGCTCGTCGAAGCAGCGAGAGGGCTCCTCGATCCCCGTCGCGTCGGTTCGGTTCCCGCGTGGCGCGACATACCGGCCGCGATCGATGCCAGGTCCTCGCGGGAGGCCTCGTTAGCGGTCTTGCTATCAAGGCCGGGCGCCAAGGCATGGAATCCGGGACACGAGCGGCTACCGGTCATCCTCGACGCTTCATTCCCCGATGCTTCCATCGCGCTATGGTACCTCCCCGGTACCCCGGGCGACGCGTCGGCTATAAGCGGGGATACCGCGCCATCGAGCGCCGAATGGCCTCCCCTCATCGGAACGGCCTTCGATTCCGGCAGGGTATTCGTCGATATGCGAGAGGCGGCCCTCGTCGACGCCATCCGATGCCTGACCGACTCGATGTTCCCCGGCGCCCGCGGGACGTCGGGCAGGCTCGCCGCCGTATTCTCCGGCGTAGCGCGCAAGGAGCCTATCGAACTGGCGCCCGGCATACTGCTGCTGCACGCCCACTCCGACGGTATCGACGAGCCGACCGTGGCGATAGGATCCAGGCCGGCCGGATGGCCCCTCGCCGCTCTGGCGACACCCGTCCTCATCACCGTAGCCCTCGTTTCGCCCGCGGATTCCGGCCCAGAGATCCACCTCGAGGCGCTCACGCAGATAGCCTCGGCATTCAGGAGCCTCGGACTCGCGGAACGGCTCTTGAGCGCGGCCCAGCCTGCGCGAACTACAGGTAGAAACAATACTATCGCTTGATAAAGCGACGGTACGACGGCATACTTTCCAGCCATGAAAGATTACGCTGCGATATTAGCCAGGCCGCATACGGCCGAGACGATCGAACGGCTCGTGCGCTACGCCAAGATAGAAACCACGAGCGACCGCCACGTCGACGTTATTCCGTCGACTCCTTCCCAATGGAACCTCGCGAGGCTCCTCGAGGTCGAGCTCAAGGCCCTCGGCATTTCCGACGTCAGCGTCGACGAGCACTGCTTCGTCATAGCGCGCGTGCCGGCCACGCCCGGCTACGAGAAGAAGCCGACGATAGGCCTGATGGCCCATCTCGACACCTCCAGCGAGGTCTCCGGGGCCGACGTGAAGCCCAGGGTAGTCCCGAAGTACGACGGCAAGGCGATCAAGCTGTCCGCCGACTGGACCCTCGACCCGACCGAATTCCTCGAGCTCGCTGACTATGTCGGCGATACGCTGATCGTCACCGACGGCACTACCCTGCTCGGGGCCGACGACAAGAGCGGCATAGCCATCGCCATGACGGCGCTCGCCGCCCTGCTCAAGGATCCCCAGGCGGTCCACGGCCCTCTCTACGCGATCTTCTCGCCCGACGAGGAGACGGGAAAGGGCATGGACGGCTTCCCCGCGGGCAAGGTCAAGATGGACGCGTGCTACACCTTCGACGGCGGCCGCGGAGGCGAGATAGAGTCGGAATGCTTCACCGCGTACGAAGCGAAGATGACGTTCACGGGCAAGTCCGCCCATCCGGGCTACGCGCGGGGCGTCATGGCTAACGCCGTATCGATGGCGGCCGGTTTCGTATCGATGCTGCCCCGTAGCGAGAGCCCCGAATCCACAGACGGGTGGTACGGCTACTACTACGCGCACGAGATACGCGGCGGCGTCGAATCTGCCAACGTCGACGTGCTCCTCAGGGACTTCACCGACGATGGCATGGCCCGCCGCCACGAGACCGTTCGGACGCTCGCCGCCGCCGTCGAGGCGCAATTCCCCGGCGGTAAGGTGAGCTTCGATATCCGCAAGCAATACTTGAACATGAAGAAGAAGCTAGACGCCAGTCCAGAGGTGCTCGCGCGCCTGTACGAGGCCGCACGCAAGGCCGGAGCCGAGCCGTACTCAAAGCCGATACGCGGCGGTACCGACGGCGCGCGCCTGACCGAGATGGGCATCCCGACGCCGAACATCTTCGCCGGCATGCACAATTTCCACGGTCGCCACGAATGGGCCAGCGCGGCCGAGATGGTACTCGCCGTAGACACGACGCTGGAACTCGTCAAGCTCTGGGCTAACGCCTGATACGAATATTAAGTAGATCAGGGGTTCAGGGGTTTAAGGGTTCAGTTACGCTAACTGATCCACTCATCCCCTGAACCACCGATCCTTTTCTCTACGGCCTTAGCGCTCCACGCACATCGCGATGCCCATGCCGCCGCCTATGCACAGCGTGGCAAGTCCTCGCTTCGCGTTCCGCTTCTG
>PGXV01000017.1 GCA_002839315.1 Spirochaetae bacterium HGW-Spirochaetae-3
ACTCCTTTGCTTGGAATACAGCGGGCACGCACATGGGAGCCGCGTCGCTTGCTTGTCCGTAAGGTTCGTAACACTAAAGACGGATTGGAAGGAACTTGAAAAGAATTGTAGAAAGCGATAGATTGCTACTGTATTGAACGCGTTCAAAGAAAAAGGAACCCTATGTCTGATGACATATACGAGAAATCATTGCGACGACGATGAGGCTCATAAAGGGCGGCCAAGCCCGCGAAATCGCCGCGGCGGACAGGATGTTCGGGGAGCCGACGCCCCGTTGGCGTCGACCGTCGAAGCATTCTCGGCGGCGTCCGCCGAGGGCGACGAAGCCGCGGCCGACAGAAGAGAGCAGAAAGCGTTAATCAGGGACGTCGCCGGTATAGTAAGGAAATCTGGTACCAGCGGAGAATTCAAGACGCGGCGCGAGCTACTAGATGGGGATCTCGCGCGGTGCTACGGTCTATCCTTCCTCAGGCGATCGACGAACGGGAGATCAGGCGAGGCGGACCGGGACTCGGACCTGGGCTTCATCTTAGATAGAATACTAGGCCCCTTCGCCGCGAACGCGGGCGGGGAGCCCAGAATATAACGACCGGGCGCGCCTCGGGCCTCGCGCGAGAGCGGAAGCCGAAAGACGCGTCGCGGAATGGAAAGGGAACTCATGCAGGATAAAAACAAATTCGATTCGAGGAACAAGTCGTTTTACTTGCAGGCCCTCGGGAAGGCCATCGCAGGCCGGCGCGGGTCCTCCAAGCCGCGCTTGGGCGGCGGCCTTCCGGCTACGATGCGCCGGATCGCGACGCTGGCTAAGATCGCGGCGTTCCAGCTCGGACAAGCCAAGAAGCGCGAACGCGCCGCCCGGGTCGGTACGACGATTCCAGGAATACTCATATCGTCCATAACGAGGCGCTGCAACCTCGATTGCGAGGGCTGCTATTCCAAAGCCCTTCGGCCGGGCGCTCGCCCGGAGCTATCAGACGAACGGCTTCTTTCGTTGTTCGAAGAGGCGACGCGGCTCGGAACCGGCACCATCATGCTGGCAGGGGGAGAACCGCTCCTCAGGCGGAACCTCGTCAAGAAGGCGGCCGGCCTTAGAGGCGTCGCAATCCCGGTATTCACCAACGGCACGCTCGTCGATGCCGAATACCTGGATCTCTTCACCTCCGGGAGGCTCATACCTATTTTCAGCGTCGAAGGCGATGAGCAATTCACGACAGGGCGTCGAGGCATCGGGGTACACGAGGCGGCCATGGCGGCCGCGGCGGAGCTCAGGCGGCGCGGCGCCCTCTTCGGCTTTTCGGTAACGCTTACGGCCCGTAACGCCGATTCCGCTCTGTCTGACAGATTCCTGAGGGAGATCGAGGAACTCGGCGCGTCGGTACTCTTCCTTATCGAGTATGTACCGGTGGCATCCGGCACGGACGGGCTCGTACTACGGGACGACCAGAAGGCCGACCTGTCGCGCCCCGGCCGCTTTGACCGGTACGCGTTCATGACCGTTTCACTGCCCGGCGACGAGGAAGCGTTCGGCGGATGCCTGGCGGCGGGACGCGGATTCATCCATCTCGCCGATGACGGCGCGCTCGAAGCATGCCCCTTCGCCCCGTTCTCCGATTCGAACGCGGCCGATCGCTCGCTCGCCGAGGCGCTGGACTCGCCGTTGATGCGCGAGATCAGGGCGCGGCACGGCGAACTTACCGAAACCAAGGGCGGTTGCGCGTTATGGAACAAGCGCGGTTGGGCCGCTTCGCTGAGCGCCTGCGCGCTAGGCCCGCGATCGAGCGCGGAACGAGCCGACGCATGATCGTTCGGGGAAGGTTCATGGGTTTTACTTTTCGGGGATATAGTCTATAAACGAGCTATGCACTCCCTCATTAAATACGCGCTCGTCACGGGCGCCTCAGGCGGTATAGGTAAGGAATTCGCTACAAGGCTCGCCGCAGACGGCTGGGCCGTCGTCCTGGTAGGTCGTAACTCGACCACGCTCGAGGCGGTTAAAACCGGCTTGGCGGGCGCGAACGCGAACGCCGCGGTCGTCCTGCCGTGCGACCTCTCGGTTCCGGGAGCGGCGGAGCGGCTCTACGCCGCCTGCGCCGAGAAAGGCCTCTCCATAGAGCTGCTAGTCAACAACGCCGGATCCGGCGTGTTCGGAGAGAGCCTGGATCTGGCGCCCGCGGCCCTGGAGGCGATGGTAAACCTGAACGTCAGCGCGCTAACCAATCTATGCGCGCTGTTCGGCAGGGACATGAAGGCGCGCGGCTCCGGCCGCATCCTCAACGTAGGCTCATTCGCCGGCCTCAACGCGACGCCGTATTTCGCGTCGTACGCGGCCACGAAAAGCTATGTCAACGCCTATAGCCTGGCGCTACGGGCCGAGCTCAAGGACTCCGGCGTCGTCGTTACCTGCCTATTGCCCGGATACGTCCGTACGAGCTTCGACGCGAACGCGGGTATCGTCAGCGAAGCGTACGTAAAATTTTCCAACGCGAACAGCCTCGGGGCCGAAGAGGTCGCGGATATCGGCCTGGAGGCGCTGTCGCGCGGAAAGGCCTCCGTCATAGCCGGGACAAGGAACAAGTTCGCGGCCTTCCTGTTCGGGCTACTGCCCAGGACGGCGCCGCCGGCGATTATGAAACCTTTTCTCGACAAGCTCGTCTAACGAGATACATACCGCATCCAGGACAAGCAATGAAAACGAATTTTTCCGTAGTCCCCAGGCTACTAAAGAAAGACCCCATACTCGCCAAGCGCCTTTCCAAGGCATTCCTCGCCCAACGTAAGGCCATGGCTATCGATAGAGTCTTCCATCCATCCACTACGGACGAGCTCGGGCTGATATACTTCCGTTTGACACCGCTCTGCAACCTGCGTTGCGTGATGTGCGGCCAGAGAGGCGACAAAGGGGTGCTTAAGGGTAGCTTCGCGGCCAACGAAGCCGAGAAGATCGTACCGCTCGAGGACTATAAGCGCCTCGTCGACCAGATCAAGGATAAACGGCCAGTCGTTTACCTGTGGGGCGGGGAACCGTTCATGTACCCCGACCTCTTCCCGCTGATCGACTACATGATGGAAGCGGGGCTCGTGGTAAGCGTCAACACCAACGGCACCTACCTGGAGAAATTCGCCAAGGAGATCGTCGAGAGGAAGTGGCACGCGCTCTTCGTATCGCTCGACGGCTTCGAGGAAACCAACGACCGCATACGCGGGGCGGGCTCCTACAAGCGCGTAGTCGCGGGCTTCGAGGCGATCAACCGAGAGAAGGAACGGCAAGGCTCGCACTACCCCTACATGGGCGTGGTCACCACCGTAAATAATCTCAATTACAAGGACCTGTACTCCCTGGCGGAGGCGACCAGGCCCTTCAAGCTGGCCTGGCATATCTACAACCTCGGGACGTACACCAACGACGCGATCGTCGACGAGCAGCGCGCGTTCATGAAGCGGGAGCTCGATACCGACATCACGTGCCTGCAGGGCTACGCGACCGGCTATAACGATGACATCGACGGTAAGGAACTGTACGACATCCTGTCGCGAATCCACGACATGGATATCGACCACCCTATCATTACCGTCCCGGCCCTCGCGCCGGACAAGATCGACGTGTACTACAGCAAGCTGGACGAACCGGTCAGGACGCACTGCATCGTGCCGTGGTGCCAGGCCAATATCGACTATAACGGCGACGTGCACTTCTGCGCCGACTATAACGACTATCCCTTGGGCAACATCCGAGAGAAGCCGTTCTTCGAGATATTCAACGGCGAGCGGGCGCAGAAATTCCGCCTCGCCCTCAAGAGATCGAAGAACGGGCTATTTCCCGGCTGCGTTCGATGCTATCAGAATATGCTTTGCGGAAAGCGGGTAAATGGGTTCTAGCCGAGCGGCCTCACCGCTCTATGCCGTCCCTGGCCTCGACGCCCTTCCGATAGTAGTGGCGTATCTCGCGCATCTCGGTGACGAGATCGGCCGCCGCGAGCATCGCGTCCGTAGCGTAGCGCCCGGTGACGACGAGTTCCGTCTCGGGCGGCCGGGCGGCTACCAGCGATAGCGCGTCGGCCTCCGATACGACGCCGACCTTGACCGCGACGTTGAGCTCGTCGAGTATCACGAGGCCGTAGCGGCCGGAAGTCAGCGCGTCGCGAGCCAGGGCCAACCCGTCGCCGGCCATGTCGATGTCGACCTTCTCGGGATCCCTATGGATAAAGCACCCGCGGCCGTACTGCCTGATGACGAGCCGTTCCGGCCCCAGGGCGGCGGCGAGCGCCTCGAGGGTCGCGATTTCCGAATAGCGCATGCCCTTGATGAACTGCCCGATATAGACGGACATGCCTGCGCCGAGCGCCCGGACGCAGAGGCCTATGGCCGCGGTCGTCTTGCCCTTGCCGTTACCCGTGTATACCTGCAGGTAGCCCTTTCCCATCGCGCGCCCTCCCCGGAATCGCATAGGCAAACTACGGCATCGCGCGGCAGGCGTCAAGGGCGGCCCGCCATACGCTATCGTCGCCCGCGGCCCTGGTTCCATCGGGCCGGCCGTCTCCGTTATACTGGGTGACTAAGATTTCGGAGGCCCTCTATGGATAGCCGTTTCTTGCACGCGACGATGATACTCATCCTCGTGACCGATCCGCTCGGCAACATACCGTTGTTCATAACCGCGTTGGAACGGGTATCGCCGCAGCGACGCACGCGCGTGATACTGCGGGAGGTAGCCTTCGCGTTCCTCATCCTTCTGCTAGCCATGATAGGCGGCCGCGGCGTGCTCGGCGTTCTCGGCATCGGCGACGCCAGCCTCAAGGCGGCCGGGGGCGTCATACTCCTGCTCATCGCGATAAACATGATATTCCCCGCGGCCGGCGCCCGCATGGGCGAGGGCCCGACCGACGGCGAGCCGCTCATAGTCCCGATAGCGGTTCCGCTCGTCGCCGGTCCCTCGGCGATAGCCACCGCCATGCTCGTGGCCGCCGACGACCCTTCGAGGATGCCGGCCTGGATAGCGGCATTATCCATCTCCATGGCGATTACCCTGCTCAGCCTCCTGCTGTCCTCCGCCTTCAAGCGCCTGCTGGGCGTTCAGCTACTATCCGCGATAGAGCGCCTGATGGGCCTGGTCTTGACCGCGGTATCGATAGACATGATCATGAGCGGCGCCGCGGCCTTCTTCAAGATGGCGTTATAGAACAATCGGGCGAAAGGGAACTATGAGTATTTTCGAGATCATCATGCTGCTGTGCTTCGGCGCCGCCTGGCCCGTTTCCATCGCCAAGTCGTTCAGGACCAGGAGCAACGGAGGCAAGAGCCTCGCCTTCCTCCTCATTATCATCGTCGGCTACGCGGCGGGCATAACGCACAAGCTTCTCTACAAGCCCGACTTCGTCGTGTGGCTCTACGCCATCAACGCGGCGATGGTCGCCATCGACGCCGGCCTGTGGATACGCAACCGGCGACTGGAGCCGGTCGCTGAAAAGGTCGACTGAGATGGCGTCTACGAACGGACGTAACGAGACGGCGGGTCTATACGCGGCGGCCCGAGCCGTCGTCGCGACGGTCGTCGTCGCGACGGCATGGATCCCGTTCGCGTCGTGCACGACGGAAGGACCCGCGCCGCCGCCGTCTATCGACGTCTCCGTCCTGTCCTTATCAGTTTCCGCCGTCGACATCGATTCGGCGCGCGTCGTCGCTATCGTGCGCGTCGCGAACGCGGGCCCCGCGGGCGTCGTCCTGTCGTCCCTAGGCCTGAAAGCCTATTCGGAAGGCGTCACCCTCGCGACGCCTTCGATCCGGGATATGGGATCTACCCGGCTCGAACCGGGAGAGGAGTCGCGCGCCGCGTTCGAATTCGACGTCGACGCGCCGGCCGGCGACGCCCCGACCATACCGCTACGGCTCGAGGCGCGACTGGAATACTCGTCCGCCCCCGGCGGGAACGACTCGATGACGATCGAGCGGGCATGCGAATTCCCGCGTATCATGCCGCCGACCCTGCGTATCGCGTCTATCCGCATCCTCAAAGACGAGCTGATCAACACGAAGCTCGGCGTCGACCTGGTGATCGAGAACCCCAACGCTTTTCCCCTGGCATTCTCGGCGCTCGACTACAGGCTGTACGGAGAGGGACGCTACTGGGCGAGCGGAAGCCTCGCGAAGGCGTTCGTCGCCCCCGCCCGGCAGACCGCGACCGCCAGCCTGTACCTGACGATGAATTTCACCGACATGGATCGCTCGCTACTCGATCAGGTGATAAAGCTGGCGGCTGTCCGGTACAGGCTCGTAGGCGCCGGCCGCATAGACACGGGGCTCGAATTCCTGCCCCAGTTCGTCCAGCCGTTCGACATGGCCGGCGAGACCGGGGTGATCAGGTAAGGCCTAGTGCCTGAAGTGCCTGACCCCGGTAACGACCATCGCGATGCCGGCGGCGTCCGCGGCGGCGACGCTCAGCTCGTCGCGGATGGAGCCGCCCGGATGCGCGATCGCGGTCACCCCGCCCGCCGCGGCGACCTCTACGGAATCGGGGAACGGGAAGAACGCGTCTGACGCCAGCACCGAGCCGCGCGCCTTATCCCCGGCCCGCTGGACCGCGATGCGCGCCGAGTCGACGCGGTTGGGCTGGCCCGAGCCTATGCCCACCGTCGCGAATCCGGCGGCGGGGTCCGACGGGTCCAGAGGCGCGGCCAGCAGTATCGCGTTCGACTTGGCCGATACACAGGCCTTCCACGCGAAGCGTAGCGCCGCCATCTCAGGCTCTGTCGGCGACCTCTTCGATACGACCCTCCATTCGGTGCCGTCGGGGTCGCCCGTATCTATCTCCTGCCGCAGGAATCCCCCGGCTATGGACCTCGTCTCGAATCCGTTCGCGGCGGCCGTCTCGGGATCGCCGCTAGCGATAGAGCCCATCTCGAGCAGCCGGGCGTTCTTGCGCTTCGCCAGCAGCTCGCGCGCCTCTGGGCTGAAAGACGGGGCGGCGACGCATTCCACGAAGGTATCGCCGAGCGCCCTGGCGGAGTCAGCGTCGAATTGGCGATTGACGGCGACGACACCGCCGAACGCCGATACGGGGTCGCA
The DNA here is from genome assembly GCA_002839315.1 of Spirochaetae bacterium HGW-Spirochaetae-3. GTDB lineage: Bacteria > Spirochaetota > Spirochaetia > Treponematales > UBA12059 > SZUA-370. The sequence goes on from PGXV01000017.1 coordinate 7,060, forward strand.
CGCTATCGCCGCCCTCAGCGACGTCGCGAGGGAGTTGGCGCTCGCCGAATCGCCGGTAGCGGCGATGCCGCAGGGCGACAGGTGCTTGACGACGACGGCCGCCGTCCCGGAGAAGCCGATGGCCGTACGCCACGCGGCGTCCAGGTCGAGGAGGTTGTTATACGACAGCTCCTTGCCCTGCAGCACGCGTCCGCCCAAGGGGCCGGCGCCGGGCGCGTCCGTATACAGCCAGGCCTTCTGGTGGGGGTTCTCTCCGTAGCGCAGCTTCTGGCCCGCGTACCCGAAGAGCCCGGCTCCCGATTCGGGACCCATCCAGGACGCTATCGCGGTATCGTACCTGGCGCACAGCGCGAACGCCTTGGCCGCGAGCTCGCGCCTGAGCTCCGGGCCGGCGCTTCCCGTTTCCATCGACGACGCGACGCGATCGTAGTCCGCCGTATCGCATACGACGGCGACGCGCGCGTAGTTCTTGGCGGCCGCCCGTAGTAGCGCCACGCCGCCTATGTCTATCTCCTCGACGCACGCCGCCTTGGAAACTCCCGGGCGGGCTATCGTCGACTCGAACGGATAGAGGTTGCATACGACCAGGTCCAGCTCGGACCAGCCGAGGCCGGCGAGCTCCGCGCGGTCGGCGTCGGTCCCGCGCGACAGGATGCCGCCGTGCACCGCCGGGTGCAGCGTCTTGACGCGGCCGCCCAGGATCTCGGGAGATCCGGTATACGTCGCTACCTCCGTAACCGCTACGCCGGCTTCCGCCAGCGTCTTCGCGGTACCGCCGGAAGCCAGGAAGCTCCACCCCGCGGACGCCAGCCTCCTTGCGAAATCCGCCAAGTCCGTCTTGTCCGATACCGATATCAACGCTACGGGCATACATACTCCTTAGTTAAAGATAACGAAGAGACAAGAAGAGCATGAAGGAAAGTCGGGTGATTTGAATCTTCCACCTCTCATCCAAGCCTCTTTCGAATTCGCCTTTTGCTCTTATCCTCTTCGTTCATATTCGCGTACCAAGCTCATTACGGTTTCTACGATGAGGCGGTGCTCGGTCTCGTGCACACGAGCCTCGAGCGACGCCAGGTCGTCCTCGGGCAGTATCATCACGTCGGAAACCGCGATGACCGGCCCCGAGTCGACTCCCTCGTCGGGCACGAAATGCGTCATCACGCCGGTTTTCTCTATTCTACCGGCGCGGTACGCGTCTAGCGATCGCCCTATCGCGCGGGTACCGGGGAACATGCCCGGCAACGCTGGATGCAGGTTGACGACCATGCCGGGGAAGCGCGACAGGAAGGCCGCCGACAGGATGCGCATCCAGCCGAGCAGCAGTACGTAGTCCGGTTCGTACGCGGCGACCGCGTCGGCCAGGGCTGCGTCGTAGGCGGAACGGGACCTGCCCTTTTCGAACGGCGCGGCGATAGCGGGCACGCCGGAACGCCTCGCCCGATCGAGCGCGAACGCCTCGCCGTTGTCGGAGAATACCGCGACGACGGAGGCGGAGGCGTCGAGGACGGCCTGCAGGTTCGACCCGTTCCCCGACGCGAGCACGACCAGCCGCACGCCCGATCCGGCCTCGCTCACGACAGTCTCGTCCGCGCGGGCGCCGCTTTTCCATCCGGCGGGGATACCGCCGCGAGCTCGCCCAGAATCCAGCATTCCTCGCCGGCCGCCGAGCGCAGCTCTTCGGCCCGCGCGCTATCGACCACCGCTATCATTCCGATGCCCATGTTGAATACCCGGTACATCTCCTCGGCTTCGATGCCGCCCAGCCGCTCGATCAGCCCGTAGAGCGGCGGTACCGGCCAAGATCCGCGCCGAATCACCGCCTCGACCCCGGGAGGCAGTATCCGCGGAATATTATCTATAAAGCCGCCGCCGGTAATATGCGCGAGCCCCTTGACGAGGCCGGGCCGGTCGCGTAGCACGGGCCACAGGAGCGGCAGGTACGAACGGTGCGGGGCGAGCAGGACCGCGCCGAGCGGCCTCCCGAGTTCCGGGTATACCGTATCGAGGTCGACGCCCTCGAAGACCCTGCGCGCGAGCGAAAAGCCGTTGGTATGCGGTCCGTCGGATCGGAAGCCCACGAGCGCGTCGCCGGGGCCTATGCCCGCGGCGGGCAGTATGGAGCGACGCTCGACGACGCCGAGTATCGTGCCGGCCACGTCGAACTCGCCGTCGCGGTAGACGCCCGGCATCTCCGCGGTCTCGCCGCCTATGAGGACGCAGCCGGACGCCTTGCAGGCCGCGGCCATCCCGCCTACCGCCTCGGCCACCATAGCCGGATCGAGCCTCGAGCTGGCGATATAATCGAGGAATAGCAGAGGCCTCGCTCCCTGGACCAGGATATCGTCTATGCAGTGGTTGACGATATCCTTGCCAATCGACGCATAGCCGCCGACGGTCGCGGCCAGCTTGACCTTGGTGCCGACGCCGTCGGTAGACGCGACGATGATCGGTTCGTCCATACCCTTTATCTCGGCCGCGTCGTAGAGGCCGCCGAACGAGCCTATGCCCGCGAGCACCGCGCCTGAGTACGTCGCCTTGACCGCCGCTGACATTCGCCTGACGGCGTCCGCGCCCGCGTCTATGTCGACGCCCGATCTCGCGTACGCCGAACGCCTTCGGGTATCGCCGGCCGCGGACCGAGCGGGCCGTGCCAGCCCGCGGGCGCCGATGTCGCGGCGGAACCGCGCGCCGGAGAACGAGATAGAGTCGACCTTGGCGTACGCGGCGGCCAGGGCGGCCTCTAGGTCCGCGCCGGTAGCCGTAACGCCCAGCGCGCGGCCCGGCCCGGCTAGCACGCGCCCGCCTTCTCGGACGGTACCCGCGTGCAGTACGTAGGCGTCGCCCGAAGGCTCTAGCCCGGACAGGACGGCGCCCCCGACCGGACGCTCCGGATACCCGTCGCTCGCCATCACGACGCAGGCGGCGGCTCCGGCCTTCCAGGCCGGAGCCGCCGCGCGCAGGTCGCCCGACGCGCAGGCAGCGAGCGTCGCCGCCAGGTCGCCGTCGAAGAGCGCGAGTATCGCCTGCGCCTCCGGATCGCCGAAGCGGCAGTTGTATTCCAGTACCTTAGGCCCCGCGGCCGTGACGATGACGCCCGCGTACAGCGCGCCGACGAACGGCGTCCCGCGGGCGGCCATATCGGCGACGATGGGCTCTATAGCGATGCCCGCGTACTCGGCCGCGGTCTCCGGGGGGCAGGCCGGAGCGTACGCGCCCATACCGCCCGTGTTCGGCCCCTCATCGCCGTCCATGAGACGTTTATGATCCCGCGCGCTCGGCATCACGGCGATACGCTCGCCGTCGCAGAACGCGATGATCGACAGCTCCTCCCCTTCCAGCCTCTCCTCGACTATGACCTCGGCTCCGGCGTCGCCGAATGCCTTGCCCGAGAGGATCTCGTGGAGTACGCCGACCGCCTCCCGCGTCGAATCGGGCAGGAATACTCCCTTGCCGGACGCGAGGCCGGACGCCTTGACGACGAGAGGCCACGGCGCCGAATCGACGAAGGCGGCCGCCGCCTCGAAGTCCGAGAACGCGCGGTATTCGGCGGTAGGGACGCCGAGCCTCGACATCGTCTCCTTGGAGAACGCCTTCGACGACTCGAGCGTCGCGGCCGCCTTGCACGGCCCGAAGCACAGGATTCGCCGCCCCGTCGCGGACAGCGCGGCGAGCTCGTCTGCCAGACCCAGAGCCAACGGAGCCTCGGGGCCTACGACGACCAGATCGACGGACTCGGCGGCGGCGAACGCGACGAGTCCGGCAACGTCGGTCGCCTCGATCCGGACGTTCCGCCCGACCGTCTCGGTACCCGCGTTACCCGGGGCGATATAGAGTTCGTCCACCGACAGGGACTCCGACAGCCTGACGGCGAGCGCATGCTCTCGTCCCCCTGAACCTACCAGTAATACCTTCATACGACCTCGAATCCGTTCTTGTCGGCAACTCCGCCGATGTCCAGGGGATAATCGCCCGAGAAACAGGCCATGCAGAACCCGTTCCCGCCATAGCCGGCCTTCTCCATGGCCAGCATCATGCCATCGAGCGACAGGTAGGACAGGCTGTCGGCGCCTACAGATTCGCGTATGCCTTCTATAGAGAGGCGCCGCGCTATGAGCCCGCCCGAGCCGCCCATATCGACGCCCATGTAGCACGGGTGCCTGATAGGCGGACACGCGATGCGTACGTGGACCGACGTCGCCCCCGCGTCGCGGAGCAACCTGACGAGCGGCCCCGTCGTCGTTCCGCGAACGATGCTGTCGTCGACGACGACGACGCGTCGTCCGCGCACCGTGCCGGGCATAGCGTTGAACTTGAGCGCGACGCCCTGGTCGCGGAGGGCCTGGGTCGGCTGGATGAAGGTCCGTCCGATATAGCGGTTCTTCGCGAAGCCCTCGTCGTAGGGCAGGCCCGACGCCTGCGAGTAGCCTATCGCCGCCGATATCGACGAGTCCGGCACGGCTATGACGACGTCCGCTTCGGCAGGCGCCTCGCGGGCCAGTGCCGCCCCGAAGCGCCTGCGCGCCTCGTGCACCTGAACCCCGTTCCAGACGCTGTCCGGCCTCGAGAAGTAGACGTACTCGAAAATGCACGACGCTCGGCGAACCGCCGCGTCCACTCCGCCGCGGGCTACGGGGCCGTCAGGCCCCAGCTCGACGATACGTCCGGGCTCGACGTCCGCTGGCGAGTCGCAGCCGAGGGTCCGTAGCGCGCAGCTCTCGCTGGCCGCAGCCGAGCCTCCGTCGGGCAGGCGGGCCGCGCAGAGCGGACGGAAGCCCCACGGGTCGCGCGCCGCGTATGCCGCGTCCTTCGTCAGCACGACGAACGAGAACGCGCCCTTCCACGAGCGCATGCACGACGCGATCCGTTCAGGCCAGTCCGCGCCCTGCGCCGCCGCGAGCATCATCACCATCACCTCGGTATCGGACGACGAACTAAGCCCGACGCCCCGCTCGAGGAGGCCGCGCCGTAGTTCGGCCGCGTTTATCAGGTTGCCGTTATGCGCCAGCGCGAGCGGGCCGTGCATCGTCTCCACGTAGAAAGGCTGGGCGTTCCGGACGCTCGTCTCGCCCGTCGTCGAGTACCGGGTATGCCCGATGGCGACGCTCCCCGTCAGCGACTCGATGTCGTCCTCGGAAAACGCGCCAGATACCAGGCCGAGGCCCTTGCGGACGAGTATCCTCCGCCCGTCGGCCGACGCGATGCCCGCGGATTCCTGCCCCCGGTGCTGTAACGAGAACAGCGCGTAGAAGGCCGCGCGCGCGGCATCCGTGGATTGAGGAGCGTCGCCGTTATTTATGGCGACGACCCCGCATTCGTCGTGCGCCTTATCGTCGACGCTCAAGCGAACCGTCCCTTCGGACCGTCGCCATGGAGAGCCGCGTCGTCGGCCGCTATAGCGTCGGCGTTGGCCTCTCGGAACGCCCGCACCCGTTCGGCTATCGAAGGGTCCGCTTGCCCGAGCATCTTGGCGGCCGCCAGCGCCGCGTTGGCGGGGTCGAGTACCAGGACGGGGGCTATGCCGCTCGGCATCCGTATCGACGAGTAGAGGTCCGCGCCGCCGAAGGCGTCCGACGGCGGAGGGCAGGCTATCACCGGCGCGTCCACCGCGCCGTCGACGAACCCGGACAGCGCGTTGGAACGCCCGGCGACCGTTACGTAGACCCGCGGCCGCCCCGACGCCTCGTACTCGGCCAGCATCTCCGACACGTGCGAGGGCGTCTTGTGAGCCGACCCTATCCGGCTCACGTGTTCCACGCCTAGCGCGTCGAGGGCGGCCGCTATCCGCGAGCAATGGCTCTCGTCGGACTTGGAGCCCATCAGTATAACGACGAACGGCGCCTTCATCGCAGTATCCCCGCGGCCCGGAGATTACGCTCGAGCCTCGGCCCGACCGGATACTCGCCGGGCTCGAAGGCCTTCCCGGTCAGGCGCTCGTAGGCCGAACGGTAAAGCGCGCTCGTCTCGTCCCACAGCGATTCACGGACGGGCGGCACGGGACCGTCCCCGCGATATCCGAGCTCCGCGAAGGCGAGCCGCACGAATTCCTTGTCGAAGCATTCGGGCTCGAGCCCCGCCTCGACGCGGGAACGGTAACTGTCGGCCTTCCAGTAGCGCGACGAGTCGGGCGTATGAACCTCGTCGATAAGCAGGATAGAGCCGTCCGGCGCGCGGCCGAATTCGTACTTCGTGTCGACCAGCGCGAGGCCCGCCGCCTTCGCGCGCTCCTGGCCGCGGGCGAACAGCGCGAGCGCGGCGCTATGCACGATAGTCCAGGTCGCTTCGTCGAGATGGCCTTGACCGACGACCTCGGCGCAGCTCAGGCGCTCATCGTGGCCCGTCGGCCCGCCCTTCGTCGTCGGCGTGACTATAGGGAACGGCAGCGGCTGATTCTTGCGCAGGCCTTCCGGGAAGTCGTAGCCGTATATGGAGCGCTCGCCGAGCGAGTAGCGGTACCACAGCGCCGTCGACGTGACGCCGGTGATATAGCCCCGGACGATCACCTCTATCGGTAGCGGCTCTACGTCGAGCGCTACGATGGCGTTGGGATCCGGCATCGACACGACGTGGTTGCCGATGATGTCCGCGGTAGCGTCGAACCACCAGGCCGCGAGCTGGTTCAGGACCTGCCCCTTGTACGCCACGGCGGCGAGCGCGCGGTCGAACGCCGACAGCCTGTCCGTCGTCACGATAAGCCGCTTCCCGTCGCCGAGCGGATACCAGTCCCGCACCTTGCCCGATCGTTTCCCCGCCAACCCGATATCGCAACTATCGAACGTCATACGCACCTCCAGGTTTTCTGCCTAAAACAGAACAAAAGTACATGAGAATAACTCTCACCACTACGCTCTCTTCTTTTCCTTCTCTCTTTTACTCTTATCCTCTTCGTTATCTTAGCTTTACATCCCTTTCGCGTAGTCGACGCCGTTCTTCCAGAGCGCGATGCAGGCCGCCGTCGACGCGCGCCTCCGTTCGCCGTCGCGATCGCGTACGACGACGTTGTTCTCCGGATGAGGCATCAGGCCGAGCACGTTGCCGGCGGAATTGCATATGCCCGCTACGTCGGCGGCGGATCCGTTAGGATTCGCCGGGTAGGCGCCTCCAGCCGGACGTCCGTCGGCTCCGGAATAGACGAGCGCGATCCGTCCGCCGGATACTAGCCGCTCCATGGTCGTTTCGGAGTCGACGACGAATCGTCCCTCTCCGTGGGCTATCGGGCATGACAGAAGGCCCGGCAGGTTCCGCGTCCAGACGCAATTCGACGCGGGGGCGCTCATCGCGGTCCACCGGCATTCGAATCGGCCGTTTTCGTTATGCGCGAGCGTCGCCTCGCGTTCCCGCCGGTCGCCGGGCAGGATGCCGGCCTTTACCAGCACCTGGAAACCGTTGCACACGCCTATGACCGGCTTGCCGGAATCCACGAAGGCCGCCGCCTCGTCCGCGAAGTACGACGCCAGGTCAAGCGCGAACAAGCGTCCGGCGCCGAGCGCGTCGGCATACGAGAAACCGCCGGGTATGACGAGCATCGCATAGTCGGACAGCCTCCGATCCCTCGCTCGAAGCCGATTGACATGGACGATCTCCGGGTCTGCGCCGGCCAGCTCCAGAGCGACGCACGCGTCGGGGTCCCTGTTGGTGCCAGCCGCGTGCAATACGATAGCCTTGGGTCGCCTCATCGTTCGCTCCTCGTTCCGGAATAGGCCGCGATCATGTCGTCCAGCCCGACGACGGCCGCTTCGCCGCCGACGCTCAGCAGGAGCCGAGCTTCGCCGTCTGTTTCGCCGATTCGTCGGTACGGCGACCCGGCCATGCTACGCTCGAACTCGGCGGCCGTCGGCGCGTCCGCCTCGACGACGAGGCAGCCGTTCGTCTCGCCGAAGAGCGCGGGCGCCGTCCCGCCGATACCGTCTAGGGCGACCCTCGCGCCGAGGCGGCCGCCTATGCACATCTCCGCGAGCGCCGCGGCGAGTCCGCCGTCGGATAGGTCGTGGCACGCGCGCACGAAGCCCGCCGCGATCGCCCGGTGCAGCGCGCGATACGCTGCCGGAGCGCCGGCCGGTGATCCGGGCACGCCCGGGTCCGAGCCTGGCGGAAGACCGAACAACTCTGCGTAGACGGATCCGCCGAACGAAGGCGCCGGGTTCCCGACGAGGTACAGGGGATCGCCCTCGGCCTTCAGGTCGGTACCCGGCGCGTTCCCTACGTCCGGGACGATACCTATCGCTGATATAAGGAGCGACGGCGGGATGGAGACCCTGCGTCCGTCGGAGGCGAGGTACGCGTTATTGAACGAGTCCTTGCCGGACACGAACGGCGTCCCGTGCGCGATAGCCGCGTCGTAGCAACCTCGGGCCGATTCCAGCAGGGTCCACATCGTCTCGCGCCTGGTCGGGTCTCCGAGGCAGAAGTTATCGAGCACCGCTATCCGCTCGGGGTCCGCCCCGACGGCGACCGCGTTCCGTACCGCCTCGTCTACGGCTGAGACGGCCATCCGGTACGGATCGGCCGCGCCGTAGCGATGGTTGAATCCGTTGGACAGCGCCAGACCGCGAGAGCCCTTCGTCTCGCGCGGCTTGAGCACGGCGGCGTCCTGGGGACCGTCGGCGGCCGGCCCGTCATAGGGCCTCAGCACCGTCGCTCCCTGTACCTCGTGGTCGTACAGCCTGACGGTCGGCTCCCTGGAGACGACGGCGGGATGCGCGAGTATAGCGAGCAACGCCTCGCCGACGGCTGGCGCCGGAGAGACCGCGGCGCCCGCCGGCGCCCGCTCGTCGGCGGGCTCGCCCGCGGAAGCGTCCACGGGCGGCGCCGCGCGTAGCCTTCGCTGCGGCGGGCCCGAATGCAGGAAGCCGCAATCGATATCGATGACGGTAGCGCCGCCATAACGGACGACGAGCCGCCCCTCTCCGGTAAAGCGGCCGAGGTCGGTCATCTCTACGTCGACGGCGTCGCATATGGCCCGTAGCGCGTCCATATCCTTCGGCGGCACCGCGACGACCATGCGCTCCTGCGCCTCCGACAGCCATATCTCCCACGGAGCCAGGCCCGGATACTTGAGCGGCGCGCGGGCGATGTCGACGTCGGCTCCCAGGACCGAGGCCATCTCGCCGACCGCCGACGAAAGGCCGCCAGCGCCGCAATCGGTGATGGCGGAATACAGCCCGGCGTCGCGGGCCGCGATGAGCGCCTCGGACACCTTCTTCTGAACGATGGGCGCGCCTATCTGCACCGATGCGCCGGACAGCTCGCCGGTGCTCGAATCCATCACCATCGACGAGAAGGTCGCGCCCCGAAGCCCGTCGCGCCCGGTCCTGCCTCCCAATACGACGACCCGGTCGCCGGCGGCGGCGGCCTTCGGATGCCGGCCTCGGGGCGCGATCCCCGCGCAGCCGCAGTACACCAGGGGATTGGCCGAATACCCGTGGTCGTAATGGATACCGCCGTTGACCGTCGGCACGCCCATCTTGTTACCGTAATCCTGGACGCCGGCTATCACGCCCGACGCGATACGACGCGGATGCAGGCTACCCGCCGGTACTTCTTCCGGCGCGGCGTCCGGCGGGCCGAAGCACAGCACGTCGGTCGCGGCGATAGGCCTCGCGGAAACGCCCATCACGTCGCGTATGACGCCGCCTACGCCGGTGTTCGCGCCGCCGAACGGCTCCACGGCCGACGGGTGGTTGTGCGTCTCCACCTTGAACGACACCTCGTACTCGTCGTCGAATTCGATGATGCCGGCGTTGTCGACGAAGGCCGACAGCACCCACGGCGCCGCTATCTCGTCGCTCGCCTTCTTGATATAGCTCTTGAGCACGTTGTCGACGAAGGGCGGATAGCCGGGCGCGTCTACCTCGATCAAGGCCTTGAAGGTCTTGTGGACGCAGTGCTCGCTCCATGTCTGCGCAATCGTCTCGAACTCCGCGTCCGTGCAGGCGCGGCCCTCGCGATTGAAGTAATCACGTATCACAACCATCTCCGCGACATCGAGCGCGGCCCGCCGCTCGGCTGACAACGCGAGCAGGGCCGCGTCGTCCATGGAGCCCACGTCCATGCGCTCGACCTCGCCGGAGCCGGCGGCCTCGTCCGGCCAGCTAGGCTCGATGCGGCCGATGGCCCAACGCTGTATAACCGCGTTGCAGAGAAGCCGCTCGGCCAAGAGCCTGAGGTCGCCGTCCGTGACGCCGTCTCCCTCTACGTCGAAGGCGTCGCCGGTCGACACCGCCTCGACGCCTTTTATACCGAGCTCCCGAGCGGCCCTCGCCGCCTCGTCGGCGACCGGATCGGTGACGCCGGGCCGGAGGGACACCTCTATCCTCCGGGCCCGCGCCGGGGCGCCCGCGGGGGCCGCGTCGCCGACGCGCTCCCAGGCGCAATCCTCTACGACTGGGTCGCAAAAAAGAAAACGCCCAAGGAGGCTGAGCTCCTTGGGCGCAATCGTGCCACGCACGAAGTATATGGCCGCGCGATGCACGGCGCGGATTTTCGACAATCCGAGCGCGCGCGCGTCAGCGGCGAGCGAGCGGGCTCTCGGCCCGCAGTGCTCGCCAGGCCGTTCTTTCGGTCTGACCAAGAACCGGTATACGTCCGTCGATGTTTCCATGCGGATTACTACTACCTATCGCGGCCTCTCGTCAAGTACCCCGCAGTATGTTGAGGTAGCTCGCGGTTATTCGGCGGCGAGTTCCTTGAGGGTCCGCAGGCCAAGCTCTATCCGATCCTCGCCGTCGTCGACCCAGGCCTGGCCGTCCTGGACGAGGCAGGACAGCTCGAGCGCCCTGGCCGCCATCGCGGCGAGGCTCCTGACCGAGGCCGCGTCGATCTCTACGACGCGCAGCTTGCCGATGGCCGACAGCCCGGCGCAGTTCTGCTCCCACCAGACCCCGGCCTGGCGGCCGTGGTATAGGTAGAGCAGGACCTCGTCGGCTCGGGCCGACGCCTTGCGGAGTCGCTTCGGGTCGGGCAGGCCGAGCTCTATCCAGAGACCTATCCTGCCGTCGTAGCCGCGTCGCCACAGCTCCGGCTCGTCGGCCTCCGCCTGACCCCGAGCGAACGCCAGGTCCTCGTCCGCGTTCAGGGCGAAGGCCAGGACCCGCGCCATGAATCGCTCGTCCGGCTCGGAAGGCTCGCGCGATACGGTCAGCCTATGCTCGGCGTAGTAGTGCCTGTCTATGTCCGATACGCTCAGCGTGACCTTGCAGACGGTCGCTCCTATGGCCATGCTCTCTCCTTCCAGCGGTGAGCGAGTATGCCGATGATGGCGAAAAGGGGCTAGGGGGAGCCGGAGGGAATCGAGAGCGGCCGGCCTATCGCGCGGCTACGCGAGGCTCTTCGCGACCAGCCTCGCGACGAGGGCCAGGGCGATAACGACGAAGACGGGTCGGATGAGCCTCGCTCCGTTCTTGATGGCGACGCGGGCCCCGACCCAGGCGCCGGCTATCATGGCCAGGGCCATGGGGAGGGCGGCGGCGTAGAGCACCCTGCCGCCCAGGGCGAATAGGGACAGGGACACGACGTTGCTCGTGAAGTTGAGGAGCTTGGAGTTTCCGGCGGCCACGGTGAAGTCGAAGCCGAAGACGCGGATGAACAGGAAGATGAGGAAGCTGCCCGTGCCGGGCCCGAAGAAGCCGTCGTAGAAACCCAGGGCGAACGCGAAGCCCATGCCTACGGCTATGTTCGCGGTCGTAAGACCCGTGAAGTCGTCTCGCTCGCCGAAGTCCTTCTTGAGGACCGAGTAGATGGCGACGGCGAGTATCATGACGATGATGAGGCCGTTGAGGAGGCGCTCGTCGAGGGCCAGGACCGTGCGGACGCCCAGCGCGGCGCCGAGGGCGGTGCAGGGGACCTGCCAGCGGACGAGGCGCCAGGCGAGCTTGCCCGAAAGGGCGAAGCGCAGGCTGCTCGTGGACGACGAGAACGCGTTGGCGAATTTATTGGTGCCCAGGGCCATATGGGGCGGGACCCCCGCGGCGACTATGGCGGGCAGGGAGGCTACGAAGCCCGCGAGGGTAAGGAACGCGAGAGTGCCGAGGTCCATGCTGCTGCTCCTTCGCGGCCCGGCGCTCAGGCCGCGCCGAGTATTCCCGGGCCGTCATCGAATGCGGAGATAGAGGCGAAGTCCGGGTGGCGCTCCCCTGGCTCGACCCGCCGCGACGCGCCTACGCCGCTATCGCCGCCCGGATAGACTTCGCCATCGCCCGCGCGCGCTTCGGAGCGGTGCCCGAGTAATCAGCCCCGGCCATCAGGCCGTCCAGCGCGTCGCGGCCGAGAGCCTCGGCGAAGAACGGGTCCGACGCTATGCGCCCGGCCAGCGTATTGGCCGCGCCCGCTCCGGCGGAGCGTAGCTCGGCCCACGCGGCCAGCGCGTGCCCGCGCAGGCGCTCGTGGGTCTCCTGCCTGTCGGCGCCGGCCTTGCCCATCGCCATCAGCACGCGCTCGGTATTGGCGAACGGGCCGTACGCCGCCATCGTCCTCGCGATGGCGTTCTCGTCGACGACCAGGCCGGAGACGACCCTGGTCGCCGTCGCTATGATCTCGTCGCATATCAGGAAGGCCTCGGGCAGCATGGAACGCCGGTTGGCCGAGTCGTCGAGCGTGCGCTCCAGTATCGACTGCGCGGCGTTCTGCCACGCGACCTGCGGCATCACCGACAGCGAGCGGGCCAGCGAGTCTATCTTCTCCGCGTTGATCGGGTTGCGCTTGAAAGGCATCGCCGAGGACCCTACCTGCTTCGAACCGAACGGCTCGGACAGCTCGCCTATCGGCGGCGACTGCAGGATGCGCATATCGAGCGCGAACTTGTGCAGCGACGCGCCCAGGCCGGCGAGCGTCGACACGATCGAGTAATCCTGCTTGCGCGTATAGGTCTGCGTCGCTATCGGATAGAACGGCAGGCCGAGTTCCTCCGACAGCCGCGCCTCGAAGCGCTCGACGTTCTCCGAGCCGACCAGCTCTACGTACGACGCCGCCGTGCCTACCGCGCCCTTGAAGCCCTTGCCGCGCACGGAGCCGCGCTCGCGGACGAGCCGCTCACGGTCCTCGAGCAGGTCCTGGGCCCAGACGGCTAGCCGGTAGCCCAGGGTCGTCGGCTCTGCTGGCTGGATATGCGTAAAGGCCATCGTCGGAAGTTCGGCGTACGCGTCTATCTTGTCGGCCAGCGCCGACAGGAGCAGGTCCAGGGCCTCGACGACCAGGTCCAGTGCGCGCCGCATCCGGAGCGCGTCGGCGTTGTCCTCGACGTCCATGCTGGTCGCGCCGAGGTGGATCACCCCGCCGGCGGTCGGGCATCGCTCCGCGAACGCCTTCACCTCTGCCATCAGGTCATGCCTGATATCCGCCTCTATCTCGAGGGCGCGGGCGATGTCTATCTCGCCCGAGTGCGCGGCCAGCTCCTGGACCTGGGACTCGGTCACGAGGCCGAACTCCGACTCGACGCGCGCGAGGCTCACCCAGATGGAACGCCACAGGCGGCGCTTCGACTCGTCGCTCCACGCCTCGCGCATAGCCGCGCTGCCGTACCGCCAACTGAACGGCGACTGATATACCGAATGATCGCTCATACGCGGATAGTAGCAGAGGATAGGATGAAGCCGCTAGCAGGGAGGAAGGGCGGCCCCTCCGCAGAGGCCCGTTCGAGGAAGAGGGGAAATCCGCTCGTCCGTACCGAAAATCGACAGGAAACTTGCTGATATCAAAATTAACTGTTAGCATCCCTATCCGATCGCCGTGCTCGGCAATAAAGTCGCGCGGCTTTCATTATTTGATTATCAATATTTCGAAAAGGAGAGATTTTATGAATAAAACAGTAAGTACCGCGGTTCTCGCGGCCGCGCTCTCGATCGGATGCGCTACAACCATCCCAGTTACTATGCTCAAGCCGGCGGAGATCGACCTGCGAGGCGCCGGGACCGTCGCGATCCTACCCTTCGCCTTCCCGTCGCAGAATCAGGCGCCGAGCCTAGACGCATATCAGGCGGCCCTCTATCGGCTCTGGTATTACGACGCGCGGGAGGCGCCGCTCGAGAGGAACGTCGCCCGCTATATCGAGTCGCAACTCAGCATCAGCCTCTTCAATACGAAGCGCTTCACCGTAACCAAGGCCGACGACCTGAGGTCCACCGCCTCGCAAGGCGACTCGACGGGAAAGATCGGGGCGGACATCCTGGTTTCCGGGGCTATCCTCACGCTCACGAGCGCCATCACCAACAATTCGTATACGGGTAGCGACGGCAAGTACTACGAATCGTACGAGAACCGAGTCGTCCTGGAAATCCGGTACGATTTCATCAGCACCGCGGACAACGCGCTCATCGCGGTCAAGAGCCTGCACGACCAGAAATCGGCTAGCGGTACGTATTCGGCCATCAGCAACTCCACCGAAGAACTCGCCAAGAAGATCGTCGCCGAGCAGATTCCGACCGTTATACGCGCCATTGCTCCCTATGCGGTTACCGAGCGCAGGACCTTGGCTATCGACGAGACGAAAGACCCGCAGATGGCGCAGGCGGACAGGCTGGTCAGGGACGGGTTCTACCAGAAGGCCTTCGATCTCTATACGAGCGTCTACGCCGGCAACAGTAATTTCGCGGCCGGGTTCAACGCGGCGATGGTTATGGAGATCATGGGAGACGTCGACGAGGCCATCGCCGCTATGAAGGCCCTCGCCGACGCCTCGGCGAACCCGAAGGCGCTCCGGGAAGCCCAGAGGATGATCAAGACCCGTGACGAAGCCGCGCTGGCCGCGAGTCAGACGCGCTGACCGGTCTCGGTCCGACGTCCCCCGCAGGCCTCGCGATGCGCGATGAAGTCGAGCCTATCCGAAAGCAGGAGCCGCTCTATGGTCTCCGTATTGTCTACGATCGCCTTGACCTGTCTCTCAGGCCGCGTCTCCCTGAGACGCGCGACGATGCCAGGCAGCACGTAGGTACCGGCGGTAGCCCGCATTCTCCTCGGTATAATTGGATTTCCGTACCACGGCGCGTTACATTATTCCCCGTGCGCTCCGTACGGAGGCATATATACACTCGCCATTGTGGGGTGACCATGAAACGTTTCTTAGTAGCGCTAGCGGCGTTAGGCGCCGTATGCGGCTCGGCTTGGGCGCAAGACTCGAATTCGAGCGACGATTACGTACTGCAGAAGGCCCGGGATGAATACGCCGCGTCGTCGACGACGAAAGCGGCCGGCGACGAAGCGGCCGAGACGACCACCGTCACGGTAGAGATCGTCAGGACGACCGACGGGGACAGTAACGGGGACGAGTACCCGTATACGCCGTTCATCATAGGCTTCGTTCCCGGGATGCTCTATCCATTCGGCATCTACGACACCTCGCTGTCCGCGGCCGCCATCGGCGCCGTCACCGGGTCGGTAGACGGAGCCCAGGGAGCCGGAGTCTTCAATATCGCCGACGGCTTCATCCACGGCATCCAGGCCGCGGGCGTTTTCAATATCGCGGCCGGGGACGTGCGAGGCGCGCAGGGCGCCGGCGTATTCAATATCGCCGAGAACGTCCGCGGGGCCCAGGGAGCCGGAGTCTTCAACATCGCCCAGGACGTCGACGGCATCCAGTCGGCGGGCGTCTTCAACATCGCGGAACGCATGAGCGGCGTCCAGGCGGCCGGAATTATCAATATCGCGGATAAGGCCGACGGCGTGATGATAGGACTCGTCAACGTCGCCGACGAGCTCGACGGCGTCGCGATAGGCCTCGTCAATATCATCGGCAACGGCATCCACGACGTCTCGATAGACTATCAGCCGCGCTCGGGCGTCGCGTACGCGACCTACCGGTCCGGCACGCCGTACCTGTACGCGTCGTTCTTCGCGGGACAGCCGACGAGCGAATTCACGAAGTCGCCCGAAGGCCTGACCGCCGGCGCCGCCCTCGGCCATCGCTTCAAATTCCTGTTCATAACCGCCGACGTCGAGCTGGGCATAGAGGCGCCGATAGATCCGGCCGCTATCCACGAGCTGGAGAGCGCCATCGATAGCGACGTCTGCCTCGGCCCCGATTTCGATCCGTGGATGGAACCGTTCGGCACGCTACGCGCGTCGTTCGGCTTCGGCAAACGCAAGGGATTCGGGCCGTATATAGGTATCAAGGCGGATTTCGAGCCGAAGGGGGCGGGCGCGGTGCCCGCTTCGATGAGAAGCGCGTTCGGATCGGCGGAGCCGTATACGGTCTCCCTGTTCGATACGGACATAGATATCTGGCCCAAGTGGTTCCTCGGCGTCAAATTCTAATCCGCTCGATTTGAACGCCGGTACGCGTTATACTCTATCCGTCGCCGACGGCCTGGGCCGCTCGCCCGGGCCGTCGGCCGTACAAGGAGCGTACAGATGAAAAAGCTCGCGATCCTGACTATCGCCATTCTCGCCGCCGCGCAATCATTCGCCGCCGCGACTGCTCCGTTCGGTTCCATTGACTACGTCGAAGGCAGCACCGTCGTCGTAAGGTCGGGGAAGTCCCTCGGAGAGGCTAATATAGGCGATTCCGTATTCCCCGACGACATGATCAGGACGCAATCAGACGGCCTCGTGGTAATAGCGCTCGACAAAAGCACCGGCATGCGCGGCACGCTGACGATCAAACCCAAGTCGGTAGCCTATATCAGGCTCGTCCCCGACGCGGCGGGGCCCAGAAGCACCATCGACATGGTCGCCGGGCAGATCGGCTCCAAGCTGGCCAAGATTTCAGGCAACCCCAGCCTGCAGGTCCGGACGGACACCGTGGTGATGGGCGTGCGCGGCACCGAATTCTCGATATCCAGCTCGGTCAACGGTTCCGTCCTCGTCGTATGCACCGACGGCGCGGTAGCCTGCTCCGACGGCGGCGATTCCGTATCGGTACCGGCGGGCTCGGCCGTGGAGAAGAGGGCCGGAGAGCGTTTCAAGCGCGTGGCCGTCGCGATATCCTCGGCGGAGCAGTTCCAGAAGCGATGGATGGCCGAAGAGATAGAGGCCTTCAAGGCGAACCCGGTCAGGGCGCTCGCCGATTACGAGAAGCGCTATACCGAGCTGCTATCCAGGTTCAACGAGGCGTTCGCTCCCCTTCAGAAGAGCGAGATCCTGTCCAAGTGGATACGCGAAGACTCGGCCGGGCTCGTTCCGCTCTCGACCGATCCCGCTACGCTCAGGGATAAGAAGGCGATCATGAAGGACATCCTCGCGAACCGCAAGGTGCTCTTTATATTCGAGCGCATCTATTATAGAATCGTGGAACTCGATCCCCTCGTGATGGGCACCCCCCTTGAGCGTATGGAACTTCGCCCGGGCTATACCGCCGGAGACTTCATACGCGAGGTCCGCGCCGACGCCTCGGGGTTGGAGAAGCGAGTTTTCCTGTTCCGCTACGCCGAGAAGCTGTACGAGATGCGCAACTCCGGCGGCGCGGGTCTCCCGGGCATGGGCTCGGGCGACGATTTCTTCGGCTCGGACGACGACTGGGACTTCTAGGCGAAGGCGAGCGACGGCCTCCGCAGCGTCCCGGTAGCGATCGGCCGGGCCCCGCGGAGGCACCATGTCCACGAACAACAGCGACCCCTTCTCTTTTTTCTGCCCTACGAAGCTTGTATTCGGGCCCGGCACCACGAAAGGCGCCGGCGATATAGTAGCCGGCATGGGGATAAAGTCCGTACTGCTCGTCAGCGGCTCGGGCGCCACGCGCCGATCGCCCGGCTTCGCCGTGCTGATGGCCGCCCTCGATCGGGCCGGCGTCGCGTATACGATTTTCGACAAGGTAACGCCCGATCCGGTCGCCGAGCTCGTGGCCGAGGCCGCGGAAGCGATACGCGCGGGAGGCCTGGAAGCGGTCGTAGCATACGGCGGCGGCAGCCCGATAGACTGCGGCAAGAGCGCGGCGCTCGCCGCGGCTAACGGCGTCGGCATACTAGAATTCCTGTACAAGCGCGCCGCGCCGAACGAGCCGGCCCTTCCCATAATAGCCGTGCCGACGACGGCGGGCACCGGTAGCGAGATGAGCTCCGCCGCGGTGACGACGGATCGGGCCAATGATCGCAAGCTCGGCTACTCCATAGAATCCTTCTTCCCCAGGGCGGCCATCGTAGACCCGGAGAACCACCTGTCGATGCCGCCCCGCGTCACCGCGGCGACCGGCATGGACGCGCTGACCCACGCCGTGGAATCGTACCTGTCGCTCGCCGCGAACCACGTCTCGGACGCCGTCAACCTGAAGTGCGTCTCGCTCATCGGCGCGGCGTTACCCAAGGCCTACGCCGACGGAGGCGACCTCGAGGCCCGCTCCGCCATGGCGATAGCCGGAGCTACCGCCGGCGCCGCGTTCTCGCAGACGGGACTGGGCATGGTCCACGGATTCGCGCACCCGGTCGGCGCCCGCTTCGGGGTCGCCCACGGGGACGCCAACGCGACGATACTGCCCTACGTGATGGCCGCGCTCGCGCGGACCGCGGCGCCGCGGATGAGGGACCTGGCCGCCGCCCTCGGCGCGTGCCGGCCCGACGCCCCCGCGGAAGCCGGCGCCGCGGCCTTCGTCGAGGCCATAGTCGAACTAAAATCCAAGCTGGGCATCGCGGAAAGCCTATCGGACGCGGGTATACGCCCGGAGGACGCCAAGGAGCTGCTGCCCGACGCGCTCGGTTACCGGATGCGCGCGCGGAGCCCGCGGGCCATGACCGACGACGAGCTCGGCCGACTCCTCGACGCGGCCATCGCCGGGGACCTGAAGGCCGCCGCCCTGTAGCGGTATCCGCCTCCGGCGACCCCGGAGGCCGCTCAGGCGATGACCCGTAGGGTCGACCCGTGGGAAGTCTTGACCACCTCCACGCGCGCGGGAACCCTGCCCCTGAGCTCCGCCACGTGGGATACGATGCCTATGACGCGGTCGCCCCTGACCCGGTCGAGCGCCGCCATCGCGCGGTCCAGCGTCTCGTCGTCCAGCGAGCCGAAGCCCTCGTCTATGAAGATCGAGTCGAGCGCTACGCCGCCGGCCCTCGCCACTATCACCTCGGACAACCCGAGCGCCAGCGATATGGACGCGAGGAATTTCTCCCCGCCCGACAGGCTCGAAGCGGGGCGCGCGACGCCGGTAAAGGAGTCGAGCACCGCGAGGTCGAGGCCGACGCCGCCCCTGCCGGACGCCCGGCCCTCGGTCACGCTTATATCGTACCGGCCGTCCGACATCTCCCGCAGGCGTTCCGACGCGCGGAGGACGACCTGCCCGAAATACGAAGCCAGCGCGTAGTTCTTGAACGACAGGCGGCGCCCTGAGGTATCGCCGTTGAGGAGCCTGGACATAGCGACGAGCCGGTCGCCGCGCTTCCGTAGCTCGGCGCGGTCCTCGCGCGCTGCGGCGAGCGCCCCTATCGCCGATGAAAGCTCGCGTTCCGCCCGCGCCGCCGCGTCGACTCTCGCCCGAGCCTCGACGTACGCCGCCGCGGCCGAAGCCGACGCCTCCTCCACCGAGGCGGTATCGGGCCGCTCGACGCCGGCGACCGAGCGCCCGGCCGCGGCGAGCCTGGCGGCGGCCGATGACTCGGCATCGGCGCGCGCCCGCACCCTGCCCCTCGCGACGGCCAGTTCGGACGATGTCATGGCGGCCGCCGACCAGGAATCCTCGTCGTCGAAGCCGGCTTCGTCCAGGGCGCGCGCGGCGTCCGATTCGGCGCCCGCCAGAGCGGCCGCGGCGCGTTCCAGCCGCTTCCTCGCCTCGACGGCGCGGGCCATGGCCTCTCCGCTCTCCTTCTTCCACGCGGCGGACTCGCCCTCGAGCCGTTCGCGTTCCGAGAAGGACGCGGCGCGCGATTCGCGCAGGGCGACGAGCGATGGCTCGGGATCGGCGTCGCCGGCCCCGCTCTCGGCCTCGGCTACGACGGCGGCGGCCGCCGCCGCGACGGCGACAGCCTTCGATTCGCCCTCCTTGGCCGCGTCGAACGCGCGCCTCCGACTCTCCGCGTCGACCCTGGCCTTGGCGACTTCCTTACCGCGGCCGGATTCCCGGGCCTGGGCCTCTTCCGCCGCGCGTAGCCGCCGTAGGGCGACGCGGGCCTCTTCGGCGGCCTGGGGCAACGGTATCGCGCCTTCGTATCGAATGCCGAGCGACTCGCGCCCGGCTAACGCGCCGCGTAGTTCGTCGAGCCTGGCGGCGGTCGCGGCGGCTTCGTTCATCGCCGCGCTCGCGCTCCGCCTGGCTTCCGCGAGGGGAACCGTCTCTCCGGCGTCCGCCGAAACAGCCGTTCCGTCCGCGAAGGCCGAGCCGCTCGAATCCGCCCGGACGTGCGCGGGATGCTCCATGGAACCGCATACCGGACAGGGGGAGCCTGGAACCAGTCTCGCCGCGAGACGCGCGGCCGCCATGGCGTCGCCGAGCGCCTCGGCGCGATCCTCGGCGGCGGCGAGTCGTTCGGCCGTCTCGAGCCTCCGCCGCTCCGCGCCCTCGGCCGCCTCCGATGCGGAGGCGACGCGAGCCCGCAGTCCTTCGATTTCCTCTGCGAATTTAGCGGCCTCCGCCGCGAGCCGCTCGGATTCGCGCGTCGCGTCGACGAGCGCCGACGCCGCGTAGCGCTCGGCGGACAACGCGTCGGCGTCCGCGGCGCCCGCCTCCAGCGCCGAGATCCGAGCGGCGGCGGCGCACGACGCCTCCTCCGCCGCCGCGCGCGCCGCGCCGGCCGCCCCTCGCTCCGCCTCGGCGGCCTCGAGACGCGAAATCAGCTCGCGGATCTTGCCGAGGACGATGGCCCGCTCTTCGGCGCGACCGGTCACGGGCTGCTCGCCAGAGGAAACCGGACTTACTCCCAATCCCTGAACCCGCGCCAGATCGGCGTTGATCTCG
>PGXV01000011.1 GCA_002839315.1 Spirochaetae bacterium HGW-Spirochaetae-3
CGACCCTGCCGAGCTCCACCGGGCTCACGCCGGACAGCGCGCCGTTGAAGCTACCTACCGCCGTCCTGGCGGCTCCCGCGATGAATACGTCTTTCATGATATCCTCCTAAATTGAATAAAAGCGAATCACCTCTCACCCGAATGACAAAAAGAACCGCCCGACAAGGGGCGGTACTCAAGGCTATTTAAATTCCTTACAACCAGGCGCAACGACGATATCCGCGTTCGTATGCTCTACGATCCATTCGGGCGTATACGGCGCGAAATACTCCTCCAGATGGAACGTTCCGCCCTTGACGGTAAAATAGCCAACATCGGTAACGACGATATCGACCTCGTGCGCGGCGGTCAAAGGCAGGGCGCAACGATGCTTGAGTTTCGACGCCCCGGTCTTCTCAAGGTGGGTCGTCGCGGCTATGACCTTCTTGGAGCCCGCGACCAGGTCCATCGCGCCGCCCATGCCCGGTACCATCTTGCCGGGTATCTTGTAATTGGCGAGGTTGCCTTCCTGGTCGACCTCCAGCACGCCGAGCACGGTATAGTCGACGTGGCCTCCCCGGATGATGCCGAAGCTCGTGGCGGAATCGAAGAAGCAGCCGCCCGGGAGCACGGTGACAGGCATGCCTCCCGCGTTCGTCAGGTCCTTGTCTTCGTCCCCTTTCGCCGGGGCCGGACCGAGGCCCATCATGCCGTTCTCGGACTGTAGTATCACGGTGACGTCCTGGGGCACGAAGTTTCCTACCATGGTCGGGAGGCCTATGCCCAGGTTGACGACGTCGCCGGACGCGAAGAAGCGCGCTATCCTGCGCGCGATTATTTCCTTGTTCTCTATGTATTCGATCATGTCCGGCACCCCCTACTCGGCCTGTACTATAAAGTCGACGAAGATGCTCGCCGTATGGACGTCGTCAGGGTCTATATCGCCGATCTCCACGATCTCCTCAGCCTCGACGATGACAGTCTCGCAGGCGGTCGCCATGAGCGGGTTGAAGTTACGGGCCGTCTTGGCGTAGACGAGATTGCCGGCCCTGTCAGCCTTCTTGGCCTTGATGAGAGCGATGTTTCCAGGCAGGCCTTCCTCTAGCAGGTATGTCTTGCCCTTGAGGACGATCTTCTGTTTACCCTCCTCCACCTCGGTGCCGACTCCGGTAGGGGTCAGGACGCCGCCCAGGCCGTTTCCCGCGGCGCGCACGCGCTCCGCTAGGGTACCCTGGGGGACGAGGACGACCTCGGACTCGCCGTGGTTCATCTGCCTCTGCGTCTCCGGATTCGTGCCGATGTGCGACACGATAATCGTCTTGAAGGCTTTGGCTTTAATGAGCGGTGCGGGACCCGAGGATCGCCCCTTCTCCTCATTGTATATGCCGGTATCGTTGGCCACGAGCGTCAGACCGCTCGTACCTGCCGCGACGAGGGCCTTGACGATGCCGTCGGGACAACCGCATCCCAGGAATCCGCCGAGATGCACCACGTCGCCGGGCTTTACCTTTGCCGCGGCCTGGGCGGCGCTTATTATGGGTTTCTTGATCAAGATTGACCTCCACGAACATACGATAGGACGAGTAGCGACAGTATACCACGAGGGGCGGGAGAGCAAAAGACAAGGTTTGCCCTAATAAAAGGCCGGCCGCGATGGGACGCGGCCGGCCTACGTATCGATGCCCGTCGGGGCAGGGACGATTCCCGCCCCTCAGGACCGATCAGTCCTCGAGCTTGTAGTGAGCCTCGCCGAACCACTTGGGCAGTAGCAGGGTACCGGAGACGAACACGGCACCAGTCACGACCAGGCCGACGATGGCGTTGAATCCCGTAAAGCTGGCGGCCAGGATACCGAGGCCGGCGCTGAAGGCGACGAACGCCGCGTACGGTAGCTGGGTGGCCACGTGCTCGAGGTGCGGGCACGCCGCTCCGGTCGATGACAGAATGGTCGTGTCGGATATCGGCGAGCAATGGTCTCCGAATACCGATCCGCCGAGGACGGCGCCGAGAGCGAGCGCGGTGGCGTTGAGGACGGCGGTGGGCTCGAACCCGGCGCTACGCGCCAAGGTGATCACGACAGGCATGGTTATTGGGACCATGATACCCATGGTACCCCAGCTGGTGCCAGCCGCGAAGGAGATGAGGCAGGAGATGATGAACACGATTATCGGTATGACCGCGAGCGGGAAGTTACCGTTCACGACGAAGTCGGAAACGTACGCGGCCATGCCGACGCCGCCATCGGCGGGAGCGCTCTTGATGATGCCGCCGATACCCCAGGCCAGGGTCAGGATGGTTACTGCCGGGGTCATGGCCTTGAAACCGTCGAGCAGAGCCTCTCCGCCGGTCGTCATCTTGATGAGGCCGCGGAAGATGAAGAACACGTAGGTAAGGGCGAGGGCGAGCATCGAGGCGTACAGGAGGGCCACGGATGAATCGCAGTTGTTGAAGGCCTCGCCGAAGGAGGTCGCGGCGATGGCTGCGCCGAGCGTAGCTACCTGGCCTTCGCCGGTCCCGACCTGCGACATCCAGAACTGGAGCGGGAAGAACGAGAGGGCGAGGAGGATGAAGACGGCGATCGGGATCACGAAGTCGAAGGGCTTAGCCTTGCCGGAATCGTGAGCCTTGGACTCGACCTGGGCGGCGATAACGCCGTACTTCTTGGAGTCGTAGAGGCCAATGCCCTTCTCGGCGCGGGCCGCGGAGCGGGCCATCGGGCCGAAATCCTTGTAGGTGATCGTGATGAACAGCACCATGAAGACAGCGAAGATGGCATAAAGATTGAATGGGATCGAACGGAGGAACATCGACATGGGCGAAACCCCGAGGGAATCGAATTCGGGTCCGCTAAACTGGCCCATGACGTAGACGACCCAAGTAGACAACGGAGCGAGTATGCATACCGGCGCAGCCGTCGAGTCGAGGATATACGCCAACTTGGCGCGGGAGATCTTCTTCGCGTCGCACAGCGGCCTCATGCAGGTACCGATGGTCAGCGAGTTGAAGTAGTCATCGAAGAAGATGAGGACGCCGAATACCCAGGTGAACAGGAGTGCACCGGTCTTCGACTTGATCTTCTTGGACGCCCAGTCGCCGAGCGCGTAGGCCGAGCCCGTCTTGGCCAGAAGTCCCACGAGCATGCCGAGCATGATCGTGAATAGCACGATGCGGATACTCCAGCCGTCGGCGAGGGTATCGGCTATCCTGTCGGCCAACGCGAAGAAGGCCAGGACCGGATTGCCGCCCGCGACGATGAGCGTTCCCGACAGAATGCCGAGGAAGAGCGAGACGATCACGTCCTTGGTAAGAATCGCAAGGGCAATCGTCAGTACCGGGGGAATGATGGAAAGAATACCGAAATGCTCCATGATTAGATGCCTCCTTTAATTATGGAACCGAAATGCATCGCAATAGAGTGCACCCGATTACTGAAATTCTCAATCTTTATTTATTGACCGAGCGAAAAAAGCCGCCCGCGGGTTTCCGCGGGCGGCTTGGAACGAACGGCGGTTTCTTATTCGATGCCGTAACGCTTTGGCCCGAACCAGATTGGAAGCAGGTACGTGCCGGCTACGAACGGTACGGCCGTCACGACTATCCCGACGATCGGGCTCCAGGACAGCCCTCCCGCGATCGTGCCTAGCATGACGCAGAACGCGACGAATAGGGCGTACGGTAGCTGGGTGGCGACGTGCTCGAGGTGCGGCGCGGCCGCGCCCGTAGAGGACAGTATCGTGGTATCGGAGATCGGGGAGCAGTGATCGCCGAATACAGAGCCGCCCATGACCGCGCCTATGGTGAGGGCCGTGGCGTTGACCGCCTCGGCGGGAGAGATCCCGGCCATCTTGGCGAGCTGCACGATGATGGGTACTGATACCGGCACCATGATTCCCATCGTGCCCCAGCTGGTGCCGGAAGCGAATGAGATTATTGCGGAGAGGAGGAATACTACGAGCGGCAGGAACGATATCGGGAAGTTGCCGCCGACGACTACTTCGGCGATATATATGCCGAGGCCCACGCCGCCCTCAGAGGCGGGAGTCTTTATGACGGTGCCCAGGGCCCAGGCGAGAGTCAGTATCATCGCGGCCGGCACCATGGCGCGGAAGCCGTCGAGCAGGGCCTCCCCGGCGGCCTTGATGTCCAGTAGCCTCCGTGCGACAAAGTATACATAGCCGAAAGCCGTGGAGAAGATCAGCGCATACATCAGCGCCATCGAAGAATCGGTGTCGTTGAAAGCCTGGCCGAGCGGTATCTCGGATATCGCCTGGCCTATGCTGGTTATTTCCACGCCATCGACGGCGTTCATCCACGTGGTCATCGGGAAGAAGAACAGCGCTATCGCGATGACGGCGCCGATAGGGATGAGGAAGTCGAACGGCTTGGCGTTATTGGTATGGACCTTCGACTCGACCTGGCTTACTACTACGCCGAATTTCTCCTCGTCGAAGAGCCCGAGCCCTTTCATGGCGCGCGCTTCCGAGCGAGCCATGGGACCGAAATCCTTGTGGGTGAGCGTGATAAACAGCACCATGAAAACCGCGAAAATCGCGTAAAGATTGAAGGGAATGGATTTGAGGAAGAACGTGAACTCGCCGACGCCGAGGCTCTGCCACTCGGGCATTTCCTTATAGGTACCGATGACGAAGGCGACCCAGCCGGAGATCGGCGCGAGTATTGCCACCGGGGCGGCCGTAGAGTCGATGATGTACGCCAGCTTGGCGCGGCTTATCTTCTTGGCGTCGGTCAGCGGGCGCATGCACGTTCCGATGGTCAGCGAATTGAAGTAGTCGTCGAAGAAGATAAGCAGGCCGAAGATCCAGGTGAATATCAGCGCGCCGGTCCTCGACTTTATCTTCTTGCCGGCCCAGTCTCCCAGAGAGTACGCCGCGCCCGACTTGGACAGCAGCCCGACCATCAGGCCGAGGAGGATGGTAAACAGCATGATGCGGATGTTCCAGCCGTCGGCCAAGGTATCGGCGATCAGGTCGGAAAGCCTGATCAACGCATAGTACGGGTTACCGCCTGCTGCGATGACCGTTCCCGACAGGATGCCGAGAAACAGCGAGATGACGACGTCCTTGGTGACGACCGCCAAGACGATGGTGAGCAAAGGCGGTAGGATGGAAAGCAGTCCAAAATGTTCCATGATCAGGTGCCTCCTTTAGCCAATACGAAGATAATCCATAAGCCTGCATCAAGATTCTATGAAATGCAACGTTTTTTTTAGGAAACCGGCCGTATCAGAGACCTAGAACAGACCAGCAGGCGTCGGCCAGCTCCTGGAACCGCTCGTGCGCGGATCGCAATTCCTGGAATCTATTGCAGGTGAACGAGAACACGAGACCGCTCGGCGGATCGGCCCAGCCGAAGGCGCAGCCTCCCTGGCCGGAGTGGCCGAACGTTTTCTCCGTGGCTCCTCGCCCCATGTGGCGAATGTCACGATCGGGAAACGGCGAATATCCGCCGAGGCCGTAGCCCATCGCCCAGCGGACCCGCATGCCCGTACCGCCGTCTGGTCCTTCGTAACGCATGGTCGTAGCCTTGGCTACCGTAGCCGCAGACAGGTACCGACGCCGCTCGTAGGCGCCTCCTTGCAGTAGCATCTCGTAGAACGCCGCTATATCGCGAGCAGTCGTATTGAGGGATGCCGCGGGGAGGAAGAGCCTTCGGTAGAGCGGATTGGAGAAAACACGCCTGGCCGCGGCCTGTTCCGGGTCCGCGGTATAAATCCTGGACGCGCGCCCGTATTCGCCGAAAGGGAGGCCGGCATAACTGTCTGCCATGCCGAGCGGTTCGAGGAAGGATTCCGTCAGGTAGTCGGAGGCATTCATGCCGGAAGCCCTGCGGATAAGCTCGCCGAGGACGAATGCCCCCGAAAACGGATGGTAGACGACCGCGGTGCCGGGTTCGTATTCCGGCACGAGTGCCGCGGCCCTCTTGGCTCCTCCGCGGGGCGAGAGCCAGGAAATAAGATCACCGATCGTCGCCTTCCCCGGGATCCCCGCCTGATGGAGCAGAACATTGGCTATCGTGATCCCGCCCTTGCCTCTCGCCCCGAATTCCGGCCAATACTTCGCTACCGGAGCGTCGAGATCGAGGGCTCCTTCATCGGCGAGCTTGTGGACGCACGTCGCGGTGAAGGCTTTCGTCGTCGAATACGCCATGAACGGCGTGGTAGCCGAGACGCGTCGACGGCGACCGTCGTCGGCGTAGCCTCCCCAGCGGTCGACTACCGTCCGCCCGTTCAGCTTCACGCAGAGCTGGGCGCCGAAATGCAGCCCGCGCTCCAGTTGCTCGTCGAAGACCTTGGCGACCCGGTCAAAGCCCGGTTCGATACAACCGCTCCCGTCCGCCGCGGGCGTCTCGTTCATACCGTCCCTTCCGCTTTCACCTCCCCGGTACCGACGCCGAGAAGGCTCAGGAAGGATAACAAGAAGAAGACAGGGCAGACGATGAAGATGACGCTATAGTCGCGGCCGGCGAGGTCGATGATACGGCCGTTGAGTATGGGACCGATGGTTCCGGCGAAAGTCGTGGCGATGAAGTATAGCCCCGAATAGGTTCCCATGAGGTCTTCCGACGTCGACGTATCGAGTATCATCGGTAGGCAGTTGATATTGACCAGCGCCCAGCCGAAGCCGCCGACGAAGAGCATGGCCGCGACCATCGGGAACGAGGGAAACAGCCAGATAGCCACGAGCGCTACGGCGAATACGAGGAGCCCGGCCGATATGGTAAGCTTGCGGCCGAATCGCTTCGCCAGCGCCGCGCTCGGCATCGCGAAGATCAGGAACGACACGTACGAGACGGCGAGGAGAACGGCCGCGAAGGACGGCTTCAATCCGAGCGCGGTTACCGCGAACGATGAGAAGAAGGTCTCCAGAGCCATATATCCGACCATATAGAAGAATACAGTCAAGACGAGGCGGAACAGGCTCCTCTTGTTCGCCGCGGGCACGCTCTTGAGCTTGGACAGGACCCTGAGGCCGCCGGGGGTATCCGCGGCCTCTGCCAGCTCCTTCGGTTCCTTGATTTTGATGAAAAGAATGGCGATGGCCAGTAACGTTACCACCGCCCCGAACCAGAACGGCAACGCCTCGAGAACTCCGAAGAGCATACCTCCGACGACGAAGGCCAGGATGCCGCCGATGCCTGACATGATATTGATGATGGCGTTGGCTTGGGACCGAAGCGGCGAGGGGAACAGGTCGGGCATGAGAGCGAAGAGGGGCGTCCTCCAGAGGGCCATGAACAGCACCATAGCGAGCGCCGCGGCGATCGTGATCGCGAAGGGCCCGGAGAGCGATGCGATCTGGCCCGAGAGTCCCGCGGGAATGAGCATCGGCCCGATAGGGATAAGGGCGAAGGCCAAGGCCGATAACGGCGCGAAGATCAGGATGTACGGCATGCGGCGACCGAACCTGGTCCGCGTCTTATCGCTGATCGGCCCCATGATGGGTTGAATAAAGAACGCCGCGACGTTGTCCAACGTCATGATGATACCGGTAATGGTGGCGGAAAGACCGAAACCTCTCGTCGCCTGGCCGCTCGAGAACGAGGCGCTGCCCGCTTGCAGGAAGATGGGCATGTACGTATTGTACAGCATCCACATGAGCTGGGCCCCGAACAGACCGAAGCCTAGCAGGATCGCCTTGCTATAGTATTCTTTTGTCATCGGTTTCGCCGACGATCTTATACCGCCGCTTGATGTCACATAATCCTCCCTTTATTTATTTTCTTTCTGTAAGTAAATACTAGGTATCATGGACATCAGGAACTGTCAATGAAAAGACCGAGTAAGGGGAACCGCCGTGAGCCTCGGAAGATGTTCAGGTCAAGTTTACGCCGAGGGTCTTGATCGAACCTACCGTTTCGAGCCCGGCGGGTTTGGCCACGCCGCTAAAGATCTCGACGTCGCCGATCGATAGCCTGGCGCGCATTACTGCATCCACAGATTCAGCGATGCGCCGTTCCATACGGCCGGCCACGGGAGCCAATAACAAGCCTCCCCTGCCTCGCGTCAGGCTTATCTCGAGGGTTTCCTTCTTACGCCTTATTACGATGCATATCTCGCTATCGCTCGATCGGGCGTCGATAATCCTGGAACCATTCCAGCTCGCCCATACCTTCGCGGGCGTATCACCGCCGGGCAGGCTCATCGCGCATATGAAGCCGGGGAAGCTACCGCCGAGCCAGGGTATGTTCGCCAGGGAGAACATCAACGATACGCCCGGCTGCGCGAAGGCGTTGGATTGAGCCCATATCCATGCGGACGGCATTGACCGTCCCCAGTCCTTCTCGATGTAGCCGCGGCCGCCGTCCATAGAAAGGCTGTCGCCGTCAAACTCGATTGAGCCACGTACTTCATGGTCGAGAGAGACAAGGCCGTGATTGCATTCCATGAAGGGGAAGAAGCTGTATGGCCCCATGATACCGGGATTCCACGGCCGCGCGGGATAGGATACGAGGGGGCCGTACTCGAGCCGCGCCGACAGGGCTCCATCCGGACCGTCCAGGTGCAGGTCCAACCCCTCGGAGCCGAAGCGGTTCGGTCCTATGTTGATATCCAGCTTCCTTCTGTCCCAGCTAAAGGCGTCGAAGGGAAAATCGTACCAGCGCGTGGTACCGGCGGTACCGTCGATGACTTGGACGAAGCTTCGCCTCGGCCCGCCGTCCGAATCTATGGAAATCCCCGGTATGAATGCCCAGGCTTTTCCATCCGTCGATACCTGTTTGAAGTACCATCCCTCGAAGTAGGAGCGTCTACGTCTAGCGCCCTGGAACAGCGCAGGCTTCAATATGGACATGGCTTACCTTCTTTGTATATTCGATTTACGGTCCTATCCGCCACTGAACCGCGGATAAGAGATTATGGATATAATCGATCAAGCGCCAGGCGATGTCAAAGATATATACGTTCTCGCAGGGACAACCGGTTTCGGGTTGCCTGGTTCGGCTTTGATGCTATATCATCGTACGGCTATGTCCCCAACAAACAATCCACTTCGCGTGGCCGACGTTCGCGAGAGAAACGAGAAGCTGGTCCTCAGGCTTATTCGAGAATCGGGGGCCGTAGGCCTCTCGCAGTCCGAGACGGTCGTAGCGACGGGCCTACGGGCGCCTACGATCCTACGCATCTTCTCGAGCCTCGAGGAGGCGGGATTCATAGAACCTCGCACGGGAGCCTCGGCGAAGGACAATGACAGAGAGCGCAAGGGGCGGCCCAGAATCTCGTATATCGTCAAGGCAGGGGCTCTCTATTCGCTCGGCGTCGAATTCTGGGTAGATAGCGTTACTCTTGGCATCTTCGATTTCAGGGGGACGAGGATCGCGTCCCGGGTTCGGCCCCTCCCGCGGGGAACGGACGCGGATACCGTCACGGACCTGATCGCGGAAGAGGTCGATTCGACGATAGACTCGCTCGGCCTCGAGCGGAGCCTCGTGCTCGGTCTCGGGCTCGGAGCCCCCGGGCAGGTCAACGTAGGGAAGAGAGAGATAGCCTTCTATTCGCGTATCCCGGGAATGCGCGACTTCCCTATAGCTTCGAGGCTCGAGGAGAGGCTCGGCTTTCCCGTATCCATACACAACAATTGCGCCGTCATCGCGCTTTCCGAATTCCGTTACGGCGGGCTCGTGGAGACCGACTCGCTTTTCATGTTTCTCCTCCGCTCCGGCGTCAACGGGGCATTTATAAACAAGGGGAAGATCTACCTCGCATCCGACGGAACGACGATCGAAACGGGGCACATCACCGTCGACTACGAAGGCCTGCCCTGCGCATGCGGGGCGCGAGGATGCCTCGAATCGTACATAACCGCGCTGGAAAGGCCGACCATTGAAGCCGGAAAATGGCTTTTCGAAGGGATGAGCGCACGGATCGAAGCCGGCGACGAGGACGCGACAACGACGCTTCGAGAGGCGGCGCGATATTTATCGGCTGCGATGCGTACCGTCTCGCGGCTCTTCAGGCCGCGGACGTTCCTGATCGAAGCCGTAACCGTCCCTATCGCCTCGAGGCTCTCCGCCCTCGTGGCCGAGAGCCTCGAGGAATCCGCCTCGGGCTTCGATACGCCCATGCCTCTGTTCGAGGCTCGAGCCTACGATCCCGAACTAGCCCAACGAGGCGCGGCCGATCTGGTCATAGACGCTTTTCTATCGTAGAGCATCCTTGTCAGGCGTATTCCGGTTCGAAAAACTCGATTGACATTTGTTTCTCCCTGGTATTTACTTACTAACGGTAAGTAAATACCAGGGAGACAAGATGAAGCGTAGCATAAGACTCGGTCTCGTGTGCTTTGCCCGAGAGACATTCGATTTCAAGGCGGCCGCGGAGATATACGGCAGGATAGCGGCCGATCTTTCCGGCCTCGAGAACGTCGTCTGGGAACGCGTCCCCGACCTCGTCATATCGGTGGAAGACGCCAGGAAGGCGGGCGCGAGGTTCGCGGCCGCCTCACTCGATGCCGTCGTCTGCGTATCGGGAACCTTCCATCTCGGACACCTTGTCCTCGAGTTAAGGAAACAGGCTCCCCTTCCCATCCTGCTGTGGGGACTCGATGAATTACCGTACGACGGAGGCAAGATCCGACTCAACTCGGTATGCGGCGTCAACCTGGACGCGTCCAACCTATACAAGGCCGGAGTCGACGACTACCACGCCACGGTCGGTTCGAAGATCGACGAGAACTGGGTCGACGCGATACGCGCCGTTTCGGCCATGAAGAACTCCCATCTCGGGATAGCGGGCTACCGGGCTCACGGTTTCTTTAACCTGAGCGTCTCGGATCCCGACCTGTACGGCGACACAGGGCTCCTCCTCGACCATTTCGAGCTTTCCGACATCTTCGGGGAACCCGTCGAGGCCGAGAGCATCGCGTCTAGTCGGGAGAAGATGCTGGACACGTTCGACGTCTCGGGTATTTCAGAGGCTCAGGTTTCCAAGGTATCGGAGCTCACCGCCAGGCTCGACTCGTTCTGCGCCAGAAACGCGCTCGACGCGCTCGCGATACGTTGCTGGCCCGAATACGCCCGCGATTTCGGCATATCGCCATGCGCCGCGATGTCGCTACTGCAATCGGAGGGACGGCTACTCGCCTGCGAAGGAGACGTCGAGGGAGCCATCTCCATGCTCCTCCACAAGGCGATCGGCGCCGAGACTCCCTATCTATTCGACTTTTCACAATTCGACTTCGAGGAAAACTTCGCCCTCTTCTGGCATTGCGGCGTCGCGCCGTGCAATCTCTGGGACGGGAGCTCCTGCCGTTCCCTCGACACCTACTTCGCCGGAGGCAAGGGCGTCACGGCGGATTTCGTCTTGAAGAGCGGGGAACTGTCCATCGCCCGAATCGACGCCGCGAGAGGCAAGCGAAGGCTCTTCCTCCAGAGGGCCCGGGCCGTTCCCATGGAGAAGGAACTGAAGGGGACGTACATGAAAGCGGTGTTCGACAGGCCCGTCCGCGAGATACTGGATCTCATAATCGAAAAAGGGATCGCCCATCACGCCTCCGTGGCGTACGGGGACTTCATAGAACCGCTCCGTATCGTAGCCAGGCTCAAGGGCTGGGAGATAGTCGAGTAGCATCGCGCGGATCATGGCACGATGCGACGGGATCACGTCATGAATACGGTTTTCGGAGGAGACGTTAAACGATGACCAAGCAAGAATCAGCGGATATCGCGGCCCAGGCCAAGCAAATCCGCGGCAAGACGATAGATGCCATAGGCTATCTCGGCGTCGGGCACATAGGCGGCGCCCTCTCCATCGTGGAGCTACTGGCCGTTCTCTATCACCGGCATATGCGCATCGACCCCAACGATCCCTCATGGCCGGAGCGCGACAGGTTCGTGCTATCGAAGGGACACGCGGGGCCGGCGCTGTACGCCACCCTCGCGTTGAAAGGGTTCTTTCCCCAGGAATGGCTCCATACGCTCAACAAGGGCGGCACGAGGCTCCCGAGCCACTGCGACCGCAACCTGACGCCGGGGATAGACATGACGACAGGTTCGCTCGGCCAGGGGCTATCGGCCGCCTGCGGCATAGCGCTCGCCGCCCGTATCGACGGGCGGGAATCCTTCACGTACGCCGTCATCGGCGACGGAGAGTCCGACGAGGGGCAGGTCTGGGAGGCGGCGATGTTCGCGGCGCACCAGCGGCTCGGCCGACTTATCGCGTTCACCGACTACAACAAGATGCAGATAGACGGAAAGACGAACGAGATCCTCGACCTCGGCAGGCTCGAGGACAAATGGGCGGCCTTCGGGTGGGAGTCGGCTCGCGTCGACGGCCATGATATCGAGGCGATAGACGCGGCGATAGGGGCGGCGAAGGTCCGCGCCGATACCGCGGGGGCGAGGCCTACGATGATCGTGCTCGATACGGTCAAGGGAAAGGGCGCCGCGTTCTGCGAGGGCTCCGTAGGTAGTCATAACATGGCCTTCGATTACGCGACCGCGCTCAACGCCATAGCGGAACTCGGCTAGAGACAGGCAAGGAGTTAGAATGACCACCCAGAAAAAAGAGATGCGCGCGGTCTACGCCGAGACGCTCGTTGAACTGGCGAAGGATGACGATAGCATAGTCGTACTGGAGGCGGACCTGATGAAGGCCTCCGGCACCGGTCCTTTCCTCGCGGCCTTCCCCGACCGATGCTTCAACCTCGGCGTCGCCGAGGCCAACATGGTCGGCGTGGCCGCCGGGCTGTCGTCGGAAGGGAAGATTCCCTTCGCGACTACCTTCGGCTGCTTCGCGTCGAGGCGCGCCTTCGACCAGTTCTTCGTCAGCTGCGCGTACGCCCGGCTCAACGTGAAGCTGATCGGCACCGATCCCGGCGTCTCCGCCGCCCTGAACGGCGGCACCCATATGCCTTTCGAGGACCTGGCGCTGATGCGCTCGGTACCCGGAATCGCCGTCATCGAACCATCGGACGCGGCGTCGCTCCACGGGCTCCTCGGCGCCATGGCACGGAGGAAGGGCTCCGTGTATATGCGGCTACACAGGAAAGCCGTACCGGACCTGTATCCCGCCGACGAGCGATTCGAGATCGGCAAGGCCAAACTACTCCGCAAGGGCGACCGCGTGGTCATAGTGGCGCTCGGCCCGCTGATGGTCGGCGAGGCGCTCAAGGCCGCCGACGCCCTCGCGGCGGAAGGGATCAGCGCATCGGTCATAGACGCGCTGACGCTGAAGCCGCTCGATACCGAGATGATACTAACCGAGGCTCGCCGTTGCGGCGCCGTCGTCACCGCCGAGAACCATCAGATCATAGGAGGCCTGGGCTCGGCCGTCGCGGAGCTACTCGCGGAGACGGGCGTCGCCCGCCTCGCGCGCGTCGGCATCCAGGACGAATTCGGCGAGGTGGGAACCCAGGATTACCTGATGGATCGCTTCCGCCTCCGCGCCGAGCGCATCGTCGAGCTAGCCAAGGGACTCGTCACCGGGGATACCCATACCGTCAACGAAGGAGCTATTCATGGCTGATACGATCAGGCTCGCCATCGCGAGCGACCTCTCGGGATTCCCCCTGGCCCGGGAGATAGTCAGGCACCTCAAGGAGACCCATCCAGAGGTCAAGATCATCGACTTCGGCATAGAGAGCGCCGAGGCTCCCCTGCCGTATTTCGTTCAGGCCCCCAAGGTAGCCAAGGCGCTACAGGCCGGCGAGGCGGACAAGGGCATCCTCGTCTGCGGGACCGGCCAGGGAATGGCTATCGTCGCCAACAAGCACAAGGGCGTCTACGCCTGCGTCGTAGACGACTTGTTCTCCGGCGAGCGCGCCAAGATAGTCAACAACGCCAACGTCATAACGATGGGCGGATGGATTACCGCGCCGTTCCTCGGCGCGCAGATCGTCGACGCGTGGCTGTCGGTAGCGTTCACCCAGAAGATGGAGTTCAAGAAGGATTTCCTGACGAACGCCTTCAATAAGGTAGTAGAGCTCGAGAACGAAGCCTTTAAATAAGGAATGATCACCATGAACGATAATGAGACCATGATTGCCGGCCTCGTCGCCAAGGCTCGCGCGGCCCAGGCGGTGGCGGCGGGCTGGGACCAGGCGCGGGTCGACGAGGTCTGCGTAGCCGTGGGCTGGTCGGTCTACAACGACGAGCACATCGCGGCCCTCGCCGCGAGCGCCGTCGAGGAGACCGGCATGGGCGTCGTCGCCGACAAGGTGGCCAAGCACAAGAACAAGGTGCTCGGCGTGCTGCGCGACATCAGGGGCGCGAAGAGCGTAGGGCTCATCGAGGTCGACGAGGAGCGGGGACTCAGGAAATACGCCAAGCCGGTCGGCGTCGTAGGAGCCCTGGCGCCCGTCACAAATCCTACCGCGACGCCGTCTTCCAACGGCTTGTCCATACTCAAGGGGCGCAACGCCGTCATATTCGCTCCCCATCCCAAGGCCAGGCGCTCGAGCGCGATGGCGATAGGATTCATGCGCGACGCCCTGGCGCGCGTCGGGGCGCCGGTCGACCTCGTTCAGATGATAGAGGAGCCGAGCGTCGAACGGACCCAGGAGCTGATGCGCCAGGTCGACCTGGTCGTCGCCACGGGAGGCGGCGCCATGGTAAAGGCCGCCTACTCCTCGGGCACGCCCGCCTACGGCGTGGGACCGGGCAACGCGGTGCAGCTGCTCGTCGAGGACGCCGACCCCGTAGACGCCGCCGCGAAGATCGCCGCCAGCAAGGCGTTCGATAACGCGACGAGCTGCTCCAGCGAGAATTCCGTCGTGGCCCACGACGCTGTATACCCGGCCTTCGTCGACGCGATGCGGACCAACGGCGGCTACCTCTGTTCCGCGGCGGAGAAGGCCCTGCTACGATCGTGGCTGTGGGTCGTCGGCAAGGACGGGCACGAAGGGCTGAATCCCAGGATAATCGCCAAGGGAGCCGCGGCGATAGCGGCCGGCGCCGGGTTCTCCGTGCCGGCCGGCACGAGGGTGCTGATAGTCGAGGCGGAAGGAAACCCGGCGACGGAGAAATTCGCCCAGGAGAAGATATCGCCGGTCATATCGTTATGGCATTGCGCCTCGTTCGACGATGGCCTCGGCCTGGTCGTCGGAATAACCGACGCCTGCGGCACCGGGCATTCGTCGGGAATCTTCACGTCCAAGCCCGAGTATATCGACCGCATGGGTACGACGATGCGTTCTAGCCGCATCATGGTACGCCAGGGCATGGCCTCGGGAAACGGCGGAACCTTCGCCAACGGCATGCCGTCGACCGTCACGCTCGGCTGCGGCACCTGGGGCGGCAACATCACGACCGAGAACATCCATTGGAAGCATTTCATCAACGTGACCTGGCTGTCGTTGCCCATAGCGCCGAGCAGGCCGACCGACGACGACATCTTCGGCGCGTACCTGGCGAAGTACGGGAAGTAGGCGAAGACGGTGAAGCTATTCGAATACCAGGCCAAGGCCGCGTTCGCCGAGCGCGGGATAGCCGTGCCAGAGCGGCGCCTGTGCGATACGGCGGACGAGGCCGCGGCTGCCGCGGCGGAACTCGGCTGCCCCTGCGTCGTCAAGAGCCAGGTGCTCGCCGGCGGTCGGGGCAAGGCGGGCCTGGTACGCGTCGTCGCTTCCGTCGAGGAAGCGCGCGCATACGCGGCGGAGCTCCTGACCGGAACGCTCGGCGCGGCCCACGGCGTGAGGAAGCTGCTCGTCGAGGCGGCGGTAGACTTCGCGCGGGAACTGTACCTGTCGATCACCGTCGATCCGGAGGCCGCCACGGCGCTCGTGCTCGCCTGCGCGGACGGCGGCGTAGAGATAGAGGAGTTGGCGCGGATGTCCCCGGAACGTATCATACGCGAGCGGGTCGATATCGACGTCGGGCTCCTCCCCTTCCAAGCGCGCAACATCGCGTACGCGCTCGATCTGGAACCGGGACAGGCCACCGGGTTCGCGGCGCTGCTGACCGGGCTCTGGAAGACGTTCCGCGACGAGGACGCAGAGCTCGTAGAGATCAACCCGCTCTTCGTCACCGAATCGGGCACCTTGGTCGCCGGCGACGGCAAGCTGGTCGTCGACGACAACGCCGCCTTCCGTCAGGGAGGCGCGGTACCGTCCCGCGAGTACTTCGATTCCGACGTCGCCTTCGAGGCGGCGCTCGAGGGCATCCCCTACCTGCAGTTCGACGGCGACATATCGCTGATGTGCGCCGGGGCAGGCCTGACTACCGTCGTATACGACCTGGTCAACTACGAGGGGGGGACCGTGGCCAACTACCTGGAGTTCGGCGGCCCGAACTACAGGAAGGCCGTGCGGGCGATGGAGCTTTGCCTCATGAACTCCCCGAAGGTGATACTCATAGTCACCTTCGGGACGATAGCGCGCGCCGACGTCATGGCCGAGGGCATCGCCGAGGCGATAGCCAAGCTCCGGCCTCGCTGCCCCATCGTCGCGTGCATACGCGGCACCGGCGAGGAGAAGGCCGTAGAGACGCTGAAGGCCGCGGGGCTACAGCCGCTCTTCGATACCGAGGAGGCGGTCGGACGGGCCGTCGCCCTCGCCGCCGCGCCGAGCCGCGGGACCGAGCCTGGCGGCGATTCCGGAGGACGGCCATGAGCATATTCATAGATAGAAGCGACCGTGTACTCGTTCAGGGCATCACCGGGAACGAGGGCTCGTTCTGGACGCGGCACATGATGGAGCTAGGCACCGCCGTCACGGTCGGCGTCACGCCGGGCAAGGAGGGCCAGAGCGTAGAGGGCGTTCCCGTGTACCACACGATACGCCGGGCCGTCGCCGAGAGGCCCGCGGACGCCGCGATGTTGTTCGTCCCCCCGCGCTTCACCCGCGACGCCGTCTTCGAGGCGCTCGACTCGGGACTCAAGAAGATCGTGACGATAGCGGACGGCATACCGCTACAGGACTCCGTACAGATACGCAAGGCCGCACTCTCCTGCGGCGCCCGCGTCGTGGGCGGCAACACCTCGGGAGTCATCAGCCCCGGCCTGGCGATGATGGGCATGTTCCCCTACTGGATAGAGCGGGTCTACCGCCCCGGCCGCATCGGCGTGATGACTCGCTCGGGATCGCTGACCAACGAGGTGACCGCCATGGTGGTACGCGCCGGCTTCGGCGTATCCACCCTCGTCGGCGTCGGCGGCGACCCGGTGCCCGGCACGCGCTTCGCGGAGATGCTACCCGACTTCCAGGACGATCCGGGCACCGACGCCATCGTCGTCATAGGCGAGCTCGGCGGCACGATGGAGGAGGAAGTAGCCGAAGCTATGCTCTCGGGCGCGTTCACCAAGCCGGTCGTCGCGTTCCTGGGCGGTCGGACCGCGCCGGCGGGCAGGCGCATGGGCCACGCCGGCGCGATCGTGACCGGCGGCAAGGGCTCGGTAGCGGACAAGATAGCCGCGTTCGAGAAGGCCGGCGCTCTCGTCGCCGACAGGCCGCGCCTGGTAGGCGAACTGCTCGTTCGCGCTCTCGGGCCGCGCTCGTGAAGACTGAAGCAAGCGCGAAGGGCACCGCCTACCGCGTCGGGGCGATAGCGCTCGCCGTCGCGGCGCTCATACTCGCGATGGTAGCGCCGCTTCCCGACTCCATCCTGACGATACGGGGCGCGACGCTCTCGCCGCAGGGCAGAGCCGCCATCGCGACGCTCGTATTCGCCCTCGTCCTGTGGATCTCCGAGGCCCTGCCCTTCCACGTCACGGGCCTCCTGGCGATACTCGTCATGACCCTTCTAGGAGCCGGCGGCTACGCCGACATAGTTCGCTACGGCTTCGGGGACGACGTCGTCGTGTTCTTCATAGGCGTCCTCGTGATCGCCGCCTGTCTCCGCCGCTCCGGCCTGGCCAAGCGCGCCGGCTCGATCGTGCTCGCTATAACGGGAAACTCGACGAGGGCCATAGTGCTCGGGTTCCTCGTAGCGGGCGCCTTCCTCGCGATGTGGATAACGGCGCTCGGTTCCGTAGCGATCATCATGCCGCTCGCCCTCGGAGTGCTGACCGAGGAGGGCGAGAAGCCGGGAGAGAGCAGGTTCGGGACCGCGCTGATGATAGCCACCGCCTGGGGGCCGCTGATCGGCGCGATGGCGACGCCCGCGGGCTCCGGCTCCAATCCCATAGCGATACGGTTCATGTCCGAGATCGCGGGCTACGACATCGGGTTCCTCGGCTGGATGGCCTTCGGCGTGCCTACGGCTATCATCCTTCTGCCCGCCGCGTGGCTGATCATACTGCTCTTCTTCCCTCCCGAGCGGCGCGCGCTGCGGAAGAGCGTCGAGGAGATCCGCTCGGAAGCGAGCGGGCGCCTCCCGCTGACGCGCGACGAGAAGTCCGTAGGCCTTATTTTCCTGTCAACCATCGCCCTATGGATGCTGTCGCCGGCGATAGCGCACGCGATAGGAATGAAGCTACCCATATCGGTAGGCGCGCTTATAGCCGTCGTGGCTATCTTCGCTCCTGGCGTGTCGACGTATAAATGGAAGGATATAGAGAAGGATATCGACTGGTCCGGCATCCTGCTGATAGCCACCGGCATAAGCCTGGGCACCACCCTGTACAAGACGGGAGCCGCGGCCTGGGTCGCGGCCGGCATACTGGGCGGCATAGGTTCCCTGTCGATCTTCTGGCGGCTGGCGGCGGTCTCGCTCGGCGTATTCTCCATCAAGGTCGTGTTCTCGTCGAACACGCTCACGGGCACCATCATCGTTCCGCTCGTGCTAGCGCTCGGAACGAGCCTCGGACTCGATGCGCGAGGCCTGGCGCTCGCGGCGGCGCTCACCGCCAACCTGGCCGTCATACTCGTCACCACGAGCCCCGTCAACGTCGTGCCATATACCGCCGGCTATTTCACGATACGGGACATGGCCAAGGCCGGGCTCGCGCTCGCGGCGGTCTCCGCCTTGGCCATAGCCGCCGTCGTAAGCGTCATAGGCGGCGTCGCCGGCATAGTGTAGCGAGGAGGAACCATGGACGCTCATTCGCTCGCCGAGAAGAACCCCGGCATGACGGTAGTAGCCGTCGACGATCACCGGATCGATCCGTACTGCCGCACGCTCGCCGTCCCGGGGATATCGGGCCTCGTGCAGTTCGCCGACGGTCTCATCCCCGATAATCTCGACGCGAACCTGTATATCGCCTCGAGCCCAGAGCTCGAGTCGCAAGAAGCCTGCGGCGCCTTCTCGGCGTTCTTCGGATACGCCGATATACAGGTAGGCTACAACGCCGGCCCCAATTCTACGCTTAACGGTCTCGAGTGGCACAGGACCCCGGAAGTACTCGTAGCCGTCAGCGATATCGCGTTGCTGGTAGGCAGGGTCGAGGACATAGAGACCGACTCCGCCGGCGAAACCCGCTACGACTCGAGTCGGGTCGTGTGTATTCTAGTCCCGCGGGGGACCGTGCTCGAGCTACGGCAAGGAACGCTCCATCTCGCGCCGTGCCGCCTCCGCGACGCGGGCTTCAAGACCATCGTCGTACTGCCTCGCGGTACCAACGCGCCCCTCTCCGCGACGGAGATCGCCGCCGCCCGCGAGGCCTCGTCCTCGGGTAACATCGAAGCGGGATTCCTGTTCATGCGTAATAAATGGATCATCGCGCATCCGGAGCGGGCCGTCCTCGTCGATAAGGGAGCCCGGCCGTGCATACGCGGGAAGAATACAAGGATCGCGTATTAGGCGGAGCCGCTCCCGCGACGGCGCTCCTCGGGCGAACTGGCCTCGTTTCATTGTTTTTTATTGACAGGTAGTCAATGCCATGTATTACTTACTATAAGTAAGTAATACATGCTCGCAGGTGGATACTTCACGTACCCGGCGATCCCGACGTGAAAAGCATCGGCCGACGGAGACGCGCTCGCCGCCACGAGCCAACGGAAAGCTGTAAGCTTCCGAACATTCCCGGCTCTAAGGAAGGAAGGAAACGATGAAGTCAAAAATTTCTGTTCTCCTCATCGTGCTACTGGCAGTTTCAGCTATGTCCGCGTTCGCCGTGGGCGACAAAGACTCGGGAACCGCCTCGGGAGCTCCGGCTCGAACCATCAACGTCCTACTGTGGGACGATCCGTATCCCAAGGCACTCATGGCCATGCTGCCCGAGTTCACCGCTGCGACCAACATCACGGTCAATATCGAGATGCTCCAGCCGCCGCAGGTACTCACCAAGACCGCCATATCCGTTACACCGACGAGCACCGACTACGATGTAGTGGGCATAGACGAGGGAAATATCCCCGTGTTCGCCTCCTTGCTACTCCCGTTCGATTCCTGGTACAAGGGCACCGTCTATCCCAAGACGGATCCCAAGTCGATAACCCCCAAGATGTATAGCATCGGTACCTGGAACGGCGTACAGGTCGGCGTGCCCATCAACGGCAACCTCTACGTATGGATGACCCGCAAGGATCTCATCGAGAACCCGACCTACAAGGCCCAGTTCAAGGCCAAGTACGGCTACGACCTCGGCGTTCCCAAGACCTTCAAAGAACTGCTCGAGATGGGGACGTTCTTCTACGAGAACGACATAGCGGCCGGCTTCGGCCCCTTCAACGGCGGACCCGCCGGCGTGCTATCAGAAGCGGTCTTCATGTGGGAATCCTTCGGCACCAAATTCATCGACTATACCGGCGGGACCTACAAGGTAGTGCTCGATCAGGCCAAGGCCGTCGAAGGCATGGAATTCTACAAGAAACTGATGGCTATCTCCCCCAAGGGAGCGGAGACCATGGCTCACGTCGAGCGCCAGGCCGCCTTCGCCGCCGATCCCAAGGGCGTGTTCTCCATGTTCATCTGGCCCGCCCAGATCGCCGCGTACGAGGATCCCGCCAAGTCGCTCGTCGCGGGCAAGATCGCCTACTCCGCGCCGCCCGCCGGTCCCCGCGGACAGGCCGCCGTCACCGGAGCCTGGGCCATCGCCATTCCCAAGGCCTCCAAGAACCAGGAAGCGGCCGCCGAGTTCGTCTACTGGTGGTCAAGCAAGGCAATAGCCGACAAGCTCGTCCAGGCCAACACCATTCCGGCCCGTACCGAGACCCTGACCAACCCCGCCTACGCCGCCAGCAAGCCTTGGCTTCCCGCCCTCGCCGACTCTATGAAGGTCGCCGCATCCAGGCCGCGCTTCAAGGAAATCGGCCAGGTTCAGGACGTCGTCAAGAAGTACTGGGTCATGGGCATCACCGGCGCCATGCCGACGAACGAAGCGATCCGTATGATAGTCAAGGAAACCAATGACATTCTCCAGAAGGCCGGCTACTAGCCAAACCGGGAGAGTCGCATTAAGAAGGTCGGGGGGCCAAGGGTCCCCCGTTCCTTTTCTAGTGCCTGCGCTCCTGATCGTATTCGCGGTCCTCATCTTCCCTATCGTGTTCTCGTTCGTCGTGTCGCTATTCGACTGGCCGCTGTCGGCCGGCGGCGGCCAGCGTCGTTTCGTCGGGGCCGGTAACTACAAGGACCTGGTAATGGACAAGGAATTCTGGAACAGCCTCAGGCTGCAACTGGGATTCATATTCATAGCCATACCCTTGGAGCTGGTTCTCGGCTTGGCGGCCGCGCTACTCCTCAATCGGGAGTTCCAGGGAGGCCGCGTCGTTCGGGCCCTCATCCTGCTTCCCGTGTTCTTCCTGCCCGTGGTATCGGGCATGACCTGGCGCTTCATGCTACAGCCGCGGTACGGAGCGCTCAACAACTTCCTCCTGTCGCTCGGGGCCCCGGAGATCACCTGGTTAGGGCATCCGACGTTCGCGTACGCCGCCATCATCGTCCAGGATATCTGGCGTATGTGGCCGTTCGTATTCATGCTCCTGTATGCCGGCTTAGCGGGTATCCCGAGCGACGTCCTGGAGGCCGCGGAAATAGACGGGGCGACCTTCTGGAAGCGCCTGTTCCTGGTCATCCTGCCCTTGATGTATCCGACCATACTGACCGCCTTGCTCCTCCGCATAATAGACGCGCTCAGGATATTCAGCGAGGTCTACGTGATGACCGAGGGAGGCCCGGGAATGTCGACCACCCTGTTCAGCCTGTACACGCACAGGCAAGCCTTCGGATACATGAAGGTAGGCATGGCGAGCGCCATGGCCATGTTCCTTCTGACCATTTCCGTCATCTTCGCCGTTACCCTCGTACGCAAGAATATGAGCCTTGAAAAGCTCGAGGACCAGGGAGGCAACCGATGACGATGGCCAACAGGCGAAAGACGATAACGACCGCGGTCATGTTCTTCGCGATAGCCTTGCTACTCATCGAGCTCTATCCGATCATCATTACCCTGCTCAACGGCTTCAGGAGGGATATCGTAATCCTCTCCGGCCAGAAATTCGAGCTCAACCAGCTGACGCTCGACAGTTACATGCTGGTTTTCAAGAACAGACAGATGATGAAGGCCATGGGCAACTCCGTAATCGTAGGGCTTTTGTCCACGGCCCTATCCGTAGGCGTCGGCGCCATGGCCGCCTACGGTATCTCTCGGTTCAAGTTCAGGGGACGCAACGCGCTGGCGTACAGCTTCCTCGTATTCAGGATGCTCCCGCAGATGTCGCTCGTCGTGGCGCTGTACATGATGTTCAAGGCCGTCGGCCTGCGAGATACCATCTTCGGCATTACACTGGCGCATTCCAGCTTCAACGTGCCGTACGTGATATGGATGCTCATCCCATTCTTCACGGCCGTCGACAAGAGCTATGAGGAGGCAGCCATGGTGGACGGATGCACCCGCTGGACCCTATTCAAGCTGGTTTTCCTGCCGCTGGTAGCACCCGGGCTCGTCGTCGCGGCGGTGTTCGCCTTCATTAACAGCTGGAACGAATTCCTCTACGCGCTGATACTGACGGGCGTCAAGGCCAGGACCGCGCCGGTAGCCATCTCCAGCCTCATAGGAGGCGATACGCTGACCTGGGGGCAGATGTGCGCTGCGAGCACGGTCATGCTGACGCCGGTATTCGTATTCACGCTCGCAATGCAGCGATTCCTGATACGCGGCGTCGCCGCGGGCGGGGTGAAGGGCTGATGCGGAATCAGGCCCCCGTTTCCAGATAGCATCGTGTCCGCGCCGAGGCGCGGGCATTTTTTTCACGGAGGACATCATGCTCGTTATCAAGAGCGACGCGTCGGGATTCTCGGTCTCGTTCGGCGGGATCCGCCTGCTGTCGCATTCGCGGACGGAACCAATGGCCTACGTCGGACGCGGAGTCGAGCGCATAGACATGTATCGCGGAAACTTCGACGTGCGGGACAGGATAGAGGAACGCGTCGCGCTGACCGACTTCACCGTCGACGAGTCGGCCGGTACTACGCGCATAACGCTATCCCGCGGCGACGACTACCGTCTGTCCTTCTCGCTGAGCGAGGAGGACGGCCGCCTCGTGGCGCGCCCGTCGGTCATG
The DNA here is from genome assembly GCA_002839315.1 of Spirochaetae bacterium HGW-Spirochaetae-3. GTDB lineage: Bacteria > Spirochaetota > Spirochaetia > Treponematales > UBA12059 > SZUA-370. The sequence continues at coordinate 23,310 of PGXV01000011.1, forward strand.
GCGGCGACCGCCATGGCCGGCCGCGCGGGAGTCCCGCGCGCCGCCGCACCTAACAGGTTCTGGTTCAGGCTGCCCGCCGAACCCGGCGAGTCTACGTTCGGCTGCGGCGAGCAGTTCTCCCATTTCAATCTCCGCGGCAGGAGATTCCCGCTATGGACGAGCGAGCAGGGCGTCGGCCGCAACAAGCGCACCCGCGTCACCTGGGAGGCGGACGTCGCCGACCGGGCCGGAGGGGACTACTGGTGGACCTTCTTCCCCCAGCCTACCTTCTCGTCGTCGCGGCATTACTACCTGCACGCCGATTGCCCCGCCTACGCGGCCTTCGACTTCTCCGCCCCCGGTTTCCACGAGCTCGAGTTCTGGGCCATTCCCGAGAGCCTCGTCTTCGGCACGGGCGCGTCTATGCTGGAACTCGCTACCGCCGTTTCCGGACTGCTCGGCCGTCAGAGAGAGCCGCCCGACTGGACCCACGACGGCGTCATCCTGGGCATGCAGGGCGGCACGGAAGTCTGCGAGGCACGCCTGAGGCGGGCGAAGTCGCGCGGCGTTCCGGTCGCCGGCATATGGGCCCAGGACTGGGAGGGCATCAACGTGACGAGCTTCGGCCAGCGGCTCCGATGGAACTGGGCCTGGGACCCCGAGCGCTATCCGGCTCTCCCCGAAGCCATAGCCCGCTGGCGGGCCGATGGCGTTCGCTTCCTCGGTTACGCGAACCCGTATCTCGCCGCGGGCAAGCCCCTGTTCGAGGAGGCGGCGGCGGGCGGGTTCCTCGCCAAGAACGCCGAGGGAGAGGACTACAGGGTCGATTTCGGCGAGTTCGACGCCGGCATAGTCGACTTCACCAACCCGGCCGCCTTCGCCTGGTACAAGTCAGTCGTGCGCAGGAACCTCGTCGACTTCGGCCTCTCCGGATGGATGGCCGACTTCGGAGAGTACCTGCCTACCGACGCCGTCCTCTTCGACGGGACTCCGGCGATGCTCGCCCATAACCCATGGCCGGCGATGTGGGCGCGCGTCTGCCACGAGGCGGTCGCCGAGGCGGGCAAAGCGGACGACGTCGTCTACTTCATGCGCGCCGGATATACCGGTAGCCAGCGCTGGTGCCCCAACATGTGGGCGGGCGACCAGAACGTCGACTGGTCCGCGGACGACGGGTTACCTTCGGTCATACCCGCCGCGCTGTCGCTCGCCGTCTGCGGGCACGGCGTCCATCACAGCGACATCGGCGGCTACACCACGCTGTTCGGCATGAGGCGCACCAAGGAGCTGCTCCTGCGCTGGGCCGAGTTCGCCGCGTTCACGCCGATGATGCGTAGCCACGAGGGCAACAGGCCGGGCGACAACTGGCAGTTCGACTCCGACGACGATACGCTCGACGCGATGGCCCGCCTCGGCAGGCTGTTCGTCGCCCTCAAGGAATACCGCAAGGCCGCGCTGGCGGAGAACGCACGCGACGGCGTCGCCGCCATGCGCCCTCTGTTCTTCCACTACGAGGACGACGAGGCCTCGTGGCGCATACAGGACCAGTACCTGTTCGGACGGGACCTGCTCGTAGCCCCGGTCGTAGAGGAAGGGGCCGCATCCAGGCTCGTCCATCTACCGGTCGGAGACGAAACCGACGAGTGGGTCCACCTGTGGAGCGGAAAGCGTTACCGCGGAGGCGACCATACGGTGCCCGCCCCGCTGGGCGAACCTCCCGCGTTCTGGCGTAGCGGCTCTGCGTGGAAGGACCTGTTCTCGTCCCTGCCGGGCATCGTGGGATAAGGTACCCGTCATTATCTTCCGGGAGAGAAGGGCGCGATCCGGGCCCCGAAGCCGCCCCCTTCCCTCCCGAGGCGTCAACCATGTAGTACGCCGGCCCCGCATAGCCCGGAGGGTGCTATGGCCAATCGCGTTACGTCGACATGGTGCCCTGAAGCGGCCCCCGCCCATCGTGAAGCAAACGACTCTCGTCGCGAAGCAACCGCCGCCCGTCGCGAAGCAACTATCGCCCGTCGCGGAGTAACCGCCGCCCATCGCGAAGCAACCGTTGCCCGTCGCGAAGCAACGACCGCCCGTCGCGAAGCAACCGTCGCCCAAAGAGAAAGACAAGCCGCCCGTCATGCGGCTGTGCTCCCTTCGGCGTTCAATCAGCTAGAACACGTCGCCATAGGCGGCTATGGATCAATCGGGGGAGGTATCGCTATATGATCAAGACCTCGCAGTCAAGGTTCTTGCACGAGGCGCGGACGTTCATAGAGAACGCCGCGGGCCTTTCCGAGATCTCGTCGGTGCTGAGCGCGTACGGATATAGCGAGGCCCGGTTCAAGAAGGGCAAGGAACTCCTGCGCGCCGCGGACGAATCGACCAAGCGCAAGGCCGTCGAATACGGCGAGCGTTCCGAGGCGGCTTCCGATTTCGCGTCGGCATGGGCGGCCGCCAACGTCGTCTACGCCAAGACGCTGAAACTGGCGCGCATCGCCCTCGGCGACGACGCCAAGAGCTTCAAGGCGCTCAAGCTCGTCGGGCCGAGGAAGCAGAGCTTCTCCGGCTGGTACGATCAGGCGGGGACCTTCTACCGCAACCTGACGCGCGACCCGGAGTTCGTCGCCAAGATGGGCGCCTTCGGTTACGACAGGGAGAAGCTTGACCGCGAGGGGCGATGCATAGAGGAAGCCAACGACAAGTGCAAGGCGCACGCGTCAGAATCCGGTTCGGCGCACGCGTCGACGGCGGAGTACGACCGGAAGCTGCGGGAGCTCGACTCCTGGGTATCCGACCTCCGCGCCGTGTGCGAGGTTGCGTTCTACGGGGCCAAGGAAGAGCTGGAGAAGCTAGGCCCGCTGGCTCCGATACGCCGGCGCCGCGCGGGCGCGAGGAAGAAGTCCATAGCGACAGTGTAAGCAATCAGTGTGAGTGTGAAGATACCGTATCCTCACACTCACACGCCACCAGGGTGTAATCAGTAATCAGTAATCAGTAATCAAGATACCGTATCTTCCACAGATCACTGATCACCTCTTCCTCACTTCTTCTCGGCCAGCTTCTTCACGATGTACGTGGCGACGTCGGCCTTCGCTTCGCTCAGTCCGGATCGCAAGGAAATTTATTGTACGGCGTCGCGGCGCCGGAGTACCGGCGGCGCGACGTGCGATACATTGGCGTACGCGCCGCTAAAGCCGTATCCACCGGCTTCGGCCGCAGCGAGCCTCACTTCTTCTCGGCCAGCTTCTTCACGATGTACGTGGCGACGTCGTTCGCGTACGCGCCGCGGCCGAAGCCGACGTCGAAACCCAGTTCCACGGCGAGCTTGTTGCCGATACGGGGGCCGCCGGCGACCAGGATGAACTTGTCCCTGACGCCCTTTGCCTCGAGGAGTTCTATGAACTCGGTCATGTTGTGGATATGGGTGTCCTTCTGCGTGACCACCTGGCTTATGAGGATCGCGTCGGCCTTGACCTTGATCGCGTACTCGATGAGCCGCTCGTTGGGCACCTGCGCGCCGAGGTTAAAGGCCTCCATCTCCGGATAGCGCTCGAGGCCGAAGTGGTGGTTGTAACCCTTCATATTTATTATAGCGTCGATGCCGACCGTGTGCGCGTCGAAGCCGGTGCACGCGCCGACGATGACGACCTTGCGGCCGATATGCTGCCTGATATACTCGTTGACGCCGTCCATGTCCATGGACGCGTCGGCGGACGCCTCGTCGGCGACGACGGAGTCGTAGTCGATTGACGACTCCGTCTTGCCGTACGCGACGTACATCGAATACTCGGCCGACAGCGGGTTGGAATGCACCACCTCACAGTCCTTGAATCCCCATGACAGCACGAGCTTGCGAGCCGCCTCGCGCCCCTTCGCGCCGTCCGGGACGGGAAGCGTAAAGGACAGCTGGACCTTGCCGTCGTCCATGGTATCGCCGTATGGCCTTACTACCTTCATGTCGTCCTCCCTTACCGTTTCAGCCCGAGTTCGCGCATAAGGCCGGACTCGAACGGGTTGTAATACGCGGGGCCCTTCTTGACGAGTCCCTCGAAGCCCTTGCCGCCGTCCTTGGGCCGCTTCACCTCGGCGAACAGTCCCTGCTCGATCGCGTCGAACATGCCGGTCTTCTCGACGAGCTCCATGAAGTCGATGGTCTCCTTGAGCACCTGGTGGGCCCGGCCGACTACGATGCCGTCCTGCTTGAACTCGATGTCATCGTAGAAGCCGTCGACGTAGTTCATCACGTAGCGCGCGTTATCGACCGCGAGGAAACGGTCCATCATGAACGGCGTATGGATCGCCTCGGTCAGCATCCCGAGGAGGTGTATGCCCTGGTCGGTCGCCTTGGACACGAAGTTGAACAGCGTGTTCATCGCGACGCCCTTGAAGATGTCGCCGGACATGAACTTGGTCGGCGGCATGTACTTGAGCGGGTGCTCGGGGAATATCTCGCGCGCCATCTGCGCCTCGGCCAGCTCGTACATGAAGCCGTTCTTTATCGTCGGGTCCATCTCGAAGGCGTGGCCCAAACCCTGGAAGCGGGCCTCGAGGCCGGCCTGGAAGGCGAAGCGCTCGTTGAGGAACTGGCTCGCGAGAACGGTATAGGCCTTCTCGAACGCGTCGCTCGTCGTAAGGTAGTTATCCTCGCCGGTATTGATGATGATGCCGGCGTAGGCGTTTATCATACGGCTGAACTTCTGGTCGACGAAGGTGCGGTACATATTGATGTCGCGGAACAGGATACCGTACATCGAGTCGTTGAGCATCATGTCGAGGCGCTCTACGGCGCCCATCGCCGCTATCTCCGGCATGCACAGGCCGGACGCGTAATTAGTAAGGCGGATATAGCGCCGCTGCTTCTCGCCTACCTCGTCGAGGGCGGCGCGCATGATGCGGAAATTCTCCTGCGTCGCGAAGGTGCCGCCGAAGCCCTCGGTGGTGGCGCCGTACGGCACGTAGTCGAGGAGGCTCTGCGCCGTCGTGCGTATGACGGCTATCACGTCGGCGCCCTGTTCGGCGGCGGCGGCGGCTTGCTTCACGTCCTCGTAGATATTGCCGGTGGCGACTATCAGGTAGAGGAGGGGGCTGTTGTTACGGCCCTTCCACTCCTCCAGCTTCCCCTCGCGGAAGCCGCGGTTCTCCTTGACGCGGCGTAGCGAGGCCGCGACGAGCTCGTCGGCCTTGGCCTCGATGGCCTTGCGGTCGCCGAGGCTCATGCTCGTCACGTCGAAGCCGGCGGCTATCTTGTCGTTGAGCGCCTGTACGGTGCCGCCCGTCTTCACGAGCGCGTTGACGTAGCGTAGCGTCGCTCCGTCCTCGAGGGCGGTCGGGTCGGCCGCTCGTATCCTGTCTACGACCAGGTTCGGGACCGGTACGCCGTCGGAGTTCGCCCCGTCGGCGCCCGCGAGGCGGAGCGTCGCGCGCTCCACGGTCACCGAGCTGTGCCCGTCTATGAAATCCTGCACGGGCGCGGTAATGCGCTCGGCCAGCGACCGCGCGTACGCGACGCGATCGGCCGGTAGGTTCAGCTTGTTTCTCATGCTCCATCCTTCTTTAGGTAGTATCGGGCCCGTTCGACGATGTTCCGTTCGAGGCCCAGGAACGACGCTATCGCGAGCGCGTCGCTTTCCGAGCCGGAGCCGTCGTCATCCTCGACCTCGTATCTCATATACCTGTTGATGCCGGCCAGGCGCTCGGCGAGCGCTCGTCCGGCCTCGTTCCCGTCCGGTCCGGCCTCGTTCCCGTCCGGTCCGGCCCCGTTCAAGGCCGCCGCGGCCGCGGCCTTGTCGAGGCCGCGCATCCGTACGTACTCGGCGCCCTGTACGCGGGCCACGCCGCGGAAGTGCGTCGCGAAGAACGCCCTGTCGCCGGACTGCGCGGCGTACGTCTCCACCACGGCCGACAACAGCGCTTCCGCCTCGTGCGAGCCGGTGGTCCTCGCCAGCTCGTCGAACGCTATCAGGGCGTCGCCGCGCCGCGTCGCGTCGCCTCCGGAGGCCTCGCCTCTAGAAGAGGCGATGAGCCTCCATATCTCCAGCCCGAAGCCGGAGAGTCCGGCGAGGCGCTCGCCGGACAGCTCGCCTACGTATTCCACGCGATCGTAGACGCGCGTCCCAAAGCGCCTGGCTGGCACGAACAGCCCTGCCTGCGTCAGCAGTTGCAAGAAAAGTATCGTCTTGAGGACGACGGTCTTGCCTCCCATGTTCGATCCGAACAGCGCTACCGCGCCGGCCCGGAATTCGGCCGAGAGCGGCGAGTAGACCAGGCCCATACGCTCGCACTCGTCGGCGCACGGCACGAACCGTGCCGCTTCCAGTATCGTGGCGTCGCTATCGAGGTCGGGCCGGCTCATATTCAGCTCGATGGCCAGGGCGGCGCCCGCGCGCGCCCGGTCCCAGCGCGTCGTGGCGGAGACGGCGCGGGCGAGTTCGGGCATCGCGGCGGCCGCAAGGGCGGATACGCGCGCTATCACCCGCTCCTCGGCGCGTCGTTCCGCCTCCAGGCAGCGCTCCCTGTCGGTCATCGCCTCGACGGCCGCGGCCGAAGGCAGCAGTCGGACGACGTAGCGCGAGTCGTCGAACGGCTCGACGGAGTAGCGCCCCCCCGAGGCGGCCATGGAACGCGCCGCGTCCTTGGGCGCGACGAGGAATTCGCGGCCGTCGAACGATAGCCCGAACGACAGCCTCGCCTCCGCCTCCGCCCTGACGCGCTCGCGCGCTATGACGGCGTCCGCGGCCGCGACGCCAGCCCTCGCCTCCGCCAGCCCTCCGTCGAACGAGTCGGCTACGTAGAACGTCTCGGGATCGGACCCGCCCTTTCCTAGCTCGGCCGCCAGCGCGCTCGCGGGAGAATCGGGGCCGGGCGACTCGAGACCGAACCGCTCGGCCATGGCAGGCCCGAGCGACGTGGCGACGCCGCGGTAATTGGCCATGAACTTCTTTATCTGGAACAGCTCGAGTAGCTCGTACGCGTCCTTGGGTTCGAGCGTCAGGCGCGGCATACGCCGCAGGTGGTACGTCACCCGGTCGAGCGACGACGCGTCGCCCGCCTTCGATCGGATGAACGCCGCAGCAGCGGCTATGTCGTCGTATCGACGCTCGAGCTCCTCGCGGTCCGTGTATATAACGCGCGCCTCTGCCTCGTCCCTGCCCCACGGCGTCAGCGGCCGATAGCGCTCCCAGAAGTCGTCGAGCTGGGCGAAGGACCACGCCTCCCCGCGGGTATCCCCCTGGCTCATGCCGCCCTCCCCTCTCGGACCTCGTACGGATTGTACGCTACGAGGGCGACGAGGGCGTCGTCCGCCAGGCGCGACGAGAAATCGTCGTCGGAGACGCCGCGGCAGGCTACGACGAAGCCGCCGAATTCGATACGGCGGCCGACGTACAGAGTCCGTTCGCGTAGAAAGGCCGACAGCTCGGAATCTCCTATGAATACCTTCGTAAAATCCTCCACGACGACCGCCTTGGCTCCCTTGGGAATGCGGGCCATGGTAGCCGCGGTAAGCGCGCCGTCGAACGTGAACGCCTCGGCGCGCGCGGCGTCGTCGCGCGCGGCGTCGACGCGAGGCGCCACGGGCAACGACGCGAGCGCGGCGATCCGCCGAACGCGGGCCGCGGCCTTCTCGAGGTTGCCGCCGTCGACCCTGAGCGTATACACGAAGCGCGCTCCGCCGACGGAGGCGGCCTGCGTTATCCTGTTGATCGCCCCGTCGACGAGCACCGTACCGGAGTAGCCGTCTACGATGCTACGGATCGCCCAGGCGACCAGCGAGTTCCCTTCCGGCCCGACGAGGGATACGGTCGCCGCCCGGTGCGCCCGCGCGACGCATAGGCGGCCGAGCGCGGTGGAGCCGGGCAGGACGTCGAGGATCTCCGGGGAGCAGGGTCGGGCGAAGCGCTCGGTCGTTACGACGATATCGCCTTCGGCCACGGGCACCGCCGGCTTTCGGGCGCCCGACAGGAAGTCGCGCGCCTCCCCGTCGTACCCCACGGTCAGGAGCGCCGGCCCGGGCAGCCCAGCGGCGCGCGCGCCCCTCCGCGCTATCTCGGCGGCGCGGTTCATGAACGTAGTCTTGCCGCAATGCTTCTCCGGCCCGGTCACGAACGTGACCCTGCCCAGGAAATCCTCCGCCTTATCCAACATCTAAAATCCTCGTATCCTCTTCGTTCGCTTTTTATTAACCATTACTTGCGCTTACGGGGGATGAACACGTTCGAGCCGCGGGCGGCACGGACCAGGTTCTTTGGCTCGAGGGTCTTCTCGTCCCCGGACAATAGCCGCGCGACGCCGCAGGTGGCGTTGAGCTGGGGCTCGTCGGAGCAGATGCTGCACTTGCCGCAGTCCTCGTGGTAGCCGTCCGGCTCGTCGTAGGTCGTGATGACGCCCTCGTAGTTGCGCAGTATGACGCGCTTGTCGTTGCTGGAGATCAGGTAGTCGGGCATCACCGGCGTCTTGCCGCCGCCGCCGGGAGCGTCCACGACGAAGGTCGGCACGGCGAGGCCGGTCGTGTGGCCGCGCAGGTTCTCTATGATCTCTATGCCCTTGGAGACAGTGGTGCGGAAATGGCTGATGCCGCGCGACAGGTCGCACTGGTAGATGTAGTACGGGCGCACGCGTATGGTCAGGAGCTTCTGTACGAGCTGCTTCATGAGCACGGGGCAATCGTTGACGTCGCGCAGCAGTACGCTCTGGTTGCCCAGGGGGATACCCGCGTCCGCCAGCTTTCGGCAGGCCTCGCGGGCCTCGGCGGTGATCTCCTTGGGATGGTTGAAGTGCGTGTTGATGTACAGCGGGTGGTACTTCTTGAGCATGTTTACGAGGTCGTCCGTGATGCGCTGGGGCATGACGACCGGCGTGCGGGTACCGATGCGTATCATCTCCACGTGCGGTATGGCGCGTATCTTCTTAATGATGCTCTCGAGCTTGTCGTCCGACAGCACGAGCGGGTCGCCGCCGGATATCAGCACGTCGCGGATGATCGGCGTCTTCCTGATGTACTCGATGGCGGCGTCGACCTGGTGGTCGAGCATGTTGGCGTCTTCCTCGCCGACGATGCGCCTGCGCGTGCAGTGGCGGCAGTTCATCGAGCAGATGTGCGTGACGAGCAGCAGCACGCGGTCGGGATAGCGGTGCGTCAGACCGGGCACCGGGCTGTCGGAATCCTCGTGTAGCGGGTCGTCCTGGTCGCTCGCGTCGAAGTGCGTCTCCGGAAGGCGAGGTATCGCCTGGAGCCGGACGGGGCAGCCGGCGTTGGCCGGGTCGATGAGCGACGCGTAGTACGGGGTGATCGCCATGCGGAACACCTTGAGCACCTCGGAGATGTCGGACTTCTCCTTGTCGGTCAGCGGCACGACCTTGGCGAGCGTCTCCACGTCCTTGATGTCGTTCTTCATCTGCCAGCGCCAGTCGTTCCACTGCTCGGGCGTAACGTCCTTGTACAGCGGTATGCGCTTATAGTCGAATGACGGATACGTATGCATAAGATCCTCCTAAGAATAATCCAATCACAGAGGCGCAGAGAAAAAAGATAGGAATAATTATAAACCTCATATCTATCCTCTTTCTTCTGTCTCTTCCAGTATTCCTCTGTGTCCCTATGCCTCTGTGGCAAATTCCTTCTTTATTTATCCTCGTAGTTTCAGGTAGGAACGAACGTCGTCGGGGGTCGCGGGCTTGAGGCCGGCCTCGTGGGCTATCCTCGCGGCGCGCTCGACGAGCTCGGCGTTGCTCTTCGCGAGCACCCCCTTGCTGAAGTAGACGTTATCCTCGAACCCGACGCGTATCCAGCCTCCGGCTGCGATAGCGCCGAACTGGGCGGGCAGCGACGCGCGGCCTATGCCCATCACGGTGAAATCGGCGCCGTCGGGGAGAGCGCGCACGCACGCCGACAGGTTCTCGACGGTGTACGGCAAGGCTGCCGGCACGTTGAGTACGAAGCCGTAGTGGAACGGCGCCTCGAGGAGGCCCTCCTTGATCAGGTAGCGGCTCGCGTAGACGTGCCCGAGGTCGAAGCACTCGAGCGTCGCGCGGACCTTGCGCCTGCGGAATTCCTCGGCGAAGGCGCGCATCGTCGGGAGGTCGTTGACGATGTACTCGTCGCCGAAGTTGACGGTGCCGCAATCCAGGGAGGCCATCTCCGGTTCCAGTTCCTTGACCGGCCTCAGCCGCTCCTCGGCGGTATCCCCTACCGCGCCGCCGGTGGTTATCTCGATGACGATATCGGTCTTCTTCCGAATCGCGTCTATCGCCTCCTTGAAACGGGAGACGCTCTGGGTGGCGTTGCCTTTCTCGTCCCTCACGTGGAGGTGGAGTATCGCCGCTCCCGCCGCCCTGCACTCCTCGGCCGCGGTCGCGACCTGCTCGGGGGTTATGGGTAGCGCCGGATTCTGGGCGACCGTCGTCTCGGCGCCGGTGCACGCACAGGTGATTACTAGTTTGCCGTCAAGAGCCATACGAACTCCTTGTAGAGAAGGATCGCGGCGGGCGGAAGAAGTCCGCTCGGGCGGCAGGATCGAAAAGGATGCGCGTAAACCGGGCCTCGGGATTCAATCCCCCGACCGCCGCTTCCGGGCATCCCATATGATCCTGCCGCACCTTTCGGGCTCCTGTATACTGCCCGCCGCGATTCCAGGATTCAGAGACATTTGGATAGATGCAGAGAATCGGCATGAATGGTCTCGTCCACTCTTCGGACCCTTCTCGATCCGTATTCCGATACGTTCCAGCTCGCGAACGCTCGTCCAGGCACCATGCCTTAGGCCGCGCTCGCTCGCCGCGCCGGGGACGGGGAGCCCCCGGGGCGAGAGACGGTTTCCCGTCTTCTCACATTCTATTACGTCAGGCTCTATTCTTACCGGCCGTTATCGGCCGCGCACGAACCGGGAGACGGACTGCCCCCGCCGGTAACTCGCGCGCTCGCGCGATCCGGCTCGCCGTCCTCCCATCGCCAGACTACTCTACCCGATTCCGACGAGCGGAACCGCCTTTCATCACTTTACGTACTGATCCTCGAAGAACTTGCGAAGCTGGGCGTTCTCGCGGAGCTCCCATAGCGTAATCTCGGCGTGGTCCTTGGTATAGCCGTTGCCGATGATCATCGTGACGTCCTTGCCGATGCCTTCCGCCCCGAGAGCGGCGCGGGTAAAACTGGTCGCCATGCTGAAGAAATAGACGATGCCGTCGTCGCGAACGGGCATGATGCTCGACATTTCGGTACCCTGGATGTTGACGCAGTTGATGACTATGTCGACTTCCTTGCCATTGTTCGCCTTGAGGACCGCTTCGCGCATCTCGACCGGCTTCTGCGCGTCGACCATGACGATCTCGTGGCAGAGGTGCATCTCGGTGAGGGGCTTCACGTACTTCTGGTTGCGGATGTTGGCTATGACCTTGCCGGTCGGCCCTACGCGCTTCATCGCCTCGTAGCAGCACATCAGGCCCGACTTTCCGCCGGCGCCGAGTATCAGGACGCTGTCGCCGGGCTTCACGAGCTTGGCGGTCTGCGCGGGCGCTCCGGCGATATCCAGGGCGGCGAGCGCGAGTCCCTCGTCCATGTCGGTCGGGAGCTTGGCGTAGATACCGGACTCGAACAGGATGGCCTGTCCGTCGATCAGCACGCGATCCACCTCGGGCATCACCTTGATGATCTTGTTGATCTTGAGCGGGGTGAGGGACAGCGATACGAGGCTGGCGATCTTGTCGCCGACCTTGAGGTCGCGGTCCTTGAGAGCGGATCCGATCCTGGCTACCTTGCCTATGAACATGCCGCCGGAACCGGTTACCGGGTTCTGCTGCTTGCCGCGGGCCGCCACGATCTCCATGATCTTCTTGCCGATCTTGTCGACGTCCCCGCCCGCCTCTTCCTCGATCTGGGTGAAGCTGGCGGAGTCGACGTTGAGCGCGATCACGTCGAGCAAGATCTCGTTGTCGTAGACCTTCGACATGTCGTTGTCGATCCGCTGCGCGGTCTGCGGCATGGCGCCAACCGGTTCGATGACGCGGTGGGTGCCGTACTTGCATCCTGAAGCCATAGTACCTCCTGTAGGGAATTTTCCGGGAGAATCGGATTGCGATGTCGCCGGATTGAATAAAGGACTATCACTTATAAACCCGCGCGCGAATCGCCGTCAAGTTATCAAAAAATAAGACAGCGCTCCGTTGAGCGCGAGCGGCCCCAGGAGCGCTACCGTAGCGCGGCTAGAAGCGGCTTGATTGTATATATGTTTTTCCATATATTATTGCGATATGAATAGCCGCTCAAGGATACAATCGCTAGCGTCGATCGCCTTCGTCTCGGCGGTCGCGGTCGGAGGGTTCTTCTTCCCCCTCGCGGGCTTCGCCGTGGCGCTCGTTATGGCCGCGGCGATCGCGATGACCATCGTAAGGCCCCGCTCATTCTGCTCGCGAGCCTGCCCAAGGGGAAAGGCGCTGGGAATGGCGCTTAAGCCGTTTAGCCGCGGGAGGCCCCTGCCCCCCGGAGCCGTTACTCCCGGTCCGAAGCGGGCGCTCTGCGGATTCATGATGCTCTGCGTCATTGGCAACGTCGCGCGGCTCGCTGGCAGTCCGGTAGCGCTCGGGCGCTTTTTCTGGGGGCTGTGCGTCGTATCGCTGGCGGCGGGCGTCGTCGTAGGCCTCGCGTACCGCCCTCGGGCATGGTGCGCCGTCTGCCCCATGGGGACGCTTCAGGATACCGTCGGCGGCGTCTTTACGAAGAAGCCGCCGAAGGACTAAGTCGCTTACCGGGCCTTGTACCAGGCCTCGTCGGAGTCTTCTATACGGGAGGCGAATTTGCTGAATAGCTCCGGAGAGAAATGGGTCGCCTCGAGCAGGACCCAGCGCCTGGCGCCGACCCAGTCCGCGCCCAGCTCCACGTAGCGGGCGTAGGTCTGCAGGTACGTCTCGACGATCAGCAGCTTGGAGATATCGCTAGGGGACGCCGCGTTGAACGGCAGCCTATAGATCCTGAGCGCCGTGGCGGGCTCGATGCGCTCGGGATTGGCGATCGACTCCTTGTTGGTCATGTAGACGACGGGCCAATAGCGATAGTCGCCGAAACGGGCGGCGCTGATGCCCTTCAGCGTATCCCCGGAGACTATCGTATAGCCCTCGTTGACGTCGGACTTGAGGCTCTCGAGCCCCGGTCCCATATCGGACGACGCGACGGTCGACGCGGCGCCTACCGCCGTCGTCGCCGCTCCGGCCGCGGTGACCTGGGCGAAGGCCGCCGGTACGAGTAAAAGCGCTATCAGCGCTACGATAAAAAGCTTCTTCATTATAATGTCCCCCTTGTCGTGATGGTTCGCGCTCGTATGGGTTCGCGTCCCCTAACGGCGCGCACGATAATGTTAATCCGGCCCGACCGGCAATGCAAATCACCGGGACTATCGCGTTTTTCCCGCGGGACGGTATACTGTCCCCATGGTCACAGACTGGGGACATTCATTAAGCAAGCTGGAACGGGCGCTGATCATCGCGCTGGCCGTGATCTTCGTCGTCGTCGTCGCCGGTACCGTCTGGGCAGGGCTGACGGGCTCCAGGGCCAGGAAGCTGGCAAGGGAAACCGTACCGACGGGCATGACCGACGCCGGCGTCTACGACGGGCTCGGCCGGATAAGGGCAAGGACCTCGGGCGGGCGCTCCGCGGTCGTCGTCGTCGACATAGCGTTTCCGTACGACGCGTCGGACAGGCAGTTCCGCGAGGAGCTGGCCCGGAAGCGCGGCGACCTGAAGTCGGCCGCGACGTCGTTCTTCGCGTCACGCACGATCGAGGAGCTGCATCCGTCGAACGAGGCGGTGATCAAGGCCGCGCTCAGGGATACGCTTAACGGCCTCCTGTCGCTCGGCTCGATAGAGGAACTGTACTTCTCGGAATTCCGAGCCATCGAGTAGGAGGCGCCGCTGAAGCCGCCGGGCCCACGGCTCAGGCCTCGCCGAGAACCTCGAGCTCCATATCGTCGAGGAAGCGGCGCATGCGCGCGTGGCGCTCGGCGGCGAGAGCCCGGCCGCTCGCGGTATACAGCGCGTCCTTGAGCCCGGCTAGCTTTATCTCCCACTCCCGCTGTAGCGAATCGTTCTCCGTGGCGTTGTTGGCCGGGTCGACGCCGTCCCAGGTCTCCCGCGCGTAGTGCACCGACCTACCGTGCTCGCCGAGCCACAGGTAGGCGCGCGCGACGCCGACGGCGCCCAGCGAGTCCAGCTTATCGGCGTCGTAGAGGCACTTCGCCTCGATGCTGCCCGGAGCGCGTCCGCGGCGGTGCCTGTGGTTCAGCACGGCCTCGAGGACGCGCTCGATAGCCTCCGTGGGGAGGCCCCGCGACTGGAGGAACGGCCGCGCCAATTCTACGGACAGCTCTTCGTGACGGTCGGGGTCGGGGCCGACCCGGGGTTCCAGGCCCCTGCCTATATCGTGGAGCAGCGCGGCGAGCCGTACGACGAAAAGATCGGCGCCCTCCTCGCGCGCGAGGCGCTCGGCGGTAGCCAGCACGCGCTCGACGTGGGAGAAATCATGGCAGGGCGGCGTCTCGGCGTGCCGCTCGATCGCGAAGGCCCTGGCCGCCTCGAGCGCGGCCGCCTCGGCGGCAAAGCCGCCGTTTTCCTTATACATGGGTACAGGATAGCGAAGCGGCCGGACGATGGCTAGACGATATACCCGCTTGAAGTCCGGGCCCCGATACCGCTATACCGTCCGCATGAATGTAGAAATACTGGCGCTCTGCGACTTCGCGCAGGACGCGTCCGGCAAGCTTACGGTACTGGGAGCCTTCGACGCGATAACGGTACGGGAATTCCCGTCCGTCCACCAGCTACTGTGCGTGGCGGCACGGGTCCGCTTCCAGGTATACGAACTCGGCGCGCACGCGATGCGGATTGACCTGGTCGACGCGTCGGGAGACAGGCTGGCGCCGCCGCTGGAAGGATCGATGCATGTCAACGGCATCGGAGGCGACTCGGCATGCGCCAACCTGGCGCTCAACGTGTTCAACCTCCGCCTGGAACGCGAAGGTTCGTGGCGGCTCGTGCTATCCATCGACGGTCAGGAACGGGCATCGACTCCGCTGTACGTACGCAAGGCCGCGTCGCGGGCCAGGCGCGAGTAGCACCCTTTAGACCGATTCGCCCCTCGGCATTCTTCCGATAACGAAACACCAATATCAATCCACGCGTTTCTATGTTTCATTTGGATACACCCAACTGCACCCATTCTCCGCGATGAGTGTGTAATTTTTATACAAATCATATTGCTTCTAGAAACTCAATCGGCCAGTATTATCTTAAGGATATTATTATTTCTTTTTAGAATATACACATAGGATTAATACTACATGCTTCTTCTTTCCAACATAATCTTGGCACGATTCTTGCTTATATATAGATGGACGGGGAGAACGGCCGTAGGCCATAGGCTCCACGCCAAAACGTCATACCACACCTTTATGGAGGTTTATCATGAAGAGCGTCATCACCTACAATCCCAATTCAATGCTTTCTGCCCTTGACGACTGGGAGAAGGTAATCGGCGATTACTTCGGTCGCGATTACCAGTACAGCGCCGGCACCAGGGGCTACCCCGCCGTCGATATACGGGAGGAGAAGGAACGCTACGTACTGGAGGCCGAACTACCCGGTCTCGCCGAGAAGGACGTGGACATCAAGGTAAACGATCGCATCCTGACGATAGCCTCTTCGAAGGAAGAGGAGAAGAAGGCCGAGCGCGAGGGCGTCTGGCTGATCAGGGAGCGCGGTATCCGCACCTTCCGCAGGTCGTTCAGCATGCCCAGGGACGTCGACCTCGACACGATCAAGGCTTCCTTCAAGGACGGTCTCTTGACCGTGCTCCTGCCTAAACGCCCCGAGGCTAGGGAAAAGACGGTGGAGATATCCCGAGAGTAATAGCCAGGAAGCGCGGTTCCCATAGGGAAGCTCAATGAAAGAACGGCCCATCGCCTAGATGGGCCGTTCTTTTTAGTAGTAATACATTCAAATTTAACCGGTTTACCCGCGACGTTTTCTGGTCCATGTAAAAAGAGCGCTTGCTTTCTTAAATATGGGAGCTTACAATAGCGGGGTAATGTTCCATTAAGGAGGAACCATGAAACGTGCTCTGTCAGGTCTACTTCTCATCGTTCTGGCGGCGACCCTCGTCGTCTCCTGCGGCGGCCCCGGTGCCGCAAGCAAGGGCGTTGAGTTCATTATGGGCAATGGCGCCGAACCCCAGACGCTTGATCCATCCAAAATCCAAGGCGTCCCCGAGCATCATATATATATGGCGCTGTTCGAGGGCCTCGTAGGTTATGATCCCAAGACGTCGCTCGCGACGCCCGGCCTGGCCGAGAGCTGGACCGTCAACCCCGCTGGCGACCAGATCACCTTCAAGCTCCGCAAGACCACTTGGTCTGACGGCACCAAGATCACGGCCCAGACCGTAGTCGATAGCTGGATCCGTTCCCTCGATCCGGCCACCGCTTCCGAATATGCCTACATGACCGGAATGGTCGTAAAGGGAGCCAACGACTATAACAGCGGCAAGGCCGGCAAGGAAGCCGTACAGATCCGCGCCCTCGACGATTACACCTTCCAGTGCGATCTCCTCGGCCCGATGCCCTACGCCGTCGACATGATGGCCCATTACGCGTTCGCCGTCCTCCCGATGCACGTCATCAACGCCAAGGGCGACGACTGGATCAAGGCCGAGAACTTCGTCTGCAACGGCCCGTTCAAGCTCCTCGAGTGGAAGCCCCAGGAATCCCTCGTCGTCGTCAAGAACGACAAGTACTGGGATGCCAAGGCCGTCAAGCTCAGCAAGGTCACCTTCCTCCCGATCGACGACAACCTTACCGCCTATAACAAGTTCAAGGCCGGCGAGATGGACTGGAGCTATGGCATCGCGATCGACCTGATCGACGAGATCAAGCTCCGCCCGGATTATCAGGTTTCCCCGCAGGTCGCGACCTACTACTACATATTCAACATGACCCGCGCTCCGTTCACAGACGTCCGCGTCCGCAAGGCTCTGACGATGGCCCTGGACAAGCAGGAACTCGTCGACAAGGTGATGAAGGGCGGACAGCTCGCCACCACGTCGATGGTCCCGGCCATGGCCGGCTACACCCCCGCCACGGGCCCCGCGTTCAACGTCGAAGAGGCGCGCAAGCTCCTCGCCGAGGCCGGTTTCCCCGACGGCAAGGGCTTCCCCAAGACCCCGATCATCTATAACACCAGCTCCGGCCACAAGAAGGTCGCCGAGTGGGTACAGGAATCCTGGAAGAAGAACCTCGGCATCGACGTGACGCTCGTCAACCAGGAGTGGACGACGTTCCTCGACACGCGCTCGAATTCGCACGACTTCGATATCGCGCGCGCCGGCTGGGTAGGCGACTACCTCGACCCGAACACCTTCCTCGACATGTTCATCATCGGATCCGGCAACAACGACGGCCTGTACGCCAATACGGAGTACGACGCCCTCATCAAGAAGGCCGCGACGATGGCGCCCGGTGCCGAGCGCATGGCTACCATGCAGCAGGCCGAGGCTCTCCTCATCACCAAGGATCAGGCCGTTATCCCGTTCTACCACTATGTCAATCAGGATATGATCGACGTCACCAAGTGGGACGGCTGGTATCCCAATCCGCTCGGCGCTCACGAGTGGAAGTACATCTCTCTGAAGAAGTAAGCTATTTTTAATAGCCCGGTGCTTTGGCACCGGGCTTTTTTAACCAGTAAAAGTTAAACATATTTCATAAATTAAAACATCATTTCAATATTCGGCGCTTATGCTCTGTTTCCGCTAGCGCTATACTAAAAACTGGGTTTATACTGTGCATCGCGACACGTTTTTCCATATGGAAAGACGTAGCTCGCAGGATCGTCACGATTTGCCGATCCGTACCCCTAATAAGCGAGGAAACGATGTCGAGATTCATCGTCCGCAGATTTCTGAGCGTTATTCCAACGTTCCTGATAATCGTTACGCTCAGTTTCTTCTTGATAAGGCTCGCCCCGGGCGGGCCTTTTGCGCGTGAAAAGAAGATACCGCCCGAGATATTGGCTAACATCATGCATAAGTACCATATGGATGAGCCATTGATAAACCAGTATTTCCGTTACGTCGGAGACGTGCTACATTTCGATCTCGGGCCGTCGTTCAGGTACAAGGACCATACGGTTAATGAGTTGCTAGGCGCGGCCTTCCCGGTGTCCATAACGCTCGGCGTCGTCTCTCTCGGCCTCGCCGTATTCTTCGGTACCTTGGTCGGCATCATATCGGCGTTGAGACAGAATAAATGGCAAGACTACGCGGCGATGTCCGTCGCCGTTCTAGGTATCTCCATACCGCTGTTCGTCGTTGGCCCTATATTGATGCTTGTCTTCGCCCTTAAGCTGAAATGGCTGCCTACCTCGGGGTGGATCAACAGCCGAGCCGGATGGACTACGATCATCATGCCTTCGATGACGCTGATGCTTCCCTATTTCGCCTACATCGCGCGTATGTCGCGCGGATCGATCATCGAAGTGCTCAGGTCGGACTATGTCCGGACGGCTCGAGCCAAGGGCCTCAAGGAGACCGTTGTCATCAGGAAGCACGTCCTCAAAGGCGCGATGCTACCGATAGTCACCTACCTCGGGCCGGCGTTCTCCGGCATCATTACCGGATCGGTCGTCGTCGAACAGATATTCGTAGTACCGGGCATAGGCAAGATATTCGTACAATCGGCGTTAAACCGCGACTATACGGTCATCATGGGCGACGTGATCGTCTATTCGATCATCCTAATCACCGCCAATTTCGTCGTGGACATCCTGTACGGCCTCCTCGACCCGCGTATCTCCTACAAATAAGGAGCCTGGAATGCCCACACTCGCAAAGAAGAACGACAAGGTCGTCAACGAGTTCAACCAATATGTCAAGCCGGTGTCGCTCTGGGCGGACGCATGGAAAAGACTCAGGCGCAACAGGATGGCCGTCATCGGCATGTGGATCGTAGGTATCTACATGGTCGTTATTTTCGGCGCCGCGCTGCTGCCGTTCAAAAGCTATACGGAGCAGCAGATGCTCCACGTCAACCTGCCGCCTTCCTTCAAGCCGGCCGGCCTCGTAGCCATGGGACAGCTTGAAAAAAGGAAGAGCGACCTGACCACCGCTATCGAGAAGAGCGGCCGCGTCGACTTGAAGACCGACCTCGTCCGCATCGAGGCCGAGATCATCCAGCTCAAGGGCGATATCGACGCCAATCCCGTCCACAAGCGCGTATACATATTCGGTACCGACTACCTCGGCCGCGATATGCTCGCCCGCACCATATACGGCGGGCAGATTTCCATACTGATAGGCTTGATCGGCACGCTGACCGCGGCCGTGATAGGCATCGTACTGGGAGCGCTCGGCGGCTACCTGGGCGGCTGGCTCGACAACCTGATAGGCCGTTTCGTCGACATCATGTACAGCCTCCCGTATATGCTGGTCGTCATCATCATCATGTCGATGCTACCGACCGGATCCAACAGTATCTTCGTGCTCTTTATCGCGATAGCGATGATCTCATGGCTGACCATATCGCGCGTCGTACGCGGACAGATCATCAGCCTCAAGAATTCCGAGTTCGTAGAGGCCGCCAGGTCGATGGGCGCCGGTACCGGGCGCATAATCTTCAGGCACCTGCTACCCAACTCGCTGAGCATCATCATCATCTACGCGACGCTGCAGTTCCCGAGCTTCATCATGAGCGAGAGCTTCCTGTCCTTCCTGGGACTCGGCGTCTCGGCTCCGCTGGCATCCTGGGGAACGCTCGTCAGCGAAGGGGTCCAAGGCATGCAGCTATATCCCTGGCGCCTCCTCGTTCCGGCAATCACAATGACGGTATTCCTCTTCGCGATGAACTTCCTCGGAGACGGATTACGCGACGCTCTGGACCCTCAGAGCAAGAATAGAAGCTAAGGAGACCATCGAATGACCGATGACGTCATACTCCAGGTCAAGGACCTGAAGGCATACTTCAAACTAGACGAGGGGCTCCTTAAGGCGGTCGACGGCGTCAGCTTCGATCTGCGCAAGGGCGAAACCCTCGGTATCGTAGGCGAGTCCGGCTCCGGCAAGAGCGTGACCAACCTCGCGATCATGCGGCTGATCCCCAGCCCGCCCGGGCGCATCGCCGGCGGCGAGGTCGAGTTCATGGGCAAGGACATCCTCAAGATGTCGGAGGAAGAGGTCCGCAAGATACGCGGCAACAAGATATCCATGATCTTCCAGGATCCCATGACCTGCCTCAACCCGTTCCTGCGCATCAGCACCCAGATGGTAGAGACCATCGTGCTGCACCAGGGCCTGGACAAGAAGGCGGCCAAGGACAAGGCGATAGAGATGCTCAAGCTCGCCGGCATCCCCGCCCCCGAGAAGCGCATCGACCAGTACCCCCACCAATTCTCCGGCGGTATGCGCCAGCGCGTGATGATAGCCATGGCGCTGTCGTGCGAGCCCGAGATCCTGATCGCCGACGAGCCGACCACGGCCCTCGACGTGACGATCCAGGCGCAGATACTCGAGCTCATCAACGACCTTTCCGCCCGCCTCGGCACCGCGGTCATACTCATCACGCACTCCCTGGGCGTGGTCGCCGGCATGTGCGACGCTATCTGCGTGATGTACGCCGGACGCATCGTCGAGCGCGGCAACGCGGACGAGATATTCGCGGACCCCAAGCACCCGTATACGCAGGGCCTCATTAAGAGCGTACCGCGCCTGGACAAGATCTCGACGCAGCGCCTGTACTCGATACCCGGCCAGCCGCCGAACGTGATCAACCTGCCCGACTGCTGCCCGTTCTTCCCGCGCTGCGAGCGCGCCATGGACGTATGCAAGACCAAGTACCCGAAGGTCGCCGAGCTCAGCGCCAAGCGTAGCGTAGCCTGCTGGCTCTACGGGGAGGGAAAATAAATGAGCGCTAACTCCAACGAGACCATACTCGAGGTCAAGGACCTCAAGATGCATTTCCCGTACAGCACCGGTTCCTTGTGGACGAAGAAAAAAGGCTTCATATATGCCGTCGACGGCGTAGACCTGTCCATAAAGAAGGGCGAGACCCTCGGCCTCGTCGGCGAATCCGGTTGCGGCAAGTCGACGACGCTGCGCGCCGTGGCCCAGCTGTACAAGCCTACGGCCGGAAGCGTCTGCCTCAAGGGCCAGGAGCTGACGACCGCGACTCCCGCCGAGGTCATGAAGGCCCGCAAGGACATGCAGATCGTATTCCAGGATCCGTACGCCTCGCTGAACCCCCGCATGACCACCCGGGACATCGTATCAGAGCCCATGCGCATCTTCACCAAGGCCAAGATCCTCAGCCTGTCCAAGACCGAGATCGACGAGCGGGTCGAGCAGCTGATGGAGCGCGTCGGATTATCCCGGTTCTTCAAGAACCGCTACCCGCACGAGTTCTCCGGCGGGCAGCGCCAGCGCATCGGCATAGCGCGCGCCCTGGCGCTCAAGCCGGACCTGATGCTCTGCGACGAGCCCGTATCCGCCCTCGACGTGTCCATCCAGTCCCAGATACTGAACCTCTTCAAGGACCTCCAGGAGGAGTTCGGGCTGACCTACCTGTTCATCGCGCACGACCTGGCGGTCATCCAGTACATCTCTAACCGCATCGCGGTGATGTACCTGGGCGTCATCGTCGAGCTGTCGGATTCGGCCGAGCTGTATACGAAGCCCCTGCATCCGTACACCCAGGCGCTTCTATCCGCCGCGCCCATCCCCGACCCGGCTATCGAGCGCAAACGCAAGCGCATCATCCTGACCGGCGACGTTCCGTCGCCCGACAAGCGCAGGATCGGCTGCTACTTCTACGACCGCTGCAGCAAGCGCATGGATAAGTGCGCCAATAGCGTACCCAAGCTCAGGGATGCCGGCGGCGGGCATCAGGTAGCCTGCTACCTGTACCACGAACCGGCGTAACCGACTGCCCGCATAACGAGGCCAAGGCCCGCCGTCGCGCAAGCGACCGGCGGGCCTTCCTCATCTATCGCAGCTCTCCCTGAAATACCGTAGCGCGCGCTGCACCTACATCATGATGCAGGTCATGCCCAGCAGGTGCTTCCCGATACCGGTATCACCGACGATAGCCACGTTCTCCTCGAGCCCGGGACGCCCCCACTTCGTGAAGAGCCTCCAGGCGTCCTCCTGCCTGATCCTGACCACCGTATCCGGGTCTTTCCCGATTTTATACTTCAGCTCTATTCTCTCATCCATCCATTCGACGAACCACGTACCGCCCGCCGTACCGAGTATTTCGACAGCGAGTATATGAGCGCCATCCTTCCTGAAATCCTTATAGTGATACGGCAACGCCTGCATGAAGGTATCGAGCACCGGATAGTAGAGGCTCCTGTCGTAGAGCGGTTCCCTATGCAACGCCTCCCGTATCTGCGCCTGGTGGTGCCATCGCTCCGTATACTCCCTGGCTATGTCGAACCAGTTATACGAGCGCTCCTCCCCGGCCCAGCCTACGGGGAACATGGCGTATCCGAACGGATCCTTCGTCCTCAGGTATTCGTACAGCTCGTCCTGATACCGGCCGATCATGTCCGTCAGTATCCTCGGACTCGTACCGGAGAAGGCGGAGGCCCATCGGTCGGCCAGCCCGGTCAGGTAGCGGACGAGGCCGTCGTACGAGTCGACCGCGACCGTTTCGCCCGGACGGTAGCCGTCCCGTTCCGATGACAGTCGCCTGATTGACGTATCCAGCAGGTGCGCGCAGATATCCTTGACCGTCCACGACGGGAAGTTCGTTTTGGCGTCCCAGTCATCGCGGCTCATGCCCGAGAGTATCTCCATGAGCCTGGCGTTCAATACCGGGAATAATTCTATCGATTCTATCCGCTGCTCGTTCATACGATTCCCCCTCGCGCGCTATCGCCGTTTTCGGCACTTCAATATAAGGTAGAACGGCTCGTTGACGATCGACGAGGGCGTTCGAATAATCGGAGAACGTATGTTGGTAGCTACGGCACGGCATCCCGTTCCGGCTCTTACCGTACTCGGTCCACGGTTGCAGGTATTCACGCTCGTCCGAGGCTCGCCAGAAAGGAATCCATGTAGCCGTAGAACTCCGCCGTATCGCTCAGGTGCACATTATGGTCATCGGCCGACATCTCATGCGCCGTGCAACGCCGCAGCGCCGACCGCATCCGCAGGAAGTCCTCCCGGGGAACGGCGCCCTCCCCTTTCGCCTTTATAAGGAGCGCGGGGCAGCGTATCGAAGGCAACAGGTCGAACCAGTCCTTATAATACGCGATGTTCGCCGCCATCGCCTGGGGGCTGAACATCATCCCGTAACCGTCGACGGTCTCCTCGAGGCTGTTCATGAAGTATTCGTAGCTCAGGGCGGATTCCATCTCCTTCTGGATGAAGGCCCTCGCCTCGCGGAGGCTACTGAAAGGCAGCGGCCAGTCCTTGGTGATCGGGTCAATGGCGGCTATCGCGCCTAGCGGCGCCTCGTTCCTAGCAACGGGACCGGACGCCGACTTGTCCAGGATGGCGACGGCGTCGACGCGCTCCGGATACAGGGCCGCCATATGCCCGGCGACGCCGCCGCCCATCGAATGACCTACGACGATGCAGGAATCGATGCCGAGGCTATCCGTCAGCGAGACCATATCGGCCGCCATCTCCTCGTTCGTATACTTGGCTACGGGCTTCCCGCTCAGTCCATGCCCGCGCTGGTCGGGCGCCACGACGCGATAGCGGTCCCCGTAGCGCTCCATGAAGTCGATCCACGTCTCTCCGCGCCCCCAACGCCCGTGCAGGCAGAGGATGGCCGGACCGCTCGTCCCGGTATCGCGGTAGAAGACGTCTACGTCGGGTAGCCGCGCCACGGCGCGGCTTATATATACGCTCATGCTCGTTTCCTCTGGCTCATGGTACGCTCTCCCGGCTTCTCGCCGCAAGGTAATTTACGGATAAAACCATCCGCGGCCGGTGCCGAGGCGCGGAACGGCATCCCGACCCTATCCCGACCCTATTGCTCCGCTATGGCCATCTCGAGGCGGAAGCCCTTGAACCTCGCTCCGTTCCATCGATCGAGCAGCTCGCCGGCCCGGACCGTTACGTTGCCGGGACGCTCGCCGTTGGTATCCATAGCGAGCAACGAGTCGTATAGATGGTAGGACGGGCCGTCGTAGCCCAGCACCGTCACGTAATGCAGGTACTTCCGCGTACCCAGGATCACGACCGCGGGCCGTCCCGACGATACCGTCTCGCGTAGCCAGCGCTCCTTGCCCGCGTCGGATCGCAGCCCGAGGTACGACGCCTTGGCCGCTACGCCCCTACCCCGCAGGAAACGGGTGATGCCCCAGGGATAGATATAGCCGTTGCCCAGCTTCTCGGGTATCGAGCGGTAAACATCGTATGGATCAACCCGCTCGCCCTTCGTCACGTACAGCGCGGCCATGGCCGCGTGCGCGCCGCAGGTATTGTCACGTTGCGTCAGGTTAAGCCCGTCGTCCCAGCTCAGGTTGAACGACGCCGGCGCCGCCTTCCGCGCCGACGGCGCCTCTACGTGCAGGTCCAGGCGGGCGGCGATTAGTACGCCGAGTATGACAAGGACGAACGGGATAATCGCCCAATACCGACGCGGCGTTTCTATCATAGCTTTCTTCTCCATCTCAACTCCTCTCCGCGTCGCCGTCGCGTACCTCGAACAGGCGCGCAACGAGCAGCGCGGCGCTCAGTACTATCCGTATCGCCATAGCCTTGCCGAAATCCATGAGAGCTCCTGTAAGTAGTGATCTGTTATCAGTAATCCGTGATCAAGATAGCGTGTCTTCCGCGCTATACGACGTCGCCGTCGGGAGCCTTGGCGTCGGTCGCGAGGGCGGCGATAGCCGGGACCTTCCTGATGAGGACGTAGAGGGCGTAGATCGGTAAGGAAACAGTCATGCGCCATAGTCCAAGGTTGCCCATCCTGGAAATAGACAACGGCGGGAAGTTGAGCGCGATAAGGTTGAAGCCGATTGCGCCGGTATTGAGCGTGACAATGAGCGAGCTTAGCCCCGCTACGACCCCGATATAGCTGATCGCCCTATATCGATCCTGATTAAGGCGGATCTTCCGTATAGCCATGACCGATACGGCCGTCATGCCCAGGCCGAGCAGGAAGAACGGGACGTTCTTGCCGTTCACCTGGCCCCGCAGTCCGGCGAGCTCCAGGAGCGACCTGTCGGCTGCCTGGAAATTAAGATTCCGGACGAACGGTCTCTCGCCCGATGTATCGATCAGAACGGTAATGGCGTAGTACGAGACGTCGGTACGTATCTCGTAGACGGTCGTAAAGTATTCCTTCTTGCCCGATTCGTCGGTAGAGGAGTTCGAACCGGTATCCATAAGCGTCATGGAGCGTATCGGCCGTACGTCGTTGGTTCTATACAGCTCCTCCAACGCCGGCAGGTACTGCGAATCGAACGCGCCGGGCATCGCCAGCGCCCTCATCCTGCCTAGGTCCTTGTTGATGAACGCCGCTATGAAGTCCTTGGCGAGCGTCTCGCTCTCCGCGTCCCTGGTCGCGAACATCAGCGTCTTCGGATCGACCGAATAATAGTACGCGCTGAAGACAGGCGGCAGGAAGCACAGCACCGATACGGTGTAGAACAGGACCGTCTTGACGGAACCGCGCAGGCGCATACTACACGACCTCTCCGTCGGCTATCTTCCGGAGTATCATGACCGCGAACGAGTCTATATTCTCCCCGTCTAACTTTCGTAGCGACAGCTCCGCGAACGGCCGTATGCCCTTGAGCATGGCGGCGAAGTAATACTTCTTGCCCCGGACATCCGTGAACACGAACCATTGCAGGCTCGGCGTATATTTCAACGCGTGGATATCGCGCCAATACAGGTCGACCCGCTCCCCGGTGAACTTCATGTACGCAATCTTCTCCTCGTCGTAGGAATGCCGTTCCTGTATCCACGAGTATATCAGGTAGCAGCCCAGCAGCGAGAATACAAGGAAGACGAACGTCGTCAGGCCGCTCTCGGTACCGTTAGGGAACACGTTGGATATGATCGCTATCGCGGTAAAGAACGTGAAATCGAGGAGCCCAACGACCAGGACGAAGAGCGGAGCCGTCAGCTTGCCGCCGTTATCGCTCAGCAGGTCCTTCTTCCTCGCCCTCGTCATGA
Source organism: Spirochaetae bacterium HGW-Spirochaetae-3 (assembly GCA_002839315.1). Taxonomy (GTDB): domain Bacteria; phylum Spirochaetota; class Spirochaetia; order Treponematales; family UBA12059; genus SZUA-370. The sequence goes on from PGXV01000011.1 coordinate 49,438, forward strand.
GCCCCAGCGCCAGCGCCATTACGCCGCTCCAGATCAGCCACTGCATAGTGTTCAGGATGTTCTTCATCAATCGCTTCTCCGACGTAGTGCTTATAGCTCGCCCTTGTAGGTAATCTTCAGCAGTATCGGTATGACTATCGAGGTGACGCAGGTGGCGACGATCACGACGATCTCCAGGCGGCTGCGCGCCGCGTCGTTCTTCATGATCGACTTGTCCAGGTACTTGATGACGTCGTTGTCCTCGTACATCGCCACGAGCCCCTTCATCAGCTTGTCGCGCGTGTCGTTGCCCTTGAGCAGTATGGCCACCGTGATGGTCGTGACCAGCACGCCCAGCGCGAAGAACACGATGAGGAAGGACTGGTCCTTCGACGACTGGGCCGCCGAGTTAATGGCCAGCATCATCAGGTTGAAGACTATCCCCAGCAGCATGAATAGGGAATCGACGTGCTTGTTCTGGGCCATTTCCTTGGTCAGGTAATCATGCATCTTGTCTATCACGAGGAGCTCCCTATGCGATCGGCCTGATCGCGCGTACGTAGCGGCCTAAGGATACCATATGCCTTGATCCTACTATTCTCTTTCCGGTCTGTTCTTCTTTTATCCTCTTCGTTGATCCTCTGATGCTCCCCTGGCGATCAGCGACCGCCGAGCGTCACGACGCGCTTGGCCTTGGGGTCCCAGTAAACGGTTGCGCCAGAACGCTCGTCGTAGTCGCCCGAATAGACGACGCCGCCTATGACCACCTCGGAGCAGGGTACTAGATCGGCGTCCTTGGCGGAGCCGGGGACCTTGGCGTAGAAGCTCAGCTCGACGACGGAGCCGTCGGGCGATACCCTGGCCCCGCCCGGATACTCCGGGTCCATCCTGGAGCCCTTGAGCGATACGGGCTTCCCGTCGCCGCGGGTCAGCGTAAGGCCGCCCTTGCCGCGCGACGCGAATACCAGCTCGGTCGTGCCGGGAACGAAGGCCGGGTACCCGCAGGCCTTGAACGGCCCGAGGACGACGGCGTCCTTGTGCAGGTAGACGCCCGCGTCCTCGCGAGCCTCGAGGAAGGCGAACGAGGCGCCGTCGCTCGAGAAGGCGAATCCTTCGGGCGAGCCCGTCAGCGCTAACTGCACGCCGTCAACGACGACCGACGCGGTGGAGCCGTACCTGGACCTGAAGACGACGCGCTGTAGCCCGCCGAAGCGATAGAGGTACGCGTAGTATTCTCCGTCATAGGGCCCGGCTACGAGCTCGCCCGTCCCGTCGGGGCCGCCCACGCGGTACAGCGTCGTCTTGTCGTCCTTGGCTACCGAAAAATAACCGTCGAAGGGTTCTACGGTCTCGGCGCCGGTGCGCGGATCCACGCGCCTGGTCTTGACGAGCTGGGTCGTATCTCCGACCCTCGAGACGGCCTCGGACTCGCGATAGGCGACTTCGCCGGACATCCTGACGCCGATGAAATACAGCCGATCCTCCCGGTCGAACGTCAGGTAGACGGCCATCAGGAGCGGACCCCAGCTAGTATTTCCCACGTGGACGTACTGCTGCTGTATAGGTCCCGAGCTGAAGCCGAAAGCCTCGCCCGACGGCGACTCGACGAACGCGTTGTCGGCGGCGGCGGCTCCGAGGAAGGGTCCGAAGCGCCCCTTCTCGGTCAGCGCGTAGTTCCTGTCGCCGGAGCGGTACCGTAGCGCGAACCCGTGGGAGCCCGACAGGAGCACGATCGGCTGTAGCTTCTCGATGAATTCCAGCCGTAGCGTAGTCTGCTCCATCCCGAGGCTCTTCGTCACGGCAACGGCGCCGAAGCCGTATCGGCCGTAGCCTTCCGGCAGCGGTACGGGCACGGGGAAACCCGACAGATCGTAGAAGCCCGGATTGCTCGAGACCGCCGCGAGCCTCGCTTCTCCGTCGCCGCGGGTCAGCGCGACGAGCCACTCCTTGCCGTCGGCGTATTCCGAGACGATCAGCACGGAACCGCCGTAGGCTATACCGCAGACGTCCGACAGGAGCGGTAGAGGGATGAATAGCCCGTCCCACAGGACGCCCTTATCGCCTCGCCTCTCTACCTTGACAGCGGCGCTCGCGCCGTCGACGCCGATGGCGGCGGCTCCGAGGAACACGTCTTCGGCCTCGCCGAGCGACTTGACGGCGACGCCGTCGTCGAGCAGCAGTTCGTAGACGCCGTCCTTGCGCTTGCCGGCGTACAGGCGGCCCTTGTGCTCCGGCGCGTCCTTCTTCTCGGCGCGGGCCGTGAGCGCGGCGTACGGCCCGAGCTTTTCGCCGGCCGGCCCGAGCAGGTACCAGGCGCTCGCGTCCTTTACGATGAACGACGTGACCGGTACGGTATCGCCGTTACGGACCGGCGACACCGAGGTAAAGGGACCGAACGAGCCGCTCGCCGTCGCGACGTACCAACTGGAGCCGCTAACGGCGACGCCGTAGTACGAACCGGACGTCGGGCCTTGCCACAGATTGAAGCCCTTGGCCCCGGAAGGGAACTTCCCCTGGGCTCCGACCGCCAAGGGCGACGACAGGAGCGCGCACGCTCCGACGATCACCGGTATAATCATCCGCAGGCGTACATGCTTCATGGGGACGGTCCTTCCTGTACTACTTTGCTAGAGATGAAAACACCCTACTATTAAGGCACCGTTCCCCGTATCGCGCAAGATCGCCGTTAAATACGATTTTATCGATTTATCGCGTTTCTTCCTTGTTATTAGCAATGATACGGCCAACCCTTCAGTCGGGGCCCGAAACCGGAGGAATCCTCGGTCTCCGACCAGGACTTACACTTTCTACGTAAGGAGAAATGAATGCCAAAACCGGATCAGATCAACCTGACGATCTCGGATGACGACGTGGCGACCATCCATGCGACGATAGAGGTGCTAAGGGCCAAGCTGATGCCTCATCTCAAGACGCTCGCGGCCAAGGATCGCGGTAGCATGTTGAAACTGGGGAGCAAGTCCGTGGCTTTCGTACAGAAATCCTTCGAGTACGGCCGGCAATACAGTAACCTGGTACCGGCGTTCCTGGAGATGGATGCCTTCAGCGCGGATATCAAGGCTACCAATACGCTGCAGGCGATGATACGAGCGCTAGAACCTATACTGGAAGCTCTGGACGACAGCCTGATGCTGGCCGGATCGGAGGCGTACGAAGGCGCGCTGATGCTCTACCAGAACGTCAAAGGCGCGGCGAGGGCCAAGGATCCCAACGCGAAGACCATCCTGGATGACTTATCCGATCAATTCAAGCGAGCGCCTCACCGCAAGGATTGACGAGCGCATACCGGCGCGCCGTGGAGACCTTCGGCGCCGGTTTCATTCGGGTAGCGAGACGCGGTTTGGCTATTCAGCCCATCAGCGCTTCGGCTCGGATGCCCTGTCGAGACCCTCGGAAGCCCTATCGAGACCCTCCGAGGCCCTATCGAGACCCTCCGAAGCCCTATCGAGACCCTCCGAGGCCCTATCGAGACCCTCCGAGGCTCAATCGAGACCCTCCGAGGCTCAATCGAGACCCTCGGAGGCTCAATCGAGACCCTCGGAGGCTCAATCGAGACCCTCGGAGGCCCAATCGAGACCCTCGGAGGCCCTATCGAGACCCTCCGAGGCTCTCCGAATCTTATCCGAAGAAGCTATTCCAGAGGGTTTCCATCCACGAACGGGTTCTCCTCAGGATCGTAAGCGCGCCGAGCAGGATGAGCGTCGCGCCGAGCAGGATTCCGGCCGCGTAGGCCGGCGATACGCCCGTCGAGAGGACGGACGTCGCGGGGTCGGCGGGGTCGAAATACACGGGGACGATATCGCCGCGCTCGTAGGGGCCGCGGTACGAGTACGGATCGCCGACGCCGTACCCGACGATATTGTTGCGGTAGCGAACGCCAAGCGCCTCGTATTCATAGGCGATGATCAGTTCATCACTCTTGCCGCGCCGCACGATCCGGAACTCGACGATACGGCCGTCCGCGGCCGCGTACTCGACGGAACGAGACTTGCGCAGGTAATCGGGGGCGGAGACGAGGACGAGGAGGACGCCGATCGACGCGAGGAGCGCTCCCAGCGCCCGCGTCGATCGGCTCGCAGGATCCAAGCTACCCGAGCGCCGGCGCGCCCGCGAACGACGATACCGTCAGCAGCAGGCCGAACAGCAGCGGGACGAGGACGTACGACACGAAGTGCAGGGCGTCGCCGAGGCGTTCGCCGAAGCGCGCCTTCATCGGCTCTAGCTTCTTGAACGCGGACGGCCGCCTGACGCGCATCACGGCGGAATAGGCGCCGTACGCGATGGCGAGGAGCCCTATGGCGAGCGTCGGCAGGCTCACGCGGCGTTACCTGACTATCTTCCTGGCTTCTATATAGAAGCGCTTCTCGGGAGCCTCGCCCATCGAGAAGGTCTTGCGGGGCATAGCCCCGTCCCGGATGACGGTGCCGAAGAAAGTAGACTTGTCTATCGGAGGCAGGTAGACGCCGACGTTTCCGGGCTTCCTGGCGAGGGTCTCGAGGCTCTCGGTGCCGTGGATATAGTCGATGACGGTGCCCGCGTGCGCCTTAAGGTGCGCGTCGAGTATCTCCTGGATGGTACCGGCGGCTAGGTTGGCGCGCGGCTTGGCGAATCGGACGAGGCCGCTGCTCCCGGGGGAGACGATAGCGAAGCGATGCTCGCCGGAGGTCGGTTCGTCGGTCTTCTTGACGGCCGTCTTCCAGTCCATCGCCTCGAAACTGGCCCCGGCCGACGCGAGGTCGGCCATGAGGGCCCGTTCGTCGGCCTTGAAAAGCACGCGGTGTATAGGGTGGAACGGGAGGCCTTCATCGTAGATGTTGACGAGCTCGACGAGCGCGTAGCGGGCGGGGTGGGACATGATGTCCGCGTCGCCGGAGTTCGCCTTCTTGGTCTCTTCCCATATGGCCTTGGCGGTCGCAAGGGAGTGGTTGCCGTCGCCGACGGCGAACAGGAGCACGTCGGGGGAGCCGTACCTGGCCTCGTAGGCCGCGCGGTCTGCGACAGCCTCGAGGGCGGAGGCGACCGCGGCAATGTCAGCTTCGCTGGTGACGTGGGCGCCGCGCACGCGGCCGGAACCCTTCATCAGGTTAAAATCGTATAATTTCGCCAGCTTGTCCATCCTGGCATACAAGGGCTCGATGACGCTGCGCTTGGGATCGTCTATCAGCAGCATGATATGGGGCAATTCCAGGGGCGCGCCGCGGCGGATATCCATACGCGGCGGCAGGCGCTCTACGATGGTGCCCTCGGTCGGGCGGACGAGGCTCTTGACGCCCTTGCCGTACTGGTAGGCCTCGAGGTCGACGGCTATCATGAGGCCCTTGCGGGGATGCTTCTCGAACGGGGTCGAGCGCTCGACGAGCACGAAGCCCGGCTTCTGCCTGGTCAGGTCGCCGGCCTCGAGGTACGATCGCATCGCGGAGCGTATCTTCTCTACTCGGGCGGACTTGTCGGCGTCCTCGAGGTAGCATTCGGGGAAAATGAGGTTAAGGGCGCTGGGTTCCGAACCCACTACGCGGGAGACGTCTTCCCAGTATTCGCGCTCGCTGGAGTACTGGTCGCAGGCCACGACGGCCCACTTCGAATAATCGGTTCCGGCGGACGGCAGGTACACTTCCGGTACGGCGACGCCGAGGGCCGCCAGTCTTTGCGTTACATCGCTCATGATCTTCTCCTTTTACGCCCCGGACGCTCCGACGGGGACGCCCCGGGCGGGTGCCATTATGCGACGATTAGCCGGAATGGTCAAATCCGTCACTTGCGCGCCGGCGAACCGAAAGGCTACTATCGAACAGCGAGGTTCTCCATGAGTCCCGATTACAAAGCGCTTTCCAAGAATAAAGCCATTGTCCTGGCGACGGCGACGGCGTTCATCTGGGGAATTTCGTTCCTCAGCATCAAGACCGCCATAGCCGTGGTACCGCCCATCAGCCTAGGGCTAGCCCGCTTCATCATCGCCTGCCTGATACTGCTGGCGGTATTCGCGGCCAAGCGCAAGAGGCCCGCCCTTGCGCTAAAAGACCTGCCGCTGATGGCCGGTACCGGCCTCATGGGCGTGACGCTGTACTTCATAGGCGAGAACAACGGCGTCAAACTACTCTCGGCGTCGGAAGCCTCCATCATCGTCGGCACGATACCGGTCCTGACTATGCTGGCCGAGCGCGTCTTTACGCGCTCCAGGCTGACCGCCGGTCAGTACGTCGGCGCGGGCCTTTCCGCGGTCGGAGTCTCGCTGATAGTGCTGGAATCCCTGCGGCTGAGCCCGGCGCCGCTCGGCTACCTGTACATGATACTCGCGGCCCTGTCGTGGGTCGCGTACGCGTTCATGACCAAGCCGCTCCTGGTCGAGTACGACAGCCTCGAAGTGACGTTCTGGCAGAGCCTGTTCGGCGCGATCGGGTTCGTGCCCTTCGCGCTCTTCGAGCGCATGGACTGGTCGGCGCTGACGCCGCTCGTGGCCATCAACGTGCTGTACCTGGGAGTGTTCTGCTCGGCGATCGGCTACCTGTTCTACGTAGCCAGCCTCAAGACGCTCGGAGCCGGCGTCTCGAGCGTATTCATCAACCTGATACCGGTGGTATCGGTGATCGCGTCGTTCCTGATACTGGGCGAACGGCTTAGCCCGATCCAGCTGGCGGGAGGCATCGTCGCGGTGGGCGGCGTATACCTGGCCAGCTTGGCGGGCAAGGCCCGCTCCGCTCAGTAGCCGTCAGAGAGCGACTTGTTGACGTCCCGCTGGTACAGCTCCTGGTAGACGAAGCTCCTGTCGCGGAGCTTGTCCTTGATAGGCTGGGAGAAGGGAATCAGCCGCCAGAAGATACCCCGGACCTCCTTGTCCAGCTTCTGGATGCCGTCGCTCTCCTTCGTAAGCCAGATGATGTAGTCCTGGATGAAGAATTCCTTCACGTCGCCCTTGAGCTTCTGCTTCACGAACCATTGGTAGTACTGGCCGGTAATCCCCTCTTCCATCCAGTAGTAGGAAGCCTTCTCCTTCGCTGCCTGCCAGCGCATGTCGGCCACGGCTATCGCTATAGCGATGCGGAGATTCTTGGGATACATCGGTACCGCTATCCTCGCGCGGCTCGTATGCCGGTTGTAGCGATCGAAAGGTTCCCAGCAGACGCCGGTGTCGCCGTAGCTCGGCAGGAGTATGATGTAGGGCTCTATACGGTTGAGGGCGCTCTTGTACGGTCGGCAATAGGCCTGGGTATCGATGCTCTCCAGCCACGCGAGCGCGTCGAGGACGTTCTCCCGGGTGCCGATCTCCCGCAGGTTCAGGTGGAAATACTCCTTGGTGACGAGCGGAAAATGGTTTCCCTGGCGCCCGGAGCACATCTTGAGCATCTGCCTGGCCGTGTCGAATTCCTGCGACAGCGCCTGCAGGTTGGCCTTGGTGTCCTCGCCGAGCGAGCCTACCTTGTCCTTGACGGTCTGTACGTCCTTGGTCGCCTCCTCGAACGCCTCGGCGCTGGAGACCAGCTCCTTGTCGGCCGCGAGCAGACGGCGCAGAATCTCGCCAAGCTCCGTAATAGTCTTCTTCTGCCCATCGTTATACGGCGCGGGCACTTGATAGAAACCTGGCATGCCGCCGTGCTCGCAGACGATGTCTACGCGATCCCTGATCATGCCCTCGAGGGTCTTGCGTTCCTCCGCCTTGGCCTTCAGGAAGGCCTCGGCCGTATCGCGCTTGCCCATCGCCTTCTGCAACAGCGTATTGAATCGGGCTCGCTCATCGCCGCGGGCCTGGCTCACCTCATCGGTGCTGCTCGGGTTGATCTGGCCCATCGCGACGTGGCGGAGCCATTCGTCGAGATAGTATACCGGTTCCGCGCTCGTCTTCTGGTGAATGATCCTGGAGAACAGCGAGCGCTGCTCGGGTCCTATCATCGTCGGAAGCGCCAGGCCGAAACGCACCATCAGCTGCTTGGGGATTACGGGATTGTTCGCGACTACCCGCGGTATCATATGGGATACCATGTTCCAGTAGGCCGTGATGACCTGCTGGCGATACATGCCCCGGTCCTTGGGATCCGTCGCCTGAAGGTATTTCTTGAGGAGCTCGTGGAAGCGAAGGGAGCCTTCGCCCTCGCCGGCGAGCGCTTTCTGGTAGTACTGAGGGTCGTCGAAGAAGGTATTCGGTGGATCGGACTCGAAGCGGGCGACCGGCTCGTAGGCCTTCTTGGCCAGGTCCACCTCGAACTCGCCCTTGGCCTCGAGCTCGCCGGACACGCTCATGCCGCCGAACAGCGCCTCGAAGCTCGGGCCGTCCGCCGCGGGCTTGTGAGCCGCCGGCTTCATCGAGTACTCCTCGACTCCTCCGCCTATCAGCGCCGCAATCTCAGGATCGATCTCATCGGACATCGCTCACCGCCCCGTCTACGTGGTATTCTTTTTAACGACGCTAGCAGTGTACCCCATAGCGGCCTACGAGACAAGTTTTACGGGTCGCGCCCGGTCAGGGACAGCGCGAGCGATGGAACAGCTCCGTCTCGCCTATCACCGCCGCGATATACGGGCATATGCCGTCCAGCGTGTACTGGTCTTCCTTGGTGATCACGTCGTCCTCGTCGTAGGACTGGATGACGACGATGCCGGTGATACGATCGCGACCGTAGAGCGGGGCGCCGAGCCAGTACTTCGACGGATACCCTATCTTCCTGACATCGGGAGGCAGGGGCGTCTTGCCGCTTTCGAATATGAAAGAAGCCTTACAGTGATTGTAGATGTAGCCGCATAAGCCTGAATCCAGCGTCCACGGCATGGTATCGAAGTCGTCCTTCTCATCGCGCCAGTACACCGGGCGAAACAGGCCGGCGGACGCATCGACCTTGGCTATGACGATATTGCGGCGGGCGGCCGGTATAACGCCCTGCATGACTTCATGGATTCTAGAGTAGAGATCCTTGATATCGACGGTCTCATCCAGCAACGACGCTATGCGCCGTATAGCCAGCTCCCTTTCCTGATTGGCCAACTGAACGGCCAAGGATAGCGCGTCCGCTACGCATTCGACGAATGCCAGGTCGTCGTCTGAGTACCGACCGCCGGGGACGTAGGTCTGGACGGCAAGCACTCCTAAGGGTAAGCCGTCGCGGTTGAGCATAGGCATACCGATATAGTCGCTCGGCAGGGAACCGATGGGCGTAACGCCGACCGGCGGAGTCGGGTCGACGGACAACCAGTACCGGTTCGCGGAATCCAGGACGTACGCGGTCCATCCTTCCCGGGGATACACTATCAGCGAGTCTTCGACCGCCGACACGTCGACGTAATAAGGGAAGCGCACGCCATCGCCCTCTACGAGGCTTACATACATATTCTCAGCCTGCATACGCGCGTTCAATGTTGCATGGCAAGCCGCGTATACCGACGGCAAGGAACATCGCGAGTTTATTAGGCGCAATACTTTTCGGCAATCGTCGACCAAGGAAGAATCCTCCGTAGCTAACGTCTATCAAGCTATGCTGAGAGTATTATACCATAGAAAGGACCGCCGGTAGGCGACCGGGTTCACGGATTGGCTCCAGCCCGCCGGAGATACCGGCGCGGCGCGTACCGTACTCCGCGGTAGCGGAGCATTGCGAGGAAATGTATTGAAGGTGTTCGCCGAGGGCGAACTGCGATACAATTCCCCTCGCTCCATACCGGTTTAACACATAAAAAGGACCGCCAGTAGGCGGCCGGGTTCACGGATTGGTTCTAGCTCGCCGGGGGTACCGGCGAGGGAATTGCCCTCCATTCGAAAACAACCTGTTTTCTCATTCCGGGCCGCGGTTCGCCCCTTCCGTGCGCATCCTGCGCACTCATCGCCGCGGTCGCGGCGCGGCGCGTACCGGTCAATTCCCCTCGCTCCATACCGGTTTAGCACATAAAAAGGACCGCCAGTAGGCGGTCCTTTTTATGTGCTAAGTGGAGGTGAGGGGAATTGAACCCCTGACCTCTTGAATGCCATTCAAGCGCTCTACCAACTGAGCTACACCCCCGAAGCAATACGAGATTATCGGCGTCGTGCGCCGTAGGCATAGAGAAGGTAGTCGCGGGCGAGCTGGAGCGTATGGGGCTGGAGCCGGGAGCCCGTTCGGCGGGGCGCGTGGGCTTCGAGGCCGACAAGGCGGGGCTCGCCAAGGCGCTCGTAGGGCTTCGAACCGTGGACCGACTGTTCCTGGAGGCTGGCGCGTTCCCGGCCGGCGACTTCGACGAGCTCTTCGACGGTATCAAGTCCATTCCCTGGGAACGATGGGTCGGCCCCGACGATCGCCTGGTCATCGAGAAGGCCCGCTCGCTTTATTCCAGGCTCGACGCCCAGAGTTCCATTCAAGCCGTAAGCCAGAAAGCGGCCTACGACAGGCTCTGCGAGAAGTATGGCGTAAACCGTATGCCGGAGACGGGAGCGACCGTCCTTACGCGGATTCGTATAGACAAGAACGTAGCCACCGTCGAGCTGGACCTCTGCGGCGAGGCGCTGTCGAGGCGGGGCTACCGGAAACGGCCTACCGAGGCGCCGCTCAAGGAGAGCGTGGCGGCAGCGGTACTGTTCATGTCCGGCTGGCGACGCTCGTTCCCGCTGTACGACCCGTTCTGCGGCTCGGGTACGATACCGATAGAGGCGGCGCTGTACGCTTTCGACATAGCGCCGGGCCTGGGGAGAGGCTTCTCGTGGGAGCTCATGCCCGACGGCGGCGCCCGGGACGTGGCGCTCGCCAAGGAAGCCGCCAGGAACGCCGTCAACCTGGACCGCGACGTGACGATAGCCGGCTCGGACGCGGACCAGGCGGCCCTGGACGCCGCGTTCGCCAACGCGGGCCTCGCGAAGGTCGGCGACCGAATCCGCTTCTTCAGGGCCCGCGCCGAGGAGGCCGCCCCGTTCGCCGAGAAGGGCTTCATCGTCACCGATCCGCCGTACGGCAAGCGACTGGGTACGCCGGCGGAGGCGGACGCGCTGTACGCGTCGCTCGGCGCGTTCGCCGAACGCTTCGATAAATGGCAGTTATGCTTCGTCGTCGACAGGGAGGACTTCGGGTCCTTCGCGGACAGGCGCGGCGAGGAGACCAAGCCCGACCGCCGCGGCCCCAGGCGAGCGGCCTGGAAAAAATCCAAGATCGTCGACGGAGCGGAGACGCGCTGGTTACAGAGAGCTATCGCTTCTTCGCGCTAAGCCTCGCTACGATACGCTCCGTGAAGGCATGGATACGCGCGTGGAAGAGGAGACCGAGAAAGAACAGGGCCGCGGCGATAGACAGCAGCACCATGGCGGTCCTGTAATCGTTCTCGAAGACGGCCGAGCCCAGGTAGGCGCTCCCGACGATGCCTGGCAGGCGGCCGATGGTAGAGATCGCTATGAAGTACGCGAGTGGAAGCCGGCTCGCGCCGGCCGCGTAGCTGAGCGCGTCCTTCGGTATCCCCGGTATGGCGAACAGAAGGAAGAATCCGGCGGCCGCCTTGTCGCCGGCGGTAGCCGCCTCGACGCGCTCGGCGCGCGCGGCCCCGAGCGTCGCCTCGACGAAGGGGCGACCGAGCAAGCGGCCGACGCCGAAGTTGCATACCGATCCTATGAGTATCCCTACGACCGACCACAGCGTCCCGCCCCATAGCCCGAAGACGAAGCCGCCGGCAATCTGAACCACCTCGCCCGGTATCACGAACACGACGACCTGTATCACCTGCAGGCCGACGAACGCGAGCGGCGCGAGGGAGCCCTTGGAGTCGGTCCACGCCCGTATCGTCTCGGCTGATCGGAACATCCCGAACAGTTCGGAACGGAACGCGAAGGCCAGTACGGCGAGGATGGCGAGCAGCGCGGGGAAACCGGCGATGGACAGCCATCGCTTCCGGCGTTCACTCAATCGCATGATACGCCAATATACGGCAAACCGCGCCGGTAGCCAAGCGCCCCTTGCTTCGATCCGGTCGGCGCCTTATGCTCGAAGGCATGGCGAACGATAACATCCTGCAATTCGAGTCGGGCGAGGTTATCTTCAAGGAAGGCGAACGGGGAGACCGTATGTACATACTCCTCGCGGGCGCCGTAGACCTGAAGATAAAGGTCGACCGCGGCGAGACGGTGATCAAGACCGTCGACGCGCCCAACGAGTTCTTCGGCGAGATGGCGCTGCTCGACGAGCGGCCGAGGTCCGCGACGGCCGTCGCGCTCAAGCGTACCAACGTGCTCGCCGTGGACGGCCCGACCTTCGAGGCGATGATACTCTCCAACGGCAAGTTCGCGCTCAAGATCATCAAGGTGCTTTCGGAACGTATCAGGCGCTCCAACGACCAGGTATCCGACCTCATAGAGACGATGCCGCGGGAGCGCATAGCCCGCGGCCTGGCCGACTTCGCCATAAACCACGGCGAGCGTATCCACGACGGCGCCGTCAAGATAAGCCTCGCGGCGGCGAAGGCGTGGATCAACGGCCATCTCGGCGTTCCGCTGGACGAGATAGAGTCGACCGTGTACCGGTTCATCAAGATGGAGACGGTTTCCTGGGCCGCGACGAGCGCCAAGACCCGAGAGCACGTCGTCCTGCCCGAGGCCTTCATACGGGAGAACGACCGTCGGTCCGAGAACTAGCGGAGCTCCCGTCCTTTCCAGTCCATAGCGAGTTGCTATATACTTGAATCGATATGGCATACAAGGATCTACAGGATTTCATGGCCGCCCTGGAAGCGAAAGGGCAACTCAAGCGCGTTTCGGTCGAGGTCGATCCGGAACTCGAAATAACCGAGATAGCGGATCGCGTGATGCGTACGCCCGGCGGCGGGCCCGCGTTGCTGTTCGAGAAGGTGAGGGGTTCGGCGTACCCCCTCCTGATCAACGCGATGGGCAGCGAGGAACGAATGGCGATGGCCTTCGGAGCGGCCAGCCTCGACGAGAAGGCGGCTGAGATTGAGGACCTGATAGCGTGGGCCTGGAAGCAGCTCCGCGGGTTCAACGTGTTCAAGGCCGTACCCGAGGCTCTCCCGAAGCTGCCTGTAGCGCTCAGCCTGTTCCCGAGGCGCGTAGCCAGGCCCAAGTGCCAGCAGGTCAAGGACGACGCGGCCGGCTTCGATAGCCTGCCGGTGCTCAAGTGCTGGCCGCTAGACGGAGGCCGCTTCCTCACCCTTCCGCTGGTTTGCACCCGCGATCCCGAGACGGGCGTCCAGAACGTCGGCATGTACCGCATGCAGGTCTACGACGACAGGACGGCCGGCATGCATTGGCATCTCCACAAGGACGGCGCGCACTTCTTCCAGAAGTACAAGGCCCGTGGCGAGCGAATGCCCGTCGCGGTCGCACTCGGCTGCGATCCCGCGGTCACCTACGCGTCGACCGCTCCCCTGCCCGAGGGCGTCTGGGAGATGCTGTTCGCCGGATTCCTGCGCGGCAAGCCCGCCGAGATAACCAAAGCCACCCTTAGCGACCTGGACGTACCGGCGGACGCCGAGTTCGTGCTGGAAGGATACGTCGACCCCGACGAGGTACGCGTGGAAGGCCCCTTCGGCGACCACACGGGCTTCTATTCGCTCGAGGACGAGTACCCGGTGTTCCACCTGCAGCGCATAACGCGCCGCAAGGACCCGGTATACCCCGCTACCATCGTCGGCATACCGCCCAAGGAGGACTGCTGGATGGCCAAGGCCACCGAGAGGCTCTTCCTGCCCCTGCTCAAGCAGCTATGCCCCGAGATCGTCGACCTGTCGATGCCGCTCGAGGGCGTCTTCCATAATTGCGTCATCGTCTCTATCAAGAAGCGCTTCCCCGGGCAGGCCCGCAAGGTGATGAATTTCATGTGGGGCATGGGCCAGATGATGTACACGAAGCTCATCGTCGTGGTCGACGACGACGTGAAGCCGTCCGACGTGTCGACGGTCGCGTGGCGCGCGTTCAACAACATCGACGCGAGGAGAGACCTGGTGTTCTCGGACGGACCCCTGGACGCGCTCGACCATTCGTCGCCGATGCCGCGCTATGGTACCCGGCTGGGTATAGACGCCACGCGCAAGGGCCCCGACGAGGGGCACACGAGACCGTGGCCGTCGCCCTTGGCGATGGACGAGAGCGTCAAGGCGCTCGTCGACGGCCGATGGGACCTGTATGGCCTCTGAGACCGGGTCCGCCCCGGCAGGCGGCCGCCTCGGCATGATAGGCGACGCGGTGATCGTCAGGCACACGCTGTTCTCCCTTCCCTTCGCCATCGTCGCGATACTCCTGGAGACCGGCGGCCGCCCCCCGCTGAGGTCGCTCCTCCTGATAGTGCTCGCGGCGGCGTCGGCGCGCAACGCCGCCAACGCGCTCAACAGGGTGATAGACGCGGACATAGACGCGAGGAACCCCAGGACCGCGGGCCGGCACCTGCCGGCGGGGCTGCTCTCGAAGAAGGAACTGCTCGTCTTCGCGGGCGTCATGGGCGCGCTGCTCGTCGCGTCGGCCGCGATGCTCAACTGGCTCTGCGTGGCCCTGCTACCGGTCGCGGCCGTACTCATAGGCGCCTACTCGTTTACCAAGCGATTCACCTGGCTGTGCCACTACTGGCTCGGCGTCGCGTGCGCCGCCGCGCCGATGGGCGCTTTCATAGCGCTCTCGGGCCGCTTCGAACTGCGATACTTCGCGCTCGCGGGGGCAGTAGCGCTATGGGTGGCCGGCTTCGACATATTGTACGCGCTACAGGACATCGAGTTTGACCGTAGGGAAGGCCTCCATTCGGTGCCCGCCAGGTTCGGCGCCCGCGGCGCTCGGGTCGTCTCGGCGCTGTCGCACCTGGGGACGCTCGTCTTGCTCGCGGCGATGACGCTGTTCTGGGACCTGTCGTGGGCCTATTATGCCGGCGTCTTTATCGCCGGAATCCTGCTCGCGGCGGAGCACGTCGTCGTCAGGGGCGGCACCGAGCGCCACGTACGGATCGCCAGCTACTCGATAAACGAGATCTTACCGCTCGTCGTACTCGCCGCGACGGCCGTAGACATCTATCTTCTGTAGCGAGGAGCGTATATGGGACGATTCCTGGTCTGCGTGACGGGCGCGAGCGGCTCCGTATACGGCAAGCGGACTATAGAGGCGCTGCTGGCGGCGGGGCACGAGGTCCACGCGGTATTCTCGACATGGGGCCGGCGCGTCTTCGAGACGGAGACGGGGCTGGACGTCGAGTCCTGGCTCGACGGGATAGGCTTTCCGGCGGGCCGGCTATACGCCCCGGACGACTTGGCCTCGCGGCCGTCTTCGGGCTCCTGGCGGCTCGACGGTACCGTCGTCGTGCCGTGCTCGATGAGCACCGTCGGGGCGATCGCCTCCGGCGCGACGACGAACCTGGTACACCGCGCGGCCGCCGTCGCCCTCAAGGAGGGCCGCCGCCTCGTGCTCGCGCCGCGCGAGACGCCCCTGTCGCTCGTCGACCTGCGCAACCTGACGAGACTGGCCGAGGCCGGGGCCGCGATACTACCGGCGAGCCCCGGTTTCTACCATAAGCCCGCGTCGATAGACGATCTCGTCGACTTCGTCGCCGGCAAGATACTGGATCGCCTCGGCGCCGATAGCGGCGGCGGGAGCGACGGACTGTTCGAACGATGGGACGGCGATCCTTCGGGACGCCCCGCCCCCAGGAACGCATAAGGAGTCGTTATGAAATTCATGAAGCCGATAGCCGTCGTGGCGGCACTCGCCGCGATCGTATCCATATCGTGCGCGCCCAAGCAACCCGCCGAGCCCTTGCGCCTCGGTATCATGCCCGACGCCGATTCGCTACCTTTCCTCGTAGCCGAATCGGAGGGACTGTTCGAGAAGAACGGGGTGGCCGTCGAACTGGTCGCCTTCGCGAACCCGCAGGAACGCGACGCCGCGATCCAGGCGGGCAGGCTGGACGGCGCGATATCCGACGTGCTCGCCGCCGCGTTCCTCGTCGCCGGGGGATTCGACATGCGCGTGACCAGCGCTACCGACGGCCGATACGGCATCGTGGCGGCTCCCGGCTCCGGCATCGTCGACGCCAGGGGCCTCACGGGCAAGCGTATCGGCCTGTCCACGAACTCCATCATCCAGTATTCCGTCGACGCCATCACCGAGGCCGCGGGCCTCGCCTCCGACGCTATCACGCCGGTCGCGATCCCCAAGATGCCGGTACGCATGGAAATGCTACTGGCCGGCCAGGTCGACGCCGCCGGATTGCCCGAGCCGTTCCTGACTACCGCGGTACAGCGCGGCGCGAGCCTCGTCGGCACGACCGAGCAGTTCCATATCGACGCCGCGGTGATCGTCTTCTCCGAGGCCGTGCTCGACGCTCGCCTCCCCGAGGTCAAGAACCTGTACCGGGCCTACGCGGCCGCGGCCGCGAGGATCAACGCCGACCCGGAATCGTACCGCGCGTTCCTCGTGGAGAAGGCCAAATTCCCCGCCGAGGCCAAGGACGCCTACGCGTTCGTGACGTACCGCAAGCCCACACTGCCAGCCTCCGAGCAGGTGGCGGCCGCGGTATCGTGGCTGGACGCTCGCGGCCTCCTCTCAAGGTCGCTCAGTCCCGAGGACCTGCTCGACGGCCGGGCCGTCGCCGCGTGGTAGAACTGAGAGAGCTGGCCATAGACTATCCGGCCGGCTCCAACTCGTACCGTTCCTCCGAGCGAGTGCCGGCCGTCTCCGGCTCGAGCGCGACCTTCGCGACCGGCGGCATATCGGCTATCGTCGGACCGTCGGGCTGCGGTAAGACGAGCATCGTGCACGCGATCGCCGGGCTCCTCTCCCCGTCTTCCGGCGAAGTCCTCGTAGAAGGCGAGCCGGTACGCGGCGTCAGGCGCCGGACTGCCGTGATATTCCAGGATTACGGTCTCCTTCCCTGGCTCACGGTCGAGGGCAACGCAGCCCTGCCGCTCGCGCTCGACGGCGTCGGGCGTTCCGAGCGCAGGCGCCGCGTCCGCCCCGTACTCGACGAGCTGGGCCTGTCCGCGTTCGGCCGCTTCTACCCGAGCGGCCTCTCGGGCGGCATGAAGCAGCGCGTCGCGATAGCCCGGGCGCTGACGTCCGAGCCCGACCTACTGTTGATGGACGAGCCGTTCTCGAGCCTCGACGCGCTGACGCGCGAGGCCGCGCAGGAATTCCTCCTCGGCGTCAGGCGTTCGCGCCCCCTGACCATCGTCGTCGTCACGCACTCCATCGAGGAGGCCGCCTACTTGGCCGAGTCTGTATTCGTGATGGGCGGCCGCAATCCGGGCGTAATAAAGGAACGCTTCGACGTTCCGGAGAACGGCTCGGCGATCCGCTTCCCGATCGGCGACGGCCCTTCCGGAATCGCCGACTTCAGGTCCGCCCCGCGCTACCTGGAGCTGTGCGCGGCGATCAGGGCGTCGCTCCGGGGCGGCGGTCCGATAGACGACGCGGGAGAACCGCGATGAGGCTCCCTCCGGGACTCCGCAAGGCGGCCTCGGTCGCTATCGCCGCCGTCGGGATCGTCGCCGTCTGGGCCTTGGCGGCGGCGGCCCTCGGCAAGCCGTTCCTCCCGGGCCCTCTTCGGACCTTCGAAGCATTCGGCGCCCTTATACGAGACGGCTACCTCGGCCGGCACGCGCTCGCCAGCGCTAGCCGCGTATTCTGGGCGCTCGCGGCGAGTTTCGTCCCGGCGGCGGCCCTCGGCCTGGCCGCGGGCCGCTCGAGGCGCGTCGATACATTCGTCTCCCCCTTGGTCTATATCCTCCATCCACTGCCGAAAGTCGCCTTCCTGCCCATCATCCTCCTGGTATTCGGGCTCGGCGAGGCTTCCAAGATCATCCTCGTAGGCTTGATCGTCTTCAGCCAGATCCTGGTATCGGCGCGCGACTCGTCGCGTCGCGTCCCCGGGCAATTGATGGACTCCGTGCGGTCGCTCGGCGCTTCGCGCCTCGACCTGGCGCTACGGGTCGTCGTACCGTCGGCCCTTCCCGACCTGCTTACGTCCCTGCGCGTGAGCCTCGGTACCGCGGTGGCCGTGCTGTTCCTCGCGGAAACGTTCGCGACCGAGACGGGGCTCGGGTACCTGATAGTCGATGCCTGGGCGCGCGTGGCGTACGCGGAGATGTACGCGGGCATAGTCGCGCTCAGTCTCCTGGGCCTGGGATTCTTCGTGGCGGTAGACATCGCCGAGCGGCTCTTGTGCCCGTGGCGATCGTACCGGCCGTAGGACGGCCGACGCATACAGACGGGTTGCTATACCGAGGATACGCCGATACCATGGAACGATGCCAGAGCGATCATTATTAAAGGCGATAGCCAAACGCGGCGGACTCTCGATCAAGGCGGAGATCAGGACGCCGGAACGGCTCCGCGCCGTAATAAACCTCGACGACGCGCTCTGGACCGCGACCGGCGTCGATATCGATTACCTCGCCATGGACAGGAAATTCCTCGAATACCTCGACTTCGACATCAACGGCCGCGTCCTGTGCGGCGAGGCCCGGGCCGCGATCCGCTCGCTCGACGCGTGTTGCGCCGACCTCGGCATGGTATTCGGTCGTTCGGCCTACGATCCGGTCGAGCTATCCTCGATCAGGGCTGACACGCCGGAGGGAGAGACCCTACGGGCTTCGATCGGCCGCATGGCTTTCGCGCTGTCAGGATCGGGCGAGGCTCCGGGCTTCGACGGGACGACCGGTTCATTCTCGCTTCTCGATATAGAGCGAAGCCGCAGGCTCCATCGCGAACGCCCGGTAAGCGCCGACGGGGTGATGCTGCCGCAGGCCGCGACGGATCCCCGGATGAGGGCATTCCTGGAAGACGTCGTACGCGCCGTCGGCGGGGCTCCGCACCCGAGCGGGGCGACGGGAGTGAACCTACCCGAGCTCGAGGAATTCAGGCAGGAGGCGGAGGCTCGGATCGCGTGGCTATCCGAGGCCCGCCTCGACCCTTCCATACGTATCCTCGGGGACGGAACGGCCGCGGCCTACGCCGCCTGGGAATCGGCCAGGTCGTCGCTTTCCGCTTTCTTCGAGCTGGACGCGGCCGCGGCGATAGACCCGTCCATCGCCGCCGAGGCGGCCATAGCGGCCCTCGACGCGTTCAAGCGGCGGGTCGCTTCGGAACCGGGCGATACTACCGGGGCGGCCAAGGCCGCACGGTCGGCGGCTCCTATCGCCGTGCCCGACGGTTCGGGGACCCTGCATACGGAGACGATACGCGATCCCGGAGTCAGGCCGCTCGTCGAGGCCGCCGTAGAAACGGCGGCGGCCCTCGCCGATGCCGGCAGCCTCCACGCCGCCGTCGATCGCCGCTCGCTGACGCGGGCGGGCTTCGAGGCCGCCGATGCCGCCTTCGGTCCGTATCGGGCCTGGCTGGCGGCCGAACGCGGCTCTCGTCTGGCCTTCATCGGGGAGGAGCGCCTTCGCTCTCTCGCGTCGGATAGAGCCTGCTCCGACGCGGGCGAGCTGGTTTCGACGCGAGGAGCCTCGGCCCTGGCCGCCGCCGACATCGACCGCGTGGAGCGGTTCCTGTTGCTAGCCGCGATTATCGTATCGTTCCTTAATAATTTCGTCGTATTCCCTTACCTCTACGATCCGCGCATAACCGCCGCCTTCGAGGCCGGCTCGTTCATAGCCGACGGCAGGCGCTTCGCATTCTCGGTACGAGTCAGGGATATCGCGGCCCACAAGAGATCGGCGGCCTACTCCAGGATGTACGTGCTATACCTCGAGGTAAAGGTCTCCCAGGGCGACTCGTACATCGTAGCGGCTCCGGTAACCTCAGGCAGCGAGGGCCGGCTGTATCGCGGCAAGCACGGCTTGTTCAGGGAGCCGGACGGCACGGAGCGCGACGCGATAATCGCCGACATTCTCGAGAACCCGATCAGCGTGATGGAGACCCTGGGCATGCCGTTCAGGAAGGCGTACAAGGCGATCACGGCGAAACTGGAAGAAAGCGGCAAGAAAGCGGAGGACGCCTTCATAAAGAAGACGACCGAGCGGATCGACGCGGCGCCAAAGGCGGCGGATACAAGGAACGCCGCCGCCGGACCGAGCGGAGCCCTCGGCGGCCTCCTCGCCGGCGGCAGCATAGCCGTCGCGGCGCTCGGCTCGTCGCTCGCCTTCATCAGCAAGACCCTGTCCGAGATGAGGGCCGGGACGGTGCTGGCGACCATAGGGGGACTGGCCGCGATCGTGATCATACCCGTCATGGCATCGGCCCTGTCGAAGCTCGCCGCGAGAGACCTGTCGCCCTTGCTCGAAGCCTCGGGCATAGCGATGAACCGGAGAATCCGGCTTTCCAGGAGCCAAGCCAGGGCGTTTACAGTATCCCCGAGATCGAAGCGCGGGGGACGCGGATCTAAATAGCCCTAAGCCAAGGGAAAACGCGACTCGACGAGGGTACCGGGCGCTTCCTGGACGATGCGAACGGTTCCGTTGAGCTGGGCCGCGAGGGCCCTAACGATCGTCAGGCCGAGCCCGTCCGCCGTTCCGTCCCGCAGTCCGCGCCCGTAGTCCCGCACCTCGAGCACGGCATCGCCCCCGTCCCGGAGGAAGCGAATGTCTATCCTGCCGCCCCGCCCCTCGCCGTAGCCGTGATATACGGCGTTGGCGATGATCTCGTGGAACAACAAGCCCAGCGATACGGCCGAGTCGAGCGACATCGGGATGTCATCGGCCTGGACGACCGCTTCGAAACGCGTTCCTACGCTCGCGACGTCGATGACCTGGGAGGATAGCACGTTGAGGTATTCGCGAATATCGACCCTGAGCGTCTCGGGTCTATCGGCGGCGATCAGGTACGCGGCCGCGAGCGCGGAGGTGCGAGACTGGATCCTGGACAGGGCTACGGTGACGTCGCCCGAGGTTCCGCCCTTCTGAAGCTCGATGAGGCTCTCGAGGAATTGAAAATTATTCTTTACCCTATGATGCAGCTCGCGTAGCAACAATTCCCTGTCGTCGAGCGCGTCCCGAAGCGCCTTGTCGTTCCGTTTGCGCTCGCTGATATCGCGGATGAAGGCGTGTATCAGCTGCCGATCGGAAAGCCTGACGGCCGACAGGCTGATCTCGGCCTCGAAGGCGGTACCGTCGCCGCGCTCGTGCGTCCACTCGAACAGCAACGATTCGCCGGAGCGCGCCCTCGACAGTATCGACAGCTCGAGCTCCTCGCTGGTCCGGCCGTCCGGCTGGAGCCTCGGGGAAAGGGCGGCGGGGTGCTTACCGACGATATCGCCGGCGGGCCGGTCGAGCAGCCTGCAGGCGCTCGCGTTGCATTCGAGCACGACCAGCGACTCGTCGAGTATCAGGATGCCTTCCCCCGCCTCGTCGAACAGCTTCTTGAACCGCGTCTCCGATTCCGCCAGCTCCCGCTCGCGGACCGCGACCCTGGTCGACAGCCGCTGCTCCTCGCCGGCGAGGGCCTGCCTCTTGCGACGCTCCAGGTACAGCCCGTTCGAGAAGAACAGCGCCGCGACGAACGTCAGGACGCCGATCGCTACGACCATCTTCCGCGGCGTCTCGATAGTCTGGAGGTCGGACAACAGGGACGCGCGGGATTCATCGGCCATGATCGTGAACTCGCCGTTCCCGAGCGAGAACGAGCGGGACGTCATCAGGCTCCCTTGTTCCAATTCGAAAAGAGACGGATTACGGTCGTCGGAGGCCCAAAGGATGCGCCCCGCGCCGAACATCAGGAACGAGCGCCGACCCTCGCCTGTCGCCAGCGGGATCATGTACTTGTCGATGACGCGGCCGAGGCCGATAGCCGTGCCGAGCATCCCGGACATCCTGCCGCTTACGCGCACCGGGAACAGCACGATAAAGAACGGTTCGGAATTGACGGAAGAGCCGTTAAGCACGATAGGATCGTTACCGTCCTGGAATCCGTTCCATAGCGCGGAGGAAGAGGCTACGAGGGCGGCGGTCGCATCTTCGGCCCCGGGCCTGGTCCAGACGAGCTCGGACGCTCCCGGCGTCGTAACGAAGCAATACGAAAGGGATTCGCGATACGACTCGCCCTCGGCCTCGAGGAGGGCGACCATGGAAGCCCTCGTGCGGTGGCCCAGCAGGTACTCGGTGAACGAATACGTCGCCAGGATACGGTTCTCCTGCATCAGGCGCTCGAACCCCTCCTCCATCGCGTTCCGCGCGAGCTCGACCTGTAGCGCCCGATTGCGTTCCGCCAGGTCGATATGCAGGCGCAGGGAAGCACGGTCTACGGCGATCCAGGCTACGGCTACCGCGATCGCCACGAGCGACGCCGAGACGAAGTATACGAGACGAGGCCACTGGTCGCTTCCGCGCTTCATGATCAGATGATAAGTCGCCAGACCCCATCGGTTCAAGGAAAATGAGGTACCGCGAAATTTCTTTCATTTTTTTCTTGACGATTTATCTATTATCTCTATACTCAGCGAATGAACTCGCGGCTAATCAATCCCCTCTGGGAAAGACTATCGGAAGAAAGCGCCGAGGCGCTCAGGATGTCGGAGAAGGAAGCGGCTGCGTTCCGCGCCAACAAGGTCGCCAGGCTCGTCGGGCTTCTCCCTTTCGTCGCCGGTTGCGACGACGCCCAGCGTACCGCGCTGGCTCATCTCGCGGTCTTCGTCGTCGCGAATCGGGGCGAGTCACGCCGCGTCTTCGACCATTCGCCCACCGATGACGCCGAACCGCTGGCCAGGCTACGGACGATAGCCGACTTCAAGGGCGGCGACGCGGCGACGCTGGAACGCGGCATGGCGCTACTCGGGCTCTGCATGGTCTCTGGCTATCGCCGTGACGCGGAACTAGACAGGATACTCGACGCGTACAACCCGGCGAACGTTGATAGTAGCAAGGCTGCCGTGGCTGAAAGCAGGTTCAGAGAAGTCATTGCAGTAACAAAACCGACCGAGCTTGACGCTATCCTCTCAATAGAGGAAGCAGAGAAAGGCTACTGGCAAGCATAAGATGCCAAAGAAACTACGTGCTTCGGGCATACTATTCGCCTCGATATTTATCTTCGGATTCCTAGTGAATTTCGTATTCGTTAGCATGAGGGAAGGAATAGTCCGAGCGTTTCTCCATCCATACCAGATATCCCTTGTAATCGTATCGAGTTTATTCCTGCTCAGCGCGTTTTTCGAGCGTCTTCGATGGATACAGCCGCTGATATTCATATGCCTAAGCCCCGTAAGTATTATTACCGAAGCGCAGGGTATCTACGGCCTCGGTTTCTTCATCATGGGCGTACTGTTGCTCGAGCGGGCCGGCTTCTTCCTGAGGCATCGGGCTCCGCGCCTGCTCGCCGTGATGCTCTACCTGCTCGCGGTGGAGATAGCCGCGGTCCTGGTATCGAAGCGGCCGTTGGCGGACGCGGTCTCGCCTACCTTCTTCATAGTCGCGTTCGGCGTATTCCTGTGGTTCCTCTACAAGGACAGGATCACCGTCATACTCAAGGAGCCGAGGCCGCCGCTGTCGCTGACCGAGCGTGGCCTGTCGCAGGCGGAACGAACATTCGTGATGGCGACCCTGAGCGGGAAGTCCCAGAAGGAGATCGCCAAAGACTTCGAGCTCAAGGAGTCGACCATACGCAACACGCTCGTACACGCCTACAGGAAACTCGGGATCGAAGATCGCGTAGGCCTGGCCATCATGGGCGAACGCTACGAGATAAGCGAGTGACGCCGCGCTGCCGGGATCGAGTACGCGAGGGTCAATAGTTCCGCTGCCGGCATCGCGAGCCAGACGCCTGTAGCGCCGAACGCCGCGGGTAGCGCCGTTATAGCCAGGACCGGCAACAAGAGGCCGCGTAGCGCGGCTATCGCCCCGGACCGACGCGCGTCGCAGCGGGCGGTAAACCACGCGGCCGCGACGGCGTTGAAGCCGTTGGCCAGGAATCCCATACCGAACAGCGCGAAGCCCTTGGCGGCGATCTCCGCTATCCGCTCGTCGCCTCCGGTCCAGAACATCGCCGCCGCCCGTCCCCCGAGCGCCGCCAAGGCGAACGCCGCGCCTCCCGTAACGAAGGCGGCGCGCGCCGCTATGCGCAGGACTCCCGCTCCCGTAGACGCGTCGCCGGCGCCGTAGGCCCGACCGACGATAGGCCCCATACCAATACATAGTCCGGTCACGACCATGGACTCGACGAACGACAGATACCCGGCCACGGTGAGGGCCGCGAGCCCGGCGGCTCCCATGGTCCTGAGGCAGGCCGCGTTGACCATCCAGGTGGTGAGCGTGATTGAATATTGCCCTATCAGCTCGGACAGCCCGTTCGCGAGGGCGGACGCGTATTCCCCGGGCCCGATCCGCGGCATGACGAACCGGAACGACGAGCGGCCGAGGAGGACGCGGGCGAGCCCCGCGACGCATCCTAATGCCGCGGCTATGCCGGTCGCGGCGGCGGCGCCCCGTACGCCGAGCCCCAGCGCCACGATGAGAAGCCAGTCGAGCGCTACGTTGGCGACGTTAGCGACGAGGCCGATGACCAGGGCGTCCATCGGCCGGCCCTCGGCCCGGGCGAATACCGAGAGCGTAATACTCAGCATCACGAAGAAGTAGCCGGGGGCCATTACCGACAGATAGTCGCGTAGCGTCGGGGACAGCGCGCTGCCCCGAGCCAGGAAGGTCGCCACCGTATCGGCCGCCAGGCCGGAAGCGAGCGCCGCTACGCCGCAGACGGCGACCACGGTGATGGCGGCCGCGGAGAAATAGCGGGACGCGCGGTCCCGGTCGCCCGCCCCCAAGGCGACGGCGGCCTGGCTCGAGAACCCGACCGCTATGAACAGGGCCATGCCCATGAACGCGTACAGGAGCGGCAGTCCGAGGTTCACCGCCGCCAGCGCGTCCGGTCCCACGGCTCGGCCGAGGAAGGCCCCGTCGACGAGCACGACCCCCGAGGTCAGAATCATCGATATGATCGCCGGTATGGCGTTCGCCGCGAACGCCCCGCGCAGGCCCGCCCGTCCGTCCGATCCGGACGGCTTACTCATAGTCTTTCTCATAGCGCTACTCCTCCTATCATGTTGGAGGAGCCTACCCCGGTCGACGGTATCGCCGATTCTGGGCTTCAGGCGCGGGTAGCATCACGGCGCGACATCCCTGTTCTGATTTTCCGCTATTTCAACCTAGTCAGCCGCGCGCGGGAACGCATATGTCGCAGGCTATCGAACCGTCCGGGCGGCCGTCCGAGCGATAGAGCTCGAGAGAGGGACCGTCGCCGAGGGTCAGACCGTGCTTGGGCATCCATACCGCTATGAGCTCGTTGTAGCCGTATATCATGTCCGTTACCCTCGAGTCGAACGAATAGACGGCATAGACGCGCCGCGGTATGCGCAGGAACGCGGGGCCGCGCCCCTCGGGCACCTCGACGCATAGGTCGTACACCGATCGGGACGGATCGCCCGTGATCGGATCGTCGCGGGATATGCCTATAAAGTGCGGGTCGATGCCGGGGAATTTCACCGCCGCCCTGATGCAGAACGAGTGCCACGCCGGATGGAGATCCTCGTAGCGCCCCCGGAAGCGCTCCCGGTACAGGGTCAAAGCCGGGATGGTCCGAACCGAGCAGACGGACTCCAGGCGCCGTGCGGCCGTCTCGTCGGACCGTGTCGACGCGATCCTGAGCATAAGGTCCCGATACGCGGAAGGAACCGCCGAAGCGGGGTCGGAACGATAGGCGGACGGACTCGCGCCGTAGCGGCGCCTGAACGCGACGGCGAAGTTGGAACTGGAGTAGCCGGCCTCCGCGGCGATCTCGGTGACGCTCATGCCGGGGCTCTTCAAGAGACGGCAGGCGGCCCGTTCCAGGCGCAGGCGCAGGAGGAATTCGCCGAGCGGCTCTCCGGCCACGGCCTTGAAGATGCGCCCGAAATGGTCGACCGAGTAAGTTGCGCGCTCGGCTACGTCGCGGGCGCTCGGGCGCTCGTCGGGATGCTCGTATATCCATGAGACGGCTTCTTCGATTACCTTGGCATGGTCGACCACCGATACAGGATACTACGCGGGGGTTCCGGCCGTCACGCCTATTCGACGAGGCCTTCCTTGCATAGATAATCGCAGAAGAAGCAGACGTCCCCGGTCTTGCCTGGGAAGCGGACGCCCTCCCTCTCGAGGCGCTCCCGTACCGCGCCGAGGCCCGTCTCGTAGCAGGCCCGTACCTGCGGCCGCTCGGCGGCGTTGCGCATCAGCTCGCCGAACGAGTTCCTGACCGTCCCTATCTTCAGCTGCGGATTCTCGTTGGCGAAGCCGCAGCACACCGCGACCGACCCGTCCGGATGCGCGTAGAGCACGTTCCCGGGCCCCTCGCAGTAGTCGTCGACGAACCACCGGGCCGCGCTCCATGCCCCTTCTTCGGCCGAGCGGGACCTGGGAGACCGAAGCACCGGCACGATGAGTCCGCCCCCGTCGTCGGGCGCCGATTCGTCGCGCGCCAGATAGGCCGCGTCGACGATGCGCGACGGTTCGCCGAGCTCCGAATCGATACGGCCGCCGAGCGATGCCGCGACGACGCCAAGGTCCCGGAAGAACGTCTCGTCGTCGGGAGATCGCACGGACAGTATCTCGGCGGCGTCCTTGCGTCCCCATACTTCGAAGACGGCGCCGAGGAACTCGGCTACGCGCTCCGGCGTCTGCCCGTGGTACGCGTCGTAGCTCAGCCCGACGATGCCGTCGAAACCCGCGTCCGACACGGCCCCGAGCGCGGAGCGCAGATCGCCGGAATCGGCCCACCAGTCCCCGTTGGTCATCAGGCGATCGAAGAACAGGCCTCGCTCGACGGCGGCCCGCGACATCCCCACGAGGAAGTCGAGCCGCAGGAAGGGCTCGCCGCCCGAGAAGCCGATACGCTCGATGCCGCCGTCGGCGCACGAATCGAGGAAGGCGACGGCGTCGGCGACGGCCAGCTCGCCGGGGCCGCGGCTTACGCGGCAATGAGAACACCGCAGGTTGCACCGGCCCGTAGGCGCGAAGATGATCTCTTCCGGTTGAAACATGACGATAGCGTAGACCTAAGCGGGCCGAGGCTCAAGGGGCGGCGCGGCGCTACTTCTCGGTTCGAACCATCTTTTCGCTTGAACGCCGGGCGCTCGGGGATAGAATGGACGCGAACGGAGACGAGGGAGCGATACATGGAACGATTGACGGTCGCGGCCGAGACGGCGGCGGCGGTGAGCGGGTTCACGGGAACGGTAGCCGTGTCCGACGCCTCGGGGCCGATATTCAGGAAGGCGTTCGGATACCGGAACAGGGCGGACATGCTACCCAACGACGAGGGTACCCGCTTCGCGATAGCGTCGGGCACCAAGCCGTTCACGGCGCTCGGGATAGGGCGGCTCGTACAGGAGGGTAAGTTGACCCTCTCGGCTCCGGTCGGCGACGTTGCACAGGATTTCGCCGGTTGGATAGACCCCTCGGCGACGATAGGCCAGCTCCTGACGCACCGGTCCGGCTGCTACGACTACCTCGACGAGGAGACGATGGAGGACTACGATAACTTCCGCGTCGCCCTGCCGTGGTACGACCTCGAGACGCCCTCCGACTACCTCCCGCTCTTCGCGGGACACGCGCCTAAATTCGATCCGGGGGAGCGCTTCTCGTACTCGAACGGCGGATACGTCGCCCTCGGCGCGCTCATCGAACGAATATCGGGCCAGCGTTACCGCGACTTCATCAAGGCCGAGGTACTCGATCCGGCCGGCATGACGGATTCTGGCTTCTTCGCGTTCGACGCGCTGCCGTCGAACGTCGCCGCCGGCTACCTGGACGGAGGCCTGCGTACCAACGTCTACCGACTTCCTATCCGCGGCGGCGGGGACGGCGGCATGTATACCACCGCGGCCGACCTCGACGCGTTCTGGCGTTCCCTGCTCGGCCACCGTATCCTGCGCGAAGGACTCCTCGAGGACTGGCTCTCCCCCAGGGCCGAGATTAGCGAGAGGACCTCCTACGCCTACGGCTTCTACCGCCGGAAGAAGGACGGCTCGTACTATATCGTCGGGAGCGACCACGGCGTCGGCTTCGACTCCAGGTACCTCCCCGAGCGCGACCTCGTCGTTTCCATACTGTCCAACGAGAGCGACGGCGAGGAGGCGATGCGGGACGCGATACTAGGCTGCCTCGACGGCTAGACGTCCCCGGGACGGCGGCCTAACGCCCGCCGGGGCAGGAACGCCATGGCGGCAGTGATCGCGGCGAGGACCCCGAAGCCTATCGGCAGCCCAGCTCCGGCCGCCCGCCCTACGCCGACGTTCAGCGCGGCCGCTACGAGCTCCGCGACCATCGCGTTGACCGAAAGCGCGGTAGCCCGCTCAGAACCTACGACGCGTTCGTTCTGTAGCGAAGCCGACAACGGCCTAAACATCGCCGCCGAGACCGCTATAGCGAGCAGCGCGACGACGCCGAGCGCGGCCGCGTCAGATAGCGCGAGCGCGGCCAGGCTTAGCGCCACGATTGTCAGCAACGACCTGAATACGCGCTCGCGGCCGAATGCCCGTACGATACGCCAGGATCCGGCGGCGGCCAGGGCTACGCCCTGTATCGCCGCGAAGAGCGCCCCGAACGCCGCTATGGGAATACCCGCCCGCTCGTACTGGAGCGGCGCGAGGAACACGGTAGCGGATTGGGCCGCCTCGCCCATGACGGCCGACGCGACGAGGAACAGCATGAGACCGCGGTCCTTCGACAACGCGGCTAAGGCGTAACGAAGGCCGCTGCCGGGCTGAGGCGAGCCGGATCGACGGAGCTCCTGGCCTTCGCCCATATCGACCAGCAAATAAGAACAGGCCAAGGCGGCTGCGTACGGAACGATCGTACCATACGCGGTAATCCTGAGCGAACCGGCATACAAGAGCGGGGCCGCAATAGACGCGACGAGCAATCCGAAACCGCTCGCGGCGTGCCACCGCCCGAACGCCTTATCGGATTCCGCCGCACCCACCGAGCGGTATAGTAATGCCTCGGTGCATCCGCTCAGTGCCGAGAGCGCCAGAGAGAGGAGCAAGCGCTCGGCCAGGAAGCCGGAGAAACCCGACGCGAACGAAAATACGACCTTGGAGGCAAGGAAGACCACATTGCCGACGAGGAGCGTCCGTCGATAGCCGAAGCGATCGGCGAAGCGTCCCCATGGCGCCTCCAGGATAACGGTGAGTATCCACGATATAGACTCTATGAGGAAAAGTCCCTGGATATCGAGGCCGTACGTCCGACGGTAAATGGTAGCTATGGGGGCGTAGAATACGATTCCCTGCAGGAACGCTATGAGCACCAGCAGGCGGTAGTTGCGGGTATGAGGCATGATAGATCGCTTTCATGGTAAACGAGGATAGTCGCGCGACAGAGCGCGGCTGTATCGGGTCGATTATCCTCTGGCGATCAGATCGGATGCATACCGATATCGTAGCCGCTTGACGAGACGGCGGTCAAGCCGTAGCAGGTCCGTATCGGTTCACTTCAAAGGATTTAGGCGTTTTTCGAGACGGAAGTGACGGCGTCAAAAAATAATTGCAGAAATAAGTAAAAAATATTGCGTTTTTCGACGAAATACCGACGTTTTGACGCTGCAGGCACTAAACATCATGAACGAGTTGCTGTATACTCTGTAACGAGAGAGTCTATCTAGACATCGATGTAACGCCCTTTCCTGGGGATGGAGCGAAAGCGCCGTTCTCGGACAACGTAAAGATTTACGCCCGGTGGTCCTGAACTCCCACAATCGCTTATCCTGGATAAGCGTACTATCAAGACTCGGAGGCATGGCCTCCGAGAAGAGGAAATTACCATGGGCAAGAAAATCTACGTCGGAAACCTTAGCTACAACACCTACGAGAACGCGCTCCGCGATCTCTTTGCCGCTTACGGCCAGGTCGACTCCGTCAAGATCATCACCGATCGTGACTCCGGCCAGTCCAAGGGCTTCTGCTTCGTCGAGATGGGTTCCGATGCCGAGGCTCAGGCCGCCATCGAAGGAATCAACGGCCGCGAGGTCGACGGTCGTCAGCTCAAGGTCAACGAAGCGATGGACAAGCCCCGCCGCGACAACAATCGCTACTAGGCGATTCGTCCAGTAGAGCAGACCCGGCCGCGAGGCCGGGTTTTTTATTACCCAGCGGTAGTTTCGACGTTAGTACCGGCCACCCATCTCTCCTCGGAGAATACCGCGCGTACCGCCTTCTCGTACGCCTCGAAGCTGAAAGCCTTGCGAATTTCCTTCTGCCCATAGCCGTCGCTTGAAAACGAGCTACCGAGATACGACCAAATTTCCTTCATCTTGTCGAGCGCGTGCTTCTGCCCGGCGAGCGTCTCTCGATATCCGAAGTACAGGTCCTCGTGAAAGGCCTCGAGCGCGACTTTCGGATCATCGGGAAGACTGGCGCCCTTGATCCTTCCGGGAAGGAACGGGTCGGAGATGGCGCCCCGCCCTATCATCCATTCGTTCACCTTCGGGAATCTCGCCGCGAGCGACCGCCATGTCGAAACATCCCGAATATCGCCATTGTAGCCGACCTCGCGCCCCGAAAGGCTCGCTGCCCCGGCGAATGCGTCCAAATCTATGGAACCATCGTACAGCTGCGAGGCGATCCTCGGATGGATGATGATTCGCTTCAAGGGGAACGCTTCGAGAACGGGCATGATCGCCATGATTTCCCGGGCGTCCACGAGCCCGAGGCGCAACTTGATCGATACGGGCAGCGGAGAGAGGGCGCACGCCTCGGCGAGGAAACGCTCTATCGACTCGGGATACGGCAGGAGCCCCGAGCCCCGTCGCTTCCCGGTGACCATGGGATAAGGACAGCCGAGGTTCCAGTTCACCTCGGCGTAGCCAAGTTCCGCGAGCGCCGAGGCAGTCTGAGCGAAGGCGACAGCATCGTTACTCAGGATCTGCGGTACGAGGGGAAGACGGGTATTATATTCCGGGAAAAGATCCTTGAAATGCGCGTTCCTGGATCGAGGAGCCGGTATCGAAAGAATGAAAGGAGCCATCGCGTAGTCGAAACCTCGGAAATGCCTTACGAACGCGTTCCGGAAGACTCGGTTCGTCACGCCGTGGAGCGGCGCCATTGAAATAGTAATGGACATGGCGAGACCTCGCTTCTACACGATGATATCGCTACAGGCCGGTTATGGGGAGCCCTTAAGGGAGTCGCCCTTCCTTGTGCGCTCTTCCTCGCTCCGCTCGGCGCTCGAACCCGTTCGACTCCCCTGGCGGCTTATAAAAAAAACCGACCCGGCGATGCCGGATCGGTTTCTTTAGCCCCTAGGGGAGTCGAACCCCTCTTTAAAGATTGAGAATCTTTTGTCCTAACCGATAGACGAAGGGGCCGTATCGGTAACTTATCTTTGGGAATGAACCCGAAGAAAGATCGTTCCCCAGGGAGGATTCGAACCCCCACAAGCAGATCCAGAGTCTGCTGTGCTACCATTACACAACCGGGGAATGCGCTCAAGGGGATGGGTTTAAGCTCCGGCGGAGAGAGCGGCGTCGATACGCGGGTCGTGGAAAAGCTTCGCGTACTTACGGGCGGTAAGCCCCAGTTTGTCCGCGATATCAGGATCGGCGCCGCCTGACAGTAGCGCTTCGACGATATCCGCGTCGCTCCGACCTACCGCCAGCACGATCGCCGTCTGTCCGTCCTTGCTCTGGAGGTCGGTATTGGCGCCTTTATCCAGGAGATAACGGAGTAATCGCCCGTCACCCTGCTGAGCCGCGTCCATAAGCGGCGAATAGCCGCGGTCGTCGCTCTGGACGTCGATGTCGGCGCCGTGTTCGAGTAGTAGCTCGACGATGCTGAGGTGCTTATGCCTAGCGGCGAGGCATAGCATCGGAACGCCGGTCTTTTCCCTGATATCGGGCGGGAAACCGGATTCGATGAACAGCTCGGCGGCCTTGGTATCGCCGTCGCGGACGCATTGAGCGAACGACTCGGCGTGCCACGAGATGCCGAGTTCGAGGAGCGCGGACTTCGCCTGGCGTCGTTTTTCCTTGACTTCCCATTCCTCGCCTTCACCGAGATAATACTCGGCCACAGCGTTCAAGTCGGGAAAAACCCTGAGATCGTCTATCCATCCCAGGGGCTCGATGCCCGGGTCGAGCAGGTACAACGCCAAGGGCATCGACCTGCCGCGGGCCAATCCGACGATGTAGGCGAACCACGCGGACTCGGAATCCTGCCTGTCCAGTATACAGAGCGCATGAGAAGCACCGCCGAGAATAGTATCGAACCGGGAGTGCGTCTCGATTCGCCATCGGTCATTGAATTTCAGGCCGATGCTTTCATAGCCTTCGGCCTCGAGACGCAACATCGCGCTTCGAGCCGGAGAGACGTTCCTGGGTGAAACCATTACAGCGATCTTCAAGGTTTTCCTCTATTCGAAGGATCGGCATTTTTGCGAGCAGTAGTTAAATCTAGCGTGTTTTGCTTACTATGATAACTATAACCTCATTGACGTTATTAGAGTAATTGGATATAGTGCGAGTAAGTCAGACAAACATGATCACCTTCAACGCTTTTCACGCATTTTTGCATCAGGTGATCAGTTAGTATATAGAGCTTCCGGGATTTTCTCCTCCTTGCCCGGAAGTTCTTTTTTTGGATAAAATCCTCGACCTTGTCCGTCCTCCCCGCCCTCGATATAGTATCTTCGTGAAAGATCAATCCAGTCCGAACACCAAGCGCTCCGTTCTCGGCGCCGCTTTCAAGGCGGGCATCCCCGTATTGCTCGGTTACTCGAGCATAGGATTCGCGTTCGGACTCGTGCTGGTCGGATCCGGCTTGCCCTGGTGGCTGTCGCCGCTGATGGCCGTAATCGTATACGCCGGAGCGGCCCAGTTCATGGGAGCCGGCCTGCTCGCCGCGGGATCGGGCGTCATCGAAATAGCCATACTCACCCTGCTGATGAATGCGCGCCATGCCGTATACGGTCTTTCCGTGCTGGATAAGTACGCGGCGGCGGGACGCCGGAAGCCGTACCTCGTATTCGGCCTGACCGACGAGACCTATGGCCTGATAACGACGATGGAACCGCCGCCCGGCGTCGATATGACCGATTTCTACGTCGCGCTCACCGCGATGAATCAGTGCTGGTGGGTACTCGGCTGTACCGCGGGAGCGCTGTTCGGCAAGGCACTGCCCTTCGATACGACCGGCCTCGATTTCGCGATGACGGCGCTGTTCGTCGTGCTGCTCGTCGAGCAGACCAAGGCGATACGTCGGCCGGAGCCATACCTAGCGGCGATTACGGCGTCGGCGCTGGCGTACGCGATCGTGGGTTCGGGCAATTTCATCCTCGTGGCCACGGCCCTGACCTGCGGCTTCCTACTGATCGTCCGCGACCGCCTGGAGCGCGGAGGCCCCCCTTCCGGTACGGCGGGTCAGGAGGCTCTCCCATGACGCGCTTGTTCCTTACCGTCGCCGCGATGGCCCTGGTGACTATCCTGACGAGGGCCGCGCCTTTCATCTTCTTCTCCAAGCGCAAGCCGCCCGCCGCGCTCGACTATCTCCAGGCTTACCTGCCCCCGGCGCTTATGACGATCCTCGTACTGTCCGCCTTCAAGGACACGCGTTGGGTTGACTCTCCCCACGGGATTCCGGCCCTGGCCGGGGCCGTCGTTACGGCGGCGCTGCACCTGTGGCGGCGCAACGTACTGCTTTCGATCGCCTGCGGTACGGCAGTCTATATGGTACTGTCGCGTATCATCGCCTAGAGTCGGATAATTCTACGCGCAGATACTTGACGAACGTCCAAGAAATATCGGATAGTCCGTCCAGAGGACACATCATGAAAGACTCTGAGAACCCCCTATGTTTCATGCGGAGCGGCCGCTAAAGGCCGCTCTCCCGACTTCACACCCTTCAATCGACGACAAGACAATACAAGCCGCCTCGTTACCCGGATCGAAGCTCGAGCTCCGTTCGCTGACCAAGTCGTTCGGCGGCAAGGCGGTCGTACGAGACGCGAGCATCTCGGTGCGGCCCGGCGCCGTATACGGCGTGATAGGCCGCTCCGGCGCCGGCAAGTCGACGCTACTCCGCATGGCGGCGCTGCTCGAAACGCCTGATACCGGCATCGCGCTATATGGCGGGTCGCCCGTATCCGGCCTCGCCGGTCGAGCGCTCCTGCTCGCCCGCAGGCGCGCGGGCGTCGTCTTCCAGTCGTTCAACCTGTTCGGCTCGAGAACCGCGGCGGGCAACGTCGCGTTCCCGCTGGAGGCCGCTGGCGCGCCGAAAGCCGCGGCGCGCGAGCGAGTCGCGATGCTGCTCGACCTCGTAGGCCTCGCCGACAAGGCAGATAAACCCGTCGGGCGCTTCTCGGGCGGCGAGAAGCAACGAGTCGCGATAGCGAGGGCCCTGGCCAACGAACCGGAGATCCTGTTCTGCGACGAGGCGACGAGCGCCCTCGACCCGGAGACGACGCGGTCGGTACTCGATCTCCTCCTGTCGATACGGGACCGACTCGGCCTGACCGTGCTGATGGTCACCCATCAGATGGAGGTCGTCAGGCGCGTCTGCGACGAGGTAGCCGTGATGGACGCGGGCCGGATAGTCGAGACGGGCACGGTGGAAAGCCTCTTCGCGTCGCCGCGGACCAAGGCCGCCAAGCGCCTGGTCGCCGATCTCCTGCCCCTCGAGGCGGAAGAACTGGAAGACGACCCCGTATGCAGGCTCAGGTTCGCGGGAAAGTCGGCGTCGCAGCCGGTACTGTCAAGGCTTTCACGCGAGTTCCCCGTCGAGGTCAACATACTGCGAGGCACCATACACGAGGCCGGGGGCTCCCGCTTCGGAGAGCTCGTGGTCACGTTCCAGGGCGAGGACGCGGCGATAGCCGCCGCGAAGGACTGGCTTAAGTCGCAAGGCGTAGCCGCCGAATCGGCGGTAACCGGGGAGGCCTACCATGCTTGACCTACTCGACCTGCTCGCCCGACCGACGATAGAGACTATAGCGATGGTCGCAGCCTCGACGCTCGCGGCCGTCCTCTTGGGGGCTCCCGTCGGTCTGCTCCTGTACCTGATAGCGCCGGGCGGCCTGTCGGAGCGGCCGACGCTTCGCCGCGTGCTGGACAGGGCCGTAAACGCGCTCCGCTCGTTCCCGTTCATCATACTCATGATCATGCTGTTCCCTCTGTCCAGGCTCGTCGTCGGGACGAGCATAGGCACCGCGGCGGCCGTCGTTCCGTTGGCGATAGCGGCGGCCCCCTTCGTCGCCCGCGTCGTAGAATCGGCGCTTTCGGAGATAGACCGGGGCGTCGTGGACGCGGCGGTTTCCTCAGGAGCGAGCAAGGCGCGCATCGCGTTCGCGATCCTGCTGCCCGAGGCCATGCCGTCGCTCGTATCCGGCCTCTCGCTCACCGTGATCAACCTGATCGGCTACTCGGCCATGGCCGGGGCCATCGGCGGCGGCGGCCTCGGAGACCTCGCGGTCCGGTTCGGCTATCACCGCTTCCGTATCGACGTGATGGTCGCCGCGGTACTCGTCATACTCGTCCTCGTCGAGGGAACGCAAGCCGCGGGTAACGCGGTCGTCCGCAGGATCAAGTCCATGCGATAGCCGGCGGATAACGGACCGGCCAGGCGCCGGTACCCTCTTCCGTCGGCTCCCACATTCTCCACAGTCCCTTTTCGGCGCTCGTAGAGCGACCGCGACTCATCGTAAGGAGGTTCCCATGAACCGTAAGGCCCTAGCTCTATCAGTACTGTCGCTCGCCGCGACGCTTTCCTTCGCTCAGGCACCGCAGCGGGTACTCAAGGTCGGGGCGACGCCCGTTCCCCACGCCGAATTGCTCCGGCTTATAGAACCGGATCTCGCCGCCCAAGGCATCAGGCTCGAGCTGGTGGAATTCACCGACTACGTGACGCCGAACATAGCGCTCGCCGAAGGCCAGCTCGACGCGAATTTCTTTCAGCACGTCCCCTACCTGGAGTCGTTCTCGGCTGAGCGGAGGCTGGCGCTCGAGGTAGCCGGCATCATCCACGTCGAGCCGTTGGGCGTATACTCCAAGAAGTACCGGTCGCTCGCGGAATTGCCGAAGGGCGCGACGATAGCGATCCCGAACGACCCGACAAACGAGGGCCGAGCATTACTGCTCCTCGCGGCCGAGGGCCTCATAACCCTCAAGCCGGAAGCCGGGCTCAAGGCCACGCTGCGAGATATCGCCGATAATCCGAGGAAGTTCAAGTTCCGCGAGCTCGAGGCGGCGCAGTTGCCGCGAACCCTGTCCGACGTCGCCGCTTCGGTTATCAACGGCAACTACGCGATTCCCGCCGGGCTCAACCCCGTCAAGGACGCCATAGCCCTCGAAGGCGCCGAGTCTCCGTACGCCAACGTGGTCGCCGTACGGAGGGGCGAGGCTTCCGACCCGCGCATCGTCGCCCTCGTCGCCGCGCTCCGTTCCCCGAAGGTCAAGGAATATATACTGGCTACCTACGGCGGAGGCGTGGTTCCCGCGTTCTAACGATAGACCCGTATCCAAGGCGCCCCTGACGGGGGCGCCTCTTCTTGACTAATACCGATTCCTTTAGTAGACTATTTTGGTCTATTAAGGATGGTATATGAGTTTGATAACGACCAGATCCAGGTATGGCCTCAGGCTGCTGATAGAGCTAGCCGATCGGGCAGGCTCCGCGCCAATCGACCTGGGCAGCGTAGCGAGGAACCAGGATATACCGGAGCTATACCTGTCTAAGCTGGCCGCGACGCTCAAGGCCGCGGGCGTGCTGCGCTCCGAGCGCGGAGCCAAGGGCGGATACAGGCTAGCCCGCCGCCCGGAGGACATTTCGATCCTGAGCGTCGTGGAGGCACTGGAGGGACGGTCGTCCCTCCTCGAGTGTACCGACGACCCGGCGATTTGCGCCAGGTCGGGAGAATGCAGGACCCTACCCGTCTGGTCGGGTCTCGATAAGGCCATCAATGACTACCTGCGCGGCGTCAGCCTCGCGGACGCCGCGGTCGCGGTGATAGATTATTCCATATAGGAGAACACGATGAAGTACGCCGAAAAGATAACCGACCTGATTGGCAACACCCCGCTCGTTCGGGTTCGCGCGGATGGCGCGGCGCCCGGAGCCGTCGTGCTCGCCAAGGTCGAATCGTTCAACCCGTTCTCGAGCATCAAGGACCGGATCGGCCTCGCGATGATAGAGTCCGCGGAGGCGTCCGGCGCGCTCAAGAAGGGCGCCGTCATCGTCGAGCCGACGTCGGGGAATACCGGCGTCGCGCTGGCGGCCGTCGCCGCGGCGAAGGGCTACCGCATCGTATTGACGATGCCCGAGACGATGAGCATCGAGCGCCGCAAGCTGCTCGCGGCCTACGGCGCCGAGATCGTGCTGACCGAAGGCCCTCTAGGCATGAAGGGCGCGATCGCCAAGGCCCGCGAAATCGTCGCGTCGACGCCGGGCGCGTATATGCCGATGCAGTTCGACAACCCGGCGAACCCGGCCATGCACGCGAAGACGACGGCCGAGGAGGTATGGAAGGACACCGAAGGCAAGGTCGACGTCCTCGTAGCCGGAGTCGGCACGGGCGGTACCGTCACGGGCATAGCGAAGGCCATCAAGGCGCGAAAACCTTCTTTCAAGGCGATAGCCGTGGAGCCTGACGGTTCCCCGGTACTATCGGGAGGCAGCGCCGGCCCGCACAAGATCCAGGGCATAGGCGCGGGTTTCGTGCCCGGAGTATACGACGCATCCCTGATAGACGAAGTGATACGGGCGACGCACGACGACGCCGGCGCTACGGCCCGCCGCCTCGCCAGGGAAGAAGGGCTGCTCGTAGGCATATCGTCGGGAGCGGCGCTATGGGCGGCCCTCGAGGTCGCGAGGCGACCGGAGAGCGCCGGTAAGGTCATCGTCGCCATCCTTCCGGACTCCGGCGAGCGGTACCTGTCGACATGGCTCTTCGACGAACCCTCCGCGGCTAAATAGTATATACTCGTACCGCCGACCGCCGCATAGAGCGGCGGTCGGCGGCGAGGAGGGCGGAAGGCCGTGGATATCTTGGACCGGTACCGGCGTCAGGTCGTTTTCAGGGGCATAGGCGCCGAGGGGCAAGCCAGGTTGGCGCGAGCGCGCGCGACGATCGTAGGCGTCGGGGCGCTGGGTACCGCGATCGCGAACTCGCTGGTACGCGCAGGATTCGGCTTCGTTCGCCTCGTCGACAGCGACCGGGTCGAGGAAAGCAACCTGCAGAGGCAGATGCTGTTCGACGAGGACGACGCCGCCGCGGGCAGGTTCAAGGTCGAGGCCGCGGCCTCCCGCCTGGCGCGCATCAACTCGGCGACGGCGCTGGAGCCTCGCGTCTTGCGGGTCGACGCGTCAAACGTCGAAGGCCTCGTCGGAGACGTCGACGTAGTACTCGACGGCTCCGATAACTTCGACGTACGCTACGCGATGAACGACGCGTGCGGACGGCTCGGCGTGCCGTGGATATACGGCGGGGTCTTGGGCGACTCGGGCGTGACGATGAACGTTATGCCCCGGGACGGCCCATGCCTCCGCTGCCTGATGCCGGAAGCGCCCGAGCCCGGCTCGTTCGCCACCCCGGAGACGATAGGCGTCCTTAACCAGATCACGGCCGTCATCGGCTCGATAGAGGCCGTCGAGGCGATGAAGATCGTCCTCGGTAGCCCCGGCCCGCGCCGCTCGCTGCTGTCGATAAGCCTATGGGACACTTCGTTCCAGGAGATAACCATCGAGCCGAGCGCGTCGTGCCCTATCTGCGGCCTGCGCCGATAGGCGCGAGCGGCTAGACCGCCGCCAGCGCGCCTTCGAGATCCTCGAGTATATCGCCTATGTCCTCTATGCCAATAGACAGCCTCACGAGATCCGGCGGAACGCCGGCCGCGAGCTGCTGTTCGTCCGACAACTGCGAGTGCGTCGTACTGGCGGGATGCACGACGAGGCTCTTCGCGTCCCCGACGTTGGCGACGTGGGAGAACAGGCGTAGCGCTTCCAGGAACTTCTGCCCCGCCGCCCTGCCGCCGTTCACGCCGAAGACGACCATGCCGCCCGCGCCTTTCTTCAGCGTCCTGGACGCGAGCGTGTACGAAGGATCCCCCTGCAGGCCTGGATAGCGGACCCAGCCGACCTTGGGATGCGACGCGAGGCGCTCGGCGACCGCGAGCGCGTTGGAGCAATGCCTGGGCATACGGACGTGCAGCGTCTCGAGGCCCTGGAGGAAATGCCACGCGCTGTCCGGAGCCAGGCAGGCTCCGAGGTTGCGTAGCGGCCCGGTCCTGAAGCGCGTGGAGAACGCGAAGCGGCGCGACTCAGAAGGCAAGTCTACGGCCCATCGAAGCCCGTGCCAGGCCGGATCGGGCCGGTTGAACAGCTCGAATCGCGGATCGGACCAGTCGAAGCGGCCGGCGTCGGTGACGCTGCCTCCGAGCGCGACGCCGTGCCCGCCTATCCACTTGGTCAGAGAGTTGACGACGACGTCCGCTCCCAGCTCTATGGCCCGAAGCAGGTACGGCGTCGTGAAGGTGGCGTCGACGACCAGGGGCAGTCCGTGGCGGTGCGCGACCGTCGCGATGCCCTCTATGTCCGCCAGGTCGAGGGCCGGGTTGCCTATCGTCTCTACGTACACCAGGCGCGTACGCGGGCCGATCGCCCGGTCGAAGGCGGCGGGATCCAGGCTTTCGGCGAACCGGGTCGTGATGCCGAAATCGGGCAGTATCGCGTCGAACATCGTATAGGTGCCGCCGTACAGGTTAGGCGCCGAGGCGATCTCGTCGCCCGCCTTGGCTATCGTTACGACCGTATTGAAGATAGCCGCGGTACCGGACGCCACGACGACGGAGGCGGAATCGCCGCCTTCCAGCTCGGAAAGCCGCGCCTCGAGCGCCTCGTTGGTCGGGTTTCCTATGCGCGAATAGATATTGCCCGGCTCTTCCAGCGAGAACAGCCTGGACGCGTGCTCGGCGCTCCGGAACGCGTAAGCCGTCGTCCGATAGACGGGTACCGCCCGAGAAAGGGTCGTCGGGTCGGGCGTATGCCCCGCCTGGACCGCGGCCGTGTCGAACGCCCTCGTCTTGCTCATGATTTCCTCCCCGCCGCGCGCCCGAGCCCCTGTTCGGGCGCCGTACATTTCGTTACTATCTATAAAAACATCCGCGCTGTCAATGACGAGGAGGAACGATGCCCGTACGCATTCCAGACGACCTGCCCGCAGCGAGGCAGCTTGAGGACGAGAACATCTTCGTTATGACCAAGGAGCGCGCCTACCATCAAGACATTCGCGAACTGCGGATAGCCGTGCTCAACCTGATGCCCACGAAGATCGTTACCGAGACGCAGATACTAAGGCTGCTCGCCAATACGCCGCTGCAGACCGACATACGCTTCATAAGGATGGCGACCCACGACGCCAAGAACACGCCTACCGAGCATCTCGACGCGTTCTACGAGCCGCTCGACGAGGTGCTCCACGAGAAGTTCGACGGCCTCGTCATCACCGGGGCCCCGGTGGAGACGCTCGAATTCGAGGAGGTCGACTACTGGCCCGAGCTCGTGCGGCTGATGGACTGGTCGACGACGAACGTCTGGTCGACGATGCACATCTGCTGGGGCGCCCAGGCCGGGCTGTACCATCATTACGGCATCGGCAAGCGGCCTCTCGCGTCCAAGATGTTCGGGCTCTTCCATCATGACGCCCTCGACCTCAGGGAACCGCTACTGCGCGGATTCGACGAAGTATTCCTCGCCCCGCACTCCAGGCACACCGAGGTTTCCTCAGAAGACGTACGAAGGGAGCGGGCGCTCAAGCTACTCGCCACGTCCCCGGAAGCGGGAGTCTATCTCGCCGCGTCGCGGGACGGCCGCAGGGTCTTCGTAACGGGACACCCCGAATACGACAGACTGACCCTGAAGGCGGAATACGACCGCGATACAGGCAACGGCGTCCCCATAGGGATTCCCGCTAATTACTTCCCCGGCGACGACCCGAGCCGGCCGCCGGTTATGACGTGGCGGGCCCACGCGCATCTCCTGTACGCCAACTGGCTTAACTACTGCGTCTACCAGGAGACGCCGTACGACCTCGGGGCGCTAGGCGGCGGCCAGGCGCAGGAAATACTCGTGTAGCCGGTCGTCGCCTGACAATTCGGGGTGGAAGCTGGCGGCGAGCACCCCGCCGTAGCGCAGCAGCACGGCCTCCCCGCCGCGTTCAGTCGCCCGTCGGGCGAGGGTCTCCGTAGCGCCGAGGGCCTCGAGCCGCGGGGCCCTGATGAACAGGCCCGCGAATCGGCCGACCGGCGAGTCTATCGTCTCCTCGAAGCTCGCCAGCTGGCGGCCGTACGCGTTGCGCGTCGCCTTCGCCGGCAACAGCCCGAGCGCGCCGGGTCGTCCGTCGACCTCTTCGCAGAGGAGGATAGCGCCGGCGCATACGCCGAACAGCGCCATTCCCGCGGCCGCGCGATCGCGTATCGCCCGGCCGAGGCCGTATTCGTCGAGGTACCGTGCCATCACGGTGCTCTCGCCGCCGGGCAGCACGAGTCCGGACACGCCGTCCAGGTCGACCGGAAGCCGAACCTGTACGACCTCGGCGCCGAGCCTTCGCAAGGCCCGCTCGTGTTCCTGGACCGCTCCCTGTAGCGCGAGCACGCCTATCCTCATACGCCGCGCGCCGCCATGGCCGTCTCGAGCGTCCCGATCTCGAGACCGCGCATGGGCTCGCCCAGGCCTTCGGACAGGGCCGCGAGCCGCGCCGGGTCCTTCCAGTGTATGACGGCCTCGACGATCGCCTTGGCGGTCCTCGCGGGATTCTGCGACTTGAATATTCCGGAGCCCACGAAGACGCCTTCCGCTCCGAGCATCATCATCAGCGCCGCGTCCGCCGGGGTCGCGATGCCGCCCGCGACGAAGGTGACGACCGGGAGGCGTCCCCTGTCCCGTACGTCACGTAGCAGTTCGACGGGCACCCGATACTCGACGGCTTTCTTCGAGAGCCCCGCTTCGTCGAGCCCGGACAGCTCGAGGATCTGCCTGTTCACCGTCTTGAGGTGCCTGACCGCCTCGACGACGTTCCCGGTCCCGGCCTCGCCCTTGGTGCGTATCATCGCCGCGCCTTCCGCTACGCGCCTCAGCGCCTCGCCGAGGTCGCGGGCGCCGCAGACGAACGGCACGGAGAACCCGTGCTTGTCGACATGCGCCTCGTCGTCGGCCGGCGTAAGGACTTCGGATTCGTCGATGAAGTCGACGCCGAGCGACTCGAGGATGCGGGCCTCGGCGAGGTGCCCTATCCTCGACTTGGCCATCACGGGGATAGTCACGGAGGCCATGATCGCCTTGATCATACCGGGATCGCTCATGCGCGCGACCCCGCCCGCGGCCCGTATATCAGAGGGAACCCGCTCAAGCGCCATGACGGCGCAGGCTCCGGCGGACTCCGCTATCGCGGCCTGCTCAGGATTGGTCACGTCCATGATTACGCCGTTCTTGAACATCTCGGCGAATCCCGTATTCAGTCGATCTCTCATCTCGGCCTCCTGGACCCTTACGAAACATACTGTATCGCTAAGTGTATCGATACTACCGGGTGAAACATACCGCTCAGCGGTAGACTCGTCAAGGCCATGAATTGACCGGACGCGGTTTTCCCCCTATACTGTCCCGTCGGCCATGAAGGCCGGCTCTCGCCCGGACGAATCCGGCCCCAACCTGGAGACGAACTCCTCAATTCGATAGTCCAAGGGGTTCCCATGCACATGGCAGACGCTCTCGTTTCTCCTGCCGTCGGCGGCGCGCTCTGGGCCGCCACGCTCGGCGTAGCGGCGTATTCCGTCCGCAAGGCCAAGGCCGACATCGACGACAAGAAGATTCCCCTGATGGGGGTCATGGCGGCCTTCGTCTTCGCCGCCCAGATGATCAACTTCTCTATACC
Source organism: Spirochaetae bacterium HGW-Spirochaetae-3 (assembly GCA_002839315.1). Lineage (GTDB taxonomy): Bacteria > Spirochaetota > Spirochaetia > Treponematales > UBA12059 > SZUA-370. The sequence continues at coordinate 92,167 of PGXV01000011.1, forward strand.
GGGTACGGGCTCGAGCGGGCACCTCGGCGGAGGGCTGCTACTCGCCGCCATCCTCGGCCCCTACGCGGGCTTCCTCGCGATGAGTTCGGTGCTCGCCATACAGGCGCTCTTCTTCGCCGACGGCGGCCTCCTCGCCTACGGCTGCAACGTCTTCAATCTCGGGTTCTTCACCTGCTTCATCGCCTACCCGCTCATCTACAAGAAAATGACCGGAAACGATTCGTCCAAGGCACGGAGTTTCGCCGCCGCGATGATCGCCGCGGTAGCGGGCCTGCAGATGGGCGCCTTCGGCGTCGTACTGGAGACGCTTCTTTCCGGAAAAACGGAGCTACCGTTCGGCGCGTTCGTCGCCTTGATGCAGCCTATACACCTGGCGATCGGAATCGTCGAGGGCTTCGTGACGGCCGCCGTGATCGCATACGTCCGTAAGGTCTCGCCCAGGCTACTCGACGGGTATGGGACGCCGGCGGAACCCGCGGCGGCCCCGGGTCGGCGAAAGGCTATCGGAGGCCTCGCGATAGCGGCGCTGGCGATAGGAATAGGGCTTTCATGGTTCGCGTCGGCGAATCCGGACGGGCTCGAATGGTCTATGGAGCGGACATCGGGTTCTCCGGAGCTCGAGGCGACGGGCCGCGCATACGAAACGGCCGCGACCATCCAGGCCGCGACGGCCTTCCTGCCGGATTACGGGTTCAAGGCGTCCGGGCCCGAGGAGTCCGCCCCGGCGTGGCCAGCGGTCGACGCCGGCACGAGCCTGTCGGGTATTCTCGGAGGCGCGATGGCGCTCGGCTTGTCGGCGCTCGCCGGTTTCGCCGCATTCCGCCTACGCCGCAGGACCGCGCGGCGGGCACGGTCGGGAGAAGCCTGAGCATGCGGGATCCGTCGCGGACGCTCGCCGCATTCTACTCGATAGATGAGCTTTCCAGGCGGCGTAGCCCGGTCCACGACCGGCATCCCGTAGCGTTATGCGCGTCGACGGCTGGTTTCATGATAGCCGTCGCCTCGTTCGGCAGGCGCGACGTATCCGCGATCCTGCCGCTATTCCTCTATCCCGTACTGACGCTCGCGCTGGCCGACCTTCGACCGGCCGAGCTGTTCCGCAGGCTGGCGGCGGTCGCGCCCGCCATCCTGGCCATCGCCGCCCTCAATCCCGTCTTCGAGAGCGCGCCGGTCAGGGTCGGCCCGTGGACCGTCGCGGGCGGATGGCTGTCGTTCGTATCGCTCGCCGCCAAGCTGACGCTGACGGTATCGGCCGCGTTCCTTCTCGTCGCCACCGCGGGGATGAACGGCGTCGCCGCGGGGCTGCGCGCCGCGGGTATACCCAAGCTCATAATCCTCGTCCTCCAGACGACCTACCGCTACGTCGCGCTCCTCCTCGCGGAGGTCGCCGGCATGTCGCGCGCCCACGAGCTGCGCTCCGGCCCTCGCAAGGGCGTCGGAAGGACGCTATGGGGCCCGATGCTCGGAGGGTTGCTCCTACGCTCATACGACAGGGCCGGCCGCGTCCACGACGCGATGGGCCTCAGGGGTTTCGACGGCGAGTTCAGGACCGGGAAGGCCGCGCGTTTCGGCAAGGCCGACGCGCTCTATTGCTCCTCGTGGCTGTCGTTCTTCGCACTGGTCCGCTTCGTCGACGTAACGGGCGCGCTCGGGCGCATGATGGAAGGCCTGGCCTTCGGAGTCGTTCGATGAACGTATACGGACTGGATATGGACGCGGTGTCTTTCTCGTATCCGGACGGCGGCAAGGTGCTCGGCGGTCTAACGCTTCGTGCGGGGCCAGGTATCAGGCTGGGCCTGGTCGGAGCCAACGGCGCCGGCAAATCGACGCTACTCGGCCTCGTAGCCGGAATCATCGAACCGGACGGAGGCTCCGTTACCATAGGCGGGCTGCTACTCGGGAAACGGACGCTCAAGGAAATCCGCTCCAGGCTGGGCTTCGTGTTCCAGGATCCCGACGACCAGCTCTTCACGGGGAGCGTGTTCGACGACGTCGCCTTCGGGCCCCGTAACCTGGGCATGGAAGAGGGAACGGTTAGGGAGCGTACGGAGTCGGCTCTGCGGACCGTCGGTATTCCCGAGCTGTCGGACAGGCCGCCGTTCAGGCTGTCGGGCGGCGAGAAGAGGATGGCGGCCATCGCGACGGTACTCTCCATGGACCCGGGCCTGCTCGTCCTCGATGAACCGAGCGCGGCGCTCGACCCCAAGGCCCGGCGCAGGCTCATCGGCCTGTTGTCGAGCCTGCCTCAAACCATGCTCATCGCAACGCACGACCTCGACCTGGCGCTGGAGCTGTGCGACGAGGTAGCGGTCCTTCACGCCGGGAGGGTCGCGGCGAGAGGGAGCGCCGCGGACATACTCGGCGACGGTGAACTCCTCGATCGTTGCGGCCTGGAAGCGCCGCTGTCTATACGCGCCTGCCCCGTCTGCGGAAAGCGCGCCGCGCTTTGACGATACGCATGCTATACTCGCAGTTTCCCCTAAGCGCAGAGAAGGATGCCATATGGAGATAGAAGAAAAAGAATCCGTCCTCGTCGCTTCGATCGAAGCCTTCGGCTCTATCGCGATCGCGTTCTCGGGAGGAGTCGATTCAAGCTATCTATGCGCGGTCGCCTATCAGGCGCTCGGAGAGCGAGCGATCGCCGTGACCATGGATTCGCCGCTGATGCCGAGGAGCGAGATAGATGACGCACGCCGCGTAGCGGCTATGGTCGGCATACCCCACTTGATCATACGCGAAGAGACCGTCGACGAGACGGTCGCGGCAAACCCTCCGGATCGATGCTATTACTGCAAACGGCTGAAGATGGCCTCCATATCGACGACGGCGGCGGAGCACGGCATACGAGTGGTCGCAGAAGGCTCTAACCTCGACGACCTCGCCGACTATCGTCCTGGTAGGCGAGCGACCAAGGAGTTGAATATCGCCTCCCCTCTCGCCGACGCGGGGCTGTCAAAGGCGGATATCAGGGAGTTGTCGCGGAGACGAGGCCTGCCCACGTGGGACAAGCCCGCCTTCGCGTGCCTCGCGTCGAGGATCCCCTACGGCGACCGCCTCGATACCGCCGCGCTCGCCCGCATCGAAGCCGCCGAAGTATACCTTCGCGGCCGCGGCTTGCGGCAGTTCCGGGTGAGGAGCCATGGCGACACCGCGCGCATCGAGGTCGCGCCCGAGGAACGGCGGGAGTTCTTCAGCGAGGCGGTACTCGACGAGGTCTCGTCCCGACTCAAGGCGCTCGGTTTCTTCTACGTCTGCATGGAACTCGAAGGCTATAGCATGGGTAGCCTCAATAAGGCTATCGACGCCGAAAGGATCGCGAGATGAAGGAAACGATTCTCTACTACGACTGCTTCTCCGGCATATCCGGTGACATGAACCTCGCGGCGCTCGTAGGCCTCGGCGTACCGGAAGACTTCCTGCGCTCAGAACTGCGCAAGCTAGGACTCGACGGATGGGAACTGAGGCTTACGAGGGACTCGAAGCACGGCGTCTTCGGCCTCCGCGCCGACGTCGACCTCGCCTCCGACTCATCCCCGCACTCGCACTCACACGATGACTCACACCCACACTCACACGGTGACTCCGAATCACATTCCCACGACGCCCCCGAACCGCACTCGCACTCCGACCCTCATCGCACCCTCTCGTCCATCAAAGGCCTCATAGAGGCGAGCTCGCTCGGACAGCGCGTCAAGGCGACGGCCATATCGATATTCGGCGTGCTCGCCGAGGCGGAGGGCAAGGTCCACGGCATGCCCGCCTCGGAGGTCCAGTTCCACGAGGTAGGCGCGGTCGATTCGATCATCGATATAGTCGGCGCGGCCATCTGCGTGGAATTCCTTAAGCCGGACGTCGTGATGGCCTCCTCCATAGAGCTGGGCGGCGGTTTCGTCAGATGTCAGCACGGCCTCATACCGGTACCGGCTCCGGCCGTCGTCGAGGTCCTCAAGGGCGTCCCGGTACGGAGCGGAGCGGCGCAGTTCGAGACGACGACCCCTACGGGCGCCGCCATACTATCGACGGTCGTCGATTCTTTCTCGGACGACAAGCAGTTCTCGGTTCAGAGGACCGCCTACGGCGTCGGCCACCGCGACATGGATATACCGAACCTTCTCCGCGTCTTCTGGGCCGAGCGCGACGCGCCGCCGAAGACCGTCTCCAGGGCGTCGTACGGCATCATGAACGCCTTGCTTCCGGAGAGCCGGGCGACGGTCCTCGAGTGCAATATCGACGACATGAATCCCGAGCTCCACGGCCATGTGCTGGACGCCTTGTTCGCCGCCGGCGCGGACGACGTCTGGATTACGCCGATAGTGATGAAAAAATCCCGATCCGCGATTACGCTGTCGGCGCTGTGCTCCCAGGCCGCGGAAGACGCCGTCGCCACGGCTATGCTCGCCGAGACGACCAGCTTCGGGCTACGGCGACTCGACGCGCGCAAGACGGCGATGGAGCGGACCGTATCGACGGTCGCCACGAGCCTCGGCAACGTCCGCGTCAAGTCGGCGGTCTCCGGAGGCCGCGTCGTCAAGTCCAAGCCGGAATTCGACGACGTCAAGGCCCTCGCAGAGTCCGCCGGCATCGCCCTCGTCGACGCGTACGCCATCGTTCGCAAGGAACTGGAGTAGCCGATGGACGAGAAGGGGCTGGCGGAAATACTCGAAGGCTTCAAGGACGGCTCCCTGGACCTCGGAGGCGCGCTCGCGAGGCTCGAGGATTATCCGGAGGCGGACCTCGGCTTCGCGAGGCTCGATACCCAGCGCGTCGCGCGCGTCGGCTTTCCCGAGGTCGTATACTGCGCGGGCAAGAGCGACGAGCACCTGAGGGCCATACTAGAGCGACTGCTGTCCGGTAGCGACCCGCTGCTCGCTACCAAGGCCAGCCCCGCGCAATTCGAGTCGGTCAGGGACCTGTCGCCCGGGCTCGAGTACGACCCGGCGTCGCGGACCATCGTCGCCCGTCGCCCGCCCGAGCCTCCGGCCGGCTCCCCGTACGTAGCCGTCGTCGCCGCCGGAACCTCCGATTACCCCGTCGCCGAGGAAGCGGCTATCACCGTCGGCATGTTCGGCCAGCGGGTGGAACGCGTATACGACGTCGGCGTCGCGGGCATCCACCGGCTATTCAGGCGCCTGGATCTGATACGCGGCGCCCGGGTCGTGATAGCGGTCGCCGGCATGGAGGGCGCGCTCGTCAGCGTCATAGGCGGGCTGGTCTCCGCGCCGGTGATAGCGGTACCGACGAGCGTCGGCTACGGCGCCAGCTTCGGCGGGCTCGCGGCATTGCTCGCCATGCTCAACGCCTGCGCGTCAGGCGTGTCGGTCGTCAATATCGACAACGGATTCGGGGCCGGCTACCAGGCCAGCCTTATAAACGGGCTCTAGGCCGACCCCGCCGCTTCCGCCGCCCTCTATCGGTAAGCCTCCCATGGCCGTATCTCGACGCCCCGCCTCCGCGCGTAGGCTAGCGACTCGGCGAACTGCCGCGCTACCTTCACGTTGGTGAATAGCGGCACGTCGAAGTCGATCGCCATGCGCCTGATGAGGTAGTCGTTGCGTAGCTCCGTCTCGCCGTTGTCCTTGGGCACGTTGATGACGAGGTCGACGCGCCGCTCCCTCAGCATCGTGGCGATGTTAGGCTCCTCCTTATCCAACGGCCAGTGGAGCGTCGTCGCCTCGACCCCGTTCGCCGCGAGGAACTCGGCGGTGCCCCTCGACGCGTACAGAGGCAGGCCCGAGTCGCGCAGGAGCTTGGCCCCTTCCAGGAATTCCACCTTGTCGCCTATCGGCCCCGTAGACAGGAGGACGCCCTTCTTCGGCGCCCTATAGCCGACGGACAGCATCGCCTTCAGGAAGGCGTCCTCGAAGTCGGTTCCGATGCAGCCTACCTCGCCCGTCGACGCCATCTCTACGCCGAGCACCGGATCGGCGCCCCTCAGCCTCGAGAAGCTGAACTGGGCCGCCTTGACGCCGACCCACTCGAGGTCGACCGCCGAGACCGGGCATTTCTCCACGGGCAGGTCGAGCATCGCCCTGGTCGCCAGCTCTATCATGTTGACCCGGGACACCTTGGAACAGAACGGGAAGCTGCGGCTCGCCCTGAGGTTGCACTCGATGACGCTTACCCTATTGTTCCGGGCCAGGAACTGGATGTTGAATGGGCCGGTGATATCGAGGGCCCGGGCCACGCTCGACGCTATCGCGCGGACGCGGCGCATCGTCTGTACGTATAGCCGCTGGGCCGGAAGCACGACCGTCGCGTCGCCCGAGTGGACGCCCGCGTTCTCTACGTGCTCGCTGATGGCGTGGAACAGTATCTCGCCGTGGCTGGCGACGGCGTCGACCTCTATCTCCTTGGCTCCCTCGACGAATTTCGTTATCACCACGGGATGATCGCTGGAGACGTCAGAAGCGAGCGCGAGGAAGCGCTCGAGGCTGGCGTCGTCCCACGCTACGTTCATAGCGGCGCCCGACAGCACGTAGCTCGGCCTGACCAGCACCGGATAGCCGACGGCGGCCGCGAAGCCCAGCGCCGATCCGGCGTCGCTCAGCTCCTTCCACGCCGGCTGGTCTATGCCGAGCCCGTCGAGGAGCGCCGAATACTTGTGCCTGTCCTCGGCCTTGTCTATCGACTCGGGCGACGTGCCGAAGATCACGGCCCCCGCGTCGAAGAGCGGCAGGGCGAGGTTATTGGGCGCCTGGCCGCCCATCGACAGCACGATGCCGTCGGGGCGCTCGCGCTCGTATATATCGAGCACGCGCTCTAACGACAGCTCCTCGAAATACAGGCGGTCGCACGCGTCGTAGTCGGTGCTGACGGTCTCGGGATTGCAGTTGACCATGATACCCTTGCGGCCGGCGTCCCTGACCGCCTGCATCGCGTTGACGCAGCACCAGTCGAATTCTACGCTCGAGCCTATTCGGTAAGCGCCGGAGCCGAGCACCATGACGCCCTCGCCGCTCGGCTCGACGTCGTCGCTGTCGCCCGAGTAGGTCATGTACAGGTAGTTGGTCTCGGTCGGGTACTCGGCCGCGAGCGTATCGATGCGCTTCACCGAGGGCCTGATGCCGCGGCGCTCCCGCTCGGCCCGCACGGCGCGCTCCGTAGAGCCTATAAGCGCGGCTATCCCGGCGTCGGAGAAGCCGAGGCGCTTGGCCCCGCGCAGGAGCCCCTCGTCGAGGACGGACGCGCCCGAGCTTCCGTCGCCGCCGACGTCGCGGAGCCCGTTCTCGCAGTCGAGCACGTTCTCCATCTTGCCCAGGAACCATAGGTCTATCTTCGTCAGGTCGTGGACGCGCTCGGCGCCCCAGCCCTCGGAAAGCGCCTTGTACGCGGCGAAGATGCGGCGGTCCGTCGGGCTCGACAGGGCTTCCTCGAGGCCTTCGGAATCGCAGCCCGCGAGAGCCTCGTCGGCAGAGAGCCCGGGGGCGCCGGTGCCGGTCATCCGCAGCGCCTTCTGCAGAGCCTCCTCGAAGGTCCGGCCTATCGACATCACCTCGCCGACGGACTTCATCTCGCTGCCTATGCGGCGGTCGACGTCCTTGAACTTGCCGAGGTCCCATCGCGGCGCCTTGACGACGCAGTAGTCGAGCGCCGGCTCGAAGCACGCGGTAGTCGTCCCGGTCACCCGGTTACGCACGTCGACGAGGGACTGGCCGAGAGCCAGCTTGGCGGCGACGAAGGCGAGCGGGTATCCGGTCGCCTTCGACGCCAGGGCCGAGCTCCTGGACAGGCGGGCGTTCACCTCGATGACGCGGTAATCGTCCGACGAAGGGTCGAGCGCGTACTGTATGTTGCATTCGCCTACGACGCCGAGCGCGCGTATAACGTCCAGCGCCACCCGCCTGAGCATCTGGTACTCGCCATCCGATAGCGTCTGCGAAGGCGCGACGACGATGCTCTCGCCCGTATGGATGCCGAGCGGGTCGAGGTTCTCCATATTGCAGACGGCGACGCAGTTGTCAAAGCGGTCGCGGACCACCTCGTACTCTATCTCCTTCCAGCCGCCGAGCCATTCCTCGACGAGCACTTGCGGGGATACGGCGAAGGCCATCGCGCAGCGCGCCCGCAATTCCGCCTCGTCGGCGCACGGGCCAGAGCCCGATCCGCCCAGCGCGTACGCCGCGCGCGCCATCACCGGATACCCTATCGCCGAGGCCGCGGCGGCCGCGGCCGCGGCGTCGGTTACCGCGACGCTCCTCGCCGTCTTGACGCCGATCCCCTCGAGGCGCCTGGCGAACAAGTCCCTGTCCTCGGTCGCCTCGATGGCCGAGACCGGCGTACCGAGCACCGCGACGCCGAATTCGGCGAACGTACCGTCGCGCTCGAGCGCGACGCCGCAATTTAGGGCCGTCTGTCCCCCGAACGACAGCAGCACGCCGTCTGGCCGCTCCTTCTCTATGACCTGCCTGACGAACTCGGGCGTCACCGGCAGGAAATACGTAGCGTCAGCCATGCCTTCGCTCGTCTGTATCGTAGCGATGTTAGGATTGATGAGGACGGTACGGATGCCTTCTTCTCGGAGCGCCTTGAGCGCCTGGGAGCCGGAGTAGTCGAACTCGCCGGCCTGCCCTATCTTGAGGCCGCCGGAACCTAGCAGCAGGACCTTCTCGGGTTTCTTCACGCCGATACCCTCGCCGCGCCCCGTAAACCGGCCCTGTCGCACGCCTCTTCGACGAAACGGTCTATCAAGTACTCGGTATCGCGCGGCCCGGGACAGCCCTCCGGATGGAACTGCACCGCGGAGAACGGGCCGCGGGTCGAGCGTATGCCCTCGACGGTACCGTCGTTGGCGTTCTGGAACCAGGTTTCCCATCCCCGCGGCAGGCTTTCCGCCTTGACCGCGTAGCCATGGTTCTGGCTGGTGATATGGCAACGCCCCGTACTCAGCTCGACGCAAGGCTGGTTCTGGCTACGATGGCCGTACGGCAGCTTATAGCTGTCCGCGCCGGCGGCTAGGGCGAGTATCTGGTTACCGAGGCATACGCCGAAGATCGGCTTCCCAAGGGCTATCGCGCGGCGGGTCATCGCGATTGTCTTGCCGCAGGCCTTGGGGTCGCCGGGGCCATTGGACAGGAACAGCCCGTCGTACTCTATGCCCGAGAGGTCGTGGTCCCAGGGCACCCGTATCACGGTGGCGCCCCTGGCGAACAGGCAACGGAGTATATTGGCCTTGGCGCCGCAATCGACGAGGACTATCCTCGGGGCCCTGCCGCGCCCCGGGGCCGCGTCGCCGGACTCGTAGACGCGGACGCCGGTCGGCGATACTTCTGAGACGGGATGGGCGGATCCGCCGCCTTCAGGGGCGGCGGCCGCGCCCTGTACGATTATGCTTCCGCGCATGGTCCCGCGCTCTCGAAGCCGCTCCGTTAGCGCCCTCGTGTCGATGCCGGAGATTCCCGGCACGCCGTTGGCGTCGAGCCATGCGGACAGCGTCGAACCCGACGCGTAATGGCTCGGGCGCTCGCACAGTTCCGATACGACGAGGCCCGAGACCTGCGCGCGGTCGGATTCGAAATAGAGGGGAACGCCGCGATAGTCCAGCCCCGGCGCTCCGGTAGCCGGATCGACAGGCACGCCGTAATTGCCTACGAGCGGATAGGTCGATACCAGGATCTGGCCGCGGAAGCTAGGATCCGACAGCGACTGGGGATACCCGGCCATGCCGGTCGAGAAGACCACTTCGCCTGATCGCGATCGGCGAGATCCGAACGCGACGCCATTGAAGACGCTACCGTCCTCGAGCTCGAGCGCCGCGTCCGCGACAGACGACGTTCCCGCGGACGACGTTCCCGCGGACGACGCGCCGCCTACGGGCGGGCGATTGTACCTGTGCATGATGAAAATCCTCTCCGGCCGCGATCCTCGGCTCGGGAGGGAACAGCGCGGCCCGATCAGGCGCCGCGCCACCTAGCCGCGGATCGGCTCGGATTCCCGAACCGCGGCGCCGTAGCTACCCTAGCCGGTTTTCGCTCGCCGAGGCAAGAGGGTTTTTGTATATTTATGTATTATTATTGTATATTTATACGCTTACTCGTCGAGGAACACAACGTCGTCAGGGCGCGCGACGACCTTACTGCCGCCGCCCGACCGCGAACCCAGCTCGGCGGAACGCTTGCCGCGGGCCTCGTCGAGCTCGACCGACGACATGCTCGTGACGGCCTTTGCGGCGGCGCCCACGAGGACGACGTCCCCCCGGTCGAAACTACCGGATACCGCTATTACACCGCGGGGAAGCAACGAGTTATTGTCCCTCATCGCGGCGAGCGCGCCGTCGTCGACCTCTATTGCACCCTGCGGCCTCGTATTCTTTATCCAGCGCTTGCGGTTCTTGAGCCCGGAGGCCGCGTCGAACAGGGTGCCGATAGACTCCCCGGCGAGTATGCGCGTAACGGCGCCCGGCGCCCTGCCGTGGGCGATCACGACGCGGCAACCGGCGTCGCGAGCGATACCGACCGCCAGTAGCTTCGTCTTCATGCCTCCGGTCGAGAACTCCGTGCCCTTGCCCCCGGCCGACGCCATGATCTCCGGGGCGAGCTCGCGGACGTACGGGATAGGCATGGCAGCCGGATCGCTCCGCGGGTCGGCGTCGTATAGCGCGTCGACGTCGGACAGGATGACGAGCAGCTCCGCGTCGATCTTGCTCGCGACGTACGCCGATAGCTGGTCGTTATCGCCGAAGGCTATTTCGGCGGTGGATACCGAGTCGTTCTCGTTGAAGACCGGCACGACGCGGCGTTCGAGCAGCGCCTCGACGGTCGCGCGCAGGTTGAGGTAGGCGGAACGCTTATCCCAGGCGTCGCGCGTGACGAGGAGCTGGGCGGCGGTCAGGCCGAATACGCCGAAGGCCTTGCGGTACTCGTCCATCAGGAGGGGCTGGCCTATCGCGGCGCAGGCCTGCTTGGTCCTCGTGTCCTTAGGCTTCTTAGCGAGGCCCAGCTCGCGGGCGCCCATGCCGACCGCGCCCGACGTCACCATGATGACCTGCCGGCCCGCCCGGACGAGGTCGGCGATCTCGGCGGCCACCCGGTGCAGGTACTCGACGTCGATACCCGATGAATGCGACTCAGGTCCTTCCGAAATCTTGACCGCCTGGCCTTTCTGCCTGGTTATCGTATTGGTGCCTATCTTGACTACGACGCGCTTCGCAGTACCGAGCGCGGCCCTCGCCTCGTGGGCGAGCCGCGCCTCCAGGAACGCGTTCGCGCTATCGTTCACCATAGCGGGTCCCCTTCTCCGCGTCGATATCCGCATGCTCGAATTTCTTGGCCCCGGACGCGTAATCCGCGACGATCTGACCGGCGCCTTCCAGCTTCCATTTATACGTAAGGAGCCCGTCCATGCCCATAGGGCCGCGGGCGTGGAGCTTGCCCGTCGATATGCCGACCTCGGCGCCGAGGCCGTAGCGGTATCCGTCCGCGAAGCGCGTGCTCGCGTTATGGAACACGGACGCCGAGTCCACCTCGTCCATGAAACGCCGCGCGGCCTCCGCCGACGAGCAGACGATCGCGTCGGTGTGTCCCGAGCCGTAGCGGTTGATATGCGAGACGGCTTCCCCGAGGGAATCGACGACGCGTACGGCCATGCGCGGCTCGAGGTACTCCACCGACCAGTCGTCGTCGCACTTGGCGCGACGCCCGGCGCCTGGACCGAGTATGGCGTCGCTCCTCGGGCATAGATCCAGCGTAACGCCGGCGGCTTCCAGGGCCGACGCGAGACGAGGCAGGGCGCGGCCGGCTATCGAGGCGTCGACGAGGAGGGTCTCCGCCGCGTTGCAGGCCGCGGGGTACTGAGCCTTGCTGTCGACGGCGACGCGCGCGGCCATGCCCAGGTCGGCGTCGCCGTGCACGTAGACGTGGCAGACGCCGTTAGCGTGGCCCAGCACCGGTATTCGGCTCGTCTCCATTATGTGCCTGACGAATTCGTTGGAGCCCCTGGGTATGACCAAGTCGACGAGACTATCGAGCTTAAGGAGCTCGGCGACCTCGTCCCGCGTCTCCAGCTGACCGAGCCAGCCGTCGGGCAGGCCCGCGTCGACGCCCGCCCGGGCTACTATCGCCGCCAGAACGCGATTGGTACGCTCGGCCTCGCGGCCTCCCTTGACGATGATCGCGTCGCCGCTCTTGGCCGCGAGCGCCGCCATCTGCACGAGCGCGTCGGGGCGGCTCTCGAATATAAGCGCTATAAGGCCGATCGGGCAGGATACCCGGCGTAGCGTCAGGCCCGAGTCGAGGCGCCTGGCCTCGAGCACTATACCCGAGGGATCGGGCAAGGCGGCTACGGCGGCGAGCATCGCCACGGATTCTTCCAGCTTCTTCGGGCCGTAGCCGAGGCGCGCCAGCACGGGGTCCGGAGCGCCGGCCGCGCGCGCCGCCTCCACGTCGGCCCGATTGGCGTCGAAGACGGCGGCGGAGCTATCCGTCAGGCGCTCGGCCGCGAGCTTGAGGGCCGCGTCCTTCGTCGGCCGCGATACGGACAGCATGGCCTTCGCCGCGGCGGCGCCCGCCTTTGCCTTTTCGTGTGTTACCATAAATAGAAACTACTATAAATACGTATATTTATGCAATCATGGGAACCCGACTCCGTTCGACGAGCGGTTTGCGCTAGGTTTTCGACCCTATCGCGAGGAAGGCCTCGACGAGGCGCGGGTCGAACATACGACCCGACTGCTCCTCCATGAACGTGACGGCGTCGGCCAGCGAGTAGCCCTTGCGATATGGGCGGTCGTCGCGAATGGCGTCCCATACGTCCGCCACCGCTATGATGCGCGCCGCCAACGGGATTCCCTCCCCGACAAGGCCGGAGGGGTATCCCGAGCCGTCCCAGCGCTCGTGATGGTGCAGCACGGCCGGAACGACCGGTTCGAACGATCGTATGCCCTCGAGCATCGAGGCCCCGACCTCGGGGTGAAGCTTGATATGCTCGTATTCCTCGGGGGTAAGCTTGCCGGGCTTATCGAGTATGGCCTCTCCCACCCCTATCTTGCCGACGTCGTGGAGCGTCGCCGAGGTACGGAGCGTATCCAGTTCGTCGGCGGATAGCTTCAGCGCCTCGCCGAGCGCGACCGCCGATTCCGACACCCGCTCCGAATGTCCGGCCGTCCATCGCGACTTGGCGTCTATCGCCCTGGACAGCGATCTGATGACGCCCATGAAGTTATCCTCACGGGCCTCGCGCTCGAGGATGCTCCGTAGCGCGACCGCCGCCTGGTCGGCCAGCATGGTAAACGTCCGGCGCTCGTCCGCGGACAAGGACCCTTCGCGGCCGACGATTACGATGAGGGCGCCGAGATACCGTCCGTCGGCGCGTAGCGGGGAAGCGGCCAGGAGCCCCTCCTCCGACGACAGCGCGTCGTACGCCAGCGAGTAAATAACTCTCCCGGTATCGCGTATCGGCATCTCGCAATAGCCGGAGAAGCGTTCTCCGAGGCCGGGCTCGAGCATGCCGTCGGGGACGAACGGCTGGTAGGCCGATTGAATGGGGTTCTTGTCGTCGGCCAGGCTCAGCGCGCCGATCGACCAGCCGCCGCGATCGTCGTCGCGCAGGGCGATCGAGACGGCGTCCGACTTCATCGTCCCGTCTATAATAGCCGCGACCCTAGTCAATAGCTCGGACCGCGACGACGTGGACAGCACGGCCTTGTCGATGCGGTTCATCGCCTCCATCGTCGCCATGCGCGCCTCTGTTTCCGCACGCCGGCGCTCTATCTCCTCGGCCATGCCGGAGAGGGTCCGTCCGAGCTGGCCGATCTCGTCGCGCCTGGCGCCGTCGAACAAGGCGGGGCCGACGCCGCGGCCGTACTCGTCGGCCGCGCCGGCGAGACGGATGAGCGGGCGGGTGAAGCGCCTCGCGAACAGGCGGCCGAGGACGAGGGAGAGCGCGGCGAGCAGAAAACCGAACAGGGCCGTCTCGCCGCCGTTATCGAATATGAAATCCTTGATGCCCGTAGCGTCGACGTCGGCGCCGAGCGCCCATTCGGTGCCGTCAGCTCCCGGCGGCAGCGAGAGGAAGGCCGGTACCGCCCGTGGGACGAAGTGAACCATGCCCAGACGTATAGCAACGAGGCGCCGGCTCAGCGTATCGAGGGCATCCGCCTCGGCAGGGAGCGCGAGGGCCTTATCGATGAAGCCGTCGAATCCCTTGAAGAAGCGTATCCAGCGTCCGTTCGGGGCTCGGCCGTAGAGGCTGAGTCCCGTGAACGCCTCGTGGGAGGTCAGGAACGGCATGCGCTGCTCGAGCGCGACCAGGCGCTCGTTAGGCGAGCCCGCCAGGTTAGCGACGCAGCTTTCGCCGCGATCGGTGAAAATGCCGCTGAACGCGTTTGCGGCTATGCTCGTACCGACGCGCAAGGCTATCGTCGTCGTGATTCTACCGAACGACAGGAAGGCCGCGTACGAGAGGAGCACGCCGAACAGGAAGAAGAAGCCGGTCAGTTTCCAGGCTATGGATACGCGTCGAAGCGCGATAGGCGAATGCATAGAGCATATCTTACTAATTTTGTATCGATACGTCGATACGATTCAGTCCGGTCATACGCCGAAGCGCCTGGAATGGAGTATAGAGCGCCCCTCGAAGGTACCCGCCGGTACGAAAAGATCGGTCAGGGCCCTCGGTACGGCGAGGCCCGCGGCCTCGCCCGAGATCGTCAGGCGTCCCGGCTCGGCTCGCTTCACGCCGAGGTGGTAGCTGAAATTGACGGCGTCGGAAACGATGGTACCGGTCTTGCCCGGCGGCTCGAATTCCGCGGACCCGTAATGGAGCGCGAAGGTAAGGCTTATCGGGAACGGGAGGCATAGCCGCTCGTATCCCAGGAGAGGGGTACCGAGCAGCATGCGGAGGCACGCCTCGGTCGCCACCTCGGCGTTCTTCGCGTAGGGCGGCACGAGGTAGAGCGCGCTGGTCTCCGTCTCCATCCAGAGCAGGGAATCCGCCTCGGCCAGGCCTTGCTGGACCTGGTGCCGCAGCCTGTCCCGGAAGGCGATATAGCCCGCCTCCCCGAGCCTGGTCTTGAGGTTCATATGCGCGGACGCCGCGACGTAGAGGAAGCAGAAAGGATATACGGAACCGGCGCGTACCGATTTCCATCCTTCGAATTCGCCCCGGGGAGCGGAGGCGGGAGAGGAACCGATCAGGCTCGTAGAGGACCGCTCGGCGGTCGTCGGCGCTGCGTCCCTTCGCGAGCAGGCGAAGGCGAGAGCCGCCTTTACCCTCGCCTTCCCAAGGCCCGCCCGGTACGCCGCGGGACCGACGTAGTCGGAGGCCCCGGCGAAGAATACTGACGCCGGGTCTTCTACCGCGCCCTTGGGATCGACGACCCCCCACGCCTCGGCGCCGCAACGGCGCTTGACGGTGGCCAGGGCCTTCTTCCGGGCGGCCTCGTCCAGGCCGCTCAGGTCGACGTAGCACATGTCCCCGGGCTCGGGCGTATGAGACCTCAGGAGCTCTATACCCGCGATCTCGAAGTCGGCGGACGGCTTGATACCGCCCGGGAGCGCAGATCCGCGGTCGGCGGTAAAGAAGAAAACGCTCATGACTTCTCCAGGTCGACGGCGTACAGCCGTACCTTGACGCCGGGCGCCTGGCGCTCCGGCCCGAAGCGCTCCTGGATGACTCGATCGATAGGCAGGAACAGGTTGGACGATACGCTGAGCGTATCGGTCGGCGTGGCGGAGGATTCTATGAGGACGACGTCCTTGAGGGTATCGTTCTTGAGCAATTCGACGAGGTTGTCGCGATAGCGGATAGGCCCGGCGTGCGCGGCTATCCTGACGCGTAGCGACTCGCCCAGGGGGTTCGCGAGCCTGTTGAAGAAGAAGAGCTCGTTCAGGATATCCATGCCGGCGAGGACCGCGGAGCGCTCCTTATGGCCGAAGAGGAACGCCGCGAGCGCTCCGTCGCCTTCCCACGACCACACGCGCCCGAAGCGCCCGACGACGGCCCGGTATACGATATTCCGCAATTCCAGGAACGCCCTCTCGATCCTGTCCGACGGATTATGCTGCACGAGCGCCGAGTTGTCCACGACGTCCAGCCTGAGCACGGCCGCCTGGCGCTCGTCGCCGTCGCGGAGGCGCCCCCAGTCGGGGCTCGCCCGCTCGTGCGAGTTCTCGAAGAATTGCCCGGTCGCCCGATCGAATACGAACCCGTCCTGGGTCAGGATCTTGACGATCTGACCGAGGCCCTTGATGGGATAGGAGCGCCCCATGTAGCCCTCGGCGTCGACCTTGACGAGCGTCTCGACGAAGTCTATGAAGCGGCCGTCCTCGACGATATCCTTGACGATGCGCTCCGCCGCCATCTGGTTGGTGATGGGAATATTCTCCGGTATGCCCGAGCGCTCGTACAGGTCGTACTCGGGATCGACCAGCCTGACGAAGCGCACCATGGTCTCCGCCGATATGGACTCGTACAGGGTCCTACGGCAGAGGCTAATGGTCGAACTCTTCACTTTCATCGCTATCCCGCCAACGTTAGTAGATAGGTTGATTATAGCACGCGAGCCGCCTGGGGGCTATGGCGCCCGTTATCGGGTCGCCGAGGGCGCGCCTTTCAACTTCGTGGCCCGCGGCGAAGCCGGCGCGATCGAGGCCCAGACATCCTCCCGCGCGGGAACCGCGACGAAAGTGACTCTACTCCGAATATCCCGCTATCGCGTCCCGATAGAAATAGTAGCTATCCTTGGGCTTGCGCTCCAGCGTCTTGGGGTCGACCGCGACTATGCCGAACGACTTGCCGTACCCGTGGGCCCACTCGAAGTTGTCGAGGAGGCTCCACGCGAAGTATCCTCTCAGCGGCACTCCGTCGGCTATCGCGTCGCGGCAGGCCGCGATATGGCCGCGATAGTACGCGACCCTGGCGGCGTCCCGGACGCTCCCGTCGGCGGCGGCCGAGTCCGAGTAGGCGGCCCCGTTCTCGGTCACGTACAGCTCACGTACCGGCCACGATCTGGATATGAAGCCTAGCACGCGGCGAAGCCCCTGAGGCACCACGTCCCATCCCATCTCGGTCTTCTCGATCGAGGTAGGTACGTAGGCGTAGCCGTCGGGACAAAGCGGCGTCGCCGGAACCGCCTTCACCGCGTCCTCGTTGTAGTAGTTGACGCCGACGAAGTCGATCGGCGCGGCGATGAGCTCCATGTCGTCGGCCTCGACGGGCATGGAGGCGCCGCGCGCGGCGAGATACGCCTCGGGATAGCCCCTGCCGAAGACGGGATCGAGCCAGAGGCCGGTGCGCTCCACCGACGCCCGGCCGGCCGCGGCTAGGTCGGCCGGGCGTCGGGTCGCCGGCCGCGGGGTCGCCGGGTTGACGACGAGGCCGATCTCGCCCGGGCAGGCGCCCCGCCGGAACGCGTCGACCGCCAGGCCGTGGGCCAGCAGCAGGTGATGCGTAGCGCGTAGGGCCGACGGCCGGTCCCGCAATCCGGGCGCGTGCTCCCCGGCCTCGTAGCCGAGGAAGGCAGAGCACCAGGGCTCGTTGAGCGTCGTCCAATGCGCCACGCGGTCGCCGAGGGCGCGGAACATGGTGCCGGCGTAATCGGCGAAGCGGTACGCCGTGTCGCGGTCGGTCCACCCTCCGGCGCGGCCGAGAGCGAGCGGCAGGTCCCAGTGGTAGAGGGTCACCCACGGTTCTATGCCCACGGCTAGCAAGGCGTCTACGAGGCGCGAATAGTAATCGATGCCGGCTCGGTTAGCGGCGCCGCGGCCGTCCGGCTGCACGCGCGGCCATGCGATGGAGAATCGGTACGCGTCGACGTCCAGCTCCGAAAGGAGGCGGACGTCCTCGGGCCAGCGATGGTACGAGTCGCATGCGACGTCGCCGTTCTGGCCGAACGCCACGCGGCCAGGCTCGCGGCAGAACGCGTCCCATATAGACGGGCCGCGGCCGTCGGCGTCCACGGCCCCCTCGATCTGGTAGCTCGACGTGGCGCAGCCCCACAGGAAGCCTTCGGGGAAACCGTCCCCTCGCTTTTCTTCGGTGTCAGACACGATGTGCGCTCCTTATCCCTTGACGGCGCCCGCTGCGACGCCCTTGGTGATCTGCTTGCGGAAGACGATATAGAAGAGCAGCATCGGAACCATGCCTATCGTCAGGGCCGCGAACTGCTTGCCGTAGTCGGTGGACAGCGAGCCCGAGAATTTGAATATTCCCAATGGTAGCGACTTGAGCTCCGTCCTCGATACGAGGATATTTATCAAAGCGAACTCGTTCCAGATGTTGGAGATATTGAGGATCGACAGCGTGACCGCCACCGGCAGGGACATCGGCACGACGATCTTCCGGAAGATGCTGAAGAAGGTCGCTCCGTCTATCCGCGCGGATTCGATCAACGCGTTAGGGATGGACTTGATGTACTCGGTAGACAGGTAAACGCCGAGCGGCAGGCCCGTGCCGATATAGACCAGGAGGACGGCGATCCGGGTATTGTAGATGCCGAGGAGATTGACCTCGAGGAACAGCGGAATCATCAGCGACTGCGCGGTTATCAGGATACCTATCACGAAGCCGTTGTAGATAGGTTTCGTGGCGCGCGACGAGATCTTGGCGAACGCGAAACCCGCCAGCAACGATACGAAAACGATACCGAGCGTCGCCCCTACCGTATAGACGATGGAGTTGGGGAACAGGAGGGCGAAGTCACCCATCTTCCACGCCTCGACGTAGTTGGACATCGTCGGTTCCGCGGGGAACGCCAGCTGGCTGACCTGGAATTCCTTGGTAGACTTGAAGGAGTTCATGATTAGCCAGAATATCGGGTACAGGGTCATGCCCGTGAAGAGTATCATCATCCCGTAGGCCGCGGATCTTGCGATCGACGAGCCTACCCTTCCCGCTACGGTCGTCCGTATCTCTTCGCCCATGTCAGTCCTCCTTCCCGCCGTAGCGTTTCTCCGCGAGCTTGGTCAAGACGATCAGGAAGAAGCTGATGACGACCATGATAAGCGATATGGCGTTCGCCAGGGGCAGGTTGGGCCGTCCCAGGAACGCGTTATTGTACATATAGATCGACAGGATCTCGGTAACCCTGGACGGGCCGCCGCCCGTCATAGCGAATATCAGCGAGAAGCTGGATAGCGATCCGGAGATCGCGAGTATGGCCGAGTTGACTATGGTGCCCGACAGCGACGGCAGGATGATGCAGCGCATGACCTGCCACTCGCTCGCGCCGTCTATGCGGGCGGCCTCGATGATCTGGGCGTCTATCTTCTGCATGTTGGCGAGGAACAGGATCAGGTACATCCCCGTGTACATCCACAGGAGCACGAACAGGATGGGCAGCATCGCTACATTGGACTTCGAGAGGAACTCGGGGCTCCAGCGCTGCACGAACAGGTTGCACAGGTCGTTGAGTAGCTCCTGCATCGGCGCGCCCGAGTAGGACTGTATCAGCTCCTTGAGCTCGGGTACCGGATCGGTGAACCATTCCAGCGCGGCCGGCCCGGCGAGGTCGAGGATCTTCCTGACGTGATCGTCGCTTATGTCGAGACTCCCGACGCCCGCGAGGATAGCCTCGAGCCTGGACTGGAATCCGGCCCTGGCGATGCTATTCATCACCTCTGCTATCGGCCCGTTGGGAGAGAAGATGGTCTGCCATAGGAGGCCGACGACTATTACCGATATGATATTGGGGACGTAGAGCACGCCTTGCCAGAAGCCGGGCCATTTAACCAGCTTCCTATAGATGATATAGGCAAAGATGAAGCCCAGGGGCAGTTGGCCGAATACGGACATCAGCACGATATACGCGTTATTCTTGAGCGCGTTCCAGAACAGCGGGTCGGAGAATACCCGCGCGTACGCCTTGAATCCGGCGAACCCCCAAGGATCGCCGCCGAACATCTTGCCTCCGTCGTAATTCGAGACCGAGAGCACGATGGACAATACGATCGGGAAAGCCATCACGAGCAAGTATATCGAGAATGCGGGAAGCACCATCGACCAGTAGGCCCGTCCCTCTTCCCCGCGCAAGCGTAGTCTATTAGGCATGATATCCTCGTATGCTATTGAGCTTTCGCCGGGACTCGGGAACGGCCCGCGGCT
Source organism: Spirochaetae bacterium HGW-Spirochaetae-3 (assembly GCA_002839315.1). GTDB lineage: Bacteria > Spirochaetota > Spirochaetia > Treponematales > UBA12059 > SZUA-370. The sequence goes on from PGXV01000011.1 coordinate 112,201, forward strand.
CGCGATGCCCGTTCCCGATGAGCGCGGCCGCGGCGCCGGAGGCGGCTCCGCGGCCATATTCGCTACTTGGACGCGAGCCAGCTTTCATAGGCCTTCTGGGTCTCGGCGGCTACCTGGGCGGGAGCCTTGGTTCCGAGGCCGATCGCGATGAGACCGTCGTTGATCACGTTGTACACGGCCGGATCGAGGACGCCGTCGACGACGTAGCATGTCTTGGCGTTGTCGGCGTAGAAAACGGGGACCTTGGCGACGAGAGGCTCGACGTCTGCCTTGACGCCCTTGCGGGTCGGGACGTAGGCGCCGGTGCCGAAGCGTATGGCCTGGACCTCGGGAGAGTACAGGTACTTGATCAGCCTGGTCGCGGCCTTCTCCTTGGCGGAGCCGGCGGGGAGGGACGAGGATACGGCCCAGCCGGTGCCGGCGACCGCGGATACCACGCCGCGGTTCTTCTCGCCGGGGATGGACGGGAAGGGCAGCAGGACGAAGTCGGATTCCTGGGCGGCGGGGGCAATAAGCGCCTTGCCGGAGGCCTTGTCGGTGATATAGGCGCCGACCCTCCAGTCGCCGTCTATATAGATAGCGGCCTTGCCGGACGCGAACATGCCGGCGGCCTCGCCGTAACCGATCTGGACGTCCTCGCGGGAGAAGATTCCGTCCTTGTACAGGTCGGCGATCACCTGGAGCGAGGCGACGAATTCCTTGTCGGTGAACTTGGCCTTTCCCGCCAGGACCGCGTCGAGGAAGGAGTCGCCGGCCATGCGGCCCACTACGGTGGAGAACAGGCAGGACTGCATCGGCCAGGCGTCCTTGTTCGGCAGCATCGCGACCGATACGCCCTTGGCCTTTAACTTGGGAACCATCTTCTTGAGGTCGGCGTAGGTCTTGGGAAGCTTGAAGCCGTTATCCTCGAGCAGTTTCTTGTTGACGTACATCACCGAGGTGTAGGTATACGACTGGGGAAGCATCGCCATGTACTTGCCGAGCTGATTAGCCGGATTGGTCGCGGCGGCGGAGAAGTCCTTCAGGTAGGCGGCGCCGAGGAGCTGGTTCAGGTCCTTGGCCAGGCGCTTCTCATGGACGACGGCGGAGCGGGCTCCCGGCCAGACGTAGAAGACGTCGGGCATGGTACCGGCGGCGGCGTAGGCCTGGAGCTTCTGATGGTAGGGGTCGTTGAATAACACCTCGATATTGAGGGTAATATCCGGATTGGCCGCCTGGAAATCCTGCCAGATCTTGACGTCTTCCGGATAACCGGCCTGATCGGCCTGCTGATAGTTCATGACGGTGAGCGTCACCTTGTCCTGGGCGAATCCGCCCGAGACGGCAAGCGCGATCAACAGGATCGCTGCGATCGACTTCTTCATTCGAACCTCCTTGGCAACGGACGATACGCCCGTATCTAAAACCGTTCTATATCGACCCCATACGGGGACGAATCCACAACTATACGGCAGCGCCTTCAGGCGCCGGTCGCTGCCGACGGGTCAGCGCCGAGCCCCGGCAAGAGGCGCTCGGAGACGAGCCGGTCGAGTATCATGCCAGCGGCCCCGTACGCGACGGCCTTGCCTCCGAGGCTCGAGTACCGGATATCGACGCTCTTAGGCAACGGGTACATCCAATTCTCCTCGAGCCGCCGGAGTAGCGTCGCGGGCAGCTCGTCGTCGAGGCACTCGATATCGCCGCCGATGTATACGCGGTCGAAGTCCATCGTATTGATGAGCATCGCCATATTCCTCGCGAGCTCGTCGGTCGTACGGCGGAGCACGTCGGCATCCCTATCAAGCCTGGCGAGCTCGTCTTCCCGTAGCGAGAGCTGCAGCTTCCCTTCGCCGTCGCAGAAGACGCTACGGAACTCGCCGGAGTTGCCGTGGGCGCCGGCGTGCACCTTACCGCCGAGGACTACGCCGAATCCGACGCCTATTCCTTCCCTGAGGCTCTTCGTCAGCGGGCGCCGGTATTCGACCAACGCGAACAGGAAGTCGCGCAGATCCTCGCCTCTATTGAAAGCGAGCTCGCCCCACGCGCAGCAATTGGCGTCGTTCTCTATTGAGCAAGGCACCTCGAGCATATCGGCTACGGTCTTTCCGAAGTCTATGGGACTATCGATTCCGATGGGAATCGAATACCTAATCCGGCCTTTTTTAGAATCGACGAGTCCGCCTATACCGACCCCGACCCCGAGCAGATCGTCGCCACAGCCGAATTCCGCTCTCGTAGCCGCGATTATGCCGAGCACGCTATCGGCGAAATTCTCGGTGGATAGCTCTATCGAGCCTCTCCGTTCGCCGAGGACTTCTCCGGACAGATCGACGACGACCGCGACGTAGGCGCCCAACTGGACCTCGATGCCGATGATACGCCCGAATTTCTTGTTGATGACCAACTGTATGGGCCTGCGTCCACCCTTGCACGACGCTTCGCCCTCTTCGGTCTCTATTATGAGGCCCAAGTCGATCAGACGGTTCACCTGGTTGGTTACCGTCGATTTATCCAGGCTGAGGCTGCTGGCGATGTCGACGCGGCTGATACCGGGCTTGCGCCATACGGTCCTGAATATACGCGCAGCCGTCCTCGGTCCCGAACCAGTCGCCACAGCCCCTCCTCGATTATACGGTCTGGGAGATCGTCCAACCATTTTTGTTAGTTGATTTACCAAACCAATCATGCTATACCATGACTTCTGCGAGCCGTCAATGATGAATATCATGATTTATCGCGAGGAGGCCTTGGATGGAGCGATTGGATCTAGGCGGACTATGGACTCTCAGGCGCGCCTCCGACGGTAGCGTTCGCGACATGGCGGTTCCCGGCGATATCCTGTCTGCCCTGATATCGTCAGGCGAGGCGCCGGACCCGTATTTCAATAAGAACGAGCTGGACCTGCAGTGGGTCGGGCGCGAGGACTGGGAGCTGACGCGTACGTTCGATGTCCCGCCGAGCCTCCTGGCCAGCCGCCGCGTCTATATCGAATTCGAGTCCATCGACACGATAGCCGAGATACGGCTGAACGGGACGCCGATAGGCGGAAGCGCAGACATGTTCAGGCGCTTCAGGGCCGACGTCGGCGGCCTGCTCGAAGCCGGCGCCAATACCGTATCGGTCGCCATCGCCTCCCCCGAGCGGGTCGCGGAAGAGCGGGCGTCCCGCTTGCCTTACCCGATTCCCGCCTCGACCTATCCGGTCAGCTCGCCGCACCGTAACCTGGTGCGCAAGGCCCAATGCATGGGCGGGTGGGATTGGGGTCCCTGCCTGATGACCGGCGGGATATACGACGGCGTCTCGCTGACGGGCATAGACGGGCCGAGGATAGAATACGTACGATCCCGTACGCGGCGGGCCCCGGACGCGTCCGGTGGCGATTGGCTCGTAGACGTAACGGTAGAAATAGAATCCGGCGAGGCGTGCGACGCCTTCGTGAAGATAGAGCTGGCCGGCGCGGGCATGGCTAGACGGATCGCGATACCCGCCGGCGATTCCTCCTTCACGGAAGGATTACGCGTGGCGTCGCCCGATCTCTGGTGGCCCGCGGGCTACGGCGAACGGCCGCTGTACGATCTGCGCGTCTCCGTCGGCCCGGCCTCTGGCGAGGGTCGCGCCCACGAGGTCGGCAAGCGGCTCGGCTTCCGCGAGATGCGCGTCGACGCGCTCGAGGATGGCTACGGCAAGTCGATGACCATCGTAGTCAACGGCCGCGACGTCTTCGCGAAGGGCGCGAACTGGATCCCGGCCGACGCATTGCCGTCCCGATGGACCCGCGATCGCTACGAGGACCTGCTGCGCTCCGCCGCCGCGGCCAATATGAACTGCCTGAGGGTATGGGGAGGCGGACGCTACGAGTCGGACGCGTTCTACGACCTATGCGACGAGCTAGGCCTCCTCGTATGGCAGGACTGCATGTTCTCCTGCGCGCTGTACCCGTCGTCCCCTGAATTCCTGTCCGAGGTAGAGGCAGAGATACGGCACCAGGTAAAGCGGCTCGCCGACCACCCGTCCATAGCGCTGTGGTGCGGCAATAACGAGGCGCTCGGAGCCATAACCTGGTATGACGAATCCAAGAGCGACCCCGCCCGTTACATCTCAGACTACGATCGCCTGACCGAGGGCACGCTCGGGCGCGTCATAAGGGAACTGGATCCAGACCGTACCTGGTGGCCCAGCTCGCCGTCCGCCGGCCCCGGCGACTATTCAGACAATTGGCATTCCGACGGCCGCGGCGACATGCATTTCTGGTCGGTCTGGCACGAGGGGAAACCCTTCTCCGAATACCTGGCGGTCAGGCCGCGGTTCTGCTCCGAGTTCGGGTTCCAGTCGCTGCCTTCGTATCGCATCGCTACCAGCTTCGCGCCGGCCGGTGAGCTCAACGTCAGCGCTCCAGCCATGGAGCACCATCAGCGCAACCCCCGCGGCAACACCATCGTGATAGAGACGATGCTACGCTATTTCCGCATGCCCAAGGGTTTCCGCGAGACGCTGTACCTGTCGCAGGTACAGCAGGCGATGGCCATCAAGACGGCGGCCGAGTACTGGCGATGCAATAGGCCGCGCTGTATGGGCGCTTTGTACTGGCAGCTCAATGACGTCTGGCCTGGCGCCAGCTGGTCGAGCCTCGAGTATGATGGTTCGTGGAAGCTCCTGCACCACGAGGCCGCGCGCTTCTTCGAGCCTCTCCTTCTCGCTATGTTCATAAAGAACGGCGTCGCTTTCTGCTACGTCGTCAACGACGGTGTCGAGCGGAGGCGCGTCGACCCGAGCCTGAGGCTACGCCGCTTCGACGGCTCGGCCATAGCCGAACTCTACGAAGGACCGCCGATGGTCGCCATACCCGAGGCGGCGACGCTGCTATGGAGCAGACCTGTATCCGAGATGCCCGCCCGCCCCGGAGAGGCCTATATAGACGCCAGGATCGCCGTTTCGAGGGGGTCGATCGACGAACGAAGGACGACGCTGTTCCTGACCGAGCCGAAGGCCTGCGCCCTCGTCGACGCTAACCTCCGTTGGAGCGTAGAGGCCGGTCCGTCCGTCAGGCTGGTCGCGAGCGCGCCGGCCTTCTACGTGGCGTTATCGGCCGACGGTCTCGCTGGCCGTTTCGAGGATTCCGGTTTCCATATGATCGCCGGGGAGGAGCGCCTCGTGCGATTCACGCCGCCGCGGGGCGCGCGCGCTCCGACGACGGAGGAGCTTCTCGCGTCGCTACGCGTCGACGACCTGCGCTCCAGCTACGATTAGCCAGCGCGCCCTCGAGCCCCGTCGTTTGCATTAGCGGCCCGGATGACCTATGGTAGAGGATGGTAGCTACCGATCGGAGGCCTCGTGCTATGCCAAACAAGCGATACATGCTGCTAGTGGACGATGAGCAGAATATTCTGAGCGCCTTGCGCCGGGAGCTACGCGACTGGACGACCGAGCGATCCATAGAAATCCTTACCGCCCAATCGGCGAGGGACGGATTAACCCTGCTCGAGGCGCATGGGGCCGAGACCGTACTGGCGGTATCCGATCTCAAGATGCCCGGCATGCTCGGTTCTGATTTCCTGCTGGAGGTGAAGCGGCTATACCCCGACATAGTATCGTTGCTCCTGACCGGGCATAGTGAAGCCAGCGAGATCGTCAAGATCGTTCAGGCGGGCATCTTCAGCTTCATCCTGAAGCCGTGGGACTCGGCCTACCTGCGGGCCGAGCTGACGAAGGCCTACGACTTCAGGGAGATGCGAATTCAGAATTCCCTCTACCTGAGGACGATCGAGGAAGAGCTGAAGTGGGCCGGCGAGATGCAGAAGACCATACTCAAGCCGAACCTGCCCCGCTCCGAAGGCCTTGAATTCCGGGTAAGCTACAAGCCGGTTCCCGGCCTCTACTGCGGAGGCGACTACTATGACGTGATATTCCTCGGAGCGGATCGATACCTTATATTGATAGGCGACGTGGAGGGGCACGGGGTCAAGGCGGCCTTCGTGACGGGCATACTCAAGGCGACGATCTACTCCGAGTACGTCAGGGCGTTCATCGGCAAGACGTTCTCGCCCGGAGCCTTCCTGAGCTGGCTCAACGACAGGATGAACTTCGAGTTCAGGAGCAGCTCAAGCATGATCATCACTTTCTTCGCCGGGGTGATAGATTTGAAGACGTCCAGGTTCCAGTATGCCAACGCCGGACATAATCACCCGTTCGCCATCCGTAACGGCAAAGCGACGGAATTGCCCGTCTCCGGATCGGCTATCGGCTTCGCCGACAAGATATCCTATCCCGAGCAGGTGATAAGCATTCTTCCCGGCGACGTCATCACGCTCTTCACCGACGGACTCGTCGAATCGGGCGAGGCTTCTGAATTCGCCTCGCTCTCGCTAGGGCCGATCCTCAATTCCATCGAGTACGGTAGCGACTACCATAGGCGTATCCTCGAGGCGTCGCTCGCCGGGACGAAGTCGAAGGATTTCGCGGACGATGTAACGATACTGACATGTAAGGTCCTATAGTCCGTGGAATGGTCGGAAACCGCCGTGACTGCCGTCGCCGCGTTCCGGGGAAAGCACGCCGAGGCCTACGTAGAGCTGGAATCCGGCCCCGATGGGGCGATGGTCGACATAGGCGGATGGTTGGGCCTCGAAGAGTCGGTCGACCTCCAAGCGTTGCTCTGTTGCATAGTCAATTCTCTTGAACAAGGGTATCGCCTGTCGCTCGACCTTTCGACCGTTACGTACATCTCGTCTACCGGAGTGGGAGCGCTGAGCAACGCGCTCGTCTGCGCAAGGAAGAAGGGCGCCGTACTCGCTATAGCCAGAATATCGGAATCCGCGGAGAGGATACTAAAAGCCCTCGGGATCCTGGGATACTTCCAGTCGGAGCGCTACGATGAGTGAGGGCGACAGGTGCCGGGAGATTACCGAGGACGACATCGAGGCCGAGCTCGAGATCAGGACCCGGATGCTGAAGCTGACGGCGGACTTATGCAGTATCTACGCCAAGGATATCTCGGAGAATGCGAACGTTTCAGCGACGAACATAATAAAGCGATCGTTCAAGGCTGACGCGGCGGCAATCTTCTACGTCAGCGGTACAATGCAATACCATTACTGCCTGGCGGGGACGGATTTCCCTATTGCGCTCACGGGGGAACGCTGGCGCGCAAGCGTCAACGACCGGGCGGCGGACGACGAGGTATTCAGGTTCGGGCCCTGGGCTCCTCCGGGCATGGACTCGTCGCTACCGCTCTGGATATCGTACAAGCTCTATACGTCCAATACGGAAGGCGGGTTCATATTCCTCGGCCGGTCCAAGTTCGATTGGAGCGACGAGGAGCAGGCCGACCTCGTGGCCGTCGTCAAGGCCATAACCCCTATTATACAGGTACGTTTCGAGCGCTTACGCGACGAGGCCATCCGGATTGAGGCGGAGAAGCGCCTGGCCAAGAACGAGCGCCGGCTCCGTACGTTCCTCGAAGGCTCGCGGGACATGATATATACCGCGAACGCCCAGGACGTCATCACGAGCGTCAACGCCGCGGGATTGACCCTCCTTGGATACTCCAGCAAGTCCGAGCTCGTCGGCAAGCCGTTCTCTACGTTCGTCGTCGACGCCGTAGACAGGTCGCTTCAGAGGAAGAAAGTCCGCGAGACGGGATACGCGGCCGATTACGAGATATCACTCAAGCGGGCCGACGGCTCGAGAATCTTCTGCCTGGAGACGGCATACGCGATAAGGAACGCCGCGGGGAACATCGTCGAGCTCCAGGGCATCGTCAAGGATATAACGGAACGCATCGCGAGCGAAAGCGCGATGTGGAAGATGAACATCGAGCTGGCCGACGCCAATATGGAGCTCAAGAAGACGCATGCGGTTATGGTCCAGCACGAGAAGATGGCGTCCATCGGACAATTGGCCGCGGGAGTAGCCCATGAGATCAACAATCCGCTAGGATTCCTGAAAAGCAATCACGAGATGCTGGAAAGCTATATCAGGACCTTGGGCGCGCTATACGCCGAAATACGAGCGCTGGTACCCGATAAATTGGACGAGATAGCGAATCGGTACGACCTCGCGTACATCCAATCCGAGATCGACGCAATCTTTTCCGAGTCCGACGAAGGCTACGCGCGCATCATGCGCATCGTCGAGAACCTCAAGAATTTTTCTCGCTCCGACCAAGGCCTGAAATTCGAGCGCTATGACGTGAACGCCGGGATAGAGAGCACGCTCGTCGTCGCGAGGAACGAGATCAAGTATGTGGCGGACGTCCAGCTGAAGCTTGGGCCCCTGCCAAGGATCATGGCTCGCGGCAACGAGATTAACCAGGTCTTTCTCAACATCCTCGTCAACGCGGCCCAGGCGATCGCGAGCCAGAAGCGCGAAACGCGCGGCGTCATCGCGATAAGCACGGTAGCGCGCGCCGATAGCGTGCTTATAACTATTAAGGATAACGGCCCCGGTATTCTCCCGGCCATCGTCAATAAAGTATTCGATCCCTTCTTCACGACCAAGGAACCGGGCAAGGGAACGGGCCTTGGCTTGAGCATATCCTACGACATCATCACGACGAAGCACGGCGGCGTCCTAAGCATCGATTCAACGCCGGGCGAAGGCTCCGTATTTTCCATCGTGCTGCCCATCGAGCGCGAACCGGACCATTCTCCCGAAATGGATTGATCCCGCCTCCACGCCCGATACCGCCAACGACGTCTATGCCGATGCGCCATTCGATGTCATACTTTTCTCCATGCACAGACTGGATCGCGTCATGGAAATGCTTCTTCTCCTCCGCGACGGTCGCATCGTTCCGGCGAGCGAGCTGGCGGCCCGTTTCGCGGTGTCGACGCGTACCGTGTATCGCGATCTCGACATGCTTTCGGGATTAGGCGTGCCCATCGCGTCGGAGATGGGACGCTCGGGAGGCGTCAGACTGGGCGACGGCTACTTCCTCCCTCCGATCGCCCTCGGCCCCGAGGAGGCGGTATCGCTTCTCCTCGGTCTCATCCTCATGCGCAGGCTCAGGGTTATGCCGTTCCCCAAGGAAGCCGGGACGGCCGAGCGGAAGCTCCTCGCGGCGCTCCCCGAGCGAACCAGGGATGCGGTGAGTCACGCTTCGAGGTCCATAGGCTTCGAACGGGTACCGGCGGACCTGCTGCATCCCGAGCGCGGCGATCCGCAAACCGGGGAAGGGCCCCCGGTCAACGTCGAGAGCGACGTCGTCGGTTCGTTCCTGCGGGCCATGCTATCGCATTCCCGCGTATCGCTGGCGTACAGCTCCCCTTATAGGGACGGCGAGTCGGCGAGGGAGCTCGAGCCCCTTGGGCTCGTCTGGGATCGGGACCGTTGGTACCTGGCAGGTCGGCCGAGCGGAGAGACCGGCCGGCCGAGGATGTACCGCGCGGACAGAGTCGCGTCGATGGGTCCGGGCAGGGCCATGCCCCCCGTCAGGTCTGATTTCAACGCGTCGGAGCTACTCGATCGCGTTTGGCTCCGCGACGCGATGGACGGATGGCGCGAGGAATCGCCGGTCATAATCGTCATGACGCCGGAGCAGGCCGCGCTACTCGAAAAAGACTGGTTTTACGGCAACGCCCTGTTCGAGAGGCTTCCGGACGGGCGGGTCAGAATGACCTACGGCGAATTCAGGCTCGATTCGGCATCAGCCTTGCTGCGCTGGCTCGGGCCCGGCGCCGAGCTCCTCGAACCGGCCGCCTGGCGATCCCCGATCGCGGACGGGCTTCGCGAAATGGCGAAGGTCCACGAAAGGGGCCGGGCGGAATCAGCGCCTTCGGGCGTTGGTCATCCAGACGCCGGCTACGATGCCGGCCGCTCCGACGGCTTGAACGGGGCCGAAGGGCTCTCCGCGCGCGGCGACGCCGGCGACGAGCGAGACGAGCGTCGTGAGCGTGCCGAAGACGGAAGCCTGGGCGGCCTTGAGCCGTGAAAGGCTGAGGTTGACGAGGAAGAACGCGACGACCGATGACAGGATGCCTAGATAGGCTATCTCGCCCCACGCGGCGGGCGTCGCACCGGAAAACGGCGACGCCCATCCGCCCGACGCGCATTCTATCGTCGCGAGCAGCCCGAAGAATACGGCGCCCGAGGCCATCATCGCGAAGGTAGTCTCCGCGGGACTGTAGTAGGTGCTCGCCTTTCTAGAGAAGACGTTATAGAACGCGGCGCTTACGAGCGCACCGACGATGAGAAAGACGCCTAGCGGACCGTTCGACGTCCCCTGGGCGGCCGCGACGGCCGTCGGCCCCGACCGTCTTCCGCCTTCGACGACGATGAGGACGACGCCGGCCATCGACAGCGCGAGTCCGAGGCATTGGCGCGCCGTAAGTCGCTCCTTGAGCATGGGGACGGACAGGGCCGCGACCGCGGCCGGCATGGCACCGAGTATCAGTCCCGCGGTACTAGAAGCCGTCTCCCGCAACCCGTACGTCTCGAGCGTGAAGTAGAGAATAGGTTGGACGAGGCAGATTAGCAGCAAAGGAGCCAGAGGCTTGCCATGATAGCCGAGCCTGACGATCCCGAGGAGCGCCAGCGCTCCGAGCGCGGCTGCGGCGAGCGCGAATCTAAGGAAAAGAAGCGTCGCCGGGCTAAAAGCCTCGAGCGCGCCTTTCGTCACGAGAAACGATAGACCGAATATCGACGCCCAGGATATTCCCGCCGCGTACGCTTTCCACGAACTCATCTTGAATCCTCCATAGGGTATCCCTAGCAGGCTTCGTTATAGCATGCGGTCAGGTCAACCCGTGTCATATATTTTATAGGGCAACACGGTCGGGATACTGGGAAAATATTACTCGTCAAGGTGAAATAATACCCCCCAAGAAAAAGCCACGGTTCATATGCATTGCATACGCTCTCTTATCTCTTTGTAATATATACAGTTAAAAATTTTGTTCCGCTTTCATTAATTTGGCACTATATATGCATATATATTTTAATCTACTATAACACCGGAGGAACTATGTATAGAGGTCTTAATGGCGGATGGGCAATGGCCGGGTATCCGTTTTGGGCTCATTGGGGAGGTATCGGCATGGTAATAGTCATCCTCGCGGCGATCGCCATAGCCATCGTCGCGATTGTACGAACTGGAAGATCGAATCGCGTCGAACATGGCGCCGCCGAGGCTCGCGGCCTCGATATCCTGGCCGAGCGCTTCGCGCGCGGAGAGGTCGACGCGGAGACGTACCGCTCGATGAAGGCCGAGCTCGAGGCGAAATCCTAGCGCCGGATCGGCGCCCGTCACGTGGAGAGAATGATGATCAAGAAAACTACACCGGTCCAGATAGTCCGGCGAGCGACGCTCGGCGTATCGCTCGTCGGATTGATCGCGCTTACCGTCCTGCATCAGCGCATGCAGGGGATTCCGTCGATCGACGCGCTCGATCCGTTCGGGGGTCTGGAAACATTCCTCAAATTCCTTGCCGGCGGAGAATACATAAAGAAGATAGAACCGGGGAACATCGTTATGCTCGGCGGGATCGTCGCGCTCGGTGTAGTTCTTTCACGGTTCTTCTGCGGCTGGTTCTGCGCCTTCGGCGCCCTACAGGGCGTCTTCGGCTGGCTGGGCAAGAAGATCTTCCGCCGTCGCTTCATCATGCCAGCGAAGGTCGACAGGGTTCTTCGCTGGCTCAAGTATCCCGTGCTCGTCGCCATAGTCTACTTTACCTGGAGGACCGGCGAGCTCATCATCCGTCCCTATGACCCGTTAGCCGCCTTCGGCCACCTTTCGGCCGGCCTCGGGGCGGTCTGGGCCGAGTTCGCGGTCGGGTTTATATTACTCGTCGCCGTGCTCGTCCTTTCCATGCTTTACGAGCGCGCCTTCTGCAAGTACGTCTGCCCGCTCGGCGCGGTCAACGCCATACTCGGGCGCGTCCCGATCTTCAGGATAAAGAGGACGGCTTCCACCTGTATCTCGTGCTCGGCCTGCGACAAGGCATGTCCGATGAACGTCGACGTATCCCGGCCCGACGCCGTCGGATCTCCCGAATGCGTCTCCTGCATGGAATGCGTAACGGCCTGCCCGACCAAGAAGGACACCCTGAACGCCACGATAGTGGGCAAGCGGGTAAAGCTATGGACGGTCGTGGCCATCGGATTCGGCATATTCGTCGGCGCCGCCGCTATAGGGCAGGCGACGGGGATGCTGAGGTTCTCAGCCCAATCGCTCAAGGAACGCGCCGAGCTCGGCGCTCTCGCCGTCGAGGACATCAAGGGATCCTCCACGTACGCCATGGTAGCCGACTCGTTCGGCATAGAGCTCGAGCGACTCTACCGTACGGTAGGCGTCGACCCCAGACTCGTTCCGGCCGACGCGATGATAAAGGACACGGGCAGACTCGCCGGGATAGACGGCTTCGAGGCCGACGCGGTGCGGGTAGCGGTAGCCAAGATACTCGGCTTACCGTACGCGGGAGAAGGCGGGGAATCGGCCGCTTCCGCCGGCGCGCCGGTCGCGCAGCCGGCCGCCGACGCAGGGTCCGCGCAGCCGGCGGCGACGGCCGGATTCGAGCTCGAGGGCACGATGAGCGTATCCGACGTCGCGACGGCGCTCGGCGCCGCGACCGACGAGGTCATCCGCAAGCTCGGACTGCCTACCGGTATCCCCGTGGACAAGCCGCTACGCGAGCTCAAGGATACCTACGGCTTCTCGATGCCGGATCTTAAGGCCAGGATCAAGGAGTAGCGTGCTCCGCCGCCGGGACGTACCCCGGCGGCGGACGGACGGCGTCCAGGCGAGGCTCAGGCCCTATCAGCCAGGCCTACGCCCTTGGTCTCCGCCGGCAGTAACCACGCGGCTATGCCCGCGACGGCGTACGCTATCGCGAAGATGGCCAGCGGAAGCGCCAATGAAGAACCGGCTACCATCGCGCCTATGGACGGCGCGATGGCGCCGGCTATCCTCGTCATCCCGCTGGCCGCGCCTATGCCGGTGGTGCGTATGGTCGTCGGGTACGCCTCGGGCGTATAGGCGTACAGCGCGCCCCAGGCGCCCAGCGCGAAGAACGACAGGAGGACGGCCGTCGCCATGACGGCGGCGGGCGTCGTTGCCAAGGCGAACAGCCAGGCGAACGCGCCGCTGGCCAGGAGGTAGGCGCCGAGCGTCTTCGTCCGGCCCCAGCGCTCGACGAGCCAGGCGGCTGAGAAGTAGCCTGGTAGCTGGGCGAGCGCCATGATGAAGGTATTGGGATAGACAGAAGGCAGGGAGAATCCCTTGGAGCGGAACCAGCTGGGCAGCCAGGTGAAGGCGCCGTAGTAGCCTATCGATATCATGAACCAGACGAGCCAAAGCAGGACCGTCGTCTTCCGGTAACGCGGCGCGAATAGGTCGGCCGTCCGCCCTGGCTTGGCCGACGGCGGTATCGCCAGTTCCCCGTCGGGCAGGCTCGTGCCGTTTACTTCCGCTACATGCTTGAGCACGGCCCGCGCCTCGGCTACCCGGCCGCGGGCGAACAGGAAGCGCGGCGATTCCGGCACGCCCTTCCTGACCAGGAACAGGATCAGGCCCGGCAACGCCGAGAACGCGAACAGCCATCGCCAGCCGAGGCGAGGCACGACGAGCCAGGCGAGGCCCGCGGCGACCAGGGTGCCGACGGCCCAGAACGCCTCGAGAAGCACGAGGCGCCGGCCGCGATTCTCGGCCGGCAGGTACTCGGAGAACATACCGTAATCGACGGGTAACGTCCCGCCTACGCCGAATCCGGTCAGGGCCCGCAAGGCCAGGAACCAGCCGAAGCTAGGGGCGAACGCGGATGCGAGGCCGAACGCCGAGTCTATCGCGATGGTCAGTACGAAGCCGGCCCGCCGGCCTATCCGATCGGAGAGCCGGCCCCAGAAAACGGCGCCGACGAGCATGCCGAGGAAGATGGACGTGGCGAGTAGCCCTTTCTGGGCCGCCGAGAGCGACCATTCCGCCGACATCGCGGGAAGGGCGAAGGAAACGAGCAGGACCTCCATCGCGTCCGCGGCCCAACCGAGGCCGCAGATGACGAGGAGCCTGCGCTGGAACCGGCCGTAACCGACCTTTTCCAGCGCCTCATCGAACGAGACGCTACGCATGATAATACCCCTACGGTAGAACGTATTGCCCCGTGCAATCGCCTCGAGATACCGTAGCCTCTCGGCGGTCGCGCCGGGCGGGGCGAGCGCGGCGTCGCGTGGACAGGATAGCTCCACGATGAAGACTTGGCAAGCTCGTCGCCGCGAGTATCCTCTTGAGCCTCAGGAATGTTTGCAGACAGAACAGTCTACTTAGACCTTTATGTCGATAAACTTGACACTATTTAAAAACAAGTGAATACTATCGCGGTCCCGGCGTCGCCGCGGAAGAAACGCAAGTGCATCACCCATAGCCCGAATGTCCTTCGCACGCATGGAATCGAGCAAGAGAGGTCGCCTCGCGGTTTCGCTATCGCACGGCGCGCGCGCTTCGGCCCGCGCGCACAAGGTCCGTCATCATGTTCCTCTATCAATCCATTCCGTGGTACTCGCTCCTGATGTGGTTAGCGGTGTTCGCCGGCCTCATACTCCTCAACGAACTAGGCCGATCGAGCAAGTGGGCCGGACTAGTCCTCTTCCTCGCGCTACCGGCCTTTCTCACCCTCGCCGTATGGCCAAGGACGGCCGGCCCAGGCACGAGCATGAACGACTGGTTCCATTGGGCCAAGGTATACTCTTCACTGGCCGGTTGCCTGGGCTTCATGGCGATCAGGTTCATCAAGGGCCTCGACAAGAACAAGTACGCGCTCGCCTTTCCCGCCTTTATCCTCGCGATAAACATACTCGAGGCGATCGTCCGCGATTTCCAATGCTATTCGCTCAACGGCGTCGTAGGAGGCATGCTGACCGTAGGCGGGCCATGGAATATCATGAACGGCATAGCCGGCATACTCAACATCGTGACTATTACCGGTTGGATGGGTATCTTCGTCGGCAAGGGCAAGCGGAAAGACATGCTGTGGCCCGACATGCTGTGGTTCTGGATCGTCGCGTACGACTTGTGGAACTTCGCATATACCTACAATTGCATAGGAGACCACTCGTTCTACGCCGGCCTCGCCCTGTTGCTGTCATGCACCGTCGCCGCTTTCTTCATAAAGAAGGGCGCATGGCTCCAGCATAGGGCGCAGACCCTGGCTATCTGGTGCATGTTCGCTATGACCGTGCCGTCGTTCATCGACGAGTCGATGTTCGCCGTCAAGGCCTCGGGAAACCGAAAGGCCCTGTTTATCGTAAGCGCGATAGCGCTGGCGTCGAACGTCGCGGTCTTCGTCTACTGGATCCATAAGCTCGTCAAGGGCAAGAAGAATCCGCTCAAGCAGGAAGTATTCTCCGATCTCGCCGGCTACGAGGAAGTCGCCGCGGAACGAATATAGGCTCCTGTCGACGATAAACCGGCCGGAATCGTCGACGGTACCGGCCGGAGTCGTCAGCGGCGTCGGATCAGAAGAAGAGCGAGACTATCCAGACGACCATGGCGATCCATACCATGGCGAATAGAACCGCCGCCACCGTTCCCGCGGGCGTCTCGACCCTCTCTCCGGCGCGGAGGCGCTCCCAGGCTTCGCGCCTGCAGCGGGCGTTCACCTCCGGAGGGATCAAACGGATGGCGAGCGCTATCAAGAGCGGCAGGATAACGATATCGTCGAGTTGTCCCAACACAGGGATGAAGTCGGGTATCAGGTCGATGGGGCTGACGGCGTAGCCGACGGCGCAGATGATGAGGACACGAGCCGGCAGAGGCGTGGCCGGGTCCTTCAGCGCGAGGAACAGAGCCCAGACCTGACGCTTGAGGCGTTTGGCTCGCCGAACCATTTTCTTATAATACATGCGCTATCCCCGGACGCCACACTAGCATAAAACGGGAGCGAGATCCAATCGACCGAAAGACGCTCGTCAGTGATGGGAGCCGGAACCGGAGTCCTCGTCCGTGAGAATCTCCGCTATAGCCTTCTTGATATTAGCTTCCAGACGTTCCCTGACCTCGTATACCGTCTGGATCTGGTTGATGGCCGTCGAGTTCTCCGTGAACAGCTCTGACGGATGGACTCGAAGGGCTTCGGCGATATGATTAAGATTGTCCGGGGACGGAAATCGCTTAAGGGTTTCGATATTACCTATCATGGTAGTGGAGCAACCGACTTTTTCCGCGAGGGCCATCTGCGACAGGTGCAATATTCCCCTGCAACGCTTCATGTTCCGTGCCAGAAGCACGCGCACGTCTGTGTAAGGCACGGTAACTCCTTTCCGTGCCTACGAGTGTCATCCCTTCGCGAACATCTCACAATCATCTCATAGCAGGTAGCGATACGGGCTATAAGGCTACTTCCCGAGTCAAGCTCAAGTGAGCCACGCAGTCAGCAACGACACGTATACCGTCGCGATAGCCGCGAATACGGTCAAGGGCAAGGCGAATCGCCGGATAGTCGAGGCCAGCCCGACGCCGAAGTGCTCGGCGCTGACCACCATGCAGACGTGCAATGGCGACAGCATCATGCCGACGTAACCGAAGGCGCCGGCGAGCACGATAGCGGCCTCACGCGGGAACGGCCCGCCCGCAGGCGCGAGGCCGAGAATGATGGGGAAGGCCAGTCCGACGTAGCCGAAGCCTACCCCGGTGACGAGTCCGGCTACAAAGGGCAGCGCTGCGATAGCGACGACCGTAGGGATACCGGCCGAGGCCAATTCTCCAGCCGCCGCTGACGCGACTCCCGCGACCCCGAGCAAAGAGGAAAACACCCGGATGCCAATAATTACGGCTATCAGCTTGAAGGTAGAACCGCCGACGCTACCCTTGAAAGCGCCGACGCCGGACGAGCCCGCGACGACGTACAGGCTTCCTGCCGACAGTCCGAGGAAGATGGGCAGGTAGCGCGCGAACAGCGCGGCGGCGGCGGGCGGTAGCCCGAATGACGGGGCTATCGCCTTCCATGCTATGTCGAGCGCGATATAGGTTCCCAGTACCAACGCGAGCGGCGCCACGCCGGCGGCGAATACGGTTAAACGCCTTCCGAAAGGCTCTCGGGCTACCGGTATTTCACGCGAGGGTAACGTACCGGAACGTCGCGGCATACGCAGGATGAACAGGAGGCCCAACGTGAAGACGACGGGCGGCGCGTAGAAGTTCAGGATCGCGAGCCTACCCGCGCTAAGCCCCGTCAGGGAAGCCGTCAGTATGAAGGCCGGATACAGCGGCCAGGCCAGCTCGAGGCAGTGGCGGAACCAGTAATTCGCGGCCGACAGCACGTCGGGATCCCGCTCCCGCCGGGGATCCATCGCGTCGACCAAGGGCGCCGACAGGATGGCCCCGCCGGGCATCGGCAGCGTTCCGATGAGAAGCGGAGCTATGGCCATGGCGAATCGGGGCGAAGGCGCTATAGCGACGAGCGACCTCGAGAAGGCGTCCATGGCGCCGGAGCGCTTCATCGCCGCGGAGAAGGCCATGATCCAGGCCATCAGTGCGACAAGTAGCAGCGTATCCGGCTTTATAGCCTCCACTACCGCCGCGCGGGCGACGGCAAGCGGACCCATGCCGCGCCATAGCGCAAGGAGCATGCCGCCGACGGCCGCAGCTAGACCGAGATGGACCTTGCGCGCGGTCGCCACGATGAGCGCCGCGAAGATGATGAGCACCTGGAAGAGCGCCGGTATCGAATGCATCGTTTCGTTCCTTAAAAAAACCGCGATGTCGAGAGTATCCACATTTTCATTGCCGATGTGAATCAGTATATTCGGCGCGCTATACATAGGAGTACGCGATGAGACGCGATCCGGATTTAAAGGATTTTTTCAGGCGCACCGCCAGCATGACGGGGATGCTCGCCCTCGTCATCCTCGTCGGCCTCGGCGAGAAGATGGCGGAGCGATTCCTCCCGCTGTACCTGCTCGCAATCGGCGGAAGCACCTGGGCCGTCGGCGCCCTTAACTCGATGGACAACCTGCTGTCGGCCCTGTACTCGTTCCCCGGCGGATACCTCGCGGATCGGATAGGCTACAAGAAATCTCTACAGCTATTCACGGCCGTCGCGATGTTCGGCTACCTCATCGTCATCCTCATTCCGGCCTGGCAGGCGGTGCTGATAGGCTCGGCATTCTTCATCTCTTGGACCGCCGTCTCGCTCCCTGCTATCATGAGCCTCGTGTCAAAGGCCGTGCCCAAGGAGAAGCGAAGCTTCGGCGTATCGCTGCACTCGTTCTTCCGGCGTATACCGATGGCGCTAGGGCCGGTCTTCGGCGGCATACTCCTTGGCGCCTAGGGCCGCGAGCTCGGCGTAAGGGCAGCCTTCGCCGCGGCCTTCGCGATGGGCGGCGTCGCCCTCGCACTCGTCGGCCGTTTCATGACCGACGACAAGCCGGATCGGCCGAGCGGTTCGGGATCGAGGCGAGGGAGCTGTTCAGCCCGGCGCTACGCAGCCTCCTCGCCAGCGACATCCTCGTACGCTTCGCGGAGCAGATCCCCTACGCTTTCGTAGTGATCTGGGTAGTCGACAACGACGGGATTTCGCCCCTTCGGTTCGGCCTCTTGACGACCATCGAGATGGTCACCGCCATGCTCGTCTACATTCCCGTCGCCAGGATGGCGGACGCGTACGGGAAAAAACGATTCGTCCTCGTCACCTTCGGATTCTTTACGATCTTCCCCCTCGTGCTACTGTACTCGCGTTCATCATCCGCGGCCTCAAGGAATTCGGCGAGCCTACCCGCAAGGCACTGATCATGGACCTGGCGCCCGAAGAGTATAAGGCGCGCACATTCGGGGCGTACTAACTGATACGCGATATCGTCGTCTCGGCGGCGGCGCTGTCGAGCGCCCTGCTTTGGAATATCTCGCCAGCGACCAACTTCATCGTCGCTACCTGTTTCGGCGTCGCCGGAACGGCGTCGTTCGCGATATACGGCAAGGATATTCCGGTCCCGGCAAAGGAATAAGCGGCGGGCCTTCTGGAACGAAACGACGAGCCGTGCTATCCTCGGCGGTCGGGGTCGATCCTTGGCTATCGAGGTGCTCAACTGAAAACGCTATTCCGTATCGGGCTGCTCATCCTGGTCGCATTACAGCTGGCCGGTCCGTTCCTGCCCTTCGAGGCAGACGCGGCGATGGCCCTCCCAGCGCTGCTGGTACTCGCCGCGGGTTTCCCGCTGATGGGCTCCGCGTTCAGGAATGCCTCCGTCGTATTCCTGCTATTCGGCGCGGGCCTACTGGCGAAGAGCGGCCAGCCTCCATCCGTATGGCTTCGGGCCAGCTCGTCGATGTCCAGTATCGTCGCGATAATAGGGGTCATGCAGACCTTCGGTATTCCGATACGGCTAGGCGAATACGACGCGGCGATACGGTCATGGATGGACCGGCGCTTCAAGGGCAGCGGGTCCCTCTTCGTCTTCACTACCGTCGTTACCAACATTCTGACGAGCTTCCTCAACCTGGGCTCCATCTCCGTGCTCGTATCGCTGTTCGAGGACGCGCTACGGCGGCGCATATCCAGATACGAGCGCTTCTTCTGCTCGGCGATGTCCCGCGGCTACGTCCTGTCCGCGCTCTGGGCGCCGGGCGCGGTCAACCTCTACCTCGTGGCGCAGGTGACCGGCGTGCCGTGGTCGTCGATATTCCTGCCGGGATTCGTACTGTCGTTGCTGGGAATCGGCCTTTCCATCCTTATGGAACTCGGAGGGAACGGATTGCTAGCCAGGAAGTCCCTGGACTCGGACGCAGCTACCATAGCGAAAGGCATTGCCGCTACAGGCGAAGACGACGCCGCGAAGACCGACGAGCCTACGGTATCCCGAGCCTCGCACATCCTGATCGTAACGATAGCCTTCGTAGTCGCCGTCGTCTCGCTCGAGCGGCTTGGAATAGGCACCACGACGAACAGGATCGTCCTCGCCGGCGCCTGCATCGCGCTCTCGTGGACGTTGTCCCTTTCTCGGCGCACGGGGCTTCCCGGCCTGCTCAAGGCCTATTGGGACGAAGGCATCATGAAGGCCGGCGACGTCGGGCCGTTCTTCGTCGCGATGGGCGTATTCTCGGCGGGACTCGAGAACTCCGGGCTGCTGGAAGCCGCCGCCCCCGCGATCCAGGCCGGTAGCGGCGTTCTGGGAGCGGGCTCGATAGTCGTCATCGGCGCCATGATCATCGCCCTGTCCATCATAGGGTTCCATCCCTTCATAACGATCGTACTGTTCGGGAAAATGCTCTCGAACGTTGACCTTCCCATCACGCAGCTGACCCTGGCGCTGAGCCTCTCCGCCGGCGCCTCCGCCGCGTACATGATCTCGCCGTTCGCCGGGGTCATCATGACGATATCGAAACTGGTAGGCGCCAGGACGTCCGACGTGGCGGTTCGCTGGAACTGGAAGTACAGCGTTTCGTTCTTCGCGATGGGAATGCTGTTCGCCTTCGGCTGGGGGGCGTGCTTCGGCTAGTCCGCGCCGCCCGCCTTGCCCTACAAGTATATCCTCGTCTCGAATTCGGTATGGCAGCGGGGACAATCGATAACGCGCGAGCCTTTCCTGATGGGCATTTCTATCGTCGCCTTGCATCCGGGGCATACGCGGTAACGGAACGTCCGTACGCCCCTGAGCCTACGCGCGCTAAGTGACAGCCAGCGCCGCGCGGGCTTCGATAGCCTCAGATAGCGTTCGTTCTCGAGGCGCCTCTTATCGAGATCGCGCGAGAGCGACCGATAGATCGCATAGACGGCGATAGCCATTAGCAGGCCGTTCAACAGCGAATACTTTACGAAGCCATTTACGACCAACAGGACGAAATACGCGAACATCAACGCCTTATTCAAATGGTCCGTGCCGTATCGCCCGCTCATGAAACGCGCGAGTCTCTCGTTGAGTCTTCCCATTCCGTTCGCTCCTTAGAAGGGCCGTCCGCAGAACATGCAGAACAAGTTTGTCAGGATGACGCCCAGGCAAAGTCTACTGACATCGACACGGGGCATGCCGTACGCCCGGCTCTGGCGTTGGTACGCGCTGCCGCCGTTCTCGATCTGATCCAGCGCCCGCGCGTATTCAGGATTGCCAGGCTCCATCTGCACGGCGGCCCTCGCATGCTGTAACGCGGTGATCGCGTTACCCGCGTACGAATTCGCGATAGCGCTGTAGTAATACCATTCGGCGCTCTTGTCCGAAATCGCGCTCAGCGCCTTAAGAGCCTCGCCGGGATACCCGGCGTTGATGAACATCCGAACCTGATCGAACCCCAGGGGCCGCTGGGTTCGCTGCTGTCCTCCGGCGAACGACGAGAACAGGTCGAAGGGATCGAAGCCGAACCCGAACGGGTCGCTGGAGCCTGCCGTACCGGCCGCGCGGCCGCCCGGCCCTTGGCCCGCGTACGCGCCTCCGCCGCCCTGCGGAACGTCGCCCCTTTTTATCTGTTCATAGGCGGCGTTGATATCGCTCATCTTCTTCGCGGCTTCGGGATTCCCGTGATTCACGTCCGGATGGTTTACCTTGGCTAGTCTACGATACGCCTTGGCCAGCTCATCCTCCGTCGCGTCGGATGAGACGCCAAGCACTCTATAGGGATCCGATATCATCGTTTACCGCTCCTGTCGCCTTTCCTGTTTTTCGCCTCGAACCTCGTCCAGACGCCTGAATATAGTATGTTCTCGATCAGGCCGCTATCCGTATCGAGCCGCAACCGCTTGTATTTCTCCACGCAATCGGCCATCAACAGGTTCAGGATCGATTCGAATCCGCCCGAATCGGTCGCAAGCATGGGATTATACAGCTCGTGCCTGATATCCTGCTTCAGATCCATGCACGCGTCCATGATATAGATGAACTTGCCGAGGGAATGGCCGAACGCTCGCAGGTCCGTCGCCCTATCGTCATCCCTGAACGCGAATAATCCGCCCATCAGGCTGCCGAAGCAATTCGCGGGGACGTCGGGGTTCGGCTCTCCCGCTGCCTCGATGGCGGAAAGCTCGTCGATGCGAGCGCCGATAGCCGCGCACCGAGCCGGATAACGCGCGAAGACCCGATCGTACTCTTTCCTGAATAGCCTCGCCTCTGCCAGCGCCAGTACGTTGCCGTCGTCATTCCAGTTATCCAGGAAATCATAATACGCCAGTACGACGTTCATGTCTGCGGCATAGTCGGTAATAGCGTTTCGCCAGTAGGAGTGCGGCTTCACGGGATGCGCGACGCATCGCTCGAAGCCGTTCTCGACGTCCTCGCCGTACGCCGAGGTAAGCGCCAGAACGAGGAAGGTCATATCGTAGGTGACGGTCAGGCGGCTCATCGCGCCATGCCGCTCGCCCAGCGCCTTGCATAGACCGCAGTAACAGGCGCGGTAGCGGACGTTCTCTTCGGGCGTAAGCCGATCCGGATTGGCGACTACGAAGCCGAACATGGGTCCGCCTCAGTCATCTTTTCCGCCGGAGGCCTTCGTCTCCATCTCCTCGAGCAGGGTCGACAGCTCTCGCGACGCCGAAACGAGCGCGTGGTCGTCCTTGCCCTTCATGGCCTTCTTGACGAGCCTTACCGATTCATCGACCCGGGCCCGGTCCGGCTTGTCGAGTTTCTTCGCGACGGACGCGGCCCGGTACGTGAGCCGCTCGGCGTCGTCGCGCGCGGTGGCTTCTTCTTTGCGCTTGGCGTCTTCGACCTCGTAGCGCTTCGCGTCGCGAATCGCCTCCTCGATCTCGTCACGGCTTAAATTCGACGAGGCGGTAATGGTGATGTTCTGTTCCTTACCGGTTCCCAGGTCCTTCGCAGATACCTTCACTATGCCGTTGGCGTCTATGTCGAACGCCACCTCTATCTGCGGCACGCCCCGCGGCGCCCGCCGTATGCCGCTCAGCTTGAATTTGCCCAGGGTCTTGTTGTTCGCGGCGCTTTCGCGCTCGCCCTGCAGGACGTGGATGTCGACGGAGGACTGGAAATTGGCGGCGGTGGTGAATACCTGGCTCTTCCTGATGGGTAGCGTCGTGTTTCGGCCTATGATCCTCGAGAATACCCCGCCCACGGTCTCGATCCCCAGGGAGAGCGGCGTGACGTCGAGGAGCAGCAGATCCTTTACCTGGCCGGAAAGGACGCCGGCCTGAAGGGCCGCCCCGATCGCTACGCATTCGTCGGGGTTGACGCCCTTGAACGGTTCCTTGCCGATGAACTGCCTGACGGCGTTCTGCACGGCCGGGATCCGCGACGCCCCTCCCACGAGCAGGACCTTGGAGATATCGTCCTTCCCTAGCCCGGAATCGCTCATGGCCTGGCTGACGGGGCCCATGGTCGCGTCGACGAGATGCGACGTGAGCTCCTCGAATTTGGATCTGGTCAGCGTGATGCCCATATGGAGGGGACCCGAGCCGTTCGAGGCTATGAACGGCAGGTTGATCGTGGCGGACGTCATGCCGCTCAGCTCTATCTTGGCCTTCTCGGCGGCCTCCTTGAGGCGCTGCGACGCCGCCGGGTCCTTCGTCAGGTCGACGCGCGTCTCCTTCTTGAATTCCCCTACCATGAAGTCGATGACGCAACGGTCGAAGTCGTCGCCTCCCAGGCGATTATTGCCCGCCGTCGCCAATACCTCGATAAGCCCGTCGCCTATGCTCAGGATAGACACGTCGAAGGTACCTCCGCCCAGGTCGTACACCATGATCTTCTGCGACGTCTCCTTGTCCACGCCGTATGCGACCGCCGCGGCCGTAGGCTCGTTTATTATCCGCTGCACGTTCAAGCCGGCTATCTTGCCCGCGTCCTTGGTCGCTTGCCGCTGCGAATCGGTGAAATAGGCGGGCACGGTGATCACCGCGTCGCGCACCGGCTCTCCGAGGAAGCTCTCGGCGTCGGCCTTAAGCTTGGACAGGATCATCGCGGACAGCTCCTGCGGCGAGAATTCCTTGCCGTCGATGCGAACTCGGTAATCGCTCCCCATCTCGCGCTTAATAGAGCAGATCGTACGCTCATGGTTGGTGATCGCCTGCCTGAGCGCTACCTGGCCGACCAGGCGCTCTCCCGCGGGAGTGAAGGCTACGACCGATGGAGTCGTACGGCCGCCTTCGGCGTTCGCAATGACTACGGCCTCGTCGCCTTCCATTACCGCGACGCAGGAATTAGTCGTTCCAAGATCTATACCGATTACCCTAGACACTGTATTCTCCTTCATGCACGCGCTCGACCGCACGTTTCCCAGCGGATCAGGACAAATATACGTAGCGAATATGAACCGTATGTAAACTACGGCCGGAATCGTCCAAGATTCCGCGGGTAAACCGCCAGGAGGCTTTACAATGCTCTGCATCATGGTCGTGGAGGACGACGCCGACGCGCGCAAGCTGATGGACGCGGTACTACGCGCGAACGGGTACGACGTACTCCTCGCGGGAGACGGGAAAGGCGCGCTCGACGCGATGGGCGAACGCCATGTCGACTTGATCCTTCTCGACGTGATGATGCCGCGCATGGACGGCTACGCCTTCGCCGAAACGCTACGTAAATACAGGAACAACGTGCCGATATTGATGGTTACCGCGAGGGATACGCCTTCCGACAAGAAGCGAGGCTTCCTCGTCGGGACAGACGACTACATGGTCAAGCCGGTCGACGAAGAGGAGATGCTCCTCCGTATCAAGGCGCTCCTGCGACGCTCCCAGATAGCTAACGAACGGCGCCTCACGGTAGGGAAAACGATCCTCGACTACGACGCGTTCACGGTTTCCGCCGACGGGAACGTACAGGCCCTTCCCAATAAGGAGTTCCTGCTGCTCTACAAGCTACTGTCGTACCAAGGCAAGATATTCACCAGGCGATGCCTCATGGACGAGCTGTGGGACATGAACTCGGAGACGGACGTGAGGACGGTAGACGTCCATATCAACCGTTTGCGCGACAGGTTCAATGGGAACGAGGACTTCGAGATCGTCACGATCCGAGGTCTCGGGTACAAGGCGTCGGTACGGGCGTGAACAGATCCCGATCGCTCAATCTCGTCATCGCGCTCTACGTCTTCTTCGTCATGGGAGCGGCGGGACTACTGACCTCGAGCTTCTTCGTGCTCCTCTACGCTATCGGCGTACTGCCCCGCTTGCCTCAGCCGCCCATCCTGTCGCCCATCATAGCGTTGCTCGTCAGCAGCGTACTCGGCACTTCGATCTCCGCGCTGGCGAGCGAACGGCTCCTGAAGCCGTTGAACCGCCTGATACGGGCGATGGAGATCGTATCTACGGGCGACTTCAGCGTGCGCGTCGAAGCGCTGGACGACGACTCCGAGATAGCCCACCTATTGAGCGGCTTCAACCATATGGTAGCCGAGCTGGGCGGAATAGAGCTATTCCGCGACGACTTCATTAATAACTTCTCGCATGAATTCAAGACGCCCATAGTCTCTATCCGGGGATTCGCGAAACAACTTCAGAACGAGGATCTTTCGGCGGAGAAGCGCAAGGAGTATACGGATATCATAATCAACGAGGCGGAACGCCTGTCGAATATGTCGGCCAATATACTATTGCTCACCAGGCTGGAGAATCAGCAGATCGTGAAGAACCTGAACGAGTACGAGCTGGACGAGCAGATCAGGAATTGCGTCATCCTCTTGGAGAAGCAATGGAGCGGAAAGAACATAACGATGGAACTCGACCTGGATTCCGTGAAGGTACGCCGCGACGACGAGATGCTATCCCATCTCTGGATCAACCTCCTGGAGAACGCCATAAAATATAGCCGCGCCGGCGGCTCCATAGCGATCGAGTGCGTAGCGGCGGCGGATAGCTTCGAAGTCAGGATACGCGATGACGGCGACGGCATGGACGCCGCCACGATGAAGCGCATATTCGACAAGTTCTACCAGGGAGACGCGTCGCGCGCGACCCGCGGCAACGGGCTGGGACTCTCCATCGTAAAGCGCATCGTAGACCTCAACGGCGGCACGATAGCGGTGGAAAGCGAACCGGACCGGGGCACGACCTTTACCGTACGACTTCCTAGATCGTGACGGTCATGCCCTCGGCCCGCTCCCGAAGCCAGGCTTATTAGGCGTTCGCGTTCTTGACGTCCTGGTACGCCTTGCGGTCCGCGTACAGGTCGTCCTTGAGGGGATTCTTCCTGGTCCTGACGATAGTCCGGACCTGGTACGCGCCGACGCCGAGATTGAAGGCCAGGGCGATGACGCTGACCGCGTAATAGGCGGCGGGACTATGCGTCGAGGCGACAGCGTAGCGG
This sequence comes from Spirochaetae bacterium HGW-Spirochaetae-3, assembly GCA_002839315.1. GTDB lineage: Bacteria > Spirochaetota > Spirochaetia > Treponematales > UBA12059 > SZUA-370. The sequence goes on from PGXV01000011.1 coordinate 138,346, forward strand.
CTCCCCACGAAGAAGTCCGGGATCGTCATCATGAGCATCATGTACAGCGCCAGCGTATGGACCCGGTGCTGCGCCCAGGCGCCCTTCTTGAAAAGGAACGCGGGGATCGTGCACGAGATGAGCAGGGCCGCGCTGTAGAACGCCCGATCCGTCAGGCAGTTGTATACGTAGGCGAAGTTCCAGAGGTCGTAGGCGATTATCCAGAACCACATCATGTCCGGCCAGACGAGATCATGGTGCCTGTCCTTGCTGATGACGATGCCGAACCATCCGCACAGCGTCAGGCTGGTGATGATTCCCGCGATCACGTTCATCGCGTTCCAGGGGCCGCCCATATAGAACATGCCGTCGACCACGCCGGCCTTCATGCCCATCACCTCGAGCTCGCGGGCGAGCGCCTCGATTATGTTGAGGACCAGGATAGCCGGCGCCAATACGTAGCACCACTTCCTCGCCTGCATCTTCTTCGAGAAGCGCAATCCCAAGCCTATATAGCAGCCTATCAACGCGGAGTTGGTCTTGACCCACGCGAACCAATTGGCCGTCTGGGAGCCCGTCCCCATTCCGGAGGTCCTCGGCCAGACGAAGAGCCCGAGGGCCAACGGGAGCACGATGAAGAACGCTATCCCCGTAAGCTTGTTGTACCGAGTCACCTCGTTGAAGAATAGCAGGCCGGCCAGGATGACTGCCCATGCCATCCACGAGTACCAATGGATCGTTTCGAATAAAAGCATGATCGACATTCCTTTTCTTAAAAAAAATATGGCAGCGGACGACGCTAGTCGCACGAAGCCAGGATTCGCTATGCCTTTCCGGAGAAGACTTCCATGAACGATCTCGCCGCGATTTTCGCGACGCGTTTCATGGCGTACGGAGCGAGCTTGAGCGGAAGCCGTTCGAAGGTCGTTCCGACGACGTCGGATACTCTCTCCAGCGTAATTGCCTCTAGCTTGCATTTGGTCGTGCATTGACCGCAACCGAGGCACATCTCGGCGTCGACGACGGCGGTACCGCAGCCCAGGCAACGCTCGGTCTCCTTCTTGAGTTGCTCCTCCGTAAAGGTCGCGCGCTTATCGGCGTATGTTGTTTTTCCTACGGATAGAGCCGTGGGTCTCTGCCGAGGCGTTTCGTCGTAGCCTTCCATGACGACGTTGGCCTTGTCCAGGGCGCGGTACGCGGAGCGGACGCGGCCGTAGACGAGGCTCTGGCCCTCCCACACGAAACGATGGATGGAGATCGAGGCCTGCTTCCCGGCCGCGATCGCGTTGATGGCGAATTTCGGCCCGGTAAACGCGTCTCCGCCGACGAAGACGTCGGGTTCCGCGGTCTGATACGTAAAATCATCCGCCTTCGCCGTAGCGTTCCGGTTCAGCTCGACCCTGCTTCCGTCGAGTAGCCTATCCCATAGGATAGCCTGGCCGACGGCTATGAGCACGTGGTCTGCGGGTACGATCTTCGTCACGGTCTCGTCGTACCGGGGGTCGAAGCGCCCCTGCCCGTCGAATACCGACGCGCATTTCCTGAATTCGACGCCGGTAACCCTGCCGTCCTCGGTGACGATACGCTTAGGTCCCCATCCGTTGTCGATCTCTATCTTTTCCTCGAGGGCTTCCTCTATCTCCTCCGCCAGGGCCGGCATCTCCGCCCTAGACTCGAGGCTGAACATAGAGGTCTTCCCGGCGCCCTCGCGGATCGCCGTGCGGGCGACGTCGATCGCGACGTTGCCGCCGCCGATAACGATTACGTTCCCCGAGAGCCCCGTCTTGCGGCCGAGGTTGACTTCGCGCAGGAAGTCGACGCCGGCGAGCGCGCCGTCCGCGTCCTCGCCCTCGATGCCGAGACTCCTGCCGCCCTGCGCGCCGATAGCCAGGTAGAAGGCCTCGAACCCCTGGCCCCGAAGCTCGTCCAGGCTGACCGAGCCGCCGACCTCTGTCCCCGTCCTGAACTCGACGCCGAGCTCCCTCAGTATATCGATCTCGGCGTCGAGCACGTCCTTCTCGAGCCTGAACGACGGTATGCCGAGGGCGAGCATGCCGCCGAGCCGCTCTCGCTTCTCGAACACGGTGACCCTGTAGCCGTCCACGGCCAGGAAGTACGCGCAGGAGAGGCCGGCCGGGCCGGAGCCGATCACGGCGATCTTCTTGTCGTATTCGTGCCGCTTTGCGGGAATGAAGCGGTTCTCCGCGTCGAGCTCCCTGTCGGCTATGAATTTCTTTATCTCGTCGATGGCCACGGGAGAGTCGATGCCCCCGCGGGTGCATTCCGACTCGCAGTCGTGCGGGCAGATGCGACCGCATACCGCGGGGAAGGGATTCTCCTTCTTGATGAGCTCCAGGGCGTCGGTGTACCGTCCCCGGGAAGCCAGCTTGATGTATCCCTGGACGGCTATATGGGCCGGGCACGTCGTCTTGCAGGGGGACGTACCGCTAGCCGCGACGTTCTCCCGGTTAATCCTGTAATCCTCGTTCCAGTGCTTCTTCGTCCAGACATGGTCGCGGGGAGAGAGCGTCTTCTCCTCGGCTACGGGATCCAAGGAGCATAGCTTCTGGCCGAGCTTCACGGCGTTGATCGGGCAGTTCTCGACGCACTGGCCGCAGGCTACGCACTTGCTCGCGTCCACGACCGCGACGTAGTTGGAACGGGTCATATCGGGGGCGTTGAACATCGCTGAGTTACGCGTCGCGTAGCAGCCGCAACCGCAGCAGTTGCATATCGCGTGGGTCTCGCCGTTATCGATATTAGGGATGTTATGCATGAGCCCGTTTTCTTCGGCCTTCTTGATGATGGCGTCGGCTTCCTCGCGGGTTATCTCCCGGGCCTTGCCGGTACGGATATAGTATTCCGCCCCCTTGCCGAGCTGGATGCATATATCCTTCTCGAGGTGACCGCAGCCCTCGCCCAGGAGTCGTCTCGAGCGTCGGCACGAGCAGTCCGCCACCGCGAAGAGCGTATTCTTGTCGAGGATGGAAGATATCTCCTCGTAGCCGGCGCTATGCGTGTCGCCTTCTATGGCCGACTGGATGGGGATGACGCGCATGGGACCGTAGCCCATCGGCATCTTGGCCGAGAGCATCCCTCCGCGTAGGCGGGCGTACTCCTCGAAGGCCTTGGGTATCTGCGGATATTTCTCGCAGAGCTCCTTGTTGCTCACGACCTTCTCCATGACGCCCGGTACGAAGACCGTCAGCTCGTACAGGTCGACGCCGTTCTCCGAGCTGAAGACGCAGGCGCCTACCTCGGCCAGCTTGATCGCGAGCTCGCGCGTCTCGTCGACGGGCTTTCCGCACCTCCCGGCGATCTGTTCGACGGTCTGCGGCTCGCGCAGCTCCATCGCGAGCCCTACCTCGGCCATGGCGTCGGTGACGACGCAGTCGAGGACATAGTATTCAGGCGCGTCCTCGTCTATCTTGACCATCATGGCCGTGGCGCCGCAGATCTTCTTCGCCAGCCTCACGATACATTTCCTCGCCGCCATCGCCGCTAACCTCCGTATGCTTCCTGCCCGTACTACCGTCGCTCAGAGGGCGCTAACGGCCGCTCGCGGGTAAATATCGGTAAAATATTATTCCTTTCCATTCTATCGCGCTTGCAACGCTTGGTAAAACAACGTAATATTCTTTTCCACAACATACTGTTGTAGTAAAGTTCTTTACGCTTCGTCGCGTTGGAGAAGGCCATGCAGATACAGTTCATCGAGTCGTTCCTGCAACTCTACAAGGACAGGAACATAACGAAGGCGAGCGCGAAGCTGTTCATAACGCAACAGGGGCTGAGCAGGCAGATAAGGTCGTTGGAACGGGAACTGAACGTCTCGTTGTTCGATCGCTCCCGGTCCGGCGTCTCGCCGACCGACATATGCGAGGAAGTATTTCCACACCTACGAAAGGTACACGAAGAGTACCTGGCAGCCGCGAGGACCATAGAGGCGTCCCTACAGGCCGCGGGCAAGAACTCGGTACGGATAGCATTCGCCATCGGTATCTCGAACTGCGTCAACACTGATTTCCTCTTCGATTATCAGAAGGCGCACAAGGACGTGCGCATAGAGATCGAGGAATGGGCGCAGCCCGTTTGCGTCGAGAAGCTCTTGAACGGCGAGCTCGAACTAGCCTTCCTCGTCAATCCTATCGACCAGAAGCTACTCCGTTGCGTTCCACTGGCTGAAGACTACATGTTCGCAGCCATCCACAGGGACCACCCCCTGGCAGCGGCGGATACTCCTCTGGAGTTCTCGCAGCTGGACCGGGAAAATATAATAACGGGCTCGCCTGATAACGCGTTGCGCCGATTGTTCGACCGTTATTGCGAGCTGACCGGAATCAAGCCGAGGATTATCGTCTCGTCCAGCTACAGCCTCAATTTCGTGAACGCGATGACGGAGAATGCGGGCATCGCGACGGTGACCTCCGCGATGGCCGCGCGGATAACCAATCCCGCTATCGTCATACGGCGCCTCCTTACTCCCGAGCCGGGAGTGATGTATTGTTGCGTTCCGCTTCGGGTGGAACGGGACAAGGAGCGCCTCTCCGTCTTCCGCTACATCAAGGACTATTTCGAGACTACGCCCATGGACAGGTTCAAGGAGACGTAACGGATCCTCGACGCTCGGTCCCTATTCAGAACCGAACCCGAACTCCGGTTCCAGTCCGTACCTACCCGGGCGAAGACGATACCGCTCATGCGTATCGGGTCCGCAGGAGGCCGTCCCGAGGCCGCGCTGCGCCACGTCGAGGTATAGCAGCGTCTCCTCCCGCGGCCGCACCACGTACCAGTGCGCGGCCTCCCAAAGCCGGTTCGCGCCGACGTGTGACGCGCTGAAGTCGAAACCGTCGCCTGGAACCGAGCCGTAGCCAGACACGGTCAGAACCGCCCCCTCGGCGTTTATCAAGGACAGGCTCCTGACATCGGTACGGTTGCCGTTCTCCCGCGGAAGGATGTAGCGCACGCCCAAACCGTCTACGGTGGAATTCCAGCGGCCGATGCGGCATCCGACCTTCCTGTCGGCATAGCATTCTTCCGGGCCGCGGCCGTACCGGGAAACCCGCTCGAAACACGGGACCAACGCTGTCGCCAGCCCCACCCTCGGCAATTCCGGTAACGCCGCGTTCAGGTCGAACGCGAACGAGGCCCGGGGTCCGCGAGCGCCGCGGCACCGGTCCTGCATGAACGAGCCGACCTTGACGCCCGCGGCCGTTCGCACGGCATAGACGATGCGCAGGTCGGGCTTTTACCCGTGTTCGCCCTCCGCGATTCCCGTTCCGCTCCGCAATGCATGAGGATCGCCGTCCATCGATACGAGCTCGAAATACAGGCTCCCGAGCCCGGCGTCGAGCCACTCGAGCATCGCCTTCTCATGATGGTAGAACGCGGAATCGGGTTGCCCGCGCAGGTTCATGAATTTTTCGAGGCCGTCGTTCTCGGTAGGCGCCCGCCACAGGTTCATGACGAGCGGCGCGGCAAGGAACTCCGTCCCTTACATCGGTTCCGCGCCGCGAGCCGACGGTACGGCGACCGACGGGTCGGGGAATACGAGGCCGTTGATGCAGAAATCGAGATCGCTCGGCGAGTCGCCGAAATCGCCGCCGTAGGCCCAGTACTCTTCGCCCTCGGCGGTCTCCGCTGCCAGACCCTGGTCGACCCAGTCCCATATGAAGCCTCCCTGCAGCCCGGAGTACTTCTCGATGACGGCCCAGTAGTCGGCAAGGCCGCCGTTCGAATTGCCCATCGCATGCGAGTATTCGCACATGATGAACGGCCTGTCGTCCTCGGTCGTCCTCGGTCGTCGTGGCCCAGGCCTCGAGCAGGTCGACTGGCGGGTACATCGTCGAGACGGAATCGGACGTCGACCGACCGCGCTTCAGCGATTCAAGGCTGAACGGTCCCTGCCCGAACTCGTCGCGGGCGGCGCCTTCGTAGTGCACCGGCCGCGTCGGGTCAAAGGAGCGCATCCACGCGGCCAGCGCGTCGTGGTCGGGTCCGTAGCCGGATTCGTTGCCGAGCGACCAGATGATCACCGAGGGATGGTTCTTGTCGCGCAGCACCATGCGGGATCCCGCGTCAGGTAGTCGTAATACGCATGACTCTCGATGTTGGCCTCGTCCATAGGATAGGGGCCGAACTCGTCGCGCAGCTCGTACCAGCGCTCGTCGTTGGGATAGTGGCTGTTTCGTACCGCGTTGAAGTTGTGCCGTTTCATCAGTTCGATGTCGCGCACCATGTCGGCGACGGCGAGGGTCTTTACCCTGCGCTCGTCGTGCTCGTGCCTGTTGACGCCTCGTAGCATCAGGCGATTGCCGTTGACCAGCATGGCTCCCTTGACCATCTCGACCCTGCGGAAGCCTTTGCGGCAAGCCGCGTGCTCGATATCTTCCCCCGAAGGCGACACGAGGGTAGCCAGCGCCGCGTACAGGCGCGGCGATGCCACGTCGACGCGCGCGCGGCCGTGCCGGCCCGAGACGCGATATCGATACCGGCCCTGCGCTTTCCTTCGCTGCCCCCCGAAGGCAAGGCGTAGTTCATGGCGCATCAATTACGGATCGGTCGGCCCTATCGCGCCGGATCACCTTAAGGGCTTTAGAAATTTCCTCGAGACTATTCGTATTCGCATTTATACGGAACTCGAGAGAATTAAGCACCCAGAATACGAAATGATTAAATTTCTGGTTCGCGTGAATCATCCATACGATTTTCATGGAAACCAGGAATACCCCGATCTCTATGGAAACCGTGGTCGGGAAGGGATGCAAGGTCAATTCCACGATGAACAAACCTACCACCAGCGTGATGAAGGCGATGTTGACCAGCGTATCGATGTGGGAGTAGCGAACCCCTCCGATACGCCCTATAAGCTCACGGATTCGAGCCCGTTCCCGGTTGAACTCTTCTATTTCCTCGTTCACGCTTTTCCGTAGTTCTGCCTGATCCATGGTCGCCTCCGCGAGACGTCACCGGGCATCTTATAATAATGCTCCACGACTATGCCTCGAATCGGATCGTGCCATAGTATTCCGGATGCGTCAAATAGAAATCGCCCCCTGGAATATGCATCGGCCTGATGCCTTTGAGCCTCCTGATCAGGTGGACCCTGAACCGGGTCCACGATAGAAGACTCGATCAGCCTACTATCGCCTCGCCGACAAGGATCTTTTTTTTAATCCGCGTAATTTTTCTTTAGCAAGGCCGGAGCGTCGAGCCCGTAGGGGCATTTCGCCGTGCACTGTCCGGACCCGATACACGCCTCGGTATCCTCCATCCTCTCCTGCGATATCGGAGTCAGCCTGTTCGCCGAGGGAGAGCGCCGTATTAGCAATGACATCCGCGGGGTCAATGCGGGCGGATTGTCTATGTGACCAAGCCATCCGTCAAGCTCGCTCTCTCGCTGTACGCCCCAGATCGGTATCACGTCGTCGTACTGCGCGACGAACGCGTACGCCGCCGCGGAATCGGCGATGAGGCCACCGGACAGGTACTTCGTGGCGATGATGACCTCGTCGCGAATCCCTTCAAAGGCTCGCCCCAGCTTGGCCTCGCTGTCCGAGTAGGCGCGGGACGAGTCGAAGAACCGCAGGCCGCCCTCGACGTCGACGTCCTTGCGCGGCATCCTTACCGCGGTTTCCATGTCTACGCGCTGGATGGGAAGCGCGCCGAAGCCGCTCCGTTCTACGTGTATCCCGGTGCCGCCCAATGTCATCTTAACCATACGCGCCCTCCTGAACTTGGCATGGGCTTATAGGCCCGTCGAAGTAAAACCCTGCAGGCTTCATGTACTTAAAGAATCACGTCGAAGGTAGCGTTGGTCTACGCTTACGGCCACGCCGGACGCGTCATGGGTACAGGCTCGGATAGCGCTTTATCGCCGCCAGCTTTATATCGACAATACTGTCGTTTTTAGCTTGACGATTTCCCGGGGTGCCCTTAGAGTGATTTCGTCCTATTTTGAATTATTCCGAACTATACCGAGGACGTATGAATCCCCGGGACTCCTGGACGATGGAAAATCCATGAAAGATGATTCTGAAGACGCCGCGGAGAATACGAAGATCATAGCCGTAGCGGGTAAGGGCGGCGTAGGCAAGACGTCCCTGGCCGCCGTAATCGTCAAGCTGCTGGCGCAGTCTTTCCCCGACAAGAGAATCATCGCGATCGACGCCGACCCGGCGGTGGGCCTATCTACCGCCCTCGGCATAGAGGTTGTCACCACCCTGGACGACATCCGCAAGGAAGTCGTCGCGTCCGTGGAGAACGGCGAAACCAAAGAGGCCGTCGATCTGTTGGGCGAGGCTCAATACCGTATATACGACGCCATAGCGGAATCGAGCGGATTCTCTTTCATGGCCATCGGCAGACCCGAGGCCTCCGGATGCTATTGTTCGATCAACTCCTACCTGAAGGAAGTCATACGTATCCTTTCCAAGAACTTCGACTACGTCGTCATCGACGGCGAAGCCGGCATAGAGCAGGTAAACCGTCGCGTGATGGAAAAGGTAACGCACCTGCTTCTAGTGACTGACGCCAGCAAGAAGGGCGTGCAGGTAATCCATTCCATACGCAAGGTAGCCGACGAGCTCGTCATGTACGATAGGATCGGCGCCGTGGCGAACCGGCTTCCGGACCTCTCTGTCAAGGATTATATGGAGATGGGCGACATCACGGTGTTGGCGTATATAGCCGACGACCGGAATCTTGCAGCCTGCGACCTCGCCGGTGAGAATGTCCTCTATCTGCCGGACGACTCGGAAATTGTGCGGGGCGCGCGCGAGGCCCTTAAGAATATCGAAATACTGAAGGATTAGGAAAGGGCCGGCGATGAAGGATCTAAAGCACCTGTATTATCTCGAAAATTTGCTGCAAGACGCAAATAATAATCTCGTCCGCGAGGCTCAAGCGGGCGGACGCCTCGCCGTAGGCAGCGTCTGCAGCCTTATCCCCGAAGTCCTCTTGTCGCTGCCGGGATGCTTCCCCGTGCGCCTGCGCGCGCCTAACACCGGCTCCATAGACCTGGGCACGTACTATATGACGAGCATGTCGTGCGAATGCTGCCGTGCTCTCCTCGAGCGCGCGGTAGAGGGCGGTTATAAATTCCTAGATTGCATCATAGCGCCCGACGCCTGCGCACAGATGAACCGCTGCGTCGAGAACATAGACCTCCTCAAGCTATGCGACAAGGAGAAGTTCTTCATCTCCTACTCGGACGTCCCGATGAAATCGGACGAGACGGCGCTCCGGCACTACGTCAAGCAGATGCGCATCCGCGTGCTCGAACAGCTCTCCGGCGTCTACGGGGTAGACGTTTCAGACGCGGCCCTGCGCGCGGCTGTCCTGGGTCACAACGAGGCATGCCGCCTCATTACCGCCATTGGCGAATACCGCAAGGAAGATAATCCCCGCATTACAGGCTACGAGTTCGCCGTGCTGTGTACCGCTACCTACTGTTGCCCTAAAGACCTGCTCGTAGACAAGCTACGCGAGACGCTCGATGAACTAGGCTCCCGCCAACCCGACTCGGGGAAGAATTTCCGCGCTCGCGTCGTCGTAGCCGGATCGGAGATCGATAATCCGGATCTCATAAGGCTCATCGAGGGTTCGGGCGCCCTCGTGGTGGCCGACCGCTTCTGCTTCGGCTCACTGCCAGGCCGGCAGGAGATCGTATTGAACGACGGCGAGGACGTGCTGCTGCAAATATGCCGGCAGTACCTGGCATGGGGGAAATGCGCGCGCTTCATGGATACCGCGAAGATCGAGGAGCGGCAGAGCTATATCGACGAGCTGGCGAAGAGCTACCATGCGGACGGCATCATCTTCGAGCAGCAGAAATTCTGCGACTACTGGGGCTATGAGCGCGCCCTTGGCAGCCGCGTGATGAGGGACGACTACGGCTATCCCGTCCTGTCGGTGGACCTGCCCTACGCGGTGGGAACGAACGCCCAGCTACGCACGCGCGTCCAGGCCTTCGTCGAGAGCATCGAGATAAAGAACATCCAGGGGAAGGTAACGCGATGAGCACGGCGATGGGCAGCGAAAGGCTCGGAAATTTTTATACGGGCGGGAAGACCCGAACGCGCCGCGAGTGGCGCGGCCTCAAGGATACCTGGTACGATTACACCCGCTGGCTATTTATATGGAAGACGATGATCAAATTCGCGACGAACCCGAACAACGTGAGGGGCATGTTCCGCTATCGCTGGATGGCCAACTACCTCGTCGCGCCCGACTTCGTCGATCGTCACACCGAGGGCCTTCGCGGCCCGCAACTTCGGATAGCGCACCAGGAGTTCGACCTCATCGTCGAGCACATGTGCGATACCATATCCACCCTGTTCAAGGCGGATCCGCTCATCGGGAACGACGAGAGGCTTTCCAAGAGCATAGTCGTATTCGACGAGAACATGATGAGCCACATCATGAACGGCTTCCCGAATCTGCGCATGATATGTATCGAGATACCGCCGATATACACGAGTTCCACCATGTGCCAGGACGGCGTCCTGCATTATATCGACGTGTCGCAGTCTTACGGTATTCCCGGAGACGTCTGTCCCATGCCTTCGGCCGAGCTCGGCGTCGCCATAGAGGACGACTATCCTCACATCGGCGCGTGCATGGTCCAATGCAATACCACCTGCGACGGCAGCCTCATGGCTAACGGCCTCGAAGCCCGCCGCTTCAAGATCCCGACCTTCCAGCTGGCCGTGCCCATCCGCCATACCCAGGACTCGGTCCAGGAGTACGCCGCCGACGAGGTGAAGAACGCCGTACGCTTCATCGAGGAACAAACCGGAGAGCGATTCGACTGGGATAACTACTTCAAGTGCATGGATATCTTCAATCAGGAGACCAAGCAGATGCTCGAGTGGCTCGACCTGAGCCGCTCCCCGTATCCTCAGGTCATCGGCAACAACGTGGCGCTCTATCGCGACGCCACCTATCAGGTGGCCGGCGGCCGCGACGCCCGCTTCCTCGAGGCCGACGAGGAGATCACGAGGCTAGCCGTCGAAGGGTACAAGGCGAAAGCCCTCTGCGCGCCAGAGGTCCGCCACCGCGCCATCCTGTGGGGAGTCCAGGCCCAGTACTATACGGCCTTCCCGCTCTGGCTTCAGAACTGCTGGGGCATACTGCCTCTCATCGATATGCTGAGCCTCACGTCGACGCGCATCTTCAGTATTGACGATAGAGACCAGGCGATGCTCGACATGGCCCATCTTTACCAGAACATGACCATGCGCAACCGCTCTAACGGCGGGTACGAGGTAGGCGTAAACGACCTATGGCGATTCTGCGAGAGCTTCAAGGCCGACATGGTCATCATGTACGAGCATATCGGATGTAAGGCCATGGCGGGCTATCACGGTATCTTCGAGGAGCAGGCCCGTGAGCGTGGCATAAAGATGGTGTGGGTTACCCACGGGCTCATGGACCCGCGCGCCGCCTCGCGGAAGGACATGCGCAACGACGTGAGCCGCTACATGCACACGGTGCTAGGCGAGGAGGCACTCGACGCGAGCCTGGAAGACTTCGACGACTCGAACGCATGGTAACGCCTCGCAAGGCAACCTGACGGTAATTCTTGAAAGCAACCAAGGAGATGAATACGATGAAATACTATGGCGGCTGCGATGCCGGAAGTACGTATACTAAATGCGCGATTGTGGATGAGACCGGGAAGCTCGTGGCCTCCGTGACGAGCCGTAGCCGGATCAACCCGGTCCTGAGCGCGCAGGCCGCGCTGGACGAGGCCGTCGCCACGCTGGACGACCTCAAGGGAGCCAAGGACCTGGCCTACCTCATCGGTACGGGCTACGGGCGCAACAAGGTGCCGTTCGCCGATGAGAATATTTCCGAGATAAGCTGCCACGCCATGGGCGTGCACGTCGTGGACCCTTCGGTGAAATCCATACTCGATATCGGCGGCCAGGACGTAAAGGGCATAGCGATAGACGCAGACGGAACGGTGCTCAATTTCGCGATGAACGATAAGTGCTCCGCCGGTACCGGCCGCTTCTTCGAGGCGATGGCTCACGCCTTCGAGATGCCGCTCGACGAGTTCTCAAAGCTATCGCTCAAGGCCAAGAACGTCATCCCTATAACGGCACAATGCACGGTATTCGCCGAGAGCGAGGTCATATCGCTCGTTGGCGAGGGTAAGCCGATGGACGAGATAGCCGCGGGCATCCAGCTTTCCGTGGCCAAGCGATGCTTCGTAATGGCGAAGAAAGCCGCGGCGACCGATAGCATCGCGCTGACCGGCGGCTGCGCCAAGAACCATGGACTAAAGCAGGCCATCGAACGGGTCCTCAAGATCAAGGTCGTCGACTTGCCCGTCGACCCGCAGCTCATGGGCGCCCTGGGCGCCGCCGAATACGCCCGCCAGAAGGGCCTCGCGTCCGCCAAGGCGTAGTAAAAAGGAAGCAACAATGAAAGTCCTGCTGATAATCGCGTACGTGGCGCTAGGCCTGTTCCTCCTTTCCCTCGCGGTCTACTTTAGCAACCTGGACATGAAGGCCGCGGCCGGGATGCAGGCGTTCCTCAGGAATCACTACGACAGGATAAAGCGCGACCGGCGCCTCTAACAGGCGACCTTGGAACGAGTGGTAGTAATCGGCGATGCTATTATATGATAGGCTGATCGAAGACTGCCTCGGCCTCCTAAAAGGGAGGCCGGGGCGCCGCCTGGCTGAAGGCGTTACCGGCGCGGACTGGCCGGACGCCGGAGACTGCAACCTCATCCTGAAGGGCGAGATGGCGTACGAGCTGGGAGGCGGCAGCCTCCCTGCCGTCAGCGGGATCGGGTTCACGTCGTCGGACCGGCACGTATGCGGCGACGAGATATGGCTCTACGGCCGGGACCTGCCCGAGCTTAGGGAAGACGCGCCCTACGCGCGGCTGGTTTTCCTGCGGGTAGCCGAGAATGGACTAGGCGATGAAGCCGCGGCTTACGCCGCTATTCGGAAGATAGAATATACGCGATACCATGTAGCGCCTCAGGGTTATATGATGCGCATATCCGCGGCTATGGAACGCGAGTCCGTTCGCGTCGGCCGCGAGGCCTTGCGGGCCGGGTTGGATTTCTCCAAGGTCGGCGGGCTTTTCCTCGATGGCTACCGCCGCCACCCCGAAGTCCTGGCAGCCAAGCTGATATTCATAACGCTCCCGGATTTCCCGTATGAAGAGCTGGGCCGACAGGTCCGCCAAGCCGAGAAGATTACCGGGGCGCTCGACCATATCTTCAAGAACCTGCGCATGGATTGCTCGTCGTGCGAACTGAAGGAGGTGTGCGACGAGGTCGAAGGGATGAGGGCGCTACACTCCTCCAACGCGGGGAAGTAAGAGAGCCCGGAGCGAGGACAAAGAAAAGCCAAGCATCGCGCTTGGCTTTTCTATTTGTCGTATCGCGCGGCGTTACTTGCCTTTTACGGTAAATTGGCCGGTTATTCCCTTCGCGGCTATCCTGCCGCCGCGCTTCAGCATATTCGGGGCTACCACTCCGATAACCGCCTTCTCGAATACCCCGCCGACCGCGTCGCTCTTTCTTACGAGCTGGATAGCGTCGAACTGGCATTTCGTGGTGCAGATGCCGCAGCCGACGCACATATACTCGTCGACGATAGAGGCGCCGCAACCCAGGCAACGCTCGGTCTCCTTCTTGACCTGCTCCTCCGACAGAGTACCCCGGAGGTCGCGGAAAGTACCCTTCGCCGTGGCTGCGGTCTCTCCGACGGGCCTCTGCCTGGGCATCGAGTCATAGCTCTCCAGGTCCGCGTTCTTCTTATCCAGCTCCTTGTACTGCTTGCGGTCGCGACCTATGACGAGACTCTGGCCGGGCTGCACGAAGCGGTGGATGGAAATGGCGGCTTCCTTGCCCGCGGCGATCGCGTCTATGGCGAACTTAGGACCCGTAAACGCGTCGCCGCCCGCGAAGATATCCGAGTGAGCGGTCTGGTACGTGAAGGCGTCGGCCTTGACGGTATCGTTGCGGTTCAGCTCCACCTTGGTGCCTTCAAGAAGCGCGCCCCATTGGATGGACTGGCCGACGGTCAGGAGGACCTTGTCGCAGTCGACGGTCTTGGTTTCTTTTTCGTCATACGCGGGATTGAACCTGCGATCGGCGTCGAAGACCTTGACGCACTTCTTGAAGACGACGCTCTTTACTTTACCGCCCCCCTGGATGATTTCCCTCGGCCCCCAAGCGTTGTGGATGACGATGCCTTCCGCCTCGGCCTCTTCTATCTCATCCACGGACGCGGGCATGATATCTCGGGTTTCAAGGCAGAACATCGAAACGGTTTTCGCGCCTGCCCGCACGGCGGTCCTCGCCACGTCTATGGCTACGTTGCCGCCGCCGATGACGACGACGTCGCCGTCGAGCATGGCTTCCTTACCGAGGTTGATATCGCGAAGGAAGTCTACGCCGGCTACGGCGCCCTCGGCGTCCTCTCCCGGTATGCCTATCCTGCGTCCGCCCTGAGCGCCGATAGCCATATAGAAGGCCTTGTAGCCCTCGGCCCGGAGCTGGTCGAGAGTGACGTCCTTGCCGACCTCGACGCCGGTCTTGAATGCGACGCCCATCTCCCTGAGCACGTCGATCTCGGCCTCGACGACGTCCTTCTCCAGGCGGAAGGATGGGATTCCGAGCATCAGCATACCGCCGAGCTTCTTCTCCTTCTCGTACACGGTGACGGGGTAGCCCTTCTGCGCGAGGTAGAACGCACAGGAGAGGCCCGCCGGGCCGGCGCCGACGACGGCGACCTTCTGGGGATATGGCTTACCGATAGTGTTGAGCATCGGCGGAACGTAGCGGGTCCTCGCGTCGAGGTCCCGCTGGGCTATGAACTTCTTGATCTCGTCGATGGCTACGGGCTCGTCTATATCGCCGCGGGTACAGGCATCCTCGCAGCGTCGGTTGCATATGCGCCCGCATACCGCGGGGAAGGGGTTCTCCTTCTTGATGAGCTCCAAGGCCTCGCGGTATTTCCCCTGCGCGGCCAGCTTGACATAGCCCTGGATGCCGATGTGGGCCGGGCAGTTGGTCTTGCACGGCGAGGTGCCCGATTCCACGACGTCGACGCGCGTAGTCCGGTAGTCGGGATTCCACTTGTCCGGGCCCCACATGGTATCCCTCGGATGCTCGTGCTTGAATTCGGTAACGACGGGCGTCTTCGAGCATAGCTTCTGTCCCAGCTTCACGGCGTTGACCTGGCAGTTCTCGACGCACTGGCCGCACGCGACGCATTTCTCGGGGTCGACCTTGGCGCCGTAATTAGAGCGGCTGAAGTCGAACGCGTTATAGTACTCGCTGACGCGTAGCGCGAAGCAGGAGCAGCCGCAGCAGTTGCATATGGCGAGGGTCTTGCCGGGACCGTCCAGGTTCGGCGTCTGATGGACGAGGCCGTTGTCCTCCGCGCGCCTCAGGATCTCGTAGGCTTCTTCCTTGTCGATCTGCCTGGCCTTGCCGGTGCGCACGAAAAATTCAGCGCCGTCGTCCAGCTGGATGCACATGTCCGTTTCCAGGTGACCGCATCCTTCGCCCATGAGGCGGCGGGAACGGCGGCAGGTGCAGTCTGATACGGCCAGCATGTACGCGTTCTCGACGTAGTTGGAGACCTCCTCGAAGCTACGGGTTACGGTTTCTCCGGATATGGCCTTCTCGACGGGAATGACGCGCATGAGGCCGTTGCCGACGGGCAAGTTTGGCGCCAGCATCTGCGTTCGCCTGCGGGTATAGTCTTCGAAGCACTCGCCAAGGACGGGATACCGTTCGGCGTTAGCCGTATTGGCGACCATGCATTCCATGATGCCGGGCACCCAGATCGGCAGGAAACATTTGTCCTCTCCGTCATGCTTGGCGATCTTGCAGACGCCCGCGTCCGCCAACTTCAGGAGTTGCTCGGCGCAGTGCTCTTCGGGCTTGCCTACGTTCCTTGCGACGTCGGCGACGGTCAGCCATTTCCTTACTTTAAGCCCGAGCCCGACCTCGGCCATGTCGTCCGTAACGACCGGATCGAGAATCCTGTATTCCGGATCTTCTACCGTGATACCCGTATAGGTCAAGGATTCGATGCTGATCTTGCACGCCAACTTCATGATGAGGGGGCGTTTTGCCATTGCTAGTCTCCTGTATCGATAAATTATTATACCCGACAGTAGTGTCATAATATATCGATATTTCTAATCTCACAAGAAATAAAACAGCGACGGTGATTCGATCCCTGCTTCATCGCGAGAATAGACTTCAGTGCGATGATTGCTCGCTTGGCTGCCAGCACGCAACCGAACCACCGGCTCCCGGTGCCGTTTAAGTATATGGGATGTAAGGAAGAGATCTTTATTAGCTAAAAAGTTTTATACTGTTTATATTAAATAATACATAGACAAGCTAAGTGAAAGGAAACGACATGGAGCAAGAAAAGAAGCGAATCAGGCTGTCTGCCGTGATCGCGGCCGTCATGTTCCTGGTGATGGTCGCATTGAACGGCATGGCCAACGCCCTGCCCTTGAACGGTGTCAATACCGGACAGCTTTCCGATGAAATTCCCAATCTTTTCGTTCCCGCCGGGCTCACCTTCTCCATCTGGGGCCTTATATACGCGTTGCTCCTGGGCTATGCCGTAGCAACGCTCGTCGGCGCGTTCCGTAAAGCAGATACGCCTGGCTGGGCGGCAGTCGATGGCTGGATCTACTCCCTGAACGCGCTTATGAACGCAGGCTGGATCCTGGCCTGGCACTGGAGGAAAATCCCGCTCTCCGTACTCCTCATGCTCGGTATCTTAGGCACCCTTACCCTGCTCATGGAGCGCAGCCACAAGGCCTTTAGCGTCTTGCCGGCCGCCACGGGCAGAGCCGAGAAGATACGTCGATTCTTCATCCGCGTCCCCATCCTGGTGTACCTTGGCTGGATCTCCGTGGCTACCATAGCAAATATTACTGCCCTCCTCGTTACGGCCGGTTGGGACGGATTCGGGCTTGACCCCGTGACATGGACCTTCATCGTCATAGCGGTCGGCGCCCTGGTCGGATCCCTATTGGCGATCAGGCGCGGAGCAGTGTCCTCTGCCCTTGTGGTGGTCTGGGCATATGCGGGCATAATACTCAAACGTAGCTCCATCGCCGAGGACTCCAGCGCACCCGTCATCGTCGCAGCCGCGCTCGGCGCGGCTGTCGTACTGGTAGCGAGTGGAATCCGGCTGGCCATGAGAGCCCGTCGAGCTAGCTGAACCGGAGAGCCGTATCCAAGCCCCGCTCTCTTTCGCTAAACGCGGACTTCTCCTGGATATCATTGCCATGCCCTCGCAGGCTCGTAGTTGGATTCGCTTCTATGAGTATGGCGTCAACGGATCGGGTATCCAGGACGAAGAGCTTCATGAGCCTCAGGCAAAAGTCTTCGAGCATGGGGGCCTTCATGTCGGAAGGTGCTAGCGCTAACTACGAAAGGTTGATGGATATACGCGGCATTACGGTAGCCGTCTTCTTGCTCAATTCTATGCCCGCGAGTTAATTGACCAAGGAATTAGCTTGAGCGTTCCCAGACCTCGGCGCAGTAGTCGGCGTACAGCACCGCTTTCTTTCGCGCCTGAACGCAGCCACGTTTTCAGAGCTCTTCTCCGAAAAGAAGAGCCCCGTTCGAGGCGTGGGGGAAAAGCGGCCCGGTCGAGATCGAGCTCCCGTAGAATTTTCTCCATAGACCGGGAGGTAAGGAAGCTCGGTTGAAATTTCAAGGGAATACCGTGACTGCCCTTTTCGAGTCATGAGGCGTTTAAAACAGAAACCGGCTTCCGAGCACACAACCTCATGGCACGTTAGGGTCACAAACGAGCAACGAAGATTGGAAGCGCTTCGGAATCCGGCTTTACGGTCTCTCTCTAAATCACTATATAGAAAAGATATACTAGTGGAAAATAGGGGATTCGCCCTTCGCTCGTTGCCTTCCTGACAACGTCGCTTCGGGCCGCCTACGCGTCTCTCACCGCATCCCTGCGGCGAGCCCTCGCTCTGCGCTCGGGACGATGCTCCGGTTCGAATCCCCAATTCTCCTTATCGAAACAAAAAAACCGTCCACGAGGACGGTTTTTTGTTTCTGGAGAATAGGGGATTCGAACCCCTGACCTATAGATTGCGAATCAAAATCAGCAAGCCGGTCGACGAGAACCTTATGCATAATATTATTTAGTAGAAACAATTAAGTCAAGCGGAAAAATCGAGGAGAGGTTAAATATTTAGAAAATATCTGACAATTTATCTGACACAAATTAGTAAGTAATTCAATCTATTATCATTAATTATCAATATCACCCCAATAGCACACAAGTTTATCACATTATGCGTTTAACAGGTATCGCGCCACTGGCGTGGTTTGTATAAAAGCGAGCGATAGAGATACTGGAGCTCTTTCTCAAGCGCTCCGAAGCGCCGGTCATCATAGCCAGGATACAGTACGCTCCGGGCAGCCCCATCCTTCCAACAAAGGAAATACTCGCCACGAAACACAAAGAGATTGAGTGCGGCAATATCGAGGACATCCACAACACAATCCAGGCACGCCAGCCATCAAGCTTGCCAGTACGATCCGCCCTCTTCAGATAGCCCTCGTAGCCCGTAATGATCGATAGCTTGCGGTATTCGCCCTCGCCATATAGACGGCGACATGGACTTCCCGCTTGAACGGGTTTAGTCCGAAAGCTTGGCTAATCTCGATGAACTGGAGCTTCTCGGGTTCGGTGAGCTCGGAAGCCAAGCCAAAGGCCTTAAGGTAGTCCAGGATGGTCTGCTTCTGGACATCGGGGATGGTGGGGACGGTAAGCTGCCCCTCGCGGGGGCTAGCGGGGAAGTGGGAAACTTGGGCGGGTGACATAGGAGACCTCCTGAAAAGATGAGTTCTCCAATATCAGTAGACAAGGACAGGAAAGGTGTGAAAACGATAAATCTCACTAGATCGTCATAATTCCGTAGATTCTGTCGCCAAGCTTGATTGATGAAACAGTAACGCGATGCTGGGAGATAGCCTTTCCTGACGATGTCGTCCAGTCCCCTGTGTTCTCTAAACTGGTCATTGGACAGCCAGTCAAAAACGTATGATATGCACAACTGCTTCGAGGCACTCTCATGTTCGGGATAAGAAAAAGATCGCTTGCCTGAGCTAAAACATTACGGCACTGGGGCTCGATTCGAAGGTCCTTCTGGTGTTGCGGGCCATTTCGCTTTGCTTTCATTGAGGCGACAAAAGCTAATGCTGGTCGCTCCATTCTTTGAACAATTGCATTTGTTACGGCTAGAAGACTCGCTGAAGGAGAATAAGCGTTCCTGACTGCCGATATTGCTTCAAATGTTGCCGGAGCGGTCTTCAGGTTTTCTATATACGGCGAAAAAATGCGGGGATGGAAAGCCACCTCACCTGCAATAGTATCAATCAGTTTCTCAACGACATCACGGTTGTCGGTCGTTTCTCGTCGGAATGGGAGGATCTTCTGAGGTGGCTCTGCCAATCGATGCGATAACTCATGGTATCTATTCCAGTATGCCCTATCTTCGGTTATTGTCAGATTCAAGACAGCTACCCATCTGTCTGGATCATCTGGATTCGCATTGATACGCTGGAACAGGAGGGCATCTACATTGGGTGAGTGAATTTCCTCTCTGAGTCGTGCGAACCCCAATTCTTTCTTACCAACTAGGTATTTCTGTTCAAGAGAGGTTATGTCTTCGTCTTGTCGAACTTCCTCAAAATTAACTTGATAGTGCTTCGCGGTTCTTGCTACCAGGGCTTCGCCGGTGGGTTCAAGCCCAATAAAGAGTCCAGATACTTTTTCAAGGCACGCCTGAACGATCTCCTTCTCGGAATCCTGACCGCCCCAGTGCTTTCCTACTCCGAGGTATTTTACGATCGCATCGAGCCTAAGCGCTGACTCAATCGTTATTGAATTATATGATTCCACGCTGGTCTCACTCCTCCAGGATGAATTTTACCTTTTCATAAAAAGTAATCCAATCTTGCTTTGACCATTCTTCCTGTGGTTCGGAGGATCGTCTTGCAGTCAACGATTGAGCTCCCTGAAGTATCCTGACAGTATTCCTGAATGATAGGTGAAGTTCATCCGCCACCTCGGATAGTGCAATGGGGATCGATATATTTTCGCCATTTGCGCTAGAGGTTTGCCCTGAAGAGATTAGGTCTTGAATATCTACACAAAGGGAGTCAGCAATCCTAATCAATTTCTCTCCAGAAACATCCGAAAGGCCTCTCTCAACCTCTGATAAATAGGTGGCGCTGATCTTGCTCAATTTTGCTAATTCCTGTCCTGTTAATCTTTTATCAGTGCGTATCTTCCGGATTCTTGCACCGAGCTCGGACCTTAATGAACTGCCTGTAGGCATGGTTACTCCTAGGCTTGACTATCTACGCTATACCGTATATATTCGATATAGCGTTTTTGCAAAATATATACCGTAGAGTCTACGGTAAGGCACCAGGTTAGTCAATCATGGAGGAGACACATATGCCTGATATAGGGAACGAAGAGATTCTAAAGGCCATAGTGGCCGCGGTTGAGTTGCCGGATTCTGCCTATGAGAAAGCCAAAGATCGATATGAAGATCTGGGAGAATGGCTCGGACTCCCTTCGTCCGATATGTCGAAGTATTCGCCTCATACCCTACCCCAGGGATCTTTCAGGATTGGTACCGCTATCCGCCCTCTTCTGGATAAAGAAGAGTACGATCTCGATATCACGTGCCGATTCGAAACTGGTTTGATGATGGGGAATATCTCCCAGGCGGACCTACGGAGCATGGTGAAAAAAGATATCGAAGCGTATCGCAGGGAAAGGGGAATCCAAGCCCCGCTGGATGAAAAGCATCGATGCTTTAGACTGGAGTACCAGGACCATCTCAGCTTCCATATGGACATAGTCCCCAGTATTCCAGATTCGCCGGAAAGCAGAGTACTTCTTGAGAAAGCCTTTTCCCAACGGGCATACTCTGCTTCTCTCATTCAGAACGTCAGTTCAATGGCATCGAGAATCACTGATGATCGTTGCCCTGATTACAAAACAATCTCCAGTTCTTGGCTGAGTAGCAATCCGGAAGGTTATGCCCGTTGGTTCGAGGAGCAGATGCTTTCCCAGAGATTGCTAAAGTCATTCCAGGAAAGAGCCCAAGTCGATGCCTTGCCAAGCTACAAGAGGAAGGCGCCTCTCCAGCGGGCAATACAGATTCTAAAGCGCCATCGAGACTGGATGTTCAAGGACATGCCTGATTCTAAGCCGATTTCAATAATAATAACGACGCTAGCAACCCAGGCATACAACGGGGAGGACGATCTTGAGTCAACCCTCTTTGCAGTCATCGCGGGAATGGAGAGGCACGTAAGCCAGACGAAACCGCGCGTGCCCAATCCCGTGAATCCGGAAGAAGACTTTGCAGACAAGTGGGACGATCCAAACTATGCCCCGCTTCGTTTGGAAGAAAACTTTAAGAAGTGGCTTCTTCAAGCAAAGGCAGACTGTAACAGGATTCTAGGATCCACAAACCCTCAGGACCTCAGGAAGTCGGCAGGCAATTTTTCGGTCACCCTTCGCGAATCCGAAGCGGAGCGTCTCATGAAAGGTCGCTCGCCCAATCCGACCCCATCTATTGTAATCATCCCCAAGGATCCTCCCAAGCCTTGGATGGTTTTGTGACGATCGAAGAGGACATCGAAGCCCTGCTGGATAGACAACAGGGAATGTCGCTAATACCCTCCTGGGATAAAGGGTTTCTCCTTGCGGGAGATTATCGTTTTCAGGCAAAGCCCGAGGGCGGGGAACTTGTCTCAGACCAGTTCGCAATTAAAATATTGGTTCCGGCTACATTCCCTTCTCAGTTGCCAACATTTTGGGAGGTCGGCTCAAGAATACCAAAGAAGGCTAACTGGCACATCAACATCAAGACTGATTGTTCTATCTGCCTAGGTGGAGGGCTAAGTCTTCGGCTCGTCGCTCGGAAACATCCCAGTCTGACGAGCTATTTTGAGAATACGCTTGTACCCTACCTCTATGCCGTATGCCTTCGTGAGCGCCATGGTGGATCCTTCATCTTTTCGGAGCTTTCGCATGGAGAGGAAGGACTAATTGAAGAAGTTCGAGATCTGCTCGTACTTCCAAGTGATAGGGCTGCCGTAGCGGTGATTCGCCTGCTGTCAATGAAGAAGCGGGTTGCCAACAAGATTCTATGCCCCTGTGGCTGTCGGGAACGCTTTGGCATTTGCCAATTACAGGGAAAACTATATAATTTTCGGAGTCTAGAAACGAGGAAATTCTACAAGGGTTATCTCCAGCACATGCGGAAGTAGCCAGGCGTTGCGAGTGATCCTATCGCGGTCGAGAGGCAAGAGGTTTGATCAGCTTGTCATCTTGATCTAGCAAATAGGATCTTAGTGCAATACAGTGAGATCTGTACCTATTTCTAAAACTGCCTTGTAATAATCATGGACGAGATTGAAGTCGTAAATTAGCCAAGGACTGTCCGCTTTGGGCATCCTAATTCGACCAAGCTCGATTGCACAAGAGACGGGTATTGCGGGCAAGATATGAATGGGTGTGTCTTTGCCGTGGGCTTCTCCGATCTGTACAATGCAACTCCGAAGTATTTTTCGAAACTCAGAGAGCTGTTGCTCACTCTGGATAAGGTCGTTGTGAGGCGATGAGACGGTAATCTTCCAGACGGCAGAGGTGCCCTGGACGGATCGCCCAATTCTAGCTGGATCGATTGAGTCACTAAGGGAGAGAGCTAGTACGGGGATTCCAGAACATTCCGTAGGAGGGATGATCTTAAAACCAAGATCGCAATCATCTTCTCTCCATTTCCAGGATGGTGCCGGTTCCCGATGAAGTTGAAATGTTCTGCAGGTCAGCTTATCGGTGATCAGGGAGCCTAATACAAATAACAGAGGGATTGGTGCAAGGGCGAAAATGGAGAAATGCTTGATTGACGGATCGGAAAGTTTGGGTCCAACCATTCTGACATAGTTCCTCTTCAGCTCCTCGAGCTGAGCTTGCCAATAGATGACGGTGTGGTCTTCTCCGTTCCATGACATAGAGAGGTCCGTGGGTTGAGGGCTGTCCGGCAACCAATCTGGGAAGACCGCCTCCATTACATCCTGAGCAATAATCTTGGACGGCACTTTACCGGTGTTTGCACCAAAAACAAGAATATGCGTTCGCTTATTTTCGGCTATGCCAGTTGCCTGCTCCACTAGTTGCTCATGGTCGTGTTTCCATTTGCGAAGGAGCTCAGCAGAGTAGCGAATGCCTTTAATATCAGAATCGATGAGCTTGTGGCAATCGTGACAGAGGAGCATGAGATTATCTATGCTATTCAGACGTTCTTTATCTTTGGCGAAGATGCCATGCCCGCGCGCACCATGCTCCGAGAACGAGTAGATATGAGCCTTTTCGGCAATATTTACCTGCTCCTGTGTCAAGGGAGAGCGATAGAGGATCTTGTTACATCCATCGAACTCGCACCGGCCTGCGGCTCTTCCCCATAATTCACTTTCAATGCTCCTCTTGATGCTCCTCGTAACATCGGTCATTTCGGCAGTAGCGCAATCTTTCGATTTCTTCACTACGTTATCCTATACTCATCGCGCATCGGCGTAAACCAATCGGCAGTGTCGTCGCGGATGGCGCAGTAGTCGATTCCGAGGGAGCAAAAGTACTTGAAGCTGAAATTTTCATTGTACCATTGGCCGAGACCGACTCCTTCATTCGTATCGACCTTGGTTCGAGGCGAGACGGGAAAAACGAAGGCAAGGATCGGGATCCCATGACGAGTATAAAGACTTTCTCGTTCTCCTTCAAAATCGTTTTGCTCATACTTACTCCCTGCGATCGCTGGCGAGAACTAAGCAGTGTAACATTCTGCCTAAGTAGGGTTGACAGGTAAAATCCTAATCACCATCCTCGTTTCAGCAACTCAGCCGTCTCAATTGGATCAATGACCCTCGGGTTACTATCCCAGTCTTCATCGACTACAACGCTGTACTTTGCGTCAAAGGGGTTTGCCTTGAGGGCTGTGGCCCGATCGATGCGTCGGGAAGCGTCTTCCTGGTCACCCATAGCCATTGCGATCCAGACATCCTCCAGGGTATCAGGGATCTGCCCGAAGAGGCCGTGGATGGCGGCCAGACGCTGGGAAAGCAACTCGTGGACGCGATCTTCTACTGAATCACGATAGCGAAGGTTGGCGATCAAAACCTCAGGATAGCGCTGGCCAATACGCTGGATTCGGCCCTTACGTTGCTCAAGCCGAGTGGGATTCCAAGGCAAATCGATGTGGATAAGGCTACCGAGGCGCTGGAGGTTTAGTCCTTCTGAAGCGGCATCGGTTCCCAGCAGAATCTTGATACGCCCCTGGGCGACCATGGCCTTGATCTCGTCACGGTCGGCGCGGCGATAGCTGCCGTTCTCCCATATAAGGGAGCGCCCCGAGCCGGCATAAAGGCCTATTGTTTGTGAACTGGAGAGTGGATGCCCGGTAAGTTTCTGACCGATCCAGAAAGCTGTATCGTAGTACTGAGAGAATAGAATGCATCCCCTGTCAAGCCAGGGACCGGTTGTGGATTGGTGTTCACTGGATCCTTTGAAGAGGTATCGATAGACCTCCGCAAGCTTGGGATCCTCTTCGCCGCTTGATTCGAGCAGGGCTAGACATCTATGGAGGGATTCGACTTCTTCCCCGGAGAAGCCCTCGAAGGAAGTCACTTGGGTTTCCGAATCAAAGAGCTCTTCATCATCCTCGGTATTATCGGTGTCAGTGATTTCAGCGCGTGCAAGAAGACGTGAAATAGTACCTTTACCGGCTTCTATTGAGCTACCAAGGCGCCTTAAGAGGAGTGTCTTGAAAAAACCAGCGGACTTTGCATGTTTTGCGAGGAGACGGCTGAAATTTTCTGCCTCCGCATAAGCATCAGAGAGGTATGGCCCAAGGCTAAGTGCGGCGGAGGTGCTTTCTCCATACAAGATGACCGCTACCTTAGGAAGAAAGGACTGCTTTGTGACTGGATTGATCGTTTCCTCAAGGTATTGTCGGGTACGGCGAACAATTCCGCGTAGAAGAGGATTATGCTTGGCTGAATAGGAAGCGAGCCATGAACCTTCGATCTTGTTTCGTCGCAAGGCTATTGGGATACGTTCGTAGTCTTCTGGTCTGAGTGTCCAATCATCAACCTTCATCTTAAATCGATCGCGGATATCGCGAATAACGTTGTACTCGTCTTCACTTTCTGTGATGACAGGATCTCGAAGGTAATTCCAGGCATCTCCGGGATGCTCTGGGAGCGGCTTGGAACCGGTCGCGACTTCGAGACATTCAGATGGATGCCACCATGGACCGAAACGAAGGCGACAGTCCCCAAGGACAGATGAGTGCCCAAGGCCAAGGATGCCCAGGAGGTCCCATGCCTCGACAGGGTGCAACTGGACAGGCGTGGCCGTTGCTAGAAGCATTGATCTAGTTCTAGGGGATATCTTCTGGAGGAACTCCATCAGCTTATTGGGATCAGCCTTCTTGTTGACTTCGTCATCGCTCGCATCGACCTTCGGGATGTTGTTCCGGCGGGCACGGTGGGCTTCATCGACGATGATGCAAAGGTATTCGCGGGAAAGAAGGCTGTCCCAAACATCTTTACGCCCGCGGGTAATGAGGCCCTGAGAAACGAGGCCGACACGACGAGGGCATGAAGTAAGACCCGCGATGCCATTAGATGGATATTCAATACCGTTTTCATCGACCCATGCATTGCCGGTCCATCGCGCGGAAGGCATATTGAGGAGGTCGACCATCTCGACCTGCCACTGCTTAAGGAGTGCCTTTGGGGCGAGAATGAGGATTGGTCCTGGGCTCTCAAGGGCCATAAGGAGGGCAGCCATGGCGAGCTGGACGGTTTTCCCAAGACCAACCTGGTCGGCGAGTACAAGGCGTGCTGATGCCCGACGGTGCCGTTCGATAGCAAGGCGGATGAAGTATTTCTGGTGGGGCCATAGTCCTTGTTCTCTGCGATAGACGGGACTTTCAACGGCCACCGACGATGGTTCTGGCGCGCCTCGCCAGTCGTCTACGGCGATGATCTTGCGCTTAGCCAGGCGCCCCAGATCCGCTTCCACGAAGGGGCAACAGGCAAGGTCTACGGCATGGGTATCGTGCCAGAGGCTTTCAAACTCCTCGGCGACCCAAGCTACGGCCTCAGGGCTATCGTCTTCCCAGAGAAGTTCATAATTCAGCTTCCAGGCCGTAGCACTTTCGTTAACGCTACCAAGGAACGTCATCGCCCGACCATCAGGATAGCGGATTAGGCCAGCCTTGCCGTGGATGAGGCCAAAGACTTCATCGGGAAGGACCTTTACTTGCATGCGCTTCGTTGAGAGAAAGCGGTAGAGAGCCTCGATACGAGGCTGAGCGGCCGGGGGCATGTTCTCAGGTTCACCACGGCACCAGCTCGAACGGATAGCCGCTTGAGCAGCCTGAGCAGTAAGGACATCCCGCACGTCCAGATCTGAATTGCAGATGATCCTGATTGGCCCGGATATGGCGTCCAATTCCTCCCCCGCGATCTCGAATAGACTCGAACGGAAGTAACCGGCGATCCGATCGTAGGAGGAGGCTCCGGCTAATCTTGCTCGAAGGACCCCTGCATCAAGCGGGCTTCGCCGAGAGGAGTGGCGCGCGATCATATCTCGCCTTTGATCGGAAGAAATCCCTGCCGGTCGAGCTGGCGAAGAACAGTCCTGAGAAGCGGGCTTTGGGCAAGGCCAAGCTGATAGCTACGCTCAGCACCGGATGCCGGCACGAGGAGTTGGCGCTTGCGGAGTTCTCCAAGAATGCGTGAGGTCTGGACCATACTCATCGAATTAAGTGCTGGCCTGATATCCTGATTCCTGATTACATTCTTGTCAAGCGCAATCAGAAGGATGGTCCGCTCATGATTGGAGATACCATTCTTCTGATGGAGCTCCACTATAGCGGGAACGAGGATATTCTTCTTGAGCCAGTAGTAATCGAGTAGTTTGGCAACCTTGTCGAGCTCGATTTTCAAACCAGAGAGCATGTAAGAGCACCATGCAAGAAGGTCCACATCGGTACCGGTATCGGCGCGCGATAGCATCTCATAATACTTGTCACGATCCGAGCAGAAGACTGCCGTCGGATTGAGGATGCGCGTGGTAGGCCGCGGACCGCCCACACGAAAGCCCGACTTAAGGAGCATGGCATAGGTGAAGAGTCTGGCGGTTCTTCCATTACCATTGGAGAATGGATGTATCCAGGTAAAGCTGTGGTGAGCCAACGCCAGTTTAAGCAAGTCGTACTTGGGCGGATCGGGTTTGTTGAAAAATCCAAGAAGACTATCCATGAACGAATGAACATCGGTACCATCGGGAAGAACATAAGTAGATTTCATTATCCTCACTGGCCTTGTTCGATATGAACCTGGGCAAGAATCTCCCTCACCGCTTAATGATAAGCCGGTAGTCGTAAGGCGGTGCAATTCGTGGACAAATCCATGGTCTATGCGAAAGTTCTCGGGGTCCCTGCTCCATGCCCCCTCGACAAAAAGAAGTGCGTTTCCGATATTGCTGATCTCAAGTAATTTTTCGTCCTCGCTTGAATCGTCAAGTTGCAACTCGACTTCTTGCCTGCGATCCACCAATTCCGCGATAGTCGTGCTGTTGCCTTCAATACGTGCAGAGCCCAAGGTCTCAAGCATATGAAAGATTTGTTTGAGCTGGGAGAACATCACAGGAGGTGTCGTACCACCAAGGACAGAGGTCCGCTCCCGGTCCAGCTCAAGGATAAGATCGGTGAGAGGGTCCTTGAAGGAAGGCTCAACAAGCCTCAGCGAAAAGGGCTCTGTCATGTTTCTATTCCTCCCAGGTCCAATTGGTGCATCGCATCCATATCTCATTGTTATATATTTTTTAATAACATACGCTTAACCGGCAGCGCGTCATTGGCACGGTTTGTGCGCCAGGACGTGAAGCAGCCAGCATATAACCGTGACAATAGCGCTATCCGGCCGAAGCGATTGTTCGGTGCCTTTCTTTATAATACAGCATCTCTACTTCTTGGCCTAAATTCCAATCCAATCTTTGACTTCAAGTAATCCTTTAAAACAAAAACTTCAATTTTGTGTGCTTTCCGAGGATGATCTAAAAAGTACTTTAGGTATTCTCCATCAATTTCTGGTTGAACTATTACGAGTTTTCTTTCTTCATCATTTATATCTTTTACAGTTTCATTATGCTTCATTTGTGTATCCCAACAAATAATACTGTGTAGATTCTCAAATGAATGGTTAAAGTTTTTATCAAGGTAATATTTGAACTCAATATAATATAATTTTGACATCTGTATTGGAGTTGTTTTATCACCCTTTGCAATAACATCTATGCCTTGATGCGTATCATAATCTACAATATAGAAAGGAAAAAGATTTTTATTTGTCTCTGCCAATCTTAATACAAGAGAATAGACACCAATTTCAGATCGCGGCTCGACGTATACCCTTCCATCCTTCTCTGCAATGTTAGTTTTATTTGTTCTTTCAATTCTCCACTTATAATCACTTTTTTCTTTTTCAATTGTTTGATAAGCTTCTGATTGATCTTCAAGCCAATTTAATTCCCTCCAATCTTCACTTTCAATAATTGAAAAATATATTTTTTCAACTTCTTCTTTTATATCGATCATAATTTCAGATGGAGTATTATCTACGGATCCACGATTTGCCGTCAATTTAAAGTGCTGGCAATTAAAAAATGCATGGAACCTTGTAAATTCTTGCCCTTTGAAGGCAAGCCATTCATTTTTCCTCTGTATTGATATATGATCCTTGCAAAGCCATAACCCATATCTATCCTGAACTGTGTATGATCCATTTGGCGCTTGATATCCCTTTCGGCGCAGCATTGGATTATACGAGTATCTAACTTTCTTTCCTTCAATTACAAAAATTGCTTGATAATGTATTTCTGGAAAATTTTTAAGAGTACCAGTTTTTATAAACCTTCTACAATAAAAATCTGGTGCTTGAATTATATATTCATCAAAAAGTTCGCTAATGTTCTTACTATCTTTAGGAATATAGTGGCCATAGGCAATAGGTTCGAATTGATCACATCCCAAACCTTTTAAAAGTAAAGAGGGTCGATTCTCCCGTTCATAAAAATAAGGTTCTACGCTTCCGTACGCAGTAAACCATTTAATATAATCCTTTAGAATATCATGAGTAAACTTGTCTCTACGATTATTATTATATCCATATATCATTATTTCTGTTCCATTGTTTTCATCTGTTACAGATTGTTCTACAGCTACCTTGGGTATTTTACGTTGATGTAATTCCTTAAATGGATTGTTCATTGTTGCCATATTTTGGACACCATTTTTAACTGTCCTTACAATAATCTTTTTACAATTGAAGTATACTTTTGTTCCATGCCCCTTTTCACCAATAGTTGTTTTATCATTTCTTCTACTGGAGTTACCCAAATCAAAAAATGATTGGAGCCCATCCTTATCCATACCATGACCATCATCAATTAACTTAATAATTAGTGTAGATTCACCTTCGATTGATTCTACTGAAAATTCAATTTTTATGTTTTCTGCTTTTGCATCAAATGAGTTACTTATAGCTTCACGAATTAACTCTAAAGGATTTGAGAAATCATTAGCAATTTCTATAAATTCTTGTGCTTCATCTACTTTTGGAATCAGTTCATAATTTTCCATTTTATTCCTCCAAATTTCTCTTGCGCCGAAGGCGTCCGCCGAACACCATTATACCTTGCCAATTCATCTCAATGAAACGTGGGAACTATCAACCATGGTCTCCCCGAAGCAATCCCGCCAGGAGCCGGGCATAGTCGCCATCTTCCTTCCAATCCTCCATGCCTACTGCGCGAGCGAGAGAAGAAAGCCAATCGAGGATAGCTATGAGCCTTTGCCGATGTTGCCAATAATCAACAAGCTCGTCCTTGAGATATCGGAGCCCGACGGCAGGATTCTCATCCTGCTGGGAGGCATGCACGGCAAAGAGAAGCTGCCTAAGGACGGTGCCTCCGAAGCCTTCCGCACCGAGGGGCCCGAGATCCCGATTGCCGAACTCCGAGGCGGTCTTGATGCGCGTCTGGTTGGCTGTTGTGGATGCAAGGATGGGTTTGACCTCGCGTACGCCGAATCCGCGGGCCAGTTCTTGATAGACACCCTGGCGGCGCTCACCGCGGCCTTCTACGTCCAATGATCGGAGATACAAACGTTCATCGGCCACCAGGCGCATCCAGACTTCTTCCAGGCCCTTCGGAACGAGGTAGTCGCAGGCTATGGATATAGCGCGGTCAATGACCTGTTCAAAGCGGGACTTTTCATACGTTGCTGAACCAGCCTTGGCGCGTCCCCGTCCCTTCTCAGGCTTCGCCCTGAAAAGCTCATAGCTTACATCCTGGCCATCTATGCTCTGATACTGCGTCAGAATGCGAAGGGCCGCCGCATAGGCGGCTAGCTGGTAGTCAGTATCGCCGAAGTTGGGATCGGAAGCGTCATCGAGGGAACGCATCGAGTCGATCTGGTGTTTGACCTCATCCTCGACAAGGGGATAGAGTTCGTCAAGGAAAGCGTTGCCCGCGTCGATACGCTTGCGAAGAACGAGGAGGACCGTGCCTTGAACGTAGTTACCTTTCTTGATGCCCCCTGCAGGAGTCTCCGTGGCAATGGTCCAAGCCGCACTGACCTTGAGCCCGGCAGCCCAGAGTATCATGCCGAGATCGGCCCAGACGGAAGGATCCTGGTGAGTGAACATGACAAGCTGGAGGCCGTTATCGGGCATGTGCTTAGTGAGATTCGCGTAGATCTCGACCATGGAGTGTTTGAAGTCATCGCCCGAGCCGCGAACGGCCAGGGCCTTGCGGCTGTCGGGAATCCATTCGGGGAAGGCTTTGGGAAGGAGTTTTTCGTACCAAGCGAGGAAGAAATCGCCTAACTCATGGTAATTTACCGCATCGGCATAGGGGGGATCGGTTATCCAAAGTTCGCAGTCATTGGTAATGCATCGTGCATCGCCCGTTTCTACAGTTGATGATTTACAGACATTTAGCGGATTAGCGATTAAACTAAAGCAATACCTGTTTTCCATTGACCCTATAGCCATGGTCGGGAAATTATAGATAGTATTCAAGGCTTGGTTGCTGAAACAGGGAGTATTTACTCCAATTCCACCTGATTTTGATAATTGCGGTTGCCATCTCGTTAATCGGCTGTTCGCATCAGTCGAAGGACCTAGTGACAAGAGCGCGCCTCCAAATTCCTTTTCCGTATTAGCAATGGATGCAAAACTCAAACTATATAACCCATGCGTCAGTAGTTGCCTTGGTGAAAACAAATGATGCCAGTAAGTCCAGCCACGCGTTCGAATCGGTTCCTCGGTCTTTTCACCTCCTTCTGGAATCACCTTCGAAGGAATATAACCCGCGGATTGCCACTGAGCGAAACGTTCGCGCAGTAGTTCCAACACCTTGGTTTCCCGCGCTAGGTCGGCGGCGTCAGGCGCGGCGTAGCGGCGCTCACCCTGTGAATTTATCCAGCGGATGCAGTAGAGCCGTTCCTGGAACACATCGCCGGATCGCGGCACCACGTCGTCATTGCTCCAACGGCGTAAACCCTCCGGGCCGCGCAAGGCTTCTACCGACCAGGAGCGATTAGCATCGAAGGGATCAAAAATCCGGCTGTCGCCCACCGTCGCACCTTTTTTCTCATTGTAGAGTTTCAGTTCGGCACCAGTGACTGTGAGCACTGTAGGCTGCAAGCGGTCCGAGCTCGGCACTCTATTCCACGTGGTTACGATGCGATGTTTCTCCGAGATCACCCAGCTCGGTGCTAGAGGAATATAATAGTCACAGCCATCGGGTTTGACCTCAACGCAGTATAGAAACGCCTCCGCGCGTTCGCCTTGCTCGTTGTGTTCGATGCCCCACGCGGTTATTTGTTGGTCCGCAGTGGCAAAGGCGGCTTTCTGCACCCTACTTACTTCATCTTGCACCTTCTCGCCACCGCCGAGGAGATTTATACTCGCCCAAGTGAGTAAACCTGCTACGGGATTGAGGTCAGAGCCAAATGCTTCGCAGCCTATACGGGCAGCCTCAAAGGGAATAGAGCCGCCGCCGCAAAAAGCATCGCCCACCTTTGGGCGCTTCCCAAAGCGCCCATCGCCCAGCTCAAGGACTAGTTCCTGAATTGAACTCGCCTTCGTCCCGAGGTGGCGGTTGATCTCTGCCCAGGAAGCCTGCGAAGGTCCCTCAACGTTTTCCGGGCGTTTGCAGGACTTTATTCGCTCCGCATAAGGCAGGGCCTCAAAGACCTCTCGGGTGAAGGGAAAACGGCGCTTCTCATCGAGGGCACGTTTCTGCTCATCGTCCAAGGATTCGAGGATCTCTGTACGCAATTCATCCCGTCGCTCATCATCGGCTTTCTTCCATTCGTCCTTGTAGTCCGGCGCGAAGGCAAGCAACTCGCGATCGGGGACCTCGGCCTTGCGGCGTTCCCAGACCCCATCGCTATCCATCGTAAGGATCTTCAGGAAGATCTCCCGGTCCTTGATCGGGTCATCACTAGCTGGCATGAGGAGGCCTAGAATACTAGCCCTCACTAATATAAGCGGCTTCCTGCCCCACCACTTCCCTAGTCCAGTGAGAGTCTGGCTGGCACCCGCCTTGCGCTCCTTGTAGCTTTCGGCCGATAGCCGCGCGATGGGAAACTGGGTCTCGATGAAGGTAGGGCCGTCGGTCATGGGGTGAGTCCTTTGATTGTGACATAGCATTGCTTGGGACTGTTCGGCTTGACGGGGATGGTAGGGATAAGTACGCCTTGCTCCAAAAGAAGCATAAGGATGACACCACGGGAATGCTCTCGATAACCAAGACCCAGGAAAGGCATCATTGCTTCCCTGCTACGGGCTACGATGCAGTATTCGAGGATTTGCTTTTGCCGAACAGCATGCTCGGTGACTTCACCCTCGGGAGGCAGCCCTACCCGGGTAGTGAACGTCTCGCCCTCCAAAAACTCTACCCATTGGAGCAACTGCTGTACTCTCTGGCTTTGCATGTGATCTCCAACCTGTTAGAACAGGTTCAGCTGGCTCGACCGGAGGATTTCCTTACGAGTCTTTGGCGAAAGCCCCTCGCCTTTGACGAGGGGATTCTCCGTCAGGGCAAAGCGAAGGGCCTTGCGCCAGCCTATTCCGCGTTGTTGGGCCTGGCCGGTGGCGGCCGCAGTCATGGTATAGAGCCACCAGCGTTCCTCGGGAGCAAGTCCTTCCCAATTGCGAAGGGCTTCGGGAATAAGCGCCGAGTCGGCATCCTCGATTGCCCAGAGTAGAACACAGAGTTCCTTGCCAAGGGAGGCGTGGATTGGGATTCGACCTTTCTTTGGCATGCGGGGAACAGCGATTCCGGCGTTCCTAAGTCGGTGTCCGGCCTCCTCCCAGAAGACCGAGGCAATCTCATCCCAACGGAAGCGTTCGACTGCGGCGCGAAGGCCGGGGTCGGTGGGGCCTGCTTCCGGAATATCGATCTTGCCATCGACTAGATTCCATATGCGATGCTCGGAAAGCATAACCGCCACTGTATCGTCCTTGCCGGCAGGAAGATCAAGGAGGAAGCCATGGCGAGCCTCCTCGGGAAAGAACCCGAGGCCAAGGCAAAGACGGGCATCGGCTTTTGGTGCTTTAGCCATGCATACCATCCTGTTCGACCTCTTCAGGAATGGGCTGCATCCCCGCCTCCTTGAGCCAATCAAGGAGGGCCTGGCCCGTTGGAAAGTGCGTACGGGCGCATTCGAGACGTACGCTACCAGGACCGACAAGCTCCTGGAGGGAATCGCAGAGTTGCCGGAGGTGGGTGGAGCGATAGCCGTCGGACCTGCTTCCCAGATATTCGAGGGTCTGGTCCCCTGTGTTGTTTTCAGCCTTGATGATGATGTCGAAGGCCGTGACAATATGCTTTTCCATCGCCTCGATGAATTTCCAGGTGCTGCCCGCATCATCTAGCTTGTGACGACGGGACCAGATGCAGGCCTTATGGGGGTCGATCTCGAATAGGCCGGTGACATCACGCTTGGGAATGGTAACCCTGAGCGGCTTTGACTTAATGCCTTCGACCTCGGCGACCGCGAGTACGAAAGAACAAGCTTCGGGAGGAACGAACGGCGAGTCATAGCTTCCGCCATACTCGGGTGCTCTTCCATCGGTGCTGTAGGAGATTTTGCCCTCAGGTAGACTCTGGAGGGTAAGTTTGCGGGTTCCAGGATCAAAGCCGTACTTGAGTTCCGGTTCGCCAACCCATTCGACAGGAGCCCCTGTAGGATGCTCGCCTCGGGAATCGACGCAGATGAAGCTGTAGCGTAAACCCTTGGCCTGAAAACGCTGAAAATCACCCACCTTCGAACTGGCCTCGGTTGGTACATTCGCACCGACCTCATAGTGGACGCGATCCCCGTGAAGGGCCTCGATCTTCAGCCAGCTGGTTCCATGATCATCCCGGGAAAGAAAGAGAGGCTTAACGCTCGTCTCGGCTTTGGGGAAAGGCCCCTTGCGAACATAGGCACCCTCTTCGCGCCAGTAGTCCTTCCGGATTGCTTCCGCCTTCACGGTTTCAAGGGCGTCAGGTCTATGGAACTGCCAGAGCGTGTTGGTGGCGGATTGGCGCTTGATCTCAGCCCATTGGCTCGGGTTAGAAACGAAGAGGCGTTGCTCGCATTTCTGACGGAAGACATCCGTGGTGACATCGGACGTGAACTTCTGGGCTTCGGTGAGCGTCCTGCGGAGAACTTCTTCACCCCGCCAGGTATTACCCTTGAATTCGAGGATTATGGAGGTCTGGCGAAGTGCGTTGTTCGTGTGGGGATACACGATGGTGTCGAAAGCCTGGGTCAAGGCCGAGGTGAATTGGAAGAGGATTCGGTCTTTGAGGATATCGAGCGCCTTCCACTGGGGATCATTGGGCTGTGTGTTTTCGGCGACAAGTTCCTCTTCGATGGACTGGAGGGCGCGGTATTGGCGGGCAGCATCCTTGACGTTGTTCATCACCATCTTGGAGCCAGTCAGGAACATTACGCGATTCTTGAAGGTCTGTTGCGACCACCAGAGCTGCCATTCCCTAGCAAGGGCCAGGCCTTCGAAGGCTCCTGACGGCTCCGACAGGATGAGGCAGACACGGTCCTGCTCAAGCTGGACTTCATCAAGAGCGGGAAGGAGCTCTACTTTCTGATAGAGGTCTTTGAGGCCTGGCTCGAAGCGTTCCTTGAGGAAGCGCCTGAGTTCCTTGTCGACAGACTCTTTGTGTAGTCCTTCCGCCGTACTGCGAAGTCGGGCGGCGAGATTCTGCTGGTTCTTAAAGAACAGGCGCCCGTCCTGAGAGCGATGTAGATACCAAGCTCGGATATCAAGCTCATCGAGGACCTTGGACTTGAGCACTGAAAGATCCCTGCCTGGCCGCTGAAGGAAGTCATAGACCTCGAAATCCCTGAGCCCGTTTACAGCGCCCGCAGTGGCGGACAGAGATGCAAGGAGGAGCAGTTTGGCTGCTTCGGTGGCATCGCTCGTGCCGTTTCTTTTATCCAGGATTTCTGCCTCGGCAGTGCCTTCATGGCTGATGTCATGGGCAACCGCTTCGGACAGGCTCTGGTTGATGGATCTGATCTCTGATGCAAGCTCGTTATCGGAGAGGTCGATATCATAGGGATGGATAAGTTCCAGGTCCTCAGCCCTCTTGGTTTTCCAGAGACTGGATACCACCATCTGCATGAGACGGATGACGCCTCGTGTCTGTTGGAATCCCTCGTTTTCCTTGAAACGGCCAAGAAGTTCGCGCCATGCCGGGTGGAATGGATAGGCGTCGAGGACATTCTGGTACAGGCCATCGGAAGAACTCGATGTCAGCCCCATTTTTACCGCTTCCGCATGGCTGATACGATACCTGTCAGCGACTGCCTTCTGGATCGATTCGTTCGGTAAGGATTCAAAGAGGCGACAGCGCAGGATGTGGAAAAGCTCATCACCTTGAGGATTGACTGGCGTAATCGGCAGGGCGATACGCTTGGCTTCGTTCTTGAGGTTGGCGAGTGACTTGTTGATCAGGTTTCCGCCATCCTGGTAACTGCCGCCGCCCAAGTCGGAGAGCACGACGATGGCGTTTGGCATGTCCGATGCGGCAACCATCAGGTTGGACAGGGCGGTGGTGGTGACGACCGAAAGGTCCGAGTTACCGATGGACACCGATTGCGCGTTTTCCATGTAGGGCGGCAACTCATCGAGCAGGACGATAATCGGCTCGGTGCCCAAGAGTGTTCGCCAGGCTTCGGGACCCGGAGCGGACAAGGGTGAGTAATATGACTTGAATTGTTCTTTCTTGCCGAGTTGCTCCGCGATGCTTCCCCAGATGCCCAGGGGGACATCCGATTGTCGACCATTGAAGCCTACGACCTGTACCTTGCCGAGCTTGGGAGCCGGATTCCTGTCACCAAACACGGAACTCCGTAGGCCTGGGTCCCGCGCCAGGAGCCCGAGGGCCATCATACTATGGGTTTTACCTCCACCCATGGACTGGGAGAGATGGAAGATGGAATTGCCGGTGGCTCCATCGGAGAGATGCCGGAAGGCCCGGTCAATGAGAGTATCCATGCCATTGGTCAGGTAGTTCTCCTGAAAGAACTCCTTACCGTCGATCGTACCAATCAGGAAATTGTCCAGGTTGAGGACAGTGGCGCGACGATCCTGTTTAAACGTAGACTCACGCGGCGTGCAAGCAGATGACAATGGTTGTGACATTTAATCCCCCGATCCAGCAGACAACACGGTTTCATGATACTTTTCTCAACAATGCGCGTAGAATTATCATTTGTCAACCTAGAATCTTTGTTTATTAGCTATCCTATAGAGAATTGGACGGCAATACTAATTACCGTTGAAATTGTATGTTATTGCTATATCAGAGATTGTGACTTGCCTAATGCCGGAAGCTACTGGTTGGTGTCAGCCTACTTGAGAGCCCACTGTATAATTGTCATAGTAGAATTGGATTGCCGGCTTGGCATTGGCAATTAATGGTTTTGGTGTATTCATTCACTATTCAAAAAGTTCAAGCTTAAAGTGATCTAATCATCACCAGCAGCATCGACTACCTCGAACCGCACGGTAAAGAGCGGCCTGATGGATGGCTCGATCTTGCTGTTTCTAGACACGTTTAATCATTAGCCAGTAAGTATTGTAGGTAATGTGGAAATAGAAAGCGCCCTCGCGTCTTTTTGAGTACAATGCTCTCGCAGTTCCTACAGAGAAGCACTGGTCTTGGCATAAACGGCGAAGACAAGCTAGAAGAGCTACGGGAGGGCTTTACGGACCATTGGCGTAGCCGACTTGTAAGTTGCCTTACGAGATTCTTTGAGATCCCCGGTGGAGAGGGCGTTCAGAAGGATAAGAAGATGATGACCTTCGGCAAGGGTCTCCTCGTCGGTCATGGTCGTAATCTTGGATCAGTGTGGAGGTTTCGCCATGATTGTTATAGGTAATCGGGAATCAATGGGCCGTTTAACCTTGGTGACTTGATGGATGATCTTCTCGCTGCGACGGACAGCAACGACTTCCGCGGGATCAGCGAGGACAGCCCGCACACGCACCACCTTGGCCCCAGAAGTCCCTATGGCTTCGGCAGTTATCTCGGCTGTCTTCTTGGGTTTTCCGCCGATAGCCTCAAACGCGGCAATCGTGAAGCGGAAGCTTTCCTGAAGTCGGTCCAGCAGCTCGATGAGGCGGAAGAGTTCGGCATCCGAGAGTTTCAGCGATCACGCTGTGTGTGTATCACATAGGCCAGAGCCTCAGTCTCGGAGGCGAAGGCCTTCTGGTAGACAGTGACCCGGAGAAGGCCGAGATCCTCGGCGTCCCGTAAGCGGGTGTACCCATCTATGAGAACGCGGGTGCCTTCGGGCTTACGCCAGATGTTGACCGGCTTGGAGGGATCGAAGCCATGGGCCTTCATGTCGGCGTTGATGGCCTTAAAGACTTCAGATTTAATAACGAAAAACGAGATAAAGGACTCGGCTTGGGCTTACTCCCTGTTTAAGTAATTTTTCACTTAAATAATATTTTATAATAATAGCGGTACACTCTAATGAATATTAACTTTTATATTACATGTAATACCATTAGCGAACATTGGTCTCCATACATTAACACCTTGTTGTTTTATAAATCGCATTAGCCAATCATCATAATTAGATATTATTAAAATATATACCAAAGCCGCGCCGTTTTTGGTGCGGCTTTTCTTTATCATCTCAAGGAGGAAGACTATGCGTTACGAAATAATATCTGAACGCAATTCGAAGTACCAAGTAAAAATCGCTGCGCCAGAAGACGCCTATGCTGTCTTGAAACGATTCGCAACCATGCGCCAGGAGCACTTCCTCCTGCTCACTCTCGATGGAGCTCATCAGGTCATTCGCTCGAAAATAGTGACCATAGGACTCACTAACAGGACGATTGTCCATCCACGGGAGGTGTTCAAGCCAGCGATCGCCGATGCAGCCACATCGGTCGTTATAGCGCACAATCATCCGTCGGGTAATGTCGAGCCTTCCCCAGAAGACCGGGATATTACGTATAGACTCGTCAAGGCAGGCGCAATTATTGGGATTGAGGTTCTCGATCACATCATCATCGGGAAACAAGGATATTTCAGCTTTCTTGAACATGGGCTTATGCAAATTTCAGGAGGAACTCAGAATGGAAACGATTGAGAATGCTTCGACGAATTCAAGCACCGTCGACCGGGCATTGATAGAAACATGGCTACACACCAGCGAAGAAGGCAAGAAGCTAACGTCAGAAGAGTCGGAATATTTCTTGGCGGTAGCTATCACGCATAACCTCAACCCTTTCAAACGAGAGTTATATGCCCGTATCCAATACGAGAACGGTGAACGTAAGTATTCTCTGGTAACAGGTTTCGAGGTGTACCTAAAGCGAGCAGCCGAGACGGGAAAACTCGACGGTTACTCTACGAGGATCGAGGGAGATGGAGAGGATCTGAAAGCTGTTGCGGAAATCTATCGCAAAGATTGGAGTCATCCCTTCATCGGAGAAGCTTATTTCATTGAAGTAGCGCAGAAAAATGACCAAGGAATACTCACTCCGTTTTGGAATCGGTCTAAGCGTTACATGCTTCGTAAAGTATGTCTCTCTCAGTCATTCAGGCTCGCCTTTCCCGAGATACTTGCAGGTCTCCCATACGAGGCCTCCGAACTCCCCTACTCCGAAAAGAATTCCAGTGAAAATCAAAGTCAAGGAAAGAGTACCGATGCCAAGGCTAAAACAGCAAACGAGAATAAGGAGAGGACTAAAGAGATCAGCCTTCAAGAACTCATCTCCGAGATACGGGCACTCGTTATCGATAATCGCTCTATTCTGAGTGACGACCATGCTTCCTGGATCATGAGCCAGCTCAACCAGCCCAAAACGCAGCCGCAACTCGCCGGATTGCTCAAGCATGTCCGCAACGCTATTGCAGAAGCTAAGACAACGCTTCAGGGAAAACAATCTCCACAACAAAGCTCAGTGAGGCGATTCCCGGGTGTCGGGCGTTCTCCTAGCACGGATTCCACGAAAACGACCAAGCCTATGGCCGCTGGCGCGGAAGGAGTTACTTTCTAGAAAGGAAAGAATCCATGGATACTCATATCATAGAAATCTCGCCCGACCTGGGCGAGATTTTGTTTTCTGAGGGTCAGCCAATGGTCTCTTCTGATCCGGCGACTTTCACCATTCAAACTATCGATGTAGCTACGTGGGCTGCCCGTAAAGTACTTTCGGCTCAAGCCCGGATTCTGGACCGCAAAGTGCTCGCTACAGAGTACAAAAAAAGAATAGATGCTTGGCTGGAACGGGCGAGCAAGGAGGACGAGGACTCGGTTGGATTCCTCTCTGGGCATCTCCGTGTCTTCACAGAACAGCAGGTGTCCGTTCAGCGGAAGTCCAGATCAGTAGCGCTGCCGGGAGCCACGTTGAGTCTTCGGAAGAAACCTGATCGGATCGAGGTGCTCGATGAAGCGGAGCTGCTCGCGTACTGCGAAGCATCGTACCCCGAAGCCATTGTCCTAACCAAGAGCCTGTCTAAAACGGCGCTCAAGGCCATGATCAAAACGGGGGAATTGCCGTCTTCGATCGAACTTGTTCCCGGAGAGGACGAGTTCTATATCCGTTCCGACGATGACAATCCTCAGGCTATAGGAGAACACAATCGTGATGCAGCATGAAGAACAATCGGAATCAACAAAGGCGGAAGGTACGTTCAGCGAGAGTATGTTGATTGACGTGACGGAGCTGGCGCGCTCCGAGGGGTTGCCCTGTTCTGTCCAGTTGAGCTCCTCCCTCGCGGAGAGACTTAGGCCCAACGAGTACTTGAAGGGGATAGGGTATACATACTCTTCACGCTTATCCAATCTCCTCGCGATTCTCAGGTCGGAGCATCACTCTGGCTCCCAGCAATGCGGCCCAAAAGAAACGCCTCATGCGATCCCTTTCATTATTAGTACGGGGCCATTTATCCGAGAGGAGCTGATATCCATTCTCGTTCTTCAGCGCTACGGGGAGAATGGGAATCCAGAGATCACGCTCCATGTGGCGGCCGAATCGGACGAGGTCTCATGAAGAGCACTACAATTTTACCAAGTATTCCCCGTTGTCCGTATTGCCGATCACGTCATGTGTTGGAACTCTCTTCCCGGTCCATCGTTCTTGCCAGTGTCGGGGCTGCCATCGGGACCCTTGTCGTTATAATTGCTTCCTTGCCGAAGCACAAGTCCGATAAAGGCAAGATCGTGGGGCCGCTTGTGGTGGGTATGTTGACCGGTGCCTCGGCGGGACTTTCCTATGATTCCGCCGAACCTCGAAAGGCTTCATCGAAAAGGTATCTTTGCCTCACCTGTTTCCACAGATTCACCTAGTATCGATACCATGGCCATTTGGCTGTAAGAAAGGATGTTATCATGTACGAAATCAAAAAAGCCGAGTCAGGCGAGAAGGACTTTGGGAAGGCACTCTTTGTATGTAAGGCGATTTTAGCCGACTCGATCCGTCCCTTTACGCGCGTCGTGCACGTGGAACATATCAAGTCCGGAAGCCGACTGGTCTGTACGGACGGTCACCGCCTCCATGTGGCAGAGATCGCCTTGAAGATCGAAAGCGGTGATTATGAACCCGTCGTTACGAAAGGCTCCATCATACTTCGCGGACCTGTCGATGGGGCCGCCTTCCCTAACTGGAAGCGAATTGTCCCGCAAACCGCCACTGAAAAGGGTATTGTAAGCTTGGGAGGAAGCGACTTAGGGAAAAACGAGCATACATGCGAGAAGATGTCCCTCGCCTTTTTCTCCATCATGGGCAAGACCGGAGAGCCGGTCAACTTGCGTTTTCTGGATGATCTTCCCAAGCAGGACCTGAAGGTCTTTGTCCAGGAAAAAAGGCACCGGGCTCTCCTCTTTCGGCCCGCCGGGGAAGACGAGGGAATCTATGCGGTCATCATGCCGATCGCCGCTTGAACGGAGATGCCGATGACACCTAGAGTGAAAGCCGTCCTCGACGGAATCGTAGAACAGTTGGCTGCGGATACCATTTCCCGGTTCGTTCGGGACAACCTATTCACCGACAACGTCCCCATCCCTTCGCGTTCATGGTCGCGATTGAATCGCTTTTCCGTATATCTTTCCGGCAGTATGGACTGTCGAGGGATACGGCAGTGGAACATAGTCGGTCGCAGGGTGAACGCGGGAGCCAAGGCGATTTATATCATAGTCCCGATTTTCAGGAAGAAAAGCCAAGAGGCTGATGAGCCGGAACAAAAAACAGAAAACGAGGAAGACAAGAAAATAAATGTGAGGCGATCAGAAATCTCCGGATTTAGAGCTATGCCGGTTTTTCGGGTAGAGGATACTTCGGGAGAGCCGTTGCCGTATGAGCTGAAAGTTGCTTCCTTCGATGTATCGAGACTCCCCCTTATCGATGTAGCAGAATCGTTCGGGGTCTCTGTCAAGGCAGGCGCAACCTTCTCCTATTCGGGAGTCTATCGACCTACGGTCAAGGAAATTATACTTGGAACCGATAATCCCCAGACCTTTCTCCATGAACTCTCACATGCTGTCGACTATGCTCTACCGGATCGCGATAGCGAGTATTGTTTCTCGGAAATCGTAGCTGAACTTTCTTCAGCGTTCTTGGGTTCACTCTTGGGCGTGAACGTCGATCTGGCAAGCACCAAGGCGTACATCGAGTTGTATTCGGGGAAGGAACATGTGGCGTTCAAAATCATGGAGGCTCTTGGGCGCGTTGAACAAATCTATCATTACATCGAACTGCATACAAAAGCAAAACGACGGGGAAAATCCTCCCAGACGCTTTGTGATAAAAAGAAGAGTATCTACGTGGACACGCTCTTCGCTGCATGAAAGGAAGGACATAGCATGGCTCGGAATCTCAATCAGCAGAATGGAGAAGATACCGTTCAGTATCGATTGAAGGCCGGTATCTTCGAGTTCGAGAAGACTGTAAAACCCACTATCCTCGGGGACAGCGTTCCCCAAAGATGGGGAATACCTATGAAGAGGGATATGGTGGAGGGCTCTATGCCTCTTCAGCTTTACAAGGGAAAGCGGTTAGTAGGACAACATACTACTTTCGACGATGGCTTCTTGCCGGCCGCGTGAAAGGAAGGATCATGAAGGATCTCAATTCGGTACTTATTGAAGGGGATGTGAAAACCGTCTTCACCAGGAAGGGGAAGTTGCCACACGCCTTGCATCTTTGCAGCAAAGGCTTCGATGATGGGTCAGAGACTGCCAACAGCAGTGCTCTTATCACGGTCGACCTGGAGCGGCTTCCACAATACTCGTACGCCAAGGTCACTAAGGGCTCGCACGTACGAATCGTCGGGCGGCTTTGCGCCAGAGAAAATGGAGATATGTATGTCCTGGCGGAACATCTCGAACTCCGTGCCCAAAGAGCGACAGCCGCAGCCTGATTCCTGCCCGATGTTTCGGGCGGTTATTCTTCCGGCACATATCGGTGTTTTGCATCGGCTATAGCCTTAGAGACTACCTTGGATACATCATCGAAGAACGAGCTGACAAGAGCCTCTTCGTGTGTTTTTACACCGACGGAAGGAAGGAGCAGCTCGAAAGCTTGGGCATCCAAGGCCGTAAGCATCTTGGCTATGGTCTCCGGGGAAGGCCACTTTTTACCGTTCTCAATATCGTTAAGGAAATTGGGCGCCATCCCAACCTGGGTCGCTAGAGCGAGCTGAGAAAATCCGCCTTTGGCCCGCAGGCGTTTGAGATTCAAACCCACCAAGGATCTTACTTCAGTTCCCGTCATACACCACTCTCATAAGTGTATCCATTGTCACCATTAGATTGACAACAAAGCAAACACCTATTAGAGTGGCTTATATATACCTATTGGCTATCTAAGCTGCGAACCTATGTAAGGATAAGGAGAAGATATGAGTGAAAACGATCCTGTGAACATGCAGCCTTCAGCCTCTAAACCAGCCTGGTCGAAAAGCAAGATGACGCTCCACATCATCCTGTCGATCGTGATCCCCATTTACGGTTTCATAGTAGGCGGGTTCGCGCTAAAGCAGTCTGAGAGGAAGCGACAGGGCATAATCATCCTCATTTTGGCGGGCGTTTGCTTGGTATGGGGCGGGATAAGTATCGCCCTGCAATCCGGTTTTTCCGAGGAGAAAGCCATCCTTACCGTGAAAGATGGGACGCTAGCGAACTATCCGAACAGTACCATAGGCGCGGCGTTCAAGAGTTTTGTCAAAGAGGATACCTGGACGGCTTTCAAAGGGGATGATGGTTTTTGGTATGTCACGGCCTCGGGGGATTTCTTCTACCTTGGGGACACCGCGAAGGTGGATCTCCAATTCAAGGTAGATCCTCACGATAGCGCGTTCACCATACAGACAATCCAGATCGACGATACGCCTGGTAACGTAAATGCATTGAATAATGTTCTGTTTCTCATGTACCAAATGTAAATAAGCCGGCATACCCTACGATAAGTAGGATTCCTAATATGGCCCATAAGGTAGTAATGCCTTATGGGCCTTTCGCATAGAGATTTACATGTAAGGAGCTAAAGATAATGACGACAAAGC
The DNA here is from genome assembly GCA_002839315.1 of Spirochaetae bacterium HGW-Spirochaetae-3. GTDB lineage: Bacteria > Spirochaetota > Spirochaetia > Treponematales > UBA12059 > SZUA-370. Next base: position 182,568 of record PGXV01000011.1, read on the forward strand.
ACATATTCCTGTTCGGATTCATCATGGTCTTTCTTACGTTCCTGTTCGCGTGTGGAAACGTTGGAATCTCCAGCTCCATCCATACCGAAACCGTCGGATCCGTAGCGTGCGCCCAATTCCCATCTGGCGATAGTGTTTCCTACATGCCGGTGAGACAGTACAAAGCATTTGACAACCTAGTAAAGAAATTAGGAGAGTGTTTCAACGCTCGAGTGCCTCTTGATGAAAACAGTCGGACGGAACTCTTGAAACTAGCTACAGCTTTAAGTACACCAGAAAGCGATCAAGAATATGACAAGCTTTCTCGAGATTTGAACGATGAAGAATCTATGTATACGATGCAGACACGCTACGAGATTGATACAGCTATCACGAGCTTAGTCGAGACTATGAGTAATTGGGGTCGTGACACTTCGGCGAATGATGAATCGTTGAAAAGCCAATTTGACAATCTGGCTCCGTATATTCTAGACCTGAACAAGTATTTTCCTGACACACGGTTTGACGTCGAGGGAATCCTGTCGGAACAGCTTGGAAAAACGAGAAATCTCTATGATGCTACGATGGCGCAGTTTGATCTTCCCGGACTTTTCTGGGATCCATATTTTTTGGATGAAGCAATTATTAGCGAACAAGCTTATTGGAAAGAGCTGAAATCCAGTCTTAAAACCTTAAATCAGTTGAAGGTGCAATTGTCCAGTAACGAGCAGGCAGAACTGTCCAAGATCTACGACGCAACAATAGATCTCAGCCGAAGCAACTATATAATGCAATGCGCGGAGAAAGCTCTTCAAAGTATGAAAGAAGGGAAGTCAGCCCTGGAAGTGAGCTCCATGTACAATATCGATATAGAAGAGCTTGTTCCGGAATCACTGGAAGAATATGCCCGTGTGCTAAAAGTTAGGCTAAACAGAGTAAAAGCCTACACACTCCTGAGGGGGGCGATGGATTACTATGATCCAACATGGGCATTTGATAGTGATAGGTATAAAATGAGTACAGGATATATCAATCCGTATGAGTTCATTATTGAAGAAACAGGTCTAGGAAAAGACGAAGTCGATAAATACGCGAAGCGCCACATAGAAGCTCGTACCGCGATCGAAACTGGAAAGCTAGAGCTTCCTTATGCAGTTAATGTTGAAAGGATTGTAAGCGACAAATTGATGGAGTACTATGCAAGGAAAAAATAGTTAATGTGTCAGTGTTGTCTTCATATATTTGTTCTTAGGTTTTTTATTTTGCTTGAACATTTACATATTTTTTTACAACTAGTATGAACATCTTCATGAGAACAAATAGATGGAGGTGATATGGTAAAAAAGTATTTAAGTGTTATCGAGGCTTCTCAATTCTTGCGCTTGGCGCGCAGCACGATTTACGGATACGTTTTCAACAGGCGGATTCCTTTCATTAAAGTTGAAGGGAAGGTCGTATTTGATGAGGACAGTCTCGTTGCATGGATGAAAAGCCATGAGAAAAGGGAGGTTCCCAGAAATAAATAGAGCATCAAGGTTTATTTTCAACTTAGACAGTTCGCCTGGATCATAAATATTGATCCAGGCTTTTTTTTAGGAGGTTATGTCGTGATATCTAAATATGAGGGGATTGATAAAATAAGCATTGCAATAAATCCAATGTTCTTAAATCCTTTTCGTCCAGCAGGCTTGATTGATCCTACTAAGAAGATTACTCTCCACTTTTTCGGCTGGATTCCAACCATTGATATTCATGCAGAAGCATTGGATTATAATGTGGATTTTCATTACCAACTATCTGAAGTAATTAGCTGGCTTATTGAAAAAAACGTACTGCTATTCCCTAAAACACCAATCACACAAGTCTTTGTGCATGAGCATCTTGACTATTTCGTCCTTTATTTAAGAGAATTGGAATTCTACTTCGATTTCACTAAAGAACAAATACTTATAGATAAAAATGAATATGACTCAGAATTAAGCATTGAAGAAAGGAACTTTATCAGAGTTGGAACAACATTTTATTCAAAGGATTTTAGAAAAAATAAGCATAAGTCAAAATTAATAATATACGACCGAAATGAAAAGCTTAAGCATTCGAGAAACAAGAAGTATAGAGAAATAGAAAGCAACGAGTTTTCAGAGCGGCTAGAATTTAGATTATGCGCGAACAATTGTGCTTATATGCACATGGATAACATTAAAGGTAACTATGAAGAAGTTTTCAACAATTATTTACCGTTCCTCTCAGCACTTTATAATATATACATAAAGAACAGTGTAACATTCAGCCTTGATGACACTCATCCTAATTTTAACAAGATTATTAAAAAGAGCAAAAAATGTGGAACCAGGTCAAGGAATAATCTTAAAAAACAAAAAGGAAGGACACAAAAATTCAACGAAGAACAGGCAAAAGCAGAATGGGATCGTATAGATATAGAGCTACAGAAAGTAGCAAGTAAACCGGAAATTGCTCTCTAGCATTAATTATTAATTTTTACTTATTCGTATCATATAAATAAGATCAGAGAATAGTATAAGCTGTGTATGCATAAGACGAGCTAAGAAAATAAATGGAGGATGTAGGCTAGGATGTAGATAAATAAGAAGGGATATATTAAGAGATGATATGAACAGAGATAGAACAAAGCAAGAAGAAGGAGCGAACTATGCCGACACTAGAACAACTAAAGAACCTTGAAGTACCGGAAGGATTTCAAAAAAGAATAGAGTATTTTATTAAGCGTGGCAATTCACTTGTAAGAAATAGTTCTGAAAAAGTCCATGCGATTAATTGTTTTAAAAAGGGTTTTAAGGTTTATGAGGAGGGGAGTATGAAATATCCCGAATTTGATTTCATTGCCCCCATTAATCCAATGGGAATTAGATTACTGCTAGACGACGCAAAAAATGAAGAGACAATAAAATTATTTTTTGCAAATGATAAGAAGGGAGAACTTGAAAGGAAAGAAGGACATAATAACTGTTATTAATAGTCAAATACCACTACCGCCTGACCAGAACAATGGCGGTGGTGGCGGCAGACAGAAAAACAAGCTTAACTATATTTTAATACGGAACCTCGAAGATACGGAGTCTTATTAATCACGAATCACTATTAACTTCAAGGAAGACGAAAAGTTTATGGACATAAAGTGTGTAATGGCGAACATATAGATTTATTTCCATGGGGTCAAGGCTTCTCGATGAAGATGAATAGAAGCTCCCTGGAAGCAACTTCCTATAAGATGCTCAGCTACAGAGGATTGGAGAACAATATATGGTCAAAAATGAAAAAAATAACATTGACCAATTTTGTCTTTAATAGCGAGAAGAAAGTGAGTTGAAAGTACTTTATGGAAAAGGGAGATAGTTACTCGCTTACTTTTATAGACGAGCAACCGAAGCACACTGGCTGAGTTTTCAGAAACCGCTACCGAGCGCTTCACGGATTCACTCGGCAGCGGCGAACATCATACAGCTATGACTTCTTCTGTTACTATATTAAACCAAGGAATAGGAGCTGATGAAATAATGTTTGGTTTTCTATCTGCTCTTTTAGATACTTCTCGCACAATTTCTGTTCCCGCATTATCTTTTGGAATATCAATGCCTCTTTCCCAAAATCAGTATCTACGAGATCACTAACCGCTGGTAAGGTGATAGGAGGAAGGCCAAGTTTTTCAAGCAACCTTCGCTCTCGTTCAATCATGGACTGAAGCCTTTTGGAATTCACGTATTGGCTTGCAAAAGAACTTGACTCACTGTGATTAACAATCGCGTCACATGCTACGATGAGAAGGTTGGTATGCTCATTCAGCTCGTACTCTTTCCCTGTCTCCCAAAAGTCATCTTGATTTTCCACCTGGGGCTGCTGGTTTACGAGGTATTCCAAGAATGACTTTGTGATCTTTTCGAGGGACATCGCTGAATTACCGTATTCATCTGTGATCTTTGCTTTTCGATACGGATTACGCATATCTACGGAGATAAGAAGTATCCGGAAAAAAAGAGAGTATGTCAGAGCAAGCGCGTAAGCATGGAAATAGATTGCTCGGTCAGCATGAAGATGTCCAGGTAAGCTTATTATTTTTTCTATCAGGACTTGAAGGTAGCTGGGAGGTAATCGCATGCCAGCTGAATATGCCATGCCACCTGGGGCGCACCGTTCTCCGATAAATGTTAGGGCGCGGGATACTTTGTTGTCATATCCTGGTTGATCCTCTTCGTCGGTTAGGATGGTGTACAACGACCTCGCTTGATTGAGAAGCCTTGTAAATTCGTGAGATTGTAGTTGTATGGTTAGGCGCTTTTGATAGTCGACATCATAGGACTCAGTGCGTTCCGAGAAAAGCGACTCGCGCAGATCTATTGCATCAAAACTAAGTTCATAGTCAGCTCTGCATGCTGACGTGCATACGACCTTCAAGGGGATATTAAGCTCTTCGTCCAATATGCGTCCGAGTTCCTTTGCCTCTTTGTCATTCAAACGGATGCTATGATCCTCTCGCCGGGAAGCTCGATTAAGCAGCTTCGATTTAGTCAAAAGTCCATACGACAACCCTTCCAGCTTGGAGTAACTCATCCGTTTCTCTACCATCAATCTCTTCAAAAGATCTCTATCGATAAACACTGACATCATTAATCTCCTCTTGTTATGCCGTCTCACAGGCGCTGTATGTAACAGATTGCTCAAGGTTCCTCTCAAAGTAAGGCCAAGGGCGGTCTCGATTCAGTCTCGTTTTCAAAAAATAGATCCATATTTTAGATTGGCGAGACCAGAATCGAGACCGGTTTCTTATACTATCTCCCGCCACCCAAGGCTTTCGATTACGTCTATGAGGGAGGCGCAAGGAATCCATGAAGCAACCTCGGACCCGATGGCTTCGGGACCGTAAACACGAGTATATCCCAGCCTCACCGCACGGTCGCCCAATCTGTCCATCCCCGGAAGGTGAACCAAATTCCCTTCGCCATCAACAGCCGCCATAAATGCGGTTTTCACCGGAACCTTCTTCTTGAAGTGCTTCGCAAGGATCCCGACACAGATGGCAAGGTCAGCGTATTGGCCGAGGAGTGACATCGTCGTTGCTTGAATGTTCCAACCTATGTCAATCCCAGAGATTAGTTGGCGGAGGGTAGCTGCAAGAAATTCTGATGCCTCTTTTGCTTTTCCAGCGATAACGAGCTTCTCACTTTTACAACCCGTGGCAAGGCTAATTTCCTCAACACCCAGCACCCCAGCAAAGTAAAATGGGAATGGCACGGCGCTCGACTCCTGATTATGATGTCGAAGGATGTGTCCTGTCTCTATCTCCTCGATAGGAACGAGTCCAATAGGGGTTCTTCGGAAGATCGCTCTTCGACCTATGTCACCGGTGAGGCGATTCTTCATACCGTGAACGGAGATTATAACCTCACCATTTTTCCCCTCGGTCATGTCCAAAGCCACTGAGACATCATGAATAGCACTGTAAGCTCCGGCGATGTCACCAGTTTTAGTGACCTTGGAGATAGCCAAGACCCCAATGCCATAGCTCTTGGCTACCTTTACTATGGTAGCGATATTCTGCGCTTGCCTTTCTGGCGATGGTCTGTGAGAGCTACCATCGTGCAGGACCTGTAGTGAGTCGATGACAAGAAGTTGGTAACCTTCGGTTCTCACCTTCACTAGCAGTTCTCGTAAAGAAACCTCGTAAATAAAACTAACAACGCTCCTTGAAAGATGATATCGGTCCTGATAATCCGATACGCGGCGCTCATCCATTTCGCCAGAAAAATAGAGGGTTCGTACACCAGATTGAGCAACTTTGTTGGCGAGCTGTAGCGCAAACGTCGATTTTCCGATACCCGATGGAGCGCCTATTATTACGACATCACCGGAAGAGAACCTCCCATCGAGAATCGCGTCAAAAGCAACGAATCCGCTTTGAATTGGTGAAGATACGGTGGAGGGAGTAGGTAGAGCCCTAGCCTTTGTATTTTCGATAACTCTTTGCCTCGCATGCGAAATGCAATCCGATTGCCCGCAGAATGGGCAAATTGTAGAGAAAGGGGGTATTTCTTTCAGGTACTTTTCACAGATCAATCTCTGCCTCCTAGATTTTTTCTGAACGAACCAATCCTCTTTCGGTACGGGTAGGAAGTCCATTAAGGTACTTTTGCCCCAAGAGGAGGTGTTATTCTCTATGCAAGGAGTACCAATTTAAGCGGTAGGCCTTATAGAGATCCGAGGATAATAGTTTTGTTGGCAAAGGATAAGTATGATGAACTTTTTCGCGGCCTGGTCGCGATCCGCATATAGCGGCTGGGCAAGCTCATGCCAAATTGGGTTGTGTGCGATTAATGGCTCGCAAGAGCAACTATTAGGGCGCGCACATCGTCCGATAACGAGAATCCGTTATCAAAACCTCGAAAAATTAGACTATTGACTTTTGTACGATTTGTCAAGCGGCGAGCGATACACACTGTTTTCTTACCAGTAATTTATTTTATGAAGACAGTAACTATGACATGTCTTATTAGTAAAATAACAATAATTAATTACTATAGAAGCTTTTTATATATGATATTCGATTATTGTTTGTCTTGTATCCAATTCAATATATACTGCATCCAATGATTGAATTCTTGCATCCATTTATAGTAGGTTAATTTTCATGCAAAAGCAATCTTTTACTATTTCTAGAAGCAGGCCGTCAAAAAATCAGACTTGTACGCGCTTCTCATATAGAACCTATAATGCATATAGTAACCGACTATTGATTGCATTACCGAACACGATTACGTCTAGGGACAGTGCAGAAGTATATTGTGCAAGTATGAAAAATTGTAATTTGTTAATTCCTATTAATAGGATGACATTAAGGGATCTAGCTATTTATCTCTTTAAGAAAAAATGCTATCTCGATTTTGATGAAAACGTTACAGAGGATGATTTATCTGACTATTTATTAATATATAATAAGTACATAGATCCACTTTTCGGTCATACGTATATTGCCTCATCGCCAAAAGCAAATAATAGTAAGGCTCGCCAGATATTACCAGAAGCAGTCAATTCTTTTCTAGATTCGATTAATAATTTTGATCACCACAATATTGCAAAAAATCTTACATCTGACGTTCTTGTGATAATGATCAACTACCTAAAAATAACTGGAAACTGCCCAAGAGATTTGCGCAACCCAATATGGTATCCAAAAGAGCCGCATATTTCGGAATCTTTCACATTAACTGAATATAAAGAATTGTTTAATACTGTGAACAAATTAAATATATGGGAAGGTGATCTCTCGTCCTACACAATGGCTCTTTTATTTGCCTTAGTACCATTTCTATCAGTACCAAATGATAGCAAGAAACTCTCGACCTTTACTATCGAATACCGGCAAGACTACTATTTTACATGCAGTCTCAATTCTAAATCATGGAATAGCAATAGCTACTTGTTATGTACACTTCTTTATGACTATTGTTCTTCTGGTTTAATATACAATCCCAAGAAGAATGAGTATAATTTCAACTATAACCAGTATGTGACCTCATACAATGCTGCTCTTTTGAATGTTGGGTATTCGAAAAGAGAGATAGCTCAAAGAAGCGAAAAAGGACTATACTTCACTCGTTTTGCTAAGATATTACCTTCCACGAAATCAGAGGGTCGTGATATTAATGAGCAAGAATTGTATCTCAAGCTCTTCTTAGGTTTGATAGATAATGAATAGTAAGTATTATTTATATCAACTCACGCTACGACCATACATCGCCTTCCCCGCGTGGAGGGCTTTCTGAAGCTCTGGAGTGAGGAGCCAGGACATCGATCCGAACCGGCGAGGAGCGATAGAGCGCAGGAGCTTCAGAAACCGCTGAACGCTCCGCACTGCTCGCGTCCAGCCCTTTTGAGCCTGGCGCTCGACGTCTCGCGCTGTCTGATCCTCACCGGTTCGGATCGAACTCCCGGACGTTAATAGATACCTTAACAGGGGGTAAGCCTAAGGGGGTGGGCCCGGGAGGGGGAAGCGGCAAGGGGGGCGCGGGCAGGCCGGAACGCGGGGATTCAGCGGAGAAGGTTCACGGCGGATTGATTTCATCCTAAACTAGTCAGGCCAGCAGGCTCGACGCATGCTGGCCTGATTCTTCGGGACCAAGAAAAAAACGGTTCAACCTGACAAGCTCCCCGAAGGTCGCTTGCAGGTTAACCATGATCTTTTCTTGAATGTATTCAAGCCCATATATTTTTAAGCTTATCTAAATCCCTTTTATCACCAGCTTCAAAGCAAATATTTAGAATATCATACTCTTCAGGCCATGGATCATCATAGGTATATCCTTCTAAATAGCAAATGTATCCATCGGCAATAAAAAGAACAAAACCTAACCCAGATCTTATACCTCTGATATCAACTTTGAGATCTCCAAAGTGAAAATTTTGCTTTCCAGTTACTTTTGGTAAGTTCTTGTCTAGTTGAAAATTTGTATAAAATCCTGTGCCAGTAAATTCTCTACTCTTTACCTCGGCGGTTGAGTATTGTGTTCTTAGTATTTCTAAAATCGGGTCGGTTCCGCTTAGGAGTTTGCCCATTATTATTTTTTCAAACTCGTCAAATGAAGCCACCATTATAGAAAACTCCTTAGGGAATGAACGCTGTTCCAATTTTAACAACGCCATCAAGAACTGTCCCGCGTACTGTAATTTGGGAACCGCCAACCGTAACTGCTCTTTCAAAAACACCTGTTATGCCTTGTGCAGTTATTTCTTGCTGTGCCGCGTTCTGAATTGCTCCGAACGCTTTGGACTGGTCTCCTCCAAATCCTCTTAGAAATTCGTCAAAACCGTGTCTAGCATTTCCAAAGATATGATTTAGTTTCTTTGCGTCAACGGCCGCCTCTGGTACACTCCCCGCGGCAGAACCAACATCATCAGCGTATGAAGCAATCTTGGAAGTCAACAAGCCAGCCGCATTTAAGGATGCAATCATGCCAACTTGTTCTTCTAGCTCCGCTGTATCATCAGGAGCAATAAAATCTACAGCAGAATAGAAAAGACCCTTTAGTCCTCCTAATGCCCAAGCGAATGGGTTGCCATTTGCATTCTTTTGAATATTCCAGCCATCGGCAGCAGCCTCTTTAGAGAAGGAATCAACAGCAGCTAGACCGGCCTCGGCTAGAGGGCTATCGAACATCCCGGTAGGATCCGTGTACTTCAGCGGTCCCTCGGTTTTTCATGATCACGCTTATAAATAGCCGCTTTTCCGTTGCGTGAATTCAAAAACCTGAAGGCCCTTTGTCAAAGATCGCTACAGGGACGTGACTCTCTCCTGCATGCTCGTATTCTACCCTCCTTGGGCCGTCTGGCAACCAAAGTCGAAAGGCGGCGCTCGTACTCGTCGTCCACGGTCTCGAAAAGCTCGTGTTCCCTCGGGTGGTGGCGGCGGTAGACCTTGGCGAGGTCGAAGGTCATCACATGCGTGTACCGGACAGTCGATTCGATGCTCCGGTGCCCGGGAAGCTCCTGGACATGCCGTTTGCTGGCGCCATTCTCAAGGAGATGCGTGGCGGTGGAATGGCGCAGGGAGTGCGTCGATATCTCGGACCTGTCCATGTCGAAGCGCTGGAGGAGTTCTCAATAATATAATGTTTCAATCCCTTCTATTCTCCTTGCGATATTGCATGAAATAAAGCATTATGGTAATTATACAGAACAATATCTTAACTAATATAAAACCACCAACCATAACTATTACTTTATAAGCTAATGCAATATTTTCAATTCGCAGATCAATTAAACAATTTGCTAGTTTGCTAGTTATTATATCAATAACAATATTATTATATAGCCCGTTCGCTATTAATACTATTGTTATTACTAGTTGTAAAATATAGTATTTCTTATTAATTCTATAGTAAACATCACTGAATCTCATAACTATTCCAAAGCCCTTTTAACACTTCTAGTAATAACCTCATCTTTTGCTCCATTACCAAGCTCTTTAATTGTATCTCGGGCAACCGATGTCGCCGTTATTTGAGTATAAGGGGCTGGTGCTCTATATGAAACCTTCGCAGCTGGAACCAACGCACTTGAGACACCTCCAGCAATTGCTCCTATAACTGCACTGTCCTTGACTCCATCTGTTAGCGGCTTTCCACCCATACCATTTTCCACAATAGTTGAAACGACACTCCCTGCACTTCCAGCAATCGCACCACCAACAGCCGTAGCTACTTGTGCCGTTGGCTGGTAACACAAACTCGCAACTGCAGATGCCCCAGATGTTATCGCCCCAGCAACAGCGCCCCCTGCAGCAGCAGCCAATGTCTGATTTACATCTAGTTGAAAACTAGATCCAGACATTTTAGCCGAGGCATATTGACTTATCACATTCATTGAAGCACTAACAACAGCTCCAATAAATGCTCCAGCTAAAACGTTAACTGCCTTTCCATCGGGATCCGTGTACTTGATCGGGTTATTCCCCGCGTAGTGGTACAGGTGCAGGTTCACCGTGTTGAACACGCCGCCCATGCCGGGGAGGTTGCCGT
>PGXV01000012.1 GCA_002839315.1 Spirochaetae bacterium HGW-Spirochaetae-3
GCGGAGGAGGGTGTCATAAGAAAATCGACCTTCGCGCAGCGAAGGCCATTTTCGTATGACAGGCCCCTCCGAGATGATTTTCCAGGCCTTTCAGAATTCCCGAACCCGTCCCGGGGCGTCGTGTCGTGCCTACACATACCCCAGCTTGCCCAGGGCTAGCGACACGGCTACCACGGCGGCGGTCTCGGTCTTGAGGATGCGGTCGCCGAGGGTGGCGAACGAGAATCCGCCGGCGGCCAGGAGGTCGAGCTCCGCGGGCGTCCAGCCGCGCTCGCTGCCGATGGCGAGAACGAGCGACGCCGCGTCGACGGCGGCGGGCAGGGTAGCGGCGCCGAACGGGACGCTGGCGCGGTACGGGTCGAAGGCCCAGAGCCCGCCGGGCGTCGAATCGCCGTGGCCGATGGTTTCCAGGGCGCGCGAGAGGGTCCACGCGGTATCCACCACAGGTAAGCGCGGGTTGGCCGCCTGTTCGGCGCCCTCTATCAACGCTGATCGGAATTCGCGGTTCTTGAAGAAATCGCTCTGGAAGTACGACTTGTCGCCGAGCTCCGTGCCCGACAGCACGATGCGGCCGACGCCGAGCGACGCCAGGTCCTTGAGGATGCGGTTGGCCTGTATGGGACGGGGGAAGCCGAGGAGCAGCGTTATCGGCCGTAGCGGCGGCGCTTCGCGCGCCGGCCTGAACGAGAAGGTCATCCTATCGTTGTCGTACGACTCTATACGGGCCATGCCGAGCATGCCGTCGGGCGTGCCGGCCTCCAGCTCGTCGCCCGGGCCTTTCTTGAGCACCTTGAGTACGTGCCGCACGCGCGCGTCGGCGCGGGGCAACGGGGAGCCTATATCGTGCGGGTCCAGGAACAGCATGTTCATGGGGGAGAGGATAGACCGAAGATCGGGTTAAAGAAAAGACCGCCGCGTTACTCGAAGGACTGGCGCCGTGATTCGGCGCCGGTGGGCCGCCATCGCGGAGGCGAGCCCGTGCCCGCCGGAGATGTAGCCGGCAAGCGTGTATCCGTTAGGAATGAGTACTCGATGCCTTTCCTGATACCTCCTTACGGTCCGAAGAGTAACGCGGCGGCCGGCAGGTCCGCATCCGTGCCCCGGGGTAGGCGGTCAGCGCCCCGGGGCTTCTGGCTTTTTACCTGAACGGCACGTCGGCGTCGTAGTCGACGCCCGGCATGTCGAATCCGTGGGCCTCGAGGAAGTCGTGCCTGAACCCCTCCAGGTCGACGGTGTCGGCGAGGTTGGCCTCGGTCGCCGCGTAGAAACGGCGCGTCGTGCCTTCCTGGACGTCGGCGCGCATCTCGAGCTCGTCGAGGCGTATGCGGCCCTCGGCGTCTACCGGCACGGGGCCGGAGGCGAGCAGGCGGTCGCGGTAGAGCCTCAGCATCTGGTCCTGGCAGTCCTCGTGGAGGCCCAGCTCCTTCATCGTCTTGAACAGCGCGGCTACGTATAGCGCGACGACGGGAATCACGGCGCTGGCGCGCGTGACGACGGCCTTGTTGACGGCCACGTACGCGGCTCCGCCCAGCGGGGCGAGCTCCCTGGACAGCGAACCCGCGGTCCGTTCCAGGTCTTCCTTGGCGCGGCCTATCGACCCGCCGCGGTATATCCTGGCGGTGTGCTCGGGGCCGATGTACGAGTAGGCGACCGTAACGCAGCCGGGGGCCAGGACGCCGGCGCCCGACAGCGCCCTTATCCACAGCGCCCAGTCCTCGCCGCCCATCACCTTGACGGTGGCGGCGACCTCGTCGTCGGTAGCCGGCTGTATCGTCACCTCGCTCATGCTGCCGTCGACCACGTCGAAGGTACGGCCGGTGAACGGCTCGGCCAGCGGCTTCAGTACCGAGCGGTGCATGACGCCCGTCGCCGGATCGGTACGGACGGGGCTCGCGAGCGAGTAGATCACCTGGTCGAAGCGGAGCCCCTCCGCCTTGGCGAGCGCTATCACCTTGGCCCGCGTCTCGTCGGCGAACGCGTCTGCGTCGAAGGTCGCGGAGAAGAGTCCCGCCTTCAGGGCGGCCGCGTCGAAGGCGCGGTTGTCGTACCAGCCCGGCGTACCGGACTTCCTGTCGCTCGGCTCGCGCTCCAGCGACACGCCGACGGTCGCGGCGCCGCACGCGAAGGCCGCCGTTATCCTGGACGCGAGGCCGTAGCCGGTGGAGCAGCCGAGGACGAGGACGGCCTTGGGTAGCGGCTTGCCAGACGCCTTCGCGGCGGCCGTGATCGTCGTCTTCGCCGCCATGACGCGGGCTATCCAGTCGCCGACCATCGCCTCGCAGCCGGCCGGGTGGGCGTTAAGGCATATATTGCTTCGTATCATCGGCGTCATCGAGCGGTCTCCTTCGTATCTTCTGTCGGGGCCGAGGCCGCGATGCATAGCCATTCGGCCTCTACCGCCAACTCGCCGCCCACGGAACCCTTGCCCGCCTGCTTGATAAGCTTGCCCGAGTCCCGTAGCGTCGTTATCTCCATCTCGAAGAGCTCGCCTGGGCGGACCTGGCGGCGGAACTTGACGTTATTGACGGTAGCGAGGAAGAACGTGTCCGAGGAGCCGCCAGGGCCAGCCGCTCCGCCTTCCTCGCGTGCTGCGGCGCCTCTCTCTCGAGAGGCGAGCGTCGCCCCGACGCCGCCCGCCTGCGCGAGCGTCTCGACGAGGAGCACGCCGGGCACGACCGGGTAACCGGGGAAGTGGCCGGCGAAGAACGGCTCCTCGGGTCGGAACAGGTGCTGGGCCCGTATCGATCCGTCGGGCAGGTTCTCCGCCTCGTCGACGAACAGGAACGGCGCCCGGTGGGGTAGGATCGCCTCTATTTCGCTTCCGGCCGCCTTCACGGGTACTTCCTCAGGACGACGCAGGCGTTATGGCCGCCGAAGCCCAGGGAGCCGCTCGCGGCCGCGTCTATGGTGCCTGATACGCCTACCTTGGGCACGTAATCGAGGTCGCATGCCTCGTCGGGCGTTTCGAGGTTGATGGTCGGCGGGAAGAATCCGTCGCGTATGGCCAGCGCGCAGACGATGGCCTCGACGGCGCCCGCCGCGGCTATCATATGGCCGGTCATGCTCTTCGTCGACGATACCTTCATCTTCTTCGCGTGATCGCCGAAGGCCTTCTTGACCATCTGCGTCTCGATGGGGTCGTTCATCTGCGTGCTGGTGCCGTGCGCGTTGTAGTACGCGACCGCCTCCGGCTGGAGGCCGGCGTCCTTGAGCGCCAGGCTTATGGCGCGCGCGCCGCCGTCACCGGACGGCTCGGGCGCGGTGATGTGGTACGCGTCGCACGAGGCCCCGTAGCCGGCCAGTTCGACGAGTATCCCGGCTCCGCGCGCCTTCGCGTGCGCCTCGCTCTCGACGATGACGACGCCGGCGCCCTCGCCTATGACGAAACCGTCGCGGGCGGCGTCGAAGGGGCGGGAGGCCTTCGTCGGGTCGTCGTTATAGCCGGTCGACAGGGCCTTGAGCATGCAGAACGCCCCTACGGCGAACGCGCTCGTCGCGCCCTCGGTGCCGCCGGCCACGACGACGTCGGCGCGGCCGGCGCGTATCATGTCCAGGGCCTGGCCCAGCGCGTCCGAGCCCGAGGCGCAGGCGGTGACCGTGGTCAGGGCCGGGCCCTTGATGCCGAAGTGGATGGCGACGTTGCCGGCGGCCTCGTTGCCTATCATCATCGGGACCGTCAGCGGCAGCATGCGCGACGGGCCCGACTCCAGGAGCTTGGCATGGCTCTGCTCGAATATCTCTATGCCGCCGATGCCGTTGCCGAGGACCACCGCGGTACGCTCCAGGTCGACGCCGTAGCCTTCGAGGCCGGCCTGCCTCCAGGCCTGGACCGAGGCCGCCACCGCGAACTGGGTAAAGAGCGCCATCTTGCGCGCGTCCTTGCGGTCCATGTAGAGGCTCGTGTCGAAGTCCTTTACCTCGGCGGCTATCCTGGAGTCGAATTCCGTAGCGTCGAAGCGCGTTATCGGGCCGACGCCGCTCTTGCCCGCCTTTATGGCGGCCCAGAACGTATCGATATCGTTGCCTATGGGGCTTACGACGCCCATGCCGGTTATTACTGCCTTCTGCATATCTGTCTCCTTTTCGAGCCCGCTTACCAGCGGATGATGACGCCGCCGTAGGTCAGGCCGGCGCCGAAGCCCATGGCCATCACGAGGTCGCCCTTTTTGAGGAGTCCCTTGCGGGACATCTCGTCGAGGGCTATCGGTATGGACGCGGCGGAGGTGTTGGCGTATTCCTCTATGTTCATGTAGATGTGATCGTCGGCGATCCCGAAGCGCTTGGCGGCCGCCTGTACGATGCGCGCGTTGGCCTGGTGCGGCACGATCCACTTGAAGTCTTCGAGGCCGAACCCGGATTCCGCCAGCAGGGCCTCTATCGTATCGGTGATAGCCTTTACGGCGAACATGTAGACGGCCTTGCCGTCCATTATGATAGCCGGGCTCTTGCCGCAGTCGCCGACGCGCTCGAAGGTCTTCGTGCGCTCCGGCTGGCTCAGGTAGAGGCTCTTGTGCCCCGAGCCCTTGGCCCGTAGCCAGGAGTTGAGGAGTCCGCGCCCGTCCGCGTCGTCGGCCTTCTCGAGGACGAACGCGGCGGCTCCGTCGCCGAACAGCACGCAGGTAGCGCGGTCGTTCCAGTCGGCTATCCGGGACAGGGTCTCGGCGCCGATGACGAGGGCCGTCTTGCGGGAGGGAGAGGCTAGCATGGAGCCCGCGACGTCGAGGCCGTAGATGAAGCCGGTGCAGCCGGCGTTGACGTCGAGCGCCGCGGCGTTAACCGCGCCTATCTTGTCCTGTATGATGCACGCGGTAGAAGGAAATCCGAAGTAGTCCGGCGTCGCGGTGGCGACGACGATAAGGTCGATGTCCGCGGGCGTCTTGCCCGCCTTCGATATGGCCGCGAGCGCGGCCTCGGCGCCCAGGTCGCTCGTTACCGCGCCGTCCGCCGCGAACCGGCGGGCCCCGATGCCCGTGTGCGAACGTATCCACTCGTCGGTCGTCTCGACCCTGGACGCGAGATCGGCGTTCGTCACTCGGTTGGACGGGATCGAGGATCCAGTCCCGGTTATCACTATTGCCATTGTACGCTCCTTGACACTACATAGTAATAATGTCACGTAGCGATCATGTCTTATTAGACAAATGCTGTCAATATGTCGAAAGCCTATGGCCTTACCGGGTCTCCACCTCTATTTCCGTGAGGGATCCGTCGTCCTGAGACGCGTCGACGATGTGCGCGCCCCTGATCAGGGGGAGCCAGACCTTGGCCGGGAACGCGCCGCTCCAATACGTTACGCCGTCCATCGATAGGCTCCCGGTCCCGGAGCCGAAGGCCTCGACGAGGAACTCCTGCCCGTCAATCGGCGCGGAGGGATCCAGGTAAAAGACGGCGCCGTCGACGGGCCGCGCGATGCGCAGGTCAGCCGTTTTAGCGGTACTCGCCGAGGCGTACCGGTATCGGGACAGCCACGTCCTGTATTCCTGCGGGTAGCGTACGGTTACGCCCGAGGGCCCGGACCCGTGCCAGTCGCACGGAAGGAGACCCTTTCCAGGCAGGAAATACTCCTCGAGCGCGTGGGGGCACGCGTCGGTCGCCGCCATGCCGGACAGGGCGCACACGCGCCTTTTCTCGAGGCCCGACAGCGGAGGGAAGGGCTCATGGGACGAGAACGCCTCCAGGGTGCTCGAAAGCATAGCCGCCGGATATCCGGAATCCGCGGTGCCGACGACGGTCGAGCCTGAGAAGTTGCCCATCCAGACGCCGCCCAGGAGGTCGCTCGTGAAGCCGACCGCCCAGATATTGTTGAACTGGTTGCTCGTACCCGTCTTGATGGCGCCGTCGAATTTCAGCCGCCCGTGCCCGCCCCGGCCGAAGGCCAGGGTACGGTCGGGGTGCCTCGTCAAAATATCGCGCACCAGCGCGGCTACGCGGGGGTCGACGATAGCCTTCTCGTCGGCGGCGTACGGGGATAGTCCGCCGCCGTCGTTGAGCGCGGCCGGGATCCCGTCGTTCATGAACAGCCCGTATGCCCGCACGAGCTCGAAGAGACTTATCTCGGCGTTGCCGAGGGCAAGGCCGAGGCCGAGGGAGCCGCGCTGCTCGTCTATCGAGCGGAAGCCGTCGGCGACGAGGAAGTTGGCGAACGGCTCGACGCCTATGCGTTCCAGCGTATAGACGGCCGGTATGTTGAGGCTGGAGGCGAGCGCCTGCCTCAGCCGTACGGGGCCGTTGAACTGATTGTTGAAATTCGCGGGCACGTAGACCTCGGCGCCGCCGAAATCGGTCGGCACGTCGGGAATCACCGTAGACGCGTCCCAGCCGCTCTCCAGCGCGAGCGCGTACAGGAACGGCTTCAGCGTGGAACCGGGTTGCCTGCGCATCGTCACGCCGTCCACCTGTCCCGCGCCTTCCGCGTCGTGGAAGTCGACCGAGCCTACCCACGCGGCTACGCGCATGTCGGAAGGACGCACGAACAGGGCCGCGGCGTTCGTTACGCGCTTGGCCCTGGCCTCGTCGACGGTGCGGGCCGCCAGGTCCTCCAGCCACGACTGAAGCGCCGGTTCGATCGCCGTGCGGAACGGTTCCTTGCCGTCGATGCCGTCCAGCGCGCCGGATGATCGCAGGTATGCCAGGTAATGGGGCGCCCTGAACGGCCATACGCCGCCCCTGCTCCCGTCGAGCGCCGATGACAGCGCCTCGTCGGTCGCCTCGGCCGCCCGGGCGGGATCGTCGCCCATCGCGGCCGCCAGGCGTAGCGTCGCGTCCCTCGCCGCCTCCGGGGATTCCGCCGGGTCGTAGCGGGCCGGCGCGCGCGGTATGACGCACAATACCATCAGCTGGGCCCGCGTCAGCCTGTCCAGCGACGCGCCGAAATAGACGCGGGCCGCGGCGCCGAAGCCCTCGACGTTGCGGCCGAAGGGAATGAGGTTCAGGTACAGGTCCAGGATCCCGGACTTGCCTACGCGGCTCTCCAGCTGGAGGGCTTCCCAGGCCTCGGCGATCTTGGCGCCCATCGTGCGCGGCCTCGGCGACAGGAGCCGCGCGACCTGCATGCTCAGAGTCGACGCGCCGCTTACCGTCCGTCCGTCGCCCGCGTTCTGGGCGGCGGCGCGGAGCAGCGCCAGCGCGTCGACTCCCGGGTGCAGGCGGAAGCGCCTGTCCTCGGCGCGCAGCACGAGCCGCTCGAGCTCGGGGGGCGCCGACGCCGCGGGGACGTAGAGGCGCCTGAGTCCGTCACCGACGGGCAAGGCCTGCAGTTCTCCCCCGTCCGCGTCGAGCACGACGACGGAGAACCGCAGGGAGTCGAGCGCGGCCTGCCCGGCATACGGCGAGAGGCGCGGCGCGATCCGGAAGCACAGCAGGTACAGGGCGGCGACCGCGCCTATGCGTAGCGCGGCCGCCCGAAGGCGCGCCCGCCTCCGGTCAGGGCTTGATGACAAAGAGCTTACCCTCGGAACGCCCGAATACCTCGGGCTCGAATTCCAGGCTGGCGGTCGCCGGCGGCGTAGGATAGACGCCGGGGGTCGTCACGCGGACCAGGAAGGTGATTACGCGGCTGCCGGCGTAGAAATCGGTCCAGCGGTACACCATCATATTGTCCAGCGCGAAGGAATCGGGATCGTAGCAGTACCAGTACCAGCCGTCGTAGCCGCGGCTAGCGTAGCCCTCGGCGCCCACGCTGATCGTATCGCCGTAGACGGTCTCCCGCTCTATGGTCTGGGAGCCCGTACCGCCCGCGTCAGCGTACCGGCCCGTCGTTACGAATCCGGGGTCGACTATCTCCGCGCCGTTCGGTATGGGCACGAGTAGCTCCAGCCGTTGCCTGCGCTTCGTCGTCGAGACGTCGGCGCGGACGCGGTACGTCTCACCGAGCGCCAGCGCGTCCTCGGCGACCGCGTCTCCGTCCAGGGTCTCGTAGCGCACGTGTACCTCTATGCCCTCGTCGCGGGCATAGGCCGTCTCGGTCGGGAGGGCGTAGCGTAGGATGGTCGTATAGTACAGCGGAGCGTCTCCCCGCTTGGCGAAGTCGAGCGGCGCGACAGTGTCGCGCGGCAGGTCGGCGAGCGGCGTCTCGGAAAACTCCAGCGTCGTCGTCGATCCTGGCTCGGCGGCGCTCAGTTCCGCCTTCGCGAGGGTCGTCTCGCCGGAACTGAGCGTTAAGCTCGTCGTCCCGGTCCCCGGGCCTTCGGCGTCGAGCAGGGGGATGAAGCCCAGCATCGTCCACAGGTCGTCGTTGAGCGTGCGCCAGTAGCGCTCGCTTCGGTCCAGGCTACCGGCCAGGCGCTGCACGAAGCCCGCGTCCTCGCCGAGTTCGTAGGCGTTCTTGAGCATGATGGCCATCTCCGCCAGCAGCGAGCTCCAATAATGCGTGGCCTCGTAGCTTTCCTTGACGTCGACCTTCTGCGTTCCCATGAGGACGAAATTCTTTGACCGCTTATATACGCGCTCCGCGCCATCGCGGTCGCCTGCGGCCAGGTAGGCCTGGGCCAGGAGGCCGTAGCCGCCGAGCCCGAGCCCGTCCTCGAGCGCCTCGACCTTCTGCAGGTACGCGGCGTCCTTCCTGCCCGAGGCGGTCAGTACGTAGGCCAGGTACGCCTTGTAGTACGGCCCGAAGCGCCCGTCGTCGGGCTTGAGCGTCTCGAGGTAGGAGAGGAGCCTGGCCCTGTCGGGGCCGGGGGCCTGTTTCCAGCGCCTGGACTCGGCGAAGAGCTGGAAATGGGCCGTAAGAAGGCTTACGTAGTCGTCGGACAAGTAGGGGCGCCGGAACCAGCTGCCCGTATAGATGCCGCCGTTAGGCAGCTGGCGCCCGGCCAGCTCGGACAGGAGCCCGCGTACCGTCGCGTCGTCGCGGTTCTCGTAGACCGAGGCGAACGAGAAGAGCAGGCGTCGGTAGTAGCCCCACCACGGATCGGGGCGGTCGAGGAGCCGGTCCATGGACGGCTCGATATACGGCCGGAGGCTCGAGGAGGCCTTGACGGTCAGGCTGCCGTAGCCGGGCGCTATAGCCGACGGGATGGAAAGCCCTTCCTGCGCGGTCTGCTCGTCGCGGGCTATCGAACCGACCGTAGAGAAGGCCTCCTTGATGAGCGGTCTCTCGACGATGACCTTCTCGGTCAGGATCTCGCTTAAGGCCTCGCTCGCGACCGTGAAGGATACGGTTCCCTCGCCCGGCGTCGTCGCGGCCAGCACGAACGGCAGCTCGTAGACGCCGCTCGGCGGGATCGTCACGGTCCGCGTCGCCTCCCCCTCCACGCGCAGGATGTCGCTCGATGCGGTGACGGCGACCGTCTGCTCGGACTTCGTCAGGTTCTGCAGGATGACGCCCGCCGCCGCGGTGTCGCGGTTACGGAATCGCCGGGGCAGCGCGGCCCGGACGTTAATCGGATTCTGGACAAGGAGCTCGCCCTCGGACAGGCCGAGCCTGGCGCCGCTGAGCGCCACGGCCGTCAGCCGGTACGTCGTCAGCGAATCGGGTAGCTCGAACGATACCTTGGCCAGGCCCCGCTCGTCGGTCAGGACGAAGGGCTCGAAGAGGGCCAGGGGCCTGAAGTCCTTGCGTTCGTTCGGCTTCTCGCCGTCCCCGCCGGTCAAGAGGGACGTATCGTAGGAGACCGGCTTGAGGAGCAGCCTGCGGCTGTCGTCGCCATGGACCGCGAGAGGGAAATTGCCAGGATCGTAGAAGAAGCCGACCGGATTCGGCACGTGGTAATCGATGAGGTCGAGGACTCCGCGGTCGACGGCCATCAGCGTGACCTCTCCGCCCGCTACCGGCTTGCCCTCGTGCGTGACGCGGACGACGACCTCGGCCTTCGTGCCCGGCTTATAGGCTCCGTCGACCGCGGCGACCTCCACGTCCAGTTCTACCGGCTTGGTGGAGACCCTGAGGCCGACGATGCCGAATACGCCCCTGGGCTTGCCCAGGTCGGGCTCGAAGTAGTCCGAAGGCGCGGCCTCCCGTTTGGTATACGAGCTGAGCGCTACGTATACGACGGGTACGTGCTCGTCGGTAATCGGTAGCTCGACGATGGCGTCGCCGTCGCCTATCCTGACGACGCGTTCCGACAGTATGCCCTGGCGCTCGACGGTAACGAGGTAGTCGGCCTCCGGGAGCGGGCTACGGACCAGTATCCTGGCCGTCTCTCCCGGCAGGTATTCGGCCTTGTCGGGGATCAGGTCTATAGTGGAAGGCGTCTCGGTGGCGTTACGCGCCCACGCCGAGCCGGTGGCGTAGAACCGGAGGCTCGTCTTGACGAAGCGTCCCTTGGAATCCTTGCCCTCGTATGACAGGACGTAGTCGCCCGCTTCCACTGGCTTGAAGGTCCAGGAAGCCTTGCCGTCCGTGGCCGAGACCTCGGCGTTGCGCACTTCCTCCTCGACGTATTCCCATCGCGTGTTGACGCGGCCGTAGACGCCTTGCTGCTCGGTCGACTTCCATTTGCCTATCGTCAGCCGGACCGTCAGGCGGGCGTCCTCGCTCCAGGGCTCTCCGTCGGGGGACGCGAGCGCCGCCTCGGACTTCACGTCCTTGCCGGTGGGTACGAAGCGGCTCCACCACCCATCGGCCGACGCAGAGACGAATTTAACGCCCACGTAGAAAGCCGCGGGGTGCACCAGCACGGTCGCCGCGCTCGCGACGGCCTGGCGGTCGATGTCCTGGACCGTCGTCTCCAGCACGTAATGGTAGGCCGAGCCGCTCGCGTTCTGGCCTTCGGTGCTCTCCTTGAGGACGACCGCGCCCGCCGGGCTCAGCGCGCCCTTGCCGCTGGAAAGGTACTTCTCTCCCTCCCACGCGCCGGGGCCGAAGACGTAGCCGTTCCATCGGGTGCCGGGAGGGACGAAGCCGGCCGGCTTGCGCGTCCAGTAGTACTGGTACGACGCCTCGGGCATGGCGCCTCCGGCAAGGTATGAGGCCCTCACCTCGACGCTCGCCTCGTCGCCCTGGTAGAAGGGCCGGTCGGCGACGGAGCTGTCGACCTGGAACGCCAGTCGGCGGAACTGGGCTATCGTGAACGCGACGCCGCTCGAGAAACCGCCTCCGTGCGCGCGGTACTGGATGCTGTAGGTCCCCGGCTCGAGGCCTTCGGGTAGCTGGAAGCGATGGGCGAAGCCGCCCGATCCGGTCGTCCGGCCCTTGGCCTCCCATAGTAGACGCCCGTCTCGCGGATCCTTGAGGGTCAGCGTATAGTCGCCGGCGTACGGAGAGAATTCAGAAACGCTCTGCACCCAGTGTATGCCGCGCAGCGCGATCTCCTCGCCGGGCTTATAGAGGCCGCGGTCGGTGAAGATCATGGCGCGGTCTACGGGGGTTTCTACGATCGCCGGCGATACATAGCCGTATAGCGTCGACGTCCAGATGTTTTGCGTATTGCGGGCGAACAGCTCGGCCGCGTCCGCCCCCTTCTGTACGCGCACGGGCAGCTCGAAGCCGGAACCGCGATTCGCCCGAATGTAGCGGCCCAGCTCGCCCGGCGCGAAGGCTATCGCCGCGAGGCCCGTGTCGTCGGTCCTGGCCGTCTTGGCCGGGATGCCGGCGGCGGCGTCTATGGTCACCCTGGCGCCGGGGATAGCCTTGCCCGTCGATAGTGAATGCGCCCAGACCAGCGCCTTGTTATGCGCGTACCGGACCGTGACGCCGATATCGGTAACCTGCACCGCGAAGCCGGACGACTCCTTGCGATCGCCTCGCGTCGTCTTGAGTAGCGACGTCCAGTTGAAGAACACCGTGCCGAAGCCGCCGGAATTAAGATAGGGCGCGAGGTCCTCCAGCGTGTAGCGGACCTTGTTGCGCTTCCATGATCCCATGTCGACGGGGCTTAGGGGCGGACGGGTTCCGGCGCCCCGCGCCCAGTCTCCCGCCTCTCCCTTGGCGATGCCGAGCGATATAGCGTCCATATTGCGAGCCTCCCACATCAGCTTCGGCGGGAAGGCCGCCTCGAGGTGGTAGAAGGAGCGATAGGGGAACCCGACGTAGGCGCGGGGCTCGGGTATGGTCGTAGACTTGGATGAGCCGGGCAGGCCGCGGCCGTAGACGTCCTTGACGCCGGACGGAGACGTCACCGCGACGTCGTCGCCCGGCTCGAGCCCTTCCAGGCTTATCCGGACCGTGGTGCCGAACAGTTCGACCGAAACGGCCGAGCGGGGCGCGCCGTTCACCGTCACGGGCCACGGAAAGGCCTCCGCCCCCTTGGCGAGCGGGTGACTGAAGCGGGCGTAGACGGGCAGGGCGCCGGGCTGGTTGTTCCTCGGCATATCGTGGGCGTATGACTCGAGGCCGACGTACGATAGCGGCCGTATCGTGCTGTACCGTAGCTTCTGGTCGGCCTTCGTCTCAGGATAATCCTTGAACGGCGAGGCGCCTTTCTTGAGGGTGATCTCGACGCGCACGTTCTCCGGCGGTTCGTCCTCCAGCGACAGGAGGACGGCGCGGGGCGTCCTCGTCGCCAGTGCCTCGGGGAAATTCGGCCGCGTAGCCTTGAAGGATGCCTCGGCCTTGCCGACGCGTACGGATATGGCCTTGGCGACGTGCGACGGGTCGACGGGCTGATTGAACTCGAGTATCGCGTACCTGGCTATCGCGGTCGGGACGTCCCAGGTCAGGCCGTCCGTGTCGGTACTGGTACCGGGATAAAAATTGACGACCTTGACGGCCTCGGTATAGAAATCGAAGCTGAACGGCTTGCCGAGCCTTCGGCCGCCGAGCGACCGCGCGTCTGCCGATACGGTCACCGTGTATCGGGGGTCGCCGACCAAGGGCTCGTCGGGCTCGAACGACAGCACGCGGGTGCCGTACCAGCGGTAGGTGCCCGGGACCGCCGGCTCTATGGCCATGATGGCGCTTTCCCGCATCGGCTCGCCCAGCTTCGCCAGCGGCACCACCGGGTGATTGAACATCACGTAGACGGTCGGCCTCCGCATCTCGACGGGTAGCTCCCCCGTCGGAGAGAAGTCGACGATCTCCATATCCCCTTCTTCGGGGGCCAGCGGAGCGGCCCCGCCTTGCGCGGCGGTCTTGGAGTAATAGGTGATGGATGACGAGCCGAGGTCTATGGAACCCCGCTTGAGGCTCCCTTCGAGCGTTTCCTGCCGGGCGAACGCCCTGTCCAGCGCGCTCGCGTCTATCGGCGCCGACTTCGAGACATCGGAAGCGAGGCCCGCCTCGGGACCCGCTTCCTTGGTATCGGAGCAACCGTTAAGCGTCGTTACGAGGCACGCGAAGGTAGCGACCGTAGCGAATACGACGATCGGGCGGGAACGGCGGTATTTTGTCATCGAAGCCTCCAGCGCGGGACGCCGCGCCGGAACAGCTTACAACGACTCGCCGCTTATAGCAAAGCTCCTATCTCGCCTCGGCCTTCTTCGGGCCGTACGCGGCTATCAGAGACAGGATAGCCGACGCGACCAGGCCCGCCAGCGGCAGGAGCTTGGCGGTCGCGCTCCCTTCATGCATGAAGCTGCCCGCGGTGCCTAGCGCGTATCCGGCTACGACGGCCGCGAAGGCTATCGCCGGGTTCATCCTCCGCTTGCCCGATAGCACGATCGCGACGAAGAGCGCGGGCACGATGCCGGCGGTGTAGCCGTTGTACGTCTTGATGAGGATACCGATGATATCGGTCTGGAACAGCGCTATGGACGCGGCGACCACGCCGACGGCGACCGTCCAGACGCGTACGCCCGCGACCGTCTTGCGCTTGAGCAGGTCGTGCTCGAGTACGCCGGCGGCGGTCAGGAGGACCGTGTCTCCGGTCGACAGGATCGCGGCGAGGAGGCCGAATATCAGCAGCGTACCCAGAACGCCGGGCAGGCTGTTGTGCGCTATGTAGTTGAGGGGGTCGATCCCTCCCAGGTCGGCGATCGAGGCCCTGGCCCAGAGGCCGATGAAGGTGACGATGAGCGCGAACGCCATCATGCCGAAGCCCGACATGAAGGAGCTCTTGCGGGCGTTCTCGGGCGTGTCGGCGGACAGGATGCGGGAGAACATCATCGGGCATATGAAGTACGAGCCCCCGAGTACGATCACGTAGTACAGCAGGTCCAGGAATCCGAAATTCGCGTTGAAGACCTCGACGCTGACCGAGCCCGCCGCGGGCGGCGAACCTAGGAAGAGCCATGCGAGAGCCGCGAGCAGGGCGATGGCGAGGAATCCGAACTGGAAGAGGTCGGTACGTAGCACCGACTTCTGACCGCCGATAAGCGTATAGGCGACGAGGAAGGCCGCCGCGACGATTACGGCCGACTGATGGCCGAGGCCGGTTATGCCGGATACGATCTTGGCCGCCGCGACGAACTGCGCGGTCGCTATGCCTACCCACGTGACGAGCACGATGATCGAAGTCAGCGTCCTCATCGAGGGGCCGACGAGCTTGAGCGCCAGGTCGGGGAGGGTGACGGCCTCGGTAGCGCGGACCTTGCGCGACAGCAGCGCGCCCTGCAGGAAGTGCGCGATCGCGCCGGCGGCGACGAACCAGAACGCCGGGAAGCCGATGTTGTAGGCCCGGGTGACGGTTCCTATCGTCAGGCCGCCGCCTATCGTCGACGCGAGCATCGACGCGACGACGAGCGTCTTACGCTGGGATCGTCCGGCGACCAGGAAATTATCGATAGTATCCGCGTACTTAAGGCTTGCCGTGGCTATGGCCAGCAAGAGGACGGCGTATAGGACGAGCAATACGGTAGGCAACATGATCACTCCTTTTCGCTATCGCTAGCGATTAAAAGTGTATCGTAAACCGTATCGCATGTCCAGCTGATTCGGATCGTCAGGCTTGGGCCGGTTCCTCCGCCGGGGTAGCCGGGTCGGGGCCCGCGATGATGGCCTTGAAGTGCGCCTCGTCTACGGATTCCTTCTCCAGCAGCTCGGCCGCCAGCTTGTCCAGCAGGTCACGCCGCGCGACCAGCACCTTCATCGCCGTGTCGTAGCGAACGGATACCGTCTCGGCCACCGTCTCGTCTATGTATCGCTGGGTCTCCTCGCCGTACTCGCGGGCCATCACCGGCTCGGCCGACGGGCCTATCATGCCCGCGCCGCGCCTGGTCAGCGCGACGTTACGGTAGCGCTCGGACATGCCGTAGTCGGTTATCATCCTGCGGGCTATGTCGGTGGCGCGCGTAATGTCGTTGGACGCGCCCGTCGATATCTTGCCGAAGGTCAGGTCCTCGGCGGCTCGCCCTCCCATCAGCACGTCGATCTCGCCCAGGAGCTTGTCCTGGGTGACGATGTAGCGGTCCTCTATCGGCACCTGCAGCGTGAAGCCCAGGGCGCCGAAGCCGCGCGGGACTATCGATACCTTCTGTACCGGGTCCGCCTCGGGCGTGAACGCGGCTACGATGGCGTGGCCGGCCTCGTGGTAGGCGATCACGCGGCGCTCGTCGGGGTTCATCACGCGGCTCTTCTTCTCGAGGCCGGTCATGATCTTCTCGACGGCCTTCTCGAAGTCCTGCTGCTGGACCTTCTTCCGGCCGGCGCGCACCGCCAGCAGCGCCGCCTCGTTCACCACGTTGGCCAGGTCGGCGCCGACGAAGCCCGGGGTCGCCCGCGCCACCTTCTTCAGGTCGGTCGCCGTCTCGAGCTTCACGGTCTTGGCGTGGATGTTGAGGATGGCCTCGCGGCCGACGATATCCGGCCTGTCCACGCCGACCTGCCTGTCGAAGCGCCCGGGGCGGAGCAGCGCCGGGTCGAGCACGTCGGGCCTGTTGGTCGCGGCCAGTATGATGAGGCCGCTCGTCGCGTCGAATCCGTCCATCTCGACGAGGAGCTGGTTCAGGGTCTGCTCTCGCTCGTCGTTCCCGCCCATCGCGCCGTTGACGCGGCTCTTGCCTATGGCGTCCAGCTCGTCTATGAACACGATGCACGGCGCCTTCTCCCGGGCCTGCTTGAACAGGTCGCGTACGCGGGCCGCGCCGACGCCGACGAACATCTCGACGAACTCGGCGCCGCTCATCCTGAAGAACGGGACGCCCGCCTCGCCCGCCACGGCGCGCGCCAGCAGTGTCTTGCCGGTTCCGGGAGGGCCTACGAGCAACACGCCCTTGGGTATCTTGCCTCCGATGTCGGTGTACTTCTTGGGGTTCTTGAGGAAGTCGACGACCTCGACCAACTCCTCCTTGGCTTCGTCGACGCCCGCCACGTCGACGAAACGGGTCTTTACGTCACCCTCGGCGACGATGACCGCCTTGTTCTGGCCGACGGACAGCACGTTGGATCCCATGCCGGTCAGGCGTTTCTGCAGCATCCGCCAGAGGAAGAACATCAGTCCGATGGGCAGTACCCAGTTGAGGACGAATCCCAGCAGCGCGTTCCCCTCGCGGGAGACGGCTGAATAGACGACCTTCTTCTCGTCCAGGAGCTTCGTGAAATCCGGATCGTTTATAGGGACCGTCTTGTATACGCTGGTCTGGCCCGCCTCAGTAGTTCTGCCGTCCTGCCTGGCGGGAGCGGAGGAATAGCCGGTATAATAGTTGGAGTCCAGCTCGATACGGGAGATGCGTCCCGAGGCGACGAGAGACTTGAATTCGCTGTACGGCACTACCGAGCTGTCGGCCGATTCTACGAACCAATTGAACAGGCTAATCGAAACGACGGCTATGAACACGTACGCGATCGAATATTTCCAGTTGTTCATCGGAGGGATAGGATTCCCCTTCGAGGTCTTCTTCTTATTTTTAGGGTTCCAGGAATCATTCTTGCGGGGCATCGTATCCTCCGCGATATAATGTACGACTTCCGGGCACGATTCGGCCACATACGGACGCGGATATGGCGCGTATAACCGTAGCAACCGTGCGTTAGGCCGGGAAACAGGCGATTTGCCCCCGGCTTGACCAAACAAGGCTGATTCTTCCTTGACCCCGTTCGCTTCTTTTTAGTACATTTCCACCGTTATCGATACTAACACTCACATACGTTCCAGGAGGGATACGAAATGAAAGTAAATCCGTTGGGCGATCGCGTGCTCATCAAGGTACAGGAAGGCGATACCAAGACCGCCGGCGGTATCATCATCCCGCAGACCGCGCAGGAGAAGACCCAGACCGGCGTCGTCATAGCCATTGGTACTGATACCGACGTCATCAAGGTCAAGAAGAACGACAAGGTCATGTACGACAAGTACGCCGGAACCCAGATCAAGATCGACGGAGCCGACCACCTTATCGTAAAGTTCTCTGACGTTCTCGCCGTCATAGAATAAACCGCCCGTCCTTGAGGACGACGACGGCCGCCGACCCTTCTTCGGGTCGGCGGCCGTTCTCTTTTAGTCGATATCGGGGCGTCCGCTATCGGCGAAAAGCCGGTACGGCTAAGGGATATCGGGGCGTCCGCGGCGTCGAGCCGCGAATCAGCAGGCGATGATGGAAAGCAGCTCCGCGGGCGTGGACGCGGCGATGGCGGCAGAGCGCTTGGCGTCGCTCTTGAATAGCTGGCTGACCTCGGCGAGGAACTGCAGGTGGGGCCCGGTCTTTTCGGGCGGCGACAGGGTCATGATGAAGATCCGGGCGGGCTCGTCGTCGAGCGAATCGAAGGGCACCGGTTCCTCGGATACGCCGACGCAGGCGACGAGGGACGCTATGGACGCGGTCTTGCCGTGGGGGATGGCGATGCCGTACTTCATGCCCGTGGACATCTTACGCTCTCGTTCGAGTACCGCCTGCAGTGCCGCCGGCTTGTCGGTGACGGCGCCCGCGGCGACGAGCAGGTCGAGCAGTTCGTTGATAATACCGATCTTGTCCCTGGAACGTAGCGCCGTAGCTACGGTCTGTTCCGTGAGGATGGTGCTTAAACTCATGGGCCGATTCTAGAGCCGCTTATCTAAAATGTCAATTAAACGTCGTTCTTGGCGGTTTATATGAAATGGCGTAATTCCTTTACCTGTACGTACCCTTCGATCGAGGCGACCGCGGAGACTATGCAGGCAGAGCAGATAGCGTCGATAAAGGCCGCGATCATGGCCAGCGGCAGGGCCGCGGGGGCCAATAATATGTAGCCGGACTCGAAGCCTCGGCCGTACGAGGCGCAGAGCGTCGTCAGCGCGACGATCGGGCCGGCGCCGGGAGCCGCTCCGAGGAGCAGCGCCGTCGCGGGTACCGTCGCCATCATCCAGAGGAGGGCGCTCGAGCCGAGGCCGAGGTTGGAATATGAATTGAGGATGGCGACGAAGGCCGTGGCCGTGACCATCGCCGTCCCGGACCGGCCGAACGCCAGCGCGAGCGGTAACGATACGGCGCCCGAGCGGCGTCTGACGCCGAGGCTTTCCTTCAGGTGCTTGGCCGCGGCTCCCGCCTGTACGTAGGTATGGCCAGAGATGGCCGCGGCTATGGCCGGCGCGGTAAGCGCGAACAGAGTCTTGTACGGGTTGGCCTTCCTGTCGATAAGCCATATCGCGAGCGGCAAGAGCGCGAGCACGACGAACGCCGTCTCTATGCCGATCGCCGCGAATAGCGGACCGAATACGGCCAATCGCGGCGTCCTGACCATCGTCGCCGTCCTCGCCGCGGCCGCTATGATGAGCGGGATCGGCAGCACTTCCACGAAGAAGCTGTTGATCTGCCAGAGGATGCGCGACAACGAGTCGAACAGGGCTACGACCGGTTTGGTCGCGGCCTTGTCGAAGGCGAACGCCAGGCCGAGGATCGACGCGAATATAGCCGCGGGCAACAGGAAATCGAAGGCCGAGAGCGTGGACAGGGCGTCTGGCGTGATGACGGAGGCGAGCACTCCCAAGACGGCGGGGACGGTGCCGACGCTGGTAGTGGCCTCGGTCGACAGGGGGATCCTGCCCGGGGAGAAGATGAACGCGCCGGCGAGCCCGACTAGCGACAGCGCGAATACCGTCGCTATGGAATATCCGACCGTCCTGAGCCACACCCGGTGCAGCCGTCGTTCTTCGTGAAGCTCGAAGGCCGCTATAGCGACGGAGAAGAATACGAGCGGGAGGAGGGCGTAGCGCCCGATATTCATCGTTATGACGGCGACCGCGTCTATGACGTTGCCGTCTCCCATCGGAATGATGAAGCCGGCGGCTACGCCGACAATGGTAGCGATCAGGTACTTAAGCCAAATCTTCATTGCCGGAGCATACCTGACGCCGTATGCGCCGTCAAGTTGCGCCAGTAGGCGCATTGCGCCAGTAGGCGCGGCTCGTCGGCGTCGATACTATACGGCGCATGCGCGACGACACCGGAATCGGACCGGCCGCTACCGGCGGCCTCACGAATAACGTCAATTCAGCGGAAGTTTTCAGGTCGCTCCTCAAGATCGCCTTCCCGATGATGCTCGGGAGCGCTATCGAAACGGTATACAACCTCACCGACGCGTTCTTCCTCGGCAGGCTCGGCACCGCCGAGATAGGGGCTCCATCGATAGCGTTCAGCGTAGTCTTCTTCATTACCGTCTTCGGCGCCGGGTTGTCCGGGGCCGGGACAACGCTCATCGCCCAATCCAAGGGCAAGGGCGACGCCGCGAAGATGAACGGATACATGAACCAGGCGACGTCGCTATTGCTCGTCGCGTCTATCTTCCTCGCGACGATCGGAGCCGTCGTCGCGGCTCCCCTGCTCCGGGCGCTCAATACGCCGGACGAGGTGTACGGTTTCGCCCTCGTTTATATGCGCATCATCTTCCTCGGCATTCCGTTCACGTTCATGTATTTCTCCCTGCAGGCGTCGTTCACGGCGATAGGCGACTCGGCGACGCCGATAAAGGTGCATCTGCTCGCGATAGGCATCAACGTCGCGCTCGATCCCGTCCTTATCTTCGGATTCGGCCCTATCCCTGCCTTCGGCGTGGCCGGCGCGGCAGTCGCGACGGTCGCGTCCCAGGGCGTCGGCGCCGCGCTGTCCCTGGCCGTGCTGCGACGGGGCCGCTCCGGCCTTCGGTTGACCTTGGCCGATATGCGGCCCAAGGCAAAGGCCTGGGGGCTGCTCCTCAGGATCGGCTTGCCCGCGAGCGTCGGCCAGGGATTATCGGCCTTCGGCTTTACCGTCCTGCAGGGCGTCGTCAATATGTTCGGTACCTCGGCCATCGCCGCGTTCGGCGTCGGCAACCGCCTGATGAACCTGTTCGATATCCCCACACACGGTATCGCCAGCGCGACGACCAGCCTCGTCGGGCGGGCGATGGGCGCCAGGGACGAGCGCCTGGCGATGCGCGTCGTGCGGATCGCCCTGGCGATGGTGCTGGTCTTCGAGATACCGCTTCTCACGATGGCCTTCGCGTACGGGGGCGGGCTCGTCAGGCTGTTCGTCTCGGATCCGGAGGCCGTCAGGCTCGGCGATATCATGTTCAAGGTCGTCACGCCGTCGCTACTGATGTTCGGCCTGTACTTCGCGATGAGCGGGGCCTTCCAGGGCGCGGGGGACACCAAGGTGATCATGGTTCTGTCGGTCTTCAGGCTGTGGGGCGTGAGGGTACCGCTGGCCTACCTGCTGGCGTACCGTACGGCGCTCGGGCCGCTGTCCATATGGGCGGCGATGTTCGCGTCCAATTTCCTGACGGCGACCATAGGCTTCGTCTATTTCAAGATGGGCCGGTGGAAACGCGCGCTCGATCCGGACGGGATATGACGGCTCAGTTGTCCTTGCTTATCTCGCTTTCGTAGAGATCCTCGAAATAGCGCTTGTGCCGGCTCTCCTCCGCGACCAGCCGCTCGAAGACGGATTTGAGCCCGGGCTGCGAGGCGGCCTCGGCAAGCCGCTCGTAGAGGACGCCCGATCGCTCCTCCTTCTTGATGGCCGCGACGAGTATGTCCTGGAAGGTCATGCCCGCGGTCGGCCTCTCCTCGGCGTCCATCCTCGCGGCGAGCCCCAGGTCGACGGCGACGGTCGGAGACAATGCCACGCTCCCTTTCGCCTTCATGCCGGAGATCATCGCGACGTGGCCCTCCTCCATGGCCATGAACTCGGCCAGCGTCGATTTCTGGGCCGCGAACGACGCCATGGCCGACAGCTCGCGGTAGAACGCCACCGCCGCCTTCTCCCTTCCGAGGGCGAGGTCGAGGGCGGCGGCGAAGGTGGTAGCGTCCATGTCAGGCTCCTTTCCCGTACAGCAGGCGGTCGATGCCGATGGCCGCCCGGTGGCCGTCGGCTATCGCCGATATCGCGTCCTTGCGGTCGTTGACGAGGTCTCCGCCGGCGAAGACCGGAGCTCCTCCGGCTGCCCGGGTCGCCATGCCGAAGGAATCGACGACGGGCCTGAAGCGCTTCACGGGTACCCCGTCGGACTCGGCGATGAAGGACAGGTCGGGTCCCTGTCCTATCGCCGCGATGATAGAGTCGTAGCGACCCTCGCGGACGGCGCCGGGGATGGGTTCGGGGACGGGGCGCTTGCCGGGCTCCTTCTGGACCATCGTCGCCTCGTTCCAGATGAACAGGGCGGCCTCGCCCGCGGCGTCGGGCGCATCCCTTACCTCGAGCGGGATGGCCTTCTCGACGAGGCGGGCTCCCTCGGCCTTGGCCTCCCGTACCTCGTCGGCGTCCGCGGGCATGTCCTCCTCGCGGCGGCGGTACAGGATGTCGACCGTCGCGCCGTGCCTGAGGGCCGTCCTCGCCGCGTCCATCGCGACGTTCCCTCCGCCTATGACCGCGACCCGCCCGCCCAGGCCGAGCTCTTCTCCCCGCGTCGCCCGGGCAAGCACGGCGACGCCGTCCAGTACGCGGGGATGATCCTCACCGGGCACCTCGAGGCCGTACGCCACCGGTAGCCCCGTGGACAGGTACACGGCGTCGAAATCGGTGCGCAGCTTTGAGAGCTCGATGTCCTTGCCTATGGAGACGCCGCGGCTGATGGAGACGCCGAGGCTCTCGATATAGCCTATGTCCTTGTCCAGCGCGGGATAGGGCAGGCGGTACTCCGGGATGCCGTAGCGAAGCATGCCGCCCGCGGCCTCTTCCGCCTCGAACACGGTCACCGCGTGGCCCTGCATCGATAGGTAGTACGCCGCGGAGAGGCCTCCCGGGCCCGCGCCTACGATCGCTACCTTCTTGCCCGAGGGCGCCGCGCCCCGCGGCAGGGCCTTTGCGTAGTCCGATAGCTCAACCTGGTCGGCGATATAGCGCTTGAGCCAGCGTATCGCGACCGGGTCGCCGCCCGAGCCTATGGAGCAGGCTTCCTCGCAGCGGTGGGTGCATACGCGGCCGCAGGCCTCGGGGAAGGGGTTCGTCTCGTAGAGGAGGCGGAGTCCCTCGTCCATATCGCCGTCGCGAACGGCCTTGATGTAGCCCGGTATGTCCATGTGAGCGGGACAACTGGCGATACAGAGCCCGCAGGAGACGCAGCGGTCGGCTTCCTTCTCGGCCTGGGCCCGCGAGTAGCCCCTGACCAGCTCGAGGAAGGAGGCGACCGCCTCCGCGTGGCCGAGTTCCGGCATGGGGACGCGGTCCTCGTCGAGCAGGCGATAGCCCTCCGCCCGGCGGTAGCCGAGCGCCGAGCCGTCCCACGGCTTGGCCTCGACGCCGGGCACGTAGCGGAACACGTCGGGATCTCGGTCGATCCAGACGTACTCGTTGCTCATGGACAGCGATCCCGACGGGCATATGTCCACGCAGAGCGCGCACCAGCAGCAGCGGCCGTAGTCGATACGGGGCCTGAGGCCGGAGTCGCCGTCCTTCGCCTCCCGTCCGGCCGCCGGCACGAGGTCGATGGCGTTGTTCATGCAGATCGCCTCGCAGGTGCCGCATCCGACGCACGCGTCGGCGTCGTTCATATGGAACCCGCGGTAGCGCGGGGCGCCCGGCCGTTCGTCGATCGGTTTCTTGACCGTGAACGGCTTCTCGAAGGCGCGCTTCCAGACCGCGAAGGGCGCTATGAAGTCCTTTATGTCCATCGTCTCACCTCTCGATTTCCGGGGGATAGGTGTGGAGGCTGACCATGAGGCCCGCCACGTCCGCTATGTTGACGCCGCGGACGAGCCGCTCCATCACCGATACCGCGTGCGTGTAGCTCGGGCCGCGCACCGCGACGCGGCGGGGCTTGTCCGAGCCGTCGGATACGACGTAGAAGCCGTATTCGCCCCGGGTGCACTCCGCCGAGACGTATGTCTCGCCCGCGGGTATCCTCCAGTACAGCGGATTCGGAAGCCGCTCGCGGAACGGGCCGTCCTTCGGCGCCATATCGACGATCTGCCGTATCAGGTCTATCGCCTGGTACATCTCGCCGAGGCGTAGCCTCGCTCGCTCGTACGCGTCAGACTCGGTGCCGACGATGGGCTGGAAGTCGAGCCTGGGGTAGGCGAGGTACCCCGAGTCCTTGCGCAGGTCGCGAGCGACGCCGGCGGCGCGCGCGTTGGGGCCGGTGATTCCGTAATGGTCGACCCAGTCCCTGGGGATGTAGCCGAGGCCCTCGGCGCGCATCTTGAAGACGGCGTTGTGGAACATCACCAGCTCGATGTCGTCGAGGTTCTTCTCGACGACCGCCATGGTCTCGAGGACGCGCTTGTAGAAGCCGGCCGGGACGTCTCCGCGGACGCCGCCGGGTATGATGTACATGTGGTATATACGGCCGCCCGTCAGCTCCTCGAAGAGGTCGAGGACGTAGTCGCGCATCGTGACGCTCCACTGGGCTATCGTGCCGTGGCCGAACGCGCCGGCCTGGCCGCCTATCCACATGAGGAAGCTGGCGAGCCGCATCATCTCCAGCGACAACGTGCGCAGCCAGACGGCTTTCTCCGGAATTACGATGCCCGCGAGCTCCTCGAGCGCCGCCGCGTAGCAGTACTCGTTGAAGTCCGGCTCTGGTACCGCGATGCGGCAGACGAGCGGGAAGTTCTGCATGTACAGGCGGCGTTCCATCAGCTTCTCGAAGCCTCGGTGCAGGTAGCCGACGTGCGTCTCGCAGTCGACGACCGTATCCCCTTCGGCCACGAGCCGCAGGGACATGTTGCCGGTGATGCCGGGATGCTGAGGGCCTTGCCACATGACCAGGTACTTGCCCGAATCCAGGTCCGGCGTCGCCCGCTCGGCCGGGGGTATAACGCGCTGCTTCTCTCGCCTCATTGAGCGGCCTCCGGATAGAGCTTCTCTCTCATATGGGAGGCGGGGTCGTGCGTGACGCGGCCGGGCCGCTCCGCGTAGGTCGCGTCGCTATAGGCCAGCGAGTCGAAATCGCGCCTCATCATCGGCGGACCCTCCCAGCCCTCGAGCACGAACTCCTCGTCGACCCGCGGGCTGCCCGGGAAGTCGATGCCGAACCATTCCCTCATCTCGCGCTGGTAGGTCCAGGCCTGTCCCCACAGGAGGTGGATCGAGTCTACCGTCGGCTCGGCCCGGTCGACGTCCGCGTGGACGATCAGCCCGCGCCGGGCGTCGTGGTCGCGTAGCGCGTAGCTGAGGGTGAAGGCGCCGCGCTCGATATTATCGATCGCCGTCATGAAGGACAGGTGCCCGTACCCCGCCTCGTCGCGCAGGTACGCCATGACGTCGCGTATCCTGATTGCGTCGACCTCGACGGAGGCCAGGTCCTTTCGTATGTCGTGCCAGCCGCGGGCGCCGTAGCGTCCGGCGAGCTCTTTCGCCAGTTCGTTCATCTACGGTCTCCTACCAGTTGTAGTCGGGCATGTTCCAGTCCTTGATGACCTTCTTCTGGTTCGCCTTGTACCAGTCGAAGTTGCGGGCGTACTCGTTCTGCCCCTCGCCGCCGCCCGACTTGATTATCCTCTTGAGCTCCTGGAAGCCGGCGAGCAGCGCCTCGGGCCGCGGCATGCAGCCGGCTATGTACACGTCCACCGGGATGTACTGGTCTATGCGCTTGATGGTGTTGTAGCTGTCCCAGTACATGCCCCCGTTGATGGTGCACGAGCCGAGGGCGAGCACGAACTTCGGCCCCATCATCTGCTCGTAGCTGCGGACGATGCGCTTGAGGGTCTTCACCGACGCGTAGCCGCCTATCACGAACACGGACGACTGCCGAGGCGTCGGCCTGGGCTGGATGCCGTAGCGGTACATGTCGAAACGGCTCGTCATCAGCGGGCGTAGCTCTATGGCGCCGCAGCCGGTCCCGAATCCCAGGAGCCACAGGCTCTCCGATCGAGCCCAGTTTAGGAAGCGCTCCCAGGCGCCCCTGGCGGGCTCGTATTCGCGGGGGGCGGCGTCGCAGAACAGTCCGCGCTCCTCGGGCGGCAGGCCCTCGTTCGCGAGGGGCGCCGGTATCGTTTTCTTCTCGCTCATTGCGCGCCTCCTAGATGACTGCGATGATGACCGAGGCTATGCCGACGAGCGTCGGCGCGCCGAGGAAGAACCTGATCGACTGGTCGGTCCGGAGCCGCGGGAAGGCCTGGCCGACGAACACGTTGACGAAGTAGATCAGGAAGGTCTTGATCACCATCGCGACGATGTTCGTGGCCCCGCCGAAGTACAGGTTCATGTACAGCACGAGCTTGGCGCCGTTGAATATCGCCCTGTTCGTCTGCAGCATGCCGAGCAGGTTGCTCTGGTACTCGGTCGGCGGTCCTATCGGGATCTCCTGCGGCGCTATGACGACGCTGAACGGGTTGTGCCCCGACATGCCGAGGAACGCCACTATCGCGGCTATCACGGCCAGCGGATTGGTCGCGAGCGTCCAGTGGGCGAAGCCGCCCTGCTGGGCCGCGACGATGGCGTTGATGTCGAGCGTGCCGTACTGGGCGGCCACCGCTATCACCGACAGCGCGAACGGCACCTCGAAGGCGGTCATCTGCGCGAGGCCCCGGCTGACGCCTATGGCGCTGTACGGGTGCCCGCCCTCGCCGGCGCCGAGCGCCATGCCGAGCTGCCCGAAGAAGATGAAGTACATCACGAGGAGGAGGTCTCCCGAGTCGGAGAAGTTCCTGAACAGGACGGAGCCGAATACCGCGGGTATGAACATGTAGGTGCCGACGCCTCCCGCGAGCCTGAATACCGGCCCTAGGTAGAACATCGCGCCGTGGCCTATGGAGTTGCGCTTCGCGGAGCTCTTGACGATGTCTATGTACGGCTGCCAGACCGGCTGGCCGACGCGGCCCTGGACCTTGGCGCTTATCCTCGCCATCGATCCTATGAGGAGGAGGCCGTAGTTCGTTATGACGAAGAGCGAGACGAACGCGTAGCCTATGCGTCCTATGATCGTCGGTTCCATCAGAGGGCCCCCGTCAGCAGATAGAGCGCCACGACGTATAGTACGACGTGGAGGGCATAGGTCTGCCCGTTGCCGGTATAGACGCGCCTTATCGCGCCGCCTACGGAATCGACGCCGGTGCCGAACGCCTCCCAGAAGCGCTCGCCCCTGCGTCGCGTCAGGAAGCCGAGCGCCTTCTCGTACGGCGCGTAGAAGCTCCACGCGTAGTGCGTTGTCCAGGGCTTGAAGGGCCGCTCGGCGGCGTACACGATATTGAACTGCTTGACCGGCTGCGGGTTATGCAGGTTCGCGAGCATCCAGAAGAAGCACAGCGCGAACACGACGATAGTCACTATCATCGATAGCGTGCCGTCCCAATAGCCTAGCGGCGAGACGAGCGTCGATCCCTCGAAGCGGAGGATGGGATCGAATACATCCCCGACCACCCCCATGACGGGATCGAGCATCAGCCGCGGGAAGGCGGACGCGGCGAGCAGGACCGCCATCAGGAAGCCTTGCGGAATGGTCAGCGCCAGCGGGGCCTCCCTGACCGTCGACTGGGACGGCTTCGGCTGCCCGAGGAAAATGGTGTGTATGAGCCTGAACAGGTACAGGAAGGCCACGGCGCTCGCGAAGAACGCGACGGCGGCCTCGAGGTACCAGCCCTTCTGGAGGAGCGACGAATAGAGCAGCCACTTACCGCCGAACCCCGAAAGCGGAGGCACGCCGGATAGCGCTATAATGGCCATCAGTACCGACAGGAACGAGAACGGCATAGTCTTTATGAGGCCGCCCATCTCGTACATGTTGCGCGTGCCGACCCGCTTGATGACGCCGGCTATAGCGAGGAACAGCATGCTCTTGTAGAGGAAGTGATTGAGCGCCAGGTACAGCGCCGTCGTCCATCCGGCCTGGTCGTTTATCGCCAGCGCGAGTATCACGTATCCGATCTGGCCCATCGACGACCATGCCAGCGTCTTCTTGACGTCTTCCTGATAGATAGCGTATAGCGCTCCGAACAGGGCCGTCGCCAGTCCTATCCAGCCGAGGGCCCGTAGCGTAAGCGCCTGGAACGGTACGACGCCTCCGAAGGCCGCGAGCGCGACGATCATGACGAAGACGCCGGCCTTGGACAGCGAGGATGACAGGAAGCCCGAGACGTCGTCGTCGGACTCGGCGTAGGCGCCGGGAAGCCAGACGTGCACGCCCAGCGCGCCGAGCTTGACGAGGAGGCCGCCTATGATGAGGAGGATAGGCCAGCCGTCCGCGCCGCCCGTCGGCCGGAACGACCACGCGCCGGGAATGGCCGCGAGGCCGACCATCAGCAGGAAGGCTCCGCCCAATCCGAAGACGACGTAGCCGAGCGCGGCCCTCTCGCCCTTCTTGCCGCGGAGCACGAGCAGGTAGCTCGCCAGGGTCATCGTCTCCCAGGCGAAGAAGAAGCCGAGCGGCGAGTCGGCGACCAGGATCGCGCCTAGCGCCAGCGTCGCGGCCGACAAGAGCGGATGCAGGCCGCGCCTGGGGCCCCGCTTGTACATCGCGGCGAAGGAGTACATCGCTCCTCCGCCGAGCAGCATGACGGCGAAGAATAGCCGCAGGCCGTCGAGCCTGTCGAAGGCGAGCCGGCCGAAGGCGGCGACGGCCGCTATCGATAGGAGCGACTTGAGCCAGCCAGGCGCGCGGTCGACGAGGAGCAGGGCCGCCAGCGCCGCGAAGGGCGCCCAGAGGAGCGGGTCGCCGACGCCGAGGGCGAGGCCGGATGCGATACCGAAGCCGGCGAGCGCGGCGGCGCACAGCGCCGGCCCGGCGATACCGGCTTCCGGTCCCGCGTACCCGTCTTCGCCCCGCATGTCGGCGATTCTTCCGAACCAGCGAAGCACGTAGAAGGCCTCGACGAGGCTGGCTCCCAGGATGACGACGATAAGCCACCACTGCCTCGCCCCGGCGAGCGCCCTTATCAGGCTCCACTTGGCCCAGAATCCGGGGAAGGGAGGCAGGCCGACGAGGCCGACCGCCAGGACGCCGGCGATCGCCGTGCCGATCGGCGACAGCGCGCGTTCGCGCCTACGCTGGGCGCCGGCCTGCGAGCCGGGCTCGCCCAAGGCGCGCGAAAGCAGGAAGAGCCCGGTCTTGGCCAGCAGGTGGTTAAGGAGCAGCCCGCCCGCGACCATATAGGCGAAACGGTCATCGCCGAGGGATAGAAGCCTCGTAAGGGCCGCGACCGCGGCTACGAGCCCGACCTGCGCTACCGAGGAGTAGCCGAGCATACGCCTCGCGTTCGATTGCCTGGCGCCTACGAGGTTGCTCGCGGCGAAGGTCGCCAGGCCGCTACCGGCGACGACCGATAGCTGCGCATCGCCCAGGATAGGCATGATCTTCCAGAGCGCCAGGAGCAGGGCCGTCGCAGACGCGCCCGACAGGATGGCTGAGAGGCCGGGATCGACCGTCTGGTATACGTCGATGGCCCACCCGTTGGCCGGGAACGGCTTGAGCTCGATGAGAAGCGCGGCCAGCAGGAAGAATGCCGCGACGGTTCCCGCGGCGCCGTATAGCCCCGGCGAACGCGCCGCGAGGTCTATGTTAAGCTGGCCCCCGAAGCGGTACGCGTATATGACGCCGATCAGGTAGAGGGCGCTGGCGATGCCGCCGGCCATCATGTACTTGAATCCGGCGCGGAGCGCGGCCCTGCGGTCGTCGTAGGCGATGAGGCCGTAGGTGGCGATCGATGAAATCTCCATGAATACGAACAGGTTGAAGAGATCCCTCGTCAGAATGATGCCCGACATGCCCATCAGGGCCATGAGCAAGGCTATTGCGCCCCCTATAGGCGCCTTGGCGAGCGAACGGTGCATGGCGCCGGCCGAGAGAAGGCCGACGGCCGAGACGGCGAGGAGTCCGGCGGCCTCCTCGGGGCCGACACGAAGCATGATGGCCAGCGGGGCGGCGAATCCCGCCGTGCCGAAGCTCTCCGTCGGCGAGCCTCCCGGGAACAGCGCCCAGAGGTACGATAGCGCCGCCGCGCCCCATGCGGCCACGGTCGCGTACGCCAGTCCGAGCGATGCCTTCCTGCCTAGCTTGTCGACGAGCGGCAACAGGAACGCCGCCGCGAGCGAGCAGGCGAATAGATAGAGCGGATTTACCATTTTTCCTCTCCGTATGATTCTATTGAAGAATCGCCGCCGCCCGTCCTCAGCCGCACCGCGTAGCTGAGCATAAGCGCCGTGACCGCGAGTCCGATGACGATGGCCGTCAGCACCAGCGCCTGGGGGACCGGGTCGGTCATACGGGCGGATGCCGACCGGGCGTCGGCCGCCGAGTCGAGGATGGGCGCGGTCCTGCCGCGTATATAGCCGACGGACAGGATGACCAGGTTGACGCCCGTCTCCATCACCGAGAAGGCTACCGCTATCTTGAACAGGTTCGGCCTGGAGAGGACTCCCCACAGTCCTACGAGCACGAGGACGGCGCCCGAGGCGGCGACCGGGTTGATCCCGGCGATGAATGCCATGACGCTCATGGTCGATCCCCTTTCAGCGCCTCTATGATGCCGGATAGCTCTGCGCCTACCTTGAGGCCGATGGCAGAATAGATAAGCGGTATGGTACCGGCGCTGACGAGCGAACCGATGGAGCCTGTCGGCATGACGCGCGGGTCGAGGAACCCCCAGGCCAGGAAGGCGCCGAGCAGGCCTATCGCGACGTAGGCGGCGCCGGAAAGGGCCTCGACGGCGGTCATGACGCCGTGCGCCAGGTGCGATTCGGGAGCGGCGAGCACGTTGAGCAGCACCGCGGTCGCGATGACGACGCCTCCCTGGAACCCGCCGCCGGGCGTTAGGTGACCGTGCATGAAGATGTAGGCGCCGAACATGACGATGAGGCCGGTCAGTAGCCCCGTGGCCGTCCTCAATACCTCGGTAGCTGGCTTCCTTCGGCCGACGGCGGCCGGGCCGAGGCGCTTCCTCGTCAGCATCGCGCCGACGCCGGCGGTCGCTACGAACAGTACCGCTACCTCGCCGAGGGTATCGAATCCCCGATAGCTGACGACGATAGCGGTTACGACGTTAGCCGCCCCGAGCTCGCGCGGCGCGGTCTCGAGGTATTCCGTAGCCAGCGCGCCGGGTTCGGCCTGTACCCCGGCCCTGAAGGCGAGGGGGAGGAGCGCGAAGGCGAAGCCGATGATCGCCAGCGTCACCATGACCTTCCTCATCATTTCGAGCCTCCCGACCGGGACGCCGGAGCCTCGAGCCGTTCGTTCGAGTCTTCGTCGTCCGCCTGCCTCGACCGCGCGAGCGCGTACAGGAATACGACCGTCGTCAGGCCTGAGCCGATGGCGGCCTCGGTCATCGCGACGTCCGGCGCTCCCATGAGGAGGAACACGACGCTGGCGGCGAGGCTGACGCCCCCTGACAGCAGTATCGATACGACGAGGCTCTTCGAGGCTATCGCGCCGATACCCGAGGCGACCATGAAGGCGCCCGCTACGATGATCGCTATATCAATCGCCATGGTCTTCCCCCCTCGGCCCTTCGGCGGCGTCGGATTCCGCGAGCGCGTCCGGCTCCAGCCTGGCCCCGAGGCGCTCGCGGTAGCCGTGGGCCGCTCGGGCGAGGGCGTTGGAGCTGACGGGATTGGTAAGCACGATGAAGGCGACGAGCAGGAGCAAGCGCCCGAGATACTCGGGCCGCATGATGCCGACGCCGACGAGGAACAGTATCGATCCCAGCGTCGTCGCCTTGGTCCCCGCCTGCATCCGGTTGAACGCGTCCGGCATGCGCAGGAGCCCTATAGCCGACAGGAGGAAAAAAAGCGCCCCGACGAGGCTTACGAACGCGCCGACGATCTCGGTCATCAGAGCCCCCCTTCAAGGTAGCGGGCCATGGCGACTACGCCGACGAACCCTACGAGGCCGTAGACCATGCCTACGTCGATATAGATGCGCCTTCCGGAGAACACGGCGAAGGCGACGATCAACGACGTCACGATGATCGTCATCGCGTCGAGCGCTACCGTGCGGTCTATCGCCCATGGGCCCTTCGCGAACCGGATGCCGGCGAGAAGCAGGCCCAGAGTCGCTACGCAGGTGGCGGCGACGAATATCGAATCAGCCACAGATCACCTCCAGGTATTTTTCGAAGTCGCTGACTATAGCCTCCGTGGCGCCCTGCGGATCGGCTGACGCTACCTTGATCCAATGGACGAACACGTCCTCTCCTCGCATCTCGACGGTAATGGTGCCTGGGGTCAGCGTGATCGAGTTGGCTAGCAGGAGCCTCCCGAGCGGCGTTCGCAGGGTAGTCCTGACCCTGACGATGCCGGGAGCGATCGGTAGGCGAGGGTGAAGGACCCGGAACGCTACGTCCAGGTTCGAGAGGACGAGCGCCTTCAGGAAGACGAGCGCGTACGCGACCATGTATACGATGGCCTTCGGGTTGATCCTCAGGTCTCCCAGGTGCGACGTCGGGAACCATGGAAGGATCACGATGAGCGCGGCGACGATGGCGCCCGCTACGGCTTCTTGCTCGTTCCAGGGCGAGGTCAGCAGCAGCCACGCGCACCAGAGTAAAAGGAATCCCAGCATCTTGGCCTTCAGTGTTCTCATGGAACGCCCTCCCATGCATTATGCCCGCCGTCGCGGGCGAATGGACACATTAGTATAAGCCAATTTAAATATATGTAAAACAAAATATACAAATAGCCATATTATTAACTTGCGAAACGGGTTGGCCGCCATTATCATTGAGTGGTGGTCATGCGCGGATCGCGCGTCTAGAAACTATAGTGGATGCGGATTCGGTTTGGCGAATATTTTTCGTTTTTTTCGATAATCGACCGTCAATCGACGAGGAGGAGAGAACCATGGAAACCGTACAGAGCATCCTGGCCGCCAAGGGCAACGTCGTCGTGTCCGTAGGCCCCGAGGTCGCCGTGAGCGAGGCGCTCATCAAGATGGCCGAGCGGAATATCGGAGCCATCCTGGTGACGGACGAGGACGGGAAGACGGTCGGCATCTTCTCGGAGCGCGACTTCGCGAGGAAGATCATCCTCAAGGGACGGAATTGCGATACCACCAAAGTCAAGGAAATCATGACCACCAAGGTCACCTACGCCGAACCGCGAACCACCCTCGTCGAGTGCATGAACCTGATGACGTCCCACCATTTCCGCCATCTTCCTATCGAAGAGGACGGAAGGCTGGTAGGCGTCGTATCGATCGGCGACGTAGTCAAGGCGCTGATACGGCAACAGGAGCGCATCATCTCGGAGCAGGCCTTCGAGATCGGTCAGAACGAGCGCCGCTCTACCGGGGCGATATGAGAATCGGCGGCTAGACGATAGCGATAAGAAAAGGCCGCCCACTCGGTGGACGGCCTTTCGACGCTTATGATCCGGGCGGGAATCGAACCCACTACCTATTGCTTAGGAGGCAATCGCTCTATCCAAGTGAGCTACCGGACCCTCGCGCAATACTATAGAGAAGCGGGCGGCCCTGTCAACGACCCCGCTATTGCTTCTTGGCGCCGGTGGCGTCTCCCGTACTGGCGCCCGACGATCTGGCTCGCTCATCCGACTCCGCGGCGAGGCGCTCGAGCTCGGCGAACGGGTCGGCGAGGCTTTCGTCGTATCCCGCCTTCAGGTCGTCGAGGTAGCCCGAAAGATCGGCCGCCTTCTTGCGTATGTCCTCCAGCGCCTGCCGTTCTCCGGATTCCGGAAGCACCTTCATCCTGGCCATATCCAGCTTTAGCTGCTTGAGGGCGTTCGTCGACGACCCCAGCCTGAGCCGTAGGACCTCGCTCTGGTCCTCGAGGTCCTTGCACGCCTTCTCCTGCCTGGCTATCTCGTCGATGGAACGCCCGTACTCGTTCTTTAGAGCCTGGCTGCCGGCGTCGGCGCGCTTGGCCTCGAGCGATTCCCTGTCGCGCTTGAGGGCGTCGACGGGGATGGTAGAGACGAGGCCGTCTATCTCGTTGACCGATTGCGACAGCATCTTGACCTGCTCTACGTATCGGTCCAGCGTCGGTATCATGTCCTTGCCGAATTCGGCCGAGTCCTTGCCGGCCTTCAGGTCCCTGACGATCTCGTCCCTGATGGCCGATACCTCGGCGTACACCGAACCGTACTGCCCGGCGGCCTTGCCAGCCTTCCGCGTCTTTCCCATCCTGAAGAGTTCCCGCCACGAATCGACGCCGAGCGTCCGCCATAGTTTCTTCTCGAGGCCG
Source organism: Spirochaetae bacterium HGW-Spirochaetae-3 (assembly GCA_002839315.1). Classification (GTDB taxonomy): domain Bacteria; phylum Spirochaetota; class Spirochaetia; order Treponematales; family UBA12059; genus SZUA-370. Next base: position 33,273 of record PGXV01000012.1, read on the forward strand.
CGGAGCGTGCCGGGGTACGAGACGAGATGGCCCAGGAAGCTGAGCGCCATGATGCCGGACGGTATGGCGGCCCACAGGAAGCCCGGCGAAGTAAGCAGGTTTATCGTAAACAGAAGCGCGGGAACCGAGACGACGCTGGCGAAATGCATCGCCATCCCGTCCTTGACCCGGTTGATTTTCTTGTAGACGTCGAGCGAGCCAGGGTCGAGGTCCGGGATCCTGTCGATCTCGGAAGCCTTGGCCTTGCTCCGGAGCATCGCGAAGAAGCCGGACACGAGGCCGGTGCCCCAGCCCGCGCTGACGATGGCCGCCCACATGAAGCCGGGAGCGATCGTGAGGTTGATATACCAGAGCAGGGCGTTGACGCCTGCGAACGACAGGAGGTTGCCGACGAATCCGGCCGACGACTTGTGCGCCTTGGTCTCTATCCTGTCGCGGTAACGGGAGAAATCGGTCTCCAGCTCCTCCGAGCCCGGCTTGAAGGCGTCGGAGCCGTACAGATCCGCGTCCCATTTGCCGGTGCCAACCTCGGCGGCGTGCCGCTTGTACTCGGCCTTCAGCGCGCGCTTCTCGTCATAGGCGCCCGATCGCTCGATCTGGCGCTCTATCCTGTCGCTTATCCTGGACGCCATCCGTTCGGCCCTGCGGCCGTATTCCGCGGCTCGCGGCTCGCGGCCACTGTCGCGCGCCCGGCCTCCGCGCCCGCCGGCCTTCTGCCAGTCGCCGACGCTCTGCTCGATGACGCGCGCGATGCCTTCTACGGCGCGGCCGATATCGGACGCGATATCGGCCGATGCGTCCTTCGCCGTGCCGGCGGGGCCGTCGTACGAGCCGCCGCCGATCGGCGAGCGCCTCTGGATGAGGCCCTTCTCCGTCATCGACGCGATGACTTCCTTGGCCTCGACGCCGTATTCGCCGTATCGGTCCAGAGCCTCGTCTACGGTAAGCCGGCGGCCCATGGTCTTCGTGTCCTCGAGGATAGCCTTGCGGATATCGTCGAGCACCGCTCTGGCGGCCTCTGGACCGTAGCCGCGTTCGGAGGGGGACGAAGCGCCGGGCAACGGTACGGACGCCTCCAGCCTCCTGGCCGACGAGGCTATCTCGTCCGGCTTCGATCCCGGGCGGAGCTTGTCCTTGTCGGGGTCGAATACGACGTTACGGCTCGAGATCTCGTAGGCGTGCACTTCCTTGGAGATGTTCTTGAGCGATACCTTGCCTAGCTTGTCGGCCCTGAAGTCTATCTTGTTGAGGACCTGGTTGTAGACGTCCTGGGAGAAGCATATGCAACCGGGGCGGGCGAAGGACTGGAGCCGGCTGGCGATGTTGATGCCTTCGCCTAGCGCGTCGTTCTCGAAGAAGTAGATGTCGCCGAGGTGCAGGCCTATCCTGAGGAGGAGGGGTTGGCCGCCGGAGCCCGTGTTATGGTCGTAGACGGCGTCCTGTATCTCCATCGCGCACTGTAACGCCTCTACGGTGTTTCGAAAATCGACGAGGAACGCGTCCCCGATCGTCTTTATCACCGTGCCGTGGCGCTTCGTCGCTATCCCAGTGACCAGGCCGTTGTGAAAGCGTAGTATCTCGAGCGTGCCGGCCTCGTCGCGCTCCATCATCCTGGAGAAACCGACGATGTCGGTATACATGATCGCGGCGAGGCGATAGTCTTTTTGTTCCATATTCACGTCGCTAGCATAATTGAGCGAGCGTTAAAGGGTCAACTATACTATGGTAAACTGAAGATCCAGCTTCGCGATGTCCGCTCTAAGGAATTTTACCCTGACCCCCGCGTTGAGTTCCATTCCCGAGGCCCGGATCCTCGTCTCGAGGCCTATCTCCGATATATAGAGCAATGCGTCGCCGCCTCCTGCCTGGACTACGATCGCGTCGCCCTCCCAACCCGGCCTGTCCAGTAGCCAGGCTATCGTCCAGTGTAGCTCGCTCTGGCGCTCCGCCTTGCGGACGGCCTGAGCTCCCGCGGCCGCGCGCGCCAGGCGCATCGATAGTTCGTCGGCGGGAAGCGGGGCGGGGGCGGCCCTGCCGGCATCGGCTGCCAGGGCCGCGCGGGCCTGCTGGTGACCCAGGAGGTCTCCGTAGCGGCGTAGCGGGCTCGTCGCCTGAGCGTACATAGTCACCCCGAGACCCTGATGGGCGCGCGGCTGGACGCCGGCCATGCCCGCCTTCATCAGACGGCGCTTCGCGAATTCTCCGGCTAGCCCGTCGGGCAGGTCGTCGCGCGAACCGGGCGCCTCCTGGCTGTAGTAAGGGAAGGGGAGGCCTCGGTCGAAGGCCCATCTGGCCAGGCCCTCGCCTGCCATCACCATCATCTCGCGGACGACGCCGCTCGACCGGTACCGCCGTACCGCCTCGACGCGCGGTTCTCCGCCCTCCACCCAGACCCGTACCTCGGGAATCTCAATGTCTATCGCGCCGTTGCGTAATCGATAGGCCTTGCGCGTCTCGGCTATCCTCGCCAGCTCCGCGAGCGGACCGGACCCTAGCAGGGGATCCGCTACGCCGTACGAGGTCCTCGTAACCTTTACGCGGCTCGGGACGACGCGGACGTCGGTAACGAGGCCTTCCGCGTCGATGCCGATGCGGAACGACAGCGCCCGAGACGTATCGGCCAGCCCGAGCCCGAAGCGGTCGAGCGCCGAGTCCGGTAGCATCGGGATGGCGCCCTCGGGCAGGTAGAGCGTGCCCGAGCGGTTAGACGCCTCGACGTCGGCGGCGCTGCCCGGCGTTATAGCGCTCGCGGGATCGGCGACGTGGACCCAGACGGCCTCTCCGTCCCACGAGACGGCGTCGTCCGGGTCGTGGCTCCACGCGTTGTCGATAGCCCACGCCTCCATACCCGTCAGGTCGACGCGGCCTTCGTCGTCGTCCGGCCCCAGGTCGAGCTCGGGCGCCTTGGACGGATGCCCGGAACGTACCGGATGCGGATTCGTACGGGTCGTCCACAGCCCGGACTTGATGAGCCATGCCTGGGCCGACTCGGGGCCGTCCCCGGCGCCGATGTCCGCCGCCGTCCTCGATTTCTGCGTCTTGCCGAAGGCCAGCGCCTCGACCTCGCCCCAGAAGCGCTCGTCGCCGGGCTCCGGCTTGCAGCGCTTGGCGCGTTCCACGAACGCCGCGCGCTCGGCCGCCTCGCCTTCCTTGCGCCTGCGCCTGGCCGCTTCGGCATCGCGCTCCTCGGCCGAAAGCGCCGCGACGCGCTCGCCGTCCGGCCGGAAGAGGAGTCCGTCAGCCGCGGCCAACCTGCAGGCCAGCGCCTCCGCAGGCCCCGTCGCGCCGAACGCCAGCTCGGAAAGCTCGTCGAGGCTCAAGCCCGAACCGGCCGTCATCTCCCATGCCGTCTCGAATTCGCCCCCCGCGGCCGGCGCGGGGACGGCCTTGAGCGGACCCCGATGGATCAATTCGACGTCCTTGTCCCGTACGCGGACCGGAGCTCCCGTCTCGAACGTCAGCTCGATGCGGTCGCCGTCGCGCTTGGCGACGGCTGGCCTGGTTTTAAAGAGTACGAGCGCTCCATCGGGTATCATGGCTATCCTTTCGATACGGGCAACCAAGTATACGGGCGATGCGCTCTTCGAGGCAACGGCTCCGCCCTTATTGACGAAACCTCCGTTTCGGGTATGCTTATAGGCGTTGTCCGCGTCCGAGCGTCAGCTCGGGCCGTTCATCATGGTTTTGGAGGTATTCCATGATAGCCCTTATAGTCGGAATTATCTGCATAGCGTTTGCCGTATTCGCCTGCCTGCCCGGTCCGCTTGCGTGGTGGCAGGACGTCCTGATCTTCCTGCGGGGCTCCGTGCCCGTCCTGGCGGCCTTCGTCGGCCTTATAGCCGTGTTCATCGGCATCGCCGATATCAAGGACAGGATCGAGGCCAAGAAAGAAGAGGCCGAAGAGGCCGCGGGCGAGAAGAAGGAGTAAGGGATTCGTCCGCTTGACATGATATGCGATGTATGTGATTATACCGCTCGCCGTTTTTTACGCTAATGAACTCCACGAAGGTGAAGGTATAGATTGATGAAGACCCTATTCGTTAAGCCGGCGGAAGTCGCCCGTTCCTGGTTCGTGATCGATGCCCAGGGCCAGCGGCTCGGCCGTGTGGCCGCCAAGGCGGCCATCCTCGTGCGCGGCAAGCATAAGGCTTGTTACACGCCGCACCAGGAAATCGGAGACTACGTCGTGATCGTCAACGCCGACAAGGTCGAGGTTTCTGGCAACAAGTTCAACGATAAGTTGTACTACAGACACTCCGGTTTCGCCGGCGGGCTCAAGAAGAACACGTTCGCGTCGCTCATCGAGCGCCATCCGGTAGATCCCCTCGAGATCGCCATCCGCGGCATGCTCCCCAAGGGGCCCCTCGGTCGAAAGCTCGCGAGGAACGTCAAGGTCTACTCGGGACCGAACCACCCGCACGCGGCCCAGTCGCCCGTCGCTATCGAAGTCTAAGAGAGGTATACGATGGTCAGGAATCTCGGAATTGGTACCGGAAGGCGTAAGACCGCCGTCGCTCGCGTCTATCTGCGCGAAGGTAGCGGCAAGATAACCGTCAACAACCTCGAGCTCGACAAGTACTTCCCGATCGCCGAGATTGCCGGAACCGTCCGACAGCCTCTCGTCGTGACCGCGAGCGACAATAAGTTCGATATCGTGATCAACGTCGTAGGCGGAGGCCCCAACGGCCAGGCCGGCGCGTGCAGGCACGGAATCGCCAGGGCTCTCAGCCAGGTCGATCCGGCCTCGAGCCTCGCTCTCAGGAACAACGGTTTCCTGACCCGCGATTCGCGAATGGTCGAACGCAAGAAATACGGACAGCGCGGAGCGCGCAGGCGCTTCCAGTTCTCCAAGCGCTAAGAGAAAGGACGAAGGAGGCCTCGTGCCCCGCATCGTCTCTATCGAGGAGGGAGCCCTCGGCACCGTTAAGGCGGTCGCCGATGAAGGCTCCCTTTTTCTATATAGAGCCTGCTATCTCGCGATGGTCGCGGATACGGCCGTGCCGTTCGACGTGCCCGACGACGTTCTGGCGGCCGCGGTCGAGGCTACGCTCGCGGAATCCAGGGCCGTTTCCCTGCTCGCCCGGGCGGAGCAGTTCCGTGCCGCTCTGGAACGCAAGCTCCTCGCCCGCGGTATGCCGCGAGCCGCGATAGCCGCCGCCCTCGACAGGCTCGAGGCTGTCGGCCTGCTGTCGGACGATCGTTACGCGGAGTCGTGGATACGCCAGAGAATACGTACCCGCGCCGAAGGCCCGCGAAGCCTAGCCGCCGCCCTGTCGGCGCGGGGAGTGGATCGTCATGCCGTCAAGCGGGCTGTAGCCCAGGCGTTCGACGGCGATGAGCGAAGGGAAGAGCGACTCGAGATCATATCCCGAATAGCCGTGAAGTTGCTTCGTAAAGGCTTGGATAGGGCGGCCGCGAGGATGGAATTAGTCGAGTTAGGTTGGCGTCGCGGGGACATCGATGATGCCTTTGATTCGATGGAACCATAGAAATACCTTGACATTCCGTCACCTTTCTTGCAGAATGGTTGCAAATCTTACCGTATGGGGAGAGCCGCAATGGATGATGACATCCTAACAATAGAGGAAGTGGCCAAGTACCTACGCGTTTCGGAGCGTACCGTTTACGATTGGGCCCAAAAGGGAGAAATACCCGCAGGCAAGATCGGTACCGTATGGCGCTTTAAAAAAAGCGAGATAGAGCGCTGGGTGAATGAACGGCTTTCTTCCAACAAGCCGATATCGTCTCTTCATCCCGTGAGGATGCGCAACGTGCTGTCTCCCGACCGAGTCGTATTCCTCGACTATCCGAGGAAACGCGACGCCCTCGTAGCGCTCGCCGAGCGCCTGTCGGCGGCTCCCCAGATAAAGAGCAAGCAGGAACTCGTCTCCGAGCTACTTCGCCGCGAAGAGCTCATGAGCACGGCCATCGGCCGCAATATCGCTATTCCCCATGTACGTCTCTCGAGCGTCACCGACCTGGTAGTCGCGGTCGGCATAAGCAAGTGCGATATCCAGGATTTCAATGCGTTCGACGACGCGCCGGTCCGGCTGTTGTTCATGATAGCTGCCGCCTATAACCAGCACGCGTACTATCTGCAGACGCTGTCGTATTTCAGCGCCAAGCTCAAGTCAAACGAGCTGCGCGCCGGGATCCTCGCATCCGCCGATCCGGCCGCCGCATACGAGCTTCTTATCGCCCAGGACGAGGACTGACAGGGGCGTACCCGTAATTTCGCCGTAGAGTCGCAGAGAACCATAGTAGTCTATTAAAGAGGATGCCCGGGATCAGGGTATCCTCTTTTTTTTCCCTGATCCGTGTCCTTTTGTCTCTGTGGGTTCATTTTCGTCTGCTTTTACTATTTTCAGCTGTAGCTGGGCGTACGTTGCGCGGAGGGGTGTTTTATGCTACCATCAGGTGCTTGCAAACTATCAAATCCATGCTAGAACGAGGTGCGATTACGTGTTCCTGAAAAGCCTCGAAATATTCGGTTTCAAGAGCTTCGCGGACAAGGCGAGGGTAGATTTTTCGGAGGGCATCTCCGCTCTACTCGGGCCGAACGGCTGCGGCAAGTCGAACGTAGTCGACGCCATCAAATGGGTCGTAGGCGAGCAATCCGCCCGGTCGCTACGAGCCGAGTCGATGGAGGATATAATCTTCAACGGCACCGAGACGCGCAAGGCGCTCAACGTAGCCGAGGTGACGCTTACCATCTCAAACGAGAAGGGCGTATTGCTCCTCGACGTGCCGGAGGTGGCGATAAAGCGCCGGCTCTATCGTACGGGCGAGAGCGAGTACTTCATAAACAACCAGCCAGCCAAGCTCAAGGAGCTGCGCGAGCTGTTCTGGGATACCGGCATCGGCAAGAGCGCCTACTCGGTAATGGAGCAGGGCCGAATAGACCAGATCCTGTCCAGCAAGCCCGAGGAGCGCCGCTACCTCTTCGAGGAAGCCGCCGGCATCACCAAGCACAAGGCGCGCTCCCGCGAGGCCGAGTTGAAGCTCGAGCGCACCGAGGAGAATATGCGTCAGGTCGACGGCATCCTCGGCGAGGTCAAGCGCAGCCACGATACGCTCAAGGCGCAGTCCGAGAAGACCCTCGCGTACCGCTCGCTACGCGAGGAAGTGTTCAACGTGGAACTAGACCTGCATCTGCTGAAGCTCCGCGGCTTCGTCAACGAGAAGGAGCGGCGCGATACGGAGATCGCCGCGAGGACGGCGGAACGGAACGGGCTCAAGCAGCAGATAGACGGCATTAATCTATCCCTCGAAGAGAATCTGGACATCGTCAACTCCATGGAGGCCAAGCTCGTAGACGTCCAGAAGACGGTGTACGGCCTCGCCGTAGAGCGTGTCGGCAAGGAGAAGGAGCGCAAGCTCCTGTCCGAGCGCGTGGCGGAGGCCAAGGCGAAGATAGATCAGGCCAGGCTCAAGCTAAAGGCGCTAGCGGAGAAGCTCGAGGGGCTACGCGAGGACGAGGACGAGAAGAACGAGATACTGCGCGGCCATAAGGGGCGTATAGCCGAGATCGAGAAGAACATCCAGGGCTTCGAGGGGTCTATACGTTCCGCCGAGGAGCGCATCAGGGCCAACGACGCCGCGATAGCCAAGGCCGAGGCCGAGATCGTCGCGTTCGACTCCGACCTGGTGACGGCCCAGTCCGAGCTGGACGCCATCACCGAGGACATCGTCAGCGAGCTGGACGCTCGCCTCAAGGAGACGGGGTATTCCGCCAGCGAGCGCAAGGCGGCCGAGGAAGCCATCGACGGGCTGATCGCGGGAATAATCGCGCGCCTGTCCGGCAAGGCGGCCATCCTGGACGACCTCTCTAAGCTGAAGGACTACGGAGCCTCGGAAGCGCGCGCGCTTATAGAGAGCGCCAGGACCGCGATGGCGGAGTCCGCGGAGCGCGCCAGGGAACTAAAGGACCGTTACGAGGCATACCGCCGCACGACGCCGTCCTTCATCGACGAATTCCTGTCGCCTGAAGGCATCATCACGAAGAAGCGGGCTGTAGACGCCCTGATGACCACGATAAAAGACGGGGTCGCGGATCGGCGCGAGTGTATCGCGGAGTCGCGCGAGGAAAACCGCGAACTGTCGCTACGCATAGACGAGTATCGCAAGACCCTCGAGGAACTGCGCGGCAACCGTATTCGCATGCAGACCCAGGTGCAGTCCGCCGAGGAGCAGCTCGCGATGATAAAGCGCGAGCTCGCGAGCCAGGAGGGCTACTACCGCGACCTCGAGAACGAGACGGAGATGGACGTCCGACGCCTCGCCGAGGCTGAGGAGGACCTCTCGTCGATCGACGAGGAGATCGCCGATATCGAGAAGCGCGGCCGCGAGCTTACCGCCGAGCTCGAGCGCCTGGAGAAGGACATAGCGGTCAAGAACTCCGACCTCGGCAAGCGCCAGGAGGAGCTCAAGAAGAAGATAGACAAGCTCGGATCGCTACAGACCGAGCTCGAGCGCCTGCACCTCGGGCTGGCACAGACCGAGACGGAGATTCGCAACGTCAAGGACAATTTCCGCGAGCAGTACGGCCGCGAGCTCGTCGAGTTCGAGGAGCGAATGTACGAGCTGCGCACTCCCGCTATGGAGCTGCGCGATATGTTGTCGGAGCGTAAGCAGAGGCTCAAGGACCTGGGTTCCGTCAACCTGATGGCCCCCGAGGAATACGCCGAGGTCAAGGAACGCTACGAGTTCCTGACGGCCCAGCTCGGCGACCTCCAGAAGGCCAGGGACGACCTTAACCGTATTACCCAGGAAATCCGCGACGAAAGCGCCGAGATGTTCCTGTCGACCTATAACCGTATAAAGAAGAATTTTCACAATATGTTCCGCCGGCTCTTCGGCGGAGGCCGCGGCGAGTTACGCCTGAGCGATCCGGACCACGTACTGGAATCGGGCATAGAGATCTACGCCCAGCCGCCGGGAAAGAAGCTCGAGAATATCTCGCTCCTGTCCGGAGGAGAGAAGACCCTTACCGCGATAGCGCTTCTATTCGCGACCTACATGGTCAGGCCGTCGCCGTTCTGCTTCCTCGACGAGATAGACGCGGCGCTTGACGAGCAGAACGTAATACGCTTCGTCAACCTGCTCCGCGAGTTCGGCCGCACGAGCCAGTTCATCATCATCACGCACAATAAGAAGACCGTGACCTGCGCGGACGCCCTGCTCGGCGTTACGATGGAAGAATCGGGCGTGACCAAGGTTATAGCCGTACGCCTCGAACGCTCCGACGGACAGTCGATCACGATGCCCACGCCGAACGAACCGTTCGACGACGAGGACGTGGAATACGAGCAGGGACGCGAGTTGATAGAGAGCCCCGAGCAGAAGTCACCGAAGAGGAAGCTCTATCGGCCCGAAGCGGATGATCCCGTCGAGCCCGCCGACCCGGCCGCCGCCGATTCTCCGAGCGAGGCGGAGCCGGGTACGGAAGAGCCCCTCGCGGAAATCGCCGAGGCGGAGCCGGCCGTCGGCCAGCCTGTCGAGGAGCCGGAGGGCGCATGAAGGCGCCCGCCTTCCTCGGAACGGCCCTGAAGGCTCTCAGGAAGGCCGGCAAGGGCGCACTCAGAGGCGTCCTGACTGGCCTACGGCGCCTTGCGAGCGCCATGGACAGGAAGACCCGTCTTCTCGTCATGGCGATAGCGGCGGGGGCGCTGCTCCTCGTCGCCGCCATTGTCATTGGCGCTACGGTCGCAGGAACGGCGGGCGCTCCGGCCGCTCCGTTCCAGGCGACCGCCGCGACAGCCCTCCCCGGAGGCGGCGCTATGGCCATCCCTCGCTCGGGGCCGGGACTCGCGTCCATGCTGCTGATACCCGGTTCCGACGATTGGCCCTGGCCGCTGGCGCTGGAGCCGAAGGCGAGATATACTGAGGCCGATGCCGCCGAAGTCCGACCCGACCTCGGCGAGATAGACGTCACGGACCTGAGCGCACGCAGGAAGGCAGAGCTTGAAACGATTTTCAGCGCCGTCGATTAATCGTATCGTTCTATCCTACGTCTCATGGCTGCCGATTTCGTGCCTCGTTCTGGCGATAGCCTTGGCGCAGACGTCCTGCGCCTCCGATCCTGAACCGGCTCCGACGCTCGCCGATACCGTAGCCCCCGCGATTCCGGAGGTCGCGGATGTCGTTGAATCGATGCGGCGAAATTCGCCGGGCGAGGTTCCCGTAAGCGTTCCCCTGGCCGAACCCGCGGTCCCGGAGCCGATGACCGCCGCGGTCTCGCCTCCCTCTCCCGAAACCGGTTCGACCGACATTACCGTACTATCCGTAGCGCCCGCGATGGACTTCGATACCGTCCATCTTCCAGAGCCCGTTCCCCCCGCGCCGGCCGTCGCCTCCGTCGCTAAGCCGGCGCCGGCGGTTCCGCCGGCTGCGAAACCGGTACCGGCGCCGATAAAGCCCGCTCCGGCCACGATCGCGGCTCCGAAACCCGCCGCCGTAGCCCCGAAACCCGAAGGAAGCGAACCCGAAGTCCCGGCGCCCCTCCAGGCGATCGAGCCGAAGCCGGCGATCGCCTTGCCTCCTACGCCTGCGTCATCGGCCCGATCGGTCGTCGCGGCGGCTGAACGGCCGGTCGCGGAGACGAGAATCGAAACGACGAAGGGCGAGCGGTTCGAGTTGCGTTTTCCGGGCACCGGCTGGGTCTTCCTCGGCGACGAGGACGGTAAGGACGGGCTACGCTACGAGACGAGGCGCTTCGAGGAAAACCAGGCGGTATTCGCGCTCGATCCGGAGAGCGTCGGAGAATACCTGCTTCGCTTCCAGCGTCAGAATCCTGTGGATCGCGCTACCGAGACGAGCTTCGTCCGTGTCGTGGTAACGGAGAAGCCGTCCGCGCCGGCCTCGCCCAAGGCCGCGGCGACGGCGAGTACCGCGACCGTTCCCCCTGCTCCTGCCTCGGCAGCGGCGCCGGCGCCTGAAACGGCTCCTTCGGCGCCTTCCGCCGCCCAGCCAGCGCCTGCCTCGCCTGTACCTGCCCAGCCTGCCCAGCCTGCCGCCGCCGTCTCTGCTGCCGCTGGCATAAGCGATCCGGCCGCTCTTATCCGCCTGGCGAAGGCGGAGCTGGAAGCGAAGCGAGTCCAGTCGGCCATAGAGGCGCTCGACCGCTACCTGTCGCTCTATCCCTACGGGAACGACGAGGTGTTTTACCTTTACGGCTTGGCGTGCGAGCAGGATACGCCGTTCAGGAACGTCAAGAAGGCGTATGAGTATTACAAGCGAGTAAGGGACGAGTATCCGCGTAGCGCGCGTTGGCGCGAGGCGTCCGAAAGGGTCGCCTACCTGGAGCGCCATTACTTCGGCTTACGCTGATCGCTTGCTGTCGCTATCTCGTCATGGTATGCTCGGCGCATGCCTACAGAAAAAGCATTCTACGACAAACCGGGCGCGCGCGAGTTAGACGCCTGCGTCCTTCGCATAGAAGCCCGCGACGAAGGGAAAGTCGCGCTTGCGCTCGACTCGACGATATTCTATCCGGACGGCGGCGGACAGCCATGCGATACGGGCACGATAGCCGGGCTCCCGGTTCGCTCGGTTATAGAGCGCGGCGGCGAGGTCCTGCACCTGCTCGATTCCGGCGTCGCGGAGCTCGGGGCGGCGGGAATTATGCCGGGGGCGACGGTACGCTGCGTCGTGGACCTGGCCCGGCGGACGGACCATGCCGAACAGCATACGGCGCAGCACCTGCTATCTTCGATCCTGCTGCGGACGATGGGCGCTACGACTCTGTCGTTCCATCTTGGCGAGCGATACTCATCGATAGATATCGACGTGCCGCCGTTCGACCGGGACGACGCGTACGCAGTCGAGGACGAGGTGTTGAGGGTAATCGGCGACGATTACCGGGTCATCACGCACCTGTGCCCTCCCGGAGACGCGTCGCGGTTCCCGTTGCGAAAGGAGCCGAGCGTCGAAGAGGGCGTACTTCGCGTCGTCGAGATAGACGGCATCGAGTATTCGGCCTGCTGCGGGACGCATGTGGCGAGTACCCGAGCCATCGGATCGTTCAGGATAACCAGGGTCGAGAAGTACAAGGCCGGTTGCCGCGTCCAGTACGTCGCCGGCGGCCGCGCCTTCGGCGATTACCGGCGGCTCGCCGCTATCGTACGGGATACAGCGGCGACGGCGGGCGTTCCCGAAGACGACCTGCCCGGTTCCGTGGCCGCGTACAGGGATAGGATAAAGTTAGCAGAGCGCGCGTTGGAGACGGCTCGGGACGCGGTAGCCTCATCCTCGGCCGCGGCCCTGGACGCGTCCTCGCCCGCCGGAGCGATCGTCTTCGCGGACGCGGCCGACTTCGATTCGGCCTCGAGGCTCGGTCGGGCGCTCGCGAAGAGAGGCCGCGTCGTCGTCGTCGCGTGTCGCGCCGATTTAAAGGCGGTCATCTGCGCTCCCGCCCCGGTAGCGCCCGGCGCCTCGCCGGTAGACGAGGTCTTCGGACCGCTCGTCGCGAGGCACGGCGGCAAGGGCGGCGGCGGCAAGGCCTTCTTCCAGGCAGCGTTCACCGACGAGTCCTCGCTCGACCTGTTCGTCGCGGCGGCGCGCTTCGCTTGACAGGCACTGCGCCGTTCGCGAGACTTTTCATACTCGCTCTCCACCATAAGATTTGAAGGAAATACACGTGGCTCGAAAAATAAGGTTAGGTTTCAGGGGCTCCATCGTTCTTTGGATTGCCGTCATTACGTCGATCGGGTTCCTCGGCATGGTCGGGGGCTTGTCCCTGCTCATACGGAAGGAGCTCTCCTCTTCCAGCTACTCGGCGTCGGAGATAGCCGGCAAGGGCTACGCCGCCGAGGTCGTGGGCCAACTGGACGACGGCCTGATGGCTGCCGAGCAATTGGCCATCATCGCTGGCGCCCTCAGAAACCAAGGCGAGAGCCGCGAGGCCGCGATTGGATTCCTCGAGTACTATGCCTCGGAGAATACCGATTTCAGCGGCGCCTGGTTCGTCTTCGAGCCGGACGCCTTCGACGGCAACGACGGCGACTACGCCGACGGGGGCCTTAAGGCCGGAGCGTTGCGAGGCGTGGCCGGCGACGGTCGTTTCGTCCCGTACTGGAATCGATTCTCGGGCGCGCTCGCCCTCGAGGAATGCGTCGATTACGAGGGAGGGACGGCGTCCGCGTACTACTCGGTACCGCTATCCTCCGGCGTTCCGTACGTCACGGAACCGACGAGCTACGCGATAGCGGGAAAGGATACGGTCGTGCTATCGTTCTGCGCGCCTATCATGGACGAGGGCAAGGCCGTAGGCGTCGCGGGGCTCGATATCTCCCTCGAGGCGATGAGCGCCTTCGTCGCCGCGATCAAACCGCTCGGCCTCGGCTATGCGTTCCTGCTCAGCGATACCGGGAAGATCGTAGCCCACCCGGACGCGTCAATAATCGGATCGAGCTACGCCTCGGTTACGGACGATGAGGCCCAGAGGCGCATCATGGACTCGTATACCCAGGGATGGGTCTACATGGAGACGAAGAAGGCTCTCGTGGAAGGGTTCCTGGCCCATCTCGTCGTCGTACCGTTAGCCATGGGCAAGACCGGCAAGTACTGGGCCCTCGGCGTGATGACTCCCATAGACGGGATGTTGAAGGCGGTTTCCCGACTCGTATTCATCGTAATCCTAATAGCGGTAGGCGTACTAGCCCTGTCGCTCGGCGCGTTGTGGTTCCTGATGGGCCGGGCGATCCAGCCGCTTTCGCGGACGGCCGTCGCGTTCGCCGAGCTCGCCTTGGGCGAGGCCGACCTAACGCGGACTATCGTCGTCACCCGCAACGACGAGATAGGCGATCTCGTAGGCGGTTTCAACGCATTCGTCGCCAAGCTACGGACCATCGTCTCGACGCTGAAGCAGGCGCAAGGATCCTTGGGCGGCATAGGCGAGGAACTCGCCACCAGCTCCCACGAGGCGGCCAGCGCCACTTCGCAGATCCTCGCCAACATAGAAGGGGTCAGGCGGCTCGCCGCTAACCAGGAATCGAGCACGAGCCTCGCGACCAGTTCCGTCTCGTCCGTCGTCGGGGGCATAGCCGACCTGGATACGTTGACGGAGACACAGGCCGCGGGCATAGCGGAGGCTTCGGCGTCCATAGAGCAGATGATAGGCAATATCGGCTCGGTCAGCGCGTCGATAGGGCACATGGCCGAGCGGTTCGACGAGCTGATGAGGACGGCCTCCGCCGGCAGGGAGAAGCAGGAAGCGGTCGTAGGCAAGGTCGGCGTCATATCGTCGCAGTCGGAACTCCTCCTGGAGGCCAACCTGGTCATCGCCGGGATAGCCAGCCAGACGAATCTGCTCGCGATGAACGCCGCCATCGAGGCCGCTCACGCGGGCGAGGCCGGCAAGGGCTTCTCGGTAGTCGCCGACGAGATCCGTCGTCTGTCCGAGACTTCGTCGGAACAATCGAGGACCATAGGAGCCGAGCTTTCGAGCATAAAGGCGACGATAGCGGAGGTGGTCGGAGCGTCGGCAGAGTCCGAGGAATCGTTCAACCGCGTGTCGACGAGCATAGAGGCGACCGACGAGCTCGTGCGCCAGGTCGATCAGGCGATGTCGGAGCAGAGGGAGGGCTCCAGGCAGATCCTGGAAGCCCTGCGCGATATGAATACGGCCGCCGAGTCGCTCCGGGACAGGGCCCGCGCCATGACCCGGGACGCGGAACAGGCCCGGAACGGAATGTCGATGCTGCTCGAGTCGACCGCGACCATCCGCGGTAGCATGGACGAGATGGGCGCGGGGGCCCAGCAGATAAACAAGGCGGCCCAATCGGTTTCCGAGCTGGCCGACTCTACCCGCGGGAGCATACGGGCGATGGACGAGGTCATAGGCAAGTTCGTCGTGTAGCTCGCCGCGCGATCTCCCGGCGCGAGCCGCCTAGAGGTGAAACAGCTTCGCGAGGCTGGCTCTCCCCGACAGGCGGTGGTGTGCGTAGAAGAGTAGCGCGGCGATAGGGAGGCAGGCCGCCGCGACCACGGCCGACCAGTCGAGGTCCGGCGATCCCGACGCCGCGAGATCGATGGCGAGCTCGATGCATACGCAGGCTGCGGCCGCCCCGATCAGCGCGACGGCTATCGCGTTGACGCCCTTGCTCTTCATTCGGGAGATCGAGGCCGCGCAGGCGGCTATCGTCGCCTCGACGCTCAGCGTGATCGGCCCGCCTATCCTGGGGAACCAGGAGCGAGACGCGTCCAGCATGTCCAGCGATAGCACGAATAGCGGCGTGGCGATCGCGAGCGCTACGGTCGCCCTCCAACGGCGACGCCCGAGGGCGACGGGTACCGCGATGACGAAGAACAGATAGGCGATCGACGCGACCGGATAGAGCGACCACGAAATTCGTCCGTCGACGAGCGCCTCAACGGCCAGGACCGTGATACAGGCTATCGCGGAACAGACCGAGAATATCTCCAGGAATATCTTCCGCCTCTGCGCGTCCGTAAGCGTATCGAAGTGCTCCGGGTCTATGGCCTTCTCCGGGTACGGCGCCTCGCGCTCCTCGGAACGGCCGCCGTCCGCTTCGATCGCGGAGCGGCATAACGGGCAATGCTTCGTAGATTCGGCGAGTTCAACGCCGCAGTTAGGGCAAATTGGCATATGAGCCTCACATATTGGATTCTATGGACACGGGAAAGCCCATGCCGGTAAGCGTCGTGAAGAAGCGGCGCTCCAGTTCCGTAGACGCCGACAGCGACCCGAAGCCGATATAGAGCGTATCCTTCCAGCTTATCGCGTTGGCGTTGGTCTTGCATCGGCGGCTCGGCGCGGGGATGAAGTCGAAGCGCAGCACCTCGCTCGCGATCGGTTCGGGTAATTCCACGGGCCCGAGGTTCGAGAACAGTCCCGAGAACGTATCCTCGCCGAGGCGCCTGTAGACGAGCCTAGCCGCTACGCCCTTGAGCGGTAACGGCAGTATCCTGACGATCGGGTTCCTGCCTCCCCCGACGTTCCTGGATATCTGCATGGATATGTTCTTGCGGTCTACCTCTGCCTGCATATAGTGGTGCACGCGTCTTACTATCTCGGGGAATTCGTAGACCCCGAGCCTGGTATCGAGGCTCGGTAGCACGTAGAGCGAGAAATTCCTCATAGTCGAGCTGGGAAAGAGCCTCCTCAGGTTGACGGGCACCTGCACCGATAGATGCGGGCGCATGGTCCGGCGGATCGGCGCGGGTAGCGCGTAGAATATGTCCTGAAGGCTGGCGAGGTATACGGAAACGAGGAATTCCGTCAGCGTCGATCCGTATTCTTTCGCCTTCGCCAGCGCCGGAGCCAGCGGGACGGCCCCCGTGATGACGCGGTACTGCCCGGGCAGGAGGGGAAGGGACGGATAATGAAAAGCCCTTACGGCGATCCTGGGAGAGGGGAGGTCCTGTCTGAAGTGCGACTTGAAGGCGTCTTCCGATTCTTCCGGTGCGGGCGCCTCGCCCGGCAGGAATATGCCGCGGACCGCCGACGTGTCCATCCCCCGGAGGCGCAGGTACTCGGCCAGCAGGGACTTGAGATAACCTAGCGCGCCGTGGCCGTCGGTAAGGATGTGGCAGAATTCCACCGCTATCCTGGAACGGTACGCTCGGACGCGGTACAGGAATCGTCCGCGACGCCTGACGCGCATGTTCATGCACGGATACCTGGAATCGGCGACCGGATGGGGAGCCTTGCCCGAGAGCGGCTCGAGGTAGTACCAGAAGAATCCGTGCCGGAGTTCCACTAGATAGTAGGGGAAGCGTTCGGCGACGTTCGCGACGGCTTCCTCCAGCGCGGCCAGGTTGACGCGCTCCCTGAGCGTAGCCGAGACGCGGAAAACCAGCGTGACCGTCCGGTCCGTCAGGGCCGGCATGAACGCGGCCGCGTTGTCGAGCACGTACCAACGCTCCCCGCCTGAACCGCGCTCGGTCCCGGAGCGGGCTTCGGCGTTCGGGGCTTTTATCGCGTTAGCCATACCGTAATACTACGCTATTCCCGGGGAATTTTCCCCGCCTTATAGATCGAGAGGCCTCCGGTTGTCGGAAAGGCGCCTTCCCAGGTACTCGCGGTCCAGGCCGAGGTCGGATACGATCCTGCGCAACTGATCGGCGGACAGCAGGTTCTGCTCCGCGAAAAGGTAGCAGAGGGCCTTCTCCGCGATGCAGGGCACGAGGAGCGCGGCCATGTTCTCTGGCCTCGGCCGGGGGCCTTCCAGGTAGAGGCGCTTCAGGCTGGCATGGAGCCTCGACCGCTCGATGTCGCCGGCGATCGCGGCCAGTTCCGCCATGAGCGGCTTCAGGTCGCCGCGGGAGGCCGCCTCGCCCATCGGCTTGAGCGTGAAGAAAGTGTATTCCTTTCCCGGCAGGTAGTGGTGCTCGTCGCAACGCGTGCAGTAATTCGGCTCGTGCGGATCATCCTTGACGCGGTCGCCGCCTATGATGATCAGCGGATCGAAGTACAGGGCGGGGCATTCCCGCCCGCCCGAGAGGTAGTAGCGATAGGTATACAGCGAGTCGGCTATGCAGTCCGGGTGCTCGCAATAGGCGGTCAGCGGGAACACGTCGGTCGCGTTTTCAAGGAGGAGCCGCGCGGTATGGTTGAATATCTCCTTGCGGAAGTTGAGCACCAGGGTCGGTAGGATGAATACGAGGCCGCGGGAATCCGATTCGTTGCGTATCAGGTACGCGACGCGCTCGTCGTAGAACGACGCCTCGTCGAGTATCCACGTTCCGGCCTCGGGCCGTTCGGCGATGATCGCCTCGAGGCCGAAGGAGTCCGGCGTCTGACTGATGCAGTCGCCGCAGCGCTCGTACCCGCCGCGATAGGGCAGGGCGTCCTCCGGGTACTCCTTGAATCGATCCTTGTCTATGCCGAAGCGGACGAACTGTATGCGGCGCCTGTCGGCGCCGGCCGTCGTCGTGCGCGCGGCCACGGAATCGCCCTTCCTGAGCGCCACGCGGGAGTCGCGCCAGACGCGGGCGCTGTACTCGGTCTTGCCGGAACCCATCGGCCCGATGACGAGGATGCGGCGGCCGGGCTTGGAGAAGTCGAAATGGTCGAAGGACCTGTGGACCCTGATGCTCGGGAAGCCGAGGCTCAGTAAAAAGGAATTCCCCGGGTCGCGCGAGGCGCCCGGGGTCGCGTTCTCGTCCGGATTCAATCCAGGTCCTCCTCTTCGGGTAAGGGCAGGGCGCGCTGTACCGATACGAGGGCAGTGCCGACGCCGAGCCCGATCAGCCCCGACGTAAGGAAGCCGGCGCCAAGCTTCGTAGACAGGAAGCGCAGGTATTCCGCGAGGTCGGGTAAAGACGCGCCGCCCGCGCCCGAGGGCAGGCGCGTGAACGTTCCCGGGAAGAGGCGGGGACCGAGGCCGATGGCCAGCACGATGGCGCTGGGTACGAGGACGCGCGCGCCGAGCCTTCCGAGTCGCTTGCGCCAGTCGGAATCCGAAACCATGACGCTCGCGAAGCAGAGCCCCGCGCCGGTGACGAGTAGCCATACGCTCGCGGACGCCAGGTTCGCGCCCATGGCGCCCATCTTCGCGGGCGCCTCGAAGCGGGATCCGGGTTCGCCGACTATCCACTCGTCTGGTTGCTCGTTAGCCGCCTCGATGACGATGGCGGCCGCCGCGACGCGGCCGGAGGCGTCGGCGGGTAGGGTTATCGCTACCGATCCGTCCCTGTCCGCGGGCTGCGTCGACCGGGCCTTCTGTACGTAGACGTCGGCGAAGACGGGAGCGCCCGCCTTGACAGCCCCCTTGAGCGGCCTCGCGTCGACGGCGAAGAATGCTTCATGGCGCTCCGCGGCGGCGAAGCCGGCGTCGATGGCGGAGGTGACGGTAGAAACGAGCACGCTCGACGGGACCGACGCCTGGAACGCGGCGGTCGCCGCCTTGCCGTCGAGCGTCGCGTCGCCGAGCTCCATGGTCTCGGGCGCCAGCTCCACGAGGTCCGGCGACCGGAGAAGGGTGGAGAATCGGCTGTCCATGATCAGCGATTTGACGGCCGCGGGCTCGCTCGCGAACGGCCTGACCGAGGCGAGCGCCAGTCCCCCGAGCGTCAGGGGGAACGCCATGAACAGATACAGCGCGAAACCCAATAGTCTACGGAAACCTTTCATGGCGTTACTCCTTCGGCTACGGCGACGTACGGCCTGGCTTTAGGCGAACCGAAGCCCAGGGCCTTGAAGGGATGCATATCCAGCGGGTTATTGTACCAGCCGGTTATGGATTCCGTATCGATGACGTTAAATGATATGGAATGGTACAGGGGCAATAGGGGCGCGTCGGCCAGGAGCTTGGCCTCGGCCTGAGCCAGCGTCGCGAGGCGGGCCGAGCCGTCCTCGTTCATGGAACGGGCAATGAGGGAGTCGTACTCGCGGCTCCGATAGCCGCTCTCGTTGAGGCCGGAATCGCCGGTCCACATCAGGAGGAAGGCCGCCGGGTCGGCGAAGTCGCCTATCCAGCTGGTGAACGACATGGTATAGCCTTCCTGCCGGATGTCGCGTATAGCCGTTCCGTCAGGCGCCGAGACGCGCTCCACCGAGAGGCCGACGCGCTTCCAGGCTTCCTCCATGACCGCTAAGTTGGCGTCGTGCGTATCGGATTCGTAGGTAACGAAACGCATGGTCGGAAGGCCCTTGCCCTCAGGATAGCCGGCCTTCTCGAGTAGCCTGAGCGCTTCTTCCTCGTCCCGCTCGCTAATGCCCTTAGGGGACTCGTAACCCGCGAACGGCAGCACGAGGACGCTCGTCGGCGCGTAGTAGCTGTCCTCGGTCCGTATCTTTTCCCAAGGCACGAGCAGTGCGAGCGCCCGCCTGACCCTCGCGTCGTTCCATGGCCGCTTCGACGCGTTCCAGAAGTAGTAACCGGTCGCGAACATCGGCGCGAACTGTATGGAATCCGGGTCCAGGAGCGAGTCGACGTCGGCCGTATCGGTCAGCCAGTCTATGTCGCCGTCGTTGAAGAGGCTCGTCGCCTTCTCGTTCTCCTCGATGAAGAGCACCCGAATTGCCGGCACCGCGACGCTGGACGCGTCCCAATAGGCGGCGTTCTTCGTCATCACCATCGACGATTCGTCCATCGAAGATAGTGTGTACGGGCCGTTGCCTATTACGGAAGACGGCTTCCACGAGCGCACCCCTCGGAGCGAGCGATGTACCGGCACGAACGCGCTATGGCAGAGTAGCCGGGTGAAGTACGCGGCCGGGGTGACGAGCTCTACGACCAGTGTCTGTTTATCCTCGGCGCGGATACCGACGGATCCCGGCGACCGGTTCTTGCCCGTCCTGTACGCCTTGGCGCCCTTGACGATATCGAAGAAGACCGCGTACTCGGCCTTGGTCTCGGGCTTGAGCAGGTATAGCCAGGATTCGACGAAGTCCTCGGCCGTCACGCTGGTACCGTCCGACCATTTGGCGTCCGGCCTCAATCGGAATGTCCACGTCTTGCCGTCCGCCGATTTCTCGAAGGATTCAGCCTGAGCGCGTACCGGATCGAGACTCTGCGGATCGTAGCTGAACAAGCCTTCATAGAGCGCCGTAAATATCTGCATCTCATGCGCGTAAATAGACTTATATGGATTGAGCTCTACTTCGTAACGGCCCATCCCGACGACGAGTTCTCTCGTCGCTCCGGCAGTTCCCGACCCTTGGGCCACGCAGGGGCCGATCGCGGCCGTCAATACCATCGCGAGAATGGCTGGAGAATGTTTCATCGTCGCTCCTCGGTGTTCGCGTGAAAAGGCCTCAGGCTTCCCGGATGCCCAGACGTTTCATCTGCTCGAGCTCATCTTTTTGCGCGATATATTCGTGTCGCTTCTGGTTAGCCTTTATTATTGCGTTCTTGAGCGCGCCTAACTCGATCTTGACGCTGCGGACGCGTCCCTTGAACTCGGGATCGACTACCACGCCCTGGAAGAACTCGTCGAGCGCCGACAGCTTCCTATGGTACGACTGGAGCTCCTCGATACTCTTGGACAGGAATTTATAGATTATATCTTCCGACGAACCTTCCATGCGCTTGAACGACGAGCTCGTCTTGGAGACCATCGAGACGAGGCTCTGCGCGCGACGCGTCGCCTCGGCGCAGAAGTCGGTGAAGTCTATCGACTCGTTCTTGCGCTCGCTCGATACCGGATCGAGGTATTCCACCTCGTGGACGACGTGCTCGCCCTTCTTGCCGAACATCTCGCGTAGCGCCCGCTTGACCTTGGTCATGAACGAGCGGTCCATCGAATCGAGCAGGGCCTGGTTCTCCTCGAGCTTCCTGACCGCGTCCTCCAGCTGGAATCCCACGCCGATGATGACCCGGGATCCGTCGAGCAGGATCGACTTGAAGTTGCGCTCGGCGGATTTCGATCCGCCTTTCTCGTCCGCTATCTTCATGCGGTTGATGATATCGTCGCGTAGCGAGTCCCCTTCGGAGCCGTAGTCTTCCTTGAGCGCCTCGGCGACGAGTTCCGCGTAGAACGGCTTGTCCCCGGCGACCTCGGCGAATTTCTGCCTGATCTTGCGAACGGCGTCGTCCTGATGGGTAACGACATAGTCGTGATCGAGCGTCATGCCGTTGAGTACGAGCCGTCTCAGTTCCAGCTTATAGCGTTCCTTATGGATGAGCGTCAGGTCTTTGAGCGTCTGGAAGATCTTTCGGCTGGTCTTCTCGAGCTGAAGCAATCCTTCGCTTATTATCCCGGTGGACAGCGGGTCGGTACCCTTCCTGACGAGGCCGACGATCTCGGCGAAGTAGCGCGTATTGATATGCTGGCTATTCTCGGTGAATTGGGTGAAGGCGAAGTACTTCGTCAGGGCCGCTAGACGCTTGATACGTCCCATCGTCAAGAAATCGACGCTGAACTGGTAATAGTTGTTGAGGAAGTCGAGGTACGACTCGAATTGGGACAACCTGATACACATCTGGTCGATCTTCTCGCTCTCGGCGAAAGGACCCTCGGGCGGCGTCGTGACCTCCGATATCTTGAGCTCGTATTTATAGGGATCCTCACTTATGAGGCCCTTCTTGAGCAGGACGTTATATATGGCCTGAAAGGCCGATTGATAGAGCTTGAAGTCGTCCTTGAGCTGCTTGAGCTCGATCTGATCCATTCGATCGATCTTCGCGAGCAATGCCTGTTCAAGTCGATCCGAATACGCGGCGCTTTCTTCCATACTGTCGCCTAGTATGGAATAAAACCGCACCGGAGGCAAGCGCAATCGCGCGAGAGCCTGTTCGCGAGCATGCGCCGATGCCCGCTCCGGCGTAGGAGTGTCATGAAGCCGTACGTAGTACCCGGAACACTGCTCTGCGCTGCGCTCTGCTGCTCATGCTCGCCGTCGCTTGGCGATATGGCCGTCCGGGTGGATCTCCCGGCCTTCCCCGCGGCATGGTCGGGAGCCGAAGCCTGGGAGCTGTCGTGGGTCTCGGCCGCGGGATCGGGCGGGCCGTTCCGGGTTATGCCGGGAACGGCTGCGGAACTCGATCTGCCGCGCGGCTACGAAGCCGCGGTACTATGCCGGGCCGTATTCGACGGCGGGCTTAGCCTGCCGTACGGGGCGCCATGGCCTCAATGGTTAACGGAGGACGGCGTATTGCGCCCGAGCGCGGCAGGCGGGTTCGCCGCGAGTTTCGCCGCCACGTTCTACGCGGCGGGATGCGGCGCGTGCGGCTTCGATCTACGGAGGCTCGCGGTGGAGGCGGAAGCACGATTATCAGACCCTTGGGACGTCGTTCCGATAGTGCTGGGCCTTATAGCGTCCGAAGGAAGCTTCCGCGTTGATTACTTGAGGGCGCCGGAGCTGTTTCCAGTCGAAATACTCGGATTACCGTCGGCTTTGTACCCCGACAGCCCCTGGAACGAGCCGGTCGTTCCCGACGCTCTGGGCGCGGCGGTCGTCGCGGTGGCGCGCGGTCGCGTCCGGCGATGGATCGGGGGCGGTTACGAGTTGCGGGTAGGCGTCTCACCGTCCGGAGTGGCGGCATGGACGCTATCTAGCGCCGAGTCAGCCCGAAGCGGTATCGTTATCGAGAAGATGCTACCGAAACCCTCCCTGCTCTCCGCCGAGGCGTCGCCGCCGTGAGCTAGCGCTATATGCCGCACGATGGCCAATCCGAGACCCGTACCTCCCAATTCACGGCTTCTCGCCCGGTCGACGCGGTAGAAGCGCTCGAAAAGGCGACTCAAGTCCTTAGCCGGGATGCCGGGCCCCTCGTCGGCGACGGAAAACATCGCCGACTCTATTCCGTTTTCTGTAATTTTCGATGCTTCTAGCCGTATCGAGCCGCCGGACGGGCCGTACTTGACGGCGTTATCCAGCAGATTGACGAGGGCTTGCTCGAGGAGGCCTTCATTGGCATCGACGACGAGGCCGGGTTCCGAGCCTACGCGGATAGCGACGCCTTTCTCTTCCGGCCGGTCTCCGAGGGATTCGATCGCGCGGGCCAGCACGAATCCAGCGTCGACCGGCGCCGTCTCGAGCCTGCCGCGTTCCGGGTTCTCCAGCTGAGCCAGGGTCAGGAGATCGTCGACTATCGACGCCATCCTGTCGGCGTGCCGCTTGACGATGCCGAGGAATCGGCGCGCCTCCGCGGGATCGTCTACCTCCTCGAGCGTCTCCGCGAAACCCTTGATCAGCGTGATCGGCGTACGCAGCTCGTGCGACACATTGGCTACGAAGTCCTTGCGGACCCGCTCCAGGCGCTTGAGTCTCGTAATGTCGTTGAGCACGATGACAGCGCCCGATCGTCCGCCTTCGAGGGGTAGCGACGACGCGCTCGTCAGCAGGTAACGCGTTTCCTCGCCGTACAGCGCTATCTCGGCCTCCTCGCGCGCGCCACCGGCGGCGCAGCGCCTGGCCATCCCCTCGAGGTCGATGCTGCCCGCGGCCTGCAGCACGCTACGCCCCTCGAGGCCTCTCCGATCGCCGGGGCGGGCGAGCAACGCTCGCGCCTTCGGGTTGGCGAGCCTGATGACGAGGTCGGCGTCGGTGGACAGTACCGCCTCGCCCATGCCGTCGAGTATCGCGCCCAGTTCGCCCTTCTGACGTTCCATGGCGACGATGCGGCCAGCCAGTTCGGCGGCCATAGCGTTCATCGTGTCGGCGAGCGGCCCGAGCTCCGGGTCTTCGAAGCGCCTGACGCGACGTTCCAGCCTGCCGGCCGACCACTCGGCCGCGGCGGCCGTCAACGCGCGCATCGGCTCGGCTATGCCCGCGCCTATCCGCGCGCTCAGCGTCGCCATCGCGGCTATCGTAGCGGCGGCTATGAGCGCCGACGCGACTATGAACGGGACGAGGCCGGCCCGGAGCTCGGGCGCGCTCATAGCCACGCGCACGACGCCCGAGACTACCCCGTCCGCTCGGACGGGCGCGGCGGCATAGGCCATAACGAGCCCGAGGGTAGGGGATCTCCGAAGGCTCGTCGCTATCTCGCCGCGGAGCGCCGCTACGATCTCGGGACGCCCCGCGTGGTTGTCCATCGCGCCGTAGTCCGAGCCTGAATCGCCTAGTACCCTTCCGTCGATCGCGATGACGCTGATGCGCAGCCTCGTGCCGGCCGCCATACGGCGGCAGAACGCGTCGGTCGCGTCCAAGGGATCCCCGAGTGCGGGATCCCCCGGTACGGGATCCCCCGGTATGGGGGCTACGTTGGCGAAGGCGGCGGCGGCCTGGCCGAGCGCGGCCAGCGTCGAATCGGTTTGCAGTCGCCTCATCGCCAGGGCCGAGCCTAGCGCCATGGCCGCTATCGCCGCGGCCGACACGGATACGAGAATCCCGAAGATCCTGAAGCCGAACGTGCGCCTATGCATTACTCGTCCTTGAAGCGATAGCCGACGCCTCGGACGGTCTGGACGAGGTCGGCCGCGGCTCCGAGCTTCTTCCGTATCGATAGCACCTGCACGTCTACGGAGCGGTCCGTTACCGGATAATCGTGGCCGCGGACCTGATCGAGTATCTGGGATCGCGTGAATACGCGGCCGGGGGCCCGCGCCAGCCGCTCCAGTATGGCGAACTCCGTCGCGGACAAGTCTAGCGGCTCTCCCGAGACGCGAGCCTCGTGGCGGTCGGGGTCGAGGAATAAGCCGCCGAGCTCGATCGCCCCCGGCCTATCGTCGCGCGCCGCGGTCGCGTCCACCGACCTGCGAAGCGAGGTGCGGACCCTGGCTACGAGCACCCGCGGGCTGAAGGGTTTTGTCACGTAATCGTCCGCGCCGAGCTCGAGCCCGGAGACGACGTCGACCTCCTCGCCCCTGGCGCTGACCATCAGCACGGGGATGCCTCGTAGCGCCTTGTCGGCCTTGGCCCTCCGTAGCAGCTCCAGCCCGTCCATGCCCGGTAGCATCACGTCGAGGAGCACGAGATCCGGCTTGCGCTCCGCCATCGCCTTGAGGCCGTCTTCCCCGTTCGGCGCCTGGGTCGTCTCGTAGCCTTCCTTGCCGAGCGTGTACGCGATCAGCTCCCTGATGTCCGGATCGTCTTCCACGACGAGGATCATCGCCTTGGCCATATTCGCGCTCCTATTCGTTCAATTCGGTATGGGCCCCGGTCAGCATGAATACTACGGCCTCGCAGAGATTGGTGACGTGATCCCCGAGGCGCTCGAGGAAGCTCGACGTCGCGATAAGCCTCGTAGCCTGCTGTGCCTTATCCGGATGCTCGGTCAGGTAGGCCAGCACCTCCTGCACGAAGGCCTTGTGCTCGGCGTCCACCTGGTCGTCGCGCGCGGCGGCGTCGCGGGCCATCGCCTCGTTCTGCTCGAGGTAGGCCGCTACCGCGTCGTGCACCATGGACACGTCTATCGCCGCCATGCGCTCCAGCCTATCCAAGGGCCTCGGGTACGGATCGTTCGACAAGCGCTTGGCGGCCTTGGCCAGGTGCACGGCGTGGTCGCCTATGCGCTCGAGGTTGTCGGTTATCTTGAATATCGTGACGAGCTCCCGCAAGTCCTTGGCGACCGGCTGCTGCGTCGCGATGAGCATCGCGGCCTGGTCCTCTATCTTCATCTGCATCGCGTTGACCAGCTCGTCGCCGGCCTTTACCTCGTTGGCAAGCGCTACGTCGCCGGTCTTGAAGGCGAGCAGCGCTTTCTGGAGGTCCTCCTCCACGCGGCTACCCATCGCGAGAATGTCGTGGTGGAGCCGTCCAAGCTCCTCGTTGAATTGAATGCGCATCATAGAAGCCTCCGTTATCAGCCGAAGCGGCCCGAGATGTAGTTCTCGGTGCGAGGGTCCTTGGGATTGAAGAAGAGCGTCTTGGTGTCGGAGTACTCCACGAGCTCCCCGAGGAGCATGAAGCCCGTCTTGTCCGAGACTCGGCCGGCCTGCTGCATGTTATGCGTCACTATAATTATAGTATAGCGTTTCTTGAGATCGTCGAGCAGCGATTCTATCTTGGCCGTCGATAGAGGGTCCAGCGCGCTCGTGGGCTCGTCCATCAGGAGTATCTCCGGCTTGAGCGCTACCGCGCGCGCGATGCACAGCCGCTGCTGCTGCCCGCCCGAGAGCGCGTAGGCGCTCTCCTTGAGCTTGTCCTTGACCTCGTCCCAAAGCGCGACCTGCTTGAGGCTGTTCTCGACGAGCTCGTCGAAGTCGCCCTTGTAGCCGTTTATCCTGGCGCCCCAGGCGATATTCTCGTAGATGCTCTTGGAGAAGGGGTTCGGTTTCTGGAATACCATGCCTATCCAGCGCCTCACCTTCACCGCGTCGACGTCACGCTCGTAGACGTTGACGCCGTGGAACCGGACCTCGCCTTCCGTGCGGACACCGCTTATCAGCTCGTTCATCCGGTTGAAGGCGCGGAGGGCGGTACTCTTGCCGCAGCCCGACGGGCCGATGAGGGCCGTCACCTTCTTGCGCTCGAATCCTATCGATACGCGCTTGACAGCCTCGAACCCGCCGTAGAATACGCTCAGGTCCTTCGCCTCGAGCGCATGTTCGGATTCGCCCGGTCCTATGACCGCGTCGAGCCGGTCTGACCCGGCGGCGTTCTTCTGGAATAGTCTCATCAGCCGAACCTCTTCTGTTTGCGCAATCGGTTGCGCGTGATTATGGCGAAGGCGTTGAGCGATAGCATGAGCGCCAGTAGCACGATTATGGCCGCCGCCGCTACGTGCCTGAACTCGGCCTGCGGCCTGCTCGTCCACTGGTATATCTGGATCGGCAGGGTCGTGAACTTGGAGAATACGCCGGAGGGATCCTGCGTCAGGAAGGTCGACGCGCCGACGACGACCAGGGGGGCGGTCTCGCCTATGGCCCGCGAGACCGCGAGCACGGCGCCGGTGAGGATGCGGTCGAAGCTCGCGGGCAGTACGTGGTGCCATATCGTCTGCCACTTGGTGGCGCCCACGGCGAGGCTCGACTGCCGTAGCGAGCCGGATACGGCGCGTATCGCCTCCTGCGCGTTGATGATTATGACCGGCAGGATGAGCAGCGCGAGCGTGAGGCCGGCTGAGAGCACGGTCCGTCCGTTGGCGACCTCTCCGGCCGCCGACGCTCCGAAGGCGCTACCCGAGGTGAATCCCTCGAGGCCGCGAACGAAAATGGCGAGGCCGAGCATGCCGTAGATGATCGAGGGGACGCCGGCGAGGTTGTAGATGTTCACCTGTATGAACCGGTTCAGCCTGCTGTCGCTCGCGTATTCCTCCAACCAGATAGCGGCCGCTATGCCGATGGGGAACGAGAAGAGTATCGTTATCGATATCGTCAGGAGCGAGCCCTTGACCGCCGTCAGGACGCCGGTGGTCAACGGCCTGGCGGTCAGGGACGTAGAGAGGAAGCGCATGCTCGCCCAGGAGCGGAAGATCAGTTCTCCGTCCGGGTGGGCCCGCGTCGTCTCTTCCACTATACGCTTCCTCTCGAACAGGGACTCGAACAGCGTGTACGTCTCGGCGACCTGAGGCTTGACGATCTCGTACAGTACGATGTCGTACAGATCGGCGCCGCTCCTCTCGTCGAAGGGCTTCTCTCTCTCCAGCGCCCGGTAGCGACGGGGGCTCAAGCCTTCATCGATGATAGCGCGCAGCGTCTCGGCTCCCGCGCCCTCGAGCCTCTGGCCGTCAGGGACGAGGCTCCGCTGGTCGACCTCGTCGACCATCACCACGTAGCCGAACGCGTCGTCGACTATGGTGAGTATCAGGGCTCCGAGGAACACTATGGCGAGCATGGTCGATAGCATGAACATGAGCCGCCACCGGTCGCCCCTCGCGTGCCTCGAAGCCAGGTTGGCGGCGAAGTCCTCGGAGCCGCTCATTCATACACCTCCCGGTATTTCTTGACTATGCTCCTGGAAACCATATTGAGAGCGAGCGTCGTTACGAATAGCACGAGCGCTATGGCGAACAGGCTGCGATAGTCCATCGAGTCGTAGGATATGTCGCCGCCGGAGATGCGCACGATGTGGCCGGTCATCGTCTCGGCGGCCTTGAGCGGGTTGAGCGTGAGTTTGGGGCCGGCGCCCGCCGCGAGCGCGACTATCATCGTCTCGCCGACCGCGCGGGACAGTCCGAGTATGAACGCCGCGGCTATCCCGGAGAAGGCGGCCGGCACGATGATCATGACGCTGGTCTCAAGCTTGGTCGCTCCCATGGCGTATGCCGCCTCGCGGAGGCTCCGTGGGACGGCGGAGAGCGCGTCCTCGCACATCGAGCTGACCAGGGGCAGTATTAGGACGCCCATGACGAGTCCGGCGGAGAGAGTATTGTAGACCTCGATGGAGTCTTGTCCGAACAGGTTGCGTAACGCGGGCGTGACGACCGTCAGGGCGAAGTAACCGTATACTACGGTAGGCACGCCGGAGAGCACCTCCAGTATCGGCTTCAGCGTCTCGCGTACGCGCTCGGACGCGTACTCGGCGAGGTAGACGGCGACGCCCAGGCCCAAGGGCAGGGCTACGAGCATCGCCGCCAGGCTGGTCATGAGCGTCGCGTTGACGAGGGGCAGTATGCCGAACTCCCCGATAGAGGGTTGCCACGACCTACCGGTGAGGAACTCCCGGAGGCTTACCTCCCGGAAGAAGGCGGAAGACTCGGTGCCCAGTACCACGATGATACCGAGCGTCGTGAGTATGGATACGGCGGCGCAGAATACCAATACGGCCTGGATGATATTCTCGTGCGGCCTTGAACGCTTCCCGAAGGAAAGCACGCCGCGCGTCTCCTCCGGGTACATCGCCGTCTGGACTGGTTTCATCGATCTCTCTTTCGGCTGGGCGGGCGCGGTTTACGCGGATACGGCCGAGGGCGGACGGGGCAGGGCCCGTGCCCGCCCTCGGCGAGACCTGGACCTCGGTCTAGTATCGGCCCTTGACGGCGTCCAGCCATGCCTGCTTGGCCTTCTTCTGCTCCGCGGCGGGGGCGGGGAAGTAGCCGACTTCCTTGAGCGCCTCGTTCACGTAGGTCAGGTAATAGGCGATGAAGGCGGCGACCTGGGGCTTGTCGTTCATGATCTTCGCGTCGCTGTATATGAAGAGCGGGCGCGCCAGCGGGTAGGTCGCGTTATCGACGTTGGCGGCGTTCGCCTCTACATCGTCGATGGCGAGCACGTTGAGCTTGGCCTTATTCTCCTGGTAGTACGCGAAGCCGAAGAAGCCTATCGCGTAGGCGTCGCCGGATACTCCGCGGACGAGCACGTTGTCGTCCTCCGACAGCTGGAGGTTCTTGGCGTCGAGTATGGGCTTGCGGTCCTTCTTGTACAGGTGCTCGACGAAGTAATCGAAGGTGCCTGAATCGGTGCCGGGGATGAAGCGCTTGATCTCCTTCTTCGGCCAGCTGGCGCGGACGTCGGACCAGTAGACGGCCGTCGAGAACGCGAGCCTGAGCTCGGCCTGGCTCATGTCCTTGGCGAAGGTGTTCTTCTTGCTGACGACGACGGCGAGGGCGTCGGTCCCGAGCCGGAACGCGATGGGCGAGCGGCCTATCGCCTTGGCGGCGTCGATCTGGCTCTGCTTGATGGCGACCGAGGCGTTGGATATGTCGGTCTCGCCGGTCTTGGTGAAACGCTCGAACCCGGCGCCCGAGCCGATCGAGTCTATCGTGACCTGGCCTGAGAATCCGTCTTCCTTGAACATCGACGCGATCAGCTCCGATACCGGGAATACCGTGGAGCTACCCGCGGTGATGACCGTGCCTACGACCCTGGAGGGGTCGACGCCGGGTAGCATCCTGTCCGGGTCGTCGCTGGTCTTGCCTATCCATCCGAATTTTCCCTGCGCGAAAGCGCTTGCGGCCATCAGGCTCAGCGCCGCGATCATCGCCATCTTCTTCATGCGTTTCCTCCCGAGAACGAGTAGGTCGGCCACAGAGGCCGTCGGGAAGAAACATACGGGATCGATATTCGGCTTCCGTGAGCCTACTGTTAGGAAACGGTTAAGCCGTCGGGCCGAGCCCCGGCTCGTCAGAGCAGGAGCGCTCCGATGTCGGCGACGCTCGATAGGCCTTCCTTCTCCATGAAGGCGCGTATGCCTTCCAGCGCCTCCAGAGGAGCCTCGGGGCGCGAGAATACGGCGGTGCCGAGCTGTACCGCGACCGCGCCCGCGAGCAGGTACTGGAGCGCGTCGTCGGCGTCGCAGATGCCGCCGAGCCCTATCACCGGTATCGAGACGGCTCTGCTGACCTTGTATACGCAGGCAACGCCGACCGGCCGTATGGCCGGCCCGGACAGGCCCCCGGTCCCCATCGCGAGCGTCGTGCGCTTGGCCTTCACGTCTATAACCATGCCGACCAGGGTGTTGATGCACGACACGGCGTCGGCCCCGCCGGCCTCGGCGGCCTTCGCTACGACGCAGATATCCGTGACGTTGGGGGATAGCTTGACGATAATCGGTCTTCTGGCGCCTCCGCGCGTCCTGGCGTCGGCGAGTCGCCTCGTCAGTCGCTCCACCTGCGCCGGGTCGGTACCGAAGGCCAGGCCACCGTGCGCGACGTTCGGGCAGCTGACGTTTATCTCGTAGCCGTCTATGCCGTCCTCCGCCTCGAGCCGCTCCAGTACGCGGAGGTAGTCGTCCTCGGTCTTGCCCGCCACGTTGACGACGACCGAACAGCGCCTGGCGCGCAGGCCGGGCAATTTCTCGGCTATGAACGCGTCGAGGCCCGGATTGGCCAACCCGATGGAGTTGAGCATGCCCGCCGGCGTATCGACGAGACGGGGGGCGGGGTTGCCCCGCCTAGGCTCGGGCGTCACCGCCTTGGTATATAGCGCGCCGAGCGCGTCCGCGTCGACGAGGGGCTCATATTCCTGGCCGTAGCCGAAGGTGCCGCTGGCGACGCCTACCGGATTCGGCATGACGAGATCGCCAATACGTACGCCCATGTCCATAGAGCCGATCATCGCGATGCCTCCCAATCGACGATAGAGCCGTCCAGCACCGGCCCGTCGACGCAGGCCCGGACGAACCCGCCCGACTTTACGGGAACCGCGCAGCCGGCGCAGGCGCCGACGCCGCAGGCCATCCATTGTTCTACCGCGGCTTCGTAGGGCGCACGCCTGGCCTCCGCGAGCCGCGCGACGGCGGCCATCATAGGCGCCGGACCGCACGCGTAGAAAGCGGGGGGCGATCCGGGGTCGAAGCCGGCGAGCCAGTCCGCTACCGTACCCTTGAAGCCGGACGAGCCGTCGTCGGTGCATATGACGGCCCCCGCCGGCAGGTCGATATCTGGCGCGAAGGCCGCGTTCCTGAAGCCCATCGCCAGTATCGGCGCCTCGCACAGTCCGGCCGCGGCGTCCTCGGCAAGCGTGGCCGCGAGGTACAGCATCGGCCCGACGCCTATGCCGCCCGCGACGAGCACCGGCCGCGCGCCGCGCGCCGGCCTGCCGAAGCCCTTGCCCAGCGGCCCGAGCGCGTCGAGGCTATCGCCCGGCCGTAGCCCGGCCATGTGCGCCGTACCCCGGCCACGGACCTGGAAGACTATCGCTGCCTCGCCGCCTTCCCCGGCGGCGCCCGCGCGGTAATCGGAGAACGCGAAGGGACGCCGGAGCGCCGGGTCGTAGCGGCCGCCGGCCCGTATCGTGACGAAGCGTCCCGGGCCGGGCTCGTCGCCGCCCTGCGCGGGCCACGCGAAGCGTAGTTCGTAGTAGCCTTCGGCTACCTGCCGTATAGAGCTGACCGTCGTGTCTAATCGTTTCATGGCTTTCGGGAGCCTAGCCGCGGGAGGCGTGGATGTCAACTAAAGGACGGCCAGGCTATCGGGTTGAGGCCAAATGGACTATAGTGGACACTGTACGCAGATTAATTGCCCAACCGCATCCTGAAAGGTATCACTCCAGTGAAGCTAGTCATCGTCGAGTCCCCCGCCAAGGCTAAGACCATCAACAAGTATCTAGGCAAGGAATATATAGTAAAGGCCTCGATGGGCCACGTCCGCGACCTGCCGCTCAAGAAGCTCGGCGTGGACGTCGAGAATGGTTTCAAGCCTGCCTACGTCAACACGAGCGGGCGCCTGAAGGTCATAGCCGAGTTGAAGGCGGCCGCCAAGAAGTGCGACGAAGTGATCCTGGCGCCCGATCCGGACCGCGAAGGGGAGGCGATCGCCTGGCACCTGCTCGAGCTGCTCAAGGGAATCGTCCCGCCCGAGAAATTCAGTCGCGTCACCTACAACGAGATAACCAAGTCGGCGATCATCGAGGCGTTCTCGCGGCCAGGCGAACTCGACATGAAGCGCGTCGACTCCCAGCAGGCGCGCCGCGTTCTCGACCGGCTGGTCGGCTTCAAGGTCAGTCCCCTGCTCTGGAAGCAGGTGCGGGGAGGCGTCAGCGCCGGCCGCGTGCAATCGGTCGCGCTACGCCTGGTCTGCGAGCGCGAGAACGAGATAAAGAGCTTCAACCCGGAAGAATACTGGATGCTCGGGGCCACCGTGCAGAAGCTGGTAGACCCGCGCGACCCGTTCGCCGTCAAGCTGGCGCAGATCGACGGAGAGAAGGCCGAGATCAAGAACGGCGAACAGGCCGCGAGGGTTCGCGCAGAACTCGAGGCGAGCTCGCTACGCGTCGCGCGCG
The DNA here is from genome assembly GCA_002839315.1 of Spirochaetae bacterium HGW-Spirochaetae-3. Classification (GTDB taxonomy): domain Bacteria; phylum Spirochaetota; class Spirochaetia; order Treponematales; family UBA12059; genus SZUA-370. The sequence continues at coordinate 66,228 of PGXV01000012.1, forward strand.
TCATCGAGAAAGAGATCCAGCGCAAGGCTCGAGCGCCGTTCATCACCAGCTCGCTGCAGCAGGCGGCTTCAAGCGTCTGCGGTTTCTCCCCTGCGCGCGCGATGAGCATAGCGCAGGCCTTGTACGAGAACGGCCTGATAACGTACATGCGTACCGATTCGTTCAACATAGCCAGGAGCGCCCAGGAAGCATGCCGGGCGTTCGTGGCCTCGGAATACGGTGCGGAGTACCTGCCGGAAGAGCCGAACGTCTACAAGAGCCGCGGCTCCGCGCAGGAAGCGCATGAGGCGATCCGTCCGACCGAGGTCAGCCAGACGCCGCAAAGCCTCTCGAAGCTCAAGCCGGAAGAACTGAAACTGTATACCCTGATATGGGAGCGCTTCGTCGCGAGCCAGATGGTGCCCTCCCGCATCGCCCGCCGAACGGCAGAGATCGAAACCGACGGCGGGAATACGTATCTCTTCCGCGCGACGTCGTCCGAGATCGTCTTCCCCGGCTACATGCGCGCCAGCGGCATCGAGAAGGCCGCCGACAAGAAGGGCGACGACGACGACGATGAAAGCGACGAGGCCGGGCTGCCTCCGCTAGTCGAGGGTGAAAAGCTGGATTGCTTGGAGTGGCTCGGCGAGCGGAAGTACACCAAGCCGCCGGCCCGCTACAGCGAGGCGTCGCTTATCAAGGCTCTCGAGGAGAACGGCGTGGGGCGCCCGAGCACCTACGCCCAGACGCTGGCGACGCTCGACAAGCGCGAGTATGTTACGAAGGAAAAGCGCTCGCTGGTTCCGACGGAGGCCGGCATGCGCGTCTTCGAGTTCCTCGTCGGCGCGCTCGATCCGCTTTTCAACGTGAAGTTCACCGCCGAGATGGAGGAGAAGCTCGACAAGATAGAAGACGGCACCGTCGAATGGGTCGATATGATGCGGGGCTTCTACGCCCAGCTCCTCGAGTGGCTCGAAGGCGCGAAGGATATGGCCGAGCCCGAGGCTACCAAGGCCATCCTCGCGGCGCTGGGCCAGGTCAAGGACTGGGCAGAGCCGACCAAGCGCGGCCGCCGTACCTACGACGAACGCGAGACGGTCACGTCGGTGGGCGAGCAGTTCGCGGCCGAGGGACAGGTCACCTCGCGGCAGCAGCAGCTGCTTTTCGGCCTGGCCTGTAAATACATCGATCAGATCGACGGCACGTTGGCGAAAGGCCTGAAGCTGGAAAGACCCGAGGCGACTCCCCCGGAGACGCTACGGAAGTTCGAGCTGCTCTCCGCCGTGAAATTCGGCGAGGCGCGGAAAGTCGGGAAGAAGGTCTACGATGACGGTAAGTTCTATGAATCGCTACGCAGGCAGGTCCAGGACGGACGCGCGCTCAGCGTGCGTCAGCGCGCGGCCCTCGATTCGATACTGATAAAATACTCGGAGCAGATTCCGGACTTCGACGCGGTAAAGGAGGACCTCGACCTCGGGGCGCGGCCCGAGGCGGCGGACTCAGGCCAGACCGGCGCCGTTATCGATCTCATGAAGGCCGTGCGGAACTGGAACCCGCCGGTCAAGCGCGGGAAGCGCGAATTCAACGACCGCGAATTCTACGAGTCGCTGTCAAGCCAGTTCGCCGGCAAGGGCTCCCTCTCTGAGAAACAGGTCGCCGCGCTCAAGAAGATGATCGCGCGGTACGCCGACCAGATCGCGGAGTACGAAGAAGTACGAGAACGGTATGGCCTCCCGGAGCCGAAGGCGAAGTAGTAAGACATCCTGTAGCTCGTCCTCGTCTATTTCGCATCTCCTGTGAGCAGGCGCGCGGAAGCCCAGGAGCTCGGCTACACCCTGCCGTCGTCCGGCGCGGCCTGGACGCTCGATATCCCTTGCGGCATCAAAGCGACTATCGTCATAGATGGACGGCCGAGGCGAGGAATAGGGTCAGTAGGCCCATCCCAGCCTCAGCGACAGCGCGCCGGCCGCCGCGTCCATGTCGTAATAGGCGCCCTCCTCGTCCTCGAGCGTGCCTATATCGTAGACGTAGCGTAGCCCGAGGGCGTAGGAGCCGATACGTATATCACCGCCGAACTCGAACCCGTACGTCATTCCCGACCATGTGACGGAATTCGATCCGCCGGCGGAGTATTCCGTGACCAACATGAAGATCATGTATCCGCCGCGAACGCCGACGTAGGTCAGTACCGGGCCGATCGGGTAGTCAAGGCCGACGCCCATCCCGAACCCGAGCGCGTCGCTCGATACGTACGCCGCGCTGCCGTCGTACTCGGCCATCGTGTCGAGCGCGTAGGCGGATAAATAGAATAGCCCCGACGGGAACACTCCCGAGACGCCGTAGGAGAGGCCTGGTACCGCGTCGGTATCGCCGTTCACCCACGTGTAGTAATTATATCCGGTACCGACCTCGTTCGACGCCGTAGCGCCCGATCCTATCTCCGCCGATACGGTCGAGAATCTGGCGCCTTGCGGTTTGGCCTGTCTCGCCGGCTTGGAGGCGACTGGCACGGCCTCGGGCGTCGGCGGCGCTAGCGTCGGTTGCGCGGTCCTGGACGATCTTCCCGACGTGGCGGGTTGTCCGAGCGCGTCGGCGACGAGCCCGCGGCCGAGATCGCCGGCCATGCCTATCAATACGGAAATGGAGCCCGCGCGATCCACGGAGCTCTGTGCCATTATTACGCCGGTCCTCACTTCAATCATCTTGGCCGAAAGGAAGTACGTCTCATCGAGGCGCTGGACGGTTGAGACGACGATATAGGTCGCCTTGAGGAAGCCGCCGATGGTGGCTATCCTGGCGCTATCGTCGGCGGTAAGGTCGGACGTGCTGAACTCCAGTTCGGACAGCGTCTTCTTTATGAACGAGCGGTCGAGGACGGTGAAGCGTTTCGACCGGACGAACTCCTCCATGATCTTCTCGGTTACCGGGATGACGACCTTGGTGTCCATGCCCTTGGGTAGCTCGGTATCGAGCACCGCTATGCGGTCTTGGGCGAAGGTCCCGGTCGCGACGGCGAAGGCGAAGACGGCGAACGAAAGAAGGCGACTGCGCATGGCATCCTCCCTGCTCGATCCTCGGTATGCGGGGCGCCGGAGCGCGAGAGTAGAAAAACCGGCGCTATCGTGCTACCGTCCTTAATCATGATGGATGCCATTGGACTACGCAAGGACGACGACGCGAGGCTTTCCGGGACCCTCGTCTGCATGATAACGGCATTGATCGACGGGATCGGCCCGGCGCCCGAGGCGCTGGGCCTGGCCCTCTCGGAGCTCGCCGCGAGGCGCTCCTCCGAGGATTTCCCGCCGATCGCGATCAAGGATTCGGTCCGCGCCATGCTACGGGCCGGCGGCTTCAAGCCGGCGGGCCGGCAGAAGCCGGCGAGCGAGTACCTCGCCCAGGCCGCGAGGGAAGGCCGGTTTCCGGCCATCAACGGCCCGGTGGACTGTAATAACCTCCTGTCGCTCGAGACGGGCCTGCCTATTAGCCTCCTGGACGCCGACGAACTGGGCGGCTGTGCCGTCGTCCGTATCTGCGGGGACGGCGAATCCTACGTATTCAACGCGTCGGGCCAGGAGATGGATCTTTCGGGCCTCCTGTGCGCGAGCGCCGCCGACGGCTCCCCGCTAGGCAATCCTGTCAAGGATTCCATGCGCGGAAAGCTGAAGGACGGGACGAGGCGCGTGGCTGGCTTCATATACGCGCCGCTCGGGCCGTATTCACCCGTTTCGCTCGCCTTGGTCGGAGAGCGCTTCGCTACGCTCCTGCGCGAACACTGCGGCGCGACGGGCGCGACCGCGGCGATGGTGGTCTAGTATGGAAGCGTTCTTGCAGATACTCGTGCTTTTGGGTTTCATGGTGGCGGGCGCCGCGGTTCACCTGCTACGATTGTCGCCTCCGCCCAAGATCAGCGATCTTCTGATAAAGATCGTCCTGTGGGCCCTGCTGTTCGTCATGGGCTTCCGCCTGGGCAACGCTCGCGAGCTACGCGACAGGCTGGGGGAGATAGGCTTGCTCGCGATAAGCACGGCTATCGTGTCGGTCGCGGGTACCGTCCTGGCTATATGGATAGCGTACGCCGCCTTGGACGCGCTACACTCGGGACGGGAATCGGCAGGCGGAGGCGCCGGCGCCAAGGCCGGTCATGCCAGGACCCGCCTGGACTGGAACCATTTCAAGAGTCCCGCGACGCTACTGTCGGTGGTCATCGTCGGATTCGCGATAGGCGCGTTCTCGCCCGAGGCCGCCCTGGATTACGGCCGGGTGACGGGGTGGGTGCTCAACGCGCTCCTGTTCATGATAGGGCTACAGTTCGCGCAGTCGGGCATATCGCTCCGCTCGGCCTTCGTCAGGGCCGATACGGCGCTGGTTCCGATAGCCACCGTCGCGGGATCGCTGGCCGGCGGCCTCGCCGTAGCGGCCGTCTTCGGGCTCTCGGCGGGCAAGGGGCTTTCCCTGGCCGCCGGGTTCGGGTGGTACAGCCTCTCGGGCGTACTTATATCGGATCTTGGAGACCCCGCGCTGGGTTCGGCGGCCTTCCTCGCCAATATGGCCCGCGAGTCGCTGGCGCTGATCCTTATCCCCGTTCTGGCTACGACGAAACGGCCGTACGCCGCTATAGGCGTCGGCGGCGCCACCGCCATGGACGTGACTTTACCGCTCGTCGAACAGTGCCTGGGGCCGGATTCGGTGCCCGTAAGCTTTACGAGCGGAGCCATACTGTCGCTTCTGGTTCCCGTTCTCGTACCGCTATTCTACGGGTTAGGCTGAGCCGGCCTCAAGCCTCGGTGCTTTTTTCAGCCTCATGCAAGCGCTTGTTCTTGGTATAGGCAAGCGATCCCCATACCATTCCGAACGCTATGATCACGAGCGCCGCTACCCACCATTTCAGCGCCAGCAAATACATCGCCGTATAGAAAACGCCGAAGCATACGCCGCTCAACGCCGTGAAAACGATCCAGGATACCCATATAGGCTTGCCTGCTAATAATGACATCAGCTTCTCAGCCGGCGATTTCCCGATTTCGCTCATCTCCATACTGGCCCCCTTCTCCGTGCGGTACGCGGAACCGCATCAAATCCTAGTATACTGCATATTCCAGTCGAAGGCCCGTACGCTACCGTATCATACACGTCGATCCTTCGATCAGTCGTCCCCGATCCTGGAAAGCTCGCTCTCCACCATAGCGAGGCGATCCTGGAGCGTATGGATGGTTCGCTCGAGCCGTTCCCGCTCCTTGTCGAGCCTCGCCTTCGGGTCGTCCGACGGTCTCTCCGACTTGACCAGCGCCTTGACGGATTCCGGGCTCTTCCCCGCCTTGAACGCGTCTATCGCTACGGCTCGGGTATCCGGCTTCTTGATGCCCGATACGACCTTCATCGCGTCCCAGCCTATGTCGGCGGGTATCTGATACGCGTACGCCTTCATCGCGGCGCCGGCGCTCGTCCTGGGCACGCCTATCGCCCGGTCCAGGTAATCCTCGAAGCGGACGAAACGCTTGCGGCACAGTGCCTCCGCCTCCGCTATCAGCTTGCCGAGGTCGAGCATCAAGCGGCCGTTCTCCGGCATTACGGCCCGTATCCTCTTCGTCATATCGACGAATTCCGGGTCGGTCGCGAAGCTGTTCTCGTACGAGCCCTTCTCCTCGGCCTTCTCGAGTAGCTCGTGGAAGATGGCCCAGAACTCGTTGGTGTGCGCGCGGGCGCCCGGTACGAACGCTCCCCGCTCGCAATGGACATGGTGCGCGTATTCGTGTATGGCCGTGTAGACCAACTGGCCTTCGTTCTCGAAATTCTTGTTATGGATTAGTATTTCACGGGTCAGGGGTTTATAGAGTCCGTTGACCATTCCGCTTTTCTTGCCGGTAAACACGACGCTGAAGTCGGTCTTGCAGTCTTCGATGTCGAGTAGCAGCGCCTTTACCTGATCCTGGTTCATTCTCGTCCTCCGCCGCGACAATCTACTACGCGTACGGTCGCGCGGGCAAGATCGACCTGGCGCCGTAGACCTCGAGGGGAAAATGGTTTAGGATAACGGCATCTAGTGCGTCCGCACGGAGGATGCGAAGCCTCAATTCCCCGTTCCAGCTCGAAAGGATGAACCGTGGCGAAAAAGCCTAATTATTCGTACGAAAAACGCCAGAAAGACCTAGCCAAGAAGAAGAAGAAGGAAGAGAAGCTCAAGAAGAAGCAGGAGCGGAAGGCCGCCGGCGGAGTAGAGGGCGTCGATTCCGAAGAAGCAGAAGGAACCGAAGAAGACGGCGAATCGGACGAAGCCGAAGATTCCGAAAATTCCGAAGAATCCGCGGGCCCTAGCGACGAGGCCTAGTTCCGATCCGCCTGCTCGGGCCTCAGCGTAGCGCCCGTTCCAGCTCGGCGGTGTTGAATCCGACGATGACGCGGCCGTTGACATCCGTTACCGGTACGCCCATCTGTCCGGATTTCCTGACCATCTCTTCGGCCCTCCTCGGGTCGGCCGCTATGTTATAGTCGTCGAATCGAACGTTTCTGGCCTTCAGCCAATCTTTTACCATCCTGCAGTACGAGCAGCTCGGGGTAGAATATACGGCAATCGCCATTGCGCGCCTCCATACATATAGAATCTTGAATATAGCGTATTGAATTATCGACCTATCGTCAAGTGTGCGTGCGCCGACTTCCGTCCATGCTGCATGAAGCCTTCATTAGCCTTCCTGTTACAGTCTCGTCTCTCGATCGCGCTAGCGCTCGCGGCGATGGCCATAGCGCGTTCCGAGGCATCGCCTCCGCGCTCCGCGCTATCGCTATGCCTGACCGCGGCGGCCTCTACAATCGACGGCGCCGAGGCCGAGGCGCGTCTACGATCGGACGAAGTCGATATACGCGCCCTCGTCGCCGGGGTCGGCGGCGAGGGCGTCGAAGCGGGCTTCGCGGCTTCCTTCCCCTATGTCCGCCTCGGGGCGACGAGGCCCGCGGGGCTGGCCGCCTTCGTCTACGGTCCCGCATCGGCCGCGTTCCAGCTACTTGGCCGGTCCGGCTCGCCGTTGGCGCTCGACGGCCCTGGGGACGCGGCCTATCTCGGCGCGTCGCTCGGCGAGGATTTCGGGATATTCGCCGCGACGCCGCTATCCGGCGACGGAACGCTCGGGGAACCGCGCGAGGCGTTCGGCGCCTGGTTGTCGCCGCGGGGCGGGCGGGTCTCGGCGTTGGCGATGGCGTGCGGGGAACCGGGTCGGGCCGGCGGGCCGAGCTGGTACGACGCGCCGGAACCGCCCTCGAGGCGGGCGTTCGCGGCGGTCTCCGCTCAGACGGCATCCGTACCGGCGGCGGGAAGCGTCTGGGCGATCGCGGCCGCGGCCGTCGGTAGCGCCGGATTCCCCGGTCCCGACGCGGCGGCGGGCAGGCTCGAGGCGCGAGCGTCGTCGGGCCGATTTCGCCTGGAGGCGATCGGCTCGGTCGCCAGCGGATCATGGACGGACCCTGACGGCGCCGCCGCTCCCCGCATCAGGCTTGATTCAGACGTACGATACTCGTCTCGCGGGTTCGCGTCGACCCTGGGCTACAGGTACACGGTTGCGGAATCCGCCCTATCCAGATACGCCGTATCGGCCGAGATGGTGAACCGCCTCGGATTCTCCAGGGTCGGGGCGAGCATGACTCCGGCGACGGATGCCGATGCGGCCGTCGTCGAGCTCGATACGCGCCTGCGGCCGGCCATGGCGCGGTGGCTTACGCTGTCAAGTTCCTGGCGGGCCGTCGGTGGCGAGGCGACCAGGCTGGACGCATTAGCGTCGATTCGCTTAGGCGACGCGATTCGCGCGGCGCTGGACTGCGGAGGACGATTATCGCCCGACGGCAGCTTCGCGAAGGGATCGGTGTCCGTATCGAGAGTCGGCCCGCGCGGTTCGTTGTGCTGCTCGGTCAGGAGCGTCGGGTGGATAGCGTCCGGCGATTTCAGCGACGAGTCCGTCGAGTATGCGGTACGCGCGACCGCTATGCTGAAGTAGCGACGGTCGGCTTTACCTGATTTTGATAATCGGCTACTCTGGGACGTACCGGAGGAGGCCCTGGAGTGCTTATCGACAAGGGAAGAGCCGCGTTCATCGCAGTCGACGTGCAGAACGATTTCTGTCCCGGAGGGGCGCTCGCGGTACCGGAAGGCGACGCCGTCGTCCCCGTCGTGAATCGCCTCGCCGAATTCTTCGAGTTGTGCGTGGCGACCCAGGACTGGCATCCGGCCGGCCACTCTTCGTTCGCGTCGTCCCACCCAGGCGCCGTTCCCTACGGATCCGCACTGATCGCCGGCAGGGACTCGACCCTGTGGCCCGACCATTGCGCCCAAGGCACGAGGGGCGCAGAATTCCACCCCGGGTTGAATACGGCCCCGTACCGCCTCGTCATCCGCAAGGGCTTCCGGCCGGCGCTCGATAGCTACTCGGCGTTCTTCGAGAACGATGGCGCGACGCCGACCGGACTCGACGGCTACCTTCGCGGCCTCGGCGCGCCTACCGTCGTCATAGCGGGGCTCGCCCTGGATTATTGCGTCTATTACAGCGCCCTGGACGCGGCCCGCCTCGGATATTCGGTATACGTCGCGCGCGACGCCTGCCGATCCGTCGGCTCGCCTTCCGGCTCGGAGGAGAGGGCGCTGGCCGACCTGTCCTCCAGGGGCGTCGCCATAATCGATTCCATGGAGGTTTTCCGTTGAACACGAGCGCATTATTCACCGACTACTACGAGCTGACGATGGCCCAGGGCTATTGGAAGCACGATCTAGACACGAAGGCCGTGTTCGACATGTTCTTCCGACGACAGCCGTTCAAGGGCGGCTTCTCCGTATTCGCAGGCCTCGATCCCCTGCTGGACGCGCTGCAGGAATTCAGGTTCTCCAGCGACGACCTGGCCTGGCTGGAATCCCAGCGCTGCTTCGAGCCGGCCTTCCTGCGCTATCTCGAGGATTTCAGGTTCTCGGGAGACGTCTATTCGATACCAGAGGGCGAGGTCGTATTCCCTCAGGAGCCGCTCGTCCGGATCCACGCCGGCCTCATCGAGGCTCAGATCATCGAAGGGCTCGTCCTGAATACCGTCAACTTCCAGAGCCTCATAGCGACGAAGAGCGCCCGCGTGGCCATGGCCGCCAAGGGTAAGGGCGTCATGGAGTTCGGCCTGAGGCGGGCCCAGGGCTATGACGGCGCCATGTCCGCGTCGCGCGCCGCGTACATAGGCGGCGCGGCCGCTACCTCCAATACGCTCGCCGCCAAGGAAATGGGCATTCCCGCGATGGGAACCATGGCCCACAGCTGGGTGATGGCGTTCGACTCCGAGCTCGAGTCCTTCGAGGCCTACGCCGACCTGTATCCGGACGGTACGACCCTGCTCATCGATACCTTCGACACGCTCGCCTCCGGACTCCCCAACGCGATCAAGGTAGGCAAGCGGCTTAAGGCCGCGGAAAAGCGATTCGGCGTCAGGCTCGATTCCGGCGATATCGACTATCTGTCGCGCAAGGTCAGGGCCGCGCTCGACGCGGAAGGCCTTTCGAACGCGTTCATCGTCGTCTCCAACGAGCTGGACGAGGAGATCATCGAGACGCTCGTTTCCGGGGGAGCTCCCGTCGACGTCTGGGGCGTCGGTACCCATCTGGTAACCGGAGGCGACGAGGCGTCCTTCACCGGCGTCTACAAGCTCGCGGCCGTCGAGCGCGGCGGAGTCCTGTCGCCGACGATGAAATTCTCCGATAACCCAGAGAAGTCGACGAATCCCGGCGTTAAGGACCTGTACCGGCTCTACGACGAATCGGGCTCGGCCGTCGCCGACGTGATGACGCTGGCCGGAGAGGGCATAGAGCCCGGGAAAAGCGCCAACTACCATCATCCGTCGCTCGATACGAGGCGATTCTCGTACACACCCTGCGGGACGATACGTCCCATGCTCGGCAAGGTGATGGAGGCCGGGCGGAGGCTATCACCGGCGGCCAGCATGGACGAACTACGCTCGAGGCGCGTGACGTCGATGCGGTCCTTCGATCACACGTTCCTACGATTCCTTAATCCGCACGTCTACAAGGTATCTATAAACGACTCGCTACGCGCCCTCAAGCTGGGATTCGTTGAGCGTTACAGGGGGTGATGACGGCCGACGGCGCTTACCGGCGTCCGCGAAGCCTCGCCGCCAGCCATAGCTTGAGGCCGTAGAGCGAAGCGAGAGCCAACGCGACCAAGAGGCGCCTGTCCGGTACGGTTCCCGCCTCGACTACGGTCCTTCGGCCGGAGGGCGCGTACTCGTCGGACGGCGGCACGACGACGAACGCCCGCCGGCCGCCGGCCGCCGCGTACAGGAACCCCTCGCCGACGCGCACGGGCGATGCGCGCGGCCGCGGGGCCGGGGCGACCGCGGCTCCCGAGGCCGCCCGAGCCAGGTAGAACGGTATAGCCGCCTCCGGAGACGCGAACGATGACTCGCCGAGCGCCAGGTCGGCTTTCCTGTCCATGCCGGCTGCGACGACCGCTCCGCGCGTCAGCCGCGGCGGTAGCACGTACGGCTCCTCGTCGACGCGCGATACCGATACGAAACCGCGCGCTCCGGCACCGCCTCCGTCCCTTACGACGATGCCGTACTCGCCGGCGCGCGCCTTCGTTCCGATGCTTCCGAGCGCGGCGACGATGCGCTTCGACAACGCCCCCGAGGCAGACAACGGCTCCGGGCGGCCAGGCGCGGCGAACGGTAGTCGCCTGCCGTCCCATTGCGCGGCCCAGAGCCCCTGTCCCTTGAACGACAGCTCGAAGCCCGACGGGCTCGGTATAATCTCGTAATCCTCCGGCTTGGCCCTGCGCATGCTTCCGTCGGCGATCAGTTCCCACAGCGCCTCGATTTCCGCGCCGCCGGCCGTCACGAAGCGAGCGACGCTCCTCTCCCGCTCGTCGTCCCAGACCGCCGAGGCGAGCGCCAGGTAGCGCGGCGGCTTGGCCGAGAGCCTCCTTACGTCGACGCCGAGCCCTTCCGCCGAGGCGTCGTCCGTTAGTAGGGTCAGCCCGCCATAGCCCCGCCGCGACAGCTCCGACAGCAGGCCGTAATCCGCGGACATGAACGATTCCGACGATTCGAGGGCCATCGCGAATTCCTGGGGGCTATCGGCGTCTTCGAGCGCCTCGGTCACGTCGCGGACGGTATTCCGCCGCGTCAGCGGGTCCCAGCCGAGCGTGAATACCGCCTGGCCGCGCAACGTGCCGTCCGAGAACAATAGTCGCGCCGCCTCGTCAAGCGGACGGTCGCCCCGAAGTCCCGCGAGCATGGAGCGCGACGCGTCGATCGCCGTCGCGGGCCCCTTCCAGAGCGCTGGCCCCGGGTAGCCTGCTATCGCCAGCCCTACTATGACGGCGCACGCGGCGTCTATCGCCGTGTCGTAATGAAGCCGCAGCGAACGGAACAGGGCGGCCGCGGGCCTTCCGTCATCTTTCGGCGACAGGAGCTCATGGGGATAATATACCCGCTTGCGAAGGCGTAGCGCGACGAATAACAGGAGAGCGACCGGCGCGAGCGCCGCCGCGACCGGTCCTACCGCGCCCAGGAGCCCCGAGGCGTCAGGCATAGAGCCGCTCCAGCACGTCCCAATAGACGGGCGCGCGCGGGCTACCCGGGTCTAGCCGCCTGAAGAACGACCGCGGCGACGCGGCCAACGCGGCGTCGCGAGCGGCGTCGGACGCCAGCCATGCGTCTTCGTCCGACGCGCTCCACGGCACGACGACGAGCCGGCCGGATTCCGGGTCAAGGACCTCCGCCTCCGCTCCTCTCTCTACGAGGGCGGAGAACGGCGTCCGATAGCGTATCAGGAACAGCTCCCCGGACGGCGGCGCGCGTAGCGTCAGGCCGGGCTCGTGGAAATCCGAGAAGATGAACGCGCGCTTCTGCCTGCCGCGCGCTCGCCAGAGCGCGTACGAGCGGGCCGTATCGGTAACGCCCGAGAAGGGAAGCGCGGAGAGCGCGGCCGCTATCGACGCGTGGCCGCCGGCGTTCTTCGATCTCGCCGCGACGCAACGCCTCGATAGTCCCTCCGAGAAGGTCCAGAGCCGAACGCCCATCCCGAGCGAGAGCAGGATATAGGCCATCGAGCCTATGAAGGTTCGGTACTCGTCGACGGGCGCGCATCCCATGCTCGCCGACGAATCTACGAGGAACGCGACCTCGTCGTCCGACTCGTCGTAGAACTCCTTGACGAAGGCCCGGTCGGAGCGCCCGTACAGCTTCCAGTCTATGGCCCGCGGATCGTCGAAGGGCTGGTACTCGCGTATGCTCTTCAGGTCGTAGCTCGCGCCCGAGCGGCGGTACATAGGATCCTTGGCCGCGATGGAATCCGGCAGGCGCGCTCGGAAGTCCCTCCTCGCGAAGGCGGCCGCGATCGCGGCGCATTCCGGGTCTATGAACGTCACCGCGGCCCCTACGCCCGGTCCCGGCCGCGGCTCAGGGAGAATTCCTTCGCGACCTCGGCCCGTACGGCGTCGAGCACGTCCCCGACGCCGACGCCGTCGGCCTCTGCCTCGAAATTGAGTATGACGCGATGCGCCGCGACGTCGGTCAGGAGATCGTCGACGTCGTCGAACGACGCGCTCGGGCGGCCGGACATCGCGGCCTTCGTCTTGGCGGCCGAGTACAGGGCTATCGCCGAGCGCGGCGACGCCCCGTACAGCACGTACCTGCGGACGAGGTCCACCGGGGAACGGTCGGGATGGCTACTCTCGACGATGCGCGCGATGTACGACCGGACGCCGTCCGGGGCCGCGATATGGGGCGATAGCGCGCGCCACGAGGCGATAGCAGCGGACGAGCGCTCGGGACCGGCCGCCGCGCCGGATTTCGTCGTCGCGGCCATATCCATGATGCCGAGCAGCGCGTGGAAATCGGGCATAGAGAACACGAGCTTCATGAAGAAGCGGTCTATCTGCGCCTCGGGCAGCGGATAGGTCCCTTCCAGCTCTATGGGGTTCTGCGTAGCGATGACGAAGAACGGGTCGGGTAGCGGGTGCGCCTCGCCGAGGAACGTTACCCGTTTCTCCTCCATAGCCTCGAGGAAGGCCGACTGCGTTTTGGGCGTCGCGCGGTTTATCTCGTCGCCGAGCACGACGTTGGAGAATATCGGTCCGCGGTAGAACCGGAACGAGCGGCCGTTCGGCCCGTCCTCGAGCAGGTTAGAACCGATGATGTCGAGCGGCATCAGGTCGGGCGTGAATTGCACGCGGCTGAAACCGAGTCCGAAGAACTCGGCCCAGGTCTTGGCTAGCGTCGTCTTGCCGAGGCCGGGCGCTCCCTCCAGCAGGACGTTGCCGCCGGCGAGGAACGCGATGAAGAGACGTTCCAGCAGCTTGGGATAGCCGAGGACGCGGGTGCCTACGAAGGCGGTATAGTCTTCGTACAGTTCCTTGACGGACGCGAGGGATCGTTCGAATTCATCGGGTTGCATAGATGCTCCAGTATCCGTACCGAATTGCCGTCGCCGCGGCGAGCGCCGCGAAGGCTATGACGTTGAGCGCCGTGCCGATGGCCGGCAGGGCGGGGAAGGGCGCGAGAGCCGCCGTTATATTGAAGGCGGCGTGCCAGCTCCAGGCGGCCAAGAACGACGCGGCGACGGTTGCGATCCCGCGGCGCGACAGGCCGCGGCCCGGCTCCGCGAAGGGCGCCGTGACGAGCGCGTACAGGACGGCCGCGGAGGCGTGGATGGGTAGCGCGTAACCGAGTCGCCAATACGAGTCGAGCGTCGGGAACGCGGCCATGTACGAGGCGTTCTCCAGCGTCGCGACGACGCATGACGCGATCACGGCCAGGCTCGCCGCGCCAGGCTCCCGCCCGAGCCGACGTAGCGTCAGCGCAGCCGCAAGGGCCAGGCCGAGCCGGAGCGTCTCCTCGATGCCGGCGTTCATAGCGAGCGACAGCCATTCGGGCGAGACGGACAGCGAAGGCGCAACGGCTCCCTCGCACAGGCGCATGGCGTACCAGAGCGCGACGCCCGCCGCGGCCGCGAGCGAGACGCCGAGGACGGACCGTATCGCCGCCAGCGTCGACGCGCGCGTCATTCCGCGGCCTCCGAGCCGAAGGCCCTCCGCCAGGATTCTTCAGCGCGCGCTATGCCTGGATTCGCCGTAGAGCCTATGGCCACCCGGGCCTCGAACGATACGTAGAACCGGGCGATAAACTCGGCGACCATTTCTGCTGAGGGCGCGTCGCCCAGTATCGTTTCCCTGCCCGAGGTCTCGGCCAGCTGCCGTTCGAAGCGCGTCCGATAGTCGACGAGGGGGCTGGCGTCTATGGCGCTTCCGGAACCTTCCCATCCGGGGGCGCGCGCCTCGCCCGCGGAGTCCCTGCCCGCGACCTCGCCTCCGTCGTCGGCCGGTTCCCCTCCTTCGGACGAAGCCGTGCCCTTGCCGGTCCCGGTCCCGCGGATAGCGACGTCCATCTTCCGTTCCGCCCGCTCGTCGCCGTTCGAGCGGCCTGATTCCGTAGCTTCCTCCTCTTCGCCGCCGTCGGCGGCGAAGACGGGCTTGGCGAGCGCGTCTTCTTCCTGCGAGCCGGATCCCGCGTACCGCCTCTCGCCGGGAGCCCCGCGATCCGCCTCCGGGAAGCCGGTCGTTCCCGGCGCGACAAGATCGCGGGAACCGTCGTCGTATATTTCGGCTCGCTCGATGACGATATCGGGCATCTGCTTGACGGGATACGACAGCGATACGCCGCAACCGGAACGAATCGACGCGATCTGCGCCGCCATGAAGGATACGGCGGCGAATGCGAAGAGGCCGACGACGACGCCGCGGGCCGCCCTCGAGGGGCGCGGCCTTCCCGGACCGTTCAGCGCGGCTATCGACAAGGCCTCGGCGGCCCTCGTCTCCAGCATGCGCTCCGCCGGCCCTCCGGAGTAGTCGAGCCACGACTCTACCGCGGCTTCGCGATCGGATCGCCTGACGGCTTCGAGCGCCCAGGCCGGCCTGAACGGGAAGGCGATGAAGGCCGGCAGCGAGCCTAAAGCGGCCATCAGCACGATATGAAAGGATAGGGCCGAAGGCCTGAGACGAGAATCCAGCAACGCGACCGATACCAGTAGCGAGGATCCCCAGACGGCCAGGGCCGTAGCGAGCCATGCGGCGAAGCGGAAGGCCATACGCTTCGACATATCGGACAGAGCGAGGATACGGACCCTGACGCGAGCGTCCTTGCTCGTCACCGGCTCCTCCTGTCGCGGGCGAGCAGCGACGCCGCGACGACGAGGACGGAGATCGACACGCCTCCCCACTGGTACGATAAGAACGCGAGCGCGAGCCCGGGGCCCGCGCCTACGGCTATCGCGGTCGCCGTACGCAGCCTCGTCGACGCCCGGGCCGTTGTCGCGGCGAGCGTCGAAGCGCTAGCGGCGGCGGCGGCCGTAGCTATCGCGAAAAGCCATGGGAGCGTCGGGACCGGGGAGAACGCCGCGAGCGCGTAGGACGAGAACGGCATGGCCGAGGCCAACGCGGCGGCCGTCCCCCACGGGCTCAGCCCGGCGACGACGGCGACGGCGGCGGCCCAGGCTAAAGGCAGGCCGCCCGAGACTAGCGGCGCCACGGCGTCGTCGAGCCCGGCCGGCAGGATGAAGGCGAGCGCCAGGAGCGGCGCGACTTCGATGGCGGCTATCAACGGAGAGAACGACCTATTCATGGAGCCCCCACGCGGACATGAACGGCGCGGGCGCCAGTAGGAAGCCGCCATCGGCGTCCATGATGACGAGAGGAGGACGCCTGAACCGTATCCTCCGGTAAGCGTCGAAGGCCGAGACGGGCACGGCGGCCGTTAACGGCGATCGGACGCTGATTATCCGTAGCCCGGATTCCTCGACTCGTGCCGTGTCCCATGATATGGCCAGGTAGTCTTCGCCGTCCGTTTCGATGCGAACCAGGTTCTGTCCCGCGACAGCGGTCTCCTCTGCCGTTTCCCGTATCGCGACCGAATACAGTTCCGCCGGGGCTCTTCCGACCGAGTACGCCGCTATCGTGGCTACGAACGCTACTATAGCCGCCGTCGCGACGGCCTGCCTGCCTGCGGCTCCCTCGGTAGCCATGCCGCGACCGCGCAGTATCCGCTGCCGGGCAACGAACGCGATGACGCTTACCGTCCACAGCGTCAGGATAGCCAGAGGGAGAGCCCGTCTACCCGCGGCGAACAGGTCGGAGAGCGCCATACGCGCGAATTCTTCCGGCGCCAGGTCGGCGATTCCCTCGGCGTGGACCGCCTGTCGCCCGGAACCGAGAGGCATCAGCCTGAACGGGAACTCGAGCGCCTCTAGCGCGGCGGCCTCGGGCTCGAGTCCGGTAGCGGCGCCGGTTCCGTCGAAGCGCGGCCGAGCCCGGGCGACGAGCGCGAACCCGTCGCCGTCGCTTCCTTCGAACGATAGCGACGCGAGTTCCGGCCAGGCGTAATAGCGGACGTCCAGCGAGTCGGCGTAGCCGAGCCTCGTCTCGAACAGCAGGTAGCGTTCCCCGTCGAGGCCGACACCGTATACCCTCGCCGGGCCTGAAATACCGCGGCGGCACGAGACGGTCGCCGCGTTGAACGCGTACGGCGCTGTGCCGGCCATGGCGAAGGCGGCCGGCGAGGCGGGTTCCGCGTACGCGGGCGGGGCGGTAAAGGCCGCGATGGTCGTCAGCGCGAGGAAGAGCGTCGCCTTGCTCATCTCTTGAGCCTTAGCATCAGCGTGATGCATAGCGACAGCGTGAAGAAGGCTACGAGCCAGGGTGCGCCGCCTCGCGGAAGGATCCAGAAAGGCGTTCGGTACGCCTGGGCCGCGGCCGCCGAATCGCTCGGCGCCGCGCCGGCGGTACCGTTCATGTATAGAGGGAATCGGGCTATCGTACGCCCCCTGTCCTCGACGAGGGCGGTATAGCGACCCGGCCGAGGCCTTCCCAACGCAGCGTGGAACATGCCGGGGCCTACCTCGATGAATCGAGATTCAAAGACGATACGACCGCCTGAGTCCGCGAGAGCTACGCGCGGCGATAGCAGGTAGTCGGCGTCTATCGATAGCGACAGGCCGTCCGCCGTCTCGGTTACGGTCGCCGACGGAGGCCGTTCCGAGAATAGCCCGCCCAGGACCGCGGCGATAACCGAGAGCGTCCCGGGACGCTCGAGGAATTCCTTGTCGTAGTTTCCGTAGACGTCGCTCGCGAAGACGAGCGTAGACCTGGTTCCCTCTCGCCTGGTCGCGAATAGCGGGTCGCCCGCCTCGCTCGAGAAGAAAGCCACCGCGTCGGGCTTCGGGCCAAGGCGGGCCATGCCGTAGACGCTGCCCGCGGCCTCGCCCGCAATGTCGACGACTCCTGTCTTCTCGGCGGCGAAGATGGTTCGCGAGACGCTTTTCCTGTCTTCTATTATAAGCGAAGGCACCTCGGTCGCGTCCTTGACCCGGTAGAATCGTCCGCCGGAGCCCGCGGCTATCCTGGTAAGCAACGCCTTGTCGTATTCCGCCCCGACGGCCATCGCGGAGATGGCTATGCCCGAACGGAACGCCCTGGCGGCGAGCGCGTCGAAATCGGCCGGAGCCGTGATCCCGTCGGATACGATAACGATGCGCTTCTCGGGGAGGTCGGACGCTTCCAGCGCCGCGATGCATTCGACAAGGGCAGGGTAGAGCCTCGTGCCGCCGCCGGCCCGTAGCGGCGCCAGGCTACGCCGCGCGTCGAGGTCGGATACCGGCGCCGGCGGATAGAGCCAACGGGCCTCCTCGTCGAAGAGTACCAGGCCGGCCACGTCGCTCGGCTTGAGGTTGCCGACTAGCTCGAGGCCCACGGCCTTGGCGAGCGACAGCTTGTCGCCGTACATGGAACCCGATACGTCTATGGCGACGGCCATGGCGACGTCCGGCAGTCTGGATAGCGACCGAGGTGACAGCTCGACGGGCAGGAGCTCCTCTATGGACGGACAGTCTCCCGGCTTGCCTATATCGGACGAATCGACGACGACGAGCAGGCTGCCGGCGCCGCGCCCGACGTACTCGGCTATGGCCGCGGCCGCCCCGCCGTCGAGTCTCGCGAGGACGGGGCCGTCGAGCACGAGCAGCTCGTAGCCGTATAGCCCGACCTGGAGCAATTCGTCGTAGGGGATCTTCCGCACCGGGAATAGAGCCTCGATGACGCTCCTCGCGTCCTGGCGGTCGCTGGCCATCAGGATGCGCGGTTCGCCGAAGTCGGGCGAAATTACGGTCAAGCCCGAGTCGGGAGTCGCGCCGCCCGCTTCCACGGTGACGACCGTCTCGCTTCCGTATCCTGCTATCGGTAGCCGTACCCTGCGGTCGATCGGAGCGGCGTCGGCCGCGAAGGCGGTCCTCCCGTCGACCCGCGCCAGTACGGAACCGGTCGCCGACGCGGCGTCGAGGAGCAGGGTAAGCGCCGATGGCGAACCGTCGCCGGATATCCGTAGTGAATAGGCGGCGATCGTCTGCGACGTCAGACGCTGGCCCGATCTCTCTAACGACACCGGCATGCCGGTGGACGCGTAATGATCCTTCGCCGCGATGACGTCCTCGAGCGATGGTGGGGCGTCGGAAAGGACGCGAACCGTTCCGAACCGATCCGAGGAGTCCCTCAGAATGGCGCTCATCGTCGATCCCGGCTCATGGTATTTCGCGCTAGGCGCGAGGAAGCGGGGTATGGGCAACGGCAGGCGGGCCGCGTAGGCGGCGAGGCAGAGTAACGGTACGGCGAATGCGGCGAGGAGCGCGGGACTTCGAAGAAGATGTGGGGCTCGGTCTCCGCGCGTACCGTTCTTTTCGCCCTTGTGGATCGTCATGGTTCGCACTATTCTAGTACGGTATCGGAACGGGGACAAGAAAAACCGCTCCGCCAATCCTGGCAACAAGGACGCTTCGCATGGATAGTAATGGATTGCAGCCCTTCTTCGACGCCGCCGGCGCCGTTTTCTCCCAGATGTTCGGCATCGACGCCAAGGCGGCGGCTCCCCGCGCGCTTGAAGGCGCCGAGAGCCATGAGTGGGAGATTTCCGGGCTGCTCGGCATAGCCGGGACCGCGCAGGGCGTCGTGGCCATGCGCTTTACCCTCGCGACCGTCGACGCGCTCCTCAAGGCTTCGGGAGTCGAGACGAGCGGCGAGCAGGACCGGCTAGCTACTGCGTCGGGGCTCGTCGCCGAGATGACGAACATCGTCTCGGGCAACGCCATAGGCGAATTCCCGGGGTTGAACCTGGAGATATCGCCGCCCGTCGTGATCAAGGGCAAGAATCACCAGATCACCTGGCCGAAGATAGCCCCCGTAATCGCCACCGTATACGCTACGAAGCTAGGCGCCTTTGAGTTGGCCGTATGCTTCAACGGGAAATAGCGGCTTGACGAGCTTAGCCGATTGGATGTAGTGTTACTCCGATGAGTAACAAGCGATCGATACGGATTAACCATCTCCATCATCACGGCCACGCCTACGCGGTCACGATGATCGTTATACCCTAGGTTCCCGAAAGGGAACCGAACGGAACGACACGCCGGCCGCCATGGCCGGCGTTTTCGTTTTTCCAGGGCTTTCGGGCCTTCGCGAGACGGACGCGGCCACGGGCGGCCAGGCTTCTATCTCGGAAGGAGCGAACGATATGGAACGTAAAGACGGGAATCTACGCCTGGCATTGCCCAAGGGCCGCATGCAGGAGGGCGTCCTGCGTCTCCTCTCGGAGGCGGGTATCGATATGAGGGCCGCCGAGCGGGACTATAGACCGGCCGCGGGCATCGACGGGCTCGACGTAAAGGTGCTCAAGCCCCAGAACATCATAGAGATGCTCGACGTAGGAAGCCGCGACCTCGGTTTCGCCGGGGCCGACTGGGTGGCCGAGCTCGGCATAGACCTCGTGGAGGTGCTGGATACCGGCCTCGATCCCGTACGCCTCGTGGCGGCCGCCCCGGCGTCTATACTCGAGGCGGGCAGGCTGCCCGCGCGTCGCCTCGTCGTAGCGAGCGAATACGAAGGTATAGCCAGGCGCTGGATAGCGGAGAAAGGCGTCGACGCGGAGTTCGTGCGCTCGTACGGAGCGACCGAGGTATTCCCGCCCGAGGACGCGGACTGCATCGTCGACAACACCGCGACCGGCTCGACGCTACGGGCCAACGGCCTGGCGATCGTCGACGACGTGATGCGCTCGACGACGCGGCTGTACGCCAACAGGCGCGCGATGGAGGATCCGTCGAGGCGAGAGCGCATCGAGTGGTTCGCGATGCTGTGCGGTAGCGTACTCGCCGCGCGCGTACGCGTCATGCTCGAGGTCAACGTCGACGCGGAACGGCTCGAGGGGCTCATCGCCATATTGCCAGCGATGAAGGAGCCGACCGTGTCGAGGCTCATTGGCGACGCGGGCTTCGCCGTCAAGGTCGCCGCCCCACGGGCGTCATTGCCCTCGCTCCTTCCGGCCATCCGCGCCAAGGGCGGAACGGGCATCATCATCACCCAGCCCTCCCAGATAGTGCCATGACGATGAACGATACCGTCGACTCGGCTCCTCGGCCGTCGTCGCTGTCCCCGTGGATAGGGACGTCCGCCGCGTACACCCCGAGGCGGCCCGATCCGCGCGTCCGCTGGTTCCTGGACGCCAACGAGGGCCGTCCTTCGCCGGCCGTCGTCGCTACGATAATCGAGACGCTGTCCGGTTCCGCCCGGGGCGTCTATCGCTATCCGTCGTTCTACGAGCTCGAGGCCGTCATCGCGGCTACGTGGGGCGTCGACGCGGCGAGGGTCGTCGCGACCGCGGGAGGCGACGACGCGATAGGCCGCGTCGTCGCCTCCCGCCTCGCGCCCGAGGCCAAGATCCTCGTGCACGAGCCCGCGTTCGAGATGTTCGGCGCCTACGCCAGGTCCAGGGGCGGCATCACGCTCGGCATCCGCTGGATGGACGGCGAGGCCTTCCCTCTGGAACAGACGATCGAGGCGATAGCGCGCTGTCCGTCGCTCGGGCTGGCTACCGTCGTGTCGCCGTCTAATCCGACCGGCGGAGTCGTCTCCGCGGACGACGCGCTGGCGGTCGCGGCCGCGTGCGCCGATAACGGCGCGGCGTTCCTGTTCGACGCGGCCTACGGAGAATTCGCCGACGACGATCCCAGCCCCCGCCTCGTGGCCGAAGGCTCCGCGTACGTCGTACGTAGCTTCTCCAAGGCGTACGGCCTCGCGGGGATGCGCATCGGCTACGCCATCGCGCCGGACGCGGGATCGGCCGCGGCGCTCCGTTCCTGCGGCATGCCGTACCCCAGCTCGGGACCGTCTTGCGCGGCCGCCATGGCGGCGCTGAACGACCGATCATCGATGCTTTCCGCCGTCGAGGCCGTTCGGGCCGAGCGATCCGCGATCGCCGGCCGCTTCCGCGCGCTCGGCGCCCGCGTCGCCGATTCAGGCGCCAACTTCGTCCTGGCGCGCGTACGCGACCCCGCCGGCCTCTCCGAGAGCATGGCGGATGCAGGCGTTGCCATCAG
The DNA here is from genome assembly GCA_002839315.1 of Spirochaetae bacterium HGW-Spirochaetae-3. Taxonomy (GTDB): domain Bacteria; phylum Spirochaetota; class Spirochaetia; order Treponematales; family UBA12059; genus SZUA-370. The sequence continues at coordinate 87,652 of PGXV01000012.1, forward strand.
GACGTACGGCGGCCGCGACCTGCTCGCCGACGCCGTACGCGTCAGCTGCCCGTGCGACGACGAGGGCCTCGCCGTCGTCCTCGACGCCATTGACCGGGCGAAGGAGTATATAGTATGTGCGAAATCGTGACTCCGCGTTCGGCCATCGTCGAACGCCTCACCAAGGAAACGAACGTACGCGTAGCGTTGTCTCTCGTCCCGGGACCCGTCGACGTCAGGACCGGCGTCGGCTTCCTCGATCATCTGCTGTCGAGCCTCGCCTTCCACGGCGGCTTTAGCCTGTCCATGACCTGCGACGGTGACCTGCGGGTCGACGATCACCACAGCGCCGAGGACTGCGCGCTGGCGCTCGGCGCGGCGCTCAGGCAGGCCTTGGGGGATAAGGCCGGCATCCGCCGCTTCGGTTCGGCGTTCGCGCCTCTGGACGAGTCGCTGGCGAGGGCCGTCGTCGACCTCTCGGGTAGGCCCTGCGCCGTCGTCGACCTGGGCCTGACGCGAGAGGCCATAGGCGGCCTGGCCTGTGAAAACGTGACCCACGTCGTTACCAGCCTCGCGAACGCGGCGATGGCGACGATACACCTGGACGTGCTACGCGGGGCTAACGACCACCATAGGGCCGAGGCGGCCTTCAAGGCGCTCGCGCTGGCCTTACGAGAGGCCGTGACGGTAGACGGCGCCTATGGTTCGGCCGTGCCGAGCGCGAAAGGGACGCTATGAGTCCTACCGGTCTGGAAGTCGTCATAGTCGACACGGGACGGTCCAACGCGGCCAGCCTCGCCGCCGCGCTGGAGAGGGCGGGCGCCAGGCCCGTGCTCAGCACCGATCCGTCCGCCGTCAAGGCCGCCCGGTTCGCGGTACTGCCGGGCGTCGGCGCATTCGGCGCGGTCATGGATAGGCTACGGGCCATGGGCGTCGACGAGGCGCTCAAGGAGCGCGTAGCGCGCGGCGCCCCGACTCTCGGCGCCTGCCTGGGTATGCAACTGTTCTTCGAGTCGAGCGAGGAATCGCCCGGCGTCGAGGGCATCGCCGCCATACCGGGCTCTATTACCGCGTACGGCCCGGACGTCCGATCTCCTCAGTTCGGCTGGAACCGCCTGACGCTACCGGTACCCGCCACGGGCGGCATGCTCGCCGGATCGGCGGATGCCGGCGGGGCTCCCTCCGGGTCTCCCTCCGGGTCTCCCTCCGGGTCTCCCTCCGGGTCTCCCTGCGTATATTTCGCCAATTCGTTCAAGCTCGACGAAGCGCCGGACGGCTGGGCCGTCGCGGTCGCCGACTACGGCGCGCCGTTCGTCGCCGCGATAGAGCGCGGGCCGATACTATTGTGCCAATTCCATCCCGAGCTGTCCGGGGCCTGGGGGCAAGCGCTGCTGGAACGTTGGTTGGCAGTCGGCTCAGGCGCGTCGCCTTCGGCTAGCGTAGCCCGTATATCGTCTGCGCCGTCGACGACGGCCGTGAAACGGACGACGGCCGTGAAACGGACGACGTTGCCTAGGATCATCCCCTGTCTCGACGTGTCCGGCGGCCGGGTCGTCAAGGGTGTGAAATTCCAGGAATTACGCGACTCGGGCGATCCCGCCGACCTCGCGTCCCGGTACGAGGCGTCGGGAGCCGACGAGATAGTCATGCTCGATATAAGCGCGGGCATCGACGGCCGCGATACCGCCGTCGAGACCGTCCGCGCCGTCAGGCGTAGGATAGGCATACCGTTATGCGTAGGTGGTGGCGTCCGATGCCTCGCCGACGCCGAGCGTATCCTCGAGGCGGGAGCCGACAAGGTGTCCCTCAATTCGAGGGGATACCGCGATCCGTCCCTGCTGTCGGATATCGCGCGCGAATTCGGCCGCCAGTGTTGCGTCGCCGCCATAGACGCCGCCAGGAGAGACGGGACGCCGATCGTCGTACTGGACGCGGGGAGGACCGAGACCGCGACGCCGGTTACGGATTGGATACGCCGGGCCGTAGACGCCGGGGCCGGCGAGATACTGCTGACGAGCCGCGACCGCGACGGTACACGCTCCGGCTACGACCTGGATCTGCTGCGCTCGGCCTGCGCCGTGGCTCCCGGTACCCCGGTCATAGCGTCGGGCGGAGCCGCCAGTCCCGAGCAGATACTGGAAGGCCTCCGGGCCGGCGCCGACGCGGCGTTGCTCGCCGGCGCGCTCCATGATGGATCTTTGACCATATCCGCCATTAAGGATTACATGCGCCAGTGCGGCGCGGAGGTACGCTGATGCTCATTCCTTCTATCGATATCATGGGCGGCCGAGCCGTCCAGCTCGTCGGTGGCGAACGTTTCGAGTTGGACGGAGGCGATCCACGGGAGCTGGCCGAGCGCTTCTCCGTGTTCGGAGAGATAGCCGTCGTCGACCTTGACGCCGCGCTCGGCAAGGGATCCAACCTGGAACTGGTAGCCGCTATAGCGTCGCGTTACCCATGCCGCGTAGGCGGCGGCGTTCGCGACGAATCGACGATGAGGCGGCTCCTAGACGCCGGGGCGCGCTCCGTGATGGTCGGCACCAAGGCGAATCCGGAGTTCCTGTCGGCGTTTCCGAGGGACCGCCTGATCGCGGCGCTCGACTTCAAGCGCGGCATAGTGATGGCCGAGGGCTGGAAGGCGAGCACCGGCGCTACGGTGACCGACAAGGCCGCCGAGCTGGCGCCGTTCGTAGGCGGATTCCTCGTCACCGCGATCGATATCGAGGGCTCGCTGTCCGGCATCGACATGGACGCGTCCCGCGCGCTCGTAGAGTCGATACGCGCGGCCGGCTTCGACGGAGCGCTGACGATGGCCGGCGGGGTGACTTCCGCGGCCGAGGTCGCGGCCCTCGACGCGATGGGCGTCGACGCGCAGGTCGGCATGGCGCTGTACAAGGGCGTCCTCGAACCCTCTGACGCATTCGCCGCGTGCCTATCCTCCGACCGGCCCGACGGGCTATGGCCGACGGTCGTCTGCGACGAGTCCGGCGTGGCTCTCGGGCTCGTGTACTCGGACGCGGAGAGCCTGCGCGCCGCGCTGACCGAGCGCGCCGGTATATATCGCTCGCGCAGGCGCGGCCTGTGGCGGAAGGGCGAGTCGAGCGGCGATCGCCAGATCCTCGTGCGCGTCGACGCGGATTGCGACCGGGACGCGCTTCGATTCACCGTACGCCAGTCGGGCGCGGGGTTCTGCCACCGCGGCACCAGGACCTGCTTCGGCGCGACCGGGGCGGACGGATTCGGCGGCGACGAGCGCGGGTTCCCCCTCTTGTCCCGGACTACGGCGAGGCGCCTCGCCGAGGTCGCCTCTAGCGAGGCGCCCGCGGGTTCGTATACGGCGAGGCTCTTTACCGAGCCGGGGCTGCTCGCCGCTAAGATAGCCGAGGAGGCGGCCGAGCTGTGCGAGGCGAAGGGCCCGGAGCGATCCGCCGAGGAGGCCGCGGACCTCGTATACTTCGCGTCGGTGAAGCTCGCCCGCGAGGGAGCCAGCCTCGCCGACGTCGAGCGCGTGCTCGATAGGCGCGCGATGCGCGTGACCAGGCGGCCAGGCAACGCCAAGGCGCCGTACCAGGAGAAAGGGAACGAACCGTGGAAAATCGGTATACACTGAGGCGCGTCGGCCTTGACGGAATAGGCCGCAAGGGCAGGCCAGCCGACGATCCGGCCTGCGAGACGAGCGTCAGGCGCATCATGGACGACGTGCAGGACGGCGGCGAGGCCGCGCTCGCCCGGTGGGCCGCGGAACTCGACGGTAATTCCGGTAGGCTCTGGTACGGGCCGGACGATTTCGCGGCGGCGCTGGAATCGGCGCCCGCCGCCGAGCGGGCGGCCCTGGAGCGGGCTGCCGGCAGGGTAGGAGCCTTCGCCGCCACGCAGCTGGCCTCGCTCTGTTCCGTAGACGTGGCGGTACCGGGCGGCAGGGCCGGTCACCAGGCTCTGCCCGTGGAGCGCGCCGGATGCTACGTGCCGGGGGGACGCTATCCCTTGCCGTCTACCGTGCTGATGACCGCCCTCGTAGCGAGGACGGCCGGCGTCGAGGACGTCGCGGTCGCCTGCCCCAAGCCTTCTCCCCTGATACTGGCGGCCTGCGCCGTCGCGGGCGCGGATACGTTGCTCGCGGCGGGAGGCGCCCAGGCTATCGCCGCGTTCGCGTACGGCGCGGGGCCCCTCTCTCCGCGGGACGTCATCGTCGGCCCCGGCAACCGCTACGTCGCCGCGGCCAAGCGCCTCGCCCAGGCGACGGTACGGACCGACGCGCCCGCCGGCCCGAGCGAGCTGCTCGTCGTAGCCGACGGGTCGGCCGACCCGATAACGGTCGCCTGGGACCTGCTCGCCCAGGCCGAGCACGATCCTGACGCCGTGCCGGCCCTCGCGGCATCGTCGGAATCGGTCGCGCTGGCAGTAGAGCGTGCCCTGGCGGTATGCCTCGAGGATCTAGCGGCTCAGAGGCCCGAGTCGGCCAGGATAGCCAGGGCGGCCCTGGAAAACGGCTGGGCCTTCGTTTCTTCCGATCGGGCGGCCCTGGCGGAGGCCGCGGACCGCTTCGCCCCCGAGCACCTGGAGCTCGCGCTCGCCGACGCCCGCGGTTTCTCGGACTCGTGCCGGCACGCCGGGGCGCTGTTCATCGGGAGCTCGAGCGCCGAGGTTTTCGGCGACTACGGGGCCGGGCCGAACCACACGCTACCGACGTCGGGACGTGCGAGATCCTCGGGAGGGTTATCCGTATTCGATTTCCTGAGGATCAGGACGTGGCTCGAGATCGACCGGCCGGACGCGGCGCTCGTCGGGGATACCGTCGCCCTGGCGAACGCCGAGGGCCTGTTCGCGCATGCGAGGTCGGCCGCGCGGCGCTCTCCTGGTGCATGACGCTCGCGATGGAATCCGGCACGCCGCGTATCGTCGCGCCGCTAAACCGGCTGTTGCCGCCGTTAGAGCTCGCCCTTTTCTTTAAGGATAGTAGCGTATATTATTCTGGTAGCTTTATTGCGGATCGACGCCGAACAGGCGCCTAGTAAGGAGTATCCATGAATTTCCGCCGGATCATACTTGCCATCGGTATCGCCTCCATCGTATCCGTATCCACCTACGCCCAGGACGCCGCCGACCCGAGAGTCGCCGAGGCGCTCGATTCGCTGGGCATCAAGTATTCGGTCAACTCCTCGAATAACTATAAGGTCGTCTATCGCATGGATAATGACCCCGACCGATCGCATCTGGTCTTCGTCGTATCCAAGACGTCCATATACCGAAGCGTCGAGATCCGCGAGATATGGTCTATCGCGGCCATCCTGGACGAGTATCCGGACAGCGAGATGATCCATCGCCTGCTGTCGATGAACTCCACTACGAAGATAGGTGCCTGGGCCATCGAGGAATCAGAAGATGGAGAGATCTGGCTGATGTACACGACGAAGATCCTCGCCGGCCTGAAGCCCGAAGAGCTGAAGGATACCATCTATTTCGTCGCCGAGGTCTGCGACGAGATGGAGGCCGAGCTCGTGGGTGATGATAATTACTGATTCCGGCTCTTCGAGCGGCGGCCTATGCTCGGCGGAAACGCCTGGCATGGGCGCCTAACCACGAGCGGAACGACGGCAGCACGGTGGTGGCTAGGTCCAGGAGCTCTACCGACATCTCCGGCGCGTACCGCGAGAGTATAAAATCGATAAAGCCCGAGTCGAGTCGCTCGTCCATGACCGCATCGAGCAGTTCATCGTACGTGCAGGGCTTCTCATCGGAATCGGCCAGGAAAATTCCGAAGGAATGGCGTTTGATCGCCAGTATGGTAGCCAGTGAGCTCGCCATTCGGGGCTCCTCGCGATACAGGTAGAGCAAGTCGAGGAGGGCGACGAACCGTTCCTCTTCTTCCCCCGATATGACCTGCGGTATGATTTCCTCCAGGTCCCTCCTGCGTAGCTTTATCACCGCCAGGTACTTGCCGCTTCCTTCTATGAATCCGGCGACGAAATCCGACCATATCTTCGCCTGCACGATGCTCGGGATTCCCAGTAGCGTTCCCAGGGGCGCCGTGACGGTCGCGAACGGCCAGGCCAGTATGCTCCTGAAGAAGTTGACCCTGACGACCTTCTTGTCGAATCCTCGTAACGTATTATGGGTCGCCAGGTACAGGCCGTTACAGAACGAGATGGCGAAGAACTTAACGGCTTCGAACAGCACGCCTTCGGTAGGGCCCGGCCAGAGTACGTCGAATCGGGCCTTGACGAATCCGAGTATCGGTACCGAGAAACCCGTCCAGAACAGGGACCTGGCGACGTTCTCGAAATTGACGCTCTTGAGGTTCCATTCGCGGATGCGCGTGCCCCGGCTAGCGACGAGATCGGCGATGGAATTCCTGAAGCCCGTTATGGCTAGCCATAAGAGCGCATACGGCGCGCCTATGAACCTCCTCGCCACGAGGAAGCCTATCAGCGCGTGGACGAAGTTGATCAGGCCAGGATTGAGGTATCGCCACGCGCGCGATGGCGGAATCGCTTCAAGCCCCGATTCCCCCTCGTCGCCGATATGGACGCGATAGTCGCTCGAAGTCTTTCCCATGCAGAGGATGATCGGCGCCGACGCTATCGCTTCCTCCGCTACCGGCTTTTTCCCGGCCTCTATCATGGCGGAGACTATGGCCGGCAGGGCGCGGTGCCGCGCAGCGTAGCCTCGCCTGAATTTGCCGAGCAGCCTGTCTTCCCTGATGAACCCCATGCCCGGGACCTTTGGGTTGCGGCCCGTCGAGTCGCTGCCGCATACGGGAACGTAGGGAGCGAGCCCCGCTCGATCGCACTCCGCGTTATGGTCGTTAACGATCCTTGCGAATTCGATCAGCTCGGCTGGTGCGCGATCGGCCGAGTCCTGGACGTTGTAGATCTCGATCTCGTCTATGATGCCCCGGCTTTCGTTGACTATCTCCTTGGCCTTCTGAAGGCCGTGCTCTAGCGGTTGTAGCATGCGTATGGCGCATCCGGCCTCGGAAAGCATCGTCTTAAGCTTCTTTAGATCCGAGAATACGGTGTGGTAGTCCGCTATAGCGGGATTGGAGAAATAGTCCTTGCGCAGTTGCTCCGGGTCGAGGCCGGTATAGTGCGCGCGGGCCGCCGCATACTCCCGCTCGATCGCCGAGAGCTCGCTATCCTGCAGTAGCCTTTGACGATGTCGCAGCAGCGCCGTCTGGTATCGCGCCTTGAGCAGCATGACCCTGTTGAACAGGATCGGCCTGTAGCGAGCGTACATGAACTCGCCCAGGTTCATCCGGTTTATGCTGGCGCGAGGCATGACGGACATGAGGTCCTTCATCTTCAGGCGATGAAGCCGGTAGAGTTTTCCGCTCGGGAATCCGGCGTTCAGCGTTTCCAGCTCGTTTTCGTTGAAGTGCTTGAGGAGGGCATGGACTGACTCGATACGATTGTCCTGGTTCTTCTCCAACCCGTCGAATAGTTCCTCGAGCCCGTCGGCGTGCTCGTTGAACCATCGGGTGGTTTCCTTGCCGTTCTTGAACGGCGGGAGGACGGCCATGAAATGGAATCGGGACCCCTGCGCGATGGCGCTGAACTCGAGCCCGATCGAAACGCGGATTCCGACGATCTTGCCTGCGTCCACCGCCTCCGTCATCATCGCGATAGACGACGCCGAGCTGTACGCGATCGTCAGCTCCGATATGCCCTTTATAAAGGCGTCGAGCAGGAGCTGGGTCGGATTCTTCCTTCCGGAGGTCGACGTGTCGTGGACATGGCCGTCCCAGCCCGCCCCCAGCTTCTTGAGGCGGTCTCCCGTTTCCGGAAGCTCGATGATATTGAGCTCGTTGAGCAGCTTGCGGATGACTTGGTTCTGGCCGTGCGCTGAAATGGAGAAGTCGTACAGTAGCTCGAGCTGTTTGCGCTTGTCGTTACGGTTCTTTATGGCGCCCTTGATGAGGGCCATCTGCACGCGGGCCGTATTGAGGGGCAGGTCGAGGGTCTTCGCGTGGAGCGAGACGTCCATCATCATGCGGAGCGCGCGGAGCCTCGCCTTGGCATGCTGCGATTCGAGGTCCCGTACGACCATCAGGTAGGCTTCCGCGATCGATATCCTTCTTCTCTTGAACGACCTCGAGACGCCGAGAGGATGGGATGAAGGGCCGGGTTCTATGGTGCTCGGCGCGTCTATCCTCGCGTTGAGGTCGCGCCTGAGCTTCTGAAGCTCCGACGAGAAACTGAGCGCGTTGACGAGTCTTGAATAATAATGTGATAGCTTCGGTTTGCTCATCCAGTCCTTCAATGCTCGGCTCTAGTATAGGTCATAGGGAGACAAAAGTTCAGCATGGCGTCTCGCTCCGGCGTGGAACGGCGGAGGAGCGGCAGAGCCGCGAACGGCTATGCCGCTCCTCCGCGTATCTTTCCGCGTAGCGCGCTGTGGGACTCGAGAAGCGGATCTATCCCAAGTACTCGGAAAGCAAAGGCTGTAGCTTCTTCCGCGATTGACTCAGGTCGGCCTGGGAATAGTAATCGGTATCGCCGACCGGCGCCTTGACTTCGTCCTTCAATGCGGCGAGTCCGAGGCCCGACTGGTTCATGAACTCGAATAGTTTCCTTCTTAGGCTCGGGTCGACCGCGTGGACGGCGAGTTCCCGGGTGAACTCCGGAGCCGTATATGCGTTCATGACAAGGAGTACGTCCAACTTCCTTGCTTCCGCGTAATCGCTCAGCGCGGCCTCTATGTCTTCGTCCTTCTTGAACCAGTCTGCCAGAGGTAGCAGGGCCGAGCTCATGCCGACCTTGAGCCTACCCATCGTATACTCCTTGTAATCCTTTCGGAGTATGTCGCGGGAGCTCAAGGCGGCCACGTTGAATTTCTCCAGCTGCAGGCGGTCAAATAGAATCTTCTGTCTGGCTCCAGAGACAGGCATGATCCTGTTGACGACGGCCTCGTCCCGCTCGGTAACGCGTTTAGCCTCGGGGTCTAGGTTTACCGTGTCGAGCAGAATCGTGCCGAGAGCCAGCGTGGCGACATTGGCCGGTAGCGGCGTGCCCGTAGCGAGCATGATCTCCGTGACGAGGGTGGAGGCCGATCCGACGGGGGCTATGCTTCTCTTCGCGGTAGGGTAGAGCCCCTCGTCTGCGTGGTGGTCTAGTATCTCTTCAACCTTGGACGCCCACGCGCCTTGAGCCGCCGATAGCTTGTTGTGGTCTATAAGGACGAGCCTTGAGGCAGCGTTGGCCAGGAGCGCCCCGAGGTCGACGTCGTCGAGGAACACGAGGTCCTTGATGTCGATACCGGCGTCCTCGAAGAGCCACAGAGCCTCGGTCCGTAGGTTGAAGTCTTCCCGTGGGATGTTCATAACGGGGACATTGGGCAGGCCGTCCGAGGCGGCGCCCCTGGACCAGGCCAGGAGTATGGCGGATGCCATAGAATCGAGGTCGGAGGCTTCGTTGCCTATGAAGGCGCGTACTGGCTTCCCTTCACGGGCCGCCTCCGACGAGGCTTTCAAGAAGACGTTCAAGGCGTCGCTATGTAGTTCCATGTCTATGTATCTCCTCTAGTGTGTATCGTGGAATCATCTCGCTGTATCATTCGCCTTTTACGGCCTTTTTCTTTTCACGACCCGCCTGCCAGAACGGCAGGGCGAAGGCCGCGACGCTTATCAGTAGCAGGGCGAGGCTCGCCGGGCGGGTAAAGAATACGCTATAGCCGCCCATTATGACTGCTCTGCGGAAATTGACCTCGGCTAGCTTGCCGAGCACCATGCCGAGCACTATTGGCGCCATCGGGTAGCCCTTGCGCTTGAGCGCCCAGCCCCCGACGCCGAATACGAAGCACGCCGCTACGTCGAAGAGAGAGTTCTTGACGGCGAAGCTCCCTATGAAGGCTACCGCTATTATCATGGGCATGAGGACGGCGGGCGATATCTTGATTACTTTAAGCCATAGCTTGCCTCCGAGCCCTCCTACGAAGAGCATGAAAATATTGGCTACGAGCATGCTGGCGAAGAGTCCATAGACCAGTCCCGGGTTGGACGTAAAGAGCATGGGGCCTGGTACGAGGTCGTGTATCATCAGGGCGCCGACCAGGACAGCAGTCGCCGCGCTGCCTGGAATGCCGAGAGTAAGGAGCGGCACCATCGCGCCGCCGACGGAGGCTGAGTTCGCTGCCTCGGAGGCGCAAACGCCTTCTGGATTACCCTTACCGAATGTATCCGGATGCTTGCTCGTGCGCTTGGCCAAGTCATAGGCCAGGAATGACGCTATGGCTGAACCGGCTCCTGGGAAAATGCCTATCAGCGTGCCGAATACGGACGACTGCAGCGTGACCCGGCGATGGCTCCAATACTCCTTAAGGGTCGGCCAGGTATCCTTTCGCGTCTCGGCATCGCCGACGTCTATCCCCTTTGTCTCACGCGCCTCTAGCTTGGTGAATACCTCGCTCAGGGCGAACAGGCCTATCAGCGCGGGAATGATATCGAAACCGTCGAAGATGTTCGTCACGCCGAAGGTGAAGCGCTTCACGCTTGATATAGGGTCTATGCCGACCGTGTTTATAAGAAGGCCGATGAGGGCGGCGACGAAGGCCTTGGCCCAGTTCTTGCCGCCCAAGGAGGCTACCGTCGTCAAACCGAACAGCGCCAAGGCAAAATACTCGGCTGGGTGCATCTTTACGGCTACCTTAGCCAAAGGCCTGGCGAAGAGTATCAGTATGATGATGCCGACCATGCCACCCACGACCGATGACACGAGGGAGTGCCCTAGCCCGATGCCGGCCTTGCCTTGCTGGGTCAAGGGATATCCATCGAAAGCCGTCGCTACGGCGGACGGCGTACCGGGGGTGTTTATGGTGACAGCGGTTATTGATCCGCCGTAGTTAGACGCGAGGTAGACGGCCGTCAGCATGACCAGCCCTACCAATGGATCCAGGCGGAAGGTAAAGGGTAAGAGGAGGGCTACCCCCATTGAAGGAGACAGGCCCGGCATGGCGCCGACTAGTATGCCCATGAAAACGCCGGCTGCTATAGCGAGCAATGGTGCGACGGCAAGTATGTTGCCGAAACCTTCGAGCATATATGATACTGTTTCCATGAATTCAGCTCCTTGTGAAGGGACGGCTCAGCCGAAAAGCGCGTTGATCAGTAGTCCTTGTGGTAGGGGGACATAGAGCAACTTATAGAAGACAAGATAAGAAAAGACCATCCAGCCGACGCCTATGCTCACCGTGACTATACGACGTCGGTAGGATAGCATCGCCATGGCGACGAACAGGAACATGATGCTGGCTATGAAGTAGCCGACTAAAACCATGAGCACGATATAGGCTGCTGTAGCGGCCATGAATTTGACCGTCAAGGCTATGTCGCCTTTTGCTTGGTCCGGCTTTTCCGTCTTATTGACTATCAGTACGAACAAGTAGATGAGGCACGCGAAGATACCGGCGATCCATAGGCGGGGAACCACGGCGGCCGATACCTCTCCTCTTACGGGGAACCATATCGTCAACGCGAAGAGCATGGCCGAAATAAGGCCCAGGCTCAACAGGAGCGAGGCCTGGCCGAGGTACTCCTTGCCGATGAACTTCTTCATGATGGCGCGTCCCGCTAGAATCAAGGCCATGATTACAACGCAGATGGCCAAGAATCCCACCTTGCTGTTCAAGAACGATCCCAATTGCTTTAAAGGCATGTTCGGGTACTCCTTACAATAGAAAACCGCGGGAGGCGATAAGGCCTCCCGCAGCGCATGTTATTTCTTGAAGTACGTCTTAAAGTCCTTAACCTCATCGGCTACTATAGCGTTGAATTTTTCGCTCTTGTAATGAACGACCTCCATGCCGTCCTTCTCGTTGAACTGCCTCCACTCGGGGTCAGCCGTTATCCTGGTGAACAGCTCGTCGTACCAGGCTATGATGCTGGCGGGGGTTCCCTTCTTGAGGGCGAATCCACGCCAGAACGATTCTGCGTCGAGGCCCTTGATTCCTAGTTCCTTGAAGGTGGGTACATCGGGGAATTGGGTAAAGCGTTTCTCCGCGGAGATGGCGGCCATCATGAGGTCGGGCTTGCCGCGTACGTCGACGGGGTTGCCTACGTATACCTGGGCCTGTTGCCCGATGACCGCGGCCATCGCCTGTCCGCCTGCGTCGTAGGGAACGTACTTACCGCTAATGCCGTTCCTGTCCCAGAATTTATACGTCACGACTTCGTCAACTCCGGGAGGTGCCACCCATATCTGCTGACCCGGCCTGGCCTTGGCGTCGGCAACTATATCCGCAATGGTCCTAATCTTGGAGTTAGCGTTGGTAATTATTGTCTCGGCGTCGTTTATCAGGAAGGCCGTCCAGTTAAGCGACATAGGGTCTACATCGAACTCGTCCTTCACATGGTTGGCGATAAGCGTTTTTGTTACGGCCATCAGGGTGTATCCGTCCTCTGGCTGGGACAGTACGTATTCCCATCCGACGAGACCGCCCGCACCGGGCTTGTTCTCTACCACGAAAGTAGCGGGCGTATACTTGGCTGCGATCTCGGCGAATTTCCTGGCGGTTATGTCGAGCTGCCCGCCGGCGGCGGCATAGACGATGACTCTGATCGGCTTGGAGGGGAAGGCTACCGCTTCCTTCGTACCCTCTGCATAGAGGCCTATGCAGAGGGTCGTAAGAAGCATGGCGACGATGGCAATCTTTTTCATCTGTGACTCCTTTTCTAGACTATTACAGCATGCCTACTACGCGCTTGGCCGCGCGTAGATAATTCGTGTTTGGCATCGAGGCAAGGCCCAGGCCCTCTATTACCTGCTTCATCCCTTCGTAGTTCTCGCTCTCGACGCAGGCCGACTCCACGAGGGCGCCGTTGAACCAGACCTGGGCGTATTCGCAGATGATACCGTCGATGGTAAACCCGTATCGCATCTTCTCTACGGTGACGGCGGCCATGCCAGGAAAGGCCCTGACCATCTCTATGAACGACTCGATGGTGTACGTATCCTTATCGAGCCTCATGTCTACCTTGAGGTTAGACAGTATCGTCTCTAGGTCGGCCCGGCTGACGGGGAACTGGAACTTCCCGCGTGGCTGGAAAATTTCGTAGCCTTCGGGCGTCTCGCCCGTCTTTACCTTGATGTCCAGGAGGCCGTCACGAACCTTGACGTTAGCCTCGCTTGTCTTGGAGGAAAGGAAATACGTCTCGGCAGGCATCTTGCGAGCCTGGAAGAGCACCGTCTTTCCATTCCACATCTTGTTCTTGACGATTTCTATGACTCCATGACCGAACACCCTGAACTCTGCCCGGGGAACGATCTTGGCTGCTTCGTCGGCGCTTGTAGCAGCGTTCTTGGCGAAAACATCCGGCATCGAGTACCTCCCTCTCCTGGTTTAACGCGCGCGCGATATCGAAGCGGGCGCCTGCAAGGCGACTCCGATCGACCAGTCAGGTTTACCAGCGGAAGGAGGTATCGTCCAATTAAAGATTTTTATCCTAGCGATAAGGGATTTGTTTAATAGGTAGGAAAAGTACGATTCGCGATAGCCTTATCGAGCACGAATTCGATGAACTGCGAAGACGCTCTCGAACGTTTTTGGTTTTCATCGGTCAGTAGGCAGAAATACCTTGACAGATCGAGACCCAGCACCGAAATAGCGCATAGTCTGGATTCGGCTACTTCCTGCTGGACGGCAGAGCGGCAGAGGACGGTGATCCCTAGCTTATGCTCGACCAGGTGCTTGATCGCTTCGGTATTGGCGACCTCAAGCGCGATATTCAGTGAAAACCCCATCTGGTGGAACCGTTCCTCGACTTGCCTTCTGGTCAGTATGTTCCTGGGCGGCAGAACCATCGGCAAGTCAGCCAATTCCTCTACCCTCAGATCACTTCTGTGCGCCAGCGGGTGTGATGGCGGCATTACGGCTATAAGATCATCCTTGAACAGGAGGTGCTCGGTCAGCGCGCCTGCCGAGGCCCTCATTCTTTTCCTCCCGGCGAATCCTACCTCGATCTGGTTGGCGTATAGCATGCGCTCGACCTGGTAGTTGTTGTTGATGGAAAGGGTAAAGGATATATCGGGATAGACAGCGCTTGCTTTTTCCATGAGTCCCGGAACCAGGTGAACTCCGGGAAGGCTACTCGATCCGATCTTGACTATACGGCTGTCGTGAGTCTCGCTGCCCGGCAACGCATCCCGCATCTCCTGAACGCTTTTCAGGAGTCTATGGGCGAACGGCAGTATTGCCTTGCCGGCGACAGACAGATCGACCGTTTTCCCTGATTTCTTGAAGAGCGGTACCTTGAGTTCGTTCTCAAGCTCGCGTATCTGGGCGCTTATCGCAGGTTGGGTATAATTGAGTCGTCTAGCGGCCTCGCTATAATTCTTCAGCTCGGCTACGGCGCAAAACGCCTGCAGCTTGGTGGTATCCATGAATTCGCTCCACGATCGTAGTCGGTATCTCGGCGATGAAGAACTATACAGGGCATTAGCGCGTGTCCGCAATGAAATATTCGTAAGCAATGCGTCGGTTGAAACGTCATGGCTGCGGTGTGTAGCAATAGAAACGGCCGCCGATCATCGCGATCGGCGGCCGCTCTTCTGGAGGTGGCGAGAGTCGAACTCGCGTCCTGACACGCGGAAGGAAGGCTTCTACAGGTTTAGGCGGCCATTCAAGTTGTCGGGAGGCGGGCGGCGGGCCGTCGCGCTATCGCCTCCGTATCCCGCTATATTTCCCCCCCGTCCCGCGGGCGTGGCGGGGGGTAAGCCCTGGTCGGGTTGCAGACCGTACGCGGCGCTCAGAGCGGGGCACCGCGGGGTCCGTCGCTATCGGCGCTTACGCGGCGAGAGCGAGATTGCCGTTGTTGTTGGCAATTGAAAGTATAAGATAGCGACGCGGCGACGCGTGGTCAAGCGCGCGCGGCCGGCCTCTCGGAACCCTCGATGATGCAACCGCCCAGCACGAAGCCGTCCTCGTCGTAGAACACGGCGGACTGGCCCGGAGCCGCGGCGCGTTGGGGCTCGGTGAAGTCTATACGGGCAGCCTCTCCGTCGACGCGGACTATTGCCTTCGCCGGCCTGTGGTTCTGGCGTATGCGTACGAATGCATCGAACGGCGAACTCGCTAGCGACGGATCATGGATTATCGCGTCGCCGCCGCTAATCGCCGCGCAGAAGAGCGATTCGTCGCCTGATACTATAACCCTGTTGCGCTCCGCGTCGAGGGCCGCCACGTAGAGCGGTTTCGGACCCGTAGAAACGCCGAGGCCCCGTCTCTGTCCGATGGTGTAGTTGATGATGCCGCGATGCCGTCCGATGACCTTGCCTTCCCCGTCGACGATGTCTCCGGGTTCCTGTTCGCCGAAGAGAGCTCCGTAACCGCCCGCGACGAAATCCTGGCTCTCGGCCTTGTCGGCAGAAGCTAGCCCGAGCCTCTTGGCCTCGGCCCTGACCTGCACCTTGGAGAGCCCTCCGAGAGGGAACGCGACGCGCGCCAGCGTCTCAGGAGACAGCCGGTGAATGAAGTAGGTCTGGTCCTTCGACTCCTCCGCGGCCCGCCTGAGCGTCGCTATGCCGCGACGTATCTCTATCCGGGCGTAATGGCCGGTCGCGAAGAGCTCGAAGTCGGAACCAGCGGCCCTGGCGCGCTCGAGGAGGAATCCGAATTTCATCTCCTGATTGCAGCGGACGCAGGGATTCGGCGTTCTTCCCGCGCGGTACTCGCTCCTGAAGTAGTCGAGTATCCTCGCTTCGTATTCCGCGGATAGGTCGAGCGACAGGTACGGTACGCCGAGGCTCTCGCAGAGCGCCCCGGCGGCGGCGACGTCCTCCTCTTCTCCGGGACCGTAGCACGCGTCGCCTATGCCCGAAACGGGAACGGCTCCCGGTCGCCAAATCCGCATCGTAAGCCCGAATACGTCTGCGCCGGCCTCGGCCAGGAGAGCCAGCGCCGTCGACGAATCGACTCCTCCTGAGAGGCCGACGGCAATGCGCCTGCCTGAATATGCTCGTAGGTCTATGCTGTTCATCGCGCCTATACTAGCTTGAAGCGGTATCCGCATACAAGGATTGTCTACGCATCCCGTAACGTCTGACTTTCCCGGGGTGTTGTGGTATAGTGTAGCGCTGATCCCGTCGCGAAGCAATTTCCATAATAAGCAAACGGAGTATGACTCATGAAATTTTCAAGACGCGTCATCGTCGCGTGCGTTTTTTTTTCTATAGTCCCTGTCGTCGGCGCCTTGGCTCAGGTTGGCTCCGCTTCGATCAAGGCGTTCCCTGATTTCCTGTCGGTCAGGGCGGAATTCCTATCGAGCGCCATAACCGCGGCCCCTTCAAGGGCGCTGGCGTTCAAGCCGGTCTTCAGGGATAGCCCCGCCGGGCGCATCCGCGTATCGGTGGAGCGGGACGGCGATTCCTTCTTCGTGATGTTCCAACGGGAACGCGACGGCGCCTATCCGGTAGGTTCCCGCGGGAATATCATAATAAAGCGAAGCGTCGCTACGGGATACGTGACGCGCGTCGTATGGTATCTCGGCGATGACGGACTAAGCTTCATAAGCCTTACCCCGAAGAACGAACGAACCGCCGTCGACTACGTCGTCGCGGGCTCGCTATCACGCGGGGGGTATACCGTTTCCAGCCTTATCTATTACTTTTTTACGAACCCTTTCCAGTATCTGTATAATATAACGCGCGCCGGCCTGGACTGGCCGTTAATATTCGGCGTGCCCGGGCCCGAAGCGGCCGCTCGGATCGGGGCCGCTATCGCCTCGGGAACCCCGAACGGAGTCGCGTCGGCGCTACAGAAGGCCGCGGCCGATTTTTCATCGATCGGCGAGTACCTGAGCTCCGCGGGATACCCGAGAACCGTTCCCGTTGAGGAAACCGCCTTCGCCTCGGACAAGGCGGCCTCCTTCGAGGATCCGCGCGATCCCCGGCTGATCGCCGTATCGCCCTGGAGCGAGGCTCGCGGCCTACCCCTGGAGTCGTCCCCGGCCATCGTGCTCGCGGGCATCGAGACGGGATCGGCGTTCATCGCGCTTATCGGAGGCTCGGGCGAACTTCCGCCCGTCAGCGTAGCCATCGTCCCTTACCGAACCGATGACGGAAGCTACGTCATAGCGGCCATCGACGCCGAATCGCGCGCTCCGATAGACTACGGAGCCGTCGTCGCCTCGAGGCCGGGGGTTTCCGTGCGATTATTCCGCGTGCCGTTGCCCGCTTCAAGCTGACGGGCGCGGGCCGGGCCTCTAGTCAGTCTCTCTTCCCGGTTCTATGCTCTGATTACGGGAGGATGGAATATGGGCGACGTATTCATCGGTTTCAGTTCGCTTGGCTGGCAGGAATTCGTCATGTACCTCGTCGGCGCGACGCTCGTCTGGCTCGCGATCACGAAAGAGTACGAGCCAATGCTGCTCCTGCCTATCGGGTTCGGCGCTATCCTCGTCAACCTTCCCCTCTCCGTCGTCTGGGAGCACGAGGGGAGCGCCGGTTTCCTTAAGGTACTATACGACGGCGGCATCGCGAACGAGCTGTTCCCGATACTGATATTCATCGCGGTCGGCGCGATGATCGATTTCGGCCCCCTGTTCAAGAATCCGTTCATGATCTTCTTCGGGGCGGCGGCTCAGCTCGGCATATTCGCGACTATGATCATCGCGACGCTTCCTCCTTTCGGCTTCAGCCTCAAGGAAGCGGCCGCCATCGGCGTCATCGGCGCGGCCGACGGCCCCACCGCTATATACGTAGCCAATAAATTCGCCAAGGGCATGCTCGGACCGATATCGGTAGCCGCGTACTCGTACATGTCACTCGTGCCGCTCATCCAGCCTCCCGTCATTCGGTTGCTGACTACCAGGAAAGAGCGGCGCATCCATATGGCGTATCATGAAGCGGGCGTGCCCCGCTGGCTCAAGGTGGCCTTCCCGATAGTCGCCACGATGATAGCGGGCATCGTCGCCCCTATTTCCGTTCCGCTCGTCGGGTCCTTGATGTTCGGCAACCTGATACGGGAGTCGGGCGTACTCGAGCGCCTGTCGAAGACCGCGCAGAACGAGCTGGCCTACCTCGTCACGCTGCTCCTCGGCATAACGATAGGCTCGAGCATGAGGGCGGATACGTTCCTCAACGTACGGACCCTGATGATACTCGGCATGGGGCTCGTGGCTTTCGTTTTCGATACGGCCGGAGGAGTGCTCTTCGCCAAGCTGATCAACCTGTTCCTCCCGGGGGACCGGAAGATCAACCCGATGATAGGAGCTTGCGGAATATCGGCTTTCCCGATGTCGGGGCGGGTTATCCAGAAGATGGCGGCCGAGGAGGAGAAGGGCAATATCATCCTCATGCACGCGATAGGCTCGAACGTCTCGGGGCAGCTCGGTTCTATCATCGCGGGGGGCATGATCCTGGCGCTCGTGCCGCTCTTGGCCAAGTAGCACGGAGGAGGCGAGTATGGATGGCGTGATCGAGTCTTTAAGGCATTCCGGTACGACGGCGCAGGCCTTGGGCGTCAGCGTAGGCGGATTGATCGGGGTATTCGGGACGCTCGCAGTTTTTTTCGCGTTGATATGGATAGCGGTCAGGATAGGCGGCAGAAGCTAAGGAGCTTCTCGAGGATATCTTCGCGAACGATTCTGTTGACAGATACGAAAACATGACGTAACGTTTACTCGGTCCTGATTCGATGATCCGTGGGGGCGGATTATCGGCTCGGACTATAACCTGGGAACGAGGGCCGTTCTTGGGAAACCTCCTTATGCAAGGGCCCCCGACCGTCCGCGTAGCATGGCTACCGCGGACGGTTCTTTTTTCGTACTCGCCGGGACGCGCGCTGCCGTTCGGGTCAGCCGGCCTTTACGGCGCGGGCGAGGTCGCGCCCTCGTTCGCGGAGCAGGGCGAGGGTAGCCTCGTCGGCCGCGCCGGCCCATTCCACCGGATCGAGCAGCGTCCACTTGAGCGGGGCTACCTTCTCGTCGAATTCCTTCTTGGCGCCGCCGACCCAGCCCCAGGATCCGATGCGCAGGGCCTTGCGGTTCCAGACGTGCTTACGCTCGAACATGTCGAGCACGTAGGCCATCGGCGGGAACATCTTGTACTCGTAGGTCGGCATCGCGATGACGATGCCGGCGCTCTTATACGCGTCCGCGAGCACGAACGAGACGTCCTCGTCTGGAACGCGGTGGATGGAGAACGGCACGCGCTCGTCCTCTATGCCCTTGAGCAGCGATTCCAGCGCCTTCCTGGTGTTGCCGTACATAGAACCCCAGACGACGCAGATTTCCTTCTCCTGGGGGCCTTCCATATAGCCGGCGTACTTCATATAGCGGTCGATGATGGTCTGGGGCTTTTCGCGCCAGATAAGCCCGTGGCTCGGCGCGACGATCTTGATGCCGAGCGGCGCCAGCTTCTGTACGGCCCTCTTCACGAACAGGCTGAAGCTACCGACTATGTTGGCGTAGTAGCGGAGGCTCTCGCCCTGGAAGAAGGCGTGCTCCTCGGCGTAGTACTCGTCGTCGAAGACGCGCTTGCCGAGCTTGCCGTAGCTCCCGAACGCGTCGCACGAGAACAGCGTGCCGGACTCGGGCTCGAAGGTCATCATCGTCTCGGGCCAATGGACGTTGGGCGTCTCCTCGAATCGTAGCGTCACGCCGCCCAGGTCGAGGACGTCTCCGGACTTAACGGCCTTGAGCCCATCGGCGACCTTATAGAAGCTCTTGACCAGTTCTAGGCCCTTCGCCGTCGCTATGATCTCGACGCCGGGGTTCTCGGCCTTGAACTCGGCAAGCCAGCCGGTGTGGTCCGGCTCCAGATGGTTGAGGACGAGGTAGTCGATCGAAGAGACCTCTACTCCGGCGTCGGATAGCTGTGCCTTGAGGTTGGCGGCGGCTCCGCACCAATCGCGTACGAGGTCGATAAGGGCGACCTTCTCGCCCTTGACGAGGTAGGAATTCAAGGATACCCCGTTCGGTATCGGCCAGATGCCCTCGAAACGATCGTCTGAATCGACGTCGGCGTGCAGGGCCCATATGCGTTCGCTGATCTTGGCTGCTTTCATCCTCAGAGGCTCCTTTTGACGGTACTAGGGCGCGACCGTCAGGCCGCGCCCTTCATTATAGCCGATACTAGGCCTAAATGCCCGAATAGCACAAGATAAAAACGCGGGACGGGAGGGGCGAGCGTAGGGCCATGGAGCTAGAAGGCTCCGGAGCCGAGGGTCAGGGCTATCGATACGCCGAAGGCGCGACCGTCGTTGAGCACGACGTATTCCCCGGAATCGAAGCCGACGGCGAACAGCGTGGACAGCGATATCGACATGCCGTCGAAGAACGCGTACGAAAGGCTAGGCTTCAGGTACGCCGAGAAATCCGACAGGTTGCCTACGGCGAACATCGTGAACGACAGGTCGTCGACGAGGAAGTCGCTCTTGGAGAAGCTGGCCGCGGCGTAGTGCCGGCCGGAATTGAGTATCAAGCCCTTGAGGAAGAGAGAGTACAGTGCGTCGTCCCCGAGCAATGACTTGATGGCGGCCTCGTCGTCGCGGGCCTCCGTTATCCGATCGTCCCTGTCGGCGTTTGAGTATCCTTCTCCGTCGAAGAGATACTGACCCATCACGGTGATGCCCGATTCGCTATTAGAGTAGCTGAGACCGGTCGTCCCCTTGAAGAAGACTGTGTCATCATAGTCGGCGGTGTCGGTGGTCGTTACGAAATTGGTCGAGACCAGGGCTGAGGAGACTTCAGTGACCCAAGTCCTGGACGTACCGAGCTGGAGCGTCGCCTCGCCGAATACGCTTATCTGGCCGACGGAGCCGACGGCCGTCAGCATGCCGCGTATCGGGTCGTCCTTCTTATAATAGCCGCCGACGCCCAGTTCCCAGCCGCCGTAGACGAACTCGGCCTTGGCGGCGAGCGCGGTCTCCTCGGGCTTCATGTCCGCGGAGTCGAAGACCGCGTAGGCCCACAGGTTGTGCTGGGTACCGGGGACGGGGTAGTTGACGCGCAGCGCGACCGGGCCCTCGAGCTGGGCGCCAGGGTCGAGCACGTCTATAGTCTGCAGGTTCATGACGTTGGCGGGCGAGAAGAAGTAGCCGACGCCCCAGTTGATCGTCTGCTTGCCGAAGCGGAAGTACAGCGAGTCGTTCCACGAGAAGTCGGAGAACAGCTCGAAGACCCGGGTGTTGTCGGCGTCGTCGAACGGCCAGGCCGTCTTCACCGAGCCGTAGAAGCGGGTGCTCTGGCTCGGGCGCCCGTCGAAGTACACGAGCGCCGAAAGCGCCGGCTCGAGACCGTACGAATCGGGCGAGGTCGGGTCGAGGCCGTCGGCCCAGGGATCGAACCATTTCCAGGACGGCGTGACGCTGCCGGAGATGGAGCCGCCGAGCCTCGCGACGTCCGATGACAGGAGGCTCTCCATAGCGGAACCCCGTTCGGATTCCGCGACGACCTCGACTACATCGCCCGAGCCGAAGAGGTCGTCCTCGTTAAAGGACGGCGAATCCTGGGCGACGGCCGGTGTCGCGAGGGCGAGGCCGAGTACGAGGACGGTCAGCGCGGCCGCGGGGGAAAGACGCCCGGACGTCGTCATTTATTCACCTGCTCCAGGAATGCCTTCGTGAACACCTTGTCCGGCAACGCCGAGAGGGACTGCTCGGTCATCGTCAGCTGGCTACGCTCGCCGGGGTTGAGCTCGTCTATGAAGAGCATCTGCGACGGCATCAACCGGCCCGATATCTCCGCGTACTTGGGATAGAGGCTGGTTCGCATGAGTCGGCCGGAGACGCTGTAGTCCTCCTGCTTGAGTAGCATCGTCCTGTCCTTGCGGACGTGCATCACGACGCGCTCGTAGGAGACGTCCTTGGTCTTGGCCGTCAGGTCCAGTATCCATACGGGAATCTTCCCGATGACGCCTTCTACGACGCTCGAGACGTCGTAATCGTCGAGTATGCTCCTCTGGGTCAGGTCGGAGTTCTTGGCCTCGGAATTCTGGATATTCTCCTTTATAGAGGAGAACGAGAATTTGCGGCTCGTAGGGTCGTAGAACCATACGTTGTCGTCCTCGCGGAGGTAGCCCTGACCCTTGTTTACCTCCGGTAGGACTATGAGCATCGCGAACTGCTTCCTGGCGTCGCGGCGGAACATGCGCACCTGTGTGACGGTATCCTTCTCTCCCGGCTTCTGGGAGACTATCGTGTACACGGCGGAGAAATCGACGCCGGAGAAGTCCCCCAGCCTGTCGAGCTCGGCGAGAATCGCGGGCGCGTCCTGTGCGACGGCCGCCTGGCCGATCGCGGCGAGCGCGATCGCTACGATGGCGAATATGCGTTTCATGGCTATGCCTTTCCTATTTCTGGGTCCTGAGCGCCTCGGCGGGGGTCAGCCTGGCGGCCTTGCCCGCGGGGCTCGCCACGGCTATGAGCGTCAGTACGGCTATTATCGCCACGTTGCCGACTGCCCGTAGCGGCGGCAGGAAGAAGGACAGGTGGCCGTTCCTCATGATGAGGAAGGCCGGACTGTCCATACCGAAATCGAACAGCGATATGACGCCCATCGCGACGAGGGCCAGGGCGATACCCGCGACGGCGCCGCCGAGCGCGAGGAACAGCGCCTCGAACAGGAACATCGACCTGACGCCGCCGCGCTGCACGCCCAGCGCCCGCATCGTCCCTATCTCGCCTATCCGCTCGAACATCACCATGCTGAAGGTGTTGGCTATGCCGACCATGATGATGACGAACAGCACGACGAGTATGACGGCGGCGGTCGTGTCGAGGGCGGCGACGATCTGCTTGATCTGGGACAGCACCTCGTTGATCGTGAAGAGGCGATAGCGGACGCCTTCCCAGCTCTCCTTCTTCTGCTGGCGGATAAGCGCCTGGAACGGGGTCTCCGCGCCGTCGGAGCCCTTGGCGCCGCGCTCGAACAGCTGTACTGAGCCGGAGAGCTTGTCGTATATGCCGGCCGCCGCCGATTCCGTATGCTTGAGCCCGTCGAGCATGATGCCCATGGTCTGGTACTCGCCCGGGGCCAGGCCCAGGAGCTCGTTGACGTACGCCAGGTTGGCGTACGACATCATCTGTCCGAAGATGCCCGTGTCGAAGCTGATGCCGGCGAGCCTGAACTCCCCGACGTTGTTCTGGCCCGTCGCCGTCTGCAACTGGACGAGCAGGTTGTCGCCCACGTCGACGTTGAGCTTCCTGGCGATCTTCTCGGACAGGATGAGGGCGTTCCCCTCGGCCATCGCGTCCCAGGAGCCGGCCTTGAGGAGCAGCCTGTCGCGGAGGAAGGTCTCCTTCTCGAGGTCGGCGCCGTCGACGTTGGTCCGTAGTTTCTTGCCCTCGAAGATCAGCGTGCCCGAGAACGCCGACCGCCTCGTCACGTACCGTATCGGAGCGCCGGAGGCGGCGACGGCCGAGGTCAGCGCCCTGTCGTCGCGTATCACCGAGACGTCCTTGTCGTCGGGACCCTTCTCCGTCCCGCTTATGAAGATGTGCCCGGCCATAAGGTCGGAGAAATTCTCGGCCACGTTGGCCGAGAACGCTCCCGCGAAACCGTTGATCAGCGTGACTATCATCACGCCGAAGGCTATCGCGCTACCGAGGAGTATCGTTCGTTTCTTCTGCCTGGAGAGATTCCTCAGGGCTATATTGGCTATGGTATTCACGGTTTCCCCTTACGCTTGCATCGCGCGGACGGGTTGTATGCGGAGCGCTACGCTGACGGGGTAGACGCTCGCCACGAGGCCTACGGCCACGATGACGACGAACGAACCCGCCACCGCCAGCGGATCGATGACCGCCCGCAGCACCTTGCCGCCGAACAGGATCTGCAGGAACGCGTTCGTCGCCTCTATACCGACGGCGTTGATGATCGCGGCCGCCGCGAACGATAGCGCCAGGCCTACGAGGCCGAAGACGACCGACAGCGAGACCGTCTCCGCCGCGAACATCCTGCGCACGAAGCCCTTTCCGCCTCCCAGCGCCCGCATCGTGCCTATTTCCCCGGTCCGCTCGATGATAGACACGACCAGGGTGTTCATGATGATGATGATGGAAACGACGGCGAGTATCACGATCGCGACCGTGAACACGACGCGGAGCACGTCCACAGACTGCGCGTACGGGCCGGCCGCCTTCTGCCAGTCCCCCGCCTCGGCCCGGATGCCTTCGCCCGCGAACCACGCGTTGAGCCCGGCCGCCACGGCGCCCGCCTCGCCCGGATCGTCGAGCCGCAGCAGTATCGAGTGCCAGGCGCCGGAATCGGCGGCGTTGAGGCGTTCCCGGGCGCTCGTGTCGCCGAGGAGAGAGCCGATGCCCGCCTCGGTCAGCGCGACGCCGGAGCCGGCGGGCGAGGCCTCGACGGCGCCGAATCCGCCTTCGTCGAACAGCGAGTCGATGTCGTCCACGGAGAGCATCGAGGTCTGAGCGTCGCTCAGGGTAATGTTCTCGGACGCGCCGACCGTCATGCCGGCCAGCACGCGAAGCGTGTCTATGTCGATGTACGTCAGTTGCTCGGGGCCCGCGCCGTCAGACACGCGCTTGAAGGTGCCGACTATCCTGGCGCTACGGAGGTGCATCCCCGTGGAGCCTATGCCCTGGATCAGTACCTCGTCGCCGACCTTGAGCTCTCGCTTCAGGTATTTTCCCAGTTTCTCGAGCCTGTCGGACGCGATCATCAGGCCGGGCTCGCCGGGCCGTATGAAAGCGCCGTCTTCGAGCTCGACGGTCTCGAACAGGTTCCAGTAATTGGCCGCGTCGACGCCGAACAGCATCATCACCGCGGCCATCATGTTCTCGTCGCCCTCGCCCTCGCCCTCGCCCGGCTCGACGTCCCCGGCCTCGTTCGTCGCGATGCCGAAGCCGGTAGCCATGCCCGATATGGCCTTTACGCCTGGCAAGGAAGCGGCGCGCGCGAATACCCGCTCGTAGTCGGGGATGGTCGGAGTCGCCTCCATGCCGCCGACCGACTGGACGCCGAACAGCGAGACGGGGCCGTCCGCGAGGCCGGTTATGATGACGTCTCCCGTATAGTTGCGGGTGAACGAGCTCTCTATGCCCCGCCTGGAGGCGTCGAGGAACGAGTTGCCCAGTACCATGATCAGCATGCCCAGGGCGAGCAGCACGCCGACTATGAGGCTCTTGGCCCTGTGCTCGACGAGGTTCCGGAGCGCCATGCGTAGCGTTACGGGCATGATCAGGCTCCGGCCCTCGCGCCTCGGACGCCTACGCCCGCGGCCCCTGCGGCGCAGGCTTCCGCGGCCGGTTCATCGCGGCGGCGGTTCTCCGTGACGAGGCCGTCCCTCAAGCGTATGATGTGGTCGGCTATGTCGACGATGCGGGCGTCGTGGGTACTGAATATGAAGGTCGTCTCGAGCTCTCTATTTATCTTCTTCATCAATTCCAGTATCTGCTCGCCGGTCGCGCTGTCCAGGTTGGCGGTCGGCTCGTCGGCCAGGACGATCTGGGGCCGCGTTACGAGGGCCCGCGCGATGGCTACGCGCTGGCGCTGGCCGCCCGAAAGCTCGTTGGGCTTGTGCTTGCGCCATTCGGACAGGCCGACTTCCTCGATAAGGTGATCGATCCATTCCTTCTTCTCGTCCTTACCCACGCGGGTCTTGCCGAGCAGCAGCGGGAATTCTATGTTCTCCCAGACGTTAAGAACCGGGATGAGGTTGAACGACTGGAAAATGAAGCCGAGCGTCTCATGGCGAAGCCTGGTCAGTTCCGCGTCCTTCAGACCGGAGGTCGGCTTGCCGTCGAGGAATACCTCCCCCTCGGTCGGCTGGTCTACGAGGCCGACCATGTTCAGGATCGTCGTCTTGCCCGAGCCCGAGGGGCCGGCGATCGATATGAAGTCGCCCTTCTCGATGCAGAACGATACGCCCTTTACCGCTTCGACCTGAACCTTGCCCAACGGATATACTTTCCTGACGTTCTGCAACTCTACTATGCCCATGATCGCTCCTTTTTATGTGTCGCGCGCCTCATCCCGCCCTCGAGGCCTGGCAGAGGTGCCGTCGTGTCTACCGTCGTCGGAAATCAAATCCTATGACGGCGCATACTCAATAAAATACGAAGGGAGATACGCGCCGATCAAGGGATAGTGGGTCGCATTATTGCAATAAAGCGCATTTTTTATTGTTACGATCAGAAAGGGCAGCCGCGCACTTGCCTGGCGATACGCTTCTCCGTATTATAACGATGATAATATTGTTGCCCTTTGCACGAGGGCTACACTATTATTACGAAAACGGTCTTGGACCGTCACCGGTCGCGCATTACGCGGGCCGGAAGTCGTAAGGCTACGGAATCGCTCGGCGTTCGCGCGCGCGGTACGGAAGCACACTACAGGAGTATATATGCCAATCGCCCCGCCGATCGCGCGAGCCCGCGTATCGTCTCGCCCGGTTCGCGCCCTCATCACCCTCGCAGCATTGACGCTCATGGTCTCGGTCTCGCCTCCAGAACTGGCCGCCCTCGGTACCAAGGAGCCCCGCGAGCCATTGTCGGACCAGGCCGTCCGGCTGTCCGCCGCCGCGCCGTACGACGCGCCCGCGGATATACGGGCCGAGTGGGACGTCTCCGTTCCCCCTCGGCTCGGCCCGTCGCCCGACGGCGCCTTCCGCGGAGCGGACGCGCCCGCCGGCCCCGTCGTCGTCGACGTGGATAGCGCCGTGGCGCTCGCTCTGGCTAACAACGTCGGCCTGGCCTCCGGCCGCATAGACGCCGCCGCGAAGAAGCGCAAGGTGGATACCGCGTGGAACGTCTTCCTGCCTACGGTCGACGTCTCCGGTACGCTCGCTCGGCTCAACGAATTTACCCCCTCGCCATACGCGCAATACCAATGGAGCGCTACCGCGTCGGTATCGGCCCAGTTGGCGCTCAATCTCGCCTTGTTCGAGGGTATGCGCAACCTCAAGCTGGACTACGAGGCGGGGCTGATCACCTACGCCCAGGCCAAGGCACGGCTGGAGCGCGACGTGCGCAAGGCTTATTACGGCATCCTCCTGCTGCAGGAGAATATCTCCATAATAGAGGAGACCCTCGGCGCCGCCGAGCGGCGCGCCAGGCAGGCCGAGGCCAACTACCGCGCGGGCCAGGTACCCGAGCTCGCCATGCTGCAGGCGCGGGTGGCGGCCGAGAACCTCAAGCCGGCCATCGCCGAGATGCGCAACGGCCTCAGCTCGTCCCTGGCCGCCTTCGCGATGAACCTCGGCTATCCCCGCGGCGTCGAGCTCCGCCTGGCCGGCTTCGGCCAGCCGGACTTCGTCGGCCTGGACGTCGACGGCCTGATACCGGGAGCCTTGTCGCGCCGCCTCGACGTGCAGGGCCTCGTCAAATCGATGGAGAGCCTCGAGAGCACGCGCAAGCTGATGTACTTCCAGCTCTACACGCCGACGCTCGCGCTCGGGCTCAACTTCGACCCGAGCTTCCAGGGCGATCCCTGGAAGGATTCGTGGTTCATGGAAGACGGCTGGAAACAATCCTCCGGCATGTTCAGGGCGACCCTGACCTATCGGCTCAACGGCCTCCTGCCGTTCTCGGGCGAGGCCCAGGGCCTCGTCGGCATGGACGAGAACATAGAGAAGCTGCGCATGGCGCTGGCGCAGACCGTGCGCGGCATGGAGACGGAGATAGACTCCATCGTGCTACAGCTGGAGAAGTCCAGCGGCAGCATCGCGACCCTCGCGCTCAACGTCCAGTTGGCCGAGCGCGCCTATCGCCTGTCAGAGGAATCGTACCGTGCCGGCGCCCAGGATATCCTGGAAGTGCAGAACGCCGAGCTGGAGCTGCGTAAGGCTCGCAACGAGGTCCTCAAGGAAAAATTCAACTATTTAAACGGGCTCCTCGACTTGGAGTACGCCCTCGGCGTGCCTTTCGGCACCCTCGGAAGGAAATAATCGATGAAACTGACTAATATGACGATACAGAGGGCCTCGGCCAGGGGCCTCAAGTCTCTACTGATACTCGGAGGAGTGCTGGCGATGAGCGCGGCGCTCGCGTCCTGCGGCCCGAAGGCAGACGCGAAGGCCGCCAAAGACAAGGCCGACGCGGAGGCCGTGACCGTCTTCGCGGTCAACACCACGACAGCGACGCGCGGACAGATACGCGATTACCTGTCGCTGTCGGGCGATATCGTCGCGGGTTCCACCGTCGACGCGTACTCGGACGTGGCCGGCAAGGTCACCAGGCTCTACGTCTCCATAGGGGACAGGGTAGAGAAGGGCGCGCCGCTCGCCGACGTCGACCCGTCCAGGCCCGGCATGAGCTACATACCAGGCGTCGCCAAGGCGCCGATTGCGGGAACCATCGTGGTTTTGCCCGCCCAGCTGGGCATGACTATCAGCCAGTCCGTTCCGGTGGCGCGGCTGTCCAGGACCGATGCGCTGGAACTGCGTACCTACGTGGCCGAGCGCTTCGTGTCGAAGGTTCGGGCCGGCCAGAAGGCCGAGGTGCTACTCGACGCGTACCCGGGCGACGTCTTCTCGGCGACCGTCAGGGAGGTCAGCCCCGTCCTCGACCCGGCCTCCAGGACCCTGGAGCTGCGGCTGGACCTGGATAAGGCCGACGCCCGCGTCAAGGCCGGCATGTTCGCCAAGCTCAAGGTGATCACCGAGGACAAGCCGAGCATCGTCAAGATACCGTCGGGAGCCGTCGTACGGCGATTCGGCGATAACTACGTCTTCGCGGTAGAAGCCGACGAGGCCAACCCCGGGAGCTACGTGGTGCGCAGGCGGTCCGTCGTACCGGGCATCCTGGTCGACGACAAGCTGGAAGTACTGGAAGGCCTGTCGGCCGGCGACGAGATAGTCGTGCGCGGACAGACCCTGCTCGAGGACGGCTCGCGGGTCAACGTGGTGGACCGCGTCGCCCCGCTGCCGGTCTCCGACTAAGCTGGAGCCATCATGAGCATAACCAAGACGGCGGTGGGTAAGCCCACCACCATATTCATAGCGTTCGCGCTACTCATAGGACTCGGCGTATTCGCCGCGGCCAACCTCCCCGTCGACCTGTACCCGGAGATAGAGCCACCGATACTGGTCGTCCTGACAAGCTACGCCGGCGCCGGCCCCGAGGAAGTCGAGCGTACCGTGACGCGGCCCCTCGAGGGCTCGCTGTCCAACGTATCGAGCCTCAAGAAGATAACGTCGACGTCGTCCAAGGGTTCCAGCATGGTGATGATGGAGTTCACCTACGGCACGGACATGGCCGACGCGTCCAACTCGGTCCGCGACAACATGGAGCTCGTGAAGAGCTATCTGCCCGAGGGATCGGACTCGCCGCTGATATTCAAGTTCGACCCGGCGATGATACCGATCATGGGCCTCATGGTCACCGGCAACCGCACGCCCGAGGAACTGCGCGAGATATCCGAGAAGACCATACTGCCGCGGATCGAGCAGGTGCCCGGCGTCGCCATGGCCTCCGTGTCCGGCGGCCGCGAGAAGGTGATACGCGTCGAGGTACCGCAGAACCGGCTGGAGGCCTACGGCCTGACGGTCACCCAGATCGTCGGCCTGCTCGGCGCCCAGAACGCCCAGGTGTCCGCCGGCTCCATCGCGGACGGCGGCCTGTCGTACATCCTGACCACCGCCGGCGAGTACCGCGACGTCGAGGAGATAAAGTCGACGGTAATAGCCTACAAGGGCGGCGGTATGTCGGGCGGCGAGCTGGAGCTGGCCCGCACGGTGCGGCTGCGCGACGTGGCCGACGTGTTCGAGGGCTATCGCGACGAGGACAGCCTGGTCTTCGTCAACGGGACACCGGCGGTGCAGATAACCGTCCAGAAGCAGAGCGGCAAGAACTCGGTGCAGACCGCCGCGGCCCTCCGCGCCAGGCTTGAGCGCATAGCCAGGGAAATCCCGCAGGGCATCAAGATCACCGAGATATACAACACGACCGACATCATCCAGAATTCCATTGACCAGGTGTCGTCCAGCGCGCTCAACGGCGCGATGCTCGCCATCATCGTTCTGTTCATCTTCCTGCGTTCCATAAAGCCGACGCTTATCATCGGCATAACGATACCGATATCGCTTCTGTTCACGCTGATGCTCATGTACTTCACGGGCCTCACCCTCAACGTGATGACCCTCGCGGGCCTCGCCCTCGGCGTGGGCATGCTGGTGGACAACTCCATCGTCATATTGGAGAACATCTACCGCTATCGCGAGAAGGGTACCAAGCTGACGGCCTCCGCCGTGCTCGGTAGCCAGGAGATGGTCACGGCCATCGTCGCGTCCACCCTGACGACCATCTGCGTGTTCGCGCCGATGATCATGTTCAAGTCCCAGCTGGAGCTCGTAGGCGAGCTGTTCGCGGGGCTCGCGTTCACCGTCGTCATATCGCTTGTCACGTCGCTGGCCGTGGCGCTGCTCCTCATCCCGGTACTGTCCAGCCACTACCTCCCCGTGACGACGCGCAAGCAGAAACCGCTGTCCGGCTGGCTGGGCCGGATCGACGCGTTCATGGAGAAGGGCTTCACCGGCCTCGACAACGCCTATCGCCGCGCCGTCGCCAAGGTGCTGCGCCACAAGCTGGTCACGATCATAGTGATAGCGGTCGTTACCGTGGGCAGCATGGCCCTGGTGCCGCTCGTAGGCTTCGTGTTCATGCCGTCGCAGGCCTCTGATTCAGTGTCAGTGACGGTGGACCTGCCCGTGGGCACCCCGCTCGCCGAGACCGAGGCGGTGATGAAGCAGCTGGAGCGCCTGGTCGAGGGCGAGGTGGCCGGCTACGAGCGTCTCGTCGTCGAGGTGGGCCCCGGCTCCTTCTTCGGCCTGGGCGGCTCCTCCAACGCGCACCGCGGCACCCTGCAGATAACCCTGCCTGACTTCGAGGAGCGCGTCGATAGCGCCGACGACATCAAGGCGATGCTGCGCGGCCACTTCAACGACTTCCCGGCCGCGACGTTCTCGTTCGGGGACTCCGGCGGCGGCATGGGCTTCGGCGGCAGCCCGGTGGACATCATCGTCAAGACCGAGGACCTGGTTAAGGGCAAGGCCATAGCCGAGAAGATAGCCTCGCTGATACGCGAGGGCGTGCCCGAGGCGACCGAGCCGAGCGTCGACCTCAAGGACGGCCTGCCCCAGATAGAGCTGCGGGTAGACCGCGAGCGCCTCTACTCCCTCGGCCTCAACGTGTACACGGTAGGACAGGAGATAAAGGCGGCCGTGGACGGCATCACCGCGACCAGGTACCGTTCGGGCGGCTCCGAGTACGACGTGCTCGTCATACTGGCCGAGGCCGACCGCAGCGAGCTGCCGGCCCTGGACCGCATCTTCGTGGTCAACCCGGCCGGGCTGCGCGTGCCGCTGTCCAGCTTCGCCAGCTACGAGAAGACGACCGGACCGATAGACGTGATGCGCGAGAACCAGAGCCGCGTCATCCACGTGACGGCCGGCACGAAGCCAGGCACGCCCGTGGACCGCGTGGAGACCAAGATACGCTCGCTTATCGCCTCGGAGATACCCGCCGAGGACGACGTCGTCATCGAGTACGCGGGCGACTACCAGGAGCTTATGGAGTACGGCGGCAAGTTCGCGCTCATCATGCTCGTCGCGGTGTTCCTCGTCTTCGGCGTCATGGCCAGCCAGTTCGAGTCCTTCATGGACCCCTTCATCATACTCTTCACCGTGCCACTGTCGTTCGTCGGCGTCGTATGGATATACTTCCTGACCGGCGAGACGTTCAACATCCTGACGGCGGTCGGCCTGATCGTGCTGGTCGGCGTCATAGTCAACAACGGTATCGTACTGGTCGACTACACCAACCTGCTGCGCAAGCGCGGCCTCGGCCTGAACGAGGCCTGCGTCGAGGCGGCGGGCAACCGGCTACGGCCCATACTGATGACGACGCTGACGACGGTCCTGGGCCTTTTCCCGATGGCGTTCTTCCCCGGCGAGGGCTCCGAGCTGGTAGCCCCGATAGGCAAGTCCGTGCTCGGCGGCCTGTCCTTCGGTACCCTGATGACGCTGTTCCTTATGCCGGTGATATACGCGATATTCAACAGGCGCTCCGACGAGCGCAAGGCCAAGGCCGAGGCCCGCCGCGACAGGATAGCCGCCGGACTAGGCCGCAAGGAGCTTAAACAGTGAAACGCATAGAGATCATTGCCAACCGCTCGGTCGAGGAAGACCTGATGGAGGCCTTCGCCAAGGCCGGCGTCGCGCGGGGATACACGAAATTCCCCGTCGTGCACGGCGCCGGCCGCAGCGGACCCAAGGTCGGCGACGCGATCTGGCCCGAGGAGAATTTCGCGCTCGTGGTCTATTGCGAGGCGGACGAGGCGGCTCTCATCGAGGAAGCCGTCCGATCGGTAAAGGAAAAATTCCCCAATGAAGGGGTGAAGGTCTTCTCCCTGGGATAGGCGGGACGGCTAGGATGAGAAAAAGGAAGCCCGCGTCGCCGCGGGCTTCCTTTTTCTCTAGCGAGTATCGACGCGGCTTTCAGGCCTTCTCGTGCTCGCGGATGGCTTCCGCTACGACGGCTCCGAGGCGCTTGACGCCTTCCTCTATCTGATCCAGCGACGAGTACGAGAAATTCATGCGCATCGAATTGTGCTCCGGCTCGTCGATATAGAATCCGGAACCGGCTACGAAGGCGACCTTCCTCTCTATCGCCTTGAGGAGGAGCTTGTCGGTGTCGATGAACGACGGCATCGTGACCCACAGGAACAGGCCGCCTTCGGGCTCGGTCCAGCGTATGTCGTCGCGGTTCGGCATGTACTTCCGGAGCGCGTCGGTCATCATGGTGCGCTTGACCCGGTACTTCTCCCTCGTCGAGGCGATGACGCCGTCGAGCTTGCCCGTCCTCATGTACTCGGCGAGCCACATCTGCGTGAAGACGTTGGTGCACAGGTCCATCGCCTGCTTCGCGACGACGAATTTCGATATCAGGGCCGGGGCGGCCATGATCCATCCCATGCGGGTGCCGG
Source organism: Spirochaetae bacterium HGW-Spirochaetae-3 (assembly GCA_002839315.1). GTDB lineage: Bacteria > Spirochaetota > Spirochaetia > Treponematales > UBA12059 > SZUA-370. The sequence goes on from PGXV01000012.1 coordinate 120,503, forward strand.
GCGCGAGTATCTTGGAGAAGGTCTTGAGGTTGATGACGACGCCCTTGTTCGCGCCGTCCTGGTCGAGCTGGAACATAGACGGTATCGGGTCGCCGATGAAGCGGATCTCGCGGTACGGAGAGTCCTCGAGTATGGGAAGGCCGGTCTCGTAGGCGAAGTCGAGCAGAGCCTGCCGCTTCTCGAGGCTCCAGCAGAAGCCGGCGGGATTCTGGAAATCCGGGATCACGTAGATGTACTTGATCTTCTTTCCGGCGGCGATCGCCTCCGCGTAGCGCTTCTCGAGCGCCTGCATGTCGAAGCCGTCCTGGGCGTCGGTGAACGGTATGCCGAGCACCTTGGCGGAGTAGGACTGGATGGCTTGTAGCGCCCCGAGGTAGGTGGGGCGGCCGGCGATGACGTAGTCGCCTGGGTCGAGGAACAGCTTCGCGACGATATCGAGCGCCTGCTGGCTGGCCGATACGACGAGGAGGTTATCCTTCTTGATCGTCACGCCCTGCTTGGACTCGAATTTTATGAGCTCGTCCCTCAGCCCGTCGTCGCCCTCGGTGGTGCCGTACTGCAGCGCCTTCCTGGCGTCGCGGTCGAATACGATATTGGCGGCCGCCCTGAGATCCTCGACCGGGAATACGTCCGGCGCCGGGAGTCCGCCGGCGAACGATATGATATCGGGCTTCTGCGTCAGCTTGAGCAGCTCGCGGATGGTGCTCGCCTTCATGTTGTTGGCGTTGGCGGAAAAGAGCGAACCGAAATCGGGCATGGAATGGTCCTCCTGGAGAGTGCTGTGCGTTTTTAATAGTACACCGAAACGGAGCACTGGTAAATACGAAAAATCAAAACGATGTTTCTATTAATGAAACAAGCATGCATGATATACGCCTGTAAGGCAGTATTGTATCGACAAGAAGAAACGTATTCAAGTTGTATTGCGCCCTACGAGGCTTTCCGTATACTCTTGCACCGTACAACCCGATCGTTCAGAGGAACCCATGGCATTGAATTGTGGAATCGTAGGACTGCCCAACGTCGGCAAGTCGACAATATTCTCGGCCCTGTCGAGCGCCAAGGCCGAAGCGGCCAATTATCCTTTCTGCACCATAGAGCCGAATACCGGCATCGTGACGCTACCCGATCCCCGGCTGGACCGGCTCGTCGAGCTATTCCGGCCCGAGCGCCGGATTCCCGCCGTCGTCGAATTCGTCGATATAGCCGGCCTCGTAGCCGGCGCCTCCAAGGGCGAGGGCCTCGGCAACAAGTTCCTCGCGCACATCCGCGAGACCGGCATCGTCGCCCACGTCGTCCGCTGCTTCGAGGACGCGGACATCGTGCACGTGGCCAATCGCGTCGACCCCATAAACGACATGGACGTGATCGCGACCGAGCTGGCCCTGGCCGACCTCGATACGGTGGACAAGCGCCTGGAGAAGGCCGTCAAGAATATGCGCCAGCTCGGCGGCGACCAGAAGAAGGCGGCCGAGCACGAGGTGTCGGCGCTGAACAAGGTCAGGCCGGCGCTACAGGAAGGCAAGCCCGCCCGGTCCGTCGCCCTGAGCGACGAGGAGCTCGCGGAGGCTCGCTCGTGGTTCCTCCTGACGATGAAGCAGCAGGTCTACGTCTGCAACACCGACGAGGACGGCGTCAGGAACGGGAACGAGCACATAGACGCCGTCCGCGCCCGCGCCGCCGCCGAGGGCTCCGAGGCCGTCGTCATATGCGGCAAGTTCGAGGCCGAGCTCGCCGAGATGGAGAGCGACGAGGACCGCCTCGAGTTCCTCTCCGAGCTGGGCCTCAAGGAATCCGGCCTGTCGGCGCTCATACACGCGGCCTATCGCCTGCTCGGCCTGCGCACCTTCTTCACGTCCGGCAAGGACGAATGCCGCGCGTGGACCATAAAGGCGGGCGACAAGGCTCCCCAGGCCGCAGGCGTGATACACACCGACTTCGAGAAGGGCTTCATCAAGGCCGACGTGTACTCCTACGCCGACATCGACGCATTGGGCTCCGAAGCCGCCCTCAAGGCAGCCGGCAAGATCCGCATCGAAGGCAAGGAGTACGTCGTCCAGGACGGCGACGTGATGTTCTTCAAATTCAACGTTTAGCGCTCGCGTTCGCTGACGACGTCAATACCGTCGCCGTCCTGGCGCGCACGGACGCGCGCTCCGCGCAAGCCCCGCGGACGTTCGCGTCCGCGACGCCATGGATGGCGAGGCGACGTGATGTTCTTCAAATTCAACGTGTAGCGTTCCCTAGCGCTTCCTTGCCGAATGCCGCGGCCGCCTCCAGGTCCTTGGCGTTCGGATGCCCCAGGTTGAACAGGGCGAAGCGTCCGAGGCAGAAGAAGCTCTCCTCGGCTACGGGTATGCCGCGTCCGGTCAGCAGCCCGCGAAGCATGGCCGTCGCTTCGCTCTGTATGAACCCGGTGGAGAAGATGGCCGCCCGCTTTACCGATTCGGGGTCGAGACCCGCGATGAAGTCCTTGACCGTCTTATGGACGCCGTGGTCGTGCGTGGCGTAGACGGCCGCGCCTATGAACAGCACGTCCACCGGGGCCGAGTCCGGGACGTACGAGGCGATGTCGACGGCGTCGGCGCCGACGGCGGAGGCTATGGCGGCGGCGACCTTCCTCGTGTTGCCGGTGGCTGAGTAGTAGGCTACGCGCGCGTTCATCGCTCTATTCCTTTCGACAATGCATTCTCTATCGCCTTGAGTATCGTCAGGCTCGAGTAGGTCGCGCCGGCGATCACGTCGACGCCGAGCGACTGGTCGGCTATTACGTCGCCGACGATGGCCTCCGCGGGCTTGCCCTGGCCGTTGAAATGCTTGAGAAGCTCTATAGAGGCTATGCGGCCGTCGGAGACGGTCGCGCGGACGCGGACGGATACCGGCAGCAGGAAGGCCCGGCCTTCGTACACCCCGTTCTGCACGGCCGAGACGCTGAAGGCCTTCGTAGAGGCCCGTAGCGAAGGGACCCGCGAATCTATGAAGCGCGGCAGCATCTTGCCTATGGCGTATAGCGCGACGAGCGCGACGACGATGACGACCGTGGATTTCCTGAATTTGATCATTGCGGCTATCTCCTTTTCCCATGCGGAGGCGCCAGTATAGTTTGGCTCTATGCGCCGCGCAAGCGCCGTCGTCGACCAGCATTTTATACTATACGCCCGTTAAGCCCCACTTGCCGTACTGCGCCCCTCGGCGATATCCTAGATCCCAACATGGACAAGCTCATAGTAAAAGGCGCGCGCGAGAACAATCTCAAGAACATAGACGTGGAGCTCCCGAGGGACAAGCTGATAGTCATATCGGGCCTCTCCGGGTCGGGCAAGAGCTCCCTGGCGTTCGATACGATATTCGCGGAGGGCCAGCGGCGCTACGTGGAGTCGCTGTCCGCCTACGCGAGGCAGTTCCTCGGGCAGATGAAGAAGCCGGACGTCGACTTCATCGAGGGCCTCTCGCCGGCCATATCGATAGAGCAGAAGACGACGCACCGCAATCCCCGCTCGACGGTCGGCACCGTCACCGAGATATTCGACTACTACCGCCTCCTGTACGCCCGCATAGGCACGCCCCATTGCCCGCAATGCGGCCGCGAGATACGCGAGCAGGGCATAGACCAGATACTCGACACGATCATGTCGTGGAAGACCGGCACGAAGATCCAGGTCCTGGCGCCGGCCGTCAGGGGCAAGAAGGGCGAGCACCGCAAGATACTCGACGACGCCGCCAAGCAGGGCTTCGTCCGCGCCCGCGTCGACGGCGAGCTCCGCCAGCTCGACGAGGAGATCGTCCTCGACAAGCAGAAGAAGCATACGATCGAGGTGGTCGTCGACCGGCTCAAGCTGTCCGAGGACGGCCGGCGCCGCCTCGCGGAGGCGGTCGAGACGGCGCTGCGGATAGCCGACGGCGTGGCGATCGTCACGAGGGAGCAGGGCGGCGAGGAAGTCGACGAGTTCTTCAGCCAGCGCGGCTCCTGCCCCGACTGCAACATCAGCCTGCCGGAGATGGAGCCGCGGCTGTTCTCGTTCAATACGCCCCACGGCGCCTGCCCTGAGTGCACCGGCCTCGGCATCAAGCTGGAATTCGACCCGGACCTGGTGATACCCGACAAGACGCTGTCGTTCAACGAGGGCGGCTGCGTGCCGTACAACCCCGACGCGGCCTGGTACCGCTCACGCTTCGAGGCGCTGGCTTCGCACTACAAGTTCAGCCTGGATACGCCGTTCGGAAAACTGCCGGCCAAGGCGATGAACGCCATCCTGTACGGCGGCGACGAGAAGGTGCGCGTGCGCTACGACAACGCCAAGGGCACCGGCCACTTCGAGTACGAGTCGTCCTTCCCCGGCATCCTCGCCGAGCTCAAGCGGCGCTACATAGAGACGAGCAGCGACGGCATCAAGGACTGGCTCGAGAAGTTCATGAGCGAGAAGCCCTGCGAGAGCTGCGGCGGCAAGCGCCTTAGGCCCGAGGCCCTGGCGGTGACGATAAACGACACGAATATCCACGATCTCGCCGCCAAGTCGGTGGAGGAGTCGATACGCTTCTTCGAGTCCGTCAGCCTGACCGAGACGCAGAAGCAGATATCCAGGCAGGTGTTCAAGGAGATAACCGCCCGCCTGTCGTTCCTGCAGAACGTCGGGCTCGAGTACCTGACCCTGGAGCGCAAGGCCGGCACCCTGTCCGGCGGCGAGGCGCAGCGCATCAGGCTGGCCACGCAGATAGGCTCGAGCCTCGTCGGCGTGCTGTACATACTCGACGAGCCGTCCATCGGCCTGCACCAGCGGGACAACCAGCGCCTGATCGATACGCTTATCTACCTGCGGGACATCGGCAACACGGTGCTCGTCGTCGAGCACGACGAGCAGACGCTCCGTACCGCCGACTACGTCGTCGACCTCGGGCCGGGAGCCGGCGTCCACGGCGGCCACGTGGTGGCGGCGGGCACGCCCGAAGAGGTGATGAAGAACAAGAAGAGCATCACCGGCCGCTACCTCGCCGGCGACCTGTCGATACCGGTACCGACGGAGCGCCGGACGGGCAACGGCCACGCCATAACGATACGCGGCTGCCGCGAGCACAACCTCAAGAACGTCGACGTGACGATACCGCTGGGCGGCTTCACCTGCATCACCGGCGTCTCGGGCTCCGGCAAGAGCACCCTGCTGACCGACCTGATATATCCCGCCATATCCAACCGCATCACGCGTACCGTCCAGAAGGAGGGCGAGTTCGACTCGATCGAGGGCCTCGGCGCTATCGACAAGGTGATAAACATCGACCAGAGCCCGATCGGCCGCACCCCGCGTTCCAACCCGGCCACCTACGTCGGCGTGTTCACCCAGATACGCGACCTGTTCGCCGCGCTGCCCGAGTCAAAGGCCCGCGGCTACAAGCCGGGCCGATTCAGCTTCAACGTCAAGGGCGGACGCTGCGAGCACTGCCAGGGCGACGGTACCATCAAGATAGAGATGCAGTTCCTGCCCGACGTCTACGTCACCTGCGAGCACTGCCACGGCAAGCGCTTCAACAACGAGACGCTCGAGGCGCGCTTCAAGGGCAAGAACATAGCGGAGGTGCTGGACATGACCATCGAGGAGGCGGCGACCTTCTTCGACAAGGTACCGCAGATAGCGCACCGGATGAACACGCTGCTGTCGGTAGGCCTCGGCTACATAAAGCTCGGCCAGTCGGCGCTGACGCTGTCGGGCGGCGAGGCCCAGCGCGTCAAGCTGGCCTTCGAGCTGGCCAGGCGCGCCACCGGCAAGACGCTGTACTTCATGGACGAGCCGACGACCGGCCTGCACTTCGCCGACGTCAAGCAACTGATGGAGACCATCCAGCGCCTCGTCGATACCGGCAACTCCATCGTGATGATCGAGCACAACCTCGACGTGATAAAGCAGGCCGACTGGGTGATAGACCTCGGCCCCGAGGGCGGCACCCGCGGCGGCTCCATCGTCGCCCAGGGCCGGCCGGAGGATATCGTCAAGGTAAAGGGCTCGTGGACCGGGAAGTACCTGAAGGACGTGTTGAAGTAACGATCCACGACACGACGCCTCGGGACGGGTTCGGGAATTCAGAAAGGCCTCGTTAATCATCTCGGAGGGGCCTGTCATACGAAAATGGCCTTCGCTGCGGACAAAGGTTAAGGGGCGTCGCGTCGCGGCATTGGCGCGGGAAGATAGGGTATCGGGATCATCGGTACTAGTTCGTGCATGCGAGGCCTGTTAGGGGCGAGGTTCACGGGGCGTCGTGTCGGGTGAATGCCTCCAGCGCACGGGCTGGATGTTTATGAGTACGGAAGACAGGGGGGGCCTTGGGTAGGGATAGATCCTGCGCGGCAATCTTGAATGAGGCGGAATCCTCGATCTTGATGGTCAAGCATTGCCATGACGGCAAGACGTACTGGACGTTCCCCGGAGGCGCCCGTGAACAGGGGGAGACCTTTGAGCAGGCGGCCGTCAGAGAGGTGCGGGAAGAGACTGGCATCACCGTCAGGATAATCGAGCACATCTTCGACGAGGCCTACATCCACCAGGGAGCCGAGTCCACGTCACGCTGCTTCTTCGCAGCTCAGGTTGGAAACGACCCCGTCGTACTCGGATATGATCCGGAGGACCTAGCTAAAGAGCAGAGCGCCAGGATCCTCCAGGATATTCGCTGGGCTTCCCTCGAGGAAGTCCGAAACGACAAGCAAGTGGCGAGACTGCTCGAGTATCTGGCCGGCAAGCGGAGGCAGGAAAAACGGCAGAGGGTGGTGACGCGATTCTGGGAATGCGTCTCGAACGCGGAATTCGAGAAACTGGAACTGCATATGACGCCTCATGCAAAAGTATACCTGCCCAATACGAGAGAGGTCATCCTCGGGCGCGCCGACTATATCCTGTTCAACAGAAGCTATCCTGGCCGTTGGTATGCCGAAATAGAAAGAACGTGCGAGCGGGACGGCCTGGTCATTACCACCGCGAAGGTTAGGAGCGGGGATTCCTCCATGAGCTTCTACGTGACATCGTACTTCGCCTTCGAGGACGACCGAATCAGCGAGATCGCGGAATACTGGGGTGAGAACTCTGAACCTCCCGCATGGCGAAGGAACGGGGCGCTGACAAAAAGGTACTGAGGCCTCGGAGGGAGCGGTACGCGAGTGACGATGAACCTGCGAGCTTCGCGAGTCGGGTCGAACCCGGCCGAGGAATACGACGTATAGAGGAACGAGGTGCCGATGCATTCTTTTCCGCGACGCGCGCTGCTGACGCTGGCGCTCGGCTTGGCCTCGGCGGCGCCCTGCCTCGCGCAGGCGGCGACGCCGGTGTTCGTCATAAGCGACCTGCACTACTTGGCGCCCGCTCTGCGCGACGACGGCAAGGCCTTCCGCGATACCGTCATGTCGGGCGACGGCAAGGATACCGGCCGCATGGACGCGCTGCTCGACGCGCTGGAGCGGGAGCTGCCCAGGCCGTCGATACTGTTGGTTACGGGAGACCTGAGCCTCAACGGCGAGGAAGAGAGCCACCGCGCCCTGGCGCGGCGCTTCGAGGCTCTGGGCGGCTCGGGCGTCAGGGTGTTCGTCATCCCCGGCAACCACGACCTGGAGAACCCCTGGGCCATCAGGTTCTCGGGCTCCAGGCGCTTGCGGACGCCTTCCGTATCGGCGGAGCGGTTCCGCGAGCTGTACGCGCGCAGCGGGTACGCGGCCGCCGACTCGGTCGACCCGTCGAGCCTGAGCTACTACGCGACGATAGACGGCGGGCGCGCCGTCCTGATGATCGATTCGACCATATCGGACGACAACATGGAGCGCGGCTCGCCGACGGCGGCCGGCCGCCTGTCCGCGTCGACCCTGCGATGGATAGACGAGCGCCTGGCGGAAGCCGCCCGGCGCGGCGTCCGCGTCATCGTCGGCATGCACCATAGCCTCGGCGTGCACAACGCGTTCCTGAGCGAGGGCTATACCCTGCGGAACGCCGACGAGCTGGCCGCCGTCCTCGCGCGGCGCGGGCAGCGCTTCATCCTGAGCGGCCACATCCATATCCAGAGCGTCGCCCGCGTCGAGACGACGGCCGGGACCGTCATCGACATAGCGACCAACGCGCTGTCCGTGTACCCTAACAGCTACGGGCGCGTCGATATCGACGCCGGTACCGGAGAGGCCGGCTACGTCTCCAGGCGCGTCGACGTCGAGGGCTGGGCCAGGGCCGCGGGCGTCGAAGACGAGTACCTGAGACGGTTCGCCTCCGCGTCGGAATCGTACTTCGGCGGCTTCGCGCGGCGCTTGATAGGCGACTTCGGCGCCGACGACGGCCTCGGCCCCCGCGAGGCGGGCCTGATAGGCGACTTCATGGCCGAGCTCAACTGCGGCTTCTTCGCCGGATCGATAGACGTCGCCGAACGGGACCGCCTGCGCTCCTCGGCCGGCTACGCCGCCCTGGCCGGGCTCGAAGGCGGCTTCCTGTCCTCCTATATATCGAGCATCCTGGACCGCCCAGGCGTCGACATGCGTACGGTCACGGTCGATCCTCGCGATGGCAAGTGAATCCGCGACGCGACGCCCGGGGCGGGTTCGGGATCACTGAAAGGCCTGGAAAATCATCGCGGCGGGGCCTGACCATGGATAAACGGCCATCGCTGCGCGACGGCGCGTTTTCCATGGTCACCCGCCTTCGCGTGCATGCGAGGCCGTGCAGGAACAAAGGTTAAGGGGCGTCGTGTCGCGGCATTGGCGCGGTAAGATACGGTATCTGCCGCTACTTGGCGTAACAACCACTCCGCCGTCGTTGACCTGCGAGCTACCGCGAGTCAGGTCGAACGACGGCTAGCGATCGCCGCGCCAGTCGGCGATCGCGGCTTTGGCGCGGGAAGAGGTGATCTGTGATCTGTGATCAGTGATCAAGATACCGTATCTTCCACTGATCACAGATCACAGATTACTTATTACTTATTACAGGCCCGCCTTATTTTTTCTTGCCCTTGACCTTGGTCGCGGAGGCTTTGGTCTTCGTCTTGAAGGCCTTGAACGCTTCCGAGCCAGGTTTGATGCCGAGCGACTTCGCGAGAGCTCCCCATCCAGCCTTCTTGTCTTTCTTGTAGAGCGTTACGACCGTATCGAGGGACTTTCCCGATGCATTCGCCAGGAATGCCGCTACATACACTTCCGCGGGAGCCAGGCCCTGGGATAATGCCGCCGTTACTTGTACCGTAGACAATCCCCATTGAGCCGAGGCTTCTATGGTAAATCCTTTGATGTCGACCTTCGCGCTGACGTCCAGCTCGTTCAGCGTCGCTTCCAGTTCTACATCCCCAAACCCGAACGAGAGTGATTGAGACCAGGCCGCCGGGACCATGGCCAGGAAAACCATCACAAGGATCGATGTATATTTCATTGTCGCCTCCACGATAAGCTTAGGCTATTTGCGCTGGAAATCCACTCAACGAGCCGGATTCTTTGATCTCCTCGTTCTCCATCTTATCTGTTATCTGTGATCTGTGATCTGTGATCTGTGATCTGTGATCTGTGATACCGTATCTTCCACTGATTACTGATTACTGATTACTGATTACTGATTACTGATTACTGATTACTGATTACTGATTACTGATCCACGCGGCGCGCCGGCGAGCTACATGGCCTCGCCGGCGGTACTTTAGACGGTGAGAGCCGGTTCGGCGACCGGTTGGATGGCCGGTTCGGCGACCGGTTTCCTGGGCTGACGGGAGCGGCGTATCGGGGCGAGGGGGCCGAGCTTCTCCAGCTGCTCGCGGTCGTCGTAGAGGGCGATCTCGCAGACGGCGCGCAGGGCGGAGACCCAGGCGTCGAGTTCTTCGAGCATGGCGTCCTTCTCCTGGGTCGATACCTGCGCCTCGCCCGACTGCACGGCGTGGCGCTGGTAGGTCTTGGCGGTCCGGTCGACCACGTCCCGCTCCTTGGCCAGGGACTCGGGGCTGTAGCCGTAGACGCCCATCCTGGCGACGAGGACCTTGCGCGACAGGAGGTTGTGGTAGAAGGTGTTGGCCTGGAAGCTCCAGCCCGAGAAGGTCTGCTTGCGGGCGCCCGAGAGCAGGAGTCCGGCGTCGCACCTGGCATCGTCCTCCAGGGCGATGCGCGCTATCTTGAGCGTCTTGACGTACATGACGTTGGCCGCGCGCCAGGCCTTGACGAAGTCGGCCGTCGCCTCGATCTTCTCGCCGTGCTCCATGCTCTTCTTCATCATCGTCTTCTCGGTCCGTTCGAGGAGGTCGAGCCCCTCCTTGAAGCGGGCCTCCGAGTATCCGTAGACGGCGAGCGCCTTGGCTATCTCCTGCGTGCTCGCCGCGTTCTCGATGAGCGTACGCGCTTCCTGGATGAATTTCGACATCTTTCTGCTCATGACGACCTCCTGAAAATTATGAACTGGCTCGCTGACAGCGAGCAGAAACGAAGCGACATGGTCGAGCGTCGTCCGGGAGGGGCTTAGAATGGTCCGGACGCGACTGAGAATAGTCCGGACGCGACTGAGAATAGTCCGGAAGCGACTGAGAATGGTCCGGAAGCGACCGAGAATGGTCCGGAAGCGACCGAGCGTCGTCCGGGAGCGACCGAGCGTCGTCCGGAAGCGACCAAGAATGGTCCGGAAGCGACCGAGAATGGTCCGGAAGCGACCGAGAATGGTCCGGAAGCGACCGAGCGTCGTCCGGAAGCGACCAAGAATGGTCCGGAAGCGACCGAGCGTCGTCCGGGAGCGACCGAGAATGGTCCGGGAGAGACCGAGAATGGTCCGGAAGCGACTGAGCGTCGTCCGGGAGCGGCTTGGAATGGTTCCCGGAGGTCTTGCGGCGCGCGGCTACCCCGCAGCGCTAGCAATGGGTGACCAGGGCGCGTCCGACGGCCTCTTCAGGCGGCGCAGGCAGGGAATGGCGCATCCCGGTCGTTGTTTCAGATCGTCGGGTGAGGGAAGTCGGAAGGAAGTACTCGTTTCGATCTATCACGGAACCCATCCTCGAGGAGGCGCGGTATCCGATGACTGGCACGATGCATCGCCGGGACCCGCCCCAGGGGCGGAACCATGGCCATCCCCAGTGTAGGTTCCGGGACCGGGTCGCTGTCAAGGGCGGAAGGATAAATAAGTATTTTATTTTCAAGGGGGAATGCGACGCGGTCGATTCCCGCCTTCATCGCAGAGCGGTCGCCACTATCGGCCGGTCAATAGTCGGCTCCAACCCGCTATGGTAGCCCTGCCCGCTGTCGCCGTGTCGACGGCCGCCGTCGGCCGATCTTTCCATCCGGTCCGCTCGAGTACTACCCCGTGACCGCCGACCTAGTCTTGACCCGCGATGCCGTCCCCCCGGTCACCCCCTAGCGGCGAGCACCGCGATGCCGCCCCCCCCCGGTCACCCCGCCCGGCGAGAGCAGCGATGCCGCCCCCCCGGTCACCCCACGCGGCGAGCGTAGCGATGCCGCCCCCCAGCCAACCGCGCCGCTATTAACCTGCGAGCGAAGCGAGACAGGTTGAATAGCGGCGGGCAATCGCGGCCTACCGGCCCGCGATTGCCAGACTTGCCTGCCACCCTGTTCTACCGTATCATACGAACCCGTATGGCAAGACGCCCGTTTCGCGCCGCGTTCCTGACGGCGAGCATAGCCGCTATCATCCTCGGCGCGGTCCCGGCGCGGGCGCAGGACTCGGCCGCGGAGTCGACGGCGTCGGAAGTCCAGACCGCGGATGCGCCGGGGGCCGAACCGGAACCCGATCTCGTGCGGGACACGCTGGGGCTGGACATAGCGGGGGCGGACTACTACGCGCTCGTCTCGTGGGCGCGCGAGCTGGGCCTGGCCGAGACGGGTACCGCACAGGAGCTACGCGACCGGCTCTACGCGCACTTCGGCATTACGGCCCCGCCGAGCGCCGCCGCGTCATCCAGGACCATAACGATCGTGTCGGCCGACCGTACCGAGTACCTCTCCGCGTCGGGTGACGGGGAGTCTACGGTGCTGTTCACCGGCCGCGTCTCGCTGTCGGTCAAGGACGACGAGCGGGGAGAGACGCTGACGATCAGCGCCGACAGTATCCTCGTCAACCGCGACGCAAACCTGCTGTCCGCGCGGGGCGACATCCTGTTCGAGCGCAAGAAGGCCGACGGCTCCGACTTCTTCCTCGGCGAGTCCCTGGAGCTGGACATGGACGACTGGAGCGGCGTCTTCCTCGACGGCGAGAGCAAGCGGGGCTCCGGCTCGTCGTCGGGCGACGACGCCCTGTACTTCCGGGCCGACGACATCCTGAAGCGCGGCAGCGACGTGCTCGTGTTCAAGGACGGCGTCGTCAGTTCGTGCGACGACGAGAGCCCGCACTACTCGATACGCGCGTCCAAGATATGGATACTCGGCGGCAACGAGTGGGCCATGCAGAACATGACGCTGTCGGTGGGCGAGATACCGCTCCTGTATCTCCCGTTCTTCTACTATCCGGGCGAGGAGATCGTCTTCCATCCCGTGTTCGGCTACGACGACCGCTTCGGCCGCTACGTGCAGACTACCACGTATATACTGGGCGAGAAGGAGCCCAAGGAGCAGGAGATAAGCCTCCTCAAGATAGCCGAGGGATCGTCGGGCTACGAGCGGACGATAGACGGCGTGTTCCTGCGCACGAGCCGGGTGCCCAAGAAGGGGACGACGACCGACTTCGTCAAGATCATGGCCGACCTGTACTCCACGCTCGGCGGCTTCGTCGGGACGCAGGCGCAGCTCGCGAAGTACGGGCCGTTCACGTCCGTCGCGGGGTTCGCGGGCATAGGCCTGACCCGCTCGGCGTTCCTGTCGGGCGGCATATACACGCCCTTCGTCGCGGCGAGCGATTACTCGAGCGTATGGAACTCCGTCGATCTCTTCGGGGTCGATATACCGTTCCGCTTCGGCTGGGAGCTGTCGTCGAACCTGGACCTCGGCCCGTTCAAGATAAGCTTCTCCGCTCCGTTCTATAGCGACGCGTACTTCAATCGCGATTTCAAGGACCGCTCCGAGAACATGAACTGGCTGCAGTTCCTCGATCAGGAGACCGACGATACGACCATCTCGGCCATATCGACCTTCACCGACTCGCTCAGCGTCACGGCCAGCCTGCCCGCCTCGATGATGCCGTCCTGGCTCTCGAGCGCCAACCTGTCCAAGCTGTCGTCGTCGCTGTCGTGGACGGCCGTCGCCAACGACGCGTTGCTGGCTGATATCGGATCGACGCTGTACGCGGTCGATCCCGCCGGAAAGTTCTTCGCGCCGTACGAGTGGACGATACTGGACGCGGCGGCGAGCCTTTCGGGGACGCTGTACAAGTACCCGGCCGCCGCGTCCGCCCCTACGGTCGCCGCGGCCGGGGACGTCGCCTCCCGGGCCCTCGGCTCCGGGCCGGAGCTGATGCGGCCATGGGACGACGCGGAGGAGCCCGAGGCGGGCGCGCCTGCCTCGGCGTCGGCCGCGCCGTCGGTCTCCCCGGATACTTTCCAGCCGCCGCCGCTCGCCTCCGCGGAGACGTACGAGGACCGGGACCCGCTGACCGCGAGCGTCGGCTGGTCGTGGAGCCCGACCTTCTCGTGGAAGCGCCGGTTCCTGACCGCCGACTGGCTGGAGCCGTCGGATATAGACTTGTCGGCGCTCTACGAGACCAGGACCGTCCGCAACGCCGGCTCGCTGTCCCTGTCCGGCTCGGTCTACGAGGGGCTGCTCGGCATCTCGGCGAGCGTCTCCGCTTCGACCCAGTACCAGGAGCGGCCGCGCGTCTCGTCGGACGCGGCCTACGCGAGCGAATCGCTCTTGCAGACCTGGGCCAAGCAGGACGCGCAGTACCGTAACGACAAGCTGTCGGCGTCGCTCAAGCTGACCAGCTCGCCGTTCCAGGACGTCTGGCTGTGGTCGCCGACGAGCGTCAGCTACTCGCTGTCGTCGACTCTGTACGAGTACGCCTTCCAGTCGATGGACCCGACGGCGCTGACCGACCCGAGCAAGGCTATATACGAGCGATCCTGGGCCGACTGGACCGACGACACCGTCAGCGCCCACGCGCTGGCCTTGAACCTCGGCGTCAAGCCCTGGGGCTACGCGCAGAGCCTTACCCTGGCGGCCGACCTTCCGCCGATACTCCAGGGATACAGCGCCAGGCTGAACCTCAAGTCGAGCTGGGCGACGATGAGCGTCAGTACGAAGTACGCGATGCCGTCGGAAGGCGAGGAGCTGGCGTGGGACCCCTTGAGCACCAGCCTGACGCTCGGATCGTCGCCGTGGCCGACGTTCACCGGCTCCTTCATCTGGAACCTCGAGGATAGCACTCCCACGTCGATTTCCGCCGCCGTGGCCTGGAATGGGTTCTCGGCGTCCATAAACGCCTCGGACGCGGTCGCCTACGAGCTCGATACCGACGGATGGACGGCCACGGGCGACTCCTCGTTCCGCCTGAGCGCCTTCTCGATAGCGTTCAAGGACAGCTGGAAGCCGCCGGCCGCGTGGCGCCGCCGCATAGCGTGGAGCCTCGACGTCAACGCCAACGCCCAGCAGAGCTTCCTGCGCTTCACCGACTCGTATCTCAACTTCGTCCTCGGCCTGACCTTCAAGGTGCACGAGATCCTGGATATTACCTTCTCGTCGACGTCGAAGAACTCGGCTCTGTGGCGTTATTACCCGGGGGCGTTCACCATACCCGCCCCCTATGACGTCGAGGCCGTCAACCCTATAGAGGACCTGCTGAAGTCGTTCAACTTCTTCGATACGACCGACCGCATGGAGTCGCTCTTCAAGCTCAAGTCGCTGTCGATAACCGCGACGCACTACCTGCACGACTGGGACCTGGCGATGAAGTTCTCGATGAGCCCGGTGCTCGACGGCAGCGTGTATGTCTTCGAGCCCAACTTCTCGATAACCCTCGCGTGGCGGTCCGTATCGCAGATCAAGGCCGGCTACTCGCTCGAGGGCGATACGACGACCTGGAACTGAACGACGTTCCAGTAGGGAACGACGTTCCTACTGGGAACGACGTTCCTTGATTTTTTTCAGTGGCGAGGATACCATCCTTATACGTGACCCCGACCGAAGCTGTAGGCATCGCCCTGGACGACACGAGGCTCCTGGCCGACGTCTGCGGCGTCAACGATTATAATCTTCGCGTGCTGGAACGCCTTCTGGGCGTGCCTGTCTTCGTGCGCGGCAACGAAATCCTGATAGAAACGCCCGACGAGCGTCTCCGCTGTCTGTTCTCGGCGATTCTCGGGCAGTTGCTCGAATCGATTGAAGAGGATATGCCCGCGTCGCCCGAGCTTGTAACGGCTATCCACGCCAGCCTGACTCCCGAGGGGTCGTCGCCTTCGTCGTCGTCGCCTGATCGCTCGTGCGCCGATCTCTTCAAGGAATCGGCTATACAGGTGCCCGGCGCCTTCGCCAAGGTCTATCCGCGCACGGCCAACCAGGCGCTCTACCTCCGGGGCATGGCCAGCCACGACATCAGCATGGCCATAGGGCCGGCGGGTACCGGCAAGACATACCTCGCCGTCGCGTGGGCGCTTCGCGAGGTGCTGTCCAAGTCGAGGCGCCGCCTCGTGCTGACGCGACCCGTCGTAGAGGCCGGCGAGAGCCTCGGTTTCCTGCCCGGCGACCTCGGCCAGAAGATCAGCCCCTACCTGCGTCCCCTCTACGACGCGATGGAGTCGCTCGTGCCGGTCGACGTCGTACGGAGGCTGGAGGAAAGCCATACGATAGAGATAGCGCCGCTGGCGTATATGCGCGGCCGCAGCCTCAATAACTGCGTCGTCATCCTCGACGAGGCGCAGAATACGACTAAGGAACAGATGAAGATGTTCCTGACGAGACTCGGCGAAGGCTCCGTGGCCGTCGTCACCGGCGACGTGACCCAGATCGACCTGCCGAGGAAGTCCGAGTCCGGGCTGGTCCACGCCCTCAACGTGCTCTCGTCCATAGAAGAGATTTTCGTATGCCGCATGGACGGGAGGGACGTAGTACGCAATCCCCTCGTCAGGAAGATAATAGACGCCTATGAATCAGAACTCTGACGCGCCCCGCCGATTCTGGGGATCGTTCTTCGACTCGCGACTCGGAGCGTCCTTCCGCGACGCCGACAGGCTCCGGCAATCCGCGATGGTAGCCGCCGCGGCCCTCGTCTGCGTCGCGGCCTATATCGGTTTCAGCGCCGTCACCGGCCTGTCCGGCCTGGGAGGCTTCGAGGCCGGCAAGGTAGCCGACCGCGATATCGTCGCCGACGTCGACGTGGTATACGTCGACGTCAAGGCCACGAAGGTCAGGACCGACGCCGAGCTGAGGCTCGTGCCGGCCGTATTCTATATAGACGACGCGATGACCAAGTCGGCTTTGGCGGCCATGGACGCCTTCAAGGCGAGCTTCCTCGAGCTGGCCGCCGAGACCAGCGCCAGGGAGGAGCTGTCGCTCCGCGTTCGCGGCCGCTTCCCTGACCTGGCCGCGTACGATCTCGCGACGCGCCTGTCCGATTATCCGGCGCCCTCCAACGCCATAGAGCAGGGCAGGGCGGTACTCGGCGCGCTGATGAACCGCGGTTTCTTCGCCATCCCGGAGACCGGCCTCGAGCAGTACAACCCCGAGAGCGTCGAGCTCCGCCGCTGGACGGACGGGCCCCTCGTCTACGAGCAGGTACCGCTGGAGAAGGCGTTGACGCGGAGGCGCCTCAAGTCCGCGGCGCTCGACCTCGCCAAGTCGCTGAAGCTGTCCGCGACCATCACCGCCCTGTCGGCCGATCTCGCGGTCGCCTTCGCCACGGAGAACGCGTACTTCGACTCCGACCAGAGCCTGCGCCGGCTCGAGTCCGCCAAGGCCAGGGTCGAGCCGGTGATGCGCAAGATAAGCAAGGGCGACAAGGTCGTGCGGCAGGGATTCATCGTGACCGCCGACGACCTGGAGCGTCTCTCCGCGCTGCGCGGCACGGGATTCGAGTTCAACGCCTTCGAGACGCTCGGCGGCGTCCTGGTCTTCGTCATACTCTGCATAGGAGCGGTAGCGTTGCTCGGAAGGAGTAACGGCGGCGTCCGCCTCGACGGCCCGTGGTATTGGTTCGTCCTGGGTTCCGGCGTCGCCTACTTCGTCATCGCGAGCGCGCTCCGCGCCTTCCTCCCCGCCGCGACGGACCTCCAGTTCGAGGCCTTCCTGCCGACGGCGTTCGTCGCGATGCTCATGGCCATACTCCTGGGAGAGCGCTTCGCGCTCATATTCGTCGTCATCAGCGCGTTCAGCCTCGTGCTCGTCACGGGATTCGACGCGTTCGTGCCGATGCAGGCCGTATTATCCGGCGTCGCCGGTATCGTGCTCGTCAGGCGGGCGGAGAAGCGTATCGACCTCGTCCGCGCCGGCGGCCAGCTGGCCGTCGCCCGCTTCCTGTGCGGTTTCGCGCTCGCGGCCCTCTCGGGGCGCGGGGTCATGGACGCCTTCGGCACGGGCTTCTGGTCGTCGATAAACGGATTCCTCTGCGGAGTGCTGGCGCTGTCGCTCCTGCCGGTGCTCGAGCACGCGCTCAACGCGCCTACCGTCTTCAGGCTCCAGGAGTTGTCCGACCTCAATTCCCCGGCGCTCAAGCGCCTCCTGTCGGTGGCCCCGGGAACCTACAGCCACTCGGTGACCGTAGCCCACCTGGCCGAGTCGGCCTGCCGCGAGATAGGCGCCGACGCGCTCCTCGCCAGGGTCGGCGCCTATTACCACGACATAGGCAAGATAGACAAGCCCGAGTACTTCATAGAGAACCAGGCCGGCTACAACAAGCACGACGAGATCAACCCGCGCCTGTCGGCCACCGTGCTCCGGGGCCACGTCAAGTTCGGCCTCGAGCGGGCGGATTCGCTCCGGCTGCCGGATTCGGTCAGGGCCATCATCGCGGAGCACCACGGGACCTCGCTGATCAGCTACTTCTACGCGCAGGCCCAGAAGGAGTCCGGGGAGGCCAATTCGGACGAGTACCGCTATCCCGGCCCGCTGCCCTCCACCAAGGAGGCGGCCGTCGTGATGCTGGCCGATTGCGTCGAGGCCGCGGGGCGGACGCTGAAGCGCCCGACTATCGGTCGCCTCGAGCAGTTCGTCAAGGAGCTCGTGATGGACCGCTTCGAGAGCGGCCAGCTCTCCATGTCTCCCCTGACGTTCAGGGACCTGGAGCTCATAAAGAATTCCTTCGTCAGGGTGCTCTCGGGCCATTTCCATTCCAGGATCGAGTATCCCAAGAACAAGGAGCAGGCATGAACCGCGTAGCCGTCGATTTCCGCGATATGCCCGAGCCCGAATGGCTCGACCGGGCCGCGGCGTTCGCGGTCAAGGCCATAGACGCGATAGGCGGGGATTCATGGGACCTGTCGCTGTATTTCTGCGGCGAGGAGTTCATGGCCGGCCTCAACGCCGAGTATCGCGGCAAGGAAGGCCCCACCGACGTGCTGTCCTTCGGCCTGGGCGAGTGGTCGGACGACGAAAACGACCGTCGCTATATAGCCGGAGACGTGGTAGTATGTCTCGGGATCCTCGAGTCCAACGCCGCGGCGTTCGGAGTCAGCCGGGACGAGGAGCTCAGGCGCCTGATACTTCACGGCGTCCTGCACCTGTCCGGCATGGATCACGGGACGAACGACCCGGGCGAGGCTATGCTCGTCCGCCAGGAGAGCCTGCTTTCGACCCTATCGGAGGATACGATATTTTGAAGACGAGCGGTTTCATCGAAAAAATCAAACAGGCCATGAGATCCAGGTCCGAGGACGACGAGGACGACGTGGACGAGGTCACTACCGAGCGCAGGGAGATGATACGGGGCGTCCGCGAGCTTTCCGAGACGACCGTCAAGGAGGTCATGGTACCGAGGATAGACACGGTATTCATCCCTCTCGACGCCCCCCGCGACGAGCTACTCGAGACGGTGACGACCTGCGGCCATTCCAGGATACCCGTATACCGCGAGACCATAGACGACGTCGCCGGCGTGCTGTACGTCAAGGACCTGCTCCTGGCCATAGCCAAGGGCGACGCGATAGACCTGACAGCGATGATACGCAAGCCGTTCTTCGTGCCGGAGTCGAAGCGCATCGACTCGCTGCTGCGCGAATTCAAGCGGCGCCACGTGCATATAGCGATAGCCATAGACGAGTACGGCGGAGTCTCCGGCATCGTATGCATGGAGGACATCATCGAGGAGATAGTCGGCGACATCCAGGACGAGTTCGACAACGAGCGCGAGGATATCGTCGCGATAGGCGATTCGGCGTGGCTGTGCGACGCCAGGGTCAACCTGGAGGACCTGAACGAGGAGACGGACCTGGGCCTTCCCGTCGAGGACTTCGACACGCTCGGAGGATTCGTCTTCGACCTGTTCGGCAAGATACCGTCGCGCTACGAGAAGGTATCGTGGCGTTCATTCGATTTCGTCATCCAGGAGATGGACGGGCACAAGATCGGCGCAGTGAAGATACTCCGCAGGCCGGAGGCTCCCGCGGAATCGTGAGGAGAGCCTCGGCCCCCGGCCTGGCCTTCGCGCTCGCCGCCGTGCTCGCGGCCCGGCTCTCGTCGGCCCAGCCTTCGCTGACGCAGCCGAAGGGCGCCCCCGACGCCAGGGCCCTGTACGAGGCCGGTCTGGGCCTGATGGCCTCGGGCGATACCTACAAGGCGGTCGACGCCCTGATGGAGGCCGTCGCCGTCAATCCCGCCTACGCCGACGCGTGGGCCGCGCTGGCCCGGTGCCAGTACGACCTTGGAGAGTACGAGCGAACCGTCTCGTTCATAAGGGAATCCTATAAATTCGGTCCCCGATCGCCGGCGCTCGTGACGCTCCAGGGATTCGGGCTCATAGGCCTCGGCAAGCTGGACGAGGCGCGCTCCTCGTTCGACGAGGCCCTCTCGCGCCTGCCGAACGACCGGGACGCCCGCTTCGGCCTCGCCTTGCTGGACCTTCGCTCGGGGCGCCCCCGGGACGCCAAGGCCCGCCTGGCGGCGTCCCTCAAGTCCGCGCCGCGCGATCCCCGGGCGCTCTTGTCCCTGGCGCTGATCAGCAGGGCCGAGGGCCGGGTCGACGAGACCGCGGCCTACCTGTCGGAGGCGCTCCGCTGGACGTCCGGCGACGCCGACGCGTGCTACGCCGCCGCCGCGCTGTTCTCTGAGCAGGGCGACGCCGCCGAGGCCGCGAGGCTCGCGAGCGCCGCGATAGAGGCGATGCCGACCCACGCCGGGGCGAGGGGGCTTCTCGCGTCGCTGTATTACGAGTCGGGCGAGCTCGACGCGGCCCGAGCCGTGCTCGACGGCTCGCTACGGTACGATCGCTCCGACCCGCAGGCGTGGTTCCTGCTCGGGCTCGTCGAATCCGCGGCCGGCAACCGCTCGGAGGCCGAATACGCGCTGTCGACGCTCGCGTCGCTACGGCCGGACGACGAGCTGGCGCGCATCGCCCTTGAGAATCTCGTGATGGACGCGACCGGCTTCGAGGATCACTCGCGCGCGGCCCTCGCGGCGTGGCGGTTCGACCGCGCAGCCGATTTCGAGCGGCGACTGCTCTACGAGAAGGCGGCGGCCGAGTACCGCAGGGGCCTGGCCGTCGACCCGTACGCCAATAAGGGGAGACGTAACTACGCCGAGCTGCTGCGCGGGGCCAAGCTGCCCGCGTCGTACCTCTCCGAGCTCCGCTTCCTCGCCGATCTGGGGAAAGCCGACCGGGCGCTTTCCGACGCGATAGAGATATACGACAGCCTCCTCGAGGGCTCGGTAAGCCGCGACTGGTCGTCCGGGCGCGCCCCGACCGAATCGAGGCCGTACCGGATAGCGGTATTCTCGGTAGGGCCGGGCGGTACGCCGTACCACGCCGGCAGCGATATGGTCGTTGCCAGGTACCTGCGCGACGCGCTCGCGTTCGAGCCCGGCGTCGCCCCGCAGCGCGGCGCCCCGCGCGTATCGAGCTTCGCCGACGCGTTCGCCCTGGCCCGGGAATCCGGCGCCGACTGGTTCGTGCTCGTCGGGGTAGCCGAGACCGAGCGCGACGTCATCGTATCGGCGGAACTACGCGCCGCGAGGACCGGCGCGCTGGCCGCCCGTCTAGAGGCCCCTCGGTCGGGCAACGACAGGGTCGCCCTGGCTACGGCCAGGATCGTGAACGGTATCAGATCCGCGTTGCAGTTCCGCGGCACGCTGCTCGAGCGCAAGGGCGACCTCGCGCTGGTAGACGCCGGCAAGGTAGACGGCGTCGCCGTCGGGGACGCGTTCCTCGTCGTCAAGAACGGCGCGGTCGCGATAAGGCCCGACGGTAGCGGGCTAACCTGGAACGACGCCGACGTCGTGGCGCGTATCGTCGCGAAGCGCGTCGACGACGAGGTGTTCGAAGGCAGGCTTGAACGCGTCGGTTTCTTCGATCGGGTCAATCCCCGGGACGTCGTCGTCCGTGAACCGCCTAAGCCGGTTGCTTCCGGAACGGTCGCGCCTGCCGTAACGCAGGGCTCCGCTGCCGTTGAACCCGGTGCCTCGACGTTCGTGTGGAGCGCCCTGTTCGAGCGCGTCCGCAGTCTTTATTAGTAGTAGACTCCCATAATTGTTCGGAAGCTATGGTAAGGCGTCGTAAAATACCCGAATAGCATTTTGAATAATGAAATAATGCATTCAATAATCAAAAAATGCTTGCACAGCATTAGCCTCATGTGTACACTGTTCGGCGGACGGGCTTGCCCGTATCCGATATCGTCTTTGTCTAGTTTCTCTAGGAGGGCATATGAACGCTTATATCCGCGAGGTCCTCGATGGCCTCAAGGCTCGGGCTCCGTGGGAGTCCGAATTCCTTCAGGCAGCCGAGGAAGTCCTTGAATCGATAGCGCCGCTTATCGAGAAGGATCCCAAGTACAAGGCGCAGAAAATTCTCGAGCGCATCGTCGAGCCCGAGCGCACCGTCATGTTCAAGGTGCCCTGGATGAACGACAAGGGCGAGTACGTGATCAACCGCGGGTACCGAGTCCAGTTCAACAGCGCCATCGGCCCGTACAAGGGCGGCATCCGCTTCCACCCGAAGGTGACGCTCTCTACCCTTAAATTCCTCGGCTTCGAGCAGACCTTCAAGAACAGCCTGACCGGCCTCCCCATGGGCGGCGGCAAGGGCGGCGCCGACTTCGATTCCAACGGCAAGAGCGATAACGAGATCATGCGCTTCTGCCAGAGCTTCATGACCGAGCTGCAGAAGTACATCGGCCCCGACACCGACGTTCCCGCCGGCGATATAGGCGTGGGCGGACGCGAGGTCGGCTTCATGTTCGGCCAGTACAAGCGCCTGCGCGACGAGTTCACGGGCGTCCTGACCGGCAAGGGCCTCTCCTTCGGCGGTTCGCTGGTTCGCCCCGAGGCGACCGGCTACGGCGCGGTCTACTTCCTCGAGGAGATGTACAAGCTCAGGGGACAGTCGATCAAGGGCAAGACCATCGCCGTCTCCGGCTTCGGCAACGTCGCCTGGGGCGCCTGCATCAAGGCCAGCGAGCTCGGCGCCAAGGTCGTCGCCATCTCCGGCCCGGACGGCTACGTCTACGATCCCGACGGTATCTCCACGCCCGAGAAGCACGCCTACATGACCGAGATGCTCGTCATCAACCGCAACAGCGTCGAGACCTACGTCAAGAAGTACCCGAACGCCAAGTTCTTCGCGGGCAAGCGCCCCTGGGAGCAGAAGGTCGACATCGCGATGCCCTGCGCCATCCAGAACGAGCTGTCCGGCGAGGACGCCCACGCGCTCGTCCGTAACGGCGTCGAGTGCGTCGTCGAGGTCTCCAACATGGGATGCACCCCTGAGGCCTGGAAGCTCTTCATCGAGAAGAAGATCCCGTTCGCTCCCGGCAAGGCCGCGAACGCCGGCGGCGTCGCCACGTCCGGCCTCGAGATGAGCCAGAACTCCATGCGCCTCGCGTGGAGCGCCGAGGAGGTCGACAAGCGCCTCCACGACATCATGATCTACATCCACAAGAACTGCATCGATACCGCCAAGGAATTCGGCGCCGAGGGCAACTACGTCGTAGGCGCCAACATCGCCGGCTTCAAGAAGGTAGCCGACGCGATGATCGCCCAGGGCCTGGTGTAACGACCGAGCCCCTAAAAAAGGGGACGGCCCGCCCGAGCATGCTCGGGCGGGCCGTTTTTTTTATGAAGAAGGGCGGACTATCCGGATCCCAAGGAGGACCGGACCCGAATGGGCCGCCCGTAACGCGCGCTATCCCGCTATTCAGCGCCCCGTATCTCGAAGTACTTGATGCCCTCGGTCGGGAAGCGTCCCTTGACGGCAGAGACCTCCGTACGCGCGGTCGCGGCCGCGGCGTCGTCGACGTACGCGAGGAGGAGGAAGTTCTCCTCGGGCCAGGTCGAGGAGCCCAGCCGGCGGGCCTGCCTGCCGCGGCCCTGGACGACGGGGATCACCGTATAGTAGAAGCCCTCTAAGGCTGACTCCAGCCGCTCCACGACGTCGTCCTGCACGGACCTGTTGGCTATGATCTCTATCCTGGTCATTTAACGGCCTCCTTAGCCTTATGGCCCCGATGCTCGTTGAAGAACGAGTACATGACCGGTATGAAGAACAACGTTATGAGCGTGGCGGACGTAAGCCCGCCGAGCACGGTCAGGCCTATCGGCTTGAGCATCTGCGAGTTCTCGCCCGTCGAGAAAGCCATGGGCATGAGGCCCAGGATGGTCGTCAGCGTGGTCATCAGGATGGGCCTGAGGCGGGAGACGCCGGCGGTCACGCAGGCCTCCCGTACGCTCTCGCCGCGGCGGACGAGCAGGTTGGTGTAGTCGACGAGCACGATGCCGTTGTTGACGACGATGCCTATGAGCATCACGACGCCCATGGCGGTGAACATCGTCAGGGTCTCGCCGGATATGACGTAGACGGCCACGACGCCGATGACCAGCAGCGGTATCGTGAACATGTTGATGATAGGGTCCTTGAACGACTCGTACTGGCCGGCCATGACGCCGAATACCAGGAGCAGGGCCATCGTGATGATCAGCAGGAATACGCCGCCCGTCTCCATCACCTCGCCCCACGAGCCGGACTGGGTAAGCGTTATGCCGTCCGGTACGACGATGTTATCCGCGATGAGCGCGTCTATTTCCTTCTCCACGTCGCCGGCGCGCCTGTCGGACGAGAGGTTCGCGGTCACGTGGATGATGCGGCTCTGGTTCTCGCGGGATATGCTGACCGGGCCTACGCCCTTCTGTAGGGTCGCGAAGTTGGCCACAGCGTAGAGCCCGCTCGTGCCTTGCACGTATATGCGCTCCAGGTCGGGCACCTTCTGCCTGTCGGATTCCTCCAGGAACAGCTTGACCGAGTACTCGTCGCCCGAATCGCGGTACGTCGTGGCCACGACGCCGTCGACGCTAGCGTCTATCTCGGCGGCTATGGCCTTGACGCTGACGCCGAAGGCGTAGGCCCGGTCGCGGTCTATGATCACCTCGACCTCGGGGAGCCCCTCGGTCAGGTCCATCGCCACGTCCTCGAGGTCGGGCACCTTCTCCGATATCAGGTCCATCAGGCTATGGGCCATCGCTATGCCCGCGTCCAGGTCCTGCGTGTTTATCGCTACGTCGACGTCGGATCCGCCGGCCATCTGCCGCATCCTGCCCATGGAATAACTGAAGCTTGCGTTGGGGAATTCGCCGAAATGGGCGCGTAGCTTGGCCTTCATGGTATCGACGTCGTCGATCCGCTCGGCGTAGTCGGGCAGGGTGATGGACAGCTCCCCCGCGTAGGTGGACGAGCCGCCGAACATGCCGCCGCCGCCCACCGTCGTAATGACGGTCTCGGCGCCTTCTATCTCGGCCATCGCGTATTCCTCGAGTTTTAGCATCACGGCCTTGGTCTCCGAGAGCTTCGTGCCGATGGGCAGCTCGACCTCCAGCGTCACCGAGGCGTCCTCGGTGAACGGCATCAGGCTGATGCTCATGCGCGGTATGAAGGCGATCGAGAGGATGAAGCAGCCGACGACGATGATGACGACGGTCAGGCGGTGGGCTATGCCGGCCCGCAGGATCTTCTCGTAGCCGCGGTTGATAGCCGAGAGGACCGACTCGACGGCGCCGTCCATCGCTATGAGCGCCTTGTTCCTGAGCGGCTTCTCCTTCCTCGTCGACAGCGGGAGGTACTTGCTGGCCAGCACCGGCACGAGGAATATGGCCACGACGAGGCTGGATATCAGCGATATGACTATCGTGAAGATGATGTCGCCGAAGAGTTGCCCGAGCATGCCGAGCTTATCCTTGAAGAAGAGCACCGGCAGGAACACGAAGATGGTCGTCAGGTTGCCGGAAACGATGGACGACATCATCTCCTGGGTGCCGAGCACGGCGGCGACGCTCGGCTTGGAGCCGCGCTCCCTGTATTGGTAGATGTTCTCGAGTATCACGATCGACGCGTCGACTATCATGCCGACGCCCAGGATAAGGCCCGTCATCGTCATCATGTTGAGGGTGATGCCGGCGAAGTACATCGCGAGCAGCGTGACGAGGATGGAGAAGGGTATCGATATACCTATGATGATCGTGCTCTTTACGCTCCGGAGGAACAGGAAGAGTATG
The DNA here is from genome assembly GCA_002839315.1 of Spirochaetae bacterium HGW-Spirochaetae-3. Lineage (GTDB taxonomy): Bacteria > Spirochaetota > Spirochaetia > Treponematales > UBA12059 > SZUA-370. Next base: position 146,040 of record PGXV01000012.1, read on the forward strand.
GCCATCGCGAGCATGGCGCCCTGTAGCGCGGAGCTTATGAGGTTGTTCAGGGTGCCGCGTATGGTCTCCGTATCGTCCGATACTATCTCCATGGCCACGTCGGAGGGCAGGAGCTTACGTATCTCGGCCATCTTCTCGTAGACGGCGTCGGCCGCGTTCACCGTGTTGGCGCCGGAGCGCTTGGTCAGCGACACGTAGACGCCGGGCTCGCCGTCGATATAGACGATGGAGCTCTCGTCCTCGTAGCCGTCGGTCACGGAGCCGACGTCGGACAGCCTGACGCCGTAGCCGTTCTTCGTAGCGACGACCGTCTCGGCGATCTCGTCCAGGCTCTTGTACTCGCCTGTCGTGCGTATGAGGTAGTTCTTCGTGCCCTCGCCGATGCTGCCGCCGCCCAGCTCGACGTTGGCCGCCGCGAGGCTCGAGGCTATGCCGGTGATCGTCAGGCCGTACGCGTCCAGGCGGTTCTGGGATACGTCGACGCGTACGATACGGTCGCGGCCGCCGTTGACCGACGCCTCCGCTATGCCGTCGACCTGCTCGAGCCTCGGTTCGATGTATTCCTCGGCTATGCTCTTGAGCTCTTCCGGCGAGCGTTTGCCCGAGACCGCTATCTTGATGATGGGCATGTCGTCCGACGAGAACTTGAATATGCTCGGCGAGTCGCAGCCGTCGGGTAGCGAGTCGCGTACCTTGTCCAGCTTGTCGCGTATGTCGTTCGTCGCCACGTCCAGGTCCACGTCGTAGTCGAACTGCAGCTGGATGATGCTGTAGCCCTCGCTTGAGGTGGACGTCAGCTCGTCCAGGCCGCTGACGTTTATAAGCGCGCTCTCCAGCGTCTCGGTCACCGTCTTCTCCACGGATTCCGGGCCGGCGCCCGAATAGGAGGCGGTGACCATCAGCATGGGCATGTCCATGTCCGGCATCAGGTCGAGGGCTATGTCCGATACCGAGTACAGCGCGACTATCATGGTCAGCGCGAAGACTATGGCCGCCAGTACCGGCCTCTCGACGACTCTCTTGGCTACGCTCACTTGGAGGCTCCCGTCCCGCCCGCCGCGGCCGTTATGTCCTTTATGGCGGCGCCGTCGGAGAGCACGGACGCGCCCTCTATGACGACGAGCTCGCCTTCGGAGACGCCGGAGGCCAGCTCCACGAACTCGTCGACGCCGGCGCCCGTCGTGACGGCGCGCTTGGACGCGGTGCCGTCGGCGTTGACGACGAAGACGTACGAGCCCGAGGAATCGGAGAGGACGGCGCCCTCCGTGACGGTCAGGCGGTCGGCGTAGGCGACGGTGTCGAGCCGAATCTTGGCGAACATGCCGGCGTCGATGCGTGGATCGGCCCGGTCGAACGACAGCCGTATCGTCTTGGTCCTGGAGGCCGCGTCGACGACCGGCGACACGCGGGTGACCGTCGCGGGGAAGCTCTCGCCAGGATAGGCCTCGAAGGTGACGGCGGCCTTGAGCCCGACCTTGAGCACGCCGACGTAACGCTCGGGTATCATCGCCTCCGCCTCTATATCGGTGACGTCGCCCAGTTCCATGATGGCGGAGGATGCGGTGACCGTGGAGCCTACGGGCAACGGAGACGACGTCACGGTGCCGGCTATCGGCGCGTGCACCGGGTTGAGCGCGTAGGCGCTGCCGGGCGTCGACGGATCTATCTCGGCTATCAGCTGCCCCTTGGCGACGTCCGACCCGAGCGCGACCTTCATCGACCGGATCTCCCCGGAGACCTGCGGGTACACCTTGACGGTAGCGTCGACGACGATGTCGCCGTTGGACTCGATGTAGTCCTGCAGGGTCCTGCGGGCGACGGCGGCGGTCCTGACCGTGAACGTCGCGGCCGCGGCTGTTCCCGGCGCGCCGCCGCCGGGAGCGCCGGGAACGCCTGCTGGGCCCTTCTTGGCGGCGCTCGGCAGCAACAGCGCGGCGGCTATGACGACGAGGAAGACGGCTATGATGGCTATATTGCGTTTCTTCACGATTACCTCCCGAGCGTCCCGAAGGGGACGCCCAATGCGTATTCAAGATCGAGGACGGCCGCTCGCAGCGTATACGCCTCCTCGGAGACGTCGAGGCGGGCCCGGGCCAGGCTGTCCCTGGCGCTCTGCAGGCTCAGGATATCCTTGGTGCCGAAGCGGTACGCCTCTTCCGTCAAGCGGTACGTCTTCTCGGCCAGCGTCTCGTTCAGGCGCATGCTTTCCAGGGCCGAACGGGACTGCTCTATCTTCCTGGCGAGCGAGCCTATCTCCATGGCGGCGCTCGTCCTGGCCGAGGCCAGCTGGCTCTCCAGCTTGTCTACCGCGTCCTGGGCGGTTGCCGCGGCGCTACGGGCGCTCGACCATGGCAAGAGGTCGTCCAGCGAGAAGCTGACGGAGGCCGTCACGGACCCGGAGTCGGACCAGGCTTCCATGGCGTAGGTAGGCTGATACGAGGCCGACAGCGACAGGCTCGGCGAGTAGACCGAGCTCCTGGCGGCGGAGAGGGTTGCGCGGGCCTCGGCGAGCTGCTTCTCAAGCGCCGACACGCTCGGCGAGACGGCCGTTATCCCGGCGACGTCGATCGCCTTGATGTCGGCCTCGTCCACGGCCGCTATATCAACGCCGGCGTCGCCGTCCATGCCGAGCAGGACCCTGAACGAGTCGAGCGCGTCGTCGTACGACAGCCTGGCGCTCTGTAGCGTCGGCTTAAGCTGCTCCAGGGTCACCAGGGCCGACAGCGTGTCCAGCTCGGGGGCCAGGCCCGCCTTGCGCTTGGCCTCGGCCTGGTCGTAGCTCTTCTGCGCGCTGGCTATGCTCTGTTCTATAAGCGTTATGTTCTTCCTGGACAGGCCGAGCGAGTAGTAGGCCTTGCGTACCGACAGCTCCAGGTCCCTCTCCGCCGTCCCATAGGCGAGCAGTGCCGTCTCGTAGGCGAGCCTGGCCTGCTTCCCGGCGGACAGCAGGCCGGACGACAGCGTCAGGCTCGCTTGCGCCCGGCCGTACGTCGATTCTACCCCGTCGTTGGGCCTGGACGTCCCCGCGCCCAGGGAGAGTCCGGGCACGAGGCCGTTCCACGATACGCCGACTGCTCGCTCCGCCGCCTCGAGGTCTATCCTGGAGCGGGCCAGGCTCTCGTTGTTCTCAAGCGCGGTCGTCACGGCCAGTTCCAGGCTCAGGGTTTCTTGCGCCCCGGCGAGGACCGCCGCTGATAGCAGCGCCGCCAACGCTATCGTCGTCTTCTTCATTCGCTTGTATCCTCCGGCGCGAGGTATTCCCGCGCGGTCAGAGGATACGCCGGCGGCTCGGGCGGAGCCTATAAACAGCGTATGAAGGGATGATAATATTCTGTTATATCCGCCTGGCGCCGTATAATCCCGCATTGCCGTCGCGCCGGGACCCGTGTACACTCGCGTTCATGAGGCATGCATGAAGGCAAGGGTCCTGATAATTGAAGACGTAGCCGAGCTATCCGACCTGGTGGCGCTCTACCTGTCCAAGGAAGGCATGGAGACGCGGCAGGCCGAATCCGGCGAGGACGCGCTGGCCCTCCTGCGCGCGGAAGGAGCCGGCGCGTTCGCTCCCGATATAGTGATACTCGACATCAACCTGCCCGGCATGGACGGGTTCGAATTCCTTCACGAGTTCCGTAAGTCCGGCGGATGCCCCGTGCTCATCGTGTCCGCGAGGGACGCCGACGAGGATATCATCGCCGGCCTGGGCTACGGCGCCGACGAGTTCGTCACCAAGCCGTTCTCGCCGCGCGTGCTCGTCGCGCGGGTCCGGGCGATGCTCCGGCGCGTCCAGGACGAGCCGGAGCGTCGGGACGGCGCGGTCGTCCGGTTCGGCCCGTTCTCGCTCGATCTCGAGGCGTGCATGCTAAGGCGCGGAGACGAGCGGGTCGCGCTGTCAGCGAAGGAGTACTCCGTGCTGTCGTACCTCGCGAGCAATCCCGGCAAGCCGCTCGGTCCCGAGGCCATATACGCGGCCGTCTGGAAGAATTCGTACGGCGACCTGACCGCGGTCGCGGTCTACATCCAGCGGCTCCGGAAGAAGATCGAGGACGATCCGGCGGCGCCCCGCTACATCGAGACCGTCTACGGCATGGGCTACCGCTTCACGCTGGATCCGGAGCCCGCGCGATGAAGATACGGAATCAATTCTATATACTGGTGGTCGGCATACTCGTCATGCCCGTGCTCGCGTTCGTCGGCCTGTTCGGCGTCCTGCGCTTCAGGGAATCCGAGGCGGTCCAGATGCCCGGCTACGACGAGGTCTCCAGTATGGCCGGCGGCACCTTCGACCGGGAGTCGTGGGAGCGCCTGTCGGACTTCATCTCGCATAAGCCGCCTACCATGGAATTCTCAATACTGGACGCGGAGAGCCGCATCGTGTTCTCGACGATAGAGACCCATAAGGCCGGCGATGTGGTGTCCGACGAGGCCCTGCTCGACTATATCCGCGACACGAGCGTCGACTACTTCTATCAGATCGACGCGCCAGAGCACTTGGGAGTCGGAGGGTTCTTCGTGCTGACGCGTATAGATAGGGCCATGTTCCGTCCCCTGTCCCCTGCCCAGTGGCTAGTGACGACCTTCGCCGTGCTGATGGCCGTATTGTTCCTGTTCTCGGCCGGTATGGCCGTGCTGATCGCCCGATCGATCACCCAGTCGGTGCTCGCGCTGGACGCGGCTACGCGGCGCATAGCGGCCGGCGAGCTTGACCGCGCCATTGAGGTCCGCGGTTCCAACGAGATAACGTCGCTCGCGTCGTCGCTCAACTCGATGCGGCTGGCGCTCAAGGACGACCAGGCGCGGCGCTCCCGGTTCATCATGGGCGTGACGCACGACCTCAAGACGCCGTTGGCGCTTATAAAGGGCTACGCGGAGGCCATAGGCGACGGCATGGCCGACGAAGCGGCCGATCGCGACCGCTACGTCGGCATCATAGGCGCCAAGGTCGACCAACTGGCAGGCATGATAGACGACCTGATCGATTTCGTGCGCGTCGATACTGCCGAGTGGAGGAGCCGGCTGGAGACGGCGCCGCTCGCGCCGTTCCTGCGGGGGCTATGCAAGCGGCTGGAAGCCGACGCCGTACTGCTCGGGCGCAGGGCCGAGGTCGCCATAGACCTGCCCGACGACCTGGCAGCGCCCTTCGACGAGCGGCTATTGACGAGGGCGATCGAGAATCTCATCGGTAACGCGCTGCGCTATACCGCCTCGGGGGGGCTCGTGCGCGTATCGGCCCGCTCCGAGGCCGTCGGCCCCGCGCCGGGCCGCGTCGTCATCGAGGTATCGGACGACGGGCCAGGCATCGACCCGGCCGACCTGGACAGCATCTTCGACCCGTTCTACCGCGGCTCGTCGTCCAGGCGGGAGCAGGGCATGGGCCTCGGCCTGTCCGTCGTCAAGGGCGTGATCGAGTCGCACGGCTGGGGGATAGGCGTCGTATCCCGGCCGGGCGAGGGCAGCACCTTCGTCATCGACGTGCCGCTAGCCTGATCGGCGCGTCTCAGGCGCCTGCCGCGATATGGCGGTCGAGCCGCCTGATCTCCCGCGCGAGGAGCGTCGCGGTCAGTAGCGTAGACACGCTGTCGGCTATCGGGAAGGCCATCCATACGCCGTCCACGCCGATGAACAGCGGCAGTACGAGCACGATCGGTATGAGCAGTATGAACTGGCGCGAGAGCCCGAGCAGCAGCGACTGCGTTCCCTTGCCGATGGCCTGGAAGTAGGTCGATCCGGTGATCTGCAGCGCGGCGAAGGGTATGAGCAGCACCATGATGCGGAGGACGCGGGCGCTCGACCCTATGAGGGCCTCGTCGGACGTGAACATGCCTATCGCGAGCCTCGGCGCCAGCATCATGAAGGCGTAGCCGACGAGCGATACGACGAGCGCGGTGAGCGTCGCCGTCTTGAGGCTCTGCTTGACCCTGCCGTAATGCTTGGCGCCGTAGTTATAGCCGGCGATAGGCTGGAATCCCTGCGCAATGCCGAGGATGGGCATGATGACGATGGTCAGTATCTTCTGGTTCATCCCGTAGGTCGTGATCGCCAGGTCCCCTCCGTAATGCCCGAGCGAGTTGTTGATGATGAGCGCCAGGATGCTGAATCCGGCGCTCTGGATGAACGCGGGCGTTCCCAGCAACGCCGCTTCGCGGAGTATCGCCGCCTTGATGCGGAAGTCGGCCGCCTTGAGCGGAACGTGGCTCTTCTTCCTGAAGTAGATGGAGAACAGGTAAGCGCACGAGCTCGCCTGGCTCAATACCGTCGCGATGGCGGCTCCCTCGACGCCCATCTTGAATCCGAAGATGAAGATAGGGTCGAGCAGGGTGTTGAGCCCGGCGCCCATCATCATGCCTACCATCGACGCCTTGGCGTTGCCTTCCGAGCGGACGAGGTTGCTCGCGCACATCGACAGCGAGAAGAAGAAGAAGCCGGCCGCGACGATCCGGGTATAGCCGAGCGCGTAGGGCATGATCGTGTCGCTCGCCCCGAAGAACGCCAGTATCGGGCGCGTGAAGGCCAGGACCGTCGCTACGAGTATCGCCGTTATCAGCATGACCGCCGTATAGGCCGTGCCCATGGCCGCGGCCGCGTCGTCGGCGCGTTTCTCGCCGAGCCTACGGGACACGATGGACGCGGTGCCGACGCCGAGCGCCTGCGCGACCGCCGAGACGATCATCTGCAGGGGGAACACGATGGACAGCGCGGCTATCGCGAGCGGGCCGACGCCGTGGCCGACGAAGATGGTGTCGACGACGTTATAGAGGGCGTTGACCAGCATGCCTATGGCCGCCGGTATGCCCATCTTGAGGAGTAGCGGGAAGATGGCGTCCCGCCCGAGGAAATCTGTCTTGTGGGATTCATTCATGAGTTGGTTCCTTATTGGCTGCGCGAAACATAGCGAAAATCATAAAACAATGCAAGCGCTTGCTTGCATTGTTGTTTTTTTTATCCTATAGTCTCTCTGCTATGGCTCACTCGAAGGACAGGATCCTCAAGGCGTCGCTGGAATTATTCTCCGCCCGGGGTTACTCGGCCGTTACTACCAAGGCTATCGCGGAGGCCTCGATGGTCAACGAGGTCACCGTATTCAGGTTGTTCGGTTCTAAGGAGCGACTGTTCCGCGAGGTATTCGCGGCGTTCTATATCAAGCCTGACGAGGCGATCCGGGCGATGCGCCTCCGGTACGAACTGGAGAGCGACCTGGTCGCGTTCGCCGAGACCTTCTTCGCGTTCTTCTCCTCCAACCACGAGATAGTCAGCATGAGCATCAAGGACATCAAGGACGAGTTCGACGATATCGACGACGCGCTGCGCGGCCAGGTCGATATCATGAAGGCCGCGGTGTCCCCGTACCTCGCCCGCATGGTAACGCTCGGGAAGGCGGTCGGCCGTCCCGAAGAGATGGCGGCGCTGTTCGTCGAATGCCTCTTCGGGTTCGCCCTCCACCGCATCAGGCTCGGCGGCATCGAGGATCTCGACTCCGCCGCCGTGGCCTTCGCCCGCATCTTCGCCCGGGGCATAGCGTCGACGGGGAGCCCCGGGACCGGGGCGTAGCGCTTGCGGACTGGGTGACGCCGCGTTACGATAGCGGCATGTACTTCAACGAACTGGTCGCCTCGTACGACCGAGAGCGCCGCGAGCGCGATATCTTCCACGACCTGATGCGGTACCGGGTCCGCGAGATACTCCTCGTAGCGAGCCTGTACGATTCGTTCGTGCTCGAGAGCGACGGCGCCCTGTCCGAACAGATATACGGGGAGTTCTTCAAGCTGAACCTGACTACCGCGCCGCGCGTCTCCTGCGCGTATACGCCCGAGTCCGCGATGGAGATGTTCGGTACGGGCGGATACGACATGGTCATCCTGATGGCGGGCCTCGACTTCGACACGCCGCTCGCTCTGGCGACGAGGATGAAATCGATCTGGCCGGACATTCCCGTGCTCCTCCTCGCCATGAACAACTCCAGCCTCGCCGGCCTCGATTCCAATCGCGCCGAGTGCCACGACTCGATAGACCGGGTGTTCGTGTGGAACGGCTACTCGAAGCTGTTCGTCGGCATGATAAAGTACGTCGAGGACCTCCGGAACGTCGACAACGACACCCGCGTCGGCATGGTCCGCGTCGTGCTCTTGATAGAGGATTCCGTCCGCTACTACTCGCGCTACCTGCCGCTGCTGTACTCGGTCGTCATGAAGCAGACCCAGCAGCTGGTGGAGGAGGAGCGCTCCATCGAGACCTACAAGATACTCCGCATGCGGGGCCGCCCGAAGGTCCTGCTAGCCACCAGCTACGAAGAGGCCGTATCCCTGTACGATCGTTACGAGCCCTATCTCCTCACGGTCATCTCGGACGTGCGCTACGGCAAGGAAGGCCTCGAGAATCCCGAGGCAGGATTCCATTTCCTGGCGATGACCAAGGAACGGAAGCCGGACCTTCCCGTGCTCATCCAATCGAGCGAGCCGGACAATCGCGACAAGGCGTACGCGCTCGGAGCCTCCTTCGCCGACAAGAACTCGAATACGCTCGCGCGAGAGCTGGGGCTGTTCTTCCAGGCCCAGCTCGGCTTCGGACCTTTCGTCTTCAGGAACCCGGAAGGCGAGGAGATATCGCGCGCCAGGAATATGCTGGAGTTCAGCGAGCAGATACGCCTTATACCTCCGGAGAGCCTTCTCTTTCACGCGGTGCGGAACCATTTCTCCGCATGGCTGATGGCCCGCGGCGAGGTCCGTTTCGCGCGCATCATACGAAATTACCTTCCCGAGGACTTCGCCGGTCCTACCGAGCTGCGCGACTTCGTCTGCAGGGCCCTCGACGACCTGCAACGGGGCAAGTCGCGCGGCGTCATCCCCGGTATAGGGGTGATAGCGGGCGATCGGGGCCTCGCGCGGCTCGGCGGCGGCTCCGTCGGCGGCAAGGGCCGGGGCCTCGCGTTCATAAAGAGCCTTATCGATAACCTGGCCTTCCCGAAGGCGCAGACCGGGGTCGATATCCGGCTGCCGTATACGGCCTTCATCGGCATAGACGAATTCGAGCGCTTCATGGACCAGCACGGCCTCTGGGGGTTCTCGTGGTACGCGGCCCCCGAGACGGAGGTTCGCAAGGCGTTCCTGGCGCGCCCGCTTGACGGAGAACTCGTCTCGCGGCTGAGGGCGTTCCTGGCCACTACCGACAAGCCGTTGGCGGTACGTTCCTCGGGGCTCTTCGAAGACATGCTGATGGTGCCGTTCTCCGGCGTCTACGATACCTTCATAATACCAAACGCCGATCCCGATCCCGAGCGCCGCCTTAACCAGCTCTGCGACGCGATCCGACTAATCTACGCGAGCCTCTATTCCGAATCGTCGCGCTCGTACTTCGACGTGGCGGGGTACAAGATCGAAGAGGAGCGTATGGCCGTCGTCGTCCAGGAGCTGGTCGGCCAGCGACAAGGGCGCTGGTACTACCCCCTCATCGCCGGGACCGCCCAATCATATAATTACTACCCGATCTCCTACCTGAAGCCGGATGACGGCCTGTGCGTCGCCGCGCTGGGCCTCGGGTCCTACGTCGTGGAGGGAGGGGAGGCCCACCGGTTCTGTCCGCGCTATCCCAAGCTGGATGTCGTCGCCCCCGGCCGCGGAGCGGGCGGTACCCAGCGCTGGTTCTACGCCCTCGATATGGAACGCCTCGATTTCGACCTGTCAGCCGGCGAGGAGGCTACGCTTTCCAGGCTGGACCTGTCGGAGGCGGAATCCGATCCCGGATTCGCGAAGGTCGCTAGCACCTGGAGCGTGGATGACGATCGCCTGGAACCCGGCGTCTCCGCTCGCGGGCCGCGTATAATCGATTTCGCGCCGGTGCTCAAGTACGAAGCGTTCCAGTTCGCGACGGTCGTCGAGGCGGCCCTCGAGGTCGGAGCCAAGAGCATGGGACTGCCCGTCGAGATCGAATACGCCGTCAGCGACGGCCCGGACGGAATTCCGGTATTCTACCTGCTACAGATAAAGCCCCTTATACAGAATTCCGACAAGGTGAGCGTCGACCTGGGAGACCTGGTAGCCGGAGAATGCCTCGTCGCCAGCGAGCGATGCATGGGCAACGGGCGCGTGCGCGGCGTGTACGATATCGTCTACGTCGACCCGGCTCGCTGGAACCGCGCCGAGACCGAGGCCATAGCCTCCGAGATAGCGGCCCTGAACGAATCGCTCAAGGCCGAGGGCCGGCATTTCGCGCTTATCGGTCCGGGGCGATGGGGGACCCGCGATCATTGGCTGGGCGTGCCCGTGTCGTTCGCGCAGATATCCAACGCCAAGGCCATCGTAGAGGCCGACCTACCCGATTTTACGGTGGATTCGTCGCTCGGTAGCCATTTCTTCCACAACGTTACCGCAATGAATATCGGGTACTTCTCGGCGGCCTACGGGTCGGCCGCGTCGTTCGTCGACTGGGATGCGCTATCGCGCCTCCCGGCGGTAACGCGGACGGCGCATTGCGTCCACGCCAGGTCCGAGACGGAAATCGATATTTCGATGGACGGCCGCCAGGGCCAGGGCGTGATACGGGTGTCGCCCATCCGATTGACGCCCGGCGAGAAATCCGACACTATCGTGCTACAAAGCTGATACTGGAGTTAGAATCATGGATCCACGATCGTTCCTCAAGGGATTGCACCCGCTCGAGATAAAGGTCCTCCTCCGCTACGCGCCGGGAGAGCCTCTGGACTCGAGCCGCTTGGCCGCCGATCTCGATTACGTAGAAGGACACGCCAACCAGGCCCAGGCCTGGCTCATCGCCAAGAACCTCGCCGCCGAGACCGGGCGCACGGCCCGTACCGTATATGAATTGACGCCGCTCGGCCGGACTTGGTTGGAATCGGGCTCCCCCGAGGAACGCATGGTCGCGTTCCTGACCGGGAACGGTCCGGCCGCTATGCCCGCTATCTGCCAGGCCATAGGCATGGAGCAGAAGGACGCCGGATCCGCGTTCGGTCGCCTTTCCAAGGAAGGCGTCCTTGCGATGACCCCCGAAAAGCTTGTCTCGGTCGTCGACGCTTCCCGCTCCAAGAGGGCGGTCGCGCTCAAGGCCTTGCTTTCTATGGCCGCCGCCGCCGAGGGCGGCCTCATAGACGAGGGTCAGCTCGACGAGCAGGGCAAGGCGCTGATGGCGGAAATAGCCAAGAAACGCGGCTCCGGCGACGCCGCCTTCCGCGCGGCCGAGCGCGAGACGGTCACCTGGGCCCTCGCCGGCGAAGCGGCCGCGGTATCCGCGCTGCTCCGAGAGGAAGGCGTGTCGGGCGACGAGCTCGGCGCGGTGACCCAAGGTATTCTTGAGAGCGGCTCCTGGAAGGGCGCCGCCTTCCGCTCGTACAACATCAGGAGCCGGCCCGCCCGCCTCATCCCCGGCAGGCGCAACCCGTACGTGCAGTTCCTCGAGAGCGTCAAGGACAAGCTCTGCTCGCTCGGTTTCGAGGAATTCGACGGCGGCCTCGTGGAGACGGAATTCTGGAACGGCGACGCGCTGTTCATGCCTCAGTTCCATTCCGCCCGCGATATACACGACGTCTATTACCTGGCCGACCCGACCAAGGCCAAGTCCATAGAGGAGCCGTACCAGTCCAGGGTCGCCGCCACGCACGAGAACGGCGGCGCCACCGGTTCCCGGGGCTGGCGCTACGGCTTCGACCGCGAATTCACGAAGCGACTCGTGCTGCGTAGCCAGGGCACGGTGCTTTCGGCCAGGCAGTTGCCCACCGCCAAGGTTCCCGGCAAGTACTTCGGCATCGCCCGTTGCTTTCGCTACGACAAGGTCGACGCGACCCACCTGTCGGATTTCTACCAGACCGAGGGCATCGTGCTCGGCGACGACGTCAACCTACGGACGCTGCTCGGCTTCCTCGAGATGTTCGCCGTCGAGGTGGCCGGCGCCAAGGAAGTGAAATACGTCCCCGGATACTTCCCGTTCACCGAACCGTCGGTCGAGGTACACATAAAGCACCCGGTGCTCGGCTGGTTCGAGCTCGGCGGCGCCGGTATCTTCCGCCCCGAGGTGACCGAGCCCCTAGGCGTCAGCGTACCGGTACTCGCGTGGGGCATAGGCATCGACCGTATGGCGCTGATGGCCCTCGGCCTCAACGACCTGCGGGAGCTGTTCAGCTACGACATCGAGAGCGTGCGCCTGCGTCGCGCGCTGTTAAAGTAATGCCTGCCGCCGCAGGATCCATCGATTTGGAGAATACGAATGCCTAAGATAGAAGTGAACGAGAACCTGTTCTTCGAGCTCGTCGGCCGCCGCATGGACGCCGCGGAGCTCGAGCCGGCCCTGGAGACCGCCAAGGCGGAGCTGGACGGATGGGACCAGAGCGGCCCCGAGAGCGAGCGGGTCATCAAGATAGAGCTGAACGACACCAATAGGCCGGATCTGTGGTCTACGGCCGGCGTCGCCAGGCAGTTGCGCGTCAAGGCCGGCGGCGCGATTCCCGAGTATCCTTTCTTCTCTCGCGATGGCGACGTCCGCCACTCCGAGTATCGCGTCGTCGTCGACTCGTCGATCCAGAAGCTCAGGCCGTTCATGGCCGGCTTCGTCATATCCGGCAAGGCCATAAGCGACGCCATGCTGCGCGACGCCATCCAGACGCAGGAGAAGCTCTGCTCGAATTTCGGGCGGAAGCGCCGCTCGGTCTCGATGGGCATGTATCGTATCGACCTGATCAAGTGGCCGGTGGCGTATAAGGGCGTCGATCCCGACGCCGTCAGTTTCGTCCCGCTCCAGATGGAAGAGACGATGACGCTACGCCGCATCGTCGCCGAGCATCCCAAGGGCAAGGAATACGGCCACATCGTCTCCGGCTCGCCTGTCTACCCGATCCTGATGGGCGCCGACGGCGGGGTGCTGTCGATGGCGCCGATTATCAATAGCGCCGATATCGGGGCCGTCCAGGTAGGCGACCGCGACTTGCTCGTAGAGTTCACCGGCATCGACATGGCCGCCGTATGCCTGTCGGCCAACATCGTCGCCTGCGACTTCGCCGACGCCGGATATGAAATCAGGCCGTTACGCGTCGACTACGCGTTCGACACGCCGTTCGGCCGCTCCGTCACCTTCCCGTACTACTTCCAGCAGCCCGCGTCGGTCGACTCGGGGCGCGTCACGAAGCTGCTCGGGGACAATATCGGACCGGAGGACGTCGTCTCGGCCCTCGCGATGATGGGCGTCAAGGCCGAGGCTCATGGCCAGCACGTGCGCGCGTGGCCTCCCGAGTATCGGGACGACTTCCTGCACGCGGTAGACCTCGTAGAGGACGTGATGATAGGCAGGGGCATGGCCAGCTTCGCCCCGGAACGCCCTCACGACTATACTATCGGCCGCCTGTCCCCGATCGAGGCGTTCACGCGCAAGGCCAAGGACGTGATGGTGGGGCTCGGATACCAGGAGATGGTCTATAACTACCTCGGTTCCGGCAAGGACTATATCGAGAGGATGAACGTCCCTTCCGACGACGTGATACGCATATCCAACCCGATGACCGAGAATTTCGAGTACGTCAGGCCGTCGATCCTGCCGGGGCTCCTTCAGTCCGAGGCCGTATCGAGCAAGGCCCCGTATCCGCACCGGATCTTCGAGGCCGGCAAGGTCGCCTTCCTGGACGACGCCCGGAACTACGGTACCATTACCAGGCAGCGCATGGGATTCCTCTGCTCCCACCAGGCGGCCGACTATAACGAGCTGGCGGGCGTCGTTTCGGCGCTGTTGTATTACCTCGGCGAGGAGTACGTGGTGGAAGACTCGGCCGATCCCCGCTACCTGCCGGGGCGCCAGGCCCGGATACTCGTCGACGGCGTCGAGATCGGCGTCTTCGGCGAGCTCCATCCGGCAGTGCTCGAGAACTGGGGCATAACGATGCCCAGCGTAGCCTGCGAGCTAGACCTGGATTCGCTACTGTGAATAGCGCGGAGGCCGCATGGATCTAGAGAAGCGATACTCGAGGCTGCCCGATCGGAACTATGCTAATTTCCGCACGATGTTCGATTCGATATGCCTCGAGTACGAGACTCTGCCGGCCGCACGCGTTCGCATCGAAAGCGACGCGCCGTATACCGAATGGACCTATGCCGACCTCAGGCGCGATTCGTTCGCGGCCGCCCGGTATCTCGCGTCCAAGGGTTTGCGGCCGGGCGACCGCGTCGCCGTCATATCGGAGAACAGGCCCGAGTGGTGTTTCTCGTATATCGCGACGGTCGTTTCCGGCCTCGTCGTCGTGCCGGTCGATTCGAGCATGGACGCGTCCGGCCTCGCCGGCATCCTCGATTCGTCCCGCTGCAGCGCGCTGTTCTTTTCGAGCGCGATGGCGCCGAAGGTCGCGGAAGCCTTGCGAAGGGTACCGATCGCGGTTTCCGTGGAATTCGTCCAAGGTTCCGCTCCGCCCGTATTCGGCGGCTCGGTCTCGTGGCCGGACGCGCTGGCCGCCGCACCGGGAACCGCTTGCGACGACGGGCTCCCCGCCCCGGAGAGCATATCCGGCGACTCGCTCGCGGTAATCATCTACACGTCGGGGACCACGGGTATCGCCAAGGGTATAATGCTCAGCCATAGCGGGGTCATCGCCAACGTCAACGCCGCCATCCAGTCGCTCAACGTAGGACCCGAGGATACCTTCATCGCGGTGCTACCGCTCCACCATACCTACGCCGCTACCTGTACCTTCCTCGCCGCGCTCGAGGCCGGCGGCTCGATTACGTTCGTCGAGCGGATCGTGCCGTCGGTGATACTGAGGCACGTCCGCGAGTCGAGGGTGACGTTCATGATCGGCGTCCCCCTGCTCTTCGACAAGATAAAGCAGGGTATACGCTCGGAGATCGACAGGCTGAATGGGCCGGCCGCCTGGTTCGTCAGGTCGATGCTCGGCCTGTCCGCGTTCTCGCTCAGGACGCTGCGCCTTCCCGCCGGCAGGTTCCTTCTCGGTTTCCTCCGCGAGAAGGCCGGCCTCGGGACCGTCAGGCTGGGCGTCGCCGGAGGCGGCCCGCTCGCGTGGGATACCGCCTGGTTCTTCGAGACGCTCGGCCTCAATCTCGTGCAGGGCTACGGGATGAGCGAGAACGGCCCGTTGATCGCGGTCAACCTGCCGGAATATAAGGATAATCGGTCCGTCGGCCTCCCGGTCAAGCATACCGAGGTACGCATCGCCGACCCTGGTTCTGACGGGATAGGAGAGATACAGGTCCGTAGCCCCTCCTTGATGCTCGGCTACCTGGAAGCGCCCGAGGCGACCTCGGCGGCGTTGACCGAGGACGGCTGGCTACGTACTGGCGACCTCGGCTATGTCGATGACAGGGGGTTCGTCTTCATTACCGGCAGATCCAAGAATATCATCGTTACCGAGGGAGGGAAGAACGTCTACCCCGAGGAGATCGAGCTGAAATTCGAGGATTCCGCCTGGATCAGGGAGGTGCTGGTGCTCGGACGAAAGGTTTCCGGCGTTAATGCCGGCGAGCAGGTCATAGCGGTCTGCGTTCCCGATTGGGATAGGATCGACGCCGAGCGGGGTAGCGTCGACCGTATGGAATTCGCCTCCGGGCGCATACGCGAAGAGGCCCGGATGATCAACAAGGGCCTGCCCTCGTTCATGAAGATCGTCGACACCGTGCTGCGCGAAGAGCCGTTCGAGCAGACCAGTACGAAGAAGATACGCCGCTTCATGTACGCGGGCTACGGCGAGGCGAAGCGATGAGCGCTGGCATGGCCGCGCTGGCGGTCCGTTTCGTCGTCATGGCGATAGCCACGTTCCTCGCCATCGTCGTCTGGTCCAGGATGCGGGACGCCGCGTGGATGCTGATCGTGGTGGGCATCATCGCCGGGTACGGAGACATACTGTACTCGCTGCTGGTCGAGTTCGGCATGCTCCCCGACGTCTCCCTGTCTGCGGGCGGAACCGGATTCCTCGCGTTCGTGTTTCCCAACCTGCCCTGGTTATTCTTCTGCGCCGCCTTCGTGGTAATAATCGCGAGGCGTCGTCCCCGGGGCTGATCCGCGTCCCCGGACGGCGAACGCGCCGCGACTCCCGCCCCCGTGCTGTAGCATGGAGGCGAGCGATGGCTATATTCGCGTTCGAGCCCGTCGGCTTCGAGGGAGAGCTCGTAACCGTCGAGGTAGACCTGAGGCGCGGCATTCCCTGCGTCGATCTCGTAGGCTTGCCGGACGGCGCCGTCAAGGAAGCGCGCGAGCGTATCAGGGCCGCGATCCGTAATTCCGGTTTCGAATTCCCCCTCCAGAGACTCCTTATCAGCCTGGCGCCCGCGGGCGTCCGCAAGGGCGGCGCTTCGTTCGACCTGGCGATGGCCATGGCCGTTCTATCTGCGTCAGGGCAGATTCCCGACTACGGGGAATCTATTCTGGCATTGGGCGAACTTGAATTATCGGGCCGCGTCCGGCCCGTCGCCGGCGTGCTTTCTGCGGTAGCGGCCGGCTTGCGAGTCGGCATCCCGAGATTCATCGTTCCCAGGGGTAATATCATGGAGGCCCGCGCTCTGGCCGGCGATGCGGCCTTCGCTATCGATGGGCTCGATGATTGCATCCGCCTATCAGTGGCGGCCCGTTCTGCCTCGATGGCCGACGAAGCCGACCCGCCGGGCCCGGAACCGGGTGTCGACATGAACGAAGGGCTAGACGGCCTGGATATGGCCGATATACGGGGTCAGCCTGCGCTCAGGCGCGCGATGGAGGTATCGGCGGCCGGCGGTCATCACCTGTTACTCTTCGGGCCGCCGGGCGTCGGCAAGAGCATGGCCGCCAGACGTCTTTCCGGCCTCCTGCCAGACCTCGACGACGATGACTCCATAATCGTAACCACCCTGTATTCGCTCGCCGGAGCCTTGCCGGAACGATCGGGCCTGATTCGGAAACCGCCCTTCAGGGCCCCTCACCACGGTGCGTCGGCGGAGGGGATAGTCGGCGGCGGCCGATCCAGGAAACCCGGGGAGATCAGCCTGGCCCACGGCGGCGTCCTGCTCCTGGACGAGGCCGCCGAATTCCGGGCGGATGTATTGCAGTCGTTACGCGAACCGCTCGAGGAAGGACGGGTTACGATAGCCCGGGCCGACCGCGTCGTGTCGTACCCGTCGCGATTCATGCTCGTACTGTCGTGTAATCCGTGCCCTTGCGGGAATCTCGGTCGGCGGGGAGCCGTTTGCCTATGCTCGCCGGATGAAATAAGGCGATACTGGAAACGGTTAGGCGGACCCTTGCTCGACAGGATCGATATCAGGGTGCCGGTGAAACCCGCCGGCCCGGTCGAGCTGGCCTCAGGGCCCGGGGAGCCTAGTTCGTCGATACGCTCTCGCGTACGGAAAGCCCGTGAAATTCAGGCGGACAGGTTTTCGGATACCGCATGCAAGGTCAATGGGCGTCTTACGGTCAGCGGAATAGAGCGCTTCTGCGCCCTCGGGGATCAAGCGAGGATCGCGTTCGTGATCAAGGCGGAACGTGAAGGTTTTTCATCACGCGCCTGTCATTCGACGCTCAAGGTCGCCAGGACTATCGCGGATCTAGAAGGCGCGTCGAACATTGAAGTCCGCCATCTGGACGAGGCTTTCTCGCTACGGAAGTATGGCGACGACGACGTATTTTGGCTTATTCCTTAATCGTTTCATATTGACAGGAATGACTTCTCGTTGTATAAACATTCCGCGGTCGCGAATGCCTCCGTTAAATTGACGATTGCCTTGACTGTCGCTTTCGATTGTAGGATATTTAACTTCAATCATCTAGCATCGGTCTTATAAGAACTCGTCGACTTTTCAGGCGAGTGGTTGGTTTGCGCTTGGACACGTTTTGATTGATTGATTGCGCTTAAGGGAGCGAAGAAAAAGCTTCTGAAAGGCGCTTGACACGAAGCAATGAAAGGGGCTATAAAGTGCCCCGCGCCGATGAAGCCCAGCTTCAGGAGCGATAGAGAGGCTGACCTGGCACGCAAGTTGCATGCAGGGTCGAGCGGAGTTCTTACACAGGT
>PGXV01000013.1 GCA_002839315.1 Spirochaetae bacterium HGW-Spirochaetae-3
CGACCCTGCCGAGCTCCACCGGGCTCACGCCGGACAGCGCGCCGTTGAAGCTACCTACCGCCGTCCTGGCGGCTCCCGCTATATATACGTCTTTCATCTATCCGTTCCTTTCACGCCATCGGCGATCAGCCGAGGTCGACTTCCCTGCAATCCTTGTCGACGACGATATCGGCGTCGGTCTTCTCGAGAATGTATTCTACGGTATACGGCTTGAAGTACTCCTTGAGCACGAACGCGCCGTTCTTCACCTCGAACAGGCCGATATCCGTTACGACGTAATCGACCTCGTGGGCGGCCGTCAGCGGCAGCTTGCACTTACGGAGGAGCTTTGAGTTTCCCTTCGCGTCGAAGTGCTGGGTAGCCGCGAATACCTTCTTGGCGCCGACCGTCAGGTCCATGGCGCCGCCCATGCCGGGAACCATCTTGCCCGGCACCTTGTAGTTGGCGAGGTTGCCTTCCTGGTCGACCTCAAGCACGCCGAGGACCGTCGCGTCGACGTGCCCCCCGCGGATGATGGCGAAGCTCATCGCGGAGTCGAAGAAGCATCCGCCCGGCTGGATGGTCACGCAGCTACCGCCGGCGTTGACGAGCATCGGATCTTCCTTGCCGGCCTCGGGAACGGGGCCGAGGCCCATGAAGCCGTTCTCCGACTGCAGTATCAGCTCGACGCCCTCGGGGACGTAGTTGCCTACGAGGGTGGGAAGCCCAATGCCCAGGTTGACGACGTCGCCGTTCTTGAAGAACCGCGCGATGCGCTTGGCGATGTTTTCCTTGCTCGGTACGTATTCCATGTCCTCTTCCCCTACTTCTTCGCCTGTACGAGATGCG
This sequence comes from Spirochaetae bacterium HGW-Spirochaetae-3, assembly GCA_002839315.1. Lineage (GTDB taxonomy): Bacteria > Spirochaetota > Spirochaetia > Treponematales > UBA12059 > SZUA-370. The sequence continues at coordinate 829 of PGXV01000013.1, forward strand.
TTACGACGACCGACGGGGTCACGACGACCTCCGGGTCGAGCTGCCCTATCTCCACGATCTCGTCGGCCTCGACGATGACGGTCTTGCACGCCATCGCCATCAGCGGGTTGAAGTTGCGGCCGCTCTTGTCGTAGGTGCAGTTCCCCGCCTTGTCGGCCTTCTTCGCGCGTATCAGCGCGACGTCGCCTGACAGGCCCGTCTCGAGGAGGTACCTCTTGCCGTCGAGGTCTATGACCTTCTTGCCTTCCTGGACCTCGGTACCGACGCCGGTCGGCGTCAGGACGCCGCCCAGGCCGGCGCCGGCGGCCCGGATGCGCTCGGCCAGCGTGCCCTGGGGGACCAGCAGCACCTCGGTCTCGCCCGCGTTCATCTGCCTCTGGATCTCGCCGTTGAGGCCGATGTGCGTCGCTATTACCTTCTTGAACTGCTTCTTGGCTACGAGCGGGGCGACGAAGGTCATTTCCCCGGTCTTCAGGTTGTGGACCGCGCAGTCGTTGCAGACGAGGGTCAGGTTCTTCGTACCCTTCTTCTCCAGCGCCGCGAGCAGCGCGGGCGGCGATCCGCAGCCCATGAAGCCGCCGAGCATGACGACGTCCCCCTCCTTTATGAGTCCTACGGCCTGTTCGGCCGTGACGATCGGTTTCGCTAGCATGTCTTACTCCTATGTGTTCCGGGTCGCCCCCCGTCGAGACGGGAATAATGAGGCGCTCGGGATCTTCAGATGCCGGGAGGATCGCGCGCGATCCGGCCGCTCGGCCGGATCGCGCCTATTCAGGCGGCTAGAGGTTCTAGAGGAAAAGCAGTCCGAGAGACGTGATGAGGCCCGCCCACAAGAGGATCACCGTGGTATAGCCCATGATATCCTTGATGTTGAGCTTGGCGACGGCGAGGAGCGGCAGCGCCCAGAACGGCTGGAGCATGTTGGTCCATGCGTCGCCCCATGCGATGGCCGAGGCGGTCTGCGCGTAGGAGACGCCGAGGGCCTTGGCGGCCGGCATCATGATCGGGCCCTGGACGGCCCACTGGCCGCCGCCGGATGGCACGAACATGTTGACGATACCGGCGGACAGGTACGTGAAGAAGGGGAAAGTCTCCGGCGTCGAGATCGCGACGAACCAGGTGGAGAAGGTCGCGGCGAGGCCGGACTTGACCATCATACCCATGATGCCCGCGTAGAACGGGAACTGCAGCACGATGCCGCCCGCGGTGCCGACCGACTTCGTTATGGCGCGGACGTACGCGATCGGGGTCTTGTGGAAGATCAGGCCGAGGGCCAGGAAGATGAAGATGACGATGTTAAGGCCGAGCGAGCCGCCCTTGACGAAGTAGAGCACGGAGTAGATGACGCCGACCACGCCGATAACCAGGGCGAGGACGATGGAATTCTCCTGCCTCTCGGCCGGCGTCATGTCCTTGCGGGCCTTGACGACGATTTCATCGTCATCCTCGACGAAGATGGCGGGATCGACTTCCATGATCTCTTCCTTCTTCTTCGGGTGCATCAGGTAGTTGATGACCGGGATGCTGATGAGAAGGACGAGCGCGATGATCAGGGTCTGGGACGAGAACAGGGTCTCGCTGGTCGGGACGATGACGCCCTCGCCGAACTTCTCCATCACCGGGTTCTTGCCCGCGACGGTAAGCTGGATCGAGCCGGACAGTCCGGAGTGCCAGATGATGAAGCCGGAGTAGGCGCTCGCTACGAGCAGCGGATAATGGATGCCGCCCTTGCTGTTCTTGGCTATCTCCTTCGCGAGGATAGCGCTGACGATGAGCCCGAAGCCCCAGTTCAGGTAGTTGGCCACGAGAGCGACGACCGTGATCGTCATGATCGCCTTGATCGGGGTGTTGGCGAATTTGGCTATGGCGACCATAGTCCGATGCACCGGCTTAGAGAGGGCCAGCGCGCTGCCGAAGACAAGCACGAGCACCATCTGCATCGAGAACCCGAGCAGGTCCCACATGCCGCCGCCCCAGTACGTCGTCATTTCCATGAACGACGAGCCCTGGATGAGCATGCCCAATCCGAATACGATCACCGTCAGGATGATGGCGAACACGAACGCGTCCGGAATCCATCGCTTGGCGACCTTAGTGAAGAAATTTCCTAGAGCTCTGACCATTGCGGCCTCCTCTTTCTGTAGTACCCGTTATACTAGCAAGAACCGAGCCAAACGTTATAAAAATACAGAAACCCGCGGCGCGGGATTCTCGGGAAGAGGAATAGCGCTATTTTTCCGTCGGCTTACTATTACTTCGTAACGAATTACGGAACGTCGCCCGTCAGCCGGGTACGTTGGTCCTATGTTCGAGGCGGGACGATTCGTAGCGTCGTGAGGCGAACGGATAGCCGTCGGCGCAAGAATCGGCAGGAACCGCGCAATTCCTTGCGCGGTTCCTGCCGAGCGTCAATGGATGCCGTATTTTTCCAGCTTGTACTGCAGATTCCTGATGGAGACGCCGAGGTCCTTCGCGGTGGCCGTCCGGTTGCCCTTGAAGTAGGCGAGGCGCCTTACGATGACGTCGTGCTCGAAATCCTCCATCAGGTCCTTGAGCTCCAGTTTCAGGGTCGCCTGGTCCTGCTCCTCGAGTATCAGGGAGTCGGGCTCTATGGAATCGCCCTCGGCGTAGATGAACGCGCGCTCCAGCGCGTTCTTGAGCTCGCGCACGTTCCCCGGCCAGGCATAGGCCCGGACAAGGGCCATGGCGGCGTCGGATATACGCAGGGACGGAGTATTATATTTCCTGCGCAGGAGATCGAGCAGGTAATCGCAGACGAGCGATACATCGTCGCCGCGGTCGCGGAGCGGCGGCACGGTGAAATGTATCACGTTTAGCCTATAGAACAGGTCCTTCCTGAATCGTCCGGCCGCGATCTCTTCCTGCAGGTTCTTGTTCGTCAGCGCTATGATCCTCGTCTCTACCGCGACGGGGCTGACGCCGCCGACGCGGTAGAACGTCCGCTCCTGCAGGAAATCCAGGAGCTTGGCCTGTACCTCGTACGGGATCTCGGTTATCTCGTCCAGTAGCAGCGTGCCGCCGTTCGCCAGCTCTACGCGGCCCTTCTTCTGCGCGCTGGCGCCGGTGTAGCTCCCTTTCTCGTGGCCGAAAAGCTCCGACTCGAACAGCGTCGGCTGGATGCTCGAGCAGTTGGCGTATACGAGCGGGGCCTGCGCCCCCGACAGGCTGAAATGTATCTGCTTGGCGAGCACGTTCTTGCCCGTACCGGTCTCTCCGGTTATGAGGATGGGCACGTCGGCGAAGGCCAGCTTGGGGATCAGCGCCTTTATGCTCAGGATCGCCGGGCATTCGCCGATGAAGTCCTCGAAGTAGATACGGTTCTTGTTGAGGTTCCAGAGTACCGTATTCTCCTTGCTGACGGAGACGAAGTCGATGGCGCGCTTGACCGACATAAGGATGGTGTCGACGTCGAAGGGCTTGGTTATGAAATCGTAGGCGCCGGCCTTCATCGACAGTACGGCGTTGTCGACCGTGCCGAGCGCGGTGATGATGACGACCGCGAGCATGGGATTGACGGCCTTGAGCCTCGGTAGGAGGTCGGCGCCGTTGCAATCGGGTAGCATCAGGTCGAGGATGCACAGGTCTGGCTTGTCCCTGGCTACGGACGCCAGGGCGGCCGCCCCGGTATCGGCCTCCACGACCGAAAAGCCCTCGAGCGACAGCAGGTCCTTGAGGAAGGTCCTGACGTTGGCCTCGTCATCGCATATCAGAATCTTCTTTAACATGCTCCGTCTCCCTCCGGCTTGGATTCCTTCGGCAGGAAGATGCTTACCTTGGTGTACACGCCTTCCGTCGAATCTATGAACAGGCTACCGCCGTGGGCCTCCACGATCTTCCTCGAGGTGGCGATGCCGAAGCCGTTGCCCGTCGCCTTCGTCGAGAATAGCGGATTGCCTATCTTGGGCAGGACGTCCGCGGGGACGCCGACGCCCGAGTCCACGACCCGTACCGATACCGCCGACCCCTCGCCGCGGACCAGCGCGACGACCCGGCCCCCGCCCTTGGCGGCCACGGCCTCGCAGGCGTTCTTCAGGACGTTATCGAGCACCTGGCCCAGCTTGAACGCGTCGACCTCGGCGAGGCAGTCGTCGCCGGGATCGGCGAACACCGCCGGCCGCACGCCGTACGGGCTCCAGTCGTTACGGATCACGGCGTCGCGGACCAGCTCCGCGACGTCGCACGGACGCGGTTCCAGGCGGCTCTTGCCGCCGTATACGAGCATCTCGTTGAGGAGACGGTTCACCCTGTTCAGCTCGTCGTTTATCAGCCCGATATACGTGGCGCGCTTCTCCTCGTCGATGCCGGCCCTGCCGAGGAGCTGCGTGAATCCCTTGACCGAGGTCATGGGATTCTTGACCTCGTGCACCACCGCGAGCGCCATCTCGCCCAGCATGGCCGCCCGCTCCTTCTCCTGGATCTGCCGTTCGTAGCCTCGTATCTTGGTGATGTCCCTGAAGACGAAGACGGCGCCCAGCCTGGAACCGGTCTCGTCGAGCATCGCGTTTCCGTAGACCTCCATGATGCGTTCCTCGAACTCGATCTCGACGCCGGATACGGCCCCGTTGGCCCCGAGGCCCGTCTCTATGGCCTCGATGACGCCGACGATGCGAGGGTCGAACGTGTCGCGGTATCCGGTATCGATGAAGTCCTCGCCGAATTCGGGGAACATCTCGAAGAACGCCTTATTAGCCCGCGTAACGACGCCCGAGCACGATATCGCCAGCACGCCGTTCATCACGCCCTCGAGTATGTTCTTGTTATAGCACTTGACGAGGTTCGTGGTGTCTACGAGGTCGTTTATCGTATTGACGATGGTCGACAGCTCCCCCGAAACCTGGGGGATATGGTAGTTGGGCATATGGAACAGGACCTCTATGCCCTTCTTGATCGAAGTGATCTTGTCGAGCAGGCCCTTCATCGTGATCGTCAGGCTCACGTAGATAAGGAAGAATATGAGGATCTGGATAAGGAAAACGCGCTCGATGATCGGCCCGAGCTGCTCGTCTATCATGTCGAGCGTCTCGTTGGACCAGATATAGCCTATGGTGGCGCCGTCCCGGTTGATAGGCCACATGCAGTTGAGGATGTCGCCCCTGACGAGCGAGCCGGTCTGGACCATCGGCTCGCCGGACGCCATGACCGCGTAGCCCTTGTGCCCCTCGAATATGGGATGACCTACCGTATACTGGAACTGCTCACTCGGTCCGTACGTGAGCACGGCGTCCAGTTCCCTGCCGTAGTACCCGACGCCGACGCCGGCGTTCCCCATGGCTACGAAATCGGTGACGGCCCTGAGCCTCGAATTGAGAACGGCGATCTTCGTCGCGCGATCGGCGCCGAGCGCGCCTTCCTCGGCGAGGATATCGTCGTAGGTCCCCTCCAGCGCGGAGTCTAGCTGCCTCGCCAACCCGAACAGCTTGTCGCGCTTCTCGACCAGTATGCTCTCGGTGATCTCCTGCTTCAGGAAGAGCGACATGCCTATCATAGGCACGATGACGCTCAGGAACATAAGGATGAGGAGCCGGGTGGTCAATCGCATGCTTAATAAAAAGGCCCAACGGCTCCCCGTTGTCAATGGCGAGGAAGTATATTATCGGATTATTGCATAGAAAAATGCTACTATATATACTGGCTCGATTCGAAACCCATCATTAGTAAGGATAATCGATGAAAAGGCTTTCAACGGTACTCGCTCTCATCGCGTTCGGCCTCGTAACGGCCGGGGCGCAGATACGGCCGCTGGTCCCGATAGTCAGGCCGGTGCTACATGAAAAGACGAAGGTGTTCATCCTGGACCTGGCCGAATCGATGGCAAAGGACGGCTACGACGACGCTTCCGACTACCTGAAGGCCTGGGCCGAGGGCGGATTCGGATCCGGCTTCGTCATCGTCGAGAAGGACGGCCGGAACCTGGTCATAACCAACCGCCACGTCGTCGCGCAGGCGGAGACGGCGACGCTCGAGTTCGAGGGCGGCGACGGTTCGACCGTCACCTACAAGGACTGCCCCGTCGTCGGCGTCTCCGAGACGCTCGATATAGCCATCATCGGCTTTCCCGAGGGCGTCAAGCCGTTCGCCAAGGGCCTGTCCATCGGCTCGAGGCTGCCCGAGGACGGCTCGGACGTGCTGAGCGCCGGATTCCCCGGGCTCCTCTCCAGGCCGTCATGGCAGTTCGGCAAGGGCAGCGTCACGAACAACAAGGCTCGCATACCCGAGCTAGCCGACCCCGCGGAAACCGTGCTCATACAGCATTCCGCGCCTATCGACCCGGGAAGCTCCGGCGGCCCGCTCGTCGTCGCGAATCCCTCGGCCTACGGCGGCTACGAGGTGATAGGCATCAACACCTGGAAGGTCAACGGCAGGCAGGACACCAACTTCGCCATACCCGGCACCGCCATGCGCGCCTTCATCGACCAGGCGCTGAAGCCGTCGTCGGTATCCCCGAAGGAAGCGCTCGCGTCCAGGGTCGCGGCCTTCGTCGCGGCCGCGGCGGCTCCCGAGGACGCGTACAAGGGCCTCGATCGCTTCGTGTCCTACGACCTCGTGTCCCGCTCGGGCGAACGCTACCTCAAGAACGCCCTCGCGAGCGCCCCGACGAAGGTCCGCGACTCGATAGTCGAGAAATTCGTCGGCGTATCGCCGGTAGAGGGCCTCCGCCTCGCGATAGCGTACGGCATAGCCGAGGCGCTCAAGGCCGGACCGGCCTTACGCTTCGACGGAGCAGCCGCCGTCACCGAGGGAGACGGCTCCAGCGTCGTCGAGCTGGCCCGCGACGGCGGATCGCTGCAGACCCGCTGGATACGCGAGCACGGCTACTGGCGACTGGAGACCTTCCCCGAGCCCGAGGCAGCGTCCGCCGGCGATACCAAGGACAAGAAGGGCAAGGAGAAGAAGGCCGGGGAGAAGGGCGTCGAGCTCGTCAGCCCCTTCGACGCCGGGGTATCGCTCGGGGTCACCGCGGAGACAGGCTCGTACGGCTTCAAGATGGGCAGCCTCGGGCTTACCCTGCCGCTATTCGACGGCTCCTCGTTCCTCGCGTTCCGTAACGATATATCCGTCGGCGCCCATTCCTATGAATCGACGGATATCTACGATCCCGGTGAGAAGACGACGCTCGTCATATCGTTCCTCGGCTCGCTGGTAGCCCAGTTGCCCGTACGCCTCGGGGACCTGTATATCGTGCCGTACGTCAAGCCGGGCGTCGGCTTCGTGATGACCACCAGCCTGGACATCGACCTGGGAGGCGCGACGACCGCGCTCGCCGGCGGTCTCTACGTGACGCCGCCGGGCTGGGGCTGGTCGCTCGGCGCCGAGTACTCCAGGTGGAGCTGCACCAGCATGGACGCGCTCCTGGACTCGGGGTCCGGGGACACGGAGAAACAGACCATGAACGCCGTCACGGTCTACGCTACCATGAGCCTATTTTACTGATGCGAGGAGATACGATGAGGAAGCATGCATGGAGAGTCGGCGCCGCGCTGGCACTGGCGATCGCGCTCGGCGGCTGCGTCTCGGCGGGACCGTCAAGGGTGAGCAGGGACGAAATCGGAGACCCGACCGACCGTACGCTCATGTTCGGGTATCTCGGGAACCACGGGCTGATCGTGAAGCACGCGCTGCAGCAGGCCAGGTTCATACAGCTCGACCCGTCGCAGCCCAACGGCCTGGTCACCGCCGTACGGCCACAGGGAGATTCCGGCATCTTCTACCTGCCGCCGGTCCCGGCCGGGAGCGCCTGGAAGCTCCTCGACTTCACCACGAAGTCGGGACAGACGACGACCAGGTGGCTGCAAGGCATCTCCGGGAAGGAGCCGTACGATCCCAAGCCGGCTAAGCCCGGGCTCATGTACCTGGGCGCGTTCGCGCAGACGAGCCGGGAAACCGAGGCCGAGGCCGGGAAAAGCTATAAGGAATGGGGAATTTTCCCGGTAGAGGACGAAGGCTACGAGCTGGAAGCCCTCAAGGCCATGCGCTCTAACTTCAAGGGCACCGCGTGGGAGGCGATCATCGACGCCAGGATACAGGAGCTGAGCGTATGAACAAGCGAATACGCGCGCTCGCCGTCGCGCTGGCTATCCTCGCCGTCGGCGCATACGCGAAAGACAAGCCCTCGACCCCGATCAAGCCCAAGCGCGACGAGGTCGTCTTCATAGTGAAGGTCAGGACGCAGCCGAGCCTGCCCGTCGACTTCCTCAGGGGATACGTCAAGGAGAGCAAGCGGGGCGAGCAGCCTACGACCGCGTACGCGGCCCTGTACTCGAAGAACTCCTTCTTCGGTTACCTGGGACACGAGATAGGCGCGCTGAACGAGTTCGGCTACTTCGCGGTCAAGCCGAACAAGGAGAGGACCTTCGCGTTCCCCGCGATAAAGATCCTGGCCCTCAACGTCAGCGACCTGAGCATCATGGTCCCCCTGAATACCGAGCTGACCGTTCCCGAGGGCGTGACGCACGTCTACCTGGGCTCGTTCGTCTTCCGCTATTCAGACGTCTACTTCACGCCTTCGGAGATCGTGAGGCTTGACGAATTCGACGAGGTCAAGGCGGAGCTGACGGCCGCGTTCGGCGACGACTTCAACCTGATCAGGGCCCCGCTCAAGGAAGCCTCCCTCGAATAGGCGCCGCGTTCCGACACGACCGGCCGGGGATCCGCGACGCGGGTCCCCGGTCTTCTTTTGACACGATCGGTCCGCCTTGTCATGATTCCCGCCAGTCGATAGAGTATTCCCATCATGAACGACATATTCGAAGAACGATTCAAGGTATGCACCTGGGACGTAGACCAGGCCGACCGGCTGACCATGGCGGCGGCGTTTAATTATTTCCAGGAGGCCGCCGGGCACCACGCGGCGGACCTCGGCGTAGGCTCGGAATACATGAGGGCCAACGGCATAGTCTGGATACTGTCCAGGATGAGCGCGGCGCTCGAGTCCAGGCCGGTCTCGGGAGCCAGGCTCAGGGTAAGGACCTGGCCGAGGGGTACCGACCGGCTGTTCGCCAGGCGCGACTACCAGATCCTCGACGAGGCCGACGCCGTGGTAGCCCGGGGCCGCTCGGGCTGGCTCATCGTCGACGCGGAGAATTTCCGGCCGCGCCGTCCCGAGGCGCTGGCCGCGGGCCTTCCGACGAACGACGGGCTGGATTCGCTGCCGGACGGGGCCGGGGCGATAGCGGCCTCCGAGGGCCTGGAGAAGGCGATGGACAGGGTGGTCGGCTACTCCGACCTCGATTGCAACGGGCACATGAACAACGCCCGCTATGTGCAGTGGATACAGGACGCGCTCGACCCGGCGGAGCTCGCCGAGGCGTCGGCGATGCGCCTGGACATCAACTACCTGGCGGAGATGAGACTCGGAGTCCCCGCCGGGCTCTACGCGGGGGCGATCGACGGCGACGCCGCGTGGCCGCTGCGCAGGGCCATAGAGGGAAGGACGTCCGAGGGCCAGAGCTCGTTCAGAGCCGAGCTTTCGCTGCGACGATAAGCCGGCGGACGCCCGGGCCGGCCTTATAGCGGCCCGGACGCTTTCCCTCCCGCCGCGTTTTTCTTATATTACTAATATGCTAACGTATAATAAAGCCGGTACTATCCGCCGCGCGCTGGCCTTCGCCGCTATCGCGTCGACAGTGGCGCTATCGGCCTGCGGCACCCCGCCCGACGGCGAGCGGCCGAACGGCTCGGCTCCGGCGACGGAGCCAGGAGGACTGCCCATGCCCGTGATAAAAGCCGCCGACGCGGCCAACGTATGCTACGTAGAGCCGACCGAAGAGCTCCGAGCCAGGCTCTCCCCAGAGCAGTACGCGGTCCTGGTGCAGAACGGAACGGAACCGCCGTTCCGCAACGCGTACTGGGACAACCACGAGCCGGGCGTCTACGTAGACGCCATCGACGGCGTGCCGCTGTTCGCGTCCCTCGAGAAATTCGAATCAGGAACCGGATGGCCCAGCTTCTGGTCGCCTATCGACCCGTCGAGGATCAGCCTCGTGGAGGATCTCTCATACGGGATTCGCCGCGTAGAAGTGCGCGCGAAGGCCTCCGGCGGGCACCTGGGGCACCTGTTCGAAGACGGGCCGCAGCCGACCGGCCTACGCTACTGCATCAACTCGGCGTCGTTGCGGTTCATACCGCGGGACAGCCTGGCAGACGAAGGCTATCCCGAGCTCGATTCGCTATTCGCGGAGCGCTGATCCTATACCGGCCGTGCTATCGTCATGGAGCCCTCGATCTTCGGGACGACGCGGCCCGCGCTCAGCTCGGACAACCCGGCGGCGAAACCGCCGTATGACGACGCGGCTATATCGACGACGAGCCTGACCTCCTCGGCGAAATCCTCCGATACCGCCTGGGCGCCCGTCTCCGCCATCAGCATGCGCGTACGATCGAACAGGTGGTACGGCACCGAGAACGAGGCCCGCCTGGCCTCTACGAGCTCGGCCCGCCTGACGCCCGACAGCACCGCCCTTCCCGCCTCCGAGTAAGCCTTCACGAGGCCTCCGGTACCCAGGAGGGCGCCGCCGAAATATCTCGTCACGACGACGGCGACGTTACCGAGCCCGGAGCCCTTGAGCACGGCGAGCAAGGGCCTGCCCGACGTTCCGGACGGCTCGCCGTCGTCGGAGCAGAACTCGCTTACCGAATTGCCTCCCCCTATGATGAAAGCCGGCACATTATGGGTCGCGTCGGGGAATTCACGCCGTATCGACGCTACGTACTCGCGCGCCGCCTCGGTCGACTCAACGGGCGCGAGGCTGGCGATGAAGCGCGAATTGACTACGACGATCTCCGCGCGGGCGGATTCGTACGGAACCGTTAGCATAGGGGCACTATACCACGAGAGCCCGCCGAGGCTCGATACTACCGGCTTGTTCCGCGCTTCGCATGCGTTATACTATCTGTCATTCCAAGCGCGTGGAGCTCATATGGCAAAAAAAGGCAAGGGACTACTGAATGCATTCATCGGACCCTACGCGGGTTCCGATGTCCGGCTCTTCAAGAAGGCGAAGCTGCTCGCTCCGGTTATGACGTCGACTACCGCGCTCGCCGTCGTCCTGGCCGTGTTGATGGCCGTGACCAAGGCGTACGCCGTAGCGGGCATCCTGCTCGGGCTCATCGCCTTCTGCGCCTTCGCGCTGGCGATGATGGCCAAGGGCCACTACGAGGTCGCGTCGACCATCTTCATGTACTCCCTCTTCGCCGTCATGTTCGGGGCCATCAAATTCGACCAGTACCAGAACCTCTACGAGTGCTACGTATTCGGCACGCTCGGCGGCTTCCTCCTTATAACCGCCGGCCTCGTCGCGGCCAGGCCCCGTCAGTCGTGGACGCTGACCGTCCTGAACCTGGCGGCCATCGCCTCGCTCTACTACTTCGACGCGCTGCCGCTGGATAACGGAGTCGTTACCGAGCTCGCGGCGCAGTCGCTCGGAACCAGCGCGGTAATCGTCATCGCCGGCGGTATATTCAGCGCCATGGCCATAAGGATGCAGGCGGAGCTGGTGGCTGACACGAAGCGCTCGGCCGAGACGGCCAGGCGCCAGTACGAGGAGATGGCCGCCGCGGTAAGCGCCGCCCAGACATCCGCGCTCGGCATAGGCACCCGGTTGGCCTCGTACGCCGAAGACCTATCCGACTCCGCGAGAGAGCTCCGTGACGCGGCCGCCGAGGAGACGATCGGCCTCCGGTCGCTCGACGAGGCGCTGGCCGCCGCGGAGGACGGGGAACGGGTCTCCGGCGCCGCGCAGGACCGGGTACAGGCCTCGCTGGACGAATACTCCGCCAAGGTGCTCGAGGCGTCGGCGGCTATATCGCAGATGGTCGAGGCCGTCGACGGCATAGGGCGCCAGGCGACCGAGCGCCGCGAAGGCATGGACAAGCTCGTGGACATGGCGCGGGACGGCGACGAGCGCGTCACGCAGATAGGCGCGGCGATATCGGGCATCGTATCGGCGACGGGGAAGATGGACGAGATGAACGCGCTGATAGGCGCGGTCGCCGAGCGGACCAATATGCTGGGAATGAACGCGGCCATCGAGGCGGCCCACGCCGGCGAGGCGGGCAAGGGATTCGCCGTGGTCGCCGAGGAGATACGGACGCTATCGGAAATGGCCGCCGAGGGCTCGGGGTCGATAGCCGCGATACTGTCCGAGACGCGGGACGTCGTAACGAGCGCTTCGCGCGCGAGCGCGCAGACGAGCGAGTTCTTCTCGCGCATGTCGGAAGAGGTACGGAGCGTATCCGCGACGCTCGGCGAGCTACTGTTGCGGTTACGTGAGATTTCCGCCGGTACGGCGGGCGTCACGGAGGCCGTCCACGGATTCTCGGCCCTGGCGGAGTCGGCGGGCGCCGCGGTAGACGAGACCAAGTCGGCGTTCCAGAACGCGGCGTCGCGCGCGGCCTCGTCCAGGACGGTAGCAGCGGCCATGCGCCAGTCCGCCGCCAGGATGGCCGAATCGTGCGACTCGCTCTTGTCCAAGGCGTCGGTCCTGAACGATCTCGGCCAGGAAAACGTACAGAAGATGGAAGACCTCCGCTCCAGGCTCGAAGAAGCCGGGGCGGCATGAGGCGCGGCGAGACCCGCGCGGAAAGTACGGTAGCATGAACATAGTACGGAAGCGACTCCTCGGGCCGATCGCGATAGCCGCGTTGGCGGTTACGCTCTCTGTCTCCTGCGGAAGCGTTCCGCGGGACGAACGGGACGCCGACGACGATCGGCTCGGGCGCGCCGTTCCCGACGAACGCTCGTCCCGCGACGAGGTACGGGCCAAGATAGCGGAAGCCATGGCGCTATCGCTCAGCGGCGAAACCGACAAGGCGCTCAAGAGCGTATCCGAAGCGATACAATCGGCCAGGAACGCGGCGGGCCGCACCGGCGCGCTGGAGGCCAAGGCCTGGGCGCTTTTGCTCGCCGGATCGAGGCAGGCGGCGATGGAAGCGCTCCAGGAATCCGTTACGGCGGGCGGTCCGAGCGGTCCGGGCCGCGCCGTGCTTGAATTCCGGCTGGCGGCGGCGGAAGGCATCGCGGCCGCCAGGCGCAAGGCTTCCGAATCAGGCGCTCCCGGCGATATAGGCGGAAGGGCCGCGTTCGCGATAGCCGTCATGCTCGGGGAAAAGGACCTTCGCGACGTCGAGATAGAAACCCCCGAGGAGGCTTCTGAATACGCGACCTACCTCGCCGGATACAGTCTGGCTCCGGATGCGGCCTCGCGAGGGCGGTACGGTCCGGGAGCGGATTATCCCGTCATCGTCGTCGCCGAACCCGAATCCGTCGGCGCCGACGACGCGACGATGGCCGTCGCCCGATTGGCCTGCCGCGACGCCATCGCGAGGCGAGGACTATTCCGCGTCGTCGACGTCGACTCCAGGAAAGCCGCCATAGAGGAATTGGAGCTCGAGCTATCGGGGGCGACCGCGGGAGACAGGGACAAGGCGATCGGGAACCTGTACGCCGCCGATTACGTAGCCTCCGGCAGCGTCGTCAAGGCGGACTCCGGCTGGCTGGTCGCCTATTCGCTATCGTCGGCGGATGACGGCCGTATCGTCGCGAGCGACTTCTCGATGGCGGGAGACCACGCCGCCATCATGTCGGCGGCCGCTCGATTCGCGTCCGCGCTCGACGGCCTTGCGGCAGACGATCGGTAAGGGCGACTCCGTTGCCTCAATTCTCCAGCTACTGCGAGTACTGCGCCGCCGCGCCGGAGGGAGACCCTAACCGCGAGTACCATGATCGCGAGTACGGATTCCCGATCCAGGAGGACGAAGGCCTGTTCGGCCGCCTCGTCCTCGAGATTAACCAGGCGGGCCTGTCGTGGATCACCATATTGAAGAAGAAGGACGCGTTCGCGCGCGCCTACGACGGCTTCGACGTCGACGCGGTCGCCGAGTACGGCGATGCCGACGTCGCGAGGCTGCTCGCCGACGCCGGCATCGTGCGCAATCGCCTCAAGGTGGCCGCCGCGATAGAGAACGCCCGCCGCATCGTCGCGCTGCGCCCCGGGTTCGGCTCGTTCAGGGGCTGGCTCGACGTGCACCACCCGCTGACCAGGGAAGCGTGGCTGAAGCTGTTCAAGCGCACCTTCGTATTCGTCGGCGGCGAGATCGTAGGCGAATTCCTGATGAGCACGGGATACCTGCCCGGCGCCCACGTCCGGGGATGCCCCGCCGGGGACAGAGCCGTCGCCGCCGGAGCGCCGTGGGCTCTCCGGCGCTAGCCTAGATTACGATGCGTCCCGCTTGCTGCACTTCCTGTCCTGGAAGGTCAGTATCGTCTTTCGCAACCTGATGAAATTAGGGGTTACCTCGACCATCTCGTCGTCCGCCAGGAACTGTATGGCTCGCTCCAGCGTCATCGGTTGGATCGGCGTGAGCGTCAGCGCCTCGTCCTTGAGCACCGAGCGCATATTGGAAAGCTTCTTCTCTTTGCACGGATTGACGTCGAGCTCCGAGTCGAGGTTGTGCTCCCCGACGATCATGCCTTCGTAGACCTGCTCGCCGGGCACGATGAAGAGGCGCCCGCGCGGCTCGAGGTGGTAGAGCCCGTAGGTGACGGCCGCTCCCGAGCGGTCGGACACGAGCGACCCGGTAAAGCGATTGATGATATCGCCGCGGTATTCCTCGTACCCCGACAGGTACGAGTTCATGATTCCGGTGCCCTTGGTGTCCGTAAGGAAGATATCCCGGTATCCGATGAGCGCGCGGGAAGGCACTGAGAACTCGAGCCTGACGCGACCGCCGTCGTGGCAGGCGTAGCTGAGCATCCGCCCCTTGCGCGCCGATAGCTTGTCGGTGACGATCCCGGCGAAATCCTCGGCGCAGTCGACGAAGAGCTGCTCTATCGGTTCCAGCTTCGCCCCGTCGACATGCTTGAAGATGACCTCGGGTCGGCTCACGCATATCTCGAAGCCTTCACGCCTGAGCATCTCTATGAGTATGACCAGCTGGAACTCGCCGCGGCCCCGTACGATGAAGCCGCCGGCGCCCTTGGCCTCCTCCACCTGGATGGAAACGTTGTTGAGCGTCTCCTTGCGTAGCCGCTCGAATAACTTCAGGGACTGGACCTTCTTGCCGTCCATACCGGAAAAAGGAGAGGTATTGACGAAAAAGCGCATGGCGACGGTCGGTTCGTCGACTATAAGCCGGGGTAGCGCCTTGGGGGCGTCGCGATTGCAGATGGTATCCCCGATATGCACGTTCTCGATACCCGAAAGAACGATGATATCGCCGGTCTCTGCGCTGTCGGCCTCGATCAGCTTGACGCCGGAATAGGTATGGAGCTTCGACACAGACAGGGCCTCGCGCTTATCGCCCTCGCCTATGCATACGAGTCCGTCCTTGGAGTGAGCCCGGCCGTTGATCACCTTGCCGATCGCCTGGCGGCCGAAATAATCGGAGTACGACAGGTCGGATACGAGCATCTGGAACGGCTCGGCCTTGTCGAAGATCGGGGCCGGCAGCTGAGCCAGTATCGCGTCGAGGAGCGGATGCAGGTTGTCTCCTGGCCCGTCGAGCGTATCCTTGGCGATACCGGAACGGCCGATCGCGTACAGCACGGGGAACTCGAGCTGGGCGTCGTTCGCGCCGAGGTCTATGAAAAGGTCGTATATCTCGCTCAGGACCTCCGCCGGGCGGGCGTCCTGCCTGTCTATCTTGTTGATGACGACGATGACGGCCAGGCCGCCGGCCAGAGCCTTGCTGAGCACGAAGCGGGTCTGGGGCAACGGCCCTTCCGACGCGTCGACGAGCAGTATCGCCCCGTCTACCATCGACAGCGCCCGTTCAACCTCGCCGCCGAAGTCGGCGTGCCCCGGCGTATCGAGTATATTGACCTTTACGCCCTTCCAGATGATCGAGCAGTTCTTTGCGGCTATGGTGATCCCGCGCTCGCGTTCCAGGTCCATGCTGTCCATCAGGCGTTCCTGGGTCTGCTGCCCTTCCCGGAACAGGCCCGATTGCTTGAACATGGCGTCTACGAGCGTCGTCTTGCCGTGGTCGACGTGAGCTATGATGGCGATATTGCGTATCGAGGGGTTACTGGATCGTTCTTGGGTCAAGAGGTTGTCCTGATGTGCTTTTTACGGCGGGAGATACGGCAGTATACAGGATAGTCGCACGGTTGGTATACGTCCCGGACTTGCGCAATTTGCTTCCTCGGCCTAGACTGGCCAACCGGAAAGCGAAAAATGAAGAAATACCTCGTGTTGGCCGGCAATATCGGCGCAGGAAAATCGACCCTCGTAGGATTACTGTCGGAGCGTCTCGGCTACCGGCCCTATTACGAACCGGTAGCGGAGAATCCGTACCTGGAGGACTTCTACGCCGACATGGAGCGCTGGGCGTTCCATTCCCAGGCCTTCTTCCTGACACATCGCGTACGATCCCACCGCGCCTTGATGGACGATCCCTATTCGGTGGTACAGGACCGTTCCATGTACGAGGACGCGGAAGTATTCGCCCGCAACCTATACGAGCGCGGTTCGATGAGCGCCCGCGATTGGGCCACCTACAGCGGCCTCTACCGCACGCTGACGAGCCTCCTCCCACCGCCCGACCTCGTCGTCTACCTGAAGGCCTCGGTCCCGACACTCAAGAAACGAATCGCCCTGCGGGGCCGCGACTTCGAGGCGAGCATCCCCGACGAATACCTGACCGGGCTCAACGCGCTCTACGAGGAGTGGATAGACGGCTTCGACTTGGCCCCTGTGCTCGTCGTGCCCGGCGACAGGCTGGACTTCGTAGCGGAACCCAAGCACTTCGACGCCATCGTGCGCACCATCGAATGCCGGCTTCGCGACAAGCAGGGCAATCTCTTCCCCGTAGGCATGTAGCGTTAGGCTCTTGACGCATCGATCGTTGAGCCTTATGATTGCAACCGGTTGCATATGTCCATGAACAAACTCAATTCGATAGACGACATCGCCAAGATAGCCGGCGTATCAAAATCCACGGTCTCCCGGGCCCTGAACGACAGCCCCCTCGTCGAAGCGGGAACCAAGGAACGTATCGTCGCTATCGCCAGGGAGCACGATTTCAGGCCGAGCGTAGCCGCTCGCGCCCTCTCCCTCCGCGCCAGCAAGACCGTCGCCTACGTCATAGACGCGTACGACCACGAGTGCGGCCTCGAGTCGCCGTTCAGCATGGAGCTCATGGGCGGCGCGGCGACCGGACTCCGCGAGCTAGGATACGACATGCTCATTACGCAGGCTAACGAGTCGCGCGGAGATTGGGCCGCCGAATACCTCGGCTCCAGCCGCGTCGACGGATTCATCCTGATGACATACGATAACAAGCGCCGGCACGTAGAGCGCCTTATCGAGCTGGACGCGCCCTTCGCCGTATGGGGCGGTTGCGACTCTCAGCCGTGTTGCTCCGTATCCGGGGATAACGAGCAGGGCGGCAGGCTGGCCGGCGAGCATCTCGTCTCTATCGGGCGGCGGAGGATAGGATTCATAGGCGATAGCGACGACGACGACGAGGTACGCGGCCGACGCGTCGGATTCATGGCCGCCGTCTATCCATCCGGATCGGCGGGGACGCCGGCGCTCGAGGCGTTCGGGGATTTCTCCGAAGGTTCCGGCTACGCCGCCATGAACGAGCTGGTGGAGAGGGAGCCAGCCATAGACGCGGTCTTCGTCGTCGGGGACATGATGGCTATCGGCGCGATGCGAGCCCTGGCGGACCGCGGCATACGAGTCCCCGCGGACGTAGCCGTCATAGGGTACGACAACCTTTTCATCTCGGCGTATACCACGCCCACTCTGACGACCATCAGCCAGCATATCGCCGATACCGGCAGGATGATCGCGAGGAACCTGGTAGCGCGCATCGAGCGCGGCATCGTCTCCAGCGCGAAGATACCCGTGGAATTGATACGGCGGCAATCGGCGTGACGGTTTTTTTTATCAGGTTTTGCAACCGGTTGCATTTCATAAGGAGGATAGCATGAAAGAAAACGATGAGGCGTACGCCCGGACGCGGCCCGCTCCGGCGGGGAATTCGGCCCTGGAGCAATACGAGGAGTTCGCGCTTCGGGCGGATTTCGGGCTCGCGCTCCGGCGCTCCAGGCTACGGTCGGCACTCGGATCGCTTATCCATAGGCTGTGCCGCCTGTACGAGGCGATGAGCCTGGGTCGAGCCGCGCCTCGAGCGTGCGCGGTATCCGCAGGGCTCTATACCGGGTCCGGAGACGGCGAGCCGATAGAACTGCCGCTGGATGATATCGTCGGCTCGATAGACGCGAAAGGCCGCCACGTCGCCCGCCCGCCGAGGCTGGCGAGGCGGGATTACGACGCATGGGCGGCGTTCTATACGACGGCGCGCGAACGCGGCCCCGAGCGCGTAGGAGGCCGATACGGAGAAGGCGGTTTCTACGTCGACTCCGGGGCGAACGCCGCGATCCTCATCGAGGTCGCGCGCTCGCTCGGCTACGACAGTATCCCGGCGCTCGCCCGGGCGCCGGCGAGCCGTGGCGGCGACCTCCTATGCGCCAGGGCGCCGCGCCGGAGAGGCGCCCTCGGCCTGGCCTAGGAGGCGTCGCCCGGCTTGCTCCTGGCTATCAACGCCTCGTAGGTCATCTCGTCCAAGGGGTAGAACTGTACGAGCACCGCGGCCAGGAGCAGGATGACGGCCGGGATGGGACCTACGAGAAGCCGGATCGCGAACAGCGCCCTGGGGCCCTGCGCTACGTCGGGCACGTAGTGCGCGGCGGCGAGTATGAATCCGAGCATCGCCGTGGCGGCGGAGGTTCCCAACTTCGACATCAGGGTCCAGATACCGTAATAGGCGCCCTCGTTACGATGGCCGCTCTTCACCGCCTCGACCTCGACGGTATCGGGCAGCATGGCGTAGGGCGGCACGTAGCCGAAGCCTATGCCGACTCCGCCGAATACCATCATCACGATCGTAAAGGCCGGCGGCATCCTGTGGCCGAAGAAGAAGATAGAGAGGCAGACGGCGGCCAGGACCGTGAAGCAGATCTGGTAGGTCCTCTTCTTCCCGATCTTCTTGGCGACGAAGACGCTCACCGGTATGAAGAACATAGCCACGACGAGCAGCATAAGCATCGCTATCGTCGTCAGCCCCTCGTTCCGGAAGACGTACTTGAAGTAGTACGCGAGTATGCCCTGGAGGAAATTGAGCCCCGTCAGGTTGAGCGCGTACGTGAAGAGCAGGATAAGGTACGGCTTATTGGTGAACACGGCGGAGTAGGTCTTCCAGAAGCCGTGCGGGATCGCGCCTTCGCGGTGTTTCTCCTTTACCGAGACGCCGGTAATCAGCGAGGTGACCGCCATGATGACGCCGAAGATGACGCCGACGAGCAGGAAGCCTTCCTTCTTCGAAGGCGTTAGTCCGATGAGGGGGAGCACGATGCCCGCGCCGAGTATGGTACCTATCACCGCGAAGCCGAAACGGTAGCCGTTGAGGCTCGTCCGTTCGTTATAATCCTTCGTGAGCTCCGGGGTCAGCGACGCGTACGGGACGTTGACCACGGTATACGCGGTATTGAGGAGGCACAGCGCGACCGTCGCCCATACGGTCAACGCGACCGGGTCGGTAAAGCCGGGGGCCCTGAAGAAGAATATCATCGTGAGCATCAGCGGAATAGCGCCGAAGATGATATACGGTCGGCGCCGGCCCATCTTCGACACGGTCCTGTCGGAGATGTAGCCCATCATGGGATCCGTCACGGCGTCCCATATCTTTCCTATCATCACCGCCAGGCCGGCCATGGCGGCCGGTATTCCCACGGTATCGGTGAGGTAGTACATGGACCAGAAGCCCATCGCCGTGAAGAACAGGTTACCGCCCAGGTCGGCCACGCCGAACCCCATCTTGACCCGGACGGGCAACCGCTCGCCGGACTCAGTCGCTTTCGTCATTATTCAGCTCCTTGATGCATGATTGATACGCGTTCTTCAATTCGACGAGCGCCTGGGACGTCGCGACTCTCCGATCGACGAGATAGCCGGGCAAGCGGGCGCTCAGGTCTATAGCGGGCGACGCGACGACGACGGCTCGTTTCGGGCGGACCGCCACGCGGCCAGAGATAGCGCCGCCGGCGAGCCTGTTCGCGAAGTCCCACAGGTTCTGCGCATACTCTACTACGGCTCCGAACGGCGCTCCTTCTGACGGAGGGTCGGAGCGGAAGTACCAGGCGAGGTCGGCTAGCTCCATATGGCGCATCGCGTACCAGGATTCGCCGGCCCGGCGGTCTAGCACGGCCCTATCCAGCGGCGCGGCGCGTCGCGGATCCTCGCCGGGCGGCAGATAGACCCTATCCCAACCGACTTGTCGTATGCGGTACAGGCGCTCTATGGCGTCGCCAGGGCCGCGGGCTATGCCCAGGAGGCGTTCTCCCGTGCACAGCGCGGCCTCGACGATGGCCTCCGCCCGAAGCGCGGCGCCCGGCTCCGCGCCCTTTTCCAGACCGTACTGCCGCTCTGCGATACGCAGGATCGCCTCGAGGGCGTCGGCGAGACGGCCAGGCATGGCGATGCGCCGCTCGGGCGACGACGGAGCGCCGGAGCCTACGAACGACTCGATACGCAGGACGAGCCGCTCGAGCGAGGCGACCGCGCGGCGATCGTACTCGTATCGTACCGATATCGGCATCAGCACGACGTGCTCGGGCCGGCCGACCCTCTCGAGTCGGTCGGCGGATCGGAAACCCAGTCGCACGGCGCCGGCCTCGAGCCGCGGCACGTCTCCGCTCGTATAGCTGACCTGGCCTTCAGGCGACAGCGCGAGCGGGTACGGGCCGTCCTCTATAGCCGCGCGTATCCTGTCCATACCGACGGTATCCATCTTGCTGTGGTGTACCGGCATGGCGCCGACGCGCGGCAGCAACCATCGAATCAGGGGGCCGCCCCACCGAGGGACCTCGTACCCGTGCACGAATACCGCGTGAGGGCGCCTCGGCAATCGAACGCCGAGGCGCCTCGCCTCGCGGCCCAGCCCCACGGAGAAGATCCACGACAGAAGCTGGGGCTCGTCGCCGTAGGGATGGCGGAACGCCAGCATTACCCGCCGCTCCCCGTCGAAGGCGGCGCGGAACGCCTCGACCAGGACGTCGCCGCCGCGCAACTCTATACGCTCGAAACCTAGCGCCATGCGCAGGTAGGCGCCTAATACGGCATGGGCGAGGCCGAGGACGGCCGCGGAGACGTGAGGCTCGGGGAGCCCGACGTCGGGTCGGGCCCTGGATACGGGGCGGGCATACGTTCCGTTCATGACCGTAGGAGCATACCCCGTCCCGGCCGCGTCCGCAAGCGAGTACGTCCGGCGCCTCCGCGCGGCTTGCTCCCAACCGTGTTAATGCGTACATTCCTATGAGGTGAATGAAGAAAACCAGGAGGGCATATGGCTACCGTCACTCTCAAAGGCACGCCGATAACTACTTCGGGCGATCTCCCGAAGGTAGGATCGAGGATACCGGACTTCAAGCTTACGAAATCCAACCTGTCGGACGCGACGCTGGCCGACTTCAAGGGCAAGGTGCTTATCCTTAACATCGTGCCGAGCCTCGACACGGGCACCTGCGCGGCCAGCGCCAGGGCGTTCAACATGAGGATCAAGGAGATGGGAGGGGCGCTCGTCCTTACGATCAGCCGCGACCTTCCGTTCGCCCAGAAACGATTCTGCGAGGCGGAAGGCATCGACGCGGTCGTGACGCTCTCCGAGCTACGGGACAGGAGGTTCGGGCAGGACTACGGCGTCGCGATAGCGGACGGTCCCATGGAGGGGCTCCTGTCCCGCGCGGTCGTCGTCGCCGACGCGGCCGGCCGCGTCGTATATACCCAGCAGGTCCCCGAGATAGCCCAGGAGCCGGACTACGCGGCGGCGCTCGCGGCGGCCGAGGCGGCGAGCGCGTAGGCTCGGGCTATCGCGACGCGTTGGCCACGGCCCTTCCCATACAGGCGGATCTTCATTATATTATACCCCTGGGGGGTATATCTCCCAAAGGAGTTGCCGGTATGAAGACTATCGTAACGATAGAGGGAATGAGCTGCGGCCATTGCGCGATGCGGGTCAAGTCGGCCATCGAGGCGGTAAGCGGCGTATCGAGCGCCGTCGTGGACGTGACCGAAGGCAAGGCCGTGGTCGAAGGCGAGGGGCTCGACGCCAATATGCTGCGCGGCGCGGTGGTCAAGGCGGGATATTCCGTCGTGTCCGTACTGCCATAAAAAAACCCCGGCGCCAAGCCGGGGTCCTTACGGTTAACGCAACTATTTGAGCTCCGACAGCTTTATAGGCCGCGGTTCCGATTCGTCGCCTTCGACCTTGACGAGCTCCTCAAGGAGCTCCTTGCCTCGCTTCGTCAGTTTCTGCGGCACATGGATCATCAGCTTGATGTACATGTCTCCGCGCTTGGCGCTACCATTGGCTCCGGGCACGCCCTCTTCCCTCAGGCGGAGCATCTTGCCGTGCTGGGAACCCGGCTGGACGGACACCTTTACCCTCTTGCCGTCGATAGTCGGCACGGTGATCTCTCCGCCCAGCGTCGCCTTCATGACCGATATAGGCACCGCGCAGTACAGGTCGTAGCCGTCGCGCTCGAAGAATTCGTGCGGCTTGACGTGGATGAACACGTACAGGTCCCCGGACCTGCCGCCGTTGGGCCCCGCGTCGCCCTGACCGGCGACCGCGAGGCGCTTGCCGTCGTCTATGCCCGGCGGGATGGTAACCTTTATCTTCTGCTTCTTCTTGGACAGGCCCGAGCCGCTACATACCTTACACGGCTTGTCGACGATATGCCCCTCGCCTCCGCATGTCGGGCAAGGACTGGCTATAGAGAAGAAGCCCGAGCTGCGGCGCACCTGGCCGGACCCCTGGCACGTCGGGCACACCTTACGGCCGCCGCCGGATTCGGACCCGGATCCCTTGCAGGTAGAGCAGCTCTCGTCGTGGCTATAGGAAATCTCGACGGTCGTACCGAACACGGCCTGCTCGAAGGTCAGCTCCATATCGTAGCGGAGATTAGAGCCGCGCGGAGACTCGCCGCGCCGCCTTCCGGATGACGAGCGGCCGCCTCCGCCGAACAGGTTATCGAAGATGCTCGAGAAATCGCCGAAGCCTCCGAAGATATCCTCGAAGTCGCGGTAGATGTTCGTGAAATCCTGAGCTCCGCCCTGGCCGCCCATGCTGTCGACGCCGGCGAAGCCGAATTGGTCGTACGCGGCGCGTTTCTGATCGTCCGAGACTACCTCGTAGGCTTCCGTGGCTTCCTTGAAGCGCTCCTCGGCCGCCTTGTCGCCCGGGTTCTTGTCCGGGTGGTTCTGGATAGCCAGCTTGCGATACGCCTTCTTGATGTCGTCCTTGCTGGCGCTCTTCTGGATGCCAAGGACCTCGTAATAATCTCGTTTAGCCACGGTTAACCCTTATAGGAGATTTGAACGCAGAGAATAACAGGATAAGAGAAGAAGGGAAAGCACGGGCGAATCATATAATTCCCTCTTGCCTTCCCTCTTCATCGCTCATTCTCTTCGTTTATCCTTCGTATCTACTACTTCTTGTCGTCGTCGTCTACGACGCGGTAGTCCGCGTCCTCGGCGCCGCTATCGTTGGGCGAGCTATCGGCACCGGCCTGCCCAGCGTCACCGGCGCTAGCCTCCGGGCCGCCCGCCGCGCCCTGGGCGTCGGGGGAAGCCTGTTTGTAGACCTGCTCGGCGAGCTTGTAGGAGGCCTGCTTGAGCGCCTCGATCTTCTCCTTCATCGGTTCCGCCTCGTTGGTCTCGACCGCCTTCTTGAGCTCCGCGACCGCGGCCTCGATGGCGGCCTTCTCCTCGGCGCTCACCTTGTCGCCGTAATCCTTGAGCGACTTCTCCGTGGTGTAGATCAGGGAGTCGGCCTCGTTGCGGGCCTCGGCGCGATCGCGCTCGCGCTTGTCCTCCTCGGCGTGGGCCTCGGCTTCCTTGACCATCTTGTCGATGTCCGAGTCGTTGAGACCGCTGGAGGCCTCGATGCGTATCTTCTGCTCCTTGCCGGTGCCCAGGTCCTTGGCGGCGACGTGGACGATACCGTTCGCGTCGATGTCGAAGGTGACCTCGACCTGCGGGACGCCGCGCGGAGCCGGCGGGATGCCCTCGAGGTCGAATCGGCCGAGCGTCCGGTTCTGGGTGGCCATCTCGCGCTCGCCCTGCAGCACGTGGATAGACACGGTGCTCTGGCTATCGGCCGCGGTGCTGAATATCTGGCCCTTGCGGCAGGGAATGGTGGTGTTGCGGGTGATCAGCCTCGTGAAGACGCCGCCGAGGGTCTCGATGCCGAGGGACAGCGGGGTCACGTCGAGGAGCAGCACGTCCTTGACGTCGCCGCCGAGGATGCCGCCCTGGATAGCGGCGCCGACGGCCACGGCCTCATCGGGGTTGACGCCCTTGCTGGGCTCCTTGCCGAACAGATCCTTGACGATCTGCTGGACCTTGGGGATGCGCGTTGAGCCGCCGACGAGGATGACCTCGTCGATCTGGTCGGCCGTCACGCCGGCGTCCTTCATGGCCTTTCGGCAGGGGTCCTTGGACTTCTCGAGGTAGTCCTCGATGAGGCGCTCGAACGCGGCGCGGGTCAGGCTCTTCTGCAGGTGCTTGGGGCCGGACGCGTCGGCGGTGATGAACGGCAGGTTTATCTCGGCCTGCTGGACGTTGGACAGCTCGATCTTGGCCTTCTCGGCCGCTTCCTTGAGGCGCTGCAGGGCCATGCGGTCCTTGGACAGGTCGATGCCGGAGTCCTTCTTGAATTCGTCGACGAGCCACTGCATGACGCGCCTGTCGAAGTCGTCGCCGCCCAGGTGGGTGTCGCCGTTGGTCGACTTGACCTCGAAAACGCCCTCGCCGAGCTCCAGGATGGATATATCGAAGGTGCCGCCGCCGAGGTCGTACACGGCGATGGTCTTCTCCTTCTTCTGGTCCTTGTTATAGCCGTACGCGAGCGAAGCGGCGGTCGGCTCGTTGATGATGCGCTTGACCTCGAGCCCGGCGATGCGGCCGGCGTCCTTGGTCGCCTGGCGCTGTGCGTCGTTGAAGTACGCCGGCACGGTGATCACGGCCTCGGTGACGGCCTCGCCCAGGTAGTCCTCAGCGGTCTTCTTCATCTTCTGCAGGATGAAGGCGCTGACCTCCTGGGGGCTGTAGAGCTTGCCGGCGGCGTCGACGCGTACGTCGTTCTGGTGCGCGACGACCTTATACGGCACGAGGGTCGTCTCGCTGGTGACCTCTTCGTAGCGGCGCCCCATAAAGCGCTTGATGGAATAGACGGTATTCTCCGGATTGGTGATCATCTGGTTCTTGGCGGGCTGGCCGACGACGCGCTCGCCCTTGCCGGTGAAGCCGACGATGGACGGGGTGGTCCGCTGCCCCTCGGAGTTGGCTATGACGAGAGGCTCGCCGCCCTCCATGACCGCCACGCAACTATTCGTGGTTCCTAGATCGATGCCGATAATCCTTCCCATGGGATGCTCCTTATGCGTTCTCTTCGCTTGTATTCGTATCGTTCGCGTCCCTGACGGGCAGGGGCATGCGTACCTTGACCTTGGCGCTCCGCAACACGCGTTCGCGCAGCTTGTATCCCTTGACGAACTCCTCGACGACGCAGGGCTCCTCGCATTCGCCCTGCTCGCTCATCACCGCCTCGTGTACGTTCGGATCGAAGGCGGCTCCCTCCGAGTCGAACCGGGAGAGGCCGTACTTGGAATCGAGCAACCCGAGCAGGTTCTTCTGAATCATGCCTACGCCGTCGTGCAGCGACGTAAAATCCTTCGACAGCTCCGAGCTCTTGATCGCCCGCTCGAAATCGTCGAGGACTCCGACGAGGTCCGTCAGGATCTGCGAATTGGCGTACTGGATCGCGTCGTCCTTCTCCCTGAACATGCGCTTGCGGAAATTCTCGTAATCCGCGAGCTTCCTCAGGTACTGGTCCTTGAGCGCTGATACTTCGGACTCCAGCGCGGAGATCCTGTTCTTCGCCTCCGTCATCGCCTTCTCGGCCTCGGCCTTCGGCGCCGTATCCTCCATAGCCTGGCCTTCGGACGCCGGAGTACCGGTTCCCTCTGGCTCGATGCCGTCTATGCGTTCTTCGCTAGCATTCTTCTTTTGTTTGGACATAGCCTCGCTCTACGATGGTGATGGCCGAAAGGCTCGGATTGACGAAACGACGCCATGAGCCATACGGTTAGTACTTAGTAAAATAATAAGGTCTATTTTGAAGCGTCAAGGCGATACGCCCCCCTATCGGCAATAATTCGTGAAAATAGGCACGGTTTTTGTAGACGAAGCCCAAATGCGATCGCGGAGGCCGCCTTGACATTACCCGACTATGCTATACCATTAAATCAAGGGTCCGACGGCCCCGCGCACGGTTAGACCCGAAGTGGAGGATAGTACTTGCAGTTTCAGCGCCCATCGATCATCCAGGAACAGCGGCAAAAGCTTAGCCCGCAGATGATTCAATCCATCCGCCTCATGGCCCTACCATTGCAGGAGCTCAAGGAAGAGATCCAGCAGGAGATAGAGGCCAACCCTGCGCTCGAGGTGATCGAGGACAGATCCACCATGTCCCTTGAATCGATACCGGAAGAGAAAGAATCCGATTCAGAAGCAGTCCAGCGCTTCGAAAACAGCTCCGACCCTGGCTTTAGCCGGTCGAACGATGACGATTCCGATTCCAAGCGCATGTTCCTGGAAGGCGCTATTACCGTTGCCGAGACGCTTCAGGAGCACCTGCTATGGCAGCTCCGGTTGCAGCCGATCTCCCAGGCTCAACGGGCGATAGGCGAGCGCCTCATCCAGAACCTGGACGCTGACGGATTCCATAAGGAAGATCCGTACCTACTATGCAAGGGCTCGTCCAGGGCCTCCGTAGATTCGGTCATGGAGATAGTGCGAGGGCTCGAGCCGATAGGCGTCTGCGTCATGGATTTCAGGGAATCGCTGCTCGTGCAGACGGGAATGACGCCCGACGCGCCTCCCAAGACCGTGGAAATCGTCCGCGACCACATCGATCTCCTCGAACGCGGCAAGCACCAGGAAATACAGAAGATCCTCAAGATGAGCGACAAGGAGATGGGGGACGCGCTCGCCTTCATCAAGGCTCTGAACCCTTTCCCCGGAAGGCAATACTCAGCCGAGGAGACGCGGTACGTCACGCCCGACGTACAGGTCAAGCTCAAGGACGGCGAATTCGTCATAGTCATCAACGACGAGGAGATACCGGTCATAGGCATCAACCCGTTCTTCGACAGGCTGTCCGGGGAAAAGCACGACAAGGAAACGGACGTATTCGTCAAGGACAACATCCGCAAGGCGCGCTGGTTCATCCAGAGCATCCAGCAGAGGAACCGCACGCTGCTCAAGGTCGTACGCTCTATCGTGGAATTCCAGCGACCCTTCTTCGCCAGGGGACCCAAGCACCTGGCGCCGCTGACGCTCAAGGATATAGCCGGCGAGGTCGGCGTCCACGAGACGACTATTTCCCGCATCGCCGGAAAGAAGTATGTTCAAACCGACTGGGGCATCTTCGAGCTGCGGTACTTCTTCACGAACAGCATCTCCGGCTCGGGCTCGGGCGGTTCCAGGTTCTCCAAGAGCGGCGTCAAGCAGGTCATCAAGGAGATAATCGAGAACGAGACGAACGCGATGTCCGATCAGGACATAACCGATATCCTGGCCCGCAAGGGCATCAAGTTGGCGAGGAGGACGGTGGCCAAGTACCGTGGGGAGCTGAACATGGATTCATCGTTCGGCCGCAAGCGCGGCTGAGCGCGATCGGCCGGGACTATCCGGCCACAAGGAGGTTTGCATGACCATAGACGTCCGTTCAGTGCACTTTGACCTAAGCGAGGCGAACAGGGCCTACCTGGACAAGAAACTCGAGCGTATCGCGTACGCGAAGGACCTGATCGTCGACCTGCTCTTCGCCTTCACCAAGGAGAAGCAGTTCAAATGCGAGTGCACGATCAACTTCCGGTGGGGCGCCAGCGCCCACGTACAGGAGACGGACTTCGAACTCGCGGCGGGCATGGACAAGCTGATGGATATCCTCGAGCAGAAAATAAATAAAGAGAAATCGAAGGTACAGGACAAGAAATAGCCTGACCCCGTAACCATACCGGAGGCCCCGCTAGCAAGGCGGGGCCTCGCCGTAATCCCCAAGATCCAGTAGCCCGCGAACGGGCCGGGCGGTTCCAGCGACGACCGTCGCCATTGCATCGTTGCGCAACGCCCCGAATCGGAGTATGCTCCCGAACGATGGACGAAAAGCGATTTACCGTTCTCGATCTCCTCGACCTCGACCTCAAGGAGCATGACGCCCTCGAGCTCCGTTGCATCTGCGGCCGCAAGGGCCTTGGCAGGCATATCAGCGCCCCTGACATCAACAGGCCCGGCCTGGCGCTGTCGGGGTTCTTCGAGAGCTTCGCGTACCAGCGCATCCAGCTCATAGGCAGGGGCGAGGCCGCGTACCTGCACCTGCTCGCGTCGGAAGGCAAAGAGGGAGGCGTATCCAAGATATTCTCCTTCCCTATCCCCTGCTTCATATTCGCGAACGACGAGCCGCCGGCCCCGATGTTCGCCGAAGCCGCAGAGGCCGCCGATTGCCCCATACTGCTGTCCGACCTGTCTTCCACGGAGCTGTCCTCGAGGCTGATGCGCGTGCTCACCAACGTGTTCGCGCCCAAGACGAGCGTCCACGGGGTACTCGTCGAGGTATACGGCATAGGCATACTGCTAACGGGCGAATCGGGAGTCGGCAAGAGCGAGACGGCGCTGGAACTCATAGAGCGGGGGCATCGGCTCGTAGCCGACGACGTGGTCGAGATACGGTGCGTCAGCGGCAACATACTGATGGGCTCCGGCGCGAACAAGGTGATAGGCCACCACATGGAGATCCGCGGCCTCGGCATCATCAACGTGACGCACCTGTTCGGCGTCGGCGCGATCAGGGACAAGAAGCAGGTCCAGCTTATCTGCGCGCTGGAGGAGTGGGACGCGGCGAAGGTATACGATCGCATCGGAACCGACGAGAACACCCTGGACATACTCGGAGTCCACGTACCTCAGCTCGACATCCCGGTCAAGCCGGGCAGGAACATCCCCATCATCATCGAGACGGCCGCGATGAACGAGAGGCTCAAGAAGATGGGCTACCATTCGGCCAAGGAATTCAACCAGAATATATTAAGATGGCTTGAGAGCGAGAGCGCCCGCGACGTATACTTCGGCCGGGACGATTCTATCTAACTCGTTCGCGATCGGAGAGTTCTCTATGATTGAGAAAATGACCGTCATCAAGAATAGGGCAGGCATCCATGCCCGCCCCGCCGCGCTCATCGTGCAGACGGCCGGGAAATTCAAGTCCAAGGTGTTCCTGCAGAAGGGCGACGATCGCATCAACGCCAAGAGCATCATGGGCATCATCACGCTCGGGGCGGGATTCGAGACCGAGATAAAGATCATCACCGACGGCGAGGACGAGAACGAGGCGGCCGAGGCCATAGACAGGCTATTCCAGAACCGCTTCGAAGAGGAGTAATGGCCGACCGGAGGCTTCCGTCGCACCGCGCGACCGACGCGGTCGTCGTCGCAATACTCTACGCAACCGTCTTCGTCGGCGCCTACGCCTATCTCCGCGCATCCATAAACGACGGCGCCGGCTCCAGCGGAATCCAATCCGGAGCGGCCGCGGCGCTACTGGCGATAACGCCTACGGCGCTCGCCGGCGTCTTGATCGTATCCGGCGTCCGCTTCGCGAGGGAATACCGCAGGAAAGCATGGGGCTACCGGCTCCGCGCTCGCTTGATCGCCTCGTTTTTCGTCGTCGCCGCTATGGCTACCGTCCCTACTACGCTGTTCCTCGGTTCCCTGACGAACGAGGCCGTAGGCTCGCCTTCGTCGCTGGTCGTACGGGAGGCGCTACGCGACGGGCTCGATCTCGCGCTCATCTATTACGCGGAGAAGGAAGCGTCGTTAAAGTACTCGGCGGAGAACGATATAGGCGCCGTCGTCGCCACCCGCGGCGCCGACGCCGAACGGGTACTCGCGCGACTTTCGGCGAGGGATCCTTCGATCCGCGCCGTGGAGCTATTCTCGGACGGCGTCTCGGTCTCGTTCGCGGGCGATTCCGCCGCGAGATCCAGGCCAGGCTCCGCGGAGACGGCAAAAAGCGGGTTCCTGCCTCGCCTTTCGTCGGGAGGCAACAACTACGCCCGCTACTTCTCGTTAAATTCCGGAATAACTGGCGACGGGCGCGCGATATCGACTATCGTCTCGCTACGCTTCAAGGCGAAAGCCGAGGATGCGGCGACTGGTTTGTCTACGGCCTTGGGCGTTATAGAGCATTCCGGACGCATCGCCGATTCTTTCTCTGCGTATCTCGCCTTCTTCTCCGCATGCATGGCCTTCCCGTTCTTCGCGATCGCCATGCTCTTCGCGATCGGAGCCGCCGACCGCCTGTTAAACCCGGTCGCGGCCTTGTCCGAAGCCATCACCAGGGTCGGATCCGGCGCCAGGCGCGCCCCTTTCCTCTCCAAGCCGGGGGACGAAGCCGGAGACCTGATCGAAGCCTTCAACGCGGTCCTTGAAAGACTGGAACGGTCCCGGGGCGACGAGTTGCGCAACGAGAAGATAGAAGCGTGGCGGGATATCGCCAGAAAACTGGCGCACGAACTCCGGAACCCGCTGACGCCGATCAGGCTGTCGGCAGAACGGGTACTCAGGCGATGGAAGTCCGACCCCGAAACCGTAGGTGATATCCTCGAGAAATCCATGGTCGCGATCGTGCAGGAAGCGGCTAACATGGAGTCCCTGCTTACCGAATTCAGGGATTTCGCCAGGCTGCCGGAGCCTCAGAAGGATTGGATGGGGCTAAAGCAGACGATAGACGAAGCCGTGCACCTATACTCTGCCTCGTGGCCGTCGTTAACCATAGACTGCGATGACATCGACCCGGGCCTCGTCCTCAAGGCGGATCGCGGTTACCTGAAGCAGGCGCTCGGCAACCTTATCTCCAATGCCGCGGACGCTACCGAGGGTCGCGGCAAGGTCTGGATTCGCGCCGATCTTGTCAAAACGGTCGAATCCCGATACTGTAGGATACAGGTCCGGGACGACGGGTCCGGCATTCCGGCCGATGTCCGAGACAAGGTGTTTTCCCCGTACTTCACCACGAAGCCCGGAGGCACGGGACTCGGCCTGGCTATCGTCGAGCATATCGTGGCGGCACATGGCGGCGGCATACATTTCGACTCCGGCGAAGGCGTCGGCACCGTATTCTATATCGATCTACCGGCGGAGAGCGTATAATCGAATAAAGGAAGAAATCCATGGGCGCCATCCTCGTAATCGACGACGAGCCCGGTATTCGGGCCACCGTAAAGGACATACTCGAGGACGAAGGCTATGCCACCCTTACGGCCGAGGACGGCCCGATAGGGCTCGAGACGCTACGGCGCGAGAGCGTCGACGTCGTCATCCTGGACGTATGGCTCCCGAGGATGGGCGGCATAGACGTACTCAAGGCGATCAGAGCGGACCATCCCGCGATCGAGACGATAGTCGTCTCGGGCCATGCGTCGATCGATATGGCCGTCAACGCAGTCAAGCTCGGAGCCTTCGACTTTATCGAGAAGCCGCTATCCATAGAGCGCCTCATAACCGCGGTCAGGAACGCCCGAGCGCTATGCGAGCTGAAGCTCGAGAATTCCAGGCTCAAGCTGAAGACGATAGAGAACGACGACATGATCGGATCGTCGATAAAAATGGCCGAGGTCCGGGAATTGATAGACCAGAGCGCCCGTTCCGACGCGCGCGTGCTCATAACGGGAGAGAACGGTACGGGCAAGGAACTGGCGGCCAGGCGAATACACGAGCTATCGGCCAGAGCCAGCGGCCCCTTCGTCGCGGTCAACTGCGCCGCGATGCCCGATACGCTTATAGAAAGCGAGCTGTTCGGTCACGAGAAGGGCTCGTTCACCGACGCGGTGGCGCGGCGAAAGGGAAAATTCGAGACGGCGCATACCGGAACGCTTTTCCTGGACGAGATAGGCGACATGTCCCTATCGGCTCAGTCCAAGATGCTACGCGCCATACAGGAGATGCGTTTCGAGCGTCTCGGGGGCGAGCAGACGATAGAGGTGGACGTACGGGTCGTGGCGGCGACGAACAAGGACCTGCGGCAGGAGATAGCCGCCGGCCGGTTCAGGGAGGACCTGTTCTTCAGGCTTAACGTAATCCCGCTACGCATGCCGGCCCTTCGCGAGCGCCCCGAGGACATACCGGCGCTCGCCGCCTTCTTCCTGGAACGCCTGGGCGGCGGCTCATCAAGAAGGCTTTCAGAGGGGGCGATCGCCGCCTTGTCGAGCTACGATTGGCCCGGGAACATACGGGAACTGAAGAATTTCATGGAACGCGTATCGGTAATGAGCGACGAGGATAGTATTTCGGCGGAGACGATCGCGCACTTCATCGGCCGGTCAGACGGCAAGGATGAGGAATCTATTCCCGATCGACTCGATACGCTTTCAGAGTTACGCCTTTCCGAGGCCAGAGAAGCGTTCGAACGTGGATATTTACTGCACAACTTACGAAAAAACGGATATAATATCGCCAAGACGGCGGAAACCATCGGCGTATATCCAAGCAACCTGCACGCCAAGATAAAGAAATTCGGTATAGAGGCCGGCGAATGAACGAATTAACGGATCGCCAGAAGGAAGTCCTCGATTATATCGAGGCATTCATACGAGAAAATCCCTATCCCCCTACGATCAGAGAAATAGCGGCCCATTTCAGCATGTCCGTGAAGGGCGCCTACGACCACCTCAAGGCGCTCGAACGCAAGGGACGGATACGCGCGGGCGGAGGGCGATCGCGGAAGATAGAGATCATCGGCAAGTCTATCAAGGAGGGCCGCTCTCCGACGATAGAAATACCTATCCTCGGGTCGGTCGCCGCGGGCAAGCCCATCTTCGCCGAGGAAAACTACGAATCGTGCGTCCACGTCCCCGCGTCCATGGTCGGCTCATCCCGTTGTTTCGCGCTTAAGGTGAAGGGCGATAGCATGATAAACGCGGGAATACTCGATGGAGACCTCGCGGTTATAGAACAGCAGCAGGTAGCGGGCGACGGCGAGATCGTCGTGGCGGCGATAGAGGATTCCGTTACCCTCAAGCGCTTCTATAAAGAAAAAAGCAGGGTACGCCTGGAACCCGAGAACGAAGCCTACGCGCCGATATTCACCCAGGACGTCCGTATACTCGGCAAGCTTCGCGGCATAGTCCGTACCTACTAGGCGAATATGGAATCCGTATTCGCGGTAGGAGGCCCGGAACTGGGTCGCCGTAACGACTTTATAAAGCAGCTCCGCGCCCGTTGCCAGGCCGAGTGGAAGGGCGACCCGGAGGAACACCGGATATACGCCAATGAAACGCCTGTTTCAGCCTTGTTGGACCTGCTGATGAACGGCTCGCTATTCTCTCCGGGAAAATTCGTACAGTACCTCGGGGCCGACCAGATCAAGGCCAAGGCTGACGTACAGGCCCTCGTCGAGTACGCCAAGCGCCCGGCGGAATCGACCGTGCTCGTACTGATCGCCGACGGCTTCGGCGTAGACAAGGCTATCGAGGCCGCCATCGGCAAGGACGCGAAGAAGGTATTCTGGGAGCTATCGGCCCAGGAAACAGGACGATGGGTCCGCGATTTCTTCGCCACTCAGGGCATCCGGGCCGACGACGAGGCGGTCGACGCGATACTCGACCTCGTAGAGAACAATACCGAGGCGCTCAGGACGGAATGCTCGAGGCTGGCGCTATTCTTCTCACGCGGATCGACCATAGTCGAAGACGACGTTGAACGCTACATAGCGCACAACCGCGCCGAGGACGCGTTCAGCCTGTTCGACAAGATGGCCTCAGGCAGCTTCGAGCAATCGCTCGATACGTTATCGGCGATACTGTCCGACCGGGACGGCTCGGGCATAGGCCTCCTCGCGGGCCTCCTGTGGTCGTTCAGGCGGCTTTCGTCGTTGCACGCCGCCCTATCCGCCGGAGATCCTTTCGAACAGGCGGCGAGAAGCCTCAGGATTACCCGAAGATCCGCTCTCGCCAGCTATGATTCAGCTCGCAGGCGCTGGCCCAGGAACACCTGCGAGCGACTGGTAGCGTTCGGCGTCGATACGGATGCCAGGCTACGCGCCATGGGCCAATCCAACGAAAAGGTCCTGCTCGAGCTATTCGTCTACGCCTGCGTCGTCGTCAAGGGTCCCGTGCCGCTCGGCCGGGCCTGATTCCGAACCCGACGCCGCCAATCCGACACGAACCGCGTCGGACGATGAGATTACGGACAAGGAATCCCCCGTCGATGCCGATACTCAATAGCGTAACAGAGCGTCGGCTTTACACGATAGGGGACTAGTATGCTATTGTACGAAAACATCTTGCCTACCGCGTCCTTTCGTAACGTGTACTCGGGGTTGGCTAACTGGGCGGTATTCAGCATCTATGCGTAGCGACGAGACGGAGACCGAGAAAGCCGAGCAGTGGGGCGCGGCGTCGAAAGGCGATAGGCTCGCGCTTTCGAGAGCCCTCCTCTCGATCATGAAAGACGGCGTATTCTTCGCGGACAAGGATCTCAGGATCAGGTACGCGAACCAGGCATTCTCGCGCGCCGTCGGCCTTGACGCCTTCGACAGGGAACCGCCTACGCTCAGCCAGCTCTATCCCGAACCGATGAACGACCGCCCCCTCTCCAACGCCAGGGCGGCCCTGGAGTCGATAGGCTATTGGAGCGGCGAGCTGACGAAGAGCCGCCATTCCAGCCGTCCGAGCGTCGAGGAAATCCGGATTACCATAGCGCCAGAAATCGCGGCGGACGAATCCGCGACGTCCGGCGGACCGCGCTACGTAGGCGTCGTACGCGACGTGACCGACGAGCGCGAGGCTCTCGAACGCTTGGCGTGGACTCGCAACCACGACGAGCTTACGGGGCTCCCGAACAGGATACTCTTCTCCGCGGCTATCGACTCCGTCATCAAGCGAAGCGACGCTACCAAATCCAGCCTCGTCATCGTTACCGCCGACGTAGACGATTTCAAGCGCTACAATACCGACTTCGGACACGACTGCGGCGACATGCTCCTCCGGGCGGCCGGCAAGCGCATCGCCGCGACGGTCAGGGCCGGCGACATATGCGCCCGTACCGCCGGTGACGAATTCAGCATCCTGATGCCCGTACGCGCGTCAGAGGAGGCCCAGGAAGCGGCTGCCCGCGTCAAGACCGCGTTTGACGAGCCCATCGAGCTGGAAGGAAAGCGCTATCCCCTCCGGGCCAGCCTCGGCGTGGCCGTATGGCCGCGCGACGGCGCGAATTCGGTAGAGCTGCTCGCCGCGGCAGACGTGGCGCTACAGGCGTGCAAGGATTCAGGCCGAAATTGCATCACCCAGTTCTCCGAAGGCCTGTACCAGAACCGTCGCGGTCGTACGACCATGGAGGCGGACCTGAGGGACGCCATAGATACCGGGCTCCTGTGCGTTCACTATCAGCCCGTCGTCAGGGTAGCGACCGGCGCCATAGACAGCGTCGAGGCGCTCGTGCGATGGGACGACCCGATACGCGGGGACGTCGCGCCGGAGAGCTTCATACCGCTCGCGGAGGAGACGGGCCTTATCGTCAGGCTCGGCGAGCTCGTCATGCGTTCCGCGTGCAGGCAAGGCGGCGCCTGGTCCAAGGGCGAGGGGCCGGCGCTCAAGGTATCGGTAAACGTCTCGCCGGTTCAGCTCCAGCGCCCCGAATTCCCGGCCATGATCGCGGAAGTGCTCGAGACGACCGGACTGGCGCCCGATCGCCTCATCGTCGAGATAACCGAGAGCGTCCTGCTCGAGCGGCTCGACGACGCGGCGCTCGGACTCTCGCGGCTCAAGGCGCTCGGCGTATCGCTTTCCGTAGACGACTTCGGCACCGGATACTCTTCGCTTTCGTACCTTAAGAACCTTCCCATCGATATCGTCAAGATCGACAGGGAGTTCATCAAGGACATAGAGTTATCGAGCGCGGCGCTCGAGATAGTCGTCGGCATCGTCGGCCTCGCCCACAGGATGGGATTATCGGTCGTCGCCGAAGGCGTCGAGACCGCGGAACAGTTCTACCTTCTTCGGACTATGGACTGCGACTTCGTTCAAGGCTTCCTGTTCAGCCACGCGTTACCGCCGCTTGAGCTCGAGGGCCTGTACCTTTCGCGCGGCGGCGGTTCCCGCTACTCTTCCTTCTTCTTCAGGCGCTAGAAGCGTCCCCCTCTCGTTTGACTAGACGCTCCGGGCTCGCTACCATGACCGTATGGACAAACGGTCCGTCTCCGTACGCGGTACCTCTCTCGATGACGAGCCTCTCGACGACGAACTGGGGCCCGAGCCTTCGGTTCCCAGCGGGGCGACTCCCGCGCCCGTATTCAACAGGGAATCGCCAGCGGAGCTACGATCGCGGATACGAGCCCTGGAGCGCGGAGGCACCCGACAACCGCTTCGGCATCGCATAGCCCTGATCGGGGCGGCCGAGCTCGACGAGGCCAGGCCTCGCGCGACTCGCTCGGGCATCCTCAAGCTTCTCGAGGCGGTTTACGAACGAGGAGAGGAGCACTGGCTTGACCCGGCGGCCGCGATGGCCCCCCTCAGGGAGATCCTGTTCAAGGAAGAAGCCCCTCCCGGCGCGGACAGGGGTCTATATTTCATCCTGACGAGGCTCGCCAGGGCGGGAATATCGCCGGCGGCGTTCACGCTCCACGTCATCATGCCCAGGATGGCCGCCGACTACGACTGGCGCCGATGGAGAAGCCGCCACGTATGGGTGCTCGGGTCGATCGCCGATATGCTGATATCGTTACGCGCCGACCCGCCGTGGAACGAAGCCAGGCTCGGCTCAAGTCCCGTGCTGACCGACGTAGCGCTGTGCAAGTACGTCGGGCGACCGCTCGCCCGAATCGCCGCAGAGCGCTTCGCCGCCCAGGAAGGTCCCTTGGCCTCGTGGATGGACGCGTGGAAGCGTTTCACGTTCTCCAGCTCCGGGTTCCTGACGTTCATGCGACGCATCGTCCTACCCTGCCTATACCGTATGTCCGGGCGCATAGACCCGGAGCAGCTGGCTCCGATAGCCAGGTCTCTCGCCGACCTGGAGCGCACGCTCGGACGACGCATTTCCGCGATGTCCCCGGCGGTCGCGGAGTCGTTCCTGTCCTCGGCCGGCCTGTCCGATTCCTTCGAGGCGAGGATGGAGAGGCGCGCGGCCGCCGGCACCGCCGCCGCGGGCGCGTTCTCCCTGGCGCAGGAGATCCGCGGCTACGCGGAGCTGGCGTCCGAGCTGGCCAACCTCGACGCAGGCCCCGCCGTACTCGGGAGAGCCGCGGCGATCAGCCTTAACGCTGATTCCGGTTACCTGCTCGACGCAGCGACGCTGGTACGCGCCCTCCGCCGGGACGAAGGCGCCGCGCTCGCCCGATGGCATCTTGAGGACTTAGCGCGGATAGGCCCCGCGGAAAGGGCCCGCTATATAGCGATCGTCGCGGCCAACGCCGGCGTCCATCCCCTTTGCCCCTACGCCAGACCTCCCGCGCCCTTTAGCCGCCGTAACTTCGACGCCGACGCGCTCGCTCTCGCTCTCGGGCTGGACATCGGCCCGCTCCGTTCTGGAGACGGCTCGCCTCCCGACCTGGCGACGATGCGGCGCGCGTACCTCGCCGGGCATCCGGACGCCGCCGAACTGTACGCCGAGATATCCGGCGCGGTCGCGAAGGGCGAGGACCGATCGTGGGACGCGGTCTCGGCGAGGCGCTTCGACGCTCCCGGACCGGGCTTCCATGAGCTTGCCTTACGGAGCCTGATTCCCGGCATCGGTACGGGCTTCTCGTCCCAGGAGCTCAAGGAAAGATCCATGAAGGCGCTATTCGATCGTTATGGCGAGGCCTCCTCGGGAACCGCCGCCGATATATCGGTGGATCTGCGCATAGAGCTAAGCGACGAGGCCGGCAAGGGCGTGGACGCGGCGGGCAGGGACGCGGTTCGGGCGCGTATCGCCGTCGACGTCATCGAGGCCGCGTGGCGGGCTATCGTCTCCGGTGAAGGCGATCCAGAGTGCGGAGCGGTGTTCGCCGAACTCGGCCGGGAAGCCGCCGCGGCGAGGAAGCGGCTGGCTGACCTCAGAACCGGTCCGACGGGCGATGATTCGCTCGACGCCGCCGGGGAGAAGCCCGCCGACCGGTCGCGGAGCGGGGTCCGCGCGCTGGAAGCACGCCTCTCGCTGATGGACGTAGCGTTCGAGTCGATGAAGGTCGTCTCGCCGACGGGTCGCGATCCGAGGCGCTTCGCGCTCGCCGTGCATCTGGCGGCCTATTTCTTCAAGCCGGGCACCGACGCGGCCTTCGGCGCGCTCGCGGGGGCCGCCGCGCGCTACGCTACCGATCCGTCCTTCTCGACGGTCGCAGCCAGACTCGCGTCGGACGTCGCGCCGGGCTTCATGGGGGTTGAACAGGCGGCCGTAGTCGCCGACGCCGTCGACGCGCTCTGCGCCGCCTGCGCGGCCGATAAAGCGCTCGCTGCGGCTCTCGAGAAGGCCGAAGGCGATCTATCGGACGCGCTACGCGGCTCGAGCAGGATCAAAGGCGGGGCCGTCTCTAGAGAGTCGATGGACGCGGCGCTGCGCAGGATCGCCGCGTACGCGCGGGTGACCGCGGAGACGGCGAAATGGCGAGACCTGCTCGTGCGGCTGGAAACCGCCAAGGCCCCGCGCAAGGGCTTCTCGCTACGGACATCGCGTAGTTTCCTGGACGCGTACTACGGCGACATGGGCGGCATCTGCCTGTCGGCGAAGCCGGAGCTCATACTCAGGCCCGGCGTCCTGGTCGCGCGATTATGGGACGTGGACGAGTCGAGGATACGCGGCATGTGCCTCTTCGTATTCTCCCAAGGCCCGGCCAGGAGCGCGGGTATAGGCAAGTTCTGGTACGCCTTCGCGTTCAACCCCTTGCGCTCGCTGCTACGAGGCATGGGTACGAAGGAGATCGCGGCGCTCTACCTCGGCTTCCGCGCGCTCGCCGAGGAGCTATCCGCGAGGAGCGGCCTGCCGGTACTCGTACCGGGCATCGGCCCCCGCGGCCCGAGCTCCCACGGAGTCGTCTCTAACGACGGCGCCTTCGAGACCTTGGTAGCCAATTACGAGATATCCGCAGGATCCCCGCGAGTTTCCGACGCCTCGGGATTCTCTATTTACTATAGTAAGGCGGCCTTCACCGAAGCCGTGGTGGCTATAGACCCGCGGCGGCCCGAAAGCTACCGGGCCGTGGCTGAACTCCGGGCTATGGGCGCGTATCAAGGACGGCGGGAAGGGTAATACTCAGAAGCCAGAGACGCGATTACGGCCGTGATGCTTCGAAACGTACAAGAATTGGTCCGCCCGCTCCACGAGGCTTTCCACGCTGTCCCCTTCCTGAAGCCTGGCGACGCCGATGCTGATGGTTACCGACCAGGCCACGTCCGGGAACCGTATGGCCGCGACGCCGTCGCGAATCCTGTTGGCGATGAACTGCGTCGTCTCCGGGTCCGACTTCACCATGTACACGATGAATTCCTCGCCGCCGTACCGGGCCACGGTATCGCTGGTGCGTATGGTCGCCTGGATGGTCTGGGCTATACCGCGGAGGACATCGTCGCCGACTGCGTGGCCGAGCTTGTCGTTCACGCGCTTGAAGTGGTCGATGTCGATCATCAGGACGTGTAGCTGCTCCTTATAGCGGACGGCGCGCACGAGGAGGTGCGTCGCGACCTGCTGTATATAGCGCCGGTTATAGAGGCCGGTCAGCGTATCGCGGAACGACAGGTTCCAGAGTTCCTCGTTCTCGGCTTCCAGGGTCCTCAGGCGCTCCTCGCTGGGCAGGACGTTCTTATGTATGGTGTCGGCGCCGTACAGAGCGAGCATGACGCCGATGGTAACGATGACGATATCCTCGAAGAGGAGGGGGCGGCCGACTACGACGACGGCCCGCAGTATCGCCGTCGCCCCGAGCGTCGACGAGATGGCGAGGAACCCGGGTCGGTCCCAGATCAGGAAGCTATAGATGATCATGCCGGGAATGAACAGGTACGGGGACACGCCAGCGGCTACGTCGAAGACGCATACGATGACGGCGGAGAAATACATAGCCGCAGCGATCCGCCGGCTTCGGCTGGAAATTCGCAGCAGGACGGGTCGCTTGCGGTTAAAGGCGTACTCTATGGCCACGCCGAGAGCGAATACGCACATGAGGCCCGGTAATGCTGCGAGGATGAAGAACTCGGCCGACCCTCTATCGAACGGGCTAAAAACGATAGCCCTGACCAGGAGCAGAAGGCATGAGAACAGTACCAGGAAGAGGCAACGCGCCTTATGGGCTGACATCGATTGAAAGGCCTTCTTGTCCATTTTCGCCTCGACGGAACGAGCATTCATAAATAGTCTAGCCTTTTCATCGTTATCTGACGCCCCGATCAGGATGTATCATGCTCATAGGCATATAGCCATCCTTCCTCGGTACGCTGCACCGTAAATAATATACCGCTATTATAGGCTAAGCGCCGCCGGAGAGGATGTCAACAGAGACGGGAAGAAAGCTGGCGGATGAGCGCCTGTCATCGGCCGGATACCGGCGACAGGTACAGTCCTACGAAATACTCGCCGCTTTCGATATCGCGCCCCGCGTCCAAGAGGAAGCGGGCCGACTTTAATCCGATAAGCGACAGCTCGCAACCGGCGCGCAGCCCCGTCA
Source organism: Spirochaetae bacterium HGW-Spirochaetae-3 (assembly GCA_002839315.1). Taxonomy (GTDB): domain Bacteria; phylum Spirochaetota; class Spirochaetia; order Treponematales; family UBA12059; genus SZUA-370. The sequence goes on from PGXV01000013.1 coordinate 41,605, forward strand.
CCAGCGACGACGGTCGGCTATCGGCTCCGGCCCATGCGGCGTCTCCATACAGAGCCAATGATAGGCGGCGCATGATTATCAGCTCGGCGAACGAGAAAGCCAGGCGCTCCGGTTCCCAGCCGGCGGAAATCGAGGTTCCGAGCAATACGCGGCCCACGCCATCGACTACCGACGGAACGGCTACGCTCAGGGGATCCGACAAGAACAAGGGCGCATTGCCGTCCGGGTCCAGCGCCGCGCGGGTCAGGCCGCCGAAGCGAAGCGCCAGCGAGGGCGCGGGCATGACGAGCATACCCGCCGTAGCGTAGGCATAGTGCTCGTCCCAGTCCCCCGAGAGCTGGTGCCCGAAACCGAACGAGAAATCGCGGATCGCCCCTTCTCCGTCGAGGGTCAGGTCGGCGCCGCTCGACAGGAGCGTCGTTCCGTCATCGACGCCGATACCATCCCGCTCGAGCCGCGACGACAGCTCCAGTCGTCCTCCGTCCCAGGCTCGTGCGGCTGTGACCCCGCTCCGCTGGTACAGCTCGGGTATTCCGCTATCCACGCCGCCGGTCCATCGCGCCGAGAGGAACCCCTCCAGCCTGAGCCAGGGGGCGACGTATAGCCGGCCGGACGCCGCGAGGGCCGGAGACAATGCCCCGTCGGTATAGGCCGCCCACTCCCCGCCGCCGTCCAACGACAGCTCCATCGGTCCGGCCCGGAGGCCGAGGCTGGCTCCGCCGAACAGGGAGTCGGACAGGTAGTACCTATCCCCCGGATACGCCGTAGAGCGTATCGTCGGCGTCACCGCCAGGCGAAGCTTCCTCGACGGGGCGCGCTCGAAAGGAGCCCACGAGGCGCCGGCGTCCGCTATGGCCAGGTCGTAGCCGAGCCTCGCGGCCTCGAGCCCGGCGTCGACGCCGCCGGAGGCGAGCCCCGCAAAACGATCGGCGGTCGCGTCGGCGGATCGGTACCCTTCGGCCGAAAGCTCGTCCAGCCGGTCGAACGCCATGAACGAGTACGACTCCACGCCGCACCGTATCCAGATCGCCCCGGGATTGTTCAGCAGGTCGACGACGCCGGCGCGGCGCTTGCCGATATCGATGGACGTATTGAGAACGATAAGCGGATTACGCAGATTGAGGCCCGTCGCGTCATAGAAGGTGCTCGATACGATGACGGTATCGGAGAAGTCCATCGCGAGGCCTAGCGGCACGAGGTTCGTTATACCCCCGTCGATGAGCATATGGTCGCCGTAGGCCACGGGAGGGAAGAAGACCGGCAAGGCGTAGGCCGCCTCCATCACCGTCGTGAAGTCTCCCTCGGCCAGCAGGATCTCGCGCTTGGTCACCAGGTCCTCGCAGGCGACGATTATCGGGATAGGCAAGTCCTCGAGCCGTAGGTCGCCCAGATACAGCCGTAGCAGGTCGCTGAATCGGCTCGGGTCCAGAATACCTCCCGAGAGCGGGACGGTCGGGTCGAACAGCGCGCCGATCGAGGTGCTCGATACCAGGTCGTATATCTGGTCGGGGGACAGGCCCGCGGCGTATAAGAGGCCGATGATCGACCCCATCGAATTGGCCACGATGAAATCGGGCACGACGCCCGCCTCCTCGAGGCGCCTGAGGACGCCGATATGGGCGAACGCCCGGGCCGAGCCGCCGGACAGTACGAGGCCGACGGGCGCCCGCTCGCCTCCGGTACGGGCCTCCAGGCGGGCGAGGAAGGCGTCTTCGCCGTAGAAGATAGGCGTATCGGCGAGGAGCAGGTCGTCCTGCTGAGCTGACGCAGGCACGGCGCCGAGCGAGCCGGCTAGCAGGATACATGCGAACAGGGAAGAGACGGATCGTTTCACGCGGAATACCTCATGGTTGCTTGCTCGTCCGCTAGAACGGATACCAGCTGACTATCAGCACGTTCCATACGGCGGAGAAATGATCGGCACCGATATCGTACAGGACGCCGATGGAGAACATCCGGTCGCGGTGGCCGTAGTACGGCGTCCCGATGGCCAGCGGGGATAGCCTGAGCATCAGGTACGACGGCCCGAGCCCCGGCCCGCCGTCGGTCACGACCGACTGCAGGAACGCCAGCTCGGCCAGCATGTTGAAATAGGTAGAATCCCTCGGCCCCAGGACGGACAGGCCGAGGCTGGCGCCGGCTATAACGTCCCCGCCGGGGGACGGCGTCATCTCCGCGACGCCGAGGGCCTCCAGCTCGAGACGGCCGGACAGCCCCAGGGACAAGCCGCCATACGCGTATGTTCCGGGACCGGGGCCGCCGCCCGCGAAGGACCAGGTACCCAGGGATACGCCGGGTTCCGGCGCGGCCATGGCGGCGGCCGGGGCGAGGAGGCAGAGAAGGAAGAACGGCGCGCGCTTGCCCGTTTTGATCATCGCGGCTCCTAGAACAGGAAATATGAGAATTCGAAGAGCCTGAGGCCCCAGCCGGATGGATTCAGGCCGCTATCGAGCAGCAACTCCGGCGACAGCAGATTATACCGGGCGTCGCCGGTACGCAAGCGGAGGGCGTGGGCGGTCAGGCAGAGCGTTCCCGCGGCTATGCCCCGGGACGGCTCGAAGGCCCAGGAGGCCGCCAACGCGGGGCCGAGGGCGCTTTCCTGCCGCATGATCCCCTTAAGCGGATGGTCCCGGAGGCTGAACAAGTCGATATCTACGCCGAACTCGATCATCGACGAACCGGGGCGGAACGGGAACTGCGGGATCAAGGACCGGACCGACGCGGAGGGGTTGAGGAATTTCAGGCGGAACGGCTCGACGAACAGGCCCAGATCGAAATACTCGCCGGCGGGCAGGCCGGAATCCTCGGAGAAACCGCGGACGGAGACGACGCTGCCGCCCAGCCATGGCGAGCGCGGTTCCGCAGCTACGGGCGCCGCGGCCGCGACTACGATGGCCGCCGCGGCTGACAAAGCGAGCCTCGATACGGAATTCACTGTCTACCCCCAGAACTGCATCAGCAGGTTTTGCAGGAAATACTTCGGGCCGCGGTATCGCGCCGCCTCGTCCCGATCGACGGGCCGGCATCGGAGCAGGATACCGTCGAGCTCCGCCTTTATGAGCCCGACCGGCTCGGGATCGGAAACGACGAACGATATCTCCCTGGAGGTCGTCTGCGAGCGCAGGTTGTAGTTGGCCGAGCCGACCGAAGCCAGCCTCCCGTCCGCCATCATCATCTTGAAGTGGAGCAGCGACCCGACGGGCGACTCGTACAGGTAGACGGCGGCGCCGGCGTCGAGCAGGTCCTCGACGCCGTAGAGCGAGCCGTACAGCGACCGCGCGGTCACGTGCTCGGCGGACAGCACGACGTTGACCCTGACCCCGCGGTCCACCGCGAAGCGCACCTTGTCCAGCAGAGACGGCGTCAGGTAGGTATAGCACTGCACCAGCCACAGCTCCTCTCGCGCGAACGCGAAGAAGCCGTCGAACATGGTCGTCACCCGGCCCGGCTCCCGAAGCCCCTGGTCGATGACCGCCAGCGGGAAGTCGCGCGGCCCTTCGCGGACGGCGAAGTCGTCGGGATCGAGCAGGTCGAGGGAGTACGCGTTCCAGGTGCGGACGAAGGCGTTTCGCAGGTACGCGGCGGCCTCCGCCGACTCGAATTCCATCATGCCGTCTATGCATCCGCCGGCGTCCGGATCGCGCAGCGAGTCGTAGTCGATGTTCTGGCCGCCCGCGGCTACTATCCTGCCGTCCACCACCCAGTACTTGCGGTGGTCGCGGTCGAAGAGCCCGAGCATCGTGAAGATGCGCCGGCCGCGTATCGGGTTGTACTCGATTATCGGTATGCCGCGCTCCCTGGCCAGCGGAATGGCGGCCGGGATGGGCCTCGGGTCCATCGGATAGGTACGGTAGTACGACGCCGAGTCCACGAGCAGGTAGACCCGGACGCCCTCGGCCATCCTGGCCGCCAGAGCGTCGTATATCTCCTCCTGCCTGGATATCTCGGTCGTCAGGAACGACGCGATGAGGATATAGTCGCGGGCGCCGGCTATCAGCTCCATGGAGCGCTTGAACCAGGCGGTACCGTCCATGAACAGGGCGGGCGTCCCGGCGGCGAACGACGGGACGCCCCGGTCGGCGAAGAAGGCCTCGCTCCCCGGGTACGCCTCGCTGAGGCGATCGAGCTTGCCGTAGCTGGCGCACCCGGCGGCGAGCGTCAGCGTCGCGAAGGCGACGCCGATAGCCGCCCGCAGGGTCACCTGAGGTTCTCCGGGTTAAGGCCCTCGAGCTCCGGGACGACGAAGAGGCCGTCTTTGCGGACGAGCTTGCCGTCGAGCCATATCTCGCCGCCGCCGAATTCGGGCGTCTGGATCAGGACCAGGTCCCAGTGGACGGCCGAGCGGTTGCCGTTGAAGCAGTCGTCGTAGCTGTTGCCCGGCGTGAAGTGGATGGAGCCGGAGATCTTCTCGTCGAACAGCGTCTCCTTCATGGCGCGGGTGATGTACGGGTTGACGCCGAACGCGAACTCGCCGACGTAGCGGGCGCCTTCGTCGGTATCCAGCACGCGGTTAATACGCTGGTCGTCGTTGCTGGTCGCCTTGATTATCTTCCCGTCCTTGAATTCGAAACGGATATTCTCGTAGGTGAACCCCTCGTGCTCGCTGGGCGTGTTATAGGCGATGACGCCGTTGACCGAGTCGCGGACCGGCGCGGTATAGACCTCTCCGTCGGGTATGTTCATCGAACCGTCGCACTTTATCGGAGGCAGGCCCTTGATCGAGAACGACAGGTCGGTGCCCGGGCCGACTATGCGAACCTTATCCGCCTTGGATAGATACTCCACTAACGGGTCCATCGCCTTTGACATGCGCGCGTAGTCCATCGTACATACGTCGAAGAAGAAGTCCTCGAAGGCCTCCTCGCTCATCGCGGCCATCTGGGCCATCGCGGCGCTCGGATAGCGCAGTACCACCCAACGTGTGCCGGGCAAGCGAGCCTCGATATGCACCTTCTTCCAGATGTTCTTATTATACAGGTCCAGTTCGTCGCCGGATAAGTCGGACCACGAGCTCAGGTTGCGCCATGCGTTATAACCGATATAGCAGTCCATCTGCTTCATGCGGTCCAATTCGAACCGGGCCTGCATCTCCAGCTGCTCCGCCGGAGCGCCCTTGAGCAGAGCGCGGTCCAGCGCCTTGTCGCGTAGCGTCACGAATGCGCGGCCACCGGCCTCGTGGATCGCCTTTACGAGAGCCTTGTCGAAGTCGGGCTCTATGCCGGTATCCTGGACGAGGACGTTCTCGCCGGGCTTAACGGCTACGGAATAGTCGACGAGTATCTTTGCGAGCTTTTCGAGTCGGGGGTCGATCACGGGTTCTCCTTATTCACGGCGCTTTTGAAAGCCATTATATCACGGCTCCGATGGCGCGGCGAGACCGTCAGGCTTGACAGCTCCGCCGGCTTGCCGTATAAGGGGGGTACGTCAAGGTTCGGAACGCGGCCGGAGAGACCGCATTCCGCCAAGAGGGAATCCCGTTTAAATCGGGAGCGGACCCGCCGCTGTAACCGGGAACGAAGACCGTACGATGCCACTGACCGAAGCCCGGTCGGGAAGGCGCGGACCTCGAATACCCCGGAAGCCAGAAGACCTGCCTAGACGATACTGTCCGTGCGGTACGTGGTGATCCGCGCGCGATGCGTAGGCGAGGCCTCCCTTCTCCACAGAGCGCCCTATCCCTATCGTCGTCCGCTGCGCTCATCCTTCCGCCGGTCCGTGCGAGGTAACGCGGATGGATCTTAGTCTTTCAGATCACGAGCCGGTCATATGCTCGCTATCCTAGCCAGGCTCGCCGCCGCCGCCGAATTCCTCGGCCGAGGCGGCGCGATTAACGCGGTCATCGGGGCGCTCTACGTCTGCGTCGTCATAGTCGCGGCCGAGCGCGCCGCCTACTTCATAGGGACCCGATACCGGCGGCCCGCCCTGCTCGACGGCCTGGCGCGACTCGCCGAGGAGGCGGCGGCGGACGACGGAAGCCCGAGCGGGTTCCCGTGGCCGGCGCGCTACGCTCGCAGCCAACCCATACGGTTGATACGCGTCGCGCTCCGCGAGCGGGGCCGTTCGCGGGCGTCGATGGACGAGGCGCTGGAACGCGAGGGAGCGTCGCTCCGTACCGAGATGGAACGCGGGCTCGAGGCGCTGTCTATCATAGGCGCGGGAGCTCCGCTGCTCGGCCTCCTCGGCACCGTGACCGGGCTCATGGCCGCCTTCGGCCGCATAGAGTCGCTAGGCGGCGCGGTAGATATCGCGGCGCTGTCCGGCGGCATATGGGAGGCGATGATAACCACGGCTACGGGGCTCGGGGCGGCCATACCGGCGATAGCCATAGGCAAGGCGTTCGAGCGCACCGTCGAGCTGCGGCTCCGCGACATGGCCTACGCCGCGTCGGCGATGGCGGAGGCGCTCTGCGAGCGCGGATCCGGCGACGCCGAGGACGGTCCCGCCCCCGCGTCACGCCCGGGCGCCCTCGAGAGCGCCTAGCATGCTGAGTTTCGGCGCGCCGCGCAGAAGGCGCTCGGACTTGAACGTCACCTCGCTCATCGACGTCGTCTTCATCCTGCTTATTTTCTTCATGATCAGCTCTACGTTCGACAAACCGGCCATCGTCGTAGACCTCCCGGAGACGTCGTCGGGCGAGCCGGGCGAGCGGCGGGGAACGAGCGTATCCGTCGAAGCCGACGGCAGCATCTATCTCGACGGCCTGGAGACGAGCGTAGCCGGGCTGGAGGCAGCCATAGCCCCGCTCGTATCAGCCGATCCGGACGTCCCCGTCTCGTTGTACTGCGACGATTCGGTGCCGTTCGGAACCGTAGCCTCCATCGTCGACGCCCTGAAAGCCGCGGGGACGCGCCATGTGGCCATCCGCTACGAACAGGCGCGCTGATCGCGCGCTGACCGCGGCCATAGTCGCGGCCTTGGCGCTAGCCCACGTAGCCGCGCTGATGCTCGTTAACACGCCCTCGACCGCCGTTCCCGTCGCCGGCACGCGGCTTTCCATGGAGTTCGGGGCGGCGGGGCCTCGTCCCGCCGCGATGCCGCCCGAGAAAGCCGCGCCGCCGGTCGACGCCTGGAAGCCCGTACCGCTAGCCGATCCCGCGCCGGCGGACGAGGCGGACGTCGAGGAGATCCGGCGGGAAACGCGGGCCGCCGAGGCGCCGGCCCGAGGGGGCGAGGCGCCGGGAAGCGTAGACGTGGCGGGACCGATTCTGCGCCGCCTGCGAGACTACAGGGTCTACCCTATGGCGGCGCGGCGGCGCGGCGTGGAAGGAGACGTGGTCGTCCGCTTCGCGCTGCGCGCCGACGGGTCCCTGGTAGCGGAGCCGACCGTTTCCGGGGAGGCGCATCCGCTACTCGCGCGCGCGGCCGTGGAATCGGTCGTCGCGGCCGCGCCGTTCCCCGTGCCGGAGGGCGTCCGCGCCGACTCTGAATTCGTGGTCACCATCGCCTACAGGTTAAGCGACTGAGCCGGCGGCGACCGACGTCGGCCGCCGCCGGCGCCGTAGCATCCCGAGACCGAGCGGTACGTACGCGCAGCACATGAGTATGCCGCCGATCGAGCTGACGATGTCTATATCGGGGTTGTTAAGGAGCGCGAGGCCCGCTATGCCGACGATGCCGAGCGCCCGACGGATGCGCTTTTCCATTATGAGCGCGATCAACTGCAGCATGGCCCCGACGGGTAATAGTGGTAAGAGCCAGAATACCTTGAGCAGGCCGGCCCGATCGACTATCGCCTGCAACGCCGGGAAGATGGCCTGGAAGTCGGTCTCGGGCAGCGAGTCGAACGCCGACAGGACCAGGCAGAGCGCTCCCTTGTCCCCGGCGAGTATCACCGCCCCTATGATCCCCGTCAGGCCTCCGGCGAGGGCGAAACGCCTGCCGCGCCCCCTGACGGAGCCCATGAAATGAGCCAGGCTGAGGATGATGGCCGGTACCGCCGCGAAGACGATCAGGTGGCCGACGTGAAACGACGGCCTATGATGGAATTTAGCCGCGAGATCGGCGGCGGTCAGCGTCATCGACGGGTAAAGCAGGCGCGGGTGCATCAAGAACCCGAGCGTCAGGAGAATGGGGAATACGACGGTCGCGATCGCCGCCACCCTCTTCGTCGGGCCGTACACCGGTACGTCATCGGTTAGCATCATGGTCTCCTTATATTAACCTGGTTAACAATCAGACGCGGCAAACGCCGCGTCACAGTAGCCTGAGCAACTCGGACAGGAACGAAGACACTATCTCCGTTTCCCGCGGCGACAGGCGCGCCTCGGCGTCGAACAGCGGGCCGAATGCCCGCCGGCGGTATTCCCGATGTCCGCGCACGGCGATCGCCCCCCTCTCGGTCAGGGTGAAATTGACCTCCTTCGCGTTATCGGGGGCCCTCGACTTATCGAGGTAGCCGGCGGCCATCAGCTTCCCGACGAACTTCGAGACGGCGCTCTTCGACACCTCGAGCCGGGCCGCGATGCCAGTCAGGTTTATGCCCGGCGCTTCTGCCACGCACTCGAGCGTATGTACCTCGGACGCGTAGAGTAGCTCTCCCGTGCCGTAGTCCCTCGGCGCGGCTTCCATCTCCGAGAGCGCCCGATGGCCCTTGAGGAATAGTCCTATCGGTCCGTTCGATTCCATGAGTTATTTGTACACCTGGTTAACTATAATGTCAAGATGTACTACGCCCCCTCGGGGGCGGAGACGACGAAGATGGCGCGGCCTATAGCGGGCAGAGCAGCCTCTCGAGGAAGCGGTAGATGACCCGGGCGGTACCCACCGCGCTGTCGACGTAGACGAATTCGTCGCGGGTATGGTAATTCTCGCCGTCGGGTCCGAACACGAAGGTGGGTACGCCGAGGCGCGTCGCCACGGTATTGAAATCGCCGATGCTCGAGAAATACGCGATAGTCGCGGGTTTACCGGTCGCGTCTACGATGCTCTCCCGTAGAGCGGCCGTATACGGGTGCGACTCGTCGGCGATGTACGGATCGAAGCCGCCCGAGCCGCCGAATACGCCCTCGCGGAACGAGACCGTCATCTCGGAGCGAATGCCCGCCCGCCGGGCGGCGTCCTCGACCTCGGCTCGCAGGTAGGCCTCGTCCTCGCCGCGCACGACGTGCCTGAACACCGTGAACGACGCCTCGTCAGCGACGCTGCAGGCTTGGCCGCCGCCCTTCGTCTCTATGACGCATAGCGACCCCGCTCCGAGCCTGTCGTCCGCGATCCCGACGGACTCCTTCAACGCTATCATGACCTTGGCCGCGTCGACGATGGCGCTGACGCCTTCCTCGGGGTTGGCCGCGTGCGCCGATTTTCCGGCGAAGCTGACCGTGTAGTTGTATCCGCCGCGCGCGCCCAGGCATAGGCACGGAAACGGTATCCCGCAGAAGCCGCTGCTCGGCTCGGGGATGACGGCGAGGTCCACGCCGTCGAACAGCCCGTCCCGTATAGCCGCCTGCGTCCCGAGGCCGTACGGGCCTTCTTCGTCGGACACGAAGGCGTAGACTAACTCGCCCGAGAAATCGGGGTGGCGGTGCTTGAACGCGTCCATGGCCAGCAAGATAGCCGCGGCCCCGGACTTCATGTCCAACGCGCCGAGGCCGTACAGCCTGTCGCCGACTAGCGTCGGGGCGAGAGGATCGGTCCCCCAGCCCTTGCAGACGTTAACCGTGTCGAGGTGGGCGTTAAGCAGTATTCGAGGACCGGGATTGGCGCCCTTCACGCTACCGACTACGTTTACGCCGTTGAAATCGGTCTTCTCCGTCTCGTGGTACCGGTGCAGCTCCGGCCTGAACCCTCGCTCGGAAAGCCATGCGTGGGTAAAGGCCATGACCTCTTTCTCCTCGAAGTAGGGACTGTGCACGCCGATCAGCTCGCCGAGCAGTTCGAGCAGGTTTTCTTTCGTGATACCGTCGTCGATCACCGGATTCATGGGAAGCGGGCCTTTCATCGGCTCGGAGACGTGCCGCGGCAGGGCCAGGAGCCGGATACGGAATGAAACCGCGGAAACGCTCGCAGAGCGCTTCCGCGGTTGATATGATCGGTCGATCAGGACTCGCGAGTCCGGTCGTAACCCGACTTAGGCCTTGACCTCGGCGTCGTGGTAGGTCCTGACGGCCGGGTGCTCGCCTTCGCGCCATATGAACTTATTCGTCAAGCCGTAGAGTATCGCGACGAGCGGCGTGATCAGCGCGAGATAGGTATACGGCAGGTACGCGACGGTGGCCACGCCCAGTACGCCGGTGAAGTACACGCCGCACAGGCCCCACGGGACCAACGGCGACGTGACCGTAGCCGAATCCTCGCAGGTCCTCGAGCAGACCTGGGGCAGGATATTCAGCTTCTTGTACGCCGGGACCAGCATGCGGCCGGGAATGATGATGGCCATATACTGACTGGCGGAGAACAGGTTCACGGCGAGCGCGGAAATCACATGGGTAATGATGAGCCCGCGCACGTTGTTGACGACCTTGGAGATCTTGCCGAGCAGCGCCTCCAGCATGCCCGTCTTCTCCAGTATGCCGCCGAAGCTAAGCGCTATGAAGCCCAGCGATATGGTCCACATCATGCTCTGCAGTCCGCCGCGGCTCAGCAGGCTGTCTACCGAGGCGACGCCGGTAGTCGACTTGAAGCCGTTGCTCAGGATGCTCATCATCTCGCCGATCCCGATGCCCTGGAAGATGATAGCGAAGATCGCTCCGGCTACCGACGCGATGACCATCACGGCCAGGCCGGAAACCTTCTTTATAGCCAGGAAGACGACGAGCGCGGGCAGGAGCAGCGCGACCGGGGATATGAAGTAATTCGCCTTCAGCCCGTCGAGTATCGTGTTGATCTGGCTCGTGTCGACGGCGCCGCCGCGGAATTTCAGCCCGAGGAGCGCGTAGATGACGAGTGATATGACGAGGGCCGGTCCGGTCGTATAGATCATGCTCTTGATGTGGTCGAACAGGTCCGCCTCCGCGACGCCGGCCGCCAGGTTGGTCGAGTCGGACAGCGGGGACATCTTGTCGCCGAATATGGCGCCGGAGACGACGGCGCCCGCGGTCATGGCCGGCGGTATGCCGAGGCCTATACCGATGCCCATGAACGCTACGCCGAAGGTGGCGCCGGTCGTCCACGAACTACCCGTCGCCAGGGAGGCCACGCAGCAGATGAAGCAGACCGTTACGAGGAACACGTTCGGCGACAGGATCTTGAGCCCGTAGTAGATCAGCGTCGGTATGACGCCGGCCGGTATCCAGGAAGCGATCAGTACGCCGACCAGCATCAGTATCAGCATGGGTAGCATGGCTATGCTACAGCCGTGCAGGATGCCCGCCTGGACGTCCGCCCAGGTGAATCCCGAAAGCATGGCTACGATACCGGCCACGAGGCACCCGAGGAGCAGCGTGATATGGGTGACCCAATCCTGATGCAGGACGAATATCTGCGTAAACATCGCCACGCACAGGAACAGCAGAACGAAAAGGGCGCCGCCGAAGCTGACCTTCTTCTCTTTCTTGGCTTTTTCCGCCATTGCATTATCCTCCCTCGACATTAATATGTAATCGCGGCCGAGGCCGTGATATATCCGTAATAATGGGGGCAGCGTTTCTGTAAGTAGTAGGCATTATTATTACTAATCATATGGAGAGTAACATTCATACAGCGATATCACAACTTTTTTATTGATTATTGTTTAAGTTTTTAGGATAAATAATGTACGGTCGCCGAAAACCGCCCCTAGGCCATCCATCGCGTCCAGTGCGGCGGCACCTCGATGGCGATGCGCCCGGCGATCGCTTTAGCCCGATACGCCGGATCGAGCAGGTCGGCGAGGCATCCGTCACGCCCGGCCGCGGGTAGCTCGAACAGCATGGGCGCGGCGCTCGCGTTGACGGCGACGATAACCAGCTCGGCATCCGCGCCGACGCCGTACGCGCGCTCGAACGCGAGGCCCTCGGCCGAGACCATGAGCCGCCGATAGCTACCGCGCCTGAGGGCGGACGAGCCGCGCCTGGCCGCCGAGAAGCGGCCTATCGCCGCCGCCAGGTCGGGATGCGGCCCCGTGCGGGGCAACTCGGCGGGATCGAGCGCCGGTCGCAACGGACCGTCGTCCCCGCCGGATTTCATTCCGGGTATGCCGTATTCGCTACCGTAGTAGATGGAAGGTACGCCCGGCATCGCGAACATCAGCGCGTACAATGGATATAGCCCCGCGGGGTCGCGTAGTACGCTGGCCGCGCGGTCGACGTCGTGATTGTCGGCGAACGAGTATAGCGCGCGGCCCCGGCATAGCCCCGCCCCGCTCCACGTTCCGGGAGCGGCCGTCCCGACGGGCGGCTCGGCGAATAGCCGGTCGAGCGTCCAGGCTATCTCGTGGTAGTTCCTCTCGTTGTAGCTCGACCAGAGGCCCTTGTACGCCTCGTAGTCGGTGACCGCGTCCAGGTTCCCCTCGCGGAGGATCGGCTCGTACGAATCGCCGTGGACGACCTCCCCGACTAGGGAGAACCCGGGCCGCGCCGCCCTGCAGCGCCGTCCCAGCTCCGCCATGAAGGGCCGGTCAAGGCAGTCCGCCGCGTCCAGCCTGAGGCCGGCGATACCGTACTCGTCTATCCAGCGCAGGGCTACGCCGATCAGGTACTCGCGGACCTCGGCGTTTCCGGTATCGAGGCGGACGAGGTCGTAGTGGCCTTTCCAGCCGTCGTAGCGGAACGGCAGCCCGCCGGGTCCAGGCCCCGGAGCGTAGCCCGCGATCCAATCCGCGTACCTGGAATTCCGCCCCCGCTCGGCGACGTCGAGCACGAAGGGATGCCTCCTCCCTACGTGGTTGAACACCGCGTCGAGGTACAGACCGACGCCGCGCGCGGCCAGTTCCCTCGACGCGACCGCGAGGTCGGCGTTCGCGCCGAGCCTTCGGTCGACCGTCAGGTAGTCGACGGTATCGTAACCGTGGCTCTCGGACTCGAATACCGGGCCGAGGTACAGAGCGCCTGCGCCTACCCGTTCCATCGAGGGAATCCATCCGGGAAGCCCACGCAGGCGCGGCTCGGGGATCGACGTCCCGTCGTTGCGCCGCGGGGCGCCGAAGGCCCCGAGCGGATATAGCTGATAAAAGACTGAATCGAGTATCCGGTTTTCCATAAGGTCGTTCCTTTATGAGAATATTCCATGCATGAAGTAGTGCACCGCGCGGCGGAGGAAACCGGCGTCCGGATCGAGGTCGCCGGCCAGGTACAGCCCGACGTAGGCGTCCGAGGCGCCGATGAACGACGCGGCGTACGGCAGGGCGCGGCCCGCCATGTTGCCGTGATCGACGGCGGCCGCCTCGAACGCGTCTACGACCGCGGCGTAGAGCGCCTCGAGATGAGGCCTGGCCACGCGGTACGGGTCGCTCGACGGAGGACAGAACGACGAGGCAAGCCTGACGCGCGCGAAGTCCGGATCGTCCCGCGCGGCGTCGACGAAAGCCGTCATCGTCGACAGGAGTATTCCGGCGAGATCCCCCCGCCTGGGGCCCGGGTAGGCGGACGCGGCGCGAACGCATGCGTTGAAGCCGCCGAAGCGCTCTTCGAACAACGCCGACAGGAGCCCCGCCTTGCTACCGAAATGGTAGTACAGCGTCGGCTTCGTTATACCCGAGGCCTCGCATAGGTCCTGCACGCCTACGGCCTCGTAGCCCCTGGCGGCGAACGCGGCGACCGCCTCGTCCAGAATACGCTTCTTCGTCGATTCCATGATGATCGATCATATACCGTTCGGTATATTCCTTCAAGTCCCTCGGAATTGTTGGCATTGAGCGCCCTGAGCGCATATACTAAGATCGCGCTCAAGAGATGGTATACGGTAAGAGTCAGAGATCTTTTCGAGGAGTCATCACGTGTTCCAGAAGCAACCCATGATGCGGCGCGTCCTGTACGCGCTCGCGCCGATCGCGGCACTTTCGGTCTGGCTGTACGGTCCGCGCATCGTCCTGACGCTCGTCGTCAGCCTCGGCGTCGGCGTACTGGTCGAGTACCTGTTCGAGAAAAAGAAGGGCGGCAAGGTAAGCGAGGCGGTCCTCGTCACGGGGACCCTATACGCGATGTCGATGCCGCCCGCCGCCCCGCTGTGGATAGTCGCGCTCGGCATGGCCTTCGCCGTGTTCATGGCCAAGGAAGTCTACGGCGGCTTCGGCCGCAACGTTTTCAACCCCGCCATCGCCGGCCGCCTCTTCGTCTACATATCCTTCGCCGGCGTTCTCGGCGGCTCGTTCTACGAGCCCGGCGGATTCGGCGCGGCGGCGGGGAGCCTGTTCGGCAGGCCCGACGCGCTGTCCGCCGCCACGCCCCTCGCGATGATGCGCTCGGGCGGCGACGTATCGACGATCGGCCTGATCCTCGGCGCGCGCTCGGGATCCATCGGCGAGTCGAGCGCCCTCCTGATAGCCATAGCCGCCGTATACCTCGTCGCGACGAAGACGGCGCAGTGGCGCCTGATACTGTCTACGCTGATCGGCGGCGCGACGGTCGCGGCCGGGCTGTTCTTCGCCGGGGTCGCGAAGGCCCTGCCTATGGAGAGCCTCCTCGCCGGTAGCTTCCTGTTCGTCGCGGTGTTCATGGCGACCGACCCGGTGTCGGCTCCGAAGAAGAAGCCTGCGCAGCTGGCCTACGGATTCATGATCGGCGCCGTCGTCATAGTCGTCAGGACGTTCAGCCTGTTCCCCGAGGGCACGAGCTTCGCGCTGCTTCTCGGCAATACCTTCGCGAGCCTGTTCGACAAGATAGCGAACGACGCGGCGAAACGTAAAACGGCCAAGGCAGACATGGTCGGCGCGGCCGCGGCCGGGGAGGCGTCGAAATGAAGAAGGACTCGATGCTGTACGTCGTCCTGTTCACATTCATCGTCTGCGCGGCCTTCGTGCTCGTGCTGGCGGTAGCGAACGAGGGAACGAAGGACCTGGTAGCGGCCAACAAGGAATTCGCGACGCAGTCCGCGGTGCTCGGCGCCTTCGGCATACCTTTCTCCGGCCAGGCGGACGCCGCGGCGAAATACGCCAGCGAGATACGGCGGGGGGATGCCGGCGGGTACGCGTCGTGGGCCGCGACGATAGACGGGACGGACTACGTCGCCGTAGAGCAGTCCGGCGCGGGGCTCTGGGGCACGATCAGCGTGATACTCGCCGCGACGCCGGACGCCGGGCGCGTACGCGGGATACGCGTCGTGGCCCAGAACGAGACGCCGGGACTCGGCGGCCGCATCGAGGAAGCGTGGTTCCTCGGGCAGTACGAAGGCGAGAAGACGACCGGCGGCGCGATCTCCATGAAGGCCGGCGCGGAGTCGTCCGGCAAGGCCGACGCCGACAAGGAGAACGGACGCGTCGACGGCATATCCGGCGCGACCAGGACCAGCCAGTCATTCGGCGCCATAGTCGACGCGGGCCTGGCTCGCGTCAAGGCGACGGGAGGCTCCCGGTGAAAAACTCGAAGACCCTGACGATACTCAAGGACAACCTCTGGACCAACAATCCGATATTCATCCAGATCCTCGGCATATGCTCCACCCTCGCGGTGACGAACAGCATGCGCAACACGATGATCATGACCCTCGGCGTGACGTTCGCGACGGCGCTTTCCAGCCTGACGCTATCGGGGCTCAAGGACCTGATGCCGCGAAAGGTCCGCATGATAATCCAGGTCGTCGTGATGTCGTTCTACGTCATCCTGCTCGACATCCTGCTGCGAGCCTACCTGCCCGACGTCTCCAAGCAGCTCGGGCCGTACGTGGGGCTCATCATCACCAACTGCATACTGATGGGCCGCGCCGAGGCCTTCGCGCAGGCCAACAAGCCGCTCCTGGCGTTCTGGGACGGCCTGACGAGCGGCCTCGGGTACATGGCCGTACTGATGGCGATAGCCGTCGTACGCGAGCTCCTCGGCTTCGGGACGCTGTTCGGCCTCCGCGTGATGCCGGAGGGCTTCGTCGCGTGGACCATCATGATCATGGCGCCGAGCGCGTTCTTCCTGGTCGCGATGGTGATGTGGTGGGCGAAGTCGGTGCAGGCGAAGCGCGAGGCCGCGCGCAAGGAGGCCAAGAAATGACGCCGCTTATCAATCCCGTGACCCTGTTCTTCGCGTCGATATTCACCAGCAACATCCTCCTGTCCAACTTCCTCGGCATGTGCTCGTTCATATCCATCTCCAAGGACTGGAAGAGCTCGTTCGGGCTGGGCATGGCGGTAACGGTCGTCATGACCGTCACGGCCGCGATCAGCTGGCTGGTGCTCAGCTACGTGATAACGCCCCTGGGCCTGGAATACCTGTCGTTCATCGTGTTCATCGTCGTCATAGCGGCGGTCGTGCAGATACTCGAGATGGTGATAGACCGCGCCAGCCCGGCCCTGTACATGAGCCTCGGCATCTTCCTGCCGCTGATAACGGTCAATTGCGCTATCCTCGGGGCCATCCTGTTCATGCAGATCAGGAACTACGGTTTCGTGCAGGCCGTCACGTTCGGCGCCGGCTCCGGCGTCGGCTGGTGGCTGGCCATCATGCTGCTGGCGGCCATACGCGAGCGCATCGAGAAGAACCCGGTCCCGGCCGGCCTCAAGGGGCCCGGCATCACGATGATAACGATAGGCTTCATGGCGATGGCCTTCATAGGCTTCTCCGGCATGATAGCGGTCCAGTAAGGAGGCGAGCGTGAATCCCATCGTTCTTGGCCCGCTCGTCGTAGCCGGCGCGGCGGCGTTCCTGGCGCTCGTCATATCGATCATCGACCGCATCGTCAACGACTACGGCGAGGTCAGCATCGATATCAACCACGGCAAGAAGCTCCTCAAGGTCAACGGAGGGTCGCCCCTGCTCGGCACCCTCGCCTCCCAGGGCCTCTTCGTGCCTTCGGCCTGCGGCGGCCGCGGCTCGTGCGGCGCCTGCAAGGTACGAGTACTGACCGACGTCGGCCCGGTCCTGCCGACCGAGACGCCGTACCTATCGCCGCAGGAGCTGGCGAACAGCGTGCGCCTGGCCTGCCAGGTGAAGCTCAAGAAGGACATAGCGATAGAGCTCCCCGAGGAGCTGTTCAGCGTCAAGAAATTCAAGGCGACGCTCGAAAGGATCGAGGACCTCACCTATGACATCAAGGAGACGCTGTTCCGCCTCGAGGAGCCGGCGTCCATAGAGTTCAAGAGCGGCCAGTACGTACAGATAGTCGTGCCTCCGTACGGCGAGATTAAGGAAAGCGTCCAGCGAGCCTACTCCATGTCTTCGAGGCCGGGCGATTCTGGGCATGTGGAGCTGCTTATCCGGCTGGTACCGGGCGGCATAGCGACCACCTACGTGCATAAGCACCTGAAGGTAGGCGACGAATTGGAGCTGGTCGGCCCGTTCGGCGAGTTCAGGGTGCACGATACGCCGGCCGCGATGGTCTGCGTCGCCGGCGGCTCCGGCATGGCGCCGTTCAAGAGCATGCTCTACGACATGCGCGAGCGGAACGCGTTCCCCGAGAAGGATATATGGTATTTCTTCGGAGCGCGCGGCACCCGTGACATGTTCTACCTTGACGAGCTACGGCAACTCGAGAAGGAGTGGCCTCGCTTCCACTTCGTGCCGGCCCTGTCGGAACCCAAGCCCGAGGAGAACTGGGAAGGCGAGCGGGGCCTGATCACCGACGTGCTCGACCGCTATATCAAGGACCGAGTCGGCAAGGACAAGGGCATGGAAGGCTACCTGTGCGGCAGTCCGGGCATGATAGGCGCCTGCATCGCGGTGATGACCAAGAACGGCATCCCCGAGTCGTCCATCTATTTCGACAAGTTCGCCTGACGGAGGGCATATGAAGAACACGCAAGCAGAGAGGGACGCGTACGGGCGGATGAAGCCCGGCGCGATCACGGCCCAGGGATTCCTCGGGACCGATACGAGGAGCCTGGCCGATATAGTAGAGGCGGACCTCGAGGCGTGGCGCCGCGAAGGCGTCGAACCGGATGCGGCCGCCGACTTCCTGGAACGCCTCCGCGACCTCGGCCAGAAAGGACTCGGGGAGCCTACGGGCATCGACGGCCGCTGGGTCGTCACCGTCGGCGACGCGCGCGGCCTCCTGCCCTGCCCGTTCCACGACGGCGCGTTCCACAAGAACTCGGTAGAAGCGGTCGATGAGCGGACCGGCGGACGCGTCGTCTATTCGGATCTGTCCATCCACCTGCTACGGGCCCATCGCTTCTGCCAGGGTACGGGAAGCCCGTTCAGGCTTGACCCGGCGAAGGTAGCCGGCATGCTGAAATAGCCTTACGATCGCCGGGCCCGGACTTGCGCTAACGGACCGGGCCGTTGCACAATACGACGATGCGCAGGTTCTTTTCGCGTTTCTTCAAGTCACTGACTCAGCGCGCCATCTTCTCGTTCGAGCAATTCTCGCGCCACGAGATGGCGAACCACGCCGCGGCCGGGGCGTACTCGTTCCTGATGTCCGCGATCCCGGCCGTGCTCGTAATACTGTTCATCTCATCGCGGGCCATCGTCGCCGTCGATCCCGACGTCATCCTCGACGCGATCGTACCGTTCATCGGCGCGATAGGCGTTCGATCCGCGATCGAGACCTTCGTCACCACGCCGTTAGCCGGATTCACGGGAGCGTTCGGTATCGTGAGCCTCATATGGGCCGCGCGGCTCTTCGTCGTTTCGATACAGCGCGGCATTCGGGTCATACACGCCGATTCAGAGAAGGCCAGCCCCGTCAGGGAAAACCTGCTGACCTTCGCGGTAGAGCTCATCGTCATCATCGCCATCGTGCTCATCATCGCCGCCAGGCAGGTTGCGAAGGCCGCGCTCGCCACTATCGATTGGGCCCCGGCCGCGGAATTCATCGGATTCGCGGTACGGACGTCGATCCACATCGTCCCGTTCGCGTCGCTATGGCTCTTCGTTTTCCTCACCTACAAGAACGTGCCCCAGCATAAACCACGCCTCGTCCACGCCGCCATCAGCTCGGCGCTATGCCTCGCATCGTACGCGGCGCTCGGCGGGCTGCTCGGCTTAACGCTGGACACGGATCGCTACGGCCTTCTCTACGGTATACTCGGAAACCTGATCGTCGGTCTCATCAAGGTCTACTTCTTCTTCTGGCTCTACTTCTTCTTCGCGGAGCTGTGCTACACGATAGAGAATTTCGATTCCCTGCTGTTCACGCGCTTCCATAAGGTCGCCGTGGCGGGTGAAGAATCGGGCAGGATCGAGCGAGCGCTGTTCGCGGAACCGGGCAGGCTCTTCAAGCGCTATTCCCGCGTATACGGGGCTGGCACGACCATCTTCTCGCGCGGCGACGAGGATAGGAGCGCCCTGTACCTGTACCGCGGCGCCGTGGAGCTGTTCCTTCCAGGGAGCGAAGGAGACGCGGGGACGCGGATATCGGTCGTAGACGAAGGTGAGTTCTTCGGGGAGATGGCCTACCTGCTCGAAGAGCCTCGCTCCGCTAACGCCATAGCCATGGACGACTGCACCGTCTTCGTCTTGCCGCCCGTGCTATTCGAGAGCTTCCTGTCGCGCGACGCGAGCACGTCCAGGCATCTCGTAGAGCTTATGGCCGCCCGCCTCAAGGCGAACAACGAGCGGCTGTCGCAGGCGGGCGTAGAATGAGGATCCTCGTCGTATCGGATACGCACGGCGACTGGAAGAGCCTGGCCGCGGTGCTGAGCCTGCTCGGCCGGTCGGTACAGGCGCTTCTACATCTCGGGGACGGCTCCGGCGACGTCAGGATCGCAGCGGGTTCAGGCGTGCCTATGCCTCCGGCGTACGGCGTCCGCGGCAACGTCGATTCCGACTCGTCCATGCCCCTGCTCAGGCGGTTCGACGCCGACGGCAGGCTCGTCATGGTAGCGCACGGCCATCGCTATCCGCTCGGCGAAGGGACGTCATGCCTGAAGCAGGCGGCCAGGGACGCCGGTGCCCGCGCGTTCTTCTTCGGCCATACCCACGTGCCCCATTACGAGGAGCGCGGCGGCGTAGCGATACTGAATCCCGGCAGCCTGTCCCGGCCGCGCGGCCCATGGGGGCCGAGCCTGGCCATAGTCGAGGCGCCGCCGTCCTCGTCCTGCCTCGACGTCAAGCTGTACGAGCTGCTCGGAGCGCATTCGAAGCCCAGGCTCAGGGCCATCCGGTTCTGAGGACCTTGCGCACGACGCCGAAAGGCTGGATAGTACGAGTATGGAAGCCAAGATGAAAATTCGCCGCTCTCGTCGCGCGTGGCTCGTCGCGGGGCTGCTCGCCGCGGCGTCGCTCGTGGCCGCCGGGATCTACATCGGCGTCATGGCGACGGTAGGGCCGACGCCGATCGCCGTCGAGACGTCGTTCCGCTCGTACGTCGAGGGCATGGCCGTATCGGGGAAGATCGTGCTCGTCGAGGCGCGTGAACGGGTCGTGATCAGGCAGACTACGCCCGGACTCCTCTTCGGCGACACCTCGATAGGAAGGCTGCTCGGTATCCGTTCCGACGCTACGATCGAAGCCTCCGCATGGGCGGATATCGCCTTCGTCATCGATCTCTACGCCACCGAGAGCTGGTCCGCGCGATACGACCCGACGAACGGCGGCTCGTTATCGGTGGCGGCGCCGCCGATAGGCATGCTTACGCCGGCGATACACACCGAGACGATAGAGATAGCCGCAACGGCGCGGTCCATATTCCTCGACGAACGCCGGCTCGAGGACTCGGCGCTCCGCGACCTGACGGCCCGCTTCGTCGAGGCCGCCTCGGCGATGATCGACGACCCGGAGCTACGGGCCAAGGCGCGGGCCTCCGTCGAGGCCGTCGCCCGGAGCTTCGCTACCGCCGCGGGATTCCCCGTGGCTAGCGTCGACGTGTCCTTCGCCCCGGCCGAAGACTGACGGCCGATGATACTCGTGCTCTCGGGCGTCAGCGGCTCGGGGAAGACCAGCGCCTGCCTCATTGCGGAACGCATGGCCGTAGTCGCGGGGATCGCGGTCGGAGGCGTGCTCTGCCGAGCCGTATTCGAGGGCGGGAGGAAGGTCGGGATAGACGTCAGGAACCTTGCGGGAGGGCTCGACGGCCCCGCCGCGCCGTTCGCGAGGGCGCGGCTCGGCGCCCCGTCGGCCCCGCCGCCGACGGGGAAGCCCGCACCGGCGTTCGACGACGCGGATCCGCTCGTCCTCCGCTACGGCATGTGGGAATTCTCGAGGGCGGCGATATCGGCGGCAGACGAGGCTACGGCGTCCTTCCTGGCGGCCGTTCGCGCTGCTGATGACGGTACACGGCGCGCGACGACTCGCTTTTTAGCCATCGTCGACGAGATCGGGCCGATGGAGCTAGACCGCGGCGCCGGCATGACGAGGACGCTCGCAGAACTGGACGCGGAGGCGGCGGCGCCTTCCGGCGCGCTCGGGTGCCTGGTCGTCGCCCGGCCCGACATCGCCGACAGGCTGGCCATTCGCTGGAGCGCGTCGAAGCGGCTGGCGATCGACGGTCTATCGTACCGCGAGGCGGCCGAGACCGCGATCGCCGCTTTCGAGTACCGGGATCCGTTACTGCGCGGAGGCTATCGTGATGGCGGAGACGGGCCTGCCGTCCTTGCCGTATAGGAGCCTGCGATTCAAGGGATCCGCGATTCGCTCGCCCCGGTATACGAAGACGTAATAATATTCACCGGGAGGCAGGGACAGCCGTAGCTCGTAATGGCCGGGGGCCGTCTCTTCGAGCTCGTGGATGAAGGGATCCCAACCGTTGAACGTCCCCGCGACGGTTATACGCTGTTCCGGCTCTCCCTCGAAGTAGAAAACCGCGCCGCCTTCGCCGGACGGATCCCAGACGCCGAGCACCGTCCTTGGCCGATCGGGCAATAGCGCCAGCGACATGCTCGCGCCGGTAGCGACATCGCGCTCCGAGGAGGGATTGGACGGATCGGCGGCCCATAGACCGTCGAGCACGAGCCGATAGCGAACCATGGCCGCCTCCCCGTACGGTATCGGCACGGCGAGAACGAAGACGCCATAGCGGTTTATCTCGAACGAATGGACCTCTCGCCAGCCTTCGTACGAGAAAGCGGCGCCGACGAAACGATACGAACCGGTCGCGCTCAGGACCAGGTGCCCGTCGACGACGACGGGCGCGCGGGCTTCCTTGAGTCCGGACAGGTAGAGGTGCAGATTGACCGACGTTACGTCGAAGGCGAAGGCGCCGCGTACGGAGCCGACGCAGATGACGCAGGTCAAGGCGAGGACGGTCCGAATTCTCATCGATGCTCCATTATAAGGATACGTTCCGATTATCGGCGCGTTTCACCCCGGCCTTGACGCGATGCCGTATCGAGCGACAAGAAAGTCTTCTCCGCGATTTCGTCCTATACAACTTCGAATTTATTCCGTTAATATAAGCGACTGCCATGCCAAGACTACAGGATATCGAGCAATTCAAGGCCTCTATAAAGAACCTCGGTAAAGAACCCGAGATACTCGCTCGCTGGGGCGAGTCTTGGCAAGACATGGAGGCCCCTCCGCAAGGCCTCCCCGACGGGGTCGCCGACCTGCTCGACATAGGCATGGAAAGCCCGGGAGCCGCCCTCGACGCGCCCCGGGAAGGCCAGGACTTCGCGTCCTTCCTCGACGACATGTCGTTGGAAGGGAGCGGCTCGCCCGAGGAGACGCCGGCCGACGGCTTCGAGCTGCCCGCCGCCTTCCAGGAAGGCGGCGCCGAACCGGCCGATGACGACTACTCCGTCCCGGAGTCGCTGCTCGAAGGATTCGACGCGCTGACGGAGCCGGGCACCGAGGCCCCGGACGGGACGATGGAGATCGACGACTTCTCCGTACCGGACTCGTTGCTCGAGGGCCTCGGAGACTTCGGGACCGCCCCTGAACCGCCTACCGAGGAGAGCGACGAGACGTTCGGCCTGGATGATCTTGAATCGCTCGCGGAAGAGCCTGTCGGCGATCAAAACGCAGAGCCGGACGATTTCGCGATGCCCGACCTCGGAGACGTGCCGACGATAGAGCCGGACGACGTCCCCGAAGAAGCCGAACCGGTCGAAGACGAATCCGCGGAACCGGCGGAAGCAGACTACGACAGCTTCGCGATACCCGATGATATTGCAAGCCAGGCGCCTCCCGAGGAATCGGCGCCCGACTCGAGTTTCGATCTAGGCTCCGAATCCATGGACGGCGATTCCTTCGATCAGTTCGATCTCGGAGGTACGCCCCAGGATACGGCCATACCGGATCTCGGCGCCTCTGACTTCGACGCGAAGTTCGGGTCGATCGAGGGAGAATCTCCAGAGGCGGACAACTTCTCGCTGGACGCCGACTGGGGAGGAGACTTCACGATCCCCGGCTTCGAGATGGGCGTCGAGGCTAAGCCCGCGCCAAGCGCCAAGCCTACGCATCAGGCTCCCGGCGCGCCGCTATCGGGGGCGTTCGGATCGGGAGGCCCGAAGGCCCAAGCCGAGGTAAAGGCGAGGCCGGTCGAATTGACCGACGCCCAGGCCGATGCGCTCCAGGACACGCTCCTATCCTACCCGTTGAACCTACGCCTGGCCATCGAAGACATCATCGCGAACGGCAAGGGCACCGAAGCCCAGCAATCCGACCTCGTATGGCTGCTCGTAGAGAGAGCGCCCGCGAAGGACGCGGCGAAACAGGCCGGCCGGGTACTAAAGCGGTATATAGAGGTCCCGGCGAGCTTTACGAAAAGGACCGGCGCGGCGTTCGAGGCGGAAAAGGGAAGCTTCCGCTACATCTTCGTCCACTCGATACTGCCCGTGCTACAGGTCCTCATGCTCGTCGCCGCGGGCGCGGGGGCCGTATTCTACCTCGGCTATACCTTCGCCTACAGGCCCCTGAAGGCCTATTCGCTGTACGCAGATGGCCACAGACAGATCGGACTGGCAAAATACGGCGAGTCGCTCGAGTTCTTCAACCGTGCCGACAAGGAATGGACGATGAAGGGCTGGCACTACCGCTACGCCGAGGCCTATGCCGAAAGCGGGCAATATCCGAGGGCGGAAGCCATGTACGACCGCCTGCTGGGACGCTGGCCGAGGGAAACCGGGGCGGCCCTCGACTACGCGGCGATGGAAACCGGATTGCTGGCCTTCGCCAAGGCGGAATCCGTGCTCCAGCAGTACGTTCTCGGCAGGGATTATTTCAACAAGCAGGCGCTCACTCTCTCCGCCAGGAACTTCCTCGATTGGGCCGACTTCGAGGAGCAACGATACGAGGGACCGGATGCCGAGCGAGTCGACGGCCTGTACGAGAAGGCCAGGCTACAGCTGGCGACATTGATGGAAAGGCACGGTCGGTCGGACGCATACCTGGAGCTGATGCTCGTCTACCTCATCAGGACGGAACGCTCGGGCGGCGACGACAAGCTCAGGGAAGTCTTGCCTCTGACCACGTACTTCGCCGAGAACAAGAAGAGCGCCTGGTCCGCGTCGACGATTTCGGAGCTCGCCGATTACCTGCTGGACCGTGACGAGACTCAGTACGTCAACGCGTTGCTGCTAGCGGCCGTCGACCGCGACGGGACGATCCCCGAGGCCCATGCCGCGATGGCTCGCTGGAACCGCAGGTCCGGCTTCCCGGACGACGAGCTCAAGGCGCTCGAGTACGCGGCAAGGTTCTACGCCGAGGCCGACGCGAAGTCGGGCCTGGCGCCGAAGCGCGTCAAGCGATACATCGAATCCATGATGCGCCTGGGAGAGCTCCGCAGGGACTATGGCAGGAGCCTCGACGCCGAGGACTCGTTCAACGTCGCCATCGATCGCTACGAACGAGCCCTTGCCTCGCGCCAGTTCAAGGCGGAGGCCCGGTTCGGCCGGGCCTACAGCCTGCTGGCGGATGTCTATTACTCGGAACGCATGGACTTCGCCGGGGCGCTCGCCCTCTACTCGCAGGCGGAAGCGAACGGCTACACGAGCCCGGAAACCGACTACAGGCGCGGCTATATCCATTACGTGGCGCCCGAGGACGACGGATCGGCGGCTCTCAAGTATTTCTATCGCGCGGGGCTTAACCTCGAAGGCTCTCCGTACCTCCAATGGGCCACCGCGAACGCGCTGTACGCTCGCGACGACTTCTTCGCGGCCCAGGGTTACTATTCCATGCTCGCGAACCGCCTCCAGTTCGAGCTGGAGACGATATCTCTACCCAGTCCGCAGACGAAGCCTTCGCATAACGAGATCGTCCAATTGCTGATGATGACGCGCAATAACCTGGGCGCGGCATTGTACCGCGTCGCCGAGCGCATGGGGGACGCCGGACGGAGAGCCGACGCCATGGCGGAGTTTACCGAGTCCGCGAGGCTCTTCGATTCGCTCGCCAGGGATCAACGGACCATGTTGCGCCCCGATTCCAAGAACCTCGGATTCCTGAACCTCGATTTCGTGCTCCACCCGCTCCGGGGCATAGACCTGGGCATCTACAAGACCATACCGACCGAGATGGGGTATCCAAGGAAGTAATTCGATGTCGGACTCGCAAGGTACGCTAGTAGTCGATTGGCGCTCCATAGCCGGCTACCTCGGAATACTGACGATCATCGTAGTCTCCAGCCTATGGAATTACCTCCTGTTCCACAGCCTCTCCGAGCTGTTCAGTATCGTGATCGCCACGAGCTATTCCGTGATGGCGTGGCACACGCGCCGAACCAACGAGATCCCGGAGCTCGTCAACCTCGGCATCATATACGTCTTCATCGCGATACTGGACCTCTTCCATACCCTGTCCTACGTCGGCATGGGTCTCTTTACCGGCTACGAATACCCTGCGAACCAGCTTTGGGTCGCGGCCAGGGTCCTCGAAGCCGTAGCGCTCCTCGCATTCAGCTTCTTCCGCGGCTCGAGCGCCCGGGCATTGGCGGGTATCCTCACCGCCGGATCGGCGTACGTCGCGGCCACCCTCGCCTCGATATTCTGGCTCAGGGTCTTCCCGGCCTGCTACGTTGCCGGCTCCGGCCAGACGGCCTTCAAGGTCACCGCGGAATACGCCGTAATCGCGACGCTCGGCGCCGCGGCCGTAGCGCTCTGGGTACGGCGCGGACGGTACCCCAAGGCGGCGTATCGAAGCATTATCGCCTCTATCGCGCTAACCATGCTCTCCGAGCTCTCGTTCACCCTCTATATCTCTAACTACGACGGGATCAATATGCTGGGACACGTTCTCAAGATAACGTCGTTCTACCTTATTTACAGATCGATGATCGTCGTCGGTCTCGAGCGGCCGCACGAATTACTGTACGCCAGGCTCAAGTCGCACGAGAAAGAGCTGGCTATCTCGAACGAGACGAAGGATACGTTCTTCTCCATCCTGAGCCATGATCTCAAGAGCCCGCTATCCGGCATTCGTAGCGCCGCTGAAAGCCTACTCGACAACATCGGCTCGATGAATAAGAGCGACGCCAGCATCATCCTCGAAATACAGAAAGCAGCGGACGCTTCGCTCTCCCTCGTCGACAAGGTACTGGTCTGGGCCCGTTGCCAGAGCGGCGCGCTCAGGCCGACGATAACCGCGGTCGACCTGCTCGCGTCGATTCAGACTCAGATGCGCATCCTCTCCAAGACGGCGGACAACAAGCGGATTACCGTCAGGAATCAAACACCAGCCGAAGCCCGCGTCATGGCCGATGCGGATATGCTCGACACGGTCGTACGCAACCTGCTACAGAACGCCCTGAAATTTACCCCGGCCGGCGGACGGATCGAGGTCTCGGCTCGAAGACTCGGACCCGACTGGATACTCTCGGTAAAAGACACGGGAATAGGGATAGGCCCAGAAGAGCTAGCGCGCCTATTCTGTGTCGATGGACATCTGCGCGGGATAGGTACGGAGGGTGAACGCGGCGTCGGTTTCGGGCTCATCCTGTCGACGGAATTCGTCAGGCTGATGGGAGGCAAGATGGAAGCGACGAGCGTCGAGGGGCAGGGGTCTGTATTCTCTTTTCATCTACCCGCGGCGCGACCCGTTTCGATGTGAACATCGAACGCGAATCGGGTACGATTCGCGTCACTGTTCGTCTACCGTGTGAAGGTTCGTGAAACGTTCCTTCAATAAACATGTGTTTTTTATGGGCGATACTGGGATTGAACCAGTGACTTCTACCGTGTGAAGGTAGCACTCTCCCGCTGAGTTAATCGCCCATAAAAAGCACATATAACGGAAGGCACGTTTCGCGCGCGCTCTTCCTAACCGGGGATAAATCGAGAGCGATAGTAGCTTCCTGACTATGGTTATGTCAACACGCCGTATATCGCGCACGCGACGCAGATAGTATTAGTCATGCGATTCCTACAGGAATCCATACTCGACAATGTACTCACTGTATTTTTTTTTATACTATCATAAGAAAAGAACAGATAATCGCTAACGGTTTTTCCATTTATATGCATCTACAATAAACACTTGCAGATTATCTGCCGATTATAATGCTTTGTGGCTTGCTTGTTGCATACTACATTTATAGAATAGCAGGGTAACCACATGGCAGACGTAATGAAAACACAGGGAACGACAATAAGACTCTCACGGCGATGGTCGACTGAACTTCGTACCGAGTTCGTCAGGAAAAGCATTCACCTCCTGATCGGCTTGGTACCGTCGCTCGCGGCGTGGAATTTCGGCGTAACCGTGGCGCTGCTGGCCTGCGGAGTACTCGTTTATTCATATAGCGAATTGATGCGTCTACACGGCTATGAAATAGTTGTAATAAGCAAGATTACCGCGGTAGCGGCGCGTCGCAGGGACGCGGGCCGTTTCGTATACGGCCCCGTAACGTTGGGCATAGGCGCTATGCTCGCCCTCGTGCTCTATCCGGAACCGGCCGCGTCGATAGCGATCTACGCGCTGGCCTTCGGTGACGGGTTGTCTAGCCTCGTCGGTAAAATATTCGGGACCATCAGGATTCCCTTTACCGGCGGGAAGTCCGTCGAGGGCAGCTTCACCTGCTTCGTAGCGGTACTATGTTCCGCCTATGCGGTAAGCGGCGACGCGCCTCGATCCGCGGCCATCGCCCTCATCGCGACCGTCACCGAAGCCGTGCCGACCAAGGACGCCGACAACATACTGTTGCCGGCCATCGTAGGGCTCGCGGCCGTCGCCGTTTTCAGATAAGCGCGATACCCGCCGTCCGTCATCGCCAGAGATAGTAATCGTGCAGGCTCTTGAGATAGACCCAGGTTCCGACGATTAGCGCCGGCAACGACGCGGCCGCCAGCCACGGAGACGTAGCAGACTTCAGCGCTATCGATCCGATGACGCATAGAGCCAATCCGATACCCGCGACGAGATACGCCCTATCCTTGGCCGATCGCCAGGCCATCACGTAATCGGCCATCGCCAGCATGAATAGCGCGCCCTGGAACATCCCCGCCAGGAGGGCTACGCCCCGATCCGCCAGAAGGTCCCTTCCGGGCACGACCGAGTTGAGCGGGTGCATGGTCGCGAACAGCAATCCCGCCATGATCACTGCGGAGAAGGCTGGGATACCCCGCTCCTGCTTCAGGCCTACGGAGAACAGGCTGCCTACGAAAATGGCTATGCTGCCGCTATATCGGCCGAATAGCGCTATCATCGTCATGACACCGTACGAACCCGCGCCCGCGCCGCTCGAACCGAGCGCGAGCGATCCGATCCTCGCCAACTCGAAGATCTGGCAAAAGGCCCATAGCGCGAAGAAGAATATCTCCATCGATGCGCTCCTGCCGCTCCTGAACGCGATCAGGCCCGAGACCGCGACGGCGTAGATTGCGCAGGCGACGGCGGCCGCGAGCGCGGTATAGAACCCGGGCGCGTCGGGATTAGCGAAGCCTGAGATCCGCATTCGCTCTATCTCTCCCGGTCCCAACGACCACAAGGTCGCGCCGGCTACGACGAGGCCCGCCGTCGACGCGGCGAAGAATCCCCAGAACAGCCGTTCCCGCAGTTTTATCGTCATACGCCTACCGTACTACCGCGAGGCTTTTCCCTCAAGGGTATGGCGGGGACGCCGATACTAATATCGGGGGCGGGCGTCTCGATCGGCCCCGAGGGAGATATACATGAAGAGATGGATAGCTATCGTCGCCCTGATGCTGGCGTTCGTTTCGGCGGCCTTCGCCGGGGACGTAGCCACGCTCGTCAACCTCGGATTCTCTCCCGATTCGGCATATTTCATGTTCGGATTCTACGGGCTGGACGTTTCCAACGGCAAACCCTATGCCGAAGTGTATATCGTCGACACCAAGCGCAACGATTTCGTGCCCGCAGGCGTGTTCAAGGGCATGTACGGAGCGGAATTGCAGCCCGGCTGGGATCCGGCCGGCGGATTCTACAAGCTCTTCTCGGACGCGGCGCCGCTAGCGAGGAAATTCAAGATAGACCATCTCGCCCAGGGCCGCCTCGTATACCTGCTGGTCAACGGAGACGCGGGTTCTGATATATTGTCCTTCAAGGACTTCGATACCGGCGCGCAATGGGACGTGACCCTGAAGGAGTCGGTAGAGGATAAGGCCGGGTCCATTTCGTCCGCGTTCGGCCTCGAGGTCGCGGTTACGACCGACGGCAAGAAGGCGAGCGTCAAGGCCGGCAATCCGGCGATCAGGCGCAAGGCCATCGCCGACTATACGATACGCGAGATCATCGTGGCCCCGGACGGCAAGACCGTCGTCATGCTTATAGAAAAGCTCGAGAAGAACGCCTCGGGGACATCGATACGCTACATGGCGGAAACGTTCAGGCTACCGTAGCGCGGCCACCCGTCGCCGTTGAACAGGCGGCGTCAAATCGTATACTATCATAACGCGCCGTTGCGCGCCGGCCTCAGAAGGCCGGCGCCTCGTCGTATAGGCGAATCGCGCCGGGCAGGCGCGTCGCCGATCCAACGCGGCCGTTTTCGGCCGCGAAGCTCCCTTACGAGGTACCAGAATGGCCGAAAAGATCACCCCCCGGAGCGTCGATTACTCACAGTGGTATATCGACATCGTCCTCAATGCGAAGCTGGCGGACTACTCGCCGGTAAAGGGGTGCATGGTCATAAGGCCGCGCGGCTACGCGATATGGGAACGACTGCAGAGCGAGCTCGACCGCCGGTTCAAGGCTACCGGCCACCAGAACGCGTATTTCCCGATGCTCATCCCGATGAGCTTCCTCAAGAAGGAGGCCGAGCACGTCGAAGGCTTCAGCCCCGAGCTCGCGGTCGTCACACACGCGGGCGGAGAGGAGCTCGAGGAGCCCCTCGTCATCAGGCCGACCAGCGAGACGATCATATGGAGCAAGTACCGCGACTGGATACAGTCGTGGCGCGACCTGCCCCTGCTCTACAACCAGTGGGCCAACGTCGTCCGATGGGAGAAACGCACCAGGCTCTTCCTCCGTACCACCGAGTTCCTCTGGCAGGAAGGCCACACGGCCCACGAGACCAAGGAAGAGGCGATCGGGGAGACCGAGACGATGCTCGAGGTGTACCGCGCGTTCGCCGAGGAATACCTGTGCCTGCCGGTGATAGCCGGCCGCAAGAGCGAGGCGGAGAAGTTCGCCGGCGCCGTCGCCACCTACTCCATCGAGGCGATGATGCAGGACAAGAAGGCGCTGCAGGCCGGCACCAGCCACTTCCTCGGCCAGAACTTCGCCAAGGCCTTCGACGTACAGTACCAGACCCGCGAAGGCGGCCTGGACTACGTATGGGCTACGAGCTGGGGAGTATCCACGCGGCTCATCGGCGCCATCATCATGACGCATTCCGACGACAAGGGCCTCGTGCTGCCGCCCTCGCTGGCGAGCGAGGAGCTCGTCGTCGTCCCTATCTTCAAGAACGACAACAAGGCCGAGGTGCTGGAATATGCCGGCAAGGTCGTCGACGCGCTCAAGGCAGACGGACGGCGAGTCGCCTTCGATACCGACGACTCGTCCAGTCCCGGATGGAAATTCGCCGAGTGGGAGATGCGCGGCGTGCCGATTCGCGTGGAGGCCGGCCCCAAGGACGTGGCTAACGGCACCGTCGTGATGGTGCGCCGCGATACCGGCGAGAAGACCTTCGTCAAGCTCGAGGAAGTCCAGGCCAAGGCCCGCGAAATACTCGCCGCGATGCAGAAGGACCTGCTGGAGAAAGCGAGGGCCTTCCGCGACGCCAATACCAGGGACGTCGCGAATATGGATGATATCCTCGCGTTCTTCGGCAAGGAAAAGAAGGCCAAGAAGCAGTCCCTGGTCGACGGAGAGGCTCACGAGGGCACGGCAGAGGCGCAGGGCGGCTACGCCCGCGGACTGTGGTGCGGCGGCCGCGAGTGCGAGGCCAGGCTCAAGGCCGAACTCAAGGTCACGATACGCAACATGCCGTTCGACCAGCAGGACCGTTGCGAAGGCACGTGCTGCCTCTGCGGCGCGCCGGCCAAGCACCGGGCGATCTTCGCCAGATCGTACTGACGCGACGAACGCTCGTCGAGGGCCGCCATCCCGCGAGGATGGCGGCCCTCTTCGTTTTCTATCGTAATGTGCTTCCGGGTTTTTCGTTCTCCTGCTAGACTGGCCGTATGATTGAAGCGGATTTGACAACGACCCCGGAACCCGGAACGCCTTCGTTATGAATATTCCACCGCGACCTCTCCGCTTACCGCCG
Source organism: Spirochaetae bacterium HGW-Spirochaetae-3 (assembly GCA_002839315.1). Lineage (GTDB taxonomy): Bacteria > Spirochaetota > Spirochaetia > Treponematales > UBA12059 > SZUA-370. The sequence goes on from PGXV01000013.1 coordinate 73,141, forward strand.
ATACTGACCGTATTCCTGCCGATCCTCGTCGCGATCGCCTCGGTGTCGTGCGGCGGGACCGCGCCCGAGCCGACGACCGAGCCTCCCAGGCCGGGGTTCGCGATACCGGCGAATGGCGTTCTGACACTCGTAATCGGTGACGGAGGTACATTCTCCCCGATGGGCGGAATCGAAACGGACTATGCTCGCGACCCGCGGCCCGTGCCCTTCCCGCTAGCCGTGACGGCGGCCTCGATCCAGCCGTTGGGTAAAGGCGCGATACTCGCTATAAACAGGACGGGCCTGCGCCGGGTCGAAGTAAAGCGCTATGGCCCGACAACCACGGGCAAGGCGGCAGAAACCAGGCTCGTCATCGAACCTATTCCCGGAATTGAGGCGGAATTCCCCGGCAGGACCGTCGCCTCGTCATGGGCGCGCCGCGACGAGGCGCTATTCCTGCTGTTCAGGCATCCTATCTTCGAACTGCAGGCGTCGAGGAATCCCGCGGCGGTGATCATCGCGGCCACCTCGAACGGAGCGACGGTACTGGAACCTGGTATCGGCGGAGACGCGTACGCCGTCTTCCCGATCGCCGCCGATTCATGGCTGGCGCAATACAGGACGGAATCTGAAGACCGGGTAGAGACGAGATACGCGCGCCTATCGGCTGACGGAGGCCTATCGGAATCGCTCGAGCGGTCTACGTTCGAGCGCCTCGCGTCGCCGGAGCCCATGGCCGCCGCGCCCGAGACGCTTCGGAGCGCGGCCTCCGCGCTGTCCGGCCCCCTGCTCATCGAGGCCAGGCTATCGGACGGCTCAAGGAGGGTCTACGTGCGAGGCGATCCCGGACAGGCGGCTCCGGCGTGGGCCAACGTCGCCGACGGCGTCGCGACCATCGTAACGGACGACTGGCGGGTCTCGCTCGCCAGGAGTACGGGAGCGGACGTTCATACGAGCACGCTCAATCCGCTCGCGCCGGCGCCGGGGACGGTCGTACGGGACGCGGCGCTCGTCGACGGCATCGTCATCGCGCTGTGGGAGGAAGACCTCTTCCCTAACGTGGGAGCGAGCGGACTGGTCGCGCTGGAGCCCGGACTATGAAAGCCCGCGCGCGCGCGCTATAGTAGAAAGTACGATGAAGCGAACAGCCATCGCGGTAATCCTTTGCGCCGCGACCCTCGGTCCCGCCTGGGCCATCGACATAGACGCGTTCTCCGGCCGTTTCGGCGTGGCCGTCATCAACAACGCCTCGGGCGAAGGCGCGCCCAGCCCCGTCGTCAATACGCTCGGCGGGTCGGTCGTCCTACCCATATTCATAAAGGGCTTCTACCTTAACCTGCAGCCGGCGCTGGACCTCTACTGGACGAACTACGAGTGGGCCGTGGACCGAGCGGTACCGACCGAGTCGGAGCGCGGCGGCGGCAATAACGCGTTCGTGCTAGGATTCATCGTCGACCTGCCCATAACGGCGACCTTCCGCTTCAACGAGCGCATCGGCGGAGCGGCCGCCATCGGCCCTGCCTTCGTGCTACGCGCCGCGTTCGCGAACGACGACGGCCCCGACATGGACGCGAACCTGTCGTCGATCGTATCGTATCTCTGGGGCTCGGGCAGGTGGTTCTATCCGTCCGCGTCGTTGCGCATGGACGTCTACCTGCAGGATAATTTCACCTTCGCGTTCGGCGTACGCGGGTCCCTGCCTATTTTCAACCTATGGACCGACTCGGTTTCTTTCTTCGACGAGAGCATACTGCATATTACGATGTCCATGCTCGTAGGGCTGAATTGAGCGCGCCGGAGAATACGAGCCGTTCCGTCGACGACGCGCTCAGGCTATCGACTGAGGCGGCGCGCATCGTCCTCGAGGCCGGCGGGGAGACGTACCGCGCGGAAGACGTGATGACGGCGATAGCATCGGCGCTCGGCGGACTCGACGCCGACTCGTTCGCGACGCCGACGGGATTCATGGCGTCATGCGACGACTCGGCGGGAGGAAGCCACGCCGTCGTCAAGCGCATCCGCAAGCGCCAGCTGAACCTCGAGAAGATAGCGCGTATAAACGCGCTCGCGCGGGACACCGTCTCCGGCAGGCTCGATCAGGACGGGATAGAGCGCGAGCTATGCGGCATCGACGCCCTGGGCTCGTACCCTGAACCGTTGCCGACGATCGGCGCGGCCTTCGTCACCGGATTTTTCTGCCTGCTGTTCGGGGGAGCCTGGAACGACGCGCTCATAGCGGCCGTGATAGGCGTAGTCATCGGTCGCATCACGGCGTGGCTCGGTTCGATGAAGCTCTCGGAATTCTTCTCGAATATGGTCGGGGGCGGATTCGCGGCGGGAGCGGCGCTGTCGGCCGCCTATCTCGGGATAGCCGGCAACGAGGACGCCATGATCATCGGTTCGATAATGCTACTCGTACCCGGCGTCATGATAGTAAACGCCATACGGGATATCATAGCGGGCGACCTCGTCGCGGGCATCGCCAGGGGCGCCGACGCGTTCATATCCGCGGCCGGTATCTCCATAGGCGTCGGCCTCGCCCTGCAACTAGCGCGGCTCCTATCGGGCGGCACCGCGTGAACGAGCCATATCTCCAGCTACTGTGGGCATTCCTGGCCACGCTCGGCTTCGGGGTGCTGTTCAGGGCGCCTGCCCGGGACCTGCCATTCGCCGCATTCGGCGGAGCCGTATCCTGGGGCGTCTACCTGGCGATCAAGGCGATGACCGGAACCGATTCATTGTCGTATTTCGCGGCGAGCATCGCGGTGGGGTTATACGCCGAGATGGCCGCCGCCATGCTTAAACGACCGGCGACGCTTTTTATCATCTCGGCCATCATCCCTCTCGTCCCCGGCGCCGGCATGTACCGAACCATGTTCGAGGCCGTCGCCGGCAGGGCCGACGCGTCGTTAACCATAGGCTTTCAGACCTTGACCCTGGCCGGCGCCATCGCCAGCGGTCTTGCCGTAGCGTCGGCCGTATCCAGGATACTCTGGCTCAAGAAGCCCGGAGCGCCGCGTATCCTGCGGCGCCGGGGCAGGCGTTAAACCGGCGGCAGGAGAGCGAGCACCGCGAAGAAGTGGAGCGTCGCCCCCGCGCCGACGAACAGATGCCATACGGGATGGCTCCACGGCCGGCCCTTGAGCATGTAGAACACGGCCCCGAGGGTGTACGCGAGTCCGCCGCCTATCAGCAATCGAACGGCGGACGCATCGGCCGCGGCGACGAGCGGCTTCCACGCGAACACGATGATCCACCCCATCGCGACGTAGGTCACCGTCGACAATCCCTTGGCCCGACCGGCGAAGAACGGCTTCAGGGAGATGCCGATGACGGCGGCGCCCCAAACGATACCGAAGACGGTCCATCCGATGGTCGGGCGGAGGACGGTAAGCGCGAACGGCGTATAGGTCCCAGCTATCAGCGCGTAAATGGACGCATGGTCCATCACCTTGAGTACGCGCTTGGCGCGAGGAGCGCGTATCGCGTGGTACAGCGTCGACATCGTAAAAAGCAATACGGCGCAAAAACCGAATACGATGAAGGATACTACGTGCCAGGCGTCGCCGCGTACGGAAGCCGATACGATCAGTACGACGAGACCGGCGATAGACAGGAGCGACCATACGCCATGGGTTATTGCGTTAGCTATTTCCTCTCCGAGAGGATACCGGTCCGGCGACGCGGCGATGGGTTCGAATACCTGATCGGACATTAAACAACCTTCCTCGATCGCCTGCTCATCGGCATGGCGATCTATGCTACGTTCGACCTGTCTGGACGCGGGAAGTTGCGGTCTGAAGGCAAGGATAAAAAAAAGAACGGAACGTCAGCCCAGACGTTCCGCCTTAGTTTCCCCGACATGTTTACATGAATCCCCGTTTTTTTACCTGGCATTTTTTAGAATGAAACTTTTTTATTTACACTTTTTTACTTTTGCAGGGATATTTCACCCCTATACATGCAAGAATCATGCCAAATAATAGTATTAAATTAATTTTTTATTTATCTATAATATATAGAATTATGTTTCCCGCACATACGCTCCAGGCCTGTGCCAGGTGTCCGTTTTTAATAACCAGAAAAGACCATATGACTCGATAGAATCCAGTATGTATTTATATAACATACATTTATATGCTATTTTAATGACCGGATAGACTGTGCGCTTTTACACACCCCTATCAAGCCCCGTCGCCGTCGAGTTGTTTCAGCCTTCGGTTCAAGGCCGTCCTGGATAGCCCGAGCAGGCCCGCGGCGACGCCCTGATTACCTCCGGCCCTGGAGAGGGCTTCCGCGATCAGGGCATCTGAAGCCTCGCGAATGGTAGGAAGGGATGGCAACGCTGAATAGACGCCCGCGGCGAACGACCGGGACGTCGACGAACGGATACCCGGCTTGAAGACGCGCGACTTGAATGAATCCAGGGAGAGCGTCCGTCCGGAGGCGCGCCCCACCGCGTCGTGCACCATGGACTCGAGCTCGCGCACATTTCCCGGGAAGTCGTACGCTCCGAGCAAGTCGTAAAGCTCGGGCGGTACGACGGGAGCAGGCTTCGCGAATTTTTCGGCGGCCCGCGACAGGAAAAGCTCGACGAGGAGGGGGATGTCTCCCGCGCGCTCCCGAAGCGGAGGCAACCGTATGAGGTGCGTCTCCAGCCGGAAATACAGATCCTGCCTGAACGTACCGGCCGCGCACGCCTCATGAAGGTCACGGTTCGTCGCGGCGACGATCAGCGCGTCGGAAGAGCGGGTCATGTCGGCGCCCAGCGGGTAGTAGCGCCGTTGCTCGATCAGGCGGAGCAGCTTTACCTGGCTCTGCTGCGGCAGGTCGCCGATCTCGTCCAGGAAGAGCGTACCGCCCTTGGCCCGCTCTATGAGGCCGGGCCGATCGGCCTCCGCCCCGGTGAACGCCCCGCGCTTATGGCCGAACAGGGTGTCGCTGAACATCGTATCGTCCAGGCCCGCGATGTTCACCGTGACGAGCTCCCCCGAGCGACCGGACGCCGCGTGGGCCGCAGCCGCGAAAAGCTCCTTGCCGGTCCCGGATTCACCGGTTATCAGGATAGGTTTATCGCTCCTGGCTATCGCCGCGAGGTACCGGAATATATCGGTCATCTTGCGGTCCCGCGTGACGATAGGCTCGAAATAGCCCATGACTCGACCGTCATCCAACAGGAGGCTATCGCGCAACGCCTTATTATCCGCCAGAAGCCGGCCTATCATCGTGGCGTGCTCGAGGCTGGCTATAAGCCTGGCGGTCTCGGCCGACTTGGGCACGTAGTCGAAGGCGCCGGCCTTCATACAGCGGACGACGGCGTCCAGGTCGTCGATGGCGGTAGCGACGATCACCGGCACGTCGGGCCGCTCGGCCCGCATGCGATCGAGCATCGCGTAGCCGTCTACGCCGGGCATCATCAGGTCGAGTATCATCGCGAGCGGCCTGGAGCGCTCGAGCGCCGGCCACGCGTCGTCGGCCCTCTCGCACAGTACGACGTCGCCGTAGCCCTCGAAGCGTAGCACTCGGTCCAAACGCCTGAGCACGCCGACGTCGTCGTCTACCACGATAATAGCGCCGCGCTTATCGTCCATCGTCGTCATCCCCCATTCCGCCCGCGGCCGGTATCCGTATAGTGGCCGTCGTGCCCGCGCCCGGAGCGGAGACCAATTCTATCGAGCCGCCCATGTCGTGGACTATACCCGAGGCCACCGCCATGCCTAGCCCCGAGCCGCCTCGATCCCGTTTCGTCGTGAAGAAAGGCTCGAAGACCGACGCGAGCGTCTCCGCGGACATGCCTACGCCATCGTCGACTACCCTTATCGCTACGGAGCGCCCGTACGTCTCGTCGTCCTCGAGCGCCGTCGAGACGCTGACTCCGCCCCGTTTATCGGGAAGCGCCTGCAGGCCGTTCTCCAGGACGTTCACGACGACCTGGGTCAGCTTCAACCTATCGGCGCGAACGGGAGGCAGGTTCTCGGCGAGTTCCATCCCGAAGCGCTCCGTGGAGACCGCTATCGAATGCTTGAGCAGCCTGGCGGAGTAGCGGACCGAGTCGTTCGCGTCGACGAGGCTCGCCGCGGACGATTCCGACGGCGCCCGGGCGTAATCCTTGAGCCCTTCCACGATCTTCTTGATGTCCTGGGCGCCCATGTACAAGTCGTTGAGTATATCCGGGATATCGCGCTTCAGGTCGTCGTACCCGAAGCCCCTGACGTGGAACCCGTCCTCTTCCCTGTTAAGCCGCTCGACGACGGACTCGAGGGCGTCCCATATCTCCTTGAGCATGGGGACGTTCCTGAGCACCGCGTTGTTCGGGGTGTTTATCTCGTGGGCTACGCCGGCCGACAGCATGGCGAGCGTCCTGTACTTGTCGAATTCGGCCATGCTCGCCGCCTGCCGCAATTCTCGCTTGACGCTCGCCGCGAGGTCTACGTGGGTCTTTACGCGCGCGGCCAATTCGATGCCCGACACCGGCCTGGCTATATAGTCGTTAGCCCCGGACTTGAAGGCCATTTCTATCTCGTCGGGCCGGCCGGCCTCTGTAAGCACGATTATGGGTACCGATTCAGGACCCCGGGTCGCGCGCACGGATTCGCAAAACCTGAACCCGCTCATCTCCGGCATCGCCGATTCGATGATGACGATATCGTAAGGATCGCCCCTGAGCACCCTGGCGAGGGCGTCCTCGGCCGATACCGTAACATCGACTCGCCATGCGGAGGCTTCGAGCCTGCGCTTCGTCGCCAGCAGCGCGACCGGTTCGTTCCCCGCGACGAGTACGCGCCCGTAGGGCGAGGCCGGAGAACGGGACGGCGACTCGTCCAGATCGACGCTATCCGGGAACACGAGCCTGCGGCCGGACGGATCGCCTTCCCGCTCGGCCGTTCGTAGCGGAGCCTGCCTGGGAAGCACGATGGTATGGACGTTCAGTCCGCCCGCGCGGCGCAGCTCGAACGAGCCGCCCATGACGTTCGCGAGCCTGGTCATCACGACGAGATCCATATCCGGAGCCGGGGAGCGCGGGCCGGCTCCGGACTCGTCGGCGGCCTTTCCGTCATCCGAGACGGAGAGGGTCACGACTCTATCGTCGGATGTCGCGGAAACGCGGACGGTACGCGCCCCGGAGGTCTGAGAGGCCCTGTTCATGGCGGTATAGAGAAGCCGATGCGCGAATCCGAGATCGCTACGTATCTCTATGACCGGCGCGCTCACGTCGATACGGACGCCCCTTCCCGCCAGGGCTACGCGAAGGAGGCCGGCCGCCGCCCTCGCGACCGAGGCGAGGTCCATGTCCTCGACGACGAGGCGGGCGGGTCCCATGCCCGAATAGCTGAGGATGTTGGATACGAGGTTCTCGAGCCGGGCGGCCTCGGCCCTCGCCAGGGACAGTCCCGAAGAGGCCTGGCGCGGAATACCGGGTATGTCCGCGGAGAGGGCGTCGAGGTCTTCCAGGATTCCCATGAGCCCATGTAGGGGCCCCCGTAACGCCGCCGCGGTCGCCATCATGAAGTCGCGGCCGCCGCTCGTCTCCGCGTCCAGCTTCGACGCCAGCCGCTCGGCCTCCTCGATGCCGCGCCTGGCCGAACGGGCGTGCCCGAAGGCCTCGCGCGCGGCTGAAACGACGACGAGCAGGGCGAGCCCCGCGGGCAACACGAAAGAATAGGCGGGAGATCCGGCCGAGAACGCGAACACGCAGAGTATCGCTGCATAGGCCATCCTGGACGCGACGATACCCGTCGGATGGACGGCGCCCGCGGAGAGGGACGCGATAGCCGCCTCGGCCGCCAGCGCGGCGACCCCGAACGCGATGGACGCGGCGTACCTGACCATCCCGACGCCGCCGAGCAACGCGGAGACGCCGCCTCCGTTGCGGCCTAGCAGGATCGCGACGCTGGCGAAGGCCGGATACGCGAGCTTGAGCGCTATCGCGAGGCGATGCCGCTTCGTGCCGCCGGCGGTGGTTATCCCGAACCTTGTAGAGGCGAACGCGTACGCCGCGCACGCCGCGACGGAGAATCCGGCGATCGCCCCCGTCAACCCGACGATCGACTCGTTCAGGTCCGCGATCTCAGCCGCGGGCCGCAGGCGCAACCCAGAGCCGAACGGTCCGCCGTTATCGAACCGCAGGTAGACGGCGCGTTCGAGTCCCGGCGGCAAGGATAGCCGGTACGCCGCGATATCGCGGACGCCCATGGCAACGCGACGGCGGGCCAGCGCATCGCCGCTATAGTATTCGCGGCTGCCATCCTCGGCGACGATGACGGCGGCGCTCGGCCTGAATCCGGCGCCATCCGCGATGAGGGCCCAGTCTTCGTCGGGAGAAACGTTACGCACCGAGAAGGCCAGCCAGACGGGCGACGACGACAGAGGTTTTTCGCGCAGTGCGAAGCCGACTCCTCGCGCTACGGGCAGCCTCGAGAACGAACCGCGGTCGGGCGATGACGCGAAGGCGGCCGGGAAAGGCCCCCGAACCCCCTCGACATGGACGAGAAGGCTCTCGGCGACCGAGACAGGAGCGTCGTCCTCCCCGACGAGGACGCTCGGCGCGAAAGGACGCGCCGAGGCGGAATCGAATGAACCGTAATACGAGTTTCGGCCGACGATGCCGGCGATGACGGCGATGGCGACTATCCCGGTCGTCAGTACCAGCGGCAGGAATCCGAGATCCCTTCCCGACGATGGAGTCACGATGGAAACGGTAACCGGACGCGGCCCGCCGCCAGGGCTAGCCGGATCGCTTCGAGATCGACCGAGCCGCCCGAGTTCCAGCCGTCGGGAAGCTCGAGCTCGAACGGACGACGCGCGATATGCTCCGGATAATGCGCGTCTGACCCCGTTATTACGGTAAAGCCGCGCGACGCTCCCGTGGACACGGGCCGCACGGCCTCTACCGCGGAGTAGGGCCCGTCGGGAAGGAAGCCGAGTTGCGAGATAGCGCCGTACATGGGCCTGTCGATATGGGCGGGAACGACGAGCGCGCCCCGTACCGCCGCCGCGGAGCATAGTTCGTCGAACCCCAGGTCGAGGGCGCCGCAGAGATAGACGTCGGGCAGGGCGAGCACGTTCTCGTCCGCGTCCACGACGACCTGGTCGCCCATCTTGAGCGGATCGTAGGGTAGCCGGGGCATGTGGCCGTCGATGAACTCGCCGAAATCGAGCGCCGCCTCAAGCTCCGAGAAGAGGCATAGGACATGGACCTCCTCGGCGCTCGCGGCTTCCATGCCGAACAGCGCCGACAGGCCCTCGCGCGCGGCGCATTCGGCGAACGCGGGCCCGTTGAGGACGCTGTTGTGGTCGGTCAACGCCACCAGGCCCAGCCCCCGCTCGCGGGATAGCCTGGCGAGGACGGCCGGGGACTGCTCCAGGCTACCGCATGGCGAGAGGCACGAGTGGTTATGGAAATCGCAGACTACGAGCATCCCGGGCCCCGACGGCTCGCTAGCCCCGGAGCTCGCGGTACAGGAGCCCGGAGACCTCGAACTGGGTCTTCGCCGTCCTGTAGATGGCGATATCCTCGGCCTTGGCCGCTTCGACCATATCGTCCGGTACAGGACGCTCGTTGCAGACGACGACGGCGCGTATCCCGACGAGCGACGCTACTGCTATCGTATTCTTGTGCGCCTGGATCGTGATGAGCGCTGAATCCTCGCTCGCCTTCGCCATTACGTCGGACAGCAGGTCGGATGCGTATCCGTCTACTATCGGAGCGTCGCCAGCGCACGCGCATATAACCTCGAAATCGAAAATGCCTGACAGATCGGAAACCTTCATGGCTGCTCCTGATATCGTACGACGGCGAGCACGGTCGTGCCTACGCCGATTTTAGACGTGATCTGGAATTCGTCGGACGAGCGCTTCGCGTTGGGAAGCCCGAGCCCCGCCCCGAAACCGAGCGACCTGACCCATTCGTTGGCCGTGGAGTACCCCTCGGTCAGGGCCGCCTCCAGGTCTTCCATCCCTGGCCCGTCGTCCTTGGCTACGATACGCACCTCGTCCTTGGATGCCGAGAACTCCATCACGCCGCCCTCGGAATGTATCACCTGGTTCATCTCCAGCTCATAGCTTACGATGGCCGCGCGGCGTATCGACCCCGAGTCGGCGCCGAGCGCCTTGAGCGCCTTCTTGAGCTCCGCGGACGCCTTGCCCGCGTTCTCGAAATCGAAGCGCCTGGACGCGAAGCTCAGGTCGACCGTCCGGGAGGCCCCAGGGAGGGGTTCTTCCTTGACCTCGGCGGCCCGGCGCCTGGCAAGGCCCTCTTCGAGGCGCTCGACCTCCCTGTTCATCTCGATGAGAAGGGCGCGGAGCACGTCGGCGGCCGTTACGATGCCGGCGAGCGTCGCGTTCTTGTCGAGCACGGGGAAGCGGCGGTATCCGTACCGGTTGAAATACGTGATCGCGAACGATAGCGGCATATCGTCTTCGAGGACTATGAGCGAATCGCTCATCCTGGAACCGGCCGCGTCCTGTATCCACCCGCCGTCGAGGGCCTCGATGATATCGCCTATGGAAACGATGCCGACGAGGCGATCGGCCTCGACGATAGGTACGCCGGTGATGCCGCGGTCGCGCATCTTGGCCTGTACCTCTCGTAGCGTCTCCAAGGGGGTCGCCGTTACGACGTCGGTTTTCATGACGTCCTTGACCTTGAGTCGGTATATAAGCTCGAGGACGACCTGAGGCCCGCCGTCGGTGTCGATCGGGAATGAATCCATACTGCCTAGATTCTCGCACGAATCCCCCGTTGCCACAAGATCGACGAAATTCACGGGTTTTTCTTGACACCCCGAGGCAACGGTGCGTTAACTAGAGCATCACCTTTGGGATTGTCCGCAATTTACCCGGTTCGTATGATCCGGGTTTTTGTTTTCTACTACTAGCGCGAAAGGGAGCAATCCATGGTCTACGAGTTCCGCTACCTGGCTCCGAAGACCGCCGCCGAGCTCGCGGCGACGCTCGACGACGTTAAATCCGACGGCAAGCTTCTGGCCGGAGGTACCGACCTTATCCCGAATATACGCAACGGCATGCTAAAACCCCGCGTCGTCGTCGATATCAAGAAATATGAAGGCGCCGGAAGGCTCGCCTTCGGCTCCGACGGCCTGACGATGGGGCCCGCCGTCACGATCAACGACCTGCTACGGTCAAAGGACGCGAGGGAACGCTACCCGGTCCTCTGCTCGTGCGCGCACGAGCTCGCCAGCCACCAGATTCGGAACCGGGCGACCGTCGCCGGCAACGTCGTCAACGCGTCGCCATGCTCGGATATGGCCCCCGCCCTGCTCTGCCTCGGCGCGAGGGCGGTACTGAGATCGGCGACCGGGGAACGCGTCGTGCCGTTCTCCCAGTTCTTCGCCGGCGTCAAGAAGACCGTACTAGCCCAAGGCGAATTCCTGTCGATGATCGTCGTCCCGGCGGAATCGGCCGGAACGTCCGGGAACTACCTGAAGCTGAAGCGCATCGCCGGCCACGACCTCGGCATCGTCGGCGTGCTCATGACCAGGCAGGACGGACGTATCCGCTTCGGCGTCAGCTCGGCGGCCCCTACGCCGGTCCTCGTCGATACGGTCTCGGAGAAGGACGATCCCGACGAGGCCGCGCGCAAGGTTCTCGCGGCGGTCCTCCCCATCAGCGACGTGCGCGGCACCAAGGAGTACCGGGAGCACATGATCGGCGTCTACGCGCGACGCCTGTTCACGGAGGTCAAGTAACATGAAGATACGACTCACGGTCAACGGACTGGCCTACGAACGGGACTGCGCCGAGCACAAGACGCTCTTGCGTTTCCTGCGCGAGGACCTGGGCCTCATAGGCACGAAGGAAGGCTGCGGCATGGGCGAATGCGGCGCGTGCACCGTGATACTGAACGGACGCGCCGTCAACTCCTGCATGGTACTGGCGGTAGAGGCCGACGGCGCCGCGATCGCCACCATCGAGGGCGAAGCCTCCGGGCCGTCCCTGTCCGACATCCAGAAGGCCTTCCAACGGAATCACGCCGTGCAATGCGGATTCTGCACCGCCGGCATGGTGATGTCGGTCAAGGAACTGCTGTCGACGACGCCCGGGCCGAGCGTCGACCAGGTAAAGGACGCTATAGAGGGCAACTTCTGCCGTTGCACCGGCTATACCCAGATCATCGAAGCGGTCATGGAGCTGACCGGGCATCCGGAGACGAAGGGAGAGCTCGAGCATGTTTGACGATATCGACGCATCAGAACTCTCGTACGTCGGCAAGAAAGCCGACAGGCCCGACATGCTCGAGAAGCTGACCGGCGAAGCGGTGTTCGTCAGCGATATGGAAATGCCCGGCATGCTCCACGTCCAGCTCAAGAAGAGCCCCTACGCCCGCGCCCGGATCAAGCGCATCGACGCGGTGAAGGCCGCCGCGATGCCGGGCGTCAGGGCCGTCGTCACCGGGGACGAGCTCGATTATCACATCGGCCTATACATCGTAGACAAGTACATCCTCGCAAAGGGCGAGGTTCGGCATTACGGCGAGGCGGTCGCCGCCGTCGCGGCCGAGACCCTCGAGCAGGCGCGGGCCGCCGCGGAGGCGATCCGGGTAGACTACGAGCCGCTAACGCCGGTGCTCCACCACATGGACGCGCTCAAGCCGGACGCGCCGCTCGTGCATCCGGACCTCGGCACGTATTCCTACATACAGGCCGTGTTCACGCCCAAGCCGGGCACCAATATCGCCAACCATACCAAGCTCCGCAAGGGAGACGTGGACAAGGGATTCGAAGAATCGAGCTTTATCGTAGAGAGGGAATACTCCTGCCCGTCGGTGCAGCACGTCCCGATGGAGACCCACGTCGCGATAGTCCAATGGGGCCGAGGCGACAAGGTGTCTATATGGACCAGCGCCCAGTCGCCGTTCACCGTGCGCAACCTGTTCTGCCACGCGTTCGGCCTCCCGCACATCAACGTGCGCGTGCAGGTACCGTACGTGGGCGGCGGATTCGGAGGCAAGGCGGGCATAGGCGTGGAGCCGCTCTGCGCGGTGCTGTCGCGCAAGGCCGGAGGCAAGCCGGTCAAGTTCCAGGCGAGCCGCGAGGAGGAATTCAGCCTCCTGCCGTGCCGATCGGCGCTGACATACCGCATCAAGACGGGCGTCTCCTCCGAAGGCAAGATCCTGGCCCAGCACATGACGATGTACTGGGATTCGGGCGCCTACGCCGACTACGCGGTCAACGTGACGCGGGCGTCCGGATATTCGGCGTCCGGCCCCTACGAGATCCCCAACGCGTGGATAGACGCGTATACCATCTATACGAACAAGCCCTACGGCACCGCGTACCGCGGCTTCGGCCACGTGGAGTTCCATTGGGCCATCGAGCGGCATATGGAGCTGGTGGCCTCCGCGATCGGCATGGACCCGCTCGCGTTCCGCATCAAGAACGCGCTCAAGCCGGGTTCGATAACGCTGACGGGGGAAAGAATACTGCCTAGCACCGGCAACGTGGTCAAATGCATAGAGGAAGCCGCGCGAAGGATAAACTACGGCCGGCTGACCGACGAGGAGAAGGCGCGAGAGAGAAAAACAGGATGGAAGATAGGCAAGGGCGTGGCGGCGCTGCAGAAGGCGCCCGCGATGCCTTCGTACACGGCCACGGCCGTCGTCCTCAAGATGAACGAGGACGGCTCGGTGCTCGTCAACCTGTCGCTGACCGACTACGGGCAGGGCACGTACGCGTCCATCAGGCAGATAGTAGCGGAGCGCCTCGGCTTCTCCATAGAGAAGATCAAGGTCGCCTTCGAGAACGATACGGACCGCGACCCCTACGACTGGCAGACCGTCGCGTCGAAGGGGCTCCTGATGTCGGGCAACGCGGCGATACTAGCCGCCGAGGATATGCTGAAGAACGCCTACGCGGTCGCCGCCGAGGTGCTGCACGCCAACCCGCGCGACCTGGGCCACGACGCGGACCGTGTCTTCCTGAAGCACCACCCGGACCACGGCGTGGCCTTCGCCGCGATGGCGGTCGGGTACGCGCTACCCAACGGCTCGGGCATCGGCGGCCCGATCATCGGAGTCGGCCGGTACATAGCGCAGGGCCTGTCCAACCTGAACAAGGAGACCGGAGAGGGGAATCCCGCCCTCGACTGGACCTTCGGGGCGCACGGCATGATAGTCGAGGTGAACGAGGAGACGGGCGAGTACCGCGTACTCAAGGTCGCCAGCATCTACGACGTCGGCCGGGCGGTCAATCCGGACATCGTGCGCGGCCAGGCTATAGGCGGGATGATACAGGGACTGGGCACGGCCATCTGCGAGGGCTATATCTACGACCAACAGGGCCGCCTGCTCAACCCGTCGTTCACCGACAACAAGATACCGACCGCGAAGGACCTGCCGCTGGAGATAGAGTGCGCGGTCGTCGAGACGCCCCAGATCGACGGGCCGTACGGCGCGAGAGGCGTCGGCGAGCACTCGATGATATCCGTCGCGCCGGCCCTGGGCAACGCTATCCAGAAGGCGACCGGCGCGGAGCTGATGCACATGCCGATGCGCTTCGAGGACGTCTGGAGAGCCATCGGGAAGAAGGAACCCGTCGACAACTGGATAACGAAGTCGCCGGTCGGATCGTGCAGGTCCGCCCCTGAGCTCAGGAAACGAGATTGACCTAGATCCCCCGAGGAACCCCTCGGCCGGCCTTCCTGCCGGCCGATCGCGGGGCGCCCCGTAACGCGGCCGTCGGCCGCGGGGGCGGCTACCGCCGATAGTGCGCGACGGGCCATACCGGCGACGGGGCCCGAAGCGAAAGGAGCAGGCCGTGGAGAAAGAAAAGAACCTGACCGGCAGGAACGTGGTAATGGGACTCCAGCACACCTTCGTCATGTTCGGGGCGACGGTACTCGTACCGATCATCACCGGGCTCGACGTAGGAGTCACCCTGTTCGCGGCGGGAATCGGCACCTTGCTGTTCCACGTCATAACGAAATTCAAGGTGCCGGTATTCCTCGGCAGCTCCTTCGCGTTCATCCCGGGCATCGTGGCGGTCGGAGCTAGCCAGGGCCTGCCCTACGCCCTCGGCGGCATCGTCGTCGCGGGCCTCCTGTACGTAGTGGTCGCCATCATCTTCAAATTCGTCCCCTACGAGAACCTGCACAAGATCCTGCCGCCGCAGGTAACGGGCCCGATGATCATACTGATAGGATTGATCCTGGCGCCCGTCGCCATCCAGAACGCGCGCGGCGATTTCTCGAAGCCGATCGTAGACGCCATCACCGTAAACGGGGCCTGGGGCATCGCGCTCTTCACCTTCGCTGTAGGCATCTTCGTGAAGGTAGCCTTCCCGAAATTCGGCTGGAAGTTCATGTCCAATCTCCCCGTCCTCATCGCTCTCGTAGCCGGTTATCTCCTTTCGGTCATCATCGGCGTAGTCGACTTCTCCAGCGTCAAGGACGCCGCATGGATAGGCATCCCTAAATTCAGCCTGCCCAAGTTCTCTCTGGAGGCCATCACCATCATGGTACCGATAGCTATCGTGACTATGGTCGAGCACTTCGGCGACGTGCTCGCGATAGGCAACGTGGTCGGCAAGGATTTCATCAAGGATCCCGGCATACACCGCACCCTGATCGGCGACGGGCTCGCTACCACCCTGTCCGCGTTCATCGGCGGCCCGGCCAACACCACCTACTCCGAGAACACCGGAGCCGTGGCGCTTACCGGAGCCTTCAATCCGATAATCATGCGCATAGCCGCGATCTTCGCCATCGTGCTCGGCATGATACCCAAGTTCACCGCCCTCATCGGTACCATCCCCGGTCCGGTCATCGGCGGCATCTCCATCCTGCTGTTCGGCATGATCTCGTCGATAGGCATCAAGAACATGATCGACGCCAAGCTCAACATGAGCAATCCCAAGCTGCTCATCGTCACGGCCACCATGCTGGTGCTCGGACTCGGCGGCGCCTCCTTCAAGTTCGGCAACATCAACCTGTCCGGGCTAGGACTGGCGGCCATCTTCGGCATAGTGCTAAACCTGATACTCAGGCCTAAAGACGTGACGAAGGCGGAGTAAGACCGATACTGACCAGGGACGACAAAGGAGGCCGCCCCGCCGGGGCGGCCTCCTTTTATTACGCGAGGAGCCGGGCTTGCCACTATCCAATATAGGTTTCCTCGTTCCGAAGGCTCCGTGGACCGCCCGGATCGTCGGAGTCGCGAGCAAGGCGATCATCCTGGCGCACGGCGACGGAGCGGCTATCGCTATAGTCGGTACCGCCTCCAACATGGACGCGAGGGCCTTCGCGATCGAAGGCGATTATGGACGGTTCGCGCTCGTAGCCGCCGCCGAACTCGCCCGAGGAGGCTCCCGAAGCGGGGCCGCGGCGGCCTTCGACGGCGTCACCCTACGGGCTTCCCTTCGGGACGGGGACCTCGCCGAGGCCGCGGGCGACGCGATTCTATGGGACCCCCGCGACTCCCTTCGATCGGCGGGGAGTCGGGCGGCGGCGGATTGCCTCGCCGACGCGGCCGACGCGATAGAGGCGATGGTCCGCACGGAACGTGACGGCCGGGAACGCGAGGGGATCCACGGGGACGGAGCCTTCGCGCTAGCCTTCAGGAAGATGAAGGCCGCGCCCGGGTTCCCGGCCACTATCGTAGGCTTCGGCCCTGGCTCGACGCCGTCCGGCGACGATTGGCTCGCTGGTTACCTGACGGGACGCGACCTGCTGGAAGGAGGCCCCGGCGAGGCCGAGCCCGGCCTGCGGACGGCCGTGGAGGCCTCGCTGGGACGAACGAGCGCGGCCGGCAAGGCATTGTTGCTCGGTGCGCTCGCCGGCGCGCCGCCCGCCTATCTGGTCGAGTTGGCGCTAGCGGCGACCGACGCGGAGCATGTCGATCGACTGCGGAACGCCGTACGGGAAGCGCTCGGGCACGGCGCCAGCTCGGGCGAGGACGCGATCGCGGGCTTCGTCGCGGCCATCGGGTGTCGCAGAGGACGATACGATGCAGTATGATATGAACGGAAGGATTCAGGTATTGCGATGAAACGAATTACGGTTAAGCGCGGCTCTTATTACGATTCCGTATTCCTGATGCTCGCCACGCGCGGGCTCAAGGGCCTCGCCGGCGTACGCGACGCTATCGTCGCCATGGCAACGCCCATGAACGCGGAGCTTCTCTCCGACATGGGCTTCCCGGCCGCCGAACTGGACGGTCTCGGACCTAACGACCTGGTCGTCGCCGTCGACGCGGAGGACGAAGCCTCCGCCGAGGCGGCCGTCAAGGAGGCGTTCGATTCGCTGACGCGCAAGAAGACCGAGTCGGCCGGCTCGGGAGTCGTCAGGACGGGATCGTTCGACGCGGCGCTGACGCTGGACCCGGACGCGAACGTCGCGCTGATATCGCTACCCGGCGCGTACGCGGCCAGGGAGGCGAGGAAGGCGCTCGAATCCGGCCTCCACGTGATGGTATTCTCCGACAACGTATCCCTGGACGAGGAGATAGCGCTCAAGCGCCTCGCGGTTTCCAAGGGTCTCCTGATGATGGGCCCGGACTGCGGCACCGCCATCATCAACGGCAAGCCGCTCTGCTTCGCCAACGCGGTACGACGAGGAACGATCGGCGTAGTCGCGGCATCGGGCACCGGCCTGCAGGAGACTACCTGCCTCATAGACCGCTACGGAGCCGGCGTCAGCCAGGCCATAGGCACCGGCGGCCGCGATATGAAGAACGCGGCGGTAGGCGGCATGACGAGCCTTCTCGCCATCGAGGCCCTGGCGGCCGATCCCGTCACGAAGGTACTGCTCGTCATAGGCAAACCCCCCGCACCGGAAGTCGCGGCGAAGGTCGTCGCGGCCCTGCGCGCGAGCGGCAAACCATCCGTAATCCATTTCCTCGGGCTGAAGCCGGCCCCGGACGAAGAGCGCGTCGCCTATGCCGCGGACCTCGAGGAGGCGTCGCTACTCGCGGCGCTGTTCTCCGAAGGCGTTCCGACCGCCGAAGCGGCCCGATCGCGCATGGCCGAGGATACCGGCAACGACCGCTACGGCAGGCCGGACAAGATCTCAATCGAGACGCTGGCCGCCGCCGAGGCTTCCAGGCTCGCGAAGGGCCAGAAATGGCTCCGGGGCCTATACACCGGCGGCACGCTCGCGGACGAGGCGCTTTTCATGGCCCACGCGATGCTGGGCGGCGTACGTTCCAACAACCAGATCGATCCCGCATGGAAGATGACCGACCCGCTCCGTTCCGAGGGGCACGTCGTGATCGACCTCGGCGACGATTTCTTCACGGCCGGCAAGCCGCACCCGATGATAGACCCGGCCGCCAGGGCCGAGCGCCTGGCCAAGGAGGGGAAGGATCCGGAGACGGCCGTATTGCTTATCGACGTCGTCATCGGCTACGGATCCCACGCCGACCCGGCCGGCGCCTGCGTACCCGCCATCCGGGAGGCCAAGGCCGCGGCCGCGTCCCGCGGCGGCTACATGCCTATCATAGCGTCGGTCACCGGGACGCAGGCCGACCCGCAGGGCTACGCGAGCCAGGTCGCCGCGCTCGAGGCGGAAGGCGTCATCGTGATGCCGTCCAACTACAGGGCGGCTCTCGTCGCCGTTGAGATCGCGAGGATCGCATCTGAAGGAGCGGTTATATGAACGCTAAACCCGTACTGGATCTCTTCGGCGGGGAGCTCCGCGCCATCAACCTCGGGCTCGAATCGTTCGCGGCCGACCTCGTCCGCGAAGGCGCCGCCGCCGTGCAGGTCGACTGGCGGCCGCCGGCCGGCGGCGACAGGAAGGCGATAGCGGCCCTCGACGCTATCGCGGCCGGCACCACCGTAGACGTGAAGAAGGCCAACGCCGAGGCCGTCAGGCGCATCCTCGCGGCGGAGCCTACCGTCATCGGCATAGGCATAGCCAAGGACGTCGTGCCCGGCATGGCCAAGGACCTCGTGCTGCACGCCGGTCCGCCCGTCACCTGGGAAAAGATGTGCGGCCCGTTGCGCGGGGCCGTAATAGGCGGCCTCATATTCGAGGGCCTCGCGAAGACGCCGGAAGAGGCGGAGGCGCTCGCCGCCTCGGGCAGGATACGCTTCGATCCGTGCCACCACCATGACGCCGTGGGACCGATGGCCGGCGTCATGACGGCCAGCATGCCCGTCTGGATAGTCGAGAACAAGGCCTTCGGCAACAAGGCCTACTGCACGCTCAACGAGGGACTCGGCAAGGTCCTGCGCTATGGGGCCTATTCCGC
This sequence comes from Spirochaetae bacterium HGW-Spirochaetae-3, assembly GCA_002839315.1. Classification (GTDB taxonomy): domain Bacteria; phylum Spirochaetota; class Spirochaetia; order Treponematales; family UBA12059; genus SZUA-370. The sequence continues at coordinate 92,327 of PGXV01000013.1, forward strand.
CGAGGTGATAGACCGCCTTGCGTGGATGCGGGACGAGCTGGCGCCGATACTGGTCGCCGCGCTGGAGCGGTTCGGCCCTATCGACATGAAGAGCATCCTAGCCCAGATACTACAGATGGGCGACGAGGGCCATAACCGTAACCGCGCCGGCACGTCCCTGATCATCCGCGAGCTGGCTCCTCATATCGTCATGCTCGATTTCCCCAAGGAGAAGCTGTCCAAGGCGCTCGCATTCCTCAACGCCAACGACCATTTCTTCCTCAACATGTCGATGCCGAGCGCCAAGTGCTCGGTGGACGCGGCGGCCGGCATCGAAGGATCGAGCATCATCACGACGATGGCGCGCAACGGAACCGAATTCGGCATCAAGCTGTCCGGGCTGCCCGGTAGATGGTTCACCGGCCCGGCCGGCGTCGTCGACGGGCTGTACCTACCCGGCTTCGGCCCCGAGGACGCCGCTCGCGACATCGGGGACTCGGTGATAACCGAGACCTCGGGAATCGGCGGCTTCGCGATGGCGGCGGCGCCGGCGATCGTCAAGTTCGTCGGCGGATCGCCCAAGGACGCCATCGACGTGACGATGCGCATGTACGAGATAACCGACGCCGAGAGCCAGTCGTACCGTATACCGGTACTCGATTTCCGAGGGACCCCGACCGGAATCAACGTAATAAAGGTCGTGGAAACCGGCATATTACCGGCTATCAACACCGGCATCGCCCACAAGAACCCCGGCGTCGGCATGGTAGGCGCAGGCCTGGTCAAGCCCCCGGAAAATGCGTTCAGGGACGCCCTCGTCGCGTTCGCGGAGAAGTACGCGATATGACGCGAGCAATGCGCAGCGTCATAGGGGTGAGAACGGCGTAAGCGCCGTTCGAGGGGGTATCCCCCTTGGCGATCAATGATGCCGCGCAAGGACGCGCGGCCCTGAGAAGGCCGGCGTAGCGTAGCGAGCCGGTACGTCACGGACGACGACGAGGGGGTAGCGAAGAAGCGTCGCGAAGCGACCTTCGTAGCGAGGGGGATACTTCCCCCTTCATAGTATGAACTGTATCGTTAAAGCAACATTAGGAGGTTCCTATGAAGATGATCGACCTTACTATTCCGCTCGGAATCGGCACGCCGCCCTGGCCTACCTACGAGCCGCTCCAGGTAAAGTATTTCAAGCGCCTCGCGCCCAACGGCGCCAACGGCCAGATCGTGACGCACTCCAACCATATCGGCACGCACCTCGACGGCGAGATTCACTTCTATACGCCCGGCAAGGACATCGCGTCGCTCGATATGGACTTCCTCGTACACGAGGGCGCCATCGTCGACCTGTCCGATATCGCGGGCGACTACGACGTGTACACCTCCAAGATGGTAGAGGATCGCGTCGAGGTGAAGGAAGGCGACATACTGATCATCCATACCGGCTTCCATCATTACGGATGGGACCAGCCCACGGGCGACGAGATACGCTACATGATCAAGCACCCGGGCCCGGACCGCGAGTTCGCCGAGTGGGCCAAGAAGAAGAAGCTGCGCTGGATAGGCGTAGACTGCGGCTCCGCCGACCACCCGATGAACACCAAGATACGCGACTGGATGCCCAAGCAGGCGGCCGAGTGCGACCGCCACTTCCAGAAGAAGTACGGCAAGACCCTCGACGAGGTGTTCGCCGAGGACAAGTACCAGCTGATGCACATAGAGATGTTCAACGTCGGCATAATCCACGCCGAGTGCCTAGGCGGAGACATCGACCTGCTCCTTAACCAACGGGCGACCATCGGCTGCTTCCCGTGGCGCTTCGTCGACGGCGAGTCGAGCATCTCACGCATCGTCGCCATGGTAGAGGACGATCGCTACGAGAAGCTGATGGCCAAGAAGGCTAAGTGCGAGCTGACCAAGTTCGGGGACGTCGCCGGCGCCAAGGCCGCCTGGCTCCACGAGGAAGCCAAGAAGCGCTAACGTCCTACGCGAATATCGAACGAAGAGGATAAGAGCGAAAGAGACACTTTCCTGGCCCTTATCCTCTTTTCCCTTTTTCTCTTTTTGAATAATAGGGGTGTTGTATGTCGAAGCCGCTTGAGGGCGTGCGCGTCCTCGATCTTTCCCGCGTATTGGCGGGACCGTTCTGCACGATGATCCTGTCCGATCTCGGCGCCGAGATCATCAAGGTCGAGCTGCCGGGTACCGGCGACGATTCCCGGGCGTTCGGGCCGTTCAAGAACGGCCAGAGCCTCTACTTCGTCAACGTGAACCGCGGCAAGCAGAGCGTCGCTATCGACCTGAAGTCGGAGGCGGGGAAGAAGCTGCTCATCGAACTGGCCAAGGAATGCGACGTGCTGGTGGAGAATTATCGACCGGGCACGATGGAGAAGCTGGGCCTCGGCTGGGACGTCCTCAAGGAGGCCAACCCGAGGCTGATATACGCCGCCGTATCCGGATTCGGCCATACGGGCCCCGACTCGGGACGACCCGCGTACGACATCCTCGTGCAGGCGATGGGCGGCGTGATGAGCATTACCGGCTGGCCGGATTCTCCCCCAACGCGCGTCGGACTATCCATGGGCGACATCACAGCGGCCGTATACTGCGCGGTCGGCGTCAACGCGGCCCTGTACCAGAGGCAGAAGACGGGGCTGGGGCAGAAGGTCGACGTCTCTATGCTTGACTGCCAGCTGTCCATACTGGAGAACGCGCTCGTGCGTTATCAGGTAGACGGCCGCGCGCCGTCCCCGCTGGGGACCCGCCATCCGACGATCACCCCGTTCCAGGCGTTCCGCGCGTCCGACGGGTGGTTCGTCATAGCGGTCGGCAACGACGCGCTATGGAAGAAATTCTGTACCGCGATGGGCCGGCCCGACCTGCTCGCCGACGGGCGGTTCGCCACCAACGGTGACCGGACCCGCAATTACGACGAGCTGATTCCCGAGCTCGAGCGCCTGTTCGAGGCCAAGGGGCGCGCCGAGTGGCTCGGCCTGCTCGAGAAGGCCGGCGTGCCGAGCGCCCCGGTCAATACGGTCGAGGACGTGATGGAAGACAGGCAGCTGGCGTCGAGGAACATGTTCGTGACGGTAGAGGACGAGAAAGCGGGGACAGTGACGATCCCGGGCAACCCGATAAAGATGGAGAGCGTACCGGAGAGCCCGACGAGGCCGAAGGCGCCGTCGATAGGCGAGCATACGGACCGGATACTACGCGACCTGCTCGGCCTCGACGAGACGGCGATCGCGTCGCTTCGCGCGCAGGGCGTCGTCGTATGAGCCCGGCGATCACTCAGAGACCCGGCACCGTAGCGCCCGAGCCGCTCGTAGCGCTGGCCGCGGGGCTACGTTCCGGGTCGATACCGCTACGCGGCTACGTGGAAAGGACCCTCGACCGGGTCGAACGCTACGAAGGCTCGATCCGAGCCCTGCTGCCGGAACCGGGCAGGCGGGATAGGCTCCTCTCCGAGGCGGCCGCGCTCGAGGCGGCCTGGCCCGATCCCGCGGCGAGGCCGCCCCTCTACGGCGTCCTCGTCGGCGTCAAGGATATCTTCGCCGCGGACGGCTTCGAGACGCGCGCCGGTTCCAGGCTGCCGCCGGCGCTATTCGCCATGCGGCAGGGGCCCGTCGTATCCGCCATACGTAACGCTGGCGCCCTCGTGCTCGGCAAGACCGTGACGACCGAATTCGCGTACTTCGCGCCGGGCCCGACGGCCAACCCGTGGGACCTCTCGAGGACGCCGGGAGGATCGAGCTCGGGATCGGCCGCCGCCGTCGCCGCCGGCTTCTGCTCGCTCGCCCTCGGCACCCAGACCATAGGCTCGATATCGCGCCCCGCGGCGTACTGCGGCATAACGGGATGGAAGCCGAGCTACGAGCGGACGAGCCGCGAAGGCGTCGTGCCGTTCAGCCCTTCCCTCGACCACGTCGGACTCCTCGCCCCGACCGCCTCCGACGTAGCGGCGGCGGCTCCGCTCGTAGCCGCCGAATGGGACACCGCGGCATACGACGTCGCCAAGGCCAGATACGGTAAGATGCGGCCCATCCTCGCCATCCCCGACGGCCGTTACCTGGCCCAGGCAGAATCGGCAGCGCTCGCCGCCTTCGAGGCGACCGTCGCCAGGCTCTACGGCGCGGGCTTCTCCATCATCCGCATCCCCGCCTTCGACGATATCGACGATATCAACGCGCGGCATCGCCGTATCGCGGCCGCGGATATGGAACGGACGCACCGCGCCTGGTTCGAAGCGCATGGCGGACTCTACGCGAAGGCGACCAGGGAGCTGATAGCCAAGGGAGCGGCGATAGACGACAACGAGCTCGAGCTGGACAGGTCCGGCCGCGCTACGCTCAGGACGGCGCTCGAGCGCCAGCTTGAAGAGGCCGGAGCGGACTTCTGGCTCAGCCCGGCGGCCCCGGGTCCCGCGCCCCTAGGCCTCGACTCCACCGGCAGCCCCCTCATGAACCTGCCGTGGACGAACGCCGGCCTGCCGACCCTGGCCCTGCCGACCTGCCAATCCGTCGACGGCATGCCTATGGGTATTCAGCTGGCCGCCGCCTTCGGCGCCGACGAGTCGCTTCTCGCGCTCGGCGCCGTCATAGAGACGGCCTTGAGCGCGCCGAGGTAATAGTACCGCTCCGCTACCCGAACAGGCCGCCACCTGATTAGCACAGGCTTGGCGGCGATTCCGGGGCGGATCATCGACGAACATTGTATTGTCTCCCCGCGTGCATTAAGCTTCAAGCAAGCATAGCCCGATATATATAGAGTCATCTTCGCGTTTCCATCCAGAATGATGCACGCGTCGCGTTCCGTAGTCGCCGGAATTTCTGTCCAGGGCCCAGCCACGGGTCAGTCAGGATATCTTGGGTGAAATACTACAAGGTAATAGCGAAATGCGGCCACGTAGGTATGAGCCGATACTATGCCGGGTCGTTCTATGAAGCGGCCGACAACGGCAAGGAAGCGGCCAGGATCGTACGGAATAGGCCGCGCGTCAAGCACGATCAGAAAGACGCCATCCTGGAGCTCTCGGAAATAAGCCATGCGGACTATGACCTGGGTACGCTGGAAACGCGAGCCAATCCGTATTTCCACGCTACTAACGCGTATGAGCAAGGCCTTCATTGGGATGCGATCGCGGATTCGGTTTTTTCGGAGATCGACGACGCCGACATCCGAACCTGGTACGAAACGAAAAACCATGCGCGGTACCTAAAAAAACGGAAGCGATTATGCCACGCACGCGGCTTCCGCGACGATACCGCCTCGCCATTCCTGCCATCGCGCATCGAAGACATCGCCGGCCTGGAGCTGTACGTACGAGGCGCTTACCAGCCTCGTACGCGCGTCAGGCTACCGCTACGCGGAGGCTAAGGTGGTATTTCGTCTCGGCGCCGGAGCGGGCGATATAGACGATCCAGCCGAACATATCATCGCATGGGAGTAGGTTATTCTCCTGAATATAGCCGAGGATTGGCTCCAGGTCCTCGCGGGTAATTCGACGCAGGTCGCCGACGGAAATAGTCCCGGATACGCTAGTATTCGGGGCCGAGTATTGCATAGGCTCGCGGAACGTATCGCCGCTTTCGCTGAAATAGCGTTCCAGCATGCCGATCCCGACCTGAACCGGATACGGGCCATCGCTTTGGCTCAGTAAGTCCTGTAGCGGTATACGCAGCGTCGCGTGCGCGTAGGGCATACGAGATATCCAGCTGCGGGCTATCTCCTCGGACGCCGGATGCTCCGCTACCGCGGGATCCGAGATGAACAAGCGGTAGATACCCCGGATATTCGCCTTCTGTATACCGGCGACGTCGGGATAGCTTTGACCGAAGAACGATTCATGTAGCTTGATCCTCGCCAGCCGATCGTACAGCTCATTGATCTCCGCCTCCAAGGCCGCTTGCCGTCGGGCTAGAACCATGCGCATATCCTCTATCGACACGGCGCGCTCATCGCAGGGAAGGTCTCCCAGCTGGATATCGAAGCTGCTCAATTGCTTGACCTGCAGCAGCTGCAGGAAATTCAATTCGTCATAATAGCGATAATCATTGCCAAGGTCCCTGAACGGCCGTATCAGGCCTAGCTCCTCATAGTATCGTAACGCGCCCTCAGTAAGCCCGGTCCATCGCCGGAAAGATCCGATCTTATACTTCATACCGTTACTCCCGTATCGTGCGGATGCGAGATAGGGATCATACCACGGGACGCGGCAAAGCAGTGCGATCAAAAAAGCCCGCGCCCGCTGGAAGGTTCCACCTTAGTCGCGCACAGGATCGCCTCGCGAGCAACCCAAAAGCGCGGCGTCGACCTCGAGAATACGCCCTTTATCGCCTGAATATAGAAGTAGGCTAGCGACGAACCGTCGACGCGGATACACGAATTACTTATTTATATCTTTTTCGTTATTGACCCTAAAGTCGACACGAGGTGTACCGTATTTGAACGGGCTCTAAGCCCGCATGGAGGCAGGTAAGATGAAGAAAAGAAGAATAGCGGCCCTCGCACTTATAGCGATCGCGCTCATCGTAGGCATCCCCGGATGCGTTACCGATACGACGCGGCATTCCAAGGCTAGCGCCGCGCCGGTTTCGGGTACCTATGAAGGAACCGGATACGGCATGCAGGGTCAGATCAAGGTAGCGGTAACCGTCGAGAACGGTACTATCGCCGCGATCAAGGTCATCAGCAGCAAGGAAACGCCCGAAGTGACCAAGGTCGCGTTCGAGCGCATTCCGGCGCAGATCGTAGAGCACCAGGCGCTCGGCGTCGATACGGTAACCGGCGCTTCGCTTGCCAGCAACGGTATCAAGAACGCCGTAGCCAACGCCGTTGAAAAAGCCGGCATGGACGTCGCGACCCTTCGCGCCACGACCTATAAACCCCAGCCGAAGGCTCCGCAGACCTGGACGGCCGACGTCCTGGTCATGGGCGGCGGCGGAGCCGGCCTGACGGCGGCGATAAGCGCCGCGCAGGGAGGATCCCAGGTCATCCTCATCGAGAAGGGCTCGGTACTAGGCGGCAATACCATGATGGCCGGCGCCGCCTATAACGCAGTCGACCCCAAGGCCCAGGCGATCATGATCCTGTCCAAGGCCCAGAAGAACGCCATGGATACCTATCTCGCCCTGGATCCCTCCAGCCCGGCCTTGAAATTCGATCTTTATCCGGAATGGAAGAGCGTCCTCGCCGAGCTGAAGTCGGATATATCGGCGTTCTACCTTAAGAACAAGGGTAAGACCGCAGGCAAGGATATGCCCGGGTTCGACTCCGTCGCGCTTCATATGTGGCATATCTATACAGGCGGCCTACGCCAGATGGACGACGGTTCATGGATCGCCCCTAAACTCGATCTAGCGCGGAAACTCGCGAGCAGCGCGCTGGACACCTTCGTCTGGATGGACAGCATAGGGCTTAAGGCCTCGTACGGCGGCAACGTGAACTACGGCGGTACACCCGGGCTCGGAACGGTATTAGGCGCCATGTGGCCGCGTACTCATAGCTTCATGTCCGGTGCCCAGCGCATCCCACAGTTGGAGAAGAAAGCCCTGGAGCTCGGCGTCAAGATCTATACGGAGACCCGCGGTACGGAACTCGTCGCCAACGATTCCGGTAGGATCATTGGGGCCAAGGCCGTACAGACCGACGGTACGCTCGTATCGATCAAGACCTCCAAGGGAGTCGTCCTGGCCACCGGCGGCTACTGCGCCAATCCGGTCATGGTCAAGAAATACGACAAGTACTGGGGCAAGGACCTTTCCGACCGGACCCTGACCACCAACATGGGTACCAACACCGGCGACGGCATCGTGATGGCGCAAGCCATCGGCGGCGACGTAACCGGCTTGGAAGTAGCCCAGATGATGCCTTCGTCCTCTCCGACGAAGGGAACGATGACCGACGGGATATGGGCGGACGCCGCCGAGCAGATATGGATAGACGGCAACGGCAAGCGCTTCGTCAACGAGTACGCGGAACGCGACGTCCTGGCCAAGGCGTCCCTTGAATTGGACCGGGGAATATTCTATATCATCTACGCCGGCAGGGGCGACATGAGCAATCCGAGCACGTTGATCAAGGGTACGACCAAGGACGCCCGAGTAGCCCCGATGATCGAGAGCGGGAATATCTGGTACGGATCCACTCTCGCGGAGCTGGCCAAGGCCACCAACACGGCCGCGGCGGGCTGCACGCCTAAGTTTACCGAGCAGCAGCTGCGCGAGACAATCGAACGGTATAACGCGTTCGTAGCGGCCCAGAAGGATGATGACTTCGGCAAGGACGTCATATCCGGCGCCATCGACCTGGCGTATATCGAGTCCCACGACGACGTCGGTATCTGCATCAGTCCCCGCAAGGCGTCGCTGCACCACACCATGGGCGGCGTCCGCATAGACACCGAGGCCCGCGTCCTCAACGCGAAGAACGCGCCGATACCGGGACTATGGGCCGCGGGCGAGGTCACCGGCGGTATACACGCCGGCAATCGCCTCGGGGGCAACGCTATAGCCGATATCTTTACCTTCGGCCGAATCGCCGGAGTCAACGCCGCGAAATAGGCGTATCGTCCTGACGATCGCTGATCGACGACGAAGGGGCTACCCGGGAATCCGGGTAGCCCCTTTCTATATTCGCCGGCGCGACATGCGGAACGGCGCTCCTCTGCCGCTCGTCGGTTCGCGGCGAATGGTTCGAGTCCTATCCCGCTGGTATAAAATGCGAAAGCCGATCCTTTTGGACCGGCTTTCATTTCTTATAGCAGGGGTAGGACTCGAACCTACGACCTCCGGGTTATGAGCCCGACGAGCTGCCAACTGCTCTACCCTGCGTCGATGTTGGGACAATGAATAAATGGCCGTTTTGCGATAATTCAGCTACGAAGGGCTATGACAAGAAACCCACTTCGTGATATTGTCAAGTTGCATTTAGTATTCCCTCGTCTTATCGGGTTTTTACGGAATTGAGAGGGAACCGTTTTTACATACGCGATTTTCGTTTTTGTAAGAATTGTACCCGGCACTCACACCGTCGCGTTTCCGGCTCTACGCATCCGCGCTCCCGTCGAGTTCCGACCATCCTATTCGCATTATTCCTCATATAGGGAAGTCCATGCAATCTAGAAATTCCTATCAATCATCCTCTCGGCGTACGTCGTCGGAAGATCGCTCCCCCTACGCCCAGAGGCGACCGTATTCCAGCCAGGGAGGCGGCCAGGGCCGCTATTCGCCCGGAGCCGGACGGCCGCAGTCGCGAGGCGGCTCGGGAGCCCGCGCCAAGCAGTTCATACACCCTTCGCGCTACGTCCAGGCTGCGACGGTAACGGAAAAGACCGAATACGTACCAGTCCATTCATTCACTGATTTCGAGGTACACCGCAAGATACTCGATAATATCGTCATCAAAGGATTCGAGAAACCTTCGGCTATCCAGGATCAGACCATCCCCTTGGTTCTCCAGGGCCGCGACGTCGTGGGAATCGCCAACACGGGCACCGGCAAGACGGCGGCCTTCGCGATACCGATGATCCACGACCTGATTACCCATATGGACCACCGGGCGATCATCATGGCGCCGACACGCGAACTGGCCCAGCAGATCATGGACGAGTGCTTCTCCTTCGGCAAGGGCTGCGGGCTCAGGAGCGCCCTTCTCATCGGCGGCTCGTCGATGAGCCTCCAGCGCCGCGACCTGCGGTACAATCCGCGCGTCGTCATCGGTACTCCCGGCCGTATCAAGGACCATATACAGCAAGGAACCCTGCCCCTGTCGCTTTTCAATTTCGTCGTACTCGACGAGGTCGACCGCATGCTGGACATGGGCTTCATCAACGACATCAGCGGAATCCTCTCCAGGGTTTCGCCGCAGAGGCAGTCGCTGTTCTTCTCCGCGACGATGGAACCGAAGATCGCCAGGCTGATCGAGCAGTTCTCCCGCGACCCGGTTACCGTCTCTACGAAGGAAGGCCAGACCGTCGACTCGGTCAGCCAGGACGTCGTCTACTACTCTGGCAGCAACGACAAGATAGACAAGCTACACGACGTGCTGATAACGGGCGAATGCAAGGCGATCATATTCGACGACACGAAGCGCGCCGTGGAACGGCTCGGCCGAGAGCTGTCCGCCAGGGGCTTCAAGGTCGACGAGATACACGGCGACAAGAGCCAGGCCCAGCGCTCGAGGGCGCTCAAGCGCCTTAAGGAGAACGAGATAAACATACTCGTGGCCACCGACGTGGCGGCGCGCGGTATCGACGTCTCGGACATAACCCACGTCATCAACTACTCGACGCCCAATTCCTACGACGACTACGTGCATCGTATCGGCCGCACCGGCCGCGCAGGCAAGGCCGGCATCGCGCTAACCTTCCTCTCCCGATAACCGCTTACCGCCGGCTCCTCCGCGCTATCGCAGAGGAGCCGGCGATTCCGGATCCTCGCAGGATCGCCTCCCTGACCCTACCCACTCCACGTACCGACGCATCGACTCGTACTATCGGCCCCTGGGACCAAAATTCCGCAGGCCGGATTGAACGCCGGCGAACCCGACGATCATGGAGCGGGGCCATGGGTACCGGCGCGCGCGCTGGAGGTACGCCGCGGTTCGTTCCTGATCGCGGCGCCGAACGCGGACGGAGCGATCGTCTAGCGAGAGGCCAGTCCTTCAGCCCGGCTATCGGGGCGATGCGCCACCGGCGCGGAGTGGCCTGAGACCGGTGATTGGATCGCGCTTCGGAGCGCGGCGACCGCGGTTATCGAGACCGTGCTGATCAGGCGATCCGCGTTCTCAAGGACGGGGGAGGGTACGGGTCGAATCGGAGCCGGGTTCCGGTACGGCCTTCTACGTCTCGCTACCGATCAGCGGTCCGGCGGCTGTTTCCCCGAACCCATCACCCGGCCAATGCACGAGTACAGCTCCTCCATCACGAAGGGCTTGGCCAGCACCTCGTCGAAACCGCTCGCGTCGTCGTCCGGGACGAAGGCCCCGGTCACGGCGATCACCTTGGGCCTGAAGCCGTCCGAGGAGTACGCCTCGCGAATGGCGCGCGCGACGTCGGCTCCTCCGATCCCCGGCATGAGCAGGTCGACGAGGACTAGATCGTATCGCGCGAACGAACAACCCTCGAGCGCCGCCTTCCCATCGCCGGCGCTCTCCGCGTCCCAGCCCAGCTTGCGTAGCATACGCGTGAGTATATCCCTGTTCTGGGCGTCGTCGTCGACGACGAGCGCCTTCATGCCGAGCCGTCTCGCCCGGCTGCCGCGACCGCGATCCCAGACTCGAACATAATTCCTATCCGCTCCAACAAGCCCAGTAGCACGTCCTTGTCCTCTTCGGAGTAATGCTGGATGAACAGATTGAGCATCTCCTGTCCTCGCCTGCACGAGAAACGCTTGAAGATAGACGACAAGGCAGAAACCTTCGCGCGGACGTCTACGCGCGCGTCGCTCGTTCCCGACAAGGCGAGCGTCAGCGCCGACATCGACGCTTCCACTTCCATCTTGATGCGCGCGATGGCCGCGACGCGGCCGAATCCGCTCGCGGCGAACGCATCCAGGAAGGACTGCCCCGAGCCGGACTCGAGTTCTGCCATCGATCGGCATAGCGAGGCCGCGAATTTCTTTATGTCCGTAGGCTTCTGGAACACGCCGTCGAAGAGGCCGGCGTCGGCCCCGATCGCTTCGCTATCCTGCGCCGTCATCGCGAACAACGGCATGGACGGCGAATAGCGGGCGCCGGCGTAAGACCGGATGGCCTTGGCGAGTTCCAAGCCGCTGTAATCCGGCATCTGTATATCGAGTAGAGCCGCGTCGACGTAGCGGGACTCCAGGACGCCGAACGCTTCAGCCGCGCCCGACGCGCACTGGACGCGGAAGCCGCAGTTCTCGATGAGCGTTCTCATATACTCCAGGTACACGTCGTTATCGTCGACCACGAGTACGGTATAGCGGTTAGCTACCGCTGACGCCGACCTGACGGGGGAAGCCGCGGGTACGACTATAGTGAAGACGCTTCCTGAGCCGGGGACGCTATCGAGGCGTATCTCTCCGCCGAGTACCATCGCGATATTCTTCGCGAGCGCAAGCCCGACGCCGCCGCCCTTGGACGCGTTCCTGCGCTCTCGGTCCGTCTTGGCGAAAGGCCTGAAAACGAGATCGCGGTCGCCCGTCTCTATGCCCGAGCCAGTATCCGAGACGCTGACGATCAAGTGCGGCACGTTTCCCTCGCGCCGCTCTATCGCGGCCTTTACGGCTACGGATCCGCGTTCGGTATACTTGACCGCGTTATCCACGAGTATCTCTACTACCCGCCCGAGACGGTCGGGATCGGATTCAATACTATCTTCGCTCCCGACCTCGAGCGAGAACTCGAGCCCCTTCTCCACGGCGAGGGCTCGATACTTGGCGCACGAGCGTTCCATGAAGGGCACGAGAGGGAACGACAGGCGTTGTATGGTACCGTCGAAATTCTCCGACCGGACGTAATCGAGAATACCGGTCAGTATATCGAGCAGGACCTGTGCATTCTCGAGGATGGTGACGGCCTTGCCCTCGACATCGGCATTATCCAGCTGCAGGATACGGGCCGCCGAGATTATACCGATTATCGGATTCTTGAGTTCGTGGGTCATGCTCGAGAGGAATCTAGACTTGGCCTTGCTAGCGTCCTCCGACTCCCGCCGCGCGTTTCGGAGGAGCTCTTCCATGGACTTCCTGGAGCTGACGTCGTCGACCACCACGATGGCGTGCGTGATGGCGCCCAACGGAGCGCGGACGGGCGCTATGGAGAAGTTTGCCCAGAATTGTCCGCCGGAGGCGCGGGGCACCAGCACTTCTTCCCTCGTCTCGAACCCGTCCTGGACGCGCTTCGACAGGCGGTCGACCTTGTCTGGCATGAAGGCGAAGAACCTGAACACGCTCCGGCCAATGACGTCGGGAGGCGAGAACCCGGTCAGGATGAAGAACGCCGGATTCACGTATTCCACCTCGAACGCGTGGTTGAGCACGAACACGCACGATCCAAGCTGATCGACGGCCTGATACAGCTTACGGAGCATTTCCTCGGATTTTCGCCTCAGCGTTATATCGCGGATGATTCCGACCGAGCCCTTGAAGTTCTTTTGATCGTCCCTGCAGTACTCGCCGGCGGACGACACCTCGCCATAGGAGATGACGCTACCTATGACCTCCCGGGCGGCCCCGGTCACGCCCGGGTTCCTCTTTAGCCTCACCTCGAGGTCCGTAGTACGGCGGTCTATGCTGCGACGTTCGTTGAAGAGCTTCGGACTCAGTGCGAGCCCGGTCCTATAGCCGGCGTAGTCAGGCAGTACCCGGTCCCTGTCGACGACGGCGGCGTCGTCGTCATGCAGCAGGACCGAGTAATGCTTGCCGATAAGATCCTCGGGAACGTAACCCAGCAGAGAAACGGAATCGTTGACGAAGGTTATGACGCCATCGATATCCAATTCATAGACGATATCGGGTAACGCATGGACCAAATCCTCGTAGCGCTGGTTTAAATCCACCCTATCTTTTGTAGTGCATCCGGACTTCATGATCGCCGCAAAGGCCCCCGAGACCCAGATTACCGCCTCGGAGAAAGGACGAGGATCTGGTGCCGACCTCAACGTCGCGAACCCAGCGCCCAAGGCGGCGGCCGACGGGACGTCGGATGGAGAAGGCCCCGACAATACGCCGACGAGCGGAATAGCATCGGGGTGGGCTAAAGCCAGGATAAGGTCCGCCATGGAGGGGTCGGCGACGATGATATCTATGGCGCGGACGGACAGGTTGGCCATGGCCTCGCGCAAGGCGCGATCTCCGACGACAGACGAGGGTTTAGAGCCGGCGATCCTGCTCCGTAGCTCGCGGCCCAGGCGTTCGGAAATTTCAGGATCGCGAACGGCGATCACGATGGTCGGATTCCTTTTTTTGGTATTAACCTGTGTCACTTTCACCATCCATAACGCCTTCCGAACTTCATATATTTCTATTTATCGGCGGCAAGAGTCTTCTACGAGAGCGATCCATGCGAATTCCGACTCCAGATCCTCCACAGAAATACGCATGCGCCACGTCCAGTTGAAGTCGTCGACGGAGCCGGGGACGTTTATTCTGTCCGCGCGCGGATCCGCCGACCTATACGTACCGGAGGCGTCAAGGGCATCCTGCACCTGGATGACGAACAGGAGCGACGGCCCCTTCGCCAAGGCCCGGAGGACGACCAGCACGTCGTCGGGCCCGAGGCGCTCGGGAGCGGGGACGAGCTCCGGGCAGTAGGCCTCCGCAAAGGCCTCGCGACCGTCCTCGTATTCCCACCAGCCTCTGAGCGTAGACGTATCGTGAACGCTAGGCGTGCAGGCAGAGAGCGCGCCATACTCGGATAGCGCCTTGAAAGGCTGCCCGCTCTCGTTCCAGCGGCGCATCCACCGCGGTACGCGAAGTCCGGGGATACCGAGAGCAGACAGGACCCTCGGCACGCAATCGGGAACGGCCCCGAGATCCTCCGCGCAGGGCATCATCTCCGAGGCTGACTTGAGCATGGACAAGAGCGCATGGCCGCGCCGTTCCCAATCCAGTTCCGCCGAGGCTTCCTTCCCGGATAGGAGAGCCTCCAACGCGTTCCGCTCTCCGTCGGACAGGCTACCCCAGGCGCGGCTCTCGCGATAGAGCCATGTCGGCGCGAAACGTCCACTTCCGACGGGGAGCAGCGCCCTATCCCTCCAGCGTTCCTTGAGGAACGCTGCCGCCGCGTCGCCCAGGCCCATCGCCGATATGTCCGCCTCTCCCTGAACGCTCCGCTTGAACAGGTAGAGATCCTCATCGCCTATCCTGTCGAGCGCGCGCTCCGCAGCGCTTTCGGCTTCGGCTTCGGCTGAGGCCCGGAGCTCGGCGCCGCCGATATGGGGTTCGGACAGCCAGCGCAGGCGCTCCTCACGGAATCCCGCCGCGGCTAACTCGATCTGGTCCACAAGGGCGCCGGGAACGAAGCGCCCGAGGCGGCCCGTCTCATCTCGTTCGCCTAAGGCCCAGATCCTGAAAAACCCGAGCACGTGGTCGATCCTGTACGCCGAGTAATAACGATCGGCCTCGGCTATACGCGCGCGCCAGAACGAGTAGCCGTCGCGCTCCATGGCGACCCAGTCGTAGATCGGAAAACCCCAGTTCTGGCCCGCGTCCGAGTACATATCGGGCGGCGCTCCCGCCCGCAGCGAAGAATCGAAGAACGGGCGGTCCGCCCAGACGTCGGCGGAATCGTCGTTCATCAGTATCGGGATATCGCCGAGGAGGTCCAGTCCCATGTCGACGACCGCCTTGGCCGCCGCTCCGAACTGCTCGGCGGCGCGCATCTGCGTCCAGGCGTGGAACAGCTGATCGGCGGCGGCCTCTGGATCGTTCCAGAGAGCCTCGATCTCAGACTTGGAAGGATCGCGCCGTTCCGGCCACTGGCGCCAGGCCTTCTCCCCGTACGTGGACTTGAGCCGCTTGAAGACGGCGTAGGTCTTGACCCAGGGCCGCTCCGCGACGAACGCCGCTAGAGCCGGATCTGCGGCGATCGCCTCGCGGCTCTCGTCGTAGACGGCCCTGAGCGCGGACAGCTTAGCGTCGAGGCAAGGACCGTACGGGAATCGTTCGCTCGGCTCGGCCTCGGCGGCGAAGGCTTCGAGCGCGGCGATGGCTTTCGGCGCGCGGCCGGATTCGGGAAGATCGCCGACGCGTACGTACAGCGGGTGGAGGGCGAAGGCGGAAAGCGCCGAGTACGGCGAGCTCTGGCTTCCCGTGTCGTTTACCGGCAGGATCTGGACCAGGCGCGCGCCGAGCGCGGAGCACAGCCTGGCGAACGGTACAAGGTCGGCGTACTCGCCTACCCACCATCCGCCAGCGGTCTTGATGGAGCCTATAGGTACCGAAACGCCGAAAACGCGCTCCCGGGGGGCTGAGTACTTCACTGGTCGACCTCCGAATCCGTAAGGAAGTATAGGCTACCGGCGTCGGCGGAGGCAATCGCGTACAGCTTAGCGGGATTCCGGAGGCGAGCCGAACAACGCGCGCACCGTCGCTCCGACGGTCGAGACCCGTTCCCAGGAGTCCTCGTTCTTCATCGCCTCCGCGTCCGGGGGGCCGACGACGCGCGCCAGCCCCATCGCCTTGGCCGCGCGGGCGCGTCCCGGCATACGCCGTACGGGCCTGACCTCCCCCGCCAGCGAGACTTCGCCGGCGATCGCCACGCCGGTCGGCAGGGCCATGCCCGTGCGCGCCGAATAGATCGCGGCGGCTAACGCGAGGTCGATACCCGGCTCCGACAGGCGGATACCGCCGGACACGTTGACGTAGATGTCCTGGTCCGACAGCCTGAGCCCCACGTGCTTCTCGAGTACCGCGGCGACGCGGGCGACGCGCGCCGGCTCTATGCGCTCGGAATATACGCGCGAGAGCGACGCCTTCCCGGGAACGGTCAGTGCCTGGATCTCCACGAGGATGGCCCTGGTTCCCTCCCAGGTCGCCGCGACGGCCGCGCCGGCCGGAGATCCTCCCTCGCGGCGTACCAGGAAGACCGACGACGGGTCGGACAGTTCCTCGAGTCCGCGCTCGGTCATCGTGAACAGGCCTACCTCGTCGGTAGACCCGAAGCGATTCTTGGCGGAACGGAGGAACCGAACATCCGTCTCGCTCTGCTCGAACATCAGCACCACGTCGACGGTATGCTCAGCCGCCTTGGGCCCCGCGATCAAGCCGTCCTTGGTAACGTGCGCGACGAGGAAGCAGGCGCTACCGTGCTCGCGGGCCCAGTCCGACAGCTCCAGCGCGCAATACTTTACCTGGTTAGCCGTGCCGGGCACGGCGCCGGCCTCCGCCGACGCGAGGGTCTGAAGGGAGTCGACGACGAACAGCGCCGGCTTCACTCGGTCGAGCGCGGCTAGCGCCTCGGCGAGGTCGCCCGAGCAGAGCACCTCGAGACCGACCCGCTTCAGGCCGAGCCTGTCCGCGCGCAGCCGGATCTGAGCCGCGCTCTCCTCGCCGGAAACATAGAGCACCCGGCCCTGGACGCCGGCCTGCGCGGCTATCTGCAGTAGCAGGGTACTCTTGCCTATACCCGGTTCTCCGCCTATAAGCACGCTGGAGCCGCGCATGATGCCGCCGCCGAGAACCCTGTCTACCTCAGCCGATCCCGATGGTACTCGCGCGCCCTCAGCCGGGTCGACCGCATCGAGGGGGACCGAGAATTTATGCGTATGGGCCGCGCGCGCGCCAGCGGCCGGGGCGGCGCCTTCCCTCATGGTATTCCATTCGCCGCACTCGGGGCAGCGCCCCAGCCACTTGACCTCGCGGTGCCCGCAGGAAGCGCACTCGTAGCCGACCTTCTGCTGCTTAGGCGCCATGAGCGCCTGCGTTCTCCCTGCGGCTCATAGGCCGAGGTCCGGGTCTATCTTGGCGCGGGCTACGGCGAGGACCTCCGCCGTCGATACGCGGACCAGCTTAAGGAACAGCTCGTACTTGTCCGCGCGCCTGTAGAGCGTGGGAACGACGAGCAAGTCGGCTCCCATTAGCTTCCCGACCCTGGCCGCGCTACCTTCGTCGACGAGCCCTGACAGCTGAAGCTCGAGCTCTTCCAGGATACGCTGCATGTCCGTGCGCTCTACCGGAGTCCAGCGCTTCGCCTCCGCCGACGCCATCGCGAGCCTCGCCCCGAAGTATTCCGCGGTCGGGCCGAGCCCGTCGCCCGTAGCGCTTACCGGCAAGATGACGCAGGGCGTCTCAGGCAGGATTCTATACGTCGAATAGTCGGCGAGATTGCCAATAGCGTCGGAGAACAGCTTGTCGAGCGTCTGATCGCGGGTCTCGTCGTCTATCTTCCGCGCGCTGAAATACTCCTCGTCGGCCTCGAGCGGAGCGTCGGAGAGGTTGGACACCTCCTCCTTCACGAACCGGATGATGATCGCCTCCAGCTTGTCCGTCTGGAAATTGGATCCGGTATGGTGGCTCACGGAGCCCTCGGCCCCGCCTTCCGACTCGCCGCCCTCGCCGTAGGTAAGGAAGATGTAGCGTGCGTCGGTCAGCTGCGAGACCTGCCTCAGCAGGTACTCGCCCTCCAGCGGAAGGCCGCCCGTGCCTATGGTATACAGCTTGATCGCGCGCGCGCGCGCGTCGTTGGCGGCGCTGACGTACGTATACTCCCTGCCATAGTCGAGATGGGCCTCCGCGTCGGTGACGACGAACGCGAGGCGGAGTCCGGTATCGTTCCAGTCCATACGGTTCACCGCGTCGTCCAGGGCCGATTCCAGGTCTTCGGGCCCGTCGCCGCCTCCATCCGCCTGTACCGGATCGAGGTACGCCCGGAACGCGTCGAGGTCGTCGGTGAAGGGCACTACCTCGGTAATGTACTCGTCGCCTCGGTCCTTATACAGCACGAGGCCGAAACGTACGAGCGGACGCGGCTTGAGCCCGACGAGGTTGGCGTAGATTATCTCCATCGTCGCCTTCAGCCGCTCTATCTCCTCTCCCATAGAACCGGTGGTATCCATGACGAACAGTACGTCCAGAGGCAGCGGCTCCGCGACCTCGCGAGCTCCCTGGAGCCGTACCGTCACGAGCCGGGCGCCGTCCCTCGGAGCTACGGCGCGCGCCGACAGCCTCCCCGCCTCCGCGCTTATGTCGAAGGCGTCGGCCCTCGAACCGAGGGCGGCCGGGTAGAAGCGGTATCCTCCATCGGAGTACGTCACGCCAAGCGCGAGGTTCTTGCCGGCGGCGCCTACGGCGACCTTCGCGTTAGCTACGGGCTTGCCTGAGGAATCGACGACGCGCACCGTTATACGCTCGGAGACGTCGTAGTCGTAATGCCCGACGTCGGCGTACTTACGGAGAAATTCGACGAAGTAGTTGAACTGGGCGTTATCGTCGGAATACCCGGCCTTGAGCCCCGAGGCGCTCGGCACGCTCCTCGTCGCGGCTTCGCCGCTGAGCATGGACTTGCTAGGGCCGCGCTCTAGCGAAAGTGCCGGAGCGGCCGCCTTATCGTCGCGAGCGGAAGGAGCTGGAGCGGGGGCGACGGCGTAGGAGTCCTCCGCATCAGCCGCTAGCCCGGCCTCCGGCGCGCTTGAACAAGATACGAAATATAGCGACAGCAACAACGCCGCGATCGATACCGTAGACGAACGCCTCATGCTTTGCCTCCTCGATCTCATTTCATCAGTATAGCGCGTCCGTCACGAAGCCGGGCGTGATAACGGGATCAATCTACGGGGCGCACCGTCCCCGAGCCGCTCGTCTTCGCGCTTACATGCGGATCGCCCCTGTACCGGACCTGCCCAGAGCCGGACGCCGTCACGTCCAGGGTCTTCCGGGCGCTGATCGACGCCTTGCCCGAGCCGGATATCGCGATACGGACATCGTCGCACGAGAAGCCCTCGGCGTCGACGGCGCTTGATCCGGATAGCTCAAAGGAAGCGGCGGCGCCTTCGCCATCGAAGAGAAGCTTGCCGGAACCCGAGGCCTTGACGGCGAGCCTGTCCATCAAGCCCGAGAGAGAGGTCTCTCCCGACCCCGAGAGGCCGAGCTCCACGCGACGGTACGAAAGGCGGGTCGCCGCTATAGAGCCGGAACCGCTCTGCGCTATAGAGAGGGAATCGCCGGAGAACGAGTCCATCGTCTCGAGCGCGCAGGAGCCGGATAGCGTCAGGCCCTCCAGCTCTGGCAGGTAGACGTCGACCTCGATCCTCGTGACCCTGCCAATCAGGGTACCGGGCTTCCAGCCGAGGCGGAGCGCCGAACCGCGCACGGAGACGTCGAAGGCGGATTGGAGATTGGAATCGGTCGTGACTACGACCCGCGTCGAAGGCGCCTTCCGGACGCGCACGACGGTGGATCCGCTGACCTCGATGGACGAGAAGCCGCGCGCCTCGCGCTCTACGGTCTCTACGTCGCCGTTACCGGCGAGGCCGAACGCGCAGGACGCGCTCACGGCCGCGACGGCAAGGAAAAAGAACTTGTTCATGTGATACTCCTCGAATCGAGCAAGCCTTATACTACCCGGTCCCGGACGAATCGCGCGACGGCCGACCCGTTCATGGCCCGGACAAGCCGACCGGAAACTCCGCGACGGCTTATCTTAAATAATGACAACCAGGCTAAAGAGCGAGAACGCGCTTTATAGCCTCCTGCTTGACGCCGAATAGCCGCTGGAACTCTTCCTGCGTAGAGTACGAGGTACCGGCCTTCGTGTTGAATATAGAAGCGAACGCCTTGAGCTCCTCTGGCGAGCCTGAGTATACCGCGGACGCGAAGGCCGATCTAAAGAGCCCCAGCTCCGCCAACGCCACGGTACCGATCTTACCGTATTGTTTCTTCGCCTTACCGTCTACGATAGCCGTACCGCCGTCGTAACCGATCGTGAAAATAAAGTCTTCCCTCGAGATCATCTCGCCTCCAAATAAAAAAAGAACCGGAAAACCGCGAGTTCGCGGGCTTCCGGCTTCGATGATACACGCCGCCATCGGGCGGCGCAACGGGGTCACGCCGGGCTGAAACTATCCTTGCCGACGCCGCACATAGGGCAAACCCAATCCTCGGGAAGCGCCGAGAAAGCGGTGCCCGCGGGGATGCTCGCATCGGGATCGCCGACAGCGGGATCGTAGATATAACCGCAGACGTCGCAAACGTACTTAGCCATAGAAACTCCTTATAATTACGCTTCGGCCTTCCAGAGGCCATGTAGGTTGCAGTATTCGCGCGCCGTTATCCTCGAGGCCTCTATGCTGAAGAACGCCTCGGGCTTATCGCCCGGATTAAGGTGGGCACGGTACACCTTACCGTCGGCAAGCAACTCGATCCACTGGATATAATGCTTTTCTTCCATCGGATGCGCTACGGCCCCTACAGTAACGCGGACACCGCCGGATACCCTCTCGACGACCGGCACGTGCTTTTCCTTCGCGGCGTCGGTGGTATTCTCCTTGAGCAACGCCATCGGCTGCCCGCAACATACGAGCTCCCCGCCGCCGGCGTAGAGCACTTCAACGATATTCCCGCACTTCTCGCACTTGTAGACCTGCATGGTTTGTATCATATGTCCTTCTCCTCCGTTACCAGTTCTGGCTAAGCAACTCGAAATAAGACTGGGGATGAGCGCAAGCCGGGCAAGCCTTGGGCGCCTCGACGGCCTCCACGATATACCCGCAATTCCTGCACTGCCACACGACCGGCTTGTCGCGTTTGAAGGCGACGCCCTTGTCGATATTGGCCTTGAGCGCCTCGTAACGTTTCGCATGCTGCTTCTCGGCGATTGCGATAGCCTCGAAAACGGCAGCTATGGCGTCAAGACCCTCGGTACGGGCTACCGTCGCGAACCCGGGATACATCTCCTTCCACTCGTAGTTCTCGCCGCCCGCGGCTTCGAGCAGGTTTTCGGGCGTGGTACCGACGGGTCCGGCCGGGAAGGTACCCGTTATGGTAATTTCTCCACCCTCCATGAACTTGAAGAGTCGCTTCGCGTGCTCCTTCTCCTGATTCGCCGTCTCCTCGAAGACTGCTGCGACCTGCATATAGCCTTCGTCCCTGGCCTTGCTAACGAAGTACGTATAGCGATTCCTCGCCTGAGATTCGCCAGCGAAGGCGGCCATGAGGTTTTTCTCTGTCTGGGTACCCTTAACGCTCTTCATATAGTCCCCTTCTATTCGTGATCAGGAATATGTTCCACCTGTAAAAAGTATAATAGCAATCCAATTCGGAAGCAAACAAGAATTCAGGCAGCGGGAAGAAAAAACGAACGCGTACATGCGCCGAGCCAAGTAACATGAGCGGAGGCACTTCATGGCGAAATGCAGCGCGTCGTACGAGAACGTCGGCGAGGCTTACATAGGGCAACCCGATATCAGGGAACGGCTCGCGGAATCGGGCACGGGAACGGTAGCGGATTTCGAGCTAGTCGCCGCGATACTCGGCACGGGAAGCCGCGGGAAAGACGTAAGGGTATTATCCTCGGAAATCCTCGCGGCCTGCGATTTCAGCTCGGGTATTCCCGGCATAGACCGTTTGGCGGCGATTCCCGGGCTAGGCCGAGCCAGGGCCTGCAGGATCGCTGCGGCTTTCGAGCTCGGTAAGCGATTCTTCGGATTGAAGGAACGCCGAGTAGGCTGCCCTGAAGACGCATGGCAACTCGTCAGGCACTTCGACGACAAGAAGCAGGAACGATTCTTATGCTGCACGCTGAACGGTGCGCATGACGCGATAGCGGTCAGGGTCGTGACGATCGGCCTCGTAAACAGGACCATAGTGCACCCTAGAGAGATCTTCGCCGAAGCCGTAGCGGACCGGGCGTGCGCGATATTCGTGGCCCATAACCATCCTTCCGGACGCCTCGAACCATCGGCGGAGGACAAGGAAATCACGGACAGGTTAAAAGAAGCGGGGAATATCCTCGGGATTCCCCTTCTCGACCATATCATCTTCTCACACGAGGCGTTCACGAGCATGGTCGAGGCGGGCCTACTCGATCCCCAGAGGACTTAGCCCCACCTGTCCGCCGTATGAATCCTCTTTGACTAGGTGGATGTCAGGAAGGCTGGCGAGCGCGCGTACTCGCTGTCGGCTATCGATTCTGCCCGTCGTCATACCGATAAAGGCGCGCTCCGGTACGTCCGGCTCCTTCGTTTGGTTCGTTTCTCGTGATCGGCAACGTGGCCTTCCGTGAACGCGCCGTAAACGCCGGCATCATTACCTCTGATGTAGACGTTCCCGCGGACTCGAAAGTTACGCTAGCTAGCGGCATCCGGCTCGTTCTTTCTTGTTTCAATTCGATAACAATCTATACATTGCGAGCTAAAGAAACCTTTATTCGTCAACCTATGAGAAAGATTCGTTAGAACAGGGCAAAAGAGGACGGAACCACTGCGCTACTCGACTATCCCCGCCGACGGCTTGACCAGACGGCGGGTACGACTCCGTCAGTCGGCGGCGGGAGCTTCCTTTACCAGGTATATGGCAGGCAGGCTGGCGACCGTCACGAGGCCCTTGACGATTACGTTGAACCAGAATATCTGCCAGACCTCCGAGGCGGGCATCCCGAAGCCGATACCGAAGGCCAACCAGGAGAAAATGAGGCTGTCGACGGGAACGCTTGCCGCGTTGGATACGAGCACGCGCATCCATTGGAACCTCGTCGTCACCTTCGTCGTCCAGAGATGGTATACCTCGGTATCTATCAATTCGCTGACGACCTCGGCGAGGATGCTGGCGACGACGATGGTCCACGCGGGGGAAAGCACGCGAGAGAAGGCCTCGTTCATCGTCACCGTAGCGCCTTCCCATATCGCCCACGAGGCGTCGGGGGGGAGGATGCTGACGAGCCAGAAATATAGGGCCATGACGAGATTGACGCCTGCCGCCAGAAGGATGCTCGTGCGCGCGGCTTTCTTGCCCAAGCGCTTATGGATCATGTCCCTTATGGTGAACGTTATCGGATACACGAACGTACCCGCGTCGACGGCCCATCCCGCGATGCTGGCTATCTTTAGGCTACCGATATCCGATAGCATCTGAGCCGCTACGTAGGCGCCCGTCAATACTATAGCGCCGCCCGCCACCGACGATACGCCATGGGCCTCTCGGCCGTTCTCTTTGATTCCCATCATCCCTCTTCCTGAACAGTATCCGAAACCTTGCGCTGATGCGCCTTGCCGAAGACGCCGCGCAGCATATCACCTATGACGTTCTTCCGGGCCGTGATCCGAGCTCCGGTAAAGGCCGTTACGTCCTTCTCGGTACCCGCGCAGAGTAGCACGTCGTAGGATTGTATCCTGTACTGAGGATCGAAATAATTATATTCCTCGCCGCCGTCCTTGCGTATGGCGACGATGTTGATGCCCTTGGACTTCCTGAAATTAGCCTCGACGAGGGTCTGGCCGATATAGCGGTCGGGTACCCGCACTTCAGCCAAGACGAGGCTCGGGCTTATGGGCATGAAAGAGAAAAGGTCGCTCGATACGAGCATCGGCACGAGCTTCGAAGCGGCCTCTCGGGCTGGATATATCACGTTGGTCGCGCCGACCATCTTGAGTATCTCGCCTCGCTCCTCGTTGTCCGCGCGCACGATGATCTGCTTCGCGCCGAGTTTCTTCAGAGCGTTCGTAACGATAATGGCGGCCTCGAGATGGTCTCCGACGTCGACGACGGCGACGTCGATCGCCTCGGGGACGATCCTGGAAAGAGCCTCCTCGTTGAGCGCGTCGGCGATGTACGACTTCGCGGCCATGTCCTTGTATTTCTCTACGACGCCCTTGTCCTTATCTATTATTATGATCTGATCCGTCGCTTCGGAGAGCTTCTCCAGAACCCGGACGCCGAAGCTACCGAGTCCGACCATAGCGTACTGTCGATTCATCCTTAATCCTCCCTAGCCCAGCAGCAGTTTCTCTTGCGGATATTCAGCGAACCGCTCGACTCGATCCGACGACCGCGTTATGGCCATCGCGAATAGGCCGACCCTGCCTATGAACATCGTCATTATGACTACCGCCTTTGAAAGCGAACCAAGAGAAGGCGTAACGCCCCGTGACAGACCGACGGTACCGAACGCGGACATGATCTCGAAGAATAGATCGCCGAACGAGAAGCGGTCGCCTTCCAGGGCAAGCAACGAGAAGAATCCTGCTCCGATGATAAATATCGCCTTGGCGAGTATTGAAAAAGCCTTCACGCTAGAAAGAGCCGACAAGGTGCCGCCCTTATACACGATCGAACCGTCGTCTTCCTGGCCCTTGAAGGCCGAGGCGAACGCCATGAAGATCGTCGTAGTCTTAACGCCGCCGGCGGTGGAACCCGGAGAACCGCCTATGAACATCAGTGCTATCGCCAACGCCATGGAAGGCAAGCTTAGAGACGCCTGGGGAACCGTTTCGAATCCCGCCGTGCGCGTCGTAACGGATTGGAAAAGCGCGGCGAGGAATTTACCTGGAATATCGAACGTAGCGTACGCGCGATCGTATTCCAGCATATAGAAAAGCGCCATGCCGACGAACAGCAAGACGCCCGTCATCATCACTACTACCTTCGTATGATAGCTGAGTCGACGCTTCCTCCTCATGAACACCCGTCCGACGTCCTTCATGACGACGAATCCGAGGCCGCCGAGGACTACCAGCGAGATGATTGCGATATCAAGCACCCAATCCCCGGCAAAGCCGCTAAGGCTGTCGCTGAAGGTGGAGAACCCCGCATTGCAGAAAGCCGATATCGCATGGAACAATGCGATAAAATCATATCCTTGTATACCCAAGCCCTTAATGCGCCATCGTATTATCATGAATCCGATGAACTCGATGAAAAAGGTGGTTAGAAGGATATTCCTGATGATCGAACGCGGATTATACTCCACTTCGTCTATATACATTTCCTTAATGATGCCCCTATTCACCAAGGAAACCGTCTGCCGCGGAATAGCCACGAACAGGGTAGCGAACGTGACGATTCCCAAACCGCCGACCTGGATGAGAAGCAGGATTATTGTCTGTCCGATTCTTGAGAACTGAGCCGTATCGACGACGATAAGGCCGGTAACGCATACGGCGCTCGTAGAGGTAAAGAGCGCATCGAGAAAGCCGAGCCTACCTTCTCCGGACCAGGCTGCCGGCAACGACAGCAACACGGATCCTAGAACGATAACGGAGATGAAGTACGTAAATATGCTTACCTTGTCGCTGGAAATCCTGTATCGCATGTCCGACGACAGTACCATGGCCATTCGATCCCGTTCAAGGGCGACTGTCGATCGTACTTTCAGCGAATTACGAACAGAATAGAGACGATGCTACCCTAGTCGATTCGAACTGGTTTTAATTGGATCCGGCGCGCAATCACTTCTTCTTCGTGGACGCGCGGTAATCATCGACGAGCTGCTTGAATACGGCTTTATCGCCGCCATAGTTCTTGTCGATATATTCGATTATCAGATCGATCATACCTTCGCTATCGTTGCGACCGGTAATCGAGCACAAGCCCTTGAACATGGTCAGTATCGAATTCGGAACGCCTTTAACCAGGAAATCTACCTTATCAGCAGCCATAAGCCCCTCCCTGTCTCTCTTCAGGAAATGCCTTGCACCGAAACAGTATACTCATGCCTCTGGTTTTTATTGTCAAGAATAAAAAAAAGCCCGGCGACGTCCTACTCTCCCACCACGAAGGCAGTACCATCGGCGTTAGAGAGCTTAACTTCCGT
>PGXV01000001.1 GCA_002839315.1 Spirochaetae bacterium HGW-Spirochaetae-3
GACCCTGACCCTGAACGGCAACGTGTACGCCGAGATCGTCGCGGTAGCCGATGCCGTCACGCTGGGAGCGTCGATCACCTTGGGGGATAGCGTCAATAACGGCGCCGCCGCCGATATCGATTTTGCGTCGACCGTTGGGGGGCTCTTCAACCTGACATTGAACACCGTGGGCGAAGTGCGCTTCCAGGGTAACGTTGGCACGATAGGGACGGGAACCGGAGCGAGCCTCGTACAGGCCGGCGCGGGAACCGTCGAGTTCGCCGGAACCCTGATTACCGCGGTGGGCATCAGCCAGAGCGGCGCTGGGGCCATTACCTTCCGCGACGACGTGACGGTCAACGGAGCCGGGACGGCGAGCAACTTCCAGAACTCGGTTACGCTGGATGGGCTGACGTACAGCTCTGCGGGGGCGATTACCTTCGGATCGAGTAATGCAGACCAAGTAAGCCTCTCATCCGCCGCGGTAATCATATCTACTGCCGCGGCGAACGCGGCCGTGACGTTCAACTCTCTCGTGGACGGTTCCCAGGCCCTAACGATCAATTCAGGATCAGGCGCCACGACTTTCGCCAGCGCGGTAGGATCGGGTACGCCGCTCGCTTCGCTAGTGACCGACGCTTCAGGGACGACGAACATTAATGGCGGGATCGTGACGACCAGCGGCTTTCAGACTTATGGCGACGCGGTGTCAATCGGCGCTGATACTGCATTCACGACTATCGATTCCGCTATAACCTTCAGCTCGACGCTAGCGCTCGCGACGCATTACGCCAGCCTTAGCGCCGGAACCGGCGCGCTAGCCTTCGACGGAGCGGTCTCAGGAACGGCAGGAAACGCCAATATCCGTATTCTCGGCGCAGGAAACATAGCTTCTACTATTGCGACTATTTCGATGCCTACCGTCGATCTCTATATCGACGCTGCCGGATCCTCAATGGTTTTGCAGAAGAACCTCTCCTGCCGCAACCTCTACTTCTACCGAGGTTCGCTGAACGCGGCGAGCCAGACCATTACGACTACCGCAGATTTCGTCGTGTTCGGAGGCGCCTATTCGGCCGACGACGGCGACTGGACCGGAGTCGATTCGCGTCATGCGTATTATTCATCCTCGGGGTTAGCGTATTCGCCCGCCGGCAGTACGCCGGTCGTACCTGCCGCTGGCGTATTCGAGCCGGGTCTCCATACAGCTACTTTCACCGACCTGATAGGAACT
Organism: Spirochaetae bacterium HGW-Spirochaetae-3; assembly: GCA_002839315.1. Classification (GTDB taxonomy): domain Bacteria; phylum Spirochaetota; class Spirochaetia; order Treponematales; family UBA12059; genus SZUA-370. The sequence continues at coordinate 1,214 of PGXV01000001.1, forward strand.
ACCATAAACGTGGGCGCCACTTTCTATATTAACGGCGCTAACATGAACGTCGGCGCCTTCACGCTCAACCTGCAAGCCGCGACCGGTACCGCCACTCAGTTCAACGCCTCCGGCGCGGCTATCGCGGGGCAGTGGGGCACGCCGTACGCGGCAGCGTTCAACATGACCGTGGCCGGTTCGACGGCGACGGGAGGCTGGGTAAGCGCGGCCTCCGCGGTCGGTGCGTCCGCAGAGACGAACCAAGCCGTCGTAGATGGACTCGGCAATACGAATTGGCAATTCTCGCGCCCGCAGATATCATGGGCGGCTACGGTCTACGACGACGTGATACGCGTCGAGTTCTTGGACCAGTTCAGCGTCGCCATCGCGATAGAGAATTCATCCAACGAGATCAATACACGCGTCAGCGCGGCGGCCGCGGCTTTGGCAAACGGATCCGCGTGGTATAGCGGCGGGACGATAAAATTCGCGGGTACCTATATCGATCCTGATTGCGCAACGAGTACGGACGGAGCCGGAGACCTGTCGGCGTTCTATATCCTGACGAGCGGCGGCAGCTGGAATACCGACGCTACGGGCTCGTCCGCCGGCGACGTCGTCGACGACGCGGTACCGTCGGGCGACGAGCGCAGTACCGATCGCGACGGGGCCAGTCAAACGGCGATACCCGACCTGTCATTCTTGAAGGGCTTGTTCCGAGCGGCTACCGGCAAGACCATGGTTCGAAATTATGGCCCGAACGGCTTCGCCGCCTATACCGGAACGCTCGACCGGTGCAGGCCCGTCCTCGTGCGCGTCGAAGCCGGGCAGGCCGCGCACTCGCTCGCGCCGTACGAGAATTACGACGGGCATAACTACCTGCAGCTTAAATGGTCGGAGCCGGTCAACCTCGGCTCGGCCGGAGGTTTCACCATCGCCGACGCGACCGCGGCTAACATAAAGAGCCAGGCGGCCTTCGGCGCGATAGGAGACTACGGCGGCCTGACTACCGGCGTTACGCCGATGACCGTAGCGGGCTATGCCACGGTGACGACCGGCGGCGCTTCCCTTCTGACGAGGGACGCCGGCGCGGCTACGGCTACGGAACTCAACGGACTATACCGCGCCGGCCCTAACGTCTACGGGACGTCCGGCCTGTACGTCGCTATCGCCGGATACTCGTTCCCGTCCGACGGCACCTGGTTCTGGCCGGGCTATATCGACAGCGCCGCCTCACCGAGCGGCGTGATAACGTCGACGTACAACGCGTTTATAACGGACGCGGCAGCCAATCAGTTGGAGCCGACGACCGACGCACCGTTGCCCATCATAGCTGGATCAACGGGGCTGGTACCCTATGAATCCCGCGCCAAAGGCGCGGTCAGCGTCGTCGCGGCCGTCAACGACGGAAGCGTCTCGGGTGAGACGCCGACGGGATGGGACGTCGCGACGCCGGCTATTCCCTTCGGCACGTATTATGACGTCGTCCCGTACGTTACGACGCCCGCAGAGACGCGCATAGAGCGCTTCGAGATTCGCTTCGACGAGCCGGTCCGGGACACCTCTCTTACGTACCCGACGGGCCTGACGGGTGTACTTGATACCGCCACGCCAGCGTTCGAATTCCGAGCCGACGGCGGGGCCTTGCCGTATCGCTACGGCGGCTCGGTATTCACCACAGCCGTAGCGTCCGCGTACCTGAGCGGCCCGCTGAACGTCAAGGACGACGACGTGCTCTCCATAATAAACGACGACATCACGTCGGACTGGACCACGACGAGCCAGATGTACTTTACCTATACTGACACGGTCGGTCTGCTGACCGACTGGGCGGGAAACCTTTTAGTCGGGTACGCGTCGACGCCTACGGAGAAGCTCTGTATCGAGAAGATACCTCCGCGAATCCGGCTCAGCACGGCTATCGAATCCGACCCGAGCCCGCGAATCTACGTCGTCTTTACCGAGCCGGTGATGAAAGGGCCCTACGCGACCCGTAGTACCACCTTCGTTCCGGGGGACTTCAACCTTACGGGCGCGGCGTCGATGGGCGGTATCGCGTCCGTGACGCCCGTTTCGCTGGATGGCGACGGCTGGGTCCTGGACGCGTACCTCAACCTCTCCGGCACGGTAACGCTGACCGACATGCTCGACGCGAGGCTCGCGCTCGTCGACGATCCGAGCAATATCATCGACAAGGCCGATAACCAGGCCGATCCTTCGTCAAGGCGAGCCGTCGACATAGGCATGGGCGTCGCCAACGTACTGTCGGCGAGCGACGGCGTGCACGCGGAGGTGACCGGGACCGATACGGCTCTGTCGTCGGGCGCCCTGGGCCTCCTCAAGACCTTCGACGGTTCCGGTAGCCTATACGACAAGGATATCACGCTGTTCACGACGATGGACTACACGCCGGCCGGCGATCTAGCGACGCTAGCCGCGATGCCGGTGCTGATGTACTTCGACGCCGAGGCTCCCGACAATACGTACGAGGTCTTCGATATCGATGGCAGGTCGTCGTCGCTCAACCTCTGGCTACCCACGTACTTGCCTGGTTACAACGACGCCGCCAATTCCGGGGCGCGTAGCCTGGCGCCGTTCTTCGTCGGCACCCTGCCGAGCGTAGCGAGGAACTTCCTGATACCCGCTTCCGACGACGACATGGAGAGCGGTAACGACATCGGTTTCCTGTTCCGCGTCGGCAGCCTGTACCTGGCCAGGGAGGCGGTGGAGGGCGACCCGCGTAGCTTCGACCTGTGGCGCTTCGGCGTGCAGGACGTCGTCAAGCAGCGCGGCGGCGTCACGATCCTTAATAACGTCATCGACTCGGTTAAAAGGGAGCGTACCGGCGTCCAAATCGACCTTGCGGAAGGCGGTCAGGTGACTATCCTCGTATTCACCCTGGACGGCGACGTCGTCAAGGCCCTGCATCGCGGTCGCCTCGGAGCCGGTACGTATACCTTTACCTGGAACGGGACCAACGCCGGCGGCAATCCGGTGGCGCGGGGCATGTACTTCATCCGCGTGGTCGGCCCGGGCATCGATGAGATACGTAAGGTAATGGTCATAAAGAACTAAAGGATTATTACGGATAAAGGAAAAGCCCTGCGACGAATCGCAGGGCTTTTCCTTTATCCATCGGAGCTAGGCCGCGTCAATAACCGTCGATATAGAACATAAGGGAAGGATTGGCTATCAGGACGGCTCCGGCCTCGGGAGCGGACGGGTTCATAGGGCTTATCGATAATTCTATGACTTGGGTCTCCGTGTCCTCGTCGAACGTGAAGTTGGAGCCCGACGGCATCCTAAGGGTAAGTTCGGTCCATACGTCGGGATCGGCTAGCGCGGTCAAGTCGTAGCTCTTCATCGCGATGGTCTGCACGTCGGAGCCGGTCGTCTGGGTCATGCGCAGGGTAACGAAGCGGGAGGCGTAGTCCTCGTCGTCGCCCCTCGTCGCATCGGTGCTGAAGAAATGGGTAGGCGGCCTCTTTACGTACAACGAGAATTCGTAGATACCGGGAGCGAGCGACGGCTGCGTATCGACGGGGCTGAGGCGTAGCACCATCGACCATTTCGTAGCGGGTACGTCCGCACGGATAGCGCTCACGTCGTCGAATACGAAATTCCCGACGCCGGAGTTCGTAAGGCCTATCACCTGCGAGGTTCCCGTCGAGATATTGCTTACGAGGATAGAGGATGGGCCGGTCGCGCTCCAGCTCGGCGTCTGCAGGTCGAAATAACCCGATTCGATATACCTAAGGCCGGTAGTACCCGTGGCGTTAAACGAAAGGGTATAGCTATGGGCTGTCGCCGAAGCGTCCGAGAAAAGAGTGTCCCCGATATAGACGTAATCCGTGGCAGAAGGGGTAGTGCCCTGGAGCGCGGAGCCGTGGATCGTGCCGGCGCCCGATATCGAAGCTAGCGCCGATGCGCTCCATCCCGTTGTCAATCCGCCGGAGAATGAGGGGTTGACCGCCAGGTTTACCGTTTCCAACAAGCCCGCGTCGGTGCCGCCAGGACCCGTACCGGCATAGGTAGTCATGTCGAGGGTCATATATTCGAATATATCGACCGTCTGCCCGCGCCACGCCCAGTCCCATAGCGCCAGCGAGTCGAGCGGGGTTACGAGATCGGTAGCGAGAGGCGGCTCGGTCAGCGAATGCGCCGCTATGAAGTTCGTGGAGCTGTCCCGGTACTCGTCGCCGAAGCTCGGCGGCATGTCGCAGGTGACGACAAGGGCCGCGATAGCGCCGCACCCGACGGCGGCGATCGCCCTGGAACGGAGTCGCTTCAATGGTTCGCGGCGGGCAGATACCGGCATATCCATAATATACCTCATTATCGGCGCGGAATCGAGTCCGGCTTATGGCGACATTGGCTCGAGAAGCTAGCGTTCACGTATACTGTGTGAAAAAAATACAGTGCATTTTATAACTGTTTTGTTCTAAAACTAATAAGGGAACCGAAAAAAACAGCATTAGATTTTTCCGGTTTCCTTATCAGTTTTTGGAGCTTTCTATATTAGCTTTTTTGAAGTTCTATACTGGATTTTAGGAAAACAGGGTATACTTTAAAAATCATGTCGGTCGCATCGCCTAAACCTGAATTCCGTGACGCTCATGTCTTTCCGGATACTGAAAATCTTAGAGATACCTTGCAGGCTTCTTTTGCCGCCTATGAGGATTTGGCAAGCTATCTTGCGGCTCACGGCCTCGAGCTCGGCTGGAAGTACTATAGGGACGGCGGCGCTTGGCTATGCAGGATCGTCAAGGGTAAGAAAACGCTCGCGTGGCTATCCGCCTGGAACGGATACTTCATGACCACGGTGTATGTCGCGTCGAAGCTCGCCGAGGAACTGGAGCGCGTACCGCTAGCTCCGGAGGCCCTACGCGCGATGCTGAGCGCGGGCGAAGGCCGCAAGCATATTCCCTGCACGTTTACGATACGGACCCCGAACGACCTCCTCGGGCTTTACGCCGTCGTGGAATTCAAGCTGGAGCGTGCATAGAAGCCGATCCACGGCCAATCAATCGTATCTTCCCGCAACCAAAGGCACGACGCGACGCCAGGCTGGAAGAAGTGGTTCAGTGGATGAGTGGTTCAGTTACGCTACCAGGCCCCTGCTACCGTATCTTCCCGCACCAAAGGCACGACACGACGCCCCGTGAACCTTGTTCCTAACAAGCCTCGCATGCACGCGAAGGCGGGTGACCATGGAAAACGCGCCGTCGCGAAGCGATGGTCGTTTATCCATGGTCAGGCCCCGCCGCGATGATTTACCAGGCCTTTATATATTGCCGAACACGCCAAGGGGCGTCGTGTCGCTATATCCTCACCAGCTCGTAGTCCCTCGTTCCTAATCCTATCCGTTCGCCGTGGCTCAGCTGGAGCTCGGAACGGGTGTTCGGGTGCATCGCGGTGAATTTGTCGTCGCCGGGACCGGCCTTGCCGTCCAGCGCGGAGCCGGGCCAGACGGTGGCGGCCTTGACGAGGTCGAAGGCGGCCTGATCTATCGCCACGGGATCGGTAGACGCGAGGAAGCCGATGTCCGGTACGACGGGCACGTCGCTCCACGGCACGCAGTCGCATAGGGGCACGACCTTCTGGACGATGCTGACGAAGATCAGCCTATCCTTCTTGCCGGTTATAGCGCCCAGCGCGTACTCGGTCATCTTCTCGGTAAACTCCTCGATGCCGACCTCCCAGTCCATGCCTATCGCCTTGGGCGCGCAGACGGTCATGCATTCGCCGCAGCCTATGCAGGCTTCCTGGTTTATGCTCGCCTTCTCGCCTTTTACCTTCTGTAGGGTCGCCGCTCCCGTTGGGCAAACGGACACGCACTGGCCGCAGGCTATGCATTTCGCATCCTTGACCTGGAATTTGACGCAGTGCTGTTCCCGCTTGCCTACGAACGGGGCGCAGCCCATGGCCAGGTTCTTTATGGCGCCGCCGAAGCCGGCCATCTCGTGGCCCTTGACGTGGGACAGGACGATCATGCTGTCGGCGTCCAGGATGCCGCCGGCTATCTTGGCCGACTTAAGACGAGTGCAGTCGCCGGACAGCGCCACCTCGCGCCAGTCGTTGCTCTGTATGCCGTCGGCTATGATAACCGGCGCGCCGCAGACCTCGGGCACGAAGCCGTGGGCTATCGCGGTCTCCAGGTGATCCACCGCGTTGGAGCGGGAACCCGTATAGAGCGTGTTGGTATCGGTGAAGAAGGGCTTCGCGCCTCCGGCGCGGGCCGCGTCGGAGGCGGCCCTGGCGAAGACGGGGCTTATGTACGCGTCGTTGCCCAGCTCGCCGAAGTGTATCTTGATGGCGCAGAGGTCTCCTGTTCGCACGGCCTCGGGCGCCGATTCGACGACCTTGGCGAGCAGGGCGCGTATCTTCGCGATAGAGCTGGTCTTGGCGCTCCTGGAACGGGAGTCCATATAGTATACGGGTACTGGCATGTCGTTTCCTTATGGTAGGGTATCGTTCGTCCATGATACCCTATTCGCCGAACGGGGGGAAGATGATTGCTGGCCGCCGCGGTGTCGCGGTACACGTCTACGCCGACTATCGCCGCGGCCGCGTCTTCGTCGTCGGCCGACTGGACGACGGACGCTCGTTCGCCGCCGAGGACGCCGCGTGGAGGCCTACGGTCTACCTGAGGTCCGGGGACGCGGAGTCGGAACGGGTGCGGGCGCTCGGCCTGCGCTTCATGCCGTGCGCGCTCGCGGCCTTGGACGGGACGGCGCTGGCATCGTGGACGGCTCCCGGCTTCGGCGCATACCGTGACGTAACGGAGCGGCTCGGCGCGCTCGGCATGGCCGCGCACGGCGGCGGCGGCCTCGCGGACCTGTACAGGGCGGACCGGCGGCTCGGGCTCGGCGTGCGCGTCTCCGGCGAAGAGCGCCCGGGCAGGCGGGTGGACGCGGTTATCGCCGACGCTGCGGTAGAGGCCGACGACGGCGCCGACGCGCCGCTGTCGGTACTTTCCCTCGATATAGAGACCGACGAGTCGGACCGCTCGGTGCGGGCGGCCAGCCTGTCCATGGCCGATTGGTCGCCAGCCGAGTCAAGGCTCATGAAGAGAGATGGATCGACGATGGTCCTGATGGTCCCGGCGCCCGGCGCCGTCGGCCCTGGGGCCGGCCATCGCGAAGGCTTCGACGCTATCGTCTGCCGCGACGAGCGCGACCTGCTCGCGTCGCTCGGCGAACGCATCGTCGCCCTCGACCCGGATATACTGACGGGCTGGAACGTCGTCGACTTCGACCTCGCCAGGCTCGTCGAGCGCGCCGAGGCCCGCGGCATGGTATTCGACGCGGGGCGTTCCAGCGACGCGGCCAAGGTGCTGCCCAAGGGGCGGGGACGCACGGCTACCGCGATCGTGCCGGGCAGGCAGGTGCTGGACGCGATGCGCGTCGCGCGCTCCGGGCCCGAGCGCTACGACGACTATACGCTGGAGACGGTGGCGCGCCGCGCGCTGGGGCGAGGCAAGGGCACGAGCCTGCGAGGCGCGGCCAAGCTGGCCGAGCTCGACCGCATGTACCATGACGATCCCGAGGCGTTCGCCGCCTACTCGGCGGAGGACGCCGCCCTGGTGCTCGACGTGCTGGAAGGCACCGGTCTGTTCGCGCTGACGGTCGCGAGGGCCGCTCTCGTCGGCATAGGCCTGGACCGCGCGTGGACGAGCGTCGCGGCCTTCGAGCGCGCCTACGGCGAGGCGCTACGGTCCCGAGGCGTCGCGGCTCCGCCCTTCACGCAAGGGCGCGACGTGTCCGGCGCGGCCGGGGGTACGGTGCTGCCCGCGGCGGCGGGTTACCGCGAGGGCGTCGTCGTACTCGACTTCAAGAGCCTGTACCCGTCGGTGATGCGGACCTTTTGTATAGATCCTCTGGCCAACGCGCGCGCCGGCGCGGCCGACGATATCGTCGCGCCCAACGGCGCCCGTTTCGCGCGCGAGCCGGACGGTGCGCGCTGGCCGCTACCCGATCTCGTCGATTCGTACTTCGCGCGTCGCGAGGAGGCCATGGCCCGCAAGGACGCTACGGGCTCGTACGTCTACAAGATCCTGATGAACTCGTTCTACGGCGTCCTCGGCACGTCGTCGTGCCGGTACGCTCGCACCGAGCTGGCCGGCGCCATAACGTCGTTCGGCAGGCTCGTGCTGCTGCGCGCCAAGGCCTGCATAGAGCGGGAAGGCCCGTCGGTGCTGTACGGCGATACCGACTCGCTGTTCGTGGCCACTGGGCTCGGGCCGGACGCCGAGTATCGGGCGTACCGCGAGCGGGGCGACGCGCTGTGCCGCCTCGTCAACGAGGAGCTCGCCGAGATGGCCGAGCGGGAATACGGCGTGCGCTCGCGGCTGGAGCTACGCTTCGACAAGGCCTACGCGCGCTTCGTCATACCGCCGCTCCGCTTCGCCGAGGAAGCGGACGTAGACGGCGCCGACGGGGAGCCGGCAATTGCTCGGGGCCGGTCCAAGGGCTACGCGGGATTGCTGCGCGGCCCGAAGGAAGACCCGGGCGGCGACCGGGTGGACGTAAAGGGCATGGAGGCGGTGCGTAGCGACTGGACGCCGCTCGCTCGCGAGTTCCAGTTGCGATTGCTAGATATGGTCTTCTCGGGCGCCGCGGAACCGGACGTCGGCGCCTATATCGCGTCGATACTGAACGCCCTGGAACGCGGCGAGCTGGACGCGCGCCTCGTCTACACGCGCGCGCTGCGGCGCTCGGCGTCCGCGTACCTCAAGAGCACGCCGCCCCACGTCAAGGCGGCGCGCCTGGCCGGCATGACCGGGCGCGGCTCGGTATCGTACGTGCTGGCGGCCGACGGCCCCGCGCCCGTAGACCCCGACGGGTACGGCGCGTCCGGCCCCGGCTCGCCGCGGCCGGACTATCGCCATTACGTGGCCAAGCAGCTCCTGCCGATAGCCCGGTCGCTGGCGGCTTCGGGCCTGGCGGTACCCTTGAGCCCGTTCGGCCTGGAGTCGCCGCAGCCGGAGCTGTTCTAGCGATATCCGGGCCGCGCCGGCTCAATTCACGTAATAGCTGACGACCGTGTATTTCTGGCCGCCGTCTACCTTGGGATAGGCCATGAGCCCCCAGTCGAACAGGAGCGAGCCGTCCCCGGCCGTCACGTCGGGGACTTCGCCCTCTATGTACGTACCGGTGGTGACCGACGTCTCGTAGCTGTAGCCGTTGGCGTAACCGGTACTCGCGCCCATGGTCATGTACTCAATCTTGGCGTTAGCCTCTACCTCCACGGACAGCTCGATGCTCTTACTGGTGCTGGTCATGGTCGTGCTGGACATCGTTATGGCGGTGGTGCCGGTGCCGGACTGGCCGACCGTTAGCGTATTGGACGAGAATAAACCTCCGAGCGTCGAGCTGGCCAGCGAGGATATATCGGAGGCGCCGTAGTACGATGTCGGGGTCCCGAGGCTATGGTGGAAGCTCACGTCCTGGCCGTCGCCGTTGTTGGCGTTGTAGAACGTCCGCTCGACGTTATAGGTGCTCATGGCCCGCGGCACGCTGACGGTCATCGTCTGCCCGACGTTGGCGGTGGATGACGGCCCCGCTACTACCTCGTAGTAGTATACGTCGAACGGAATGGACGTGAAGACGACCTTGTCCTCGCCGACGCCTATGGTATAGCCCCAGGTCTCCTCGACCTCGCGGGTCGTGGCGCTGCCCCAGTTCATGGAGCTGGAGACGGTAGCCTGGCCGGATACGCTGCTGGTACCCAGCGGATCCTCCACCTCGAAGCCCACGGACATGCCTACGCTGAAGGACTGGTCCTCCGCCGTTCCGCTGGAGGTTCCCTCTATATAACCGAACGCCGTGTGCCCCTCTCCGCCGTCGTTGACGCCGGCCCAGTACGGCGGCGACGCGATAGCGGCGACGATGACCGGATCGGTGAACAGGAGCTCGTGGCCCAGGTACTTTACGACGACGCTATCCGTGTCGACGTTGGCCAGGCCTATGGTCGGGTACGCCTCCAGCGGCCTGCTCGCCTCGGTGTCGTATATTGTCGTCAATAAATACGTTTCGTAGCTTATCGAGTCCATCGTCTTGGTCGCTATAGCCAGGCCGTCGTCCTCGGCGTTTGTCTCGAGCATTTTCAGCGCGTAGTCCACGCCGAAGCCGTAGGGCATATAGACGACGTCGGCCTTCTTGTCGTTATTGACGTCGCCCACGCGCAGCAGGTCAGCCGCGACGCAGTAGCTGTCGCTATCGTTGGTAACGGCGTTGCTGCCCCAGGGGCGCGTCAGGCTCGTTCCCGAAAGCCGGTATATCTCGCGCCCCGCGACTATCTCGTCGACCGCGAGCCCGGCGGAGTTAAGCGCGCCGTCGATGTCGCCGGAGCCCATGCCGGTAATCAGTGAGTAGTAGTTGTACGTGCCGCTAGTAGAGCTGCCGCCGCCGAAGACGTCGTGCGTCGCGTACTGTGTTGCCGACTTGCTGAAAACAGCGCCCTGCGACGCGTGGGCCGCAAGGACAGAGAACGTCGGCGTGGACGCGGCGCTCATGGAGGTATCCAGAACCAGCGTGACGAGCGTGGTAGCGTCGTTCGTAGCCATGCCGCAGAACGCAGTCTCGGGCAGGCCGTCGCCGTCGTAGTCCCCCGTCGTCACGTCGGCGGCGCGCAGTGAATAGGTGGTGCCAGAGGTTACCAGGATGTTGCCCGACGATATCGGGCTGGATAGCGTAGCGTCGCTCGCTATATCATCGTAGATGTAGTACTGCGCGATGATGCCCGACTCGTCCTCGCCGTTTACTATGACTATCTCGTCCTTACCATCCATGTCGTAGTCCGCTACGTCTACGCGCAGGACCGTATCGGAATTGGTCGACAAGTTGGGCATACTTCGCTTCGCGAGAGTGCTGAAGCCGTTGCCAGCGTCGTCGAGCACGTACACCATCAATCCTACGGTTATAACAAGCTCGTCCTTGCCGTCGCCGTCAAGGTCGCCTGCCGCCAGGTCCTGCCTGAGGAAGGCGTCGTCCTTCGTGGAGTTGCCCGTCAGCGCGTCGGAGCCATTGGTTCCGGCGTAGCCTCCCAGGGCGTCGGATAGGTCCAGACCGTCGGTGCTCACGTCGAATTTCCGCTTCTCTACCGAGGTCTGCGTGGAGGCCTGATAATTTAGGACCCGTACGGAGATCATGTCGTCGTTGGAGCCGCTCGAGTAGAATACGACGATGACGACGTCCTCGATACCGTCCCCGTTTACGTCGGCGCCTATCGCCTTCTTCGGCTGGATACTCGACCAGTCGCCGTCCGTCTGCTGCTTCAGCGTAGAGTAGGACGAGTCCTGCATCAGCGCGTTATACGTGCCGCCCTGGCTCATCCCGGCCTGATAGAGTTCCGAGCGCTTCCACATAGTCGTCGTTACGCCGTCCAGCGGATTATAGCTAGCGGGTAGCGCGTTGTCGTTGGGGTCGGTCCTCGATCCCAGCGCCGTGGTCACGCCGAGAGAGGCGAGTACCACGGTGGTGCTCGTATCGGTTACGGTCGGCGCGCCCGTCCCGGAGCCGGTTGGCAGGCTGCATGAAACCATAATCAACAGCGGTAGGCATATGAGCGTGCTCGCCCTCAAGTCTTTCATTAGGACCTCCTGTATTACAGGAAGGTAGGCCCATATCCTTGAACGCGCATGTCGGTCATCGGTATGATTCGGCGTGATCCCCTTGGAAATAGTAGAAGAGCCCGGCCCGGCTCTTCGCGCCGGTTTTCCTGAATATCCTGGAGACGTGGGTCTTGACGGTACTAAGGGATATGAAGAGCTCTTGCGCTATCTCCTTGTTATCCTTGCCGCGTAGTATGAGCCTCGCTACGTCGCGTTCCCGTTCCGAGAGGCCGGCGTCCGTCGCCTTCCCGGCTATCCTGTCGTCATCGCCAACCTGGTCGTCGCGAAGGGATAGCCGTATGGGATACGAGAACGTAAAGGATAGGCTGGATATCATGATGAAAATGAATATGAGTAGCCAGGACACGATATCGAGGAAACCATACATGCCGCCGGTCTCGCCGGCGGTAGCGAAAGCCTTGAGAAACGAAAGCGGCAGATAATTGCCGGCCGGGAAGGGGCTTCCGGACAGTATGTTGTTGCTCAGTATGGACGCGGCGAATATACAGAATCCGATCAAGACGGCCCGCGAGCCGGTCTTGCCGTCCCGGACCGCCCGTATCGAGATGAGCAGCGAGGCCGAGTACAGGAATACCGAGTATAGCTGGAACAGAAGGTTGTAGCGGGTGAACAGGCCGGGAGGCGTAACGCAGACGAACAGCACGATAGCGAGGGCGGGCGCGGCGAACGCGCTTAAGGTACGCCGGGATACGCCGCCGAACATGGAATGCATGAACAGGGCGACCCAGACGGGCAATAGGTATATGAAGCCGTAATCGAGCCGTTCGAACGCGAACCAGTCCATGCGCGGGAACAGGCCCATGATGAGCACCTCGGGCGTCTCGAAAAGCATGACCGCGCCGAGCCCCAAGAAGAACAGGCCGAGCCACAAGTTGGATATCGACTTGCGCAGAACGAAGAACGGTATCTGATAGAGACCGCTTATCAGGAAGATGATGGTCAGGGTCCCGTCGATGAAGACGCTCCAGAAATCGTACTCGAGAATGGCCGATTTCTCTCCTAGCAGGATAGTCTGGAACGGTCCGCCGCGGCGATGGAAGAAGTTGGATACTCGAAGCGTCAGTCGGGCCGTAGCCGCGGAAGCCGTGAATTCCGCGATGCTCGGATTGTATTCAGGGCTCGACTCGAGCTCGCTGGCGCCCGGCTCCCCGTTCTGCGCTATCTTGTCGCCGTCGAGGTAGAGCGCGAAGGCCGTGGACAGGTACGGAACCTTGAGCGCGTATTCGCGGCCGGGAATTAGCCCCTTTATGGAAAGGCGGTAGGTAGCGAAACCGTATCTGCTATCTTCCCATACATGGGGCAGCGTCGCGTATTCGATAGCGGCGGTACCGGAGACGATATCCGAATTTCTATAGTACTCCCACTCGCCGCCCAGGGGGACGATCCCGGCGTCATCCAGGGACGCGCCTGCCAGGTCGATGATCCCGCTATGAGCGAGGGTGCCCGCCTCGGCCGCTCGCGGACGGACCGAGAAGTACGAGGCCGCAAGCGCCAAGAGCAGGGCGATCGCGATCGCAGATCCCGTGCCGAAGCCGAGGCGCTTGACGGCCAAGAGCTAGACCCTGCCCACCGGAGCCGCGTACACGGCGAACTCGTCCCGCCCGTCCACGCCCAGCGCCGCGTCCAGCTTCTCCTGGTCGTACGCCGCCTGGGCGCAGGTGCCTAGGGACAAGGCCTCGCAGGCGCCGTACAGGGCCTGACAGGCGTGGCCCGCGTCCAGGAGTATCGTCTTGGCGGCCGCCACGGTATAGCGCCACTCGGTGCGGTACGGTACGGCGGTCCATACGAACATAGCGGCGCAGTTCCATAGCTGGCCCGACAGGCCCGCGTCCAGCTCTGCGTCGAGCGACAGGAAGCCGTTCTTGTCCGCGTCGGCCCCCGGTACGACGGACGCGGGCCGTACGAGGGCGAGCGCCTTGTCTACGGCCAGATAGCGGTACAGGCCCGGTTCCAGCCCGGTTACCCTGCGGGCGTATACGAACAGGTCGAGCGGATGCCTGCAGCCGCCGGACGGTACGGTACGGAACGCGTTGCCGCCCCTGACCGACTTGACGCCGGCGCATGACCACAGGAGGAACGACAGCTCTTCCAGGCTAATCGGCTCGCTCTTGTACTTGCGCCTGGAGCGCCTCGTCGCCGTGCACTCGCCGAAGCCCTTCGTTCCGAGGCCCGAGGCGGCCGGGTCGGGGAGGGCGATGAGCCTGGCGCCGTCGGGAGCGGGGATGCAGAACGGGGGAACGGGCAGGCCCATGGCCTCCGGGCTCTTGAACCGCTCGGTCAGGTGCCAGTTGGACTTGATAAATGACCTGCCGGCGGTAAGCATGACGTTCTTTTCTTCTATAATATCTACCGGTTCGGCGTCGGGATCAGCCTCTGCGTGCGAAGCGAGCGCTGCGTCCAGGTCTGCGAGGAGGCCGTCGACGTCGGCGTCGGAGGTGTCCCAGCTGGCCATCCAGCGTATCGCCCCGCCTTCCCAGTCGTAGAAGAAACGCTTGGCCCTGAGTTCTTCGACGACGGGAGACGGCAGCTTTATGAAGATACCGTTTGTCTGTACCGGGTATTCGGTACGGAGGCCGCGCTCCGCGAGTGCCACGGACAGCCTCGCGGCCCGGCGATTCGCCGCGTCGGCGTTGTCGCGCCACAGGCCGTCCTTGACGTACTCCTCGAACTGGGCGGCTATGTAGCGCATCTTGCTGGCCAGCTGAAGCCTCGTCTTACGGAGCCTCGCGGTGTCGGGTAGCCCGCCTTCGGGGTGCGGCGCGAAAACGACCGCCTCGCCGAACATCAGGCCGTTCTTGGTGCCGCCGAAGCAGACGACGTCCGCGCCCGCGCCCGCGCCCGAGTAACCGGAAGCCTCGGCCGGACCGACGCCGAGAGCGGCGGCCGCGTTGGACAGCCGGGCGCCGTCGACGTGTACGGCCAGGCCGGCGCCGTGCGCTATCCGGCACAGCTCGGCTATCTCCGCGAGCGAGTACAGGGTGCCCAGCTCGGTCGGCTGGCTGATGGACAACGCGGCGGGGCGAGCCTTGTGCATGTCGTCGTAATGCCGGATCGTCTCTTCCAGCCCGGACGGGACTATCTTGCCTAGCTTCGTTTCGACCGGCACGAGCTGGGCGCCTGTAACGGCCGTCGGGGCGCCTGTCTCGTCGACGAGGATGTGCGCGCAATCCGAGCACAGAATAGCGTCGCCCTGGCCCGCGAAGCAGCCGAGCGCGTAGACGTTGGCGCCGGTGCCGTTGAGCACGAAGCGGACGACGGCTCCGATGCCGAACATGCCGGCGACGGCGGCCTCGGCCCGCGCGGTGACGGGGTCGTCGCCGTACCCTATGGCGTGCCCGGCGTTGGCCCGTACGAGCGCCTCCATGATGCGCGGATGCGCCGCCGCGTTGTTATCGCTCGCGAACCACCTGTCAGCCATATGCCCCCCTCAATCGCGCTTGCCGGTTACCTTTATGACATGATAGCCGAACTGCGTCGACACTACGTCAGAGATGGACCCTACGCCCAGGCCCTTGCAGGCGTGTTCGAACGAGGCGACCATCTTGCCGGGGCCGAACCATCCGAGGTCTCCGCCCGACGACTTCGACGGGCAGCTAGAGTATTGTCTTGCGAGCGAGCCGAAATCGGCGCCCTGCTTGGCTTTCTTTACGAGATCCTGCGCGAGCGCGCGGTCGCTGACGAGAATATGACTGGCTTTCCATTCCATGTATGGCTCCTTGGTAAAGGGAATCGATACGGTAGTTGTACTATAAAGCGCTACGCCGTGAGAAGAAGTGTGAGTAATGTGTGTGAGTGTGAGGATACGTTATCCTTACTCACACTCACACTCACACTCTCTCCCTACCTATACTCCGCGTTGAACGCGGCTATCGCCTTGACCACCTCCGCGAGCTTCTCGCGGGGCGGCAGTATGGTCGTGCGGAAATGGGCGGTGCCCGGAAGCTGACCGAAGCCCGAACCCGGTACGACGCATATCCCGGTCTTCTCGAGAAGTGCCATGCACCATTCCTCGTCGGTACGGCCCGCGGGTAAGGTAAGGCGGGGGAAGGCGTACATGGCGCCGGCGACCTCGTTGCAGCGGAAGCCGGGGATGGCGTTGAGTCCGTCGGCGAGCAGGCGGGCGCGGGCCTTCAGCTCTCCAAGGATGGCCGCTCTCTCTCCGTCGTACTCGGCCTTGCTCGGTCCGTCGGGCGGCGGCGGAGATACCAGGCTATACATCGCGGCCTGGCCCGGCAGGTTGGCGCAAAGGCTGACGGACTGCATCTTCAGGATCTGGGCCATGACGTCGGGGGTAACGTTGCGCACTTCCATGTAACCGCCGCGCTGGCCGCACTCACCGAGGAAGCCCTTGCTCGTGGAATGGAAGCTGAACAGCGATACGTCCTTCTCGCC
Organism: Spirochaetae bacterium HGW-Spirochaetae-3; assembly: GCA_002839315.1. Lineage (GTDB taxonomy): Bacteria > Spirochaetota > Spirochaetia > Treponematales > UBA12059 > SZUA-370. Next base: position 17,220 of record PGXV01000001.1, read on the forward strand.
CAGCTCGGCCATGGCCTTGGCGAACGACTCGAAGCGCTCGCCGTCCCTATAGACGTTATCCTGGTATACCTCGTCGGCGAGTATCGCCAGTCCGTGCTTCTTGGCGAAGTCGATGACCATCTTGACGTTATCGGGCCTGAGCACCGATCCCGTTGGGTTGCCGGGGTTGATGACGACGATCGCCTTGGTTCTGACGCCGGCCTCTTTCGCGCCCGCGATCGCGTTCTCGAGCAATTCGCGCGACACGGCCCAATCTCGTTCCTCGTCGAGGTAGTATCCGACTTGCCTGCCTTCGTACATCGTGATGGTCGCGGAATAGAGCGGATACTGGGGTATGGGAATCATGATGCCGTCGTCGGGGCCGGCTAGCATCAGCCGCAAGGCGGCCTGTACGCCCTTGGAAGCGCCGTCGGTGAGGAAGATCGCGTCCGGGTCCGCCGCTATGCCGTCGCGGCGCGTAATAAACGAGGCTACGGCGTCGCGTACTACCTTGAGCCCCTTGCTCTCGGAATAGGCGCCGATGCCATGCTTCGAGCCGGCGAGCAGGGCGCGGGCGGCGGCTACCGCATCGGTAGGGAAGGAGCCGGGGGCTTCGATAGCGAGGGTAGGGTATTCGCAAAGGGCCAATATACGCCTCGTCCATGACAGGGGCGCCTGGCCGAGGGCCTGCGGGTTGCCGATATTACAGTAGATAACGGCTCGGCCGTCACGCTCCAATTCCTGGGCTCGCGCGACGATGGGGCCTCGTACGGCGTATTCGGTCTCCAGGACGGCCTTGCCGATATCGGATATCTTGACAGACATGGATTCTCCTTTTCGAGGCGCGCCAGAGGGCGTCCCCGTAGGGTATTCTAACATTCGCCCGAAGGGACGCCAAGGGTAATCGCCAGGACGATTATAGGCGTTCCGGCCCTCGACCCGCGCGCCCCGCTCGGAGTATTATGAACGCGTGAACGAATTGCATGAAACGGCCGCCCGTCCGGAACGGGCCTACCTCGTCGGCGTGCGCGACGGCGACGTGCGGGCGCCCGAAGCCGAGAGCCTCCTTAAAGAACTATCGGGCCTGGCGTCGAGCCTGGGCATAGAGACCGTAGGAAGCGTCCTGGTCGGCCTGAGGATCAGAACCGCCGCCACGATGCTCGGATCGGGCAAAGTCGAGGAGATCATCGCGGCAGCCAAGGCCGAGGGCGCCGATTCCATCATCTTCGACAAGACCCTGAGCCCCGTCCAGCAGCGTAACTGGGAGGAGCAGTCGGGCCTCTCGGTCTACGACCGCGCGGAGCTGATCATCGACATCTTCGGCAGCCGCGCGAGGAGCAAGGAAGCGACGCTGCAGGTGGAGCTCGCTAGGCTCAGGTACTCGCTGCCCCGGCTAGCCCATTCCTACGGCGACCTGCATCGCCAGAAGGGCGGCCGCTACGGCACCAAAGGCGCCGGCGAGCAGAAGATAGAGTTGGACAGGCGTCAGATATCCAGGAAGATCGCCGACATCGAGGACGAGCTGGATCTCGTCAGGAAATCCAGGGCCACGCAGCGCAAGCGGCGAGAGCGTCTCGCGCTGAAGCGGGCCGCCATAGTCGGCTATACCAACGCTGGCAAGTCCTCGATACTCAACGCCATCGCGTCGACCGCGGACGTGCTGGCGGAGGATAAGCTATTCGCTACGCTCGACCCTACCACGAGGCGGCTTGATACCGGTTCCGGCTCGGTGCTCGTCACCGATACGGTCGGTTTCGTGCGCAACCTGCCTCACGGCCTCGTCGAAGCCTTCAAGGCGACCCTCGAGGAGGCCGCCGACGCCGACCTCCTGGTCCACGTCGTAGACGCGTCCGATCCCGAGTTCGACGTCCAGTACGCGACGACGATGAAGGTGCTAGCCGAGATCGGCGTCGATACGGCTAAGTCGCTCCTCGTTTATAATAAGGTGGACAGGCTCGCCGACCGCTCGACGCTGGAGTCGATGTCGGCCGGGCACGGCGGCGCGCTGTTCGTGTCCGCCAAGACCGGCGAAGGGCTGCCCGCGCTGGTCTCGGCGATAGAGGCGGCGCTGACCGCGGACGAGACGGAGCTTACGCTCCGGGTCCTTCCATCCGACTACGCGATAGTGCCGCTCTTATACAGGGAGGCGTCCGTGATATCGGAAGACCACGACGGAGAGGCGACGATACTGCGATGCCGCGTCCCCCCGCGCCTAATGTCCCGCGTCGAACCCTTCCTCGTCGACTCCCCATAATACAAGAAGCCGGCGTCGCAATCGCGACGCCGGCCCCCTATAAGCCCCTCTATATGCAAGTCTAATAAGGAACGCGCCGCTATTGCGACGACGAATCTTCCTTCACGTAGAACTGCAGGAGCTGGACCATATAGTAAATTTTCTTGTACGACTCCGTCATCGCTTCCTTCATAGGAATGGGGGAGGCGTTCTCGACTTCTTTCCAGTTGAGAAGCAACTCGTGGTGGGGCTTCGCGAGGTCGTCGATCAGCGCCTTGAGATGGCGGCCTACGGTGATCAGGTTGAGCGCCGCCTTGTTGATAAGCGCCAGCGCCTTCTCGTTTACGTCCTTGAGGAGCTGCCTGACGTACCTGACGGCTTCCTTGTCGCGATCGGCCTTCTGTAGGACGTTGCGCATCTTCGTGCCCATCTCGCCGTCGTCGGCCAGCGAGTCGTCGAACTGGATGATGGCTTCGGATACTTCGAGGAGGGCGTGGTAGCCGTCCGATATTTGCTGAGACTGCACGCTCGTCGACCATTGGCCGCGTATCAGGAGGACGTCCACGATCTCGCGGATGTCCTTCTTGAAGTAATCGATGAGGTAAGCCTTGAGGTAGTTGAGCGCCTGGGTCTGGGTGAATCCGCCGAGCATCTTCTTGGCGAAGACGATGTTGGCCTTATCAGTATAATTCTTGAGCCTGAGCACGATGGTAGTGCCGAAGACGGTCTTGGACAGGTCGTCTATCTTGGAATTCCTGCGCTCCTGGGCGATCTTCTGCAGGGTCATCGTCGTCTGGTTCTTCGTCTTGTCTATGAACGCCTCGACGATGCGTTCTCCCGTGGCGCGCGGCGTGACGGCGAGGAACGGGTCTTCCTTGACGTGCTGCACGATCCTCTCGAGAATGCCGGATTCGCGGACTTCGCCCAGCGCGGGCGCTAGCTTCGTCCACGCGTCCACCTGGATGATATCCATGTTCCTGTATTCCTTGAGGGCGTTGAATATGCGCTTCCAGTCGGCGTCCAGGTTGAGCGGCGTGAATACCTCGAGGAAATCGAGGAGGTCGTCGGCTATGTAGTCGGCGGATATGGAGTCGAACTTGGGATTGTTCGCGAAGCTGCGCTCGGCGACGTTGGAGTCGAATTTCTTGAGCAGGAAGAAGAAGTCGAAATTAATGAAGTTGATGAACGACAGCAGGGTGGAGTAGGCGCCGTCTATCTGCGCGGTCTTCTCGGCGTCGAACGCGGCGAAGAAGGATATCATCGACTGCTTGACGCTATCCTGCAGGGCCTTGACGGTCATCGTCTTGGACCTCTCCTGGATAGACGCGTCGGTCATGCTCTCCGATTGCTGCTTCTGCTCGGGCGTCAGGAAGCTCTCGATGACGAATGACTTGAGCGCGCCGGACTGCGCCGCGTTGGTAAGCATGACCTGGGCCGGGGCTATCACCTTGTAGGTCTCGTAGAAGAACCTCGCGAGCCCCGGGAGGGCTTCCGCTGACTTCGGCTTATAGAACTTGTAACGGGATCGGGACAGGTCCTTGCCTATATTCTTCAGGAGCCGCTTCTTGTCGGCGTCGGGACTACCCATGCCGAACAAGCCGAGGATCTTCTGAAAGAATCCGGAGGGCGAGGACTCGTCGTCCCGGTCGATGTCCCGATTCGGCTGATCATTAGTGGTGAGCATACTTCGAAACCTTACTATGTCCAAGCCTTATCGTCAATAACGAACGAGGAGCTCGCCCGAGTGGTAGGCCGAAGAGGGGGCCTCAGAGAGGCCGTCCGGCGCTATCAGTATGGCCCCTGAATCGTCGACGCCTCGAATTACGCCTTCTATCGGGTCTTCGTCGATGCCCGGCCGGAACCGGACCCTCATGCCCCGCCACGCGAGAAGCGACTCGTACTCGTCTTTCCATCGCCCGCCCTCGCCGCGAAGGTCGCGGAACGAGGCGACGAGCCTCTCGAGCAGTTCTCCGGCGCTCGGTCCCGATCCGGTCTCAAGCAGTATGGACGTCGGTTCGGTCCTGAGACCCTGAGGAAAGACTTCTTGAGTACGGTTGATGCCTATACCGGCGTATATCGTTCCTCCAGCGGCCTCGCACAGGATGCCGGCCAGCTTCCTGTCGCCGCACAGCGCGTCGTTCGGCCACTTGAGCCGGAGAGGCTCGCGGAACCGGGCGCCCGAATCGGCCGCCCACGACGAGCAGGCCCTGACGAGGGCCAGGCCCGCAATCATAGGCAAGGGCGCCGAGCCGAACGCGTCGGCCGGGAACCAGAACGTGACGAGGAGGCTGGCGCCGGCCTCGCCGACCCAGGCCCGGCCTGGAAGGCGGCCCCTTCCGGCGACCTGTTCGCCGGCGTGGACGAAGCCCCTCGGCGCCGATCCTGAGAGGCGGCGCGCCTCGTCCATCGTGCTGGTCGTCGTCGGGACGTAGAACGAGGCTTCGTCGTTCTCTGAGGGTTCGGTTCTCATAGGTACCCCAGTATCCCGTAAGCCGGCCGCGAGTTCAATGCCCGGCCGGTAATCGCCTCCTCGGGTTGACGGGCGCCGTTCCGCGCTGTAGCCTGTTAGATAGCGCGCGTCCGCCTCGAGCGGGCCCGCGCCGGCGCCGTCTCCCGGTGTTCGGCTTTCGGCCGATCGCGGCGGGGATTCGGCCGGAAAGGAATTGCCCGTGTGCGGAATAGTTGGCTACACGGGGCCCAGGCAAGCCTCCAGGATACTGGTGGAAGGCCTCAAGCGCCTCGAGTACCGCGGTTACGACTCGGCCGGCATAGCCGTGCCGAAGGACGCGACCCAAGATGAGGGGAAAACCCTCGTCGTCATCAAGAAAAAAGGCAAGATCGCCGAGCTCAGGAAGGCGGTACCCAAGGACCTGCCCGGAAACTTCGGCATCGGCCACACGCGATGGGCGACCCACGGCGGCGTCACCGACGCCAACGCCCATCCGCACGTCGATTCGAGCGGCAAGATCGCTATCGTCCATAACGGAATCATCGAGAACTATATCCCCCTCAAGGAGATGCTCGAGAAGGAAGGCGCGATCTTCCGAAGCGAGACCGACAGCGAGGTCATAGCCCACCTGGTAGCGTACCATTACGACGGCGACCTGGAGACGGCGCTCAAGGCGGCGCTCCGTCACCTCAAGGGCACCTACGGCATAGCGGCCGTGCACGCGGACGAGCCCGGCCGTATCGTCGGCGCCCGCAACGGCAGCCCGCTCGTGCTGGGGGTCGGCGACGGCGAGATGCTGCTCGCGAGCGACGTCACGGCGCTGTTGACGTATACCACCAGCGTCGTCTACCTGAACGACGGCGAGGTCGTGTCGATGACGCCGACCGAGTTCAGGATATCGGACCGGGACGACCGCGCGGTGGATCCCGAGATAGACCTCGTTACCTGGAAGCTGGACGCGATAGAGAAGGGCGGCTTCTCCACGTATATGGAGAAGGAGATATTCGAGCAGCCCGAGTCGATAGAGCGCGCTCTTACCGGGCGGATGGATTTCGAGTATTGCTCCGCCAAATTGGGCGGCCTCGACATGTCCAAGAAGGAACTGCACGCGATAGAGCGGATCCGCGTGATAGCCGCCGGAACGAGCTGGCACGCCGGGCTCGTCGGTTGCCAGCTCATGGAATCCGTCGCCCGCCTGCCCGGCCAGGCCGAGCTGGCCAGCGAGCTGCGTTACCGCAACCCCGTCGTCGAACCCAATTCGCTGTACATCGCCGCGTCCCAGTCCGGCGAGACGGCCGATACCCTATACGCGATGCGCGAGATACAGAGGCGCGGCGGCTCGGTGCTCGGTATATGCAACGTCGTCGGCTCGACGATAGCGCGGGAGAGCGACGGAGGCATATACGTGCATTCGGGCCCCGAGATAGCCGTCGCGTCGACCAAGGCGTTCACGAGCCAGCTGGCCGCGTTCTACCTCTTAACCCTGTCGCTGGCCAGGCTCCACGACATGTCTCACCACGAGGGCGAGCGCTTCCTTACGGACCTCAAGGCGATACCCGCCGCGGTTCGCCGATCCCTCCTCCTGCGTGACTCGATCCAGGAGATAGCCAAGCGCTACGCCCGCTTCGGGGACTTCCTGTTCCTCGGACGCGGCCTCCTGTACCCGATAGCCCTCGAGGGGGCGCTGAAGCTGAAGGAAATATCGTATATCCACGCAGAAGGCTACGCGTCCGGCGAGATCAAGCATGGGCCTATCGCGCTCATCAGCCCCGACACGCCGAGCGTTTTCCTCGTGCCGAACGACCACCTGAGGGAAAAGACGATCTCCAACATGAAGGAGATCAAGGCGCGCGGCGGTCCCATAATCGCGTTGGCCGAGGAAGGCGACGAGCTGGTCGCGAGCATCGCGGACGACTACATACCGTTGCCCAAGGTAGACACGCGCTTCCAGCCGTTCGTAATGATGCCGCCGTTGCAGCTATTCGCGTATTTCTGCGCGTTGGAGCTGGGGCGCGATATCGACCAGCCGCGCAACCTGGCCAAGAGCGTGACGGTGGAATGAGGGCGTCCGCGGCCCGTCCCGGTATCCTCGCTACCGCGCTCGCCGCGGCGCTCGTCGTCGCGTCGACGCAGGCCTGCGTGCCGGGACCGGCCGCGCCGCCGCCTCCCTCCGGAAGGGCGGGGCCCGCCGTCGTACGGCCGGAGGCGGGCACGGCCGTGCTCGTCTCCGGCGCCGCTTCGGTCAAGGGGGTGCCCGGCTTGGGCCGCAACGCCGTCGAGGCGCTGGCGGGGGAATACGCCTTCCTTCCCGCGGGCTCGGCGGACGGGGCAGAGCCCGTCCGTATCCCCGTATGGTTCACGAGGGAGCCCGTCGTCCTGCCCGCGGACTGGTCCGAGCAGGCCTGCAGGACCGGGCCCGCGGGCTTCTCTATCTCCGTGTCTCCCGCCGAGGCCGACGGCTCGTCCGTCTGGGCGCTCGGCGCTGGATCCTATCTGCTTTTAGCTCGCTTGCCGGGCGGGTTGACCGATCCGTGCCGCCTCGTCAAGGTCTTCGCCGAGCGTTTCTCGTTCTTCCATCGCTACGCCGGGCGGCCGGAGGACGTATCGTTCCCGGCCCTGCTCGAGCTCGGGCGATGACGCCTAGAGCGATCGGATCAGCGATTCATAGAATAGTACGCAGCGCCGCACGTTCTCCACGCTGACGCGCTCGTTGGGGCCGTGCACGCCGGCGAGGTCGGCGGGGGTCTGCAGAATAGGCTCGAATCGGTACATCGCCTCGCTTACGTCGATATAATGCTTTGTGTCGGTACCGGCGGTGAACATGAACGGCACGGCGCCCGCCTCGGGGAACACGTCCCTGATACAGGCCTCGATGGCGCGGTAGCCGTCATGGTCTACCGGCGATTCGGGTAGCGGCTCGACCGCGTGGCCGAGATGCGCCAATTCCGCGTGGGCTCCCGCCTTGGCGGCTATGGAGCCGAGCCTGGCCATCGTCGTCGCGACGTCGGCTCCCGGCAGCACCCTGACGTTGAGCACCGCCCGCGCCTTGTCCGGCAGGACGTTCTCCTTGTCGGATCCGGACAGCATCGTCGCGGCCGTCGTCGTTCTCACGAGCGCGTTGGTGGTCGGAGAAGCCGAGAACGCGGCCTTTACGAGCGGCGCCGTTACGAAGAGGTTCCTGAACAGCAAGCGGTACGCGAACGGCGCGTACGGCGACAGGTCGGCGAGGAAACGCGCGAGCGTCGCGGTGATCCTCGCCGGGAACGGCTTGTCCTCCGACAGGGCGACGGCCTTGGCCACGACGCCGGCGGCGGTATGCCTGGGCGGCATGGACGCGTGCCCGCCCGCTCCCGCGGCGCCTATCGCGACGTCCACGTAGCCCTTCTCGGCGACGCCCACGAGGGCGAGCGGCCGATCGGCGAACGACAGCATGCCGTCCGCTACGAATCCGCCCTCGTCCAGCAGGAACGAGGCCTTTACGCCGCGCTCGCCGAGCAGGGCCGCGATAGACGCCGCGCCGCGTACGCCGCCCGTCTCCTCGTCGCCCCCGAACGCCAGGTACACGGTTCGCTTAGGCACGAAACCGGAGGAGAGCAGGCGCTCGGCAGCCTCCAGCGCGCAGACCATCATGATCTTGACGTCCTGGGCGCCGCGTCCGTGCACGTAGCCATCGGAGACCTCGCCGGAGAACGGCGGCCTGTCCCACAGGTCCTCGTCCCCTGGAGGCACCACGTCGAAGTGCGCCGTCAGGATGACGGGCGGCAGCGAGGCGTCGGAACCAGGCCACTCGAACAGCATCGCCCGGTCCCCGACCTCCGGGCGCAGCATCCGCTCGCTGGCTAGCGGGTAAAGCCTCAGGGTCTCGCGGCGAAGTCTCTCGAAGGCCAGGCCGTCTTCCTCCGCCTCGTCGAAGCGCGATACGGTAGGTATGCGAATGAGGGTAGCGAGCTTGCCCTCGACGCCCGCGTACGCTACCAAGCGCGACGGATCGAGCCTGCCGGGCTCGGGCGCCCGCTTCGTCGCGGCGGCCCTGAATATCATTACGGCGACTAGCGCGGCGATCGCGGCCGCGAAAGCGATTAGTAGTTCCATTTTTTTTCCTCCTAGGCGCGGGCGATAGTACGATGTTTGCCTATCATTTCCGCTAGGCTGTCTATAGTCAGCAGCGGCGTTTCCTTTTTCTCGTAATCCTCGCGGTATTTTCCCGTTTTCACCAATATGGATCGAGCTCCCCAGTTGTTCGCGCCCTTGATATCGGTGCTCCAATCGTCGCCGATAACGAAGGTGTCGCTCTTACTCGAACGCAGGATCCTTCCCGCTATTTCGAAGTACGCATCCGACGGCTTGCCGAAATTCCGGATCTGAACGCCGCCTACGCGCTCGAGCAGGCCGACGAAGGCTCCCTCGTCTATTCTCTTTATCCCTGCTCTACAGAAATGGGTCGACATAGAGGAGGTGATTACCTCGATCCCCCTCCCGATGTCGCCGACGATATCCTGGAGCTCGTCGTAACCCTCGTTCCCCTTCTAGAAATCCAAGTATACGACGATGCCCGCCGAGGAGGAACAGCAAAAAGATCCTTGTCGGTTCGGCCGGAAGCGGTCTATGCTCCATCGCGGAGGAAACGATGGCAAAAAAAGATTCCGGCCCCGGCTCGATAACGGTGCGCTCGTTCATGACGTCGCTGGCGGTCCTCGCCGGGCTTATGATAGTCGCGGGCGTCCTGACGCTCGTCGTGCCGTCGGGTTCGTACGATCGCGTCCCCGGGCCCGAGGGCGATCCCGTCGTGGTGCCCGGTAGCTACGCGCCTACGGATCGGCCGGATTATCCCGTATGGCGCTGGGCGACGGCCCCCTTCGAGGTCCTGGCGTCCGACGACGCCGCCCTCGCCATCGTCATCATCGTCTTCATAGCGGTGGTCGGGGGCGCGTTCGCGCTGCTCAAGGAGGCCGGCGTCCTCGAGGCGAGCGTCCGCGGACTGGCCGAGCGCTTCAAGGCGCGACGCATCGCAATGCTGGCTATCCTGTGCCTGTTCTTCATGGCGATAGGTAGCTTCATGGGCGTATTCGAGGAGGTCGTGCCGCTGGTGCCGCTGGCGATAGGACTGTCGCTGTCGTTCGGCTGGGACGTCTTCGCCGGGCTCGGCATGAGCATACTCGCCGTCGGCTTCGGTTTCTCGGCGGCCATAGCCAACCCGTTCAGCATACAAACCGCCCAACGGCTGGCCGGCATTCCCGTGTTGTCAGGCTCGGGCTTCAGGGTGCTCGCCTTCGTATGCGTCTACGCGCTGTACATCGCGTTCATGGTCTCGTACGTGAGGCGACTCGAAAGAAAAAGCGTAGGGTCGACTATTGAATCCTCCGGCGGCGCCTCGGCCGACGCGGCCTCGGCTTCCCCCGCGCCGGTCGGTACCGTGGCGCGCGGGGTCCGTTTCTTCGGCTGGTCCAGCCTCGTCCTCGCCGTCCTCGTCGCGCTGTCGTCCGCCACGCGGATAGGCGCCGACTACGTGCTGCCCGCGATAGCGCTCGGCTTCCTCGTCATAGGGAGCGGCGCCGGTCTGTCGGCCGGCCTGAAGCCGGGCAAGGCCGCGCGCGCGTTCGGTTCCGGCGCGCTCGGCGTACTGCCGGCCGGTCTCCTCATCCTGATGGCGCTCAGCGTCAAGCGCATCGTCGTATCCGGCGGCATCATGGACACGGTCCTGTACGCCGCGAGCGGGTTGCTCGCGGATTCGTCGCGGTTCGGCGCCGCCTCGCTTATGTACGGGCTCGTGCTCGTCATGAACTTCTTCATAGGCAGCGCGAGCGCCAAGGCTTTCCTGCTGATGCCCGTGCTGGCCCCCCTCGCGGACCTGTCGGGGCTGTCGAGGCAGATCGCCGTGCAGGCGTTCGTATTCGGGGACGGCTTCTCCAACATGCTGTACCCGACGAACGCGGTGCTGCTCATATCGCTCGGCCTTGCCGGCATGTCGTGGGGCCAGTGGCTACGGAAGACCTGGAAGCTGCAGGCGGCTACGCTCGCGCTGACGATGGCTCTGCTGATGCTCGCCGTATCGATGGGCTACAAGTAGCGCCGGGCCTCTGGTATACTCCGCGGCATGAAACGATCGATATTCCTGTGCATGGCGATCCTCGCCTTCGCGGCGGCTTCCTTCGGGCAGGGCGCCGACCGGCGGCTCGGCTCGTGGAGCGGTACGCTCGAGTTCTCCGACGGACGCGCGCCTGTCAACCTGAGGATAGTCGAGGGCGGGGCCCTCCTCGACCTGCCCGACGCCGAGCTGTACGGCCTGCCTTCCCGCTCGGCCGAGCGGGAAGGACAGAGCCTGTCGCTCGTCTTCTATCTCGGTAGCGACGAATTGACGCTGCGGCTCGGCGCCGTCGGCCCCGACTCCTCCGTCATGGGCGGGGAGTGCTCGTACCTGGTCGGTACCGGCTCCGCCGACGCCTCGTTCTCCATGAAGCGCGTCGACGCGGCAACCGCGGCGTCGACCGCGGCCTCCGAGCCGTACGCGGCCAAGGGATACGACGGCGCCGCGCTGCCCGGCGAGCTGATCGTCCCGGCCGGCGTCGCGCGCCCTCCGCTGGTCATACTGCACGCAGGACTCGGCGTAGCGGATCGAGACGGGAATACCTATATGATGCCGGGTAGGCACGACGCGCTCGGACAGCTGGCCGAGGCCCTGCGCGCGCGCGGGATCGCCAGCTACCGATACGACAAACGGGGCGCCGGCGAGGCCGCATGGCTCTTCGCGACTGAAGAGGACCGGAGCATCGAAGCGTGGATACGCGACCTCGAGGCTATAGCGTCGGGATTCCGGGAAAGCGGGTACTATTCCGGCGTCTGGCTGTTCGGGCTCAACGACGGGGCCGTCGTCGCGGCGGCGGCGGCCAACGGACTCTCGGCGGGAACGCCGCCCGCCGGGCTTATCGTCGCCTGCGCGTCGGCGGAAGGACAGTTGGACGCGTACCGCAAGGCCGTATCGCGCGCCCCCGACGACGAGAAGTCGGAGGGCGAGGCTATAATAGCGGCCTTGCTAGCGGGGCGGCGGGTCGACGCGCCTTCCGATTTCTACGCCGCCGCGTTCCGTCCCGGCTTCCAGCCTTACCTGATCGAAGCCTTCCGGCGCGACCTGAGGACTGAGCTGGCCCGGTACGCGGGGCCATGCCTGCTGGTCCAGGGCAACATGGACATGCAGGCGACGCTCGCCGACCTCCTGGCGCTACGGGCGGCCAGGCCCGACGCGCTGGCCGCGATGCCTGCCCGCATGAACCACGTGCTCAAGGACGTATCGCAGGACGTCGAGGACAACCGCGCCGCCTTCGCCGATCCATCGTACCCCGTGTCGGCCGAGCTGGTGGACGACATCGCGGCCTTCGTCGCCGGGACCTTCGTAGGCATACCGTAGGCCCGGCCAGGCCGCGGGACGGTCGTTCCAGGCCGCGGGACGGTCTCTCCAGGTCGCGGGACGGTCGTTCTAGGTCGCGGGACGGTCACTCCAGGTCGCGGGACGGTCACTCCAGGTCGCGGGACGGTCACTCCAGGCCGCGGAACGGTCTCTCCAGGTCGCGGGACGGTCGTTCCAGGTCGCGGGACGGTCACTCCAGGCCGCGGGACGGTCGTTCCAGGTCGCGGGACGGTCGTTCCAGGTCGCGGGACGGTCACTCCAGGCCGCGGGACGGTCGCCCCAGACCGTAGGCAACCCGACGGATTCCCGCTAGATTGTCGAGATGGATATAGCAGATCGCCTGGAAGGGCGTTTCATGAGATACTCCGGCATAGCTACGCAGAGCGACGCCGGTTCGCGGACCTCGCCTTCGACTCCCGGCCAGCTCCAACTCGCGAGGCTCCTCTACGAGGAACTTCGCGCCCTCGGGATAGCCGACTTGGCGATGGACGACTGCGGCATCGTGACGGCGGTGCTGCCCGGGTCGCCCGACAGGCCCAGTATAGGCTTCGTGGCGCACCTGGACACCGTCGACGTCGGCCTCTCCCCGTCGGTGCGCCCGCGGAAGATCCGCTACGAAGGGCAGGATATCCTGCTGAACGAGACCGAAGGCATCTACTTCGACAAGGTCGCCCATCCGGAGATCGAGCGCTACGCGGGCGACGATATCTACTTCTCGGACGGCACGAGCGTGCTTGGCGCCGATGACAAGGCGGCCATGAGTGTCGTCATGTGCGCGCTCGAGACCGTCCTGGAGGATGACGTCCCGCACGGGGACCTATACGTCGCCTTCGTGCCGGACGAGGAGATAGGCCTCAAGGGCGCCAAGCGCCTGGACCTGGATCGCTTCGCTCCTGACTACGCGTATACGATCGACTGCTGCGAGCTCGGCGAGGTGGTCTACGAGACCTTCAACGCCGGGACCGCCTTCGTCGAGATAGAGGGCGTTCCCGCCCATCCGATGTCGGCCAAGGGCGTACTGCTCAATCCCATCCTCGTCGCCCAGGACTTCATCGGCCTCTTCGACCGACGCGAGACGCCCGAGCATACCGAGGGTAAGGAAGGCTATATCTGGTTCAACCGGATAGCGGGCGGCCAGGCGGGCGCCTCGCTGCAGGCCTCCATACGCGACCACGGCCTGGCGGGCTACGAGGACAAGAAGCGCCGCCTGCGGGAGGCGGCGGACGAGATCGGACGGCGATACCCGCGGGCTACGGTATCCGTCAGGATCGAGGACGTGTACGCGAATATCGCGAACCACGCGGACCGCTCCCACCCGGCGGTCGCCGCTATCTACGACGCCATGGCCGAGCTGGGAATCGAGCCGAGGACCGTCGCGATGCGCGGGGGCACCGACGGCTCTGCCCTGTCGGCGAAGGGCCTGGTCACGCCCAACTACTTCACCGGGGCGCACCTGTTCCATTCCCGATTCGAATTCCTGCCCGTTAGCTCCTTCGTCGCGTCCTATCGCCTGACCCTCAGGCTGATCGAGGACGCGGGCGGGCGGTAACGCGTCGCCGGCGACGGGTACGCGGCTGAATACGCCTTCCTGGTGGCCTACAGCCCGGCGACGCCCGCGAAGGAGGCCAGCGCCGCCGCGTCGAGCGGTATGCCCGACGCGGTAACGATCGCGCCGTCCGTCGTCCACGAGACCGCGTCCATCACCGTCGCCGAGCGCTCCGGCCAGAGGGACGTAGCGGCCGCGTACAGGAACAGCCTGCAGAGCGGCGCGAATACGACCGCGGCCCGCTCGGTAGCGAACTCGAACGATAGCCTCGCTATGTAATCGCTTCCCGGCGATGGCCGCGCGGACAGCATGATCGCGAGCATCGGCACGGCGCCGTCGCCCAAAGGCAACCGGGAGCGTAGCGCGGTCATGGGGTCGGGTAGGTATATGGCGACGGCCGCCTTCCATTCGTCGGCCCACCTAGCCGGTATGGGATCGGGATTTGGCTCGATCGAGGCCGCGAGCAGGCCGTCGAGGGGAGCCGTGCCGAAGAACGCCCGGCCGCCGCTGGCGAACGCCAGGCTCATCGAGCCGTCCGTACGCTCCCAAACGGGGCCGCTCCTGCGCCACGCCGGATCTGAAGACAGCCGCATCGACGCGGCGCCGGCGGGATAGCGTCCCTCGGCCACGGCTACGAGGCCTCCCGCCGAGGAGCGCGTCGGAGCCAGGAAGGCCGCCGTCATCGTATCGGTGCGGTCGGCTATGGACGCGGCGCTCCTGGCGTCGCCGCCCGGCATGCTCAGGATGGCCGCGGACAGAGTCGCCTTGTCGAGCCGCGCGTAGACCGCGGCCCCCGGCGGCAGGAGTCTCTCCGCCTCTATGCCGCTCGGGGCGCGGACTACGGTGGCGCACGAGGCCGTCAGCAGAGCGGTCGCCGACAGTAGTATACGGCGCGACGCCCGTCTCAGGTTCGATCGGTTCAAAGACCCTTCCTTTCGAGCATGGAAAGCGCCCTGCGCCTGTGCTCGGTAGCCGCCTCGTGCCAGCGATAGAGATCCGTGGCGTAGAACGACGAATCGGCCTGCACGACGGTGGCCGCCCGGGAGCCCCCGGCCTTAGAGAGTTGGCTCTTGGCCCAGGCCAGCTTGTCGTAATGCCGGACGCCGGCGAACATGGACCGGTCCTCCGGCACGCCCGCGTCGCGACGCCATAATCGCGGCTCGTACGGCCGTACGTTCCAGCATATCACGTAATCGGCCAATCTCTCGTCTTTCGACGGCTTGGCCCATATGGCCGCGAGCCTCGCGACGACCAGCTCGTCGTCGCCGAACGGGCGGCCGAGGAATACCCTGAAGTACCTGAACAGCTTGACGGCGGCCGCCGAGAAGCGGTCCCGGTTGACGACGAGCCTGGAATCGGGACGGAGCCTGGAATCCACCCAGCGGGCGTCGGGCTCGTCGGGGGACGACAACGCCTGCAGGTGCCCCGCCGGAGGGAGCCCCGCCGCCGGCGACGAGGCTCCTATGTCGTTGCTGGCGTCGAGGAGGCCGCAGAAATTCTGGTGCGCCCAGGTATCGGCGAACGCGTGGGCGGCTATGCCCATCAGATAGGGATCCTTGTCCCTGAAGGCCGCGACGAGCAGTTCCTTGGCGTTATCGGAGTTCGGCGTGACCGTATACGGATTGCGCCCGCCGTCGGCGCGAGCCTTCGCCGACGCGTCCGGGTCGCCCGGGACGAAATGGAACGGGAGGTAGATGTCACGCTTCACGGCGTCGTCCCAGAACAGGTAGTTCTGCGTGACGGCGAGGTCGACGAGGCCGCGCGGCGCGTCGAAGCGCTGCGGCGTAGTCGAGTCGTCCACCTCCTGCGACGAGCGGGCGATCAGGAACGCGGTGCTTTCGTCGAAACCGGCCTCCAGAGCCAGTACGTAGACGGCGTAGTAATGGAATTCTATGTTCATCGAGTGCTAAGATACCCAGACCCGCGCCTCCTCGACTATCTCTTTGCGCGATACACGCGGCGCGGGCGAAAGGAATACTGGATGTCGAACAACGAATCGTTGCCCCGCTGGGATCTGAACCCTATATACCCCGGTTTCAAGACAGAGGAATATGCCGCGGCCAAGGCGGAATTCGGACGGCTCTGCGCCGAGTACGAGGCTCATTGCGCCGCCGCGCCCGTAGCCGGCGCTTTCCGGGCGTGGCTGATCGAGGCGATACGGCTCGCAGACGCCGCGGGATCGCTTGGCGAGACCCTGGGCGCCTACGCGTACGTAAGCTATTCGGTAGATACGAGGGACAAGACGGCGATGGCCGAGCTGAACGCGGTCGAGGAGCTGTCCTTGGCGCTCAAGCGGGCGGAGGTCGCGTTCAAGAACGTACTGGCGGCCAACCGCGCCGAGGCCGGGGCGCTGGCGGAATCCGATCCGGAGCTGTCGCGCTACCGTTTCTATATCGAGGAAGAGCTGTTATGGCAGTCGAGGCAGATGTCGCCGGAGCTCGAGGACCTCGCCTCCGACCTGTCCCGTTCCGGCGGCGACGCGTGGGGCCGGCTCCAGGAGACCGTATCGAGTACGACCGGCGCGATCTGGGACGAGGCCTCGGGCGAGCGCAAGACGGTGGTGCAGTTACGGGCGCTCGCCTTCGATTCGGACAGGGACGTACGCAGGAAGGCGTTCGAAAAAGAGCTGGCGTGCTGGAAGGGCGTCGAAACGCCTATGGCGGCCGCCCTCAACGGCGTCAAGGGCTTTACCGTAACGCTCAACAGGCGCCGCGGCTGGGAAGGCGCCCTCGACAAGTCCATCGCGCAGTCGAGGATAAGCAGGGCGACGCTCGACGCTCTGCTGGCCGCGATGGAAGAAGCGCTGCCGATGTGGCGCCGTTACCTCAAGGCCAAGGCCAGGCTGATCGGCGTGCCCTCCTGCGCGTTCTTCGACCTGTTCGCCCCTGTCGGCGGCGTCGGGCGTAGCTACTCGTGGGCCGAGGCCCGCGATATCGTCGTATCGAAGTTCTCCGCGTTCTCTCCCGCCATGGGCGCGTTCGCCTCGTCGGCGTTCGGCGACGGCTGGATAGACGCCGAGCCCCGCGAGGGCAAGGTCGGCGGCGCCTACTGCATCGACTTCCCGAGGGCCCGCGTGGCGCGCGTGATGTGCAACTTCGACGGCAGCTTCTCGTCGCTGTCCACCGTCGCCCACGAGCTCGGCCACGCGTACCACCAGCACGTGCTCAAGGACGAGCCGTACGCGCTGACCCATTATCCTATGACCCTCGCCGAGACGGCGAGCATATTCGCCGAGACCGTCGTCTTCGAGGACGCGCTCGGTACCGCCTCGGGCGACGAGCGCCTGGGCCTGCTCGAGAATCACCTGCAGGACGGGTGCCAGATACTCGTAGACATACTGTCCCGCTTCTACTTCGAACGGGCCGTATTCGAGCGCAGGGGCGAAGGCGAGCTGTCCGCGCAGGAATTCTCGGAGCTGATGCTGGACGCGCAGAGGCGGACGTACGGAGACGGGCTCGACCCGGAGCTTCTGCATCCGTACATGTGGGCGGTCAAGGGCCATTACTACAGTCCCGCGTTGTCGTTCTACAATTTCCCGTACGCCTTCGGCCAGCTGTTCGGGCTCGGTCTCTACGAGCGATACCGGGAGGAAGGCCCCCGCTTCGCCGAGACGTACCGCGGCATACTCCTGGAGACGGGCAGGGCGGACGCGGTCCGCGTATGCGCGGACGCCGGCTTCGACATAGAGACCCCCGGCTTCTGGCGCTCCGGCGTCGCGTCGTTCTCGAGGCAGGCCGACGAATTCGAGCGCCTCGTCGACGCCGCTAAGGGGATGGCCCGATGAGCGACGCCATGAGAAAACCGCTGTTGCCTACGTCGAGGACGCGCCGCAGGCTCAAGGAAAAACCGGTAGGCGTGCTCGGCGCGGGCGCGTGGGGCACGGCCGTGGCCAAGGCGCTCGCCGAGAACGGGCACGAGGTTACGATGTGGGCCCGTGAGCCCGCGCTCGCCCAGGCCATAAACGAGCGCCACGAGAATCCGGCCTACCTGCCGGGCGTTGTATTGCCCGACAACCTGAGGGCGAGCGTTGAACCGCTGGACGCGGCCAACGGCATGGAGGCCGTATTCCTGGGCGTGCCGTCGCCGTACCTGCTGTCGGCGGTCAAGCGCATCCTCACCTCGCCCGACGTGATGGAAGGCCGACCGCTGTTCGCCGTGCTGACCAAGGGCTTCATCGAGACCGACCGGGGCCCGCGCCTGATCGTCGAGACGCTCGAGGACTACCTGCCCGGCTTCTACCGCAACAACCTGGTCTACGTCTCGGGGCCGAGCCATGCCGAGGAGGTGTCGCGCGGCATCATGACGGGACTCGCCGCCGCGAGCGCCAACGGCCGCAACGCCATACGGGTGCGCGAGCTGCTGCAGAGCAGGAGCCTCCTCGTCTTCCCGTCGCTCGACGTCGTCGGCGTGCAGGTCTGCGGCGCCGTAAAGAACGTCGTCGCTATCGCCTTCGGCATGCTGGACGCGCTCAAGGCCGAGTCCAATCACTTCGGCGACAATACCGAGTCGATGCTACTCGCGGCGGGGCTCAACGAGATCCAGGCTTTCGGCCAGGCGCTCGGCGCTACGCACCCGGAGACCTTCACGTCCATCGCCGGCGTCGGGGACCTCGACGTCACCTGCCGCTCGGTGCACGGGCGCAACCGCCGCTTCGGCCGCGACATCGTCGAGAAGGACGCTCTGGCGCCGTTCAGGAACGCTGCCGACCTTGTAGCCAGGATAGGCGAACTCGGGTACCTGCCCGAAGGCGCGCCGGCGAGCGGTTTCGTCAGCCGGCTGGCGGATGAGAAGCGCCTGGACATGCCTATCTGCCGGGGAGTGCATCGCATCCTGGACAAGGAGCTGACTCCGAGGGAGTTCATAGAGGAATACCTGGGCGGGCTCGCCGGTTAGACGGCGGCCGGTTAGTCGGCGGCCGGCTATGCGGCGCCCGGCTCCAGGGCGGCGTCATAATCGGCGTCGTCGAGATCGTCGGCTCCGCCCGATCCTTCGTCTTCGTCGACCGGGGGCGATGAATCCGAGGGAGAGAGGATGAGGTCCAGGTCGCGGTAGAATCGCTTCCAGGCGCTTTCTACGAACGAAGAGCCTTCCTGGCCGCGTTCGCGTTGTTCGAATAGTACGTACATGATTCATTTCCGTTCCGTGTCGGCCCTCGCCCGGAGGCGGAGCCGGCCCTGCCTTGGGGCGAGGGCCTTCCTGTGCGTCCGTATGAGCGGACGTCGCTATGGACTATGCGGAATGGCGGAGGGGAGCGGAGAAGGGACGAAGGAGCAAGGGTTTACTCCCCTCGGCGTCCGTTGCGGTAATCGGCGGTATTCGACATTTTTACGTAACGCCTCCATGCGTTTAGAGCCTGCGGTACGACGGGCGGAGGCTACACTGCGTAGCGGCTAAGGAACTGCCCGCGCTTTCGCGCTCGATGACATAATGCCGTATCGTCACGCGCGAGGCAAGGTGACAGATAGTCTTTACTCGAACGCTCTTTTCTCTGTATCTTAACTGTACATCCAACATCGACGAACAATACGAGGTTTTTCAATGCCGACGTACGAGTACGAGTGCAGAACGTGCGGGTATACCTTCGAACGAGTGCAGAATATGTCGGACGATCCTATTAAGGATTGTCCTGAATGCGGTAAGGCCGTGCGCAGGAACATCTTCGGCGGCTCGGGGGTCATATTCAAGGGTTCTGGTTTCTACGTTAACGATTCCCGCGGCAAGAATCCCGCGGCTCCTTCGGCTTCCAAGTCGAATTCCGGTGACGCGGCCTCCGGCGGCAAGCCTTCCGACGCATCTTCCGACAAGGCCGCATCGCCCGGCCAGGCGGCGCCCGCCTCTTCCGGAACCGCCGCGGCCAAGGAAAAAGCCTGAAATCGGGCAAGGCGCCCCGGTTCTTCTGCGAGCACTGCGGAGCCGAGGTAGGCAAGGACGAGCGTTCTTGCCCCGAATGCGGCCGATTCTTCTCGGCCGTCAGATGCCCGCGCTGCGGCTTCTCGGGGGCCGCGGGGAAATTCTCCGCTGGTTGTCCCGTATGCGGATACAGCCTCCCCCCGGGAGACGCTGGATACGAATTGCCCAGGTCCAGGCCGGCGAGCGGTCCGGCCGCGCCTCTGCCGCTGTGGACCTGGATCGTCGCCATAGCCGCGCTCGCGGCGGCGATAGCCGGTCTCTTCTCTATACTATAGCTCGCGAGAGGCGTCAGGCCGGGTTCTGGTCCTGGTACCCGGCCCTGAGCAGGGTCGTCTTCCGCCTGGCCATATCGAGGTCGTAGACGTTGAAGTTCGTCCGGACGTCGAAGCCCTCGAACCTTGCGGCGAAGTTGAGCGAGGCCGAGCCTTCCTCTCCCGTCGTTATGCGATGGAACACGCCGCACGGCCATACGAGCATCGCCGGTCCCTTGTAGACTACCTCCCCGTTATGCACGATGCGCTCCGGCTCGACGATGAAGGATTCCATGCGTCCGTACTTCATCGTGAATATGTCGACGCTACGGGAGCCTTGGAGCACGAGCAGGTTGTCCTCCTGGTACGGATGCATGTACCAGGGCCGCTCGACGTCGCCGACCGCGCTGGGAGATATGGCGAAGCGCATGTGCACGACCCGATCGATCCCGTCGATCCGCGGTATGAGGTCCATGGGAACTATATCGAACGATACGCCCTCCGTACGCCTGAAGGGCTTAAGCTCTATGATTCTGTAGAATCCCTTGACTTCGTCGATTACGTGCTTGGCCATACAGACTCCCTTCTTTCCGCTGAGCGGAGCGATCACTAAGTCTTGCGGCTGGCGGGCGAAGAATCAAGTCTAAACGGCCGAACCGTCAGGAAAAGCAAAGCGGAGCGCGGTCCCGTCCGCGTCGACGAGAATGCCCGTCTTGCCGGCAGCGCCGCCGATCATGGTCGCTAGCGGTACGGACACGAGTCGCCTGAACGCCCGCTGCAGGTCCCTGACGCCGTATTCCACCGAGTAGCCCGACGACAGTATAAGGTCCAGGGCGGCGGGAGAGAAATCGAGCTCCAACCCGTATTCGCGGCGGAGGTTGGCGTTGGCCTCTCTGACGACGACGCCCGCCAGGATGGCGCGCGCGTCGTCGCGGTCCAGGGCCCTGAAGGGCACGATCGCGTCGAAGCGGTTCAGGAGCTCCACGGGGAAGGCCCTGCGCAGCGCGGTCATCGGCGCCTTGCCGGAGGCCGCGAGCGCGGCAGCCTCGTCCCCCGAGAGGAAGCCCATAGCCGGGCCCGAGTCCCCGCCGACGTTGCAGGTCGCGACGATGGTAAGCGACGAGAACGACAGCGTCCGCCCTGTCGCGTCGGTCGCGCGGCCGGCGTCGAGTATCTGGAGGAATATCCTGTGGACCTGAGGGTGCGCCTTCTCGAATTCGTCGAGGAGCAGCACGCCGCCCGCGCAGGCGTCGACCGCCCGCGACAGTAGCGGAGCGTCGTCGTAGCCTATGTATCCGGGAGGCGCCCCGAGCAGGCGCGCGGCCGTGTGCCCGTCGGAGAATTCGCTCATGTCGATGCGGAAGAGCGCGTCGTCGCGTCCGGACAGCGCCTTGGCGAGGCTCTCGGCGAAGGCGGTCTTGCCGACGCCCGTCGGGCCGGTGAGCAGGAAGGCTCCGTTGGGTCGATCCCTGCGCGGGTCCAACCGCATCTTGGCCACCCTGACGGCCTGGGCTATCGTCCGTATCGCCTCGTCCTGCCTGAGCACGTCCTTGCCGATCGCCGCCTCGAGGCCGGCCAGCCCGCTCGCTTCGTCGAGGCCCGGCTCGACGACGACGTTGGCTATGTCCTTGACCGCGTCGAGCAGATGGCGTTCCTCGAGCTCCGGTTCATTGGCGAAGACCGCCTTGGCGGCGGCCCTGTCGAGTACGTCGAGGGCCTTGTCCGGGAAGCGCTTCATCGGCAGGTAGCGCCTGGCTACCTCTATCGCGCGCGAGCGTACGTTCGCCGGTATGGATATGCCGAAGTGGCGTTCAAGCCTCGGGACGACGCCCGACACGATGCGCCCGAGCGCTTCCTCGTCGGGCTCCTTTATGAGCACCGTCTGGAATCGCCTGAGCAGGGCCGAGTCTTTCTCCAGGTAGCGGGTATAGTCGGCGCTCGTCGTGGCGCCTATGCAACGGATGCGGCCGGAGGACAGCGCGGGCTTCAGCACCTCGGATATCGGGTTGTTGGCGAAGGCCGGTACGACCTGATGTATCTCGTCTATGAACAGGTACGCGTCGGGCAGGCTCTCGGCCGCTTCGACGAGCATGTTGACGTTCTCCTCGAGGGCCCCGTGCATCGAGGTTCCGGAGAGCAGCTCCGAGACGCGTACCTCGAAGATGCGCGCGCGCTTGAGCCTGTCCGGTACCGCGCCGGCCTTGATCCGCATCGCGAGGCCCTGCACGAGGGCCGTCTTGCCGACGCCCGACTCGCCGACGATCAGCGGATTTGGCTTCCAGAATTTCATCAGTACCGAGCTGAGCGCGTCGAGCTCCGATTCCCGGCCGTAGACGGGGAAGTCGGCGTCCTCCGCAGTAAGCTCGTCGCCGAAGCGGAGGAGGGCGGAGGCCGCCTCGCTGGGTTTCGTGCGAGGACCTATCTCGGGCAGGTCTATCTCGTCCACCGGTATCGAAAGCGACGGCGCGGCCTCCAAGCGGAAGAAATTCGCCAGCTCGCCCTTGATGGTGGGCCAGGCGGCCCGTATCAGGTGGGACGGCTCGACCTTGGCGTCGCCCGCCAGGGCTTCCGCCTTGTCCAGTATCGACCTGAACTCGCCCGATATCTTGATAGGCCCGTCGACGTCCCTCGGCGAGCTCGACTCTATGCGCTCGTTGAGCGACTTGATGAGCTCGACGTCGACGACGGCGTTGTTGCTCTTGGCTATAGCGATGATATCCGGAAGGTCGAATAGCATGAGCGCCTCTGCCAGGTCCCTGTACCCGGTCTCGCCGACCGAGCCGCGCAGGGCTATGTCCTGGGTCTTGACGAGGACGTCGAGCGCGCTCTCGGAATACTTGTCGTATCTCGACATGCTCACTCCTCGAATCTGACTGTGCCGTCCGAACCGACGTACGGCTTGGATCGGTCTATGCCGGCGGCGCGTAGGATGCGATCGGCCTTGCGGATATTATCGGCCGCGTCCTCGGCTTCGTCCAGCGACGCGGAGGCCCCGGCTATGGCCGTGTGTATGGCCTCGTGGTACTCGTCGATGATCTGGACGAGGCCGTTGAGGCAGCGCAGGAACTGCTTCGCCGATAACTGCGAGTCCTCCAACGGGAATTCTACTATAGCGCGTATCTCTCCGTCCCGCTCGTCGTATTCGTACTTGATGAGCTTGGATCTCCAGCAGACGCCGAGCAGTATCCTGAATACCTCGGAGGTATTGGGACCGTCCGGCGGATAATGGTAGAGGTTGGGGGCCATCAGCTTGAAGTACTCCCCGTCCTCCTCGACCCTGGCGATAATGAAGACGCTCGAATCGCCGTCCTGATCCTTGTACAGATCGGTGGCGAAGCTCGTACGAATATAGTCGTCGTGCTGCGAGTATTTAAGCCCTTCGGCTATCATGTACGATTCGATCGTCGACAGCGTCGTCGCCACGCATCCATCTCCTTGGTAAGAAAGCTTCTAGCAATAGTATACAGAATTATTAGTCAACAGTGAAAGGTCGAGAATGGTTCAATTCGAACACGGCGGGGAACGCTTGCCCCTCGCGCGAAGGAGGGGCATACTCGCACCATGTATTGCGTCATACCAGCAGCGGGCCGCTCGTCGAGGATGGGCGCGTGGAAACCGATGCTGCCCTGGAACGCCACGACCGTCTGCGGCGCCGTGGTCGATACCGCGCTGTCCGCCGGCTTGAAGGCGATCGTCGTAGCCGGCTATCGCGCGGACGAGCTGATCGCGGAATTCGCGGGCAGGCCCGAGGTCGTCGTCGTCGTCAATCCGGACTGGGAGCTCGGCATGCTGGGTTCCGTGCGTACCGGGTTCGGGCGTATAGGCGAACCCGTCGCGGGATTCTTCGTCGCTCCCGCCGATATGCCCCGCCTCCCGGCCGCGGCGTTCGGGCTCATCGCCGCGGAGCTACGCGACCGCGCGGAGAGCCGAGCCATATTCGCCGCGCGGAGCGGGCGTCTCGGGCACCCCGTATGGATACCGGCCGCCTTCATGCCCGATATCGCGAGCCTTGATACGGGTTCACGGTTGCGCGACTACCTGCTAAGGCGGCCATGGGCGAGCGTCGAGGTCGACGACGAGGGCATTTTCGTGGATATCGATACTCCCGAGGCGTACGCGGCCTTGCGCGATGCTACAGAGCGCGGCGCCGATCCTTTTTGATCGATACTCACCGAATGAGCTTGAGCGTTCAACTAACGCATGATACACTTTATTCATGAAAACAAGACTAACGATACTCGTCGCCGCGCTCTGTGCGGCCGTTTCTCTCGTAGGCGCGCAGGCGCCATCCAGGGTCGTCATGGGCGGCAAGGCTGTCACGATGGTCGCGGACGCGGTCTACGCGTTCCCCAGCGCCCGTTCGCGCGTCGCCGCCGTCGGCGGTACCGATCAGGGCCTAGGGGTGTTCCTCGAGACCGTTACGCCGGGCTTCTCGTCGTTGCCGGCGTTCGACCGTCAGGCCGGAGTCGAGGTATACGCGTCGCACCGGCCCGACCTGGTCATCCTCAAGTCGAGCCTCAAGAAGGGGCTCGGGGCATCGGTTGAGTCGCTCGGCATAAAGACCGCGTACCTGGCGCTCGAGTCTCCGGAAGACTACTACGCGGAACTCGGAGTGCTCGGGGAAATATTCGGCGACGGGGCGAGGGCCCGGGTTCTCGTCGACTACTATAGATCCATAGTCGCGACGGCGGAACGGTCCTCGACCGTCGCCTCGGCAGCGTCGGGCGCCAAGGTCCGCGTTCTGCTCGCGCAGGCAACGGGCGACGGCTTCTCCGTGCCGCCGGACTCGTGGATGCAGACGCGGCTCGTGGAGATGGCCGGCGGCGTCGCGGTATGGAAGGGCGCCAATCCCGCTTCCGGATGGGCACTGGTCGGGCCGGAGCAGATAGCCGCGTGGAACCCGGACGTGTTCGTCGTGGTGTCGTACAAGGAGGCCGCGAGCGCGGTAGCCGCCAGGACGGCCGCCGATCCCCGGTACTCCGGTCTCAAGGCCGCTACGTCGGGCAGGATCGTCGGCTTCGCGCAGGATTTCCTGTCGTGGGACCAGCCCGATACCCGGTGGGGCATGGGCCTGCTGTGGCTGACCGATACGCTGTACCCCGGCTCGATCCCCGGCTATTCGGTAAAAGCCGAGGCTAGGCGCTTCTTCTCTTTATTCTACGGCATAGGCGCGGCCGCCTTCGACGCTCAGATCGCGCCGAGGCTCCGCGGCGCGGGCGAGGGCTCGTGACGGAACCGTCCCGAAAGGCGCCCGGACGGCTCGCCGCGTCGCTGGTGATACTCCTCGCCGCGACGGCGGCCGCCCTGCTGTTCGGGCGCTATCCATCGCCCGGCTTCATCAATCCGGGAACGTTGCTCGAGGACCCTCTGGCGCTACGCGTCGTACTGCTCGTACGCCTCCCTCGGACTTTGGGCGCCCTGTTGCTGGGAGCCGCGCTCGGCGCGTCGGGCGCGGCGCTGCAGTTCGTGTTCGCCAATCCCCTCGTCGACGCGGGTTTCCTCGGCGTGTCGCAGGGCGCGTCGTTCGGCGCCGCGCTGGCCATGGTGCTAGGCGGCGGATCGCTGGCCCTGTTCGGCTCGGCCTTCGGCTTCGCGATACTGGCGCTCGGCATGTCGGTGGCGATGGCGGGGCGCATACGCTTCGGCGGCGCGGTGCTCCGCCTCCTCCTGTCCGGCATAGCGGTGTCGGCGTTCTTCTCGGCGCTGGTCGCCCTGCTCAAGTACGGCGCCGACCCGTTGAAGACGCTGCCGGAGATAACCTACTGGCTTATGGGCGGCCTCTCGGCCGTCACCTGGAAGACCCTGTCGATAGCCGCCCCTATAGCGGCGGTCTCAATAATCGGACTCGTCGCGCTCCGATGGAGGACCGCCCTCCTGTCTCTCGACGAGGCGACGGCCGCTTCGCTCGGCGCGAGGCCGAGGCTTGAGCGAACGGTCGTGCTCGGCCTGGCCGCGGCCGGCGTCGCCGCCGTGACCGCTATGGCCGGCGTCGTCGCGTGGGTCGGGCTTATCGTGCCGCATATCGCGCGCCTGGTCCTACGCGGCGACGGATCGCCGACTGTCCCCGGTTCTGCGATACTCGGGGCGCTGTTCGTCGTCGTCTGCGACGCCCTGTCTCGGGGCCTGTTCTCAGGCGAGCTGCCGCTCGGCGTCACGACGTCGCTGGCCGGGACCGTCGCGTTCTTCGCCCTGCTCGTAGGCCGGCGAATCAACGTGGAACGGGGTTAAGAATGGAATTCATCGACGTTTCGTATCGCTACAAGGGAGAACCTGACGACGCGTTGCTCGGTTTCTCGCTGAGCGTGCTTCCCGGCCGAGCGACTGCGCTGCTCGGCCCCAACGGCTCTGGCAAGTCGACGGCGCTGGGCATAGGCTCGGGGTGGCTCCATCCGGCGACCGGCCGCATAGAGCGCGGCGGTTCCGTGGCCTTCCTGCCGCAGGCCGAGCGCCTGGCCTTCTCGTTCAGCTGCCTTGAGTACGTCTCGTTCGGGAGGGCGCCTCATCTACCGTACCTGGCCGTGCCTTCAGGCTCCGATGAGGAAAAGGCGCGGGCGGCCCTTCGAGAAGTGGGAATGGGTACAAAGATGGATCGTCGCATCACCGCGCTGTCCGGAGGGGAGCTGCAACTGGTGCGGATAGCTCGGGCGCTTGCGCAGGAAGCCGCGTACGTGCTCCTGGACGAGCCGAGCGACATGCTCGATCCTGCCCATGCGGCCAGCATAGGCGATGCGATACGGCGCCTTACCGCGTCGGGCGTCGGCGTGCTGTTCTCTACGCACGACCTGGCCCTCGCGCTGGCCTGCGCGGACGAGGCCGCGCTGATGCGGTCAGGGAGGCTCGTCGCCTCGGGGCCGACGGCGGAGGCGCTTGACTGCGAGGTCCTCGGAGAGCTATACGGCACGCCCTTCGGCCTGACCTCGCTGCCTACGCCCCTCCATCGCTGAACGGAGCCGCTATAGTTCCAGCGCCGACAGCGCGTCGTGGAACAGCTCGGAGACGGTCGGATGGGGGAATACCGACCGTTCCAGGTCGGCGACGGTAGCGTCGCCGGCGATGGCGTACTGCATGCCCCATATCATCTCCCCCGCGTAGGGCGCTACGATATGGGCGCCGAGCACCCTGCCCGAGGCCCGGTCCGCGACCAACTTGCATACTCCGTGGGCCGCGATGCCGCGCTCAGCCAGGAATCGGCCGTTAGCCCTGGCGGGTAAGGAAGACGTAGCCGCGTCGAAGCCGGCGGCCTTCGCCTCGGCCTCGGTCATGCCGACGCCGGCCGCCTCGGGGTCGCCGTAGACGACCCAGGGCAGGGCCTTCCACGGTACCGACGCCGCGCGGCCCGCTATGGTCTCGGCGACCGCCCTGCCCATGGCGCTGGCGGAGTGGGCGAGGAGCGAGCGGCCGGTCGCGTCGCCTATGGCCCAGACGCCAGGTACGCCGGAGCGGCACGAATCGTCGACCTTGACGCCCTTGGGCGAGAATTCCACGCCGACCGCCTCGAGGCCTAGGCCGGAGAGCGACGGCCTGCGGCCGGTCGCTAGCAGCACCAGGTCGCCCGATACGCTCGACTCCTCGGCTTCCTCGCCCTTGCGATAGCGCACCGCGCCTCCGTCGATGCCGGTGACGGCGGCGCCCGTCGTGATGGCGACGCCCTTGAGCGTCCGCTTGTAGACCGCCGCGAGATCGGCGTCCATGAAGGGAAGGATCTCCGGTAGCATCTCCAGTATCGATACCTTGACGCCGAGGGCGGAGAAGTAGGCGGCCAGCTCGACGCCGATAACGCCTCCGCCTATGACGACGAGGCTCGAGGGCAGTTTCTCTATTCCAAGGATCTCGTCGCTCGTGACGACCAGGGGATTGCCGGCCGCGCCCGGGATGGGCGGCCTGGCGGGTTCCGATCCGGACGCTATGACGACGTTGCGTCCTTCGAAGGCAGCGCCGCTCTCGTCGATGCCTATCGTCGTAGAGGAGACCAGCCTGCCCGAGCCGCGTATCAGCTCGACGCCGCGTTTCTTCATCAGGAACTCGACGTTCTGGACGAGTCTCTGCACGGTCTGCGCCTTCCACGCCATCGCGGCGGCCAGATCGTAGGAGACGCCGGTACAGCTTACGCCTATGGCCTGGGAATCGAGGGCGTGGCGGTAGGTCTTGGCCCCGTGTAGGAGGCTCTTCGTGGGAATGCAGCCGCGATTGAGGCAGGTTCCTCCGATCGCGTCCTTCTCTATCAACGCAGTCTTGAGCCCGAGGGCGGCGGCTCGTTCAGCGGCCACGTATCCGCCGGGGCCCCCTCCCAGTATCACGATGTCGTACACGGTCTCCTCCTTTTTCAAAGACCGGGCATTGTCTACCGCGAAAACGGAAAGGTCAACGCATTCCGGCGCGCTCCAGTTCGAGGAGGGCCCGCTTCCGTTCGATGCCGCCGGCGAAACCGCCCAGGGAACCGTCGGAATTGACGACGCGATGGCAGGGGATGACGAGCAGGAGGCGATTGACTCCGTTGGCCGCCCCGACCGCCCTCGACGCGCCGGGAGAGCCGATGGAGCGCGCGAGCTCGCCATAGCTCCTCGTCTCGCCGTAAGGAATCTCCGACAGCGCCTTCCATACGAGCGTCTGGAACGGGGTTCCCGGAGCGGACACGGGCACGGAGAACGATCTGAGGCTACCGGAGAAGTACGCGTCCAGTTGCTGACGCAAGAGGGCGAGCACGTCGCCGTCGCTTAGGGCCAAGGGCATGCAGCTCGTGCGTCGAAGTGACGCTATCTGCGCGTCTATGGCCCTCCTGTCGGCGAAGTCGAGGAAGCGCAGCGCGCTCGCGTCGGCCCCGGCGATCATGGGTCCGTATGGCGTCTCGATCCATGCGATGCGGACGTAGTCGGAACCGGAGGGCTTCTCGTCGAATAGTCCCCCGTACGCGGAGAGGAACGCCGGAAAGGAAAGTCGTCCATCGACGGGTCGCCAGGTCGCTGGGGCGTCGTCTTTTTTAGCCATACGATATGATAGTCAAAACAATCCAAGAACGCCATCGGAAAATACTCCGGCGACGATGAATTCGACGCGTATCTCGTCTTTACCGCGATGGCCGTGACGGCTTATACTGCCGCCATGTCTTTCGTCCACCTCCACGTACACAGCGATTACTCGCTCCTCGACGGCGCCGCGAGCGTCGGCAGCCTCGTCAAGCGCGCCGTCGACTTCGGCATGCCCGGACTGGCCCTGACCGATCACGGCAATATGTTCGGAGCCCTGAAATTCTATAAGGAATGCAGGAAAGCCGGTATAAATCCCATAGTCGGCAGCGAATTCTACGTCGCCGGCGCGACCAGGAGAGATAAGACCGGTACGGAGGGCGGCAACAAGTACTATCACCTCGTGCTGCTCGCGAAGAACGAGATCGGGTACCGCAACCTGATCATGCTCTCGTCACGCTCGTATACCGAGGGCTTCTACTACAAGCCGCGGATTGACTGGGAATTGCTGGAGAGCTACCACGAAGGGCTCATCTGCTCGACGGCTTGCATAGGCGGCGAGGTCCCCCAGTACATATTGCTAGGACGCCCGGCCGACGCCGAGCGCATAGCCGGACGATACCGCGACCTCTTCGGCGCGGAGAACTACTTCCTCGAGCTGCAGGACCACGCGATGGACGAGGAGGCGAGGGTCAACCGAGAGCTTATCCCGATGTCCAAGCGGCTCGGCGTCAGGCTCATAGCGACCAACGACATCCATTACCTAGAACGCGGCGACGCGGCCGCCCACGACGCGATGCTGTGCGTCGGCACCAACCGCAAGGTCGCCGACCAGAACCGCATGCGCTTCCCGTGCCCGGATTTCTACCTGAAGAGCGAGATGGAGATGTCGGACCTCTTCAAGGAGGTGCCCGAGGCCATATCGAACACCCTGCTCGTCAACGACATGGTCAAGCTGGAGATCCCGTTGCCCGGCCCCCTGCTGCCCGAATTCGCCATTCCGTCGTTCTATACCGGCGAAGACGATTCCCAGGCTGATCCCGAGGTGGGAAGCGTCCGCGCCTTCATCGCCGGCATGTCAGACGACGGCGTCTGCAAGCCTAATCCCAGGTACGGGAAGGTCCCCGTCGAGGAGCTCGCGCCGGGCGTCCGCAAGGCGCTCGCGGAGCGTCTCGCGATGCCGGTTACCCGCTACTTCATATGGGCCAGCTACCGAGGCCTCGAGAAACGCTATCCCGGCTACGACGCCGAGGTCAGGAAACGGCTCGACTACGAGCTCGCGACGATCATCCTCATGGACTTCGTCGGCTACTTCCTGATCGTCGCCGACTTCATCAACTGGGCCAAGGACCACGACATCCCCGTCGGCCCCGGCCGTGGCTCGGGCGCCGGCTCCATCGTAGCGTACTCGCTGCGCATCACCGATATCGACCCGCTCCGCTACGCGCTGCTGTTCGAGCGCTTCCTCAACCCGGAACGCGTGTCGATGCCCGACTTCGACGTCGACTTCTGCTACGAAGGCCGCGGGTCCGTCATCGATTACGTGACCTCGAAGTACGGCGAGGATCGCGTAGGGCAGATCATCACCTTCGGTACGCTCAAGGCCAAGGCCGTGCTCAAGGACGTGGCGCGCGCGCTTGACCTGACCATCGAAGAGTCGAACATGATCACCAAGCTCGTTCCCGAGGATCCCAAGATGACCCTCGAACGGGCCTTCGAGCTGGAGCCGAAGCTCAAGGAGCTGGCAGAGAACCCGCGCTACCAGGAGCTCTTCGAGATGGCGCGGAAGCTGGAGAACAAGAACCGCCATACGAGCTTCCACGCCGCGGGCATCGTGATCGGCAAGACCGTGCTCACCGATTACGTGCCGCTGTTCAAGGATCCCAAGACCGGCATCGTCGCGACCCAGTACACGATGGACCTGCTGGAGGAGTGCGGTCTCGTCAAGATGGACTTCCTGGGCCTGAAGACGCTGACCCTGATCAAGAATACCCTGGCGCTGATGAGGCGCCGAGGCGTCGACGTGGCGGAGGAGTCGATCCCCGATACCGACGCCCGGACGTTCGCGATGCTCGGCGAGGGCAAGAGCACGAGCGTGTTCCAGTTCGAGTCCGACGGCATGCAGGGCATCCTCAGGCAGGCGAAGCCGTCCAGCGTGGAGGACCTGATAGCCCTGAACGCGTTGTACCGCCCGGGGCCGATGGACAATATTCCCCAGTTCGTCGAGTCTAAATGGGGCCGTACGCCGATCACCTATCCCCACGCGTCACTGGAGAAATACCTCAAGGAGACGTACGGCGTCATCGTCTACCAGGAGCAGGTGATGCAGGTGGCCCAGGAGATAGCCGGCTACTCGCTCGGGCGCGCGGACCTCCTGCGTCGCGCGATGAGCAAGAAAAAGGTAGAGGTCCTGGAGAAAGAGAAGGCGCCGTTCATAGAAGGCGCCGTTTCGCGGGGCTATACCGAGGCGAAGGCCCGGGAGATATTCGATATCCTCGTGCCGTTCGCCGGCTACGGCTTCAACAAGAGCCACGCCGCGGCGTACTCCGTGGTAGCCTACCGGACCGCTTGGCTCAAAGCCAACTATCCGGCCGAGTATATGGCCGCCAACCTGACCAACGAGATAAACAACACCGACAAGCTGACCCAGTATATTTCCGAGGTCCGTAGCATGGGCATCAGCCTCCTCGAGCCCGACATCAACCGCTCGGAGGCTAGGTTCTCGGTATCCGAAGGCAAGATCGTCTATGGCCTTATCGGCGTGAAGGGCGTGGGCGAGGGAGTCGTCGACGCGATCGTAGCGGAGCGAGGGAAAGGCGGCCCGTATGCCGACTTCCTCGACTTCCTGGAGCGCGTCGGCGTGCAGTCGATGAACAAGCGCGTCATCGAGACGCTGATCCAGGCCGGCTGCTTCGACGCCATGGGCCGGGGGCGGGCCGAGTTGGCGCTTAACCTGGAACGCGCCTACGAGTACGCGCAGAAGAAGGCCGAGGCCGGCGCATACGGACAGGCCAGCCTGTTCGAGGCGTCGAGCGAGGAGGAATTCCCCCCGTTCCGCTTCGAGCCGTGCCAGGAGCTGCCGAGGGCGGAGCTCCTGCGCACCGAGAAGGCGCTGCTCGGCTTCTACTTCTCGGGTCATCCCCTCGACGAGTACAAGGACGTCTACAGGAAGTGCTGCGACATCGACTTCGCCCATATCGAGCGCTCGACGCCCGACAAGGAGTATACCCTCGTAGGCCAGCTCGTTGAATGGAGGGAGATACTGACGCGCAAGGGTAAGAAGATGGCCTTCGGCAAGGTCGAGGGCTATGACGGCACGATGGAGATCGTCGTGTTCTCGGGCACGCTCGAGGCCAATCCCGGTCGCTTCGCGCAGGACGCCATCGTGTTCCTCAAGGGGACCGTCGACCTGGACCGGGAGAATCCGAGCTTCAAGGTAGATCGTCTCGTCCAGCCGGCGGAGCTCAAGGAGAAGAGCTACCGCACCATGCATATCACCCTCAACGCCGTGCGCCGCGAGGAAGACCTGGAAGGGCTACGGGACATACTATACGAGTCGTCCGGCCAATGCGGCGTCATGCTCCATGTCAAGGACGCCGGATCGGAGATCGCTATCAAGGCGCACGCCCAGATAAGCTGCGCCGCTAACGCCGACGTAGTCGAGCGCATACGCGATACGCCGATAGTCTCGGAGGTCTGGCTCGATTGAGGACTCCGGTCGGATCGGGCGCTATCGGGCGATGGCGCCGCGGATATAGCGGCCGAGATCGGCGAAGTCGAAGAACGTGAATTCGGCGGCGGAAGAGGCCGCGGCCTTGCGGTCCTTCGTGATAAGGGCGGCGCGCATGCCTGCGCCGAGGGCGCCCCTGACGTCGTAGCGTTCCGAATTGCCTACGTAGAGGATGTCCCCGTTAGGCACGCCGAGGCGGCTCGCGAGCAGGTCGAACGACGCACGGTCGGGCTTGACGAGACCCGTTTCCTCGCTGGTCAGCGCGACGTCCAGCTTGTCGGCGAGGCCGAGCAGCTCTACTTTCCTGTCGCAGGGGAAGTCCGACAGCGCGCCGAGCCCGAGGCCGAGCCCGCGTAGCTCGTCGAGCAGGGACGTCACGCCTTGAAAAGGCGGAATCGTCGTGAACGGCTCTACGGAGGTGGTATAGAAGAACGCTTCTATCCTTTCGTAGAGACGGTCCGGATCGCCGCCGAGTCGCTCGGCCATAAGCTTAGCCTGGAAGCGGTGCAAGCCCTCGATGGAATCGATGCCGCGGGAGCGGTATTCCGGGTCGTCTAGCAACCTTCTCAGATCGTGCCGGACGCCGTTGAAGGCGATCAGGAACCGCAACTGTCCGAGGCTCTTCCAGAAAAGCCTTCGGTAGAGGGCCGCGGCCGGGTAGAGGGTACCGTCTATATCGAAACCTATCGCGCGTATGGGCATGGTTGCATTTATATAGGTTATCGCGGGTTCCTGTCTATGAGACGCCGGCGATCGGGGCGGTCCCGATCGCCGGCGTCTAGTCATCAGGCCTGCTTGACCGAGTAGCGCGTATGAAGCAGCGCATGGGATTCGTGGCCCAAGGGTTTGCCCAGGAACTCCGTATACAAGGCCTGTACCGCCTCGTTGGTATGGGATTTCCTGAGGGGCAGGCCCCTGTCTTCGGTGTATATCGCCTCTTTCCTCTTCTCGCGCTTGGCCCAGTCGGGCGCCACCGGCTGTCCGCCGCCTCCCAGGCATCCGCCCGGACAGGACATGATCTCGACGAACGCGTACGGACTGGTTCCCGCGGCTATGCCGTCGAGTATCACGCGGGCGTTCTTGAGCGTATGGGCTACGGCGACCCGTAGCGGCGTGCCTCCGACGTCCAGCTTCGCCTCCTTGATGCCGTCGAAGCCGCGGATCGGCTCGAGCTCGAGGTTAGGCAGAGGCTTGCCTACGGCGATCTCGTAAACGGTGCGTAGCGCGGCTTCCATGACGCCTCCCGTCGCCCCGAATATCGTCGCGGCGCCGGTGCTGGAGCCGAGCGGGTCGTCGAAGCTCTCGTCCGGCAGCGCCTCGAAGTCTATGCCGGCCCTCCGTATCATACGCGCCAGCTCGCGGGTAGTCAGCGCATAGTCGACGTCGAAGTACGGCGCCTCCACGCTGCCCTTCTCCTTCCACCATTCCCACGCGCCGCGCATCTCGGGCCGCTTCGCCTCGAATTTCTTGGCGGTGCACGGCATTATCGATACGACGACCATCTTGGCCGGGTCGATGCCGGCCTTCTGCGCCCAGAACGTCTTGGCGATAGAGCCGAACATCTGCTGCGGCGACTTGCATGACGACAGGTGGGGCAGCAGGGCCGGGTAGAATGTTTCTATGAAACTGATCCATCCCGGAGAGCACGAGGTGATCATAGGCAGGGCGCCCTTGTTGGCGAGCCTGGAAAGCAGCTCGGAACCCTCTTCCATGATCGTGAGGTCCGCGGAGAACTGCGTGTCGAATACCTTGTCGAAGGCGAGGCGCCGTAGCGCCGCGGCCATCTTGCCCGTTACCAGGGTCCCGGGCGGCAGGCCCAGGCTTTCGCCGAGCGACGCTCGTATCGCCGGCGCCGTCTGTACCACGACGGTCAGCTCCGGATCGTTTATGGCCGCGAACACCTCGTCGGTCTCGTCCTTCTCGGTCAGGGCGCCGGTCGGGCAGACGACCGTGCATTGTCCGCACGACACGCACGTCGACTCGGACAGCGGCCTGTCGAGGAACGGGGCGATGCGCGATCGTACGCCGCGCCCGACGAAGTCTATCGCCATCACCGACTGGGTCTCGCGGCAGACGGCGACGCACCGGCCGCAGAGAATGCACTTGTCGTTATCCCGCATGACGCCCCAGCCTACGCGGTCGGGCTTCGCCACCTTCTTGGTCCGCGGGAAGGTCTTCTTCCTGATGCCCATCAGCTCGGCCGCCGCCTGTAGCTCGCACGAGCCATTGCGCAGGCACGACAGGCAATCCTCCGGGTGGTTGGCCAGCAGGAGCTCTATGACGGTCCGTCGCGCCTCCATGACGCGCGGGCCGGACGTCCGTATTCTCATGCCCGGGGTCGCCGCCTGCACGCAGGAGCGCACGAGGCTCTTTGCCCCCTCCACCTCGACGACGCACAGCCCGCAGGACGCGTTGGAGCTGATGCCCGGCAGGTGGCATAGCGTAGGCACCTTGACGCCCGCCAGGCGGCAGGCCTCGAGTATCGTCGATCCCGCGGGAGCCGAAGCCTCGCGGCCGTCTATGGATAGGCTGATATCAGAAGCGTCTCTCTGGTTCATAGCGTTACCTCCGCTCATCGCCACGGGCTACGGGCGTCTGCCCTTATGTCGCAACGAAGGCAGCGCGTCGCCTCGAGCAACGCCTGCTCGCCGGAATAGCCTTGCGCTATCTCCTGGAAGTTGCCCCTGCGTTCCTCCGGCGGCACGAGCCTCGACCGGCACATCTTCGTCTTCGTCGGTTCCGGCGGCAACGCCATCGAGTGCCCGAATTCCCTGAACAGGTCACCGAAAGCGTCCCGTTGCATCAGTTCCTCGTCTATCGCCTTCGCCGCGCGCTTACCGAGCCCCATCGCCTCGGCCGCGGTCGCCGGCCCGGTGACGGCGTCGCCTATGGCCCAGACGTTGCCTGAAGCCTTGCCTGACAGCCTGTCCACGGCGACGCGTCCGTCCTTCGCGGCCTTGAAGCGGCCCTCTCCCATGAACGAGGCGTCTACCCGCTCTCCTACGGCCACGTAGACGTCGTCGCAGGGAATGTCCACGACGCGGTCTGTCTCTACCGGCGTGGGTCGCCCCGACGGATCGATGCCTCCCGGTTTCATCACCTTGAATCGTACCGCCTTGACCCGGCCCTTCTCCCCGAGCATCTCTATCGGCTGCAGCATGAACTCGAAGCGAATGCCTTCTTCCTCGGCCCCGACTAGCTCGACCGCGTTGGCGGGCATGCTGGCCTTCGACCTCCGGTACGCGACGGTCACCTCGCAGTCCTCCCTGAACAGCGTCCTCGCCGCGTCTATCGCGACGTTCCCGCCGCCTAGCACCAGCGCGCGCCGCCCGGGCTTGGGCGCCTTGCCCATAGCGAACGCTTCCAGCCACTCGTACCCGGCGTGAACGCCTTCGAGATCCTCGCCCGCGACGCCGAGCCGCCGATCGGATTGGGCTCCCGATGCGACTATCAGCGCGTCGTACTGGCTTTTGAGGCTGTCGAAGCCGACGTCCTTGCCTATCGACGTATTGAACACGAACTTGACGCCGAGCCGCTTCCACAGGTCGAGCTCCTTGTCGAGCACGTCCTTGGGTAGCCGATACGCGGGTATGCCGTAGCGGAGTATGCCCCCCGCCTTGGGCTTGGAATCGAATACGGTAACCTCGTGTCCGAGGCGCGACAGGTAGAAGCTGGCCGCTAGGCCCGCGGGGCCAGCGCCGACGATAGCCACGGTACGGCCGGTCGCGGGCTTCTTCTCCTTGACGAGCCTGTTCCAGACGTCCTTCTCGCGGCCCATCTTGTACATCGTGTCCGCGAGATAGCGGTGTATCTCGCCCTGTGCGACCGGCTCGTCGAGCGTATCGCGGCGGCAGCGCATCTGACAGTGGAAATGGCAGATGCGTCCCATCGACCCGGGGAGCGGATTATCGCGTAGCGTCAGTTCGAACGCGTCCTCTATCCTGCCGTCGCCGAGCAGCGCGAGGTAGCCGGGGATGTTCATATGGAGCGGGCAGGAATTCTCGCACA
Organism: Spirochaetae bacterium HGW-Spirochaetae-3; assembly: GCA_002839315.1. Classification (GTDB taxonomy): domain Bacteria; phylum Spirochaetota; class Spirochaetia; order Treponematales; family UBA12059; genus SZUA-370. The sequence goes on from PGXV01000001.1 coordinate 53,691, forward strand.
GAGCCTCGAACAGCGCTTCGCAGGTGCCCGATTCGCAGCGCTTCTCGACGATATGGCTCTCGTACTCGTTCCTGAAGTACTTGAGCGTCGTCATTACCGGGTTCGACGCCGTCTGCCCGAGCCCGCACAGAGACGAATCCTTGACGACGCGGGCCAGGCGCTCCAGTTCGACTATATCCTCCATGCGGCCGTCGCCCTGCGAGACGTCCGTCAGTATCCGGAGCATCTGCGACAGGCCCTCGCGGCACGGAGCGCACTTGCCGCATGACTCGGCCGACGTGAAGCTGATGAAATAGCGCGCGACGTCGACCATGCAGTTGTCCTGGTCCATCACGACCATTCCGCCCGAGCCCATGATCGCGCCCAGCTCCGCGAGGGACTCGTAGTCGACCTTGACGTCGAAGCGCTCGGCGGGAATGCACCCGCCCGAGGGCCCGCCCGTCTGCACCGCCTTTATGCGCTTGCGAGAGCCGGTGCCCTCTCCCATGCCGTATACGATGCTACCGAGCGGCGTGCCGAGCGGCAACTCGACGAGGCCGGTGTTCTTGACCTTGCCGACGAGGCTGAACACCTTGGTGCCCGGGCTCTTGTCGGTGCCTATCCCGGTGAAGTACGCGGCGCCCCTGGCGATGACGACCGGTACGTTGCACCAGGTCTCGACGTTGTTGATATTCGTCGGCATGCCGAGGTAGCCCTTCTGGGCCGGGAACGGGGGTCTTGGCGACGGTCGCCCGGCTTTTCCTTCCAGGCTCGCTATCAGCGCGGTCTCCTCGCCGCATACGAACGCGCCGGCTCCGCTGACCAAGGAGAGCTTGAACGAGAATCCCGTGCCCATGACGTTGTCGCCTATGAAGCCGGCGGCGGTCGCGTCCTCTATGGCCTTCCTCAGGCGCTCGATGGCCAGGGGATACTCGGCGCGGGCGTAGACGATTCCTTCGGGCGCGCCCATCGCGTAGGCGCCGATCGCCATGCCCTCGATGAGCATGTGGGGGTCGCTCTCTATCTCGTTGCGGTTCATATACGCGCCGGGGTCGCCCTCGTCGGCGTTGCATATGACGAACTTCCTGGCGCCGGGATTCTGGCGCATCATCTTCCATTTCAGGCCGGTCGGGAAACCGGCGCCGCCGCGCCCGCGCAACTTGGCGGCCGTCACCTCGGCTATCGCTTCGTCGGGGGACATGCCGAGGGCCTTCCTCAAGGCTGAGTATCCGCCGATGGCGACGTACTCGTCGATATTCTCCGGATCGATGAGCCCGCAGTCGCGGAGTACCAGTTTCTCCTGGCCCTTGAAGAACGGTAGCTCGTTCCACTCGGGTATCGCCGGCGAGCCTGAGCCGAATTCTACCGCTGACGTCCTGAAGTCCCATCTCGAGATCTTGGCCCTGGCCGACTTGGCTAGCCTGTCGTACGCCTTCTCGTCCAGGGCCGCTTCGACGAACTTGCCCGCCTTGGAGGCCTTGGCTTCGGTGAACAGCAGTATAGGCTTGCCGGGGCTATACAGCATGACCAGCGGCTCCTCGGCGCAGAATCCGAAGCAACCGGCTTTCTTGATAAGGACGCGGTCCCCGGCCGCGTCGTTGAGGGCGTCGAATAGTACGTCGGCGCCGTTACCTATGCCGCAGGTCCCCAGCCCTACCGATATCGCGGGGACGGATGGCTTGACGGTAGCGATGCCGCGTTCGGCCATCGCGCCGTATTCGCGCGGGGTCATCGTTTTGACGGTCATCGCGCCGCTCCTTTACGCATCGCGTCGAGAATGGTGCAGAGCTTCCCCTGCGTTACCCTTGAATGGATGGTGCCGTCTATCGATATGACCGGGGCGAGCGCGCATTGCCCGAAGCACGCGACGGTCCGTACCGTGAAGAGCCTGTCGTCGGTGGTAAAAGAGGATTCCTCGTCTTCCCTGAATTCGGGCATGCCGAGCCTGGCGGCGGCTTCTTTCAGGAGGTTCAGCGATCCGCGGGTATGGCAGGCCGTTCCGCGGCAGACGATCACGGTATGCTTACCCTGAGGTTTTAGATTGAAGAAGGAGTAGAACGTCGCGACCGAATAGACTCTCGATAGCGGTTCTCCGGTCTCGAGCGCCACCTTCCTGAGCGTTGCCTCCGACAGATGCCTGTACTCGTCGGTACGTTGAGCCTCTTCGAGAGTCGTCAGCAAGGCGCCGGGCTGCTCCGTTCCGTTATCAGTTCCGGTCGGCGTGCTCGTCGCGAAGCGTGTTTCCATAATGGCCTCCCTTAATATCGCCCTTGTTCGATGTCGATCGATCGGTGCGGGAGTCCAATGCCTTACGATGAAGTATGGGCGTATTCATTCGAATACTAGTACAAATCCGAAAAAACGCAAGAAAATTCTATAGATACTATTGTATTTAATATTGCGAGCGAACCGTTACTCGTTGCGTTCCGCACGCTATGGCCATACAATGGCAGTGATGGATCAACGCGACGATGGATCGGGCCATCCCGATTCCAACGGACGGGCGCGAGCTCACCGCCGCGCGAGAACGCCTCGGACCGAAATGATAGCGCGGGCCTTGGCCCGTACCGAGGAAGTCTTCGAGCGCCTCGGAGCGTATTCCTACCTGAGCACCCTCGACAAAGGGGATTTCTCCTACTACCGCGCGTTCTATACGGAATCGCTCCTCGAAATCGACTCGAGGATATCGGACGGCGTCCTCCGTCCCGTCGACCTGTCCGACTTCCCGCAGGTGGTCCGCTTCCCGGGCTATGACATAAACGCGGCGCTCTTCATAGGCTCATTCGATCCGTTCCAGATGACGCACCTGGCGACCGCCCTCCGGTTCCTCGCTTCCCCCGGCTCTTCGGCCCCCGTCGTATTCGTCGTGCCCGAGGGCCATGACAATCCCCGGAAGCCGCGAAAGAGTGATTATCGATATCGTTTCGAATTGCTCTCGATGCAGGTGCTCGGCGTATTCGATCCGCTGATCGTGCCGCTGGACATAGGCGAGGGCGCCGACACGATAGAAATCGTAAGGCGGTTCATAGCGATGTTCCCGGGCGCGAAGGTGTCTATGACGCACCTGCTCGGATCGGACGTGCTGCCGATGGCGGCGTCGATGCTGCCGGTGGACATGAAGGCGTGGCGGGCTGAAGCGGAAGCCCGGCGTGTGGATTTCTCGTACAAAGCCTTCGTCGTCATCAGGGAAGGCTCGCCTTCGCCCGAGCCCCACGCGGTATCCGTACGGAAGCTAGGCTTGCCTATATACGTAGACGAAACCACGATAGGCGCTCCCTCCAGTAGCGATTTCCGTGAGAATCGCGCCTTCTCTATCGTGTTCCCTACTGAATCGGTGATCAGGCACGTCGAGGTGCTATTCCGTTACAACCTTAACAAGCCATGGAGCGTCTGCGGCTTAGGGGACGGTCCGCCGAAGAAAGGCGCGACCCGGAATCGTTTAAGACTTTTGTAATATGAATCTATATTCATATGCTATACTACGCGCCGTTGCATAGTCTCGAGTACGATCTATAGTCCAGAGGAGCGTATCGATCATGAAATTCGTATTCTTCGGAGCACCAGGCGCGGGCAAGGGAACGATGGCGGCCAAGGCGGCGGCGGCTTTCGGGTTCCCGCATATATCGACTGGCGAGATATTCAGGGGAGCCATGAGGGACGGGACGCCGCTCGGACTCAAGGTCAAGGCGATCATAGAGTCGGGAGGCCTCGTATCGGACGAGCTGACCATAGGCCTCGTACGCGAGCGCCTCGCCATGCCGGACGCCGCAAAGGGTTGGCTGCTCGACGGCTTTCCCCGGACGATAGCCCAGGCCGAGGCGCTCGCGTCGTTCTGCCCCGAGGATTACGTCATCGATCTCGAGGTGACCGACGCCAAGGTCGTAGAACGTTTGTCGGGCCGTCGCATGTGCCGGAGTTGCGGCCGTAGCTTCCATACGCGTTTCATGCCTCCGTCAAAGCCCGGGCTCTGCGACGACTGCGGCGGAGAGCTGTACGTGCGCGACGACGACCGCGAGGAGTCGGTACGCGTGCGCCTGGAGAACTACCGCGCCCAGACCGCCCCGCTGGTCGGCTTATACAAGGCGCGCGGCACGCTGGTGCCGGTAGACGGAGAGAGTTCCGCCGACGCCGTCTGGTCCGTGCTGCATGTCGTCATGAATCGCCTGATAGCCGCCGAAAAGGCCTGATCCTTTAGGCGCATCACGCTATACTACAAGCATCTCGACAGGCGCGGCCCGGATACCCGGCGCCGCGCTCTTGTGTGCGATATCCCGAAAGGAATTCAGATGCGCCGCCAGTTCAGAGCAATCCGACTACTCGTTCTCATTATCGTAACGGCCACGGCCGTCGCCTCCTGCGCCCGCGACGCCCGCTATAAGGGTTCCAAGGCTCCCGACCCGTCCTTCGTCGTGGCTCACAGCGACGGTATCGTATCGCGCTACGCCGATATAAGCGTGGTGCTCGGTACCGGACGCGACGCCGCGAGGCTGGAAGGCGCCAACCCGTTCAGCTTCGAGCCGGCCCTGGCGGGATCGGTACGTTGGAGCGAGGACGGTAGCCGCGCCGATTTCATGCCAGGCTCGCCGCTCGAGCCGGGTCGTACCTACAAGGCCGTCTTCGACTTCGCGGCGATAGGCGAGCCCGGGAACGGATGGTTCTCCTTCAAGGTGCGCGCGGCGGAACCGGGCTTGTCGGTGACGCCCGGCGCGCTGTACGCGGCGTACGACGGTAGCCTGTCGCTCGACGGATCCCTCCGTTCCGATGACGCGCCGTCGACCGCCGACGTCGAGCGCCTCGTGACCGCAACGCTGGGAGGAGCGTCCCTCGATGTTTCGTGGAGCCACGAGGGCGACGGATCGCATCGCTTCACGGTCAAGCGGATACCGCGGGGCGGCTCCGACGCTACCATGACCCTGTCGTGGGACGGCAAGCCGATCGGCTCCAAAGCGAAGGGCTCGACGGAATACCGCGTTCCGGCCGAGGATAGCTTCGAGCTGCTGTCGGTGACGGGTCCCGAGGCGGGCGGGCCCGCGTGCCTCAACGTCGCGTTCAGCGCCCCGGTCGAGAAGGACCAGGACTTCCGCGGCCTCATCCGGGCCTCGGGCGCCGGCGACCTCCGCTACGAGGCCGAGGGAGGCCTCGTCCGCGTCTATTCGTCGCTTCGCTGGCCCGAGGACGTCGACGTGACCGTCGAGCGCGGCCTCAGAGGCGGCGCCGGGAGCGCTATCGCGATCCCGGTGACGGCGACGGTACGCTTCGATTGGGAGAAGCCCGAAGTGCGCTTCCAATCCGGCGGCGTCATCGTGCCGTCCAGCCAGGGGACGCGAGTCGTGCTGGAGACCAAGAACCTCGCCAAGGTGTACGTCGAGGCGCTGCGGGTCTACGGCGACAACATGCTGCAGTTCCTGCAGGTCAACGAGCTCGACGGCGCCAAGGAGCTCAAGCGGGTAGGCGACGTGGTCTGGAGCCAGGAGATAGACCTGGGCTGGACCGACGACGAGAAGAACCAGTGGGTCCCGTACGCGCTCGACCTGTCGCCGCTGCTCGCGAAGCATCCCGACGGGCTCTTCCAGCTGCGCGTCGCGTTCGGCCACGAGCATATCCGCTACGTCAGCCCTAACGATCATTCCAGCCTCGGCAAATGGACCTTCCCGCCGGTGACCATCCGCGACGGAGGCGACGAGTCGTCGTACTGGGACTACTACGAGGCGTGGTTCGACTGGGACGAGTACTATCGCTATCGCGACGACCCGGCCCATCCGGCCTTCTACGTTCAGCGATACGGCCGCGATCGTACCGCCAGGCGCAACGTGCTCGTCTCGGACGTCGCCCTGTCCGCGAAGCGCGACGTCGAAGGCGCCTGGCATATCGCAGCGAGCGACCTTCGCAGCGCCCGCCCCCTGTCCGGGGCAAGGATAGCGCTCTACGGCTACTCGATGCGCGAGGTCGCCTCGGCGGTAGCGGATAGGAACGGGCTCGCCGTGCTCAGTCCGGCGACGGACGCCGGAGCCGAGCCGTTCTTCGCCGTGGCGGAGATGGCCGGAGCGAAGACCGGCCGGGAGCGCGGATACCTCAAGCTGTCGTCGTCCCAGGCGCTCGCCGTCAGCCACTTCGACGTCGGCGGCGAGAAGGCCGAGTCCGGCGTCAAGGGCTTCATCTACGGCGAGCGGGGTGTCTGGCGCCCCGGCGACGATATACACCTATGCTTCGTGCTGTACGACAGGAGGGGGACGCTACCGGCCGACCATCCGGTGCGCTTCGAGCTGGAGAACCCGCTCGGTCAGGTCGTCAGGCAGGCTACCCTTACCCGGTCGGTAGGCGGTTTCTATTATATCAAGACAGGCACCGACCAGAGTTCGCCGACCGGTACCTGGACCGCCAGGGTCAGCGTCGGCGGCAAGACCTTCTCCAAGGCGGTCAAGGTCGAGACCGTGATGCCCAATCGCCTCAAGCTGTCCCTCGACTACGGCGCGGCGCCGTACGTGGCCGCCGACCTGACCGAGATGGGCATCAAGGCCGCGTGGCTACACGGCGCCCCCGCTCCCGGGCTCAAGGCCGACGTCTCCATGGTCGTCTCCGCGTCGGGCAAGTCGCCGGGCGACTATCCCGGCTTCTCGTTCCAGGATCCGCTGCGCGTGGCGGCCAGTCAGCGCAAGGTCCTGTACGAGGGCTACCTGGACGGCTCCGGCGCGGCCCGGTTCCGCGTCGACCTTTCGTCCGACTCCGAGGCCCCGGGTCCCCTGACCGCCAGCTTCCTGTCCAGGGCGTTCGAGCGGTCCGGCCTGTTCTCCAGCGAGCAGTTCTCGGTGGACTTCCATCCCTACTCCCGTTACGTCGGCGTCAAGCTGCCCGAGGGCGACGCTTCCCGAGGCATGCTGCTGACCGACAAGGACCATCCCGTGGAGATCCTCCTCGTCGACCGCGACGGTAAGCCCGCCGGGGACGGCCGCGTCGACGTGAGCGTATACAAGCTCGAGTGGCGCTGGTGGTGGGAAAAGGGCCAGGAGAGCCTGGCAGAGCGGGCCTCGGACATCTACAGCCGCCAGATCCAGAAGGACAGCGTCGTCGTAAAGAACGGACGGGGCTCGTGGAAGCTCAAGATCAAGTACCCCGAATGGGGACGCTACATGATACGCGTCTCCGACGCGTCCGGCGGGCACGCCGCGGGCAAGGTCTTCTATATAGACTGGCCGGGCTGGGCCGGCCGAGGCAAGGGCGAGGGCGGCGGCTCCGCGGTGATGCTGTCGATGAGCGCGGACAAGGACAAGTATTCCGTCGGCGACCCGGTTCGCGTGAGCTTCCCGTCCAACAAGGAAGGCCGCGCGTTCGTGACCGTAGAGCGCGCGGGCCGAGTGCTCAGGGAAGAGTGGATAGACGCTGCAGCCGGAACGACCGTCTACGAATTCAAGGCGACCCCCGATATGGCTCCCAACGTCTACGTGTACGCGTCGTTCGTGCAGCCCCACCTGCAGACCCTGAACGACCTGCCGATACGGCTCTACGGCGTCGTCCCGGTGATGGTCGAGGATTCCGCCACGAGGCTGGACCCGGTGATAGCCGCCCCGGCGGCCCTCGAACCCATGAAGACGGCGACCGTCTCCGTATCCGAGCGCTCGGGCAAGGCCATGACCTATACGCTCGCCGTCGTCGACGAGGGGCTGCTCGGCATAACGCGCTATCAGACCCCGAACCCGTGGGACGAGTTCTACAAGAAAGAGGCCAGCCTCCTTCAATCGTTCGACCTGTACAAGGACGTCGCCGGCGCATACTCGGGCAAGCTCCAGACGCTCATATCGATAGGCGGCTCGGAATTCGGCGACGCCGGGGGCACGCGCAAGATCAGCCGGTTCCCGCCCGTCGTCAAGTACCTGGGGCCGTTCTCACTGGCGAAGGGCGCGAAGGCTACCCACGATATAGCGCTCGGGCCGTACGTCGGCGCGGTACGCTTCATGGTCGTCGCGGGGACTCCGGACGGCGCGTACGGCAAGGCCGAGCTGGAGACGCCGGTGCGGGCCGAGCTGATGGCCTATATGACCGCGCCCCGCGTACTCGGGCCGGGGGAGCGGTTGACGGTGCCCGTCTCGCTGCTCGGCTTCATGGGCAGGGGCGCCCAGGCGGTCGTGACCCTGAGGGCCGAAGGCGACGCGTCCGTCGTCGGCGAATCCTCCAGGACCGTCGTGTTCGCCGAGGAGGGCGAGCAGTCGACATCCTTCGAGGTCATAGCGTCGGATAAGGCCGGAGCGACGCGCCTGTCGGTCGTGGCGACCGGGCCGGGAGGCCGGGTATCGTCGCAGAGCGTCGAACTTCAGGTACGCTCTGCTGCGGTGCCGGTAACGACCGTGACGGCCGCGATGCTCGCGGGCAAGTCATCGAGCGTCGTAGAAGCGCCTTTACCCGGTATAGCCGGCTCCAACGAGGCTTGGCTCGAGCTGTCGCTCGTACCGCCTATCGACCTGTCCGGCCGACTGTCGTACCTGATAGGCTATCCCCACGGCTGCGGCGAGCAGACCGTCAGCAAGGCCTTCCCACAGCTGTTCCTCGCGGACGCGATGAGCCTGACGCCCGAGCAGGCCGAGGCGGCGCGCGCCAACGTGGCCGCCGGCATAACGAAGATGGCCGGCTTCCAGACGACCCGCGGCGGCTTCGTGTTCTGGCCCGGCTCCTACGAGGAGAGCGCCTGGCTCTCCGTCTACGTGACGCATTTCCTGACGATGGCCAGGCGTCAAGGCTATACGGTGCCCGACACCCTCATGGACCCGGCGATAGCCTACCTGAAGACCCAGGCCTCGGCATGGAACGCCCAGGCGGACTACTCGAAGGCCGAGCAGGCTTACCGGCTGTACGTGCTGGCGCTCGCCGGTAGCCCTGATATCGCATCGATGAACCGCTTCATGGAATACGGCCCCCATCCGGTCGCGGCGCTATACCAGGCGGCCGCGGCTTACGCGCTGTCCGGCATGCGCGACCGCGCGCAGTCGATCCTCGGGGAGGCCCCTACGAACGTGACGCCGTACGCGGGCATGGACAGGGTCTACGGTTCCGTCCTGCGGGACCGTGCCATCGTGCTCGACGCGTTCAACGCCCTCGGAGACGGCGCGAGGGGGCTGCCGATGTTCAAGCGCATCGCCGAGGACCTGTCGTCCGGTTCCGGGTACTCTACCCAGGACCTGAGCTACGCGCTCATCGCCTCCCTGCCGTATATGCGCGCCGCGTACGGCGCGGCATCCGGCGGTTCGGCCTCGGTGCGGTACGCCTACGAAGGCGGCTCGGGCACGGTCGCGCTGTCCAAGGCGATCGCGCGGGTTCCGCTCGCGGCTGGCTCGGGAACGCTGTCCGTACGGCTCGATAGCGCGGCGACAGCGCCGGTATACGCGCGCGTCGTCGCGACGGGTACGCCGGCGCCGGGGACCGAGAGTCGGCGGGCGACGGGTCTCGCGATAGGCGTGCGCTACCTCGACGCCTCGGAAGCCTCGGTCGATCCGGCGCTGCTGCCGTTCGGCAGCGACCTGATCGTAGATCTTTCGGTTAGGAATACCTATGGCGAGGACCTGTCCGACGTCGCCCTGACCTTCAGGTCGCCTTCGGGCTGGGAGATAGCCAACCTCAGGATTGGGCGCTCGGGCGACGGAGACGCGCTGTCGCCGTCGCAGTACGACTATCAGGATTCCCGCGACGATCGCGTAATGACGTATTTCGGGCTCAAGCGAGGCGAGACGAAGCGTTTCAGGTTCTACGTGAACAAGACCTACGAGGGCGAGTTCTTCCTGCCCGCCGTAACGGCTGAGGCGATGTACAGGCCCGAGGTGTTCGCGGTCCTACCCGGTCGCTCATTGCCGAAACCGACGACAAGGCCGACCGTCAATCCCAATAGCCGCGGCCTGCGGCCTTGAAGACGGGCTTTCGCCGCGGACGGGCCATGTCCGCCTCGGCGTTCGCCGTTCGCTTCCTCGGCGCAGCGGCGGCCAAGGCCGTTCGCGGCGCTGGTATAAGCGCTGCCTGGGCACGGGGGCGGGACGCGGCTCCGGCCCTGGCGGGAGCCGCGCTGTTCGCGTTCGCGCTCGTCGCCTTCGATCCGTCGCCGCGCGAGGCGCCTCCGTACTCCAATGCCGTGTACGCCGAGTCGGGGGAGCTCCTCGGCGCCAAGGCGGCCTCGGACGGGCAGTGGCGGCTGGCCGCGTCCTCCGCGGCGCCGGCCCGGTACACCGAGGCTCTCGTCGCGTACGAGGACCGGCGTTTCTACGGGCACGCCGGCTTCGATCCGCTGGCCATAGCGAGGGCGGCCCTATCTAACGTCAGGGCGGGCCGGATCGTGTCGGGCGGCTCGACTATTACCATGCAGGCCGCCAGGCTGTCGAGGGAACCGGGCCCGCGCGATTGGGGTTCGAAGCTGGCCGAGCTATGGGCGGCCGTGAGGCTGGAGCTGAGGCACGACAAGGCGGATATCGTCGAACTGTACGCGCGGAACGCGCCGTACGGCGGCAACGTCGTCGGCCTTCAGGCTGCCGGCTTCCGGTGGTTCGGCCGACCGACGGTCGACCTTACCTGGGCCGAGGCCGCGTCGCTCGCGGTACTGCCTAATAGCCCGGGGCTCGTGCATCCCGGCAGGTCCCGGGACGAGCTGCGCCGCAAGCGGGACGCGTTGCTGGCGTCGCTCGCCGAGAGGGGCGCGATGAGCGCCGAGGATTATCGTTCCGCCTTGGCCGAGGCGCTACCGGAATCGCCAAAGCCTATGCCGGCCTTGGCTCCGCACCTGCTGGCCAAGGCCGGGGCCGGACGCGTCGATACGACGATAGACTACTCGCTTCAGATCAGGGCCAACGAGGCGGCGGCGAGGCACGCGTCGCGGTACGCTCGGTACGGCGTCAGGAACCTGGCGGCCGTGGTGCTGCGCGTCGACGACGGCTCCATCGCCGCGTATATAGGCAACGCCCCGGCCAGGCCGGGAGCCTCGGCCGCCGAGGAGGGCCGGGCCGCGCCGTGGGTGGATTGCGCTGTCGCGCCGCGTAGCTCCGGCAGCATACTCAAGCCCTTCCTGTACGCCGCGATGCTCGATACGGGGGAGCTCTCGCCCAGGCGGCTCGTGCCCGATATCCCTACTCGCGTCGGTTCTTACAGCCCGGAGAACAACCTCAAGACATACGCGGGCGCCGTACGGGCGGAGGAGGCGCTGGCCAGGTCCCTCAACGTGCCTTTCGTCCGGCTGCTCCGCGGCTACGGCGTCGAGCGTTTCGCGTCGTTGCTCGGGCGCCTCGGCTTCTCCACGCTGTCGCGCGCTCCGGCCGACTACGGCCTGACGCTCATTCTCGGCGGCGCCGAGGCTACGCTCGTCGACGCGGCCGCCGCGTACGCCGCGTTGGCGCGCGCGGCCAAGGCGGGAAGCGGGGCCGGCGTCGAGCCCTTCGTCGGGGCGTCTTGGCGCAAGGACTCCCCGGCGACGGCGCGCCGCTACGATCCGCCGTTCTCCGCGGGAGCCGCGTGGCTGACGCTCGAGGCGCTCGTCGACGTGGGGCGGCCCGGGGACGACGCGTCGTGGCAGGAGTACGCCAGCTCGAGGCGCGTCGCGTGGAAGACGGGCACGAGCTTCGGCTCCAGGGACGCCTGGGCCGTCGGCGCCACGGTCGACTACGTCGTCGGCGTCTGGGTAGGCAACGCCGACGGCGAGGGCCGCCCCGAGCTCAAGGGGACCGACGCGGCGGCGCCGTTGCTCTTCGACCTGTTCCAGTCGCTGCCTCGGTCGCGGTGGTTCGACGAGCCGGCGCGTTCGTTGCGGTACGAGACGGTGTGCGTCGCTTCCGGATACGTAGCGGGCCCCGATTGCGCCGAGACGGAACGGGTCAGGGTACCCGTCGGCTCCAGGACCGACCTCGTCTGCCCGTACTGCCGCAGCGTTCTACTGTCAGCCGACGGACGGTATAGGGTACGGGCCGAGAACGCGTCCGCAGACAGCCGGTTAGAGCGCCGCTTCTCGCTGCCGCCCGCTATGGAATGGTATTATTCGAGGTCGACGATGGGATACCGGCCGTTGCCGCCGCGGGCGCCGGGAACGGAAGGACCGGAGGCTGGCGCCGTCGAGTTCCTCGCGCCCGAGGAGGGAGCTTCGATCTTCGTGCCGATAGACCTTGACGGCGACCCGGGCATGGCCGTCTTCCGGGCCGCGCATCGCGATCCGTCGGCCCGCCTGTTCTGGCACCTGGACGGAGACTACCTGGGCGAGACCGTCGGCGACCATCGGGTACAGGCGAGGCCCGCTCCCGGCCCGCACGAGCTCGTCGTCATCGACCAGGACGGCTCGAGCGCGTCCCGCCGCTTCGAGGTATACTCCAGGAATTAGGGTTGCGCCGTTCCTATGTTTCGGGGTATAACCCGCTATGCACCCCTACGAACCAATCAGACGCCAGAGTACCAAACGCCCGAGCGGCGTCCGTGCGCGCGCGGCGGATCGGCGGGAACGGGGATGCGGGCCGTCGAGGGGCGGCCAGACGTAGGCGGACTTGAACCGCCGCGCTTCGCGCGGAGGGTCGGGGTCCGCGGGCGATCGTCGGCGGACGCCGAATAGATCGACCGCGGCCGGGTATCCAGGCGTCGACGCTATAGCGTCGAGTTGGTTCCCGGGAACCGCGGGCTGTACAGCCGTATGACGGCGAGGAGGCCCCATGGATATACCCGAGACCCTTTCTTACGACGACGTGCTCTTGCTGCCCGGCTACTCGGATCTCCTTCCGAAAGACGCCGACGTGCGGTCCCGCCTCGCCGGAGACCTCTACCTTAACGTTCCGGTACTGAGCGCCGCGATGGATACCGTAACCGAGGACGACCTGGCCATAGCCTTGGCTCTCCAGGGAGGGGCCGGCGTCATCCACCGTAACCTGAAGCCCGAGGCGCAGGCAGGGCAGGTCGCCAACGTCAAGCGCTACCTCAACTGGATAATCGAGTCGCCCGTCACCGTAGAAGAGGACCGGACGATCCGCGACGTGCGCTCCATCATGGAGCGACACCGCGTGACCGGCCTGCCGGTGCTCGGCCCCGGCGGCCGACTGGTCGGCATAATCACCGCCCGCGACCTCCGCTTCAGGCGCGAGGACGACGCCCTGGTCCGCGACGCCATGACCCGCGACCTGATCGTGGAGTCCGGCGAGCCGACCGCGCGCAGCGCCCGCGATAAATTCGACACGCACAGGATAGAGAAGCTACCCGTAGTCGACGACGAGGGCCGGCTACGGGGGCTCATCACCGTCAAGGACATGGAGAAGCACGAGCTGTATCCCGACGCGGCGACCGATAAGTCGGGACGCCTTATCGTCGGCGCCGCCGTGTCGCCGCAGGACTTCGAGACGCGGATACCGCTGCTGATGAAGGCCAGGTGCGACTTCGTCGTGCTGGACACGGCCCACGGCGACACGAGGAACGTGGCGGAGGCGGTGACCGCCATAAAGAGGCGCTTCGGCATCCTCGTCGTCGGAGGCAACGTGGCGACGGCCGCCGGTACGCGCCGGCTCATAGACGCGGGCGCCGACGCGGTCAAGGTAGGCATCGGCCCGGGCTCGATATGCACGACGCGCATCGTCGCCGGCATCGGCGTACCGCAGTTCAGCGCCGTGCTCGACTGCGCCGAGGAAGCGGACAAGTCGGGAATACCGGTGATCGCCGACGGCGGCATAAAATTCTCCGGCGACGTAACCAAGGCCATAGGCGCCGGGGCGTCGACGGTCATGATCGGCAACCTGTTCGCGGGGCTCAAGGAAGCGCCCGGCTCCGAGATAATCTACGACGGCAGGATCTACAAGGAATACCGCGGCATGGGCTCGATGGGAGCCATACGCTTGGGTTCCGGAGACCGTTATCAGATCGCCAAGGACGAGTCGCCGGTGCCCGAGGGCATCGAGGGCCGCGTCCCGTACAAGGGCGAGCTGCGGGACTATCTCCATCAGCTCGTCGCCGGCCTCAAGAAGGGCATGGGCTATACGGGCTGCCGCGATATAGAATCGCTGCGGGCCTACAGGAAATTCGTCAGGATCACCGGGGCGGGGCTCCGGGAGAGCCACGCGCATGACGTATCGATAACGCAGGAAGCCCCCAACTATTCGCGCCGCTGACGCATCGCGTCGGCAGGATTGAAAACAGACAAGGAGAACGGTATGAACGTAGCGGTGATAGGCGCTCAGTGGGGCGACGAGGGCAAGGGCAAGATCGTGGACTACCTGGCGACCGACGCCCAGATAATCGTCCGTTTCTCCGGCGGCGCCAACGCGGGCCACACGATCGTCAGGGCCGACGAGCAGTTCGCGTTGCATCTCGTGCCGTCCGGCGTTCTGTACCCCGACAAGCGCGTGATACTGGGTACCGGCATGGTCATAGACCCCGAGGCCCTGTTCACCGAGCTCGGCATGCTCGCGGAGCGCGGCATAGACTGGGAAGGCCGCGTCTTCATATCGGACCGCGCGCATATCGTGCTGCCGCGCTATAGGGAGCTGGACAAGGCCATGGAAGCCCAGCGGAAGAAACCTATCGGCACTACCGGGCGCGGCATCGGCGTGGCGTACTCGATGAAGTCGTCCCGCGACGGCATACGGCTCGCGGACCTGTTCGACGACGAGCGCATGGAGAACCTAGAGGCCGACGACGTAGCGTTCATAAAGACGTGGCGGGACAGGCTGGCGCCGCTGTCGCTCGACCTGACCAATTACCTGGCGGGCCACCGCAATACCTATTGCCTGTTCGAAGGCGCCCAGGGGGCCCTCCTCGACCTGGACTCGGGAACCTACCCGTTCGTCTCCTCGGGCATGTCGGGGGCGGGCGGAGCGGCGACTCAGGGCGGCATCGGCCCCCGGCGCCTGGACAAGGTGCTCGGCGTGTTCAAGGCCTACTCGACGCGGGTCGGCAACGGCCCGTTCCCGACCGAGTTCAATCCCGACAGCCAGTCCGCGCTCTGCCAGTTCATCCGCGATACCGGCCGCGAGTACGGGGTGACCACCGGACGACCCCGCCGTTGCGGATACCTGGACCTGGTAGCGCTGCGCTACGCGTGCCTGGCCAACTCAATCGACTCGCTCGTGCTCACGCACCTGGACGTCTACGATACCCTGGAATCCTTCGAGGCATGCGTAGCCTATAAGGTCCGCGGCAAGATCGTCGAGCATTTCCCGGCGTCGGTCCGCGACCTGCAGGACGCCGAACCCGTGCTGCGGACCTTCCAGGGCTGGAAGCGATCGCTCAAGGACGTGCGCGAGTACGACGAGCTGCCGCGGGAGGCGAGGGACTACGTATCGTTCATAGAGGAATACACCGAGACCGCCATTGACATCGTCTCGGTCGGTTACGATCGCCGCGATACCATCGTCAGGAAGTCGCCGTGGACCAGATCCTGATACTCGATTACGGTAGCCAGTATACCCAGCTCATAGCGCGCCGCGTACGCGAGCTCGGCGTCTATACCGATATCGCGCCCGGCGACGCGCCGTTGTCGCCCGATCGCCTGCGCGGCGTCAAGGGCATCGTGATGGCCGGCTCGCCGTGGAGCGTCTACGACGAAGGCGCGCCGGTGCCCGATACGTCGATCTATTCTCTCGGCATCCCGGTCCTGGGCGTATGCTACGGCGCCCAGCGCATGACCTACGACCACGGAGGGAAGGTCGCTACGCTCGCCGATCGGGAATACGGCCGGCGCCCCGTCATGGTCACGGCCTGCGATCCGCTGTTCGAGGGCGTGCCGCCCGAGTTCCTCAGCTGGATGAGCCACGGCGACTCCATCGAGGCTCTGGCGCCCGGCTTCGTCGCCATCGCTACCACCGATAACGGCATTCCCGCCGCGATCGCGCACGAGAGCCTTCCGTTGCGCGGCGTGCAGTTCCACCCCGAGGTGACCCATTGCGAACACGGCCTTCGCATACTGTCCAATTTCGCGTCGGGCATCTGCGGTTGCGAGAAGTCGTGGACGATGGAGCGGTATATCGACGAGGAGCGCGAGGCCCTGCGCGCGCGCGTAGGGGCGTCGCCAGTGCTGCTCCTGATATCCGGCGGCGTCGACTCTACCGTCGCCGCCGCCCTGCTGTTAAGGACGCTCGGCCCCGAGCGCGTGCATCTCCTCTACATAGATACGGGACTCATGCGTAAGGACGAGAGCGTCGAGGTTATGAGGACGCTTAACGCGCTCGGCGCCGCCCACGTACGCCGCGCCGACGCCGAATCGGACTTCCTGACGGCGCTCGCGGGCGTCTCGGATCCCGAGGAGAAGCGGCGCATCATCGGCGATATGTTCATCACCGTGCAGCAGCGCGAGGTCGAGCGCCTCGGCCTCGGCGACGACTACTTCCTGGCGCAGGGCACCCTGTACACGGATCTCATAGAATCGGGCAAGGGCGTCGGCAAGAAGGCGCACGTCATCAAGAGCCATCACAACGTGCGCTCGCCGCTCGTCGAGAAGAAGCGATCCGAGGGGCGCATCGTCGAGCCGCTCGACCGACTGTACAAGGACGAGGTCCGCGCTCTCGGCCGGGTCCTGGGCGTCGACGAGGCCGTCGTCTCCCGACACCCGTTCCCCGGCCCGGGGCTCGGCGTGCGCGTGCTCGGCGACGTGACGAAGGACAAGTGCGACACGCTCCGCGCCGCCGACGACATCTATATTAAGGAACTGCGCGCTCGCGGCCTGTACGACCGCATCTGGCAGGCCTTCGCGGTGCTGTTGCCGGTGCGTTCGGTCGGCGTCGCGGGCGACGTGCGCCGCTACGGCTGGACGGTAGCGCTACGCGCCGTCGCGTCGACCGACGGCATGACCGCCGACGTCTTCGAGTTCCCGATGAAGGACCTCCTCGAGATATCCGCGATTATAACGAACCGAGTGCCGGAGGTCGGCCGCGTCGTCTACGACGTCTCCAGCAAGCCCCCCGCGACGATAGAGTGGGAATGACCCGATGATTCGTAATGAGACGATAGACGCGATGATGAACCGTCGCTCGGTCCGTAAGTACACGAAGCAGGCGCCGTCCGACGACGTCGTCGAGACTATCGTGCGCGCGGGGCAGCAGGCGCCGTTCGCGTCGCAGATGTATAGCGTGCTCCTTTCGCGGAAGAAGAAGGCGCCGTTCGGCGCGCCCCTGTGGTTCGTCATATGCGTCGACGCGTACAAGCTCGAGCGTTTCATGAAGGTGCGCGGCTGGGACGTCGTCAGCAACGACCTGTCGCTCCTGCTGCTCGGCCTGCAGGACGCCGCCTACGCCGCCGAGAACATGGTGACGGCCGCCGAGAGCCTCGGCCTCGGCTCGTGCTACCTCGGCGAGGGCAGCATGAGCGGAGCGCGCATAGCGAAGATTGCAAAGGACTACAAGCTGCCCAGGCGCGTCCTCCCGATGGTCGAGCTGGTGATGGGCTATCCCGACGAGGAGTTCGCCCCTCGACCGCGCTACCCCCTGCCGTTCGCGCTATTCGAGGACGAGTACCCGGAGCTGTCAGACGACGACGTCCGCGCGATGATGAAGCCCATGGACGACGGCTACCTCGAGCAGGGCTACTACTCTCGGCAGAAGGTCAAGATACCCATCGAGGACGGACGCCCGGACGCCTTCACCTTCGACGACTACTCGTGGACCGAGCACATCTCCCGCAAGTGGGGCCAGTGGGTCCCGTCGTCGGCGGACATGCTCGCCGCGCTCAGGGAGCGCGGCTTCGATATAGGCCCGCGGAGCGAGTTGTCGGAAGAATAAACGGGAAGGCCCGCGGCTTAGCTCGCGGGCCTTCTTTTTTTTACGCGGCATGTGCGATTCTCAAAGTTGTCGTACGACTTTATGAAAATACTGTAGCAATTGGTGATAATGGTAACTCGTGACCATATGTGCTATCGAAAAACCGGAATAGATCTACAACAATAGCGATATAACGGCAAATTTGCGATAAATGTTTGACAACTAAAAAAAGTCATACTATTCTGACCCTACCGAAGGCGAACGCGGGGAGGCCCGGGCGCCGAGGACGAGAGGAATAGCTTGGAAACCCCGGAGAAGATCGAAGCGCTCAGCCATGTCGCGAAAGAGAAGATCCTCGAATATATTCGCGAGTCCGAGCTGCGAGTAGACGATACGCTGCCGACGGAAGCCCGGCTCATGGAGATGCTCGGGGTTAGCCGCCATACGGTACGGGAGGCGCTCGCCCTCCTCGAGCAGGAGCGAATCGTCTATCGGGTCCAGGGGAAAGGTACCTTCCTCAAGAAGCGGCCGCTTCAGATCGAGCACGGACTCGAGCGGCTCGCGAGCATGACCGACATGATACGGAGCTGCGGCTTCGAGCCGAGCACTCGCTGGGTCGGGATAGAGGTGCGGAGCGCGAGCGCCCGCATGGCCGAGCAGCTCGGTCTCGACGCCGAGGAGAAGGTCGTCACCTTCAAGCGCCTCAGGCTCGCCAGCGGCAACCTGGCCAGCTACTGCGTCGATAGCATCGCCGCGTCCCGCTTCGATTCCATCCCGTGCGAGATACGGGACGAATCGCTGTTCCGATACCTCGAGCGCGAGAAAGGCATAACCATCGAGACGGCCGTCAGCTACGTGATACCGACGAAGCCGACCCGCGAGATGGTCGAGGACCTCGGGGTCGATGAGAACCAGTTCTTCATTCTCCTCGAGCAGCTGCACTACGACAACGAGGGCCGACCGGTCATCTATTCGCTGGATTACTACCAGCCTGACGTGATCCGATTCAAAATCAACAGGACGAGGTGAGAGATCGATGGGAAAGATCATAGCGATGGAATTCACGGCGGACCGCCTGCGCCTCATCGATCAGCGGAAACTTCCTAAGGAGTACACGTTCTTCGAGTGCGTCACTCACGAGGAGTGCGAGTTCGCCATCAAGGATATGGTCGTACGCGGAGCGCCGGCCATCGGGGCCGCGGCGGCGTACGGAGTCGTTCTCGCGGCGATGCAGTACCGCGGGCTCGGGAGCGACGGGTTCTACGCCAGCATGGGGAGAGCGCTCGCCGCCCTGAACGCGACGAGGCCCACCGCCGTTAACCTCATGTGGGCGATAGACCGGATGCGGCGCTCGCTCGAGTCTACGCGGACCGGCACGATCGACGCGGCATGCCGGGTATTGCGCGAAGAGGCGGACGCGATACTCGCCGAGGATATCGACAAGAGCGAGCGGCTTTCCGCCTTCGGTAACGCGCTGGTGCCCCGGGGCGCCACGATCCTGACGCATTGCAACACCGGCTCGCTAGCGGTGCCCGGGCTTGGAACGGCCCTGGGAATGGTGCGCGCGGCGCATCGATCCGGCAAGGGGATATCGGTATTCGCCGACGAGACCCGGCCTCGGCTCCAGGGCGCCCGCCTGACGGCGTGGGAGCTGATGGAGGAGGGGATACCCGTCACGCTGATCGCCGACAACGTCGCGGCGACCTTGATAAGGGACGGCAGGATAGACCTGGTAGTCGTGGGCGCCGACCGCATAGCCGCGAACGGCGACTCGGCCAACAAGATCGGTACCTTCATGCTCTCGGTCGTCGCGAAGCGCTACGGCGTTCCGTTCTACGTCGCGGCGCCGGTATCGACGATAGACTTCGGCTGCCCCGGCGGGGAGGCGATAGTCATAGAGGAGCGCGGCTCCGAGGAAGTAACCTATATCGAGGGCGTACAGGTCGCGCCGAGCGGCGTCCGGGTCTACAACCCCGCCTTCGACGTGACGCCTGCCGAGAATATAAGCGGTATCGTGACCGAACAGGGCGTATTGTACCCTCCGTTCGAAGCGGCTATAGCGAGCCTGCGTCGATAGGCGCCGGAAGGGACGGGGGGCGACCATGAGCGGTACGAAGAGCATAGAGGTGAAGGGCCTGAGCTTCACCTATAAAGGCGAGGGCGCGGTTCGGGCGGTTGATTCGCTCGACCTCGACGTAGAACGCGGCGAGTTCATCGTTATCATGGGGCCGAGCGGGGCGGGCAAGTCCACCCTGGCGAACAGCCTCAACGGATTGATCCCGGGCTTCATACGAGGCAAGTACGAAGGTAGCGTGCTCGTCAACGGCAAGGAGGCGAGGAGCACGCCCGTCAACCGGATGGCCAGCGAGATAGGCCTGGTGTTCCAGGACTTCGAGGCGCAGCTCTTCTCCACCAACGTCAATCTGGAGATAGCCTTCGGACCCGAGAATTTCGCGGTTGACCGCGCGGAGATAGCGGCCCGCATCGAGAAGATCCTCAGGACTATCAAGCTCGAGGGATTCGAGGGGCGCCAACCGGCGACGCTATCGGGCGGGCAGAAGCAACGCCTGGCGATCGGCTCGGTGCTCGCGACCTATCCGGGGATCATATGCATGGACGAACCGACCACGGACCTGGATCCGGTCGGCAAGCTAGGGATCTTCAACATCGCGAAGGAATTGCACGAGGACAGCGAGTTCACTCTCATCATCATCGAGCACGAGACCGAGGAGGCGTTGAACGCCGACAGGCTGGTGATCATGAAGGAGGGCAGGATCGTAGCCCAGGGCAAGCCCGCGGACGTCCTGCGGGACGTGGCGTTCACCGACGAGGTCGGTATCATGTCGCTGCAGATCCCCAAGCTACTAAGCGAGCTGGGAGCCTGCGGCAGGGACGATCTGCCGATGCTCCCGGCCGAGGGCGCCGAGTTCTTCGCCCGCAAGGGGCTCTTCCTCGACCGGGAGCGTTTCAGGGAGATGCTCGACCGCGACGAAGCCCGCGAGCGCGGCTACGGCGATACTATAGTCGCGGTGGACCGCCTCTCCCACGTCTATCCGAACGGTAACAAGGCGGTCGACGATATAAGCCTCGTCATACGCGAGAGGGAATTCATCGCGATACTCGGCCACAACGGCAGCGGCAAGACGACGCTCGTCAAGCACCTCAACGGCCTGCTGTCCCCCTCGAGCGGCAGCGTGACGATATGCGGCAAGAATACCGCGGAACACTCGATATTCGAGATAGGCAAGGAAATCGGGTACGTGTTCCAGAATCCCGATCACCAGATATTCGCCGATACCGTATTCGACGAGGTCGCCTTCAGCCCCAAGATCCGCGGTTGTCCGGCCGAGGAGGTCTCCGTCCGCGTACAAGAGGCCCTCGAGGCCGTGGACATGGCCGGCTACGAGGAGAAGGATCCCTTCTCGCTGAGCAAGGGCGAGCGCCAGAGGGTAGCGGTCGCCTCGGTGCTATCGGCAAGGCCCCGAATAATCATCCTCGACGAGCCGACCACGGGGCTCGATTACAAAGAGCAGAAACGCATGATGGAGCTCATCAAGAAGCTGAACGACTCTGGCCATACCATCATCATGATAACGCACACGATGTGGGTCGTCTCCGAGTACGCACACCGGGTAGCGGCGATCAAGGACGGCAAGGTGATGATGGACGGACGGACCCGCGACGTGTTCGCCAGGGAGAAGGAGCTGTACGATTCGTTCCTGAAGACGCCGCATATCGTCAGCCTCGGCAACATGCTCGGCGGAACGGTCCTGTCCGTCGAGGAGATGAAGTACTGCACGGGAGGGCTCGAGTAATGGATATGTTCCTGTACGTGGACGTCGAATCGTTCGTCCATCGCCTCGATCCGCGGACGAAGCTCCTCCTGATGTTCCTGAGCTTCGCCGTCGGCGTCATGTTCAACAACATCCTCATACTGACCGCGGCGCTCGCCCTCGTCGTCGCGTACGGCGCGCTCGGGCGATCCCTGTCAAACCTGAAGCGGATCAGGGTCGTCCTCGTGATGATAACGCTATTCTCGCTCGTCATCTGGTCGATCGCCAGGCCGAGCGGGAACAGGTTCCTCGTGTTCTCCGTCGACGGCGTCCTGTACGGCTTGATGATAGCCGTCAAGACGAACCTCATGATCGTCGCCGGCATGATATTCCTGAGCACCACCAAGATAGAGGAGATCGCCCAAGGGCTCGTCAAGCTGAAGATACCCTATCGCGCCGCCTTCGCGTTCTCCACCGCGATCCGCCTGGTGCCGATGATCGTGGCCACGAGCTATACCATCATCCAGGCGCAGAAATCCCGAGGATTGGACCTCGATTCCGGAAACCTGATAGAGAAGATCCGCAAGTACGTGCCGCTGATGATCCCTACCCTGATATCCGTCATTCGAGGCACCAATATCTTCTCGATGGCCTTGGAGTCGAAAGGATTCGGGTACAGCGACGACCGGAGCAACCTGCTGGAAATAAGGATGGGCGGCAAGGACTACGCGATGATGACCGCGGGCCTGCTGATCCTCGCCGCGGCGGTCGTCCTCAAGGTCGACCATTCTATATACGACGCCTGGGCGTCGATATTCCCCTGGGGAGATTTTGCCTGAGGGCAATAGTTAATACGGCCGGTCCCAGGATCGGACCGAGACCAAAGGAGCGAGGATATGAAAGACGTTTTCTCGATGTGGAAGAAAACCAAGATGGTCGTTCTCGTGGCGCTGTGCGCCGGCCTGTACGCGGCCCTGCTGATTCCCTTCAAGGGCTTCGTGCTGATTCCCGGCATTACCGAGTTCCGCCCGGCCAGCGCCCTGCCCGTCGTCATGGGCCTCCTGTTCGGACCGGCCGGCGCGTGGGGCTCCGCCATCGGCAACCTGATCGGCGACTTCTTCGGATCGCTCGGCATCGGTAGCCTGTTCGGCTTCGTGGGTAACTTCATGTTCGCCTACGTGCCGTACAAGCTGTGGATAAACTTCGGGAAGTCCTCCGAGGGAATCGGCGAGCCCGATCTCAAGTCGGGCAAGAAGATACTGGCCTACGTCGTCGTCAGCATCCTGGGCGCCGCGGCGTGCGCGCTCCCCATCGCTTGGGGGCTCGACCTGCTCGGCATGGTCCCGTTCGCCGCGCTCGGTAGCATCATTACGCTCAACAACTCGATCCCCTCGATCCTCCTCGGGATCCCGATCATGCTCATCCTCTATCCCCGCATCAAGAAGTGGGATCTCCTCTGGACCGACATCATGGACGAGGACGAGATCCCCGTGGCCGGCAGGCTGTCGAGGATAGGCGCGACCGTCATGACCGTCAGCGTACTCGGCGGTATGATCGGCGGCTTCCTCGCCGCGTTCGGCGTCGGGCAAGGGCTCCTGTACAGCGGCTTCGGCGCCGGCGGCGACGTCGGCTCGCTGGGCGTGACCCTCGTCGCGGGCGTCGGTACCGCGGGCCTTATCGTCTCGTCGTTCATCCAGACCATGCCCAAGAAGTCGTCGTAAATAGCGATAGAGCCTTCCGTCCCGGCCCGGGGCGGAAGGCTCTCCTCTATCCTCGTTGACCGAAACCTTCGATATGCACAGGAGCGTTATGATGAAGAGCGGAGAGATGAAGTTTGACACACGATCGATACATGCCGGTGGAAGGCACGGGAATCCGGAGAACGCGCTCAATCCGCCCATTTTCATGACGTCGACGTTTACCTTCGAGAATACGGACAAGGTCGACGCCGTGATGAATTTCGAGAGCGACGACTACGTCTACACCCGGGGTAACAATCCTACCCTGAGGCTCTTCGAGGAGCGGATGGCCTCTCTCGAGAACGGGGTCGGCGCCGTCGCCTTCGCCTCGGGGATGGCCGCCATCAGCTCCGTGCTCTTCTCGCTCCTGCGCCCCGGCGACAACGTTCTGGTCCACAGGACCCTGTACGGATCCTCCTATAGCGTCGTTACCAAGGTGCTGCCTAAATACGGAATGGGCTATCGCATAGCGGATCTCGAGAACGAGGAGGACCTCGCGTCGGTCGTCGACGCGCGTACGAAGGTCATCTATTTCGAGAGCCCGAGCAATCCGAACCTCAGCGTCGTCGATATCAGGCGAATCTGTGCTTTCGCGGCGCCGCGCGGCATCAAGGTCGTCATAGACAACACGTTCGCTACGCCGTATTTCCAGCGCCCGCTTGAGCTCGGCGTCGACGTCGTCGTGCATAGCGCGACCAAGTATATCTGCGGGCACGGCGACGTCGTCGCGGGCGTCGCCGTCTCTCGCGACGCCGGCTACGTGCAGAGCCTCAAGTTCGACTATATGTGCGAGTTCGGCGGGGCGCTCAGCCCGTTCAACGCGTGGCTCCTGCTGCGCGGCCTCAAGACGCTCGGCGTACGGATGCGTCAGCACGCGGCGAACGCGATGGCGGTAGCCCGCCGGCTCGAGGCCCATCCCAGGGTGTCCCAGGTGTTCTATCCCGGGCTCGAGGGCAGCGCCGGCCATGACGTAGCCGCTTCCCAGATGAGCGGATTCGGGGCCATCGTTAGCTTCGAGGTGGAGGGCGGGCTGGATGCCGCCAAGCGCGTCGTCAACGCGTCCGAGCTGTTCAAGCTGGCCGTCAGCCTGGGCGACTGCGAGACGCTTATCCAGCTGCCGGCGGCGATGACGCACCGGGGCTACGATCACGAGCGCCTCAAGGAATTCGGCCTGACCGAGAGCATGATACGCATATCCGTCGGTCTCGAGGATATCGAGGATATCCTTTCCGAACTCGATCGCATACTCGCGCGCGCGTAGGCGGTGTTCCATGAATACGATCATAAGGAACGGGATCATACTGGCCATGGACTCCCCGGAACCGGAACTAGTCCAGGGAGATATCGGAATAGAGGGGTCGACTATCGCGTTCGTAGGCGCGCGTCCCGCCGCGTTCAAGGCTGACCGCGAGATAGACGCCTCGGGCAGCGTCGTCATGCCCGGCCTCGTCAACGCGCACACCCATATCGCCATGAGCCTCATGAGGCACTACGCGGACGACCTGCCGTTCTGGGACTGGCTGTTCGACCGTATCATACCCGTAGAGGAGAAGCTGACCGACGGGTTCGTATACGACGGCTCCATGCTGAGCCTCGTCGAGATGATACGCGGGGGCGTGACCTGCTTCGCCGATATGTACTCGAACATGGACGCCGTCGCGTCCGCGACCCTGAAGAGCGGGCTTCGAGCCAACCTGACGAGGGGGCTCGTATTCAATAGCCCCGCCGACGAGGTCAAGCTCGACGAGGCCCGCCGCTTCCACGCGGAGTGGCACGGCCGAGGCGCCGGGCGCATCCGCGTAGACGTAGGTCCGCACGCCGTATATACCTGCGCGCCCGTATACCTCGAGAAGGCCATCCGGCTATCCGAGGACCTGGGGACGCGCATCCATATGCACCTGTCGGAGAGCCGGAAGGAAGTGGCGGACTGCGTCGCGGCGTACGGCAAGAGCCCTATCGCCCATGTGCGGGATGTCGGTCTCTTCACCCGCAAGACCTACGGAGCCCATTGCGTGCACATAGACGAAGACGACATCCGTATCCTTAAGGATAACGGCGTAGCCGTCGTCAATAATCCGGCCAGCAACATGAAGCTCGGTAACGGATTCGCTCCCGTCGCCAAGCTCCTCGAGGCCGGCGTCACCGTGGCCTTGGGCACCGACGGCTCCGCGTCGAACAACAACCTGAACATGTTCGAGGAGATGAACACGGCCGCGCTCGTCAACAAGGGAATAACCGAGGACCCGACCGCGGTATCGGCGTATGCCGCCCTGAAGATGGCTACGATAAACGGCGCCCGGGCTCTCGGGCTCGACGATGCCATCGGTAGCCTCAGGGCGGGGAAGAAGGCCGACATCATCCTCGTGGACATGGAGGCGCCTCATTTCTATCCGCGCAACAGCGTCGCGGCGGCCCTCGTATACGCGGCGCAGGGATCGGACGTCAAGACGGTCATATGCGACGGCGAGGTGCTGATGGAGGACCGCCGTATGACCAGGCTCGATGTCGGGGCGATATGCGCCAAGGCCCAGGAGAGCGCCGCCCTCATGACGGGCAACGCGGATTTCATCGCTTGATAACGACGACGACGGAGGGGCAAGGATATGGAAAAGACGAGGAACGTCAAGGCGGCCGCTGATTACGTTCGGGCGAGGGCGAAGCGCGTCCCGAGCATCGCGCTGATGCTCGGGTCGGGGCTGGGCGGGCTCGCGAAGGAAGTGCAGGATACGGTGTGCATCCCGTACGGCGATATCCCGGGCTTCCCCGTGTCGACGGCGCCGGGTCACGCGGGCGTGCTTACCGCGGGGCGGCTTCAGGACCGTGACGTCATCGTGATGGGCGGTCGTTTCCATCATTACGAAGGGTACGGCATGGAGGATATCGCGTTCCCCGTTCGGGTGATGCGAGACCTCGGAGTAGAGACGCTTATACTCACCAACGCCGCGGGAGGCGTGAATACCTCGTTCAAGCCGGGCGACCTGATGGTCATTACCGACCACATCAACATGACGGGGCAGAATCCCCTGCGCGGGGCCAACGACGAGAGCCTCGGCCCCAGGTTCCCCGATATGGGCGGCCTCTACGATAAGCGCCTCAACGGCATCCTGCGCAAGGTGGCCGAAGAACGGTCGATAGACTGCCGTAGCGGCGTGTACGCGTGGATGACCGGCCCGTCGTTCGAGACGCCGGCCGAGATCAGGATGCTCCGCGTCCTGGGAGCGGACGCGGTAGGCATGTCGACGGTTCCCGAGGCGATAACGGCGCACCATTGCGGTATCAGGGTCGCCGGCGTCTCGTGCATCAGCAATATGGCCGCGGGAGTGCTCGATCAGCCGGTGACCGAGGAAGAGGTGTTCGAGATAACGCAACGGGTGAAGGGTAGCTTCTCGGCTCTCATCCGCGGGCTGCTCGAGCGGATCGACGAGGGGCGATAATGAAGGAGAGCACTATGAGCGTATCGGGCATTAACGATAAGTACAAGCAGATGGTCGTCGACGGCGGTAACCAGATGGTAAGCGAGCACCTGACGGTAGGAACGTGGGGCAACGTCAGCATACGGGATCCCGAGACCGACCTGATATACGTGAAGCCGTCGGGCATGAAGTACGCCGACATCACGAAGGACGATATCGTCGTCTTCAATTCCGACTATGAACTGGTGGGCGGGCACAGGAAGCCAACGATCGAATACCGCTTCCATATAGGCATCATGAACGCCAGGCCCGACGTGCGTTGCGTCATCCATACCCACCCCGTGTATTCGGCCGTCCTCGGGACCCTGGGCATCGACCTACCCGGTATCTGCGAGGATTTCGTACAGCTGGTCGGCGACAGGATAGTCAACTGCGCCTACGCGCTGCCGGGGACGCAGGAACTGGCGGACAACGTCGTCGCCGGGCTCGGGGCCAGGAACGCGGTGATGATACCGAACCACGGCACCGTCTGCTGCGGCTCCGACTGGGATATGGTGATGAAGGTGTGCTTCGTCGTCGAGAAGGCGGCCCAGGTCTACGTGCTCGCGAGAAGCATAGGTACGCCCAAGCTGATATCCGAGCCCGATATCCTGGCGATGCAGGACTTCGCCAAGAATCACTACGGGCAGGGAAAATAGGGTAGGAGTCCCGAGCCTCGGATCGTCGCGGAGCGCTTAATGCTCCACGACGATCTTGTTGGCGACGCGATCGAGCTTGAACCTGGCTTTCTTGAGCGGCTCGTCGATGCTGACGCGTATATGGCATATCGTGACGACGACGCCGGGATAGACCATGCTCTTGACGTCGACCATGGCGTCCTCGTCTATGTCGACGCGCTTCGCCAGCTCGGTGATGTTATCGGTGAGCGCGCGGAGCTTTGCTTCGGTCTCTTCCTTCGCCTTGAGCACGGCCTCGTCGGGCCTGACCTTGAGCATGTTCTGGAACCTGGCCAGTCGAATGGACAGTTCCCGCAGGGCCGCGCTCGCCTGGTCGAGCTTCTGTTGCACCGTGAAGTCGATGCCTACGTTTATCACGGTGACCGGCTTCGTGCCGCCGCCCAGGAACCCGCACGATACGCCGTGCGTAGCGAATATCTCGCCGCCTACTATGCGGCCCTTATCGCCCATGGCCAGGCGGCCGAGGGTGTAGAGCCTGGAGCCGACGATGGAGCCGGGTACCTCGACGTCGCCTCGTACCGCCAGGCGGGCGTTCTCTATGAATTTGGCCTTGAGGGCGCCGCCGACCCTGACCTGTCCCTGGTCCTTGCCTATGATGCCCTGCGCGCAGATGAGGTCGCGCTTCGCGCTGACGTCGAAGGCGTCCATAGTCTCCTTGATGGAGATCGAGCCGCCCGAATACACCTTGAATCCCGCCGCGACGCCGCCCTCGATGACGACGTCGCCTGGGAACAGCACGTGTCCTACGCGGTAGTCGACGTCGCCCTTTATGACGAGCGCCTCCTCGACGCTGATACGCGACGATTCGAGCGTAACCCTGCCGTCGCTCGTAGCCACGATGTCGTCGCCCGAGCGCTCGACGTTCTTGCCGAGCGAATAGCTCTGTACGGAATCCTTGGTGAAGGGTATAGCCTTGCCAGACACGTCGAGGCCGAGTTCGCCGTCACGCTGAGCCACGACGGAACCGATCTTGTCGCCCTTCTTGACGACGAGGACGGGGCTGATCGTTTTCCAGTCCACCGAGTTCTCCTCGTCGCTCACCGGCTTGAAGCCCGGCTGGAACCGATCCTCTACGACGATATGCTCCGGGTGCTCCGATACGGGCGGTAGCCCGCGGGCGATGACGACGTCCCGCAGGATATGGCGGTCCGTGTTTACGTCCAGGATGCGCTCGGTCAGCTCGTCCCATGACAGTCCCGACGATATACCCATCCTGGCCAGGAGCTCCGCCGCGTATTCGGGCGTCAGCGGCGCGCCGTCCCCTATAGGCGGATAGAGGACGGCCGTGGCGGTCATCAGGTCCGCAGAGACGGATATCTCGATGTTGCCATCGTTCTTGCGGACGGCGGCGGAGTAGGAGAGGCCGGAGCTTTCGCCGCCGGGATCGGTGGGGCTTCGTTTGACGCGATGCACGATGGCGTTCCTCCCTTTCTATACTATCGGTAATGATAGGCCCGATCTTGCCAAAAATCCGAAGGAGAGGCATACTAGCGTAAATGCGCGACGCTTCATCGATATCGAACAGGCGGGAACGCCTCAAGGTCATACTAAAGCTTCTTCGCGAGAA
The DNA here is from genome assembly GCA_002839315.1 of Spirochaetae bacterium HGW-Spirochaetae-3. Lineage (GTDB taxonomy): Bacteria > Spirochaetota > Spirochaetia > Treponematales > UBA12059 > SZUA-370. The sequence goes on from PGXV01000001.1 coordinate 82,574, forward strand.
TCGCGTTGAATCCCAGGAAGAGATGCTCGTGCTCCTTGAAGCGCAAGGCATCTTCATTACGCAGGCGACCCTGTCGCGGGACCTCAAGCTCCTCAAGGCCAGCAAGGTCGGCGCCGGATCCGAGGGCTATTTCTACGCCGTGCCGTCTGATGACGAGCTCAGGCGCCGGGAAGAGATCCACGGCCAGGACTTCGTCCGCGGCTACGTCTCAATAGACTGGAACGAGCAGTTCGTCGTAATCAAGACGTTCTCGGGGCACTCCGCGACCGTCGCGCTCGCCCTCGATAACCTCGGTCTCGAAGGCGTGCTGGGTACCATAGCGGGCCAGGACAACGTGGTCTTCGCCGCGCTGCGCACCGGCTACTCAGGCGAAGACTTCCTGCACGACCTCAGGGCCAGGATTCCCGAGCTCGACGAGGACTAAGGGCCCCGTGAGGAGCCTAGTTCTTGCCGGTAATCAGCTCGTGCTCCTCGAGCACGTGCTCGACGAGTTCGGCGAGCTTCCAGCCGAGATTCGCCTCGGTGCTCATGGCGAACGCTACCTCGTCCTTGACCCCGAGAGACGACTTGACCGCGCGCATCGCGGCTACTGCCTCGTCCTGGGTCAGACCGTGCATGACTACTACCTTGCCGCTTCTCTTTTCCATAGTCCTAATGTATACGCGCTATACGGCTTGAGCAAGACCCGCGCGCTTGCCGCGGATAGCCGGCGTCGGTATGTTGTAACGAGTACGGAGACATAACCATGGACTACGAAAGATTTACGTTGAAGGCCCAGGAGGCCATCCAGGCCGCGCATTCGGCGGCGCAGAAATCCGATCATTCGCAGATAGAGCCCGAGCACCTGCTGGCCGCCCTTATAGATTCTGACGGATCCGCCGTCCGCCCCCTGCTCGAGCGGCTCGGCGCGCCCGTCGACGCGCTCATGGACCGGCTCGACGCGTCGCTCGCGAAGAAGCCCAAGGTCTTCGGGCACGCGGCGCAGGTATTCCTGTCGCCGAGCGCCGGGAAGGCGCTGGCCAAGGCCGAATCCGAGGCCGCCGCGCTCAAGGACGACTACGTCGCCGGGGAGCATATCCTCCTCGCTATGCTCGAGGACGACGGCTCGGTCGGGCCCATGCTCAAGGAGGCCGGCGTTACCAAGACCGGCGCGCTCGAGGCGCTCAAGTCGGTCAGGGGAAACCGCAGCGTCAAGGACCAGGCGGCCGAGGAGAAGTACCGAGTCCTCGAGAAGTACTGCCGCGACCTTACGGCCCTGGCCAACCGCGAGAAGCTCGACCCGGTCATAGGCCGCGACGAGGAGATACGCCGCGTGATGCAGGTGCTGTCGCGCCGCACCAAGAACAACCCGGTGCTCATAGGCGAGCCGGGCGTCGGCAAGACGGCCATCGTAGAGGGCCTGGCCCGCCGTATCGTATCGGGCGACGTCCCCGACTCCCTGAAGCACAAGAAACTCCTCGCCCTCGACCTGGGAGCGCTTATCGCCGGCGCCAAGTTCCGCGGCGAGTTCGAGGAACGGCTCAAGGCCGTAATCGAGGAAGTGCAAAAGTCCGACGGCGCGGTCATACTGTTCATAGACGAGCTCCATACCCTGGTGGGCGCCGGCGCGGCCGAGGGCTCGATGGACGCGTCCAACCTCTTGAAGCCGGCCCTGGCGCGCGGGGAGCTCAAGTGCATAGGCGCCACGACGCTCGACGAGTATAGAAAGCATATAGAGAAGGACGCCGCGCTGGAGCGCCGCTTCCAGCCGGTGCTATGCCCCGAGCCGTCGGTGGAGGACACGATAGCCATACTGCGCGGCCTCAAGGAGCGCTACGAGGTGCACCACGGCGTGCGCATCATGGACGAGGCGCTTATCGCCGCCGCCACGATGTCCGACCGCTACATCACGAGCCGCTTCCTGCCGGACAAGGCCATAGACCTCGTCGACGAGGCCGCCAGCCGCATCAAGATGGAGATAGAGAGCCAGCCGACCGACCTCGACCAGATAGAGCGGCGCATACTGCAGCTGACCATAGAGAAACAGGCCCTGTCGCGCGAATCAGACGCCGCGAGCCTCGAGCGTCTGGCCAAGCTGGACGCGGAGCTGGCCGAGCTTACTGCCAGGCGCGACGCGATGCGCCTGCAGTGGAAGAACGAGAAGGACCGTATCGACGTAGTTCGAAAGCTCAAGGAAGACATCGAGAGCCTCAAGGCCGAGGAGCAGCGCTACGAACGCGACGGCAACCTGGCCAAGGCGGCAGAGATCAAGTACGGGCGCCTCCTCGAGGCGCAGAAGCGGCTCGACGAGTCGGCCGAGGACGCGAGGGCCAAGAACCCCGGTACCCGGCTACTCCGCGAGGAGGTATCCGAGGAGGATATCGCCCGCGTCGTATCTACATGGACGGGGATTCCCGTATCCAAGATGATGTCCAGCGAGGTACAGAAATTCCTGGATCTTGAAAAGACGCTGGAGAAGCGCGTCGTCGGGCAGAATCAGGCCATCGTCGCGGTTTCGGACGCCATACGCCGTAACCGCGCCGGCCTGTCGGACCCCAACAAGCCGCTCGGTAGCTTCCTGTTCGTCGGCCCGACCGGCGTCGGCAAGACCGAGTTGGCCAAGACCCTCGCCGAATTCCTATTCAGCGACGAGAAGTCGCTGACGCGCATCGACATGAGCGAATACATGGAGAAGCATACGGTAAGCCGGCTGATAGGCGCGCCTCCAGGATACGTAGGCTACGACGAGGGCGGGCAACTGACCGAGGCCGTCAGGCGCAGGCCGTATTCGGTCGTACTGTTCGACGAGGTCGAGAAGGCCCACCCGGACGTATTCAACGTGCTTCTGCAGTTGCTCGACGACGGGCGCCTGACCGATGGCCAGGGGCGTACGGTGGACTTCAAGAACGCCATCGTCATCATGACGAGTAACCTGGGCTCAGAGCTGATACTCGAGGCCAAGGACATGGACGAACTGCGTAGCCGGATCGTAGAGGTGCTGAAGACCGCCTTCAAGCCCGAGTTCCTCAACCGCATAGACGAGACCGTCGTGTTCGAGCGGCTGAAGCCCGAGGATATGGGCGGCATCGTGGACATTCAGCTAGCCTTGCTGGCCAAGCGCCTCGCCGATCGCTCCATCGCGATCGAGATGACGAAGGCGGCCAGGGCGCTGGTCGCGAGCCAGGGCTACGATCCGCGCTACGGCGCTCGTCCGCTCAAGCGCGTCATGCAGGGCGACGTGCAGAATCCGCTGTCCCGCCTGATCCTCAAGGGCGATATACGCGAGGGCGATACGGTCGTCGTCGACGCGAAGAAGTCGGCGGCGAGCCCCGACGAAGCCTTCGCGTTCTCGGTGAAGCGTCGTGCCTGACGAAACGCGGAGGGGCCTGACCGATTCGCACGCCCACCTGAGCTACGTCATTGAGAGGAACGGCGAGGCCTTCCTCGGCGAGATCGCGGCTGCGTACTCGGGCGGCTCCGGTATCATCGTCGATCCAGGCGTCGAGCACGACGATTTCCCGAAGAGGAAGGCCGCGTTCGGTGGTCTTCCGTTCGTTCGGCTCACGGCTGGCATATGGCCCGACGCCGAGTCGATGAAGGCCGTAACGGAGCGTATCGCCGTCCTCGAGGGCTATGCGCGCGACGAGGCCTGCGTCGCTATCGGCGAGTGCGGCCTCGATTACCACTGGATGAACGGGACGGAGGCCGAACAGGAGGCCCTGTTCCGGGCCCAGGCGGAGTTGGCCGTTCGTTACGACAAGCCGCTGATCGTGCATTCCAGGGAGGCCCGTGACGATACCCTGGCTATCGTAAGCGATTTCGCTCCCAGGATACCGGTCATCATCCATTGCTTCGGCTACGACGAGGACGCGGCCCGCGCCTTCCTGAGCTTGGGCTGCTGGATATCGTTCGCCGGCAACATGACGTATAAGCGATCCGACGGCCTTCGAGCCGCCTGCGCCGTCGTACCGGAGGACCGCCTGCTCCTGGAGACGGACGCCCCGTATATGTGCCCCGAGCCGAGACGGGGCAAGGACTCCTCTCCGCTCGATATCGAGAGGACGTACACGCTAGCCGCGACGCTACGCGGGACGAGCGTGGAGCGGCTCGGAGAGCTCGTGCGCCGCAACGCGGGCAGCGTATTCGAAAAGGGGCGCTCTTCCTGATCCCGCCTCGTCCTCGTCGGATAAGGATTTAGTTGACACGCTAGTACTCGAGTGTTATAGATACATCCGATCCGCCCCCTGAAAGAATCGAATAGATATAGTTGAAACCATTAGGTTCTTAGAATCGATCGGAGACAGCTTTGCGGCTCATACTCGTTCTTAGCCTGGGGCTGCTGGCCTGCGCCGTCTTCGAGAACCAGCGCCATCGAAGAAACCTGCGGAAGATACCACTACGAATTCTCGTTAACGGAACACGCGGAAAGTCTAGCGTAGTACGGCTCGTCGCCGGAATTCTACGTGAAGCCGGGTATGTGACCATCGCCAAGACCACCGGATCCGATGCCCGTATCATCGGGGACGACGGATCCGAGCGCCCCGTAAGCCGCCCCTTCGGCCCGCGGCTGACCGAGCAGAAATCGTTGGCCCGCTACGCGGCCGAGCGCCATGCGGACGCCCTCGTCGTCGAGTGCATGGCCGTTCGCCCGGAGTCGCAGATGGTCATGCAGCGGCATCTCGTCCGCGCGACGATAGGCGTCATAACGAACGTGCGCGTCGATCACGTCGAGGAGATAAGCCGAACGCTCGACGAGACCGCGGAAGCCCTCGCCTTGACCATACCGCAGGACGGCGTCCTGATAACCACCGATCCTCGCTTCAAGGAATACGGGCGGCGAGTCGCCGTCGTGAACGGCTCTTCGGCCACGCCCGATATACTAGGGCGCTTCTCCTATCCGGTATTCGCCGAGAACGTTTCCCTGGCCTTGAGGGTGGCCGAGGAAATCGGTATCGATCGAGAGGTCGCGCTCAGGGGCATGCTCAGGGCCGCGCCCGATATCGGTGTCCAGCGAGTCTGTGAAATCCCCTTCGCGACATTTCGCGTCGTCATAGTCAACGCATTCGCCGCGAACGACGTATCTTCGACCTTGATGGCATGGGAAGCGGCCGTAGAACGTACCGATAATGACCTTCCCGTGGTTCTCCTGTACAATAACCGCGAGGATAGAGAATACCGGATAGCCGAGTTTCGAACCCTGCTTCCAAAGATACCGGGTATTCGACTGATCGCGACCGTAGGAGACTATCCGGGCAAGACCGCCAGGGCCTTCTCGAGGCTAGGCGCGGATACGCTGGCGCTGAAAAAGGGCGCGAGCTGCGAAACCGTCCTTACGACCCTTGGAGGGCGGATCGGCGAACCGTTCCTGCTATTCTGCGTAGGAAATTTCCATGGCTTCGGCAATGAGCTGGCGATGTATTGCGAGCGATTCCGTTCTGGCGAACCTGTGATCGGATAAAGGTACAAGGATGCTTCAGGAGTCTATAGGGTTAAGCGTCATACTGGGGTTCCTCGCGAGCGAATTGCTCGGGATCTCGGCCGGGGGCCTCGTTACGCCAGGGTATCTATCGTTTTTCCTGGAGCAACCGCTTCGCCTCCTGTCCACGATGGCTTTGTCGTCGATGATATACGGCGTCGTACGGCTCATGCATCGCTTCGTGATAATATATGGGAAGAGACGATTCATGGCGACGATGCTTCTGAGCCTCGTCGGGACCTGGCTGTTCGACCAGACCCTATTCGCCGCCCAGGCTATGAATCAGGATATCCGTACCATCGGCTACATCATTCCCGGCCTGATAGCGAACGACATGCTGAAGCAAGGCGTCTTGAAGACGATTGTCCAGGCCTTGCTGTGCGCGGTACTGGTGCGATTGATACTCATGCTGGTAGCCTTGGCGTAATGATGGAACGACGCGTCTATATGCGCCTTCGCCCGCCTCCCGGATACCTCGTAGCGGCGCTCGCCGCCGCGTTGCTGGGGTTCTACCTGGCGTCCGCCACGAGGACGATAGAGCCGTGCGCGTACGCGGACGTAGCCGAAGCGGCCGCGGTGCGCATGGCGGAGGCTACGCGTATCCTTAAGGCGGAGCTCCTCGAGGAGGGCATCGCCATCGAGACGGGCCTTGACCCTAACAAGACCGGCTTGATAGGGCCCGAGTGGACGCCCCTGACCACGACCCTGGGTGACCTGGAAGCCAAGCGCAGTACGCTCAACCCGAATTTCGCCGCCTTGCTCGTACGCTATTTCCATGATGCGGGACTGAAGGAAGGCGACATGATCGCGATAGGAGCGAGCGGGTCTTTCCCCGGCTTGCTCGTAGCGACGCTATGCGCCGCGCGGGAGATGGGGCTAAATACGATGACCATCGCCTCCTTCGGCGCGTCTACGTATGGAGCCACGCGGCCGGAGTTCTCTATAGCAAAGATGCTCCGAGTCCTTTCCGCGGCTTCGGTGGTTCCCGATTCTCTGATCGCCGTCTCCCCCGGCGGCGACGGCGATTACGGAGAAAACCCCATGTTCGAGGATTCCAGGGCCATCGTCGACAGGCTCGCCAAGGAATCCGGGGCGCGTTTCATACGATTCGACCCGCCCGACCTCGAGGCGAGCATCCGAGAGCGCTTGGGCCTGTACGAAGACCGTGCGGGCGGCCGGGAGATAGCCTGCTTCGTCAATATCGGAGGCGCGAGCGCGAACAGCGGAACGTCGTCCTATACCCTCGATTTCCCGCAGGGCCTCGTCCTCGACCCTCCCCGTATCCCTCTCTCGGCCACGCGCGGCCTCGTCTATGAGTTCGCGGCTCGCGGTGTTCCCGTTATAAACCTGCTCAACGTCCGGCGCCTGGCGGAAGAGAACGGCCTGCCGTTCGATCCTATCCCTCTCCCCGCGCCTGGAGAGGGCGGCGTGTATTCCGATGCCGCGTATGAACCTGCGGCGATCGCCCTCGCGCTCGCCGCTCCGATAGGGGTCCTGGTATTCGGCGTGGCTCGGCGGCGGAAGCGCGATCGTACAGCGTAAAGAAAAGCCCTCCGCGTTAGCGGAGGGCTTTCTTATGGAAGCGGTAGAACCGGAATTCTTACCAGCCGTCGACCATGTCGTCCTGGTCGCGCGCGTCTTCGGCGAACAGATCGGTAACGGCCCGGAGGTCGTCGAAGTAGACGTAGTAGGTGCCGAACGATTCCATCGGATCGCACTCGATCTTGAAGCCGACGATCTTGAGGCCCATCTGGTTGTTGTAGTGGTAGTTGCGCTGGATGATTCCCGTCATGCCGTCGGGGTTCTGCGGAGGTATGGCGACGGACATCTTCTTCCAGCCCTGGAAGTTGAGCTTGCCGAGGGTAAGCTCGAACTGGTTGTTAAAGGAGTCGGACACGATGAGCTTCATCGTATGGTTGTAATTCCTGCCTACGACCCAGACCGATATGGTCTTCGCGATGCCCTCTATCGGGATGGGCTTCTGCGCGAGTACGTAGATGGTATTGAAACCGCGCTTGAAGAACTCGATCTTGGCGCCGAAGGTCTGCACGTCGGCGATCTTGGGATCGATGCCTACGTAGCGTTCCTCGGGCTTGGGCTCGTCAGCCTTGGCGACCGGCCCGCCCATGAAGAGCCGACCGTTCGTGACGCCCTCGTCCGGGGACATGGAAACGGACCAGAAACCGGCCGACTCGAACTTGTCGACGGTCACGACCTGTAGCTTCTGCTGGGCGGTATCGATGCCTATCGAGGCAGGATCGGGGCTTCCTACGGTCTCCTGGGCGGTGGCGAACGCAAGAGCGGAGATTGCCAGAAGGACGGCGATTGTCTTTTTCATGATCTCCCCTTATTTGGATGATGCGGAACTGCCCCAGGTATCCTCGATCACCTTGGGATCCATAAGGCTGTCGCCGTCGAATAGGGTCTCGAAGGTATCCGTGAGAACCTTGAGCTGATCGAAGTAGAAGTATACGGCCTTCTGCTCTATCGGGGCGTCGGCCTTGACGGGGGAAGCCACGATCTCGGTCGGCCTCGTCCAGATGCGGAATTTCACGAGCGTAAGGTTCTCGCGCTTGGGCAGGTACTTCTTGGACTGCGGAACGTTGTCGGGTATATTGACGCGGAAGTTCTTCCAGCCTACATGCCCGAGGTCGCCCATCGGCAGGGTGTGGACGATACCCTTGTAGTCGCGGATATACGCCTCGATATAGTAATCGAAGTTGCCCGACCATATCCACATATCAAGCATCTTGACGCGGCCGGGAAGCGGGAGCTCCGTCGGCTCGTAGGTGACATCCGTGCCGGAACCGGATTTCTTGCCGGGAACGACATCGACCCAGTTGTATTCCTTGCGGTCGAACAACATGGCGATACCGAGGCTTCGGATATCCTTGTCGCCGCCTGTCGTTCCGAAAAGGGCTGTCGGCCAGGCCTTGGCGTAGGCCAGCTTCGGATAGTCCTTAGTCGCGAATTTACTGCCGATGAGGAACCATGGTTGCGCCTCCGGATCGTCGAAGGTCTGTACGACGTACGATTCGAGGTTGACGGTTACTTCGTCGGCGAATGCCCCCGTCGCCGCGAGCATGAAGACGATGACGAAGGACAGGCAGATCGCCTTTACGACGCGCTGTTTCATCAGGACTACTCCTTAGTTTTACACCATCTGAACGAATAACTATCTGCGGCTGGAATTATATTTTTAAGCCCTACCTTTGTCAAACAAAATAGGACCTCACTTCATTATATAACCTTATCGGCTCGCTGTTTAGGGTAAATTACCGCCGGTTTGGCCGTTTCGGACCGTTTTCCATGCGCCGGGAAAGGATCCGAACCTATCCTTCGACAGGTTCGCGCCGAGGAGCGATAGCGTTTTCTCTATATCCCAGACGATGAAAGCGTTCGCCGACGATCCCGAACGATCGATCGGCATGGCGTATTCGGCGGCTACGAAGGCGTACGGATCGAACGCCTCCACGGTCCAGCTCTCGGAATCCCTCGGCGACGAGGAGACGTACGCCACGCGTATGTCCATCGACTTCAGCTTGTCGGCGACGGCTTGCGAGAAGCCGGAGGCTGAGAATTCGATGACGGGCTCACCCGTACCTCCGGCCGATACGAACGCGGCGACGAATGCGTCGGCGCGGGCCTCGATATCGTTCGCTCCCGAGAATACCGCGGCGACTCGGGCCGGCGGTTCGCCGCGGAGCCTCGACGCCTCCTCGGCGGCCAGCCTCCCCCCGGCCTCGGCCGCGTCGATAGGCGAGAAGATCGCGGCGTACAGGCGCGGATCGGGCTGCGGCGCCGCCGTTCCGAGGTAGGCGACGCGCGTACTATCGTTCCTGGAAAGGATAGCGGGGATCTCGTTTCCCAAGAGGGGAGTAAGGAACACCGTTAATGGTGTGGCTGCGTCCAATGCGGCGTAGAGAGCGGCTTGGGTCCCGGTTTCTGGAAGGATGGTCGGTTTACCGGCGACCGAGGAGAACGACCGGACGGATCCGGGCGAGAGATAGGCGATCACGGGGTCTACGATGGCCACGCTACCGGCCGGCCCCCGGCACGAAGAGAGGATAAGGCAGGTCGCGAAGGAGACCGCTATTCCGATACGCGTACTTTGGGCTGAATGGCGCACGCGTCGATAGTATCCCAGCGTATGCAGGGGTACAAGGGCGTCGGCCCTTGACGCTGGTCTGCCATGGTCATAGATTGTGGGGTATAGCATATGTTTTCAAGGAGCCAAGCGATGACAAGTTATAAGGAACTCGGACTCTGCAACACCGTAGACCTATTCAAGAAGGCCGTGGCCGGAGGCTATGCCATCCCAGCCTATAACTTCAACAACATGGAGCAGATGCAGGCCATCATCCAGGCCTGCGTAGAGACCAAGAGCCCCGTGATCATGCAGGTTTCCTCGGGCGCTCGCAAGTACGCTAACTCGAACCTCCTGCGGAACATGGCCCGCGGCGCCGTGGAGTACGCCGCCGAGCTCGGCTACAAGATTCCGATCGTGTTGCACCTCGATCACGGCGACACCTACGAGCTCTGCGTCGACTGCATAGAGAGCGGCTTCTCCAGCGTCATGATAGACGGGTCGCACCTGCCCTATGACGAGAATGTCGCGTTGACGAAGAAGGTATGCGAATACGCTCATTCCCGGAAAGACTACGTGTCGGTCGAGGGGGAGCTGGGCGTTCTGGCAGGCGTCGAGGACGACGTATCCTCGGAGCATTCCAACTACACCCAGCCCGAGGAAGTACAGGATTTCGTCGAGAAGACGGGCGTCGACTCCCTGGCTATATCTATCGGCACCAGTCACGGCCGCACCAAGTTCAAGCCCGAGCAGTGCACCAAGACTGCCGACGGCGTGCTGATCCCGCCGCCCCTTCGCTTCGATATACTCGCCGAGATCGAGAAGAAGCTACCGGGCTTCCCCATCGTGCTCCACGGCTCGTCGAGCGTACCGATCGAGTACGTCAGGCTCATCGAGAAATTCGGTGGCAAGCTGTCCGATTCGGTCGGAATTCCCGAGGAGCAGCTCCGGAAGGCCTCCAAGAGCGCCGTCTGCAAGATCAACATCGATTCCGACGGCCGCCTCGCGATGACCGCGATGGTACGCAAGGTGTTCTCCGAGAAACCGGACGAATTCGATCCGCGCAAGTATCTCGGGCCGGCTCGCGACGAGCTCAAGAAGCTCTATATGCACAAGAACAAGGAAGTCCTCGGCTCGGCGGGTCAGGCCTAAGCAGAGAACCGGAACCATGATGACCGAACGATTTATCGCTACCGTGTTGATCGCCATCGGCATCCTGGTTCCGCTCTATGCCGAAGACGGGGACTTCGTCCTCGCCTTCGAAGGGCCGCGTCGCTACAACAATTACATTCCGAGCGGAGCCGACCTGTCGCTTACCTACAACGGCCTCTCGCTATACCCGTCCGGCGACACCAAGCTGCGCCTGCTGGCCGGAGGCGGCTACGAGAACGGTATTCTCCTGCGAGACACGATTACCGGCGACCCGTGGAAGGCCGACGCAGACGGTCTTGCATTCGATACGCCCAACTTCCAGTGGGACCTCGCGTTCATCCAGGGCCTGTCCCGCCGCGCCGACGGCGACAACCTCGTCTCGGTCTTCGCCGAGTATCGCGGCCGCTTCGACATCCACTCGAACGAGGGAGAGCAAGACGCGGTGTTCGCCGACATGCACGGACTCTTCGGGACCTCCGTCATGGGCGGCGCATCCTACGATTCGAGGGAGCGGAGCGCCCACAACGCTATCAGCGGAGTGTATGCCGAGGCGAGCGCCGAATGGGGGCCGGGTTTCGCCAACGCCAGGACCGATTTCTGGCGGGTCTCGGGCCAGTTGCGCGGCTTCTTGCCCGTTCTCGACATTCCATCCGACGGCGGGAACCTGTTCAACGCCTACCTGGCCGGTTTCGCCGGCGTTGACGCGTCGGGCGGAACGGCCGTGCCGATGTACGTCAACGAATCGTTCGGCGGCAGCGAGCTGCGAGGCTCGCTCGGCGACTGCGTACGGGGCTATCCCGCGAAGTCGTACGACAGCTCGTTCAAGTCGGTCGCGAACGTCGAGCTACGACTCCTCGGTCCGGCGCTCGGAGCGGACTCGATCGTTCCGGTACTGTACGGGTTCTTCGACGCGGGCTGGTATTCAGGCTTCGCGGGTTCGACGAATTACGCCTCGGCCTCGGGCCTGCTGGCTTCGGTCGGCGGCGGCGCGGCCATCGACGTCGCCGGCGCCGTCCAGCTAGGAGCGTACGCGGGGATGACGCTCGTCGACGCATCGCTGTACTACCCGAAGGAAGCTGTCTTCTGGAGCGTAATGCTGTTCTCTCATTTCTGAGCGAAAGCCGGCGAAATTCTAAACAGGCGTGCCGGCCTTATCGGTTCTCGGCGACGCCGCGACGCGCCAATTCGTCGCAACGCTCGTTCCAGGCCTCTCCCGCATGGCCCTCGACCCAGACCCAACGGGCGCGCAATTCCGACGACAGAGCGTCGAGCCGCTCCCAGAGATCCTTGTTCTTGACGGGAGCCTTGCTGGCGGTGCGCCATCCGTTGCGCTTCCATGAGGCTATCCAGGTCGTGACGCCGTTCTTCACGTATTGAGAATCGGTACGTACCTCTACCATGCCGGGCTTGAGGTCTCCAGATTCGATCCTCGCCTTGATGGCCGCCAGGCCCTCGGCAGCGCCTATCAGCTCCATCCTGTTGTTCGTGGTCACGGACTCGCCGCCGTAGCCCTCTTTGATCTCCCCGCCCGCCAGCGATACCCATGCCCATCCGCCCGGGCCGGGGTTGCCGGAACAAGCGCCGTCGCTATACACGATATATGTCGCGTTCATTCTGTAAGCCACTCCTCGACTAGTCGGGCGCAATAATGCCGTCCTTCCGGCGAGAATGGGAAGAGGTGATCGGCGCCGGGTATCGTTTCCTGTCGTATTTCGGCCGCGAGCGTAGCCTTGGCCGCTATCCTGGCGGACGCGGTGGCCGGGACGGTGGCGTCGAGCTCTCCGGAGACGACGAGCGTGCTCGAGCGCAGGCGCGGAAGGGCCGCCCGCGCCGCCCGCATCACGCTAACCAGCTCGCCCGTCTGACGCACGAGCGTGTCGCTCCAGTATTCACCGTGCAGGCGTAATCGCTCGCCCTCGGAGTCCCGAGGGCTCGGCGGCGACCCGACACGCAGGACGGGCAGGAATTTGCCGACGAGAGGAGTCAACGCGGCTCTGCCGTCCGATAGGTCTACGGCTGGAGCGAGGAGCGCGATACGGTCGGGAGCGTAATCCGCGGCCAGGATCAGCGCTATGGCGCCGCCCATGGAATGCCCGACGATACGCACGCGGCCGTATTCGGCGTACAGCTCTATGTAGGCGTCGCGGGCGCGGCGTATCCAGTCATTCGCGTCCGTGGACATGAAATCTGCGCGGTCGGTGCCGTGGCCGGGCAGGCGGGGGACGTATACGGTATGGCCGGCGCGGAACAGCTCGTCCGCGAGGTACTCGAGCTCGGTAGGGTTTCCCGTAAAGCCGTGGATCAGCAGGACCGCGTCGATCGCGCCGGGATAGCGCTTGAGGATCGGTATCGTCGAGGGCCCTATGCCCGGCAAGGCGCTCATTCTCCGGCTCATCTCACGAACGCCAGCGAGAACCACGGTATCCACGTCACCAGCGCCAGCACGACGAGCTGGACGAGGAAGAAGGGCAAGACGTCCTTGTATATGCGCATCACCGGCTTGTCGAACGCGTAGCTCGCGAGGAACAGGTTCATGCCGATGGGCGGAGTCAGGAATCCTATCGACAGGTTCATGATGAATATTACCCCCAGATGGACGGGATGTACGCCGTAGGCGGCGCCTAACGGGATAACGAGCGGCGATATGACGAGGACGGCCGAGAATATATCCATGAAGCACCCTACGACCAGTAGCGCGATATTGAGCAGGACGAGGAAGACGAGACGTGACGAAACGAAGGACGCCATCCATCCGCTGAACAGGTCCGGTAGTCCCGCCTCTATCGTATAGAACGATAGGCCCCTCGCCGCGGCTATGATCACAAGCGCGCCGCCGGCTACCGGTAGCGCCTTGCCGAGGGCGCTCGCCATGCCCCGAAGATCCAGGTCCCGCCTGACGGGGCCTTCGGCGATGACGACGTAGAGCAGTACGATCGCTCCTATCTGCGCGATATCAGCCAATCCCGTCAGGTACAGCGCCAGGATCAGGAGCGGGATGACGACTTCCGGCAACGCCTTCCACGACGCCATGAAGGCCTCTCCCGCCTTGAAGGCCTTTCGCGGGGCTCCCGTCCTCTTGCTTCTAGCGATGCCCATGCCGCCCATCGCGAAAACGAGCAGCGCCCCGGGGATGAGGCCTCCGAGGAACATGTCCCCTATGGTGAACGCGGCGTCTCCCCGTACGACGAAGGTCGCGTTGACCGCGTAAACGATGACCGCCATGCTCGGCGGGAAGAGCAGGCCGACCGATGACGACGCGGTCAGGAACCCGTGGGCGAAATTCTCGTCATAGGAGCCGGAACCCACGAGAACCGTCGCCAGGATTCCGCCGAGTGCCAGGATGGCCACTCCGTTGGCCCCGGTGAACGTCGTGAAGAACGCGCATACGAGCACGGCGGCGAATGCCTCGCCTCCGGGTATCCACCCGAACCATTCCCTGAATACGTCGACGAGCCTCCGCCCGGCCCCCGATTCCGAGAGCACGTACCCGGCCATCGTGAAGAGGGGGATGGCCGGCATGCTGTCGTTGGTGAAGAGGCTGTACGCCTCGCTCGGTATCAGCTCTATGGCTGAACCGGACCCCAGGTCGAGGAGGATCGCCGCGCCCGACAGTACCGCGTAGAGCGGCATGCCGGAGAACGCCAGGATCGCCAGCGCGACGATGAGCGGGAAGGTAGCTACGCCCGCGAAGGCCTGGACGGTAGACGAGAGCGCCGCCAGCGCGTCAGGATAGGCGTTGAAGACGGATACGGCGTTGGCTATCGCCCCGGCGGACAGGAAAAGCCCGAAGACGATGCCCACGGCGGCGGCGACGCGTCGCCTGCCGCTAACCCGCACGACGTCAGACGCGGTCATCAGCAGGAATCCCAGGGCCATCGGAGACGCGAATACGGCCGTCGGTATGCCGAAGGTACGGTCGTTCGGCTCGAAGCCGATGAGCAGCAGGGAAAGCGAAGCGCAGAGCAGCGCGACATCTACGGCGGACGTCGCGCCCGATCGCATGACCGCCAGGCTACGCTGCCATCGTCCGCCGGGCTCGCGCGCGGCGCCGAGCGAAAGGTGCGTGCCGCGGATGCTCGCCACGGCGGCCGCCAGGAAGGCGAGCGCTATCAGCGCGTGCTCCGTAAGCGCGGCCGCCTCGGGGAAGCCTTTCCAGAATAGCCTCGCCATCGCTAGATCCAGCACGGGTACCATGGAGAGGACGGCCGCGGCTATGGCCGATCCCCAGAGGCCGACGGTGAGCAGCGGGGATCGGGCTACGGTCTTCGGCATATCACCTGCCGATCGCGGCCAGGATAGCCGCCGTGAATTCGGGCGAGTACCACTCCAGGGCTACCTCCGGTATCTTCTCGGCGTATAGCGCGTTCCATGCCCGTTCGTCAGCCGCCGTATAATCGGGTACGGTAAGTCCGCCGCGCCGCATTGCCTCTATGCCTCTCTCCTCGAGGGCGGCCGTCTCCGCGCTTATCTCGACGCAGACGCGCTCCGCCGCGTCGAGCAGGAGCGGCTTCAAGGAATCCGGAACCCTGTCCCAGGATCGCTTGTTGATGATAACGGCCCCGAAGAACGGCGCGACCTTGAACCCGGTCATATGGGTGATCGAGCGCCTGAATTGGGACCATAGCGCGGCGACGTACAGCGGGCTGGAATACATGGCGTCCATGGCGCCCGAATTGAACTGCAGGAGCGTCGCCGCCGTATCGGTCTTTACGGTCCTGGCGCCTACCGATTGTAGTAGCTTCGTCAGGGAGTCCATGTTGCGATTGACCCCCATACGTATGTTCCTGAGGTCTTCCGGCGTCCTGATAGGCTGGTTCGAGAAGAATCGTATCCATCCGCCCTTCGCCGTCGCGACGATCTCGTAGCGGCCGGCCATCTTCGCCTTTATGAGCGGCATGGCCGCGGCCATGGCCCGTTCGTATTCGGCGTCGTCGCGTATTATGGACGGCAGCGACAGGAAGAATACGTCGGGATCGATGAAGCCCAGGCCCGTCGTCTCGAGTACGGCGCCGTCGAGCGAGAATTTGAGCTTCTGTATCAGGTCCTCCTGGCTGGCGTTGGCGACGCTCCTCGGGAACGTCATCCTTACCCGGCCGCCGGATACGCGGGACCATTCGGCGGCGATCTTCCTCAGGCCAATATCCCAGGGGCTGTTGGCCGGCGCGGTAGAGCCGATCTGCAGCGTCACTTCCTGGGCGGACGCCGTTCGCGCGCCGAGCGTGACGAGTAGTGCCAAGGCGACGGTCGCCGCTCTCCGTACGGTCATATGATCTCCCTTTTTCGTCGCGACAGTGTTGTCGGGCCTAGAAATAAGTAGCGGCGTCGGCGAGGAGTCGACTCGCCTTGCGTCGGGCCAAGGCGTCCATCAGCGCCGATCCGGGTCGTCCATCCAGCTCGAGTGCCGTTTCAAGCGCCGAGGCGAAGCCTTCGGCGTCGCCCGCGGCCACGCACACCGAATACGCGTACGCGACGTACGGGCCCGGAGAGGCTGAATCGGTCGCGGCCTTCGCGGCGGCGAACGCGGCCACGGCCTTCTCCGGGTCCCCGCCCAGGTCCCTCGGCAAAGAGCCGTAGATAGTAATAGCCAGCTCGTCGATGGCTCCGCCGTTCCAGCCTGGATCGAGGGCTCGAGCCTTCTCGAAGATCGCGACCGCTCCGCCCACCCTCGCGGCGTTGTCGAAATCCACGGGGTCGCCCGCGAAGGCCGAGAGTACGGCCGCGGCTGTCCAATACAGTAGCGGAACGTCGTCGCGACCGAACCGGGACAGGGAGGCGCCGTCTCCGAATATGCCGGGCGCCCGCTTCTCGACCCGTGGGACGAGGAGGATTGCCGCCCTGCGGTACAGCGAAACGGCGCGGAGCGAGAGTGCCCGCTTCTCCTCGTACGCATCGTCAGGCAACGCGAAGGCGCGGCCGTCGAGGAAGGCGTTGGCGTACATGACGTATAGCGACGCGGTCATGACAGCTTTGCCGTCATCGCCGGGATCAGCGAGCGAAAGAGCCTCCGACGCCTTTATCATCGCGGGGAAAGCCGCCTCTGCGAGCTCCGGATCGTTTTCTCGCATGAACGCTGCCGACGCGTAGTCGCCGGCCTTGAGCAGAGCGCATGAACCGAGGAAGACTAACGACGATAGCGTTAGCGCAATGGATCTTCGCATGACTCAACTATTTAGCCATACGATCTCCATGTCAACCGTATTGTGGCTTACGAGGCGGGCGGTCGTTGAAAAACATCGATCGCCGGTATACGATTCGGCGATGCTAAAAGAATTCAAGACGCTCCTGCCGTACCTGAGGCGCTATCGCCGATCATATTGCCTGGGACTGCTGTGTCTCGTGGTGGTCGACGCGGCTCAGCTACTCTTACCCCAATTCCTCCGTAGGGCCGTCGATTCCATATCCTCCGGCTATCCCCGTCGGACGGTCGCCGCCATAGGCCTCTCCATGGCGGCGACGGCGGCGGCCATCGCCGCCGGTCGCTTCCTGTGGCGCTACTTCATACACGGTTCGTCCAGGCGGATAGAGACGGCGCTTCGGGACAGGCTCTTCGGGAGGCTGATGACCCTGCCTCCGTCGTATTTCAACGGCACGTCCGCGGGAGACATCATGGCGCGCGCCACGAACGACATGCAGGCCATACGCATGGCTACCGGCATGGCCTTCGTCGCCTTCTTCGACGGGGCGTTCATGTCGGTGGCGATTCTCGCCGTCATGCTGGCTCAGAACCCCGCCACCGCTCTTATAACGATAACGCCGCTCCCGCTCATCACCGTGCTCATCCTGATGTTCGGTTCCATGGTCGGAAAGCGCTTCAAGAGGGCTCAGGAGCTGTACTCCGATATGAGTTCGGTGGCTCACGAGACCATGCAGGGCATACGGGTGGTGCAGTCCTTCGTCAAGGAAGACGAATTCGCCAGGCGATTCTCCGAGGCCAACGACGGGTACCGCAGGGCCTCGATGGTACTCGTGATGATACACGGTTTCTTCTTCCCGCTCATATCGTTCCTCGCAGGCCTGACTACGCTCCTGCTCGTCGTCGTCGGAGGCGCCGCGGTCATAGAGAACCGTATGTCGCCCGGCTCGCTGGCCGCTATGCTGTCGTACCTGGAGATGCTCATATGGCCGATGGTCGGCGCCGGATTCACGGTGAACATGCTACAGCGCGGCGCCGCTAGCCTGAAGCGCGTCAACGAGGTGATAGAGACCGACCCCGAGCCCCGGTTCGCTCCCGGCGCCGAGCCTACCGACGCGGTTCCCGTCGGAGCGGTCGGATTCGTCGACCTCGGCGTCTCGTACCCGGGATCGCTGACCCCGGCCCTCGACGGCATCAGCGTGACCCTGCCCGCGGGCCGGACCCTCGGCGTGCTCGGGAAGGTCGGGTCCGGCAAGAGTACGCTGGTAAAGACGCTATCCCGCATCGTCGAGCCGCCGCGCGGCGCCGTGACGATCGGCGGCGTCGACGTCGGCTCGTTCCAGATAGAAACGCTTCGAGCCTCGATAGGCTTCGTGCCGCAGGACAGCTTCCTCTTCTCCGATACCATCCGCGCCAACGTCCTGTTCTCTGACCCCGACCTGCCCCGCGAGCGTTTCGAGCGCGCCGTCGCGATCAGCGCGCTGGACCGCGACCTGCGGCTCTTCTCCGACGGCTGGGATACCGTCGTCGGAGAGCGCGGATTGACTCTGTCGGGCGGCCAGAAGCAACGCGTCGCGATAGCGAGGGCCCTGGCCCGGGATCCCGAGATACTGGTACTGGACGACGCCCTGTCTGCCGTCGACGCCGAGACCGAGGAGTCCATCGTCTCAGCCCTCGTCGGCGACAGGGTCGGCAAGACGACGATCATCGTATCCAACCGGGTTTCGACGCTACGGCGAGCCGATATCGTCGTCGTGCTCGATTCCGGCAGGCTCTCCCAGCTCGGTACCCCTGACGAATTGGCCGCCGTAGATGGATTCTACTCCGAGATAGCGGCCCTTCAGGCACTGAGCGCGTCGTCGGTAGACTCGGGGGAGGGTAGGTAGATGGCCGATTACTTCGAGTCGGACGAGATCGTCAAGAGCTACGACGGGACGATAGTCAGGCGCATATTCTCGTACGTACGGCCATACGAGGCGCTGCTCGCGGCCGCGGCACTGACCCTCGCGTTGTCGACCGCGGGAGAGCTCGTCCTGCCGGTGCTGGTACAGAAAACGGTCGACGAGGCCCTTATCGTTTCATGGGCGTCCGTCGATGCGTCCGCGGCGCAGGATACGCGGCTTATGGGCCTCGACATACTGGAAGGCGCGCCTACGATCCTAGGCCGCGTGTTCGTTCGAGAGGAAAGGCTCGCTTCGCTGGACAAGGACGACAAGCTGAGCCTCGAGGCCGACGGTATCCTGGACCGGGGGCCCTATTACCTGACCCGGGTCCAGGACGCGGGCGCGCTCCCGGAATCAGTGGCGAAAGCGGTCGAGGCCGGTCGCGGAACCGTCGGAAGCCCTCGCTTGTCCGACGGCTGGTTCGTCTCGCCGTCGGCCTTCTTGAGCTCCCTGGCGCCCATGGACGCCAAGGCTCTCCGGGCGGCGGATATCCGCGTCGTGTCGGTGTATGGTTGGACGTTGCTCGTCGTCCTCGTAATCGTGCTGCTATCGACCTTCGCGCAGACCTGGACGACGAGCCTCATCGGCCAGAACGTCATGAAAGATCTCCGGATGGCGCTATTCATGCGCACGAGCCGTCAATCACTGGCCTTTCTGTCAAGGCAACCGGTCGGGCGGCTCGTCACGAGGCTAACAGGCGACGTGGAGACGATCAACGAATTCTTTACGAACGTCGTAGCCTCGTTCGTCAAGGACGCGAGCATCATGGTAGGCGCGCTCGTCGTGCTCTTCGCGATGAGCCCGCGGCTCGGCCTCGTCGCCGTGGCTACGCTGCCTCCGGTGCTCGTGGCCACCGGCATATCGAGGCGAAAGGCCCGCGACGCTTTCAGGCGCCAGAGAACGTGGCTGTCCAGGGTTAACGCCTTCATCGCCGAGCATATCGCCGGAGTCGCCGTCGTCAAGCTGTTCGGGCGCGAACGAAACTCGGCCACCGAGTTCGAGGCCAAGGACGGCGAACTGATGAAGGCCAATCTCGGTGAGATGTACGTATTCGCGACCTTCAGGCCGCTTATCGAATTCTTCTCGTCGGTATCGACCGCGATCGTGCTGTGGTTCGGCGCTGGGCTCCGCGGTAGTGGCCTCATCACGCTGGGGACGCTGATAGCGTTCGTCAACCTGATACGCATGTTCTACCAGCCGCTCCAGGACATATCCGAGAAGTATACGCTACTACAGAGCGCGATGGCCGGAGGGGAGCGCGTATTCAAGCTCCTGGACGCCGACGAGCGCGTTCCGGACGGGAGCGCCTCGACCATATCCTCGCCTGTCCGCGGGCATATCGAATTCGACCACGTATGGTTCGCGTACAGGGGCGACGACTGGGTGCTCAGGGACCTGTCCTTCGTCGTGGAGCCCGGGGAGACCGTCGCGATCGTCGGGTATACCGGGGCGGGAAAGAGCACGGTAGGCGCCCTGCTCGCCAGGCTGTGGGATCCGCAGAAGGGAGAGATACGCCTCGACGGCTCTCCCGTCCGGGATCTACCCCTTGCGGAGCTCCGATCCTCGATACGGCCCGTCATGCAGGACGTGTTCCTGTTCTCCGGCACCGTCGCGTCCAATATCGACCTGGGGCTTGGACTGGATCGACCGGCTATCGAGCGTGCGGCGAGGGCCGTGCGCGCGCACGGTTTCATAATGGGCCTGGACGGCGGCTACGACGCCAAGCTGGGCGAGGGCGCCGCCACCCTGTCGTCGGGCCAGCGCCAGCTCCTGTCCTTCGCCAGGGTCGTGGCCCACGACCCCACGATAGTCGTTCTCGACGAGGCGACGAGTTCCGTGGATACGGAGACCGAGCGGCTGCTTCAGGACGGCCTGTCCGGCATGATGCGCGGCCGTACGACCGTCGCCATAGCCCATCGGCTGTCGACGATACGGCACGCGGACCGTATCCTCGTACTAGCCGACGGGAAGCTGGCGGAGACCGGCGATCATGATAGTCTAATAGCCAAAGGCGGCATATACTACAATCTCTACCGCCTGCAGTACCAAGGGGAGGCATCGATCAGGCCATGAACGAGCGCATAAATTTTAATATACTCGCTCTCGTAGGAGCATCGACCGCTACCATCGTAGAAAACGCCGTTACAAGCGTCGGAGCCTGCGGTCTTCGCGTAGACGGCGGCGAGACCGCGATACAGGCGGTAGAGAGCGGCGACAAGGTCGATCTCGTGCTTCTCGACCCCGACTCCCTGTCTATGGCTACCGCCGACGGGATAGCATTCCTGAAGGCGGCCTGCCCCAGTTGCGAGATAGCGCTCCTGCTGGGCGACCATGACATCACGATGGACGTCGAGCTGATGCGCCTCGGCGCCTACGATTCGCTACCCAATCCCCCGTCGGTGGACGAGCTCGTATCGCTGATACGAGGGCTGATGGAGAAGAACGAGATGGAGCGCGAGAACCGCGCCATGGTAGAGGCCCTCGGGCAGGGGCGCGCCCAGACCATCATCTCGCACAGCCCGGAGATGGAGAAGGTGCTTTCGATGGCCGCGAGGGCGGCGAAGAGCGACTCCACGGTGCTTATCACCGGAGAGAGCGGTACCGGCAAGGAGCTCGTAGCCCGCGCGATACACCTCGCGGGGCCGAGGCGGCACAAGGCCTTCGTGCCGGTCAATATAGCCGCGTTGCAGGAAAATCTAATAGAGAGCGAACTCTTCGGCCATGTAAAAGGCGCATTCACCGGCGCTATGGCCGATCGTACCGGGCGTTTCGCGCTGGCCGACGGTGGGACCCTGTTCATTGACGAGATAGGAGAGGTGCCTCCGGGTATACAGGTAAAGCTCCTGCGCGTGCTGCAATTCGGCACCTACGAGCGGGTCGGGGAGAACACTCCGAGGGATTCGGACGTCAGGATCATCGCTGCGACCAACAGGGACCTCGAGGCCGAGGTACGGGCCGGGCGTTTCCGCGCCGACCTGTATTACCGCGTCAACGTCGTTCCCGTATCGCTGCCCGCTCTCAGGGACCACCGCGCCGATATACCGTATCTGGTGGATTATTTTATTAAGAAGTGCGCGACCAAGAACCGCAAGCCCATCAAGAGCATCACCGGCGAGGCCATGGCCAGGATCATGCGCTACCCGTTTCCCGGCAACGTCCGCGAGCTCGAGAACGTTCTGGAGCGCGGGGTCGTGCTTTGCCGCGGCGATTACCTGACCGAGACGGATATCTTCCTTCCCAGCGAGGCCGACCGCGAGGACGAAACGGCGCCGATGCTCGCCGGCGGCTACGACGAGGCGATGAGCGATTTCGAGAAAGGGTTCCTGTCCAGGGTGCTCGAACGCAACGCGCACAACAAGAGCGCCGCCGCCCGCGAACTCGGCATCAACGAGCGGCGCCTGCGATATCGGCTGAAGGTGCTGGGAATAGAGTGATCAGTTATCTGTGATCAGTGATCAGTGATAGCGTATCTTTCACTGATTACTGATTACTGATTACTGATTACTTCCTTAAAATCCGCCCAGGAAATCGGCTCGCAGTATCTCCTCGTAGGACTGTTCGGCAACGCCTTTGGCCTTGAGCGCGTCGAATACGGCCATATCGATGTACTTTACCGCGAGCGGGCGTTCCACCGACATCCTGGTAGCCGCGTCTTCCCACACGCTCTCGCTCGGCGATAGCGCGTCGGGCTTGCCGTACTTTGACGATAGGCTCGTGAACACGGAATAGTGGTCCATCTGCTTCTCGTTGAGCGCGAATATCATGACGAACAGCTTCCCTTCGTAGAACTGGAAGAAGGCGCGCCGTATGAAGGACAGCCCCGAGACCTCTATGAGGCTCTCGTCAGGTCGCGGCAGGAGGCTGACGTCGGGCTCTCCCCGGTACGCGAATATGCCGTCGGAGGTCAGGATCGCCTTGACCTCGTCCATCGGCATGCCGAGCTCTATTCCCCTGAACGAACGGGGGACGGCGGGCCCCTCCGCGGTGACGGCGGCCGTTGCCTGCGATTCCTGGGCCGCGGCTATCGTTAACGCCGCCGACAGGAATAGTAACGTCGCCGTGGCTATGGCTCGTATACGCACCGAAGGGCTCCTCTTCATCGTGATAGCGCTATCGACAGCGCGGTTGACAGCTTGAGTACGTCGTCGTTGCCCTTGCGGACGCGCGAGCTGAGCATAGCCGCGATCCTGCGGGTCAGCGCGAGGCCGAGCCTGGGATGCTCGTCGCAGATGCGCTCGAAGGCCTGTCTCGATAGCTCGAACAGTACGCAGTCGCTGGCCGCCGTGACGGTAGCGCTCCTCGGTTCGTCCCCGAACATGGACATCTCCCCGAATACCGGAGCGGTGCCGGCCTTCAGCCTCGTCATCGACTTCTCCGCGTGACCGAACCCCCTGCCGGCTATCTTGAGCGTCAGGTTCTTCGTAACGTCGACGACGCCCTCGAGGAACAGGTACATCGTATCCGATTCCTCGCCTTCGCGCATTATGGTATCGCCGGACTTGAAGCGCGCGAAACGGCCCGAGGCCAGTATAGCCGCTGCGTCGCCGTCCGAGAGATCGGCGACCAGCGACGCCTTGCGCAGTCTCTCCGCGTCCTTAGGCATGGGAACCGCCTATGACGAAGGCTACGTCGGTCTCGCCGATAACGTAATCCGGAGCCGGCGAAAGCCTCGCCTTTCCGCCTTCCGCCTGGTCGGCCCCGATGTCGATAGCCGCCTCGGCGAATTTCCGTTTTATGAAATCGTCGATGGCGCCCGAGTTGGCCGACAGTATATCGTCGAGGGTGACCGGCTTCTCCTTTGCGAGCACGCCTACGAGAACGCCGGCGCCGGCCCGCACGAACCAGTCGGACGCCTCCGCGAAGGTCTTGCCTACGAGGGACAGGGGCATCGGGCTCTGCCTGAGACGGGACGGCGACGAGAACGACAGGAGCTCCCGCGCCGCGCCGGGTAGGCCGCCGTCTTCGCTGGACGCGGACAGGAGGAATCCGGTGAATTCCCCGTGCAGCACGACGTCGTCGACCTCGGCGCGCCTCAGGTGCTGCTCGCTGTCGGCCTTGAGGATGGCCGCCCGTATCGACGGCTCCCTGGATATCGACTTGATGGCGAGCGCGGAGAGTATGGTCCTCTCGTCGGCATTCGAAGCGCCGGAGCCTCCCGATTCGTCGGGCAGTAGGAGGCACGAGCGGCATTGCTGTACCGAGGCCTTGCGCAGTATCGCCTCCTGCGTATGGTCTCCTCGGACGAATCGGAGGTCGAGGCCGGGATGCGCGGCCTTGATGGCGTCGAATCGTTCGGGTTCCATGCCGCATACGAGCACGACCGGCGTATCCGGCGACTCGGTCTCGAGCCCGTCGAGCACGGAGTCCGCGTGGGCGTTCCACCCGCAGACGACCGTATGCCCCTTTAATCGTACGTCTTGCAATCCCTTGCCCTCCCTGATACGCCTCTCGACGAAGATAGACGCTATGGTTCCCGATACGAGCGCGCTCAGGATGACGCCGCCGATCATGAACGCCATGGCGGCCGCCTTGCCGAACCCGCTGGCGGGATACTTGTCGCCGTATCCGACGGTCGCGAGCGTGACGACCGCCCACCAGATGCCGTCGAAGGGGCTCGCGAACATGCCGTCGGCGTTGCTTCGCTCGACGAGCCATACGGCTATGCCGAATACGGCGATAGCCCCGAAGAACGTAGCGAAAAGCGCGGTCAGGCCTGATCGCGAGATGTCGTGGATGACCGCCCTGACCGAGGAAGCCAATGGCCGTCGACGCGCCGACCGAGCGCTTTTTTTCCTGTCGTTGTCGATGCTCATGCCGGTCGTCGATCCTCCGCTTCTATTTATCGGCAGGTCGGCGTTTCTCTATGAGGAGGCTTGCGTCGGGGTATCGTCGCCATATAGGCTTATTGTATCGAGGAGGCATCGTGGACGTAGCGTTCAAGCCGATACCGGAACCGCGCATCGTATTCGAAGGCGGCGGAATCATCGTCGTCGCAAAGCCCGCCGGCATGCACTGCGCGCCTACGGGCTCGCCCGAAGGCGACGCGGCGGGAGACCCTTCTACGCTGTGCGCATGGCTGTTCGGCCTTCGTCCGACGGCGGCCGCGATACGGGGCCGCGGCAAGGGCGAAGGCGGGCTACTGCACCGCTTGGACGCCCCGACGTCAGGGCTCGTCGCCTTCGCCTCCGACGAGGATGCATTCGCGGCCGTGATAGCGGCGGCCGGAGCCGGTAAATTCGTCAAGCGGTATAGGGCGCTGGGGGTGCCCGTCGGCTCCGGCCTCCTCGGGTCGAAGCCTGAATCCATCGCGCCTGCGGGAGTCGACGCCTCTACCTGGTCGAGGTGCCTGCGCGGTTCCGACCTCCGCCGGATTTCGGACATGCTGTCCGGGACGGCCGTCGAGAGCCGTTTCAGGCCGTACGGCCCCGGGGCCGCCCGCGTTGCCTGCTCATCGCCTGACTCGACGCCGAGCGGAGGCGGCAAGGCGTGGACCCGAGACGCCTACCGTAGCGATATCGCGGAGGCGAGGCCCTATAAAGACGGCGTGCTGGCCGAGATCGAGCTGTCCAGGGGATTCAGGCATCAGGTACGGGCCCATATGGCCTGGCTCGGCTTGCCGCTGGAAGGCGACCGGACGTACGGCGACGGCGAACCCGGCGAATTGCGCCTGAGGGCGTATCGACTATCCTTCCCGGCGCCACGTGGGGGCGGAACCATCGTAGTCGACTTGGACGATAATGATATCGGCGCTTGATAATACCGCCGAGGGCATGTAGGATTGCGTATTATGGCCAACGTATCCACGTTTGAAGCTCTCGTCCTCGACCTGAGCCCCTCCGAGCGCGCCGATCTCCTCGGTCGGCTACAACCGGCGTTTACCGTTTCGACGGAACCCCTTTTCCAGCGGATCCCGGCGACTGAAAATCATATCGACTACAAGGCGGCGTATCGGGAACTCGGACTATTCACGAGGATATTCATAACAGTTCGGTCGATGCTCGGAGGCGGCAGCAAGGAAGAACTGGTCAAGGATCGCTTCCTCAGGGCGTTGATCCGGGACATAGAGTCGACGAGCGTCGGATTGATTGAACCGCGGCGGAGGGTGTTGCAGGAAGCGTTCTACCGAGAGCTCTCGAACCTTCGCGGCGCCGCGCGCTATTTCTACGATCTACTAGACCGGACGCTCGAAAAGAACCGGGCGTCGTTCTTCGCGTTCCTGGCGTCGCTCGAGTTCGAGGACGTGCACGAGGAGCTGTCGCTCGAGACCGACCCGTACCGCTTCGTCGACCAGAACTCGTTGGCGAGCGACGCCGACGTCAAGACCGCGATAAGCGCGGCGCTCGAGTCGGCTATCGCGAGGATCGACGACGAACGGCGGCGCCTCATGTACAAGGACGTTCGCAACCTGCACGTCCTCAAGAAGTTGTCCGGATTCCTGTACGATCGCTTCCTCGGGGCCTTCCAGACGAACGCGGCGGGGCTCAAGGAAATGTCTATGTACGCTGCCTCGGACCAGCTGGCGGAGCTGGCGGCCATACTGTGCTCGTTCGATCAACCGCCATCGCTACGCCTGATGGAGGCGATCATAGGCTTCGCGCTCAACGACGAGATAGGGGCGGAGGGCTTCAACATCGAAGAAGCCGTGGGCCGCGAGCTGGCTAACGCGGAGAAGGCGCTCGCCGTCATCCGTGGCTTCAACGCCCGCGTGCCGATAGAGGCTATCCTCAAGGTCTCCAACGACGACCCTAACTGGCAGTGCGCGTCGACGGGAGGCGGGGAGGACTGGTTCGCGATCTTCAAGTCCTACTGGCGCGACAGGGTAGACCGCCGATTCCTGCGTTTCTCCGCCGAACGGCGTGTGGCGCAGCTCGATTCCGACATACAGGCCCTCGTCGGAAAGGATTCCCCGACATGGTTCCAGTACCTGTCCGAAACGGGTAAGGAGAAAAGCCCCCCCGTACGGTTCACCCGGTCCTTGCGCTTCCTCGAGTCGTTCTATCATCAGACTTTCCTGTCGGATATCAACAAGTCGCTCAAGATCGTGCTTCTTGAGGGCGAATTCTATAAACGCGATAACCGGCTGGAATTTACCGACGCCTATAACGAGATGCTGCAGATCGGCGACGCGCTCAAGAGGCTCGATTCCAGGCTTTCTATGGACGGCGAGCTCGGCCAGGCGTATTCGCAAGCAAAGTCGGAGCTAGCCTCCGTCCAGATCAAGAAGCGCAAGGTGGAATCCGCCATAAAGGCGGCCGAGTCGGAGGCGGAATCGATACTGGCTCATGCCGGCGACGCGATGGGCCGCATGCAGGAGATACTGAAGGCGATACTGTCGCGCGAGGCGCGGGGACGCTACGACTCGCTTTCCAACCTCGCCCAGATCGAGGGCAAGGCCAACAAGGAATTCCAGAAGGGCCTGGAGTCAGCGAAGTTCAAGCTCGAGAAGGCGAATTACCTCCTGGGCGAACTGATGAAGGCCGCCGTCGGGAACCCGGACCAGTCGTGAACGCGATTTCACCGGACCTGGCGTCCGTCCTACCTATACCGTTGCCCGGCGTCGACGCTCCGGAGGCCGTCATGAGCCTCGCCGTCGCCGGGGACATGGGCTTCGGCGACGACGGGAACCGGGATCGAAGGAGTCGGTGGCTGCGCGGCTCCGGGTTCGATCCCGGACGGTCGGCCTCGGTCGATCTCGTGCATTCCCGCATCGTCGCTGAAGCCGCTACTCCAGCCGGCGTGCGCGGTAGGGCAGCCGACGGCATGGTCGCCCCGGGCCTCTCGTCGCCCCGGACGGATGCCTCGACGAGCCTCGTCATAACGGTAGCCGACTGCATGCCCATCTTCCTCTTCGATTCGGGGACGGGCGCCTTCGGCCTATTGCATTCCGGCTGGAAGGGTACGGGCATCCTGGCCGTGGCCGTATCCGCGATGGGCCGCCTGTACGGCACGGAGCCGCGGAACGTATCCGCGGCGTTCGGACCGCGGATCGGCGCGTGCTGCTACGTCGTCGACGAGGAGCGCGCCAAGGAATACGCGGACGAATTCGGCTCGGCCGCCGTCGTTCGCGTCGGCGGCGCTCCAAGGCTCGATCTCGTCGCCGCCAACCTCGGAATAGCCGATCGATTGGGCCTCGGTTCCGTTAGCGTCGCCGACGGCTGTACCTGTTGCGACGGCCGATTCGGCTCGTACAGACGGCAGGGCGCAGCTCGCTTTACGAGGATGGCCGCGGCCATCGGGTATAGGTCGTCGCCATGACGCGTTCGGCGGCTCGTCGCGGCTTGCGCGTCGCCGCGGCGCTGTCGGTCGTCGCGGCCGCCGTTCCAGCCGCCGCCCAGGCCAGGCTCGAGCCGTTCTCTCCCCCGGCCGGCCGCGTGCTCGTGTCGGAGCGCTCGGATTTTTCCCGCTACGAGGACGGTCGCTACGTGGGGCACGTCTATCGCGAGGCGAGGCTCGACCTGTCGGTTTCGGGCGCCGTCGGCGGCCGGGCGGAGTACGACGGCGAGGCGCTCGTGCTGGAGGAGACGATGCGGGACGAGCGCGCGGTAGCGCGACGCCTCGACGCCGCGGTGCCGGTATCGTTCTCCGTGGAGCCGGGCGGCGCGGTCCGCTTCAGGACCGACGAAGGCTATCCGATACTGCGTGGCGTCCCCGATCCTCCTCCCGAGCCTGCCGATCCGGGCGACCGCTGGACGGGGGAGGGCGTCGTCGTCGTCAGGCCGCGGCCGGGACGACCGGCTACGAGGATCCCGGTACTGGTCGAATACGAGTATACGGGCGCGACGAAGTACGGCGAGACGCCGGCATCGACTATCAGGGCTCGCTACGCGATACGCTACAAGGGCGGCGACAGGATAGGCGATCTTGCCATGACCGGGTCGTCCGGCTCGAGGACGGCCGATATAGTCGTCGACTCGCGCGACGGATCTACGCTGTTCGTCCGCGAGACCGTCGACGAGACCTTCAGCTATTCGGACGGATCGACCGTTCGCCTCAAGGGCTTCATCCTGCATTTCCACAAGGGTAGCCTGCCCGCCGACCGGGAGCGGATAGCGTCCATGCTCGCGGCCGCGCCGGGTACGCCAGGCGGAAGTGGCGAAGCCTCCGAGATGGTCGGGGGACAGTCTGCGGTTCCGTCCTCTCCGGCTACCGCTACTCGGCCTGCCGATGCGTCCGTCGGCCCGACCGCCGGCGCTGACGGAGACGTTGCCGGAGATGCGGTCGGAGACGCTGCCGGAGGAAAGAGCCCGGCGACCGCGCCTCCGCTCGTCGCCACGGGGCCGGTGCCCGGCGGGGCCTTCGAGATCGCGGAGGGCGAGCGGGGCGTCGTGCTGCTACTCTTCGACCTGCGCTTCGTCGCGGACGGCGACCAATTGCTGGCATCCGAACGCGGACGCCTCGACGCGATAGCCGAGGCTCTCGGGCGTATCCCCGGCGGGACCTTCCTCGTCGAAGGGCACGCCGCCGACCTGGGTCGACCGGCGGGGCAGTATGAACTGTCCGAGCGCCGCGCCAAGCGCATCGTCGACGAGATGACCGCCCGCGGCATTCCGGCGAACCGCTTCGTCTACCGGGGACTGGGCGCCGACAAGCCGATAGCGCCTAACGATACCGAGCAGAACCGCGCGCGAAACCGCCGTGTCGAGATAACCGTGCTGGATTAGGCGAGGTTGCGCTTGATCGTAGCGATTTCAGGGACTACAGTATCGCCATGGAACGAAGAGATTACATAGTAAACCTCGTAACGTCGCCCGGAGGCATGGCGCTCGACGCGTTGTCCGTCGCGGTAGGCATCGGCGTAGGGCTGGTATCGGGACCGGCTCTCGGCATCGTCGCCGGAGTCGCGTCGTACGCGGTCATATTCGCGATCGTCATGGTGAGCGGACTGGGCTCCACGATGGCCTCGTCCGAGATGGATCGCCGCGCCTGGTCAGCCGCCCGAGGCCATCTGGCCGCCGCAAAGGAGGCCAGGAATCGCCTGGCCTCCATGCGCGTGCCTGATCCGGAGATAAAGGCGCTGCTCGAACTGGCCGCGACCCGAGGCGTCGCCTACCTGGCCGCGTGCGAGTCGGCCAGGTCCCGGGATCCGCTGGCCGAGGACGCGCTCGCCGAATGCGTCTCGATAGCGGACCTCTACCTGAAGGAGCTGGACGGAGCGGCCACGGAGCGCCGATACGGCCTCGCGGACGCGGACCCGTTCGCCGACGCCAGGGCCAGGACGGCCGCGGCGCTACGCGACAAGGCGGCGATAATCGAGAAGGCCGCGCTCGATCTTTCCGGGGGCTTGTCTCCGGCCGACAGGATGGGAGTCAAGGAGTCTCTATGAATACCCGACGCGACCTCAGAGCCATCGCGCTCGCGATCGTCCTGGTTACGCTGACCGTAGTCCCGGCGTCCGCCCTTTCCAGCGATCTCGTCTCGGCCGAGACGACGGTCTTCCTGAGGCCTGACGGCAAGGCCGATGTCTATTACCTCCTCGAGTGGAACGTGAGCAGCGGCGACATGAGCGGCTTCTACTTCCAGGGCGAGGCCTTCGAGCCGGTCTGGAACCTGGAACGGTGCTGGGCCGACCTGGACGGGGGCGTACGCGTCCCGCTAGCCGTGAAGGACCTGGGCGGAGGCCGGTACGACATCGTGCTGGCCGGCGGCCGGCGCTTCTCGGGTCGGGCCCATTACTCGATGAACTATGCCGGCGACTTCGCGCGGGCGGGGCTCGTCGGTTCTACGGTCAGCCCGGAACGCGGGGAGCTGGTCTATTTCGACTGGGCGCCGGTAGAATGGGATGAGCCCCTGGAATACCGGGCGGTCAGGCTCGTGCTACCTGTAAGGGTCTCGGGCAAGCAGCTGACGGACGCCGAGAAAACCGCCGTCCCGATGCTCACCGAGGCATGGGTAAACGACCAGAACAAGATCGATTACTACGGCTCGCCAGGAGACGACGGCGGTTTCTACCTGACGATACTCTTCTACCAGGAGTCTACGCGGGCGCTCGAGACCCAGCGGCTGGCCCTCTATTTCCCTTCCGATTACCTACCGCTTCATGCCGCCCTGACGAGCCGGGATTCCGTTCCGGCGAGCGAGGACGCGATACGGGGCGACGTCCGGGATCGCAAGGCGTGGAGGGATTCTCCGATGGCCGCGATCGTCGTCTTCGGGGCCGTCATCGCCGCGGCGCTGCTCCTGTACGCCAGGCGCGCCAGGGCGCACGCGAAGCGAGCCGAGCTCGTGGAGTCCATAGCGTGGGCCGGCGACGCGTGGACGCCGCCCAAGCTGTTCGCCGGTAGCTATCAGGTGCCCGGCAAGGTTCCCGAGGATCTCCATCCCGTCGAGGCGGCCCTGCTCCTCGAACTGGCCCTGCCTCGCATCGCGTCCATCATGCTGGAAGGGCTCTCGGCCCAGGGCCTCGTCGCCGTCGAGCGCGACGACCCGCTCAAGCTGCGATTCTTGTCGGACAGCAAGGCGGGCGACGAGATAGAGGAACGCTTCCTCGCGTCGTTCGACGCCGAGGGCAACGTGCTCGCGGGGCTCCTGGCGGACTTTTTCGAGGAATCGATCAAGAAGCTACAGGAGAAGATATGGGATTGCGACCTCGAGGCGACCAAGGCCTTCTATCGGAAGAAGATTCTGGAGGCCCAGGCCAAGGCCGACGAGGTGGATCGCTGGGAAGAGACGCGGCGGCTCGATTACTACAGGACTAACCACTCGTGGATGTACTGGCGTAGCTACGCGATCGTGTCGACGCGCCCGGACTATATGTCGGGCGTGCGCCTGCCCGCGGGCATGACGGCCGGGTACGCCGACTTCATGCGATCGGCCGTCTGCTATTCCGGTTGCTTCACGCCGACCGACGTAGGCACCGTAGACGCCTGCCATTCGGCCTGCCACAACGCGTGCCATGACGCGTGCCATTCGGCCTGCCACTCCGCATGCCACTCGGCCTGCCATAGCGCCTGCCATTCGGCCTGCGTATCGGGGAGCTCCCATTGACCGCTAGCCTGGAGCGCCTCGAATGGGTATACGGCTTCTGGAAGAACCTGTCGCCGTACGCGTACGCGCGGATCGAGGACGAGGTCGTCATACTGCCGCCTAACCTGGTCTACAAGACCAACCGTACCGGCGCGGCCCTGCTCGAGCATATCGGTAAAGGCGGTCGCCTCGAGGACATACCCGGCTTCTCCGACGGGCGGGCAGCGGAGGTGGAAGCGTTCTTCCTGTCGCTGAAGGCCGCGTACGAGGGCCGCCCCGTCGCGCTGGAGCGGATAGCGTACGGCTTCGACTTCACGCGGCTTCCCGTGCTCGGCGAGATAGCGCTGACCTACCGCTGCGGTAACCGCTGCCGCTTCTGCTACGCCGGCTGCGGGGACGACTCAGGACTCGCGCTCGCCCAGTCGTCGGGCGCCTCAGAGCTCGATACGGACGGCTGGAAGCGCGTCGTCGATATATTCAAGGAAGAGGCCAAGATACCGTTCTTCTCGTTCACCGGCGGCGAGCCGCTCGTCAGGCCCGACGTCGAGGAGCTGGCGGCCTACGCGGTATCGCGAGGGCTCAGGGTCAACCTGGTTACCAACGGCAGGCTCGCCACGCCGGAGCGGGCGGCCTCCCTGTTCGCTTCGGGGCTACGCACGGCGCAGGTTAGCCTCGAGGCCCCGACCGCGGCCGCGCACGACTGGCTGTGCGGCGCCGAGGGCGCCTTCGACGACAGCGTCGCGGGGATACGCGCGATGATTGCCGCCGGCATTTCGGTGCAGACCAATTCGACGCTGACCAGGGCCAACCGCGACGCGCTACTCGAATTGCCGGCTTTCGTGGCCGGGCTCGGCGTGCGCCGCATGTCGATGAACCTGTTCATACCGACGGGCTCGGGCCGCGACGCCTCCGATCTATTCTTCCCGTACTCCGAGACGGGCGCCTTCGTCGACGAGGCGCGCAAGCGAGCCCATGAAGCGGGCATAGACTTCTTCTGGTACTCGCCGACGCCGCTCTGCCTGTACAATCCGATAGCCAGAGGCCTCGGCAACAAGAGCTGCGCCGCGTGCGACGGGCTCCTGTCCGTATCTCCGTCCGGCGACGTGCTGCCGTGCTCGTCATGGCCCGAGCCCGTAGGCAATCTCCTGGACGACGGCTTCGCGTCGGTCTGGTTCTCCGACAAGGCCGCCTGGTTCAAGAATAAACGCTACGCGCCGGACTCGTGCAAGGCCTGCGCGTCGTTCACGGCCTGCCAGGCCGCGTGCCCGCTCTATTGGCGCTACGCCGGATATTCCGAGATAGACGCCCGCAAGGAGGCTCCGATATGGAAAACCGCTTCAAATTCCTGAGACTCGGCATCGGTTCCAGGCTCGTAGCGGCGGGCGCCCTGTACGCGGGCGCCGTAGCCGCGCAGGTAGCGCTGGACTCGGTCGTCGCGGGCGCGCCGCTCATACTCGTCGCGTGGCTGTTGCTGGCGCTCAAGCCGGCGACGAACAGGCCCAAGGACAAGGGCCTGGAGGAATGGCGGGCGGTGACCGACGGGGAGGTCGCGCGCATAGCCGACGGCCTCGCCAGGTCGAAGAAGCTCAGGCGCGCCGTCGTCGGGCCTTCCGTGCTCAAGACGTTCCTGCTCGTATTCCTGCTGTTCGCCGCGTTCGTCGCGACGATGGAGCGATCGCGCGTCGGCCTCGTCATATTCGATCTGTGCCTGTTCTCTATTCCAGGGTTGTTCTTCGGCATGATCAAGGCGCACGTACCGTTCGAGCTGGACCTGAAGCTGTCGCGGTTCGTGGCGGCGATGGGCGTTCCGAGGCCCGACGGGTTCGCGTTGACGCCGTACCTTCGCTTCGACGAGGACGACCAAGGCCGCGACGTGCCCGAGGACCTGCGCCTGATGCTCGAGCCCCGGCGCAAACCGGTAGACCTCGTCGGGGTTCAATTCCAGGCCGCCATAAACAAGGGCGCCAACGGTAACGTGCCGTATATGTACGCCGTCGTATTGACGAAAGGCAGGGACGGGCCCAGTTACGGCGTCCTCAGGACGATGAAGGCCCGCGGATACGAGGTAGAGGCGGGCGGCGACGCCAATTACGGCACCGTGGTCGTGCGCCAGGACACGGGCGGCGGCGGCTACCACACCACCGACGACGATTGCGAGCGGCTCATGGACCTGATGATCAAGGCGCTATCGCGAGTGGAGGCTTCGGCGTAGCCGATCGGCTTGACGGCTCGGCCTAGCCCCGCGTCGTCGAAACGTTGTATCCTTCGCGCTAATCGAGGCCCCATCATGGAAGACGAACCGATCGGGCCGCACAAGCGGCGCGTGCGCTATAAGGGTACCCACCCCCGCAGCTTCTCAGAGAAATACAAGGAACTCGATTCCGAACGCTACCCCGGGGAAATCGAGAAGGTGAAGGCCCGAGGCGCGACTCCCGCAGGCGACCATCTGAGCATATGCGTCGGCGAGGTGCTTGAAATTCTCGACCCGCGTCCAGGGGAGTCCGTCGTGGACGCGACCCTCGGGCACGGGGGCCATTCGGCCGAACTGCTCAAGGCCATCTCGCCCGGTGGCCGGCTGTACGGCCTCGACCGCGACCCGGTGGAGATAGCCAAGACGGAAGCGCGCCTCAGGGCGGCCGGATACGGACCGGAGTCGTTCGTCGCCGTGCGTATGAACTTCTCCGAACTAGGCTCGCTCTTCCCGATAGGCGGGATCGACGGCGTCGATATGCTGCTGGCCGACCTCGGCGTATCCTCGATGCAGATAGACGATCCCGAGAGGGGCTTCACCTTCAAGCATGACGGCCCCCTGGATATGCGCATGGACCCCGATGGCGGGCGAAGCGCCGCGGAACTGCTGCTGGATATTCCCGAGGCCGCGTTACGCGAATTGATAGACGAGTATTCCGACGAGCCGGAGGCTCGGGTTATCGCGCGAGTGCTCACGCAGAGACGCGGCACCATCGATACCACGGCCGCCCTCAGGAATGCGGTACGCTATGCGGTAGAGGATCGGGTCGGATCCGAGGACCTGACGCGCAAGGCCATACGCCGCACCTTCCAGGCCTTGCGCATAGCGGTGAACGGCGAACTGGACGCGCTCGACTCGCTGCTCGCCGCTCTTCCTCGCTGCCTGAACCCTGGCGGCCGAGCGGCTATCCTGTGCTTCCATTCCGGCGAGGAGAGCCGGGTGGAACGGTCGTTCCGGGAAGGCGTGGCGAGCGGAGCGTACGGGTCGATGTCGTCGGAGGCCGTGAGGGCGAGCCCGGGCGAGCGCCGTGATAACCCCCGGTCGTCGTCGGCGAGGCTCTTGTGGGCTAGGAAGAGCCTCGGGGATCGATAGTCGGCCCGACGGCGCTCATCGCAGGCTCGACGCGATGCTCTGATGATGAAAAGGCCCCGCGTCGAAGCGCGGGGCCTGTCGTTGAACACCTCTCGACGCTGTCAGTCCTCGAGCACGGCTCCCTTGGCGCCTGATGTGACGACCCTGCGATACCGGTTCAGGAACGGGCTGTCGACGGCCTGTACGTACGGCTTCCAGTCGGCTCTCCTCCGCTCAAGCTCCTCGGGGGAGACCAACAGGTCCATGCGCTTGCCCGGGATGTCTATCTCGATGATGTCGCCTTCTCGTACGAGCGCGATAGGGCCGCACGCCGCGGCCTCCGGCGACACGTGCCCGATCGCGGCGCCTCGCGTCGCTCCGGAGAATCGTCCGTCGGTTACGAGCGCGACGGTCTTGTCCATGCCCATGCCGGCCAGCGCCGACGTGGGGCTGAGCATCTCGCGCATGCCCGGGCCGCCCTTGGGGCCCTCGTAGCGTATTACGACCACGTCGCCGTCCCTGATCGCCCTGGCCTTGATCGCCGCGTAAGCCTGTTCCTCGCTATCGAAGACGCGGGCGGAGCCCGAGTGCCTCAGCATCTCGTCGGAAACGGCCGACTGCTTGACGATGCCTCCGTCTGGAGCCAGGCTTCCCTTGAGTACCGCGAGGCCGCCCTGCGCGTGGTACGGATTGGAGAGCGGGCGGATGATCGCGTCATCGCGCACGCGAACTCCCTTGAGGTTGTCGGAGACCGATTTCCCCGTCGCCGTGACGCACCCGCCGTCGATAAGGTTCCCATCGAGGAGTCTCGCCATGACCGCCTGGACGCCTCCGGCTCGGTACAAGTCCTGGATGTGGTGAGGGCCGCCCGGGCTCATGCTGCAGAGGTGCGGCACCTTGAGGCCGATTTCGTTGAACAGCTCGATGTCGAAGTCGACGCCGGCCGCGTGCGCTATCGCCGGCAGGTGGAGCGCCGTGTTGGTCGATCCGCCGAGCGCGAGGTCTACCGCCACGGCGTTCTCGAAGGCCTCGCGCGTCAGGATATCCCGCGGCTTGAGATCCTTCTCGACCAGGGTCATGATCATGCGCCCGGCGTCCTTGGCGAGGCGGTCGCGCTCGGCGTAGACCGCCGGGATGGTACCGTTGCCCGGTAACCCCAGGCCCAGGGCTTCCATCATGCAGTTCATCGTGTTGGCGGTGAACATACCCGCGCACGAGCCGCAGCCGGGGCATGCGGCGTTCTCAACCTCGAGTAGCTCCGACTCGGTGGCGGTCCCGGCCATCACCTTGCCTACGGTCTCGAATACGGTGTTCAGGTCTATATCCTTGCCGCCTCTGATGCCGGCCATCATCGGACCTCCGGATATGACGACCGTCGGTACGTTGAGCCTGGCCGCGGCCATAGCCATGCCGGGTATGATCTTGTCGCAGTTCGTTACCATCACGAGCCCGTCCAGGGCGTGGCCCCGGGTCATTATCTCGATCGAGTCCATGATGAGTTCTCGGCTCGGCAACGAGAATTTCATGCCTATGTGGTTCATCGCAATGCCGTCGCAGACGCCGATAACCGGGAACTCGAGCGGGAGCCCGCCGGCCGCGTACACTCCAGCCTTGACGGCCTCGGCTATCCGCTTAAGGTGCACGTGGCCGGGGATGATAGCGTTGTACGCGTTGACTACGCCGATCCATGGTCTCTCTATCTCCCAGTCGGTATAGCCGGATGCCTTCATCAGCGATCGGTGCGGCGCCCGCTCGATGCCTTTTTTCGCTCTGTCGCTTATCATCTTCGTTGCCTTTCGTTGTGGCTCACGGTAGTCCCCGGAGCCTTAGACGCTCATGCCGAATAGCCTCGGCAGCGCGAGTACGATCTCGGGTACATACATGCACAAGAAGAATATGCCTATCAGTATGGCGATCATCGGCAGGATCGGCTTGGTTATGCGACCTATGGGAAGGCCGGTCACCGCGCTCGCCACGTATATGTTGATCGCGACCGGAGGCGTCGCCATGCCTATCGCCAGGCCGATTACCATGACGATGCCGAAATGGATGAGGTTGCCGCCCGAAGCGATGATCACGGGTAGGAATATCGGTGTCAGGATGATGAGCGCCGAGGCCGTCTCCATGAACATTCCGGCGAGCAGGATGACTACCCCGATCATGAGATAGATGAGGATGGTCGAGTTGCCCGCTATACCGATGATGGCGCCGGCTATCGCCTGGGGGATCATGTAGAAAGCGAGTCCCCAGCCGAATAGCTTGGCGGTGGCGATGATGAACATGACCAGGGCCGACGTGACCCCGGCTCCTACGACGAGCTCGTAGAATTTCTTCCAGGTCAGCGCCTTGTAGACGATGGCCGCCACAAGGACCGTATAGACCACGGCTATGGCCGCCGCCTCGGAAGGGGTGAAGATGCCGGTGAATATTCCTCCGAGGATTATCACCGGCGTAAGGAGGCCCCAGGACGCCGAGCCGAATCGCCGCAGCTTTTCCCGCGACGAGACGACCGCGCCTTCCGGGTACCTGCGCCTGTTGGCGATCCAGAGCGCGTAGGCGATGAGTCCTCCTCCCATCAGCACGCCTGGCAGGAAGCCCGCCATGAACAGCTTGGCGACCGATTCGCCGGCTATGACTGCGTACAGTACCATCGGCACGCTGGGGGGAATTACCACGCCGATCGTGCCCGCAGAGGCGATGAGCGCCGCCGAGAAGTCGACGTCGTACTTCTTCTCCTTGAGGTCGGGGAGCAGGGCCGAGCCTACGGCGGCTGTCGTGGCCGCGCCAGATCCGGAGATGGCCGCGATGAACATCGACGCCAGCACCGAGACGATGGAGAGTCCGCCGCGGCGCTTGCCCAGCCCGGCCTCGGCGAACGATACGATGCGCTCGGAGATGCCGCCCCTGGCCAGTATGTCTCCCGCGAGTATAAAGAACGGGACGGCGACGAGAGAGAACGAGTTATTACCCTCGAGCAGGGTCTGCGGGACTAGCTGCAACGGTATGCCGCTCGAGATGAACACGATGAGCGACGATAGTCCGATAGCCAGTCCGATAGGAACGCCGATGATCATCAGCGCGAAGAACGAACCGAAGATTATCCATCCCATCATGGTCGTCCTCCTTCCCAGGTCTTCACGATGCCGTCGATCAGGTGTAGCCCCGTGATGCCGCCGACGACCGGATACATGAGGTATATCCATCCCATCGAGATCTGCATGGCCGGCGTCAACTGTCCGCTCTCGGCTTTCATCATGATCGCTCCGTAATAGACGACAACGGCGAAAAAAGACAGGCCCGTTATGTAGATGAAGGTGGCGAGGACCTTTCTGGCGCCCTGGGGAAGCTTGTCGCTCAGGAAGCTCACCGCGATATGGCTGCCGCGCTTGAAGGCAACGGCCGAACCGACGAGAGAAACCAATACGAGCAGGAAGCACGACAGCTCCTCGGACCACGTGAGCGCATCGAAGAAGAAGCGGAACACCACCTGTGCGACGGTCACCAGGACCATGAGAAGCATGAGTCCGAATAGAGCCATCTCGCTCCATAGATTCAGCCGGTCGCTGATTGCGTGAATGAAGGGAGCGCGGGCCCCCTTCGGGGCGTTGCTGGAAGGCATCCGCGGTCCCTTACTTGGTGGCCAGTATGGAGTCTATGAAATCCTTGCCGAACTTCTCGGAATAGGAGTCGTAGACCGGCTTTACCGCGTCGAGGAAGGGCCCCAGGTCCGGTGTATCGATAATCATGCCCTTGGCCTGCAGGTCTTTCATCCAGGTGGCTTCGCTGGAGTTATTGAAATCGCGCTCGAACTGGGCGGCTTCCTTGGCCGCGCGGACCACCGCGTCCTGCTGGGCCGGCGTTAGCTTCTTCCAGGTCATGAGACTCATGATTATGGGAGCGGGGGCGTACGCGTGTCGGGTGATCGACATGTATTTCTGGCTCTCGTAGAGCTTGAACGACACGATGACGTTAAGCGGATTCTCCTGTCCGTCGATGGTCTTCTGCTGGAGGGCGGTAAGCGCCTCGGTCCAGGCCATCGGCACGGCGTTGGCTCCGAGCGCCTTGAAGGAGTCTACGTATACGGGATTCTGCATCACGCGGATCTTCAGGCCCTTGAGGTCCTCGGGCGTGCTGATTGGCTTCTTGCTGTTCGTCAGGTTCCTGAAACCCCGCTCAGCCCAAGCGAGCCCTTTCCAGCCCTGTCCCTCCATTTCCGCGAAGAGGCTCTGCCCGATAGGGCCATCGAGGACCTTGTATGCGTGCGCGGGATCGCGGAACAGGAAGGGTAGGTCTATGGCGCCGAAACGAGGCACGAAATTGATGATCGGGCCCGCGGTGATTATTCCGGCGTCGACGATGCCCATCTTCATACGCTCCAGTAGCGTTCGTTCGTCGCCGAGTACGGCGTTGGGGAACAGTTTTACCTTGATCTCCCCGTTCGTATATTTTTCTACGAGCTCCTGGAACTTGGTAGCCGCGAGGTGGAACGAATCTTGCTCGTTCACCACGTGCGCGAGCTTGATGTCGAGCGCGAACAGTGGGCTCGATACCGCGAGAAGAACCAACAGGGAGGCCAAAGGTCTTTTCATACATACTCCTTAAGGGTAGTACCATGGTAGAACCACAGCTTGACTAAAGGCTAGCACCGTTCTAGAATACCGTCAAGGAAAATACGCCGAGGGGCGAAAGACGGGAGCTCATGGAGAAGAAACGGGTCGAGTTGGTGAACAGCCTCACGGCGATGATACAGGAACGCGGTAGATTCCCGGACGGACGCCTCCCTCCGGAGCGGGAGCTGGCCGCTAGTCTAGGCGTCAGCAGGAACCTGCTCCGGGAAGCCATTATCACGATGGAGGTGATGGGACTCTTGGAGATCAGGGAGCGACAGGGCGCGTTTATAGTGGCGCCCCGGGCGGACGACTTCGCGGCTAGCCTGAAATTCCTTTCGATATGGCCGGACGACATACTATCTCACCTGATGGAGATGCGCCTCGTCATCGAGGTGCCGGCCGCCGGCCTGGCCGCGGTCAGGCGGACGGATGACGAGCTTGCCCGCATGAGGGAATGCGTACGCCGCCTTGAGGCTCCGGACGACGGCGCCGAGGCCGCGGCTGTCTGGGATGCGCAGCTCCACACGCTGGTACTACGCGCGGCGCACAATCCCGTGCTGGACCGAGTCTATGAAGGACTGTCTGCTACGATGGAGAAGTACGTCATAATAAGCCGCCACAAGCTCCTGGCTCTGGAGCGCTGGCCGGAGAAAATACTGGAAGAGCATCGGCGGCTCGTATCCGCCATCGAGGCCAGGGACGCCGATTCAGCCCAGCGCGCCCTCAGGGAGCATCTTGGTGGCGCGCTTCGCAAGCTGGGGGAGCTCAACCCGTCAACGTTGAAGCCAGGACTATGATCGAGTCGCTTAGTCACTGTAGCCGAGGGTATGCTATTCCGCTCGGCGCATTCTCCTGAGCTCGACGGAGAGTAAAATACCCGTAACGACGGAACTAAAAAAGCCGGAACCCGCGAGGGGCTCCGGCTTTTTCTAGGTACGAGGCCTTACTTCTTGAACTTGACCTTGCCCTCGGCCAGGGCCATCTTGTATGCGGCCTGGAGCTCGAGCGAGTAGTGCGGGAAATCGGAATACGTGGCTCCCGTGACGGCGTCGGCGACGGCGAACACGGAGTCGGTCTCGGCGGTATAATCCGCTACGGAAGCCTTGGCGTCTACGCCCTTGTCCTCGGTAAGCGCGACCTTGGCCTTCATCATCGTGAAGGAGGTGTAGTCGGCGGTCGGATTCGCCATGAAGAACGCGATCGTAGCCGCGGAGTTGTAGCGGTATCCGATGCTCGACGCGTTGAGTTCCATGTAGGTCGCGGCCGGGTTGGCCTTGTCCATATTGCCGTAGTGGACGGTCTGGGAGGCCGGCTTGCCGACTATAACCTTGAGCCCGTCGATGGTCACGTTGACGAGGGTATCCTCGCGGGCGGCCTTGGCGTAAGCGGCGGCGCGGATCGGGTTGCCCATGAGGCCTTCAAAGTCACGCTCGTACTGGCGGCTGGGGCGGACGAATCCGTCCTTGGCCGGCGTGAACTGGGACCAGACGCCTACGCCGTTCTGCACGTTGTAGATATAGAACATATAGCCCTTGATGGCGGGATCGGCATTGGTCGTGTTAGCCAACGGATCGGGGACGCGTACGACCGCGCCGTCTACGAGCGACTTTCCGTCGGGAGCGTTGTTCTCCGCCCATCCGCCCGGGCCCTGCCACTCGGAGATGCTGGCGCTAACGACCTTGGCGCGCTTGACCGTGACCGTAGCCTCGCCTATGTATCCGCCCTGGTGCGCCACGAAGTACTTCGTGGCGGTCTGTCCGAACGCCGCCGTCGCGCATAGAGCCAGCGCGACCGTCAGTATCATGCTCTTCTTCATTCCAAGACCTCCTCTTAGATTCT
The DNA here is from genome assembly GCA_002839315.1 of Spirochaetae bacterium HGW-Spirochaetae-3. GTDB lineage: Bacteria > Spirochaetota > Spirochaetia > Treponematales > UBA12059 > SZUA-370. Next base: position 124,078 of record PGXV01000001.1, read on the forward strand.
AGGCGCTGGGGAAATCTCAGCACCTTCCTATGTATAATTGGTAATATAGCAAAATAAGTCAATATGTATATATAGATACTAGGATAGTCAAGCTCGCGAATCAATGAAAACAAGAGTTTGACGCGGTCAACGTCTTTAAGTATTGTTCATCATCATGATACTTGCCATACCTTCGGGCATTCTTAGCTATCTTTTATATTTCTATAGTATGTCCTTCGCGGGATGGCTACTTGAGACAACGTACCGATCGACCGTAGAGAGACGGTTCGTGAACGCAGGATTCCTGTCGGGCCCGTTCGTGCCGATATACGGATTCGGTTCCGTGGCGATAACGCTGATCGGGCATGCCACCATGCAATTCTCGCCGCTGATCGCGTGGGCGGCCATGGCGCTATCTCCGACCGTACTCGAGTACGTCACCTCATGGTTGCTCGAACGTTTCTTCGGCATAGCGCTATGGGATTACAAAGACCAGCGGCTGAATATTCATGGACGCGTATGCTTGCGTTTCTCCCTGTACTGGATAGTCCTGTCCCCGGTATTGGTCTTCGGTATCAATCCGTTCATTTTTGCCTGGCTCGCCGCTCCCGGACCGTATATGAACCACTTTTTCGCAGGCGCGTTGCTGTCCTATTTTACGGTAGACACCTGGCGGTCGGCCCGTTCCGTGTTCGATTACAAGGCGGCCCTGGCCGATATTCGCGCGCTCGTCGCGCAGGGGCGATCATTCCTGCCTTCGTTCGATACGAAGGGCTCGAAACGGATGCCCGTCGAGCTGCGACGCTTGCTCAAGCCCATAAGCGCGTTCCCGACGCTCGCACGGGAATTCCGGCCTCATCTGCACGCCTTCCCTGACTGGATACGCGAGCGTATAGAGCGGAGGATGAGCCGTCCCCGTTGACGCTCGTCGCGGCCTAGAGGCTTCGCTTAGCTAGGTTTCCTCCTGGAAGGAATCGCGTCGAAGGCGCGGTTCCTTTTTTGATTGACAGGTGCTTGATTCGGTCCTACCATTACTCATCTGCTGATGAGTGGATCAAGATTGTTAAGGAGGACGGATGTATGGAAAAGCTCAAGAGAGCGCTCGTAGTCGCGTTGGTACTCGGCGTCGCCGTCAGCGGGGCCTTCGCTAACGGCGAAAAAGAAGGCGGGGCAACCGCTGGTAGTTCCGCGGAGATGAAGTCGATGACCTATACCTGGGTCGCCGGAGGCATGGGCGGCGGTTGGTATACGGTGGCCGGCGGGTTCGCCCGTCTCGTCAGCGAGAAGGAGCCGCGGATCACGATCAAGGTGATACCGGGCGGCGGCGTCGCCAATCCCATCGCGCTCGCGCAGGGCGAAGCCGATATAGCCTGGGGCGTCGGTTATGTCGATAAGGCAGCCTATAACGGTATAGCTCCTATCTATAACCAGGCCTACAAGGGGCTTGCGTCCATAGCGGGTACGCTCTCGGTCGATTATTACCATTTCCTGGCCGCCAAGGATCAGAACGTCACGACGCTCGAGCAGTTCGTCGACAAGGTAAAGAAGGGCGAGAAGCTCAAGGTAGCGGCTCCTATGACCGGTACCTCCGAATACGTTATGACTTCGTTCGTGCTTGAGCACTACGGCGTATCGTACGACTTGATCAAGAAGAACGGCGGAACCGTCGTGCAGGCCGTGTACGGCGATATGACGAGCCTCTTCAAGGATAGGCACGTAGACTACGCGTTCGCCTGCGTGGGCCTTCCCGGAGCGATCATGACCGAGATGGCGATGGGCCGCCCCGCGACCCTCCTCGCGCTATCAGACGAGACGCTCGATTATTGCGCCAAGACCTACGGCACCGTCGCCAAGGCTTCCGGCTTGTGCAGGGTCCCCGGCGGCACCTACACGGGCATGCCCAACGACATCCAGACACTCTGCCATTCCACTGAAATCCTCGTCAGCCCGAAGATGCCCGACGAGGTGGTGTACATGATCACCAAGATACTCAACGAGAACAAGGCGTTCCTCGTGCAGCTCGGCGCGGGTTATAAGGTGTTCGATCCCAAGACGACCGCCGGCTCGGTACAGGTTCCTCTTCATCCTGGTGCCGCGAAGTACTACAGGGAAGTCGGACTCCTCAAGTAACGATCGTCCTTGTCTATCACCGGAAGCCGCCGCGCCTGGCGCGGCGGCTTCCAACCCCCGTTATTAATCGCGTGAACGCGGATCGCCGGCATTCCTGGAATGTGCGGCTTCGCGCGGCATCTACGTACCCAATTCCACAAGGCGGAATCGATGAGAAAGCTATCTGGTCCCCTTAAGACGTTCATAGCAGTCTGGTCCGCGGCGATCGCGGGCTTCTACTTATACACCGCCGTTTTCGGCATCATGCAACCGCGGATACAGCGCGGCGTGCACATGCTCTTCCTGATGCCGATGGCCTTCATACTGTTCCCGGCGACGAAGAAATCCCCGGTCGATAGGCCGACGTTCATGGACTGCGCCCTGGCTCTCGTCTCGCTGGTTCCGGCCCTGTACGTCATGCTGCTGAACGAGCCGCTCAACATGCGTATGGTCATGGTATCCTCGGTGTCGACGGTCGAGGTCGTCCTCGGCGCGCTCAATATAATCCTGGTCATAGAGGCTATCCGTCGCGTAGTGGTACCGGCGATGGCCGTGCTCGTCGGGGCTTTCTTCGCGTATACGTATATCGCTCCTCTACTGAGCGGAATATTCTATTCGCGGCCCCTGCGTTTCGCTCGCCTAGTGGAGATGAACTTCCTCACTACCGACGTAGGAATATACGGCTCGATAACGGGTATCACCGCGACCTTCGTGGCGATATTCGTCATATTCGGCTCGTTCATGGAAGGCACGAAGACCGGCGCCTTCTTCACCAACTTCGCATGCAAGGCGGCCGGGCGAGGGCCCGGCGGCCCCGCCAAGATCGCCGTCGTTAGTTCCGGGCTCTTCGGTTCGATCTCCGGCGTCGCTTCGGCGAACGTATACGCGACGGGTACCTTTACCATCCCGCTCATGAAGCGGCTAGGGTATAGGCCGCAGTTCGCCGGCGCCGTCGAGGCCGCGGCCTCGACCGGGGGCCTCATCATGCCGCCGATCATGGGAGCCGGCGCGTTCGTCATGGCCGAGATGACCGGCATCCCGTACGGTACCATAGCGCTCGGAGCGGCCATCGCGGCGGTGCTCTACTACGTCAGCATCGCGTTCCGCGTCCATTTCATAGCGCTCAAGGAAAACCTGAAGCCGATGGACGATAGCGAGATGCTGTCGTGGAAGCAGATCATCAAGGACTCGTATCTGCTTATCCCGATGGTCATCCTGATAGCCTTCCTCATAATCGGATACTCTCCGTTCGGAGCGTGCACCTTTAGCATCGCGGCGACCTTCCTCCTTAGTTTCTTGCGTAAGGAAACGCGACTCACGCCGAAGAAGCTGTTCAAGATATTCGAGACCTCGGGGTACAACTGCATAATGCTCGGCGTTACCTGCGCCGGCGCCGGCATGGTCGTCAGCATCGTCACCTATACGGGCCTGGCACTGGGAATCGCAACGGCGATATCGAGCTTCTCGGGGGGATTCCTCCTGCCGGCGCTGATACTGGTAATGATAACATCGCTCATCCTCGGCATGGGCCTGCCTTGCACGCCGGCCTACATAATAGCGGCGACGATAGGCGCGCCGGCCATGTACGCGCTAGGGATCGATCCTCTGCCCGCCCATCTCTTCGTCTTCTATTTCGCTATACTCGCGGAGATAACGCCTCCCGTCTGCATCGCTTCGTATTGCGGAGCGGCCATCGCGGGATCCAAGCCAATGGCGACGGGATGGGAAGCTACGCTTCTCGGCATCATGGGCTACGTCATTCCGTTCGTATTCGTATACAACCAGGCCCTGCTGATGCAGGGGCCGGCATTGGCCGTCGTCGCGACGGCGCTTCTCATGCTCGTGGTCGCGATCATGACTTCCTCGTCGATATCCGGATTCATGTTCAAGCGGCTCCATATGATTACCAGGTTCCTGATGGGCGGCGGCGTCGTGGCACTGATTATGCTGTCCGCCAACGAGAAGCTACTGGCGCTATCCGGACCGGCGATGATCGTTATCGCGGCGTCGGGTTTCGCGCTGATCGTATTCTTCATACGCAACTATAGGGTAAGCAAGGCATTCGTCGCGATGCACGCGGCGTGATTCCGGAAACAGGGCGTCGTCCCGCGTACGCGCGCGGGACGCTGACGCCTCGGTAATTTCTACTGTAAGGCAGCAATGATGACTATCAAATCGGATATTGCGGTTCTAGGCGCCGGCGTCAACGGTTTGTCGACGGCCTATGAACTATGTAAGAGGGGAAAGAGCGTAACGCTCGTAGATAAGGGCGTCATGGGCGCGGGTGCCTCCGGCTCATGCGACGACATGATACTGCTTCAGTCGAAGAAGCCGGGCATCCTCCTCGAGATGGCGTTCAGGAGCCTGGAGCTGTTCAAGGGCCTGTCGACGGAGCTGCCCTGCGATATCGAGTTCGAGACCCGAGGCGGCACGATACTCATAGAGGATCAGGCCCAGCTGAGCGTCATGGAAGAATTCGTGGCCAGCCAGAGACGCTCTGGCCTCGACGTGGAGATAATCGGCAAGGACAGGCTCCGGCAACTCCAGCCCCACGTATCGCAGCACGTCATAGCGTCGACGTATAGCGCCGCCGACTCGCAGGTCAACCCTATGCAGCTGATGAAGGGCTACATGCTCGGCGCCCAGGCCCAGGGCATGCGCTATATAAGCAGGGCGGCGCCGGAGGAGATAGCGCGAGAGGGCGGCCATTGGCTGCTCAGGCTATCGAACGGCGATAGCCTCGAGGCGGGCATCGTCGTAAACGCGACGGGCGCCTACGCCAATTCGGTGTGCGGGCTCCTCGGATTCGAGTTGCCGATAAAGCCGCGCAAGGGCCAGGTGCTCGTGACCGAACAGCTCCCGCCGCTCGGCGAGACGAACGTGTGGAGCGCCCAGTACATCGTCTCGAAGCTGAAGCCCGAACTGACGGCCGCCAGTACCGGACTGGCGGCGCGCTACGGTCTAGGCTTCGCGTTCACGGGTACCCATAACGGTAATTACCTCATAGGCAGCACGCGCGAGGACGCCGGCTTCGACAAAGAAACCAAGCCAGACGCGCTCGAGTTGATCGCGGCTCAAGCCAGGAGATTCTTCCCCGTGATAGCGGAGGCGCACGTGATCCGTAGCTTCGCCGGGCTCAGGCCCTCCACCTTCGATGGCATGCCGTTCCTGGGAGAGGTGCCGGGGCACGAAGGATTCTTCATGGCCGCGGGGCATGAAGGGGACGGCATAGCGCTAGCGCCGATTACCGGCCGCTTTATCGCGGATCTGGTGTGCGGGACCAAGCCCGAATTCGATACGGCTCCGTTCCGGGTGGAAAGAGCCCTGAAGGCCTGAGGAAGGACGACATGGAATCCAGACTTGACGAACTGGACATCATCGTCCTCGAGTGCATACGGGACTCCGGGGACCCGATGGGGTCGTGGGCGATCGTAGACCGTCTCGAGGCGCTGGGACACAAGGTCAGCTCGGCCTCGATAGGCCGGATGCTCTACCGTTTCGAGCGGCTCGGCTTCGTGATGGGGCAGGGAAATCGCGGCAGGACCATAACCCCGCTTGGGTACCGGGCTATAGACCTGTCGAAGGCCCGGCATACTATCGATTCGCACCGTAAGCGCCTGGAGAGCCTCATCAATAGCTCCATCCTCGAGGAGTACGTGATGGTGCTACAGGCGAGGCGCGCCATAGAGAGGGAAACCGCGCGGCTCGCCGCCGAGAATATTACCGAGGCGCAGGAACGCGAGCTAGAGCGGCTGCTCGAGGAGCAGGAAGAGAAGGCCAGGCGGGGCGAAAGCATCGCGGACGTCGATATCGCCTTCCATCGCGGGATAGCCAAGGCGTCGCATAATAACGCGCTCCAGGCCCTGTACGAGATACTGTCGACGATGCGGCAGCAGTCCGAGATGTTCGAGTTCCTCCGTAGCCAGGTGGACTCTACGTACCGCCAGGCGCATCGATCCATCCTGAAGGCGATAGCGGCCCACGATCCCGACGACGCGGAGCGCTGCATCATCCTGCACATGGATTCCCTGATCGGCGACGTGACGAAATACTGGGACTTATATACAGACGGCGGGGCGACGGACCCGGACGAAGCAGGAGTATGAAGATGAATTCCGACGATGAACGGTATATATGCCGTTGCGAAGAGGTGACCGAGAAGGAAATACGGGAAGCCGTGCGCGCGGGAGCGCGAACGGTCACGGAGGTCAAGCGCTGGACCAGGGCGGGCATGGGCATCTGCCAGGGCCGGTCATGCAAGCGCCTCGTGGAGCGTATCCTGGCCGAGGAGCTTGGCGTGAGCCCGGCTGAACTCGAGCCTTCGACGGTACGGCCTCCGATTAGGCCGGTTTCGATATCGGCCATCAACATGGAAGAAACGCGCGAACGTAACGATAGAGAGGAAGGTTGATATGGATTTCGGAAGGTTGATTGTCGCGATGGCGACTCCGTTCGACGATACGATGGAACTGGACGCGAAGAAGGCCGGTGAACTCGCGAGGATGCTGGTAGGCGAGGGCGTCGAATGCCTCGTCGTCAGCGGGACGACGGGGGAATCCCCGACCCTGAGCCGCGAAGAGAAGATCGCCTTGATAAAGGCGACCAAGGCGGCCGTGAGCGTACCGATCATCGCGAACGTAGGGACGAACGATACCAGAGCATCCATAGCGAACGCGCGGGACGCCGAAGCGGCCGGAGCCGACGGGATACTGCTCGTCGCGCCATATTACAACAAGCCCGACCAAGGGATGCTGTACGACCATTTCAAGGCGATAGCCGAATCGGTCGGCATACCCTCGATGCTGTACAACGTCCCCGGCCGTACCGGTATATCGATTCGCCCGGAAACCGTCGTCAAGCTTTCGCTTGACGTACCGAGCATAATCGCTATCAAGGACGCGTCGGGGGATCTCGAGGCCCTGACCGTGATAGTGAACGAGGCCGGCAAGGGATTTAAGGTCTATACCGGCGAGGACGCCCTGACGCTGCCCAGCCTCGCTTGCGGCGCATACGGCGTCGTCAGCGTCGCGGGCCACGTCGTCGCGCCGCAGATGAAGGCGATGATAGCGGCGTACCTTCGGGGCGACGTCGCCGAGGCCGCCCGCCTTCACGGAAAGCTGCGGGACATAAACCGCGCCCTGTTCCTCCAGCCCAATCCCGTGCCGCTCAAGAAGGCCTTGGCCCTCAGGGGCTTCGCCGTCGGAAGCCTGCGACCTCCGCTCAAGAACGCTTCCGCCGAGGTCACGCTCCAGCTCGAGAAGGCCCTCGCCGGCCTCAAGTCGTGAACGGAGTCGGCGAAATGGAACGAACGAATCGCGTTGCGGACCACGTCGTGCTCGGGCCGGCGCCCGAGGTCGAGGAAGTCTGCATCTACCTGGACGGAAAGCCGATCCCGGCCAAGAAGGGCGAACCGGTGATGTCCGCCCTCGTCGCCGCCGGAGTCACCGTATTCAGGCATACGGCCAAGGGATCGCCTCGCCGCATGTTCTGCGGCATCGGCCGCTGTACGGACTGCGTCATGAAGGTCGACGGCGTACCGGGCGTGCGTACCTGCGTAACGCGGGTACGCGACGGAATGCGCGTCGAGAGGCAAGAAGGCAAGGGCAGTTGGGCAGAGGAGGCGGCGGATGGAAAAGCATAAGCCGGTCGTCGTGGTCGGCGCCGGGCCCGCCGGCTTGTGCGCGGCCATCGAGCTGAAGAAGGCCGGGGCGCCCGTGATACTCCTCGACGAGAACGACAAGCCTGGCGGCCAGCTCTTCAAGCAGATCCATAAATTCTTCGGGTCGCGCGAGCACAAGGCGGGTACGAGGGGCTTCACCATCGGAACGAGCCTCCTTGATGAGTCGTTGAAGCTCGGCATAGACGTCCGACTAGAGACGGAGGTCGTCGGCGTCGACCCCGGGCTGCGCGTCTGGGCCGTGCGGCAGCGCGCGAGCTCTGAGCTCATCGAGGCGTCTCGGCTCATCCTGGCTACGGGGGCAACGGAGAACGCGCTGTCGTTCCCCGGATGGACGCTGCCCGGCGTCATGACCGCCGGTTGCGCTCAGACGCTTATAAACGTCTACCGCGTGCTCCCGGGCAAGCGCGTGCTTATCATCGGCTCGGGAAATGTCGGCGTCATAGTCGGCTATCAGCTGATGCAGTCCGGCGCCGAGGTCGTAGGCATCGTCGAGGCGTTGCCGTCGCTTGGAGGCTACGGTGTCCATACGGCGAAGCTGGCCCGCGCTGGCGTCCCGTTCTATACCGGGACGACGGTCGTACGGGCGGAGGGAGTCGAGAGCCTCGAACGGGCGACCATAGCCCAGGTAGACGGTTCCTTCAAGCCGATCGCCTCTACGGAACGGACTCTCGATGTCGATACCATCTGCCTGGCCGTCGGCCTGACGCCGTCGCTGGAGCTTTCGAGCCTGGCCGGCTGCCGCACCATATACGTGCCGGAGCTGGGCGGCAGGATGCCGCTGCACGACGAGTACATGCGGTCCAGCGTGCAGGAAGTCTACGTCGTGGGCGACACGGCGGGCGTGGAGGAAGCGAGCACGGCGATGGAAGAGGGGCGGCTCGCCGGCGTTCACGCCGCCTGGTCGCTCGGATACATGAGCGACGACGATATGAAAGAACGTGTGGACGAGACCAAGCAGCGTCTCAACGCGCTTCGCCAAGGCGTGTTCGGCCAGAAGCGCTTTAACGCGAAGGCGCGCATCATACAGGAGAGTCAACTACGATGAGCGCTACCGAAAGATACTTGAAGACCAAGGGGGCGCCGTCCCTGGCCGAGCTCGAGGCCGTCGGCATGCTTCCCAAGCTCGAGGACCTGGCGCGCGGCGCGTGCCTGTGCATAGAGTGCGTCGAGGAAATTCCCTGCAATCCATGCGAGACGAGCTGCCCTAACGGGGCTATAAAGGTAGGCGACCCTATTACGAACCTTCCGGTTATCGACCGGGAGAAGTGCACCGCCTGCGGGCTGTGCATACCGTCCTGCCCGGGGCTCGCTATTACGATGAAGCGGGTGCAAGGCGATAGGGCCACTATCCGCTTCCCGTGGGAGTACGTGCCCGTGCCGGTCGTAGGCGACGAAGTGGAGATGGTCGACAGGCTCGGCAACGTCGTCTGCCCGGGTAAGGTCATAGGCGTCAACGCCGCGGCCAGGAACGACCGGACGCTCGTCGTCGGCGCGGAGTTCGCGGCGGAGCACGTGCTGTCGGTCATATCGATGAAACGGAAACGAAGCTAGGAAACGGGAACAACGGGCGGCTCGGGATGCTCAGCGTTTCCACGGAAACAGGAGATCCCCGAGCCCTCGTTCCCCGAGCGCCTCCCTGTCGTCGGCGAGCAGCTCCGGCCACGGCGTACGCCCCGGCTTGCCTTCTCCGGTACGTCCCGCGACCCAGCGCATCCTATGCAGCCTCAGCCGCGTCGCCTCGCACGATACGAGGACGGCCGCCGAGGGGCCGGGTAGCAGGAACGCGACGATCGGCGACAACGCCACGCACAGCGCGCCGTCGATGGCCGACGCGAGCGCGAAGAACGGCGCGTCCATGAACAGCAGGAATGAGGTTTTCAGCGTGTCCGAGAAATCGCCGCCGCGCGCGGCTTTCAGCGGCAGGAAGTACTGCAGCGTCAGCCAGATGCCTACGAACAGCCAGAACGCGAGGCTGGACGCGAAGAGCCCGAGGAAGCCGCCGATGGACGCGTAGAACGGGAACGCCACCGAGGCGAGGAGCACGGTGGCGGCGACGACCGCGCCCAGCTGCAGGCCCGGGGCCCATCCGGCCGCGAAGGCCGCCTTTACGTCATCGAGCCGGACGGTCTTGAATTCCGCTACGCGCCATAGCGCGTGCGCGGCGACCGACCACCATACCGATCCGGCGGCGGCGGCGATAGCCAATCCGGCTACGGCGAGCGCAGGGGAGCCCGATAGGGAGGGAAGCCATACCCCGACGCCGACTATAGCGAGGAAGGCTCCGTTGAAGCCGGCGAGCGCCAGCATATTGTCCCAGCCGTCGTAGAAGCTTTTCTTCAGGAAGAACTTGAGCATCGTTAGAGATATAGCAGGCAACAGCCATATTGGCAAGGCTATGCCGGTATTCCGAACATAATACCGGCATAGCGGCATTGCGGGGATCGTGGAACGCTTCGATCATAGTCTACGAAGTTATCCATAGGAGGATTCCATGAAACGTCTCGTAGCGATTCTGCTCGCCGTCGCTCTCGTAGCGCCCGCGTTCGCTCAGGCTCCGACCGTATCCGCCCTCAAGGGGAAGAAGGTCGAAATCGTCATCTGGACCCATGAGGACTCGGCGAGGACCGCCCTGGAGAAGCGCCTGATCGATGAATTCATCAAGGCCAATCCGAGCGTTACCGTCAACTACGTCACCTACCCGTCAGGCAAGATCAAGGATATCGTCGTAGCCGGCTTCGCCGCCAACGCCGGTCCCGATATCTTCAACCTGGAGATATTCGAGGAGTACCAGTTCATCGATAACGGCCGCGTGGCCCCGGTGGATTACAAGGCCGCCGGCTTCAGGAACATGAAGGACATGCAGGCCAAGTACATGGCCGGCATGCTGGACCCGGTAATCGAAGGCGGCAAGATCTACGGCATGCCCCTCGAGCTGACCAACTGGGCGATGTACCTAAACAAGAAGATCTTCCGCGACGCAGGGCTCGATCCCATGAAGGATTATCCCAAGACCTGGGAAGACGTGATGGCCGTATCCGAGAAGATCGTCAAGCGCGACGGCCAGATCATCACCCGCCGCGGCTTCGACTTCCGCTATCCGTACTACCTGACATCGGTCGTGCCCATGGTCGAGCAGCTCGGAGGGGAGCTCGTATCTAAGGACGGCAAGTCCGTGATCACCGGCGACGCCGCGTGGCTCAAGGTCCTTAATTACTTCAGGGATTTCGGCCCGAACGGAAAGAACCTCGGGTCGCCGACCTATACCGCCGCCCGCAAGGTCTTCGACAACGACAAGAACGAGATCGCTATGTCGCTTTCCGGCCTGTATCAGGAAGCCCGCATGAAGGGCGCTAACCCCGCGTTCTACGACTCCGGCGAATGGATGGTCGTGCCGTATCCGCAGTGGAAGGACGCCGTCAGGAAGGTGCCGAACAACTACTACGGCCATTACTACATGGTCAACGCGCAGTCTCCCAAGCTCGACCAGCAGGCCGCGTGGGCCCTACTCGGCTACATGCTACAGCACGGCGAGGAATACCTCGACAAGGTGGCTATCGTCCAGCCGACCAAGGCGCTGTTCGATTCCAAGACCTTCAAGGATACGCCGTATTCCGACGTCTTCGCCAAGGACATGGCCGACGGTCATATCGTCTACTACGGCGCCGCGAGCTCTAAGATCGAGTCTCTGCTCAAGGAGGCCTTCGAGTCGGTGATGCTGTCCGGCGTCGAGCCCGCCAAGGCCCTCGACAAGCTGCGCCGCGACACCAAGGCCGCCCTCGAGGATATCTGATAGAGGAAGTGTGAGTGGGGGAAGTGTGAGTGCGAGGATACGCTATCTTCCACTCACACTCACACTCACACATTTTTTCCGTGATCTCTCGCATGCAATCCATTACCATTGACTGCGCAACGATATTACCCCCGGAGGTGCTTCCATGAAACCGCGCGAATCCGCGGGCGGCCTCGAGCGGAACAGGGCGAGGTGGGGTTGGGCCTTCGTGGCGCCCGGGCTCGTTTTCTTCTCGATATTCTCGTTCTACCCGATGCTCAACGCCATCTGGACGAGCTTCTTCAACAAGAGGCTCCTCTCCCTTAAGGCTCCCAAATTCATAGGGCTACAGAATTACCAGCGCGTGCTGATGTCCGAGGATTTCTGGAATTCGGCGCGGGCGACCGCCACGTTCACCGTCGGCGTCTTCGTACCGCTGTTCTTCCTGAGCCTGCTCTTCGCGACCCTTATAACGTCCATGAAACGCGGGAAAAGGCTGGCCCAGGCCGCGCTATACTCTCCCGCGGTGCTATCGTCCGTCGTCGCGGCCCTCATCTGGCTCCTGATGCTCGATCCGCGAGGCCTGGCCAACCAGTTCGTCAACTGGGTCGGCTCGACTCCAGGCATCGACCATCGATGGCTCTCGGACGGGTGGATGGTCCAGGTCTCGACGATGATAGTCTACGTATGGAAGTACCTCGGATACTTCACGATCCTGTTCATAACGGGAATCGGCAAGATACCCGATTCGGTCAACGAGGCGGCCCTGATGGACGGAGCCGGTCCCTTCCGACGCTTCTTCTCCATTACGCTACCGCTCCTACGGCCCACGACGGTGCTCGTCTCGGTGATGATACTGATACAGTGCATGAAGACGTTCAGCACGCAGTATCTGTTCACGCAGAGCGGCGCTCCGCTCGCTCCCGTAAACGTTATAACCCTGAATATCTATAATACCGCGATGCGGGACCTGAATATCGGCAAGGCGAGCGTGATGAGCACGCTCCTGTTCCTGTTGATGTTAGGCCTGACCTGGATTCAGCTGCGCGTATCCAAGAAAGACGAGGCCGAGCTATGATCGGCGCCAACAAGCTGCGCGACGGGGCCGGTTCCGCCGCGAGGACCGTCATCATAGTCGCTTCATGCGTCTTCGTGCTCGTACCGCTCGCATTCATGCTCGGCTCGTCGCTTATGCCGGCGATGGACATAATGCGGATGCCCTACAGGTGGATCCCGGAGACGTGGAAGCCGGCGAACTACCTGCGCGCGCTCGCGGGCAACGACGGATCGTGGATGTACCTGCGCAATATCCTTAACTCGGTGATAGTCTCGACGACGATAGCCGCGTCCACGGTGCTCCTGTCGTCGCTCGTCGGCTACGGCCTCGCCAAATTCCGCTTCAAGGGACGCGACGCGGTGTTCATGGCCATCATGGGCACGATGATGATCCCGTTCGAGACGGTGATGATCCCGCTGTACCTGATCGTCGTCAAGGCGGGCATGCAGAATACCTACGCGGGCCTCATCGTGCCGTTCCTGATGAACGCGTTCGGCGTGTTCATCATGCGGCAGTACCTGATAACCTTCCCCGACGAGATGCTCGACGCGGCCCGTATAGACGGCTGCTCCGAGCCCAGGATATTCTGGGATATAGTGTTCAGGAATTCCGGGCCGGCCGCGGCGACGCTCGCCGTCCTGTCGTTCAGGCAGCAATGGGATAATCTCCTCTGGCCGCTCCTCGTGGCCCAGGAGGAGAAGATGAAGACGATACCGGCGTACATCGTCAAGTTCACCGCCGAGAAGCACGCGGACGAAGGGGCGATGATGGCCGTCGCCGTCATCGCGTCGCTACCGGTCTTCATCATGTTCTTCTCGCTCTCGAAATACTTCCTGGGAGGTTCGGCCGTCTATCAGGCCGGTAAGGAATGATGCTGTATATATTCGATATGGGCGGCGTCCTGGTACGATCCTTCGACGTGATACCGGCGGCCGCCCGCCTGAGCGGCATGTCAGAGCCCGACTTCAGGCGATTCGCCGCGGCGGATATGGACGCCCTGATGGTCGGGAGCATGGGCGCGGACGAGTACTGGTCCAGGTTCTCGGCGGCCTCTGGCGCGACGGTGCCGGAGGACTACTGGTCGACGCTGTTCGCGCCCGAGCTCGATCCCGCGGTCGAGCGGCTGATACGCGGGCTCCGCGAGGAGAACCGCGTCGTCAGCGGAACGAATACCGTAGCCTGCCATTACGGGTACCTCGAGTCACGCGGTATGTACGGCTGCTTCGACGCGGTCTACGCGTCGCACCTGATGGGGCTATGCAAGCCGGATCCGTCGTTCTGGCTGGAGATACTGCGGGCCGAGGGGCGAGACCCGGAGGACGCGTTCTTCATCGACGACATGGAAGAGAACGTAGCGGTCGCAAGGGGTCTGGGCATACGCTCGCACCTGTTCCGGGACGCGGAGTCGCTTGAGACGGCGCTCGAAGAGGAGCCGGAAGTAGCGATAGCGAGACCGAGGACGGGCGGGTGATATTCGATAGAGCCTCGCCGGCGGCTGCGACGCTTGCCGCCGCGATCCTGTCGATCGCCGCGGCCCTGTCCTCGTGCGCGCCCGAGCGGGTCGTGGAGGCGGAAGCCGATCTCGTCGTCTATTCATCGCATCCGGCGGATCTCGCCAAGACGATCGTAGACGAATTCAGGGAACGTACCGGCTCGCGGGTGCGCATCGTCTCGGACGGTACCGGCGCGCTGCTCGAGCGGCTCGCCAGCGGAGAAGGCGACGACGCCGACGTGCTATGGGGCGGCGGAGCCGAGAGCCTGGTCGCGAATATAAATCTTTTCGAGGCGTACCTATCCCCGGAACGCTCCGCGATACCCGCGAGCCTGCGCGACGAGGCGGGCTACTGGACGGGCTTCACCGTATTGCCCATGGTCATAATCTATAATGCCAGGCTCGTTCCCGAGTCGGTGGCTCCCAGTCGATGGTCGGACCTCTTGAACCCGGCCTTAGCCGGCAGCGTCGCCTTCGCCGATCCTGCGACATCGGGTAGCTCGTATACCATACTACGCACGATGCTCGTCGCAGGACGCGCCGCCGTCGCAGGACGCGCCGCCGTCGCAGGAAGTAGCGAAACGGACCCCGCGGATGAAGCCGCATGGCGCCTGGTCGAGCGATTCGTAGGAGCCATCGGCGGCAGTCCGTTGGACGAGTCGGCGCAGGTGTACCGCGGAGTGGCGTCTGGAGAATACCTCGCCGGCGTGACCTACGAGAACGCCGGGGCCGAATCGCGGCGCCTCGGTTCCGACGTCAGGCTGGTCTACCCGGCCGACGGCACCTCGGCCGTACCGGACGGCGTGGCGATACTGCGAGGCGCGCCGCATGCGGAAGCCGCCAGGAAATTCGTCGATTTCGTTCTCGGATCCGACGTGGCGGGCGTAGTCGCCGCGAGGTTCGGGCGACGCTCGGCGCGACGAGACGCGCCGGTACCCGATGGCTTGCCGCCCTTCGAATCGATTCGCCTGCTAGACTATGACTTCGACGCCGCCGTCTCTCATAGAAAGGCGACGATAGAGCGATTCGCCGACCTGACCTCGACGTTCTAATCGTCCGTATTCCGTCCTTCGCCGCCTGCCTGAGGTATCCGCCCATGCCTGAATTCGCTCGGGGTCATACCCACGACTCGCCTGAAGAGAGTGCTGAAGTAGCGGGCATCCTTGTACCCCGAAAGATCGGCTACCTCTCCTATTCGTACGGACGGATCGCGTAACAGCTCCATCGCCCGCTTCATGCGAAGCCGCGTAAGGTATTCGTTGAAGGTGAGGCCCGTCGCGCGCTTGAGGAGCCGTGAAAGATGGTCTCCCGAGATGCCTATGCGCTCGGCCACCGAATCGGCCGAGAGGTCTACGACGAAGCGATCCTGCAAGTCGGCTATCGCGGCCTCCACGTACTCGTCGCCGGAATCGATCATCCGGTCCCGTGTCAGGTCGCGGAGCAGGCCGAAGGCCCTGTCGGTCGCCGCCGCCCTCTCGAGCCCGGCGAGGTGCTCGAGCTCGTCCGCCCGCCTGGCCGCGCGCCGCATGGCGTCCTCGAGTTCCGCGTCGTCGATCGGCTTGATGAGATAATCGAAGGCCCCGAGCCTGACGGCCTCTCGCGCGTACTCGAAGTCGGCGTGGCCCGATACGATTATGAACAGGGGCCGCGCGGACGGTTCGAGCTCGTTCCCCGCCTTGCGCATCAGCGACATGCCGTCGAGGCCAGGCATGCGTATATCGGTTACCACGACCTCGGCCCGGCGCTCTACAATCAGGTCCCACGCCTGGGCGCCGTCTTCCGCGGCGCCGACGAGCATATAGCCCCATCGTTCCCAGGGGACGGTCGTCTCGAGCTCGCGCCTGGCGAGTTCCTCGTCCTCGGCTACGAGGAGGCGTCTCATCCCGGGCCTCCGGACGGGATGCGAAGCTCGGCGACGAAGCCACCGCTCGGCCCCCGTGCGTAGACGCGGATACCGTATCCCGGGCCGTATTCGAGCGCCATTCGCCTGTTCGTGCCGAGCAGCCCGATGCCGTGATCGCCCGCGGGCGGTTCGGCGGCCTCCAGCGACCTGGACAGGTCCTCCATAGCCTTCGCCTCCATGCCGGGGCCGTCGTCCTCGAATCGTATCACGGCGTCGTCACCGTCCTTACGGCCCGTTATCCTGAGCGTCCCGTGGCCGCGCTTCCGCTCGAGGCCGTGCGTCAGAGCGTTCTCCGCCAAGGGCTCTAGCGTCAACGGCGGCACCGGAAGATCCTCGAGGTCATCTGCTATATCGATGTCGAACGAGAACCGCTCGCCGAAGCGTACTTTCTCGATGCTCAGATAGTCCCTGACGAACGAGAGGCTGTCCCCGACGGTCGAGGATCCGTCCCTTCGCCCCGTCCCGGCCCGCAGTATCTTGCCGAGCCTTGAGACGACCTCGGCGATCTCGGCCGAGCGTCCCAGTTTAGCCAACGACTTTATGGACGCGAGGGTATTGTGGAGGAAGTGGGGATTCATCTGCGCCGCAAGCGCCTTGAGCTCGGCCTCGCGGAGCAATTCCTGCCTCTCAACCTCGCTCTTAAGGAGCGTGTCGACCTCCGCGGTCATCGCGTTGAACGACCTGGCCAGATCGCCGAGCTCGTCGTCGCCGGACGGCTTGATGCGTATCGACAGGTCCCCGTCCTCGACGAGCCGCATCGACCGCGCCATCTCAAGCACCGGCTCCGTCACAGACGCCGACGCGCGCAGGGCCAGGGCCGCGGCCAGGGCGGCCGCCCCGGCCAGGCCCGCCATGGCGACCATCCTCGCGGATCGCCCGAACCCGTCATAGAGGCCGGCAGGGGCCTCGGCGAATACGGTAAGCTCGCCGCCGGCGCCTACGGCGCGCGCAACGGATACGCGGCGCGAATCGGTTGCGCGCTCGACGTCGTCGATGAACCCGCCTTCGCGGGAGGGGTCCGATTGGTCGAAGACCACCTTGCCCGAAGGGAACACGAGCGACGCGCCGCCCTGCAACCCGCTGGCGACAGCCGCCTCCGCGACCGCGGATCGCCTGATATCGGCCAGCGCGTAACCGAGGCGGGATCCGTCGGGCCCGCGTATAGGGACGCCTATCGTGAACGCCCCGACCGATCCGTCGGACAGGGGGGCGACGCGGGGCGCCAACGCCAGAGCGGAGCTAGCGAGGGAACGGAATATTCCCCAGGAGCCGTATACCGCGAGGTCCCTGTCGGGCGGCGCGTCGCCGAGGAGGAGCGCCACCGATCCGTCCGACGACAGCACGCTCGCCTCCGCGGGGCCGGCGTAGCGCGGGAATGAAGAGAGTATACGCCTGAACGCCATCGCCGTGAGGGCCGGATCGTCACTGCCGTCGCGGCCGAGCACGGCGAGCACGGATGCGTCCGAGGCTACCGCCGCGAGATCCCGGGAGCAGGAATCGGCTAGCGACGATACCGCGCTCGCGAAAGCCGCGGCTTGGGAATCGAGGCGGGACTCGGCCTCGCCGCGAAGGGCGGCCCCGGCCAGCGCGGTATAGACGACGGATATGGCGGCGGCCGGAGCCATCGCGGCGGCGAGGAACAACGCGAATATTCGCCTGAAGTATCGAGGCCGGCCCAAGGGGCTAACGCTCCCCGAGCAGGCTCTTGAGCTCCTGTATGTCCTTCACGAGCCGGGAGCGGTCGAGGTTCTGGAATCGCCTGGGCACCATCTCCTTGCTCGTGCACTCTACGACCGCGACGAGGTTCTGGAGCTCTATCTCGTGCGGGTACGCGGGGGGTACGAAATCTGCCATCGTCTCCTCGAGATCCTCCTTCGTCACGAAGGAACGCCCGTCCATCGTCGCCTTGAGTTTTGCGCGTATTAGCACCGCCTCGAGGTCGGCGCCCGAGAACTCGTGCTTGAAGCGCTTGAACATGTCGGATATGGGGAATTTCCGTATCGACAGGCCGAGCTTGCGCACGAGGACGTCGTACAGGGCCTCTTTGTCCACGTCGTTGTCGGGGTAGAAGAGGGCGAGGTGCTCCTCCGCGCGGCCCTGCCGCTTCAGGTCGATAGGCAGCAGGTCGGGACGGCAGGTGATGAGGAACCAGATGATCTTGCCGCGGAACTCGGTGTTGCCCATGAAGCTCGCGAGCTGAGCGAATATGCGGTTGGACGTGCCGGAGTCGCCGTCCTGGTCGCGGTCTCCGAGGAACGCGTCCGCCTCGTCTATCATCACCGCTACCGGGGCCATCGCCTTGAGTATGGTAAGCACCTTCTCGAGGTTAGACTCGGTGACGCCTTGCCACTTCGACCTGAAATTCTTGAACTTGACCATCGGTACGCCGATCTCGCCGGCGAAGGCCGAGACCATGAAGCTCTTGCCCGTACCGACGGGACCCGCGATGAGGTAGCCCATCGGCAGGACGTCGAGGCGCCCCTGCTTGAGCGCCCGCGCCGCGTGCTTGAAGCGCTTCTTGACGAAATCATGGCCTGACACGTAGGACAGGTCGTGCTCCGTCTCGAGGAATTCGAGGAGCCCCCCCGCCTCGCTCTCTATGATCTCGCGCTTCTTGGCCTTGAGGTAGTCCATCGATATGGGCTTGTCCTCCTGCCAGCTCTCGGCGGCGAGGCGGTTGAGGTTGACCAGGTTGAGCCCGGACGTGATGGAACCGACCGCCGCCGCGGACAGTCCCTTGTCGAGGAGGAGCGTGCCCTTGCCCTCGAGGAATTCGAGGAAGGAGGAACGGACCGTCTCGTCGGGGATAGGTATCTCCACCTTGATGGTCGAGGGGCTGGCGACGATGCGCGGGTTAAGGTCGGCGAGGTTCTCGGAGAGCAATAGCACGGAGACGTCGCCCTTGGTGAACACGGGATCGTGCGACCAGCGGTTCAGCGTGACGAAGCAGTATCGGTCCGATTCATCCAGCTTGGCGACGTCGGCGGCCGGCAGTATCGTCTCCGCGTAGTCGATGATCATGACGATTCGCTTCTTCTGCGGGATGTTGAGGAGGAAATAGCGCTCCAGCGTCCTGAACGCTACCGCCGGGTCGGCCGATAGCAGCTCGTCGTCGGTCGTATCCGGATAGCGCTCGCGCATCGACCGGATATAGTCCCTCTGCATCTCCGGCGAGCAGAAGCTGACGCCCGAGGAACGGTCCCAGAAGACGATGATGTCGCGATTGCCGAACAGCACCTCCGAGACGTAATCCTGTATCTTTACGAAGTTGAATTCGCCTTCGTTCATCTTGTGGGGCAGGAAATCACGAATATTGCCGTGTACGATATAAAGATTCGCGGTCTTGGAGCAGTATTTATAGGAAAGCTCCTGCGCCCAGGACGGCAGGATCTTGATGAAAGGCAGGTTCTTGACGATGAGCTGTTCCTTCATGCGCCCCTCCGTCATCGAGTATGTACGATCGGGAGCCTCGGGAGCAAGTGCGATTATCTAGAGCTCGCCCCCTACCCGAAAATGTAGGCTGTGATTATTTTAATCGCATGCTATATAAACAGCCGCGTATATTGATGACGATGCTCGAATGCGGATTCGGCCACAAGAATCCCGCCATAGCCGTCGCCGACGCTATAGAGGATAATTTCCCGGGTGCTTACCACGTCGATATAGTCGATTTCGCCAAGGAAAGCGGCGCGCGATCGAGCGACGAGCTGCTAAAAAAATCATGGGACTTCTCTCTCGCTTTTCCCCCTCCCTCGCGTATAGGATACCTGCTCGTGGAACTCGCCGGGGACAGGAAGGAATACATCGACGTCCTGCTCAAGGAGTTCGTCGTCAAGGGAATGGCGTACATCCGCGACTACGCGCCCGACCTTATCTTCTCTACGCATCCGCTGTGCACGTATATCGCGGTCAAGGCCAGGGAGACTCTTGGGCTGACCTTCAAGCTTACCACCTACGTCGTCGATCCCTTCGACGGCTATTCGTGGTGGGCGGAGGAAGGATCCGACTACACGCTGGTAGCGAGCGAACGTTCCAAGGAACGCCTTCTGAAGCACGGCATCCCGCTTCGTAAGATCAAGGTCCTAGGCTTCCCGATAAACAAGAAATTCCTGAGGATCGAGTCTACGCCGACGGCCGTCCTGGAGAACCTCGGGCTGGATCCCAGGCGCAAGACCATCCTCGTATCGGCCGGGGGTCAGGGCATCGGCAAGGTATTCATGTACGTCGAGGCGCTCGCCCTGCTGCACCTGCCGATAAACGTCATCACTGTCGCGGGAAAGAACGCCGACACCAAGAGACGGATGGACCGTATCGTGAAGATGTCGTCGAAGACGAGGATAGTCTCGCTCGGCTACGTCTCCAACATGAACGAGCTAGCCTCCGCGTCCGACGCCATCGTCGGAAAGGCGGGGGCGTCGACCGCGATGGAGTCCATCTTCCTCAACAAGCCGATGATATTCACCGAATGGGCTACCTACAACGACCGGTATATCATCAACTTCATACTCGACTACAAGATAGGCATGTACTGCCCGACAGTATTCTCGTTCCTGAGGGAGATGCGCGCCGTCGCCGAAGGCGACAGGCTGAGGCGATGCGCCGAGAACCTCGCCGAGCTTAACATGAAGCCCGGGACCGACGACGTCGCCAGGTTCCTCGCGGAGCAGCTGGAGCCCTGACGGAGCCTCCGGCGATCTTGCGCTGGACCGCCTCGTATGGTAAAATCGCCTTACATCTACATTACGAGGAGATCCTACTATGGCATACAAGGTAACCGACGCGTGCGTTAACTGCGGAGCCTGCGAGTCCGAGTGTCCGGTCCAGGCTATCAGCGAGAAGAACGGCTTGCGCTGGATCGATCCCGACAAGTGCACCGACTGCGGTTCCTGCGCTTCCGTCTGCCCCACCGAGGCCATCATCCAGGGCTAAGTCTTCCGTTAACGAAAAGAGAGCCCCCTTCGCATACGGTCGTACGCGAAGGGGGCTCTTTCTCGTATGTGCGTTTTCCCGGCTAGTCCTCGCGTTCTATGGGGCAGGTCATGCAACGGGCTCCGCCGCCGCCTCGGGCGAGCTCGACGCCGTCGAAACCCACCGCGAGCCGCTTGAACGATAGCGGGTCGACGCCGCCCTCTAGGAAGTCGTCGGCCGAGCGTATCTCGAAGCCGGCGTTGGACAGGGATTCGAGCGTATGCACGTTGCACGAGTACATGATGATCCTTCCGGGAGCGAAGCTGAATGAGTTCGCTCCGGACAGCCACTGTTCCCGCTCCTGCCGGAGGGGATCGGCGCCGCCGGTCAGCACCGGTCGTAATACGATCCCTACCGACTCGAGGCCCGACAACAGCGAATCGGCCTCTGAGAGCCGCGCTTCCTTGCCCGGCGCCGCCTCGATGCGTATGACCTTGGCCCTCCGCTGCCCGAGCATAACCGGCTCGTAGACGAGGCAGGCGTCGCGGTCGATGACGGTAAACGCCATATCGAGGTGTATGGTCGCCCTGGCGACGGGTAGCACGACCGCGAATACGGTTACCGGCTCGCCGAAAGTATCTGCGATAGTACGGGCTACCTGATCCACGGCGTCAGCGCTCGTACGCTCGGAGACGCCGATCACCACGACGTCCTTGCGTAATACTTGGAAATCCCCGCCCTCGAGGGAGAATCCGTCCCTGACGAGCGCGGGCCCGTCGACGAGACGGCCGCCGCCCGTGAAGTCGGGATGCCGCTCGAAGACGAATCGGTTGATCAGCGCCTCGGCGCGGCGCACCGGGAAACGCATAGCCGACGATATCGACTTGTCCCTGTAAACCATCGCCGCGTCGCGCATGAAGTACATGTTGGGTAGCGGCGGGATATCGAAATCGGCGCCTCTGATGAAGTTGGAGAGCTGCACGTGACGAGCCGCTAAACCGCCGATCGACGCCTTCGCGAGAGCCCCCGCGTCCATCGCCTTTAGTTCTTCGAGCCTATGCCCAGCCTTGTAGAAAGTGCATAGCAGGGACGAAAAGTCGTTCCTGGCCTCGGGCGTCGCGAGGCAGTCGGTCAGCAGGTCTCGAAGCTCGCTTACTTCCGCCACCTTCGCGAGAAAACCCTTGAGTTGCGAATGCTCGCGCCTGACGACTCCCATAGGAATAATGTCGTTATAGAGCTCTTCCGCGGCTCTGCTCGGGCGCATGGCCTCGACTTCCTCGCCGGGCGTATGAACGATCACTCTACGGAGACGTCCGGTCTCCGAGAGTATTCTCAGCCTCCTATCCATTAAAGCCTCCCTTTTGCCGAATAGGATACCAAGTTACTAGTCACTTCGCAAGGAAAGCTTGAAGTATGCGAAATATGGTACTATATGCTTCAATACAGTATATATTAGTATGATACCGTATGGGGTACTTGCAAAAACTCATGAGGCTAGACGATACTATCACCTGCTTTGTATCTGTCGCGAGTAGCGTCCTCGGGACCGCGCCCGCAATCGTTGTCGCCAGAAAGGATCAGCGCATGAAGTTAGCGAATCTTCTGGATCCGAGGCTCGTCATGCTCGACAGGGACGTGTCATCCATCGACGAGGCGATCATCGCCGGCGTAACGGCGTTCTCGGGCAATCACCTGCGCGCCATGAAACGCGAGGAGGTACTGGAGCGCGTCCGCGAACGCCAGGCGCTCGGAGGCACGATCTTCCCGACGGGCATAGCCATTCCCCACGCGCGCCTGCCGGGGTTCGACGATATCGTCATAGCCGTCGTCAGGCCGAGGGTCCCCATCGTCGTGCCCGTCGACGGGCAGGTTCCCGTTCGGCTCGTATGGGTCGTACTGACCTCTCAATCGGCGTCGTCGACGTACCTGAAGGTCCTCGCGAACCTCGCCGCGATATCGAAGGACGATGCCGCTATGCGCTCCCTGCTATCCGCCGATTCCGCCTCCCGGTTCATCGAGTCCGTCGAGGCGGGGGGATACGAGGTGGAGAAGGGCCTCCACGTCAGCGACATCATGACGTGCGACGTGCTATCGATCCGCGACGACGCCACGCTCCGCGAGCTCACCGACAAGATGTTCTCCCACAAGCTACGGTACCTGCCCGTCGTCGACGCGACCGGCCTGCTCGTCGGCGAGGTCGGCGTACTCGACCTTATCGCCGCGGGCATACCGGATTACGTCTACCGGGTGGGGAGCCTCAAGTTCCTGGACGAGTTCGAGCCGATGGCCGACCTGCTCAAGAACGAGGACAAGATACTCGTCGGTAGCATCATGAAGCCTCCCGTACGCTCGATAGCTCCAGACAGCTCGGTTCTCGCGGTCGCCTTCGAGATGACCAGGAGCCGCAAGCGTCACTTCCCCGTCGTAGAGGACGGCCAAATCGTCGGCGTCGTCTCGTCGATGGATATCCTGTCCAAGGTCCTTCGGGCCTGAGAAGAGGAACCATGTACCCAGCAATCCCCATCGCACTCGCGATATTCGCCGTCGCGATGATCGCCATTACCACCGAGAAGGTGAACAAGACGTCGGCGGCGATCCTCGGCGGCATGCTGATGGTGATCTTCGGGATAGAGAGCCAGTCGAAGGCCTTCTCCTATATCGACTGGAACGTGATCTTCCTGTTGATCGGCATGATGATAATCACCAACATCACGAAGCGGACCGGGCTTTTCCAGTATATCGCGATCCGGCTCGCGAAGCTCGCGCGCGGAGAACCGGTGGCTATCATCATCATGCTCTCCGTCGCTACGGCCGTGATCTCGGCGTTGCTCGATAACGTAACGACTGTACTCATCCTGGTCCCTATCACCTTCCTGATCGCCGTCGAGCTCAACGTGGCCCCTACGCCGTTCGTGATCGCGCTGGCGCTCGCGTCCAACGTGGGCGGTACGGCGACGCTTATAGGCGATCCTCCGAATATCATGATAGGCTCGGCCGCAGGGCTCGGATTCGTCGACTTCCTGACTACCACCGCGCCTATAGTCGCCATAGACATCGTAGCCCTATGCGGGTTCATATTCGTCGCGTTCAGGAAGAGCCTCGTCGTATCCAACGAGCGCAAGGCGCGAATCATGGCGTTCGACGACACCAAGGCGATAGAAGATAAACCGCTCCTCGTAAAGTCGTTGATCGTCCTCGGATCCGTGACGGCCGCATTCGTACTCCATTCCAGCCTGGGCATAGAGCCGGCGACCATAGCGCTCAGCGGCGCCGCCGTCCTCCTCATAGCCTCCGGTACGCACGACGTGGAAACGATACTAGGCGAGATCGAATGGACGACGATCATGTTCTTCCTGGGATTGTTCATGCTCGTCGGAGGGCTCGTCGAGACCGGGTTGATGACGCAGGTCTCCTCGTCGCTCCTCGGCGCTACCACCGGGCATATGACCGCGACGACGATGCTCGTGCTCTGGGCTTCAGGGACGCTCTCCGGGTTTCTCGACAACATCCCGTTCGTGGCCACGATGATACCGCTGATACAGGACATGGGCGCGACGCTCGGAGCGCGGACCATAGAACCGCTGTGGTGGGCGCTGTCGCTCGGGGCCTGCCTCGGAGGCAACGGCACGCTGATAGGCGCCTCGGCCAACGTCGTCTCGGTCGGCATATCGCGCAAGAACGGGAATCCCATATCGTTCTGGGATTTCACCAAGTACGGCGCCGTCTATACGCTTCTGTCGCTCGTGCTGTCGAGTCTCTATATGCTTATCCGATTCTGATAGCTCGCGCGGGTGCGCGCGGCGCGATCCCTAAGGATCGCGGAGCTATAAAGCGGCCTGAAATGCGAGACGCATTACAGGCCGCCGTCGCTTTACGGGCTCAGCTGCAGCCGGTGGTGCTACCGCAAGTCTCGCACTTGAGGCAGGTGCCGTTGCGGACCAGGGTCAGGTGGCCGCAGACGGGGCAGGGGTCGCCCTCGTAGCCCTTCATCCTTGCCTTCTTCGAGTCGTCCTTCGGTCTATGGGCCTGCTGCGCCGGAGCGGCGCGCTCGGCCGTCTCCTGGGCCCGACGTTCAGCCTCTCGCTTGCCCTTGCCGTTCTGCATGTTGGTGGCGTTCAGGTCCTCGGGCTTGACCTGACCGAGGTCGAAACGGTCCTGGTAGCTTATGGCCAGGTCGCGGAACACGTAATCGAGCACGCTCGTCGCCATCTTGATGTACTCGTGGCCCTGGACCATGCCGTTCGGCTCGAAGCGGCTGAAGGTGAAGGCGTCGACGTATTCATCGAGGGGGACGCCGTACTGCAGGCCGAGCGACACCGCTATAGCGAACGAATTGAGCAGGCTCCTGAACGCGGCGCCTTCCTTGTGCATGTCGAGGAAAATCTCGCCCAGGCGGCCGTCGTCGTACTCGCCGGTACGAACGAATACCGAGTGTCCGCCTATCTTGGCCTTCTGGGTGTACCCGTCGCGCCGGTTGGGCAGCGAATGCCTGGCGCTCGCGTAGCTTACGGGCTGCTCGGAGGGCTTTTCCGCCTCCGGGGCCGGCGGCGCCGACTGTAGCGCGACGAGGCTCTCCGCGAGGGGATTGGCGCTAGCCGCGATAGACGATAGCGGCTGGGACAGCTTCGAGCCGTCGCGATACAGAGCGATCGACTTGAGCATGCTCTTCCAGGCGGTCATATACGCGCCCTTCACGTCGTCGAAGCTGGCCGAGTCGGGCATGTTGATGGTCTTCGAGATGGCGCCGGAGACGAATGGCTGGGTCGCGGCCATCATGGCGATATGCGCTTCCCACGCTATGGAGCGCGTGGCGTTCCTGCCTGACGGAGTCGCCGTGTCGAATACCGCGTAGTGCGCCTTCTTGACGTGCGGCGCGCCTTCGATGCCCATCGAGCCGCAGGCCCAGGTTTCCGCCGCCGCTATATCCTCGGCGGGGAAGCCCATGAACGACAGCAGGTCGAAGTCCTGCTCGCTCCGGACGTCGGCGACGGCGCCTACGGCGTCGTACGCCTCGGATCCGAGGGTGAACGGATTGAAGGCGGCGTCCAGTCCCATAGCGTCCTTCAGCGCCTTCTCCGCCTTCGCGATGGCGGCCTCGGGTAGCCCCTTGTCGCGGAGCGCGGCGAGCGATACGCCGGGCGCCCCTTCCAGGGATCCCCTGCCGACCATATAGAGCCTGACGTCCTCGATCTGATCCTCGGCGTAGCCGAGGGCGCGCAGGGCGGGCGGGATGGAATGGTTGACGATCTTGAAGTACCCGCCTCCGGCGAGCTTCTTGAACTTGACGAGCGCGAAGTCGGGCTCGATGCCGGTCGTGTCGCAATCCATGAGGAGGCCGATGGTTCCCGTCGGCGCTATGGCGGTGGTCTGGGCGTTGCGGTAGCCGTGGGCCTCGCCTATCGAAAGCGCGTCGTCCCAGGCGGCCTTCGCGGCGGCGACCAGGGCGGCGGGCGCCTTGGTCGCGTCGAGCCCGCGGGGTACGACGGACAGCTCCTCGTATTCGCCGGCCGCGGCGTCGTAGGCGGCGCGGCGGTGGTTACGCATGACGCGGAGCATCGCGTCGGCGTTGGCGCCGTAGCGCGCGAAGGGCCCGAACTCGGCGGCCATGCGCGCGGAGTGGGCGTAGGCCTCTCCGGTCATTATAGCGGACAGCGCGGCGGCCGTGGCCCTTCCGTCGTTGGAGTCGTAGGGCTGGCCCATCAGCATCAACAGGGTGCCGAGGTTGGCGTAGCCCAGGCCGAGCGTCCTGTAGTCGTAGCTCCTGCGGGCTATCTCCTTGGACGGGAACTGGGCCATCGCGACGGATATCTCCAGGGTCATGGTCCAGAGCCTGACGGCGTGCCTATAGAGGTCCGCGTCGAACGCGCGGGCCTTCTCGTCGTAGAACGACGTCAGGTTGAGCGAGGCGAGGTTGCAGGCGGTGTCGTCGAGGAACATGTATTCCGAGCAGGGATTGGAGCCGCGGATCGCGCCGTCGACGGGGCAGGTGTGCCAGTCGTTGACGGTGGTGTGGAACTGCAGCCCCGGGTCTGCGCATTGCCACGCCGACTTGGCTATGCGGTCCCACAGCGAGCGCGCCTTGACCGTCTTCATCGTCTTGCCGCCCCTGCGCATCGTCAGCGCCCAGTCCTTGTTCTTGGCGACGGCCTCCATGAACTCGTTGGTGACGCGGATCGAGTTGTTCGACGATTGGCCCGAGACGGTGTTGTAGGCCTCGCCTTCCCAGCTGGCGTCGAATACGGGACCGTCTACGTCGGGGTCGCCGTCGGCGATCCGCCTGAGGAGCTGGTATACGTACGCTCCCGGCACGCCCGCGTCGAGCGCTTCCTTGGCGGCGGAGCGTAGCCAGGGGTTCGCGTCGATGGACAGCCTGTCCGCCGCGGGCACGTCGGTCCTCGCGGCGGCGTCGCGCATGGCCGTGGAATACCGCTTGAGGGCCTTGCTGCCGGTGACGAGGCTGGCGACCTTGAACTCCTCGCCGGTCTTCCATTCTACGAAGGCCTCGATGTCTGGATGGTCGGCGTCGAGTATGACCATCTTCGCGGCGCGGCGCGTGGTGCCGCCGGACTTGATCGCCGCAGCGGAGCGGTCGGCTATCTTGAGGAACGACAGGAGCCCGCTGGATACGCCTCCCCCGGAAAGCGACTCGTTGGCGCCCCTGATCTTGGAGAAATTAGAGCCGGTGCCGGAGCCGTACTTGAACAGGCGCGCCTCGCGCTCGACGAGATCCATGATACCGCCGTCGTTGACGAGGTCGTCCTCGACGTTGAGGATGAAGCACGCGTGGGGCTGGGGACGCTCGTAGGCGCTGGTCGACGCGACTACCTCGCCCGACGCGGGATCGACGTAGTAGTGACCCTGGGCCGGCCCTTCGAGGCCGTACACGGCGTGGAGGCCGGTGTTGAACCATTGGGGGCTGTTGGGCGCGCCCATCTGGGTCGAGAGCATCCGGCATATCTCGTCATAATAGGCCTTCTCGTCGGCCTCGGAATCGAAGTAGCCGGATTCCTTGCCCCAGAGGAGCCATGTGTACGCCAGTCGATGGAATACCTGGCGGGCGTCGTGCTCGGATCCGGCGGTCGGAGAGGCCCCGGCCAGTCCCTGCTGTGACGCGGGTACCCAGGCGCGCCATGCCTCCGCCTTGTCGGCCGGAACGCCGGCCTTGCGGAAGTATTTCTGGGCGATGATATCGGTGGCTATCTGGCTCCAGGTCGACGGAACGACGACGCCGTCCATCCTGAAAACAGTCCTGCCGTCGGGGTTACGGATCTCGGAGACGCGGCGCTCCCACTGTATGCCTTCATACGGTCCCTTGCCGACCGTCGTGAATTTCCTGTCTATCTTCATTTTTTCCTCCAGTATCAGTAAAAATACATACAACATATAGTATACATCATAGAATATAGCGCGATATGCTGTATCTGTCTAGAGTCGTATTAGCAACTAACGAGAGGGCTCGAGCGGACCGATACTGTAAACGAGTATGGAAACACTAGCGATTATCAACGCGACGAGCGTAAACGAATTCGCGACGAGGCCGCTTGCGGGCGGTCCGAGCGCCCTGGCCCGGGCTGAAACCCTGGCGAGATCCGTAGCCGGCGGCAATATCCTGGTCCTGGCTTCTTCGCCTCTTCCGGATACGGGGTTGCCGACCGTCCTGAAGCCATCCTGGAGCATGCACGACGTCCTGTCGGAGGCCGCCGCGTTCGCCTCGTCAAAACCGGAATCCGATACCGTACTCTACCTGCAGGGCGACGCCCCGTTCGTGGATGCCGCCCTTACCGATACGCTCCTGGAGCTGCATCGAAGGTACCGCGCGGAATATACGTTCGCGGATGGGTACCCGCCGGGATTCGCGCCCGAGCTACTCGCGGTCAAGACGCTACCCAACCTCGTCGGGCTGGCGGCGAAGCATGACGTCCCCGTGGACCGCGACGGGCTATTCGCCGTTATACAGAAGGACATAAACTCGTACGATATAGAGACGCACCTGTCTCCCGTCGACCTCAGGGCATACCGATTCTCACCCGTTTGCGACTCTAAACGTAACGCGCTGTCGGCGGAGCGCCTCTGGAACCTCGGGGCCCGCTCCGCGGCGGACGCTGTCAGGCTACTACCGGTCCATCCGGAGCTGTTGCGGACCGTTCCCGCGTTCATGTGGGTCCAGGTCGCCGAGGGTTGCCCCCAGGCATGCTCGTACTGTCCCTATCCCATGATGGTCGGCGATCCCAGGAGCCTGTCCGGGGTAATGCCGACCGATCGATTCGAGCGGCTCATGGCCGACGCGGAGGCTCTCTGCGACGACCTGGTCGTCGACGTATCCCTATGGGGCGAGCCTTCG
The DNA here is from genome assembly GCA_002839315.1 of Spirochaetae bacterium HGW-Spirochaetae-3. Lineage (GTDB taxonomy): Bacteria > Spirochaetota > Spirochaetia > Treponematales > UBA12059 > SZUA-370. Next base: position 153,316 of record PGXV01000001.1, read on the forward strand.
TTGCATCCGGACTTTCAGAAGATAGCCGACTCCGTCATGGCGAGGCCGCGATTCACGCTGATAGTCGAGACGAGCGGCGTAGGCTGGCCCGCCGGAGCGGCCGAAGCGGTAGCGAAGAAGGCCGGAGCCCGCGTACAGTGGATCGTATCGCTCGATGACGAGGACGACGCGGGCTATCGATCCCTCCGCGGCGAGCGTCGGGACGAGGCGATCGCCTTCGCCGACCGCATGATAGGCGTCAGCCCCGGCAACGTGCACGTCCAGGCGGTCAGGATGCGGGACAACGAGCCTCGCCTCGAGTCGTTCTATCGAGGCTGGAAGAAGCGCGGGGACAAGGTGATCGTGCAGAAGTACGACTCGTTCGCCGGTTGCCTGCCTGACAGGACGGTCGCTGAACTGTCTCCGCTGGATCGGCTGCCGTGCAGGCACCTGGCCAGGGATATCGCCGTGCTTATCGACGGACGCGTACCTAACTGCAAGCATTGCCTGGTCCGCGGCGCCGACTCCCGGCTGGAATACGCCGGGAGCGCGGGCAACGCCTTCGACGACGGCTTGGAGACGACATGGAATCGGATGGGCGCCTGGTACGAACGGCATCTCGCATCCGATTATCCCGAACCCTGCGGACGTTGCGATGAATACCATACCTTTAACGCTTGACTCGTATAAGCCGACGTATACGGTGCTCGGCGGAGGGCGCGGCTCGGGCTGCAAGGACGGCTTCCCGGTATCGGTACTATTGCTCAATCGAGGATCGAGGCTCTACCGCGCCTCGATGATCCAGGACCTGGTGAAGGTAGGATTCGATTCGATCGTGTCCGTGGAGGGCCTGAGCGATTCGCCCGAGCTCGAGGGCCTCGCGTCCAGGTATCCCCAGGTCCGGTTCGTCTGCCTGCACGAGGAGGCGAACCTGGGCGTCAAGATCAACATCGGCGTCAGGGAGTCGTGCTCCCCCTTCGTCCTCGTGCTATGGAACGACATGCGCCTGGCCACGAGCACCCTCTCCAGCAGGTTCTTCGACAAGGTCGTCGACCTGGACGCGGCCTGCCTCGTACCGACGCTCAACGACCCGGCCGGGTCGACGGTCCCTTCGATCAGCCATCCCGCCCAATCGGGGAAGGCCTTCAGGGTCGTGCCGCTGCCGCCCAAGGCGGACGGCGAGAAGAGCCTGTATCCGTTCGACGCCTGCGGAATCTACTCGCGGGAGAAATTCACGTCGCTGGGCGGTTACGACTGGACCATAGCGAATCCGTATTGGCAGAAGATGGATTTCGGGATGCGCGCCTGGCTATGGGGCGAATCGATACGTTACGCCCAGGCCCTCCGCATTAATTACGAAGGCGCGCCGGCGTCCGAGGATACGACGCCAGACAGCGATTACGGACGCTTCTGGCTCAAGAACCTCGCGCCCTCCTACCGCGGCGATTCGGCAGCGCTGCCCCGTTCCAGGATGCTGAGATATATCGCGCGGTCGCGCAAGAATCCCAGGACGGCATGGGAAGAGTACAAGGCCGCCCGGGACTGGATCGTGGCCTGCTCGTACCGTTTCAAGGCCGACGCGTCGAGGCTCGCCGACCTGTGGGATCCGCTATCGTGAGCCGAGGCGAGCGCGCCGGCGTCGTGGTTCAGATGCGCCTGGACTCGACGAGGCTGCCGGGCAAGGCGATGCTCGAGATCGGCGGTACCACGCTCGCGGGCATGGTGATGCGCAGGCTCCGCGGTATACGGGCGGACGAGATGATCCTGGCGACGGACGCCGACGGAGCTCGCGCTCTCGCCGGCGTCGCGGCGGAATTCGGTTTCTCCGTGTTCGCCGGCCCCAAGGACGACGTGCTCGGCCGCTACGCTATGGTGGTCGACGCGTTCGGGCTCGGTCGCGTAATACGGGCGACCGGCGACAATCCGTTCGTGTCGATCCCGTTAGCGGAGATCGCCGTCGCCGCCGCCGACGACTCGGGAGCCGAGTACGTCGGGCTCGTCGGCATGCCCGCCGGCATGGGCGTCGAGGTGGTCGACGCGGCGGCGCTGATGGAGGCGTCGGCGTCCGCATCGACCGCGTTCGACCGGGAGCACGTCTGTCCGTTCCTGTACGGGAACCCCGGTCGTTTCAAGGTGCTGAGGCCCGGGTGCCCGGAGGCGTATCGCCTGCCCGAAGGCCGGTTGACCGTAGATACGGCGGAGGATTTCAGGCGAGCCGAGGCCATCGTCGCGTCGCTCGGGCCGGAGCCTTCCGACGCCCAGCTCCTGTCCTGGCTATCGGAACCAACGAGGGCGGGCTAAGCGTCATGATCGAAATTCTCCTCGTGCCTTCGGTTCGCCGCGGAAACGGCTCGGGACACCTCGTGCGATGCTTCGGTCTGGCGAGGGAGCTGGGCCCGCAGGCCGCCGTCTACCTGCCCGATGATCCAGGCATCGGCTCATGGAGCTCTGACGAGCTCAAGCTGGCATATCCCCGGGAAATGGGGTCGGTAAGGACCATCGGCGCGCTACGTTCCGATGCGCGCTTCCGTCTCGTCGTCCTTGACAATCGCGAGACGAGCGCATCCGTCCTGGAAAAGTGGGCGGTCCAGGGAGCCGTCGTCGCGGTGGACGAAGGAGGGGAGGCGAGGAACGCCGCTCCCTATCTCGTGGATATACTGCCGCGGCCCGCCGGACGCGTTAAGGCCGGAACCCCTCCCAATATAGCGTCCCTCGGATTCCTGCCTCTGCCAGCCGGGAGGCGAGAGCCCCCGACGTCGATACATCGGGTGCTCGTCAGCTTCGGCGGCGAGGATCCGGCCGGCCTGGCTAACGCGTTCCTCTCTGCGGCGGTCGGGGACGGGTTGCTGGGCGCCGAGCGCGTTACCGTCGTCTCGGGCGCGCTGTCGAACTCCGAGGCCATGTTCCCCGGCGTTACCGCCATCGGACCGGTGCAGGATCTCAAGGAAAAGCTACAGGCGTTCGACCTCGTCGTCACGCAATTCGGCCTGACCGCCTTCGAGGCGGCCTGGGCGGGCTGCGCGGTGTTGCTCCTCAACCCGGGCATCGTGCACGAGAGGCTATCCGACGCCGCTGGCTTCACGAGCCTCGGTGTCGGGAGGCCGAACAAGCGGGCCCTGCGAGACGCTCTCGCCGACCCGCGGGCGATGCTGAAGGCTTCCCGCGACGCGGCTCCGCGCGAGCGCCTCGACCTGGCCGCTAGAATATCGGCCCTGACGCCGAAACACGCGGGCGCATGCCCGGCCTGCGGAGAAGGCAATGGAATCGCGTTGTATCGGAACGAACGGAAGACCTATCTCCGCTGCCCGGCATGCGGTCTCGTGCGCATGGCCCATTTCGCGCCCAGGCAGAATCCGTACGCCGAGCGCTCGTATTTCTTCGAAGAATACAAGGCGCAGTATGGTCGGACCTATATAGAGGATATACCGATGATACGGGCGGCCGCGGCGAAACGGCTCACCGTTATCGAATCCATCATGCCGGCGGCTCACGAGGGGCAGAGCGTGCTGGACGTCGGCTGCGCCTACGGGGCGTTCGTCGCCGAGGCCCAGGCCAGGGGATGGAACGCCGTGGGATCGGACGTGGCGCCCGACGCCGTGGAATACGTCAAGGCGAATTACGGTATCCCGGCGTTCATCGCGGATTTCGCCGAGCCGGCCGCCGACGGTCTGTATCCCCGGGGGCTGGCCTGCCTGACGATGTGGTACGTCATCGAGCACTTCGACGAGCTGGCGCGCGTACTCAGGCGCGTCGGGTCGCTGCTCCGCGAGGGCGGAGTATTCGCTTTCTCGACGCCGTCGTGCTCGGGCGTATCGGCGCGGAAGGACGCGGACGATTTCTACGATAGATCGCCCGACGATCACTTCACGGTCTGGAGCCCCGCTACCGCTCCCGGTATTCTCAAGCGATACGGTTTTGAGGTACAACGTATCGTCGTTACCGGACACCATCCGGAACGGTTCCCGGGCGTACGCGACGATAAGCGCTCGCTCGGATACAGGGCCGCGATGGCGGCCTCCAGGCTCTTCGGATTGGGCGACACCTTCGAGTGCTACGCCGTATACCGGGGCCGGGCAGACGGAGCCGCCCCCGCGCGGCCGGCGGAGCGAAGATGAAGTCAGTATTGATACTGGGCGCGGGCGGTATGCAGGGCCCCGCGATTCGTTTGGCGAAGGCCAAGGGCTATCGCGTCTACGCGGCCGACGGGAATCCCCTCGCGGCGTGCGCGTCGATCGCCGATGAATTCCTCCACATCGACCTAAAGGACAAGGAAGCCCTGGCGGAGGCGGCCGCCGGTATTCGCGGCCTCGCGGGCGTCCTTACCGCCGGCACCGACTTCTCGGCGTCGGTAGCCTGGGTGGCCGAACGGTGCGGACTGCCGGGGATCCCGTACGAAGCGGCCCTCGACGCCTCGGACAAGGCCCGGATGCGCGCCAGGCTCGAGGCGGCGGGAGTCCCCGTTCCGCCGTACGCCTTCGGAACGTCGGCAGACGATCCCGAGGCGCTGGCCTCCCGAGTCTCGCCGTTGCCCGTCGTCGTAAAGCCGGTCGACAATATGGGCGCCCGCGGTTGCAGGCTGGCGCGCACTATTCCCGAGCTCCGCATGGCATGGGACGACGCCGTCTCGTATTCCAGGTCCGGCCGCGCGATAGTCGAGGCCTATATGAGAGGCCCCGAATTCAGCCTGGACGCGATCGTCCGGGATGGCGAGGTTACGCTGCGCGGCATAGCAGACCGAGTCGTCGTATTCGAGCCGTTCTTCGTCGAGATGGGCCACACGATGCCTACTGCGTTCGGGCCGGAGGTGGTCGACGAGGTCGTCGCCGTATTCAAGGCGGGCATCGAGGCGCTAGGCATCCGCGACGGCGCGGCGAAGGGCGATATCAAGTATACCGAACGCGGAGCCTTCGTCGGGGAGATAGCGGCGCGGCTCTCGGGCGGCTATATGTCAGGCTGGACCTATCCATACGCCAGCGGCATAGAGGCGACCGCGGAAGCCATAGACATCGCCTGCGGCGTATCGCCGGGCCGCGCCGAGCCGACCTTGGACCTCGTCTGTTCCGAGAGGGCATGGATATCGATTCCCGGCAGGATAGCCGAGATACGCGGACTCGACCTGGCCGCCGGCCGGGACGGCGTCCGCGACGTATTCCCCCGGGCGTCCGTCGGCGACCGCGTCGTGTTCCCGTGCAACAACGTCGAGAAATGCGGTAACGTGCTCGCCGTCGCCTCGTCGATAGCCGAGGCGGACGATGTCGCGGAGGCCGCGGCCCGGGCAATCCTCCTACGACTGGAGCCCGGCGACGGGGATACGGCGGCCTTCCTCCGCGGCGAGGGACGCATCGTCGGGCCCGACGGTACCAGCTGGCCGCCTGACGCCTTCGAGGGGCTGTCGGCCATGACCCGTTCGTCTCTGGCCAAGATGCCGGACATGCTGCGGATTGACCCCGAGGCGGAGACGGTATCCATAGCGCCGTTACGCGGCTCGGAGACCGAGTCGGCCGTAGACTGGCAAGACCGGACCATCACGATGGCGCTCGAGGCCGTGAAGGAGCTGACCGGCGCGACGGTGGGCATGCACGGCGACGCTGTAGTGGGCGCGGCCTTCTGGAAGGCGTTCTTCCGCGGCGGGTACCAGGCCGGCGCGTGGGTCGTCGATAGCGTGTCGCGTCGCGGGAATAAGCCCAGATGAGGAAGAGGACGGGCGCGCTCGCGACCATCATCCTGGCTCTCTCCGTTTCGGCGGCGGCGCAAGGCGCGTCGGCCGCGACGCGCGACGTCATGGCCGTCGCAGCGGAATGGAAGGCCTCGGTCGCTTACGACCCGCTGACCGGTACCGGGCATATCCTACGCGGCGGGGACCTCGTGCGATTCAAGCGCGACTATCCCGTCTTCTCCGCAGGGGCGGGGATAGCGATCCGCGCCCCCGCCATTCGCGACTCCGGCGCCCGACTGGAAATACGCGTCGAAACCGTCGTAGCGCTGGAACGATGGTTCGCCGAACGCGACGCGGAGCGGGCCTCACGCTTCAGCATCGCCGCGATACTCATCGATCCGGGCCATGGCGGAAAGGATTCCGGCGCGATAGGCGAATTCGGTTCGGGCAAGGATCGCCTCCGCATACTCGAGAAGGACGTCGTCCTGGCGATAGGCAAGGACGTATACGGCAGGCTCCAGTCCAGATGGCCCGACAAGCGTATCCTCCTCACGCGGTCGGGCGATACGTACCCGTCTCTCGACGCCCGGGTCGATATGGGCAACGACGTGCAGCTTGGTATAAACGAGGCCATAATATACGTCTCTATCCACGCTAACGCCTCGTTCAACAAGTCCGCCTCGGGCTACGAGGTCTGGTACCTTAACCCCGAATATAGGCGGACGGTCGTTGACTCAAAGAAAGCCGAGGGCGTCGACAAGCACGTCCTGCCTATACTCAACGCCATGCTCGAGGAAGAGTACACGACCGAGAGCGTCTTCCTCGCCAAGAGCATCCTCGGCGGTGTCACGAAGAGCATCGGGGACCTTTCTATAGACCGGGGCATACGCGAGGAAGAGTGGTTCGTCGTAAGAAACGCCAAGATGCCGTCGGTTCTGGTCGAGGTGGGATTCGTTACGAACGAGGCCGAGGCGAGGATGCTTTCCGACCCCGAACACTTGCGCAAGCTCGCGGACGGCATCTATAATGGCGTAGTTGATTTTGTAGATTATTTCGAACACAGGAAAGGCACCGGCGCACCGTGAATCGATCGTTAGAAACCTTCCTGAATGCGGCCCGCGGGGCTCTGAACGTCGCTTTGCAGCCCAGGATCCTATGGTCCGCGATACTCTCTGTCGTATTCCTTACCAGCGCCATATCCTTGATGACCGTCCATAGGCAGAGCGCGGTCGTCGTATGGTTCCCCGATTCCCGATCCGAGGGGAGAGCCAAGGCCAGGCCCGAGATACGGTACGTACGATATTCGAGGGACGTCGCGTCTCAGGCGTCGGCCGTCGTAGAGGAAATCCTATTGGGGCCTCTCGACGCGTCGTCGAGGCCCATTTGCGTACCGACGGCTACGGTACGATCCGTCATACGTTCCAAGAAGACGCTATACGTCGATATCGCTGGATCGATGCTTTTCGGCAGGGTCTCCGCATCGGGTATATACGAGGCGCCTCCATTGGAGCCTCGCGTCGCCCTCGGCTATATCGAGCGGGCCTTGCGGTATAATTTCAGTTTTTTTTCCATCGTATTGACCGTCGATGGCCTGGAGCCGGCCTGGAGACCGCGAGAAGTGCCTATAGGGGCTTAAATTGAATAAAATAATTGACAAAGGGTATGGCTTGACTATAATCAAATCAAATTGGGTAAATTGTACGCGCACTATGGAAAGGAGCATTTGAATGAGAAGGCCGTTAGCACTGATCGTCGCCGCTCTATTGATCGCGAACGCATCGGTCGTTTTCGCGGATGAAGCAGTCCTTATAGATTTTTCCCTCCTCGGAGTGGATATTATCGAGGACCCCATCCAGAAGGGAACGATGACGCAGAACCGCGCGACGATGATGGATTTCTCCACCGTCGCCGGAGCCAGCTATACCGAAGAGCAGAAGAAGCAGATGGCGATATCGCTCGCTATCGAGAACTGGGACGTGATACTCGCTTCGTCCTCCAGGACCGGCGCTCGCCAGTCGCTCTCGTATACCCGAGAGGCGCAGATCGCGCAGGACGCGAAGCAGTTCCCCGGAGCCAAGGCGCTCGGCGTACGCATTAACTTCCCGCTCGAGGCGTTCAACTCCTGGGCCAGGATCGTTCCTCCCTTCGACGTCCCCGCCTTCGAGCCGAAGGCCGATATCGACGACGCGGGCGTTATCGTTCCCAAGGCGGATGCCCAGGGTTCCGATCCCGTCAATGCGAGGCTTTCCCGCTTCGAAGGCAGCTATAACGCCGAATCCAAGATCACGACCGCCCTCGGCGTCGTGAAGAACGTCGGCGTTATCAAGTCTCTCGCGATCAACGTAAAGGGGCTTAACTTCCCGCACGGTCTGTCGGTCATCCTCAAGGATAACGACGGCGCCGAGCACGTTATGTTCATGGGTTACCTCAACTTCGACGGCTGGCGCGAGCTGCGCTGGGACAATCCCCAGTACATCACCGACGTACGCAACCGCGAGCTCAGGATCGACCCGCTGTACCCGCGCTCTACTCCGTTCGTAAAGTTCGGCGGGCTCATCGTCTCTAGGGACGCCGGAGCTATCGGCGGCGACTTCATCGTCTACGTAAAGGACGTCAAGATACTCTATGACAAGGCCGTCCTTGAGCCCGTACGGGACATCGACGACGAGGCTATCTGGGGTATCGTCGGCCAGAAGGAAGACGATCGCAAGCGCATGGAGAGCCAGCGCTTCGGATCTTCTCAGGTCATGCGCTATATCGAGCGCATGAAGCAGGAGACCAAGACCGAGTTTACCGGTACCACTGAGTAATCAGTAGCGCGCGCTAATATATGAGGCCGCCCGTTCAGGGCGGCCTTCTTGTTTTTTTAATCTTCGCTTGCCCGCCCGCGCGGATAGGCGTATCCTTCATCCCATGGATAGCATTGAACCCATACCGAGCAGGGCATCGCTTGAGAAAGCGTATAAGTCCAACAAGAAACTACTTGAAAGCATTTTGGGCGAGATGGTTGCGAGAATGCAGGGAACCCTGGATACCGCGGGCCTTTTCCCCGCGTATAAGAACAGGATCAAGTCGTTCCAGAGCTATTTCGCGAAGAAGATCAAGTTCATGCGGGACGCGTCATCGGCCGGTACTCCGCCATTGCCAATAACCGACCTTCTAGCGGTCCGCATTATCTGTCCGTTCATAGGGGACCTTGATCGCGTAGAGAAGGCGTTGGCGGAGCGGTTCACGGTTCGCGAAGTAGAACGGAAGGGCGCCGAACGTTCCTTCAAGGAATTCGGCTACGAATCGACGCATCTACTCCTGGAGGTACCGCCTGAATTAGCGAAAGGATCGAGCTTCCTCGATCCTCCGGTATGCGAGGTCCAGATACGTACCATCCTGCAGGACGCATGGGCGGAGGTAGAGCACGAGCTCGTATATAAGGCCGAATTTACCCCGTTCGACGACCCCATGAAGCGTAAGCTGGCGGCGTTGAACGCGAACCTGACGCTATCGGATATGCTTTTCCAGGAGATTCGGGATTATCAGCACCAATTGACCAATGAGCTGGCTAAACGGCGGGTCGCGTTCTTCAAGAAGATAGAAGACGCCATAGACAAGGATCTATACGCCGGTATAAAGGAATTGCCCGTAGCCGGCGGTGAAGAACCGAAGCAGCCCGCCTGGCTCGGTCCCTGGAAGTCGTTGGACGACCTGCTCCTCGAGGCGCTGAACGCCCATAACCGCGCCGACTACGTGCGCGCTATCGATATCTATTCGCATATCCTGGCCATGAACCCGAAGCCGGAGATACGCGCGTTGATATTCAAGCATCGCGGCATGGCCTTCTTCGCCGAGAGCAGGTACGACGAGGCCAGGGAGGATTTTACCGCGACTATCGATATAGACCCGAAATGCTATAAGGCCGCGTACTATCGCGGCGTCGTGCATAGCGTCAAGCAGAATTATTCGGCCGCGATAGACGATTTTAATAACGCGCTAGCGATACACCCGTACCACTTCTATTCGACCTACAGAAGGGCGCAAGCCTATTACCATATCGAGGATTATCCCAAGGCGTTGGCCGATTGCGACTCGGCCCTCGAGCTGGAGCCCGAGAACGAATCGTTGAAGAAGCTGAAGGGGATGGTGCTCAAGAAACTCAAGATGTGATGTATGCATCCCCTGGGAGAATTGAACTCCCGTTGCCGGGATGAAAACCCGGTGTCCTAACCACTAGACGAAGGGGACAAGCTCCGTAGAGCGATCGAACAGTACCAAAAAACCGGGCGGCATGTCAATGAGCCGGGTTCCCGTAGGCGATATGCGACGCTTCTTGAAAACGCGTCTAGCATGCGCTAGACTATCGACGTCAAACATAACGTTGGAGGGATCATGAGAAGTAAGGTGCTGATTATCGCAATCGTTCTAATGCTGGCCGTCGCGGTGCCAATGACGTTCGCTACGGGCGTAGGCGCGGCCTTCGGCCTGCCCTTCGGGGGCGGCCTGCCGGGATCTAACATCATGTTGTCGCTCAAGGTTCCCCAGGTACCGTTCCTCATGGGGCTCGGGTTCAATATCGGCGAGACTACCACCGCATTCGGATTCACCGGAGACTGGTGGATAGCGAACCAGAACCTGTTCTCGTTCGTCAACTACTATCTAGGGCCGGGATTCTATATCGGGTATTCCGAGTCTCTCCTGCTCGGCGGTCGATTCCCCGTCGGCCTCAATATCTATCCCATAAAGAATCTGGAGCTGTTCCTCGAGGTGGCTCCGACGCTCGCCGTTGGGATCGGCGACGCGATAACCTTCCCGGTGTGGGGCTTCCAAAGTTCGTGCGGTCTGCGTTTCTGGTTCTGAGCTCGATTCCATAGTCGGAGAGGTCGCCCTAGCGGCGGCCTTTTTTTTCCCCAATGTAGTGGACTGAATATAGTAAAATCACTATATTAACGGTATAAACGACCACGGAGGATGACGATGAGCGAAAAACTGACCCTCAGCGCTTTCAAGGAACGGATCTTCGATTACGAGAGCGAGAAGGAATGGAAATTCAAGGGCGACGTGCCGGCCATCATAGATTTCTATGCCGATTGGTGCGGACCGTGCAAGATGGTCGCTCCGATCATGGAGAAGCTGAGCGCGAAGTACGACGGCAAGCTGTCGATCTACAAGGTCGATACGGAAGCGGAGCAGGAGCTCGCGTCGATGTTCGGCGTGCAGAGCATCCCGACTATCCTGTTCATTCCCAAGGACGGGCAGCCGCGGGTGTCCATGGGGGCGATGCCCGAGAAGGAATTCGACCGCATCATCGCGGAACTTCTGCTGCCCGCGGAGGCGTGAACGTGAAGGGGAGCTCGACGGTCTCGACGCCCGCTACCGCCTCCGCGACGACATCGCGGAAGCCGAGGGCGTCGAACGCGGCTCGCTCCTCTTCGAATTTGGCCTTGAGGACGGGATGCTTCGGCGAGAACAGCACGCAACAGTCCTCGTAAGGCAGTATCGAGATATCGTAGGTGCCTATGGTCCTCGCGGTCCTGATAGTGTCTTCCTTATCCGTTCCGGCCAGGGGGCGCAGGATGGCCAGATCGGTATACGCCCCGGTGAACCGCATGTTCTCGGCGGTTTGGCTGGCGACCTGTCCGAGGCTCTCGCCGCTGACTATCGAGTTGAGTCCGCGCCGCTTGGCCAGCATGTCCGCGGCTAGCATCATGCACGCCCTTAGGTAGAGCGTGGTTTTTTCTGGCAGCGCGTCTTTCTTTATCTTGAGCTGTACCTCGGTGAAATGCGCCGTATGCAGGAGCATGCCGCCGGAGTACGTGGCGAGGTTAGCGGCGAGGTCCCTGACTTTTTCCCAGGCCTCGCGCGACGTATAGGGGTACGCGTGGAAGTACAGGGATTCCAGCGCCAATCCGCGCCCGAGCATCATGTAACCCGCGACGGGGGAGTCGATGCCGCCGGATAGCAGCAGGAGGCCTCTACCGCCGGAGCCTACGGGAAGCCCGCGTACTCCGGAAGTCCCGTCGGTGTATACGTACGCTTTCTCCCTTACCTCGACGTATACGGTGGCGTGCGGATTATGCACGTCAACGCGCATGGCGGGGAAGCGTTCGAGGATAGCTCCTCCGACTTCTCTGGAGATTCCGTACGAATCTAGCGGGAATCCTTTATCCGATCTCCTGGATTCCACCTTGAAGGTCGATATACCGCGCGCAGCCAGCGGCGCCATCGCGTCGAGCGCCGCTCCCGCTATTCGGTCCATGGTCTTTGGGGTCTTGACGGCGCGCGCCCAGCCGTTAACGCCCGGCGTCCTCGATAGGGCGAATTCGGCCTGGGCCGCGTTCTCCTCGTCTACCTTCAGGTAGTACCTGCCCTCGCGCGATGTCAGCTCGCTATGGAACGAGGAGAGCCTCCGCTTGATATCACGCTTGAGCCGATTCTCGAATTCGGCCCTGTTGCCGTCCTTCAAGCGTATCTCGCCTATCTTGATCAGGAATAGCGCATCCATCCCGGTACTGTCTCCTTGGCTCACACTCTGTAGCGCGCGTACGCCGCGGCGGCGCGCTCCAGGAATAGGTCGATATCAGAGATGGTCGTATCTCGTCCCGTGGAAATTCGAATCGACGAGAAGGAGAGCTCGCGGCTGACGCCCATCGCGTCGAGGACTCGACGTTCCTTCTTCGCGCCGGAACAGGCAGCCCCGGTAGCTACGGCGATGCCGGCCTCGTCGAGGAGTCTGGCGAGGATCTCTCCGCCGATTCCGGGGAAGGTGGCGCAGACGATATACGGGCTATAGCGGTCGTCTCCCGGGCGGCGTGACAGCGGAAGCGGCGCGGCGCCCGGAATAGACCGGAGGCCGTCCAGGAGCGCGCGCTCATGGTCCCTGGCGCGTATGAAGGATTCCGCGCGGGCGGCCGACGACCGTTCCGCCGCGCGGGAAAAAGCCCAGGCGCCGGCGGTATTGTGCGTACCCGGCCTGACGCCGCGTTCTTGACCGCCGCCGCGGGCGAGGGGCGTGATGCTCTTGCGAAGGTACATGGCGCCGACGCCGCGCGGCCCCCCCAGCTTATGGGCGCTGAACGCGGCGCCGTCGACGCCGAGCGCCGCGGCGTCGAATCCGATGGAACCGAGGCCCTGTACCGCGTCGCAGTGGAAGAACGGGGTTCGCCCCGAATCCGCCGTCGCGGCTCGCACGGCCTCGACGATACGGTCGATGGGCTGGACGGCGCCTGTCTCGTTGTTGACGGCCATGACAGCTACGATCGCCGTATCCGGCCGGACCGCGTCCGCGACGGCTCCTGGGTCGACTACGCCGTCGGCGCCGGGCCTGACGCGAATCACCTTTACGCCCAGTTCCTCGATGACGCGCGCCTGCTCGAAGACGGCGGCGTGCTCTATGGCGCTGATGACGATCGACCTCTGGCCCTTGGCGACGATTGCGGAGAGAAGCGCTATTGAGTCGGCCTCGGTTCCGCCGGACGTGAAGACGATACGTTCGGGCGCTGCGCCGACGACACGTCCGAACACGGCCCTGGCGTCTTCGAGCGCCGTCCTCGCGGACTTTCCTGTCGAGTGGAGGCTGGAGGGGTTCCCGTAGTCGCTGGCGGCCAGCGCCGCGGATTCCTGGAGTATGTCCAGGTACGGCGGAGCGCTTGCGGCCCAGTCAAGGTAGCATGTCGGCATCGCGGCATGATACCGCGGGGGGGGGAGGGTAGGCAAGACGCCGGTCATTGACGCGGCGTCTTTCTGGACCTCCTCGCTACGAGAAGCGCCTGTCCGGAATGCCTCCGGGAACGCCGCCCGATGCCGTGAATCCGGTCTTGAGGTATAGCGCGCAATAGCAGTGCCCATGTTCCGCCACGTCTGGCTTAGCGAAGGCGCAGGGGCAGATTACCGAGGAATCCGCCTCCCTGGAGCCTTCGCTGTCCCTGCAGGGGCACAGGAAATAGCCGTAGCGATTCCAGTTCACCGTAAGGCCCTCGAGCAGGCTCTCGGTAAATTCCGCGTCGGGATTGAGTTCCCAACCCTGCTTGGTTGAGACCATGGAGGCGAAACGCCTGGTATCGTCTATGCTTTTTTCCATGGTTAGACGCCCAGGGTCCGTTTCCAGTCCGCCTCGATGAAGCCGACCAGGTGATCGGAATCGCCTACGGTAGCGAAAGGGAAGGCGATATCGGTCTTGTAACGATCCTTCAGTATGCGCTTGACCTCGGTTTTCGTCTCTAGCGGTATGGTATCGATATAGATGTAGCGGTAGGCGAAGCCGTTGTTCTGCAGGAAGGTCATCGAGCGCTTACAGAACCCGCAGGTGGACAACGCGAATATGGTTATTGACGGCTTCGTTTTAGAGCCTTGGACGGCGGTATAAGACAGGGTGTCAAGCATCGATATGATCTCCTTTATGCCAATAGTAGACAGGCGCGCCGAATTTGGCAACTAGAAGCGGCGCCCCGTATGCCCGCATTGAACAACGAGGCCCGTTCAGAGTACATTCTGGGCATGCACGACATCGCCAGAACACGTAACTTCTGCATAATAGCCCATATAGACCACGGCAAGTCCACGCTCGCCGACCGTTTCATCGAGCGGGCGAAGATCGTCGACCAGCGCAAGATCCAGATGCAGATGCTCGACAATATGGATATCGAGCGCGAGCGCGGCATTACGATCAAGAGCCAGGCCGTCACGCTGTCGTACGTGGCGAAGGACGGCCTGGAATACACGCTTAACCTGGTCGATACGCCCGGGCACGTAGACTTCTCGTACGAGGTCTCGCGGGCTATCAGCTCGTGCGAAGGCGCTATCCTGCTCGTGGACGCGACCCAGGGCGTAGAGGCTCAGACCCTGTCGAATATGTACATGGCCCTGGAGCACGACCTCGAGATCCTGCCGGTGATCAACAAGATCGACATGCCCGCCGCCGATATAGACGAGACGCGGAACCAGATCAGCCACGACCTGGGCCTGGACGGCGACGAGGCGCTCTGCGTGTCCGGCAAGCTGGGCACCGGCATCGACGAGCTGTTCGAGGCCATCGTCGCGCGCGTTCCCTGCCCCAAGGGCTCGCCTGGCGAGCCCTTGCGGGCGCTCATCTTCGACAGCCATTACGACCCGTACCGCGGCGTCGTCGTGCACATGCGCGTCTTCGGCGGCAAGGTGAAGCCGGGCATGAAGATACGGCTCATGTACAACGATTCCGAGTACGAGGTCGAGGAGACCGGCTATTTCAAGCTCGCCCTGGTGAAGTCGGACGAGCTTACGGCGGGCGACGTCGGGTACTTCATAGCCGGCATCAAGACGGTCTCTGACGTACGCGTAGGCGATACGGTTACCGGAGTCGATAACCCGGCGACCGAGCCGCTTCCCGGGTTCCGCGAGGTCAAGCCGGTCGTCTACAGTTCCATCTACCCTATGGACACCGAGGATTACGCCGAGCTCAAGGTGGCGATGGAGAAGCTGAAGCTCAACGACGCCTCGCTTATCTACGATAAGGATAGCTCCGCGGCCCTCGGCTTCGGCTTCCGCTGCGGATTCCTCGGCATGCTGCACCTGGAAGTGGTTCAGGAGCGTCTGGAGCGGGAATACGGCCAGGCTATCATCATGACGGCGCCGAGCGTGCGCTATAGGCTGACCATAACGCATTCCGGCGACGTAGTCATAATCGACAATCCTGCCGATTATCCGGATCCGTCCAGGATAGAGGCCGCCGAAGAACCGTACATCAAGGCGCAGATAATCACCCCGCTCGCGTATATCGGCAACCTGATGACGCTGTGCGTCAACAAGCGGGGGTCTCAGACCGGATTCACCCACCTCGACGAGAAGCGCGTCGAGATGACCTTCGAGATGCCTCTCGCCGAAGTGCTGTTCGACTTCTACGACAAGCTCAAGAGCACGAGCCGCGGATACGCGAGCTTCGACTACGAGATCATCGACTACCGTCCCACCGAACTGTCCAAGCTCGATATACTCATCAACTCGAAGCCCGTCGACGCGCTCGCCCAGCTCGTCTACCGGCCCTCGGCGATGGAGCGCGGCCGCAAGGTATGCGAGCGGCTCAAGGACTCGATGAGCCGGCAGCAGTTCAAGATAGCCATACAGGCCGCGATAGGAGGGTCCATCGTCGCGAGGGAGACCGTCAATCCCTTGCGGAAGGACGTCCTTGCCAAGTGCTACGGCGGCGATATCAGCCGAAAGCGCAAGCTCCTCGAGAAGCAGAAGGAAGGCAAGAAGCGCATGAAGATGGTCGGCGACGTCGAGCTGACACAGGAATCGTTCATGGCGGTGCTCCGTGAGAATGAGAACGACGATAAGCGCTGACGCCGTTCGCGGCTAACGACGGGCCGCGTCCGCGAGCGCCGCTTCCAGGCGGCCGCTCCAGTATGCAGCCTCCGCCGATACGCGCCTGAGCGCGTCGCCTTCGAGGCCGAGGACCCGCTCGGGATCGGGGAAGTGCGCGTACAGGAAATCTGCTTCCTTGAGCAACGCCCGCATATCCCCGTCGCTCGCGCCCGTTCGTAGCGCGCTCGCCACATTCCCGGACCGTTCCAGCTCGCCGGAAAGGAATCTAGACGCGTTGTCCCTGCAGAGGGCAGGATCGGCCTCTGAACCGAATGCGCGTCCATCGCCGCTACCTTCCCGCCCTGGCGTCATCGATTCAAGATCCTCGACGGTTATGAGGGGGATCGGCAACCGAGCTCCGAAGCCTCCGCGCAGGTCGCCGTAGATTCGTCCGTGGTCGATGAATTCCGCCGCCGCCAATGACGCGTACATCGTCAGGGCCGGGTCCGTCAGCGAGCCGTCTTCCTTGCGCTCGCAACCGTCGCGGAACGACGCGGCCCACGCGGCGTCGCCCTTGCGTAGCCTCGTTTCCGATCGCCTCGACCGCAGGTCGGCGGGGCTGCCGGCGCAGTGGGTAGCGCCCTGGATGAAGGAGAAGTCGAGTCCCGCGACGACGACGGGACCGCCTAGCTCCCTGGCGATCCGTATGGCGAGCACGCCGACCGATCCGAGCGGCGGAACCGGCGCTACAGGCAGGCCGGCGGCCTTCAGGCGGCTCAGGAACGCGCTTTCCGTATATTCGCTCAAGGTAAGGGTCCTGCGGCCCCCGGTGGCCCTGTACGACGAAGGGTGGGACGTCAGATCGACGACGATCCCGGCAGGCGCGCCGTCGAGCGGAAGGAAATCCTCCAGATTATAGACCTGCCCCTCTAGGCATACTATGGCGTCGGGCACGATCCCTGCCTTGGCCAACGCTCCTGCCGCCGTATCGCAGGCCAGCACGAACGCGCGCTTGCCGAGGCGCCTGAGCGCGGGTATCGCTATATCCAGGGACGGCCCCGCTCCGCAGGCTACGACCGGCCGTCCATCAGCGGAAAGAGGGCCTACGCTCTCCCAATCCATCGATCCCAGATTCGAAATGACGTTCCTCGTCCAGAGACGGCCCATCCTGACGAGCGATAGCCTGTTACGGAAGCGTATAGAGATATCGGCGTCTATAGCTGCGAGCGATCGTCGATAGGCCTCTTCGTGCAGGGAACGGCCTCCGGACAGGCGTACCTCGACGACGCGCCTGAACCGACGGGGTTCCGCCCCTGTTTCGAGCGCCTTGTACGCGTCGACGCAGGCTGCCGTATCCGAGACCGGCGCATCGATGCCATCCGCCGCGAGGGTTCGGCGCGCGATAGCTCCAAGGCTCTCGTCGACCTCTATGAGCAGCATGGCGCTGGAGCTCGGTAGCCTGCCCGCCAGCTCTCGTACGCCGTAGCAAAGGCACGGGGACGGTACGACGTAGAGTGTGTCCGGAAGTATGTCCGCGGCATGGGCGGCGGCGACCGGCGAGGCGCTCGGATCGCGGCTCGAGTACAGCCACCGGCCACCGTATCGAATAGAAAGTCCCCTGCCCGTATCGACGAGCAGGGGACCGGGATCTTCCATGGAGACGCTATCAGTTCGCCTGGGCGTATACTCGCGAGAAGGTCGTCATGAAGTCGTCCATGAGGGACGGGTTCGCGAGTATCGACGCGGCGAGTTCGTTCGAGACGCCCTGCTGGACGACGGTCGGATAGTAGGCCTCGAGAAGGCCGAGCTCGCCTTCGTCGGCCGTCTTGATTTCCTTGACGCGGGCGACGATGGCGTTGTCGCCAAGCACGATAGGCTCGGAAACCTGTCCCGCGTCTAGACCGAAGACGGCGGACAGGAAGCGCTCGCTCGTATCGGCGCCCTTGAGCTCGGGGAGATCGGTCGTATCGAGGGATCCGAGCAGCGAGAAGTATCCGATGTCGAGAGCCTTGCCGTAATTCAGTGGGAAGGGCTGTGTTTCCTTGACGGAATAGCCGCGAGCGGCGGCGGTACCGGAGAAGTCGGAAACGGCGGACGAAGCGAAGCCCTTCGCGACCGAGACGGCCCAATCCTCTATACGGCCTTTCTCGTTGCGGTTCAGGTAATCGGAGACGGACTTGGCGAGATCCGCGGACGCGAAATCCGGCTCGGTCGCGGTATCCTCCGCCCGATAGAACGACCATGAACCGGAAATCGTCTCGTAAACCGCCGATATCTCGCCCTTGGGAAGCGCGAGTACCGCGTCGAGGTCCGTTGCGTTCTTAAGGTCGCCCTTTAGCTCCCATACGTACCGCGATCCGATATCGCCGCCCTTGGATGCGTACGAGTCCTTAGAGTAGTTCTTGGCGGCGTCCTCGAACGAGAGGGAACCGGAGCGTATCTTCGCGAGAACCTGCTCTGCTTCCTTGGTCGAGGAGGAGATCGTGACCTTGGACAGGCGTATGCGCCTGAACGCGGCCGGATTGGCCCTCGCGAAGGCGATCCGCTCCTCGTCGGGATATGCGCTGAACGGAATGGCCACGTACTCGATGATGCGCTGAGACTGCGCCATTGACTTGAGGAAGGCCGTCTCGGCCTTGCTCGGTACGAAGGAGACGGCGTCCGATACGTAGCGCCCCTTGAGGGTGGCGCTCTCTATTTCCTTGCGCAATGAAAGCTTATAGGAGTTACTGGCCTCTCGGTACTTACGCTTGGAGAACGTTCCGTTATCCTGGAAGGCTTGGTTTTCGATGATCTTGAGGTCTATGTACGAGTCGCTGACCTTGATTCCAGCCTTGGCGGCGTAATCGAGCAAGGCCAGGTGAATGGCCGTATTCTCGAACGCGCGCCTCCATACCTGGTACGCGAAGAACTGGTCGCCCGTATCCTTGTACCCTTGGCTCTCGTACTGGGCCTTGATCTGCTGGACCTGCGTGGAAAAATACCCGCCCTGTACGAACGAGATCGACTTTCCGTTCCAGGATCCGAACGTCAGGCCGTTTCCGTCGTCCGAGCCCATGCTTCCCATGGCGGGGACGAATACGAAAGCCAATACGGTTATCACGAGGAGTACCACGGTACCGATATAGACGAAAGAGTTGCCTTTGTGGCGATTATCGCTCGATTCGGGCTTATCATGCTTGTCGTTGGTGGATGCCATCGAAACCTTCCTGGGTAGTAAGTGATGCTATGTCGGTCGTTTTACCGTGTCAGGTGCGCGGCGAGCGTAGCTTCTCTTAGACGTAAAGCGCGGAAAAACATAACACGGGGGAATAGCAGTGTCAATCGAGGCTATACAGGAACGTCTGTTACGGTTGTTCCTACTCCGAGCTGAACGAATATGAGTTCTTGTCGATATGCTTGACGCGGTACATTGCAGAATCGGCTTTGTTCACCAGTTCCTCGATGATTTCACCGTCGTCGGGGTAAACCGAGATACCCATGGATAGCCCTACGCCGTACGTCTTGCCGGAGAACGAAAGCGGTCTGGCGCATTCGGCTACGATCTTCTTGGCTACCCGCTCTATATCCTCGCGGTTCCTCACGTTAGTGACGATCGCGACGAATTCGTCGCCCCCGATGCGCGCTACGATGTCGGACGCCCGGACCAGCCCGCGTATCCGTTCCGACATGGCTATCAACGCGCTGTCGCCCGCCGCATGGCCGAACATGTCGTTGATCGGCTTGAAATCGTCGAGATCCATGAATACGACGCCGATCTTGCTGTCGGCCCGCTTGGCAGTCTCCACGGATTTTCCCATCAGTTCGAACAGGAGCCTACGGTTCGGCAGGCCGGTCAGGGAATCATGGTTGGCGAGGTGGCTGATCTTGAGCGTCGCGCGCTCGAGGCGGCGCTTCTCGTCTGAAAGCGCCTTGTTCAGCTCCTCGAGCCTGTCATGGATAATTGCGTTCTCCACGGCGATGCCGATGTATGGCGCGAGCGCCTCCACGAAGGACAGGTGGCTGGCCGTATACGCGCGCACCCTATAGCTCTGTACCGTCATGACGCCGATGGCCTTTTCCTCGATGAAGAGCGGAAGGCATACTATGGATTGCGACGGCATGTTCCTCCTCGTGGAAGGGCGGGACAGGTACGTCGTGTACTCTTTGTCCTTATCGGATATCAGCACGGGCTTACGGTTCCTGAACGCCCACGCGGCGAAGCTGCTGTCTGATTGATCGTCGATACGGTGCCCGCTTTTCCTGACGCCGTCCTCGTAGTAGCGTCTATACACGAGCTGGCCCCGAGCGGGATCGTGGAGCGCTATCCCGAACATGTCCATCTCCAGGTACGGCTTAAGGCATTCATAGATGGTCTGGACGACCGTGCCGAAGTCCAGGCTGGCCGTGATGCGGCGGCCGATACTGGAAATGGACATGATCTGGCGGTTGCTGTCTTCCAGGGCCTCGGATTTTTCCTTCAGGTCGATGTTCTTGAGACGATATATTTCGGCTTCCTGCTGCGCCCTCTCCGTCTCGGACTGGGTCTGGACGTTGCGTAGCTTGTTGACGGTGTCCTCGTGCTGAACCTGCGCCCTGAAATCGGCGAATCTCTTGAAGTAGAAAAGCGCCCGCTCGTAGTCTCCTATCGCCTCGTAAGACCGGGACAGCTGCTCGTGCGCCTTGAATAGCTTGCTCTTGAGCCGGATGCTTTCGCAGAGCTGTTCCGCCTCGAGCAGGACCTCGAACGCCCGCTCGGCTTGCCCGAGGTCGTTGAGCGCGGAGCCGCGGACGATGAGCAGGCTCGCTCGTTGGCTCAGGTTGCCCGTCTCGGCGACGAGGGCGAGCCCCTTCGACACCAATGCCTCGGCTTCGGCCAGGTCTCCTCTCGCGATGGCCACGGTCGCCAGCGTCTCTATGCTGTCAGTGGCGTGGATCGTCTCGTTGGCAGCCAACGCGATCTCGTATGACCTCTCGGTAAATTCGGTAGCCAGCGCCAGGTTGTCCATCGCCAGGAACGCTTCGCCGATGTTCCTGAGGCAGTCTGCCACGATGTATGAACCCAGGACGCCGTACATGCGGTCGTACGCCGGGACGAGGTAGTCCAGCGCCTCCTGCGGATTGCCCAGCTCCAGGCATAGCTCGCCGAGGTTCCCCATGGCGATCAGCTCTCTGTCGAGCAGGTCGTTGGCCTTGGCCGTTTCGAGGCTCTGCGTGTAATAATAGATCGCCTTGTCGAGCGTGAATACGGCGTGATAGTACACGCCGAACGCGTTGAAGACCCTGCAAAGGCCTAGTACGTCGCCTAGATCTTTATATAGTCGCTGGGCCCGTGAGAACGAGTCGTACGCCTCCGGGAGGCGTGAAAGGTAATACATAGACCAGCCGATATTTAGTATCGCGTCGGCCTGCCCTTTAGGGTAGTCGATGATAGAGGCGGAATCCAGTATCCGGTTCGATTCGGCGAGCGTCGACAGTGGATTCAGGGTAGACGAGTCCCATACCCGATCGTTCGCGGCGTCTATAGCGATGATGCTGCAATTATTCTTGACAGGCATATGGATCGTTGTTTTCCTTGGTTCCTTCGCTCACCTAGGCAAAGACGCCTTATCTTATCATGAATCTGCCAAAGTAGTATAAATTGTATACTCGGAAGATTGAAATAGATATGTATACGGGAAAGGAGCCGGCATGAGTATCATAACTAAAACGGGGGATGATGGCCTTACAGGTCTCTGGTCCGGAGAGCGGGTCAGGAAGGACGATCCCCGGGTCGAGGCCTACGGTACCATCGATGAGCTCGATTCCGTGATAGGCGAGGCTCGGCATTGGCTGAAGCGCGAGGATTGCAGGCGTTTCGCGGAGGAGATCCAGAACGATCTATACCGGATAGCCGGCGAGCTCGCGACCCGCTCCGGAGATTTCTCCAAGCCGGTGACCGAGGCGGATGACGCGAGGCTCGCGCGCTACGTCGCCGAACTGGAAGAGGAAATTCCGATAAAGGGATTCGTCATTCCAGGGGCGACTCTACAATCCGCTAAACTGGATGTCGCGAGGACGGTGTGCCGGCGGGCAGAGCGCCGCATCGTGGCCCTCGCATGGGACGCCGACGTCCCCCTGCCTCTGCGACGATACGTTAATCGACTCTCGGACCTGCTCTTCATGATGGCCCGCGCCGAAGAATCCTCGGACGGAGGTGTCCGGTACGCCAAGCCCTGAACGAAGCGCGGCGCTCAGTCTATCAGGTCGTCGTCGCCTTCCAGTATCAGGTCTCCGTCTTCCCACTTGCGCTTGTAGAAGTCTATGAACGATTTCGTGGCCTTCTCGGCCTCGTCGCGCCTGACCGTGCCCATGATGTCGTATTCTTCCATGACCATGGTCCGCTTGCCCTGCGATACGTTGGCCAGGACCTTGTCCCTGAACGCCTGGCTCTTGCCCTTGAGCACGAGCGCTATATCCCGTTCGGAGAGGTCGCGGAGCCCTTTCTGCATGTCCCTGTCGGCGACGCGCAGTATATCGTCGGCCGTGAACAAACGTTCTCGAATATCCTTGGACAGGGTGGGGTTGTCTTCCTCTATGCCGGAAAGGATGCTGTCCTCGAGGCCGCCGTCTACGTGCTTGAGTATGCCCGCCAGGACCGCGGCGCCGTCGATGCGCTCTCCCGAGTCCATCCGGCCTATCCTCGCCGCCTTGTCGCGGAGTACCGTCTCCACGCGCTCTATCACGTCGGGCGAGCTGCGGTCGAGGCGCGCTATCCGCTGTATCACGTCGGCGCGCGTCGCCTTGGGCAGTTCGGAGATGACGCCGCTCGCGAGCTTCGCCCCGATATAGGGGAGGATCATCGCTATCATCTGCGGGGACTCGTCCTTGAATAGGACTATGAGCTGGCGCGCCTCGAAGTCGTTAAGGAAAGCGAACGGCTTCCTAGACTCGGGAACGGCCTTGCGGATGACTTCCTTGGCTTTTTCGGCGCCGAAGGCCGCGGCGAGCATGCTCTCGGCTATCTCGGGGCCGCCTTCCAGGTTGGCGCCCTGGGTCTTGGCGAGCCAGCCGAATTCGGTGAGTATCTCGTTCGCCTCCACGGTATCGATACGGTCTATCCGGGCGATCTCGCGGGAGACCTTCTCTATTTCATCAGATTTCAGGTGCCTGATGACGTTGGCCGCCTCGTCCCGGCCCAGGAGGAGCAGGAATTTCGCAGCCTTCTCTATACCGGGCCGACCCGTCTTTATATAGCTTTCGGACGCGGCGACGGCCTTCGCGCCGACGCTTTTCGCCGGCGCCTTCGCCGGACCGCCTCGCGCGGGAGCCCCGGGCGACGCCGTAGAGCGGGGAGAGATGGGGCGCCTGGGACCCGAATCCTGAGGCTTGGAATCGCTATGCGCGTCGTCCTTGCCCGTAACGCCGTATGCCTGTCCGAGTCTTCTCTTTATATCCATTGCCGATAATAGTACCCGTCGTTCGTTCCGCGGTCAATCCGATTAAGGATTACGGCGACGGGCGTTGGCGATTCGCGGCAAGACATGTATATTCATGTGGAAGAGCATCGATCGAAGACGAGCGTCTTCGCCGGAGGATTCACGTGCGACTATATTCACGCAGACAATTGATCGTTTCCGTCGTCGCCTCGGCGGCCGTCGGGATACTCGTGGCTATCGGCATAGGTATTCTGCCCGTCGGCGGGCGAGGCGCCGGGACCGTCGTGGACGCTGAGTCGCCCGCCCCCGTATCCTCGCCGGCCTCCGGATCCGTCGCCGCGGTGGAGGCTACCCAGGTGCTATCCGAGGCTGGCGGAGGCTATACCCAGGATGAACGGGAGAATATCGAGGTCTACGAGCGCCTCAACTCGGGCGTCGTCAACGTGACCACCGAGGTCGTCGCCATCAACTGGTTCCTCGAGCCCGTGCCCAAGGAGGGCGGGTCCGGTTCAGGTTCGATAATCGACCGGCGGGGCTATGTGTTGACGAACGACCACGTCGTCAAGGACGCGTACAAGGTCTTCGTCAACCTGGCCTCGGGCGAGCGGCTCGAGGGCAAAGTAATAGGATCGGATTCCGAGAACGACCTGGCCGTCATCAAATTCGACCCGCCTAAGGACATGACGCTGACCGTCGTGCCCTACGGAGACAGCTCGAACCTCAAGGTCGGACAGAAGGTGCTGGCGATCGGCAACCCGTTCGGCCTCGAGCGCACCCTGACGACAGGCATCGTATCCGGCCTGGGGCGACCGGTCCAGCAGGATAGCAAGACCATAATCCGCGATATGATCCAGACCGACGCGTCGATCAACCCCGGCAACTCAGGCGGACCGCTGCTTAACTCGCGCGGCGAGATCATAGGCGTCAACACGATGATATACTCGCCGTCTGGCGGCTCGGTCGGCGTAGGCTTCGCAGTCCCGGTCAATACGGCCAAGCGTATCGTGCCCGATCTCATCAAGTTCGGCATGGTCAAGCGCGGCTGGATAGACGCGGAGTACGTGCAATTGTTTCCGGCCCTGATCGAGTACATGAAGGACAAGGGCGGATCGTTGCCCGTAGACAAGGGGCTCTTGGTATCGACGGCCAGGAAGGGCGGGAACGCCGACCGTTCGGGCGTGCGCGGCGGAACGACGCCGGTTCGCTACTACCAGAGCGTATTCAACGTCGGCGGCGACATTATCGTATCGGTCGACGGGATGACGGTCGGCTCGCTCGCCGACCTCTATTCCTCGCTGGAGGACAATAAGCCGGGCGATACGGTCAAGGTCGAGTTCTATCGCGGTACCAAGCGGATGGGGATCGACGTCGTGCTCTCGGACCGCGCCGAATACCTGGGCGGCAAGTAAGCGGCTATGGATCTGGGGTTCCGCCTCTTCAAGGACGACGAGACGCCGCTGTACGTACAGGCGGCCGACGCGGTGCGCTCCAGGATCGTCGGAGGCGAATTCCGGCCCGGGGATCGCCTGCCCTCGGTACGCGGCCTTTCGGACGACCTGGGCGTCAATCCGGCGACCGTCGTCGCGGCGTACCGTATCCTGACGCGCGAGGGCTTCGTCGCCACCAGAGCCGGATCGGGCGCCTTCGTCGCCGAGGGCGCCCCCGTGGACGAATGGACCGCAGGTTGCGGGGTCTCCGCGCCGGCCGACGAGACGGCCGCCCCCGTCGTCGTCGATATGGCGGCGAACGCTCCTCCCCTGGATCTGTTCCCTCTCGATGACATGAAACGCTTCATAGCCGAGGCGATAGACGCCGACGGAGGACGAGCGTTCGAGTACCAGGATACCGCGGGCTACGGACCGCTACGCGCAGTCGTCGCCGGTCGCCTTTCCGCGGGACTGGGCGGGCAGCGGTCGCCGGTGGACCCGGGCGACGTGCATATCGTCTCGGGCGCCCAGCAGGGCATCGACCTCGCGGCCAGGGTCCTCCTGCGGCGCGGCGACGTCGCGGCCGTCGAGTCGCCGGGATACCGCGGAGCGAGGGACGCCTTCATCGCCGCGGGCGCTCGGGTGGACGCCGTACCGGTGGTCGGAGGCGCGCTAGACCTCCGCGCCCTGGAAAGGCTGGCGTCGAGCAGGCCGCTGCGGCTCGTGCACGTCAATCCGACGTTCCAGAACCCCACCGGCGCCGTCTACGCCGCGGAGCGCCGCGACGAGCTGGCTTTCCTGGCGGAGCGCTACGGTTTCTACGTTATTGAGGACGATCAGTTCTCGGATCTCGCCTGGGACGGCTCGTCCGTGCCGTCGGTGCGATCGTTCGACGGCGCGGGGAGGGTTATCTTCGTCAAGAGCTTCTCCAAGTCGTTGATGCCGGGATTACGCATCGCCTATCTCGAGGCGCCGTCGTCGCTTCGAGAACGCTTCGAGGGGGTCAAGCGATCCATAGATATCTCGTCCAACGGGCTGATGCAGCGCGTGCTGGAGCGCTTCCTGTCAAGCGGCCGCTTCGAGGCTCATGTCGCAGCGGCCAGGACTCGATACGCTGCCGCCTACGCCGCCTTCGACGTAGCGCTGGCGCCGTTCACGCCCTCCGGCTTGTCATGGGAAAGCCCCGGAGGCAGCCTGAACCTGTGGCTGTCCCTGCCTCCGGGCATTCCGGCCCGCTCGTTCGCCTCCACGAGCCTCGCCGAGGGGTGCGCCGTGGTTCCCGAATCAGCGTTCCGCTACGAGCAGGACGTCGAGGGCGAGTCCGATCGCCACGTCAGGGTCAGCTTCGGATCGGTAGCGTCGGACTCGCTCGCGAGGAGCGCGATGATACTCGGATCGGTCGCCTCGGGCCGGGTAAGCCAGTAAATCGATTTTATAGCTTTTCTAGCCGTGACTTGGGAATTATACTCCCCGTATGAAAGCATTCAGAGTCGTAGCGCCGTTCGAGCCGGCCGGTGTACCGCACGTCGCTCGAGCGACGCCGTTCAATCCATTCCTCGCGGTCCTCCGGCCGGAGCCTGCTCCACGAGGGAGGCGACTGTGAAGCCGTTCAAGGTCGTAGCGCCGTTCGAGCCGGCCGGAGATCAGCCGGAGGCCATAGCGGCCTTGGCCGCGGGCATTAAGGCCGGTGACCGTTTCCAGACCCTGAAAGGCGTGACGGGCTCGGGTAAGACCTTCACGATGGCCAAGGTCATAGAGTCCGTCCAGAAGCCCACCCTAATCGTAAGCCATAACAAGACGCTGTCGGCCCAGCTCTTCAGGGAATTCAAGGATTTCTTCCCGGACAACGCGGTCGAGTACTTCGTATCGTATTACGACTACTACCAACCCGAGGCCTACGTGCCGACGCGCGACCTCTATATAGAAAAAGACGCCGACATAAATCAGGAGATCGAGCGCCATAGGCTCTCCGCGACCAGGAGCCTGATGGAGCGCCGCGACGTCATCATCGTCGCTACCGTGTCCTGCATCTACGGCCTAGCGACGCCGGAGGTCTATCGCGAGATGAAGGTAGACGCGGCGGTCGGCGGCGAGCTCGACTCGGAAGCGTTCAAGCGCGAGCTGATATCGCTCCAGTACGAGCGAAACGACGCCGTGCTCGACCGGGGCCGCTTCCGCGTGCGCGGCGACGTCATCGAGGTGTATCCCGCCTACGCCAAGGAAGCGTATCGTATAGAGCTGGATTTCGACACGGTTAAGCGCATCAGGCGCTTCGACCCCGTGTCCGGCAACGTCATCGAGGAGCTGGACGCAGCGGTCATCTATCCCGCGAAGCAGTTCGTGATGCCGGAGACCATGGTCCAGCGGGCCCTGTCCGGCATCAAGGCGGAGCTCGCGGAGCGCTACGAGGAGCTTATGGTCGCCAAGAAGCTCGTCGAGGCCCAACGCCTCAAGACGCGCGTAGAGTACGACATCGAGCTGCTCGAGGAGATGGGCTACTGTCCCGGCATAGAGAACTATTCCGGACCGCTGTCGGGCCGCGCTCGGGGTCAGCGGCCCTCGGTGCTACTCGACTACTTCCCCGATGATTTCCTGACATTCATCGACGAATCCCACGTCAGCCTGCCACAGATCGGCGCCATGTACGCGGGAGATCGGTCCCGCAAGCAGAACCTCGTCGACTATGGCTTCAGGCTCCCCTGCGCCATGGACAACCGCCCGCTCAAATTCGACGAGTTCGAAAGCTTGACGAAGCGCGTCGTCTACGTATCGGCGACCCCGAGCGCGTTGGAGACGAACAAGTCGGCCCGCATCGTCGAGCAGCTCATACGCCCGACCGGCCTCGTCGACCCCGAGATAATCGTACGCCCGAGCGAGGGCCAGATGGAGGACATCTACGCCGAGATCAAGAAACGGATAGCGGTAGGAGAGCGCAGCTTGATCCTGACCCTGACGAAACGCATGGCGGAGGAGCTGTCGGAGTACCTGAGCTCGCTTTCGCTCAAGGTCAGGTACATACACAGCGAGGTGGAGACGATAGAACGGGTGGAGATACTCACCCAGCTCCGCACCGGCGAGTACGACGTGCTCGTCGGCATCAACCTGCTGCGCGAGGGCATCGACCTGCCCGAGGTCTCGTTCATAGCGATACTCGACGCGGATAAGATAGGCTTCCTGCGTTCCGCCACCAGCCTCGTGCAGATCATCGGAAGGGCGGCCCGTAACGCGGCGGGCATCGTCGTCATGTACGCGGACCGCATGTCCGACGCCATGCGCATAGCGATAGACGAGACGAACCGGCGCCGCGCCGTGCAACAGGCGTATAACGAGACCCACGGTATCACGCCTACCACCGTGAAGAAGGCTATCCACGATATCCTGCAGCGGCATAAGGAAGAGAAGTCCGAGGCGCTCGGTACCGAGCTCGAGACCATAAAGGGAGCTTACAACCTGCTCGTGCCCGAGCAGAAGAACGCCCTCGTCAGGCGCCTCGAGCGCGAGATGCTCGAGAAGGCCAAGAACCTCGATTTCGAGGCCGCCGCCGTGCTGCGCGACGAGATAGAGCGCATCAAGGGGGGCGAGTCGTGACCGTGTGCCTGCCTGTCGGCCTCGAGGACCTGGTTAGCCTCTCTCCCGAGGAGCGCGGCGAGGTCGAGGAGCTGATCGCCGAATGCAAGTCCGCCGACGGTTTCGACCCGTGCATGCATTTCGACACTCACCTGAACGCCGAGGCCGGGATGCCCGCATGGCGATTGGCCTGGGCGGAGTCTTCGGTCGGCGGGTCCTCCGGCGGGAGGATACTGGTCGGCGCCGCCTGCGTGTTCGCGCCCACCCGGTCCGAAGGAGAGATAAGCGCCTGCGTATCGCCGGTATTCAGGAGGCAGGGCATATTCAAGTCTCTTTACGGCGGCCTGGCCCGGACGCTATCCCGCGCTGGAGTGACGTCGGTGATGATCGTCTGCGAAGGAACCTCTCCGTTCGGGTCGGCTATCGCGGAACGGCTCGGGGCCGCGCTGGATCACGGAGAGTACCGGATGAGGCTTCCGGCGGATCGCCTGTCCGGCGTATCCGCCCCCGAGGGACTTAGGCTCCTGTCCGTGACGCCTGGCGCGTCCGGAGAATTCGCGGCTATATCCGCCCGCGTATTCGGAGAGCCGCTACGCGACGCGACGGACTTCGCGGGCGCGACTCTGGCCGATCCATCGCGCGAGCTGTTCGTAGCAAGGGCGACGGAAGGCGCGGTCGGCGTCGCGGCCATCGCCAGGCAGGGAGACGCCTACGAGTTCTTCGGGTTGGGCGTACTATCCGAACTGCGACGCCGCGGGCTGGGCGGGGCGATCCTTGACGCTTGCCTCGTCGTGCTCAGGAAGCGCGGGGCCTCCGCGATATCGCTGGAAGTGGACGCGAAGAACGGCCCCGCGCTCGCCCTGTACCGATCGCGCGGCTTCGTTGAGGAAAGCCGTGCGGATTATTGGTTGTTGCCCGTGCCCGGTAAACCGGAAGACATTATATAAGTATAATTTTCGACAAAGCTATCGACGCGCTCGTTTTCATTGTTAAAATAGTTGACAAGGAGAAAAACCGGTTTTATGCTGGCCACGTATTCTAATAACCCATACCCCTTAAGGAGGAAAGCGCAATGACAACATTTATAGCGCTTTTCGCGTTGGCTCTCTACCTCGTTTTCTACTTCACGTTCGGAAAGACCCTGCGTGACAAACTGCTCAAGAGCGACAAGGCTCCAGCGGCTCCGTCAGAGCGCCTCTCCGATGGCGTCGACTACGTACCGACTAACAAGTACGTACTGTTCGGCCATCATTTCGCGTCGATCGCCGGAGCCGGTCCGATTACCGGTCCCGCGATGGCCGTCGCCTGGGGCTGGCTACCCGGCCTCCTGTGGATCTGGTTCGGCAATATCTTCCTGGGCGCCATCCACGACTACCTGGCGCTCGCCGCCTCCGTGCGTTACGACGGCCGCTCGGTGCAGTTCGTCGCGCAGGATATGATCGGCAAGAAGGCCGGAAAGACCTTCAGCTGGTTCATCCTCTTCCTCTGCATCCTCGTCGTCGCCGCCTTCGGCGACATCGTCGCCGGTCAGTTCGCCGCCGACGGGCGCGTGTTCTTCTCGTTCGTTTTCTTCTGCGTAGCCGCTCTAATAGCCGGCTTCTTCATGTATAAGTCAAAGCTAGGCCTCGGCGGCGGCACTATCATAGGCATCGCCCTCGTAATCGTGGCCTTCATCGCCGGAAACGCGATGCCGGTCAAGTGGAACAAGGACGTCTACTACCTGATCATCCTCGTTTACATCATTCTCGCGTCCACGCTGCCTGTTAACCTGCTGCTGCAGCCTCGCGACTATCTGTCTTCGTACTTCCTGTACTTCGGCCTCCTCGCCGGCGGCATCTCCGCTCTTATCAGCTTCAGGCCGCTCGACGCGATCCCCGTCTTCACGAGCTTCAGCGCCAAGCTGATCTCGGGGCAGCCCACGCCTCTGTGGCCGGCCATCCCGCTTATTATCGCGTGCGGCGCCCTCTCAGGCTTCCACTCGCTCGTAGCGTCGGGAACCAGCTCCAAGCAGCTTAGGAAGGAGAGCGACGCTCTCTTCGTAGGCTACGGCGCGATGCTCGTCGAAGGCTTCCTGTCGACGCTCGTCATCATCTCGATCGCCGGATTCGGATTCTTCGCGCTCGGCGACAAGCTGATGGCCACCCCGGCCCTCGGCCGCTTCGTGCAGTCCTTCGCCAAGATGGTCAGCATGAACCTGCCGTTCCTGCCCATGAGCTTCATGACCCTGTTCGCCGCCGTCTGGGTGTCCACCTTCGCGCTGACCACCCTCGACACGACCAACCGCCTGGGCCGCTACATCATCCAGGAGATGGCGCTGCCTCTCAAGGAGAAGAATCCCGGCGTATTCAAGGTCTTCAGCAACAAGTGGGTCGCCTCGCTCGTGATAGCGTGCGTCGGTATCTTCCTCGCCCGTTCCGGCGGCTATACCACGCTGTGGCCGGCTTTCTCCGGCGCCAACCAGCTCCTCGCCTCCGTGGTGATGCTGACCGTGGCCGTCTGGGTAAAGAAGCGCCTCGATCCCAAGTACACGATGACCGTGCTCGTCCCGGCCATCTTCCTGTGGGTGACGGTAACCGCCGCCCTCATCTGGTACGAGATCGTCATCATCCCCGTGTTCTTCAGGGACATGGCCAAGACGCAGAGCGTAATCACCGGAAGCGTCGTAGGCGCGATCAACCTGTTCATGCTAATACTCAATTTCATCATGATCGCCGGCTTCCTCAAGAACTGGAAAGAGAAGTCGGTAACGGCGGCCTAATCCCTATCTATAGGACGGACGGCCGGCGACGGCTATCCGTCCGTATGCCGGGGCCTCAGACCTCTGGAAGGGCTTCATGCGAAGCCCTTCTTTTTATTTCAGGCGGCGCGGGCCGGCCTTGGGAGTGACGATGGACTCTTTTTTCAGCTTCTTTCGAAAGGCCTTCGGAGTACTTCGCCAGATCAATAGGGATCGCGCTACCGATATGATAGAATTCGAGCTCAAGGAGCTCGAGAATATTTTCACCCTGATGATCATCGGCGGTTTCGTAGGTATGCCTTCGCCCCCGGCCCCTATCGCGATAGAGCTCCTGCCGCTCTTGGAACGCGAGCTAACAATAATGCTTTCACGCTCAGATTTCGCCCAAGATCCGCTGGGAGCCCTTATGGGCGTTCTAGAAGTAGACTGAAGACAAGGTGTGACCATGCTTTCAAACGCATTTTTCCTGGGCAAGGGCGGTGTCGGCAAGACTACCATGTCGGCGTCCTTCGCCTTATCGCTGGCGCGTTCGGGCAAACGCGTCCTCGTCGCATCGCTGGATCCCGCCCATAACCTCGGCGACGTGCTGGGTACGCGCCTCCGTGACAGGCCGACTCGGGTAGAACCGAACCTGGACGCCCTGGAGGTCGACCTCGCCGCCTGGGTAGCGAAGTACCTAGAGGAAAGCCGGTCGGAACTGAAGGAGACGTACGCCTACGCGGGTACTCTCAACCTCGATTCGTTCTTCGATATCATGAAATACTCGCCGGGCACCGAGGAATACGCGGTGCTTTGGGCTATAGAGCATATACATTGCGAGCTGTCGGCCGATTACGACGTCGTGGTATTCGATACGCCCCCGACCGCGCTGTCGCTACGGTTCCTTGCGATGCCCGCCATATCGAACCTATGGATCGACCAGCTCTCGAAGCTACGCGAACGTATACTCAATAAGCGAGAATCCATCAGCAGGCTGAATCCGTCATCGCCGGTCGCGTCGAGCTGCGTGGATCCTGCCGACGACAAGGTGTACGGGCGCCTCGGATCGATACGCAAGCGGCTCGCGGGGCTCTCCGCGCTTTTCAGCGACGAGAGCTACGTAGCGGTAGTCCTCAATCCGGACCAGCTGTCCGTTTCCGAGGCGCTACGCATCAAGGAAGAGCTCGACCGCATCGACGTCCCGCTTTCGAGTCTCTGCGTGAACAAGCGCGGAGTCTCGGCCGCGGCCTGGTCCCTCGACCGCCGGCTTTCAGGCTCGCCGGCATTCGACTTCAATTTCCTACCGGAAGGCTTGCGTGAACGCGAGGATCTCCTTACTATCGACACTAGCGGCCTCGTCGACGATTTCTTGGCGTCGGGCCCCAAAGGAAGCACATGAATCCATACGCATTGGTAGCGCTCGTCCTGCTCGCGGTTGCCGCGACGGCGCAATACTACATCGGCACCAAGAAGAACCGGGTGATCACCTCTAACATGTCCCGGGACCTAGAGGCGCTTCTGAAGCCTACGAATACCAATTACGTCAATATCGGAGGCACGATAGGCTATAACTTCGCTTACGCGCTCTCCGGCGACTGGACGAAGGCGAAGGGCACCTTTACGGTAAACGCGCGCCACTCCCTGCTGTACTTCCCGCTGTCGCGGCTCATGGGCATCCGCGATCGCTTCTTCATCAATCTATTCACGAAGAAGAAGCTGCTCGGCGAGGCCCATATCGTAAACGCCAACTTCCTGAGGAAGGCTAATATCGACGGAGTCGAATCCATGCAGCGCCGCGGGGCCGAAGCGGGAGGAAAGCGATTCGTCCTGCTATGGAGAGATAAAGACCTCTCGGCGGAGATGGAGAGAATGCTCCTGTCGCTCGCAGAGCCCTCGCGGCTCAGGCATTTCTGCTCGTTTCCCGAGACGAAGACGTTCTTCGTGCATTCGCTACCTAAGGACGGCATGATCAAGGATGATATGGCCGCCATTCTAAGGCAACTGCCTGCTTTCATCGACGGAGGCAAGTCGTGAGCGCGGAGCTACCGATGGATATACGTGGGAAATTCGACGCTAT
The DNA here is from genome assembly GCA_002839315.1 of Spirochaetae bacterium HGW-Spirochaetae-3. Classification (GTDB taxonomy): domain Bacteria; phylum Spirochaetota; class Spirochaetia; order Treponematales; family UBA12059; genus SZUA-370. Next base: position 186,401 of record PGXV01000001.1, read on the forward strand.
CCTCGATCGCGTCAAGGAGCCCCAGTCCGAACTAAGCCTTGCCGAGCTCGGCCTCGTGAAGAAGCTGACCTACTTCAAGGCCGAGAAGACTATCGTCGCTCATATGAACTACGGCAAGCCCGACGCCGCGGAATGCCCGGCGTGCAGAGTGGCCACCGATATGATGAAGGATTCGATAGACCGCGACCTGAAGGCGGCTATCCTGGAGGATTTTCCCGGTTGGACGATCGAGTTCGCTTGAAATTTCGCGTCGGGCCATAACGCCCTGAGAGGCAAGGCGCTATAGCCCCGACGTAGTCCCCGGCTCTAGGAATCGACTTCTACGACAGCGGCGTCGCCGGCGTTTTTCTTCACGCTCTCGATACCGTTCATGCAGGAGTCCTTGGACTCGTACGCCTCGCTGACCGCGATGATCTGGCCGTTGCCCGCCTTGAGCCTGAACCGGAACTTATCCTTCTTGTCCTTGAACCATTCGAATTTGCCTGCCATCGTTCCCTCCTGTCCCGCCATCGATTCTTGATCCGTATAAATACTAGTCCCGCGGCGGCCCCGGCGCAAGCGCCGGGGCCTACTTTCGCGTAGCCCCCGTATAGGGCCGCGGAAGGAGCGATCATGGATGTGCGAAAGGGAATTCGGCTTCTGGCTATATTCGTCGCGCTCGCGGCTATAAGCGCGGGTTGCCGGGCGGCGGAGCGGGACGGGGCGATACTAGCCTACGCGAAGGCGGCGGATTACTACGACGCAGGGAATCTCGAGTCGGCGATCGTATCGGTAGCGGAATCGCTACGCGCCGATGGATCCTTCTATCCGGCGCTACTATTGTATGGTAAGGCCAGCTACTTAGCCGATGACGAAGCGACCGCGATAGCGAACCTGAAGAGAGCAGTTTCCGTATCGCCTAGATCCGGAGAGGCCGCCCTCTGGTTAGCTAGGTCCTATCGTATAGTAGGCGATAACGCTTCTGCGAAGCACTCTTGCGAGTTGGTCCTGTCGAGCGATCCGTCTGACGTGGCGGCGCTCCGCCTGGCTTCGCTTATAGCGTTCGACGAGGACGACGCGGCGAAGGGGATATACTTCCTCGATCGCGCTATCGATGCATCAGGAGAAACGGGGTTGGCCTTTATCGATAGGGCCGCCATTAGATGGGCAGCGGGGAACGCCGACGGCGCCATCGCGGACCTCGACGCGGCGCTGTCTACGCTACCCATCGGCTCGGCTTCCCATCAGGCTGCCGCGGCCCTGCGCACGAGCATATGGTCGACGAGCCGATGATGCTGTCGCCGGCCCTGTTGGCGCTTGTATGCACGGTATACACGGTATGCGGCTGCGCCGGCTTTTACGTGGGAACCGGACCGGAGAATGCGCCTGCTCCGCTACGATCCGCGCTCGAGACCGAAACGGAAACCGGCGTCCTGAGCGTACAGGAAGCCGCCGACCTGGCGATACGCAACTCGTACGCGATACGCGCGGAGTATTCATCGCTGGAGCTACGCGAAGGCGCCTGGCGCCTTGGCCTCAGGGCGTATCTACCGGGGATACGGATCAGCGCCGGTTCAGATGAGCGATTAATAACCAACGGCTCCGATACGTTTACCAAGTCGTTATCGATTAGCCTTGAGCAGACTGTGTGGGATGGCGGGCGCGTAGGCGCGTCCCGGGCGCTGGAAAGCGCCGATATAGCGCTCGCCCGCTCGGAGCTCGATAGGTCGGCCGGGGAAACGGGAGAGGCCGCGGTGTCCGCCTATCGCTCGGTAGTCGCGGCTCGCATCCGTTTGGGTATAAAGAAAACATCTTTCGAATCGGCCTCGGCGGAGCGGGAGATCCTCGTAGCCGAGCTGCGGCTGGGCATGGCTCTCGGCTCCGACCTCGTTACCGTAGACCTGGGAATCGCCGGGATGGGGATCGAGATCGCGGAATCGGAACTCGCGGTCGCCATAGCCGAATCCGAGCTAGCCGAGGCGCTTGGGATGGAGTCCCTGCCCGAACTGACGGAACGACTCGAGCGCGGTAGGCCCGTCCTGGGAATATCCGGAGACCGGGCGGCGGAGCTGGCCGCCGCGAGATCGCCCGACGTCGTCTTGGCCAGGCATAGCCTCTACAAGGCGCGAGCGCAATCCAGGATCGCGCAGTTCGCCTGGCTTCCGTCGATTGCGTTCAACGCGAACGGGTACGCGAGCGGCGATTCGTTCCCGCTGACGAAGGCCTCCTGGACGGTTGGGCTTACCGTCGACTTCTCGAGTCCTCTCTTGAGCGGCGGCCTTGGCGCGACGGCTGGCAAGGCGCTCCCTTTCGACTCTACCGCCACGACGAGCCTTCGCATGGAACCGTTCCCGAATCCCGCGGGAGCCATGGCCGCCCGCAACGCGGCGCTCGCGCTTGATCTCGAAGAAGAGCGCTACCTGGCGACGGTGAGCGGGGCGCGAAGGTCCGCACGTATCGCCGTAGCTGAATACGAGAAGGCGACGAGAAAAAGGGATATATGCGTTAAGGCCCTTGCGCTCTCCGAAACGAGGCTCGCGTTGGCTTCGCTGCGATCCGGCTTAGGACAATCGCTTCGAACGGAAACGCTGGAAGCCGAGATGGATAGAGCGACCAAAGAGGTAGACCTGGTCGACGCGGCGTTGGCTATGGTTTCCGCCGAGCGGGAGATCGAGAAGCAGCTCGACATCCCTCCGGGAGCGTTGGAAGAATTTTGCTATGCCGACGAGCGCAATGACGAGCGCGAAGTCCCGGCCGCAGGAAGCTCATCATGACGCGGAACCCCCCGTCGCTAGCGCTGGCCGCGGCGGCGTTCGTTGCGTTGTCGTGCGCGACATGCGACCGAGAAACGGAGCCCGCGGCCGGCCTGGGAAGAACCGTGGGCGCGCTCGTCATAGCAACCGCGATAGTACCCGACGTGATAGAGGGATTCGGCAACCTGTCGTTCGTTAGCAAGGTGGACGTGTCGTCGCCGCAAGACGCGCTGATCGCCGAACTGCCGTACCGAGAGGGCGATACGATACCTGCGGGCGGCGTCGTGGCGAGGCTGAGGAATCGGCAGATAGAGCTAGCCGTAGGCCAGGCGGAGAACGGCGTCGCCCGGGCCGTAGCCGCTGTGGCGCTCGCGGACGCGCGCTTGTTCGAGGGGTGCTTGGCGGCCGAGTCGAGGATCCTGGGTATAGAGAACTCGGAGCTGGAAATAGTGCAGGCCAAGAAGGAGCTGCATGAATCCCGTCGAAGGCTGGACGATCAGGAGACGCTGTTCCTCGCGGGCGGAGTAGCGGAAGAAAGCATCCGCGCTGGGAGGTTTTCCCTGGAGGCGGCGGTCGAGAGCGTAGCGCTAATGGAACGGAACCTCTCTGTACGCCTCGTGGGATTGAGGGACGCGGATCTATCGGCGCGCGGCATTGACGTGCCTACCGATCCCGCGGCCCGTAGGCGGGCCCTCTCGGTACTGTCGACCGCGACGCTGACGACAGAACTGGACGCCGCTGCGGCCGATCTCGCCGTCGCCAGGAAAGACCTCGAGGGAGCCTCCGCGGTTTTGTCGGATCTGACGGTAACGGTAGCGACGGGAGGCGTCGTCGGGGCCAGGTACCTCGACGTCGGAGAGCGCGTCAAGCGCGGAGACAAGCTCGTTACTATCATGGAAACCGGGTCTCTCTACGCCATCGCATCGGTCGGGGAAGCGGACGCTATGCGCGTAGAGCGCGGGATGAGGGCGAAGGTACTCGTCGACGCGGTCGGCGACGAGATCGACGGAGTCGTAGACCTCGTGTCGCCGGTAGCGGAGTCGCGGACGGCCTCGGTCTCGGTGCGAATACTCATCTGCGATCCCGGAGGCCGGCTCAAGCCTGGCATGTTCGCCAGGGCTACCGTCATCGTCGGCCCGCCCCGGGTCGTCGTCGCGCTACCCGCGAGGGCGATCGCCGAGCGCTCAGGGAATTCCTGTTCGGTATTCGTAATATCCGGCGGGCGCGTCTACGAAAGGCGTATCGATATCGGAGAGGAACTGGCCGGCGATTGGGTCGCGCTCGACGGACTCGTCGAGGGCGATGTCGTAGTGGACAGGCCCGACCCCGGGCTGAAGGAGGGCGATCGTGTCGACGTATCATCGTAAGGCCTGGGTTCGGGAATTCGTTATCGGGCCTGCTATCGCGCTGTCGCTGGCGGCATGCGGGCTCGTCGACTTACGGCCCGTCATCATGACGGTGACGCCGGGCACCGCGGACGCTGTGCTAGGCGCGCGGGACGCCGGCCTGTCGGTATCATTCTCGGCGGAGCCGGTTCGCCTGGACGCGGAGCGGGCATTCTCTGTCAGGTCCGCTGTCGGTACAATCGAAGGAATATACAGCTGGGAAGGCCACGCGTTCAGTTGGGTACCGATACTACCGTGGGACCCGGGAGTGCGATACCGGTTGGAGATATCGGAACCCATCCCGATGCTCGACGGCAGGGAGGCCCATCCTGACTTCGTCGTGCCGTTCTATTGCCTGAGATCGAGCGGTAGGCCCGTCCTGGATTCATTCTCCCCGGTGGACGGAGCGACCGTAGGCGTACCGGTATCAGGCGAATCGATGCTGGAACTGCGTTTTTCAGAATCCATGGATGCTAGCTCCGTTCGCGACGCCTTGAGCCTTCGTCCGTCGGCGTCTTTCTGCGTCTCCTGGAATGCCGAGGGCACGGTCGCGATCGTCGTTCCCGATGGTCGCCTCCTTCCCTGCACCGTCTACCGCTGGTCTCTCGACGCTTCCGCCAGGGCCGCGGACGGTTCTCCATTGTCCAGGAGCGAGACCGCGGCTTTCGTCACTGACCTGGACGTGATTCCCCCGAGGGTGGCACGGGTCTATCCGGCGGTGCTGAGCGACGGAACCTGGCTGGAGGCGGCTTCCAGTCTATACGAGCTAGACTCAGGCCATTCGATCGCCGTGCTCTTCTCGGAGGCGGTTGACGCGGCGAGCGTACGCGCAGGTATACAGGTAGGTCCCGACGTCGCCGGGCGCGTCGCTGTCGTCTCGCAGCGTATGGCTATCTTCACTCCCGATAGCGGATGGAAACCGGAGGCCGAGCTGGAGCTGTTCGTCTCCGCAGACGTGGAAGACGTATCTGGATTGGGCATGTCCGACGAGTATCGGTTGGTATTCACGCCGGTCGTACCGTTCCTGCGTATCGTCGAGGTCGCCGCTTCGGTCGGAGAGTCTACGGGCGATACGGGCGGGACGAGTATCATGGCCGTGACGGTAGGAACCGAACCGGACGGCGTACTGGGGCTAACGCTGGTCTTCTCTGCGCCGTTCGGGGCCTGCGCCAAGGTCGGCGCTGTAGATATGATTTCGCTCGCGACGTTCTTCCCGGGGAGCCTCGACGCGCCGGGGCTCAGGAGCGCCGCGTGGTTCTCCGACGATACGCTGGTCATGACCTGGGAAGGCTTGAGGAAGAGTACCGCGGTATCGACGAATTATTACGAGCTTACCGTCGACGGCGGGCCCTGGGGAATAACCAGCGAATCGGGACGGTATCTGAGGGAAGACGCGGCGATCTATATCGAGGCAAAGGAATGACCGCGTCCGCGAAGGCCTTCACGCTCGCGCTCCTGTGCGCGTGCTCGTCCTGCGAGCTCCTGCGCGCGTCGTTATTCTACGTGTCTTCGTGGACGCCCGGAGAGGGGCGGTTCGAAAGCGGCGACGGCTTGACGATTAGCGTTACTTTCTCCGAACCGCCCGATCGCGTCAGCGCGGAGAACGCGTTCTCGATGACGGCGGACGGGGCGGACGTCTCGGGGGCATTTAGCTGGAAGGGTTCGACGCTCTCATTCACGCCGTTCGCCCCGATCCGTGAAATGGCGTCGTACCGTCTGGAGGTCTCAGGCGACGCGATGAACGCTCGGGGCGTATCGCTCGATCCGGCGCTGGAAGGACGCTTCACGACGAGGGCGGAAGACGCCCTGCCGGCCGTGCTCAGTACGGCGCCTGAATGCGGAGCGACGATGCCCGGTAGATTCGACTGCGTAGCCATTACGTTTTCCGAGCCTATAGATCCCGCGACGTACCGCGATTGCCTGTCCGTCGTACCGTATGTATTCGGAGTATGGAGCCTGGACACCGTCGGGACAACCGCTCGCTTCGTCCCGCTCGAGCCGTGGGCCTGGGGGGGCGAGTATAACGTTACCGTGTCTTCCATGCTCATTGACGCATGCGGCAACAGCATCGGGGGAAGCTACGCGTTCAGGTTCTCCGTCGGCGACGACCGATGCGCTCCCGTCCTGCTTGAAGCCGCCGCCGTCGACTCGTCGGGAGACGTCAGGGCGATCGTGTACCCGGATTATCCGGAAGACGAGTCGATTACCGAGAACGATGGCTGGGAAGGACCGTGGCTACTACGGTTAAGCTTCTCGGAACCCGTCTCCCTGGAGAGCCTGGCCTCTCGGGTCTCGTGCGAGGACGGCATCGGGATGACGCTCGATACCCTCGGCGCGACGGCGGAAGTCGCGACGTTCAGCCTTGACGAGCGGCCCGTTTGGGGCCGTCGATTCTCCGTTCGAATGAGGGCCGGGGTCGCTGACGCGCTCGGAAACGCTACGACGTCGGATATGGTATTCAGGCTCGTGTCGAACGGGCCGGAGTCCGAACCGCCGAAGTTCATCGGCATCCGCCTGCCCCTGGCTCCGGGAGCGGACCTTCCCTCCGACCGGGAGCTCTCCGCCTTCGGCTTGGACCTGCCGTTCTCTACCCTGGCTCTGTCGTGCGACGAGGATAGATACCCCGTCGGCGTCGCTACGGGGACGTCTATTGAGCTGTATATAAAGCTGGCGCCCGGGGCGTCCATCGATGCGTTGTCCGTTATGGACGCCTTCGGCGTTACGTCTACGAACGGAGCGCTGGTGTTTTCCGCTGACCGCGTAAGCATGTCCGGCTTGACGTACGCGGAGCCGTACGAGGCGTGGGTCGCGTACGCGATCGCGAGGATAGACGGAACGATGACCAACCGGGTCGATTCCGGGATCGTGACGTTCGCGCTCGCGGCCGGACTGAAGGATTCTTCGGGCAACGTAGCGGCGGAGGCACAGCGCCTCCCGTTGCTCAAGTGAAGGGTTCGTGAGCTCGCTCGTGCGGTTCTGCGCGGGGAGACCCGTGGCGGTCGCTATGGCGCTCGTAGCGCTTCTCATGTCGGGGATCGGAGCCGCGGCGACTTTGCCCCTCGGACGTTTGCCGGATGTATCCGTCCCGAGGGTCGTCGTCGAATCCCGGATGCCCGGTCTCCCCGCGGCGGAGATCCGTTCGATCATCGCGATACCCTTGGAAGACGCGCTCGCCTCGGTCAAGGGCCTGGCTAGATCCTCGAGCGTCTCAAGGGACGGGCAGGTTATTACCACGCTCGATTTCGGCTGGGGCGAGGATCCTTCGAAAGCGGCCGGCCGCGTCCGCGAGTCGATTGACGCGGTATACGGATCGTTGCCGGAAGGCGCCGAGAAGCCGATTGTCCTGCCGTGCGAGCCCGGAGCCGAGGCGCTCATAGTCGCATCCATCCGACCCCTTGACGGAGACATGGCGTATGCGCGGCGCCTCGCCGAATACGAAGGACGAGCCAGGCTGAGGCGCGTCGTCGGCGCGAGCGTCGTCGTCGTCACGGGCGGACGGGAGAAGGAAGCTGTCGTGTCGGTCGATATGGAGAGGGCGGCCGCGATCGGGCTGACCGTGGCCGATTTGGCGAGAGCCCTGGCCGCTGAATGCGTAGATATTCCCGCCGGCTCGATACGGGAAGGTGAATTGGAACTGGTGGCTGTCGCCAAAGGCCGGGCGTCTAGCGTTAGCGGACTGGCCGAGATAGTCGCCGCGGGGCCGTCGGGGCCGTTCAGGATATCCGCCCTGGCCGACGTAGTCGAGCGCGACGCGCGGAGGAAGAGCGTCTTCGTCGCCGATGGCGAGGAATGCGTCGCCCTGGAATTCTATCATAGGAAAGGAGTGGACCCCGTATCCACGGCGAACGCGGCGCGTAGGGTTATCGAAGGCATGGCCGAAGAATTCGGGCGGGACGCCGAAATTCGGATCGTAAGAGATTCGTCCATCGCAATCGCGTCGTCGATACGGGGCCTTGCGATCGCCGGTTCGATAGGCGCGGTAGCGGCGGCTGCGGCGCTGTTCCTGTTGCTCCACGATCCAAAGGCAGGCGTGCTCGTCGCGTCGTCGATACCGCTATCCGTGGCGGCGACGCTCGGAACCCTCAAGGTGCTAGGGCGATCGCTGAACGGCATGAGCCTGGGCGGCGTCAGTCTGGCGATCGGCATGATTTCCGATAACGCCGTCATAGTACTCGACGCCTTGTCGTCTCGATTCTCATCCGGTTCCCGCCGGCCTACCGCGGGCCAGATCGCCGACGCCGCGATGACGACCCTGCAGGGAACCTTCGGGAGCATGTCGACGACCGCGGTCGTCTTCGTCCCCGTCGTGTTCCTGCCGGGACCGATCGGCGGTCTGTTCGGCGACCTCGCCGTCTCCATAATCATAGCGAACGTATCAGGATGGCTGATCGCGACCCTCGCCCTCCCGGCGGCGTACCGGGTCGCGTGGTCGGCTGCGTCGAGGCCGCCAGCCGAGCCGTTCGAGGCGGGCTATCGGCGCGCGCTAACCTTCGCGATGCGTAGGCCGCGCCTCGTCATCGCGGCGGCTCTCGCTGCCGCGGTCGCCGGAACCGCGATGGTAGCCAGCAAGGATATTTCCTTCATGCCGGACGATGCCGCCGAGGAACTCGTGGTCGTAGCCATGTTCCCGGCGGGGACAGGTCTTGAAGCAATCGTCGACGCCGCGAAAAGCTTGAGCGCCGCCTTGTCCGCGGTCTCGGGCGTCTCCTGCGCCTATGGCCAAGCGGGATCGGAAGACGATGACGCGATCAAGAGGATCGATCCTGATTATTCCGCTTCGACGTTGACCGTCCGTTGCCGGGCTCTCGCCTCGGCGAATACCGAACGGCTCGGCTCGGAGCTCCTGGACGCCGCGAGAGGCACGTTGAGCGCCGACGTCGTCGTCGCCGTCGAGATACCGGCCGATCCGGCCGCGATCGTGCTCGGCCTGGAGAAGGGCGCCAGGATAGCGGCGAAGGGCGATAGCCCGGAGGAAGCGAGGGCCGTTGCGGATTCGATAGAGGCTAGCCTCTTCGAAGCGGCCCGAGGAGCCTTGGACTTCGTAGTCAGGTGCCCGGCAGGGGCGAAGGCGAGGATACGCATGACACCTGACCGGGAGGCTTCGGCGTCGCTCGGCGTTACGCTGATGGACGCGACCAGAGGCGTCCGCGCCGCTACCGAGGGCGTGGTCGTGGCCTCGCTGGAATTCGGCGGCCGCGAGTTGCCGATACGGGTCGTAGCCGACGGTTCCGGTTCAGCGATCGATCCGCGTTCCGTTCCGGTCGCCGTTTCTTCCGGAACGACGGTGCCTGCTTCGGCGATCGCGCGCTTCACGCGTACGGAGGACGACGCGACACTCGCGCGCATGGACCGATCCGACATCGTATACCTCGAAGCGAAGGCTCTCGCGGGAGCGGAGAGAAGGCTCGCCGCGGCTACGAAGGCCGTGCTGTCGCGGTCACCCGACGCGTCCATGTCTGGCGAGTCGGCTTTCAGAACATACGGAGCGTCCATGGCGGGAGCGATGCTGATGGTGCTCGTCCTCTTGTACCTCGTGCTGGGCGCGCAGTTCGAATCGTTTTCGTTGCCGGTCGTCATCATGGCGACTATCCCGCTCGCTATGGCAGGCGCCGGACCGGCTCTCGCTGTCGCGGGCATAGGACTCGACTCAGGCTCAGTCATGGGACTCGTTGTCCTGTTCGGCATCGTCGTGAACAATGCGATCCTGCTGTATGAGGCCAGCTCTGCGAAAAGGGCCATAGGACTCGGCCCCGCGACGGCCGCGTACGCGGGCGCCATCGAGCGCTCGCGTCCAGTGCTCGCTACTACCCTGACGACCGTCGTAGCCCTGCTTCCCCTCTGCCTGTCCTCGAACGGCTCGGCTCAACGATCGATGTCGGTAGCGATGACGGGAGGGCTCGTCGCGTCTACAGCGTTAACGCTATTCGTTTCGCCTATCGCGTTCGCGGCGAGGGGAAGGCCGAAGGCCGCGGGAGCCCGCCTATGAGAGCGAAGGCCTGGTACGGTCGTCCGGTCGCCGCCGCTTGCGCCGTCGCTGCCGCCATGGCGGCAGCGGCCTTCGTGCTCTCCGGAGCCGAATTCGGGGCGAACGCATCATCGAAGCGGGATACATTCGCGATTACCATGCGCCATTACGGCGTAGACGCGCGTGAAATGGAGCGATCGATCGCGATACCGCTCGAGGACGCCTTGTCGGCCGTTCCAGGCGCCGAGCGGACCTCGAGCGCCAGCGAATACGGAAAAACAAGGATCGCGGTACGACTGTCATACGGGGTAGATAAGGCTACGGCGTACGAGTGCGTACGAGATGCCGCTCAACGAGTGTACGAACGCCTGCCGTCGTCGGCGCAGCGTCCCGAGATAGGCGCGTATAGCGATGGCCCGGGACCCGTATGGGCGGCATCGGTTTATTCGGATCGCATGGACGGTCCGGCGCTCGGAAAGATCCTTGAGCGTATCGTGAAGCCGGCGCTCGAGAAGTTGCGGGGAGCCGGCGAAGTCGAGTCGGCGGGGAGCGGCCCTCCGGAGACGGTCGTCGAAGTCGACGAGGTAACCGGAGCGGCTATCGGGATCTCGATCGCGGCGGCGGCTAGTGCGTTGGCCTCTGCCGACATCATCGCGCCGGCGGGATCGACTGAGATCGGGGGATCCGAGGCGTTTATATTAGCCGACGGTAGATATCCTCGCGGCGAGGATATAGGAGACGCTTATATCGCTTCCGGCGTCGGTACGTCGGTTCCGCTCTCCTCTTTCGCCAGGATAGAGACCCGCGAGCGGAAGCCGGAAGCGCTGTCGAGAGTAGACGGGATGAAAGCCGAGACCATAGCGGTAAAGGCCGGCGGGAACGCCAACCTGTCGATGCTGTCCCGCGACATCGCCAAAGAAATAGCAATCCTTTCCGCCGAGCACGGACTCGGTTTCCGCGTACTCTACGACGTCGGCGCCGAGGTCGAGCGTTCGTTGCGATCGACCCTGTCGGCGGCGATCCAGGGGGCTCTGGCCGTAGCCCTCGCGGCGGCGATGCTCATCGGCCGGACAGGACGCTCGGCAAGCGCCGCGAAGGCTCGCGTCGTCGCGGTCGCGGCCGTGCCGATCGTCCTTATCGCCGCGGCGGCCGAACTGACGCTCGCGGGCCTTAACCTGGACCAGTACTCGCTTTCGGGGCTCGCGGTCGGACTCGGCGCTTCCGTCGACTCCGTGCTGCTGTCGGCCGAACGCCTGGCGCGATCGAATTCCATAGAGGACGGCCGATACGCCATGAGAAGGCTTGCGCCTTCCCTGATCTCCGGAATGATCACTACCTTGATCGTGCTCGTCCCGTTGGCCGGGCTCGATTTCGTCGCTGATGGAATGGCGAGCGTAGCCGCCGCGATAGCGGCCGTGAATGCGACGGCGTTGTTATTCGCCGTGTCGATCATGCCGCCGCTCGTGCTGGGAGGCTCGAGGAAGCGGGCGCCCGGATCGCCCGGAAGCGGACCGGCGGTTCGCGGGAAGGCGGCTACGCTCATCCGCCTCGGGAACAGGATCCTCGCCCGTAACGCGACCCTGTGCGCGCGGTTGCCGTGGATTCCGCTCTCAGTCGCCGCGGTCCTGAGCGTAGCCGGATTGGCCGTTATCGTTTCATTGCCATTGAGCCTCGAGGCGGGGGACGCGGACGACGCCGTGTACGCGCATGTTGAATTCGAGCCGGGACTCGCGGTCGACAGCGTCGATGCGCGCCTCGCCGCATATTCAGCGTCGCTCGCGGAACAGGACGGCATCACGAGCGTATACGCCACGGCGAGGCGCGGTTCGGGCTCTGTCCTCGCTTCATTCGACCGCAGGAAGACCGATAGATCCGGCGTCGCGGAAGCCGCGAGAAACCTGGTTGTCCAAGGCGGCATGGTCTGGATCCCCGAAGCCGGGCCGGACGAGCGCGCGTGGGAGGTGTCTGTATTCGGCGACGACGACGCGGAGTGCCGGCGGATCGCGACCGTCGCGGCGGAGGCGGTCGCGGATCTTCCGTTCGTCGAGGACGTCGTGCTCGATTTCAAGGAAGGGCCGGAGAATGTGCTGCTACGCCCGTATAGAGAGCGGTCGGCGGCCTTGGGCGTAGCGTTCTCTCGCGCGGCCGACGGGATTCGCCGAGGCGTGCACGGCCCCGTCGCGTACAAGCGGATCGGAGCCGATGGTGAGTCGGACGTTCGCGTGACCGCTCTGCGAGACGGCGATATAGCCGGTATCGGCGACGCGGCGGCGGCGATGGTGCGGACCGCCTCGGGATACGTCCGCGCGGATGCGCTCATGGCGATGAGCAGGGTGCGCGACGTTCAGAGGATATATAGACGGGACCGTCGCCGAGTCGCTTCCTTCACGATCCGCGCCTCGCCGCTCGACCCGAGGGAAGCGGGAAGGCTAGTCGACGCGGCCGTCGCATCGATCGATCGACCCGCCGGATACTCAATCGATTTCGATCGGGACGCGATAGAGAGTTCAGATCGCCTCGCCGGTACGGGTATAGCCTTCGTTCTAGCCGCGGCCCTGGCCTATATGGCGACGGCCGCGGTGAGCGAGTCGTTCGGAGCGCCGCTCGCGGTGATGTCGGCGTTGCCTCCTTCGTTGGCCGTACCGGGCTTGCTACTGGCCTTCGCGGGGGCGCCGCTGGCCGCTTCCTCCGCGTGCGCGTTCGTAGCCGTTTCCGGCATGACGGTGAATGCGTCGGTGCTTACGGTAGAGGAGCGGCGATCATACTGCGCTACGCGCGGTTCCGGAAGCGCTAGCGCCTACGACCTGTACCGTATCACGAGGAATCGCTTCGGCGCACTGGTCGCGACGAGCGCGACGAGCGTCGCGGGGGCGCTGCCGTTCCTCTTTCTCTCGGAGTCAGCCGTCGGCAGGTCGTTGGCGTTCGTCGCGGCTACGGGTAGCGCCACCTCATTCTTCGTCGCCCTCACCGTAATCCCGGCCCTCGCCTCTGCGGTTCCCGGGCTGTTCGATAGTTTTATGTTATCGGATCATCACGCGAAGGAAGGAAGTAGATAATGGTACGATCAAGCGTATGTATCGCGGCCTTAACGTGCTTTGCAGTCTTGCCGTCGGCGCTCGCGAGGCCCGACGAGGCGCCCGTGAGAGGGTTCGACGTCCCCGCCTACGAGATATCGTACCTGCGCGCCGAGCGCGAGATCGACGCCGAGGGTTGGCTTCGCGAGGCCCGATACGTCGGAGCGGCCGCGAGCGCCAGATGGGAACGCGATGCCTCGGCGCTTTACGATGACCGCGATTCCATGGCGTCGGCCCGGTCGGCGCTTGACTCGTGGACCGAATCCGACATGGCAGAGCGCTTCTCGGCGTGGCTACGCGACCGGTTCTTCGGACGGTCGGCGGCGGCTCTACGGGAAAAAGTCTCGCGAGCGACCGAAGCTGCCAATATCGATTATCTATACACTACGAATCCCGACGGCTCGGTTCGATACGACGAGGCAGGCGATCCTCGCTATGCCGTCGGCTCCAGCCTCGCCGACGATAGGGCCGCATGGAACAGCATGGCTACGAGCGCTACGAGCGCGGCGCTCGTAGCGTTCTCGAGCGGCCTTGAGACACTGCGACCAGAGCTTCTGGCGCTTGTCCCGGAGGAAGAGCGGGCTCGTTACGAAGGTCTGATAGGCGAAGCCTCCGAGTCGGTCCGCGTGCGGTTCGCGACGGAGCTCGACGCGCTCGTGGCGCGCGATGAGCGGCTCTTCGTGGCCCGAAGGACCGCCGACGTCTGGAGCCTCAGGAACGGTAGCGAAAGCGAGGCGGCGGCGGCGATAGCTGCAGCGCTCGTAGAGGAGGCCGGTGCGGCCTGCGGTGCGGGTCTTTCGGCGTTAAGCGCCAGGATAGAAGCCTTCGTCGCGTCGGTGGACGATCCCGACGCCGTCGGTTCAGGTTGGCTAGAGGAATTCAGCCTGCAATTCGATAGAGGCCTATTAGCCTGGCAGGGAGCGGAAGAGCGGTTCATGGTGAGGCGGCTGGAATGGGAACGCGACGCCGAGGCGTCCTTCGACGCGGGCAACGAGGCATGGGCGTCGGCCTACGAACGGCTTTCCCGCGAGAGTCGAGCATGGGAGGCCGAGGCCGGCGAGCTCCTGCGGGAAGGCGAAGAATCCTTCGGTCGTGCCGGCGCCGCTCTAGAAGCCGATATCAAGCGGGCGCGGGCGGAGTTCGAGCGCGATGCGAACGAGAGGGCTACGGCGAGCGCTACGAGAGCCGGCGCCTGGGTCGATGTGTATCTGCAGTCATGCTATGCCGCGACGAGCGCGCGTGAAGGGGCGGATTACTGGCTGTCGCTCCTTGGAGACGACGCGCCGTCGTTCGGGGACGCCGCTATCGGGGCCTGGCTCGATGCCGAAGAATCCGCCGGGGATTCACCTCCCGACCGAAGCGGGACGATAGCCCGGCTTCGAGACTGCATGAGCGTATACGACGAGTTCTCGAAAAAGGCGCTCGATGCTCGGGACAGGCTCGTAGCAGATTTCGGGCTCGCGTTGGGGGCCGGGGCCGGAAGCCTGACGGACGTGCTGGAGCCGGGTATTTCAAGCGATGATTTTTACCTGGACGAATATCAGGAGGAGCTTCTACGCGCGAAGGCGATGGAAGGCTACTGGATAAAGCGTGCCTGGATTGCCGAGGCCGTCCTCGAATACGCCGCGGACCTGAGTTCCGGTCGGTCGACCGAAGGCGAGAGCATGCGCCTGCTCAAAGAGGCTTCTGAGCAGTATAGCGATGCGCTATCGGCCTACGGGTCGGCGAGGGAAGCGCTGTCCGGCTTAGGCGGCGCTTTAGGCGAGGCGGGGAGAGCGATGGATGCGGCGCGCGACGCGTTGATCGAAGCGAGTAGCGCTCTCGAGGCGACTAATTCGGCGTATGCGATGGCGATGGCCGCGCTCGTCTCGGAAGGAGACGGCGTCCTTATCAGGGACGAACTATACGCGCAGTACCGGCGGCTTATAGTCTATAGCGGCCTTTCCGCGGCCGACGGGGCACCGAGCGAGGCCGGCCTCGTGGCGGCATATCTAGCGAAGGCCCGCGCCCTCGGGTACGCAGAGGATATAGAGCGTTCCGGAGAAGCCTTGCGGGAGGCCGTGAACGGACTTCCCGGCGAGCTGAGCCTGTACGAGCTTTCCCGGAAGTACGAGCGCATCGTCGTTCCGGCCGATCCTGCGGCTTCGAGGCTCGACGTCGATGCGTATGGCCTTGACGCGGATGATCCATCGTACTCGACGATCGAAGCCCTCTTACGCGACATGAGTCGGAGGATCGCTGAAGAGGACGGTCAGGACGGGATCGGCCGTATAGAAAGCGCGTATAGAAGCGCCGTCGCTGCGGTCGCGGAACGCGCCCGGATTCAGGCGGCGGAGGCGTTGGCGTCGAGGCTGGACGGCATCGCGCTACTCGGTTCGACTAACGCAGGCGACTGGTATGCGGCTCGCTCCGACGGCCGGGACGGCGGCGGCGATACGCGAAGCCGGTTGGATACGGATCTCGACGTCGCTCGGCGCTCGCTGCTCGGAGCGCGGGCCGCGCTCGAGCTGGAAGCGATACGCTATCTGCTCGGCGATTATCCCGCGTCGACCGGTAGCGACGATTCCGTATGCCTGGCCGATTCACTGTTCGGAGAAGACGCTTTCGAAGGACGGTCAGGCCTGGAATCCGCCCGCGCCTCTTTAGAGATACTCGTCGCCGCGATCGAGGCGCACGCCGATTCCGGAGCGATAGAATTCTCTGAGGCCATAGAGGATATCGCCGGCTCCGACGCGTCGATAGCGACGTTCGCTCGCGGCCGAGGGTTCTTCGCCATCGCCGCGTGCGACGTGGCGTCGCTGTACCTCGTCGAGGAGACTGCGGCCCTGGAGAAGGCGCGCGGCAGGTCGGCGGCCTTCAGCCGGTACGGATCATCGTCCGTCGCGAGCGGAAGAGAGCGCGTCGCGGCCGTGTCGGCTCTACTGGGCGACGCGTTGGCTGCCTTGGGCCTGTCTATCGACGACGGCGGTCTGCTTCCGGACGCCGATGAATTGGTCGAGGCGATCCTCGGCCGGAGCGGCTCCGAGATCCCGGCTCTAGCGGATCTCTTCGTTGCCGTCGACGCGGCGTCGAGCCTCGCGCCAGCCTGGATAGCGAGCGAGCTGTCGGGTTGGCGCGACGCAATAATGGCCCAGGCCTCCGCGCTTGGCGCCGCGGCGGGAATCGGCGATCCGCGGGTGAGCGCTACCTACGAGGCAACGCTCGCAGAGTACGACCAGCGGGCGAGCGTCTTGTCGGCCGTCTTGAGCGGATTGTCGGGAAGCGAATACGAGGTAGCCCTGGCGCTACGTTTGTCCGTTTCCGCAATAGACTGGTCAGATACGGAACGAATGTTGATTGAAGAGGAAACGGAGCGGCTCATAGCGGGTAACGGAGAAGGGCCGATTGACGATACGTATAGTCGCGCCGATGCTGAAAAGATAGCGGCGACGTATGCGGGAGAGTACTCGGGCGAGACGCTACGGTGGGCCGCTCGCACATGCGGCGGCGACGCCAGGCTCGCCATCGGCGTCGCTCGGCTTCTCGAGGCCGGCGGCATGAGCGACCCTTTTCACAGATGGATCATGGGCGCGGTTTCAGACAAGGCCGTGGCCTTAATGGCGGAAACGCGTCGACTCGCCGCTCTCATAGCCTGCTCGAGGTCCTTCGAGCGGGCCGGGAACCGGGCGCGCGACGCGGACGCAGCCGGAGAAAAGCACTGGCGGGAATACCTTCCCTCCGATACGGGGAGCCTTCCGGACGGGCTTCCGCCCTCGTCCTCGAGCTGGGCGGAGGGCGTATCGGCGGATGCGCGAGAGGATTCGCATAGGCGATCGGCCTCGCTTACGGAGGCACTGAGGGCATGGGGCGACTATGTCGACGGGTACGACTCCTCCGACGGCGACTCGGCGGGTCTCTCCGATTTCGGCGCCATCGCCCGACGATACATCGACAATCCGGAATTACTGTTCGATTCCGCGGACATAGCCTATGCGCCTAACCTCTTGGCTTACGGATACGACGAGGCGGTCGGCGAGTATTGCTCCCTAGCCTATGGAAGGGAGAAGGCTCGCGAGGCGATAGCCACGCTCGGCTACGCCTACGAATCGCTGACCGATCCCGGCGGTATTCAGGAGCGGCTATCGATACTGGCGTCTGAAATCATCGAAGGCGACGCTCGCTATGATAGGGCGCTGGCCGCATACGCAGCGGCCAGCGACGCTTTCGAAGCCGTGGGCGCCGCGTACGATCGGGCGTATGACGGCGCGTCGGCGTCGTATAGGTCGCTCGACGAGGCGCGTACGATATTCGAAAAAGAGGACGCGATACGACGGTGGGCCAGTACCGCCTATCTCTCGTCGTCGGGCGATGGGGACGAGCCGGGGATAACCGGCTATCGAAGCCCTGCGGAGGAACTCGCGCTAGCGAAGGCGTCGTCGGCTCGAGCCTCCGCCGCTCTATCGGTCCTCGGGGATCTATACTCGGGCGGCGAGCGGGAGCGACCGTACGACGACCCGGAGTACGCGTCGATGTACGTCAGGTATAAAGACGGCTATCGAAGCATGATGATGGCGGCCAAGGCGCGCGACTCCATCGCCGAGGCGCTCAAGAATGAAGCCAGGATCAACGCGGCCGCGTACGGGGCGTTCCGTGATTCACGCTCCTTCCTCGAGCGGGGCGCGCCGGACGACGCGTTCGGCGAATATTTAACGATCGATCCTAACGGATCCCTACGGCTCGCGTACGGATCGGGCTTCTCGTTCCAGGAAGGTTCCGGATCGGAATCGGTCTCCGCGTATTTCTCCGAGTCGGTGCGTGATCCGGAGTCTGGCCGCGTCGATTCGACCGCCTTCCACATCGCCCTTGACGAGTTGTGCGCCTGGATGGGCTCTATCGATTTCTCGACCGCCAAGGCGAGGCAGTGGGGGCTGGCCCGGGATTACGTGCTCGGCAATCTCGTAGCGAACGATACCGAATTCGCCGGTATCATCGACTATAGGGAAACCGGAATCGACAAGAGCCTCCTCGGCAGCGGGCGGTTCGTACTGCTCGGCAAGCCGATATCCGAGATTCTTGAAGAGTACAGGAACGGCGAGCTGGCTACGAGAAAAAGGCTGGCCTACGAATCCATGGGAGCCGAGGAGAAAGGCTGGTTCGAGAATTATCTCGCGTTGCGTATAAGCGGCGCGCTCGTCGAGCCGATAGCGGACGCAGAGGGAGGGGAGTCGACCTATGACGGATTCTCGTATTGGTCGAGCCGGTCAGAGTACGAGAAGCTAGAGGCGGAGGCGGAACGGGAGCTACGCATATGCGAAAACGGTATCAAGGTAAGCGCCGGAGTCTACGCCGGAGCCCTGGTGTCCGCCGCCGCCGCTTCGGCCTCCCTGTTCCTGGCCTTCCTCGCCCCCGGTTTCTTGGTGACGGCGAGCGTAGCCTATGCCGCGATGGCCGCTTTCGGACTTAGCATAGGAGGTATACAGGCGACGCAAGGTGTCTACGCCGCGGAGATGAGGGACCTCGTATCCCAGACCGACGCGGCGGCGGCGGTCATGACGCGGGGCATGAGCGAATCGGCCCGCCTTAAGGAAGCGTACCTCGCGTCCTGCGCACGGATGGACGTCCTCGCGGGAACAATTTCCGACGACGAGGGCTGGGATCCGTCCGCCCTGAGCGATGCGCTCGTCGCGGCCGGCTGGAGCGATGGATCGGATCTGAAGGCGGTGACGGATGGGTATTCGACCTTCGCCTTGGAGACCGGCGCCAAGCCGAAGAACGCGTCGGAGGCCCTGACGGACTTCGCCGCATGGTCGCAGGCTCTAAGGGACGACGCGCGCGACGCGCTCGAGCGCGCGTACGCGGACGACGAGTCGGCCAGGCTAGCGTCCGTTTCCTCATATCGCGAGGTATACGGGCGTTACATCGAAGGCGAGGCTGGAGATAGGGACCTGGCGGCGGCGGCCCGTGCCGCGTACGGCGACTCGGCGGCCTCGATGAAGAGTCACCTCTCAGGCATCGCGGACATAGTCGAAGCGGTTTGGTTCAAGGACGATTCGTGCCGGTCGAACGCGGAACGCTCAGAAGCCGCGAGCCTCTACGGCAGCCTCGTTCAGCGGGTCGTGGCGAATCGGCTCTCGGCAGAATTCGACGCCAGGTCGGCGGAATGGGAAATCGCCCGCGAGGCTCTCCGCGAGCGGAGGGTGGCCTGGCGGGAAGCCGGCACCCTTATTCTATCGCGCGGGCGAGCCGATTTTAAGCGTGGCGCGGCGTTGATACAGGAGCGGGCGAACGAGTGGTCAGAACGATTCGGATCCGGGTATACGACGCGAAACGCGGCCTGGGACTGCGCGTCGGCCGACATGCTTGAGCGGAAGCTCTCCTGGGTCTCGCGGGCGACGATCGCGGCCGGCGAAACCTCGAGCGAAGCGATGCTCGCTCTCGTAGGCTCCGACGCGGAATCGGCTGCGCGCCGTATGGATACGGTCTTCGTTTCAGCGATCGATTTCGCGGACGGAGCGTCAGCGGCCTATGACGACGTCATGGCGATGGCGGGCATCGCCGGCATGTCTGAAGCCCTCGATGCGAGAGCCTATTCCATAGCGTCGTCGTCCGGGACGATACGTTCGGGCATCTCCGGATCGGCCGCCTGGACATCCGGCAGGATACGTGTGGCGGCGGCCGATTATGCGGAGCGAGCCAACAGGCGCTTGGCAGGGATACAGGCGGCCATGATGGCTGCGAACGCGCGGGAAACGGCCGCGGCCGCCATCGCCGGACTTGAGGACAGTATACGAGCCGCCAACGCGTCCTTCAACGGCGACATGAACAGGACCTTCGTAGCCGACGGCAAGTGGCGACGCTCCGGCGATTCCTACGTAAAGGATGTCGTCGTACATTCGACGGTAGTCGATCCATATATTACCGAGAGCGCCCGCGTTAAGGCGTACGCGTACTTCGTCCTGGGCGCCTGGAGCCTGGAAACTGATTTGTCCGACTCCGCCCTGGAGAAACTGGACTCGCTCGGGATACGCGCGCTGATCGCCAGGGCTCAAGGCGAGGTCGCGGGCAAGAGCGAGGCGGCGTTCGGCGGCGGGGACGGGAGCGAGTTCGGAGCCTGGATAGGAAGGGCGCCGATCCTCGCCGATGGGGCGGACCCCGACGACGGGCAGGCGTCGATGTTCAGCGACCTAGGTTCGGGAGAGTTGGGCCGGCTCGTCTCCGCTTATCTCTTCTGGGCGATGAAGGAAGGCAAGGGGTGGTCCGAAGCGCGGAAGCCGCTCTATGAGAAGGATCTGTGGGATGACAGGGGCGACTGGTTCCAGGCTCCGAGCATCAGGGGAATCTCGGATATAGGCGTCGGCGTGGCGGCCATGGCTCTATCGGGGGGTACGGCGCTACCGGCCCTGCTTGGGGCCGCAGCTATAAACCTGGCGGACGACTTCGTATTTGGGGCGCTCGATGGCATCGGCGGCTACAAATCCTTGGGGGAGGCCGGACTGGATTTCGGGAAGAAAGCGCTCGGTTCGGCGGCGAGCGTTGCCGGATCAGGCCTGTTCTTCGGTTACGGCGGCCAGGCCGGCGGATTTTTCCAGAAGGGATTATCGGCGGGCCTCTCGGGGACGAGCGGAATCGTCGAAGTCGTCGGCCGGGCGGGGTTGTCCGGCCTGCACGCGGCTACGACCGCTGTCGCCTCCAGCGCGCTAGACGGCCTGTACTGGAAGGATGGCGGATTAGGGTGGTCAGGTTCTTCGTTTGTTTCAGGCCTGGAACGCGGTCTTGTCGGGACGGCGGCCGCCATGACGGGGTCCCTTGCCAGCGGGTCTCTCGGCTTGATAGATCTCGTAGACGGCAACGGCATAACCTTGAGCGACGAGGTATTCGATACGACCGGCATCCGACGGTTCAACGCACTCGCGGGCGGACTCGTCGGGGGCGCAGTTTCCCGCGCCTTTACCGGTGATTTCACCGTCAACGTCTTAAACGCATCCGGCTTGACCGGCGGCTCGTCGTCGGGCGGCCTGCTCGAACTGCACATGGGCGGGAACGGTATGTCGATGAACCTCGGAACGTCGGGCGCGGACGTAAGCCTCGGCTCCATCGGCGCTAGTCTGTCGGGGCTCGTCGACGCGACGCGCGTGGCCGCGGCGAAGGGTGGCGCATTGTTCGGAGCCTATGAAGACGTATCGACTCTGAACGCCGTCAATATGCTCGGCTACGCCGGCGACGGCTACGCCGCGTATCTAGCGCGTAACATCTGGAAAGGCGGTATAGAGGCCGTCTATCACGACGACCTCGACGCGGGCGAAGGCGAGTATGGCGTGTACGATATGTACGAATCTCCATTAGCGATCGGCTTGTCAAGCGACCTGCTGGGTTCAGGGAAAGAAAAAGCGGCGCTGCTCGCCAGCGTCATGGCGCACGAGGGCACCCACGCCGGCGGTAACAGGGTAGAGGCCGCGGCGATCATCGAGCACCTGGTGACGTACTCGAATCTAAGCGCGATGTTCGGCCTCGAGATGGACGGCGGTTTCGTGGACGGTTCGCTGGCCGGCCTCGCGGATGGCTCGTCATGGACGGAGAATACCGGCAGGATTGACAATCTGAGGGTTAGGCTCGATGGTAGCATCTATGACGACGACGATAACGGCGTCGTCAGCTTCGAGGACGGGCGATCCTCTATCGCGCTCGGGACGGGCCTCGGGAAGCAGGGAGCCCTCGAGGCCTGGCTCGGGATGTCCGGCGTCAAGGATTTTAACGCGTACGTCGCGTTGATCAAGGCGAGCGGAAACAGGCTGGTGGACGGAAAGTGGAGCGATGCGCTCGAGATAAGCCGCGCCGTCGTCGACCTGGCCTATAAGAACGGGCGGCTGAGCGAGGAACAGTATCGATCCATCGTCGGGGATCTCCGAACCGATGCCGGCATCGCGGTAGAAGAGCAGAGGGGGCTTCGCGTCTACAAGGCGGTGCTGGAGGCCCGCGCGAAGCTTGCGGACATGGTGGCCGGCAATCTGTTCGTGCCCGGAGAAATTGCGTTCGGTAGCGGTACCGTCGGTGATCCGTATATCTTTACGGGTCAGGGAGGCCTGAGCCAACTCGACTTCTCCGCGGCGTCCGAGGGGCGATACGACGAGGTCGGGCCGTGCTACCTGATGGCCAACAGCGTGCCGTTCCTGTTCATGGGCGCGACGAAGGAGGCCGTCTACGCCGCCTTGCTCAGGCTCGGCGACGGGATCGTAGAACCGAATACCGCCGCGTTCAACAAGGACTCCCCGGTGTTCTGGCAGTACATGCAGGAAGAGCTGAAGACGACGGGAGCGGTGTCCTGGTATGGCGGCTCCAGGCAGGAGATGGGCTGGGACGCCTTCGCGTCGAGCGGCGCCAGCATGGGCCTCCTATGGATGGACAATCCGAAACGCGAGGACGAAAGCCAGCACTGGGGCTTCGTGTACAAGGTGGACGACAGCTGGTACTTCCAGGATCCGTGGAACCCGAGCGAACAGGGCGTGTTTGAAACGTGGGGTATTGAGTCCTGGGAAATAATAGAAGATCTGTCAATTCGGCCTATACAAATTTCAATTCCATGACATTGGAGGAACCGATATGTGTGGAACAAAGAAAACGCTTGTTTTAATTTTATTACTCATATCGTACGAGAGAAGACTTGCGTCGGAACCAAGTGTATTGGATACCATTGAGAACCTGGCTCCTTCGATCGGTAGAGAAAAGGTCGTAACATCTGCCCCAAAAATGATCGAGGTAGATGGCGGATATTTCTTGATGGGTACGAATACTATACAGCATAAGGTTGAAGAGAGGGCTTCGCCCACACATGCAGTGATTCTGAGCCCGTTCTCTATAGCAGAGACCTTAGTAACCCAAGGTTTGTGGGATCTATTCATCAAGGATTCCGGATATGAAGGATATACTTATAAACATGCGTACTACGGTAAATTGATTGATAACAGTCAGGGACCAGATAGCCCGGCAATTTTTCTGACATGGTGCGAAGCTGTTGTTTTCTGTAATTGGCTGAGCCTTCAAATGGGATTTGAACCTGCGTATAGAATTGGAGGCAGTCTAGATACATCGAAACGTGGGGGCATAGACGTACAGTGGGTTAGGGGCACCGACGGCTTCAGGCTCGTCACCGAGGCGGAATGGGAGTACGTGGTATACGAGAAAGGCGCGCCTCGCGATAGCCTGTATGCGCTTTATGCGGACGCCTTCGCGACCAAACAGCAACGAAAGGTACCGTCGGTATTTTCTGGACAGCGTACGAGTTCGGGCGCCTTGGCGTATCCCAATTTTGGTATTAGTGAATGGACCTGGGATGAGTATATGCTCTATGGAGCAGATCCGCTATCGGATCCCACTGGACGAGGCGGATTGCAGTCTACGGGTAGCAGTAAGGTAAACAGGTATTTCGTTGATAAAATACTATTTAATAGATTGTATTCCGCAATGGATGGTGGATGGGGGGAGTTTATTACTATCCGACTAGCACAGGATAGAAAATAAGCATTCGTTACTTTATTGATCGCCCGCGAGGCGCTTGCCATTCCGGGCGTACGGGGCTACCATCCGCTCCCATGCGATTCTCAAGAAGGCTCGGCTCTGATACCGGGCAGAACGCCCTGTCGGCGCTTTTGGAACGGCTCGCGGCCGACGGCGAGACGATACTCAACCTTTCGGACAGCAACCCTACGCGTTGCGGGCTGTCGCCGGGAGGCGTGCTCGAGGCGCTGTCCGATCCCGCGTGCCTGCGCTATCGGCCGGACCCACGCGGCCTCGAGTCCGCGCGGTTGGCGCTCGCGGGCCGCTTCGGCGGGGACGCCGGATCGTACTTCCTGTCGGCAAGCACGTCCGAGGCCTACTCGTGGGTATTCAAGCTACTGTGCGATCCGGGCGATTCATTACTCGTGCCCAAACCCGGCTATCCGCTCTTCGATTCGCTGGCGGGCCTCGAGGCGGTCCGCGCCGTCCCGTACCGTCTCGAGTATTCCCATCCGGGCGGCTGGGCCATCGATATGGACGATCTCGCCGCGGCTGCCGAGGCGAGCGGCGCCAAGGCCGTCGTCGTCATCAATCCCAATAATCCTACCGGTTCGTACGCTTCCCGAGCGGAGCGTTCGGCCATCGTCGATACGTGCGCCGAGCGCGGGATGGCCGTCATCGCGGACGAGGTATTCTATCCGTACGCGATAGAGGCGGGCGATTCCCGGTCTCGTTTCGGCGGGGAGGACGGCTGCCTGACCTTCTCGTTGGACGGCCTCTCTAAGCTACTGTGCCTGCCGCAGATGAAGCTGGGATGGATGCGCGTCTCCGGTCCGCGAGGCGAGGCGGACGAGGCGGGTTCACGCCTGGAGCATATAGCCGATACCTACCTGTCGGCGGGGGCGCCCGCCATGAACGCCCTGCCGGCGCTACTCGGTAAGGCCGACGCGCTCGTAGCCTCGGTAAGGGAACGGCTTTCCGCTAACCTCGCTTCGGCGCGGTCCGTGTTCGGCGGCGACGGTTCCCCGTATCGCGTGCTTCGTTGCGACGGGGGCTGGACCGCCTTGTTGGAGTATCCCCGATACGATTCGGAGGAGCGTACAGCGCTCGGTCTCCTGCGCGAGGAACTGGTCGCCGTCCAGCCCGGCTATTTCTTCGATATGGAGAGGGACGGCTACCTGGCGCTCAGCCTCATCCTCGATCCCGTTGTTTTCGCGGAGGCGGCCCGGCGCGTTAGGCGTTATATCGACGCTCTCTCGCTTGTCCGAACGGCGCATCGCGTAGTATCGTAGGTTTCTGTTGATCAAGGAGGCGATATGCCAGCCATGTTGTTGGACGGCAAGAAATTGGCCGGGGACGTCCGGGCGGGATTAGGACCGAGGATAGCGGCGCTCGCCGCGAGAGGCGTCGTGCCGGGGCTCGCCGTGCTGCTCGTCGGCGAGGATCCCGCGAGCGTATCGTATGTGACGGCCAAGGAAAAGGCCTGCTCCGAGCTCGGCATGAACAGCTTCGAACGCAGGCTCCCCGCCGATTGCTCCGAGGGCGACATCGTGCGCGTCGTACGCGAGTTCAACGCCGATCCGGCGGTACACGGCATCCTCGTGCAGTTGCCCCTGCCCAAGGGCATATCCGAATCCAGGGTAATCGAAGAGATATCGCCAGAGAAGGACGTGGACGGTTTCACGCCGGTCAACATCGGCCGCATGGTGATAGGCGATCCGTGCTTCCTGCCGTGCACGCCCCACGGCGTCATCAAGCTGATCGAGGTCTCCGGTATAAAGACCGCAGGCGCCCACGCCGTCGTGGTAGGCCGGTCCAATATCGTGGGAAAGCCGCTCGCTAACCTGCTGACGAGGAAATCGATCAACGCGACCGTTACGGTGTGCCATACCGGCACGCGCGACCTCGCCGAGCATACGCGGAGGGCCGACATCCTGATAGCCTGCGCGGGAGCGCCTGAGCTCATCAAGGCCGACATGGTCAAGCCGGGCGCCTGCGTCATAGACGTCGGCGTCAACCGCGTCGACGACGCTACGAAGGCCAAGGGCTGGAGGCTCGTCGGAGACGTCGACTTCAGGGCCGTCAGCGAGATAGCCGGCTCCATCACGCCCGTCCCGGGCGGCGTCGGCCCTATGACGATAACGATGCTGCTCTATAATACCGTCGAGTCCGCCGAGCGCGCCGCGCGGTGAGCCAGATGGTCGATATACAAAGCATGAGGGACGACCGGCGGATTCCGATTAAGAAAGTCGGAGTGAAGGGCGTCCGTTACCCTATAACGGTTCTCGACAGGGCCAACGCCGTGCAGCATACGACGGCGACGGTCAATCTGTTCGTCGACCTGCCCCACGATTTCAAGGGCACGCACATGAGCAGGTTCATAGAAGTATTCAACGAGCACCGGCGCGACCTCTCGATGCCGCGCTTCCTCGCGATGCTCGACGAGCTCCGGGACTCGCTCGATGCGGAGACCGCCTACTGCGACCTGCACTTCCCGTACTTCATAGAGAAAGCGGCGCCCGTCTCCGGACAGAAGAGCATGATGTGCTACGAATGCTCGTACGAGGGATCGTCCTCGGCTACGGGGCGGGAATTCTGGGTATCGGTGCAGGTGCCCGTACAGACGGTCTGCCCGTGCTCGAAGGCGATAAGCGAATACGGGGCCCACAATCAGCGGGGTCTCGTTAAGGTCCGCGTCAAGCTGGGTCCCTTCTTCTGGATAGAGGATCTTGTAGCGGTCGTGGAACGGTCGGCGTCGTGCGACGTCTATACGCTCCTGAAGCGTGACGACGAGAAATTCGTCACCGAACGCGCGTTCGATCGGCCCATGTTCGTCGAGGACGTCGTGCGCGAGGTGTATAGCGGCCTGCAATCGATCGGCACGTTCCCGCGTTTCAGCGTGGAAGCGGAGAATTTCGAGAGCATACATAATCACTCGGCGTACGCCTTCGTCGAGCACGATCAGGCTGACCGTCCTTTACCGAAATAGGTGATTTGGGTATATTCATTCGTAAGGCGCCGCCGATCGTGCGTCAGCGCGCGTAGTCGCGCTACCATGCTTCTGCCGTATGGGGATGGAACGGCGACGGCCTGTAAGGAGGATCCGATGAGCGATTATTATCCTGTAGATTCCGACGAGGTTCGCAAGAACGGTATGCGCGGAGTCATTTCAACGGGCGCCGGCATAGGGCTCATGCTATTCAACACGCTCCTGCACATTCCCTTCGTAGGCCCCGTGCTCGGCGGCGGCCTCATCGTCGTCGGCATCATGGGCCTGATAGGGAAGAGCCGCACCGACAAGACGACCGGGGTCGTGATGATGGGCGCCGGCGTCCTCGGCCTGGCTTCGGTCGTGTTGAAGGGATTCACCGGATTCCTTCTCGGCGCCGCCGGCATAGGGCTTATCGGCTTCGGTATCGTCAATCTGTTCAAATTCGCCAAGGGGTTAAAATCGAGGGGTTAGAACCATCCTTCTTGAGCGTACTCGCTATTTCGGGCGGTCGGCGCCTCGCCGCGACTGCCCGTTTCGTTTGATCGGGAGACCATGCGTTATTTTATAGAGACCTACGGTTGCCAGATGAACAAGGCGGAGTCGGCCGCTCTGGAGCTACAGCTGGCGGACCGGTCATGGCGACTAGCCGCCGATCCGGCGGATGCCGATCTCGTGCTCATCAATACCTGTTCGGTCAGGATAACCGCGGAGACCAGGGCCTGGGGCCGGATAGCACATTACGCGGCGCTGAAACGGCAGCGTGACTTCGTACTGGTCGTCACGGGATGCATGGCCGAGCGGCTCAAGGAACGCATGAAGGCGAAGGCCCCCGGGATCGACTACGTGCTCGGCACCTTCCAGAAGGCGGCCTTCGGCGTGCTTCTCGATGCCGCGGAGGCGGGAATCCGCCTCGATGTCATCGAGGAGACGCCAGGGTTCGTGTTCGCGCCGTCGCATCGAGAGGCGGGTTCCTATAGCTCGTTCGTGCCGATCATGCATGGATGCAATAATTTCTGCACGTACTGCATCGTGCCCTACGTTCGCGGTCGCGAGATTTCCAGGAGCCCCCGGGCCATAATGGACGAGATCGCTTCGCTGTCGGCGGCGGGCGTTCGCGAGGTGACGCTGCTCGGGCAGAACGTGAATTCCTACCTATGGGAGGGAGAGGGCGGTCCCCTCGACTTCGCCGGCCTGCTGCGCCTGGTGGCGGACGGGGCCGCGAACGCGGGGATTGGCCGCGTGCGTTTCGTATCCAGTCACCCCAAGGACCTATCGCCCGATACCATCTCGGCGATCGCTGATAACGAGACCATCGCCAGGCACGTACACCTGTGCGTCCAGCACGGCTCGAACCGGGTGCTCGCGGCCATGAACCGTAAGTACACCGTCGAGGCGTATCTCGAACTAGCTACGGCGATACGCTCGCGTATACCGGGAATAACGCTTTCGACCGATATACTGATAGGCTTTCCGGGGGAGACCGAGGAGGACGTCGAGGAGACCCTCGATCTCATGCGGAAAGTCCGGTTCGCCTACGCGTTCATGTATCACTATAATCCGCGCGAGGGCACTCCCGCCGCTACCATGCCGGGCAGGATTCCCGACACGGTAAAGAAGGAGCGCCTGGCGCGCGTCATCGCGTTGCAGAAGACTATTACGCGCGAGCTCATGCGCGATATGCTTGGAAGCGAGGTCGTCGTACTCGTCGAGGGGCTTTCGAAGCGAAGCTCCGACGAGGTGTTCGCCAAGACCGATCAGGATATGATGGTGGTGTTCCCCGCCTCGTCTTCGCGGATAGGATCGTTCGCGCGCGTGAGGCTCGATTCTATCCGAGGCAATACGTTCAAGGCCGTGGAGGTGCTATGATGCCCTGGAAACTGCTCGCTTTCATCGCGATAATGGTCTTCGTACTGGTATTCGTCGGGTTCAACCTCGACAACCGGTGCGATATCTCCTTGATATTCGTTAGCTTCAAGTCCGTGCCCGTGGTCATCACGATCCTCGGAACGTACGTGCTCGGTCTCCTGTCCGCCTTCTTCCTGTCCATGGGGCATCTAGGACGGGCCAAGAAGAAGGCCGCGAAGGGAATCGCTTCCGGCGCGGGTCAGCGTTCCGAGTATTCGGTACCGTCGGCGGATATCGATGAACCCGGGCGGAGCGTGGCTCCCGCCAAGAAGAAGAAAAAATCCTGAGGCGCGGCTCGCGAATGAACGGCGACTCGTTGCGGATACTCTCCTTGGCCCTCGTCGTCGCCTTGTCGCCATCGGCGTACGGGCAGGGAACGGAGGCCAAGGCCGCCTACGCAAGACTCGTCCCGTCGTCCGGAGCGCCGCGCTTCTCGGCGGCGGTCGCGTCGGAAGCGGCCGGGCTGGATTCCATAGACGACGCGGCTTGGCTTTCCGGAGCGCTCGCCGAGGCGGCCAAGGATCCTCGGGAGAAGAAGGCTCTGCTGTCGGAGCAGGCTTCGCTACTCGAGCTGCTCGGTCGCCACGCCGAGGCCGCGGCCGCATGGGAAAAAGCGGCGGGGATCGTTCCCGGCATAGCCGACGCTACCTGCCTCCTGGCAGCCGCGGCGTGCCGGCTGAGCGCCGGGGAAGGGGAGTCCGCCGCCCGCCTGGCCACGGCCGCGGCATATTCTTCGCCGGATCCCGTGACCGCCCGCCTGGCCTCACTCGTCCTCGGTTGGGCGGCGCTGGCGAACGGGGACCGGGACGAGGCGCTATCCGCGGCTAAGGCCTCTGTCGCCGACCCGGATACGCGGGTGGCGATATCGGCGCTTCTGCTTGCCCGGGCCTCGTCCGAAGGCGCTGAGCGGCTAGAGTTCCAGCGTCGCCTCGGTACCTACGCGTCGCGACCGGAGGCTGCCTCGGTCGAGCCGCTATTTCTGGTCGTCGGTTCAACGGCCGCTGGCGCTCCTGTAGAATCGACCCCCGCTCCGTCCCAACCGCTGGCCCCTACGTCCCGCGAGACCTTCTATCAGGTCGGGGCGTTCAAGGACGAAGCGAACGCGAAGGCGCTGGAGAAGAAGCTCGAGGCGCTCGGCCTGAAACCCGTCGTCAAGAAGAGAAGCGGCAGTGATATATTCATCGTATACGTAGGCGGAGGCGTGGACGATGCCAAGACCGTGCTGGCCCTCAAGGACGCGGGCTATGAGGCATGGGTCCTTGATTCCGAGCCTTGAGCCTTCCGGAGCGTCAGCGTTTCCTGTATATAAGGGGGGGGCTCTGCGAAGGCTCGACTCCCAGAATGCCTATCCGAGCCTCCTGAAGCGTCAATACCTGCGATATCGATCCGTCGGAGGCCGTCTTCGTCACCAGCTCCGCTATCCACGATTTCCTTATGGGAGGAGCCCCGTCGGCGTTCTCCTGCCGCATGTCCAGGATCGTCTTGCCCGATAGCGTATACTGGGTCACGGCCCCGCGCTGGACGTCATCGCCAGACTCGATACGATACGACGCGACATCGAGCGAGAGCCGGGTCCCGTCGTCGGATTCATAGATGCCGGAAAGCTCCATGTCTGTAGGGGTGGCCGTCGCCGGCGAGCGCTTGAACGCCGTGGCCATCTCCGGACTCAGCCTCCGATACCGTCCGTCCCACCTGCCGGATATATCGGCCTTTATCCGGTAATCCTGAAAGACCCGTACGTTGATCGAATCTGCGGAGGCGAGCTCGATATCCATCAGCCGCCTGAGATTCCGTACGGATTGGTTCCTTGAGGCGATATATAGCCCGTAGCGCGTCGGATTGGAGTTTTCCCATCCGTAGACCTCGATGAGGCCCTCGCCCGAGAACAGCACCGACTCGTCCCGGGACTGAAAGGTGATGAACTGCGCTCCCGGCGACAGCGGGTCGATTGATTCTTTATACCAAGTACCGTCCAGGAAGGCCTTGAACGTCTCCGCCGTGCCATCGAGGATGGATTCGGCCATCTTCCGGGCGATGCTGGCTCCGGGTATCCGTTCGGTCGAAGCCAGTACGTAGGCCTTGTCGGTGAAGCTCCAGTACCATTGTTCCTTGAGCTGGTCCAGGTAATTGCCGGAATTCGAATCGGCCTTCCAGACCGAGACCGGCCAGCTCTCCGCATTAGACTGACCCAGTTTATAGCTGTCTGGCCGTTCGGTGGCTTCGATGATAACGGCCGAACCCGCCTGTTCGAAGACCTTGACGAACGTCGTGCCCAGTTTCTGGTCGAGGTCCTGGGATTTCCAGTAGATCGTCATCGTCTGCTCGTTGGCGTCGTTCATGCCGGTGCAGACGATGTTGAGGTTATGATCGCCTATGAGATCGCTGACGCTGACCTGGAAAGTCTTGTTCTTTGTTACGAGCGTCGAGCCCTTCCACGATCTGGTCCATTTCTTAGAGTACGGAGAGTAGTCGGCCAGGACGATCCGTACGAGTCCCGCCGGGTCGTCAGATTCGCGGATGATCAATACCTGCTCCTCCTCGTCGTCGAAATCGAGGTTGAAGGAATACAGGTCGAGGAGCGTTTCGTTCGGTTCGAGCGGTATGGTGCTCGATAGACTCGATTTGGCGGCCGCGTCGTCCGATTCCCTCTTGGCGTCCGCCATCGAGCCGGCCTCGAGCACCCTGGATCTAACGGGTTCGTCGGCGGTACGAGCGCTCCTCTCCGAAACGTAATAGAAGGCTATGACGACGATGGCCGTCGCGATGGCTATGACGAAGAGCGTCTGTGTTAGGCGTTTCATGTCGCGGTTCTATTCCCTTGCTTCGACGGTTCCTGCCGGAAACGCCGCTCGGCTAGTCTCTGGGTTCCAACAGGGCGGAGACAACGAGTTCTAGCACCTTGGCCTTGATCGTTTCAAGGGGATAAGGCGACTTGAACCCGGCCGCGCTCTTGTGCCCGCCGCCGCCGAACGACTGGGCTATCTGGGCGACGTTTATAACGCCCTTCGATCGAAGCGAGCAGCGTAGGGTTCCTTCCTCGTTTTCCTTGAAGAAGATCGAGACTTCTACGCACGCCGCCTGTAACGGTACGTTGATCAGGCCCTCGGCGTCCTGGTACGCCGATCCGCTGGCCGCGAGTATCGTGCCCGTCATGGTCTGTATCGCTATCCTGTCCTCGGAAAAAAGCTCGAGGGTCGACAGGACTTCCTTCCGCAGTAGCAATGCGCTGATGGCGGCCGATTCGTAAAGGGCGCTGTGGATCGTGGACGGGTTGGCACCATGGCGCACCAGGTCGAGCGCCGCCTCGAACGTTCCGGCGCCGGTCTTGGAATACGAGAAGGAACCGGTGTCGAAGACGATCCCCGCGAAGAGCGCCAACGCCGAATCGCGGGATATATCGCATCCGAGCTCGAGGAGTATCCGATATATCATCTCGCAAGTGGACGAGTACATCGGTAACGAGCAGATGGTCGCGTCGATCTGTCCCGTAATCTCATGATGGTCGATGATGAGGACGTCCGCGGCCTTGGCGATGATCCTGTCGGCGATGTCGCCGGTGTACATGATGTCGTTTGTATCGAGCAGCACCGAGACCGAGCGGCTGACGACCGCGTCGTCGAGGTCTACCTCGGCGAGGCACTTGATCAAGCCCGACTGGTCGATAAAGCCGTACGCGTCGGAATACCGTTCCGCGTTGATTACGATGACGCGCTTGCCTATCGAGGAAAGGGAATTGGCGAGGGCGAATTCGGCGCCCAAGCCGTCGGCGTCGGGGCTTTCGTGGGACGATAGTATAAAATCGTCCCTGCTGGAGAGGAACGCCGCTACCTCGGCGATGTTCATGCGGTAGGCTCCGTCGGAGCCTTCTTCTCGTCGTCCTTGCTCCGCCTCCTCCTGGCGAGGATGAAGGCGATGACGATGCCGATGGCCCCGGCGGCGGCTAGTCCCGCGGCCACGGGCGCGCCGGAGAAGCCTGGCCGCGGAGAGCTGGCGACAGATCCGCCGTCGGCCGAATCGGCGCCTGCTCGCGACCCATCGGTACCGGATGTCGTACCGCCCGTTCCCGGCGCGCCTTCCGTGCCCATGGCGGACGCATCGGCGCCGGCCAGCGGCGCGGATGGGCGGCTCGGCGGCTCGGACAGGGTCGTCATAAGCGAGCGGGCTTCTCCCTCGATGGTATCGGCCAGCCCGTATCCTATGGTAATGACCCGGAACGTGCCCTTGTCTACGCGCTTGACGTATTCCAGCAGCGGGTGATGGATGACATAGTCCGACGAATAGTATTGCGTGCCTTTAGGGGCTTCCTGACGCTCGTCGGTCAGGAGCAGTATGTATTTTGGGCGCTCTGGGTGGCCCCTCTCCATGATGAGGCGGTCCATCGCGTCGAGAGCGGAGCCGATATCGGTGAAGCGGCCGTTCGCTTCCAGTCCGTTGAGGCTCCTGACGATGGATGAAACGTCCGCCGGGCCGGTAACGTCGCCTTTCCAGACCGTTTCAATGTTTCCATAGAAACGCAACACGGCGACCCAGTCGCCCTTTTCTACCAGTCGGCCAATTATCTCTCCGGCGGCGAATCTGCGGGCGCTCTCCATCGCGTCGGCCATCGATAGCGACGTGTCGATAAGCAATACGAAATCGACGCTGGCGCTACGGGAGTCCGCATGTACTCCGGACAGAGACGCTATGAGAAGTAAAATAGGTAGGGCATGTCGTTTCATTCTACCTTCTAGGGTTAATTTATTACCAGAAACAGCATTGCCTATTTTTTACCTATTTGCAAGCCGAAAATTGATCAGTATCAATATCTTCCATATAAATCAAAAATCGTGTCTATTGATTTTCCTATTGATGGCTTTACTATTTTCCTTTGTGGGTTATTATAGCAACATATCGGATTCCGTCGAACAAGGAGAATTATCATGGGTGCTATAGATCTTCCGAAAAGTCCTAACGTTTACCATCCCGAGAAGCCGAGCGCCGTCGGCTCCCGCAACTCCCTGGCGCAGGAGAACCGCGACCAGCAGAAGGAAGTGGATCAGCTGCTTCACGAGGAGACCAACAAGGTTCTCCACCACATCGGCTCCAGGCTCCCCAAGGAGGTGCTCGAGCGCCTCGACGTGATGGGCGGTCTCAAGGAGAAGGTGTACAACTACTTCAACCAGAACTACCAGAACATGTTCAACCGCTATATCGTCACGACAGAGGACGAGATGGTGAAGAAGGTCAGGAACTTCATCGACAAGGAAGAGATGAAGAGCCTGTCGCGCTATACCCCCAAGGAGATCGCGACCCTGCTCGACGAGGTCGGCGGCGCTGACAAGTTCAATACCGGCGAGATCGAGAAGTCGATGGTCAACATGTTCGGCCATCTCCAGGGCCATATCCAGCGCGGTGTCAACGAGCTGGAGAACCTGACCAACTCGCTCCTTAGGCAGAAGACGGACGTCGGCGCCTTCATCCGCGGCGAGAACGCCTATTCCGTCGTCAAGTGCGCGTTTAAGGACAATACCTACAAGCCCAAGACGGTAGCCGACGTCAAGCTGTCGGTAAACATCCTCGATTCCGAGCTTATCAGCCCGATCTTCCACTATCAGGTCACCGTCGAGTACCTGATCAAGGACCTGATCGCCAAGCACATCATCGATACGATCGACAAGGATATCGAACTCCTCAAGGATCAGCTCGTCGACGAAGGCAAGGAAGAGCTCAACGATACCGAGATCATATTCGAGCGCATGAAGAAGGTCCGGGACCATACCGACGACGACGCCGAGAACGCCAAGTCCAAGCGCTACTCCATCGTAGCGAAGGAACTGATGGACCGGATCAATAACCTCCGCGCCGAGATCGACCCTTCGACGTTCGACCAGCTTAACATCCGCGAGAATCTCAAGAAGATCATAGATATCGAGAACATCCGCAACCGCGGCTTCAATACCGCGGTCAACTCGATAACGTCGATCCTCGACACCTCGAAGATGGGCTACCAGTACATAGAGAACCTGAAGAACGCGCGCCTGCTCTATATCCGCGAGTACGAGGACACCGATACCGCCCACCTGCCCGACGAGCGCTACCAGATCCGCCTCCAGTACTACGACAACGCCCAGCTCATAGAGGAGCGCAAGGCGTACGACGTGCAGATCACCAGCTTCGAGACCGAGGTCCAGCATCTCTGGGACGTTCTCGACATGATGTACGAGGACTCCAAGTTCCTGAAGCGCATCACTGACTTCAACGACCTGGCGAAGATCATGAAGAGCAAGATCCGCAAGCGCATCAAGGAGCGCTCCGGCGAGCCCCTGTACGAGGATATCGCGAAGGTCTGGGACGAGATATCGTTCGTCAAGCCCGCCGAGACCGACGTCGAGAGCCTCAACTGCACGTACATCTACGAGAAGGACAAGGTCAAGAACCGCCTCATCCTGATGCGCGACAAGCTCAAGAACATGTACTCCTACCAGTACCCGATACAGCGCCGCGTCGTAGAGGACCGCCTTACCTTCCTCGAGAAGGAATTCCAGCGCTTCGACTACATGATCAACCCGTACCACATCCAGCCGGGACTCCTGCTCGACGTGGATATCTGCTCGATCAAGCGCAAGAAGGCCACCCTGGACGGCATGGCCAACGTGCTCAACGAGTTCCTGCACGGCGTCTCCAAGGGCTTCCAGGACGCCGCGTTCGCCTCGTTCAGCCGCAGGCGCTCCACGGTACGCGAGGACATCGCCCAGAGCTTCGCCCCGCCGACCATGGAAGAGTCGGCCGAGCCGGCTTCCGCCGGTTACCTGGCGATGCTTAACTCCGAGCCGTCGGCCCCGGCGCTACCGGAGTCTACCGCGTCCCCCGCGCCCAAGAAACGCGGCGGCCGGCCAAAGGGCGTCGTAGACGCGGCTCCCAAGAAGTCCGGCGGGAAGCGCGGACCGAAGCCGCGCTCCAGGGATGAGGGCGGCATCCGCGAACTCTAAACGAGCATAGCGTTGGCGCCCCCCGTAAATCGGGGGGCGCTTTTTTCATTAGGAAGGGGAGAGCATGGTTGCCTCAAGTTGTAAATATGAGTCTTTGGCCTCCAAGGATACGTTCAACGCTTCCGTCAGGCACGTGAAAGCCACGGTCGGCTTGGCCGAGCGAATATCGAGCGGCGAGAATCTCGCCGATGCCTTGAATGGCATGATCGAGGAAAAGTCTATAAACGAGGACGAGGTACTGCCCTTCGTCTCAATGCTACTTATCGATAAATTCAAGTATTTCGCCGCATCGAAGAACATGGACTGCACGATATCGGAACTCGCGCATATACAGGAAACGGTCAAATCCTGGAATGCTTTCGACATTGTCATTTTATATAACCACCCGGATTTGGGCGTCCTGACCATCAACCCGAAGAATCCCGCGCATGTTTCCATGATAGACAGGATCAATAAGTCGGAGCTGCTCGTAGCGTACCTGGGATGCTTCGGCAAGGCGTACGACGCGGCGCTCGCAGAAAAGGCCGCGGACACTATTCTGAACCTGTATAGCGGTTCGAAGGCGAAGGATATCCCCGCGTTGCTCAAGGGCCCTTGCTCGTACAAGGCGCCTTTCGGAGAAAAGGCGACGAAGTCAAAGAAAGCACCCAATGCAGGCAACGCGCCAAAGGCCGTAAGGGCCAAGGCTACCGGCAAAACCAAGCCCGGCAAGGCGGTCGCCGTACCGGAAAGCGTCGCCCCCGCCGCCGTAGCCGCTATGGCGCCGAAACCAGCCGCGGGCCCCAAGCCGGGGTCTCGGATGACGCCGATGTACGGCGTGCTCGTGACCAACGAGCTGTTTCACAATGGCAACGTAGAAGCATGGAAACGTATCATAGACAGTTTTACCACGAAGCACCCAGATCTCAACGTACTCGTCTATTACGACGGAGAGCGAATCGTCAACCTGAACGCCCTGTTCAAGTGGGGAAAGGTCAAGCACGGCAGCGTTATCCAGTTCGCGGTGTCCGGACAGAATATCTGCGACGTCGCCAAGCTCCAGCGCTACCTGGCTCAAGGCGCGAGCATCATGTTCGAAGCCTTCCTCCGCGGGCCGGTAAACGGCGTGCTGTCGCTCTTTTGAGTAAGGAGATACCATGAAATCCAACGTGCATTTCTTTAGCCAGAAGGATTCGATCGCCAAGGGCGCTGACCTGGAGACGCTCGGCCAGCGCGGGCGGCAGGCGAACGAGTTCTCCGAGCTCGGATTCCCGATACTGCCCGGCTTCATCGTCGATTCTGTGGTCGCTTCGAAGATGGCCGACCTCGACGTGATCGGCGCCGTAAAGCCGCACCTGAAAAAAATATCGGCGATCGTCGAGAAGAGCTATGGCGACGACAAGGAACCGCTCCTCCTTAAGCTCGTCATCTCGCCCAATCTTACCATCTCCAACTATCCTACGCTGCACAACTTCGGACTCGTCCGATCCACCGTCGGCGGTTTCAACAAGAACGTAGGGGAGAATTTCGGCGCGCACGAGGTGGCGTTCCTCGCGCGCGGCATGCTCAAGATAGAAGAGCGCATAGCCGAGCTCGAAGGGCGCGACAAGGACGTCGCCAAGATCCGGGAGCGCATCGTGCAGACCGGCAAGACCCTCGATTCGGACAAGCCGGGCGCCAAGGCCGAGGCCTTGATGGCGTCCTACGAGGACTTGATACCGAAGGGCTTCTTCGACGACGCGTGGACGCAGCTGGAGATCGCGCTCAAGCGCATATCGAAGCTGCTTGACCTCGATGAGCAGGACGACGACGACACCGCCATACTGGTACAACCCATGGTCTACGGCAATTACGGCAAGAACTCCTGCTCCGGGTCGTTCTTCACCCGTAACGTGGTCAACGGCGACAAGGTGCTGCAGGGCGAGTACTTCGAGGAGCACTTCGACGAGATAGGCGCCAGCGGCAACGATATAAACAAGATAGCCCCCGCCCACCTGAAGGAACTGAAGCGCATCGCCGGGTCGCTAGAGGACCATCACAAGGAGATACGCCAGATCCGGTTCACGATCGAGAAGAACAAGCTGTGGCTCATCGAGCAGCGGCAGGTGATGGCGAAGAGCACCCAGGCCGACCTTAAGCTGTACCTCGACCTGTTCGGCCGGAAGGTAGTGGACGACGCGTTCGTCATCAATTCGATACAGCCCGGGCGGCTCAACGAGATACTGCATCCCGTCGTCGACATGAGCACCGTCAAGAAGCTGCCGTCTACGGGCGGCGGCATCACCGGCGCCCCCGGAGCCGCCATCGGGCGGGTATACTTCACCACCGAGACCCTGATAGAGGCTCATCGCGTGGCTCAGCAGAAGGGCGAGGACAAGCGGATGATACTCTGCATGCCCTCCACCTTCGCCGAGGACGTCAAGGCCATAGAGGTCGCGTCCGGCGTCCTGTCCTGCGAGGGCGGATACTCCGCCCACGCCTCGGTCGTCGCGCGCCAGTACGGCAAGGTGTCGCTCGTCAAGCCGGAGATGAGGATACGCGGCAAGAAGGCGACGATAGGGGACCTGGCAGTAGCCGAGGGCGACTATATCACCATCAACGTGCCGTACTACGGCGAGCCGAAGATATGGCTCGGCAAGGCGTCGCTCATAGAGCCTGATCCCGCCGAATCGGGCCTCTTCGAATTCATAGCGATCGTCAAGAACCGTATGAAGAGCTTCCATGTCAGGGCCAACGCCGACAGTCCCCGCGACGCGGCGCTCGCGCTGTCGTTCGGCGCCGAGGGCATAGGCCTGTGCCGGACCGAGCATATGTTCTTCAACGAGAAGCGCATCAACGTGTTCCGCGAGATGATCCTGGCCGATTCGCCCGATACCAGGGAGAAGGCGCTGGCGAAGCTCGAGGTGATGCAGCGCGACGACTTCTACGGCCTCTTCAAGACGATGTCCGGCAAGGAAGTGACCATACGCCTGCTGGACGCGCCGCTGCACGAGTTCATGCCCCACAACGACGCCGAGTTCGAGGGCTTCATGGCTCACCTCGGTTCCGGGAAGAAGGGCGCCAAGGCGCCGAGCAAGGCCGATATCAAGGCGCGGATAGAGACCCTATCGGAATTCAACCCGATGCTGGGTCATCGCGGCTGTCGTATCGCGGTGAGCTATCCCGAGATATACGCGATGCAGACGCGCGCCGTGTTCCAGGCCGCGTACAAGCTGCAGGCCGAGAAGATAGACGTACGGCCGGAGATAATGATACCGATCGTTATGAACGCGTCGGAACTGAAGCTCATCACCTACGGCAAGAAGATTGAAGGCAAAACCTACAAGGGCATCGTCGATATCGAGGAAGACGTGCGCAAGGAGCTCAAGGTAAAGGCGATTCCCTATCACGTCGGCACGATGATCGAGTTGCCCGCGGCGGCCCTGGTCGCAGGGGAGATAGCCAAGTACAGCGAGTTCTTCAGCTTCGGCACGAACGACCTCACCCAGACGACCCTCGGTATCAGTCGCGACGACTTCAATACGTTCATGCCTGATTATTCGCAGTTCGACCTGATAGAGGGCAACCCGTTCTCCAACTTGGTACAGCCCGTCAAGGAGCTCGTCGCTATGGCTACGAGGCGCGGACGCATGACGAGGCCGACCCTGAAGGTGGGCCTGTGCGGCGAGCACGGGGCCAATCCAGACAACGTACGCTTCTGCATGGAGGCGGGGCTCGATTACGTCTCGTGCTCCCCGTACTCGGTTCCCATCGCGTGCCTCGCGGTAGCCCAGGCGGAGCTGGAGAAGGAAAAGTAATCTAGGCCTCTAGGGACGAGAAGAGGGCGGCCATTGGCCGCCCTCTTATTGCTTGAGCCGATACGCGGCGATCTAGCTCGAATACTCCCAGGCCATCGTCTTCTCGATCTTGGCGCCGAGGGCCTTGGCTACCTTCTTGGAGTCGACCATGGGTACCCCGGCCTCCTTGTTGAAGGTCTTCTCGAAGAACAGCGTCATGCTGTCGTACACGTCCGGCAACATATAGAAGATGAACGAGAAATTGACGCCCTGCGGCTTCATGATCGTGAACGAGGTGTAGGACATGATAGCGTCCTTGCCGGTATAGATCTTCGTCTGGTTCTTGCAGGTATGCAGGTCCAGTTCTGAGAATCGATGCGGAATCATCTCGTTGCTGGAGCGGACGTACGGCTCCTCGCCCTTCTTGGGATAGTTCGCCGGCTCTATGAGCACGTGGAGCTTCTTGCCGTCCGTCTGGAATGTAAGGCCGTTGTCGGCGGGGTAGATGGACTTTACGTTGTTGTACGATACGATCTCGTAGCGTGAGTAGGCCGAGTTAGGGCTGAAATACGAGGAAACGATGAATCCCTGGTCGCTGGGAAGCATGTTCTTTGTATAAGCGTCGAATAAGTCCATTGCTTTTACCGGCATTTGATACCTCCTGAGTACTATCGATACAAGAATACGCTAAAAACCGGAGTCTCTCAACCGATTTTACGTTTTTTACCGGATGCCTGTCCGGAATCGAGCGCCTCGGCCCGTTCCTTGAAATGCGCCGCGGTCTCCGCGATGCCCGCCTTGGCATAGAGCTTGGCGAGATTGCGCAATGGTCGCGGATCCGCCGGAGCGAGCTCCGACGCCCTGAGGAACGCCGCCGCCGCCTTCTCCGATTCTTTCTGCCTGGCCCGCAGTACGCCGAGCGCGAGGTACGGTTCCGCATTCTTCCCTATGAATGCGGCTCCCCGTTCGAGTAATTCTATGGAGACGGCCTTCGCGCCCGACTTGAAAAGCGAGTACGCGAGACCGAGGAGGAGATCCGCGTTCTTGGGCTCCGCCCTCAGGAGCCCCCGGTATAGCGCGGCGGCTTCCTGGTAACGGCCCGAGTTACGGTAACAGACCGCGAGCATGCCGTCGTAGCCGCGCGAGCCTCCGTACGCGTTGCCTTCCTCTATCGCCGCGGCCGCAATGCTCCACGCTGACGCCGAGACGAGCGCGTCGACGTAATCCTTGCGTATGGCGGCGTTATCCGGGTACGCGGAAAGGTACTCGGAATAGCGATCGAGCGATGACTGGTCGTGGCCGAGCGATTCTGCGGCCGAGATGCGATACAGCATAGTCATCTCATGCTTCGGCCACACCTTGAGCACGTCGACGAACCACGCGTCGGCGAGGTCGGGGCGCCCGGTCTTATATAGGCACTCTCCGAGAGCCAGCATGAGCCGAGGATCGCCGGGGCGCGCCTTGAGCATGGCCTGGGCCTTGGGCAATATCTGCGAGGGGTCTCCTCCGGTCTTGACGTCGCAGATTACCTCGACGTAGAGCGTGTCTTCTTTCTGCCCGCCCCTGACGGCGGCGGCCTTCGCCGCGCTCCGCGCTCCGGGATAATCTCCCAGTTCCCATAACGACAGCGCGAGCCCTATCCTCAGCTCGGGAGAGCCTGCGTCGGTTTCGACCGCGCGCTTGTAGTGGGCCGCGGCGCGCTCGAAGCGACCGAGCTCGTAGTTGGCCTGGGCCGCCACGGCCCTGATCGCGGCGTCCGCGTCTCCTGATCGTATGCGGTCGAGGGCGGCCTCGAGGGCCGTCTTGTAGTCGCCTTCCTTGAGAGCGACGAGTACGCGCCATCGATCTATAGCCTCGGCAGTCCACGGCGCGCCTTGCATGGAGGGGAGCGAGAGGCCGGCGCGCTCGATATCCGCCATAGCTCCCTCGGTATCGCCTATGGAGAAACGGAGCGTCGCCGCCTGGAGCCGTAGCGAGGCGTCGTCGGGGACTTCCCCGATCGCCGCCTCGAGCTCCGCGAGCGCCTCGGCCAGGCGGCCTTCTGTACGTAGCGCCCTCGCTCTGTATAGCCTTTGAGCCGGACCGTCCATGCCGTTGCCTATAACGAAATCGAGCATCGACGCGGCCTCGGCGGCCTCGCCCTTGGACAGCGCGCGGATGGCGTGTACGTACAGGGCGTTCAGGTAGGCGTGGAATATCCTCTCGTCTCGCGGAGCGAGGCCGACGGCGCGCTCGAGGCTGGCCACGGCCTTGGCAGAACGCTTCAGGCGTAATTCAGCGAACCCGAGCAGGGCCCACGATTCGGCGCCTTGCCGCCCCTTGTCGATGGCAGAGCGGAGGCACGCCGCGGCTTCCCGGGCGCGGCCGATGGTCAGGTACGTCCTGCCCATGAAGAACCATCCGGCGCCATCGTCGGGCCTGGAACCGAGGAACGACGCGAAGGCCGAGACGGCGCGGTCATGGTCGCCGAGTGCGTGCCTGGCGCGCCCGAGGAATAGCCACGCCTCGGGAATAGAATCGGTTTCAGCCACTATTCTCGTAAGGATGGCCTCGGCTTCCGCGTAGTTCCTGCTGGCGCCCGCCTCCTGAGCCTTGGCGAATAATGCCGAATACGAGGTTTTGCCCATGGCTATCAATGTACAGGACGGCGGGCGCGGCTACAAGGGGAGGCGCCGAGCTTGATGCCTTGACCGCGGAGACGTAGAATGGGCGCATGGAAGAATCCGTGACGAGGCGGCTTGGACGGGCGATAGTGCCCGTAGGCGCCGGAATACTGGTGATGGCGCTCATCGCGTCGCTATGGGTACTGACCATCCGCGAGCGGGCCAACAAGCGACTCTACCTGGAGTACGAGGTGTACAAGGCCATGACGGCCCTGTCGGACCTCGTGCGGATGCAGGGCCCCGTAGAAGAGGATATAAAGAACGTCATCGCCTTCGGCCTCTACGCGCCGGACGGCTCGGCCATAGCCGTCTACGGGGACGCGCCGCCGGAGATGGGGCCGGAGTACCGCGCTACGTCGCAGTTGTCGGTCGGCGATTCGTCGGTAGTACTGATCCGCTCCATGGGCGGCGATCTCCCCGAGCGCAGGATGATGGGCGGCGAGTCCCCCGGTCGCAGGATGATGGGCGGCGAGTCTCCCGGTCGTATGCGCGGCGTGGTTCAGTCCTCTCCTCCCGTTCCGGATACGGTCCTGAGCCGGCCGCCCGCCCTCTCGTACATCGAATACTCTACCGAGGGCCTGAAGGCCGAGGAGACCGCGTTGCTCATCGCGGCCGCGATAGCGACCGCCGCGCTCGCGGGTCTGTATGCGGTTATCGTAGCGATGAACCGGCGCTACACGGCATCCAAGGACCGGGAGGCCAA
This sequence comes from Spirochaetae bacterium HGW-Spirochaetae-3, assembly GCA_002839315.1. Lineage (GTDB taxonomy): Bacteria > Spirochaetota > Spirochaetia > Treponematales > UBA12059 > SZUA-370. The sequence goes on from PGXV01000001.1 coordinate 229,013, forward strand.
GGATCGCGAGCTCGTGGAGCTAGGCCAGGCGGCCAGGACCATAGCGCACGAGATAAAGAACCCGCTAGGCGTCATACGTATACAATGCGGTATCCTGCGCAGGGGCGCGGATGAAGCGACCGCTTCGGGCCTCGCGGTGATCGACGACGAGGCCATGCGGCTGGCCGATCTCGCGGACCGGATACGGCGATTCCTTAAATCCGGGGATGAAGGACTCGGCCCGGTCCATGCCGCGCGTTTCATGGCTGAATTCTCGGGGCGGTACGCCGGCGTCGTCGAGACCGACATAGACCTGGATCCAGGAGCGGTAGTGAACATAGACGGGGCCAGGGTAACCGAGGCGCTGGACAATATCGTCGCCAACGCGTTGGAGGCGAGCGCCGGGTCCGGCGAGAGACCCGTGCTCGAGGCGAGGGTACGACAGCGTCGCCTGACGGTCGGCGTACTGGACCGAGGGCCGGGAATACCGCTCGACCGGGCCGGCCGCGTCTTCGAGCCGTTCTACACGACCAAGGAGCGGGGAAGCGGATTGGGGCTGGCGCTAGCCAGGAAGAACATCGCAGCGTCGGGCGGCGACCTGTCCTACGCCGATCGACCAGGCGGCGGAGCGGCGTTCACCGTCTCTATACCGATTCTAAGGAAGCAGGAAGGCCGGATGGAAACCTAGCCCAGGTAGCGCCTCGGGGGTTGCCCCTCGACGGCCGCGTACAGCTCTATGTGCGGCTTGACCGGGCTCATGTTGACCTTCTGCAGCAGCACTTCCTCGACCTGGAAGAAACCGACCGACTCGTCCATGAGGATGTCTATCCGGATGGGCCTATGTTCTCCCGGCTCTATCGTCACCCGGGATATGGCCGCCGCGGAGTACTGGTGTATGTCTCCGACCCTCGGTTCAACCGACAGCATCATCGGGATGCGAGAGCGGCCCTTCTCCATGTCGCAGCCGTCCGCCACTAGAATAAGTCCCGCCTCCATGGAATGGATGCGCTGGGTGGCCATATGGCCCTCTATGCCCTCGAGCGCGACGCATTGAATCGCTATTCTGCGGGCTACCTCGGCAGGATACAGCGCCTTGAGCATGCGCGCGATGATGGGGCCCGCGAGTATGGCGCTGTTCTGCTCGTGGTTCTGGCGGCCGACCGACATGCCGACGTCGTGAAGGAAGGCGGCCATCAGCACGGCTACTCCGCTGTCATCCATCGTGCCGGCGCCGTCGGCCTCGAGGCTCGGCTTGACGCCGCCTGCAGCCAGCAGGTCGAGCATACGGAGGGCGTTGAGCGCGACCTTGCGCATGTGGACCGGGCCGTGGTCGTTGAAGTTGAGCCGACGTATCGAAACGGTGTTGGCGTATTCCTGGAGCGCCTGGACCTCTTCGTCCGCGATGAGCATCTCCGCCGCGCGCCTGGCCTCTCCGGTGGCCGCGTCGAGCAGCTTCCTGTCGAGCGACGATTCTTTAGGGCTTTTCATGCGTATAAGTATACTCTTGCGGGGCGGGAAATGGAAACGCCGCGCCATGGCGGCGCGGCGTTCACGTATCGCTAGCCCGAAGGCTCGTTACTTGATCTGCTCGAAGACGGACTTGATGATGGCGATGGCCTCGCGCAGTTCCTTCTCGGTTATGACAAGGGGAGGGGCGAAGCGGATGATGTTGCCGTGGGTCTGCTTGGCGAGGAGTCCCGAGTCGCGGAGCGACAGGCATACGTTATACGCCTCGAAGCCCTTCTCGAAGACGACCGCGTTGAGGAGGCCCTTGCCGCGCACCTGCTTAATCTTGGGACAGGATATCTTGCCGACCTCGTCGCGGAAGATCTTGCCGAGGCGATCGGCGTTCTCGTCGAGCTTCTCGTCCACGAGCACGTCGAGGGCCGCCATGCCTACGGCGGCGGCGAGCGGGTTGCCGCCGAAGGTGGAACCGTGCGTGCCGGGCGTGAATACCTTCATCACGTCATGGTCGGCGACGATGGCCGATATCGGCATGATGCCGCCGCCGAGCGCCTTGCCGAGGCACATGATGTCGGGACGGGCGCCTTCCTCGTGCTGCCACGCGAAGCGCTTTCCGGTGCGGCTGAATCCGGTCTGGATCTCGTCGCATATGAACAGCATCTTGTTCTTGGTGCAGATGTCGCGGACGCTCTTCAGGTAGCCGGCCGGCGGTACGAATACGCCCGCCTCGCCCTGGATGGGCTCTATGATGACGGCGACCGTGTTCGGCGTCACGGCCTTCTCTATCGCCGAGGCGTCGGCGTAGGGGACGCGCTTGAAGCCGGGACAGTACGGGCCGTAGTTGACGTACGCGTCCGGGTCGCTCGACATGGAGATGATGGCGAGCGTCCTGCCGTGGAAGTTCTCTTCTACGCAGATGATCTCCTGCTTGCCGTTCTCGACGCCCTTTACCTCGACGCCCCAGCGGCGTGCGCACTTGAGGGCCGTCTCTACGGCCTCGGCGCCGGTATTCATCGGGAGCGCCATCTCGAAACCGGTGAACTCGCATAGCTTCTTGAGGAAGGGGCCCATGCGGTCGTTATGGAAGGCGCGGCTCGTCAGGGTGCACAGCTCGAGCTGGTCCTTGACGGCCTTGATTATCTTGGGGTGACGATGGCCTTGGTTGACGGCGGAATAGGCCGACAGGAAGTCGTAATAGGTCTTTCCTTCCGGATCCTTGACCCGGCAGCCCTCGGCCCAGGAGATGACGACGGGGAGCGGATGATAGTTGTGCGCTCCGTACTTCTCGTCCATGGCAATGTAATCGTTGCTCTTCATACAAAACCTCCTACGATACGCGCCGCGCGGCGAGCCGCGGCGTCCACAGTATAAACCGCTCTTTGGCGTAATTCCAGTGAATATATCGTAGCTTCGAAATTAAATTGTTTCAATATAAATAATTATTCAGTAAGCTCGTATAATTATGCGCGATCGTAGCGAACCGCCGCCCGCGTTTTCTTCCTGTCGACGGCCAGCGATACGAGCTCGTCGAGCAACGCGGAGTAGGGAAGGCCTCCGGCCTCGCACATCATCGGGTACATCGATATCGACGTGAACCCCGGTATAGTGTTGGCCTCGTTCAGGTAGACCGTTCCGTCATTCTTGTCGACGAAGAAATCGACGCGGGCCATGCCGGACAGACCGGCGGCCTTGTACGCGGCGACGGCGATATCCTTGACGCGACCGGTCGTCGCCTCGTCGAGCGGGGCGGGAACGACGAGCCTGGCTCCGTCGGGGTCTATGTACTTGGCGTCGTAGTCGTAGAACTCGTGGGACGGGATGATCTCCCCGGGTGGGAAGGCGCGGGGATCGTCGTTTCCGAGCACCGCGCACTCTATTTCCCTGGCCGCGACGAACGGCTCTATCAAGGCGCGGGTATCGTATTCAAGGGCGGCGGACAGCGCCGACTTGAGGCCGGAGAGCGTCTCCGCCTTGGATGCGCCGACGCTGGAGCCGCAGGTTACCGGCTTGACGAACATCGGCCAGCCGAAGAGGCCCTCGGCGTTGGCCGCCAGGTCGTCGATACGGCCGAGATCGGAAGCCCGCGCGGTGATAGACGGGACGATCGGCAAGCCTGCCTGCCTCCACAGTGCCTTGGTCATCTCCTTATCCATGCCTATCGCGCTACCAAGGACGTCGGCGCCGACATAGGCGAGGTTGGCGCACTCGAGGAGGCCCTGTACGGTTCCGTCCTCGCCGAACGTACCGTGCAGTACGGGGAATACCGCGTCGAGCGGCAGGTCGGCCGAACCGTGAGTGCCATATACGCGCAATCCCTTGCCAGGGACGACGAGCACCTCTGGGCCGTCGGCGCGAAGATCCATCGGCTCGTCTCCCTCGAGGCAGGTCGCGAGCACGCTGTCGGGCTGAAGATGCCAGGACCCGGCCTTGGTTATGCCTATCAGGTGGAGCCTGTGGGATTTGTCTAGATGGCGAATGACGCTAGCGGCGGATCGGAGCGAGACCTCGTGCTCCCCGGATTTACCGCCGTACAGAATTGCTAATCTCATGATGCTTCCTTACGTATGCTTATAGCCCGCTATGGGGCGTAGCCCGCTTCGTGTAATGCCGATTCCGCCTCTGCCAGTTCGTTCCACGGCACGGCGCCGGACGCGTAGTCTATCGTGCCCTCGTGGCCCTTGCCGAGAAGCAATACGGCGTCGCCGGGACGAGCCAGCGACAGCGCCTTGCGAATCGCCGCCTTCCTGTCCGTGATGAGGAACAGCGTCTCTCCCCGCGTAAGGCCTTCGCAACCGGCGGCTATGTCCTCCAGCAGGGCCATAGGGTCCTCGCCGCGCGGGTCCTCGTCGGCCAGTATGACGACGCCGCAGTACTTCGACGCTATCTTGCCTTGGGCCGGACGCTTCTGCACGTCGCGCTCGCCGCCGGAGCCGAAGACGCAGAGCAGCTTGCCCTTCACGCGGGCTTTGAGCGACGGGAGTATGGCCTCGAACGACGACGGCGTATGCGCGTAGTCGACTATTACCTCGTAGGGCTGCCCCATATCGACGCGTGACATGCGCCCGAGCACCGGTTCCAGTCTTGGAAGGAGCGGCACGAGCTCGGCGACGGGTATTCCGGCCAATTTCGATACGGCGAGCGTCGCGCCGAGGGCGTTCTCTATGTTAAAGGCGCCAGGCAGCTCTATGCGCGCGGGATAGCTCTCCGCGCCCTCGTGGATGACGAACGACGCGCCTCGCTCGTCCACGACGGCGTCCGTGGCGTACAGGTCGACGTCCGTCCGGGTAGCGGAGTAGCGGTAGACGGGCCTGGCGGTGGCGTCGGCGAAGTAGTCGACGCTGGGGTCGTCGGCGCAGACTATCCCGAAGCTCGGTACCTCTACGGCCGCGCCTGCAATCGTCTTGCGGTGGTCGACCCCGTCGAGCGCGCGGAACAGGTTGGCCTTGTCGTCGCGATAGCGCTCCCAGGTGCCGTGGAACTCCAGGTGCTCGTGCCTGACGTTGGTCATGAGACCAGCGTCGAAGGCTATGTCAGCCAGCCTGCCGGTCCTGGCTGATAGTCCGTGGGACGACGACTCGACGATCGCGTACTCGAAGCCCGAGTCAACCATGCGCGACAGGTGCTCGTGCACCGTCGTAGCCTCGGGCGTCGTCTGATGCTTGGGATTGGCCTCGACCCTATCGCCGACCCTATACTCCACCGTCGAGAAGAAGCCGGCCCTGCGCCCGGACAGGTCGAGCAATCGGTAGATGAGCCATACGACGGTGCTCTTGCCCTCTGTACCGGTCACGCCTAGGACCCTGATCCTGCTCGATGGATGGCCGTAGAAGGCCGCCGCCATCGGCGACATGGCCGCCCTGGCGTCCGGGACGCGCAGGTAGGCTATCCCAGCCTGATACTCCACCGGGCGCTCATGGACGACGGCGACGGCTCCGGCGCGTATCGCCTTTCCTATATAATCATGCCCGTCCGCGTGCAGTCCGGGGAACGCGAAGAATACGTACCCAGGCCCGATCTCGCGGGAATCGTACGACAGGCCGGAAACGGCCACCGTCTTGTCTCCCACGATGGATACTGAGTCCCCGGGCGCTACGATGTCGAGGAATTTCTTGGTCATCCCGCAATCGTAGCGACGTACGCGATCTTGCGCAATATACGCGGCTCGCTCATCGATTCCACATAAGTGAGCGAAGACTCAGGCTTGACAATTATGAATTGACGGGCAACTATGGTTACAAACAGCGTCGCTGTTTTGACAATGAACTAAATCTTGGAGGAATCATGAAGAAACTCGTAGCGATCCTGATGATCGCCGCCTTCGTTATCCCGGCTTTCGCCGACGATGCCCAGACCCTTCCCAAGGGAGTGCTTCGCACCTATCTGACCACCGCCTACGCTTCTGGCGACCAGGCTTTCAACGCCGACGGCGACAAGGTCGACGGTACCGAGCTTAAGGCCCTTAACCTCGGAACCGCCATCGAGTTCGGCGTTACCGACTGGATCTCCGCCGGTATTCAATGGGCTCCCGGAGCTAATGTATGGTCTGAATATGCTGGTGACGCAGACATGACCGTCAACGGCCTCTATGACATCAAGGTCGGAGCAAAGGTCCAGATCATCGGAGAGAAGGCCCCCGTTCAGGTTCCGAATGTACGCATGACGGTTACCCCCGGCGTCAAGATTCCGCTTCCCGGTACCGATTGGGCGAAGCAGTTAGAGAATGCTGGTGCCGGCGATTCCTATATTGTCGCTGATGCAGCGAAGCATGCTTTGGCTCTCGGTGGCCAGCTTTCTTTTGATTATGTTATTAATGATGCCTTCTTCCTCAACCTGTTCGGCGAGTACATGAAATACCTGCCCCGTAAGGATGCTGCAAGCAGTTTGCTAGCTTATCAATTTTACGGTGAAACTTTAGACTATGACTATGGCTATGCTTTCAAACTAGAGTTCGAGCCCCACTACGAGCTAGCGCTCGGCGCTGGCAAGCTTAGCCTCGGTCTCCCGGTCACCTATGACATGTTCCCTGAGACGGTTACTAATGACGTTGGTAATGGTCTAGATGGGTACACCCTTAGCCTCAGCCCGTCCGCCAGCTATTTCTTCATGGCCGGCCCGATCCCCCTCGACCTGAAGCTTGGCTACACGCTACCGGTGATGGGCAAGAACGCTTCTATCCTGAACACCGCCGTTTTCCAGATTAAGTGTTATCTGAAGTTCTAATCCAGGCTCTCGTCTGGTGAAAAGCGGCCGTTCCGGAAATCGGGGCGGCTGTTTTTGTTAGTGGATAAGTAGTTCAGTGGATCAGTGGATCAGTAGTAGCCACTCCGCCGTCGTTGACCTGCGGAGCGCAGCGAGACAGGTCGAACGACGGCCGGCAATCGCGGCCTACTGGCCCGCGATTGCCGTTCTTCCACAGATCACAGATCACTTCTTAAAATTCGTACCGCATCTTCAGCCGTATCCAGGCGTTATCCACGTACTGCCCCAGTTCTCCTGACTCGTCGCCGCCGAACCATCCGCCCGACAGGCCGATGCTGCCGTCGCCTATGGCCAGCTCGGCGCTCGGGACTATCATGACGTCAGCGTCCTCGATGCCGTAGATGGCCGACAGCTCGATCTGGAGCTTGTCGCGTAGGAAAGAGCGCGACAGATGACCCGTTATTCGCGTATGAGTCGGGTCGCCGGAGGCTTCGATGTCGAGCGGAGAGGTGATGCCGTCGTCGGCGAGTCGGTAGGTGCCGGATCCCTGCAGGTTAAGGCTCAAGCCCCAGAAGAGGCCGTGGTCGAAACCGAGGGACCAGGCGAGGTGGGGGTTATAGACCAGCGGGTCGTCCCCTGAGAGGTCGTTCGTGATATTCGCTGCCAGCTCTGCGCGCAGGTTGAAGCCCGCGAGTACCGTAGCCATGTCGAAGCCGGCCTGATGGTAACGATTGTACGAGATATCGATATTGGGCGGTGCTAAACTCGTGATATCGATAACAGGCGTCGGAAGGTACCCATAGAAATACTGCATGCCAAGGTCTATTCCGCCTAGGTTCGATGTCAGACGAGCGCCGGTCTGGGCATACTCGAGCGTGCCTGTATCGGGTACGTTGAACGTCGTGACGCCCATTCCGATGAGTGTTTTTATCTGGGTTGGCGTCCATCTTCCTTCGTAGTCTACGCGGGTACCCTCGAAGCCGGGAAGGCCGACGAGCTCGACGCGGGAATTCGATCCGAGATCCAACGAAAGCCGTACCATCGGCCTGGCGATCCTGAGCTCCTGTTCGTCGGTTACGGTCAGGTCTGTATGGTCGAGGGGGTTGAGCACGTTCAACGGGCCCAGGCTATCCGCCTTGCCCCAGTTTATCTTGAGGAGGCCTCCTTCGACGATGAGCGGGCCGGAATAGAGCCGCACCGATACCTGGTCGAGGGCGTCGGCGGGAGACTCGGTGAATATTCGCTCCGAGAGCCCGAGCCTCATGAAGGCGTCGACGGAGGAGCCGCTCGCGGAAAGATCTATCGTCCCGGAGGCGAGGCCGGCTAGGGGGGCGTCAGGATAGCCTGAGGCCGGGAACGCGGTCGCGGCGAATTCGACGGAGCCGCCGAGGCGAACGGCCGAATCGCCCGAGCCGGCGGGGCTCGCGGCTTCTTGCCCAGAGTCGCCGAAGCCGAAATCCTGGGCCGAGGCCGGGATAAGGGCCGCGACGAGGCTCGCTATGACGATGAATCGTATGTATCTCATCACGGCCTCCCCGTTTCCAGATAGCGGGTGGTAAAAACGCTGTCGGGGATAGGGTCGTCGTACTTGAGGATCTCGATCTGGATGCTGGTGGAGGTGCCGGCCTGTACATTGGTCATCTTCGTGTTCATCGCCGTAAGCCTGCCCTGGATATCCTTAGGGGAGCCGGATTCCATGACCTTGAACAGCTTGCCCTTGCGATCGAATAGCTCGATACGCAGGACTATCCTGCTCGCTTTATCTATCCACGAGACCATGCTGGAGTACTGGTAGCCCGAGTCCCTGGGGCGGGACTCGATGACCCAGCAATCCTTGCCGTCAAGCCGTTCCGAGCGAAGCAACGCGTGCGTATCGGCGTCGGCCGACCTGTTGGCCGAGGATATATCGTCGTAGCTGAGGTCCGTTCCCATGAAGCTACCGGAGCCTTCCCCGGAGGCTATGCGGCGGACCTTGCCGAGCGACGGAAGGAATATCCAACGGTCGTCGTCCCTGCCCGGGTTCTCTATCACGAGGAAACGCGTTCCGGCGACGCTGGCCGGCTTCTGGAAGACTATGACGGCGCGCGTCCCATCCTGCCCGTCGAGGGAGTACTGGTCGACGAGGCGTTCCGTCGTCGTGCCGTCCTTTGCCGTTATTATCATGCGGGAGCGGGTGGAGACGGTCTTGGCGTCTATCCTGTCGCGCGACGACCGGATTATTTCGTCGGCGCTCTGGGCCGTCGCGGAGAGAGAGGCCGCGGCGAGGATGGCGGCCGCGATGATGAATCGTTTCATGAGGATTCCTCCGTATCTGTCGTCGTAGCGTCGAAGGGCATAGGCCTCCGAATGAAGGCCGGCTTGACTATATCGAGCAAGGCGGGAAGGACGGTAAGGCTGATGAACGAGCTCGTGAACATCGTCAGCGCGATAAGGAAGCCCAGGTAGGCGAGTATATTGAAGCGCGACAGCATGAGCACCGCGAATCCGGCCCCGACCGAGGCGGCGTTGAAGACTATAGCCTTGCCCGACGTCAGGAAGGCGCGGCGCCTGAAATCCGTTCCGTCGACTCGCCTGAGGTATTCGCGATGGTACGCGGCCATGAAGTGGATGGTGTAGTCTATCCCGACCCCGACCGAGATGCTCGCGACCATCGCAGTGCCTATATTCAGCTTTATTCCCAGCGCGCCCATGACGCCGAAGTTTATCAATATGGTAATGGCCAACGGCGCGAGCCCGATGAGGCCCGCCACGGGCGAACGGTAGAATATCGATAGTATCAGGAAGACCATGAGCAGCGACGCGGCTACCGAGCTGAGCTGCGAGCCTACGACGAGCACGTTGAGCGATTTCTCGACGAGGGCCGTCCCGGCTATCTCTACCTCCACGTCCTTCGGGAAGCGTTCCGCGGCGTACTCCTCTATGGCGTTTATCGCCCTGTCCGTATCCAGCTGCCCCACGGTCTTGAGCATGACCTCCATGCGTATCGAGCGGGGCTCCAGCGGGTCGTCTGCGTAGCCGGAGACGTTGCCCCCGAGCAGGGCGAGATAATTGCCTATCAGTCCCTTGAGCTCTTCGGGATTGCTCTTGCCGTAGCGGGCCGGGTCGACGGGGATCTCGTAATAGGCGGCGCCCTTGTAGTTTACCGCCTTGCGCAGCTCGGCTACCATTTCGGCCGCGCTCGCGTTCCTGTCGCCGGATCCGGCCAGCGCGCGGGATAGCAGCTCGGCTAGGCCGAGCGCGTCTAGCTCGGCCGCGGGCTCGCCGGCCCCGATTCCCGGGGTCGCCGCCGCGGGGGCGGGATCTTCCTCCTCGGAGGCGATCGCCGGTTCGGAGACGGAACCGAATCCGAATCCGAACGAGGAATCGTCCGCCGGAGCCGCGGGCTCGGCAATTGGGCGGATCCCGTCGGGGCTCTCGTCGGCGTTGAATACCTGGTTGATACGCTTGATCATGTCGGTGAAGCCCATGGTCTTGCCGACCTCCGGTACGCTCTCGCCCAGGTACGTCGACAGCCCGTCCATCGCCGCGAGCACGTCCGGCCTGAGCACGTCGCCGGGAGCCTCGCCCCGGACGACTACGCTGACCGACTTCGAGCCGCCGAATTCCTCCCGTATGAAGCGGTCCGACTGTACGATGTCGGTGTCGCTCTTGAAGTATTCGATGAGGACGTTGTCTATGACGAGACGCGAGACCGCGAAGAGCGAGAGCGCCGAGAAAACCGCCGCGGTAGCCAGGACCATCCTGCGGTGACCGGATATCGCGAGGAAGAAGCCGGCTATCGCGCCGCTCGCGGTATCGTCGCTCGGGATACCCGTCTCTCCCGCGGGAGTCGCCGCGATCGTCCTCTGGCTCCTCGTCGGCCCCCTGATGATGATAAGCGCCGGTACCAGCGTCAAGGAAACGGCGAAGGCCGCGGCGACGCCTATGCAGGCGAATAGCCCGAACTCGAATATCGGCACTACCGCCGTGAAGCATAGCGACGAGAATCCCGCGAAGGTGGTGAGGGCCGCGAGGAATACGGGCCACCTGACCTTCCGCAGGACCGAGTATACGATACGCCGATGCTCCTCGTCGTCTAGCCTCGGCTTCCCCGCCATGTCGTCGTAGTAGTGGCTCACTATGTGGATGCCGTACGCGGAGCCGACGGCTACCAGTATGACCGGCAGGACCGTCGTGATTATCGACAGCTTCACGCCGAAGAGCACCATGGCGCCGATGGCCCATACCGTCGATATGAGGACCGTAAGCAGCGGGAGCGTTATGCCGCCGACCCTGCGGAACGACAGGTACAGCACGCCGACGACGACGAGTACGACCAACGGTATCAGGAATACCAGGTCGGCGCCGGTCGCGTCGTTGACGACGGCGCTTATTACCGGAAGCCCGGTGATGTATATCCTCGTATCCTCGAATCCGGCTCCCAGCGCTAGCTTCTTTATGGACTTATGGAGCGCGACCGATTCGGGGCTGCCGGCGTCCTCGGCCCTGACGTCGAGCGCTACTATGATCTGAGTGGAGCCGAGATCGTCGGATACCAGCGCTCGGCGGTAGATGTCCCACTCCAGCAGCCGGTCCTTGACGACGGATACCTCGTCGGCGCTTCCGGAGAATCCCTCGGGCACGAGGCTCTCCGTGAGTATCTCGTCGGCCGTGCCGCCTATATAATCGGTATTGGCGACGGAGGTGACCGAGGCGACGTGGTCGAGCGTCTGAACCGCTTCGCCGAACGAGCGGAGCGACGAGAGGAACCCGGCGTCCAATATGGTCCCTCCGCGGCGCTCCAGGCCGACCAGGATGACGATCTGCGACCCGAATACCTCGTCGGTCCGAGCCGAGGCCAGCCGCGCCGGATCGTTGTCGGGGATGAACCTGAAATTATTGTTGTCCATCCGGGCCTTCAGTAACTGGGCCGCGAAAAAAACGGTGACCGCGGCTATGATGATTACTATGATCCATGGCCGCCTAAAAAATCTATCCATCGCCTATCCTATTCCGCGCCCTCGTGTATAGGCAGCTTGAGCAACGTCCGGTCGGTATCGCGCGCGGCTACGCCCCTGAGCATCAATTCGAATATGCCCTTCAGCTCCGCCTCTATCAGTCGGGCGTCCCTGGCCTCGCGGGGAAGCCGGGCGACGTCGTCTATTATGGCCATCGCTATCGTTATGATCGTGCGCGACAGCCTGTCCGGATCGATCCCCGACTCGAGGGTGCCGTCGGCTACGCCGCGGGACAGGATCTCCGATATCAGCGAGCGCATGCGCGAGAACGAGGCGCCATTCGCGGACTTCACGCCTTGAGCCCCCGGGAGGGAGGCGGGCGTTATCTGGCGCATGATGCCCGTCAGGACGAAGATATCCTGAGATTCGCCGAAAATACCGATGTAGCTGGCCCAGAGCGTGTTGAGCGCCTCGATTCCGGATGCGCTCGGGTCCAGTCTCGTCTTGACGTATTCGACGAAGCTTTTTGTGGCGTCCCCGAGTATTTCCAGGAGGAGCGCGTCCTTATTCTCAAAATAGAGATAGAGGGTAGCCTTGCTCAGTTCCGATTCGTCGGCGATGTCCTGCATGTTGAGGGCGTCTACGCCGTTCTCGAGTATGAGGTCCCTTGCCTTCTGGAGTATCAGCGCGCGTCGTTGCTTTCGCTCCCTTGTCTTGCGTTCCGTTATTCCCATAACTCTCCCGTATAAACACTATTCATAATATTACCGATGGTCAGTAGAAAATCAAGGCAACCTGTACACTATTTCCCGTAATGTCTATTATGAACGCCTGAAAGGTACTACGACCATGTATATCATACGCGTAGAAGCGAGCTTCGCGGCCGCTCATTTCCTCACCGAGTACCACGGCAAATGCGAACGCCTTCACGGCCACAATTACCTCGTCCGCGCCTTCGCCAGGGGCGAGGAATTGGATGCCGCCGGAATGCTCGTCGACTTCGGCGACGTCAAGGGCCGTCTGCGGGAAGTCTGCGACGCGCTAGACCATACCTGCCTTAACGATAACCCTATCTTCGCATCGTCGCCGAGCGCGGAACGAATAGCCAGGTACGTATTCGACCAGGTGCGCCGCCTCGATCCGGCCATTCCCCTGTCCGCGGTCGAGGTATTCGAGACGGATACGAGCATGGCCAGGTATGAGCCGTAGCGAACCGCTTCCAGGACCGGAGGGATACTGTTCCAGCCAGCTCATCCCGTACCTCGGGAACAAGCGATCCTTGCTCCCGAGGCTCTTCCCCGTATTCGAGCGCCTTTCCGACGGACTACCCGAGCCGCGTTTCCTGGACGTCTTCGCCGGTTCCGGCGCGGTATCGCGTCTGGCCCGCTCGATGGGCATGCGCGTATCGGCCAATGACTGGGAACCGTACAGCGAGGCGCTGGGCTCGTGCTGGCTGCGCCTTCGCCCCACTGATATCGATCGCGCCTTCGGCGGCCCGAGCGGCCTCGAATCGTTCCTGGGAGACTGGAACGCGATGCACCCGCTTTCCGGCCGGCAATCGGTACCAGAGAGCGCGATGGGCCAGCCGTACATGGCGAGATGGTACGCTCCGGAGCATACGGCGGCGCCACGCCTGGGCGAGGAGCGGCTGTTCTATACGGCCGAGAACGCCGCCTTCATCGACAGGGTCCGCACGAGGATAGAAGCGGAGTATCCTGATCCGGATCCCGGTTCCGTAGGGGAGATATACAGGGCGGTAGCCCTCGGTGCGATACTCCTCGAGGCGGCCGTGCACGCAAACACTTCGGGCGTATTCAAGGCCTTTCATCGCGGATTCGGCGGTAACGGCAGGGACGCGCTGTCCAGGATACTAGGACGCATGCACCTGGAAGCGCCTATCCTGCCGGAGGCGATACCGGCCGAGGTCTTCAGGGATGACGCGCGCGTCTTCGTCGGGCGTCGGAGCGCCGATATCGCCTATTTCGATCCGCCGTATAATCAGCACCAGTACGGTTCCAATTATCACATGCTCAATACGATACTGCGTTGGGACGGCCGTCCGATGCCCCTGGGACCCGGTCTGGAAGCTGAATTGTCCAGGAAAGCCGGAATTCCGGTCGATTGGAAGGAGACGCGCTCCAGGTTCTGCGTCAAGCGCGAGGCGAGGCAGGCGATAGCCGAGTTGCTCGACGATTGCGACGCCGCGTCGATCGTATTCAGCTGGAACGCGGACGGGCACCTGAGCGGCGAGGACATGGTCGAACTTCTTTCGAAGAGGGGGCGGCTCGATATCGTCGCTCTGGATTACGTGTCGTACCGGGGCGGGAGGCAATCGGCGAGCCGCAGCGCCCGTAGCAGGGAATACCTGTTCGTCGTCGATACCGTCGCCGCGCCGAGGGACGTGGAGCTCTCGAAGCGCGAGTTGTCCGATCTGGCCGCCCGAGACGAGGCGATTCGCTCTACATACGATCCGCGGCGCGTATCCCGCGTATTCGGCCTGCGGGCGGGCGGGGCGGCGCCGGACGAGCCGATGGATTATCCGGAGGCGTCGACGTTCTTCCGGGGCGACCTGCGCGAACCTTCGGAACAGGCTTCCGGCATGCTTGAAGAGCTCGATGCGGAGAGGCGCCGCGCATTCTTCGAGAGGCTAAACGAATGCGCCTGCCGCGGGGTCGGGGAAGAGCTCGATGCTACCCTGACCGTGGCGCGGGCCGCCATCGTTTCGGGAGACACTGCGGCCGCCAAGCGGGCTTACCGCGACGCTCCCAGGCTTATACGTAAATTGGCGCATACGAAGTACGAAAAAGAATTCCGTCTCTATTCCGCGCGGTTCCAGGACCTCGCGGTCTCTCTTGGCGACGGTCGAATGGCCGCGCGGTTAGGCTCGCTTGATGAGCTGATAGCCATGAGGGCCAAGTAGTCCCCGGTTCTACTCCGAGGCCGGCTTGGGGCCTTCCTTGGGTCCGTTCTTCCGCCGCCTGTGCTTCCGCTTCTGCTGCGAGGGCTGCGACGATGACGATGGAGGAGGCGGACCGGCGGGAGGGCCTCCGGCGGTCGGCTGCGACGCCTGAGGTTGCTGACGCTGCCGTAGCGGTTCGCGCGGCGGGCGCGGCCTATCGTTACCGGGCGCCTGCTGCATAGGACGCTGGGGCCGTTCCCTGTTGATATCGCGTCCGGGCTGGCGATTATTAGGCGACCGTACCGGATCGCGCCGCTGGCGCGCGTCGTCCATCGGGGGCCTCCGCGGCCTCTCCGACGAACCGGCCATACGGGGCCGCCTGCGGGGATCGGGGCGCTTGGTGCCCTCGAGCTTCACGTCCTTGCGCGCTGCTTCCTCCTCCTCGGCGATCGCGAAGAAATTCTCCGGCTCGATATCGTGGACGATGCCGGAGTCGAGTATCTTGCAGACGAACGGGAAGCCGTAGCGAACCGCTATCTTCGAAGCGCGGCGAAGCTCGACCAGGTCGGCCAACGCGACCGATACGCCGTGCTGACCGGCCCTTCCGGTACGCCCGGCCCGGTGCAGGTACACCGTCGGCTCCTCGGGAAGGTCGAAGCTGATGACGTGGGACACGTCGGGAAGGTCGAGCCCGCGCGCGCCGAGGTCGGTGGTGATGAGCCATCGCGCCGTACCGTTGGCGAACTCCTCGAGGGCGTTCCTGCGCTCGGTGCCGTCCTTGTCCGACTTGAGCACGACGGCGGGGAACCCCAGGAATTCAAGCCGTTTCTGGATGGTGAATATGGCCGCGTTCGACGAGGCGAATAGAAGGCAGCGTTCGGGCTTGACGGCCGATTCGAAGCGCCGCAGGAAATCCAGCTTCGAGCGCGACGCGGAATGGAAGCACCAATGCTCGATCGTCGTCTTGAGCGCCTCCGAAGGATCGACGATGAGCTTGACCGGATCGCGGAACCAGGCCGAAGAACGCTCTACCGTGCGATTGGGCAGCGACGCGGAGACGAGCAGGCGGACGCATGCCGCGGGAAGCGCGGACAGTAGCTCCGACGTAATGTCGATGGCTTCGTTCTCGAATAGCCTGTCGGCTTCGTCGAGGACGGCCCACGAGCATGACGCGAGATCCAGGTGGCCGGCCAGGGCGAGGTCGCGGATGCGGCCGGCCGAGCCGATGACGATATGGGGCTTCTCGGCCAGCCGGTCCAGCTGGCGTTTGAGCGGAATAGAGCCGAGCGCCGAGACGATTCGCACGGGCAGGCCGGCGGCTTCGGCCAGGCGGCCCGCCTCGCGTTCCAGCTGCGCCGCCAGGTCGTGAGTCGGCGCGACGATTATAGCCTGGAGCGTCCTTGATCCGATATCGAGGGACGTGAGTATCGGGGCCATATAGGCGAACGTCTTGCCGGTTCCCGTAGCGGAACTGACATAGGCGTCGCGTTTCTCGTTGAGGGCCGGTATGGCCAGTCTCTGAATTTCCGTTGGGGCCTCGAATCCTAGCGTGGCGAATGCCTGTGCTACGGCGTCGCTCAGCCCGAGGTCCGTAAATGCTTGCATCGGTAGATAATCGCATGAAAGTGCGACTCTGGGCAAGGGCGCTTTATAATGGCTGTGAAAGGCCGACGCCGTGATTGCAAAAGCGCGCCGGTTTCCGTATAGTAGCCCGAAATGAACCTTGAAGCCTTCATACTCGGTTGCGGCGGCATGATGCCGTTACCCCACCGCCATCTCACCAGCGTGCTCCTACGGCGCGAGGGGGATCTTTTCCTCTTCGACGCTGGCGAGGGAACCCAGGTTTCCCTTCGCAGGCTCAACCTCCGCTGGAAGAAGATAAACGCCATTTTCATATCGCATACCCACGCAGATCACGTGACCGGTTTGCCCGGCCTCCTCATGCTGTCGAGCCAGGTGGATCGCGACGAGCCGCTGTATATCTACGGCCCCCCGAAAATTGCGGAGTACGTGGAGACGAGCCGCAAGGTGCTCGATATGTATATTAACTACGAGATAATCGTCAAGGAGATCCAGGCTCCGGCCGTCTGCTACGAGGGCGACGGTTTCAGGGTCAGGGCCTTCCCGCTCAGGCACACGAAGACCTGCTACGGGTATGCATTCGAGGAGGATCCTCGTCCGGGAGCCTTCCATCCCGAGCGAGCCTCCGAGATGGGCGTGCCGCGAGGGCCGCTATGGTCGAAACTGCAGGCGGGAGACAGCGTCGAGGCCGTGGACGGTAGCTTGGTACGGCCGGAGGACGTGCTGGGCGCGACCCGATCGGGCCGGAAATTCAGCTACGTCACCGATTCTCTATACTTTCCCGAGATAGCGCCTGAAGTCGCCGGGTCGGATCTGTTCGTGTGCGAGGGGATGTTCGATAAGGATCTGCTGCCGAGCGCCGTCGAGAAGAAGCATATGGCCGCTTTCCAGGCCGCCACGCTGGCGCGGGACGCCGGCGGCGTCAAGAAGCTAGCGTTGATCCATTATAGCCCGCGCTACGCGGAAAATGAATTGCGCCTGTTGCTCGACGAGGCCAGGCCCGTATTCCCCGAGACGGTTCTATCGAAGGATCGCATGCGTTTCCCGATCGACTACGTCGATTGAAGCGGCCTTTCCGGTAACCATCGAGCGGATTCGTTGTTACGATCCATGGAAATTCGGGGAGGCTCGCATGATTGAAGTATCGGGACTCGTCAAGCGCTACGGCACGTTCGAGGCCGTTCGCGGGGTGAGCTTTACGGTCGGCTCCGGGAAGGTGCTCGGCCTGCTCGGCCCTAACGGCGCCGGCAAGACGACCATCATGAAGGTTCTTACCGGCTATCATCGTCCGAGCGCCGGTACCGCGGCCCTCGACGGGCGGGATGTCGTCATGGACGAGCTCGATGCCAAGTCGCGCGTCGGATACCTGCCCGAGGGCGTCCCCCTCTACCTCGATATGACCGTCTCCGAGTACCTGGGCTTCGTTGCCGACGCGCGCGGAATGGGGCGCAAGGACGGCAAGGCCCGCAGGAAGTCCGCCATGGAGAGGGCCGTCGAGGATTGCGGCCTGTCGGGCGTGGCGGGCGTCCGGATGGAGAAACTCTCCAAGGGTTACAGGCAACGCGTCGGACTGGCGCAGGCCATCGTGCACGATCCGTCTATCCTTATACTCGACGAGCCGACGACGGGGCTCGATCCGAACCAGATACTCGAGATACGTTCTCTCATACGCTCGCTGGGCTCGGATAAGACGGTGATTCTCTCCACCCATATCCTCCAGGAAGTGGAGGCGCTCTGCTCCGAGGTGCTTATCCTTAACGAAGGTCTGATCGTCGCCCAGGGAAGCGCCGCGGATATCGCCGCGGGGATGCAGGGCGAGGAACACCTGGAATGCGTCCTGAAAGGCGCCGGGGCCGGGGTCCTGGAAGCGTTGCGCTCGCTGGACGGCGTCCGATCGGCCGAGCCCGTCGGCGCGGCGGGAGAACGGGTCAGGATCTCGACCGGGCCGGGGAAGGGCGACGCCGTAGCCGAGGCGGTCTTCGACTGGGCCGCGTCGTCGGGAGCCAAGCTCCTCGAGATGCGCCGCGACCGGCTTTCGATGGAAGACATCTTCGTACGCTTGACGGGGGAGGATTCGCGTAGATGAAGGGAACATTGACCATAGCGAAGCGGGAGATAGCGGCGTATTTCAACTCGCCGGTAGCGTATATCTTCATCGTCGCGTTCCTGCTCTCCTGCGGGACGCTGTTCTTCTTCGTCGGGAACTTCTTCGCCGCCGGACAGGCGACGATGCGCGGTTACTTCTCTCTGATGCCGTTCGTGCTATCGGTGCTGGCGCCCGCGCTGACGATGAGGCTCTGGGCCGAGGAGAGGCGGCAGGGGACCTATGAACTCCTCCTGACGATGCCGTTCCGCGACGTAGAGCTCGTCGTCGGCAAGTACGTCGCGACTATGGCCGTCATAGCGACGACCCTCGCGCTCAGCCTGCCGGTGCCCCTGCTCTCGGCGCTCTTCGGCCGCTTCGACGTGGGCACGATAGTCGCCGAGTACTGCGGGGCTCTCCTGATGGCGTCGGCGGCCGTCGCGATCGGGCAGGCCGTCTCGGGCGCTTCCAGGAACCAGATCAGCGCCTTCATGCTAACCGTGCTCGTACTGCTCGCGCTCAGCCTCCTTTCGCGCGCCACGTCATGGTTGGATCTGCCCGCGTGGATAGCCGGGCTCGTCAACTGGGTATCCCTCTCGTACCATTTCTCGTCGTTCTCCAAGGGCGTCATCGATACCAGGGATATCGCGTACTTCGCGATCCTGACCGCCGGCGGCCTGTACGCTACGACGCGGCTCTTGTCCGCGGGCAAGTGGAGGTGAGGCCGTGATGCACGAACAGAGAAAACGGGAGCGCGTCCTCTCTTCGCTGGCGCTCGCCGGCCTCGTCCTCGCGGCCGTCGCGTCGACGCTATACTCTGCGAGGCTCGACCTGACGTCGGCGCGTATCTTCACACTGTCGAAAGCGGCCAGGGGCCTGCACGCGGAGATACCGGAAAACGTCAGGATCAGCTATTTCGTATCGAAGAGCCTGGCGGATAGGCATCCGGGGCCTGGAGCCATCGAGGATTTCCTGCGCGAGCTCGAAGCGGCCAACGAAGGCAAGGTACGGGTGCGTATCGTCGACCCGGGCAAGGACGGATCCGAGGCGGAGGGCTTCGGAATAGCCGCCCAGCAGATGCAGGTCGTGGAGCGATCCGAGCAGCGTATCGCCCTGGTCTATACGGGCATCGTCGTAGAATACCTCGGACGGCACGAGACTATCCCGGCGATACTGTCCACCGAGACCCTCGAGTACGAGCTGGTCAAGGCGATCCGGGCCGTCGTGTCCGACGCGCATACCGTCGCGGGGCTGCTCGTCGGCGATGCGGACAAATCGCTGTCAGTAGACTACCGAACCCTCTCCGGAACCCTCGCGAGAGCGGGGTACGAGCCGCGCGAGATACGCAGGGGAGAGCCTATAGACGACGACGTGGACCTCCTGTTCGTGCTCGGGAACGCCGCCATGGACCGGTACGACGCCGCCTACGTAGACGCCTTCCTGATGCGCGGAGGCAGGGTCTTCTTCGCGGTCAAGGGCGTGGACATCGATCCCGAATACGGCCTCGTGGCCAGGCCCGTGGCGGAAGGCGGCCTGTTGTCGGCTCTCTCGGCTTACGGCTTCGACGTGAGGCGGCAGCTCGTGCTCGATCAATCGAACCTGACGGTACCGTTCCAGACTCAGACGAGCTCGGGAGCGTCCCGTATACAGTACGTCCGCTATCCCCATTGGGTAGCCGTGGACCCGCGTAACGTAGACCCCGAGAACCCGATGACCGCGCGGTTCGCTGGCCTCGACCTCTACTGGCCGAGCCCTATCGCGCTACGTCCCGTTGCGGGCGCGTCGTACGCGGAATTGGCCAGGTCCACGCCGAGAGCCTGGTTGCAGACCGCCGATTTCGCCGCCGGGCCGGACGACCAGTCGTTGTACGCCCTGGAGAGGGACGAGACGACGGGACAGTACCTGCTCGCGGCCGCGGCGAGCGGGTCGTTCCCGAGCGCCTTCTCTGCCGGCGACATGCCGATCAGGGACGGGGCTCCGACGGTTCCCGCGCCGCCGTCCGCGAAATCGGCCGATACGCGCATAGTCGTCGTCTCGGCGGCGGACTTCGTCACGGACCTGATGACGATGAGCGATTCGGGCTTCAACGCGTCGTTCGCGCTGTCGGCCGCGGATTGGCTCTCGTCCAGGGACGACCTGATCGCGATACGGACCAGGGCGGTAGCCGATGCGAGGTTGAACAGGATACGTGACGAGGGCCTCAGGGAATTCCTCGTCGCGCTCGTCTATGCGGTCTGCCTCGGGATCGTGCCCCTCGGCGTAGTAGCCTACGGGCTGGCGCGCTCCGCCGGGCGCGCGCGCGTAGAGCGCGAGTCGCGGGCGGAACGGGGAGGCGAGGCATGATGGGCTACAGGGACAAGGTTCGCGTGTCGGTCGGCGTCGACGTGGCGCTCGCCCTGCTTATAGCGCTGGGACTCGTCTTCTCGCCCCGTTCCGCCGATTCCCGCTCTAACAGGAGGGATCTCCTCGCCGACGCGGCGTCTGTTCGGACCATCGCCATACGGGGAACTGAAGACGTAGAGATGTCGCGTACGGACGACGGTTGGGCGATGCTGTCGCCGGACGGGGCGCTGCCGGCAGACGGCTCGAGGGTGGAGGCGTTCCTCAAGGCGGTAGACTCCGTGGCGAGCATGGAGCGAGTCGCCTCGGACGCGTCCTCCCTGGCGGAGTTGGGTCTGGGTTCCGGCCGCGGCAGACGCGTGACGCTATCCGGCGATAAGGGCGCCAGCCTCTGCGATTTTACGCTCGGCGACTACGCCGCGTCTCCGGGCGTCGTATATATAGCGCCTTACGGCGGTACGGCGGCGTATTCGGTATCGGCGGCGATGGCGTCCTACGTACTCGGCAAGCGCGCCTCGTGGCTTGACTTGAAGGCCTGGACCGCGCCGCCGTCCGTCAAGGACGTACAGGAACTGTACATCCGCGGCCGTATCGCCGGAGACGACGGCGCCGACAGGATCTTCGACTATACGGCGTCGAGGAAAGGCGCGGGCTGGGTCTCCGGCGACGCGGAACTTGATGCCTACAGGATCGAGGCGATGGCGCGCGCGCTATCATCGCTGCGCGGCGACGACTACGCGCCCGCGTCAGAGGCCGTCGGCGCGACGGCGGTCGCCGTGGAGATAAGGCTAAGCGACGGCCGGTCGCTACGGCTCGATGTAGAGGATCGCCGCGAAGACGGACGCTACGCCGTTGCCTCCTCGCAACGCGACAGGCGCTTCTACCTGCCGGCCTGGGCGTTGAACGAGGCTCTGAGGACCATAGACGAGTTGAAGGCCGCCGACGGATCCTAGGCTTATTGACCGGCGAGGTAGGCCCGAAATTTTTCCGGGTCGGGCTTGAACGCCATGATCTTCGAACCGCCGCCCTTGGCCTTGGACATCGCGGCCATCGCCTCGCCTATGATACGGTCAGCGTCGACGAGCCGCCCCGCGCGCGAACTCAGGCCCATATAGACGCCCGGGGCGCAGCCGGACCGGTCCTGGAACAAAGCCCCCAGCTTTTTAAGCAGCTCTTCGCTCATCCTGAGCGCGTGGTCGACGTCGATGTTGGGCAATATGAGCGCCGCTCCGCCGTCCCCGAACAGGAACGCCATATCCTTGAAGCTGAAATAGTCCCTGACCGTCGTCGCGAAAAGGTTGAATTCCTCGTCGCCTCGGCTAGAGCCGTCGAGCGATGTTATCAGTAGAGAGAGATCCTGCTCGAACGATGCCGAGCGGCGAAGCTCAGAGCTCAGGCGCTCGCGGAGATAGGCTTCCCAGCCCAGGCCGGATTCGGCGTCGAAAAGGCCGCACGGCCCCTCGAGAGCGCCTGAAGGCAGGTCCGCCGGGCGAATGAACGCGACCGCGGGTACCGGTTCCGGCGATGGCTCGGGATCATTGAACGGATTCTCCGCGTACAGGGATGATTCGGTCGGTATAAGGTCGGGGATAGTCGGCGTCCAGTCATCCTGATTCTGATCGGCAGATCCCTCCTCGACCGCCGATCCGCTCGCGGGTGGCGCGTAGGATACTACCAGGAGCCACGCTACGAGCAGCGCCAGTACCGCGGCGAAGGCGATCGCGGCGTCACGGATCGGATAGTATACGTCCTCCTGGCTGAGCGTTACGTACAGCGCCTCCATCGATAGGCCGGAGGAAAGCGGGCCGGAAAAACGCGTCGTCGTACCTTCAGGGTGCTCGAAGGCCAAGCCCTCGGGAGCGCGCCTGTAATACGGAGAGGAGCCGGGCCTGGCGTAGAGCACGTCGCCGTCGGGATTCTTGATGACTATCGCGAGCAGCCGGTCCTGCGATCTCCACGCCGACTCGGCCTCGGACCGCCACGCCTCGCCCACGGCGCCGACGGGATCGGACACGATGTTCAAGGCCGACCTGCGGAGCGCGGAGAACGATATTCGGGCTTCGGCCGAGCCTGCGTCAATGGCGTTCGCTATCCGGATGACCGGCCAGGCGGCCATGGCGACGACGGCCGCGAAAGAGCATATCGCTATCAGTAATGGTCCACGTTTCATGGTCGTAGAGTATAATCCCAATATCGACATTTTGGAACCGCAAGGAGGTCGTATGTCCACGAGAGCGATGAGCCTGCCGACGGGATGGTATCCGTCCGAGCGAAGGGAGGTCGAAGCCCGGCTGGACGCGTGGAACAGGGTCGACGAAGCGGCCCGCGCCGAGGGCGCGGCGTCGGCCATAGCCCCGCACGCGGGCTGGTACTATTCCGGGCGCATAGCCTGGTCGGCATGGAGCTCGGCGGCCGAGTCCGATACCGTCGTCATCATCGGCGGGCACTTGCCCGCGGGCTCGGATTTCAGGTATTACGCCGAAGAAGGATTCGCTACGCCGATCGGCGCGGTAGCGGCGGATCGAGCGCTGACTGACGCGGTGGCCCGCGCGGTCAAGGCCGTTCCGGACAGGAGCGCCGACAATACCGTCGAGGTGCACATGCCGATGGCGGCCTATAAATTCCCCAAGGCGCGGATGGCGTGCTTCAGGGCGCCCAACGACGCGAGGGCCGCCGATCTCGGCCGGGCCATAGCCGACTTCGCTGACGCGTCGGGCGGCAGGGTGTTCGTGCTCGGATCGACGGACCTTACCCATTACGGCAGGGCTTACGGGTTCGAGCCGGACGGCCCGGGGCCCGAAGGCTTCGCGTGGGCGCGCCGAGCGGATAAGGCTATCGTCGAGGCCTTCGTCGCGATGGACGGGGCCATGGCGCTTACGAAGGCCGGAGAGGACGGGTCCGCCTGTTCGGTCGGCGCCGCGGTCGCTGCCATCGCCTATGCGAAGCGGCGGGGCGCGCTGCGGTCCAGGATGCTGATGCGCGGCTCGAGCGACGAGATCGCTCCCGGCGGCGACTCGTCGGTCGGATACTGCGCAGTGGCGTTCATGCGATGATTCGTCAGTCGGGTAGCGCCGCGACCGCCTCCTTGTAGCTCCGTCCCCTGTCGAACTCGTTCTTGAACATGCCGAACGATGTGCATCCGGGCGACAGCACGGCGACGTAGCCGGGGCGCGCTAGCCTGGCCGCCTCCGCGACGGCGGTGACTATGTCCCCGAAGGGGCCTCGGTACGCTATCGAGTCGGCGTCCAGTATGGCGCGGATCTTGTCGGTTCCCGTGCCGGCGAGGAGGACTACGGCCTCGGCGCGGCGGTAGGCGGCGCGCGCCGCCTGGAAGTCGAGTTGCTTGTCGGTCCCACCCGTGATGAGCACCACCGGTTCCTCGAATGCCTCTACGGCGGCGCTGGCCGCTTCGGGTACGGTGGCCGCGGAATCGTTGTACCAGCGGACGCCGCGGCGCTCCCGTATCGGCTCGAGCCTATGCTCGATGCCGGGGAAGGTCGCCGCGGCCGAGGCGATAGACCGCGGGTCGGCGCCGCAGGCCCACGCGGAGACGGCGGCGGCCGCCACGTTGCGCCTCGAATGCGCGCCCGGTACAAGGAGGCGCGCAGGTACCAGTTCAACGTCGTCTGTTCCCGGTAGCCTCGCTACGCAGGGCCCGCCTTCGGGCACAGTTACGCCGTAGGCTCCCGCGGGGAGCTCTGAGCCGTACGCCAGCGCGCGCGCGCGCGTCTCGGACGCGAACGAACGGCCGTAAGGGTCGTCGATATCGTAGACCGTCCAGTCCGTCGGGCCTTGGTCGGCGTATATCAGGCGCTTGTCCGCGACATACGCCTCCATCGTGCCGTACCGGTCAAGGTGATCGGGCACGATACGCGTCATCGCTGCGACGCACGGCCTGAGCGCTCCCTTGCCCTTGAGGTCGCCTAGTTGCCAGCTCGACAGCTCGAGTACGACGACGTCGGAAGGGCGGGCGACGTCCAGGAAGCCCAGCGGCGAAACGGTTATGTTCCCACCGAGGAAGGCCTTGACGCCGCCGGCGTTTAGCATCCAGGCGAGCGCGGTGGACGTCGTCGACTTGCCCTTCGAGCCGGTTACCGCCGCGATCCGGGCCGGGCAGAGGCGCAGGAATATCGACAAGTCCGTTTCCACCGTCTTGGCCGCGCGAAGGAAGGGGTTGTCCGGCCGGACGGCGGGGTTCTTTATGACGAGGTCAGCTCCGGAGAAATCGGCCTCGTCGTGGCGTCCGAGCACGTAGCGGATATCGTATTCCGATAGCGCCGCGACGGATTCCGCGAGGGCGCTCTCGTCCTTGGTATCGGTTACGGTGACCGCGGCGCCCCGCTCGGCGAAGAACCGGGCAGAGGCCAGGCCCCCGCCGTTGAGGCCGAGCCCCATGACGGTGACGCGCAGGCCGGGAATGTCTTCAAGCCGTATCGTTTGCATAATCGAGTGAATACTCCTTCTGCTCTCGGTCATTGAGGTACGCGGCGATGCTGAATCGAGCGAGAGGGGCCTTCCATTGGTCGGGGATCTTTTCCCTGAGCGCCGCGAAGTCGGGCATCGATTCCGCGAACTTGGCGTCGCGGAGCACGTCCTGAATTCGGCCTATCTCGGGCGCGAGGAATTTTGCGGCCCGGTGCAGTAGCGGAATGAACTTCCGCCTTCCGTCCGAGCTGAGTATCGGGGCCGTAGCGCATAGCGTCTTGTATTTGCAGAAGAGCGGGTAGAACGGGTATATGCGCTTGCCCGAAGGCAGGAACAGCTTCGTGAAGAACTTGGAGAGGTCGGTATCCATCCACACGCCGCGCACGAGGTAACCCTTGCCGGTCTCTCCTATCCAGGTCTGGGATATCAACTGCCGTATCCTGAACGCCTTGACCCGGCCGGCTTCCCACATCACCGCCTCAAGCGGGATTATCTCCGACTCCAGGAAGAGGCGCCTCGTGGAGTAAGCCTGGGTAACGTCGTTGGTACCCGCCTCGAGCATCTCGGCGTCGAACGGACGGGGAAGGAGGTCTACCCTGAGCAGGTACAGGTATACTTCATCGTCGGCCTTGTACAGGCGGTAGAAACAAGGCTTGAGTATCTCGGCATTGTCGAAGAAGTAGGTAAGGCCCATGAAGCACTCGGGCAGGATGTAGACGAGCTGACGCACAACGTCCCGTATCGCCGTCGCGTAATCGGCGTCCGGAACCGACCTTCGTATATCGTGGTGTATGGGCAGGTGAGGAACGAGCAGCGGCGTCTCCAATTCGACGAAGAACTCCTCGCCCTGGTTGAAGCGCATGCCGTACGGACCGTTCCGCGCGGATTCCGGAATATCGAGGATCACTTGATTGATTCCAGAATCTATGTAGGCGATCCTGATCTCGTTTAGCAGCTGCTCCATGATTTTCAACAAGTATATCTGCCCGAGGTAAATAAATCAACGAAATCATGTTCGCGTTGCTGACGTACCGCGGCCATGGTATAGTTAGCGCTACGCGATCCGGTTCGGTTCCTGGAGGTCCCTCGATGAAATATCCTATCGGAATTATAGGCCTCGCATGCGCGTTGTCGCTCGCCGCCGCGGGGGCCTGGGCCGAGGACGCCGCGGCGGTCATAGAATTCTCGAGCGGCGACGACGTCATCGTCATCCGCGAAGGGCGGAGGGTCGCGTCCGACGACCCCATAGGGCTCGAGCTATTCCAGGGCGACCAGGTTCAGACCGGCAAGGGCGTGTTCGTGGAGATGCGACTGTCCGGCGGCGGTTCCGTCGTCAAGCTGGCGGAGAATACCACCTTCGTGCTGGAACGCCTCTCCGACGGCCAGACGTCGCTGCAGCTGGTATACGGCCGCGTACGGGCAAAGGTAGAGCGGCTTTCCGGCGCCGACTCGTTCTCCGTGCGCAGCTCGCAGGCCATAGCGGGCGTACGGGGTACGGATTTCGGCCTCGACGTCGTCGCGTCGCGGTCGGCCTTGGCCGCGACGACGACGAACGCCTACTGCTTCGAGGGCGCGGTGGAGGTCACCGCCTTCGTCCGCTCGGACGCGCAGATCGCGGAGTCGCTCGAGGCTATTCCCCAGGCCTTCTTGATTCAGGCCGGCGAGATGCTCAGGATTGAGGGCGCGAAGGGCGGTACCGAGGCTATCAAGTCGACCGTCGATACGTCGATACGCGATTTCTGGGCGGAGAACGACTACGTCCTCGTCGTGCCCGCAAAGGCGTCCACGGCCGTGACCGTTCCCGAGTCCTCGGGGCAGAAGCGAGCGCTCTACGACGAAGGCTACGCCCAGGGACTGGCCGATGCGAAGGCGAGCCTCGGCGTCGCGTCGGGCGTTCCGAAAGGGTTCGTCAGCGACGAGGAGGTCGCGGCCATACGCATGGCCGCGCGCAGGCAGGCGGGCGGCATCATCGCCGGCGGTCTCATATGCGTCGGAGGATTGGCCTTGGCGATCCGCGGCTATGTACTGACCGACTCGGGCGACGTCGAAGGAGGTAACGATTCCTTCGCGGCCGGGGCGATAATCAGCGCGATGTCCTTGCCCTTCTTCACTCTGGCGCTATTCTCTAAGCCCTAGGCTTACCGTCGGCGCAGGGCCCGACGGGCGGCACATATGCTCCTCGATGAAGGCCCGATACCACGGCAGGCAAAGGAGTTCCTCGTGGGTGCCGAAGCCGAGCGCCTTGCCGCCGTCCAGGTACAGCACCTTGTCGACGTACTGCAGGGTGGATAGCCTGTGCGAGACGATGACGCATCCGAGGTCGGCGTAGAGCTCGTCGAGGCGTCGCATAAGGCGCTCCTCGTTGGCGGCGTCGAGGCTGGCGGTGATGTCGTCGAACAGCAGTATCCTGGGCCGCCTGGCGACCGCCCTCGCTATCGCCATCCGCTGCTTCTGCCCGCCGGACAGGCTGACTCCGCGCTGACCTACTACGGTATTCTCGCCGTCGGCGAACGATTCCATCTCGGCCTCTATCTGGGCAGCCTCTATCGCCGTCCTGAACAGCGCGTCGTCCGGGGAGTCGGACCCGAAATCGACGTTTTCCCTTAGGGTGCCCGAGAATAGCAGCGCTTCCTGCGGTACGTAGCCTAGCTGGGCTCGGTACGAACGCAGGTCGGCGTCCCGCAGGTCGATACCGTTGACCAGTACGGAGCCCTCTCGCGGCGGGAGTACGCCGAGGAGCGTCTTCAGTAGCGTAGACTTGCCAGCCCCGACCGGCCCTATAACGCCGATGCGCTCGCCGCGCCCGACGCTCATCGATATACCCGACAGGGCGTCCGCCGGCCGGTCTCCGTACGCGAAGCTGACGCCGGCGAGCGATATGGACTCTATGGTCCCGACGGGCGATACCGAGTCCTTGACCGCGGGTTCGGGGAAGGATGACATCTCCTCCAGGCGGTCGATGTTGACGAAGGCGCGCTTGCCCGATACGAAGAGCTGGGGGATGTCGAGTATCGGGTAAATAAGCATCGATAAATAGGTGTAGAAGGCGTAGAAGGTGCCTATCGAAATCTTCCCTTTTACGGCCATCAGTCCGCCGGCGAATACGATGCCGACCTGCGCGACGTAGTCGATGTACTGATAGATCATGTGAAGGACGACCTCGAGCCTCGCGACGGCCATCTCGGTATTCCATCTCGTGCCGAGCACCTCGGAGAAGAAGCGTCCGTACTTCTCCTCGCAGGCGTACGCCTTTATGATGCGGACGCCGGAGAAACTCATCTCCAGCCTCGTGTTGATGGCGCTGATAGCCTGCTGGTTCTTCTGGAAGGTGTCGTAGATCCTGTCCTGCGTGATATAGAAAAGGGCTATCATTACCGGGATAGGCACGATGGAGAACAGCGTCAGCCTCCAGTCGAGCAGTATCATCGCCCCGAGGCAGAACGCTATCTTGCTTATCGACTCGACCGCCCGGAATATGCCGGAGCACAGGAACCACGACAGCTTAGGAAAGTCGTAGATGTCGTCGGTCAGCCTCGTGACGATGTCGCCGGAGCCGAATTTAGCGAAGAACGCGTAGTCCTTGCCGAGCACCTTCCTCCAGTACGTGGAGCGTATCGCGTGCTCGAAGATGGAGTTGGTCACGCCGCGGATGCCTGGGAACAGGGAAGCGACGAGCCCGCCTACGCCGACGGCGATGAACACCCAGAGCAGGCGGTCAACCTCGCGCATCGGGTCGACGGTGCCCGGTTTCTCGAGCAGGGCCTGTATCATGTCGAGGAGTCGCTTGCACAGGTACGGATACGTCACCGCGACGGCGCTCGATAGCAGCGTGAGCACGAAGAGGCCCGCTATTAGCCAGGGTTTCCGTCGCCATAGCCTGCCTATCCAGCGTATATGGTCGACGCGCGGCGCCGCTGCGCCGGACGCGGAATCGCTCATCGAATCGCCTCCGTCTCGGTTTCTAGGTCCGGGAACTGTAACCGTACCAGCTCCCTGTACTCGGGCAGGGCCGCTACGAGCTCGTCATGGCTGCCTTGCGCTATGACGCGGCCGTCCTTGAAGAACAGGATCTTGTCGGCCTTAAGGATGGAGGAGAGCCGGTGGGCGACGATCACCGCGGTGCGTCCCTCGAGGAGGCGCTCCAGGCTCTCTTGAATAAGCCGTTCCGTAGCCACGTCGACGCTGGCCGTAGCCTCGTCCATGATGACGATGTCGGCGCCGAAGGCCACCGCGCGAGCGAACGACAGGAGCTGCTTCTCCCCCGTGGACAGGTTCGATCCGCGCTCGTGCAGGGTAGTGCCCATGCCTTCGGGAAGCCGGCCCACGAAGCCCGCCGCGTGAACGGTCCGTAGCGCGTCCATCGCGTCGTCGGGCGCGATGGATTCGTCGTAGACCCTGACGTTCTCGAGGATCGTGCCCGGGAACAGGTATATGTCCTGGAGCACCAGCCCTATCTCGCGGCGCCATTCCTGTAGCGATAGCGAGCTCAGCGGAACGCCGTCGACGAGTATGGAGCCACCGGTCGCCTCGTAGAACCTGCAGAGGAGGCTGACCGTCGTGGTCTTGCCGGAACCGGAAGCGCCGACGAGGGCCACCGTATCGCCTTTGCGTATCGTGAACGACACGCGGTCCAGTACCGTCTCCCCGGGCTTGTACTCGAAGCTTACGTCACGGAACTCTATCTCCCGCTCGAATACGGGAGCCACTCCTTCGCCCGCCGGTTCGGAAGGGAGGTCCATGATGTCGAAGATGCGGCTCATCGCGACGCGCGCCTGCTGAATGCCCCGGATATTCTCCCCTATGCTGAACAGCGGCTCGAACAGCCTGACGCCGTACTCGATGAACACGAGGAGCGTGCCGACGGTCAGGACGCCGGAGAACACGCCGGGCGCCACGAGCCTGACTATAAGCACGATGAACAGCGGGCCGCCGAGGAAGCTCATGAAGCCCATCGTCGTGTATTCGGTCATGCCGGCCTTTATCTCGGCGTCGAGCTTCTCCTTGCTGGCCGCCTCGAGCCTCGCGGCCGCGTGCTCCGTCCGGTTGAACGCCTGGACCACCTCTATGCCCTGCACGAACTCGGTGGCTATAGCCGTTATCTCGGCGTATTTCCTACGGCTCTTCTCGTACAGCGGCCTGAGCCTGTCGAACACGAAGATGAAGCCGGCGAGCAGTATGGGCGACGGTATGAGGATAAGGGCCGCTATCCTCGCGTCCATGGAGAAGAATACGGCGAACATGCCGATGAAGTAGACGGCGTTGGCTATGAGCATTATGCCGGTCTCGCTAAACAGCAGCTTGACCTTCTCCGTATCGTTCTCGACGCGGGCCATCAGCTCGCCTACCGGATGCTTGTCGTAGTAGGCGACCGGGAGCGTAAGCATGTGCGCGAACAGGTCCCTCTTGATGGCGGTTACGACGTTGAGGCCGAGCCGTATGATCGTCGTGGACTGGTAGAAGGTCAGGGCGCCCATTACGACGATGATCCCCAGGTACAGGAGCGCGTACTCGATCATGCCCGCGGTATCTCCCGCGGGAATGGCGCCGTCGACGAGCGCTCGCAGGATCAGGGGGCCGGAAAGCCGCGCGACCGTGGCCAGGAGCATCGCGAAGAGACCGACGAGGAACAGGCCCCAGTACGGGGAGAGGTACTTCAAGAATCTCGAGAGGGCTTTTCGGCGCCCGGCCGGTTCGATTTTATTCATATCCAGTGGCGAGACTATAGCCTCGGCCGACCTGCGGGTAAAGGGATAGATCGACTATAACGGCTCCGTTCCGGCTTACAGGATGAAGGATCCTATCAGCGGAATGGTGACTAGCGACAGTAGCGTCGACGCGAACACGAGGCCCGACGCCGTGACGTCGTCGCCGCCGTATACGCCCGCGAGTATCGTGCTGTTCGCCGCGACGGGCATAGCCGAGACGAGTACGGGGACGGCGAGCTCCATCCCCGACAGGCCGACGGCCTTGGCGACGGCGAACACGAGGAGGGGATGGACGCCGAGGCGGTACGCGGTCGTCAGCCAGAGCCGGGGATTGCCCAGTACGCCGCCTAGCCGCGTCTGCGCGAGGACCGCGCCTATCACCGCCATCGCGAGCGGTGTGGTCATGCCGCCGAGGAGCTCCATGGCCGAGAAGAGCGGGTCGGGGATACTGACGGAGCCGAGGAACAGCGCGAAGCCGACGAGCGCCGAGACGATGGCCGGGTTGAACAGCGACTTGAGCGCCGCGGAACCGCGCGGCCCGTCCTTCCTCTTCCCCGCTATCATAGCGATTCCGACGGAGAACGCGAGGAGCTGGAACGGAATGTTGTATATGGAGACGATGAAGAGGCTCTCCCGCCCGAGTAGCGACTCCGCTACGGGGAAGCCCATGAAGGCCACGTTGGAGAAGCACATCGCGAAACGGTGGACGCCCAGCTCCGCTCGCCCGGCCTTCCGGTACGCGGCCGTGGCGGCGTAGGCCAGCGGGAACGAGACGGCGTATACGATCGACGATATGACGAGTATGCGTACGGACTGGTCCCTGAGCGCGGGGCTGAACGGCCTCTGCATCGAGACGATGATGATGGCGGGCAGGGTAAAGTCCACGAGGAAACGCGACAGGGCACGGACCGTGTCGCCCTTGAGCACGCCTGCCTTCCCCGCGGCGAAGCCGGAGCAAATAAGCAGGAATAGTATGAGGCTCTGCATCATCGAGGGCGGCATATCACGGCTCCTTATAGGGGGCGTTCCGAGGAGAGGAAAGACGTATCGCGGCGTCCAGCGCGTCCTTCCACGCGACGAAGCGTTCTTCGTATATCGCGGAGGAAGCGTCGTCGGGTTCGTAACGCGAGGCTATGCGCACCATAGCGTTGGAGGCGTCCTTGAGGCTAGCGTGCTCCGACAACGCGACGGCGCACGCGCACGCGTCGCCCATCGCCTCGCACTCCGGGTTCTCGGGTACCTCTATCGCTATGCCGAGCACGTCGGCTTTTATGGCGCACAGCATACTGTCCCGAGCCGCGCCGCCGGAGCAGCGGGCGACGTCGATACGGAATTCACCGCCGCGTATCCGGTCTGCGGCCAGCCTCAGGCCGTAGGCCAGCGACTCGACGACCGCCCTCGCCATTTCGCGCCTGCCGTGGGCAAGCGAAAGGCCGAAGAACGCGCCGCGGAGGCTGGAATTCCATAGCGGCGCCCGCTCTCCCGCCAGATACGGCAGGAAGAGGAGGCCGTCGGCGCCCGCCGCGACGCGTTCGGCATCCTGGTATACGCTATCGGAGCCTATGCCCGAGTAGCCGGCGACGCCCGAGAACCATTCCAGCGCCTTGCCGCTCGTGGAGAGGCCGCCGGACAGGTTCCATAAGCCGCGCACGGCGTGCGGCAGGCTGAAGATCGAGCGATCCGGGAAGGGCCTCTGGGCGCATACGTTGAGCGCCTCGCTCGAGCCGGATCGATCGCACGCGAGGCCGGGGGAGACGGCGCCCGATCCGACGAGCGCGGCCAGGAAGTCGGGGAACCCCGAGACGATGGGCAGTCCCGCGGGCAGTCCTACCGCCTCGGCCGCGTTGGCGCTTACCTCGCCTATGACCTTGGCCGGATCGACGTACGGGGGGAATAGCGCGGAGTCGAGGCCGAGCCGGGCGCCCGTCGCCCGGTCCCATACGAAGGCGTCGTAGTAATCGTCGACGAGATACGATACGGGCGCGGCTCCGAGGGTGAACGCGAGGTATTCCGGGCCGGAGAAGAACTTGGATACGGAACCGCCAGCTTCGGAACCAAGGACGCGCAGGGCCTTGGGTAGGTAGAACGAGGGATCGACCGCGCGGCCCGCGGCTTCCGATACGCGCGCGGCCTCGGCGACGGCGCTCCTGTCCATCCATGAACAGGCCCGACCGACGGGCAGGCCGTCGCGGCCGGCCGCGACGAGCGTCGGCCCGTTCCCCGATATGGCGACGGCGCGAAGCCGATCCCGTAGACCGGCTTCGCCGAGGCCGGTCGCCTCGGAGGCTTCGGCGTACGCGGCCGCGCAGGCCTTGAGCCACTCCAGCGGGTCGGCCTCGTAGCCTGCGTCGCCTCTATACAATCCGACGGGAGCCCGGCCGAGGCCGCGCCTGGAACCGTTCTCGTCGACGAGGAGGCACTTGATGGACGACGTGCCGATATCGATGCCGCAATACAACGCTAGACTCCCTTCGATACGAGTAGCCGCACGTCGCAGCGCTCGGCCCAGCGGCAGTCGGCGCAGGAGGCGCCGGGGCACTCGAAGAAGTCCTGGACGCGTTCCAGCTGCTCGACGTGCCAGGAGAGGTCGTCGATGTACTCGTCGATGGCCTGGCGACGCTTCCTGGCCTCGTCGAGACGCGCGTGGTATTTTTCAGCGAGGCTCTTCCTGACCGAGTCGCCCGATCGGTCGCGCCTGGCCAGCTCGAACAGCTCGTGTATCTCGGCGAGCGTCAGACCGTAGTCCTTGAGCTGCTGGATACGCTTGATGCGAACGGCGTTGCGCTCCGAGTACCGGCGGTGCTCGGGACCGTCCCTGTCCTCGGACTCGAGGAGCCCTAGCTCCTCGTAGTAACGGATCGCGCGCGCGGTCAAGCCGAACATACGCGATAATTCGCCTATTTTATACGATCGCTCGGAACTCATCTAAATTGACCTTTAACGTAAAGTTCTGGATAGGACAGCCTGCGCGTACTGATGGCGCACTGACGCGCTAAGTATACTCGTGGTCGATAAACATGAATAGCGTGATCGCGCGGCGCCTTGGGACGACCTCCGCGATCGCCAAGGAGTACGCATGAACCGTCAATCGAACGCTTTCAAGACACTCTACGCCGTCGTGGCCATCGCGGCGATCGCCTTAGCCGTCTCGTGCTCGAAGTCCGCCGCCGGCCCCGATCCGCTCTCGGTAGCAGTATTCGTTCCCGGCGTGGCCTCGGGTAGCCCAATATACGAGATGCTCGTGGCCGGCGCCGAGAAGGCCGTCGCGGAGATCCCGGGCGCGACCGTCAAGGTAATCGAGGCGGGGTACGATCAGTCGACGTGGCTCGACTCGCTACGGGATACGGTAGCGTCCGGCGAATTCAGCATAGTCGTCAGCTCTAACCCGTCCCTGCCGGAACTGTGCGCCAAGCTGTCCCCCGATTATCCGTCGGTGCGCTTCATCGTCGCCGACGCGTACCTTCCCGGTAATCCCGCAATACATACTATCCTCTTCAATCAGATGGAACAGGGATTCATCGTAGGCTATCTCGCCGGCCTCGTGACGAAGGACCGTAATCCCGACGCCGCGCCGGTCGCCGGGATCGTCGCGGCTCAGCACTATCCGACCCTCGACCGGCTTATACGACCTGGCTTCGAGGCGGGCCTCAAGGCCGTCGATCCGGAATTCAAGCTGGAATTCCGCGAGGTGGGAAACTGGTACGACTCGGCTAAGGCCTCGGAGCTGGCGTCCTCGCTGTACGGGTCGGGCGTCGAGGTAATACTTCCTATCGCCGGCTCGGGCGGGCAGGGAGTCGTAGCGTCGGCGAGGGAGAACGGAGCGTCGGTCGTCTGGTTCGACGGCGCAGGGTACGCGCTCGACCCGGAGGCCGTTATAGGCTGTGCGACGATCGCCCAGGACCGACTCGTCTACGAGCGGCTCAAGGCCGCGCTTTCAGGGGATACGTCGCTGTACGGCAGGGCCGACATAGTATCCGCCCGCGACGGCTACGTCGGATTCGATCCCGACGGCAAGGGATACGCCGCCTTGCCGCGATCCGTGCGCGACGCGCTTGACGCGGCGATAGCCGGCTTGAAAGCGGGTACCCCGGACTTTTCCATGGACACGTTCTGAGAGTATCTTCGACTACGATGCAACTAGCCACGCTCACGTCGATACGTAAGTACTATCCGTCCACCAACGCTCTTGCCGTGGACGGCGCTGATTTCTCGCTCGAGCGGGGCGAGGTCCACGCGTTGGTCGGCGAGAACGGAGCCGGCAAGTCGACGCTCGCCAAGATCCTGTGCGGCTTCGAGTCCCCCGATTCGGGTACCGTGGCGATACGGGGAAGCCCGGTAAGTTTCTCGTCGCACCGCGACGCCGAGAAGGCCGGCATAGGGTTCGTGCCTCAATACTCCATGCTCGCGCCTGGGCTGAGCGCCGCCGATAACGTCGCTCTCGGACACGAGCCGAGGTTCCTCGGCGTATTCTCGGACAGGCGCAGGGTCGCCTACGATTTCTCCTTGCTCGCGGACCGATACGGGTTCTCCGTGAATCCGGACGCGATCGTGTCTACGTTATCGGCTTCCGGGCGCCGCGAGGTGGAGATACTGAGGGCCTTGGCCAGGGGCGGCGGCGTACTCGTGCTCGACGAACCCACGAGCATACTCGGCGAGCGGGAAACCGAGGCGCTGTTCGCGCTGATACGGCGGCTCAAGTCCGCCGGAGCCGGCATCGTGTACATCTCGCATCGCGCCAAGGAGATACTCGACCTGGCCGACAGGATAAGCGTCATGAGGGCGGGGAGAGTCGAACGGACCATACGCCCCGACGATACGGACGAGTGCGGACTCGCCGACCTCATCGTGAGGAGCTCGTCATGCGCGGCCGGGACCGATTCCGGGAGCACTCCCGGAAAGCCCGGGCTTACGCTCCGTAGCGTAACCCTATCCAGGAGGGGCTCGGACTCGCTCGACGGCGCGGACCTCGTCGTGCGGAAAGGCGAGGTCGTCGCCGTCGTCGCGCTTGGCGGTAACGGGCTCGACGCGCTAGAGGACGTAGCGGCCGGCGTCGTCGGACCGGATAGCGGCGACGTGCTCGTGCTGGGCAAGGATATTCATTCCTATCCTCCCCGTATCCTGCGTTCCGGCGTCATGGCGTATATCCCGACCGACCGGGAGGGCCGCGGCCTGTGCGCCAAGGCGAGCGTCGCGCTAAACGCGATAGCGGGGCGCCTGCGAGGATACTCGTTCGCCGACTTCGCCCTAGGGCGAGCCCCGCTTGCGGACGCCGACGCCTTGCTCGCGTCGTTCGACGTGAAGAACGGTGGTCGCCGCCGCGTCGATACGCTGTCTGGCGGGAATCGCCAGCGCGTAGTCGCCGCCCGGGAACTGGACGGCCCCGCCGATGTCGTCGTAGCCGCGAATCCGACCCAGGGACTCGATCGATCCTCCCGCGCCGCGCTACTTTCGCGCCTGGCCGAGATGCGGGACGAAGGCTCCGCCGTACTGCTATTGAGTTCCGATCCAGAAGACGCCTCCGAACTGGCCGACCGGTCGTTCGTCCTGTATCGCGGAAGGCTCAAGGCGTTGAGCGGGCCGGGTTCCGACGATTCGGCCATAGCCGCGGCGTTGACCGGAGTAGAGCCGTGATATCGCCGGTACTGAGGACGGTCAAGGATACCGGCGCCTCGAGCACGCCGAAGAGGCTGGCCATCGCCGTGGCTACGGCGGCGGCCCTCGCCGCGCTGGCCGCTGCCGCGTTGTCCGGCGAGCCGTCAACGGCGCTTCGCGCCTTCTTCGTGGCGCCGTTCTCGAACGCGTCGTCCATCCTTAACATGGTCGAACTATCCGCTCCGCTCGCCCTGTGCGCGCTGGGAGTCATCGTGACGTTCAGGGCGGGGCACTACAGCCTGGGCGGAGAGGGCCAGGCGTACGCCGGTTCCATCGCCGCCGCGGCGGCGGGCTACTACGGCTACGCGGCGCTCGGGCCGGGCGCCACGCTAGCCGCGGTCGTAGCGGGCGTCCTGGCGGGCGCGGCCGTAGCGGCGCTTCCGGCCATGGGAAGACGATTCGCCGGCGCCGAGGTGCTCCTTACCAGCATCCTCGTATCGCAGGGCTTCATCTTCGTCATCGACTGGGCCATAGGCGGCCCTCTGCGCGATCGCTCGGGAAACCTCATCGCCATGCCGGCCCTCGAAACGGAGGCGCTGCTCGCCAGGCTCGAACCTCCGTCGACGCTGACCGTAGCCCCATTCGTCGTACTGATACTGTGCGTCGCGGCATCGTTCTACTTCGAGCGCACGAGAAGCGGAGCCGCCCACGATCTGTACGGAAGGAATCCGCGTTTCGCCGAGCTACAAGGCTACGACGTCGAACGCCTGTCATGGGCTCCCGTCGTAGCGTCAGGCATGCTGCACGGCCTCGCCGGCGCGTTGATGGTACTTGGCGCGAAGGGTACCGCTATCAGGGGCATGAGCGGCGGCATAGGCTGGAGCGCTATCGGAGCGGCGTTGGTCGCCGGTTCCCGACCTTCCGCCGTACCGTTGGCCGCGCTGCTCTTCGCCTGGCTCGATTCAGGGGCCAGACAGGCGGCGGTACTGTCCGATCTGCCGCCTGACGCCGGAATGGCCATAAAGGCGCTCGTCATCCTCGTAGTCAGTTCCAGGCCGTCGTGGACCGCCGTCAAGGCCTTCATGAGGCGAACGCCTACAAGGAGGGCGAAATGATTCACCTTTCGGCCTTGCTACTCGACGCGATAGCCTTCCTGGCTGTGCTCGCTCCCGCGGCCATCGGGGGGTTGGCGACCGAGTACGCAGGCTCCCTCAATATCGCCTTGGAGGGCCTCATGCTCGCGGGCGCGTTCTCGTATATGGCCTTCGGGGCGGCTTTCGGTACGGTCGCCGGCTTTATCGCCGCGATGCTCGTGCCGAGCGCCATCGCGTACGTCTCGGACCTGTTCTCCAGGAAGGCCAACGCCGATTCGTTCGTCGTCGGCCTCGGCGTCAACATGCTCGTTCCCGCTGCCGCTTCGATGCTGTCTAAGTACGTCTTCGGAAGCAAGGGCGTCGCTGCGGTAGCCGGCCTGCAATCCGGCCGCCCCTTCGCGGGCGCCGCCTCGATTCCCGTCGTCGGCGCTCTCTTCGGGCAGCGCTCCAGCGATTACCTGGCGTTCGGCGTCGCGATCATGGTGGCGCTGGTGCTGGCGCGTACGCCGCTGGGTACGAGGGCCAAGGCGGCAGGCATGAATCGGGACGCGTTGACCATGGCCGGTATAGACTCCGGCGGCGTTCGAGGCGCCGTCTACGCGCTATCCGGACTCGCCTGCGGGATCTCCGGCGCCGCGCTGGCCTCGTCGGTCGGTGCATGGGTGCCGAATATGAGCGCCGGCCGCGGTTGGATAGCCCTCGTAGCCGTATACCTCGGCGGCAAGCGCCTGGGCGGTACCTTCGCGGCAAGCGCGCTGTTCGCGCTGCTGCTGTCGCTGGCCACCAGGGCGCAGGCGATTACTGAGGCTCCGGCCGAACTGTTGTTGTCGTTGCCGTACTTCCTGACGGCCGTCGTCGTCGTGCTCGGTTCCTCCCGCTCCAAGAGAAAATAGACATTCCATGATCGCGGGCTTGACCAAGATGACGGGCGTTGGCTATATTCCTATTAAACAGATAGGAATACAGGGGATACCAGGCATGTTTTCAGTTTCCGCGAGAACCCAGTACGCCATACGGGCAATGTCTTGCCTCGCCAAGAGGCCCGACCGCTCGGCGACGGCCTCTGAGATAGCGGCGTCGGAGAGCATTCCAGCCAAGTACCTCGAAGGAATCCTGTCCAGGCTCAAGTCATCGGGCCTGATAGAGAGCGAACGGGGCAAGAACGGCGGCTACAGGATGGCCAAGGATCCCGCGGAAATACGCATGCTCGAGATAGTCGAGGCGATAGACGGCAGGGTCAAGCCCGTCAGTTGCGTCGACGCCCCCGGTGCCTGCGTGCTGGGCGGAGCCTGCCATCCGCGCAATTTCTGGATAGGGCTCAAGGCCACGATAGACGCGTACCTGGCCGAGCGCACGCTCAAGGACGTCTCGGAGGGATGAGGGATATGGAACAACGTTTCGTTTACATGGACTATAACGCCACGACGCCGCTACGGCCCGAGGTGAAGGCCGAGATGATTGCCGACCTCGAGGTATACGCTAACGCCTCGAGCATGCACGAGGCGGGGCGCAGGGC
Source organism: Spirochaetae bacterium HGW-Spirochaetae-3 (assembly GCA_002839315.1). Taxonomy (GTDB): domain Bacteria; phylum Spirochaetota; class Spirochaetia; order Treponematales; family UBA12059; genus SZUA-370. Next base: position 267,827 of record PGXV01000001.1, read on the forward strand.
CCGCTCGCGCATAGAGCAGTCACGAGCCTCCGTTGCCCGGCTGATAGGCGCCACCGATCCCGAGCGCGTCATATTCACGAGCGGCGGCTCGGAGTCGAACAATACCGTATTCGCGACCATGTTCCATCTCGGCCGCAAGGGCCCGAGGCGCGGGATCGTTACTACGAAGATAGAGCATCCTTGCGTGCTCAACGCGGCCAAATGGCTCGCCGACGAGGGCTTCCCGGTTACATTCGTCGACGTGGACGAGTACGGACGGATCAGGCTCGATCAGCTGGAAAAGGCCGTCGGGCCCGATACGCTGCTCGTCTCGGTGATGGCCGCCAACAACGAGATAGGTACCGTACAGGATATGGTCGCCGTATCGAGGATAGCCAAGGCCTCCGGCGCGTTCTTCCACAGCGACGCGACCCAGTCCGTCGGCAAGATTCACGTGGACGTGAACGAGTGGGGCGTCGACTATATGACCATGTCGTGCCACAAGCTATACGGCCCCAAGGGCATAGGCGGCCTGTACGTCAAGACGGGCGCGCCGCTGGAGCCGCTTATCCGGGGCGGGCACCAGGAGCACGGCTTCCGAGCGGGTACCTACAATAACCAGGGAATACTGGGTTTCGGCCTCGCCGCCGATCTGGCTCGCGAGGAGCTCGACGAGTACATCGTCCGGATAGGCGGGCTCAGGGCCCGGCTCCGCGACGGAATACTGGCCGCGGTTCCCAAGAGCAGGGTAAACGGGCATCCCGAGCACGTCCTGCCCAACACGCTCAACGTATCGTTCCCCGGCGCCGAGGGCGAGGCGATCCTCCTGTCCATGGACATCGAGGGCATACGCGTGTCCACCGGGTCGGCGTGCGCCTCCGGTAGCCTCGAGCCGAGCCACGTGCTGCTCGCGACTGGCGTAGGCCCCGAGCTCGCGCACGGCTCGATACGATTCAGCCTCGGAAGGGACTCGACCGAGGCCGACGTCGATTACGTCATCTCGAAGATCGGACCCATCATCGCGCGCCTGCGCAAGATGTCTACCGTTTCGTACTGAAAGATATGGAGGAAACCGTGAGCGACGCTTTCGCCTGGCTCTATTCGGACGTCGTGAAGGAGCACTTCACGAACCCCAAGAACGTATTCGACCCCGCAGAGGGTTTCGTCTATAACGCAGAGGGCATGACCGGCAATATAAAGTGCGGCGACCAGATGATGTTCCGCCTCCGCATTGAGGGCGACGTCATCGTCGACGCGCGCTGGAAGACCTACGGCTGCGCCAGCGCGATAGCCAGCACGTCGATGCTGTCCGAGGTCATCAAGGGCCTCGGCATCAAGGACGCGTACAACATAAAGCCCGACGATATCGTCAAGCGCCTCGGCGGGCTGCCCGACAACAAGATCCACTGCTCGGTGCTGGGCGACAAGGCCCTGCGAGCCGCGATAGACGATTACCTGGAGAAGAACGGCCGCTCCGGCGAGTTCCGCAACGAGGGCGCCCGCATAATATGCTCCTGCCTCAATATAAGCGATCGCGATATCGAGGAGGCGGTCAAGCAGGGCGCCCGCGATTGGGCCGGGCTCCAGGACCGCACGAAGATCGGCACCGTCTGCGGCGGCTGCAAGGAATCCGCTGAGGAGTTGCTCCACGAGTACGTTCACATCTTCGCGGAATAATAGCTAGCGCGACCGGCGCTTGCCCGCGGTCCGGATTGGTTGCTATAATCGAACCAATTCGGATCGCGGAGTCATAATGAGAAAACAAGTACTGGTACCTCTCGTCTGCGCATTGGTTTTTTCATGTTCAGGCGCCGATCGACCGGACGAAGCCGCTTTAGCAGAATTCGGGGCGATTCGATATTCCGCGGGGGACGATACCGCCCGCGCCGATCGTGCGTTCGATGATTCCTCCTGGGCGACCCTCGAGACCCCCGGAACTATAGACATCCGGGGCGGCGACGGAAATTTCTGGATCAGGACGACGGCCTCGGTTGCGACGACTATCCCCGGGGACCGAATATGGCTAGAGAGCGGCAAGATCGCCTGCGCCTTCGACCTTTACGCGGACGGAACCTACGTCGGCTCCCGCGGTAGCCTACCGCCTCGATACTACGTCAGGCCCCAGGTCGATTCGGTAATCCTCATCCCGGCTACGGCCTTCGACGACGGCGTCGCGACGCTCGCATTCAGGTGCTATTACTCCGGCACCGAGGTAGCCGTACCCGGTTTCGCGCTGGTCGGCGAGGAGCGCGCCGATATGGTCAATCACCTGATGGCCTTCTTCGTCTCCACTATCAATACCATCATCGCCGTACTCTGCATATTCATGGGCTTCTATTTCGCCGCCGGCTTCGCGGCGAGGCCGGACGACAAGGCGAGCCTCTTCTACGCGCTGTCCCTATTCCTCGTCGCCGTCTATTTCATCGATATGGGCTCCGAGCGAATCATGCTGGGCGGGCTACTACAGCGCGCCGTCGCCAGGGTCAGTCTGTCATGGTCGATGGCGTTCACGCTGCTGTTCTTCGTCAAGTACTTCGATGCCAAGGGATACAGGGCCGCCAGGATATTCGCGGCCGCCGATATGGCGGTCTTCGGAGCGGCCTTCTTGTTCTTCGCCCAGGACGACGCCGCCATCAACCTGCTTTTCAACCTGAGCCTCGCTCCTATCTTCGGGATCATCGTCGTCGTGGCCGTCATCGTGGCCAAGGCGGCGCGCTCGGGCAAGAAGGACGCCGCGACCATCCTGCTTGGGCTGGCTATCGGGCTCGGCTTCGCCATCCACGATATCGTCTACCAGGTGCTAGGCGCGCAGCCGTTCGCCTGGCTCCAGGGCTTCACGTTCTTCAGCCTTAACCTGTCGGTCTTCATCGCGATGTCGCTACGGTCGTCGACGATGCGCAAGGAACTCGACGAGTATACCAAGGCGGTATCGGATCAGCGGGACAAGCTGTCCAACCTCCTGTGCGAGGCTGAGCGGGCGGCCGACGAGACCCTGACCGTCGCGAAGCTGCTCGACGGGGAGATAGCCGCCGTATCCGGGGCGGCCCAGCTATCGGCCGACGGCGCGGAGGCCATCGGCGCCTCGGCCGAGGCGCAGCGGAAGACGCTGGAGTCCGCGTCCGCGTCGATCGCCAGCCTGCTATCGTCGATAGCGTCCGTGCAGACCGAACTGGAGACGGAGGCGTCGTGCATAGAGCGTACTACCCGCGGCACCGGCATGCTCATAGAGGGCGTTTCGCGGGTAAGCGAGGCGATAGACGGCACGGCCGCCTTCGCCGCAAGCCTCGATACGCTGACCGGGACGGGCAGGGCGGCCATGACCAGGCTGGCCGCGTCGATGGTACGCGTCAGGGAGTCGTCCGGCGAGATACGAGCGGTCGTGGAAGCGGTAAACGAATTCGCGGACCAGACTAACCTGCTAGCGATGAACGCCTCTATCGAGGCCGCCCACGCCGGTTCCGCGGGCAAGGGCTTCGGCGTCATCGCCCACGAGATAAAGCGGCTCGCCCAGGCTAGCGCCGAGCGCTCTTCCCGCATAGGGGCCATAATAGGGGGCATAGAGACCGCCGTCGGAGAAGGCGTCGAGGCGAGCTCGTCGGTGAGCGACGCGCTCGCCAGCATAACCGAGGGCGCGGCGCAGACGAGCGTGCGTATATCGGAGGCCGCTACGGAGGCCGCGCGGCAAAGGGAATCAGGCGAGGGCATACTCGTCGATTCGCGCGCCCTGGCGGCCTCCGCCGTCAAGATGATGGAGGAGGCGGCGAAGGAATCGACTCTGTCGGGTAACGCCTCCAAGGGCATGCGAGACCTGGAATCGAGCCAGGGCGCGGTCGCGGAGTCTACCGCAGCCATCGTCGACAGGAACGCTGAGCTCGCGAGGCGCGCAAGGTCGCTTGAGTCGCTTGCCGGCAGGGCGCGCAAGGCAGCCGACGATCTCGTCGCGGCGATGAGCCGATAGGTTCGCGGCTAATGGTCTCCCGGGAGGACGCGTTCGCGTTCAGGGCCGCGGTGCTCGACCTGTACGAACGGGAAGGCCGAGATTTCCCGTGGCGTAGGACCGCGGATCCATGGGCCGTATTCGTTTCCGAGATAATGCTTCAGCAGACGCAGACGGCGCGCGTCGAGCCGAAATACCTGGCGTGGATGGAGCGCTTCCCGGACGCCGAGGCGCTCGCGTGCGTCGACCTCGCGACCCTGTACGACGCCTGGCGCGGGCTCGGGTACAATTCGCGCGCGTTACGGCTACGAGAGTCGGCTCGGATATGCGCGGAGCTGTACGGCGGGATCCCTCCCCGCGACGAGCGCCTGCTCCTCGAGCTGCCTGGCGTCGGCAGGTACACGGCCAGGGCCGTGCTCGCGTTCGCCTACGGCGTGCCGAGCCCCTTCCTCGAGACTAATATACGAGCGGCGCTGATCTTCCATTTCTTCCGCGGCGCCGATAAGGTGCCGGACCGCGACCTGGAGACGGTAGCGGCCGCGGTCCTGGACCGCGACGATCCGCGTACCTGGTATTACGCCCTGATGGACTACGGAGCATGGCTAAAGCGGCGCGAGCCGAATCCGTCCAGGCGCGCATCGGCGTATTCTACGCAGAAGCGGTTCGAGGGATCGCTCCGCCAGGCCAGGGGCGCCGTGCTCAGGGCGCTATCGGCCGGCGCAGGTTACGGTACGAGGGGCCGCGGCCTCGCCGACATGGCCGCCGAGCTCGGCATGGAGTACGGCCGCGTCAAGGATGCGGCCGAGGGCCTGCGTCGCGACGGCCTCGTAAGGATCGAGGGCGATACGGTCCGCTTCTCGGACTAGGCCCGCGCGTCTATCCCCTGACGAATACCCGCCTGAAGAAACGTATGATAGCGTCGCGCATGCGGATGAGCAGGTTGCCCTGAGGCACGTCCTCGGCCGCCACGAGATCGATCCGCCGAACGACGCTGTCGCCCGAGGTGAACACCACCCGGCCCAGTCGCGTCCCCGCGGCTACCGGGGCATCGACCTCGGTCTCAGCCTCTATGCGGGCGTCGATACGGCCGGTCAACGACGCGGGCACGGTGAACACCGGAGTATCCGCGTAGACCAGCGATACGGTCTCGGAGGCGCCGCCCCACGCGCGTACGGCGTCCGGAGCGGGAGCCGCGGGCTTGACCGTCCGCCAACGGGAGAACGACCAGTCGAGGAGGGCCTTGCCGGACCGCTCGCGGCCTCCGGGGCCGCTCGTGCCTCCGAGCGTGACGACGATGACGCGGGTACCGTCGCGCTCGGCCGTCGCGACGAGGTTATAGCCCGATTCGTCGATGTACCCGGTCTTGAGCCCGTCGCAGCCGTCGTAGCTGAACAGTAGCTTGTTCGTGGTCTGCAGGAGGATCTTGATAGCGGGCGGATCGACCCCGACGGGCATCACGTCGGCGCGGGGGAAATTCATCGTGGTGCGCGAATGGTAGTCGGCGAGCGCCGCGGGGTGGCGTAGCAGGTACTCCCTGGCGAGCGTGGCCATCTCCCTGGCGGTCGTCGAATTGTACTCGGAAAGGCCGGAAGGCTCGACGAACCGGGTGCGCGTCAGGCCGAGCCTGTCGGCCTCGGCGTTCATCCGCTCGGCGAACGCGGCCGTGGAACCGGCCAGGACGCGCGCGACGGTCAAGGCCGCGTCGTTACCCGAGATCACGGCCATGCCGCGTAGCAGGTCGTCGAACGGGACGCTCATGCCTTCCTGCAGGTACATAAGCGACGAGCGGTACGGAAGGGTCGCGTCCTGCTTCGTGATGTCGATACGGTCGGTAAGGGCGATACGCCCATCGTCGACGGCGTCGAGCGCCAGCATCATCGTCATTATCTTCGTAAGGCTGGCGGGCGGAATGACGAGATCGGCGTCATGCTCGTACAGCACGTCCCCGTTGGCCATGTCGATGACGATGACGGACCTGGCGTCGACGGCGGGAGGCGCAGCGACGTCGAAACGAGGCGACTCGGCGGCCGAAGCAGCCGAGACGATCGCGAGGACCAGGAAGAGACGGGCGACCTTCTTCAAAAGTCCGCCTGCTTGACCGCCCTCGGGAACGGGATAACGTCCCTTATGTTCTCGATGCCCGTGACGTAGCGCAGGAGCCTCTCGAAGCCGAGGCCGAAGCCCGCGTGCGGGGCCGAACCGAAGCGGCGGAGGTCTAGATACCACCAGTACGCCGCCGGATCGAGTCCCTTCGTCTTCATGTTCTCTACGAGCACGTCGTACCGGTATTCGCGTTCCGAGCCTCCTATGATCTCCCCGATACGGGGAACGAGCACGTCCATGGCGCGGACCGTCTTGCCGTCGTCGTTCAGGCGCATATAGAAGGCCTTGAGCTCCTTGGGATAGTCGGTGACGATGAGCGGTCCGCCTATCACGGTCTCGGAAAGGTATCGCTCGTGCTCGGTCTGCAGGTCGCAGCCCCAGAACGGCTTGAATTCGAATGGTTCCTTGCGCTTCTCGAGCTCGGCTATCGCGTCGGTATAGCTCATGTGGGCGAATTTCTTCGTACGCACCGAATCGAGCATCTCGATGATGCCGGGCTGGACGCGCTTCTCGAAGAAGGCCATGTCCTCGCCGCAACGCTCGAGCGCCCAGGTCAGCAGGTGCTTGACGAATTCCTCGGCGAGCTCCATGTCGTCGGGCAGCTCCGCGAACGCGAGCTCGGGTTCTATCATCCAGAACTCGGCCAGGTGGCGCGTCGTGTTGGAGTTCTCGGCGCGGAAGGTCGGCCCGAAGGTGTATACCTTGCCGAGGGCCATGCAGTAGGTCTCGACGTTGAGCTGGCCCGATACCGAGAGGAACGCCTTCTTGCCGAAGAAGTCCTTCGAGTAATCGACCGCCTCGCCGCGCTTGGCTATGGCGTCCAGGTCGAGCGTAGTGGCCTGGAACATCTCTCCGGCGCCCTCGCAGTCGCTGGCGGTGATGACGGGCGTATGCACGTAGCGGAAACCGCGATCGTGGAAGAAGGTATGGACGGCGTACGCCATCTCGTCGCGCATGCGGGCCGCGGCGCCTATAGTGTTCGTGCGCGGGCGGAGATGGGCTATCTCGCGCAGGAATTCCAGGGAATGCGCCTTCTTCTGCAGAGGGTAGGAGTCGGCGGGGCATTCGCCTATGACTTCCAGCGACGTCGCCTTGAGCTCGACGGGCTGCCCGGCGGCCGGAGAGTCCACGAGCGTGCCGGTGACGGCCAGCGCCGCCCCTGTAGTAGTCCGCGACAGAGCCGCGAGCGTCCCCTCGGTAGAGGCGGCCGCGTCGAATACGCACTGTAGCCCGGTGAAGCACGAACCGTCGTACAGTTCTACGAACGTGGCGTTCTTGGTATCGCGCTTGGTTCGGGCCCAGCCCTTGGCGGTAACGGCGGAGCCGACGGAACGCTCCGATAGGATCGTTTTAATGTCCTTCATGGCATAGTAATACCACCCCGCGGGTCTGTTGGTCAAAGGCCTGCGCCCCCTGATTTTCCATCGGCCGTTTTCGTGGTATTATATACGCATCTATTTTCCGGAGAACGCAATGTACTATAATACGACGATCGCTTACCTGCTATGGGCGCTCGGAGGCTTCGGCGCCCTTGGCTTCCATAGATTCTACCTGCGCAAGGTGCCGACTGGCGTCCTGTGGTTATTTACGGGCGGACTCGGCTATGTCGGCGCCATATACGATTTCTTCACGCTGTCCGGGCAGGTAAGGGAGGCCAATATACGGGCCGGTTACCGGGAAGCCCTGAATATGTCGCCCCGCGAGCGCGTCGTCTTCAGGGATCGCTACGTCGACCCGTCCTTCGCGGAGCAGCCGAGGACGCGGGAGACCATCGAGAAGACCATCCTGAAGGCCGCGAAGAAGAACGGCGGGCTCGTCACTCCCGGGGAGATAGCCATCGAGAGCGAATACTCTTCGGACGACGCCCGTAGCGCGCTCGAGAAGCTGGCAGCCAAGGGGTTCTGCGAGATGCGCGTCAGGCCTTCGGGGGTCATCGTGTTCCGCTTCCCTGAATTCGCGGCCGGCGACGAGGGTTTCGAACCGGGACTATAGATCGATAGGGCGGAGGCTTACGATGGACCCGAACCATGACGTAATCCAGTTCAGGATCGAGCGCGCCATCGCGGTGCTTGGCCCTTCAGGCAAGGACTGGGCGATGGAGCTGAACCTCGTATCGTGGAACGGCCGCGAGCCCAAGCTGGACGTGCGCAGCTGGGATCCGTCACACTCGCGCATGGGCAAGGGCATCGCGCTGACCAAGGAAGAGGCAGAGCGGCTCCGCGACGCGCTTGGAGCCTACCTGGCGGAATAGGCCGGGCTCTCAGTCGACCGCCCACAGCGCGTACTCCCGCGCCGTGCCCGACAGGTGGGGCATATAGTCCTGGTACTGTTCGAGGTTCGTATCGTAGACGTGCTCCTGCGTCGAATTCCAGTTCGCGTCTATGAAGGCCGCGCAGTACGCGTACAGCTCGCTCGTGGTCACGTAGCCGTCGCCGTCGAGGTCGGAGCCTCCCGAAGCGGCGCCCCGAAGCAGCGCGTACGTGAAGATGCCGTGCCCGTACGTCGACGATTCCCAGGAGGCTTCGCCGGCCCCCGCGGCCGATATGACTATATAGCCGGAATCGCCCGAATAGCTCGTATAGCCATTGATAGCGTCCCCGAGCGCGTCGACGAACCACGTATACGCGATGTCACCGCCGTCGTTCTCGCCGAAGACGTCGGGTATCGCGTCGACGGTCGCCCCTTCTTCGACGAAGCCGCCCGAGAAGCAACTGTCGAGAACGATGACGACGTTCTTGAGCCCGGCGGCCTTGAACATCGCGGTCAGTTCCGACGCGGTGATCCATTGTGTAGAGTCGCTTACCGTGCCGTACGGGATGATGTTGGCTTTTCCGTTCACGAGACCGCCGTGGCCCGAATAATAGAACAGCACGATGCCGTCTGTACCGGCCAAGGCCGATATAGCACTCGTGATACCGGATAGATCGGAATCCTCGTCCAATTTTAACGATGTCGTCCATCCGTTCATGATAAGCGTATCCGCGATATCGGTAGCGTCATCGTCAGTGTACGCAAGGTCGTTGCTAGTTCCTTCGTAGTCTGCTATCCCGAAAACCAGCGCCGTTCTCTGGGGGGGCTCCGGCATAGAGCACGCTGCTATAGCTACGGCGACGGAGATTGCGGCGAAGACGATACGTATATCGGGTCTCATCGCCCGCCCCCAGCGGCTTGGCCGGTTCTCGGCGCGAACGAGAACCTCGCCACGGCGCGCGCGCCCGCCGCCGACCTCGACCAGGAGCCTGTCGCCGAGCGTCGCGACAGGCAACGTCCCGCCGGCCTCGACGAACGGGAACCAGAAGTAAGAATAGCTAGTATCGTACTTGGCCAATTGCCCGCCGCCGAGGAGATAGGCCGCCACGGGGCCTATGCGTCCGAAGTAGCCCGCTCCCATGTCCATGCCCGAGAATCCGCGGTAACGGTACCAGTCGGCCGAATACCCGGTCGGGGCCTGATACGCGATCCTATAGGCGAAGAGCGCGCCGCGGGCGTCGCCTACGCGCAGCTCCGCGCCGATGGCGCAGGCCCCGCCTACGGCGCTACCGTACGATAGCTGGTCGGTCATCGACGCACCGGCCGATACGGATAGGCCGGGCGTGACCGGGAGTCCGGAAAACGAGGTGTATAGGAGGCTCGCGAGCGCGAAAACGATGAATGTCATGCGGGTGGGCTTTAACATGCCGCGTTTTTTATATAAATTCAATGACGCGCGGTTTACCGCGCGTCATCGGTTAATAATGAAAGGGATTTGATGCGCAGGATCGCGATAGCTGCTTTATTCATCTTCGTAGCGTCATCGGCGTTGATCTCCTCGTGCTCCGACAAGGAGCCGCAGGGATTGAGCCTGGAAGAGACGCCTATACTCTCCGGAGGCTTGGGATGGGGCGTCATTTCGATAGCCTATGCCCGCCTCATGCTCGATGCCTCGTCAGAGGCTCCCGATTCCGGAACCGCGAGGCGCGGCGAGGTCTGCAGGATCGTTGCCCGGTCCCGATCGTTCTCCGGGAGGGACGCCGGCGTCTGGTACCGCGTCGAGCTTGGATCGTCGGCCGGATGGCTACGCGAATCCGCGCTGTCAGTCTATCAGAGCGAGGCCGAGGCTCGAAAGGCCTCGGAGGTCGGTTCGTGATTCTATCGGAGTCCCTTGTATATATCCTTCCGCCCGTCATAGGAGCGGGAATCGGCCTTTTCACCAATTGGCTCGCCATCAAGATGCTGTTCAGGCCGCTCGCTGAACGGCGGGTGTTAGGGTTTAGGGTTCCGTTCACGCCCGGCATCCTGCCCAGGGAGCGGCCGAGGCTGTCCCGTTCGATCGGAGACGCGGTCGCCGTCGATCTTCTGGACGAGGCTACCATAGCCGGGCGGCTACGTAGCCCCGCATTCAGGGAGTCCCTGCGACAGGCCGCCCTTGGACTCGGCAGAAAGGCCCTGCAGACGAGGCCGTCCGACATGGCTTCCGGACTGGATAGGCGGATGGTAGACTTGCTCCACGAAGCCGCCCTCGAGGCGCTGTCGGGCCTCGCGACGAGCGAGACGGTCTCCGACTCGCTGATAGCCGGGTCAGCCGCCGCGATCGACGCGTCCAGGGACGTACCGCTGTCCAGCCTCCTGGACCATGCCGCCGCTACCCGGATCGTAGGCTCTCTGGCGAGCCCCGAAGGTTCGGAGCGAGCGGCCTCGGCTATGGCGGGAGCGATCGTGTCGGCCCTGGAGAGAGCGGCCGCCGAAGGCAAGAGCGTTTCGTCGTTCATCGACGAGGACGCCCTGACGTCGTTCTCTTCCAGGGCTATAGACGCGGCGTATCCGGTATTGACGGAGGCGATCGACGGAATCCTCTCTGAGAAGGCCGTCGTCGCGTCGATGGAGAAGGCCGGCGCGCGTATCATCCGCAGGAGCCTGGATCGCTTCAACTCGGTTCAGCGGTTCTTCATAGGCTTAGGTCAGTACGACAGGGCTATCCTCGATAATATGCCGGCGACGATAGCCGATTTCTCGGAGACGGTACGCTCGCTGCTAAGCGAAGCCTCTACGAGGAAGGCGATAGCCGATCGCGTTACGGCCTCAATTTCCGCCTTCGCCGAACGGCCTCTATCCAGTTTCGCGTTCATGGCCGATGAAGCGTCGGTATCAGCCGCGCGGGAATCGCTTGCGGCCACTCTTCGCTCCGCCTTCGGGGCGATAGACGCGGAGGCCGCGGGTTCCATCGTTTCCGGATCGCTTGAGCGCGGTACCATAGGCGGCGCGCTCGAGCGCTTCCCCGGGCTGGAGGACAGGATAGGCCCCGCCGTCGCGCGATGGGCCGCCGGGATGTTCGGGCGCGAATCAGCGTCCGGATCGGCTGCGGGCAGGGTTGCCGCGGCGTTCTTCTCGGCGTTCTCGATTCGATTCGGCAAGGAAGCCGCCAGCGTTCCCCTTGGAAAGACCGTTGCGCTGGACGACGAGGCCCTGGAGTCCCTCGCCGTCTCCGCGTCCGAGGGCCTGGCCGAATTGGCGGCTTCTGAGAGTTCGTCGATGCTGAGGTCCATGGACATTCGTTCGCTCGTGGTTGAAAAAATAGATACTTTGGATATGATTGACGTTGAACGGATGATACTGAAGGTAGTAGACAAGGAGCTCGGGGCTATAACTATTTTCGGCGGAATACTCGGCGCTATCATCGGGATATTCCAGAGCCTATTCTTTCTCCTGCGTTAGGCTCTCCGCCAGGGCGGGCCGGAACGGAAAACAAAAATGGAAGCGCGCGATACGATTCTTATCGTCGACGATAGCGAGGCCTTCGCGGCGGCCGTCGTAGACATGCTGGACGGCTCCTTCGATGCCCGCGTCGCGCATTCGGCGCGCGAGGCCCTCGAGATGGCGGAGGATATCCGGCCCCGTATCGTATTCCTGGATATCGTCCTGCCCGACGGAGAGGGCTATGACGTCTGCTCCAGGCTCAAGCGCGCCTTCGTGAACCAGCCGATGCAGATCGTGTTGATGTCCGCGAACTACGAAGCCAATCGCATGGAGAGGATCCTGGCGACCGGCGCGGACGACTTCATAAAGAAACCGTTCGAGCCCCTGGAATTCCAGCTCAGGCTGAAGGCGGCGCAGATTCGCCTCCGGGCCCAGATGAAGATGATGGAAGAGCGGGAATTCTATCGTCAGGCCGTCAGGCAGGAAGAGAACCTTACGATAAAGCTGCTCGACCGTCAGCTGGGCCTCAAGGAAACGTTAGCCGATCTTGAGTCCAAGAAGATCGGCCTGGAGCGCGAGAATACGAAGCTGGACGCGGCGGCCCGCTTCGACGTGCTTACGGGCCTCCTCAACAGGAACAGCCTGAACGCCAGGCTGGAGCTTGAGGTCAGGCGCGCGGCCGAGGAATCGACTACGCTGTCCGGCATGATGATAGACATAGACGAATTCAAGTCCGTCAACGATTCCTTCGGTCACCTCGTCGGCGACGACGTATTACGAGCGGTCGGCGACGCCCTCCGCGCGTGCCTGCGGCGAGAGGATTTTGCCGGCAGGTACGGGGGCGAGGAATTCTTCGTGATACTGCCGGGTAGCGGCATGGACGCGGCCTGGGCCATAGCGGAGCGCATCAGGTCGATGATAGCGGCGACGGACGTCGTCGTAGGAGGCGCCAAGGTGTCGGTGACCGCCTCGGTCGGGGTCGCGCCGTACGCACTGGGCGACGCGGCGGCCGATTGGGTAGGGAAGGCCGACGCCGCGATGTACCGCGCCAAGCAGGCCGGGCGCAACCGGGTGGAGATCTAACCGATAATCGCGGCGGTCGCGGCGCATAGATAGAAGGAGCCGGTGACGAGGAGCGGCATCCCGGCCCCCGAGGCGCGGCCCAGCGCCGACTCTATCGCCTTCGCGGTGTCGTCGAGGCGCGCGACCTCGAAGCCTTCGGCCGCGAAGGCGGCCTCTATGTCGGCCGTGTCGCTTTCTTTGAAGGTACCGGGTCTCGTGACGATGACAGAGGAGAAGAACGGGCGCAACGCGGCCGCCATAGGGCGCGCGGGCTTGTCCTTGGCACAGCCGAACAACAGGGAACCGCCTCCGGGGAATAGGGCCGAGAAATCCTCGGCGCAGGCGCGTATGGAATCCTCGGTATGCGCTCCGTCCAGTATGACGACCGGATCTCCGGTAATAATCTCGAACCTGGCCCTGAGCCGCGCGGATCCGACCCCGCGGAGTATCGCCGGCTCGTCGACGCCCAGAGACTTGGCGACCATGGCCGCGATGGCGGCGTTCCTCGCCTGCACCCGGCCTATCATCGGCGTACGTAATTCCATAGGCGCTTCGAAGACCGACCGGTCCCTCCAGCGGGCCACCGCCGACGTCCCGGCCGCGGAGACGCGGATATCGTCAAGCGACACGGCCTCGTCGAGGACGGTAAGCGGCGCTCCTAGGTCCCGCGCCCGCGCCCTGATGACGTCCAGGGCCTCGGGCCTCGCGGCGCTCGTGAAGACCGGTACGCCGGGCTTTATGATCCCGGCCTTCTCGTAGGCGATAAGCGGTATCGTCGCGCCGAGCAGCTCGGTATGTTCCAGCTCTATAGGCGTGATGACGCACGCGGCGGGAGTTACGACGTTCGTCGAATCGAGCCTGCCGCCCAGCCCTACCTCTATGACCGCGTCCGTACAGCCCGCCTTCCTGAAGCACAGGAAGCCGAGCATGGTCAGGAGCTCGAAGTAGGTAGGGGCCTCGCCTCCGGGGAAGTCCGCGGGGCTCTCGCCGTCCATCGTCCCCGCCAGATCGCGAGCGCACGACAGTAGCGTACCGTCGTCGACGGGAACGCCGCCTATCGCTATGCGCTCGGTGAACGACAGGAGGTGCGGGGAGGTGTACAGGCCGACCGTACCGCCGGCCTCGGCCAGGCAGGCGGCGATCATGGTCGCGGTGGATCCTTTGCCCTTGGAACCGGCCACGTGGACGACGCGGTATGCGTCGTCGAGACGGCCGAACAGCTCGCGCAGCCTTTGCATCCTGTCAAGGCGATACTCAGTAGGCTCTAGCCTGCGCTCGAAGTTGAGGAAGCGGTTAAGGTAGGCGTAAACGTCGCCGGTACTGTCGAACTTCATGATGCTCCCTTCCAGCGAATGGCGGCGAGCAGTACGGCCCTGGCCGCGTCTATGCCGCATGTCCCTTCGAGCGCCTCGAATCCGGGGCAGGCGTTCGTCTCGCAGACGACGAACGACGTCGCCTCCTCGTTCCCGAACAGGAAGTCTACGGTGCCGTACGCGAGGCCGGAATCGTCGAATACGCGCTTAGCCTCGGCCGCGAGTCCCGCGGGCGGATCGAACGGCCGCATGACGCCTCCGGAATGCGAATTGGAGGCGAGGCCCTCGGCTTCGCGTATGACGGCTATCGCGGTCGGGTAGGGCTCCTCATCGTCGAAGCGGGCGAAGAAGAACCGGACGTCGCGGCCGCGGCTGGGCTCGACGTATTCCTGCGCGACGTATGGGACCCGTTCCGGTTCGCCGCTATCCATGAATGATAGCCATCGGGTATACGAATCGACGAGCGCGACGCCGCGACCCATCATGCCGTACCGCGGCTTGACGACGAAGGGGAAACCGAGCGGGGCGCGCCGTTCCGACGGGTCGATCGCCGCCGTGCGGGGATGGGCCGCGCCTATGGCCGCGTAGCGCCGCGCCTGCCCCAGCTTGTCAGCCGCCAGAGAGGTGGCGCTCGCGCAGTTCACGACCGATATGCCGGACGCCTCGAGCTCCTCGTACAATTCGATCGGCAGCTCTCCGCGCAACAGCGCGACGTGGCCGGCGCAGAATTCCACGGCGCGGCTAAAGGGGTAGCCTGCATAGTGGATAGCCGCATCGTAGTCTATGCCGAGATCGCGAGCGGCCTCGGCGAGCCGCCTCGACGGATAGAACGAGTCGAGGTAGCCGGTATCTTCTGTCTTGAGTCCGTAGACGAGCCTAATGCCCATACCGCGTATGCCCATACCGCGGGAGTATAGCCGGCGAGGACGGGGCCGTCTATCGGGCCCGTCCTCGGGCCATGGAGACGGTCCACGAGCTGGGCCAGATGATCGGTCCGGCGGCGAATGCCTTCTTGAGCGCTTCCCTTATCGAGTCGAGCTGCGTAGCGCTCAAGGCCGTCGCTACGGCTCCTCCATACGCCGAATCGGGCGACGACCACGCGTCGGCCTCCCTGTCTCCGAGAGAGCGCCGCGCCTCTACGCGATAGGCATCGACGCGCCCCGGTTCGAGCCCGGCCTCGGCTATCGTCAGCGCCAACGCCTCCGGGGACAGGCCGGGGGCGGTATCCGACGCGTAGAACGCGGCGTCGGCCGCGGCGAATACGGCCAGCGTACCTTCGTCGATATACGGGGCGACGACTCCCGGGAGTATGCCCGGCATCGGCGCCCGCTCGGCGAACACGAAGGCCAGGGGCGCTCCCGCGGCCGAGCCGAGCGCATCGTCGCATGCGCGTAGTCCGCGTATCGCGGCGTTGCGGTCGCCGTACGCGGACAGGAAGCCCGAGGCTACGATGAGGTCGAAGTTACGGTGATCGGCGGCCTTCAGCACCGAATCGGCGACGCTTTCCGGAGTGTCGCAGGCGATGATGCGCGGCTTGTTAAGGTCCTCGACGTCCGAGAACGAGAAGGATAGCCTCTCGAGCGACGCTGGGTTCCTGCAGACTCCGAACGCCGAGCCTTCGGGGCATATGCGTACCGCTTCGCGTAACAGGAGCCCGTCGTCAGCGTTAAGCACCAGCACGTTGGCGTGCCGGGGCGGGAAGGCCAGTTTGTATACGACGTCGCGGAGGCCGGCCAGGCCGCCGGCGACGCTGGCTTCCGCCCTGGCCGTCCATGCCGCGGCCTGCGCGTGGCTCGTGGGCGAACTCGTGCCGGAGCCGGCCTGCGCGTCTAAATCGCCTGACAGCCACGCCGCGAGCTGGGCGTCGCGCCGCCTGAGTACTTCGTCGCGTACCTGCGACTCGTAGCCCATGGATCCCGGTTGATAGAATACGGCGCCCTTGAGGCTCTCGGGTAAGTACTGCTGGGCCGTCCAGTGGCTGCGGAACGCGTGGGGGTATAGGTAACCGGCGCCGTGCCCGAGGCCTTCGGCGTCGCGACTGGCGTCCTTCAGGTGGTCGGGCACTTCGGCACGCTCCGACTCGACGGCGGCCAGCGCGTCGAAGTAGGCCATGCCCGAATTGGACTTGGGCGTCGTCGCCAGGTACAGCGTAGCCTCGGCCAGGTGGAACTGCCCCTCGGGCAGGCCTATACGCTCGTACGCGGCGGCGCACGACTCCACGACGCCTATCGCACGCGGGTCGGCCAGTCCGACGTCCTCGGCGGCCGAGATAAGGAGCCGCCTGAAGATGAAGCGCGGATCCTCGCCCGCGTAGACCATGCGGGCCAGCCAGTACAGGGCGGCGTCCGGATCCGAGCCGCGTACGCTCTTGATGAAGGCGCTAACGGCGTCGTAGTGGTAGTCTCCGTCGCGGTCGTATAGGACGGCCCTGCGCTGTATGCTCTGCTCGGCGGCCTCCATCGTCACGAGCACCGTAGCGCCCGTCGAAGGCGGCCACGGCTCGGCGCTCGTCTCTATCGCCAGCTCGAGCGCGTTGAGGAGGCTGCGCGCGTCGCCGTCCGCTATCTTTATCAGGTGCTCGAGCGCGTCGTCCTCGAACTCTACGCGCCAGCGGCCGTAGCCGCGGTCCGCGTCGGATATAGCCGAGCGCGCCGCGGCGGCCAGGTCGTCGTCGCCCAGCGGATGAAGCTGGAATACCCTGGACCGGGATACCAGCGCCTTGTTGACCTCGAAGAAAGGGTTCTCGGTAGTGGCGCCTATCAGGATGATGGTGCCGTTCTCTACGAACGGCAAGAGCGCGTCCTGCTGGGCCTTGTTCCAGCGGTGCACCTCGTCGACGAACAGTATGGTCCGCCGGTCGTACAGGTCGCGCTCGCGCTTCGCCGAGTCTACGGAGTCGCGTATCGCCTGCACGCCAGAGAGCACCGCGTTTATCGATATGAAGCGCGACTTGGTGGTATTGGCTATCACGCGGGCCAGCGTCGTCTTGCCGGTGCCCGGAGGACCCGACAGTATGATCGACGACAGCCGGTCGCGCTGTATCGCGCGCCTGAGGAGGCGGCCGGGACCTACGATGTGGTCCTGGCCTATGAACTCGTCGAGGGTACGGGGACGCATCCTGTCCGCGAGCGGCCCCGTGCCCTCTTTGGGCTGGGCGCCCGCGAACAGGTCGTCGCTCAAGGCTACGCCGCTATTCCTGTTGCCATCCGCCCCAGGCGGTATCATAGGTATTGGACCATAGCCCGTCTCCGGCGGTCATCGCGAAGATCTTGCCTTCCGCGCTGAAATACGGCATGCCGTTGATCGAAGCGCCCGCGAGGCTGCTTTCAAAATTGGTAGCGGACGATATAAGCTCGTGGGTATCGTCCTCTGCCATCGTCGCAGTAAACCCGCCGCTTATGTCGAACTCGAGGTATCCGTCTACCGACGGACTATCGCTGGAGCTGCGGTACTTGCTGTTGGTACCGACGACGAGTACTTGCTTAGTAACGTAATCGATGTAGGTCGGCGCAGACAGCGAATAGGCGTCTCCGGATGAATCGGTATAGGCACTCGTTGACGATAACCATGAAATACCGTTATCGGCGGAGTAGTATAGCTTGCCGTATCGACCAGAGACAAAGAAGTTCGTACCGTCCGTACAAACGCCGCCATAGGTCGGCGTGTCGTCTATGCTAGCCCAGTCCGCCGGACCGGAAGCGACGACCGTCAGCGAGCCAGCGTCGGCGCCCCGTATCAGCTTTCCGCCTGCGGTAAAGATGTAGTTAGCACCGTTCCATGCAACGGACGTAGGGACGCCGATTTCAATATTGTCTATGATGGCGGTTGGGGTAAAAGCGGTAGTTGCCGAACTGTATATGCTATACTCGGCGTCTGCCTCGGTATCGGACCTGACATTACCGGTAACAACGAACACTATGTTGTTAGCCGCAAGCACCGCCTTTATACGCTCGCCGGGCGGTAAGCCGGTGACTTGCGCCCAGGTCGCTCCGTCGTTCGTCCACCTGACGCCTATATCATCGCGGCTGACCGCCTCCGTGAACGCAACAAAAAGCGTATCGGTACCGGTAATAGGAATGACGACTCCGGCGCTCGGTATGAGCGTCTTGCTCGTCACGTCCGAGGTGTCCGCCTGGGTCCAGCTGGAATCGCCGTCGGCCTTCTTCCATAGCGTGCCGATGCCTGCATAGTAGGTCGTCCCGAGGCGAGCGACGAAGGTGGGCGAAGAGGATTCCAGAGCCTTGGTCGAATTGTCTGACGTAGACTCAGCGTCGGCGACGTATGAGAAAATGCCGGCGGCGCCTTCTTCGCAGGAAACCAGGATGAGCGCCGCGAGCAGTGCGGCCAATACAAGAGGGCGACGTCTGTCGATAGATTTCATACGGTTATCCTCGGCTCTCACAGATGGTAGGAGACGGACAGGGTCGTCTCCAGGAAGAATCCGACGCGGGAATTCTCTGGGTAATCGCTCATGATCTGCGGTATGACGTTGCCGAAGACGTTAAGCCCGTAGCTCATGTCGGGCGACGCCTTCCACAGGAACGAAGAACCAGCCTTGAACAGGAAGTCTACGTGCTTATAATCGCCTACCGCCGATATCGCCATACCGGCGCCTGCGGTAGGCATGATGACGAACTGGCCGATGGGGAACGCCCTTATGAAGCGTAAGGCCAACGGCGCGATGAATAGCCTGTCGTCGCTGACGGTGCCTATGAAGCTACCCGCCAGGTCTCCGGCCAACGCCCATTTCTCGTTGAGGAATCCCGCGTACGACAGCGAGAAGGCGAAGCCGGGGGTCGAATTCGCGGCTTCGAACACCGCTTCGCCTGGATTGTAGAACCCTAACGGGATGGCGACGCCGAGCGATAGGGACAGGATGCCGTCGCCGCGCTCGAAGGCGGTGTAACCGGTCAAGGCAATAGCGGGCGCCTCGTCACCGGGCAAGGCGGCCTCGTCCTGGGCCATGGCCGGCGCCCCGATAGCGAGCGCGGCTACGAATACGGTCAAGGGAAAGGAGCGCATCGTTCCTCCGATAGATTTCTAGATATGCGGCGCGAATATATCACGGTCCGTACGCCTCTGAAAAGGCGCGAGCCATCGCCGCGGTTACGCTTTATTCGATCTTTACGGTGGATCTGGCCTGAGAAAGCGTCGCCCAGGACGAGGACAGTCCAGATTCTATATCCCAGCGCAGCTCGATCTGGGCGAGGATATAGGTCTTGGCGCGGATCGGAGAGACGGCGAGCCGGTCGACGACGGGAAGGTGCGAACCGTCCGATGACGAAAGGGTAGCGCAATAGCAGCCTTTTCCCGCCTCGAAGGGGCCTGGCCGGCATGCCGAGGAAGCGGTGGCGAGCGGTAGACGCGCGACGAGTTCATCCAGCGCGGACGAGCGGGTCGCCGGAAAGCAGAGGAATACGTCGTCGCCGAGCCGCTCGAGGCCGATAAGCTCGAACGGCAGCCGGCTTCTAGAGGCTATGCCCGCGAGCGACGCTCCGGATATGGGTTGGCCGAGCCAGGCGATGACGGGGTAGTCGAAGAAAGCCCTCGCGCTCGCGGCGCCGAGTTCCGTCCAGAACGCGCGGCGGATATCCGCGATCGTGCGCGTCACGTTGCCTGGCGGTACCATGGCCAAGGCGATGCTAGAGACGGATTCTAATGTTCCCAAACCCATGAAGCTATAGTATACTCGCTCTATCCTCTTGTAAAGGAACGATATAGTCATGATGCATAAAGTAGAGCGCATAGCTTCGAAGCTCACCTCGATCATATCCGCGTGGCCGGAGGTAGAGAGCGTTCTATCGTGCGAAGCATCAGAAACGGACGTGCTCGATCCGTATTTCGCCCTCGTCCTCGACGTATACTACGACGGCGCTATACCGGGGCGGGATGAACGGCAATCCTTGTATGATAATCCTGGCGCCTTCGAGACTTCGAGCTCCGGAGAGAAGGACCGGTTCTTCCTGGAGAGCCTGCCCATACACATAGAATACAAGCACGCGAGCGCGCTCGAGAACGTTATCGGGAACCAGTTCGATTCCATGCTGGTATTCGGCTCTTCAGGCACCTACATACTGCATCGCCTCGTCAACGGTACCATCCTCTATAAGCGTAACGATAGGATAGAGCGCATACGGGAATCGCTTAACCATAGCCCGCTCGAATTCTGGCAGCACCTCCGTGAAGTCAATCAGCAGAAGATGGAGCATTGCTTAAGCGACTTGGGCGGCGCGGCGCTCAAGGATGACCGTTTCTTCTATTTCGTATCGCTTTCCGGCTTCATGAGGGCCTTCGTCTCGGCTATCTTCGCCGCGAATAGGCAGTGGGAGCCTTCAGACAGGCATATGTCGGCCGCTCTTCTGGCTCTGCCGATACTGCCCGAGGACCTGCAGGGCCGATGGGCGCAACTCCTGCAAACAGACGGCTCGGTAGACCCCGAGCGGCGATATCAGATAGCTCAGCTCATAACCCGGAGCGTTTTCGCTCTTGAACAGGCATAATCCGCTAGCGATAGCGTCGGCGCTCGTACTTTTCCTCGCCTTCGCCTGCGCCCCCGACTATGTCGAGGGCCTTTCCCTATCCGAGTTCGACGGAACCGCGGTCGACGTTTCTAGGGCGAGGGGCGAAGGCTCCGTCGTCCCGGCCGATAGCGTCGCCGTATTCTCGCCGGAGCGACCGATATCCTTCGGGGCCGAGCAGGACCTGGCCATACTGGTCAGGGGCTCGGGTCGGCTGACGGTACGGTTGTTCGCGTCTACCAGGTCAGGCTCGCCCGTCGCGTCCGCCGACTTCGCCGTCATAGCCGGGCTGGACGCCGAGCTCAGGATACCGGTACCGAGCGGCGCTTCGGTCTCAGTCATAGAGATAGGATCCGTCGCGGGTAGCGACGCCCCCGGCGGCGCCGAACTGTCGGGTTTCGCCGTGAGGCCGGCCTTCTGGGGGTTCCGATTCGACGGCGACGGGTATATCGTAGACGCGACCACGACGCTGAAGGCCGATTCCGTAGCGACATACGCGCGGCTCGAGGTTCCTCGCGGCCTCGACGCCTCCCTGATCGTCGGCGCTGTAGCGGACGGAACGGTCAGGATAACGCCGCTCGGCTCCGGCGGCGCCCGGGAACGGGCCTTCGTCGCGACCTTGCGCGCGGGCACGGACCTGGCCCTTCCGCTGGCCGCGCTCGATGGCGCAGCGGCCGTATCGATAGAATCCGCCGCCGGCCTGCGTTCGGCTTCGTACCTGCGCGGCGAAGGCGCCCCGCTATCCGATCTACACGCCATCCTCGCGATCGCGTTACCGGTACCCGTCGCGCCCGCCGTATACCGCTGGGATATCCTGCCTGGCACGCTCGTGTTCGACTTCGCCGATTACGCCGCTCAGGACCGGTACCTGAAGCGGCTGGCCTTCTTCGCCGAGAAACCGGGATTCCGCGGTCGACTCGCGTCAGACGGAGAGATAGAGAAACTGCACGGTTGGAACGCCCACGATTATTCTGCCGGTACCATGGCGGCCTTCTTCGCCAAGGCCGAAGCGGAAAAATTCCCCCTGAACAGGTCAGAGGAAGAATTGCTCGAGACGCTCGTCTCGTACGGCGTTCTGACGAGGGATTCTGGCGGGATAGGCGCCGGAACCGGAGCCATCATATCCATTTCAAGGGAATCGTCGCCGGAGCTCCGTCGGCTCTTCCTGGATCATGAGGCGTCTCATGCGTTGTTCTTCCAGGACGCGGAATACCGGAGACTTTCGGAGCGCCTCTGGGACTCCCTGGGACCCGAGGCGAGGCGTTTCTGGCTGACGCACCTGTCATGGAGACGCTACGATACGAAGGACAGGTATCTATGCGTAAACGAGCATCAGTCCTATCTAGTGCAACAGGCTACGCGCTACACGCGTACGTACTACGAATCGGTACTGGCTCGGCTGATAGAGGCGTACCCGATGGAACAGGCGCGCCTCGAGGCCGACGCCCCGTTGATCCTTGAATCGACCAGCCGATGCGCCGATGAGTTGGATAGCTACCTCGCTTCCCGCTGGGGACTATCCGCCGGCCGTTTCGGGCGGCTCCGTCGGCCCTAGGCCTAGGATACGCGATTCAACTCGTCCAGGACGACCGTGGAGCACCAGGAACGAGTCTGTTCGAGGAGTTCGTACGGGGTCGGCGGCGAATCGCCCGCCTCGCGCCTGAACGCCGCCGCGGACGGCAGCATCGTCATCCATACGTCCTTCTCGTGGGCGCCTAGCCCGTCGAGGTACGCGGCCGCGTGACGATACGGCGCCGGTAGCGCCAGGATGTCCTGGGCGTAGGATTCCAGGAAGGCCGCGGGCTTCTGGTACGCTCGCCCGGCCGCGAAGACCCTGCCTTCGGTATGCTTCGATCCTCTCGCGCCGCGATCGGTATCGGCCGCGACGCCGTAACCGCGCACCCGGTCCAGCCTGCATGGAATCGTCGCCGATAATCGTTCTAGCCGTTCCTTGTACATGACGAGCGGCTTCGTCACGTAGCGGAAGCAGCCGTCGCCGTCTTCTTCCCTGTCTATGGACTGGTTGCGGTACAGGAATTCCGAGAACAACGACTCGGAAGGACGTAACCGAGATTGCCTGATATCGAAGTACGGGTATATGTACGTGCCGCGAGCGTAGCTCTTGCCGAACGGGTACGAGAAATCGGCTCCGAATATCCTCGCGACCGACGCGCCGAGGTACGAGGCGAGCGATACGGCGGCGTGCGTCACGTTACCGCCCGAGGTGTCCAGGACGGGGAAGGCCCTGTAACGGGACATGATGTACCTCGATAACGGATGCCCGGACGAGAAGAAATACGGTTTCGACGCGAGGCGGGACACCGTCGGGGGAGAGGCCAGGTCGAGGAACAGCGGAATCCGCTCGGGTAGGCCGAGGGAAAAATGATAGTAGCTGATATGCTGGCAGTCTATGCTTATGACGGCGTCTGGCTCTATGCCGCGCTCGAGGAGCGCCCGCAGGCTCGTATCCGTGGCGATCAGGAAAGCGCCCTTGGGTCGTCCGGCTATCTCGTCGAAGGAAGCCTCGAGCGACGGACCGGCCGCGGTCACGTAGGCCTCGCGTATAGGGCCGACCGGAGGCGTCGGCTTGTTGGATATCTCGAGGTTCCTGACGATATTGGAGAACCAGCGCTTGCCGAAGAACGACTGCACCGAATAGTCATCCGATATGACGCCTATCGCGCCGCGGATCGAGTCGGCGGCGTTCTGGAACAGCGCCGGGGCCGCGTCGATACGGCCCCGCAGCGGAACCGATACGAAGTCCCCGGTTACCGCGGGTACGTAGCCCGTCGCCACGGCCTCGTCCAATTCACCGGCGGTCGGATCGACCAGAAGGCGCAGTCGCCTGTCTCCGAGTACGTGGGTTAGATCGACGAGCTCTAGGACCGACCTCATGGTCGAGGCTCCGTATTCGATAATAAGGCCCTTCGCGACGAGCCCCGTCTTCAGTAGCGCCGCCACCTCGTAACCGGCTCCGACTCCGAGGAAAACGTAGAATCCCGCCTTCTCATAGTGCTCGGCCAGGCGGGCCGCCTCGCGTACGGGATCGAACCGGGAGTGCATGAAGGCTTGCCTGTCGCCGAGATCGATGTACGGTACAAGCGATCCGTCGCGCGTCGTGACGACGCGTACGCGGTCGTCTGCCGAGGCGGACCTGAGTCGGTCGGCGCAGAGCGGTCCGTGCCGCGAAGCCACGGCGAGCATATTGCGTTCGAATATCTGCGGGTCTAGCATGCTTCTCCAAGCGTTACCGCTAGGGCGGCCTCGCGAGCGGCCGCGTCGGCGGCGGCGGCGGCGGCGACCGTCGACTGACCGCGGGCCGCGTCGGCGATAAGGGGCGCTGCCGTCTTCGGAGCGAGCGCCTTGTAGAAGAGCGTCGCCTCGTACGGTAGCGGCGTACCTTCTTTAATTGCGGCGAGGGACGCGTATAATGATCGATCGGCGAGGGCGCACAGCGCGTCGCGCATGGCGGCGCGAGTATCGGCTTCCGTCCTGCGCCGACGGCCGGCCAAGGGCATACAAACCGGAGGTTCCCCGGATCCGCCCATGATATCGTCGATCCCGCCCCTGCGCATGCCCGTCTCGATCGGTGACGTTCCGGAGCGGAATACGCGGTCCTCGTCTTCCGGGCTCGCTCGTATCGTCGCGGCATAGGCCGAGAAGGCTCGTGAACGGCGCCATGGGCCTGACGGTTCCGGATACCCGGTCAGGACGCGGGCCGTTCTCGCGGAAAGCGCCGGAGATAGTCTCGCCTCCGACGTCTCGTCGAGGACGTCGAAGGAATACGGCCTGCAATGCTCTTGGAGGCCGAGCGCGGCGAGGTCATAGCCGGCGAGCAAGACTCGTCCGCTCGTCAGCCGCAGCGCCAACGCGAGGGCGCTACCGGCGGCGCTACCTGCGGGACTAGTGCGCTCGGAAGACAGCCCGGCGGCGTCGATGGCGATACGTTCGAAACAAAGCCCTGTATCGAGTGATAGTACGTCCGAAGACGAAAGCGTCTCTCCGGAAGCGAAGGCGCTCGGCGGCATGGCTATCGGTATACCCGCGTCGCGAGACGCCCTGAGGTGCGAGCCGTTCCAGAATCCAGGATCCGTCGATACGGTCATATCGGGCCTGAGCCCTCCCTTGAGCAACGCGGGAACCGCCGACGCGAGAGCCCATAGCGCTATGTCGGCACGGACGCGGCGTATGCCGGGCAGCGATGACTCGAGGCTCGGGCCGGCGCACGCTACTACTATGGGGCCGTCGCCGCGTGCGACGGCGGCTTCGCCCGAGACGGCGATCGCGAAGCGAACGCTATTGCGTAGCCACCTCGAGGCCCAGAATCCCGTCGTGGCCGAATCGGCGCTCGCTGTCTCGAGCACGTCCCTGAGCACGCGCCTGATGCGCTCCGAACCCGCCTCGAAACGAGCGACCACGGGAGGCCATTCCACGATGGCTACTCCTCCGGCCAGGCGATTGTCGGCGACGGCCATGGAGATAGTCGCGTACAAGGACGACCCGCTGGACGGAGACCACCTGAGCGAGGGCGAATCGAGTTCCTTGCCGTCGAAGATATCGCTCGGCTGCAGCGATACCCTGGTCGCCTTCGGAAAACGCTCTGCGGCGACGGATCCTATGTAGTTCAATCCGCCGCCGATAATGAATATTACTGACGGACGCTTTCCGGCCAGCACGGCGTCGACGTGCCGCGCCGCCTCCCTGACGGGATCGTATCGGGAATGAAAGGAGGAAGGAGTCGAATCCGCGATCGGCGCGGTTCGGCCGTCGACGTTACCTGAGGCCATCGATGAACGAGCCGATGGCGGCTCCGGCTTCATCATCCGAAAGCTTGAAGGACGCGTACGGGCCGGTCGCGAGGCGCTTGGTATCCTTAATCGACAGGACGCGGGCGAGAGTTCTCGTTATCTGCGTCGCTATGAGCTCCGCGTCGCCGAACGCATGGCCAAAGAAGGCGCAGAGGCATACGCCTTGGCGCAGGCTGAAGGCGCGCGCGGTAGAGCCTAGCACGGTGGCTATATAGGCGTACAGCTCGTCGTTAACGGAGGCGGCGGTAGAATGCGGGCAGAGCGCGATCGTTTTCTCGGTTATAGCCGTCGCGTCCAACCTGAATAGCGACACGTATGGGAAATTCCTTCGCGCTCCATACTTAAGGATCGCATCGACGTTCAAGAACGGCTCTATAGGATGCCTGCTCTCGACTATCGCCGCGACGCTCGATATGGAAGCGATACGATGCAATTCCTTGATAGCGTCGGCGGACGGGGAGGATGTTTCCGGGTTGAAGAAATAATGACCGGGGCGTATCTCTATGGCTATCGCGCTGTCGCCGTTGAAACGGAACGGGACCTGAGAAAGCAATGAAACGGGGAGAGTATCATGACGCGACAAGCCCGACGACGCGCGTTCTACGAGTTCGCCGGATCTGCTGACGAAATAGGCTCCCCACGGCTCTCCGTCCGAGACGACGGCCTCGAACGATAGCCTGATGCCGAGGAAGGGGTCGGTTATCCCGCTAAGCCTCTCTACGACGGATACGGCCGACGTGGCCGGAGCCGATATCTCCGAAACCCCTATCGCCTCGGAGACTTTTTTTTTTGACTAAGGGCCAGGAGGCCCGCGTTCCTGGCGGCTGAATCGCCTGAGCGATTAGCCGCCTTTTCCAATAGACCCATCAGAGCAACCCCAAGTCGTCGAATAGCCGCTTGTACGTGTCGTAATACTCGCTCGAGGCGAATTCCTCTATCTTCTCCTCGGGCAACGAGGCGAGCAACTGATCCAGGTATACGAGCACCGATTTGACGTCACGCTTAAGCTTGTCCGGCACGGAGGCGCCGGCTGAATCGGTAGCCTCCTCGGGGGCCTCCGGCTCCGTAGCGACGTTATCCGGTTCTTCGACTATATCCTCAAGCGCGGGCTCGGGTTTCGAGACTGGAGAAGGCTCGACGAACAGGGAATCGTCCAGGCTCGTCGGAATATCCTCAGGATGATACTGAACGGGCATCGACTGGAACTGCGCCGGCGCCGGTACCTCGGGAACAGTAGCCGGAGTCACTTCCTCTGGCGATTCCTCCGCCTCGTCCAATTCCTCGAGAAGATCGTCGGCGGACTCCGAATGGAGATCGAGCCCTCCCATGTCCTCGGGCTCGAGCAGTTCCTCGAGTTCGAAGGCGTCTTCGACCTCTTCGATCGGCTCCGGGAACGAATCTACGGTCGAAACGACCGGTTCGTCGTCCGCATCTATATCGAGGACGATCTCGGGTTCGGGCTCGTCATCGGCGGCCTCGATGATAGGCAGTTCTTCGTCCTCGTTTCCGAAGGCGGAGTCGACAAGTATATCGAGGTCGGACGGATCGGGCTCGACCAGGGGGACGTCTTCGAGGGGCATGCCCTCGAGTTCGATTATTTCGTCGTCGGGCGATTCGTCGAGGAAACTCGTATCCTCCGGAAGGCTCGTGAGCGGAGTGACGCCGTCCTGGGCGTCGAGGTCGATCAACTCCTCGATTTCCAGATCATCGACGGGGGATTCGATAGTTTCGATACCCTGCTCGGGCGTCGAAGCGTAATCGCCGTCCTCGGGAAGCAGCTCTATATCTTCGGGCACCTCGAGCTGAGGCGCTTCGATCGACTCGAGCGACTCGTCATCGGCGGCTTCCTCGGTAAAGTCGGCGGTATTCAGGATGTTGTCGAGTTCGTCGCCGGTCAGTGCGATGGTGTCGTCGTCCTCGTCGTCGAAGAACCCGCCCGGAGCGACTTCCTCGATGGACTCCGTATCCGAATCGGAATCCTCCTCGGGGATGGTAGCGCCGGCGGCCTTGAGGCTGCTGAGCTGACCCCGAAGGCTTACGAGCTCTTCTTTTATCGAAGAAAGCTCCGCCGCTATCTGCTTGAGGAGATCGGAAGAAGGCTCGCCCGATCCGGCTCCCAGATCGTCGGTAACCGCCCGTATATCGTCGAACCCGTCGCTTCCTTCGGCGGAGTCGCTGATGGAAACCCTCTCCATTTCAAGGTCGGGGATGATTCCGGACGAATCGTCCGCGTCGTCGTCTATGAAAGAGTCGAGCGAAATGCTGTCATAATCGGGGGTAACTGGTTCCGACACCGGTTCTTTCGCGGCCGCCGGCTTCTTTTCCGCCCGCGGAGGCTCTTCGGGAAGCCCGATGGAGTCGATGTCGACCGTTTCAAACTCAGAAGAAAGGTCGAGGACGTCATCGTCAGTTAACGAATCGACGCTTTCGACGGTATCCAGGGAGGGGATGGTATCGTCGAATTGCAGGTCGATATCGAGGGATTCGAACTCGTCGGAAGGCGCGACGAGGGACTCGTCCCGCGGCATGGCGATATCTGTATCGAATTTACCCATGCTCTCAAGGGAGGGGGCCCCGTCTGACGTCTCGTCGTCGCCTAAGCCGAAGTCGTCGATACTGATTTCGGTAGTATGGAACGCGTCTTCGACGGGCGGCTCGGATTCGCCCAAGAGCTCCTCGGCGACCGCCTCGGGCACTGGCTCCTCGTAATCGAGCTCGTCGAGCGGTACATCGATAACGGTATCCTCGATGACGCTCTCGTCTATGGATTCCAGGCCTAGCGGCTCAAGGGACTCGAAATCGAACGCATCCATATCTTCCGGCGAATCCTCCGGCGATTTAGACTCGTCGAGAGGGGAGAGCTCCTCGATTTCATCGAAGCTCTCTATAAAGCCTTCCGGCTCTGTAGACTCGGCTGTTTCCTCGGGAAGGTCGAATGAATCAAGGATATCCTCTTCCTCTTCGGAAAGGAGGACCGCATCGGAGCCGTCGACCGGCGTCGCGTCGATAGTCTCGCGATCGATCTTTGGTTCATCGATAACGTCCTGCGGTTCTGCCTTGACCCAAACACCATAACGTTCGAGCTCCAGCTCTGGCGTAGGAATGGGATCTGTTTTCCCTTGCGGGGCTTTGTTCTGCATGGCGCACGCACTCCGTCAACTGGATTGATCTCATCCAAATATCGGCAGTAATAGCCGGAATAGTAATGCGAACCGGCGTATTTCACTCTAATCGCGCTTTTTCCTATTGTCAACCGTATGAGAATTTTATCGTGGTGGATGGGGTAAAGCTAAACCGTGGATATTCCGTTAATGAATAGGTGAAGCGAATATTCATTGCATCGTGTTGGATAGGCATCGCCTCGTATTGCGCCCTCGCGTCGCTGGTAGGGCCGTCAGGGCTCGTATCCTGTATGAAGGTAGCCACGGCGACCGAGTACATGAAGCAGAACGCGGCGGAACTGTCATCGCTGAACGCGCGCTACTCGTCAGAATGGGAGAGCCTGCGTACCGAGGCGGAAGCTACCGTACTCGAGGCTCGTTCCCTCGGATACCTCGCCGACGACGAGGTGGTAGTGCGGCTATCGGTAGCCGCGCCTGAATTCGTGCCGCCTTCGGCGGGAAAGCGGCTTAGCTACGAGCCGGTATCCGTCCTGTCGGAAGGACGGGTCAAGGAATTAGCCGCCGTTGCAGCCTTGCTGACGGTGATAGCGGGGATGGCGCTACGACTGGCAAAGCCTCGTCAGCGCGAGATCCTGACCCAGGAAGCCTCGCGAACGTAACCGTTATCTATCTCGAGCGAGGATCCGGTTCCGCTTATCGAAACGGATTCCTTTTTCCCGAACAGCGTCGTACCGTCGGAGCTGAGAGCGAAGAGCCACCGCATCGGGCGCGCCTCGGCGGCGATTCGCTTCGCTATTTCGAACGACATGGACGTCGCCCTGTACATGGCGACGTCATTAGGCTGATCCTGAGAAACCTGGACTGCGTCCCCCGCTATGGCAACCCTGATCTTGAGCGTTCCCCCGCCGCTTAGTATCGCTAACCCCGTTCCGTTAGGGAAGATCCTGACCGTTTCGAGGCCCTTGTCGCCGCGCCAGGTGCCGATGAGGTCGTCGGGCGTAGGGGTTTTGACCGCTACGGACGATAGGGATCCACCCGACCCGGAGTTATCCGCGCCGGCTACCGGCGGATCCGCAGCGACCTCGTCCGCGGCACCGTCCTGGTCGAAGAGGGATCTCGTCAACGCCCGGGCCCGTAGCACTATATCGCTGATGGAAGGTGCGGTATCGGAGACGTATAGTTTCTCGCCGTTCGAGACCTTCGTGACGCCGAGCGTAAAGGCGAATACGTCTCCGATCTTGCCGACCGTCCCCTCGATGATGAAGTCGGCGGTAAGCATCGAGGGGACGGCGCCCGTCCGACCCTGGGCGAGCGCGGCTTCGGTCTCGTTCAGGGCCATCTCCTGCCCGCGATCGTCGACTACCCTGAACGTCTTCAGTTCCGTGACGTATGAGGAAACGAGCCGTTCGAGCATCGAAGCTTCGCTCGTTCCGACCCCGGATACGGAAAACGGAGCGATCCTGACGATAGCCTGTCTCGTCTGTCCGAAGGACGCCGCGAGCACGGTAGACGCCAATAGCAGTATTAGTGTCTGTTTCCTCATGATCGCCTCCTTCGGCCTGGTAGCGCTGGTCCTAATCCTCTATCCCGAATAATTTGCGGAAGAAGCTCACGATCGCGTTCCATACGCGGCGGAAGAATCCGGGATTCTTTAGCTTCTCGAGCCGTTCTAGCGCGATTCCGAGCTCGTCATGCGCGAGCGGATAGCGTTGAACGTTCTCGTCCAGTTCTATCTCGAGCCGCTTGGCGACGTCGCTATGGCTAATGACGATAGCCTCTATGCTAGACCACCCGATGGAGCGCGCGGCCTCAAGACGGCGCCTGCCGCTTATAAGGACCTTCTTTGGGGTAATGACTATAGGATGCAGCTGCCCGAAACGCTTCATGCTATCAGCCAGCTGGTCTATATCCCTGAGTTCCTTTCGAACCCTCTTTCGTATGCGGATCGACGCTATCTCGACTTGCACGCGTACCTCCGGCAGGATATACGGATAATGGTATCGCCGATCCCGCGCCTAATCAAGGATATCCGTGGCGTCTTGCTCGGGGACGGGCGGTGCCGCGCCGGGCGCGGGCGTCGAATCGGGGCCGGATGCTTCGGGGGGCGCCGATTCGGCCCGCTGCTCCAGTATCCTGAGTAGGGCGTCCAGGTCGCTGGGATCGAAGTCGAGCGTAGAATCGATGCGTCCGCCGCCTAGTACGTCCTGCTGCCCGGAGAGGCTACGTATCGTTGATTCCGCCTGCTCGGACTTGAATTGGTGAAGATCGCAGTAGCGCTTGGGCTGGGTTCCTTCGTAGTACGTCAGCGATACGGTGCCTTCGTCGCAGTATTCGGTCGGCAGCAGGCCCGATACAGAGCATACGGTTACGTCTATGAGACCGGACTGAGGGCGGATGAAGTCTCGATACGGAAGGCCGCGGTGTATCTCGGCCATATAGTTAGCCCAGGCTATTCCGGCTATCGCGGCTCCGGACTGGCTGACGCCGAGGGAATTGCCGGGTCTGTCGAAGCCGAACCAGATGGCGGTCGTCATGTACGGCGTGTATCCGACGGTCCACGCGTCGGCCCAGTTCTGCGTGGTTCCCGTCTTGCCCGCTGCGGGTATCGTATAGCGCTTCCCGTCGGGATCCTTATACGTGAACGCGGCTCCGGACGAGGTCGGCCAGGCGAGCGTTCCCATCTTGACGACGCGCTTGAGCAGGTCGGTCATTACGTAGGCGTTCTGGGGCGATATCACCTGTATGCTCGAGCCCTTCTTCTTCTGCTCGGCTCGGAGGTCCTTCTCGGGATCGAGTATGGGACGGCCCGACCTGTCCTCTATCGACCGGATGGAAATAGGCGTCACTTCGCGTCCCTGGTTGGCGAATACGGCGAACGCGCGGGCCATGCGTAACGGCGAAACCTGGCTGATGCCGAGGGCGAGGGGGTATACCCGCGGGAACGTCGTCCTGATCTGGTCGGGATCGGTGATGTCGAGCAGCGCTGCCGCCCTGTTGATGGCGGCGTCGAACCCTATGCCGTCGAGCACCTTCACCGCTGGTACGTTCATCGATTTCGCGAGCGCGTACCAGGTCAGTACCTGGCCCATCCATTCGCCCTTGTAATTGAGGGGAATATACGGCGTGCCGTCCTCATTATAGAAAACGACGGGCGCGTCGTAGATGAGCGTGCCCGGGGTGAATCGCCTGGAGTCTATCGCGGCCGAATAGAAGAGCGGCTTGAAGCACGACCCGGGCATCAGCTGCGCCTGTGTCGCGCGAATCAGCTGGTTCGATTGGTCGAATTTCGATCCTCCGACGATGGCCTTGATGTGCCCGGTATCGTTCTCTATCGTTATCAGCGCGCCTTCTACGATGTTCTTCTCCATCTCGGTCTTGGAGGTGCCGTAGCTGGCGTTGGCGGCCGCCTTCAGCGGCTCCAGGCCGAACATCAACGCGAGGGCGTCAACCGTAGGATTGATCTCCTTCCGGTAGTATTCCATGGATTTTCCGTGGATCTTGGTTTCCTGGAAGAAGATGCCCTCGAGGTTGAACGCGAGGCCGAGCATCTCGGCCATCGGCGCGTATATGCGTTCCGCTTCCTGGAGTCGTTGCGAGCTGGACGACGCGTATTCCCTGTTCACCTGCGCTATATAGCGGTTCATGTACTTGTCCGCTACGGCCTGGTAATCGAGGTTGAGGGTCGTATGGATCGTCAGTCCGTCCTTGTACAGGTCGGTGGATCCGTACAGCATGTCCTCGAGTTGACGGCGGACGTACTCGCTGAACCACGGCGCCTTGTCGTCCTTCGAATAGAAGGACGCGTTGGCTACCCGGGTATAATCGTAATTATCCCAGTACCGCGCGAATGAATCGTCGGCCGATTCCTTGCCGATATATCCCAGGTCGACCATCTGGTCGAGGACCTCGCGCGAACGCTCCCTGGCTATGTTGGGGTTACGTATAGGATTATAGCGTGTAGGGCTGGATAGCTGGATTACGAGGATGGCCGACTCGGCCACGGTGACGTCCCTGGCGGAATGCCCGAAGAAATACTTGCTCGCGGCTTCTACGCCGTATACGCCCGGACCCATGATCATCCGGTTCATGTACATCTCTATGATCTCTTGCTTGGAGAAGCGTCGCTCGAGCTGGAGCGCCCACCATAGCTCTACGAACTTGCGCCTGAAGCTTATGTCCTTGCGGTCGGCGTACAGCGTGCCGGCGAGCTGGAGCGTTATCGTTGAACCGCCGCCCAGGTTCTTGCCCGTGACTATGCCGACGGCGGCGCGCAGGTAGCCCCTGAACGTAAAGCCCGGATGGGTCCAGAACGACTGGTCCTCGCGGGTGACGAGAGCGTCTATAAGATGCTGGGGGACGTCCTTGATCGAGACGATTTCCCTCTTCTCGTTGGAAGCGAACTCGGTGATGATCCGGCCCTCGCTGTCCAGGAGCTTGGAAGGAAGCGGCGGCTCGAAGGTCGTGAAATTCTCCACGGAGACGATGTTCTTGACCGACGCTATCGCGACGCCGAAGGCTACGCCGAACAGGACGGCCGACGCGACCGCTACGATTATGAGTGTCTTGACCGTTGTTCTCGCGATACGGGAGGATGCCATGACGGCGGAAAGCGTACGCGAAAGGCCGCTCCTAGGTCAAGGCGCGGCTCCCGAGTCCGCGTATTCCACGGTCGCGCGGCGCGGGCGAAAAAAAAGGCCGGTCTGCTTGACCGGCCCGCCCTGACAGGCTGTCGACATACGCCATGACGAATTGGGAGGGGAGCCATGGCGCCGCCCGACACTATAAGTATCGGGCGCCCGCGTCCTTTTTTTTAATCAAAACGTTTGCGTCCGGTATGCATTATTGCGTATATTTATCGAACTTATTGACGAGCGATTCTACTTGTCGGTATCCTATGGATAGAAAATTACCGTTTCTATTCCCATCCTAGTATCTTATGTTCAGGAGGCCTCTATGAAGGTAGCGATCAATGGGTTCGGCCGTATCGGCCGTCTCGTGTTTCAGTCGATAGTCGAGCAGGGCCTGCTCGCCAAGGATAAGGTCGACGTGGCGGCCGTGGTCGACGTGACGACCGACGCGAAGTACTTCGCGTACCAGCTCCGCTACGATTCCGTCCACGGCCGCATGAAGGCCGATATCGGGTCGAAGAAGAGCGACCCGTCGCTGGCCGAGGACGATATCCTCGTCGTCAACGGCCACGAGGTGAAGTGCGTGATGGCCGAGAAGGAAGTCAAGAACCTGCCCTGGGCCAAGCTCGGCGTCGAGTACGTCATCGAGTCTACCGGCATCTTCTCCGACGAGCGTGCCTACGACCACCTGACGGCCGGCGCCAAGAAGGTCATCATCAGCGCCCCCGCCAAGAGCAAGGACGAGACCAAGAAGATCAAGACCTTCGTGATGGGCGTCAACGAGAACGAGTACGACTCGTCCAAGCATCACGTCATCTCCAACGCCTCCTGCACCACGAACTGCCTCGCGCCGGTCGTCCACGTCCTCCTTAAGGAAGGACTCGGCATCGAGACCGGCCTGATGACGACGATCCACAGCTATACCGCCACGCAGAAGACCGTAGACGGCGTCTCCAAGAAGGATTGGCGCGGCGGTCGCGCTGCTGCCATAAACATCATCCCTTCGTCGACGGGCGCCGCCAAGGCCGTCGGCGAGGTCCTCCCGGTGACCAAGGGCAAGCTGACCGGCATGTCGTTCCGCGTTCCGACCCCGGACGTATCGGTCGTAGACCTGACCGTCCGTACCGAGAAGGATACCTCTATCGAGGAAATCGACGCGCTGCTCAAGAAGGCGAGCGAGACCTACCTCAAGGGCATCCTGGGCTACGGCCACGAGGAGCTCGTGTCGAGCGACTTCATCCACGACGCCCGCTCGTCGATATACGACAGCCTCGCGACGAAGCAGAACAACCTCCCCGGCGAGAAGCGCTTCTTCAAGATCGTATCCTGGTACGACAACGAGTGGGGCTACTCTAACCGCGTGGTCGACATGCTCCGCCACATGGCCGGCCTCAAGAAGTAATCCGCCTCTTCAGGGCCCGCCATCGCGGCGGGCCTTTTTTTACGGGACGCCGGCCGCGCGCCGCTACGTCCATCCGCCTATGGAGGATACCCCATGATAAAGACAATCAAGGACGTCGGATTGGCCGGCAAGCGCGTCGTGATGCGCGTCGACTTCAACGTGCCGATGAAGGACGGCGTCATACAGGACGACACGCGCATCGTCTCGGCCATACCGTCCATAGAATACATCATCGCTCAGGGCGCCAAGGGCATCGTGCTGATGAGCCACCTGGGCGACCCGAAGAAGGATACGAGGAAGGCCAAGGAGAAGGCCGAACAGGCCGGCAAGGCCTGGGACGAGGAGAGATACCTGGCCGGCAAGCATCGCATGCGCCCGGTCGCGGAGTACCTCTCCGCCAAGCTCGGCCGCCCGGTCGTCTTCGCGGGCGAGGACGGGTGCTTCGGCAAGAAGGCCTTCATAGAATCGCAGCCGGACGGCTCCATCGTCATGCTGGAGAACACGCGCTTCCACAAGGAAGAGACGAGCTCAGACCCCGCCGAGCGCGATACGCTCGCGAAGGAACTGGCGACGTACGGCGACCTGTTCGTAAACGACGCATTCGGGACGGCGCACCGCGACCACGCGTCTACCGCCTCGATAGCCAAGTTCATGCCGATCTCGGTCGGAGGCTTCCTCATGGACAAGGAAGTCAAGTATCTGGAGCCGATGGTGACGAACCCGCCGAAGCCGATGGTGGCTATAATAGGCGGCGCCAAGGTCAGTTCCAAGATCGCCGTGCTCGAGAGCCTGCTCAGGAACGCCTCCGCGCTCGTCGTCGGCGGCGGCATGGCCTATACCTTCCTCAAGGCGCAGGGCAAGTCCGTCGGCAACTCGCTCGTCGAGGACGACCAGATCGATACCGCCAAGGCGATACTGGCCGCCGCGTCTAAAGCCGGCGTAGAGATCGTATTGCCCGTCGACCACGTGTGCGCAGACAGGTTCGACGCGGCGGCCGTCCCGAAGGCGGTTGACGGCCCGGACGTGCCCGCGGGGCTGATGGGCCTCGACGTAGGTCCCAAGACGCTGGCCAAGTACCGCTCCGTCATCGCGACGGCGAAGAGCGTCGTCTGGAACGGGCCCGTCGGCGTGTTCGAGTTCGAGGCGTTCGCGAAGGGCACCGGAGAGGTCGCGAGGCTGGTAGCCGAGGCGACCGATCGCGGAGCCATAACGGTCGTCGGAGGTGGAGACTCGGTGTCCGCGGTCAATAAGTTCGGCCTCGCGGACAGGATGAGCCACGTGTCGACGGGCGGCGGAGCATCGCTCGAGCTGCTGGAGGGCAAGAAGCTCCCCGGCATAGAAGTATGCCGATAGTAGTCCGCTAGTCCGCCGTCAATTGAAGGGGACGGGACCGCCGGCGAGCCGGTAGTCCCGTCCCCTTATCATTCTGCGCCGCGCGCGGGCGCGGGTAGCCGTTACTTCTTGGCGGCTACGCTCTTTCCAGCGATGCGGCCGAATACTATCGTGTCGGCTATGGCGTTCCCGCCGAGGCGGTTGCCGCCGTGGATGCCGCCGGTGACCTCGCCCGCTGCGTACAGCCCCGGGATGACGTCGCCGGCCTCGTCGATGGCCCGCGCCAGGGTGTCGATCCTCACGCCGCCCATGGTGTGGTGCACCGTCGGGACGCGGGGGCTGGCGTAGAACGGCGCCTTGTCGATCTTGCTGCCGAGGAGCTTCTTCCCGAAGCTGTCGACGCCCGAATCGATGCCGCGGTTGTAATCGTCGATAGTCGCCCTGAAGGCGGCCGGATCGACGCCGATCTTGGCGGCGAGCTCCTCGATAGAATCGGCGGAGAACGCGGTGCCCTTCTTGACGAGTTCCTCGGCGGTCTCGTTGAAGCTGTTCTTGGTCTGGGGCGTCGGCATCGAGTGCGCGTCGCAGACGATGAACATGAACTGATCCTTCTGCTTAATGAGCGCCTGGGTCATCACGTCGCGCCGTTCGGCCTCGCTGACGAAGCGCTTGCCGCCCTTGTTGATATAGATGAAGTCCTCGACGTTGAAGCCGACCCAGCCGTTGAGCGCGCCGGTCTCGGGGTTGCCGAGCGGCAGCATCTGGATGTACTCCATGCCGACCAACGCCGCGCCTATCTTCTTCGCCATGACGATTCCCTCGCCGAGGGCTCCGGGATGGTTCGTCGTGCCGAGGTTCGGGGTGATGAGCGGATCGTACTCCTGGCGCATCTCCTTGTTGGCGGCGAATCCGCCGGTCGCGAGTACGACGCCGCGCTTGGCGTTGATCCTGATCCTCTTGCCGGACGCGTCAACGACGACGATACCCGTCACTCGGCCGTCCTCGCGCAGTATCTGGTCGGCGGTCGTCTCGAGCATGATCCTGACGCCGTTGGACTCGGCCGTCCGGGAAAGCGTATTGATGAATCCGGTACCGACGGGCTCGACGGCCGCGTGGCTCCTCGGCCACAGCGCGCCGAGCACGGTGAACACGTTCGGCTGGAATTTCATTCCGAGCGATTCGAGCCAGGTGATGCCCTCGGGAGCGCCTTCCACGAAGGTCTTCACGAGAGCCGGGTCTGCCTTCTTGTCGCCGCCCTCGAAGGTCTGCTGATAATGCTTCTCTATGGAGTCCTCGATGCCCTGCGGGATCTGGCGGGCGGGATCGACGGCGTTATACGCTCCTCCGGCCCGGATGGAGTTGCCCCCCAGGAACGGCATCTTCTCGACCAGTATCACCTTGGCTCCCGCGAGCGAAGCCTCGACGGCCGCGGCCAATCCGGCGTTCCCTCCTCCGATGACGACGACGTCCGTCTTGATCGTCTTGTCTACGGGGTAGAGCGTCGCTCCGGCGAGCGCGTCCGCGACGGCCGCCTTGATAGCCTCGCTCGTCTCGGTAGCGCCGGCGATCGCGTCGACCTCGATAGCCTGCGCCTTGATGATGGCTGCCGGCAACTTGACAATAGCCGCGTCGGATATGCCCGCGCTATCGGTCGCGCGTATCACTACATCCGCTATCTTTCCCTTTTTTACGGTCACGACGACGGAGAGCTCCCCGCCGTGGCTCGGCGCCGAGCCTTCGTAGGTACCGTTGAGGTAGGATGGCTTACCGCTCGGCGCCGAGTAAGCGCCGGCGCCTATAAATACGAGTGAAGCGATCGCGATGACCGCCATGATGGCGATCGGCCTTGTGAGACGTTTGGACATGTATTCCTCCGATAGAACTACTGAAATGGTGCAATAAGCACTTTAATTATCGTAATATATCTAGAATGCATTCTAGTCAATAGCTATAATGCATTCTACTAAAAAATGGTCGATATCGAATGGATTGCCTGAAACCGGCCGATCTGCTACGGTCTTCCACGAGGTGATCTTTGATGGATACGAGGAAAGCACCGACGAAGCGCAGGCTTAAGACGGAAGAAGTCAAGAACGGAGTGTATATCGCCGCCTTGGCCGTCATCGGCGAAAAAGGATTCGAGCACGCGACGATCCGCGATATTACCTCCAGGGCCGGCGTTACGATCGGTACGTTTTACCATCACTTCAAGTCTAAGGACGGCGTTCTAGAAGAAGCCTTCATACGGGCCGACAAGAGGTTCACCGAGTATGCCGCTAGCCCGGAGAGCCGGAGGGGCGATGCCGCCGAGCGTATACTACGGTACTTCGATCGCTACGCCGACCTCGTCGAGGCTACGGGCTACGATCTCTCGAAGCACTTCTATACCTATAGGAATAAGCAGTTCATGAGGAAAGGCCGTCGCATGCAGACGGGCCTCGTCGAGATACTCTCCGAGGCGCAGGCGGGAGGCGAGCTGAAGCGCACGAAGGATCCCGAGGAACTATGCTCGTACCTCTTCGTCATCGCCCGAGGAATCGTGTTCCATTGGTGCCTGAACGAGGCCTCCGAGGATATTCACGACATGATGCGAGATTACCTGTCCGTCATCATGCCGGTCTTCGTCGCATAGCCGCTTTACGAAGATCGTCGTCATGATTACTATTGAAGCAATGCGGTTCCGTCCTCGCCGGGTCGGAACCGCTTATCCTCATTACGATAGGATGGCATATGCGTAGTTATTACATGGCCGGTAATTGGAAGATGCACAAGACGGTAGCCGAGTCGGTCGCCCTCGCCAAGGCGCTCGTGGCCGGGTTGGGAAACTGCAAGGAACGCGTCATGATAGCCCCCGCCTTTACGGCCCTCTCTGCCGTCGCCGAAGTGGTCAAGGGCACTAACATCATTCTCGGAGCGCAGAATATGGGACCGGAACTGCAGGGCGCACATACCGGCGAGATATCTCCGCTGATGCTCAAGGATCTTGGCGTCGCCGCGGTCATACTCGGGCACTCGGAACGCCGGCATTCGTACCTGGAGACCGACGCGCTCATCAATAAGAAAGTCCTCCTCGCCCTCGCGCAGGGGCTCGATCCGATCCTATGCGTCGGAGAGACGCTCGAGGAACGAGAAGCAGGTAATTTGGAGGCCGTCGTAGGCGCTCAGGTAAAGGAAGGGTTGAAAGGCGTAGCCGCCTCCGAGCTCGGAAAGGTCACGATAGCCTACGAGCCGGTCTGGGCTATCGGTACGGGCAAGACGGCGACGCCCGAGGACGCAGACGCGGTTCACGCGTATATCCGCAAGGTCCTCGGCGGAATGTACGGCGACGCGCCAGCCAAGGCCATGTGCATCCAGTACGGCGGATCGGTAAAGCCCGATAATGCGGCCGAGCTTATGGCGAAGCCGAATATAGACGGCGCGCTGGTCGGCGGGGCGGCTCTCAAGGCTGAGACTTTCGCGCCGATCGCCATGTTCAGGTCCTGATCCTCCGCGTCTATGCCCCGCTACTAGCCTTCGTCGTTTCGGGGTATGGACGCTACTTGCGCGGCTTCCGCCGTTTAGTATATTATCGCCCGAAGCGGCGTCCCCGGACGTCAGCGACGCAGACCCAAATCAAATCGGAGTCGTACAATGGGTGTTTTCGGTACCGTCCTTCTCGTTCTGTTCACGATCGTTTGTCTTTTGCTTATTTTCATGGTCGTCATCCAGGACCAGGAAGGCGAAGGCCTTGGCGGATTATTCTCCGGCGCGGGGAATGCGGCCTTCGGATCGCGTTCCTCCAACGTAGTCGTCCGCTTTACGTATATTCTCGGCGGCCTATTCTTCATCATAGCGATAGGCCTCGCCGTACTGAGCCGGAGTTCTATCGGCGACGTGGAGAAGGCAGTGCGCTCGCAGGACGGACAGTCTACCGAGTGGTGGAGCAAGGACGCCAAGCCCGCCGAGGCTCCCGCGGCCGAGACGCCTCTCGAGCCCGCCACGAACTAGGCGCGTCATGAATTCGCGCCCGCTCGCGCTCCGCGAATTATTTCCCGAGAACCGGATACGCACGGATATAGCGAGCGTCGATAAAGAATCACTCTTCGTGGAACTCGTCGACCTTATTGGCCTGACGAGTTCCGGTAATTTCGATCGCGGCGCCGCCTTGGGCTGCGTCATGGAACGCGAGGCTCTGATGTCGACGGGCATTCGCCACGGCATCGCAGTGCCTCACGGGAAGTGCGACGCCTTCGAGAGTATGGTCGGAGCGATCGGTATTTCAAGGAGCGGTATCGATTACGACGCCTTCGACGGCTGTCCCGTCCATATCGCATTCTTGATCATATCGCCGCGACGGAATCCGGAGACCCACCTGCGAACGCTCAAGCTCCTCGCCGAGATCCTCGACCTGCCCGGGTTCGTCGACGCGTTGAAGTCCGCTTCCAGTCCCAAGGAAGTCAGCGACGCGCTGGAACTCTTCGAGGACCGGTTGGGCTCCGCCTGACCAGAAGTCCGTGAAAGATTTTTACACGATCCTTGGCGTCCAGCCGGAAGCATCTCCGAAAGAGATAAAGAGCGCATTCCGGAGGACGGCCAAGGCGCTGCACCCCGATACCGGCGCCAAGGACGAGGAGTCCATGCGGCTTATCCTCGAGGCGTATAAGGTATTGGTAGACGCTCAGTCCAGGCGCGAGTACGATCGTAGCCGTTTACGGCTGGTTCCGCACGGCGAAGGTTCCGCTTTTGACTACCGTGTATGGCTAAAGGAACGCCTGGATACGCCCGAGTACATTGCCAAGCTGGTTTTCTACGATCTGTTGCACGACCTCGAGGATGAGGCGCTCCAGCTATACGAGCGCATACGCGATACGGACGACGGGAGGCTGGAGCGATTCTTCGAGCGCCCCGAGGCCATGGACGCCGAATTCTGCATAGCCGAAGAGTATGCGCAACGCGGCCGTTTCGTTGATTCCTACCGCGTCATGCGAAAGCTCATCGCGATGGAACAGCGAGGGGCGGGTTTCGGGTATTTCTACGACGTCGTGCTCGCGCGCTTCAGGCGGCTCGTTCTGGAGGACCTTCCGAAGGTCTTGGAGCCCGAGATCTTGCTCGAGACGTTGTCGGAAGCTATAGAAGCTCGTAGCTCCTCCGATAACGACGCGCAATTCCTGCGGCGCCGAGCCGAGATACTATATCGCCTCGGACGATCGGCGGAGGCGAGAGCCGCGGTCGTGAGGGCCGCCGCGTTGGCGCCGAAGATGCCCGGCCTCAAGGCTCTGGCGCAAAAGATGGCGGCGAACAGGGTCCGCGCAACGCAGCCTTGAACAGACGCGGTGTTTTTCATTAACCTAAGTGGTTCCCGGTTGTTATCTATCATAGCCGGACCTTAAGTCCGACCTTAAATTCGTCCGCAGTTGGAGTGAAAATGCAAAAGCGACTCATCGCGATATTCGCAGCCAGTCTTGTCACGGCTACTGTCTGGGCCCAGCCCCTGAGTACCAGCCTCGGCGCCCCCCTGGCGACCGTTAAGCTCATAAAGACCGAAGTCGTATCCGACAAGTCGTTCAAGGCCGACGTCGTCAAGCTCGAGGCCAGCCTCGGTAAGACGCTGAGCGCGGAAGAGCGCAAGTCATACCTGGACGACGTCATCAACGACCTGCTTTTCTACCAAATGTGCGAACGCGACGGCATAAAGGTAAGTGATGGCGAAATTGACGGATATATAGCGAAGCTTCGTTCTCAGCGTCCTGCCGGCGAGAGCGAAGAGCAGTTCTCCGCCTATCTCGCTACTCAGGGCATACCGTTTGACGATCTCCGTACGTACTATCGAAAGCAAGTCCTTATCCAGCGATGGCTGATGAGCGCCAGGTCGGCTGAAATCTCCGCCATAGCTCCCATTACCACCGAAGAGGTCCTGACTACCTACGAGCTATACAAGGCGCGGCTCGTTCGCCCCGATACCGTGAAGCTGGCGTTCCTTTTCTACCAGTTCAAGGACTCGGGCGCCGCGGATCGCACCAAGGGCGCCGAGCTCATGAAGGGTTTGGCCGATCGCTTGGCTAAGGGCGAGTCGTTCGACGTACTCAGGCTCAAGTCGCAGGAGGGCGGATACGCCGCCAACAAGGACGCTATCTATTTCGAGAAGAGCGACGTCTTCCGTTCGCAGTTCGGCAAGACCTTCTACGACATGGTCTTCACGATGAAGGACGGCACGAATTCCATGCCCTTCGAGACCGAGGCCGGCTGGTGGATCGTGCGGCGGATCGAGTACATGCCCCAGAAGCAGCTTGAGCTATCCGATCCGTACAGGCTCGGTCAGGCCGGTACGGTACAGGACTACATCGGGCAGCTTCTCGCGAAGCAACGCGAGAACGAGTTCCTCAAGAAGACCTTCGGCGAACTGTTCGCCAAGCTGAGGGGCCAGGCCGAGATCAAGATCATCGGAAAGCCCTGAGATGGCTTCGCGTAGAAAGGCGAGAATAGTCGCGTTCCAGGCGCTCTACGCGTGGGACGCGTCATCGATGGGGTTCGACGAATTGCTCTCGTTCTCATGGCTGGGTGAAGACAGCGCGGCTAGTACAGACGAAGAGTTGAAGACCTTCGCTGGATTGATCGTGTCCGGCACCATAGAGAATATCGAGGCGATCGACCTACTTATAAAGAAGCACCTCGATCATTGGGCCTTCGAGCGTCTAAAGAAGGTCGACCTGGCCATACTCCGGGTCTCCGTCTATTCGCTCGTGTTCCAGTCGGACATCCCCGTCCAGATAACCATCGACGAGGCGATAGAGATAGCCAAGGAATACGGCGCAGAGGATTCGTACCGCTTTATCAACGGCGTTCTGGATGCCGTATGGAAAGAACGCGAATCCGCGAGCTGACGCGCCGCGGCGGAGTCGCCGCCGCGGTCGCTATCTCCTTGTCGCTTTTCGGCGCGTGCCGCGGAGCGGAGCCGTCCTTCGGCGCCCTTCTCGCCAAGATAGACGCGGATCCCGCGGCGGCGACGCGTTCCGCGTACCTCAACGCCGCCGCCCTCGCGTCCGGCACTGAGGAGCGCCTGCGCCTCCTGAAGCGAGCCTCCGCCCTCGATCCCGTTATATACGCCGATTCCGCCAGGGAGATCATGGCGGCCGGGCCGGTATCGGAACCGGTAGCTATGGCCGTCCTCGACGCGTACCTCGGCGCGGGATGTTTTGAAGAGGCGCTGGCGCTTTTCGACGGGCCGCTCGATCCCGCCGATAAAGCGGCCGCACTCGCCGAGACGCTCGTCCTCGCCACGCGTACCGGGTATTCTCCCCCGCGGCAATCGGTCGATCGTTTAGTCCTATGCTCAGACGCGACGATGGACGGCAGATTCATGGAATCGGCCGCGGTAGATTCCATGCTTGAAGGCGATCGTCCAAGAGCCCGCGCGTTGCTCGACGACGCTACGAAATTCTCCGTGCGTAACGGGCGGCGTATTCCGTACCGGCTGCTATGGGACGCCGTCGCCGTCGAGGCCCTGTGCGACCGCGTTCCCGATCCGTCCGACCCCCTCGAAATATCGGTCGGCGCCGACGCGGAGTACCTGCGCGGGAATATCGCCTCCGCCTGCGCAGCCTACGCTGACTTGATAGGACGATTCCCCTCGTGGTCGTGGAAACCCTACGCAGCGTTGGCCCGATCCGGCGTCCCCGTAGCCGACGAGTCTCCGTCGGAATGGCCGCATGCCTTAAAGGCAGATTCATACGCGGCGCTTTCGAACCCGACGAGGATAACGGCCAGGCTTTTTTCCGATATGGCCGAACGCTTCCCCGATTCTACGGGAGCGGCGCTGGAGCGAGCTCGCTGGCTCGCGTCAATCGGCCAGCGGGAACGGGCCGCCTCCGAAGCGGCGACCGTTTCCGGCGAGGCCGCCGCGATAGCGGGG
The DNA here is from genome assembly GCA_002839315.1 of Spirochaetae bacterium HGW-Spirochaetae-3. Taxonomy (GTDB): domain Bacteria; phylum Spirochaetota; class Spirochaetia; order Treponematales; family UBA12059; genus SZUA-370. The sequence continues at coordinate 311,592 of PGXV01000001.1, forward strand.
GTGCGTTACGGGCCGCTCGCGAGGGCCGTTCCCGATGCATTGCGCCTCGCGGCCGAGTATCCAGCCTCGCCGCGCGCAATAGACGAGGCGCTCGCTGCGTTAGCCAAGAGCGGCGCATGGGAGCGCTTCTCGGAAATCGCCGCCAGGAGCGCCGCTTCCGGTATCGAGACGGAACGATCGTGGTTCTGGCGCATCGTAGCCTATTCGTTATCGGGCGATGCCATCGCGGCAGCCAAGGCAATCCGGGACTATGGGATCGAATCGGCGGGCTATCCCGGCGCGTACGATCTTGGTATTCTGGAACTGGCCGCGTCGCGACCGGCGAAGTCTGCCGCCGCGTTCGTACTCGCCGCCGGGCTGGCCGCGTCGCCCGAGGAACGCGCCGACGCGTACGTCATGGCGGGCGACGCCCTGAGGGCGACGGATAGCAGGGAAGACGCGAGATCGGCGTATGAGGCGGCGTTGAGCGCGTTTCCCGCATCGCGGGTGGCCAGGTCGCGCCTCGAACGACTTACCATTGACGATTGATCGTCCCGCGCGTCGCGGAGCGATAGGGGCTACCGAGCCCGGAAAGGTTACTTCGTGATCCGCTTAAAGAATGAGACTCAGTTGGCCGGCATACGGGCGTCGTGCGCGTTGCTGTCCAGGATGTACGCGGAACTGCGGCCGCTGATAGTAGAAGGCGTCGCTACCATCGACCTTGACCGCTTCGCCGAGAAATTCATCCGCGATAACGGAGGGAAGCCCGCGTTCCTCCACTACGGAGATAAATCCAATCCGTTCCCCGCTACGCTGTGCATATCCATAAACGAGGAAGTCATCCACGGTATCCCAGGCAAGCGCAGGGTTCTGCCGGGCGACGTTGTCGGGATAGACTGCGGCATAGACCTCGGAGGGTACTTCAGCGACGCGGCCTTCAGCGTGCCCGTCCCTCCCGTAGCTCCCGAGACCGAGCGATTGTGCCGCGTCACGACGGAATGCCTGAACCGGGCCATCGCGGCCGTCAGGCCGGGCGCTCGAATCCATGACATATCCCGCGCCGTATTCTCGCACGCCAGGGCCAACGGTTTCGGAGTCGTCAGGCAATACTGCGGCCATGGCGTCGGATTCTCCCAGCACGAGGATCCCCAGGTTCCCAACTACGTGGGATCCGGCCCAAATCCGCGCGTCGTGCCCGGCATGGTGCTGGCGATAGAGCCGATGATCAACGCCGGCGGCGACGGAGTCACCGAGCTCGACGACGGCTGGACGGTCGTTACGATGGACGGATCCGCCTCGGCCCATTTCGAGCATACGATAGCCGTGACGGCGGACGGCGCCGAGGTTCTCACCGCTTGGTGACACGACCTCCCCATATCCAGTAACCGATCGTAGGGCTACGGCATTATATTAGTACGACGAACGGCCGAACGGCCTTCGATCCTTTTTCGATATTCCGGAGGTGCTTCATATGTCGCTAACCAAGAAGCTTTTCTCTAAGAAGATCTTCCTGATCAATCTAGTGCTCGTAGGCATAATGATAGGATTCGCCGCCGCCTTCGCCATACTGGCCAAGGCGCCGTCCTCTGAAGGCCCGGCGATAGCGCATGCCGATACCGCCGTTTCCAGGTCGGCGGACGTATCAGACGCGATCGCCCACGCGAAAGGCATACAGTCGGCCTTCAATAACGTCGCTCGCACGGTATTGCCTTCGGTGGTCGAGCTGGACGTCGTCGGCACATCGACGAGTCAGGGCGGCGATGAATTCCCGTGGCGTTTCTTCTTCGGCGATCCCAACCAGGCGCCGGACGAGAAGAGCGCGCCTAAAGAATTCGAGGAACGCGGACTAGGTTCCGGAATTATCGTCAGGAAGACAGGGAAGACGGCCTATGTGCTGACGAATAACCACGTCGTTACCGGCGCGAAGGAAATCACCGTGAAGCTCCACGACGAGCGTGAATTCGTCGGGACGGTCGTCGGCACCGATACGAGGCGGGACCTCGCCGTGGTTTCGTTCCAATCGACAGACGCGGACATCAGGCCCGCGAGGCTAGGGGATTCGGACGCGATCGAGGTAGGCGACTGGGCGATAGCCATCGGTAGCCCGTACGGCCTCTTCTCATCGGTCACGGCGGGAATCGTCAGCGCCATAGGACGCGACGGCGGCCCCGAGGGTAACATCAGCGACTTCATCCAGACCGACGCGGCGATCAACCGCGGCAATTCCGGGGGCGCCCTCGCCAACATCGACGGCGAGGTAATCGGCATCAATACGTGGATCGCCTCTACCACCGGCGGTAGCGTCGGACTCGGGTTTTCCATCCCGATCAATAACGCCGTCCGCGTCATCGACGATATCATCTCAAAGGGCGCCGTCAGGTACGGTTGGCTCGGCGTGCTTCTCTCGGATCTTCCCAAGCCCATGCTCGCCGAGCTCGGACTGGGCGATAGACACGGCGCGTTCATCGGCCACGTCTTCACCGACGGTCCCGCGGCCAAGGCCGGCGTCAGGCCCGGCGACTACGTGACGGAGATCGACGGTAAGGCCATCTCGACGCTCGACCAGCTCGTGCGGATCGTAGGCGACCTTCCCGTCGGCTCCAAGTCTATCTTCAAGGTAGTACGCGAAGGCAAGGTAGTAGAGCTCAAGGTGACGATCGACGAACGGAAGGAGGCGAGCGCCTCCGACTATTCGAAGCTGTGGCCGGGGCTCGAAGTGACCGCTATCAGCAATGAGATAACGGAGGCCAGAAAGCTTCAGAAGGGCGTCAAGGGCGTCATCGTGACGAGCGTCATCGCCAAGAGCCCCGCCTCTACCCTCGGCCTCAAGTTAGGCGACGTCATCACGGCTATCAACGACAAGGCCGTCGACGGACCGGCCGCCTACTACCGGATGCTCAACGCTCCCGACGGCCAGAAGATGCAATTCACCGTGCTGCGCGATGGCCAGACCCTGACTACGCTTGCGCTCATACGCAAGTAATGCTACAGTAAGGAACAAAGAGAGGTTCCGATGAGCAAGGAATTCATATCGTACAACGAGGTGCGCAATAATGCTCTCAAGCTCGCGCATCGCATACACCTTGACGGATTCATTCCCGATATCATCTACGTATCCTTGCGCGGCGGAGCCTATCTCGGCAACGTTATGTCGGAGTACTTCAAGGCCGTCAGGAACGACGCCAGGCCGGTATTCTACGCCGCCGTAGTCGCCAGGTCCTATACCGACGTCCGCAAGCAGGAACAGGTCAGGGTCGACGGCTGGACCTACAGCCCCGAGTACCTGAGGAACGGCGACAAGGTGCTGCTCGTCGACGATATCTACGATACCGGCCGCACCATAAACCATCTCGCTAGCATAATCCTCGAGAAGGGAGTGCCTCGGCGCGACCTGAAGATAGCGGTACACGATTACAAGATAGTCGATTACCGCGGCGAGCAGCTGTCCATAAAGCCGGATTACTGGTGCAGGAAGCACGAGATAAAGACGCCGGAGGACGAGCGCTGGATACACTATATGAGCCACGAGCTCGTAGGCCTTACCGAGGAAGAACTCAGGGAGCACTACTACCCGGAGGATCCGGAGCTCCAGGAGATCCTCTCCGTGCTGAAGGGCTAATGACGGGTAAACGATTCCCGATACTCTGCGCGGTCGCCGTCATGGCGGCCGCGTTTTGCCATGCCGAGCCTGCGGCTCTGCCGGAAGAGGTACTGCCGGGCGTCATGGGCCCGAGACAGGGCGCCTACGCCGAGGCTCAGGTGCTTATTCCCGCGACGCTGGCGACCGGAACCATGGCGCGCTATCGTTTTTCCGGGCAAGGAACATGGATAGCCTTCGACCGACCCTTATACCTTTCCGCGTTCTCCGGTGAAGAACGTACCTACGCGATAGAGTTCCTCCTGCCGGACCGATCGGCCCCGGCCGGCTTAACCTATTCGATCGACCTACGATCTCCGGAACCGCCGTCGTTCACGGTTGAGCAGGGAGACGTCGGACCCGTCCTCCGCCTATCGGTCGACGGTTCAGACGATATCAGGCTCAGCGTAGACGGGGCGCCTTTCGAATCGGTTCGGCCCGGGGAAATCCTCGAGTATTTCGCTCCGAGCGACTCCACGCGTATCGTGGTCGCCTCGGCGTACACCGTAGATCCGGTCGGTAACGCGTCGCGCCTGACTACGGGCCGATGGCGCTTGCATCCCGAGGGGCTCGTCCCCTCGTACCCGCTCGTCCCGTACCCCGGGGCTAGCGCCGTCTACCGCGACGCCTCCATCTCGCCGACGATCGCCGAGCTGACCGATCTGGCGGGTTCCGCGCGCCTTACGGTACGCGCGCCCGAGGGGGCACTGCCGTGCGCGGCCGTAAACGCGTCGAACCCGTTCGAGTCTACGGCGGCCTTCGTCGAGCTGTCGGGTACGCAACCGACAGCTTCCTGCGAGATTCCTTTCCCGTGGGGCTATGAACGGCCTATCGTCGTGTACTACGGCTACGTCGAGGGCGGCGTCCTGCACGTAGCGCCGGAGCCGATAAGCCTGAAGCCGCGATTCACCGCGGAAGAGTCGCCCGATACGCCGACGCCCCCCGTCACACCCGCCGTCGTCCTCGAGGGCTCGACCGCTCTCGTGGATTGGCCCGCGAGCCCCTGGACCGTCATGTATTCGGTAGGCGATACACCGTTCGCCGCTTATGAGGCTCCGTTCCGAGTCGATCTGGGCGACGCCGTTACAGGCCTGCGCTATTACGCGCTCGGGCCCTACGGATCCAGATCCGCCATGGGCGTCATGAAGCTACCGGCCCGCCGCGCCGTTATCGATCCCGCGCTCGCTGGCGTCGCCCATGGCGCGAGCTACGGCACCGCGGTGACCGCGCTTCCCTTGGGGGAAAGCCGGATTCGCTATTCTTCATCCGAGGGCGACGAGCCGCCTCCGCCAGTAAGCGAACGGAGCCCGTCGCTCGGTACGGCCGGGCTACGTTTCGAGGGTAGGCCCGGCGAGGAAGTACGATACCGGCTTCGCCTCGTAGCCGAGACGCCCGGGGCCGACGCCGGATTCGATCCGGCTCGATATTCGGAACGCTTTGTAAGCTTTACCGTAGACAGGAAGCCTCCTCCGATCCCCGAAGCCGCCCACGGGCTACGTAGCTATTCGTCCTCGGATTCTTTCGTTTCTTTCATGCCCCAGGATGGGTCGATATTCGTTTCGGTTTCCGAGGAGGGCGACGGCCCCTTCGTTCCGTATGAAGGCCCGACGGCGATTAACGGATCCGACGAGGGACGCAGGCGATTCGTCATCAGGGCCTACGCCGAGGACGAATTCGGCAACCGTTCGGCCGAAATGAAGCCCCTCGGCCTTCTGATCGACCGATCGTCGCTGTACGCCGATCCCCGGGGACGACCCGGTGCGTCTGGATCACCCGACGATCCTATCCCGTACCTGGACGACGCGATCGATGCGGCTCAGGCCGCGGGCAAGCGCTTCGTCTATCTTCGCGGCGCGATGCCTCTCCGCAGGACCGTCGTCGTTACGACCCGACTCGCCATAGCCGGCGGCTTCGACGAAGGGTGGAACGAATCGGGCTCCGCGGTCGCGGAGATACGGGCGAGCGTCGCGCCGTCATCCGCTGCCTACGCCTTCGTCGTAGACGGCGGAGAGCTGAGCCTTTCGTCGATAGACGTCTACATGAAGGAAGAAGGCCGAGGCGGCATCATCCTGGCCAGAACGGGCTCGGTCTCGGTACGCCGTTCCGCGCTCAGGCTGTCCGGGGGCGTCGAGATGGCCGCTATCAAATCGACCGGAGCGTCCGTCCGTCTCGAATCTTCGTCGATACGGCTCGAGTCCACGGTGACGGGCCGAGGCGTCGACGTCAGCGGCGCGGCGCTTTCGATTTCTGATTCCACGATCGCCTGCGATCCGTCGGTCCGGCTGTTCGACGCCGTCAGGGTCAACGAAGGACAGGCCGACATAGCGGGACTCAGGATCGACGCCTCTCCCTCGCAGTCCTTATCGGCTATTAGCGCGACGCGCTCGAGGGTGGGCGTCGCGCGTTCCGTCCTCTTCGTCGACGGCGGAGCCTCCTCATGCAGGTTGTTCGGCGCAAGCGCCTCGAGCCTGTTGGTTTCATCCGTATACGTCGACGTATCGTGGAAGGGTTCGGTAGAGGCGTTCAGCGCGTCTTCCGGATCGACCGTTCGCATCGCTCACGTAACGTCGGTAGTCCGATCGCCCAAGGCGGTTTTCGCGGCGTCTTCCGGATCGTCCGTCGAGCTGAAGAACTCGATAGCGGAATTCTACGGCGGCGACTCGGCTTTCCTTCGAAGCGATTCCGCCCAGGCCGTCGGGTCCGTCGCCGCTAATTGCCTGTGGGGATTCGCCCGCCTCGTCGAGGGACGTTCGCCTATCGGCGCCATCTCGGTCGCCGCGATGGCCGAGCTTAATCGGTACGCCGGCAACGAAAGACCGAACGTGACCGAGGCGCCCGACAAGACGTTCTACGCCTCCGTAAAGGGGCTCATGAGGCTGTCGCCGTCATCGGCATGCGTCGACTCGGGCGTAGTCCTCGGATGGATCGCCCCCGTTGACCTGCTCGGCTCGGCGCGCGGCGCCGAGAACCCGCCAGACATAGGCGCCGAGGAATTGTAGCCGGCTATTTCTCTTCCGACTCCGCGTACGCCCGAATCAGGTGTACCGGCGCCGCGGACAGGAACTCGGACTCCACGACGTGGCCGCCGCAGACGCCTCGCGAGGCGAACAACGATGCATCATGATCGTCGACGCTATAGTCGGCCTGCCCATCCTCGACGTGGACTACGATGAATCCTCTCTCGGAGGCGTCCCTGGCGGTGGTGTCGACGCATTGGCTCGTAGCCAATCCCGTCATCACGACCGCCCCTACGCCCCTGGCCCGTAATTCCCTCTCTAGCATAGGCGACGAGAATCCTGAATAGCCGGATTTATCTATGACGACGTCTCCAGGGCCGGGCGCTATCTCGGGCGCGATGTCGGCCCATGGATCGCCGGATAGCGGATAGGCGTCGTCGAAACCCGCCTCGCGAGCAGAGGACCAGAACGTCCTGAAGAATCTATGCAGGTCCGAACGCTGCTGGTCCTGCGCGCAGAGGCGAAGGTAAACGGTCGGCCAGCCTATGGCGCCGAACGCCGCCTTAAGCCTGGAAACTGCGGGGAAAACCGATGCTCGTACCCGATCGCCGATGTACGACATGCTTCCGGGCCAGCACTTCTCCGAGTACGTATAGAGCGACGAGCCCGGTTCCAGATAATATCGCTGGACGTCGACGACGATGAGCGCGGCGACAACGTTTCGAATCATAGGGAAAGCCTCCCGGGCGCCATAGCGTCCTTTTTAAAATTATTAAATAATAGTCCCTGACTCGATGGTGCCGTTCTTCGGAACAACGATGATGCCGTCCACGATATAGTACGAACCGTATTCTCCGTCGGTTCGATCCATGTGGTCTATGCCTATGCGGCAGTTGGATCCGATGCGCGCGTTCTTGTCTATGATGGCGCCCTTGATGATGGACCCCTGCCCGATCCCTATGTTCGGAATACGGCGCGCCGCGTTCTGAGCCTTCTGCGTCTCGGTCTCGTAATAGTCGGCTCCCATGCATACGACCCCGTCGAAGCTCGCGCCCGACTCGATGATGGTGCGTATGCCGACGATAGATCTGGATATCGACGCATTGGTTATGATGCATCCGTCGGAGGTTATGGCCTGATTCATCGTGCTGTAGTTGATCTTGGAAGACGGTAGGTTTCGCCTATGGGTAAATATCGGGCTGACCTCGTCGTAAAAATTGAATTCCGGCGCTATATCCGTCAGGTTGAGGTTGGCGTCATAGAAGTTCCTGATCGTTCCTATGTCCTCCCAATAGCCGTCGAAGATATAGGCGTTGACATCGTTATGGGCGAGGATGTCGGGGATGACGTCCTTGCCGAAGTCGTTCAGATCGTTATCAAGGCTCTGTTCCATCAACGCGGCGTCGAAAATATAGATGCCCATGGACGCGAGGTATTCCTTCGAGCCTCGACGCTCCTTTAGAAGCTCCTTCGGAATTTTATAATCCGTTATATCCTTGGCTGGGCCGGGTTTCTCCTGGAATTCTACGATCCGGCTTTCAGCGTCTATCTTCATGATGCCGAAAGAACTGGCATCCTCCCTGCATACGGTGGTGCAGGCGATGGTCAGGGCTCGACCGGATTCGACGTGCTTGCGGAACATGTCCGCAAGGTCCATCCTGTATAGCTGGTCGCCCGAGACTATCAGGTAATGCGTCGGGGTCTGCGTGCGGAAATGCACCAGATTCTTCCGTACGGCATCCGCGGTCCCCTCGTACCAGCCCGAATGCGTCAGCGTCTGCTCCGCGGCCAGGACTTCCGCGAATCCATCGGAAAAGTTGTCGAAAACGTAGGTCTTGGCGATATGAAGGTGGAGCGAGGCCGAGTTGAACTGAGTCAGTATATAGATCTGCTTAAAGCCAGAGTTGATGCAATTGGATATAGGTATGTCGACGATCCTGTAGCGGCCACCGAACGGCACGGCGGGTTTCGCCCGGTCTTTCGTCAACGGGAACAGTCTCGATCCCTTGCCTCCGCCGAGAACGATCGATAGAACCTTGTTCATTATTGCCCTCCGATTACCATGGAACGTACCGTAGTCGAGTATATCATGTCATCCTCAAGGGCGATGGAGCAATCGCACATGAGGGGAGGCTGCGCCATGATTTACCAATCGCGGCGTTTGCCGTATCATAGTATAGCCATGATAAAAGCTGACGCCAGAGACCCGATAGCGGAATTCCTCTCGGATCCGGAAATAGCACCGTTTATTACGAGCGTCCGTCGCGTTCCCGCATCGGACGCCGTATACTCAGGTTTTCCTCCGGGGCTCGATCCCAGGCTGAAGGCGGCGCTTTCCGGGCGCGGCGTAGGAAGCCTGTATAGCCATCAGCGCGCGGCCTGGGACATGGCGGCCGCCGGGCGGGATTTCGTCGTCGTCACGCCTACCGCGAGCGGCAAGACTCTGTGCTACAACCTGCCGGTCGTACAGGCCCTGCTGGACGACGCCGACGCGCGAGCGCTCTACCTGTTTCCTACGAAGGCCCTGTCCCAGGACCAGCAGGCGGAGCTCAACGCCCTCGTCGACGCGGGAGCCCTTCCCATAAAAGCGGCTACATACGACGGCGATACGCCCCAGTCTACGCGCAAGGCCGCGCGCGACGCGGGCCGCATCATCATAAGCAATCCCGATATGCTCCATTCCGGCGTGCTGCCCAACCACGCGAAATGGATCAAGTTCTTCGCCGGCCTCAAGTATATCGTCGTGGACGAGATGCACGCCTATCGAGGCGTCTTCGGCAGCCACGTATCGAACGTATTCAGGCGCCTCCTCCGCGTCGCCGCCTATTACGGCGCCTCGCCCCGTTTCATCCTATGCTCCGCTACGATCGGCAATCCGTCCGAGCTGGCGGAGGCTCTGATCGGCCGTCCCGTCTCGGCTATAACGGAGAACGGGGCTCCTCGGGCCGAGAAGATAGTCGCATTCTATAACCCGCCGGTCGTCGACGCGGTACAGGGCATAAGGAGAAGCTCCGCCGACGAATCGATGGCGATCGCGGCCAAGCTCCTGGCGTCGGGCACCAGGACGATACTCTTCGCCCGTTCCCGGCTCAGGGTGGAAATCCTGGCCTCGTACCTCAATAGCCGCTTCGAGAACGTCTATACCGACAACAGCCGCATACGCGTCGAACCGTACCGTTCAGGCCTCCTGCCCGGCGAGCGCAGGCAGATAGAGCGCGGCCTGCGCGAAGGCGCCGTCCACGGCGTCGTGTCGACCAACGCGCTCGAGCTCGGTATCGATATCGGCGGACTCGACGCCGCCGTCATCGCCGGCTGGCCCGGTAGCCTCGCGTCCTTCTGGCAACAGGCGGGCAGGGCGGGACGGCGGCGCGGCGCGTCCATGGCCGTCTACGTCGCCTCGAGCGCGCCGGTCGACCAGTACCTCATCGAGCACCCGGATCGATTCTTCGGCGCCTCCGCCGAGAAGGCGAGGATCGACCCGGACAATCCGTATATCTACGCCGACCACGTCAAGTGCGCGGCATTCGAGCTGCCGTTCCGCGACGGCGAGGTCTTCGGTCCCGATCCGGAAGCGGTCCTTTCGTTCCTCGAGGAGGAGGGCACCGTAAGGAATACCGGAGGGCGATGGTATTGGTCTGACTCGGGATACCCGGCCGAGAAGATATCGCTCCGGTCGGCTACGGCCGATAACGTCGTCATCATCGATACGACGGCCGGCCGGAACGAGGTCATAGGCGAGATGGACAGGCCGAGCGCGAAGGAGCTCGTCTTCGACGACGCGATATATATACATCGCGGCAGGCAGTTCATCGTGCTCAAGCTGGATATCGATAACCGGCAATGCCTCGTCGAGGAACGGGAGACGAATTACTACACGGACGCCGTCGTAAAGAACGATATCAAGGTCCTGACTGAGGACGAACGCACCGGAGCCGCCGGCCTGCCCGTCGTGATCGGCGACCTCCTCGTTCGATCCAGCGCGGAAAAATTCAAGAAGCTCCGGTTCCATTCCAACGAGAATATCGGCTACGGCGAGATATACCTGCCGCCCGAGGAGATGCAGACCCGGTCTCTCGCCATGCTCTTCCCGGAGGAGGGCGAGCCGGGACGGTTGCTCGCGGGTATGGGTGAACTCGAGCGAGCGGCCGCGCTCGCCGCGTTCTGCGGAACCGTGCGGTCCTTCGCTCCCGTGTCCCTGCTGTGCGATCGCTCGGATATCGGTTCCGCGTGGCGCGTCAGGGACGATCATTTCGGCGTGCCCGCGATCTATGTATGGGATCGTTACCCCGGCGGTACCGGCCTCTCGGAAGCCCTCGCCCCGAGTCTTCGCATGGTGCTGAAGGCGGCAGCGGAACGCGTGGCGTCATGCGATTGCGAGGACGGTTGCCCTTCGTGCATCGGCCTCGCCGGCGAGTCGTTCTCCGCCGTACGTCATAGGAAGAACGGCGCGGCGCGCCTGCTGCAGGCGACGCTGGCCGCGCTTGGCGATAGCCTCGTCGCCGCCCGGGAGCCGCGGTAAGAGCCATGGCCGGCAATCTACGGGCGAGGCTGTCGCGCATACGCGCGACCCCGGATCGCCCCAGGCCCGCGCGCGCCGTAGCGGCGTCGGCCTTTCCCGAAGGATGGGCCGCGATAGGCGAGGGCATCCGCTTCAAGGAATCAATATCTCCGACGCCCTCGGTGTCCCCGGGTAAAAGCATGAGGCTCGCCGCGTTCTCCGGGCGCTTCAGCGCCGAGGAGGCCCGTATCGGCGATATCGTATTCTTCGACCTCGAGACGACGGGGCTCTCGGGCGGATCGGGCACGGTAGCGTTCCTGGCAGCGATCGGTAGCGCCCGCGAGGATGGTACGTTCTCCGTCAGGCAATACTTCATGGACGATTACCCGTTTGAGCCGGCTTTTCTAGAATGCCTGGCTTCGGAGTTCTCCCGCGCGGTCGCCGTCGTCACCTACAACGGATCCTCGTTCGACATGCCGCTGTACGCCGTTCGCCGCGCGATGAACGGGTACGGGCCGCCCGGTAGGCTCGTACATGTCGACGCCCTCCATGCCGCGCGGCGCCTTTGGCGCGAAACCCTCAGGGATTGCTCTCTGGGAAGCCTTGAGGAGGCTATCCTCGGCGTTCGCCGCGAGGACGACATCCCGGGTTTCGAGGTCCCGCAAGCCTGGTTCGATTATCTCAGGCTCGGCGAGACCGAGCGGCTGTCGAGGGTATTCCGCCATAATGAGTTGGACGTACGTTCGCTTGCCTCGCTGTTCTTCCTGATAGACGGCGCCGCGAACGGCCTGCAGTCGGTTACGGCAGGCGATCCCGTCGGCCTCGCGAGCCTGCAGGAGCGAGTAGACGAGGCCTTGGCTGAACGGAGCCTGAAGACGGCGCTGGAAGACGGCTGCCTACGCGCGGTACGGCCGTTGATGCGCCTGTACCGAAGGCAGGGGCGCGCCGCCGAGCGGCTGGAGCTCGTGCCTTCACTCCCGGACGACCCCGCCGGCCTGTTCTCCAGGTCCGTGTACGCCGAGCGGGCGACGGGGGACCGCGTCGAATCGCTACGCCTGGTCAGGATGTGCCGGGAATCCGCCGGGGGAGCGTTGCTGGAACGGGCGGAACGGCGCGAGAGCAGGTTGAAGAGAAAGATCGAGGAAAAGGAGACCTAGTCCTCTTCGGCGTCCTCTTCGTAGAGGGCGTCTACGGTTCCGGAGGCGCCGAGCGTGTCGCCGAGCTGCCCGCATGCCCCGGAGACGCCGCGCCCACGCCGCGCCCGCCTGACGGCATTGACGCCGCGGCGCTCGAGCTCGGCCTCGAAGGCGCCGACCTCGCCGCGCTCCGGTTCCCGGTACGGCAGCCCCGGAATGGGATTCCACGGTATTACGTTGACCTGGGCGTTCATAGGGCGTATCCAGTCGGCCATCGCCGAGGCGCTGGCGACGCTTGAATTCTCTCCGCCCATGATCGCCGCTTCCAGGGTTATCCTGTCGCCCGTCTTTCCTTGGTAGTAGAGGAGGGCGTCCTTGAGGGTCGCGAGATTCCACCTACGGTTGACGGGCATAAGCGCGTCGCGGAGTTCGTCCGTAGCCGCCGTCAGGGACACGGCGAGGCGAACGTGCGGGCCCGAGTCGGCGAGGTCGCGGATACCGGGGACGATGCCGCATGTGGATATGGTTATCTTGCGTCGCGAGACGGCCAGCCCGTCGGGATGCATGAGGATGCTTATGGCTTTCCTGAGCGATTCGAGGTTGAGGAGCGGCTCTCCCATCCCCATGAATACGATATTCGACGGCTTGCCCCGTATCGCCGCGAGGTGAAGGTATTGTTCTACGATTTCAGCGGGGTCGAGGTCGCGCAGGAAACCGAGCGTCCCCGTCTTGCAGAACGCGCACGCCATCGGACAGCCGACCTGAGTGGAAAGGCAGGCCGTCATGCGGCCCTCGGCGTCAACGAGGAGCACCGACTCGATCGCAGCTCCGTCTCCCAGTCGTATCTTCAGCTTCACGGACCCGTCGTCGCCCTTCAGGGACGAATCGACCGCCGTAGAGAACAGCGGCCTGCGGGATAGGCGCTCGCGGTCGGAGGCCGGCAGGTCGCTCATCTCGGCGAACGAAGCGGCTCCCCTGGCGATCCACTTGAATACCTGCTTTCCGCGAAACGCGGGCTTCAGGGATAACGCCTCGGCGATATCCTCGGGTAGCATCCCCGTCGCGGAGAGGAGCGAGCTACCCTCGGTCACTGGTTCTGGATCTTAGACATAAGATCCTGTATATGCGGATTACGGATCCCGAGCCGCATGAAGTCCTGCAACGTCTCTTCCGCCTTGCGCCTGTCTCCTATGGCGAGGTAACACTGGGCGAGCTCGAGGTGCAGGCGATAGTTCTTCGCGTCGTTCTGCACGAGGCGCTTGAGCGATTCGATGGCGGACTGCACCTTGCCCTGGAGCCGGGATATCGTAGCCAGGCCGAGCACCGCGTACACGTCGAACTCTATGTTGAGGGCGCGCTCGTAATAGTCGGCCGCCTCGTCGTACCGCTCCATGCTGCGGTACGCGTCGCCGGCGCGCGTCAGTATCACCTTGTTGCGGGGATCCTTGTCGAGTATGCAGTTCCAGTAGTCGAGGGATCGCTGGGGCTCCCCCGTGCCTCTGTAGCAGTCGGCCAAGCCGAACAGCGCGTAGAAATTCTCGGGTTCCTTGGCCAGGGCCTTCTCGAAATACGGCACGCCCTGGTCGAACTGCTTCAGCTTCCTGTAGCAGTTGCCTATGGACGTAAGGACCCGGATATCCACGAGGTCCCCCTGCGCGTCGACCATTCGCTGCCAATAGTGGAGGGCGTCGCGGTATTCCTTGAAATCATAATGGAGGTGGCCGAGGCCGATCAACGCGTACGGATTATCGAATTCCATCTCGAGGACGCGCAGGTAGATGGCCTTGGACTTCCTGAAATCGCGAACCTTGCGATACGCGTCCGCTATCCTCGTTAGCACCGTTATGTTCTTGTTATCGTGGAGCAGGTACTGTTCCCATATCTCTATCGCCTTCTGGTACTGGTTGAGCGCCTTATAGCAGTCGGCGAGGCCGAACAGGGCGTAGTTGTTTCCCGGATGATAAACCAAGCATTTCTTATAATAATCGACGGCGTCCCGGTGAGCCGTTCGCTTTCGGGCGGCGTCGCCGAGTCCGACGAGCGCGTAGTTATTCTCCGGGTCGTTCTCGAGGATCTTCTTGAAATTCTGCTCGGCCTCGCCGATACGATTCTCCTTGAGAAACTGGTAGCCCTTTTTGGATAATTCGGCGATCTCAATGAGTTCGTTATTCTCCTGAGGAGTCTCGTCGAACTCGCGCCCCTCATCGTGATTGATTGAATCGCTCATTCGTTTTCCTTCTCGTCGAGCATTTTTCGTATAGCCAAGGCCGCTTTTTCCAGCAATTCAGCGGTCCTCGGCTGGTCGTGCGATAGTTTGAACATCTTTAGCGCGTCGATAGGACGTCCTGATTCTAGATACGATTCACCGACCCTCATGAGCCCGTCGGAGTAGCCGGTCGTCTGGAAGATACGCCTGGCCGTTTCTATATCGCCTTTATTGAAAATGGCGTTTCCCCGCCGGTTCAGATGCACCTTCTGCTCCGGAGATAATTCCAGGTTAGGTTCATCGACGGTCTTTATCAGGCCGCCTTCGGGGAAGTTTTTAAATATCGAATCGTCCATCTGGACTCCGTCCCGGGCGTCGTTCCGCCATGCTATACGGTTTATCACTATTAATATAAAGGACATTATATAAATAATCAATTCTAAGCGTAGTTACCGAAATCACTGAAATAACATAGCGCCGTGGTATAGTAAGTGTGAATACATACTAAATTCAGGCGAACGGAGACCGCGAATCGGCGCCTCCGGAGTAGGAGGGTTCGATGGCATACGACGATCTCGGACTTGAGCCTGTAGAGGCGTTAGCCAATGACGATCGCATCCAGCCAACGAACTCCACGATGCGGGATTCGATGCCCGCGGCCACGGTGACGCCGGAAATAGACGGGCTAGACGAGCGTCTTATGCGCATCATACGGGCGCTGGATCGATAGCGAGTCACATTAGGTCGATCTCGTATAGAACCTAACCATAGACCGTCCGTACGCCCGCTCGTCTGACATAGTCAGCGAACCGTGCGATTCCGGCAGCAGGTCCTCCGACGGATAATGGATGAGGAGCAATCCTCCCGGTTCTACGAGCCCTCCGTCGGCGATCGATCGGACGAGGTCCGCCTTGTGCGCGTACGGGAACGGCGGGTCGCAGAATATGACCGAATATGATCGTTCGCAACGCAATACGAAGCGCTCGACGGGTACGCAACGGCAGTCGATGCGTTCTGGAGCTATCGATACGTTCTGTATCAGCAACCCTAGCTTCGCCCTGTCGCGCTCGACGCATGCTACGGGGGAGGCCCCGCGGCTCGCCGCCTCCAACGCTATGATGCCGGAACCGGAGAACAAGTCCAGGAACGACCTTCCCCGGAGCGGCCCGAGTATCGAGAATAGCGATTCCCTCATCCGATCCATCGCCGGCCTGATCTCGAAATCCCCCTTCGGAACCTCGATACGGCGCCCTTTGAGCGTACCGCCGGTAATTCTAAGCGTGCCGCCCATGGCTCTAGCTTTGCCTGTCGCGGATTATACGCTGTATATCGCGCTTGACGTCGCGTTCCTTGATCGACTCTCGCTTGTCGGAGTATTTCTTGCCTCTGCACAGGCCAAGCTCGACCTTGACCCGTCCCTTGCGGAAATGGAAATCAAGAGGCACGAGCGTGAAACCCTTCTCATTGACGCGCCGCTCGAGGCGCTTTAGCTCCATCGCGTGCGCGAGGAGCTTCTTGGGCCTGTCGGGGTCATGATTAAAGATGGAACTGCAGGTGTACTCCGCGATATGCACATTCCGTAGCCATAGTTCCCCGTTCTCGAAAGCGGCGTATCCGTCGGGAAAGGATGCCCTGCCGATGCGTAACGACTTCACCTCGGACCCGAGAAGGGCTATACCGCATTCGAGCGTCTCCTCGACCGTATAGTCGAATCGGGCGCGCCTGTTCAGCGCGATTATCTTGACGCCTTCCATCATCGCTCCGAGTCGGGCGCGAGCGCCACGCGGAATCCGAGGTAGGGGGAGCATTCGGTTTCGCGCATCGGGCCGCGGGAGGCGAGGCTCACGAGGTCCGGAAGATTAGCCCATGAACCGCCGCGCACTAGCGCCTCGGAGGATGGATAGCGATCCCTGTTCGCCATGCCCGCCGCCGGATGGGCGGCATAGGAGTCGCCGCACCACTCCCAGACGTTGCCGAGCATGCCCTTGAGCCCCGCGGCGTCGTATCGTAGCGATCCGGGGGGGACTGGGCCGGTCGAGCCCGAGCCGGCGAGGACGGCGTCGCCGGGCGCGGATAGGCCGGCGGCGCTCGAAGCCGCGGCGGCGTACGACCACTGGGCTTCTGTCGGTAGGGCGAAACGCATGCCGACCGGAGCCGCCGTCTCGGTGAGCCAGTCGCAATAGGCTATGGCGGCCGGACGCGAAACGTATCGGAGGACGTCACCCTGGTCGGCTTCGGTGAATCCCTTCAGGTAATCCGCCTCCGCGAGGCCCTTAGAGGTCAGGTCGGCGGCCGCTCCGTAGCCCCACTCGGGCCGAGCCGCCACGAAGCGCCTGAACTCCCCGACCGTCGTCTCGGCCGAGGCGATACCGAAGCGCGGTACGAATGAAACGGCCGAGAGCGCCGCGCCCGCGGTTACGACGGTTCGCCCAGGGCCCATCGCCACGAATTCCGCGCCCGCGAGGATAGAGGTAGGGCCCACGGTCGACGCAGCTACCGAGGCTGCCGCTACGGTCCGCTCTAGAAGGGAGCGGTACAGCCCGCTGGACTCGAGCCGTTCGCGTGTCGCGCCGGTCGAATACGCGGCGAGCGCCGTGAGCATGGCGGGGTCGTCCCGCAGCTCGGTCGCGAGGGCCGATACGAGCCTGCCGAGCGATACCGGCGTTACCGCGGCGGATCGGCCGTACGCGATGCTTACGGCCCTCGCCGCGTCACGGAGCGACTGGGCATGGTTAGCGTACGAAGCCGCGACGCCGGCTAGGCCGTCCGCGTCGATCGAGGACGGCAGGATAGACGCGGCCCGTGCGGCGTCGGAAAGAACCATCGGTATCTGGTAGGATTCGCTCGGAGTGCCCGAAAGCGCCCACGAAGCGTACGAGCGCATGCCGTCGCCGAGCAGGGAATAGCCAGGCGAGCGCGAAAGCGTTACGGCCAGGTCGGCCCGCGGCTTGACGAAGAGCGTCCCGAACAAGCGCGCCTTGGATCGGATCGCGCCTTCGTAGGCGTCGAAACCGGGCCTGTTCACGCGTACGGCTCGATCGCCCGCCGCGACGAATACGTCGCATGGCGCGAACCCCCGATAGACGCCATCTACGTATATCGCGGATCCCGGAGGATCGGCCGTGATGGAATAGACGACGCCTGGGCGCCTGATACCGGGATATAGGAGGAGAAGGAAGGCCGCGACCAGAACGGCGGCGCCGTATACGGCGGCCAGGTATTTCCTCGGCGGGACTCCCAGGATGGGTTTCAGGCGTACGGTCGCGTCGTCGATATCCTGTTGAGTCAAGGTCTTATCATCTTTCATCGCCGGATTATAGGAGTCCATGGCGAGGCTTGTCAACGCGATCGAAAGATGGTAGCCTCGTTTCGATGGACGCAAAAACCGACTTTCTCGCGTCGCTGGAGTCCTTCACGGAGCGCGCCCTGACGCGCCGCAAGAAGCGCCGGCTCGCCCAGAAGATGAAACAACAGGCCAAGCACTGGATCAGGGATTGGGCAGAAGCCATCCTCTGGGCCGTATGCATGGTTCTCCTCATCAATCAATACCTCTTCCAGATGTATCGTATACCTTCCGGCTCCATGTCCGGGACGCTCGAGATAGGGGACATGATCTTCGTCGACAAGCTCGTGTACGGCCCCGAGCTGCTTCCCGGCGTCGCGAAGATGCCGGGCGTCAGACAGGCGAAACGAGGCGAGATCGTCGTTTTCGAGAACCCCGCGTATTTGTCCAAGGGGCCCGTGTTCACGATACTGCAGCAATTCGTCTATATGGCCACGTTGACCCTCGTCGACATCGACAAGGACGAGCTCGGCCAGCCGCGCGTCCACTACCTGATAAAACGGGCGGTCGCGGTGGGCGGCGATACCGTAAGAGTCGCCGACGGGGAAGTGAGCTTCCTGTTCCGCGGGGCGTCGGATTGGGTTGGCGAGCGGGAATACCAGAAGCTATCCGGTTTCGCCTATCCGCTCAGGCGCATGGTGAAGCCGGAGGATTACCCCTCTATCCACGCGACCGGAAGGCAGGCCGCCGAGGTAGACATGAGGCTCATCGGCGATACGAAACCGTCTGCGTATAACCCGTACGACGATCAGGCGCTCTTGGCCTCCCGGTTCGCCGAACTTGCCTCTGCATATCCTCACGACGCGCGTTTCGTCGCCGAAGACAGGAAGGTACGTTCCGGCTGGTATATCCCGGAAGACAGGATATTCACGATGGGCGATAACCGGGACAACTCCAAGGACGCGCGCTGGTTCGGCGCCGTCTCGCTGGACAAGGTGCTCGGGCACGCCCTGTTCATCTACTGGCCGCTCGGACGCCTTGGCGGCATCAGGTAGGCATGATGAAACGAGTACAATCCTTCGAGGATACGAGGAAGCGTCGTTCGCGTATTTTCCGCCTGCTGAAGTATGTAGGATTGCTCTTCATCGCGTTCGAGGTATTCTCCGTTTTCGGCTTGAAGTCGTGGGTCGTGGGGTCGTCGTCGATGCTCCCTACGCTGGCTCCTAAGGACAGGATCATCGTCGCGTCCTCGGCATACGGGTTGAATAATCCGATTACCGGTAGCCGCGCGGCTTTCAAGGCGCCTGAGCGCGGGGACGTCGTGCTCCTGCGCCTGCCTTCGTCGCGCCTGAGCCCGTGGCAGGATCGCTTTTTCGACTCCTTGATACGTTTCCTGACGCTTCAGATGACCGGCTCCACGCGGCGGGGAGCGCCCGAGGGCATGCCTGTCGTCAAGCGCGTCGTCGCCTGTCCCGGCGACTCCGTCATGCTGGACGGCTTCGTCGTCTACGTAAAGGCGAGCGGCACTTCGCATTACCTTACCGAGTACGAGACGTCCGGCGGCGATTATGCAATCAACGGGGGGCGCCCCGTGGACGACTGGGACGCCAGCATGCCCCTTTCGGGTACAATGGCTCCGGTAGAACTCGGAGCCGATGAATTCTTCGTCGTCGGTGACGATCGCTTCTCTAGCGCCGATTCCCGGTTCTTCGGTCCGGTCAAGGGCGGTCACATCATAGGCAAGGTGATACTGCGCTATTGGCCCGTCGACCGGATTTCCGGGCTTTAGGATTACGTCGTGGCGCCCGCGCCTTCGCTGTACGTACATGTTCCCTTCTGCGCGTCCAGATGCTCGTATTGCGACTTCCACAGCGAAGCCTGCGGCCCGTCCGCCCTCGCCGATAGATCCGAGGCGTGGCTACGGGCGATCGAAATTCATCTGACCGCTCTGGATCGCCGTTTCGGGCATGCCGGTTTCAATACTGTATACGTCGGAGGGGGCACGCCATCCTGGTTGCCGCGCGACGTCCTTCGCCGCGCGCTCTCCGCCATAGGCGCCGCGGCTACCTCAGCCGGCTCTTCCCCGGCCGAATGGAGCGTCGAGGCTAACCCTGAGGACGTAGACGGCGACTTCCTCTCGATGCTGAACGACTCGGGCGTCGATCGCTTAAGCGTCGGGGTACAGAGCCTGGAGGATGCGGCGCGGATGACGGCCGGGAGGCGTGGTGACGCCGGCGATACGAAAGACCGCCTCGAGGCGATAGCGCGCGGATGGGGACACGGCTGGTCGGCCGATCTCATATTCGGGCTACCGGGGCAGACGACGCTCGGTATGGCTAGCGACGTATCGTTCATTTCGGGACTAGGAGCGGGTCACGTGTCGCTGTACGAGCTGACGATAGAGGCGGGTACGCCGCTATGCGTCGCCGCAGAAACGGGATCGGTTAAGCTACCCGACCAGGATGAACGCGCCGACCTGTACGATGCCGCGGCAGAGACCCTGAGGTCCGATGGATTCGCTCGCTACGAGGTGTCGAACTGGACGCGCCCGGGAAACGAATGCATACATAACGAGGTCTATTGGGATATGGGCGATTGGCTCGCGCTGGGCCCGTCGGGAGTAGGGAATATCACGGCGGGGCGAGGCGAGTTCTTGCGTCTCGAGAATTCCCGCGATGACGGGACGTATGCGCTCGATCCGTCAGGATCGGTTAACGAGTACGCTATAGCCGGCAAGGACGCGGCGTTCGAATGCCTCATGACCGCGCTCAGGACGACCAAGGGGCTCGACCTGAAACGATTCGGCGCACGTTTCGGCGTCGATCCGCAGGAAGCGTTCGGGCGGCTGCATGAATCGTTCCCGGCGCTCGTACGGCTGGAAAGCGGAAAATGGATCGCCACGGATCGTGGGCTAGACACGCTCAACGTTCCGCTCGTCGCCGCGCTTTCCGTCGCCGATGGCTATTTCGGCGGATCGGCCGGCGAGAACGGAGCAGAGAGAGCATGAGCATCCTTTCTATACAGTCCCATGTCGTCTACGGTCATGTCGGGAACCGGTCGGCGGTATTCCCGCTGGAGCGCCTCGGTTTCGATGTCTGGCCGGTCAATACCGTACAGTTCTCGTGCAACACCGGAATCCCCGGCTGGACCGGTTCCGCGTTCGGCGCCGATCACGTGTCGGATATCGTCAGGGGGCTCGAGACGCTCGGCGTCTTGAGCCGCTGCGAGGCTGTCCTGTCGGGCTACATGGGTAGCGTTGAAACGGGAGCCGCGATAATGACCGCGGTAGACGCGGCGAAGAGGGCTAACCCCGGTTCGATATACTGTTGCGATCCTGTCATGGGCGACGAGCCCGAAGGCGTGTACGTGCATAGCGGCATACCCGAGTTCATCGCTGCCGAGGCCCTACCGAGAGCCGATATCATATGCCCCAACGTCTTCGAGGCCGAGATGCTCTCCGGGACCAGGATATCGTCATCCCGCGAGGCCGCCGAGACCGCGGACATCCTTCACGGCATGGGGCCTCGCGTCGTCGTTATTACGAGCTACCGGCCCGATAACGACGGGCGCATGGGATTCTTCGTCAGCGACGGGACGATGAAACGAACCGTCGTTGCGCCCGTCCTGCCGTTCCCCAAGCCTCCGAAGGGCTCGGGCGACCTCGCGAGCGCGCTCTTCCTGGCCTATTACCTCAAGGCCGGGAACGTGTCGGATGCGATGGAAGCGACTATAGGAGCCCTGTACGCCGTACTGGAGGCGACGCTGGCCTCGGGACGCGAAGACTTGGCCATCGTGGCGGCCCAGGAATCTATCGCGTCGCCTACGAGGAAATACAAGGCGGAGCCTGTCTGAGACTCCGCCCGAGTGTGGGGCCGAGCGTTATTTCTTCGTCGGTATGACGGGGACGAACGACTTGGCGTCGGGTAGCGTGAATCCCGCCGGCAGCTCGCGTACGCTGGCGAGCTGCCAGGTCTGGTTCCTGCCGAGGAGCCCGCCCGTGCCCTTGAGCGATCCGCGTACGACGAGCTTGTCGCCTTCGCGCTTGATCGTGCAATCGTAGACCTTGCCGTCGCCCGGATCGATGATCGAACCCTTGTAGTCCTTGCTCCTGGTCTGGAGCTGGTATACGAAGTCGAGCCCGCAATTGGGCGGGTCGCCCGCCAGGGCATCAGCCTTGAGGGTCTTCGTGGCGATCGTATCGTCTACGAGCCCCGTATCGAGGTTGATCGTCGCCATCATCCTCCCGTAAAGCATGCCGCCGTTAGAGTATATAAGGACGTATGCGTTGGGCTTGCCGCTCTTGTCGTCTATGATTTTCCATAGTCCCAGGATGTCGTCGGCGGCCCATGCGGCTACCGTACCGAACGCAAGTAGAATAATCGTCAATACGGCCATCATCCTCGTCTTTTTCATACAGACATTCTCCTTGGATTAATAAGCGCTATCGATGTTCGATAGGCCGGTTCATGATACCGAGGAAGTATAGGTCCGGCCATCGCGTCCTGTAAAGCGAAGAAAAAACCTATATAAAGAGGTCGTAGTGATCGCGATTCAGCTCGGACCTGGTCTTCTTCCAACCGAGATTATACAGTTTCTCCGCCCCGATGGTAGATGGCGGCCCATGGCCGGGCAATACCATGCAATCGTCGGAAAGGCTCAGTATCTTCTTGACCAGCTGTTCCTTCAGAAGCCTGTTGCCGTATTGGCTCATGGTCTTTCCAATGAGCCCGGCGTGCAGCACGTCGCCGGTAAAGAGAAGCCTGTCGAAGAGGTAGACGATCGAGTCGGCGGAATGGCCCGGCACCGAGAGCGCCTTGACGTCGATGCCGCAAACGGTGAACTCCTCCGCGTCCTGTACCATCCTGCAGGGAATTTCCCCGAGCGTGGCGTTGCTTGAATAGACTTCCGCGTCGTATATGCGGAGGAGCGTTCGAAGGCCGTCGACGTGATGGGCATGGTTGTGCGTTACCAGAACGGCCTTCACCGCATAGCCTTTCCCCTCGATGAAATCGAGGAGCCCTATCGTGAAGGCGGCCGGATCGATAATGAGCGCTTCGCGCGTTGCGTCGTTCCCTACCAGGTATACGTTCGCGGAGCCATGCACGGAGTAGTGGAAGAAGACGGTCACTGGTCTATCCTGTCGAGATCGCGTATGGCCTCCTGGGTGTTGGACAATCGCCACGAGACGTCCGTCTCCTTGGTCGGGAAGATGAAGGTCCTCTTGAGATTGCAGTCTATGAAGTCCGTCTTCTCGAATTCGGCCATGATGAAGCGTGAATTATAGAGATTGGTATAGTTGAAGGTGCAATAGCTCGCCTGTACGCCGTCGAAGTTGTTATGGACCAGCTCGGAGTGCTCGAACGAGGCGTTGAGGAAACGGGCTCCGGCGAACGAGCAGAATTGGGCGTCGATTCCCGAGAAGTCGCAGGAATCGACCAGGCTAAAATCGAAGAAGCACATCCTGAAGGTGCAACCGGTGAAGGTCATGTTCCTAAGCACGGTCCTCGAGAACGAGCAGGAGTAGAATCGTTTGCCTGAGAGGTCCGCGCCCTCGAAGCGCAGGCCGGCGACGTTAAGATTCTTGATGAGGCCGACGTCTCTGAACGATTCGACGACGGACGCGGCCATCGCGCCGGGATCCGGATGGTGGTCGGCGCAGCTATCGGCATTTGAAAGCGCCGTCGCCTCGCATCCGGGAACTGAGCAGCGTCGGAACTCGTACATAGCCGCGGCCTCCACGGGATTGGTCGATAGCGCTTAGCGGCGCAGGGGTACAGGATAGCCTAAATAATGGCCCTCCTCAAGCCGCCGAAGAAGGCGAGAGCGCAATTGGTTAAACCTTAACTATCGCTTGAAATTAAGCGGTCGTCCGCGTACACTGCGTGTATGTGCTCGTATTGCGGTGTCAAGCTACCCGAAGGCGCGATAGGCTTCCGGGATCTATGCGCCTCCTGCGGCAGGGAACTGCATATATGCAGGCATTGCCGGTTCTTTAAGCCCGGCGTCTTCCAGGACTGCACCGAAACGGTCCCCGATGCCGTCAAGGAAAAGGATCGCATGAATTTTTGCGAGTATTTCAAGGCGGATCCGAAGACCGTCGGGGGATCGCAAGGGCTTGACGCGTCGAAGTCGGCCAAGAGCTCCTTCGACGACCTCTTCCGAATTTGAATCCCACTATCAGGATACCAGATGCATCATGACGAACGACCCATAGCCTTCTTCGATTCGGGGGTAGGCGGCCTCCCGTACCTGGACTCCGCCCGCAACCTGATGCCGACGGAACGGTTCGTATACGCGGCCGATCGGGATGGCTTTCCCTACGGCACCAAGTCGAAGGAGCAGGTCGTGGCGCTTTCTATCCGCGCTATATCCGCGCTGATCGCCAGGACCGATCCGAAGGCCTTGGTCGTGGCCTGTAATACGGCTACCGAACTGGCCATAGACGAGATCAGGGCCGCCAATCCCGGCATTCCCGTCATAGGCACAGTGCCCGCGATTAAGCCCGCGGCCGCCCTTTCGGCGACGAAGCGGATCGGCGTCATCGCCACCCCGGCGGCGGCGGCGGCCGAGTACCTTTCCGCGCTGGCCCGCGAATTCGCCGCCGACTGCGAACTGGTCAAGATAGGGGACGGGGCCCTCGTCGATTTCGTGGAGCGACGATTCCTGGGATCGACGCGCGAGGAGCGCATCGAGGCCGTCGCGCCCAGCGTACGATCGCTTGTCGATAGGGGAGTGGATACGATCGTGCTCGGGTGCACCCACTTCCTGCATCTATCGCGCGAATTCAGGGAAGCCGCGGGTCCCGGCATAGCTATCGTCGACTCCAGGGATGGTATCTCTACGAGGCTGAAGTCGGTGCTCGGATCGGGTAGGGAGCGCGGCGCCGCGATAGCCGCCGATAGGCACGACGCGATGTATTTGACCGGCCTCGGAGCATTCGGTCCCGTATACGGCGGGTTCGCGGCTCTGTTCCGCCTGGAATGCGCGGGAACGCTCGAATGAGCCTCGGTACGGTACTGTCCGGAGCTAATAACGTTTTTTCCCTGTTGGCCGAGGATGGCTCCATCGTCCGTTGCGCGCTGAAAGGAAAGAAGCTCAAGGGCGCCGAGAGATTCTATAATCCGCTCGCGGCCGGGGACGTCGTCGAATGGGAAGCGGCGTCAGCCGGAACGGGCATGATACAGTCGCTCGTTCCCAGGAAGAGCCTCTTCTGGCGCTATAACGAGAAGGGCAAGGCCATCCAGGCCATCGCCGCGAATATGGACGTGCTCGTCTGCGTGACGAGCGCGGCGCTCCCGCCGTTCAGGCCGCGCTTCATCGACCGCGTCTCGCTCGAGCCGTCGTCGGAACGGCTCCCGTTCATCATCGCGCTCAACAAGACGGACCTCGGTATCGAGGACGAGGTAGCCGAACGCATGGAGGATTACCGGCGTATCGGTTTCGAGACCATGGAACTGAGCGCCGACGCCGGCGAAGGCGTCGACGCCTTGAGAAAACGCATCGCCGGCAAGACGAGCGCCTTCGTCGGGCAGTCGGGCGTCGGCAAGAGCTCCATACTCAACGCGCTCGAGGCCGGTCTGGGGCTCAAGGTCGGCGAGGTCTGCGAGAAATTCGAGCGCGGTCGGCATACGACCGTCGCCGCCGTGCTCTCGGTACTATCCGACGGCGAGACCCGCGTTATCGATACCCCCGGATTCAGGCGGCTCGCCGTCAGGGGGATAGACCCGGCGACTCTCGGGGCGTGCTTTCCCGAGATACGCGGGATATCGGCCCGCTGCGCGCTCGGGGCGCGATGCAAGCACCAGGACGAGCCGGGCTGCGCCGTCGCGGCTGCAGTAGAAGACGGCCTCATCCACGAGGACCGCTACGAGAGCTACGCGCGAATACTCGCCGAGCTCGAGGATACTCGCGCCTACGCCAAGAAGGCTGGCAAGCCGCGCCGGTATGAAGAGGACGACTACGAAGATGCATGATCACGCGCTATCGTTACTGGATTTCTATAGGATACGCGAGGACGTCGCCGGGTATTGCCTGAGCGAGGAGGGCTCGCGCGAAATTCGCGGGGCTCTCCCGTTCGTCGACGCGGCGCTCGTAACCGACGCGAAGGCCCGTTCATCCGCCGTCAGGGAGCTGTTCCGGGACGCGCGAGGCCTGCCTGCCGGATCGTTCGCCCCTGTCGACGAATCGGCGCGCGTCGTGAGCAAGCCGGGCGCTTGCCTGTCGGTAGAGGAGCTATGGGCGCTCGGCATGTGGGCCGACGCGTTCGGCGGCCTCGTACGCTGGTTGACTGGAGCCAGGCACGACGTGCTCGCCGCGGAGCTGGCGGTGGCGCCCGACCTCTCTCCGGTGGCCGCCGCCGCGTTCAGGATCGTCGGCCCCGACGGCGAGGTGAAGGACCTGCCTGAGCTCCGGGAGATACGCTCGCGGATCCGTAGGCTCAATATGGACATCGAACGGACTACGGCTTCCTTCTTCCAGGACGACGCGACCCGGGCCTATCTCCAGAGCGACGTGCCGACGCAACGGGACGGAAGGACCGTGCTCGCCGTCAAGGCCGGATCGAAGGCGAGGCTCAAGGGCATCGTGCACGAGGTCTCATCGACCGGCCAGACCGTGTACCTCGAGCCCGAGGCGCTCGTGCAGAAGAACAATGAGCTCGTCGAGGAAGAGGCGCGGTTCCAAAGAGAGCTCCATCGCGTTCTCCGCGAGACGACGGCCCGGCTCAACGGCTATTCCGAGGCGATAGCGACGGCGGGCGTGGCCTGCGCCTCCTTCGACGCGCTATACGCGCGCGCGCGATACTCGCACATGAACGACGGCGTATACGCCGCGGACAGCGCCTCGGGCATCGACCTCGTCCGCGCGCGCCATCCCGTACTCGGCTCCAAGGCCGTACCTATAGACCTCCGCATGCCAGAGGGCGCGCGTACGCTCATCGTCACCGGCCCGAATACGGGAGGGAAGACGGTGTCGCTAAAGACCGCAGGCCTCCTGTCCTTGATGAACCAGTTCGGATTGGCTATTCCCGCCGCCTACGGTTCGGCCCTACCCGTATTCGACGGCGTCTGGGCCGACATCGGCGACGAGCAGTCGATGGACCAGTCCCTTTCTACTTTCTCGGGTCATATGAAGGCCATCTCGGCCATCGTCGGAGGCGCGACCGGCCGGAGCCTCGTGCTGCTCGACGAGCTCGGCTCGGGCACCGATCCCGAGGAAGGCTGCGCCATAGCCATGGCCCTGCTCGACCTGTTCATCGAACGCGGCGCGTTGACGCTCGTGACGACGCACCACGGCATACTGAAAAACTTCGGGTATACCAAGGAGGGAGTGCTCAACGCGTCGGTCGATTTCGACAAGGATACGCTATCGCCCACCTACCGTATCCTGATGGGCGTCCCGGGAGAGAGCCGGGCGCTCGACATAGCCCATAAAAACGGCGTGGCCGACGAGGTCGTAGACGGAGCGAGGCTCTATCTACGCGAGGAGCGAACCGATATCTCGGCCCTGATACGCGGCCTTTCCGACAAGCACCGCGAGCTCGACTCGTTACGGGAAGAGGAAAAGCGCAGGTTGCGCGACGCGATGGAGGAACAGCGGAAGGCCGACCTCAAGGAGCTCAAGCTACGCCAGCGCGAGTCCGAGCTCAGGACGCAAGGCGTATCGGAGCTCAAGAGCCTCCTGTCGGATAGTCGCAAGACGCTGGAGAACCTCGTCAGGGAGCTACGGGAA
This sequence comes from Spirochaetae bacterium HGW-Spirochaetae-3, assembly GCA_002839315.1. Classification (GTDB taxonomy): domain Bacteria; phylum Spirochaetota; class Spirochaetia; order Treponematales; family UBA12059; genus SZUA-370. The sequence goes on from PGXV01000001.1 coordinate 339,017, forward strand.
GGCGAGCTGACGAAGGAAAAGACCCAGGCGGTCAAGGAATACCTTGCTGAACTCGAGACGAGCGTAGAGGCGGCTAATCGGGAAGCGAAGATACAGGAACGCGACCTGAAGGCGGGAAGCAGGCCGCCTACCGAAATCACCGAGGGAATCTCGGTACTCGTGCTGCCGGCGAGGAAACGAGGCAAGGTGCTGCGCGCGGTAAAGGGCGGTAAGTGGCTCGTCGAGACGGACGCGCTTAGGCTCACCGTCGACGAGGCGGACCTTGAACCGACGGTCGATCTAGAGCGCAAGGCGCCGAGCGTATCGATAGAGTCCAGCTCCAGCCGGGAGAATAGGGCGGTCCTCGAACTGGATCTACGCGGCTTCCGGCTGCTCGAGGCCATAGCCGCCCTAGAGCGCCAGCTGGACGCCGCGACGATGGATGGGCTCTCGGGTTTCTCGATCATACACGGCACGGGCGAGGGCGTGCTGCAGCAGGGCGTCAAGGAGACGCTGGCCAGATATCCGGGCATCAAGGACTTCCATTACGCCAGGCCCGAGGAAGGCGGCCACGGCAAGACGGTCGTCACGTTCGGCTGAGCCCTATCTCCCGGAGTCCGGTACCCGATCGCCCAGGTCGGCCCATTCCAGGCCTTCACCGTCCGGTACGTCCCGGGCCGCGGCCCTGCCTATCGCCAACGGCAGGTATCGCGGATCGAGTCCGGGTCTCAGCACCTTCTCGGTCCTCAGCACGGCAAGATTGTCGTATCCGAGCGTCGCGCCCATGGCTATAGGGCGCGACGCGTGTATGGATCTGTTCGTCCTCGAGTAGTTCGCCCGCTCGCTCGGTGCAAGGCGCTTGCGCCCGTTTCCGAGCGTTGCCTCTACGCGTTCGACGCCGAACTCAGCCGCTAGTTCGGATATGGCCGCTTCCGAACCGCCAGGCCCGGCCGCTATCGCCGATATGCGCCCGATCGCGTCGACCATCCGCCTGAAATCGCCTGGAGGCAGAGCTATGGGATCGTCCAGGCCCAGATCGTCCCGGGACAGGCAGAAATGCTTCTCCACGATGCACGCGCCCGAGGCTACGGCGAGCGCGGGCACGAGGACGGGATCGAGCGAGTGGTCAGAGACGCCGACGGGGACGCCGAACAACGTAGATAACGCTCCTAGAACGCGCAGGTTATAGTCTTCCTCGGGCGCGGGATAGGCCGTCACACAATGGAGCAGGGCGAGCGGCGAGCCGGAGAGGCGCTCGATGGCGCCCTCTATATCGGCAAGCTTCGACACGCCGCTCGACAGGATGGTAGGAAGCCCGTAGGTCGCCAATTCGTCGAGTAGTTGCGCGTAGTTCAATTCAGGGCTGGCTATCTTCATGACGCCTACGCCCATATCGCGCAGCTCCCGGGCGCTCTTCGGCCCGAAAGGCGTGCAAAGGAATACGGCGCCGAGCGACTCGACGCGCTCCTTGAGGCGCGACATGAACTTCGGGCCCGTCTCCAAGGCCCGGAAGCGGTCGTATAACGCGACCGGCCCGCCAGGTAGAGGTACGTAACCGGTCGCCGGATGAATGATCTCGTCTGCGTAGACATGCTGGAATTTCACGCTGACGGCGCCGGCTCCAATCGCGGCGTCTATAAGTTCCGCGGCCTTGTCCTCGTCTCCGCCGTGTCCAGTGCCTATCTCGGCGATTATCAAAGGCCTGCCGCCGTCGTACCGTACGTCGCCGATGCGGAATCCGTATTCCTTCACGTTGCCCCCGTTCCCGTCGGAAATTCCTATTCCTCTCGACAATCCAAGTAGGATACTATAGAATCGTCGGCACGACCGCAATCGAGGAGAGTCAAATGAAACACCTGTTCTGCGATGTCTGCAAGAAAGAAGTAATCGAGCCCATCCCGTCGAGGACGTTTTTTCAATTACGCGAATACGATCTGTGCGAGTCATGCCGCGACGACCTGGAGGCGGCGGTAAAGTATACCGTACGCGACAAGAAACCGTTTGACTTCGCGTGGTTCGACAAGCTTCGCATAGAACTTGTACAGGACGGCGTCAAGAAGAACAAGATCAACGTCGCCAAGGTCTCGCGCTAGCGCATCGAGGGGATAGAGAGCCCCCGTCCATACGGACGGAGGGCCCGCGTTGCCGTTTCGCTTATCCTTCGTCGCATCTCTGTCGTTCTTTACGCTTTCTGCGAGTATCCCGCCGTTTAGTCCAATCGTTGACAGTAAATCGCGCTATATGGTAGTATCGGCGACGAAAAACGCGAACGGACGCTCCCGTTTCAAACGCCTTTCGCCTAGCGGCGTTCCAGCCCCGGCTCACGATGCCGAGAATGGGCGGCTTTGACGGAATAGAGGATCGCTCATCGTCGATCCGTTCGAACTGCTTAATCCGCACGGCAAGGAGTCACAATGTCAGGACATAGTAAATGGGCGACAATCAAGCACAAGAAGGGTGCGGCGGACGCCAAGCGTGGCCAGATTTTCACCAAGTTGATTAAAGAAATCTCGATAGCGGCGCGCATGGGCGGCGGTGATCCAGATTCCAACGCTCGCCTTAGAACCGCGATCCTCAAGGCGCGCGGCGCTAACATGCCCAAGGACAATATTGACAGGTCGATCAAGAAGGGTACGGGAGAGTTCGGAGACGCAGTGTATGAGGAGCTCGTCTATGAAGCCTATGCCCCCGGCGGCGTGGCCGTGCTGATCGAGGTCCTTACCGATAACAAGAACCGCGCGGCCGCTGAAGTCCGCAATATCCTGACCCGTTCCGGCGGATCGCTGGCTACGTCGAACGCCGTGCTTCGGCTCTTCGCCCGTAAGGGCGTCATCTCCCTCGATGGTGAGAAGTACGCAGAAGACAAGGTGATGGAACTGGCGCTAGAGGGTGGAGCCGACGATATCGTCAACGAAAACGGCGAGATCGTCGTATATACCACGCCGGAAGCCTTCGAGAGCGTACTCAACGCCATCACCGAGGGCGGAATGGAGACCGACGGCGCCGAGATCTCCATGGTTCCAGAGTCCTATGTCGCCACCGACAAGGATTCCGGCGCCAAGATACAGAAGCTCATAGACAAGCTAGAGGAAAGCGACGACGTACAGAACGTCTATCATAACGCCGAGTTGCCCGATCAAGAAGAAGAAGAGTAATCCGAAGTGGGCGGACCCGTTAGCGTCCGCGTCCTCGGTATCGATCCCGGCCTGGCGGCCGTAGGATGGGGCGTCGTCGACCTAGACGGCGCCCGAATCGTCTATAGAGGGCACGGCTGCTTCAAGACCAGCTCTTCCGATGACGCCTGCGAGCGACTCGCGCAGATACGCGACCAGCTGATCGCCGTAATCGCCGAGTACGGCCCCTCGGAGGCCGCGATGGAATCGCTATTCTTTTCACGCAACGTGACGAGCGCGCTCGGCGTGGCCGAGGCGAGGGGCGTCATCAGGCTGACCTGCCGCGACGCGGGATTGTCCATGAGCGAGTACGGGCCGATGGACGTAAAGAAGGCCGCTACCGGTTCCGGCCGATCGGGCAAGGAAGAGGTTCAGGCCTTCGTCAAGCTGGTACTGGGCCTCTCGGCGATACCGAAGCCGGATCACGCCGCGGACGCCCTCGCCGTCGCGCTGTGCCATTGCCAGGGGCGAGCCGTGCGTTCCGCGTTGGTTGATACGCCCCGCTCCGGCCGTCTATAATCCCGTCATGTTCAACGCGATACGAGGAACGCTCTGCTACAAGGGCGCGGATACCATACGGCTTGACAACAACGGCGTGGAATGGGAATTCTCCGTGCCCGCCCGTTCCGTAGACTCGTTCGGGCGCCTCGGCGATGAATCGCGCGTCCTGTGCTGGCTCCTCCATCGAGAAGACCAGATGCGGCTCTTCGGATTCTGTAGCGAGGCCGAGCGCACCGTCTTCATCGAGCTCATGACCGTAGACGGCGTCGGTCCCAAGCAGGCGCTGAAGATACTCGGCGGCATCGGCGCCGACGAGCTCGAGCGCGCGCTCGAAGCGGAAGACCTGGCGAGGCTCGAAACCATCCCGGGGCTCGGGAAGAAAACCGCGCAGAAGCTGGTGTTTACGCTCAAAGGCAAGCTCCCGTCCCGTTTATCGCCAGCGGCGCAGGCGCCCGGCGGCCCGCACGAAGACATCGCGAGGGCGCTCGTCGACATGGGCTACGATCGCCGCAGGGTGACCGACGCGCTCGCCAGGATCGATCCCGGCTTGCCGGAAGCCTTTCCCGAACGCGAGCGCGAGCTGTTCCGTCGCGCCATCGTAGAATTGAGCGCGAGGTGAGCGAGATCGTATCGGGAGCCTTCGACCCCGTAGAGGACGAGCGCGAGAACGTGCTCAGGCCCAGGCGGTTGGCTGATTTCCTCGGGCAGGCTTCTATCAAGGCGAACCTCGCCGTATTCATAGAGGCCGCCGCAAAGCGCGGCGACGCGCTCGACCACGTATTCCTGATGGGGCCGCCGGGCCTCGGCAAGACGACGCTGGCCGGCATCCTGTCGCACGAGCTCGGCGTCGACTTCAAGGTGACGAGCGCCCCGGCCCTCGAGAAGCCGAAGGACCTAGCGGGCATCCTGACGACGCTGGCCCCGAGGTCGATCTTCTTCATAGACGAGATCCATAGGCTCAAGCCGGCGATCGAAGAGATGCTGTATATGGCGATGGAGGACGGCGAGCTTGACTTCATCATAGGCCAGGGGCCCGCGGCGCGTACCCTGCGCATCCCGTTGCCGCCGTTCACCCTCGTCGGCGCTACGACGAGGGCGGGCATGGTGGGAAGCCCTCTCGTCAGCCGCTTCGGCATCAACGTGAGGCTGGGATTCTACGAGAAGGCCGACGTAATGGCGATACTCCGGCGATCGGCTGGCATACTCGGCACGACGGTGGACGACGACGCCGCGGAACGGCTCGCGCTGGCTAGCCGAGGCACTCCGCGAGTCGCGAACAGGCTCCTCAGGCGCATGCGCGACTTCGCGCAGGTCGGCGGCTCCGCATCGATCAGTTCCGCCGTCGTCGAGGACGCTCTCGCCCGCCTCGAGGTCGACCGATACGGTCTCGAGCGGCACGACAGGGACGTACTCACCGCCATAATAGAGAAATTCGGCGGCGGCCCGGTCGGGGCGGATACGCTCGCGGTCTCCACGAGCGAGAGCGTAGAGACCCTTGAGGATTACCTGGAGCCCTTCCTTATCCAGTCGGGCTTCATCATGCGCACGCCGCGCGGCCGCATAGCCACGCCGCTCGCGTACGAGCACCTAGGATACAGGAAAGATCATGCTGACGACGGATTTCAGTTTTAACCTTCCCGAGGAACTCATAGCCCAGGCGCCGACGGCGGAGCGGGGCGCTTCGCGCCTTCTCGTGCTCGATAAGGCGAGCGGCGCCGTGACGCATTCGAGCGTCCGGGAATTGGCCGCGTTCCTGCCGGCGGGCGCGACGATGGTCTTTAACGATTCTAAGGTCAGGAAGGCGCGCCTCTTCGCCGAGAGCTCGGGCGGCGGGAAGGTAGAGGTGCTACTCCTGCGTCGCGAGGTCTCTCCGTCGGACGACTCGCTCTGGGCCGCCCTTACGACGCGCATGGCCAAGCTGACGCCCGGGAAGCGCCTGTCCCTGCCGGAAGGGATCGCGGCGGAGGTCGTCGAGGCCCGCCCGGACGAGCGTCTGTTCCGATTCTCCGGCGAGATCGACGACGAATACCTGGAGCGTAACGGCCACCTGCCGCTGCCTCCGTATATCCGCAGGGCCGACTCCGTCGAAGACGCGGATCGGTACCAGACCGTATACGCCAAGGAGCGCGGATCCGCCGCCGCGCCTACGGCCGGCCTTCACTTCACTCCGGAGATCCTCGAGAGCCTGCGATCCGCCGGCGTAGACATACGCTTCGTCACGCTGCACGTCGGGCTCGGAACCTTCCTGCCGGTTCGAGCGGAATCGATAGAGGACCACCGCATGCACGCGGAGGAGTACACCGTGCCGCCCGAGACGGCGCGCGCCGTATCGGACGCTAAGCGGGAGGGCCGGCCCGTCATCGCGGTCGGCACGACGAGCGTTCGAACGCTAGAGAGCGCCTGGACCGAGGACGGCCTCGCGAGCGGCCCGGGTTCTACGCGTATCTTCATGTATCCGGGATACCGCTTCAACGTCGTCGACGCGATGTTCACCAATTTCCATACGCCGGAATCGACGCTGTTGATGCTCGTATCGGCCTTCGCCGGGCGGGAACGCATCCTGGCCGCGTACGAGGAGGCGGTCCGCGAGCGCTACCGCTTCTTCTCCTACGGCGACGCGATGCTGATACGGTAAGGGAGGCTGTACGTGACCAAGCGCATAGGCGTCCCCAAGGACCTTCGAGATTTTACGGAGGTATTCGCCGCGGCGGGCTTCTCGTGCTATTTCGTGGGGGGCGCCGTTCGCGACAGCCTCCTCGGGCGCCCGGTGAGCGACTGGGACGCGGCGACGGACGCGAAGCCGGAACAGGTCCGGCGCCTCTTCAAGACGGTGATACCGACGGGCGTACAGCACGGCACCGTTACGGTGCGCTGGCGCGGTTCCTCCATCGAGACGACGACGTTCCGCGTCGACGGCGAGTACAAGGACGGTCGACGCCCCGAGTCCGTACGCTTCACCTCCGAACTTGAGGAAGACCTGTCAAGGCGCGATTTTACCATAAACGGCATGGCGGTCGATCCCCGCACGGGTGAAGTCGTCGATCCCAGCGGAGGCCTCGCGGACCTCGACGCTGGCCTTATACGCGCTATAGGAGACCCGATTACGCGCTTTACCGAGGACGGCCTGCGGCCGCTACGCGCGGTCAGGTTCGCCGCCAGGTTCGGATTCGCTATAGACCCGGCGACGTTGGCCGCCATCCCGGCGACGCTGGCGCGGTTCAGGCTGGTATCCGCCGAACGTATCCGCGATGAATTCACAAAGATACTCGTCTCCGACAGGGCCGGAGAGGGCGTACTGCGGCTCGACGAGACGGGCCTGCTGGCGGAATTCCTTCCGGAGCTGTCATCGTGCAAGGACGTAGGGCAGGGCGGGCCCCATCGCTACGACGTCTTCAGGCATCTCGTCGCCGCCTGCGACGCCGCGCCACCCGATACGGTCATTCGCCTTGCGGCGCTCCTCCACGACATCGGCAAGCCTGCGAAGAAGACCGAGGGCGCCGACGGGGCGTTGACCTTCTACGGGCACGATATAGAATCGGCGCGGCTAGCCGCGGAGGCCCTGCGGCGGCTGAAGTACCCTAACTCGGTCGTCGACGACGTCGTCCTCCTCGTACGCCACCATATGTTCGACTACTCCGACGAATGGACCGACGCGGCCGTCAGGCGTTTCGTCTCACGGGTAGGCTTGGAATACGTCGAGCGGCTCGCGATCCTCAGGCTGGCCGATACCTCGGGCATGGGCCACGGCCCCGCGGATCCTCGATCGGTGCTGCCGCTGATAGACCGCGTCGAGGCGTTGCGCGCCAAGGACCAGGCCTTCGGAATCAAGGATCTGGCCATAGGCGGGAACCAGCTCGCGGAGATAGGCTGGCCGAAGGGCCCGTCTATGGGGAAGGCGCTCTCCGAGCTCCTGGAAGCCGTGCTCGACGACCCCGAGCTCAATACGGAGCGTAAACTGATTGATATAGCCGAGCGTATAAAGGGAAAGTACGGGGTGGGCTGACCGCGGCGCCCTATAGACGCTTCATGGACAACAGCCGCTCGGCCTCAGTGCCGCCCCCGGCGACGATGGCATCGTACGCGATAGCCGCCGCGGCCTGCTCCGCGTCCTTCTTCGTCTTCCCTGAAGCCGGACCGTATGCCGAGCCGAGTAGATCGCACTTCATCCAGTACGTCCTATCGTGATCGGGCCCGGTCTTGCGATCCAGTTCGTATAAGGGGTAGCAGCGGTGCCACTTCTGCGCGTATTCCTGCAGCAGGGTCTTATAGTCCTTGCGGTGCCTGTCGGTGAGGACTTTCTCTATTTCCGGGTTGATAAGCGACAGCACCAGTTCCTGGGCCTTGTCGAAACCCGAATCCAAGTAGGCCGAGCCGAAGACGGCCTCGAGGGCGTCCGCGAGGATGGCCTTCTTGTTCCTGCCGCCCGATCGTTCCTCGCCCTTGCCGACCATCAGCAGCGCGTCCATGCCAAGGACGGCCGCTATCTCCGACAGGGTATCCTCGGAAACGACGAAGCTCTTTATCCTGGCGAGGTCGCCCTCCGACTTGTCGCCGAGCGCCGTGAAGAGCCTCGCGGCGGTAGCCATGCCTAGGACCGCGTCGCCGAGGAATTCGAGCCGCTCGTTATTGCCTAGGGATCGCGGGTCCTCGTTGACGTACGAGCGGTGCGTCAAGGCTCGATCGAGAAGGGCTTGGTCCTTGAAGCGGAATCGTAATGAACGCTGAAAAGCCGCGAGCGCTTCCAGCCGATCACGACCTATGTCGTCGTAACGGAAGGGCACGTCCGCGGCCTCCTCATTCTCGATCGGCGCGAACGGGCTATGAGCCCGTTCGGCCATCTCATACCTGGGACTTTATGAATTCGTACGCGTCTCGAACGGTCTCGAATTCGTTAGCCTTCTCGTCAGGGATACGAATCTTCAGCTCTTCCTCGATGCCGTAGACCAGCTCGTATGTATCGAGGCTGTCGGCTCCGAGATCCTGCCTGAAGCTAGCGTCGAGATTTATCTTCGACTCTTCGACTTCAAGCTTATCGGCAATGATCTTCTTGATCTTCTCATACAACTCGTCCATAGCGAGTCTCCTTTACGCGTTGGTTTCGGGAGTCAAAACCTGCCTGCCGCGATAGAAACCACACTTCGGGCACACCCGATGGAACAATACGGCGTTGCCGCAGTTCCCGCAGGATACGATCGTCGGCGCGACGAGCTTCATGTTTATGGAGCGGCGCCTTCGCGATCGAGCCTTCGAAGTATTACATCTGGGTACAGCCATACTATAACCTCATTCCCACAATAACGTGCCTGTAACGGATACCGGCGCACGATAACGAAATACGTACTATTTGTCAAGTCGGAAGGGGCTTCCTCGATGCTTGCCCAAGAATTACGACCCTTTTTTTATGCGGAATCGCTCCATGGCCCTGGCTATGACCGGAGGGACCATGCCGCTCACGTCTCCTCCGAGCGATGAGAGCTCCTTTATGGCGCTCGATCGGAGCACGAAGAATTTCTGGTCGGTCGGCATGAAGAATGTCTCTATCTCCGGCCCGACTCCCTTGTTGAGTATGGAAAGCTCGAACTCGTAGGAAAAATCCTGAACGCTCCTGACGCCCCGCAACAGCACCCTGCATTCGTGCAGGCGGGCGAACTCAACGATAAGGGTGTCGCACATGTGCACCTCGACGTTGGGCCAGGGCGCCACCAGCTCGCGCATGAAAGCCAGCCGTTCCTCGGCTGAGAAGAGGTAATGCTTCTCGCTGTTGACGGCGACAACGACGAGAACCCGCTCGAATATCGTACGGGCGCGCTCGATGATGTTCAGGTGACCGAAAGTCGGGGGATCGAATGATCCGGGGAAAACAGCCTTTACCATGCCGGAAACATAAACCGGGTACGCTGAGGCGTCAAGGGCGGCCCGGAGCCGCAGGCCGTCACTGGCGCGTCCTGCGTTCAGCATGTATCATGCTAGGCTATGAGATCGATACGCGTACTAGCACTTTCAGCCCTGTCGAGCGCGTTGCTCGCGCTCGCCTTGCCCAACGAGTTGTTCCCCTGGGGCAATTGGGCGTTTGGCCTCATCGCGCTGACTCCTCTGTTCGTCGCGCTGGCGAACACCGAATCCTATCGCGAGGCCTATGTCGCCGGCGCGGTGTTCGGCGGCCTCGCCCACGGGCTTTCCAGCTACTGGCTGTGGTTCTTCAAGGATTTCAGGTTCTGGACCCTCGGTTCGGCTATCCTCGCGTATATGTTCGTATACGGATTCGTCGCGGTATACCTGCGCGGCGCCATCAAGCGCGGGGGCCTCGCGAGGCCGTTCGTCTTCGCGCTAGCGTGGGTCGTCTATGAGTGGGGGAAATCCTCCGGCTTCATGGGGTATCCATGGGGGCTCGTCGCGTATAGCTGGAACACGGTGCTGCCGGCGACGCAGATAGCCGAGTCGACCGGCGTGTACGGATTATCCTTCGCCTTGGCTCTGTTCTCCGCTACCATCGGAGACGTCCTCTGCCCGCCTCCGAAGCCGCTCGCTTCGCCGGCCGACAAAGGAGCGGAGCGATCGCCCCGCGGCCGCCTCCGGTCCGTTCTTCCCGGTCGCCCGGCAGGCAAGGATAGCCGCGTCCTCGCCGCGGGGCAACTCGTCGTAGCCATCGTATTGCTGGCGGCGATTTACTCGTACGGGCTCGTCGCTCTGGACAGGCCGCGGGTCGAGCGGGGCACCGTCCGCGCCGTCATGGTACAGCAGAACGTGGATTCATGGAGCGGTACCGAGTCGGACAACCTCGCGATATCCATAGCCCTCGCCAGAAAGGCGATACGGGAGGCCGGCCGCGACCCGGATATCGTGCTTTTCAGCGAGACGACGCTCAGGCGTCCCTGGAACAGGTTCCAGCGCTTCTTCGCGAAGACGCCGCAAGGCGATCCCCTGGCGAAATTCATAGCCGATAGCGGAGCATACCTGTTCACCGGAGCGCCGGAGATACTCGACTACGAAACCTTCGAAGCCACCAATTCGGTCATACTCATCGATCCGGAGGGCCGGCAGACTGGAACGTACGCGAAGATCCATCCGGTGCCATTCGCCGAGGCGATACCGTTCTGGGAGTACGATGCGTTCAGGTCGTTCATACAGGATGTCGTAGGCCTCGAATCGGGTTGGGTCATGGGTAGCGAGCGCACGGTGTTCGAACTGCCGACGAAAGAGGCCGGCGTCGTGCGGTTCTCTGCTCCCATATGTTTTGAAGACGCGTTCGCGTACCTGTGCCGCGAATTCGTCATGGACGGCGCAGAGCTGCTCGTCAACCTGACGAACGATTCCTGGTCGAAGACGGATTCGGCCGAGATACAGCATTTCGTAGCCGCTCGCTTCAGGGCCATAGAACTCAGGCGGACCCTCGTCCGCTCGACGAACGGCGGCGTGTCGGCCGTCATCGGTCCCGACGGCCGCATCCTCGACTCGCTCCCGCTTTTTGTATCGACCGCGAAATTCGTCGAGATACCCGTCTATACCGGCGAGATAACGCCCTACCTGGCGTACGGAGACTGGTTCGCGGCTGTTCTCGCCTGTATTCTAGTCGCGATAGCGCTTATACTCTTCATTGACGACTCGATGTCGGGGAAGGAGCTTGCATGAGCATACGAGAATACCTTTCGGGTACGTTTTTCGAGATTCAGGCATATAAGAGCGATCCGCCCCAGGACGCGCTCGCCTTCACCGGATCGCCGCGCAAGCATCCCTACGACGACGGCAAGATCATCCTCATCGAGGAACCGAAGGACGGCGACTCGGCGATATACGAATTCAAGGCGGCCGACGTCGTGGGCGCCCAGGACCTGCCGAGCCCCGTGACCGAGGCGGGAGAGAGCTACCGTATCGTCAGGCTGTGGATACGCCGCGGGTCGATAGGCATCAAGTACGAACCCTTCGAAGTGGAATCGCCGCTGCGGTTCATGGCCGAGTCGCACGTCTTGAAGGATAAGCTTTTCGGCCGGCACCGGGGCTGATGCCATGCCTGGACGCGAGGCCGTCGAGGCCCTTTACTACGAGAAGGAACCGGGCGGCTTCGCCCGATGCTCGCTCTGCCCTCACCGTTGTCGGATGGCGCCGGGAGCGACGGGGCTCTGCCACGTTCGCCGTAACGACGCGGGAAGGATTTCGCTACCGTTTTACGGCGACGCGAGCGCGCTTTCCGTCGATCCCATCGAGAAGAAGCCCCTCTATCATTTCTTCCCCGGCAGTTCGGTTTACTCTATCGGGTACGTCGGATGTAACCTTCATTGCCCCTTCTGCCAGAACTTCGGCATATCCCAGTCTACCGACGCCATAGTCGAGCACGTCACCCCCGCGGGGCTGGTAGCGGCGGCGATTCGTTCAGGTTGCCCCTCCATAGCGCATACATATTCCGAGCCCGTCGTTCACGCAGAATTCGTCGAGCAGAGCATGCGGGCGGCCAGGGCGGCCGGCCTCCGGAACGTCCTCGTGACGAATGGCTACGCCGGCGCTGACGCGGCCACGGCGCTTCTATCGCTATGCGACGCGGTTAACGTGGACATCAAGGCCTGGGATCGGGAATTCTATCGCGAAGAACTGGGCGGAGACCTGGAAACCGTCAAGGAATTCGTCAGGATGGCCTACGAGTTCGGCGTTCACGTAGAGGCGACGACGCTCGTCATTCCCGGCAAGAACGATGAGCCGGACCAGGTAGAAGGCATCGCCGACTTCCTCGCGACGCTGTCGCCTGATATCCCGTTGCATCTTTCGGCTTACAGGCCGATGTACCGCTATTCCGTGCCCGCTACGCCGTCGGCTACCGTCCATCGGCTCGCCGAAGTCGCCAAGCGGCGGCTCAGGTACGTTTACGCGGGGAACGTACTCGGCGAACGCTCTATTACGGCTTGCCGCGCCTGCGGCGCCGTGCTTGTTTCGAGGCGTGGATACTCGGTAGACGCGTCGGGTCTCGACGATTCCGCGTGCGCTTCATGCGGCGTCGACAGCCCGATAAAAAATCGACGAAAAGAAAGTTATTAAAATCCTATTGACACTTTTTTACGGTTTTGGCATAGTACGTCTCGCCAAGCGCACGGTGGATGTAGCTCAGCGGTAGAGTCCCAGAATGTGGATCTGGATGTCGCGGGTTCGACACCCGTCATCCACCCTAGTACGTTCGAAGCCGGTACTTAGGGACCGATCGGCGTCGGGCGTTCGTAGCTCAGCTGGATAGAGCGACGGACTTCGAATCCGTAGGTCGGGGGTTCGACTCCCTCCGGACGCAGTTTTTGCGATGTGTGTTGGGTTTTGTTTTTGTACCAGGGCCGTTAGCTCAGCTGGTAGAGCAGCAGACTCTTAATCTGCGGGTCGCAGGTTCGATCCCTGCACGGCTCAAAAGGGCGCCTCTCGCGAGCGATCGCGGTTGCGTTCTCCCTTGACAGGGTTTGCCGGTTTTTAGTATGTTCGGTGCCTTATAGCCCGAGCGAGAGTGGTGGAATTGGCAGACACGCCAGACTTAGGATCTGGTGCCTTACGGCGTGAGGGTTCAAGTCCCTTCTCTCGCAGTTGGTCGGACGTACCGAATGCCGGCGAAAGTTGGAACTGCAATGCGGGAATAGCTCAGTGGTAGAGCGCCACCTTGCCAAGGTGGATGTCGCGGGTCCGACTCCCGTTTCCCGCTCGACGTGAAGGCGGTCCGGAGAAACCCGGATCGCCTTTTTTTTATCAATAACGCCTCCGATACCCATTAACGTATCCGGGGCGCTTCCGATACGTATGCGATCGGACCCGAGCCGGTCCGAAACAAGAAGGGGTATACACGTGGTAGTTACGAAGAACATCGAGAAGCTGGAGCGCTCCGCAGTCAGGCTCACCGTTACCGTCGGCAAGGCCGATGTCCGCTCCGCGTACGAGAGTCTCCTTAAGGACTACGCTAAGAACGTCAGGATTGACGGCTTCCGCAAAGGGAAGGTCCCTTCGAACATCCTGGAGCGGAAATTCGGCGACCAGCTCAGGCTCGACGCGATGGGCCGCGTGATGGACGAGGCCGTCGAGAAGGCGCTCGAAGGCGAGACCCTCGTGCCGTTGTCCTACGCGCAACCATCCCTCGACGGCGAGCCCAAGTTCGAGCTCGACGCCGACTTCTCCTTTTCGGTTACCTACGACGTGTTCCCCGATGTCGCCGCCGGCGACATATCGGGCTCCGAGATAGAATTGCCCCAGGTCTCCATCGCCAAGGCCGACGAAGAGCGAGAGCTGGACGAGATACGCGAGCGCAATGCCATCGTCATGGACAAGGACGATAAGGCCGCGGCGAAGAAGGGCGATATCGCCACCGTCGATTACAGCGAGCTCGACGACGCCGCCGCCCTCGTCGCTAATTCCGAGCGCCAGGACTTCGTCTTCGAGATAGGCACCGGCCATAATATCTACAAGTTCGACGACGAGGTCGTCGGTATGAAGAAGGGCGACGAGAAGGTATTCGACAAGGCCTTCCCCGCCGACTTCGAGTACGCCGAATTCGCAGGCCAGACGAAGAAGCTTAAGGTCAAGCTCACCAAGCTCAAGGAGAAGAAGCTTCCGGCCCTCGACGACGAGCTCGCCCAGGACGTTTCCGAGAAGTTCAAGACCCTGGACGACCTGAAGGCCGACGTCAAGGCCAAGCTGGACAAGCGTCTGTCCGACCGGATGAAGTCTCTCCGCGAGAAGGCTATCATCGACGTCCTCGTAGATAAGTCGACCGTCGACATCCCCGCGTCGATGATAGCCGCCGAGCTGGAGATGAGGCTGCGCAACCTGATGCAGCGCATGGGCATCGAGAACGAGGAGCGCCTCGCCCAGATCGTCAGCATGAGCGGGCGTTCCATCGACCAGCTCCGCGACGAATGGCGCCCCGAGGCCGAGAAGTCGATAAAGACCCGCCTCGTGATGGATAAACTGGTCGCGGACGGCGCCTATGAGGCTTCCGACGAAGAGATATCAGCCGAGTACGCCAAGATGGCCGTAGATTCAAGCCTCTCCGTCGAGGACGTCAAGGCGGAATACGAGCGCCGCGGTATGGTCGAATACCTCAAGGACAGGATAAAGGAAGACAAGCTTCTCGCCGATCTAGAGAAGAAGATCAAGACGAAGAAGGGCAAGAAAGTCGCCTTCGTGGACTTGTTCAAGGAAAATGAGTAATCTTGTCCTCGAGGTACAACATGATTGAGAAGATGCATAACCTCGTCCCGGTCGTTATCGAGCAGACCGGAATAGGCGAGCGTTCCTACGATATCTATTCAAGGCTCCTGAAGGACCGGATCGTTTTCGTCGACGGCGAGATCAACGACCTTACGGCCGACCTCGTCGTCGCCCAGCTCCTGTTCCTGGCCTCCCAGGACGCCGAGAAGGATATCGACCTGTACATCAATTCACCCGGCGGCGCGGTCACGGCCGGGTTGGCCATCTACGATACGATGCAGATCGTCCAGCCCGACGTGAAGACCATATGCGTCGGGCAGGCCTCCAGCATGGGCGCCCTGCTCCTCGCCGGCGGAGCCGCGGGCAAGCGCATGGCCCTGCCTAGTTCGCGCATCCTGATACACCAGCCCTGGGGCGGCGTGCAGGGGCAGGCCTCCGACATAAGCATCCAGGCTCGCGAGATCATCCGGATGAAGAAGATGACGGTGGAGTACTTCGCCAGGCATACCGGCAAGCCCGTCGAACGCGTCGCCCAGGATATGGAACGCGACTTCTTCATGTCCGCCCAGGAAGCCGTCGAGTACGGGCTGGTCGATTCGATACTCGAACGGAGGAAGAATGTCCCGGTCGAAAATAAATAAGGGCTCCGACGGGGACGAGTCCCACGAGTGCTCGTTCTGCGGAAAGTCGGCCGAGTTCGCCAAGCGGCTGATCGCCGGCCCCGGCGTATACATATGCGACGAGTGCATCCAGGTCTGTAACCGTATCCTCTCCGAGGACGAGAGCACCGCATCCGGGGATTTCTCTACCGACGTGCCGAAGCCCAAGGATATCAAGGACTACCTCGACCAGTACGTAATCGGCCAGGATTACGCCAAGAAGGTGCTGTCGGTAGCCGTGTACAACCACTACAAGCGTATCGCCAACGCTCACACCCTGAGCGACGGCATCGAGCTGGAGAAGTCCAACGTCCTGCTCCTCGGCCCCACGGGCACGGGAAAGACGCTGTTGGCGCGGACGCTGGCCAAGAAGCTCAACGTGCCGTTCGCGATCGCCGACGCCACGACGCTGACCGAGGCCGGCTACGTCGGCGAGGACGTGGAGAATATCCTCCTCAAGCTGATACAGAACGCCGGCGGCAACGTATCCCTCGCAGAGAAGGGCATTATCTACATCGACGAGATCGACAAGATAGCCCGCAAGACGCAGAACGTATCGATTACCCGCGACGTGTCGGGCGAGGGCGTACAGCAGGCCCTGCTCAAGATCATCGAGGGCACCGTCGCCAACGTCCCGCCCCAGGGGGGCCGCAAGCATCCGCAGCAGGAATACATCCGCATCGATACGACCAACATACTGTTCATATGCGGAGGAGCGTTCGTCGGCCTTGACAAGACCATCGAGTCGAGGGTCTCCAAGGCCGCGCTCGGATTCGGCGCCGAGGTGCAGTCGCGGACCAAGATCGGCCTGCGCGAGCTCTTCACGAATATACACCCGGACGATCTCGTCAAGTTCGGCATGATCCCCGAGTTCATCGGCCGCCTTCCGATTCAGGTCGCGCTGGATAACCTCGAGGCCGAGGATCTCAAGCGAATCATCACCGAGCCCAAGAACTCTATACTCAGGCAATTCCAGGAGAGCTTCAAGCTGGACGGAGCCGACCTGGTATTCGCGCCAGAGGCCATCGACGCGATCGCCGAGCAGGCGATAGTACGCAATACGGGCGCGCGCGGCCTCCGGTCCATCGTCGAGAATCTCCTCGTCGATGTGATGTTCGACCTTCCTAGCGATTCCGAGAACAAGCGCGTGATCGTGACCCGCGATACCGTCGTGTCGAAGAAGCCGCCGATCGTAGAAGGATTGAAGAAGAGCGCATGAGCATACTGGAATCCCTGCGTCCCAAGGGAGACGCTACGGAAATTCCGCTCGTGTACGTCAGGGACGCGGTCGTATTCCCGCATACGATCGCTCCCGTGCTCGCGGCTACGAAATTCTGCGTCACCGCGGCCGAGATGGCCGGCAAGTCAGACAAGAAAATATTCATATCCCTGCTCAAGAACCTCCCCGCGGACGGCGCTAACGACATAGACGTCCACGAGATCGGAACGGTCGCCCACGTGCTCCAGTCTATAAAGCTAGCGGACGGATCCGTCCGCCTGCTCGTCGAGGGACAGAGGAGGGCTCGGCTGAAACGGACGGTATTCCGCAAGGAGTACCTGGGCGCGCTCGTCGAGCCCTTGCCCGACGAGGACGAAGCCGTCCCCGACGACAAGGAGTTCGGCGCGCTCGTCCAGATCGTTCGCCGCGATTTCTCCGCCTACGCCGAACTGGCCAAGAAGATCCCGAGCGAGACACTCATCGGCGTCCAGCGCGCCGACGATCCGAGAAGGCTCTGCGATACCGTCGCCAACGCCATGGGCCTTAAGCTGGAGCGTAAGCAGGATCTCCTTTCCGTGGTTCCGCTACGGGAACGTCTCGAGGCGACGGCTCAGGCCTTGTCGCAGGATATAGAGCTCTTGACCATACAGCGCCGCATCTCGCAGAAGGTCCGCGCCAGGATGGACAAGACCCAGAAGGACTATTTCCTCCAGGAGCAGCTCAAAGAGATTAACAAGGAGCTCGGTCGGGAAGACGACGAGACCGAATTCGCGGAGCTCCTGCACCGGATAGAGGAAAAAGCCCCTCCTCAGGAGGTCGTCGACAAGGCCAGGAAGGAATTGGCCAGGCTCTCGAAGCTTCAGGCCCTTTCCCCGGAGGCCGGCGTCATACGAGGATACTGCGAATGGCTCGCCGATCTTCCGTGGTCCGCCAGGACGACCGATTCAAAGGACCTGGACGCAGCGAAGCTCGCGCTCGACCAGGACCATTACGGCATGAAGAAGGCCAAGGAACGCATCCTCGAGTTCATCGCCGTCAGGCAGCTCAACGATTCACTGAAGGGTCCTATCCTGTGCCTCGTCGGGCCTCCCGGAACGGGCAAGACGAGCCTCGGGCGCTCGATAGCGAGGGCGCTCTGCCGCGACTTCGTCCGGATGAGCCTGGGCGGCGTCAGGGACGAGGCCGAGATACGCGGACACCGCAAGACCTATGTCGGCGCCTTGCCCGGCAAGATCATCCAGAGCATGCGAAAGGCGGGCTCGTCCAATCCCGTTTTCCTCCTCGACGAGATAGACAAGATGTCGAGCGATTTCAGGGGCGATCCGGCGAGCGCGCTGCTCGAAGTGCTCGATCCGGAGCAGAACGCTACCTTCGTCGACCATTACCTGGAGCTACCGTACGACCTCTCCGGCGTCATGTTCGTGACCACGGCCAACAGCATACACTCCATCCCCTACGCGCTCCTCGACAGGATGGAAGTGATAGAGATCCCCGGCTATAGCGAGTACGAGAAGCTCGAGATAGCGAAGCATTTCATCGTCCCTAAGCAGATACGCGAGAACGGGCTCGGAGACTCCGCGCTTCGCATACGCGACGACGCGGTCCTGGAGATAGTCAGGCACTATACCATGGAATCGGGCGTCCGTTCCCTGGAGCGGGAAATTGCGCGCGTCGTCCGCAAGACGGCCGAGCGAGCCGTCGCCGATGGGTTCGCCGGCGGGGACAAATCGATAGCCGACTTCAAGCGGGTCATAGGGGCTTCCTCGCTACACAAGCTGATCGGCAAGCGCCGCCACGAGAACGACCTGATTTTTACGGAGCCGGGGCCGGGGCTCGCTTGCGGCCTCGCCTGGACCGAGATGGGCGGCACGGTTCTTCCGGTAGAGGCCTCCGGCTTCGAGGGAGAGGGCGAGCTTATACTGACGGGCAACCTCGGAGACGTCATGAAGGAGAGCGCCAGGGCCGCGCTGACGTATCTCCGGGCGCATGCGACAGAGTACGGCCTCTCGGCCAAGAGTTTCTCCGGACGCACGCTGCATATCCACGTTCCGGAGGGCGCGATACCCAAAGACGGCCCTTCGGCGGGTATCACGCTGGCGGCCGCCATCGCTTCGGCCCTTACCGAGCGTCCGCTTTCTCCCGGCTGGGCCATGACGGGAGAGATAACACTGACCGGGCGCATCCTAGCGATCGGCGGGGTTAAGGAGAAGATCCTGGCGGCCCATCGCAACAAGATCGCCAAGGTCCTGTTACCGGAAGCCAACCGCAAGGACATAGACGATATCCCCGCCGAAGTGGCCCAGAGCATGGAACTCCGGTTCAGCTCGACGATAGCCGACGCGTTCACCGTATTGCTACCGTTCGCGAAGCCCTCCGAAAAGAAGGATAAGCGCCCCGGCAAGGGAACGGCGCGCGAAGGGCGCGACGCGGTATGAGGGGAGACGCGGCCAACCTGGCTCGCTCGATGCTCGTTCGTCTGTCCGTGGCCTCGGCCTTCATGTCGCTCGTCGGTCTTTCCATGTACGTCGCCGGTAATTTCAGCCTCCTTTCAGGAGACGCCCTGTCTGCCGTGACCTTCGCCACCGGCTCCGCCGGGATAGCGGCCATCCTGTTCTCCTGCGCGGGCCTCGCCGTCATATTCGCGGCTCCGACGGTCGGGGGCAAGCTCTCCGGCGCGTCAGTCGGAGTATCGGCGGCTTCGGGCGCGATAGGCCTCGCGGCCCTTGTCTTCGCCGGACTAGTACGGGCTCTGAGCGGCGGCCTGTCCTTCTAGTCCCAACCGTTCCGCCATCGCCTTCTTTACGTCTTTTCCGGCCTTGCCGGCAATGACCTTTACGGTAGACACGAAGTTCGCCAGCGATCCGGCGGCGACACGGTCGAACCATTCTTCGTACATCCCCAGGTCTTCTTCATATAGTCTGTATAGATCGATATACGCATTATTTATGGCGCCCATATCGAAATTCCTGAATCCTTCGTCATGGAAGCGAGCCTCTGCTTCCCCTCGGAATACGGCGGCCCGTTCGGACAGTATCGCCGCCTTGGCCGACAGTTTTTCTTCATGGCTCATCGACGAATCCCCGTACGCCGCGTCCAGGAGGCTCGCGGTCCCCTTGAGGAAGGCGACGAAAGCCTCGCCGTCCTCGTATTTGAAACGCCTTGCAGCGAGCGCCTCCGAATCCGGTCCGTATCGTTCCTCGAGATATCCCTGGGCGCCCTTGCGTCCGACGAACGTGGCGAATTCCTCGTTGAACTGATCGGCTCCCTTGACGAATAGCGTCGCGTGCGCGGATTCGTGAAGGATCAGCTCCGCTATTTCGCCTTCATCGTAATCCGCCATGAATGAATAGAGCGGATCCCTGAAATAGCCAAGCGAACTGAACGCGTCGACCTGTCTGACGATGACGTCGAGGCCGGATGCCTCGAGGCGAGCCGCCTCTCTTTCAGCATCGGCCTTATCGTAGAAGCCCTTGTACGGCATAGCCCCGAGAACGGGATAGGTCCAGTAATGCCGTTCGAACGAGTCGACCGCGCAGGCGGACACGACGTCGGCCGCGTATCCTTTATCGGTCTCGACGTAGCGAGTGTAGTTCTTCGTCGGAGACAGCCCCGCGCCGACGACGGAGAATCGCCTGACCTCCTCGACCGAGGCGATGAGCGCCGCTACCGAAGCAGGCGTATCGGGCTCGCGGGCGATGCGGTCGAGGGGAATCGCCTCCGCCCGATCAGCCAGGAAACGAGTAGCCTGCTTGGCGTACCAGCATGACGATAGGCACAGGGCTAGCATGACGGACGCGGCGGTCGTCGTAGCGACTCTAGCGATGGATACGGTCATACGGACAGTCTATCATGAAGCCGTACGCCGATAAAACGCGGCCGCTTGCCCTGAGCCGCTTCCGCCGATACACTCCGAGGCATGAAAAGCAGCGATTCCGCACCATCGGCGACTACGTACGAGTCGCTCCTCTTTATAACGGCGGCCATATGGGGCACGGGTTTCGTGGCCCAGCGCCTCGGTATGCAGAACCTCGGGCCGTTCTCGTATAATGCGGCTCGCTTCCTCGTAGGAGCGCTGACGCTCGTTCCTGTACTTCTAGCGAGGAAGGTTCCCTTCGCGTCCGTTCTTTCCGCGCTCGGTCCGGGCCTGGCCGCGGGTTCGGTCCTGGCCGTCGCCGCCGGATTCCAGCAAGCCGGGCTGCAGTATACGAGCGCGGGCAAGGCTGGCTTCATTACCGGCATCTACGTCGTGCTCGTGCCTATCGCCGCCATGGCGATGGGGAAGCATACCCCGCCTCGGACCTGGTTCGGAGCCCTCTGCGCGTTCATCGGCCTCTATATCCTATCCTTCTCGTCGATCGCCGGTATCAACCGCGGAGACGCGCTCGTGCTCGCGAGCGCGTTCTTCTGGACGGCTCATATCCTGGTGCTCGACCGCTGGGCCTCCAGGGTCGACCCGATCGCTCTCGCATGCGTACAGTTCGCGGTATGCTCGGCTCTGTGCTGGGTCGGCGCCGGCTTCACGGAGGCCCCCGCCGTAGCCGATTTCGTCGCGGGCGCGCTCCCGATAGCCTACGGCGGAGTATTGAGCATCGGCGTCGCCTATACCCTTCAGGCGATAGCGCAGAGCAAGGCTCACCCGGCTCGCGCGGCGATCATCATGTCGCTCGAATCGCCTTTCGCCGTCATAGCGGGATTCTTCTTCCTCTCGGAACGCATGGGCATACGAGAGCTGGCCGGTTGCGCGCTGATGCTGGCGGGAACCTTCCTGGCGCAATGGCCGGCCAAGGTGAAGGAGCGCGCCCGAGGGTAGGCCCGGCCTGGCTTGCCAAATACATCGTATGGCTATATCGTTCCACCATGACTACGACCATACCGCTGCTTCACGACAACCATAACCACGTAAGCCTCTATGCCGCGTTCTCCTCTTGCATCGATATTTCGAGATCCGCGCCCGACGCGGCCTTGGCTCTCCTCCGCGGCTTGCCCGAGGACCGTCTATCCGTCGTGCGAGGATGGAAGTCCTTCGAGTTGCCGATGACCTCGGAGGAGCTATCGTCGTTGCCGCCGATCATACTCATCAATTTTAGCCTTCACGGATTCGTCGTCAGCGATTCCGGCGTTCCCTTCCTCGAGACGACGGTACCGGAAGTCGCCTCGATGCGAAACGATCAGGCGTGGTGCGAAGCGAACGTCCCGCCCATCTTCGCGGCGTACTGCGGTCTGGCCGGGCTCGACGCGAAAAAGTTGGGCGAGTATATCGATAGGATGCTGCCGCTCGGCATAGGCTCGAGCGACGAGATGACCGTGCCTACGATCCAGGCGCTCGACGTGTGCTCTTCATCCCCGTACGATAAGCGCCTGAACTATTGGGTGGCTCCGGCCTTGTATGAGAAAATGGACATAGCGAGGCGCGGCTTGGTTTCGGGTATCAAGCTGTTTCTCGACGGCGCGGTCGGTTCCAGGAGCGCCGCCATCGAAGGTCCCTGGATCGGTCCGGGCAAGGCCATGTTCACGTATGCCGACGATGTCCTGCTAGCCATCCTTCGACGGGCGGGAGCGTATGGAACGGGGCTGTCGGCACACGCTATCGGAGAGCTGGCCATAGAGCAAGCGCTATCCGCTATCGAGGTCGCGGTACGCGAAGGCGCGCGGTTCAGGACCATTCGGTTGGAGCATGTTCAATATATCGACGTTAACCAGGCGCGCCGGGCTAAGGATCTCGGTATCGTATTGTCGATGCAACCCAATTTTACGAGCGACTCGATAGATTATACCGATCGGCTGACTGAATCCTACCTGAAACGTAATAATCCGTTCAGGATGCTGATAGACGAGGTCGGGTTCGAGCCGGGACGGGACATGCTATTCGGTTCCGACGGCATGCCCGACGGTATAGCCTACGCGGCTACCCAGGCGCTGTTCCCGGCGTACCCGTCGCAACGCCTCTCCCTCGACGAGCTCGTGGCGGGATACGGAACGGCGAAGGGCGTGTCCGGTACGGTCACCCTGGATATCGACGATACCGAGAGGCGCGTCAGCGTGTCGGGAACGAGTCCTGTTCGCCTGGCTCCCTGAATACGGTAGCGGTGAAGCGGTATAGCTTGGCTCCGGGGCTCGTATAGGCGCCGCTTTCGAGACCGGCCTTGACGCAGAGCTGCTCCAATAGCTCCACGCGATCCCAGCCCTGTTCGGACGCCACCTGGGGCAGGAACACGCCCGACCTGAACCCGCGCGTCAGTAAGACGCCATGCTTGCCCGGGACCACGTCGTCGGGCGAGCACGGCTCGAAGGGCGAAAGGACCGATATCTCTATGTCGATGCGATCCAGCTCGCTATCGATAAGCGGGGGGAACCTCGGATCGTCGAACGCGGCGGCCTTGGCCATATCGCGGACGGTAGCGTAAAGCGGTTGCTCCGCGCTCATCCTGCCGATGCAGCCCCGCAGGAGTCGTCGACCGGCGGGAGATCTCTTGTGGAGCGTCACGAAGGCGCCTAGCGCTTCCTCGAGCGCCGGACCATACGCGGGCCAGCGCGGGGGCCGCCCCTCGAGACTCGCGGCGATGGCCTCCCGAGCGGTACCCAACAAGGAAGAGCGATCCGCTGGTAGAAATTCCTGGCTCACGCTGATCCTCCCGAATGCCACGACGCGGCGGCGTAATTTACGATACTCTCCATTCCTGGAGCGCCTGGCCTATGCGAATCGCTACGGCGTAGCAGGCTGAACCTCGAATCGCGCATGGTTCCAACGGCCAATGCAGACGCGATCGCGGTGGAACCGGCGAAATCTCGCCTGGCCGCCAGGGTACGCCAATCCATCCTGGCCATGATCCTCAAGAGGTCGTAGGATCGGCGGCGCGCGTCTGCCGCGACGATCGATGAAGCGAGGTTCGAGGAGGCGACTATCAGGGTTCTATCCATGTCGTCCCCGAAGACGACGTCTATGGCGCGCGCCAGGCTCGACGCTACCTTCGCGTCGCCGCCGACGAGCACCGGCACGAGCGACGCTCCCGGGAAGATCCTACGCATGAACGGCAACTGTACTTCTATCGCGTGGCTCTCGAAATGGGGTATATCACTGCATGAAAAGAGCGTTCCGCACGATTCCAGGTCGGCGCACGCGCCGGTATCTACCTCTACGTCGCCGATAGGCGTCTGAAACACGTCGGCCTCGGGCAGGTACACGCCGGATTCCCCGATTCTCTTGAGCGGCGCTATAATAACGACCCTGTCGACGGGGCCGACGGATGCCGCGAACCATGCGGCCGCCTGAATGTCCCCTGAATACTCTAACGCGGCGTGGGGCGTCAGGATCGCCGACGGTCGCGTCTTGGTTACGCCGCCGAACGAGATGGCTACGCGTTCCAGCGCGGCATCGACGGCCGCCATGAGCGTAGCCGCGTCGTCGGGATAGAAAATTCCCGAGACCATCGCTTCGCGAACCCTGCGGTTTACTCCCGTGTAACCCATGCGGTACAGTATAGTCGCTGGACTAGCCCGGACGCCATATAATTTTTCGTTATATCGGAGTATGCATGCGAATATTAGTCGCCGACGACGAACCGAATCTCCTGAGCTCTATCGGTACCTTCCTCAAGGCAGAAACGATAGACGCCGCACTCTCCCCCGACGGCGCGAAGGCGAAGGCCTTGCTTTCCGAGGAGTCGTTCGACGCCGCGGTGCTCGACATACGGATGCCCGGCCTTGACGGCATATCGCTGCTGCGATGGATCAAGGACGAGGGATTGACCCTGCCGGTCATCATGATGAGCGCGCACGGAGACGTACGGGACGCGGTAGAAGCGATGCGGCTCGGCGCCTTCGATTATCTCGTAAAGCCGTTCGATCCGGATGAATTGGCCATAAGGCTACGCAAGGCCGTCAGGGACAGGCGATTGAGCGCCGACAGGGAGGCGTCAAGGCGCCCGTCCGGCGATCATGTACGGATGATCGGCGACAGCTCGGCGGTCAAGGATGCCGTACGATTGATAGAGCGGGCGGCCCCGACTCCGTCGACCATCCTGATCACCGGCGAAAGCGGTACCGGGAAGGAAGTAGCCGCGAGGCTCGTGCACGAGCGATCTGGACGGCAGGGCGCCTTCGTCGCGGTTAACCTCGGAGCGGTGCCCGAGAACCTGCTCGAGAGCGAGCTGTTCGGCTACGAGAAAGGCGCGTTCACCGGGGCGACCGACCGCAAGCTCGGCTTGTTCGAACTGGCCGACGGCGGGACGCTATTCCTTGACGAGATAGGCGAGATGCCGGCGCACATGCAGGTAAAGATCCTCAGGGTCATACAGGAACGCAAGGTGTCGCGGCTCGGAGGTACCAAGGGCGTGCCCGTGGACGCGAGGATAGTGGCCGCGACCAACCGAGACCTGGAGAAGATGGTAGCCGACGGATCGTTCAGGGAAGACCTGTATTACCGTATAAACGTCGTACGCATCAACTTGCCGCCATTGCGGGAAAGGCCGGGCGACGCGCGCGAGCTGACGGTCCATTTCGCCCGGGACATGGCGCCGCGCATGGGCCGGCACGGAATTACCGTATCGACGCAGGCACTGGACATGATCGCCGCCTATCCGTTTCCGGGCAACGTGCGGGAGCTGATGAACGCCGTCGAACGCGCCTTGATCCTGGCCGAGGGCGACGAGTTGTCTCCGGCCGACTTCCAGTTGGGCACGGGCGCGCCGAGCCTTCCCGGGCCGAGGCTCGGGGCGGACCTCGGGAACGGCTCGTCGTCGGGAGCCCCGTTTGTCGACGAGTCAGGAGCACCCCTCAAGCTGGCGGAAATCGAGCGGCGCGCGATACTCGTCGCGCTCGGGCGCAACGGCGGCAAGCGGGAATCGACTGCCGCCGAGATGGGCATAACGCGGCGGACGCTGCTGAACAAGCTCAAGGAATACGGATACAAGGATTGATATCGAGGAATAATTCGCTGCCCTTACCTTCGCTTCGTACTCCGAGAACAAGCGGATGGCCGTATCAGGTTCCGCCGTGCGCTCCTCGACGAGCTGAAGGAATACGGTTGCTCCGACTAACGTCGAGAGGGTTTAATCGGCAGGCAGGATGCGCGTTCTGTCAACCGATACCGTGAAGCGGTACGCGGTGCCTGGCGCCGGCGCCTCGCGTACCGGGAACCTGAGGTTGAATCGCTCGCCGCCCGAATCCATGAGGCAGTCCACCGCGTCGCCCGCGAAATCGACCCTGAGGCATGACGCCGCGAACGAGCCCGCATTCCCGGAGTTACCGGCGCCGACCATGGCCGCGGAACGCTCGAAGAACAGGTAGTACCTTCCGTTCGGCGACAGGGCATCGACGCTATAGTCGGGCGGTAACGGGAAACGGCCCGCCGCGGTGATGGCTTCCAGGCCATTCGGGGCGAGTTCCATGCGCACTACGGGCAGGCACGGTCCGCTGCCCATGAAACGGGCGACGGCGACGCTTGACGGCGCCGACCAGACCTCCCGAGGCGACGCTGACTGCAGTATCCGGCCGGATTCCATGACGGCGAGCGAATCTCCGATCGCCATAGCCTCCTCGAGGTCGTGAGTCACGTATACCGCGGTGAACCCGAGTCGCCTCTGCTCGTCGACGATATCGGAGCGGAGGCGCTTCCGGAGGGCCGCGTCGAGTGATGACAGCGGTTCGTCGAACAGGACGATCGACGGCTCTACCGCGAGCGTCCTGGCGAGGGCTACCCGCTGACGCTCGCCGCCGGACAACTCGTGCGGCTTCCTGCGTCCGAAACCAGCCAGGTCGACGGCGTCCAGGAGCTTGGATACGCGCGCGGCTATCTCGCCGCTACTCGGCCGGTCCTGCCGCCTGGAGCGCAACCCGTAGGACACGTTGCCGGCCACGTCGAGGTGAGGGAACAGCGCGTAATCCTGGAACACCATGCCTATGCCGCGGTCGCGGCTCTCGGCGTCGGTCACGTCGCGGCCGCCGACGAGCACGCGCCCGGAATCGGGACGCTCCAATCCCGCCGCCATGCGGAGCATGGTGCTCTTGCCGCAGCCGGAGGGACCGGCGACCGCGAGTACCTTGCCGGCTTCGGCTATGAGCGATACGTCGACAGTCGCGCCGGGCCAGGACTTCGTCAACGCGCATAGTTCAAGAGAGACCATCGCGAGCATCCTTGAGGAAGAAGATAGACCCCGTCGCGAGGGCCAGTATCACCGCCGCGGCGCAGGCCTCGTCGAGACGGTACGCGCCCGCGAGCCTGAAGAGAAGCAGCGCCAGCGTCTCGAAGCCGCTTACGGGCGCGGCTATCATGGCGTTCGCGTCGCCGGCGCTCATCGCGAACGCGAGCGCGAATCCCGACGCTATGGACGGCGCGGCCATGGGCAGGCGGACCCTGAGCGTAGCCCCGAGCCTGGACGAGCCGAGCGACCGCGCGGCCTCGGCGTACCGCTCGTCGGAGAGCCCGACGGACGATTGTATAGCGCGGAGCGCGAAGGGGTAGGCCGACACCGCCTGCACCATCGCGATGGCGAGCACGGAAGGCCGGCCTATGGCGGCGTTCCATCCGTATGCCAGGACCACGCTCGATACGCCCAGCGGAAGCAGGGGAAGCAGTCTGGAGACGATGCCCGAGCGCGTCCGCTTTAGGCCGACCGATAGAGCGAAGCCCGTCGCGGCCGCTAGGGCGGCGCTCGACAAGCCGAGAAGGATCGTATTGACGATAGCGGCGCCGAAGCCTTTCCTGGCGAACAGCGACGCGTAATTGCCCCATCCGAAGCCTCCCGCGCTCCGGGCGGCCGTACGTATCGTTATCGACTCGACGAAGATGGACGCGAGCGGGCCGACGAAGCACACGACGATGAAGGCGCCGTAGAGGAAGGATGCGAAGACCTCGCCTCCGTTCCGGAAGCGGGAAGGGACGGAACGCTCGGCGTCGCGGCGATCGCCGACGGTTCGTCGCTCGAATGCGCCGTATGCGGCTAGCGCGAGCATCGCTACGAGCGTCTCGACGAGGGCGAAGGAGCTGGCCAACGGCCTGTCGAATTCGAAGCGGGCCGCGCGGTATAGCTCTACCTCGGGCGTACCGACGCCGGGACCGCCGAACAGCAACACGATAACGAAGCTATAGAAGCACATGAGGAAGACGAGCGATAGCGCAGCGCCCAAGGCCGGTAGTATAGACGGCAGGGTCACCGTCATGAAGACGCGCGCCTCCGAGGCGCCGAGGAGGCGCGCCGCATCCTCGTGCCGCTTCGGGGCGCTGGCCCAGGCGTCGCCTACGAGCCGCATCACCACCGGGAAGTTATAGAACCCGTGCGCCATCACGACGCCGGCGAACGAGTACAGGAACCGTATCGGGGGCTCTGAAAATCCGAAAGCGGACTGGAGCGTTCGGTTGAGGAAGCCTTCCCTGCCGTAATACAGCACGAATCCTATCGCTATGATAAGCGGCGGAACGCAGAACGGCACGGCAGACAGGGCCGATAGAATGCGCTTGCCCGGGAATCGCCGCTTGGCCAACAGGAAGGCGCCGGGCAAGCCGACGACGGCCGCAAGCGCCGCGCTCGCCGCGGCCTGGGACACGCCGTAGCCGAACGAGCGCAGGAACCGCGGATCGGAGAAGGCGCGCTTCAGGTTCCCGACCGCGCCTCCGTCGAATATAGGGATGAAGGCCGCCGCCAGCGGAACGAGGAGGATAAGCCCGAACGCCGGGAACAGTACGGCGCCGGGACGAGCCGCCAGGCGAGCGAGCGGGGCCTTCACGGACGTCACCGGTTCTGGAGCGCGTCCAGAACCGTCTTCACCGCGTCGTCGAGCCCCGCGGCGTTCGCGGTCAGGGTCTTCCCGGGTATCCGGGAATACTCGTAGCTGGCCGGTAGCGCTATGCCTTCGACCGCCGGGTACATCCAGTTGGTCGTAGGCAGGGCCGACTGGAATTCCGGCGTAAGCATGAAATCGATGAAGGCCTCCGCGGCCTTGCGATGCCTCGCCTTTGCGACGATTCCAGCGCCTTCTATCTGGATAGGATGGCCTTCCGGGAATTCGAGGGCCTTGTAACGGCCCGCCGTCTCGTATTCAGCGTGATAGGCGGCGCTCGTCGTGTACGATATCACGAGCGGAGCCTCTCCCGCGGTAAACAGCCCGTAACCGGTATCCCAGCCCGGCGACATCGTCAGTATGGACGGACTAAGGCGTTTCCAATAGTCGGAGAGACCATCGCCGTATATAGCCGCCGTCCAGGCTACGAAACCGAGGCCCGGCGTCGATGTACGCGGATCCATGAGTATCAGTTTCTTGGCGTATTCGGGCCCGGTAAGGGCCTCGAGGGAAGCGGGCGGAACGGCGAGCTTCTCGGAGTCCCACATGATGCAGAAGCTACTCCAGTCGTACGGAGTAAGCCGCCACTCGTCGTCGAGGACGAGCTTCCGCGGTATCGTCTCTCTGCCCCGGGGGGCGTACGGCGCCAATACGCCGGCCGACAGGGCCTTGGGCAGCAGGTTGCCGTCTATGCCTATGATGACGTCGGCTATCGGCTTCTTCTTCTCGTCTATGGCCTTGGCGAGCACCTGGCCGGCGTCTCCCGGCACGACGAGCTCCACCTTTATGCCGGTCGCGGCCTCGAAGGCGGGGATGACGATAGGGCCTGGTCCCCATTCGCTGGCGAACGAGTCGTAGGCGTATATGACGAGCTGGGCTTCGTCCTTCTTGACGCATGACGAAGACAGGGCGACGAGCGCGGCGAACAAAACCGCGAGTCCCCCCTTGATGGAAACGGGACGAGTGCGCATGGTACTCCCTCCGCCGGTACTAACCGGATCAGGTTCATCGGGTCTGTTCTCAGACGGCTTTAGTCCCTACGGAACCGTACCGCCACCCCGGCGCGCTCACCATACGCCCGCTCGCGTCGTCGGGTCAAGGCCGCTTCGAGACGAAACCTCAGCCGACGAGGCTCAGCCACGCCGTGCCTATAGCGAGCGTGAGTACCGTTATAGGAAGCCCGGCCTTGAGATAGTCCATGAAACCGAGCCTCGCGCCGCGGCCCGCGGCGCCCTCGGCGACGATCAGGTTGGCGACCGAGCCTATGAGCGTCAGGTTGCCGGCGAAGGTGCTCGCCATCGCGAGTAGCAGCCACGCGGCTTTCGGGTCGGTAGCGCCCGACGCTAGCGGAGAGAGTATCATCACGGCCGGTACGTTCGAGACGAGGTTGGATACGGCGACGGTCGCCGCCGAGAATAGCCATGGCGACGCTGACGCCCCGTTCAGGACGGTACGCTCTAGCCACGCGAACGCGGCGGTGCGCGATACGGCGTCAGTGATGACGAAGAGCCCCGCGAAAAATACCAGCAGGTTGAAGTCGACGCCGGAGAACAGCCGCTCGGACTTGATCCTTGAGACGAGCATGAACGAGGCCGACGCGAGCGCGGCGAGAACGACGGGCGCGCCAGCGAGGAATGCCGCGAGCATCGCCGCGATGGCGACGCAACTCTTTGCGACGAGGGCGCGATCGATCCTCACGGCGCCCATCACGTTGGCGCTAGAAATGGCGGCGGCGGCGGTACGGTCGTCCGCGACCGACCTTGCGTCCTTGCTACGCCGGAATTCCTTAGGGAAAACCATGACGATGACGAGCCAGCATACGCCGAGCCCTATCAGGGAAGGAGGACCGATACGCGAGGCGAACTCGACGAACGGGACGCCGCTCCTTTGCCCGATCAACATGTTCTGCGGGTTCCCTATGATCGTGGCCGCCGATCCGACGTTGGCGGCGGTCGCCGTGGCGACGAGGTACGGCACGGGGTCGCGCCTCGCGCGGAGGCTCGTCTCCGCGACGACCGGAGCGAGCACCAGGCACATCGTATCGTTGAGGAAGATAGCAGACAGGATGCCGGCGATCGCTACGATGGCGGCCAGGAATGCTCGCGGGTACCCGGCGAGGCCGGACAGCCGCGCCGCGACCAGGTCGAGGAGCCCCGAGATGCGTATGGATGAAACGAGGAGCATCATCGATAGAAGAAGGGCGATAGTGCCCATGTCGATCGACGCCAGCGCGTCGCCAAGAGGGATGGCTCCGATAAGGACGAGGCAAGTCGCCGCGGTACACGCGATACCCGCTCGGTTCATGCGCAGGCCGGGGACGCGGCCGGCGGCTATCGCGGCTATGCCGGCGACGAGCAGGAGATCGGTCAATACTTCCTTCAACATGCCGGGAGTATATCTAAAGCGGGGGTCCTTTGATAATCGCTCCGTTTCGACTACAATGGGATCATGGATCCCAAGAATTTACCCGTCTATCAACAGAAGCAACGCATACTCGAGGCCCTCGGGAAGAACCAGGTCATCGTCGTCGAGAGCCCCACCGGCTCCGGCAAGACTACGCAGCTACCCGTAATACTCAACGAGGCGGGCTACGCCGATCACGGTATAATCGGCGTGACGCAGCCGCGGCGCATCGCGGCGATATCGGTCAGCGAGTTCATATCCAAGCAGTTGGGGACGCCGATGCCCGGGCTCGTCGGCTACAAGATGCGCTTCGAGGACAAGACCAACCAGGCCACGAAGATAAAGATCATGACCGACGGCATCCTTCTCCAGGAGATGAAGCTCGACCCCGCGCTGTCCCGGTACTCCGTCATCATGGTCGACGAGGCACACGAACGCAGCCTCAACATAGATTTCATACTCGGGCTCCTGAAGCGCGTCCTCGAGGACAGGCCCGAATTCAAGGTGATCGTCTCCAGCGCCACCATCAACGCGGAGATATTCAGCGCCTACTTCGGCGATTGCCCCGTCGTCAAGATCGATACGCAGGTCTTCCCCGTCACCATCGTCTGGGATCCGCCCGCCATCGAGGGCAATCCCGATTCGCTCATCGACAAGATAGAGCAGATCGTGAATCGCATCATCGGCGACAGGCGGGACGGCGACATGCTCGTGTTCCTGCCGGGCGAGCGACTGATCAAGGACTGCATGGAGCGGCTCGCGACCAGCGAGAGCCGCGGCCGCATCCATATCGTGCCCCTGTACGCGAGGCTCGGCAAGGACGAGCAGGAACGGGTCTTCGACAAGGCGCCCCTCGGCAAGAAGAAAGTGATCATCTCGACGAATATCGCCGAGACGAGCGTCACCATAGACGGCGTCACCAGCGTCATAGACTCGGGTCAGGCCAAGCTCAACTTCTACAATCCCAAGACCTATACGGCCAGCCTCGTGCAGGTTCCGGTCTCCAAGGCGTCGAGCAACCAGCGTAAGGGCAGGGCGGGCCGGACAGCCCCCGGGTTCTGCTACAGGCTGTACACGAGGGACGACTTCGAGAACCGCTCGCTGTTCACGATGGAGGAGATATACCGCACCGACCTGTCGGAGGTCGTGCTGCGGATGGCGGAGCTAGGAATCACCGACTTCGAGCGCTTCGACTTCATATCCAAGCCTCCGCGCTCGGGGGTGCTCGGCGCGATGGACGTTCTCAACCTGCTCGAGGCGTTCGAGCCGGACCGTACCCTGTCCAAGGTCGGCCAGATGATGTGCGCGTTCCCGTTGCTTCCCAGGCTGTCGCGGATGATAGTCGAGGCTATCCTCAAGTATCCCGACGTCGTCGAGGAAGTAATCATAGCCGCGTCCTTCCTCTCGACGTCGAGCCCGTACGTACTGCCGCCGGGCGAGGAGCTCGAGGCGAGGCGGGCCCACCACGCGTTCCGCGACCAGTCGGGCGATTTCGTGTCGTACTTCAAGATGTTCAGAACCTTCGCCGAGGCCAAGAGCAAGGCCAAGTTCTGCGACCGTAGCTACCTGGACGAACGTACGCTCCTCGAGATAGTGCGCATCAAGGAGCAGATAGAGCTGATCGTGCACGATCTCGGCGTGCCTATCGCGTCGGGCGGTTCCACGGAGGACTATCTCTGCGCGGTCAGCCGCGGCCTGATCCAGTTCGTATGCGCCAGGCAGGATCGAGGTATCTTCCGCACCTTGATGGGAGAGCGCGTCCAGATCCATCCCAGCTCGGTGATGTTCAAGGAGAACCCCGACTTCATCGTCGCCGGCGAGATCGTCAGGACGACGCGCATGTACGCGATGAGCGTATCGCCGCTGCAGCGCCGCATGCTCGCCAGGATATCGCCCATAGTCGCAGATACCCTGCTCGCGCACAAGCCGGCGCTCGCGGCCGAGCCTCCGCAGCGGGGCCGCCAGGCCGCCGGCTCCAAGTACATCCCGTCGACGGGCCGCGCCGCTGGACCCGATCGCGCCAAGCTCGAGGAGGCGCGCGACTATACGAGCAAGGTCAAGCTGGGCGGCGAGGTATTCGATATCGTCGCCGAGAAGAGGCGCAAGAAGGCCGTGCTCGAATGGGACGCCTTCAAGCGCGCGCGCGAAGGATTACCCGCGGACGCGGGGCTTGCGTACAAGGGCATGCTCGGCGTCGTCGCCGTCGGCCGCTATCGCTTGATGGACGGAGAGAAGCTCGAGACCATACTCAAGGTGGCTCATTGGCTCGATCCCGAAAACGACCTGAAGCGCGATTGGCCGCGCAAGAAGCAATTCAACGTGAACGAGGATCTTGACGGGCTCATCGCGGTGCTCGACCACGTGCTCCAGGCGGCGTACTGGAAGCCCAAGAGCCCCGAGCTCGGGTTCGTCGCCATGTTTACCGATACCGCCGGTACCTACTGGTTCCGCGTTTCGCGCGGCTTCCATACGGCGCTCAACGAGAGCCTCGCCAGCCTCGAGGCCCTCGTCGACGAGGCGTCGGAACTTGCCACGCCCGAGCAGAAAGAGCGCGTAGGCTCCCTGTACCGCAGGTTGTCCGAGTTCTTCAACTGATCAGCGCTTGATGAATTTCAGTTCGCGGATCGGGCGGCCGTCGTTTATGGCGCGCTGCTCGAATTTCGTCACCGGGCGCCATGCCTCACGGTCCGCCCAGCGACCGTACGCGTTACGTAGCGCGGGCTCGGCGGACATCGTCTCGAGCGTCGCCTCGGCGTATTCTTCCCAGTCGGTTACGTAGTAGAGATAGCCGCCGGCCTTGAGGCGGCTCGCCATGAGCCTGACGAAATCCGCGCCCATGATGCGCCGCTTGTGGTGGCGCTTCTTGGGCCAGGGGTCGGGGAAGAATACGTGGAACCCGTCTACCGATTCTGGCGCCAGCATCGAATCGACGACCTCGACGGCGTCGTGCCTGCAGACGCGCAGGTTGGCTATCGTCCTGGCCTCTATCTCGGACAGAAGCTTGCCTACGCCCGGCGCGTGCACTTCCAGCCCGAGGAAAGCCACGTCGGGCAGCGCCTCGGCTATCGCCACGGTAGCGGTTCCCATGCCGAAGCCTATCTCGACGATAAATGGCGCGTCGCGGCCGACGACGTCGACGGGGCCGAGCGTCCGGGCGGGTTCCCAGTCGAAGCCGTACTTGGGATAGAGTCCGACGAGCGCGTCTTTCTGCATATCGGTCATGCGGCCGGAGCGCACGACGTAGCTCCGTATGCCGACCTCGCGGACTGATAGGGGGCCGTTTAATCCGGCAGGCGAATTTTCCATGAGAAGAATCCTATCTCCGCCTTCGGCTCCAGGCCGTAGACGGCAATGTAATCGGAACCGGAGCGCCACTGTCCATCGGCCCACAGCGAATCGAGCGATGTCTCGCCCTCCGCGACGGGGACCGTCAACACGACGTTACCGCCTGAATCAAAGAAGAACGCGGTATTCACGGGATACGCCGTATCGACGATCACCCTGTCGCCGGACAGGCGGACGGCGGGGAGATCGTAAGCGCTCGTCTCGGGCGCGCTCAGGCTGAATACTCGCTCGGCCCGCTCGCCGGCCAGGTCCACGAGCACGACGCGGTACTGTCCCCGCGGCATGGTCGGCCCGGGCGCGTCGAGCGAATTGGCCCCTAGCCAAACCGCGGCTCCGGCATCGTCGCGTTGCCAGTCGTCGCGGGTCATGGTCCAGCACAGCTCGTCTCCGTCGTGCACTACGTACAGGTAGTCGAGGTCGTCGACGCCATCACCGTCCGCGACGGAGGCGAACAGGGACAAGCGCTCGTCCCTGCCGCCGTCGGGGCCCGTAGCGACGACGACGAGCCTCGCGCCCGTCGCCGCGATCACGGGCGTCGCAACCGAGCAACCCGTCGTTACCGTAATCGCCAGAATCGACACCGCGACGATATTCAGGACCGGTCTCCGGGAAGATCGCACCACCCTTGCCTTCTAGGCGCCTTGGAGGACCGCTATGACGGCATCTACGCTCGCGTACTCGGCGTTGGCCCGCTCGGACAGATTCCTGAGTAGCCAGGCGCCACGGCCCTTCTCCTCGGGCCCGCGGATGAGCGCGAAGGCCGCTCCCTTGAGCTCGGCGTAAGCGTACTGCTGGACGAGCTTCTTGGCCTCTGGATATACCTCGCAGGCTATGCCCTCAGCGCGGAGGGCCGAGGCGGCGGCCTGGTACTCGGCGCACAGGGTCGGATCGGAGTTGGCTACGAGGACGCGTGTATAGCCGCCGCGCTTGCCGGACCTGCCCAAGGCCTCGAACGCGGCGATGAGCCGGTCGATGCCGACGGACGCGCCGACGCCCGGCAACCGTTGTCGGGTATAAAGGGACGCGAGGTCGTTATATCGGCCGCCTGAGCAGACCGAGCCTATCTCGGGAATCTCGTCGAGGAACGTCTCGAATACGACGCCGGTATAGTAGTCGAGGCCCCGCGTGATGCTCGGGCTTAGCGTCAGCATGCCGGACAGACCGCAGGCAGTAGCCATGCCGAACAACTCGGCGAGCCTGTCCGAGTCGGGATTCGAGCCCCCCGCTATCCTCGTCATTCGCTCGAGGGTCGCCTCGAACCCGTCGCCGCCCTTTATGAATTCGAGCACCTCGTCGGCGGCCGTATCGCCGGCCAGCTCCGCGAGCTGGCGCCTCGTCTCTTCGGCCCCTATCTTGGCGAGCTTGTCGACGACGCGGAGCGCCTCGACCGACTTCCCCGAGATGCCGGCCTTGGCGAGGAAGCGGTTGAATACGCCGCGATGGTTGACGTGTATCGACGCGCCGGGCACGCCGAGCGCGCTCATCGCCTGGGCTATGGTCGCCATGATATCGAAATCGGCCGATGCCGTATCGACGCCGACGATGTCGAAGTCGCATTGCATGAATTCGCGGTAGCGCCCCCGCTGGGTATTCTCGCCGCGCCAGACCTTGGCCATATGATAGCGCCGGAACGGCAGGTAGAGCTCGCCCGCGTGTTCCGCCATGAACCGCGCGAACGGCACGGTCAGGTCGAAGCGCATCGCCACGTCGCGCTCGCCGTTGTCCTTGAAACGATAGACCTGCTTCTCGGTCTCGCCGCCCGCCTTGCCGAGCAGGATCTCGGCGTATTCCAGGACCGGGGTATCGATAGGGACGAACCCGAAGCGCCTGAATGTCTCGGTAAGGGCTTCGAGGAGCGCCTCGCGCTCCATCTCCGCCTGGGGAAGAAAATCCCTGAATCCCTTGAGGACGCGGGGCTGTATGATATCGGACATGCTCTTCTCTCCTACGTTGCCTACGATTATGGACTGACCGCGCCCCCCTGCGCAAGCATAGACCTTACGGCCATCGACTTGACAGCGGGTTCGGCGACGGCGATTATAGGCGCCATGCTATTCGTCATCGATGCCGGCAATACGAACATCGTCGGCGGAGTCTACGACTCCGGGCGCCTCATAGAGACCCTCCGTATCAGGACCGTTCCGGGCAAGACAGAAGATGAATACGGAGTCATCGTTAAGGGCATACTACAGGACAGGGGCGTTGCCGCTACCTCGATCGATCGGATTATCCTGAGTTCCGTGGTACCGCAGTTGACCGCGGCGATGGAGAAGATGGCACGGCACCTCTTCGGCGTCGAACCCGTCCTGCTCGGTCCGGCCGTATACGGCAAGCTGCCGGTGAACGTGGTCGCCGCACACGAGATAGGTTCCGACCTCGTCGCCGACGCCATGGCGGCCTGGACGAGGTTCAGCGGGGCCTGCCTCGTCGTGGATTTCGGAACGGCGCTGACGTTCACCGCGGTAGACTCGTCAGGGGCGATAATCGGTGTATCCATAGCCCCCGGCCTCGGGACGGCCGCGGGTTCCCTCTCGACGGCGACTGCTCAGTTGCCGTCGGTCCCGCTGGAGGCGCCGGCTTCCGCGATGGGCAGGAATACCGTGGAGGCGATACAGGCCGGCGTCGTGCTCGGCTACACGGGGCTCGTCGAATACATGGTGGGCCGCATACGAAAGGAACTGGGAGGCGCCAAGGTCGTCGCGACGGGCGGATTGTGCAGGGTCCTGGCCGACCTGACCGACGTCTTCGACGCGATAGACCCAGACCTGACGCTACGAGGCCTCGCGGAGATGGAACGATACCTGTTCTGACGGCCTAGATACGCAATAGCTCGGATAGCTCGTCGCCTGAAACATGATCCTCCGGAGACGAATCCTCTACTATCGACGAGCGTAGCGCCTCCCTGAGCTCGGACGCCCCGGCTTTGTGGGCGGCGGCTATCCTCTCCAGCTCATCGGACGAACTGGAGAAGCTCTGCGCGAGCGGGGCTTCCGGCCGCAGCATGTCCGACAATGCGTCCGCGAACGATCGCGTCGTCCTGGACAGGAGCCGTAGGCATTCGGGCCGGTCAACGAGATGCTCGTTCTGCAGAACCAGGTCCTTGACTCGCCTCAGGGTCGTATCGGAGAGCCTGACAGCCGACAGTACGGCTTCGCCGATGATGTCCGGATCGAGCTCTAGTTTAGAGGCGTCGCAGATTACGCGAACCAGCCCGTCGACGATAAAGAAATCGTCTTCATAATGTACAACGTGCGGCATGGGTATATTGTAGCTCGCTCGGGCTTCTCGGTAAAGCGGCACTCGACGTATTCTTCTAGAAGTCCTTGATGCAGACAGGCTTTATGAGATATGATCGATCGAATTGCGGGCCGCTTCGTCGGCTCGCGGCTCCTTATCCGCCCGTTCGGGCGGATCACTAGACCACAGGGAGGATCAATGCGACCCTACGAACTTACCGTAATCTTTCAGACGGAAGAGGAACTCTACCGTCAGGCGAAGGAAATCGTCTCGGCCACGCTAAAGCAGCAGGGCGGAGAAATCGTAAAAGAAGAAGAACTGGGCGAACGCCCGCTGGCTTACGAGATAAAGGGCAAGAAGCGCGGACGCTACGTGCTCTTCGTCGCTAATATGGCGCCGGATAAGCTCCTCGCCGTCGAAAAGGTGCTCAAGCTCGAGCAGACCATCCTGAAGTACCTTTTCGTCCGGGCCGAAGACTGACGGGAGGGACGCCATGGCCGATCTCAGCGTAGCAGTCCTTGTCGGAAGGTTGACCCGCGACGCGGAACTTAAATATACCAACTCAGGACAGGCCATCTGCCATTTTTCCGTAGCGACGAGCTCCAGGAAGAAGAAGGGCGACCAGTGGGTGGACGAAGCCAGCTTCTGGGACGTCGACCTTTGGGGCAAACAGGGCGAATCGGTGAACCAGTACCTCGTGAAGGGTAAGCTGGTAGCCGTAGAAGGCACTATGCGCCAGGATCGCTGGGAACAGGACGGCCAGTCCCGCATGAAGGTAATAATCAACGCGAACACCGTGCAGCTCCTCGGCTCCAACCAGGCCGGAGGACAGTCGTACGGAGGTTCGCAAGGCGCCCCGAGTCAGCAGGACGGACCTCGAGAATACCAGTCCCGCGACGGCGGCCGGCCTCAGGGCCAGGCTCCCAGGGCGCCAGCGTCCGATGATTTCTCGGACGACATTCCGTTCTAACGAACGGCAAGCAACCTAAGGAGACGATTTATGTCCGATATGAATCAGGGTAGAGACGATCGCGGATCCCGCAACGATGATTCGCGCGGCGACGATCGCGGCGGCCGCGGCGGCCGCAAGGGCTTTTTCCGCAAGAAGGTCTGCAAGTTCTGCACCCAGAAGCTGAAGATCGACTACAAGGACCCCGAGACCCTCAAGCGCTTCATCACCGAGCGCGGAAAGATCCTGCCCCGCAGGATCACCGGTTCTTGCGCGAAGCACCAGAGGCGCCTCGCCGTGGCCATCAAGCGCGCCCGCGCCCTCGCGTACATCCCCTACGTGACGAAGTAGCGTTAATGCTCGACGAGGCCCGCCTTAAGCGATTTTCGATGCCCGCCCTGCTGGGCGTGCTATCGGCCGTACTCTACGGTACGGTCGCCCTCATGCCGATCTTCCTCGTACCCCTGCAGCTTTCGGGAACGAGGAAAGGCTATAGGGCGATGATCGTAAGCGCTGGCGCCTCGGCGATCATTATCGGGATATGGCAGACTATCGCGTTGGCCAAGGCCGGTATCGTCAGCGCTAGCACGCTGGCTATCGGCGTCTCGGCTCCGTTGGCGATGATCCTGGCGCTGATTGCCATGGGTTCCCCGCGGCTTAAGCGCCTTCCGTTCGCGCTCCGCGCGCTACTCGGAGCGGCGTTCGCCTCCGCGATCAGCTTGCCGTCTATCTATGCGGCGATCAGGGATCCTGCCGTACGCGCGATGTTCATAGCCGCCTTCGAGTCGGCGGGCACCGCGTTCGGCGCCGGCTCGCTAGACGCCGAGACGCTATGGGTAGCGCTGAAGACCGGCATCGCGTCGAGCTACGGCGCAGTTCTGTTCGCTTTCCTGTTCTTGAGCGCGTGGATGGGCTCCAGACTGGGATCGTTCCAGAGATTCGTAAAAGAACCCTCGGACGGTTCCTCCGAGTCGGAGCGCCCGAGAGACGAAGACGTCATGTCCTTGCCTCCCAGGCTCTCGGCTTACCGTTTGCCCGGCCCCCTCGTATGGGTTTTGCTCGCCTCTTGGGCGGGACTGCTCGTAAACCGTTTTTTCCCTTCTTTCGTTCTTTCGGCGGTCGCTCTTAACGCGGCCTTAGCTTTATCGATCTGCTACGGCGTCCAGGGCCTCGCCGTGGCCGGCGCGCTCGCCGAACGCGCCGGCCTGGCCCCTGCCTTGCGAATTCTCGGACCGATCGCGCTAATCCTCCTCATCGTGAGCGGGGTAGCCGGCCTTATGGCCGTCGGCGCCTTGGCTTTGCTCGGTACCCTAGAGACCTGGATTCCGTTCCGTGCAGTAACCAAAGGAGATTTACCATGAAGGTAATCCTGAACAACGACGTTCCCAACCTGGGCGAACTAGGAGACGTGAAGGACGTCGCCACCGGCTACGCCCGCAACTTCCTGCTGCCCCGCGGCCTCGTGTACCCGTACACCCCCGCCGCTGTGGCGATGTTCGAGAAGCGCAAGGCCGAGATCGAGACCCGCAAGGCCGAGAAGCGCGCCTCGAGCGCCGATCTCAAGACCAGGATCGAAGCCGAGGAACTCGTTCTCGATATGCCCGCCGGCCAGAACGGCAAGCTCTTCGGCGCCGTTTCCAACGCGACGATTGCCGACGAGCTCCTCAAGAAGGGCATCAATATCGATCGCAAGAAGATCGAGGTCCCAGGACGCGTCATCAAGAGCGTCGGCAACTACAGGGTCCTCATCCGCCTCTACGAGAAGGACGAGGCTACCGTGCTCGTCGCTATCAAGGGTCACTCGGAGAAGGCCAAGCAGGCCGTAGCGCCGGAGCCGCCCAAGCGCCACCGCCGCGAAGAGCAGGTAGAGGCCCAGCCCGAAGCCCAGCCCGAGGCCGGCGCCGAGCCCGAAGCTTCGGAGAACTAAGAACCGCGCATGATACCCGCCCAGCTCAAGGATAAGGTTCCGCCGCATAACGCGGAAGCCGAACAGGCCGCGCTGGGCGCGCTACTCTTGGATCCGGACGCGGTACCGCACATACTTAGGTACCTGCGTCCGGACGATTTCTACGTCAACGCCAATAAGAACGTATTCTCCGCTATCGTCTCCCTATTCGAGAAGGGCCAGAAGGCCGACCTTATAACGCTCGCCGACGAGATGCGCGTGCTCAGCTGCCTCGACCAATCCGGCGGCCCTGCATATATCGCGAAGCTTACCGATTCCGTTCCTTCCAGCGCCAACATGGAGTATTACGCGAAAATCGTGCAGGAATGCTCGATCAGGCGGAATCTACTCCGCCTGGCGGCCGATATCAGCCAGAAGGCCCACGATGATTCCATCGATACGGGAATCCTACTCGACGAGCTTCAGGAAAGCATCTTCGAGGTAAACCAGGATAGACAGACGGTTTCCTATCGTAGCGTCAGGGAAATCGTTCCTGACGCCATGAAAATGATAGAAGAGCTGGCCAAGAACAAGAACCAGTACACCGGCGTACCTAGCGGTTACGCGGAGCTGGATAGCATGACGAGCGGCTTCCAGGATTCCGAGCTCATAATCATCGGAGCCCGGCCGAGCGTCGGCAAGACAGCGTTCGCCCTAAATATCGCCGCTCACGTCGCGCTTCGTGAACGCATGCCCGTCTGTTTCTTCTCCCTGGAAATGTCGGATCTGTCGCTGACGTACCGCATACTCTCCAGCGAGGCCCGGATAGACTCGGAAAAAATCAAGAGCGGACTTATCAAGCCGAGCGATATCCAGAGCCTGATGGACGCCGCTAGCCGCATCTACGATGCGCCGATGTACATCGTGGACGTGCCTAACCTTAAGCTCCTCGACCTCCGGTCCCTGGCCAGGCGCATGAAGAGCGAGAAGGACGTCAAGATCATCTTCATAGACTACCTAACGCTCATTACCCACGAGAATTCCGATCTGCCCCGATGGGAGCAGATATCCAGCATATCCCGATCGCTCAAGGCTCTCGCCCGCGAGCTACGCATACCGGTGGTCGCGCTATCCCAGCTCAAGCGCGAAGCGGAGGGCAAGCAGCCGTCGCTCGCCGACCTAAGGGAATCGGGATCGATCGAGCAGGACGCCGACCTCATCATGTTCCTGCACCGCGAGCGCGAGATCGACAAGCGTAAGGACGAGCGAGCGCCGTATACGCCGACGGACCTCCTCGTCGCCAAGCACCGTAACGGACCCGTCGGCAAGGTCGGGCTCTTGTTCTTCAACAAGATTACGAGATTCGAATCGCTTGAAAAGGAACACGCCGAACATTAGACTCGGTATACGGAGGGTCGTTCAATGGATATCGAAAAAAGCTACGATCTCAGCTTCCTCGTAAACGACACCGAGCACATGGTGTTGGAAGAACTCGGTCGCCGCTTGGAATCCGCCGACGCGGAAGGCGTATGCGATTGCCAGGAATGCGTCGTTGACATGGCGGCGCTGGCCCTCAACATGTTGGAGCCCCGCTACCACGCGTCGCTATTGGGTACGATGTACGCGCACGCGGACCAGGCCGGGGCTTATGCCGAGAAGGTGGCCAAGGCGGTCGCGGAGGCCATGGGAAAGGTCAAGAGCAACCCTTCCCACATCTAGTCGGGGCTATTCCGATCAGCCGGCGTCCGACGCAGACGACAGGAAGCCCAGCTTCTTTATCGACTTGTACCTACCGGAGAATATCGTCTTGTACGGTTCCTTTGATACGGCCGATCCGATGTCTGACGCTATCCTGTCGTACGACGTCCTCGGTAGCTTTACGACTCCCGCCTGGCCCGACTTCAGCCCCAGGATGTGGAACTCCAGCGAACCGTCCTTGAGGCCGTTGTAGAAGACGGAAACGTCCGCTTCCGGTTCCGATTCCTCCGCCTTGCCCTGCAACACGTATTTCAGCGCCTCTACCGCCTTGGGATCGAATCCGTCGCGCAGTATCCTGGCGCGCTCGAACAGTTCCTGGTAGCCGAGCAGTATCTCCCCGGAGCCTGACGGGTCGGCCTTGCCGCGATAGGCGGACAGGCGCTCCATATCGGACAGCACGACGGCGTCGAGCCCGCGCGTAGCGGACTTGACCCTGAGCGGGAGCTCTGCCCTGACGAGGGCTCCGCAACGAGGACAGACGGCGGAGGGCGAATCGCCGTCGGCGAGTCTGGCCAGTCCGGACGGATCGGCGTCAAGATCGATGATATCCGGGACATCAATCTCCACGACGGCGTCGCAACGGCACGTTACCTTTTTCATATGCATCCTCCGATGGTCGGTATACTCGATAAAACGCTATTTTCCAGAGAAAAACAAGACGTCCCCGACGGTCGACAACAAGAATAGCGCCGCGACGGCTATCATTCCGATCGTCTGGTAGCGGAGCACGGTCTTTACCTTGGCCGCCTTCCTCCTGACGAGTTCGATGACGAAGAGGAGTATCGAGCCGCCGTCGAGCAGGGGAATAGGAAGCAAGTTCATCGCGAAAAGGCCGATGGACAGGATCGCGAGGAAATTGAGAGCGACGGACATGCCGTCGGCGCTCTGCCCGGATAGGCCGTTCTTGGCGACTGTCCCTACCATCCACGTTATGCGCGCCGGCCCTGATACCGCCTTGAGGAGGT
This sequence comes from Spirochaetae bacterium HGW-Spirochaetae-3, assembly GCA_002839315.1. Classification (GTDB taxonomy): domain Bacteria; phylum Spirochaetota; class Spirochaetia; order Treponematales; family UBA12059; genus SZUA-370. Next base: position 382,028 of record PGXV01000001.1, read on the forward strand.
TTACGCCCATGAAAAGCGAGGCCAAGCCGCGATAGGTCGCGGATATAGTCTTTCCCGTCTCGGAGAAGCCCATCGACAAGGCCTCTCCGATGCCGTTCGCGCGCACGGTACTGACGCGCGATTCCCATCCAAGGCCCAGGTCGACGCCGGCTCCAGCCTGATACGATAGGACGAGCGTCGCGTCCGACTGGGCGCCGTCGCGGGAATAGCGGACGTCCGCTCTCGACGGCTTCTCGGCTTCCAGCCAGGACATGAGCGCGATGGTATGGCTGACGGGAATGCCGCCGACGGAGAGTATCCTGTCGCCGGGGCGAAGGCCAGCCAGAGCGGCCGGGCCAGACGGCACGACCGCCGCTACGACGGGCTCTATCCACGGATATACGCCGACGCGTCCGGCTCCTGATTCCTTGTCGAGCTCGGGGCGGATGTGTATGCCTACGGGAATTCCTCCCCGATCGACGCTCACTTCTATGGGTTTCTTTGCGGAGAGGGATATGGATTCCTGTATTTCGGAAAAAGACGAGATCGACTGGCCGTCGATGGACACGATCCTGTCGCCCGAACGCAATCCAGCCGAATCGGCTGGATAGGATCCTCCGTCGTACTCGCTCGCCAGAATGATCCGGTTGTCCCAGCTATGCGTATCGTATCCAGCGGCCATGATGACTACATACACGGCGAAGGCGAATACGACGTTCATAAGAGGGCCGCCGAACGCTATCATGATGCGTCGGATGGGCGATGCCCCGAAGTACGTACCGCTCTCGCGGGGGAACTCGTCGAGTCCCTGCTCTATCGCCTTGCGATAGGAATCCTCGCCCTTCATCCTGCAATAGCCGCCTATGGGCAACGCGGATAGGGTATAGGCCGTCTTCCCGATTTTCCTCGAAACGATCCTCGGCCCCCAGCCTAGAGAGAATTCCTCTACGTCGACGCCTACGAGCCTCGACATCGCGAAATGCCCCAGCTCGTGAAAGAATACGACGACGCCGAGGCCGAGAAGCCCCAGGATAATGGTAACTACGGTCATCGATTCTCCTTGACTATTCGTTCAGCCGCGGCGCGCGCTTCGAAGTCTACGGCGCGTACCGACTCAATGTCTTCGAGCGTCGCGGGGAAGGGCGATTCGAGGGTCTCGGCGACGATGCGATATATATCGGTGAAGCGCGCTCGGCCAGCCATGAAGGCGGCGACCGCGACCTCGTCGGCGGCGTTATACGCGTCGGTGGCGCCTTCGCCCGCGAGCAGCGCCTGATAGGCCAGTCCAAGGAGCGGATAACGCCTAGGATCCGGCTTGGAGAAGTGGAGAAGAACGTCGCAAGGATCCATGTCGGCTACGTCCTCGTCGACTGATTCGGGCCAAGCGAGCGCGTTCAGTATAGGTATGCGCATATCGGGTCGCGACATCTGCGCGTACAACGATCCGTCCTTCGTTCGAATGAACGAATGGACGCGGCTCTCCGGATGGATAACTACCTCGATACGTTCCGGCGGCATGGAGAAAAGCCTGGCTGCCTCGATTACCTCCAGTCCCTTGTTAGCCATCGAGGCCGAATCTACGGTTATCTTCGCGCCCATATTCCACGTCGGATGCGACAGCGCGTCGGTAGGCGTCATCGAGGCGAGGCTTTCCACGGGCGCGTCGCGGAAGGCGCCGCCCGATGCCGTAATGACGACCCCGCGCACGGAATCGCGTCCGAAGCGCTCGATCATGTTGAAGATAGCCGAATGCTCCGAATCGACGGGGAGGATCTTCCTCCCGGCCGTACGGGCGGCGTCGAGGACGAGGCGCCCGGCCATGACGATCGTTTCCTTGTTGGCCAGCGCGAGGTCCTTGCCCGAGGCGACGGCGTAGAACGACGGCATCAGTCCGTCGGCTCCGGCCGCCGCGTTAAGGACGATATCCGCGTCGGTTTCCTCTATCAGTCGACGGAGGCCGTCGGATCCGGCATAGCGTATGCCGTCAGTCGCGGTCGAACGACCGCTCAGGCATAGCGAGGCCCGCGGATGCGCCCGAGACGCGGTAGCGAGTCCGGCCGCGTCTCGATGCGCCGACATACCGACGACGGAGAACGAATCGGGATGCCGCGCCGCGACGTCGAGCGTCTGCCGTCCTATCGACCCCGTAGCCCCGATTACGATAACGCGCTTCATCGCGACGGCCACGCCCTATGCCCGGCTCATGACAGTATCCCGATGATCGCCAGAATGCCCGTAAATACCGGCGCCGCGAACAGCAGGCTGTCGAACGAGTCCAATACGCCTCCCCGGCCCGGGACGACGGTTCCGGAATCCTTGACTCCGGCGGATCGCTTGACGGCGGACTCGAACAGGTCGCCGATGACGACGGCCACTCCGCAGAGGCTTCCGAGCGCGGCGAGCGCGGCCCAGTCGCGCGGTACGGCGGCAGGGAACAGGAACGGTCCGGCGAAGGCGCATGCCACGCTGCCGGCGAGGCCAGCTATCAGGCCCTCGAGGCTCTTATTGGGCGAAACCGCGAAAATTCCGCGATTACGGCCTAGGGTCACGCCCGCTAGCCATGCGAGGCTGTCGTTGCCGAATACTATCATCGCGAACCAGATGAGTAATTGCCCGGAATGATCCGTCGCTCCGAGTATGACGATGATCGCGGAGCCGAGGGCTCCGGGGTACATAAGGTACAGCGCGTTCGCGGAGGCTCGCCTTATCGATGTCTCGATGGTATCGACCCTGCGCGGCAACGCGAGGGGCAGAGCCGCTATCAGGAACTCGGCGATCATGATACAGGCCAACGGCGCTAGCCATGACGCCGCGAGGCCTTGAGCGGGGTAGGCCAGCCTCGAGACGTATACGGCGACTGCAGGAGAAATACCGAGGACGACGGCGATAGCCGATCGGATCGCGGCTGCGTCCGGCTCGACCATGCGCACCAGTTCCAGGCTCGTTCCGGCGCAGAACAAGAGAACGATGGCCGCGAGCGCCGCGTGGTTCATGAACGGTACGTAGACTGCCAGCGCGAACAGCAGAGGAACCGCTATGCCTACGAACAGTATGCGGGTAAGAAAATTATTCATCGGGCATCCCCGTACCGACGCTCTCTGCGCAAATACTCTCCGACGGCAAGCTCCAGGTGCTCCGACGTCCAATCGGGCCAGAGCACGTCGGAAAAATACAGCTCCGAGTACGCCGCCTGCCAGAGCAGGAAATTGGAAAGGCGAAGTTCCCCGCCCGCCCGTATTATCAAGTCGGGATCCGGCATGTCGGGAACGTCGAGGTATGATCGGAATTCTTCCTCGGAACAGCGCGTCTTAGAAGCCGGCATCTTCGCGACGGCTCGGAGTATCTCGTCCCGGCCGCCGTAGTTAACGGCTAGGTTCACCCTGATGCCTTCGAATCCGGCCGTATCGGATACGACCCTGAGGATAGCGTCCTGAACGTCAGACGGTAGGCCGGAGAGGTCGCCGGAATGGGCGACGCGAACGCCGTTTTCCTTGTAGAAATCGAATTCCGCGCACAGGTAGGTACTAACGAGCCCCATCAGGAATTTAACCTCTTCCTGGGCTCGTTTCCAATTCTCGGTGCTGAAGGTATAGAGCGTCAGGTTGCCGATCCCCATGGACTTCGCCGCCTTGACGATCCGCTTGGCGGCCTTTAGCCCTTCTCGGTGGCCCTCGGTGCGCGGAAGGCCGCGAGCCTTCGCCCAGCGACCGTTTCCGTCCATGAAGATGGCGACGTGCGCCGGAGCTTGTCTATGGGTAGTGGGCTGCATAATCAGACTTCCAGGATTTCCTTCTCTTTTTCATCCAGGACCTTGTTGATCTGGGCGACATATGAATCGGTCAGCTTCTGCAGCTCTTCTTCGGCCTTCTTCACCGCGTCTTCAGGTACGTCGGTCCGCTTCTTTATATCCTCGAGGCCGTCACGCCTGATGTTACGAATGCCGACCCGAGAAGTCTCGGCCGTAGCCTTCGCGCCCTTGACGAGTTCCTTGCGACGCTGTTCGGTAAGGGGGGGGATGGCGATCCGGATGACCTTGCCGTCGTTCGACGGATTAAGGCCGAGCTCCGACTTCTGTATTGACTTCTCTATCTCGCTGATGAGGGCCCGATCCCAGGGCTGAATCACGATAAGGCGCGCCTCCGGGACCGAGACCGTGGCGACTTGCGATATCGGCGACTTCTGTCCGTAATAATCTACGCGTAGCTTGTCGAGTATCGTCGGAGACGCTCGACCGGTCCTTATGGCCGCGAAATCGTCCTTGAGCGAGGCTACGGTTTTCTTCATGCGTTCTTCGCACGCGTTCTTGACGTCTTCCATTGCTCTCCCTTTCGAGAACCCGAGTCAAAGGCTCCTGGTTCGCTCATGACGAAGGACCATTCGGACATTCTTTCCCGGATGGTCCTTCGAGCCTTGTTAGTTATCTCCGACCTTCACGTAGTAGTAGTCGACTATGGACAGCTCGGTGCCGGCGGCCTTGGCGATCGACGCCATGACGGCCTTGACGGTCTGCTTCTCGTCCTTGACGAATCCCTGGTCGACGAGGCATATCTCGCTCATAAGCTTCTTGAGCTTGCCCGCGAGGATACCTTCTATTACCTTGGCCGGCTTGCCGGACATCTTCTCGTCGCCCTCGACCTGCTTCTTGAAGATTTCTTCCTGCTCCTTGATCCAGTCGGCGCTGATGCGCGACTGATCGACGAACATCGGCCTGAAAGCGGCCACATGGAGCGCCAGGTCGTGTACGAAGCCGGTAACATCGGCGTTCGCGAAGGCATCGGCCTTGCCGGACTTCATCTTCACTACGACGGCGAGCTTGCCTTCGCCGTGAACGTAGGAGTGCACGTACTCGGTAGCGTCGGCCTTGGCGAGCACGATGCGCTTCAGGGTTATGTTTTCTTTGATTACGCTGGCAAGGTCCTTTACGATCGCCTCGAGCTCGGCGTTGGGGGCTGCATAGCCCTTCTCCAGGCTGAGCGCGGCCATCGTTTCGCCGCCCTTGATGAAATCATCATTGCGGCAGACGAAGTCGGTCTCGCAGGCGATCTCTACGACCGCTATGGCGCCCGCCTTCTCGGCGATGAAAACGCGGCCCTCGTTGGTGGCGCGCCCGGAGCGCTTCGCCACGCCCGCGAGTCCCCATTCCTTGAGTTTTCGCTCGGCCAATGCGAAGTCGCCTTCGGCCTCGACGAGGGCTTTTTTGCAATCCATCATCCCCGCGCCGGTCTTCTCGCGCAGGTTCTTTATATCGCTCGCCTTGATATCCACGATAATCTCCTTATTTGGCGTAGTACTTGTCTTCCTCGACGATGGGCTCTACGGTCGCAGAAGCGGCCTCGCCTGCTTCGACCGCCTCGACGGGAGCGACCGCAGCCGGCGCCTCGGGAGAGCTCTCGTAGGTCGCTACGTCCACTTCCACTTCTTCCTCGTCGTCGGTCTTGGCTTCCTCGGTCGCCGACTCGCCTTCGTCGTCGTTCAGCGTCTCGATGATCTTCAGGCCGGTCTCGCTCTCGGCCTCGACTACCGCGTTGGCGATGATCTGGGTAAAGAGCGATATGGAGCGGATGGCGTCGTCGTTGCCGGGGATCGGGTAGTCGATGCCCTCGGGATTACAGTTGGTATCGACTACGGCTACGATCGGGATGCCGAGGCGCTGGGCCTCCGCTACGGCGATGGCTTCCTTGCGGGTGTCGATGACGAAGATGACGCCGGGGAGCTTGGTCATGCCCTTGATGCCGGAAAGGTTCTTCTCGAGCTTGGCCTTCTCCTTCTGGAGCTGGGCCTGTTCCTTCTTCGTGAAGCTGGAGAAGTCTTCCTTCTCGAGCTTGATAAGGCGCTCTATCGACTTGCGAACGGTCGAAAAGTTGGTGAGCATGCCGCCGAGCCAGCGGTTGTTCACGTAGAACTGCTCGCAGCGCTCCGCTTCCTTCTGGATGGCCTGCTGGGCCTGCTTCTTCGTGCCGACGAACAGAACGGGCTTGCCGGACGCGACGGTCTTGCGGACTACGTCGTAGGCTTCCTTGATGGACTGGATGGTCTTCTGCAGATCGATGATGTGGATGCCGTTCCGCTCGGCGAAGATGAATTTCTTCATGCGCGGATCCCAGCGCTTGACCTGGTGCCCGAAATGGACTCCGGACTCCAAAAGGCTCTTCATGGTGACTACGGCCACGTGTTCCTCCATTGGCTTCCGATCGTATCGGAAGCCCCCTTCACTTGTTCTCGTCGGTGCGCGTCCGTATAAGGACGCCGATCGACGGAAGATTCGCCTGCGGGTCAAGAATTCTCATCTTAGCCCGATGGCGCGCCGGCTTCGTCTCCGAACGGAAACGGGTAGCCGATCCGCGACAGGATGCCATAAAACGCATGTAGTGGCAAGCCCACGACGCCTGAATACGAGCCTTCTATGCGTTCCGCGAAGAAGGCGGCGCTCTCCTGTATACGATAGGCGCCGGCGGCGCCGCGCCATTCTCCTGTCGACACGTACCAGTCAATTTCGCGCGAGTCCAGGCTCGCGAAGGTGACGGTCGTCTCTGATACGGCTCGCTCCACGGCTCCTGTAAGCCTATTGAGCCCGCACAAACCGGACGAAACGACGTGGGTGCGGCCGGAAAGGGACTCCAGCATGGCGCGGGCGTCGTCCTCGCAGACAGGCTTCCCGAAGCCCACCCCCTCTAGAGATACGAGCGTATCGGCGCCTATTGCCCAATAGGGCGGGTAGGGCGCCTCGGACGCGCTCCGGCGCACCTTGAGCTCCGCGAGGGCGACGACTCGCTCCTTGATTGGCAGGTCATCGAATGCGCTCTCGTCAACGTCGGCCGGATAGGCCAGTACCTGGAATCCGAGACTACGCAACGATTCCTGCCTGCGTGGAGAGGCGCTAGCCAGTACGATCGGTTCATATCGAGAGGTAAAAGCATTAGACATACGGACATGCTACCGAATTAGCGTAAATTGGGGAAGGTTGACATGGGGCATCCTTCTATCGTACTACTATCGAGTCGAGCGATTAGCTCATATGGATAGAGCGTCAGCCTCCGGAGCTGAAGGTGGCCGGTTCGAGCCCGGCATCGCTCAATATTACGGCGCGAACGATCGCGCTGGGTCGACCTGGGACGGAGACCGCAGAACAGGAGCCTGTTACCCATTCTTTTTCGGGTAACGGTGAGCGTTAGGCGTGCTCCGTTTTTTTTTCACCTGACGAATAGCCTCGCTACCGCCTTCAGCCATTTTGCATTATCTCCCCGAATCGATTAGCATAGGGAGCGGAATGTCCTTTCGAAGAATCGCGGATAATAGGGAGCGTACATGATAAGGAATGCGCTATTGGTGGCATTGGTAGCCTGTGCGACGATCGATCCTGCCGCCGTTCATGCCCAAGGCTTCGTCGACGTGGAAAGCGGAGCGGCCTTCACCGGATATAACGACGTACGCATCCCGAGCGAGACGGGTACGCTCATTTCCCTGAAGACCGATATCGTATCGGAGCCCGCGTTCGTTCTCAGGGTGCGGGCGGGCTATACCTTCGGGGGGCGCCACACCGTGATGGTCCTCGCGGCCCCGTTAAGCGCCTTCGGCTCCGGCACCCTCGAAGAGGCTATCGACTATCAAGGCGTTACCTTCCCCGTATCGACGAAGGTCTACTCGAGCTACCGCTTCGATTCCTATCGCCTGAGCTACCGCTATACGTTCGTAGAGAACGAATCCCTCGTCTTCGCGGCCGGGCTCGTCGGTAAGCTTAGGGTCGCGGATATCGCCATCATGAGCGACGATGCCTATGCCCATAGAGGCAACATAGGCTTCGTCCCCCTTCTTAGCGCACTGCTACAGGTGAAAATTTCTGGGCCTTTCAGCGTCTTGCTCGATGCGGATGCCCTGGTAACGCCCTTCGGCCGGGCCGAGGACGCGCTCCTCGCCGTGCAATACGCTCTTTCCGATAGGGTTACCGCGAGAATAGGCTACAGACTACTCGAAGGTGGGTCGGATGGCGGCGGTAGCGTATATACCTTCGCGCTCTTTCATTATGCGACGATGGGCATGACCGTTAGGTTCTAGCGCGAGTTATAGGAAGCGGAGGCGTCGTTCTTTTTCCTTATGCGTACATATCCAACGCGGTGCCCGAACTCGGATCGTTAGGGGCCGGCTCCGATTCGGGCTCTGGCTCAGGCTCGGGTTTGATTGACGCGACGGGCTCCGTTCGCGGTAACGGGATATCGGTTCCTATCTCTTCGATAGCCATACAGATCCCCTTTCATGGCTACTAGCCATATTGATAAATATACTGCTTTTGGCGCGATGAATAAAGAAAAGCCCCGGAACGCATTGGCGCTCCGGGGCTCTTATATTCCAATCAGTACGGTTATTTCCCGCTACCGGAACTCGCCGCGGAGTACTTGCGAAGCTTCGAGAGCAGATCCTTGGCCTTCTGCTTGACGGGGGTGATGTAGTTGCCGTCGGCGATCTTCATCACGGCCCTGATGGCTGCCGGATCCTTTATGCCGTTATTCGCGTCGGCGAGAGCCTCGAGCGCCACGAGGCTCTCGAAGGCGAGGCTGTTGTCCGGGAACAGGATGTCGAAGCGATTGACGACGAAGGCTATGGTCTGGGTAGCGTCGTCCCCGTTCATGATGCCGATCTTCCCGATCGAACGGATGGCGGCGGCGATGACCATGGGCTCCGTATCGGCGAGCGCTACCTTGAGGAGGGTGTCCTTCGCTTCCTCGGTCTTGAATTCGCCGAGGAGGAGGCACGCCTCGCGCCTGACGTCGGGGTAGTTGTTCAGGGTGCGTCCGACGCCGCCCGATCGTACGATCGTCATGGAGCTCTCCAGCGCGAGGTACTCGAGGGCCTTGCGTACCTCCGGGCTCACGCGGCCCTCGTCGACGGACTGGCGGATGTACTGAAGCGCCACGAGCTTCATGTCCTTACTGTCCGAGTACGCCTGCTCGCGGATAATCATCGTCTCCAACGGGTCCTGCAGATATGATTCCTCGACGGTCCGCTCGCCGCCGGTAGTCGTTTGACTCCACGCGGGGGCGAAAGCTAGAGCGGCCAAGGCGACGAGCGCGGTTATGCTACGTTTCATGATTACCTCCAGATCGCGATCTTCCATGTATCGCCGATTTTCTCTAGGTTGTAAAGTACCAAGCGCTCGCCCTTCGCGTTGATGGTAATCGCGCGAATACGGTTGGCGTCGATAAATTCTATATCATCGACCCTGTCGTTCTGTCTCGACGGGTAGACTACGTATATAAAATAATCCTGCAGGGAACGGAGGGAGATCCCTTGCCGCTTGAGGACCGGAGCGTCGGAGATCCTGGCGAGGGTCTCGGGAGACGAATACTGCGCCCGATATTCCGCCGTGAGGGCCGAGGACCACGATGTATAATCCTTAGCCTGGATAATGGAATTCAGCCCCTGGATCAAGGCGCGGACGTCGAAGAACGTGGCCTGCTTCATCTCGACGGTAACCGAAGCGGGGTCGAACGGCGCTGAATGGACGGGAGGGGACACCACCTCGGGGACGACCGTATCGACGGCCCTCTCGGGCTCCGTGACCGCCGGTTCCGGTTGTGAGGCGCAAGCGGCCATGATCGATACGATAGCCGCTACGAACGCGATCCTGCTCATTCGATGCGAATTATACATACGCGTATAGTATACCTAAGCATGGCTATTGTCAAAACGAGAAGGTGAGTCTTATGTCATTCGCGCCGGTTGCCGCTCGTTTTTTATTGATGGCATCGATCTTTTGAAGTATGATAGCCCCATTATATGAAGACGACGACGCTCGAAACGGTGAATATTACTCAGCTGCATCGAATGGAATACGAAGCATCGCCCGATGTCGTCGTGTCTGCTCCGGGATTGGTTCGCCTGATCGGCGAGCATACGACCGCGAGCGATGGCATCATGCTTGCGTTTCCGCTCGACCGACGCGTATCGATAGCGGTATCGCTCCGCCGCGATTCGTCTATCCGCTTCCTCGCGGCGGATCTGAACGAACGCAAGCGCACCAATCTCTCCAACCTCAAGTATAAGAGGGAGGATCGTTGGGCAAATTTCATAAAGGCCGCGCTCTCGGCCTACGTCGGCGAGGTCGCGGGCGCCAAAGGTTATAATATCACGGTCTCTGGAGACGTCCCGCAATCGCTCGGCTTAGGCTCGGCTACCGCCATACAATGCGCCGCGGCCAAGGCGGCTGCACTCGCGGCTGGGTTCGACCCGAGCCCGGCCGATCTTGCCCGTACCATCGTAGAGACAGATCGATCCTATTTCGACAGACAGACCAGGGCGGCCAACTATATCGCTACGCTTTCCGCGTCTAGCGGAGAATTTGCGTTCGTCGACTCGCTCCACGGTACGTCCGAGCCGCTAGCCTCGGTATTCTCCGGCGTCAGGCTCATGCTCACGGATTCTCGCGTGCCCAGGCCGCCCCTGGATAGCGAAATACGCCAACGATCGGACGATTGCGAGACGGGCCTCGCGTTGATGAACGGATCGGGATCGCGCAGGCTCAGGGACTATTCCATCGACGAACTCGATGAATACATGGGATTGATGCCCGAGCGCGTCAGGCGGCATTGCGCCTTTTTCGTTGAAGAGGTCCAGCGGGTGAGGGAATGCAAGGAAGCCGCAATCCACGGCGACCTCGCGTCGTTCGCGAAGATCCTGAATAAATCGCAAGCCAGCCTGCGAAACAGCTATGAAATTTCATGCCCCGAGATCGATTGGCTCGTGAAGCGGGCGCTCGAGATAGACGGCGTGCTCGCCAGCCGCATGATAGGCAAGGGATTCGGCGGCTGCACGCTCAGCATACTCGACGACGACGCCATCGAAGGATACAAGGCTCGTCTCGACGAATACGAGAGGATCTTCGGATTCAAGCCCAACGCCTTGGAAATTTCGGTCGGCGCTGGTATGATCGCCGAGTAGCCGCCCCGGCGGGTCGGCTCCAGGAGCGTCGATGAAGATTTTACTTACGAACGATGACGGTTACTCCAGCGAAGGCATCAAGGCTCTGGAACTGGCCCTGGGAACGGCTCACGAGGTCTGGACTCTGGCTCCCGATTCCGAACGTTCCGGCATGAGCCATTCGATGTCGCTACGGCACCCCCTGAAGATTCGCAAGATGGCCGAGCGCGGCTACAGCTGTTCCGGAACGCCGGCCGACTGCGTCATTCTCGCGGCCCACGGGGTCATTCCCTTCGTCCCGGACGTCGTCGTGTCGGGCATCAATCGCGGGCCGAACCTCGGTACCGACCTCATCTACTCCGGCACGGCCGCGGCGGCCCGTCAGGCGACGCTTAACGGCATTCCCGGCATAGCCGTATCTCTGGCGACGTATACCGGGCCGTTCAGGTACGTCGCGCTGGCGAACCTCGTCGCGGAACGCCTCGAATACCTCGTTTCCCTATGGTCGCCTGACGTATTCATAAACCTCAACGCGCCCGAGGAGCCTGACGGCTATAGGTACGATATCGTCGAAGCGTTCCCGAGCCGCAGGATATATAAGGATACGATCAAATTCTTCGAAGGGCCGGAAGGGTATTCGTACTGCTTCTTCATGGACGGCCATGTAGACACGCATCAAGAAAAGGGTAGCGACGAGGACGTCGTCAACCGCGGGCTAGCCTCCGTAACGAGGGTGCTCGCCTATCCGCGCGCGGCCGGAGGGCTCTCCGACGGCGGCTCGGAAGGGCTCGCGCTCGCAAGAGAGGACGGGGCGGCGAGGTGAAAAAGCAGAAGCCGACGGGATCGACAGCAATAAAGGATGCGAACCGGCAATACAGGGCCGGCGACTACGAATCCGCCGTCGCGACGCTCGGCTCCGCTACCGTCGACGAGGAAGATTACCTCGATCTCGCGTACCTGATGGGATTATGCTATGCCCGCCTCAGGCGTTTCGATGAGGCGCTCTTGTACCTGGAACAGGTAGTAACGCAGGGCGACGCCGACTCGAGGGCTGCGCAGTGCCGCATGGCCCTGGCGTACGTATACGCCGAGACGGGTCGGTCAAAGCTATCGGAATACGAGCTCAGGAAGCTCGTCGAGGCCTCTAGGGAGACGCCGCAGGTATGCGCGGCCCTCGGGCACGCCAACTGGAAGCAAGGACGCCTGGACGAGGGGCTTCGATGGTACTCGAAGGCGTTGGAACTCGACCCTGAGAATCCGACCGCGCTTAACGGATACGGTTACCTGCTCGCCTGCGCCGATAGGGACCTGGAAAAGGCCCTGACGTGTTGCCGGAAGGCGATGGATAGCGATCCGGACAATCCGGCGTATGCCGACTCTATAGGATGGGCTTACTTCAAGCTCGGCAGGCTCGACGAGGCAGGACGCTTCCTGCGTTCCGCCGTCGAGACGCTGGGCGACGACGACGAGTCGCGGGACCATATCGCGGCCCTCGAGAAGGCGATCCTGAAACGATGAAGAAAATACTCGCGACCTTGTTCATGCTCGCCGCGATAGCCTCCGCGAACGCGCAGTTCGCCTACAAGATACGATCGCCGCTCGCCGCTGAGTCGTTTCGCACGGGCGTGGAAGCGTATGGAAGGGGCCGCTACGCGGAGGCGCTGTCTCAATTCGAGCGCGCGCTCTCTAGCGAGAACGCCGATCCCCTCTGCCTCTATTGGCTGGGCAAGTCGTACTTCAGGCTAGGAGTCACGAGCGCGGCCTTCGACCGATGGAGCGAGGCGCTCGCAGCGGCCGGGTCGTCCCCGTTCATCGAGAGCCGGCTGGAGCTGGCCGGCGCTTCCGCCGATCCGAGGGGGCTCGAGCCGCCGGACCGCTATGTCCGCGTATCCGAGCTGAACGGCAGGAAGGACAGGCTCGACCTGTTCTTACGCCCCTCCTGGGTAGAGCCGTTACCCGACGGCTCGGTTATCATCGTATCGCACGGCACCGACGCGCTACTCGTCGTCGACGCCAACGCGCGTATCGTCTCTACCATTAACGCCGGCTCGATCGGCTTCGACCGCCCCTTCGCGTGCGCCAGGCTCGATGACGGTACGTTGTTCGTTACCGAGTTCCAGTCCGACAGGGTAACGAGACTGTCGCCGGATGGACGCGTGCTCGGATATTCAGGCGACTCGTCCGGTCCCGGCCGACTGTCCGGCCCACAGTATATCGCCGCCGATGGCGACGGTTTCGTCTACGTCGGCGACGTCGGATTTTCACGCGTCGTCAAGTACGCGAGAGACGGCACTATGGTGCTGTCGTTCGGGACGCGTAGCGCCGTATTCGACGGATTACGCATGCCGACGGGGATCGCGACTATCGGGGACAGAGTCTATGTCGCCGACGCCGCGCTCAAGGCTATCTTCGTCTTCGACGCGTACGGCAATTTCGTCTCCAGGCTTCAGACCGTCACGTTGCAGCGACCGGAAGGCATGCGGGCGGTCCGCGACGGCAAGCTTCTCGTGGCCGACGGGGCGCGGGTGCTGCTCATCGATACCGAGACCGGCGCGGCGACCGAGCTGTACCGATCCGAAAGGAAGAAGCCGTACGTCGTTTCAGCTGCTTTCGACGCAAACGACGAACTTCTCGTTGCCGATTTCGACGCCTCGGAGATCGCATACCTTTCAGACCCGGCGTCGCGCTTCGCAGGCTTGTCGGTAGAGCTCGGACGCGTCTATTCCGACCAATTCCCGCGCGTCAGCTTCGACGTACGCGTCAAGGACCGATACGGCAGGCCTATAACGGGGTTGGGATCGCCTAATTTCTACGTTTCCGAGACCGTCGTCAGCAAGGAACGACGCGTCGAGGGGGATATTCCCGTCGACTATCTCGCCTCCTCTATAAGGCCGGCTTCCGCGTTCTCGTTCGAAGGCGCCCTTGACGCTTCGGGCAGCATCGATATGACGTTCCTGCTGGAAGGATCGACCGCGGTAGCGGCCCGAAGGCTCGAGGCCCGCGACGCCGCGGTCTCGATTCTAGCGTCACTCGGAAACGACGCGAGGGCAAGGCTCGTAGTCGCCGGCAGAACCGCCCAGCCGCCGTCCGGAGCCTCCGTCGGCGCTATAAGCGACGCGATACTCAACGCGGTCCCCTCCGACGCGTGGCGTTTCGACTCGGGGCTTAGGCTCGCCGCCGGCTCTCTGTTCGATTCCTCGGGGAGGCGCGCGCTCGTCTATATCGGTACCGGGTCGGTCAATGAACTATACCTTGACGGACCGTCGCTATCCGAGCTCTCGTCGATGCTCGCTAACAACGGCATAGCCCTGTACGCGGTAATCCTCGGCAAAACAGCGCCCTCGCCCGCGCTCTCGTATCTCGTAGCGGCGTCCGGGGGATCGATCTACGCATCCGACCGGCCGGAGGGCCTGTCGGAGATCACGACGAGGATTCGTTCGGCGCAAACGGGGCAGTACAGGCTGTCATACGTCTCGTCGGCGAACGACGGCTTCGGGAGGGCCTACCTGCCGTTCGGCGTTGAGGTGTACCTGCGCGATCGTTCCGGCAAGGACGAAAGCGGATTCTTTGCGCCGCTTCGCTAGGTCGTATAAAAAACAAGTCCGCGCTTGACTCGATCACCCGGTTTCGATATAGTGGCCCTCGTTCCACGCCATCTTAGCTCAGTTGGCAGAGCGCGTGACTTGTAATCTCGAGGTCCCCGGTTCGATTCCGGGAGATGCCTTCGAAGGTTCAAATCCTTCTCTCTCCATTCTTAAGGACCGCCGTATGGCGGTCCTTATTTGTTTACGAGGTATAGTATGGATGCTCCGTTCTGGAGTGATGGCCTGTATTTCGAATGCGCCAGATGCTCCGCGTGCTGCAGGCACGAGCCCGGCTTCGTATTCCTGTCCACATTCGATCTACGCAGGCTATTCACGCATAGCGCCCTTGCCTTCCGCGAATTTGTCGATACATTGTTAAGGACAGTAGACATCGGCACCGGCAACGCGATAAGCCTTAGGGAAAAGTCGAATAATGACTGTATACTATGGAACGGTAACGGATGCTCGGCCTACGAGGCGCGTCCCGTACAATGCGCGACGTACCCGTTCTGGCAGGGAGTCATCGATACTCCCGAAGACTGGAATCGCGAATCTCTGGACTGTCCAGGAATAGGAAGGGGCCCTTTGGTTACGGCCGAAGCCATCGGCGATCGCCTGTGGCGAAGGCGTGCCTATCCGCCCCTCATCATCCCATACGATGTCGCATTGGAGTCAATCGATGAAGATACGCTTCTGGGGCGCTCGGGGATCGCTTCCGACACCCTTAACGCCCGATAAGCTACGGAGCAAGATTTCGTCGATCGTGCAGCGTATTACGCCGTCCGACCTCGAATCGCAGGAGTCGCGCGAGCTATTCCTGGCGCGGCTCCCCGATTACCTGTTCTCCACCGTCGGCGGTAATACGGCGTGCGTCGAGGTCGAGACCGACGAGCGATGCAGGATCGTATTCGACGCGGGCACGGGCATAAGGAACCTCGGACAGGAAATCGTCGCTTCCAGGAAGGCGGCGACCGTCCACCTCTTCTTCTCGCATTTCCACTGGGATCATATACAGGGCCTTCCGTTCTTCGCTCCCGGATTCGACCCGCGTACCCGCCTCTCCATGTACAGCCCCGATCCCAAGCTGCGGGAAATCCTCGAGGGCCAGATGAAGCCGCCGTATTTTCCCATAGGGCTTGACGCCATGGGCGCGCAGAAGGAATTCATGCTCCTGGAAGGCCGCGGCGTACGCATCGGGGACGTCCAGGTGCGTTACCGCGCCATGAGCCATCCCGGCGGCTGCTACAGCTACGCGATCGAGGAAGGCGGAAAGAAGGCCATTTACTCCACCGACACCGAACTCGATCCCAAGGACTTCGACAGGACCCCGGAGAACGAGAGCTACTTCAAGGGGGCGGACGCGCTGATCATAGACGCTCAGTACACGCTCGGCGAGGCTATAGAGAAACAGTACTGGGGGCATTCGTCCTTCAGCCTGGCCGCCGACTTCGCGGCGTCCTGGCATATCAAGCGGCTCGTGCTCTTCCACCACGAGCCGGCGTACGGGGATCAGAAGATCGGATCGATACTGAAGTCGGCCTCATGGTACCTCAAGCATATAGAGGATAGGGGCATCGAGGTCGTCCTGGCGCGGGAGGGCGTAGAGATTGACGTTTGAAAATCTGTGTACATCCGAATTCTCGGTCACGCTGTCGGGTTCCGAGACGATAGGACTCTATATAGCGCTGGCGCGCGAAGAAGAAAGCCTCGACCATCATCAGCTCGTCGCCCTCGAGCGCCTGCGTGCCATCCTGTATGAATATCTTTCCGTAGAAGAGCTCGAGGGTATAGGGCTCGCGTATGCAGGACTGATTGTCAAGGAAGGCGATCTATGAAGTCGGGAGCATTGCGCGTCATCGGCGCGTTCGCGGCCTTCATCCTCGTCGTCGCCGTGGCCGGAGGCGTCGCCGTACTCGCATTCGCCGTATCCCTCGATAAGCCGACCGGCGCCATAGGACCGAACGGATCGGTGTTCACCGTCGGACCGGGAGAGACGGGATCGTCGGTCGCGAGAAGGCTAGCTCAGGACGAGGTAATTAAATCCGAGTATCTATTCCGCTTGCTGATGAGGTCCAAGGGTCTCGAGCACTCTCTCAAGGCCGGCGATTACGCGATAGAGGCCGATATGGGCTCGACCGACATACTCGCCATGATATCCGGGGGTAAGCAGGCGCTGATCCGCATGACGATACCGGAGGGGACCGGCCTCAAGGCCATCGCTACGGCCGCAGAGGCCGCCGGCATCGCCTCAGCCGACGATGTTACGGCGGCGGCGCACGACGCCGCTCTCTTGAAGCGCCTGGGCATCCCCGCGAAGTCGGCTATCGGCTATCTATTCCCCGATACGTATCTATTGCCCCGCAACGCCGGAGGCGACGAGGTCGTGTCCCTGATGGTCGAAACGATGAGGAAACGCGTCTACCAGGCCGTTCCCGAGGCGGTCGAGCTGTCGCCAGAGGAATTGCACGATCGCGTCATACTCGCGAGCATCGTCGAGCGGGAGTACAGGGTCGCGGAAGAGGCTCCGCTGATGGCAAGCGTCTTCCTGAACCGCCTGCGCATCGGCATGGCCCTGCAATCGTGCGCGACCGTCGTCTACGTCATTTCCGAGGTGCAGGACAAACCGCATCCCACGAGGATATTCGACAGGGACCTCAAGATCGACGACCCGTTCAATACATATCTCTACCCCGGGCTTCCGCCCGAACCTATCTGCGACCCCGGCCTAACCGCCCTGTCGGCTACATTACGGCCGGCGATAACGAAGTACCTCTATTTCAGGCTCGTAGACGAGGCGAGCGGGAAGCACTACTTCTCGGCGACGCTCGACGAACATATACGGGCGGCCTCTCTCGCGGTAAAGCCCAAGGGCCGATGAAGCGCATCCCGGAGAGGATAGTCCAGGAAATAGTCTCGCGGTCCGACATAGTCAAGGTGGTCGGCGAATACGTGCGTCTCGAGAAGAGAGGCTCCCGCTGGACCGGCCTGTGCCCCTTCCACAACGAGCGGACGCCGTCCTTCGGCGTCAACGAGGAACGCGGCTTCTTCTACTGCTTCGGATGCAAGAAGGGCGGCGACGCCATCACCTTCATCAAGGAAATAGAGAAATGCGGCTACGTCGAAGCGCTCGAGCATCTCGCCGACAAGGCTGGCGTCGTCATAACCTACGAAGGCGACGAGGATCCCGCCGAAGCCAAGGCGGCAAAAGATCGCGAATCGCTCTATGAGCTCTACGAGCGCCTTGCCGGGACCTTTCATCACCTGCTTATATCGGATCCTCGCGGTACCGAGGCGCTCGACTACGTGCGCAGGAGAAGGCTCTCGGATCAAACTCTCGTCGACTTTAGGCTGGGTTACGTACCCAAGGACCGAGCCTGGCTTTTCCGATTCCTGCGCGCCAAGTCCTATTCCGTGGAATTCCTCTCCAAGTCCGGCCTGTTCTCTGGCAAGTACCCGGAATCGTCCATTTTCTCGGATCGCCTTATCTTTCCTATCAGCGACGTACGAGGAAGAGTCGTCGCTTTCGGCGGAAGGCTACTATCCGGAGACGGCCCGAAATATATCAATTCTCCTGAAACGCTTATATTCAAGAAGCATGAAACGCTTTTCGGTCTATCCAAGGCCGCGCAGGCGATGAGGACTTCCGGCGAGGCTATCCTGTGCGAAGGGTACATGGATACGATAGCGTTCCACGCGGCGGGCGTCGCCAACGCCGTTGCGCCGTTAGGCACGTCGTTCACCGAATCGCAGGCCGCCCTGTTGAAGCGTTACGCCGCGACGCTCATCCTTAGCTTCGATAGCGATGACGCCGGCGTCAAGGCGACCGAGCGCGCCATGGGCATCGCCGAGAACGTAGGACTCGCCGTCAGGGTGCTTCGGATCGCCGGCGCGAAGGATCCTGCAGAGATTTTAGAAAAAAACGGCCCGGAGAGATTGAAAATTAATGCCGCTTCCACTATAACTTCCGATGATTTTGTATTGGGAAACGCAGCCTCTATGCTAAGAGCCGGGGATTCTGAGTCGCAGTCGGAGGCTTTTGGATACCTTTTCCCCTTTATTGCGGATGTTTCTTCGGAAATCAGGCGCGATGCATTCATTAACGCCGCCGCGACGCGTCTCGGCGCCGATCCTGCTTCAGTTAGGAGCGATTATTCACGATTCTTGAATAAGGGTTCGCCAAAACGAACGATCGCTCGAGAAACGGCTTCATCGGGCTTCGTCCCGAGCGCCGACGCGGAATTGATCGCGGCAATCGTGGCGAACTCGGAACTCTTCGAGTCGGCTCGATCCGAGATCGGCTATATAGACTTCGACGAAGAGCCGTTGAAAGACGCGTTCATTACTATGGAGGAATGCTATCGAAGCGGAGACCAGAGCGTCGCCGCGATTACCGGACGCTTGACGAGCGAGGGACTCAAGGAGTTCATTCTGCAGAAAATTTCCGATGGAGCGTATTCCATTAATCCAGAACGGTTCGTCATAGACGGAGTGCGTCGGGTTAAGGAACGGACGCTGGAACAGCAGAATCAACGCCTGGTCGCTCGCATCCGCGAGTACGATCCGGATCGGGACGGCGATGAGCTGTCTCTTAATGATCTACTGTATGAAAAGATGTACGTAGATGGAGAACTCACCAGGATAAAGGAAGAGCGGCATGGGCGACCCTGAACTCGATCCCGCGATTGCGAAGCTACTCGAATACGCGAAGTCAAAGAAGACGATCAGCTTCGACGAGCTGTCTGACTTCTTGCCTGAGGAATTACTGAATTCAGACAAGATCGATGGCGTCCTCGCCCTTCTCGAGAGCAATAACATACAGCTCGAAGAAGAGGAACTCCAGGTCGATGAAGCCTCGGAGCCTAAAGAGCACGAGCCGGAGACGACCTCGACGAAGGAAAAGAAACGACTCGTATATAACGACAAGGAAAGCGCCGTAGACGACCCGATCCGCCTGTACCTACGGGAAATCGGCAAGGAGAACCTCCTCACCGCTGAGCAGGAAGTGGAGCTCTCCAAGCAGATGGAGGAGGGCGAGAACATCATCAAGGGAATCATCAAGAAGAGCGGCATGCTGATTCCCGAGTTCTACCAGATTTCCGTCAAGGCCAAGCGAGAATCCGGCTCTCAGCAGCGCAAGGAGAACTCCGAGCGTATCGCCGAGCGGCGTCGTCTCAATCAGTTCTACCGAGACGTCCTCCGCGACACGCAGGTCGAGCTCAAGTCCTATATGGAGACGAAAAAGCGCATCGCGTCTCGGGGCGGCGACGTCAAGGCCGATGAGCAGCTCCTCAAGTCCCGTAACGAGCTGCTCGACAGGCTAGGGGAGGCGGACCTCCATCCCGAAGAGATCAACTCGTTCTCCGAAAAGTTCATCAACGCCGCGAAGCGCATCAAGAAATACCGGCGCGAGCAGGAGCGCCTCGAACGGGCCCTGCAGGTCGAAAACCTCCGCGAGCTCCGCGTGCTCGGTCGGAACCTGACGCTCAAGGAGCGACGGGAACAGATCGAGGCCGACCTCGGGATCGGCGCCGACGAGATAAAGGAACGGATCAGGCAGATCCAGGTCACCGAGAAAAAACTCGAAGAACTTGAATACTCCTTCGAGAACGACTGCGACGTCATCATAACTATGGCCAAGGAGATAAACCGCGGGCGTATCATGATGAAGAACGCCAAGGATCGACTCATCAAGGCCAACCTGCGTCTCGTCGTGTCCATCGCCAAGAAATACACGAACCGCGGCCTGCATTTCTTCGACCTCGTGCAGGAAGGTAACATAGGCCTGATAAAGGCCGTAGAGAAGTTCGAGTACCGCAAGGGATATAAATTCTCCACCTACGCGACGTGGTGGATACGGCAGGCCATTACACGGTCGATAAGCGACCAGGCGAGAACCATCCGCGTACCCGTCCACATGATCGAGCAGATCAACAAGGTCGTCCGCGAGTCGCGCCAGCTCATGCAGAAACTGGGCAGGGAGCCGACCGACGAAGAGGTCGCTCAGCAGCTCGGCTGGCCCGTGACCCGCGTAAAGAGCGTCAAGAACGTAGCTCGCGAGCCCATAAGCCTCGAGACGCCGATCGGCGAGGACGAGGACAGCCTGCTGGGCGATTTCATAGAGGACAAGGAGATAGAGAACCCCAGCGTCCAGACGGACTACAAGCTCCTTCAGGAGCAGATACGCTCGGTCCTGTCGACCCTGCCTCCCAGGGAGCAGGAAGTCCTGCGCATGCGCTTCGGCCTCGACGACGGATATTCCTTGACCCTCGAGGAGGTCGGCCTCTATTTCAACGTTACCCGCGAGCG
Organism: Spirochaetae bacterium HGW-Spirochaetae-3; assembly: GCA_002839315.1. GTDB lineage: Bacteria > Spirochaetota > Spirochaetia > Treponematales > UBA12059 > SZUA-370. The sequence goes on from PGXV01000001.1 coordinate 402,808, forward strand.
TATACGGCAGATAGAAGCCAAGGCGCTCAAGAAGCTACGCCATTTCAAGCGCAGCCAGAAATTACGGGATTACGTCGACCATTGATATTGATTCTTTCCACGGCAGGCGCGACGTTGATCACGACGCGCCTGCCGTGCTATAATCGCGCGTCATCGCGACATTACCCTAAACGAGGTGAAACCATATGCTGATGGAAGAACTTTTCGAGCGACTACGAACGTTCCAGGAGCTCCTGATGGAGCGTGTCGCCATCGAAAAGGAAGTACGGGAACTGCCGAAATCGATACTGGCGCAAGAAGAGGTCCTCACGCGCGCCAGGAAGAGCTACGGCGAGCGCAGCCAGCGCTTCGAGGAAGCCCAGTCCAGGGTCGGGCAGCTCCGCGCCGAGCTAGCCGATGTAATGGCGCACAAGGAAAAATCCGAGCAGCAGATGGACTCGATCTCCAACCCTCGCGAATTCGAGGCGCTTAACAAGGAGATCACCGAAGCGGGCCTCAAGGAAGACCAGCTACGCAAGGACGTCAAGCGTGAAGATGAGAATCTCATAGAAGCCGAGAGCGAAGTCCGTTCCAGCGAGACGCTGATCACGTCCCAAGAGGCGGAGATCGAAGAGAAGCGTACCCGTATAAAGAACGACGAAGCCTCCATGAAGGCTCGGGTTACCGAGCTCAAGGGTAAAGAAGACGATATCACCAAGGATATCGACACGGAAGTCGTATTCAAATTCGAGCGCATCATCAAGTCCAAGCAGGGCGTCGGTATAGTTCCCGTAAAGGGCGTCGTATGCTCAGGCTGCTCGATGATACTGCCCGCCCAGTTCGTCAACGAAGTGCGGCAGAGCGACAAGATCGTATTCTGCCCATATTGCTCCCGCGTCCTTTTCTACCAGGAAGGCGACGAATCGCAGGAAGACATGATCGTCGATATCGAATCCGGTTCGCTCGCCGACCTCGACGACTTCGGCGACGATTCCGACGACGACTATGATTCGGATTCCGACATGGACGGCGATTCTGACAAAGGATCGATGAGCGACTCCGACGATTAGGTAATCATAGGGACGAACCGGGCCGCCGTCGCCGAGGCTTGCCTCGGCGGAGGAAAGTCCGGGCTCGAAAGGACGCGACGCCGGCTAACGGCCGGGCGTACGGCTGGCGACGGCCGTACGACAGAAAGCGCAACAGAAAGCGAACCGCCTGCGCCGAAAGGCGCGGGTAAGGGTGAAAAGGTGGGGTAAGAGCCCACCGCGTTCGCGGCGACGCGAACGGCACGGCAAGCCTCGTCGCGAGCAAGGCCGAACAGCGGAGGCGCGGTTCGCGCTCCGTCTCCACCGCGAGGTGGAGACGGTACTCCGCGGGTAGGCCGCGAAAGCGGAAGAGCGATCTTCCGCAAAGATGGATGGCGGCCGCCGCGAAAGCGGTACAGAACCCGGCTTATAGGTTCGTCCCTTTTCATTGCCTTAATTGACTTTAGCGGTCCGGGCGTGGTACAACGAACCCGATTGTTATGAACGACTATTCCCACGGCATTTCGCGCGGTTCTGACCCATTCCTCAAGAAACTCAGACGCCGGCGGCTCATCACCGGAGCGCTCGTGTTCATTGGCATAGGCATAGTCGCGGTATGCGCTATCCTGGCTTTCTCGGCCGTAGCGGTCAAGCGCGCCTTCCCGAAGGCGACTCAGGACTCCATCGTCTCGTTATGGTCCGCGAAAGACTACGTTAGCGTCTCCAGGGCATGCGACGAAGCGCTCGAGCTGGCTCCCCTCGATCCTTTCTACCTGATATTCAAGGGATTCTCCGCTTTCTATCTAGGCTTGTCAGAGAGCGGCGGCGAAAAGCGTGCCGCCCGCATGGATGAAGCCGTATTCTCTATTCGAAAAGCCTTGATCGACCCAAAAACGCCGCTCAAGGCGGAAGCGACGTATATCCTCGGAAAGGCTTATTTCCATAAGGGGCCCGATTACTACAACGAGGCGATTTCATACCTCGTCGAATCTAATGCGCTGGGTTATTCCAAGGCCGATACATGGGAATACCTCGCGATAGCCGCCCAAGGGGCGGATAGGATCGATCAGAGCGTCGATTTCTTCGACAAGGCCATTTCCCTGAAACCCGACTCTCCGGAACTGATGCTCGCGGCGGCTACGGCTAACGCTCAGGCGGGGCATAGAGACCGCGCTGAGTCCCTGGCCAACGAAGCGATGGCGGCTACGAGCGACGAGTACCTCGCGGAGCGTTGCGGCTTTCTTCTCGGCGACCTCTACATGAAATCCGGTCGCCTTGACGAGGCGCTAGCGAGGTACCAATCCATACAAGATAAAAATCCCGAGTCGGCAGACGCATGGTACTATCAAGGTCTCGTCCTCATCGCGGCAGGCGATCCGATACGCGCGCGAGCCGCATGGCGCAAGGCAATCTCGATAGACCCGATGCACGCCGGCGCAAGACAAAAACTATCTGAACGTTCATAGACTTGCATTAAGGAGCACATCATGGCGAAACGACGGTTATTTGACTCGCTGTCTCTCGATATCGGTATCGACCTAGGCACCTGCAACACGCTGATTTACGTACGCGGCAAGGGTATAGTAATAAACGAGCCTTCCGTCGTCGCGGTCGAGCGCGGGACAAAGCGCGTCATCGCCGTCGGCTCCGAGGCTAAGCGCATGCTATGGAAGACTCCCGGAAACATCATCGCCATTCGCCCCCTTCGCGACGGCGTCATCGCCGATCCCGATACGACCGAGAAGATGATCAAATACTTCATCCAGAAGGTAATTCCGCGCAGGTGGTTCATCAAGCCCAGGATGGTCATCGGGATACCGACGTGCATAACCGAAGTCGAGAGGCGCGCCGTCGTGGAGGCCGCGTACAAGGCCGGCGCCCGCGAGGTAGAGGTGCTACCCGAATCGCTCGCCGCGGCCATCGGTTCCGACATACCTATACACGAACCCGCGGGACATATGATATGCGATATCGGCGGAGGAACGACCGAGATCTCCGTAATATCCCTCAAGGACCTGGTCGTCACGAACGCTATCCGTATCGGCGGCGACGAATTCGACGAAGCCATCATCAAGCATATCCGGGCCGCCCACAACCTGATCATAGGAGAGCAGACCGCCGAGAGGCTCAAGATAGAGATAGGCAACGCCAGCCCCGACAAGGTCATAGAGAAAGTCGAGATAAAGGGAACGGACGCCATCACCGGACTCCCAAGGCGCCTGGAAATCGATTCCGTCGAGGTCCGCGAGGCGTTGCAGGAACCCGTGAACCAGATCGTCGAGGAAATAAAAAAGACGCTCGGCCAGACTCCGCCCGAGCTCGCAGCCGATATCATAGAGCGCGGCATCGTTATGGCGGGAGGCGGCTCCCTTCTCAAGGGCCTGCCGCGCCTTATCGCCAAGGAAACGGGCGTGCCGGTCATACTCGCCGAGCGGCCGCTGGAGTGCGTCGCCATCGGCGCTGGCAAGTACTTTGAGGCGATACACGGCACCGACGTCGCCTTCGGATCCGCCAGCAAGATGAATCTGTAGCTTCCGATGGCCCAACGCGACATGGGCGCCAGGCGCCGAACGATGGGCTCCGCGCTCTTTATGGCAGTCTCGCTCATTACGCTCGTCGTATCGACGCGGAGCATGGCCGGCTTTCCGGAGCGCATCGGTCTCTCGGTACTATCGTTCCTCCAGAGAGGCTTCGACGGCGTCGGCAGATTCGTGTCCGAAACCGTCAACAGCATCTCCGAGCTACGCAGGCTCGAACAGAGTCATGCGGCTCTCCTCTCCAGGGTAGAGACCCTCGGGAACCTGGAGCGCGAGTACGCCGACCTCAAGCGGGAGAACGAAAGGCTTAATGAGCAGCTCGGGTTCATGTCGAACGCGAAATACACGTCGATATCTGCCAAGATAATCGCGCGGGATCCGGAGAACCTGTACTCGACGTTCGTCGTCAATAAAGGCGCCTCCAACGGCATCGCGAAGAACCAGGCGGTTATCGCGTACCAGGACGGCGCAGAGGGCCTCGTCGGAAGGGTCGTCGAGGTAGGCCGGACCAGTTGCGTCGTTTCGCCTATATACGATAACTCGGCGTACGTATCGATTAAACTGGAACGTTCCCGATACGACGGCCTCGCCGTAGGATCGGGAACGGCCGAGGCGCCTCTCGTAATTCGGTACGTAAAGAAGCGCGCGAAGGAAGAAATTCAATACGGCGACCTCGTCGTTACTAGCGGGCTCCAGTCTCTGTACCCGCCAGGAATCAGCGTCGGTCGCGTCACGCGACTCAAGGACCTGGATTACCTGACGTCGCTCGAGCTTGAGATGGAGCCTATAATCGATTTCGGGCGCATCGAGTACGTATTCATCGTTCGCAACGAATCGCCCGAATCCCGAGAACTGGAGTAGATCCGATGGTACGTCGCTGGCTCCTTTCCTTCGGCCTCATCGCCCTGCTCATAGTCATCCAATCGACGTGGCTCGACTATATCTCGGTTTACTCGGTGGTCCCGGACCTATCGCTGATAGCGATAGTGTATATAGCGTTCAAGAGCCCCAACCTTCAGGGCCAATCGGTAGGCTTCGCGGCCGGATTGCTGCAGGACGGAATCAGCGCGGCTCCTTTCGGCTTGAACGCGTTCGTTAAGACCGCGGTCGCATGGCTTGCCAATCTCCTTTCGGGAAAATTCTATATCGACAGGCTGCTCATGCCCGCCATCTTCGGATTCGCGGCTACTCTCGCCAAGGCGATATACCTCGCCGTGCTGTCGGCTTTCTTCGCCGGCAAGGTGTTCTCGTACGATTTCCTCGGACGCGTGCTATGGATAGAGGCGGGATATAACGCCGTCGCCGCGCCGATCCTGTTCCTCCTCTTAAGCCCGCTCGACCGCTTCCTCATCCCGCCGGAAAAGCGCTGATGAGCGATTACTCCGAAGGGCCGAAGGGCAACAGCCAGTCCAGATTCCTCGTGCTTCTCGTTATCGCGGTTTTTATCTTCGTCTCGTATTCTTCATATCTCTTCTACCTTCAGGTAGTCCGCGGAGTGGAATACCAGAAGAAGGCCGTTACCATATCCAGGCAGATAGAACGGCTCCCGGCGCAACGCGGCGAGATATACGACAGGAACTACAATCTTCCGCTCGTCCTCAATATCGATTCCTTCGCGCTCGTCGTCGTACCGGCGGAGATCCCCGCGCCCATGCGCGATACCGTCTTCGCTAAGCTCGCGGCCGTCCTCGACGAGCCTATAGACGAGATCAGGCGCCGCATACCGCCTTCGTATTACAGGATGTTCCAGCAAGTAGAAATATCCTCCTCCGTGGATCAGAGCATAATCGTCAAGATAGCCGAGAGGATAGACGAATTCCCCGGCGTCTCGTGGTACTCCCGCCCCAAGCGGAATTACCTGGAAACGGGCAGCTTCTCGCACATCATCGGATATGTCGGGGATATATCCAGGGATGAGCTTAAGATCTACTACAATCGCGGTTATCAGACCGGCGATATAATCGGCAAGGCCGGAATCGAGCGCCAGTACGACAGCGTACTGCGCGGTACCGACGGACGGCAGTACAAGACGGTCGACGTCCGCGGTCGCCGCGTCGAGGCCGGCTCCAGGGACGTCGATCCTCCGTTGATGGGCAAGAACATCGTGCTCACGATAGACCGATCGACGCAGATACTCGCCGAGAAGGCGCTGGGCGAGCGAATCGGATCGGTCGTCGTTCTGAAACCCGCTACGGGCGAGATCCTCGCCCTGGTATCGTATCCGTCCTTCAACGCCAACATGATAGTCGAGAAGGGCGGCAACAACGAGTACGCGCGTCTCCTGGCCGATCCGAGAACGCCTCTGATACAGCGGGCCATCCAGTCCAGTTATCCGCCCGCCTCGACCTTCAAGACGGTGATGACGGCCGGCATAGTTGAGGAAAAGGCAATCCCGCTCGACGAGACCGTCCTGTGCAACGGTGAAATAAGCTACGGCGACAGGATCTTCCGGTGCCATATCCGCAAGCCGGGCCATGGGCGCCTCGACCTGGAGAGCGCCTTGGCCCAATCCTGCGACGTTTACTTCTGGGAAGTCGGACGCGACAAGCTCGGTATCGAGCGCATCGTATCGTATGCGAGGGAATTCGGATTCGGGCAGGAGACCGGTATCGATCTACCGGGAGAGGTCGCCGGATTCGTTCCGACGCCTCAATGGAAGGAACGGCGTTTCCACGAAAAATGGCTCGGTGGAGACACGCTCAACTTGGCGATCGGGCAGGGGTATATGCTCGCGACGCCGCTACAGCTCGCGGATATGATGGCCATGGTCGTCAACGAAGGCGTAATATATAAGCCGCATCTCCTGAAGGAGATACGCGATCCGCGCGACGGTTCCATCATGACGAGAACGACGCCCGAAGTGCTCATGGCGTCGAGCATATCGAAGGAAACCTTCAAGATCACAAAAGAGTACCTACGCGGGGTGATAGTGAACGGCACGGCCCGCTATCCGGTCAGTACCAAGACTGTTTCGCTCGGCGGCAAGACAGGAACCGCCGAAGTAGGGCTATCCGATCGCTGGCATTCGTGGTTCGTCGGGTTCGGCCCGACCGACGCGACCAATCCCGAAGACGTCATCATCGTGGTCGCGATGATAGAGGCCACCAACCCTTGGGAATGGTGGGCTCCGTACGCGACGAACATAGTATTCCAAGGTTATTTCGGCGGCCAGACGTACGAGGAAGCGGCCGCGCAGCTCGGCCTCCTCGGTAGGTCTATCCCCGTAGCGGCGAGGGCTGAATAGATGGCAACGCTCAGGAATTTGGCCAAGGCTATCGATTGGACGATAATACTCGCCATCTCCATACTCATGGTCATAGGCATACTCTTCATATACTCGTCGGGAGTTACGAGCGCCGGCGATATCGTCTCCGCCGAGTATACGAAGCAGATCGTCTGGTCCATTACGGGGCTCGCGCTTCTATTAGCTGCCATCCTCGTTGATACGAAGCGCATTTTCGATTATATGCCGCTGATATACGGCTTCTTTATCGCGATACTGGTATACACAAGGGTATTCGGCAAGGTCGTCAATGGCGCGAGGTCATGGATCGGACTATTCGGGGATTACGGAATCCAGCCTTCCGAATTCATGAAAATAGCGACGGCGCTTTTCCTCGCGTACTACCTGGAAAAAAGCTCGCACGAATCGTCTTCCTTCAAGCGCTTCATCGCATCGTTCTCTATCGTAGCGTTGCCCATGGGACTGATACTCATTCAGCCGGATTTCGGGACCGCGCTCGTCTTCGTTCCGCTCTACCTGGCGATGGCGTACATCGGGGGGATAAACAGGCGCTACCTCCTATCCTTTATCCTGACGGGCGGCATCGCCATCATCCTTACGGTCATGCCCCTATGGCAGCAGCTTATCGTCGCGAAGCCGTCAATATTATTGAGGATTCTATACGAGAAGCCCTATATCTATTACGCGCTATTCATACTCGCGTTTACCGTCGTTCTTTCACTACTAGGGTATAGGTTCTTCAAGAGGAAGTATTATTATTGGACGGCTTACGCGTCCATGATATCGACCCTCGGGCTCGGTTTTTCCATCGTCGGGCAGCATTTCCTCAAGGAATACCAAGTCAAGCGCCTGATCGTGTTCCTCGATCCTAGCATCGATCCGCTTGGCTCCGGCTGGAATATCCTGCAATCGATTACTGCCATAGGATCCGGCGGCGTTTCCGGCAAGGGATTCCTCCAGGGGACTCAGAGCCATTACCGTTACCTGCCTCAGCAGAGCACCGACTTCATCTTCAGCATCATCTCCGAAGAGCTAGGATTCCTCGGCGGAATAATCGTCTTCGCCCTGTTCTTCTATATTCTACTCAGGCTGACGCTCTCCATCAGGAACGTACGGAGCGTCTCGTCCGCTTCGTTCGTCGCGGGGATATTCAGCATCATCCTATTCCACTTCACCATAAACGCCGGCATGGCGATGGGAGTCATGCCGATTACCGGCATCCCGCTCCTATTCCTGTCGTATGGCGGCTCCTCTTTATGGGCTATCTGCATCGGAGTCGGGCTCTCGCTCGGCATCGGCGCCAGGAGATACGATTCATGAACCGCGTCGAGCCCTGCTCTTTATTCAAGACCGACCTCCCGAAGATCCAGAAACCGTCCCGGTACCTCGGCGGCGAAAGCGGGTCGACGGTAAAGGAAACGGCCGACGTGCGGATTGCGCTATGCTTCCCCGATCTATACGAGATCGGCATGGCCAATAACGCGATGCGGATACTGTACGCGGGTCTTAACGGTCTCGATGGCGTTGCATGCGAGCGAGTATTCTCCGTCGGGCTCGACTACGAGTCGCTACTCAGGAAGAACGGTACGCCGCTGTACGGACTGGAAACGGGAACGCCCGTATCGGGATTCGACATGCTCGCGTTCACCGTAGGGTACGAGCTGGCCGCGACGAATATCCTTACCGTGCTCGATCTCTCCGGTATTCCGCTACGGTCTTCGGAGCGCGGGCCCGGCGATCCCATCATCATCGCCGGCGGTCCCGCTATAACTAATCCGGCGCCATATTCTCGCATCCTCGACGCCGTATGGATAGGAGAGGCCGAAGACGCATTCTACGATACCGTGGCCGGATTGCGCGATCTCAAGCGGGCCGGCGCTAGCCGAGACGAGCTGTTAGCCTCTCTTCGCGATCGACCCTCCGTGTGGATCCCCGGCAAGAAGGCCGTACGGCACGTTCATACCGGATTCTCTTCCGCGCCATACCGGTATTCGTTCCCGTCGCCGATAGTGAAGCCGGTACAGGACCACGGCGTCGTAGAGATCATGCGCGGCTGCCCCAACGGCTGCCGCTTCTGCCACGCCGGTTACTTCTATCGCCCCAGGAGGCTTCGCGCCGTAGACCGGATACTCGAGGAGGTCGAGGCCCAGGTCAAGGTAGCCGGACACCGCGAGATAAGCCTCTCGTCGCTGTCCAGCGGCGACTATCCGGGCATCGCGTCGCTCGTCTCCCTGCTTAATTCTCGGTGGGCCCATGAAGGCGTATCCTTCCAGTTGCCTTCGCTCAAGGTGGAAACGTTCCCGCTCGAGCTGATCGAGGATATTTCCGGCATGCGAAAAAGCGGCCTTACCTTCGCGATAGAGACGCCGCTCGAGCAATGGCAGCTGACCCTGAACAAGAAAGTCGGTATCGACAAGATAAGGACTATTCTGCAGGAGGCCGCGCTACGGGGCTACCGCGTAGCCAAGTTCTACTTCATGGTCGGATTGCCGCTTCCGGTAGCCGGCGTCAAGGAAGAAGACGCGATCATATCGTTCATCAAGGATATATCGTCTTCCGCGCCGGGCATGAAGCTCAACATAACGATCGCCACGTTCGTTCCCAAGCCGCATACGCCGTTCCAGTGGAGCGCCCAGTTATCGCCTGTCGAGGCCGCCTCCAGGATATTCGCCGTAAAGGACGCTTTCAGGGCGGACCAGCGCGTCAAGGTAACCTACCATTCGCCGTACCTGTCATGGCTCGAGGGCATCGTAGCCAGGGGTGACGATAGTGTAGGGGACCTCATCGTCGCGGCGTTCGAGCGCGGCGCGCGGTTCGACGCATGGGACGATCTCTTCAGGAAAGACGCATGGGAGTCGGCGATCGGCGCCTCCGGGCTTAACCTCGCGGCGCTGACCGGCGACCGAGACGCGTCCGCGGATCTCCCGTGGTCGGACGTATCATTGCGCGTCTCAAACTCGTACCTGCTGCGCGAGCTCGCACGTTCCAGGGATTCTGTACTGACCGCCGTATGCGAGGATTCATGCCTGGAACGTTGCGGGGCGTGTTCCGACGATGTCTCGATAAGCGGTGACGAGGAAATCAGGAACCGTATCGACGAACTCATTATTGAAGACGCGTCGGATCCTTCAAGGCCTATCAACCGATTCGAATCCAAGCAAGCGCCAGCGGAAGGCACGAGATTCAGATTCCTATTCCGTTACTCGAAGATAGGCCGGGCCGCGTTCCTCGCGCACCACGAGGTGCATTCCATGATAAGCGCGGCGCTGGATAGAACCGGTATCTCGGTCGCGTATTCCCAGGGATTCAATCCGATGCCCCGCCTCGAGATATCCGAGCCGCTTTCCTTGGGCTTCGAATCGATGGACGAATACGGCGTCGCCATACTGACGGGGCCGCCGGCGGTAGACGCGTCGGCGATACTCGCATCAGCTAACGCGTCGCTTCATCAGGAGATGCAGATTCACGAAGCCGTTATACTGACCTGCGAGGACGGAAAACGATTTCCTTCGCTGTCGTCCGTTCACTGGGGCTCGCGATTCCGCATAGACCTGTTGGAGACCGGATTCGTTCCTGTGCGGTTTGCAGATTACCTCGATTCGCTTCTGGCGAAGGACGATCGAATTTCCGGCGCTGAATTAAGCATTACCGATACTACTATGGATATTTTATTACCGTTCGCCGGCACGAGGGAACTCGGGATACCGGCGATATTCGAGGCTGCCTTCGGCGCTCCCATACGAGATTCGAGAGTCTCGGTACGGCGAGTAGCGCAATACGCGAAACGCGCGGACGGCACGCCGACTGCGTACTTTACGCGATACGCCGAACTCTAAGAACCATCCAAGATCCCGGATGCCCCAGGGGACGCTTGGAGCAATCATAACGATACTCGTTGGTAGACAGAATATACATTATCGGAAGTCGCGCGTATTCAAAATTCAACGGCTAGGGCTACCCCTATTTCTAGAAGTTCAGCGTAATCAGGCCAAGCCAGACCGCATCGCTATAGACCTCCGTCAGCCCGTCGAGACCATAGGATGCGGCGTAGAATTGGGCATAATAAAATTCGTCTGGATCCGAAGTTGCAGATTTATAATCATCGTCGCCTGTAAGCGGTAGGTCTAGAAATGATAGATATTCTCCAGAAATTAACTCATTCCTCTTTATGGCGAACGAATATGCCGTGTCTATTATATTTAATAATGGTTCGTCGCTAGTGAAAAATTCGATGCTGGCGTATTCGCCTGGACCCAGGATGGTCTTGTGAAGCGTAGGAATAGGAATCGAATTACCCCTAACGAGCCTTTTATAGTTAAGCCCCGATGGTGAGATTAAATAAGACTCTACAACAGATCCAGGGACGCTATCTGTAGCATTCTGCTTTGCAGTAATAATATCCTTATCAATATCAGCCGAGGCTGAAGCGGCGTAAATCTTATAAAAAATATAAATTCCATTGAAATCAGCATCAACAGATGACGGTCTCTGAAAGATTATATTCGACTCGTCCTCGGAATAAGAAACTGGTTCGATACTTAGATAGCTCAGCGTATCGATACCGCACGAGGAAAGCGCTATCGCGAACGATAGCGCACCCGTGAACGAGATTATCTTATGCCGGAACCGATTACTCATAGGCGCCTATTTAACCGCCAATTTCGCCGGCGGCTCTATGGATTCCAGGCAATCTACCAACTCGTATATGAGCACGGGCTTGTTCTTTCCCTTGACGCGTATATTGTCTAGCTCGCGTACGACGAACTTGTCCTTCACGTGCGCGTAGGTATACTCGCTGATGATAATGCCGGTACCGTACTCCTTGTTCGTGGCCTCCAGCCTGGAGCACAGGTTGACGTTGTCGCCCATAAGCGTGTAGTTCATACGTTGCCTTGAACCCATGTTGCCTACGGTCATGATGCCGGAGTTGATTCCTATCCCTATGCGGATGTGCTTGGCCTCGGGCCAGCCGCTGTTTAGCTCCTCCAGTACCTGCATCTGCTTGAGCGCGCACTTGCACGCCATCTCGGCGTGGTCCTGCAGCGGCAGCGGCGCTCCCCAGAACGCCATCATCGCGTCGCCGATGTACTTGTCGAGGGTGCCCATGTAATCGATAGCCAGGTCGGTCATCGCCGAGAAATAGATGTTCAGGTGGTTGACGAGCTCCTGCGAGGTCATGTTCTCGGACAGGGTCGTGAACCCGCGTATATCGGAGAAGAAAACCGTCAGCTCCTTGTCGACGCCCCCGAGCTCCGGAGGATCGTTGGCGAGCTGGTCGACGACCCTGGGGCTCAGGTACTTGCCGAAGGTCTCGCGGATCTGCTTCTTGTCGCGTTCCTCGGTGAAGACGCGATAGACGACGACCGACAAGAACATGAATCCGGCGCCGAGCGACGGCATCGAAAAATTGACCAGATATGACTTCACGTCGAAAACGTAGTTGACGCCGAAAAACATCGCGACGACAGCGGCGATCGTTATGAAGAATCCGGCGATAGCCGGGAGGCGCGAGCTGACGAACGCTATCAGGAGCAGTACCGCGCCGAGTACCGCCAGGTCGACCCAAGCCGGCGCCTGGTGGATGAAGTTATCCATGAGTATCGTATTAAGGGCGTTCGCGTGCATCTCGATACCGAACATGATGCCGAGCGGCGTAGGCTTCTCGTCCTCGGCGACGCCGGCCGCGAATGCGCCGACCATCAGGATCTTGTCCTTGACGGCGAGCGTCCGCCGCCAGGTTTCCGGGTCCGGTCCTGGCGCGCGATTGGCGTAGGCGGCGTACGATCGGACCGGGAAGGTTTGCACTCCGTCCGACGTAGGGCTAGAACGGGCTCCCATGAAGTTCACGAGCATCTGGCCTCGCTCGTTTATAGGTATTCGGATCTCCGGTAGTACCCTTCTCCTGCCTTCGCTGACGAGGTTGCCGTCCTTGTCGTACTGATCAGCCTCTACCTGTACGGCGTACGGAACGAGCGCTCCGGTCTCGGGGTCTCGAACCATGGGCGAAGGAATAAGAATATGGGACCCCGCGACCACCTCGATCTCGTCTAGCGTCCGGTGGAAGTAATTAAGCGCGAGCGAAAGCGTTATGGCCGGCACGAAACTGTCAGTATAGCGGCGCACGACGTAGTAACTATCGTCCGGGACGCCGTCCATGTCGACATCCTCGATTTTCATCGGGGCCCGATCCTTCATCCTTTCCTGTAGCTTGGCGATCCCGGCGGCCGTGAGAGGCGTCTCTATATCGTGATTGCGGCCCGTTTCGTCCTGCCAGGCGAGCCTCTCGAACGCGGCGGCGTCTACCATGAATCCCGGCTTTAGCTCGTCAAGCCGGATAATCCCGGAAAGGACGCTGGAACGGAGAACGAGCGGTTGCCTTCGGAATACCTGGTCGGAATCCGACAGGAAATTGGCATGGCCGTAACCCGCGGCGGCGGCTCCCAGGGGCTCGAGAGGAGGCTCGTAGCCATAAAACTCGGGTATGGCCTTCCAGTCCCCTCGTACGTTCTTTACCGTCCCCCAACCCTCGTATAGCTTGCTCTGTCGAACGGTCAGCGGGTCGTTCTCCTCGGCGGTGCCGTACGGCGAAAGCACCGTCTCGAGGAACACCCGATCGGAATCGGCGACCGCCTTGACGAGCAACGCGTCGTTGGTAGGGTTCGAATCTTCCTCGATGAAGAAGACATCTATGAATAATGAATCCTCGCGATTATCCTGATCCTTTAGCCTGGAGAACGCGTTGATGAGATCGGCGTGCCTAGTCCTCGAGAACGGCCATTTGCCGTACTCGGCGAGCGTCTTCTGGTCTATCCCGAGAATAAGGATGCTATCCGATATCTTGAGATTCTGATGGGAAAGCACGGCGCCTTCCTGTATGGACTTGGATTGGCGCGTCGTCTTTAGCCTGAAATGCGTATCGAGTACCGGGCCGTCGAGGTTCTGCATTATTTTCGTCGTATAAAAAAGCAGCGCGAAGACGCCGAAGAGGACAATTGCGATTAGGAAGGCGAAATATTTCGCGTCGAATATCCTCGATCGTTTCTTGGGCATTGAGCGCCTCCGCTTCAGATTTTTGACGAATACTCTAATGGTCTCCCAGTACGAGAAAGCCCGGCCGAGGCCGGGCTCCCGTCATTTAAAGAAGGAAAGCTACCTGGCGAGGCCTTGCGACTTCAACAGGATTATACGATCATGGGCGATCTTTGTCCAATCGCTTTCGGCGCCGGTGGCGACGAGCCTCGTATAGGCTTCCATAGCCTGATCATAACGCTTGGTAGTCTCGTAGATACGCCCGATGGACAGCGTTATCCTGCCGACGCCTGGAGCGGCGGGATACTCGGATTCGGACTTTACGAGATAAGCGATCGCAGCGTCCGTATCTCCGCGGTCCTCGGCAATCGCGGCCGCGTTGGCCAGGGCCACGGGAGCGAGATGGGACTTGGGATACGAGTCGGCGATGAGCGCATAGGCCTTCTCCGCGCCTGGCAGGTCGTTGTCCGCGTAAAGCACCTGAGCCTTTATCGTCGCGGCCCTCGCGGACGCGTATCGCCTGCCGTACTTGGACGCGACGGCCTCGGCCTCGGCCAAGAGGGCGGCGCCCTTCCCCGTCCGCTCGCCGGCCTCGAGCGCGTTCCATGCTTCGTAGTTGTTCTCCAGCTGCTCGAGGGCGACGGCCGACTTCGCGTCGATCGAACTCGTCACCATCGACGCGATGCCGAATCCGACGACCGCGACGACAGCCGCGATACCTATTACCAGGAACAGCTTACGGTTCGCGTGCATGAAATCGTTCAGCCGTTCGTTGAACGTTACATCATTAGAGGCGCTGGCCTGAGCGGCGGCCTTGGCCCCGATTTCCTTAGAGCTCATCTGATACCTACTCCTTCGGGTTAGCTATGCTTAATTCCTTGATCAATCGAGACAGATACGTTCTCTGTATGTCGAGCACCTTCGCGGTCTCGGTCTGGTTCCAGGCGTGCTCATCGAGCGCGCTGGCGATGAAGTGCTTCTTGAAGATCGTCAGCGCGTCCTTGAGGCTTTTGCCCCTGTACTCGTCCCGCCCCATGGCTACGTCGCCGATGAGGAGGTCCCTGGCGCCTATCGTCTTCTCCTTGGCGATGACGACCGCCCGCTCGACCGCATTCTCCAGCTCGCGTACGTTCCCCGGCCACGGATACGACAGCATATGCTCAATGGCCTGGTCGGTAAAGCCGGTAAACTGCTTCTTCGTTTCCCTGCCGAATTTCTTCAGGAAGAAATCGGCGAGCGCGGGTATGTCTTCCTTGCGCTGGCGTAACGGCGGCACGTAGATGGGCAGCACGTTGAGGCGGTAATAAAGGTCGTTGCGGAACTCTCCGCGTTTGACCTGCGCGTCGATGTCGCGATTCGTAGCGGCGACGATACGCACGTCGACCGTGACGGTATCGCTAGAGCCGACAAGCTCGAAGGTCTTCTGCTGTAGCACGCGCAGGAGCTTCGCCTGTAGCCTGAGCGGCAGGTCGCCTATCTCGTCAAGGAATATGGTTCCCTTGTCGGCTAGCTCGAAGCGCCCGCGCCTGTTCTGTATCGCGTCGGTGAAGGCGCCCTTTACGTGCCCGAACAGCTCGCTCTCAAGCAGTCCTTCCGGTAACGCGGCGCAGTTAACCCTGACGAATGGGCCGTTCTTCCTGTTGGATCGCAGGTGTACCTGCTCGGCTATCAATTCCTTGCCGACGCCCGACTCTCCGAGTATCAGGACCGACGAATCGGTCTTCGCGATACGCTCGATCAGGTCGAGCTTCTCGACGATATCGGGGCTCTTCGCTATCAATACGTGATAGCCCTTGTCGGTGGATATCTGGTCGCGTAGGTAACCGATCTCTTCGCGGGCTTTCTCGAGATACTTGGCGTTCTCTATCGCGATAGCGGCCTGCACGGCGAATATCTCGAGCCACTGAAGGTCGGATTGCGTAAAGTATTTCTTGTCTTTCTTGTTGATTATCTCGAAGAGTCCGACGCATTTCTCGCGGACGATCATCGGGACCGCGAGAATACTGTAGGTAGGGAAATCGATCGATTTTGAAATATCGCCGTAAAAACGGGAATCCGTCTCAACGTCGTTGACGATAAGGGACTGGCCGTGTTCCGCGACCCACCCGGCGATGCCCTCGCCGGGATTGAGGCTGAACTTCTTGATGTCGCGCCCCTTGGGTCCGAGTGCGATCTCGAAATACAGCTTTCCGTCCTCTTCGTTCTTCAGTATCAACGAAGAGGCTTCTCCGGCGGAGAGCCGCGTTGCCGACTCAAGGATCTGAGTCAGCAACGACGTCGCGTCGCCGTAGTTGGAATTGATGAGCGTATTGATCTCGATCAGCGTTTCGAACTTCTCGGGATCTATACGTTCAAACATGTTATTCGTTCTTGCTAGAGCTGTCCTTCTTCCCCTTGAGCAGGTCGCCGAGGGTAAAGCCCTCGCTCGAGGAGCCCTCGTCCATGAAGCGGGACATCTCGGCCTGCTGCTGCTTGCGCTCCAGGTCGCGCACCGACAGGGAGAGCTTCTGGCGCTCCGGGCTGAGTTCGGTGATGACCACCTTGATGGGCGATCCGACTTCGTACTTCTTTACGGCTACTTCGAACTCTTCGTCGCGGTTCATGCTGAGATTGGACTTGTTGACCAAGCCTTCTATCTCTCCGGGCACTTTCACGAATACGCCGAAATCGGTGATGGAAGAGACCGTGCCCTCGAGGACGGAGCCGACGCGGTAGGTACCGGAGAAAGCCTGCCATGGATCGTCGGAGAGCCTGCGAACGGACAGCCTGATGCTGTGGTCGTTGGGCTGGTTCTCGATAACCATGACCTCGAGGTCCTCGCCGACCTGAATCTCGGAACCGGCGTTGCGGACCTTCTTCGTCCAGGAAAGCTCCTCGGCGGGAAGGAAGCCGTCGATACCGTCCTCGAGCTCCACGAACGCCCCGGAAGCGGTTATCTTTACGACCTTCTTGGTGAGCTTCATGCCGACCGGGAAGCGGTCGTCTATCGTCGTCCACGGATTTTCGTGCACCTGGCGCAGACCGAGCGAGACCTTCTGCTGATCGAGGTCGTATCCCAGGATCATGCATTCTACGCCGTCGCCGACCTTGAGCATCTCGTCGGGGCGCTTGACGCGCTTGACCCACGAGAATTCCGATATATGCGCGAGGCCTTCGATGCCGTCCTCGAGCTCGATGAAGGCGCCGTAGTCGGTAAGCTTGGTGACCGTACCGTTGACGACCGCGTCGAGGTGATAACGTTCTTCGAAAGTCTCCCACGGATCCTGGGAAAAATGCTTCAGGGACAGGTTGATTCGTCCCTCTTCAGGATCGATCTTGATAACCTTGAGCTCTATCTCCTGGCCCTTCTTCACGAAGTCCTTGGGCTTGGTCACGTGCCCCCAGCTCATATCGTTGATATGAAGCAGGCCGTCGAATCCGCCCAGGTCGATGAAAGCGCCGAAACTTGTAAAACTCTTCACGGCGCCCTTGACGGTATCGCCGATCTGGACAGAAGCGAAGAACGCGTCCCTGCGGACCTTGGTCTCCTCTTCGAGGAATTCTCGCCTGTTAACGACGATATTTACCCGCTTCTCCGAATACAGGCGTTCGATGTAGAATTTGGATTTTACCTTGATGAGGTAATCGCCCTTTTCAACGCGCTGAACGTCGGCCTTGGAAACGGGAAGGAAGGCTCGAAGGCCGTAGCCGAGGCTAACCTCGAAGCCGCCCTTTATTTCCTTCTCGATAACGCCCTCGATCGTCTCATGGTTCTTGTGGGCGTTCTGGATGTTCCGCCAATGGACCTTCTCGTCGGCTTTCGACTTGGAAACGTACGTTTCCCCGGACCTAGTCTCCTTCTTCATGAGGACGACGGTTACGGTGTCGCCGACTTTCGGCGGTTCCTGGAATTCAGAGAGCGGGATCTTTCCTTCGCTCTTGGCGCCGACGTCTACGAACACGCAGTCGCTGGCGATCTGTACCACCTGTCCCTCGACGAGGTCGCCCTCTTCCAGGTGGTTCATGGTTTTTAGATACTGTTCCTGTAACTGTGTCTGGATGCTGTCGTCGGAGGGAGCGACTGCGCCCATTTCCACTTCCTTGGCCATAAGGTTCCCTTGCTGTTGAATTTTCGTGTTCACAATGTCATAAACTTGATCTATGGTCAAGTATGATGTATCTAAATAGAAGGCTTTAGGCGATTTTTTAAGGCTGCCTTCCGCCTTATTCCTGTCTATTCCGTCCCGCATCTCTATATTCAGCCTGATTTCATCGAGGCTAAGCGAACTCGTTCCCTGATCGAAACGTCGTTTCGCGCGCGCGTCCACGCTCGCGTCGATATAGATCTGGACTTCGGCGTCCGGGAATACCACGGTGCAGATGTCGCGCCCTTCCACGACCGCGTCGATACCGGATCCTATCGCCCGAACGATACGATTGACGACGTGGCGAACCGGCACTATAGCCGAGACCTGCGCTACCTGGGCTTCAACCTCGGCGCTGCGCAGGAAAGGATCGACCGGCTCGCCGTCGAGGAAGAGACCGCCGACGCGATACTCGAGCCTCGCCGACTCGGCGTACGACACGACGGCGGAACGGTCTTCCAACGAAATTCCCGAGCGCATGGCGCCATAGGTAATCGCTCGGTACAGGTTCCCGGAATTGATGTACGTAAAGCCGTTACGCTCGGCTATCATCCGAGCGATCGTGCTCTTCCCCGTGCCCGCCGGGCCGTCCATAGCGACGATCATATCGTTCCCTCCATGCCTAGCGAGGCGAGCTCCTCGTCCGTCAGCGATCTCCAGCGCCCTTCGACGAGTCCGCCGAGCCGAACGGGGCCGATGGCGACGCGCTTCAGCACGATCGCCTTCAGGCCGAACGACGCGAGGGCGCGTCGTATCTCCCTGTTCTTCCCCTCGACGAGGCGTATCTCGCAGCGTCGCTCTCCGGTAATCGTAGCCCGCTCGGCCTTCAGGACTTCGCCGTCGTCCGCGATGCCGGACTCGAATCGCTTCCCGAAATCGTTCGGGACGCGGCAATCCGTCTCGACGTAGTATTCCTTGACCAGGCCGGACGAAGGGTGCCCTACCCTCGCCGCGAAGGCGCCGTCGTTGGTGAACATGATGAGTCCGCAGGAATCGAGGTCGAGGCGGCCGATATTATAGACGCGTTCCTGTATCTGCGGCTTGAATAGAGACGCGGCGAGCGGCCGACCGAAATCGTCGCTCATCGCGCACAGGTATCCGGGAGGCTTATTAAGGACGAGCCGATGTATTTTCGCCTCGGCGACGACCTGCTTGCCGTCGACGGTCAGGGAGTCCTCGGGCGTAGCCCGTACTCCGAGCTCCGTGACGACGCGGCCGTTCAGGCTCACCCTGCCGGAACGGATCATATCCTCGGCGGCGCGCCTCGAGGCTATGCCCGCCCGCGCTATGAGCGCCTGTATCCTGACGCCGGGCGCGCCGGACGGCTCGTCTTCGCTCATCCCTCGTCCTCGAGCTCGAAACGGTCGCGTTCTAGCTCGTCGAGCTTGGGAAGGTCCGCGATGCTTCCGAGCCTGAAGAATTTCAGGAAATCCTTCGTCGTGCCGTACTGGATCGGCTTGCCGGGGGCGTCCTTCTTGCCGACTTCCTTTATGAAGCCCTTCTCGAGCAGGAAACGCATCATGGTATCGGCCGCGACGCCGCGTATCGCCTCTACCTCGGCCCTCGTGACCGGCTGCGAATACGCGATGATGGATAGCGTCTCGAGCGCGGCGCGCGAAAGCTTCTGCTCGTTCTTGCGCCCGTAACGGTCCTTGAGGATTTCCCAGAGCTCCCGCTTCGGGGCGAGCATCCATCCGCCCGCCATCTCCGCTAGCTCGAGCCCGTGGCCCGGGGCCGCGAGCGTCTCCCTGAGGTGTTCTATCGCCGCCTCGACGAGCTCCTTGCCGAGCCCGCTTATCCTGGCGAGCGAGGCCTCGTCCACAGGCTCGGATTCGAGGAAGAGAATCGTCTCTACGATAGCCGCCTCGCGATCAAGATTCAGGTCCATCTCCGCTCCGCTTCTCGTGTCTTCGTATCTGGATGTCGCCGAAAAGGCGATGCTGGTGAATCGATATCACTCGGTATTTTACCGCCTCGAGCAACGCCAGGAACGCGCATACGATATCCAGCGTCGATCCCGGGCGCGTAATCAGGTCATGGAACGCGAACGACTCCCGCGAATCGAGAAGTTCGTGTATAAGCGCCGTCTTCTCGTTGATGGATACTTCCTCATACATGTCGATAATGCGCTCGCTCGACATGCCGCCCATCAATCCCGAGAACGACTTCAGAAGGTCCCATACGTCGATCTTGTCCCAGAGCTCCTCGTCGCCGAACGGCAGGGCCCGCTGCATCTTCGTCCGCTCGATGGTCCATTCGACCTCGAGCTCCTTTTTCTCCATCAGCTCCGAGAGCTTCTTGAATTTCTGGTACTCGATGAGCTTCTCGACGAGATCGCGCCTCGGATCCTCTATTTCATCCGACAGGTCTATCTCGACCGGCAGCAGCATGCGGCTCTTTATATACAGTAGCGTCGCTGCCAGCAGGTAAAACTCGGTAAGGTCCTCGAGCTTGACGCCGTCGACCTCGGCGAGCGAAGCGAGGAACTGCTCCGTGATGGAGGCGATAGGTATATCGTAGATGCTGACCTCGTTCTTCTTTATGAGGAAGAGGAGAAGGTCGAGAGGTCCCTCGAACTCGTCGAGACGGTAGCTTCGCCCGGTATGTCCGGGCTCCTGCGGCAATTCGGTGGATTCTTCCATGCGGTCGTTCCCCGATTATAGCGGCGGTCCGGCATGCAGGTAAATCCCCTGCCCGCCGGATCCGGCGAGATACGCGGCGAAGGGCTCGCCGCTAACCGGGTGCCGTAGCCCGGGGGACAGTTCCTCGAGGGGCGCCAATACGAAGGCCCTCTCGGTCATCCCCGGATGAGGGACCGCGAGATCGGGCGTATCGATAATAAGCTCTCCGTAGAGGAGCAGGTCGATATCCAGGGTCCTCGGCCCCTTGCTGCGCTCGCGGCTCCTGTCCCGTCCGAAGCGCGCCTCTATCGCCTGCGTACGGGAGAGCAGCTCCCCGGGAGACAGGTCGCTCTCGCCGCATACGACGAGATTGAGGAAATCAGCCTGATCGAGTACGTAGCGCGGCGCGGTCCTGTATATGGACGACGAGCGCATACCATCCAGGCAGGCGCCGAGCTCCACGAGCGCGCCGCGCAGGATAGCCTCGCAGTCGCCGGAATTAGAACCGAGCCCGAGGTATACGAGGCTCAGAATAGCCCGCCGTCTTCATCGGGAGCTGGCTTGGCCGCGCGGGGGTCGGACCGGTCGGGCGCCGGCGCCTTCGACGCGGGGACCGCGGATTTCTCCTTGGCGGCCGTAGGCGCCGGCTGAACGGGTTTGGCCGTAGCCGATGCGGCCGCGGCCTTCTTCTCCGCTTCCAGTTGCGCGGTGGATTTCTTGGGAGGGAAGAAGATGGCGCGGACCTTGGCCTCTATCTCCTCGGCCAGTTCCTTGTTCTGCTCCAGCGTCGCCTTTGCGTTTTCCTTGCCCTGGCCGAGTTTCTCGTCGCCATAGGTGTACCACGCGCCTTTCTTGTCGGCGACGCCGCACTTGACGGCCGCGTCCAGCAGGCTGGCTATCGCGGATATGCCCTTGCCGAACATGATATCTAGCTCCACGCGGCGGAACGGCGGCGCGACCTTGTTCTTGACGACCTTGACGCGGACCTTGTTGCCTATGGCCTCGTCGCCGCTGGACTCTATGGTCTCGATGCGCCTTACCTCGATGCGTATCGATGAATAGAACTTGAGCGCGTTGCCGCCGGTCGTCGTCTCGGGATTGCCGAACATGACGCCTATCTTCATGCGTATCTGGTTTATGAATATCAGGATGGTCTTAGACTTGGAGAGGGTCCCGGTCAGCTTGCGCAGCGCCTGGCTCATCAGGCGAGCCTGGAGTCCCATGTGCGCGTCGCCCATGTCTCCCTCTATCTCGGCCTGGGGCGTCAACGCGGCTACCGAGTCGACGACGATGATGTCGACGGCGCCGGAGCGTACCAGCGAATCCGCGATCTCGAGGGCCTGCTCGCCGTTGTCAGGCTGCGACACCCACAGCTCGTCGGTATTGACGCCGAGATTCTTGGCGTAGACGGGATCGAGCGCGTGCTCGGCGTCTATGAACGCGGCGATGCCGCCCTTCTTCTGGGCCTCGGCTATCGCGTGCAGCGCAAGCGTCGTCTTGCCCGAGGATTCCGGCCCGTATATCTCGATGATGCGCCCGCGCGGGTATCCGCCGACCCCGAGCGCTTCGTCAAGCAGGATAGATCCCGAGGGGATGGATTCTATGCCGAGCGGATTATCGTACTTGCCCAGCTGCATGAGCGAACCCAGGCCATACTGCTTCTCTATCTGGAGGCGGGCGGCCTCGAGCGCCTTGAGCTTGTCATCGGGCGTTTGGGTCGCGTAGTTGACTTCGTTTTTGGCCATATGGTCCTCCTGGCTGGGTATACGCGGCGCAAGGCACGAGCGCGTTCGCACGGCCACTATATCGCGCGCGCGATGAATTGTCACCACGTTACGGTTGCGCGCGCTATCGTTTCCTGAAGCCGTCGAGCGGCGACAACGCCGCCGCCCGACGCGCGGGGCCCAGCGCGGCGACGAACGAAAGCGCGACGGTAGCGGCGACGACGACGGCTATCTCGCCGAAGCGCACGTCGACCGGTATGGTCTCGAGATAATACGCCGGATCGAGCACCTTGAAAACCTCCGGGGCGGCTCCGCCCGATAATGTAGCCGAGACCTTCCTCGCGACGTTCGCCGTCTTCTCTATCAAGGCCAGTACGTCGTTTATCCGGAGGCTAGCCAGCATGCCGCCGGCTGCGCCTATCGCGGCGCCGAGACCGCCTATCGCGGCGCCGCCGAGCGAGAATATGCGGGCCAGGTCGGCGGGCCCCGCGCCTAGGCTCTTCATCACGGCGATCTCCTGCCCGCGCTCGAGGACGAGCGTCGTAAGCGCGCTAGAGACGTTGACCGCGGCGACGGCGACCGTGACCGCCATGATGAGGAGCAGCATCGTCCTCGTGCTGGCGAGCGACTCGAAGAGGTTGCGCTCCACGTCGCGCCACGAGTACGCCGTGAAGCCCGCGGGCAACCGGCCTTCGACGGCGTCCCTGGCGGCGTACGGCCGGCCGAAGGGATCGTCGGCCTTGATACCGACGAAGCTTCGGGAATTCTCCTTGGGGAGGACCCGGGCGGCGGTATCCTGACGCATGAATAGCCACTGGGCGTCGAGGTCGCGATAACCCGCCGAGACTATCCCCCGCACCACCAGCATCGTCACGCGAGGCAGCATGCCGCCGTCGCGGCCCTTCTTGAGCGAGATGAGGTTGACGGGGTCTCCCGGCGAGAGGCCCAGCTTGGCGGCCATCGCCGAGCCCACGAGCGCGTCGTACGGCTTCGCGAGGATAGCCTCTCCCGATTCCACCCGAAGGTAGGCCGCGGTGGACGGGGCCGACAGGAAGCCCTGCTCTACACCGCGGACGGCGACGCCTTCCCTGCGGCCGTTGGCGAACGCCACGCCGACCGACTGCGTCTCTATCCACGCTCCGGTAATCCCGGGCGAAAGTAGCGCCGCGTCTCGGGCGGCCGCATAGTCGCTGGACGCGTACGGATACGCCTGCGCGTGGTAGGTACCCAGTTCCACGTAGCGGGCGCTTATGCCCTGGATCATGCCGTCGGCGACCTGCATCACCGTTATCAGCGGCACGAGGCTTAGCGCGACGCTGAGCACCGCGCCGGCCAGGGCCTTACGCGCCTGGTCCCTGGCGCCGTCGGCGTCGCGGCGGCCGACGAAGAAGCGGGCCGCGACGAAGACTACGGGAGAGCCTGTCATGACTCGACGAGCTCCCCGTCGCGCAACACGAAACGCCTGGAGGCGCGTCCGGCCATCCCTGGGTCATGGGTAACGACGAGGAGCGTCGTGCCGTGGCTCGCGGCAAGGTCGAACAGCAGGTCTTCCACGGCCCCGGCGCTCGCCCGGTCGAGATTGCCCGTCGGCTCGTCCGCCAGCACGATCTCCGGATCGTTTACCAGGGCGCGGGCGATCGCGACGCGCTGGCGCTCCCCTCCGGACAGCTTCGCGGGCACGTGGGAAAGCCTGTCTCCGAGACCGACCGCCTCGAGCAGCGGCCGCGCCTTGTCAATCGCCGCCTTCCGGTCTCCAGTCAGCATATAGGCGGGTAGCATGGCGTTCTCGAGCGCGGTGAAGTCCTTGAGGAGGTAATGGAACTGGAACACGAAGCCGACGACGCGGGCGCGGAACGCCGACAGCTCGTCGTCCCCGGCGCGGACGAGGTCGACGCCTCCCACGGACACGTCGCCTCCGGAAGGCCTGTCCAAACCGCCCAGAATAGAGAGGAAGGTACTCTTGCCGCAGCCGCTCGGTCCGGTGATCGACGCGCAGGCGCCGCGCTCCAGCCGCAGGTCTACGCCGCGGAGGATCTGCAGGTCCTCCGCCTCGCTCCTGAATACCTTGCGGACCCCGCCGCACACGATCACGTCTTCACTCATCGCGAAGGACCTCCGAAGGCAGGATACGGGAAACGCGCGAGCTGGCCGCCCGGGCGGCGACGACCGCCGACGCGGCGCCCGACGCGGTTATGAAGACCGTTTCGCCGAATGCGAGCCGCACCGGCACGTCTCCTATATAGAACAGATCGGGAGAGAAGAACTCGAAACCGCCGCCGGTGCCGCCCAGGGCTCCGTACATGAACGCGACGGCCGCCTCGACGGCGGAGAATACGTCGTTAATATTAAAGGAGACGAGAAGCCCGACGCAAAGACCTATAAGAGCGCCGCCGATCCCCGCGGCGACGCCGTCGATCATGAACACGCTGCGAACGCTAGCCGAATCGGCGCCCAGCGCCTTCATCGTCGCAATATCCTCAACGCGCCCGTACACGGCCTTCCGCATCGAGTGGAAGATATTGACGCCTACGACGATGAAGATGAGGCCGACGAGCATCATCATCACCGACTTCTCCATCCTGAGCGCGCCGAAGAAGGCCCGGTTATACTCGCGCCAGCTCTCTACGCCGCCGACGCCGGCCGCCGCCAGCTCCGCCATCGCGCGCTCGTCGTCGTATCGGTCCGCGAGCTTGACGCCTATCGTCGGGGACTCGCCGTGAGCGAGGTCGCCGGCTGACGAAACGGGCAGGAACGCCAACGACGCGTCGTAATCGTAGTAGCCGCAACGGTAGACGCCCGATACGGTCAGCTCGATCATCCTCGCCGAGACGCCCTCTTCCTCGTCGGCCGATACGTCGAGAACCGACACGACGTCGCCTACGCGCAGATCCAGATGCCTGGATAGTTCGGATCCTATGACGATGCCGCCGCCGAACCCTCCGGAACGTAATTCCATCCTGGCGGCCATGCCCGGATCGATGGTCAGCGCGTCGTCGGGTAGTATCTTGACGCGAAGCGACGAGGCCTTACCCCGTTCGTTGGACGCCATCGTGCGTACGTCGACGAACGGCAAGACGGCGGTCGCCCGCGG
Source organism: Spirochaetae bacterium HGW-Spirochaetae-3 (assembly GCA_002839315.1). Lineage (GTDB taxonomy): Bacteria > Spirochaetota > Spirochaetia > Treponematales > UBA12059 > SZUA-370. The sequence continues at coordinate 428,185 of PGXV01000001.1, forward strand.
CAGGAGAGCGCGCACCTCTTCGACGGTAGACGAAGACGACGGCACGCGCACGTGGTAGCTGTCCAGGTCGAGCACCGCGTCGATGAAGCCCATCTGGAATCCGTTCATCACGCCTATGACGCAGAGCAACGCGGCGACGCCTACCGCTATGCCGGCGGTCGACGGAGCCAGCGAAGGTCCCGAGTCCCGGCCGGAACGGAACCAACGCGCCGCGACGAAGCCGGTCCATCGCGAACGCGTCACTCGAAGCTCCTCGAGCGCACGACCCTTCCGTCGCGTAGCATCTCTTCAAGCGTACGGCGTCCGTCTTCGTAGCGTACGCGGACGAACGCCACGCCGCCGTCGTATAGCTCCTCGACCCGCGTCGTCGCGGATTCATAGCTGACCACGGAAACCGTGAGGCCGTCCTCCGACGTCCTCACGCTCGATACGGCACCGGCGTCGTCATAGCCGTATTCGATGACGGTAGCCTGTCCGTTCCCGGTCTTCTCGACGACAGACAGTCTTCCGGCCGTATCATACCGCCGGTACGCTACCGATACGGCTACGCCTTTCAGTTCGGTCGTTATTTTTCCTGGTTTTCCGGCGCCGGGACCTTCATTCACGTAGTCGGTAACGATTCGTCCGCCGTCGCCGTCCTCTATGACCGTCGAAGCCAGGACGCCGTCTTTCCAGGTGCGCGACTCGCGGCTGAGCATCGCGGCGCCAGCATACGCCGTGATAGCGACGAGCCTGCCGTCGCTATCGTAGTTTCGCAGTTCCAGGCCGCCAGGGCCGGCGCGCCAGCTCGAGAAGGCGCCCGTACGTGCGGAATCCGTCCCGAAGGATCGTCCGCCGGACTGCTTGGCCAGGGCGAGTCTTCCGTCCGGCGCGTACAGGTACGTGCTGACGATCGGTTCCTCGTCGCCGCGCGTCGTCCTCTTCGATACGAGCCGACCGTCGATGTATTCGTAGGCCGTCTCCTCGATCTCGCCGCCGGTTACGAAGGTTCGCTCTAGACGAGGCCGGCCGGCATCGTCGTACAGGACCTCTTCGCGTATCGCCCCGTCCTCCTCGAGCGCCTCTCGCGCCAGGATGCCTTCGGGGCCGTAGGTCCTGAGCCAGGCTTTCCGCGCCGCCCCGTCACGGTACAGCTCCGAACGTACGGTATCTCCCGAGCGGGCTACGAGGAGAGCGTATTCGGAGTCCGCTGGACCGGCTATCCGTTCCAGCACGATGCCGGCTGGATCGGAAGCGTACCAGTCGCCTTTCATCGCGAGTTGTGCCGTCGCTATCGCTGGCGACAGGCATACGAGCGCTATAGCGATAGCCGTTCTACGCTTCACGATCCGAGCCCGAGGAACTCGTCGAGGTACCGGTCCGGATCGAAGGGCCCGATATCCTCATAGCGCTCTCCGTCGCAGACGAACGCGGTAGGTATCCCGAGCTGCCTCGCTATCGCCAGCGCGACGCCGCCCCTTGCGCTCGAGTCGTACTTGGTCAGCACGAGACCGTCTATCTTGACCGCCGCGGAGAACGACTCCGCCTGCCTGAGCGCGTTCTGCCCCGTCGTGGCGTCGACGACGAGTAAGCGCCTGTACCTGGCCGTATCGGCCTTGGACGCGACGATCTTGTCCATCTTCTCCAGTTCCTTTATCAGGTTCTGCTTGGTATGCATCCTGCCGGCCGTATCGGCGATGACGAGATCGGCGCCGACGGCCGTAGCCGACTCTATCGCGTCGAACAGGACGGCTCCCGAATCGGATCCTCGTTCCTGAGCCACGACCCGTACGCCGAGCCTCTCCCCGTGCAATCGAAGCTGGTCTATAGCCGCCGCCCGGAAGGTGTCGCCCGCGGCGAGCACCACCTTCTTGGAGGCGCCGTTATCCATCCAGTACTTGGCCAGCTTGGCGGAAGTCGTCGTCTTCCCGACGCCGTTGACGCCGAGGAGCATGACGATATTGAGCCCGCCGAGGCTCGGCGCTATCGATACGGGCCTGGCGTACGCGGACAACAGCCCCTTGAGCGCGAGACGGGCCTCGTCGCCCGTGCGTACGCCCGTCCTGGCGCATTCCGCCTTAAGCTCCTCGACGACCGAATCGGCGAACGCCGCGCCGAGGTCGCCTTCCACGAGCAGGTCGGCGAGGTCGTCCCAGTCCTCGTCCCCGACGACCTCCATGCCTAGCAGCTTGCGTATACGATCGCCGAACCTCATCTTGTCTCCTTTTTCATACCGCTAGCGCGCGGCGCCGATATACGCCGCGAGCCGAACGATGGCCCAGGCCGCGAGCCCCGCGGAAACTGACGCCGAAGCCCAGAACGCAGCCTGGCTCGTATAGAATTTTCCATTGAGCATGTCGATGACATCGTCATCCGATCCGCCCGAAGCGGCGTATGCCTGCTCGGACTGATAATACGTCTGGAATAGCCCGCCGGAGATCACCGTTACCGGAAGCGATACGATGAACCAGCCGAGCGATCTATAGAATGCGCCCTTCTTATCGTCGAACCGTTCGTCGAACGTCGAGCCATCCGCGGGATCCAACGCGACGATGCGCGACTCCCCCGACGACTCCGGACGTATGACGATCTGGACATCGTCGAACCCGGGCATCGATATCCTCGCGACGCGGGAATAAGCCGCTCCCGGCAGTTCAAGCGGAGCGTAACCCTCGAGGATTCCATCGACATGCACGGCGGCGCCCGGAGGAGCGCTCGCCAGCGAAAATCCTGTCGAGTCACGCTCTTGAAGGCTCAGGTCGACGAAGGCGTCGCTCCCGGGCGTCACGCCGAATACGGTCCCCGTCTTGGCATAGCCAAGCGCGCGCGCCTCCGCCTCGTGTGATCCCGGTTCGAAGTACAGCGCGTCATCACCCGCGAAGATCTTCCCGTCGAGGTACAGGTCGGCGACGGGAGGGGTAATCCTGAACACGGCGCGCGCATATGAGCGGCCGAGAACAGCCTGGGCCGCGGGTCGCTCGAATGCCGCGACCAGGTCGTCCAAGCCGTCGGCGAACGCGTATTCAGTCGCCGACCAGATATCGCGACCGACCGCCGCCGCGTACAGGGACAGCTCTACCGCGATGTAGGTTCCTTTGGGCCTTATGCTGCCGTGCACGAGCAGGTCGACCTTCTTTTCCTCGCATATCGCAGCGAGGCCGCCCGATAGAGGGACCAGGAGGCCCTTCTTATGGTCCGCCCACGTTTCTATGGCGACGGAACTGCCGGAGTCCGTAGGGGAAGCGTCGCCTAACGGCTCCTTTGACGCGGTTATCGCGATCATCAGCGCGTCTTCCGCCTCGAGCAGGGCCTTATCGTTAACGATCGAGGATGCGGCTCTCTTCGCTGGATCCCGTATCGACAACGCCTCGAGATCCCGCTTCTTCCTCGCCTCCGCGACGGCCTTCCTAGCCGAGACCACGCCGGACGCGCTCTTCTTGCGCGTTGCGATAGCGATCTCCTCCGACGATGGATACCGTTCATGCACGAAGGACAGCCTCGCCATAAGCTGCCGCGGTATGAGCGTCGCGGCGTCGCGGTACTCGGGCCCCGATCCCCCGGAGTCGAGTTCCGCCCAGGCCAGTACGAGCGTCGCCGATACGTCGGCCTTTTGGGCGACTGCCGCCTGGGCCGAGCACGGCGACGGCATCGACGAGGCGACCAAGAAGGCTATGATGGCCGCCGAATCCCTAAGGAAACCCGTAGGGAAAATCCGCGAGGGGCCGTGCCTTCCGATCAAAGCGTCAATCCTCGTCTTCGTCGCCGTCGGCCTGTACCGTTCCGCCCTTCCACAGGAAGTGGAGATAGGAATCGATAAAGGGGTCGATGTCCCCGTCCATCACGCCCTGTATATTGCCGACGGAGAATTTGGTCCGGTGGTCCTTGACCATGGTATAGGGCTGGAACACGTAGGAGCGTATCTGAGAGCCCCAGGCGATCTCTTTCTTCTCGCCCTGGTATTTCTCGTTATCCTTGTCTTTTTCCTTGCGGTACAAATCGTAGAGCCGGCTCTTGAGCACGGACATCGCGACGTCCTTGTTCTTGTGCTGGCTACGCTCGTTCTGACAGGTAACGACGATGCCCGTCGCGAGATGCGTGATCCGTACGGCGCTGTCTGTCTTGTTGACCTTCTGCCCGCCCGCGCCGCCGGCCCGGTACGTATCGATGCGGATCTCGTCGGGCTTCACCGTCACGTCTATCGTGTCGTCGATCACCGGGAACGCCGATACGCTCGCGAAACTCGTGTGCCGTCTCGCGTTGGCGTCGAAGGGGCTGATTCTAACGAGACGATGCACGCCGGCCTCGCCGCGCATGTGACCGTACGCGTACGCGCCGTCTATCTCCACCGTGACGCTCTTGATGCCGCCTTCGGCCTCGAGCATATCGACGACCTCGTACTTGAAGCCGCGGCGCTCCGCCCAGCGGGTATACATCCGGAACAGCATGCCCGCCCAGTCGCAGGCCTCGGTGCCGCCGGAACCGGCATGTATAGAAAGGAATACACCCGTGCGGTCCGCCTCGCCGGTCATCAATTCAAGCGTTACCGCCTTGTCGAAGCGAGTACGTATATCGGAAAGCGAGTCACGGATCTCGGGCTCGAACGACGCCTCGGCCTCCTCTATCGCCATACCGTATATCTCGTCGAGGGCGTCCATCGCGTGCTTGATGCCCTGCCAGGTATCAAGGCGGTTACGGAGTACCTTGAGTTCGCCCATGATGCGCTCGGAGCGTTTCTGGTCATCCCAGAAGCCGGGTTCGGACGATTGCGACTCTTTCGTCTCTATCTTGGATTGTATGGTAGCGGCGTCAAAGACGCCCCCATATTTCAAGGACTTCTTTCTTGAGTTGCGCTATCGGCGCCGCATATTCTTCGAGCATGCTGTTCTCCTCGCGGGCGAAGGCTACGCCTTGTCTGACGGCGCCCTCACGACGATGCGCTTCCAACGATTCTCCTTGAGGACCGATATGGCGAGTCGCCCTTCTATGGGATATTGGTAGATGCGGACGGTATCGTAGTAATCCGTCACCTTGTCGATGTCGCGTTTCAACGCGGCGACCAGCTTGTCGGTGGCGCGGACGCTCTCGAAGCAGGCGCGCTGAACCTTCTCGAACCCGTATTGAGGAAGAAGACCATACACGGCGGCTCTCGAGTCCTCGCCTCCGAGGTCGCAAACGACTGACACGAACATGAGGTATCGTATACGATGGTATCGTTCCGTGTCAAACGAGACGTGCTGCGTCGCCTCCTTCGCGAACGCCCTGAGCTCTTGCGTTTAACGCGTTTTTCAGGCATTATTCGCAAACGGCTACGGAATCCTACACTTCATAAGGAACTCGACTTGATCAATGTCAGCGAACTCAAGCTCGGCTTCGGCGAGCGCATACTCTTCAAGGACGTCAACCTCAAATTCGTACCAGGCAACTGCTACGGCATCATAGGCGCCAACGGCGCCGGTAAATCGACCTTCCTCAAGGTTCTATCAGGCGAGCTCGAACCCGATTTCGGCCAGATATCGTACCCTCCCAAACTGCGCATGGCCGTCCTCAAGCAGGACCATTTCGAGTTCGAGGACGAGCGCCTCATCGACGTCGTCATCCGTGGCTACGACAAGCTCTACTCGATCATGAAAGAACGCGAGGCGATCTACGCCAAGGAAGATTTCAGCGAGGCCGACGGCATCCGCGCCAGCGAGCTCGAGGGCGAGTTCGCCGATATAGGCGGATGGGAAGCCGAGGCGCAGGCTTCCATCATGCTATCCGGCCTCGGCGTCTCCGAGACCGACCACGAGAAGCCTATGCGCGAGGTTACCGAGAGCCTCAAGGTGCGCGCCCTGCTCGCCCAGGCCCTGTTCGGCACGCCCGACATACTGCTCCTCGACGAGCCGACGAACGGCCTCGACCTCGACAGTATATCGTGGCTCGAGGACTTCCTCATGGACTTCCCCAATATCGTCATCGTCGTATCCCATGATAGGCATTTCCTTAACTCCGTCTGTACGCAGATATGCGACATCGACTTCGGGCTTATCCGCCAGTACCCGGGCAACTACGACTTCTGGTACAAGATATCCAAGATGCTTCAGGCCCAGATGAAGGACGTGAAGAAGCGCCGCGAGGACAAGATCAAGGACCTCAAGGAGTTCATCCAGCGATTCGCGTCGAACGCCGCCAAGAGCCGCCAGGCTACGAGCCGCCGCAAGGTGCTCGACAAGCTGGAGGTCGAGGACCTGCAACCGACGAGCCGTCGCTTCCCGTGGGTCGGCTTCAAGCCGGAGCGCGATCCCGGCAACAACGTCGTCAGCCTCCGCGGCGTCACCAAGGTCGAGAACGGGGCCACCGTGCTCAACGCGCTCGACCTCACTATCAACCGCGAGGACAAGATCGCCTTCGTCGGGCGCGAGCACCTTTCCAAGACCGCGCTTTTCCGCATCCTGTCGGGAGAGGACAAGGAGTTCGAAGGCGAATGCGCCTGGGGCCAGACGATGAGCACGTCGTACTTCCCCAAGGAGAACGCCGCCCTCTTCGATTCAGACGACTCCATCGTCGATTGGCTGAAGCGCTATACCTCCAGCGACGACGAAACCTATATTCGCTCGTTCCTCGGCCGCATGCTGTTCTCCGGCGACGAGGCCCTGAAGCCGGTGCGCGTGCTGTCGGGCGGCGAGAAGGTCCGATGCCTCCTGTCGAGGATGATGCTCCAGGCCGCGAACTGCCTCATACTCGACGAACCGACGAACCATCTCGACCTCGAGTCCATTACCGCCCTCAACAACGGCCTCATGGAGTTCCCCGGCGTCGTCCTCTTCACCAGCCACGACCATGAGTTCGTCAACTCCGTCGCGAACCGCATCATAGAGATCTGTCCCGGCGGCATCATCGACCGCATGACGAGCTTCGACGAGTACCTGAAGGACGACCAGGTCAAGGCGTTGCGCGACCAGTACTACCACGGACACACGATAGCGGAGATATAGGCAAACGCCGACGCGTAGCGCGGCGTTTGCCTCTCGTAGTTCAAGCGTACTCGCTACGCTCGCCGCTTAACTACGAGGCTGGAACCAGGGCTTGTTAGAGGCGCGCGGCGCTACGCGCGCGCTTCTGGAAAGCTTCATCGTGACACTACGCGCGCGTTTCATGTAATCGTATGACTGTTTTACTCAATGGTGTTCATGTATTTAACCAGAATCGCGTCAATGACTTTCGCTTTGCCAATGCCAAATCCCGGCTCGGAAAAAGAATACTCGGTTGTGAAGTAAGTATCGAAAAGTGCGTCGGCCCCATATTCGATTGCCTTCCGTTTTAAACAAAATATTATCTCTTCCTGCGTTGGCTTTGCGTCGAATATCGTCATCCGGTTTAAAACAAGGTGAACGCTTCCAATTACTATATATTCCTTATCCACTGGAACCGGATCATAGGATAGCTCAATTTCCCTGGGTAACTCTGCGATGACGACCTTTCCTTTTTCCGAGCTTTTATACTCAGGCATCTCTTCCCTGCAATGGAAAGAAACAGTTTTACCCTTCCTGTCAACAACCGAAAACAGCCTATATACCTTCTCCTGCAAAAACATATATGGCAATGGAACGACCCCACTCTTCGTGACAGACGAAATGTAATTATTACCTGAAACAGAATAGGATGTCTTATAGTACATCAGACTTAGTATATGCTCGCCCGGTTCGATTTTGATTCTGGCACTCCCAAAATCTACCTTTTCGCCATCGATACTTATTGTTTTTATCTCCCCAGGAACCTTAATATGCGCGAAATCAGATTGTGATTCCGGCGTCTCCGCGTCTAAAGGAAATACCTCTACTCTCTTGGATGTCGTCGCGCAGGATGCGAGGAGAGAAATCCCCAATAATGTTCCGATTAATACTACCTTGTCTCTTCCGTTCATGATTTTTCTCCAATCTTATTTCAATTTATATTATATTATATTTTTTTCTTGGACGACTACAGCGCGTAACGCCTCGCTTCGCAAGCATTATTTCTTTTTCCGGAGGGCATCATGATCAAGCGATGGGTAAAGGTCCTTGTCAGCGTTATAGTCGGCCTCGCCGCGGGGTCGGCGGCCTTCGTCGGGTGGGTGGCGTCGATTTTCATGGGGCGGGCGGGCTTCTATTCGGTCGCGATAGCGGCGGCGTACGCGGCGCTGCTGACGGCGTTGGTAGCGTGGACCGGTTCCAGGCGCAAGATCATGGTCGCGGGCCTGTGCGCGCTCCTCGTCGCGGGACTGGCTATGGGGATCCGTATCGGGTACGACGGGTATATCGCCTCCATCCCCGTCGTCGAGGAGAGCCGGATACGGCTGAACGAGTACCGACCGTTCGCGGAGGGCTCCAAGGTAGCCAGGCTGGACGGCCAGGCGTCGCTACACCTGAGCGAAGGGCTACCCAGGATAGACGGAGCCACGGCGCTCTATCCGCTCTACGCCTCGTTCGTCGCGGCCACGTATCCTGAGGGCGACTACGACCCTGAGAGCGGCTCCGTACTATGCACCACGACGGGCAACGCGTATAAGAACCTGATAAACGGAGACGTAGACGTCATCTTCTGCGCCGAGCCGTCCGCTGAACAGATACGCGCAGTCGCCGAAAAGGGCGCCGCGTTCGACATGACGCCCATAGGCAAGGAAGCCTTCGTCTTCTTCGTCAACGACAAGAATCCCATAACCGGCCTGAGCTCCGAGCAGGTACGCGGCATCTATTCCGGCTGTATCACCGACTGGTCCGATCTCGGTGGTAAACCCGGCGCCATCAAGGTATTCCAGCGGCCGAAGAACAGCGGCAGCCAGACCATACTCGAGAAGATCATGTCCGGCTACGAACTGATGGAACCGCTACGCGAAGAGGTGATAGACGGCATGGGCGGCATCATCGAACAGACCGCCGACTACAAGAATTATAAGAACGCCATAGGCTACTCGTTCCTGTACTACTCCACGCGGATGGCGGGCAACGGCCTGATACGGCTACTGGCGATAGACGGCGCGTATCCCTCGGGAGAGTCCATCCGGGACGGCAGCTACCCCTTCACGTCCAGCTTCTACGCCATAACGCTCGGTTCTTCGACCCAAGAGACGAAGAAGCTTATAACATGGATACTGTCTGCCGAGGGACGGACTCTGGTCGAACGGACCGGATATCAGCCTTGAGTCAACGGGAAAGGACGGCCGATCGCCATGATTGAGATAGAGAATCGCCGGAGCATCAGGAAATACCAGGCCACGAGCGTGGATGACGTTATCATCACGCAGTTGTTGGAAAGCGCCAGGCTCGCGCCGTCCGGAGACAACACCCAGCCCTGGCATTACATCGTCATAGACGATAAGACCATGATAGACAGGGTCGCGCTCGTCGCCCACGATCAAAAATGGATACGTTCGGCTCCCGTCCTGATCGCGTGCGTCGCCGATATACGCGCGAGGATCAAGGACGACGCTGAGCTCAAGCTGGACGACGACACGGGGCTGTTCGAGCTCAAGCAGATCATTCGGGATACCGCTATTTCCATAGAGCACATCGTCCTTGAAGCGGTCCACCGAGGCTTGGGCACGTGCTGGATATCCTGGTTCAAGCAGGATGAGATCCGCGCGGTACTGGGAGTACCTGAAGACAAGTTCGTCGTTACGATACTGTCGCTCGGATATCCCGACGAGGCCCCTAAAAGCCGCCCGAGGAAAGATTTGGCGGCCATCTACCACAAGAACGCCTGGTAGTCGCCGTTAGGGCTTCGTTGACGCATTGTGGATGATTCGATAGCTTGTATCGAGCCATGCCCGGATAAGCGAGTGACGTTCTTTCTACGCGACTTCCTACGGAGGAAACGATGGACGGTATCATACCGCGCGACGATGGGGTCGGATTACCCGCGTTGCGCGACGGCGCCATCGAGGCGCTGACGAACGCGTACGCCGGCGACGCCATTTCGCTCGACGAATACGAGAAAAGGGTCGGCGCGGTGCAGATAGCCGAGTCGCGGGGCGACGTCGAGGCGTGCCTCGCCGGCGTCGAGTCATTCAGGGATACCACGCCGCCATACGTACAGGCCGCGAGCGATAGCGAGTCTATACGCTGTAACCGATCAAGCATGTCGGTCCGCGACTCTACCTTGCTAACGAAGCGCCTGGACGTCGAGATCGACGGCGGAGCGCTGAGCCTGGACTACAGGAATATCGCGCTACCGGCCGGTATCTACGAAGTACATATCGTCGCGCGCGGCGGGTATTGCAGGATACGCGTACCGGACGGCGCGCGTATAGAGAACCGTATCAGGATGGACGCCTCGAGCGTCTCGGCGCCCTGGGAAAGCGGGAACGGTAACGATCATCGGATTGTCATCCGCCTATCGGGCGACGTGTCGCGTTCGCACGTCCATATTAGTCGGCCGGTCCATTGGAAGCGATTCTTTTCCCGACTTATACGATAGCAAGGAGCTCCTCATGAAACGCTTTATCATAGAAGACGGATTCTGGGATATCTTCCCTGACGCCAGGATCGGCATCGTCGTGTGCAATAATATAGACAATTCTATAAAGGACGCCTCGATATACGAGGCGTTACTCAGGAAAAGCGAGCTCGAGGCCAGGAAATACATAGCGCTCGAGCCGTTCAGCGACAACGACGTCGTCAAGTCGTGGCGCGGGGCCTATCAGCGGTTCAAGACGAAGAAAGGGGCGCGTTCGTCCATAGAAGCGCTGCTTAATAGGGTAAAGAAAGAGAATCCCCTGCCTACGATCAACCCGCTGGTCGATATATACAACGCTATCTCGCTGACCTATGGCCTGCCGTGCGGCGGCGAGGACATAGATACGTTCGTAGGCGATGTACGCCTGACTCAGGCGCGCGGAGACGAGGACTTCGTGACGCTCGGGACCGACGAGAACGCGCCTCCGTACGAGGGCGAGATCGTCTACAAGGACGATGCCGGCGCTATATGCAGGTGCTGGAACTGGCGCGAGTCGGTACGGACCATGCTGACGGAGAAGACTACGAACGCCTTCATGTGCCTTGAATCGATAGACGGCTCGAACCTGCCGACGCTGGAGTCTGCTCTGGCTGAACTGGCGCGCTTGATACGTGGGCGCCTGTCCGGTACCTGCTCGACGCACGTCCTCGATAGAGCCCACGCCTCGCTCGTTATTCAGTAGGACGTGAGGCAACCTATGATCGAATACCGCGTACTGACTTTACGAGGCCAATCGTCCGCCGGCCCCGCCGTCGTGCATCCCGTCGTATTCTTCGACGGCGCCGATGTCGTCCTGTGCGACGCGGGCTTCCCCGGCCAGGTCGAGCAGATAGACGCCGAGCTGAAGAAGCACGGGCTGTCCGTCGGCGGGCTCACCAAGATCGTCATAACCCATCATGATCACGACCACATGGGCTCGCTACGGGCCCTCAAGGAAACCAACCCCGGCATAGAGATCGTGGCCGACGAACGGGAAGCGGACTTTATAGAAGGCGCCAAGACTTCCCTACGATTAGTACAGGCCCGGGCGCTGAACGCCTCCTTGACCGGGGCGGACCTTGGCTTCGGTCAGTGGTTCTGCTCGTACCTGGAGACCATCCAGCCATGCGCCGTCGACAGAAGGCTCGGGCCCGAAGACCGCTCCGTCATCGACGGCCTGGAGGTCGTGCCGACGCCCGGCCACATGCCCGGCCACGTATCGCTATACCTACGCGACGCCGCTTTGCTGGTATCCGGAGACGCCCTGGCGGCCCAGGACGGCAGGCTCATGATGGCCAATCCCAAATTCACGCTGGACATGGCCGAGGCCGTCCGCTCAGTCGAGCGTCTGGCCGCCATGCGCATCGACACCGTCGTCTGCTACCACGGAGGCGTCGTTAGCGGCGATATACGACGTATGCTGGATGTACTGCTAGGAATGCACGGATCTGCATGATATCGAATATATTGCCTTATCCCGCTCGTATGTTTATTGCATTATATCTCGATCTGGCATACTATATTGGAGATCTTTCAAGCGACTAATTCCCATATCTATTAAATACTTTGGACTCTTTTTTTGTAAAGCGCTGGATTATTCCATATATCGGGGGCACCATGGGCAACGAAGAAACCAGATTGTTGAAAGAGCTCATCCTGAAGGAAGAGCGACTGCTCGAGAATTCCATTCGGAACGACGCCGACAAGATAGCTGAATTGATACATGCCGATTGCGTAGAGTTCTCAGCGTCCGGGAAACAGAACAAGTATCGCCCAGGCGAGTCTTTCGGTAACATCGACGGGATACTGTACATAGACAGCAATTCGGTGCGCATGGTCGATCTAGCGGATGATTGCAGGCTGCTATTATACGTCGGCACCAAAGTCACAGAAAATACCAGGTTAAAATCGAACCGTAGCTCGATATGGAAGAAGTCGGACGGCGACTGGAAGATGATATTCCATCAGGGTACGAATAGTACCGAATAAGGCGACTACTCGGATCCATTATTTTTCATTGCGCCTATCATCCCCTAGTGCTACTATTACATAATACCGTGGCGGTTCCTGCCCGGGCCTGCAGCGGCAAGCAGTTCCCAAAAGGAGATTATCATGGCGGTCATCACCGATCCTGCGGATGCCATTCCAAAAGAAATAATCTCATTCCTGGAAAAAATCGATAGCCTCAAGCCGGGAAAACTGTGGGCGGAGAAGGCGGCGAGCCTCGTAGAAAAGATCCCCGCCGCCCTTTTCGGCGATTTCCTGGATTCGCTTGACCTTGGGACGCCGCTCGCCTCGGGAATAATCCCCATGCGCCTTATCGATCCGAAATCGGCTACAAGCATCGGGACCAAAGCCGCGAAGGGCGGCAGCGCGACGCGACCGACCCTGACGACGCTTCATAGCGCAATATTAAAAGAGAAGATAGGCCGTGACGAGCTGGACGAGCTACTAGAACGCCTGCGTCGCTGCCTATGTTGCTGCCACTGCTGGCCCTGCCGGCAATGGCCCTTCTGCAAGTTCTGCCGACGCTGTTCCGTATGGGTGAGCACGCCTGCCGTCGGGGGGCTGGCGAACCATATACACTTCACGGACGCAACGGCGACCCTGGTCAACCGCCGGGCGGATGTTACCTGCGGAGGAGTCGCCGTAGGTCCCTGGGCGCCGAAAACATGGGACGCGTCGACCTCTATCGCCGACGCGCCGACGGGATACGCTAAAGCGGCGCACAAGCATGATGCAGACTACGCGCCCTTTAGCGGCTCGGATCAGTACTCCGCGATTGACCACGACCACAATGACGACTACGCTCCTCTAACCGACTCGGATCAGTACTCTGCGATGGACCACGACCACGATGACGCCTACGCGCCCCTAAGCGGCTCGGATAATTATGCGGCGGCCTCGCACGTACACAAGAAGACCCAGGCAGGGAGACTGGAAACGCCGGCGAGCGTCGGCGGCGGGACCGTGATCATCGACCTGACCAACATGATCGGGGCTATTCCCGCCAATATCAAGGTAAGCGCAACCGCGTTCGGCAAGAAAATCGTGGCTCCGATAACGCACTTCCCGATGTACGTGACCGAATGCGTAATTGGTGGAGACGCTACCTTGGCGACGGTAACGCTTACGATCCAGCATGCGGACGGTACGGCCTATAATCCAGCATCCATTACGGACTGGGGTGGCAACGCCAAGATGATCCTGTCCTACGTAGCGACGGAGAATCAATAAGCCCGTATCCCCAAGCTAAAAAGCCGGATTCAATAGTCAACCGCGGGCTCATAGATATCGACTCTTGAATAATACATCGAAGAACCATCGGAAGAGTATCCTGAAATCACGAAAACCTTAGCATCATACGTAGATATACCAAAATAATCTCGTGCGACCGGAATACTCGTTTTTTCCGCCCATGACTCCGATCCAGTAGCTATCGCCGGGTTGAACATGTAATTAGTCATCGTCGACGCGGATCCGTTATATGATCTTCCAATCGAATATATAATGTCGGCACATACGATAGCCGATTGATTAAGTCCTGTTTCTGGCATATCCGTTAATTTACTCCAACTACCCGCTCCGGCCGATAGCGTTGAATCGAAAACATACGCTTCCTTAGTGACTCCTGTAGGGGTCGCTCCGCCGAAAACATACGCCTTTCCGCTAACTACCCCGATACCGAATTCCATTGTTGCGACTGGCATGGATGTACATGTGCTCCATGTATTACCGACTGGATCGTAAGCCTCTACGGTATCTAGTTGAGTACCGTTATATCCCCCGAACGCGAATATTTTATCGCCGAGCACCGCCAGCTTGTGCCCATACCGGGCAGTAGGCATACTGGCCTTCAGTGTCCAAGCGCCGCTGCCGCCGCCTCCGTCAGTATCGAATTCCTCTACCGTGCCGACTAAGGCTCCGCTGGAGTCGGCGCCGCCGATAATGTAAATTTTACCAGCGTACGTCACGGCCTCGACCTGTTGCCGTGGGGAAGAGATATCCGGCGCGGTATCCCAGACATCCGAAACTGGATCGTATACCAGTACGGTCTTTACGGCTCCATCAAAGCCGGTATACTTTTCCCAACCTCCGATGCAATAGATTTTACCGCCCAATTCAGTACATCCGAACGTAGATCTACCTAAATACCCATCGGCTCCTGGCATATCCGTTCCGCGGGTCCATACGAAGGTGTATACGGCGGAACTCACGTTTGAGGCCTGGAGCCCGGGCTTGTACCCCTTGGCCTTGACCGTAGTAGTCTTCGCTATATGTACAGGGCCCGTATACTCTGCTGAAGTACTTCCATACTGAGTCGGCGTCGTACCGTCGACCGTGTACCAGATCTCGACGTCCATATCGTCGTTCTCGATCACGAGGTCGAAGGGAAGGGAATACTTGTCCGTAGAATAGGTGAACGTACACGGATCGACGACGCTGGTGTCTACGTTGATGTTCTGGCAGGCGAAGATGGCGGCGACGGAAAGCGGGATAATGATACGAAACGTAAAACGGCTTTTCTTCATAGCTAGCCCCTTTTCTTTTCGTTAATGCTTATTATATACAATTCTTTACGCATTGCACGATTTTCAAGGACCGCGAGCCAGAAAATTAAAATTGACAATGACGGGTCCGGTTATATACTTCAGGAAGAATCGGCTTCCTGCTTAGCACTCGGCGGCTCGTTCCGCCTACGTTCCGCCGGGAGGTTCCCATGAGGCACGCCACCGAGCTTAGCGCCATGAGAGCGCTCGCCATCTGGCTGTTGATCCTTTCCGTATTCGTTCCCGTCGTAGCCGCTCAAAGCCCCGTTTCCTTCGACCTCAGCCTGTCGCCCAACACCTCCGGCACCTTGGAAGGCTCCGCGTCCCTGCGCGTACGCTTAGCTTCTTTCGCGGAGTCGGCGCTCCTCTTCTCGTCTTCGGGCTTCCTGGAGGAATACCAGGAAGGGGGCGGAACCACGACGGTTATCAGGGCTCGGAAAACGCTCGACTTCGAGGCCTTTCGCTTACCTTCGGACGTGTTAACCCTGCGCCTGGGAAAAGCGGGACTCGCGTCCTTGAGCCCGGTCGCCCTGATAAACGGCGTTATCCTCGATGAGGACAAGTACGGCCAAGGCACGACCCCCGCACCGTACGTCTATTTCGTGTCGCAGAGGACCATGTGGCTCAAGCCCCTGTTGGGAGCCGACCTCGGCTTCATCCTGGGCCCATTACATGCCGAGGCGTACTATCGCACGTCGTGGCCATTCAAGCTGAACGAATACCTCGACGGATCCGCTACCTATCCCGCACCCGTCGGGGCGACATCGTTCTCCGCGCGCGACGAGGGTTTCGAAACGCGCCTCGGCGGGAATCTGTCAGTGAATCCCGCGCCCGGATGGATACTCAGGGGCGGGGTAGATTGGGTCAGGCACATCGGGAATACGGTCTCTATCCTGTCGACGGGAGACGAGATCGGCTACGTCTACGAGAGCCGCGGACTGGAGGGCTCGTTGACGATGGCCTTCCCCCTCCGGGACCGCCGGCCCATGATAGGCGTGGCGTATGCCCGGGATTCTTTCAGCCCCGTGGATCTTTTCTCCGTAGAGCCGTACACGAACGACCGTATCAGGATCGTCCTGGGCCTGGAACTCTAGCGTTAGGGTTTCTATACATTCAGCGTTTGTGATATAGTCGCGGCCATGAACGCAAGAAACGACGGCAGACTATCCGCGACCGGCCTCCTCGGCGCCCTTCTCGTAGCGACCGTATGGGGTTTTAACTTCACGATCGTCAAGATCGGCCTGGCCGACATTCCTCCCCTCTTCCTACTGTCGCTACGCTTCGCGCTGAGCGCCTTTCCCGCTATGTTGTTTATCCGAAGGCCGAAGGCTCCGCTCGCGGCGCTCGCCGCCTATGGCCTACTACTCGGCGTTGGCCAATTCGGATTCCTTTTCACGGCGCTGAAGCTAGGCGCGCCCGCGGGGCTCAGCTCGGTGATCCTGCAGTCCCAGGCATTCTTCACGGCGTTGCTCGCGGCCGTCTTCTTGAAGGAAAGAATACGGATCACGAGCGTCGCGGGCATGGCCGTAGCCGCTACTGGACTCGCGATCGTCGCCGGAGGCGGCTCCCTCGCCGGGATGACGTTGCCCTTGGTAGGGATGATACTGGCGGCGGCCTTCTTCTGGTCCTGCGCCAACGTGCTCGTACGCCGGCTACCGGGGACGGGAGGCCTCGAGCTCATGGTGTGGTCCAGCGTATTCCCGCCCATACCGCTCCTGGCTCTTTCGTTATGGCTGGAGGGCCCGGAGAGCATACGCTCGGCTCTGTCTCACCCCACGTTCGCCTGGTTAGGTTCTCTCGTCTATATCGTCGCCGGGGCGAGCCTTATCGGATACGGCATATGGAACCACCTGATACTTCGCCACGGAGCCGGCAAGATAGCGCCGTTCTCGCTGCTCGTACCCGTCGTCGGCGTCAGCGCCGCGGCGTTGGTCCTGGGCGAACGCTTCGGCGCCCGGGACGCGGCCGCGGCGGCCTTGGTACTCGTCGGATTGCTGATGCACGTGTACGGCGGTCGCGCTATAGACGCGTTCCGCACGAAACGCGCCCGGTAACCGCCCTGGAAGCGAGCTACCTGATATAGTTCAGGACGACCTTGGCCTCTTTCTCGGGAAGCGGCGTTTTTCCTTTACCGTCCGCGACCGCCTTGAGGAGCCATGCCATATTCTTTCCCAGTACGCCCATGACCTGGACGCCTTCGCTATCGCGAAGGGCATCCCCGGGCGCGGCGCCGTAGACGACGTTCCAGTAATGCGAGCTTGGCATGAACATCTCCGCGTAGTTGATATAATTGTTCAGCTGATTGAAGGTAGGCACGCCGCCGGCCCTGCGTACGGCTACGACGCTGGCGCCGACCTTGTGCCTGAACAGGCTACCGTTGGCGCCAGCTACCCGGAACGCCCTGTCGAGGAACGATTTCATCGTGCCCGCGACGGCCGAGTAGTACACGGGCGAGCCCAGGACGATCCCGTCGGCCCCCTTCATGCTCTGGATCCAGTCGTTCATATCGTCGCCCGTAAGGACGCATCGTTCGTTCTTGAGCTTTCCGCACTGACCGCACGCGGTACAACCCCGTACCGCCTTGTTGCCGACATGGATGATCTCCACGTCTATACCTTCTTTCGCCAGCTCGTCGGCCACGAGCCGTATCGCGTGGTAGGTATTCCCGTCCGCGTGGGGGCTTCCGTTAATCGCTACGACTTTCATCAGTACTCCTCTATCTTACAGTATCCTGATTCTTTACCCGGCCCGTTTTATTAGCCTGATATAGAATTCCACGCCCTTGGCGAGCGATTCGATCGAAATGGACTCGTTGACGGCGTGCATGCTGGCCCTCTCTGCCTTGGACAGCTCGAACGGCGAGAAGCGATAGACGGTAGACGACGCGCGCGCGAAATGCCTGGCGTCGGTGCCGCCCATCACCACGTACGGCGCGACGATTGCCTCGGGGTACACGTCCGCTATCGTCTCGGTCAGCATGTCGAAGCGGGGACCGGACAGCTCGGATACCGGCGATGGGTCGCCGGGCAGGAGGACGCGCATCTCGACGAGCGGATCGGCTATCACGTTCTTCATGCGCGCCGCGGCGGTTTCCACTGTCTGGCCGATCGCTATGCGGACGTTGACGACGGCCTTCGCGGCGGCGGGCAGCACGTTGGCTGCCTTTGATCCCTCCAGCATCGTGACGGCGGTCGTCGTGCGGCACATGGCGTTGAGCTCTCCGCCGGCCTTGCCGAACACTTTCAAGAGCAGCGGCTCGAAGAGCCACATGTTAGCGAGGATCAGACGCAGGCCGAAGCTCGCGTGCGGTCCGAGCTTGGCGAACATGACCCGAGTGGCGACCGGAAAACCGGCCGGGAAGGGCTTGGCCTCGAGACGCATGACGGCCCTGGCTATGCGCCACGATGCGCCCTTCCATGGCGGCGTCGACGAATGACCGCCGGCGCTCCTCACCGACAACTCGATATCGGTTACGCCCTTCTCCGCGACGCCGACCATCGCCAAAGGCTTATCCACGCCGGGGAACACGCCTTCTACCACGGCGCCGCCCTCGTCGAGCACGAAGCCCGGCTTGACGCCTATCTCTTCGAGGTGCCTGGCGATGCCGGGGGCGCCGTCTCCGCCTATCTCCTCGTTATGGCCGAACGACAGGTAGACGTCACGCTCGGGGACGAAGCCGGCCTTGAGGAGGGATTCCGCGGCCTCGAGCGCGCACACGAGCGTGCACTTGGTATCGATGGCTCCGCGGCCCCATACCCTACCCTCGAAAATGTCGCCCGAGAACGCGGGGCGGGTCCAGCCCTCGTCGCTCGCGGGGACGACGTCGTAGTGCGACATGAGATACAGCGGTTCTCCCGCTTGCTTGCCCTTCCACCTATACAGCATGGAATGCCCGCCGACGATCGTACGCTCCATGGCCCGGTGCGATTCGGGATACAGCTCCTCGAGCAGCTTCCTGAACGCCTCGAACTCGGCGGGGTCCCATCCGTCGGGATCGCGGCTGGAAACGGTACGCTTGCGTATCAGCGCCGACAGCCTGGAGGCGGCCCCGTCGGCGTCTACGCGCACCGCTTCCCTGTCGGCCGAGCTCGCGGGCCTGGGCGGTCGCATCAGCGCGGCCCTGATCGGGATGCTAGCCAACGCGATAACGATGAAACCGACTACGACGAGCGCGGTCATAGCATGTTCCTTTTATACATGAGCCGAGCGACGCCGATGGAGACGATGGCGCCGGCTGGTATGAGTATTCCTACCGGCAGGGTCGGTATGGCGATGAAGAGGCCTATCATCAGCGCGAGCGGCGCTACCGATATCTTCCAGTTCCTCGATATGAACACGACGCCGAGGGCCCCGAACAGCGCGGGCAGCAGGTTGGCGAACGCCGGCTTCAGCGTCGGCGACTCGAGCACCGGTAGCAGGTACGACATCAGGAGCACGCCGGTCACCAGAACGACGTTGGTCATCAGCGACGAGGCTCCTATCGACAGCGTCGATATGATCTCGCCCTCCTTGGTGGACGGCTCGACGCCGGCCGATTGCATCGCGGCTATCGCGGCGGGCACCTTGAGATTGCTCAGGTTCCCGGTAACGAAGCCGAGGTACGTGCCGCCGGAACCGAGCATCGGCGTGAAGGTCAGCACCTCGACGATCGCTATCGGCCAGAATACCATCATCGTCGGCAAGAGCCCCGCGATCAGTTTCCCTATAGGCGGCCATACGCCGAAGCGCAGCGATATAGCCAGCGGTACGCCCTGCGTTATCAGTATTGCCGCTATCATCCAGATACGTCCGTTACGGTGAATCGTCTCGTCGTATGTCTTATAGACCTTCAACGGCGCGTTCACAGCGAGCCTCCGCTGGAGGCCAGCGTAAAGACGGCGGCGACGGCCATGCCGCTTATCATGCTGACGGGCATCGCGAAATTCTCGAGCCAGGCCAGCTTCGCTTTCTTGATGAGCAACCCGAAGAATCCCATCGTCGCGGCCGAGGCCAACAGCGTCAGGATGGATACGAGCCCGCCTCCGAGCGCGCTCCCGAGGAACGCGGATATGAGGCCCATGAACATCGCGCTGATGAGGAGGCCGGACCACTTGGTATCCTTGAGCCGGGCCTTGTGTATGCCCGACTGAATGCTCTTCGCGAAGAGGATGATGAGTATCATCGCGAATACCGAGCCCACCGACATCGCCCAGGCTATGGCCGAGAATACCGTCGGGTCGCTTATGACGTTCTTGATGGACGTGCCGAAGGCCTGCGCGGCTGTCTCCGCGGCCGGTAGTTCGTAGGTGATGGCTCCGACGACGGACAGGCGTATCCACGGTAGCGGCAGGCCCAGCGCGCCGGCCAGGGTCAGTACGGCCAGCAGTATCGCTATGGACGGGACGAACGAGAACGAGGCGGATCCGATGATCGCCTTCTTCATCGTCGCGGAGGTCAACCCGATGCGGCGCCCTTCCTTCCACGCGCGTACCATGAACGTCAGGCTCTGAGCCGTCACGAAGAGCGCGACGAAGGCTCCTATGGCGAAAAGGAAGGTGCTGTTACGTATATCGGTCATGCGGCGGGCTCCTTTTTCGATAGTTCTGGAATATAGAAACAGTTGATCGATTAAAACCTCCAGAGACTTCGCTGTCAATAAAAATCGGGCCGATGTTCCTATCAAGGCGGGAAGGAGCTATAGTTGCCGTAAGCGCTTTCTTTATCGAGGAGGTACCGATGCGCCGTCTTGAATATCGTCGCGCTCGTCGCCGCGCGCCCATGCGAATGATCGCCGCGGCGTTCATCGCCGTAGTCTGCGCGCCCGCGTCGTTCGCTCAGGATAGGCCCGCGTCTACGATGGAGGAACGGATACTCGAGGAGCTGAACCTCGCGAGGACGCGACCCGGCAGGTACGTCGAGGTACTGAGGGATTATCGGGCGTTCATCCGGGGCGACCTCCTCGAGCGTCCCGGGGAGATACCGGTGATGCTACGCGAGGGCGTCAGGGCCGTGGACGAGGCGATAGCCTTCCTGGAGCGCCAGAAGCCCTTAGCGCCCTTGTCGATATCCCGGGGATTGTCGCTAGCCGCGGCCGATCATGTGCGCGACCAGGGCAAGACCGGACGGACGGGACATACCGGCTCCGACCGCAGCACCATGACCGCGAGAGCGGAACGCTACGGCTCGTGGCGGAAGACCATAGGAGAGAACATCGCGTACGGAGCCGGGTCCGCGAGGGACGTCGTCATACAGCTCGTAGTCGACGACGGCGTAGCCTCTCGCGGGCACCGGGCCAATATCTTCAATCCGGGCTTCCTCGTCGTCGGCCTGGCCTTCGGCGATCATCCCGAGTTCCGGACGATCTGCGTGCAGGATTTCGCCGGCGGCTTCGACGACGGTAAGTAGGCGCTGCTATTCCGCCGGCGCATCGACGCGCAGAGCTTCACGCCGTGGTTGCCGCGTCCATAGCCTTTTTCCACGCGGCGAGGATGTTCTCGATGCGCTCGTCCATGAGGCCGTCGACCGCCATCCTCGACGGATCGGCGCGGCGCCACTCGACCGATTCTATAATGCCCCGTTCGAGCGGTACGGTCGTCCGGAACTCGGGCACGAGTCGTCTGAGCTTTGAGCAGTCGAAGACTGCGCTATAGGCTTTGTCCCCTAGCAGGCGCTCTCCCATCGCGGCATCGACGGCGGCGATAAATTCGGAAGGCACGTGAACGATGCGCGGCCGGGCTCCGAGCGCATCACCGACGATCCTGTGTATGGCGTCCCAGGTATGCGTCTCGTCGCCCGCGATCGTGAACGCCTCGCCAACGGCCTCGGCTCGCCCTAGCAGTCCGACGAGCCCGACGGCGAAATCACGAGCGTGAGTCAGGGTCCATAACGATTGGCCGTCGCCGGGGACGATGATCTCTTTTCCCGCGAGCATCCTGGCGGCGACCGTAAAGTCGGACGACACGAAGGCCGTCGGGATCCAGGTCCTTCCGTAGGTATGGGATGGCCGGACGATGGTCACGGGGAATCCCCTTGAACGATACGCGTCCATAAAAACCCGCTCGCAGGCTATCTTGTCCCTGGAATAGGCCCAGAAGGGATTCATCAAGGGCGTTCGCTCGTCGATGACATGGCTAAGAGGCGGTTTTTGATAGGCGGAAGCCGAGGATATGAAAACGTACTGCCCCG
Source organism: Spirochaetae bacterium HGW-Spirochaetae-3 (assembly GCA_002839315.1). Taxonomy (GTDB): domain Bacteria; phylum Spirochaetota; class Spirochaetia; order Treponematales; family UBA12059; genus SZUA-370. Next base: position 450,330 of record PGXV01000001.1, read on the forward strand.
TCCGCCCGTTGAAGGCCTCGACCGAGGAAGCGGCGCGATCTGGTTCGTAGCACAGGAAATCTACGACAGCGTCGAAAGTCATGCCTTTTGTCGCCGAGACGACCTCTGCTGGTATGGAGGCGTCGGCCATGATTACGGAGGCTCCGTCCGGAGCCGATCGCGTTCCGCGCGTCAGTATTATCGTATCGAAGCCGCGCGCTATCGAGGCCTCGGTGAATTCATATGAAATGTTACCCGTACCGCCGATTACCAGTAAGCGCATCGAGCCTCCAAAACAACTTGACAACAACTGATATATCAGTATTATATCAGTTGTAATGAACAAACAACAGGATAATTCCGGCTTCAACTCTTCACGTGATTATGGAGCATCCGACACGAAGATGCCACCGCTCCGTGAACAAGTGTACTCCTACCTCAAGCGCCTCCTCAACGAAGGCGCGCTCAAGCCGGGATCGTTCCTCGACCTGAACGCCCTGGGCACGGACCTCGGCTTGTCGAGGACTCCGCTACGAGACGCGCTCCTGCGGCTCGAGGCCGAGGGATTCGTGACCATTCATCCGCGCCGGGGCGTCGTCATAAATCCGCTCGACCTTCAGACTATACGCAACGCGTACCAGATCCTCGGGGCCATAGAGGCCGCGGCCATCATGGAAGCCGCTCCGTCTTTTTCCACCGCCGACGCCGAACGCATGCTCGGCCTCAACGAAAGAATGCGCGCCGCTCTCGATAGGAACGACTTCGACGATTATTATACAGCAAATCTGGCGTTTCATGATTCATATATTTCCAGGAGCGCCAACGCCGAGCTTAAGCGCTGGACGAAGATACTCAAGGATCGACTCTATGACTTTCCCAGGCGCGAGAGCTACCTGAGCCAATGGGAGCGCGAGAGCGTACAGGAGCACGAGGCGATAGCGCGTCACTTACTCGTAGCAGAATTCCAGGAAGCGGCCGCTTTCGCCAGGGATGTACACTGGTCGTTCTCGGTGCAGGAACGCTTCATCATGGCGTACTATTTCGCCCGCGAAGCGGCTCTAGGACCACTGCTGTAACATGTCTTTATGTATTATTTAATATATCCTTTTCCCATATAAAATATAATTTATTGCGAGTTGTATTTATATTTATACATGTCGGTGTGTTTTCTACGCAGGGAGGCCGCGTATGACTGAACGGATAGCAAGACTTCGAGCTCAGAGCGTTGATATGAAACCGCGCATCGATATTGAGCGAGCGCTCCTGGTAACGGAAGCATACCGGACCATGCCGGAAGAGCTCCCCTCCCCGATTAAGCGGGCCAAAGCCTTCCAGCATATTTGCGAACACAAGGCCGTTTACATAGGCATAGACGATCTGATAGTCGGCGAACGCGGCCGCGGTCCCAAGATGACGTCGACCTATCCCGAGCTAACCTGCCATAGCGTAGAGGATTTGCAGACCCTACGCTCCAGGCATATGACCAGCTACGACATCGACGACGAAAGCATCGAGTCCTACAGGACGACGGTAATACCGTATTGGCGAGGCCGCTGCATCAGGGACAGGGCCTTCGCCGACTTGCCCGGTGAATGGCTCGATCTATACGAAGCCGGCGCTTTCACCGAGTTCATGGAGCAGCGCGCGGCTGGGCATACGTCGCTGGACGGACTCCTCTACCGCAAGGGCCTGCTAGCCATCAAGGCCGACGTACTCGCCTCCAGCGCTCGCCTGGACTCAGGCGATCCGCGCCGCGCCGAGAAGGAAGCCGAGCTCGAGGCGATGGCCCTGGCCTGCGACGCCGCTATCCGATTATCCCATCGGCACGCGGAGCTCGCGGCTTCGATGGCCCGCGAGACTTCCGATAAGGAGCGCGCGCTCGAGCTCCTCGAGATAGCCGAGATATGCCGACGAGTGCCGTCGGAGGCGCCGAGGACCTTCCACGAGGCGCTCCAGGCGTACTGGTTCGTTCACCTCGGCACGATAACCGAGCTTAACGGCTGGGACGCGATGAGCCCGGGACACCTCGACCAGCACCTGGCCCCCTTCTACGAGCGCGACGTCGCCGAGGGCCGGCTGACCAGGGAGCGAGCCAGGGAACTCCTGTCGTCGTTCTGGATAAAGGTCAATAATACACCCGCCCCGCCCAAGGTAGGCGTCACCGCGGCGGAATCGGGCACCTACAACGACTTCACCAACATCAACCTCGGCGGCCTGACGCCCGACGGCCTCGACGGCTCTAGCGAGGTTACCCTCATTGCCCTCGAGGTTCTCGGCGAGCTACGCCTGTTACAGCCCCAGGCGAACCTCCAGGTCGCCTCGCGGACCCCTGACCGCGTCCTAGAGGCCGCGTGCCGCGTCGTGCGCGAGGGCATGGGCTACCCGTCGCTATTCAACTCGGACGAAGTGACGCTATCCCAGGTGGCCTCCGGAAAGAGCCTGAGCGACGCGCGCGAAGGCGGCACGAGCGGCTGTATAGAGATAGGCTGCTTCGGCAAGGAGGCATACCTCCTGCACGGCTACCTGAACGGCCCTAAGCTGCTCGAGTTGGCGCTGAACGACGGCGTCGACCCGATAAGCGGCAAGAGGATCGGCCCGGCCACGGGCAAGGCAGAGGCGTTCGGCTCCACCGACGAGCTATTCGCCGCCTGGGAGAAGCAGCTCGCCTACGCCGTAGACTGGAAGGTCCGCGTCGACGGCTTCCTCGACGACCTGTACGGCGAATCGACCCCGGCGCCGTTCCTCTCGCTGTACATATCGGACTGCGTCGACCGGGGATTGGACTACTACCGGGGCGGCGCCCGGTACAATAGCGACTATATCCAGTGCACCGGCCTCGGCACCGTGGTCGACTCGTTATCGGTCATCGAGACCCAGGTCTTCGGCGCCCGAAAGACGACCATGGCGGAACTGAAGGAAGCCCTGAGGAACGACTGGAAGGGGTACGAGACGATACGCGCGCTGGCCAGGAACAAGACGCCGCTATTCGGTAACGACGACGACCGTGTCGACGCCCTCGCGTCTCGGGTCTTCGACGCGTTCGTTCGAGCCGTGGAACGGGACGGCGACAGGCAGCGTATAGCCAAGCGCGGCGCCCCGTATCGGGCGAACTTCCTGTCGACGACCTGCCACGTGTATTTCGGTACTAAGACCGGAGCGACGCCGGACGGCCGTAAGGCGACCGAACCGTTGTCTGACGGAACGAGCCCCTCGCACGGAGCAGACAAGGCGGGACCGACGGCCGTGATGAACAGCCTCGCCAAGCTCGACCAGGCCAGGACGGGCGGCACGCTCCTCAATCAACGCTTCTCGCCGAGCGCGCTGTCGGGAGATTCCGGACCCAAGAAGCTCGCCGCGTTGGTGCGCGGCTACTTCAAGCAGGGCGGGCACCACGTACAGTTCAACGTCGTCGACGAGGCGACGCTACGAGCGGCGAAACGAAGTCCGAGCGAGTACAAGAACCTGCTCGTCCGCGTGGCCGGGTATTCAGATTATTTCGTAGACCTCGACGAGCGGCACCAGGACGAGATCATATCGAGGACCGTACACGAGCGAGCATGAAACGACGAAGCTATCTCGGCAACGCCGAGATAGCTTCCGCGGCCTCGCGCCAGGCTTCGGCCGCGGCGGCGAGGCTTGCCGACCGACGGCCGCTCCCGCGAGCGGCCGCGGCAGCCAGAGACGCCGCGATTCGCTTCGCGACCCTGGTTCCCGAGTCCGGCCCTCCGGCTACCGCCCCTTCGACGCTCGCGTCCGGGAACGGGTTGGTGACGGGCACGCCCGTAGCCTTGGCGACGACCGCGGCGAAAAGACCGCTAGCGGTACGTAGCTTCAGCTGGTACTCGGCCCTGCCCGACTCCGAGTAACGGAGGAACGCGTGATCCCTTAGCATGCCGACGATGCCCGCCAGCTCCGCAGCGACCTCCGTCCGCCTCATTACGTCTCACCGCCCGCTATAGCGCGGCGACGACCCTGACGAAACGCTTCTTGCCGGCGCGCAGCACGATAGCCCCGTCCGCGTCGAGCCGGTCGGCTCCCACCGGCGCCTTCTCGTCGTTCCAGGAGGCCTCGCCGACGACCGCGCCGCCTTGCTGCACGAGGCGCCTCGCCTCGCTCTTGCTCGGCGCCAAGCCCGCGTCGACGAACAGGTCCAGTACCGGATAGCCCGCCTCGAAGCGCGCCCGCGATAGCTCCGCCGTGGGCATGGCCGACTTGTCGCCGCCGCCGCCGCCGAACGCAGCCTTGGCCCCCGCGAGCGACTTCTCCGCCTCGTCCTTACCGTGGATGATGGCGGTAACCTCGAGCGCGAGGCGTTCCTTGGCGACGTTAATGTTCGTCCCGGGCGCCACGAGCGAGCGGCATTCGTCCGCCGGCAGGAACGTGAACATGAGCAGGAACTTGAGCACGTCGGCGTCCGCGACGTTGCGCCAGTACTGGAAGAACTCGTAGGGGCTCGTCATCGCCGGATCGAGGAACAGCGCGCCCTTCTCGGTCTTGCCCATCTTCTTGCCGTCGCTCGTCATCACGAGCGGGAACGTAAGCCCGAAGGCCTCCCCGCCCTCGACGCGGCGTATCAGCTCCATGCCCGCTACGATGTTGCCCCATTGGTCGTCGCCGCCTATCTGCAGGCGGCACCCGTGGCGCTTGTACAGCTGGAGGAAATCGTAGCTCTGCAGAAGCTGGTAGTTGAATTCGATGAACGACAGGCCGGTCTCCATCCGCATCTTGTACGCCTCGAAGGTAAGCATGCGGTTAACGGAGAAATGCCTGCCTATATCGCGGAGGAATTCGATGTAGTTGAGGTCGGCGAGCCAGTCCTTGTTATTGGAGGAGAAGCTCGTCTTGCCGTCGAATCCGACGAAACGGTCCAGTTGCTTGCGGAACAGCTCCGCGTTGGCGTCTATCGCTTCGTACGAGATCATCTTCCGCATCTCGCTCTTACCCGACGGGTCGCCGATCCTCGCGGTACCTCCGCCGAGTAGCGCGATGCCTATATTGCCCGCGTCGCGCATATGCCTGAGAGCGAAGAACGGCACCATGTGCCCGATATGCAGCGACGGCCCCGTGGGATCGCAACCGACGTAGAAGGTTACCGGGCCCTTGTCCATAAGGGCGGAAAGCCCCTCTATATCGGTGCACTGTTGGACGAAGCCGCGTTCCTTCAAGGTCTCCAAAGCGGGATTCATGCCGTTCCTCCATAATTCGTACGCGAATACTGATGGGTGATTATAGCCAGGGCCAGGATCGCTGGGCAAGCGGGCTTGCGCCGCGCCACGATCGCGGTTAGCATCGTACGCATGCCGACGACGAAAATATCTGAACTGGCAGGATTATTGAAGGAAGCGCCGGGCGAAGTGTTCATACAGCCGCACGACGTGCCCGATCCCGACGCCATCGCGTCGGCCTTCGGGCTTCAATACCTGCTCGGGCGCTTCGGCGTCGAGTCAAGCATCGTGTACGAGAGGGAATTCGAGAAGATCGACTCGCTACGGATGGTCGAATCGCTCGGCGTGCGGCTTTCTCTAGCCTCCGACGTGGCGTCCATCGGCGTAGAGGACTGGATAGTCGTCGTAGACGGACAGCAGGGCAATGCGAACATCGTCGACCTCGGCTGCGTCGCGGTCGCGGCTATCGACCATCATCCGCTCAGGTCCGACGCCTCGTACCGTTACTCGGACATCAGGCCGGGCGCCGGCTCGTGCTCGGCGATAATAGCGGAATACTTCCTCGATTCGGGAGAGACGCCGACGAAGCCCGTGGCGACGGCCCTGGCGTACGGGCTATTCGTAGACACGGATAACCTGACCCGCGGCGTGTCGGAGCTCGACGCGCGCATGTTCTACCGGCTGCACGCATTCTATGACGCGGAGCTGATACGCCGCCTGCGCGGTAGCCAGATAACCCTGCGAGACCTCGCCCTATACGCCGAGGCGTTCCGGACCGTGGAGACCTATGGCAGGCTGGGATTCCTCAGGATGGCAGACGCCGACGATTCGCTCGTCGGCTCCGCCAACGACATCGTCCTCTCTCTCGACGAGGTCGACGCGTCCGTGGCGTACTCCATAAGGGCCGACGGCGTCAAGATATCTGTGCGGAGCCTGGCGGATCCCGTCCGGGCCAACGACCTGGCCCGCTCGATCGTCTCGGGCATAGGATTCGGCGGAGGCCATCCGCATATGGCGGGCGGGTTCATACCGGCGGACGCGCTACCGCAAGGCAAGTCGGTTGAAACGCTGATCAAGCATCGCGCTATAACGTATCTCGAGAGCCTCGGTTATTGATAGCTACCCCCGGCGCTTGACGCGACCCTTGAGCGCCAGTATCGCCTCGAGCACGCCGCCGGCGACCGCCCGAGCATCGCCGGAGATACGGGCGCACTGCTCCGGCGATTCGAGAACCCGCCCGTCGCTATCGCCGCCTATCTCTCCGCGAGCTACGGGATCCTCGGCGGCTGAACCGGACAAGATGACCCGCCCAAGGTCGGGCCCGCCCCGCGTCTCCACGACTGCGTCCGCGTCGCCCCCCGCCTCGAATCCCGGTCCGAGCGCAATCACGGCGGGCGCCATGCCTCGTCGTACGACGGTACTCCTCCCGGCCAACGTCGCGTCTACTACCGCGTACGGCGCCAGGCTGGCGACGAAGCGGCAATCGGGGTCTACGAGAACCGGTACGACTCCGTCCGCCAGCGCCGATCGAGCGGCCGCGAGGCTATCGACGCGCCTGGCGACGACTCCCTCTACCATGGCTTCGCCGTCGTAGTCCGCCTCGGACAGCGATACCGCCCGCCGTATCGCCGTGGGCTTTTCTATCTCCAGCGCGACGACCCGGAAACCGGAGGCCTTGAGCCGGACGATGACGCCGGTCGCGAGGTCTCCGGCGCCGCGTACCGCCACGAGCTCGCCGTCTCGGCCGGAGAGCGGCGCGGCGTCCCTGCCGGCTATCGCCGCCATGATCTCGGATACCACCGAGACGGCTATCTCTTCCGGTGTCTCCGCGCCTAGGTCGAGGCCGATAGGAGCCCGTACCTTCGCGAGGCTCTCTTCAGAGACGCCCTCGGAACGGAGGCGCTCGAACATAGCGGCGACCTTGCGCCGCGAACCCAGCACGCCGAGATAGCGGCAGCCGGAATCGACGAAATGGCCTATCGCGCGTTGATCGCTCGAGTGGGCGGACGTCGCTACGACGACGCAGGTACCTGAATCCACCGGCGCCGCTCCCAGCGCCGCGCCGAGGTCAGCGTCGACGTAGAGCTCGGCGGCCATGGACAGGCGTTCCGCGGTCGCGAAGCCGGGCCTGTCGTCGACTACGGCTATCCGATAACCGACGCGGGCCGCGGCTTCGGCGATGGCGAGCCCGACGTGCCCGGCGCCCACGACGAGCAGCCTCGGCCTGGCGCCGATCACCTCGACGAACACCTTCATCGCGCCGCCGCATTCCATAGGCAAGCCCGCGCCGCCGTCAGCCGAATCGTCGAGCGAGTAATCGAGCATGACCGGCCGGTTAAGGGCGATGGCGCGCCTCGCTTCCGCTACGACCCTAGCCTCCACGACGCCTCCGCCGACGGTACCGAAGCAGGCGCCGTCGGACAGTACCAGCATCTTGGCCTTGCCTCGCGGGGTGGAGCCCGACGCCTGTACGATGGTAGCGATGGCGAACGGTATATTGCGCTCCGCCAGCTCGGCGGCCTTGCTGAACAGTTCCATGGATATTCCTTTCGGGGCGACGAAGAATGCTAGCGGCGGCGCCTACCGACCGGCGCGAAGCAGTGTCGCGCGCCCGAGGAAACCGGGTCGGAACAGGGTGCATCGATTACGGCCTCCGGCCTTCGACGCGTACAGCGCCTTGTCGGCATCGTCGAGCAGGTCCTTGGCCTTCAGGCGCGGATCCAGCATGCAGACGCCTATGCTTACCGTGATGCGAAGCGCGCGCCCGTTGTACTCGATACGGAGGGCCTCGATGATGGCCCGGATCCGTTCCGCCATGGCCATTCCTGCCTCGGCGCCGCAATCCACGGCGAGTACGCAGAATTCCTCGCCGCCGAACCGCGCTACGGAATCCTCGCTCCTCATGGCTTCCTTGAGCGCCAACGCGAGCGACTCGAGGACCGCGTCCCCGGCGAGGTGTCCATAGCTGTCGTTGAACCGCTTGAAGCGATCTACGTCGAGCATCAGGACGCAGGCGTCCGACCCGACGCGATCGCATCGGGACAGTTCCTCCTCGAGCCTCCGCATGAAGAACTCATGATTATAGAGGCCCGTCTTGGCGTCGGTTATGGAACTCTGATGATGGAGGCCGTTCTGTATGCCGACCGCGAGGAATCGGGTCAGCCTGTCGATGTACATCCGCTCGATATCGGAATACTCGTCGCCGACGACCTTATGGCCGAGGACCACGATGCCGTAGAGCCCGGCGATGCCCCTCATAGGGAACACCAGCTCGGGAGAGAACGCCTCGAGCCCCGGATAATCCCCCGTCTCATGGCGTATCGTCTCGAACCGGTCCGAGAACGGCTTGGAAAGGAAGTGATCCTTGATGCGCGCGTAGGCATCCAAAGGGATGGTTTCTTCGCTCGGTTTCAAGTTACGGTAGCAGAACTGGCTCAGCCTGGCCCCGCGCGGCGGCTCGATGACGAAGGCGAGGAAATCCGGAACGAATCGTTCCAGCACCTTGTCGATGACGAAATCGAGCATTCGCGATACCGTCGGAAGCGCGACGAGGGTCGCGGCGTCGCTTATAAGCCTGTCGAGCTCCCTGTTCTCCTTGCGGAGCGCCTCGAGGCTCTCGATAGCGCCCATCTGGCTGAGTCTATTGTATTGAGAGAGTATGTCGGAACCTTGTTCGAGCCCCGTACCATAGTCGTTTACCACGGCACGATGATAATCAATTTTATCGAAGTGTTACAACTCTTATTTTTGTGGTATTGACTTATATATTGCGTACAACTATATTTTATACAATGTTATTCGAAAGGAACTATAATGAGCCATAGCGTTTTCGATCTAAAGGCCGTAGCGAACGACGGGACCGAGAAGGATCTCGGCGACTACCGGGGCAAGGTACTCGTCATCGTCAATACGGCGAGCAAATGCGGGTTCACGCCGCAATACGCCGGGCTGGAGTCTCTATACCAGAAGTACGCGGACAAGGGACTCGTCGTCCTCGGTTTCCCCTGCGACCAGTTCGCGCACCAGGAACCCGGCGGCGACGCGGAAATAGCGACGTTCTGCCAGCGTAACTTCGGCGTTACCTTCCCGTTGATGTCCAAGGTCGACGTCAACGGACCGGGCGCGCACCCGGTATTCGCTATGCTCCGCAAGCAGGCTCCCGGCGTCATCGGAGACGCGGTCAAGTGGAATTTCACGAAATTCCTCGTCTCCAAGGACGGGAAGGCGGTTAAGCGCTTCGCCCCGACCTATGAGCCGGAGAAAATGGAGCGCGATATCGTAGAGGCGCTCGAGGCATGAGCTCGCCCGGGCTGCTGCTGTCGAGCCAGCTGTGCTTCCTCGTGTACAGGCTCGATAAGGCGATAGCCTCGCGCTACCGCCCGCTCCTGGCGGAGCTCGGGCTCACCTATCCGCAGTACCTGGCGATGTTAGCACTCTGGGAACGCGACGATCTGTCTGTGGGAGAGCTGTGCGCCATCCTCCACCTCGATACGGGCACCGTATCGCCGCTGGTCAAGCGCATGGAGGCCGCCGGCCTCGTCGAGCGTAACCGTAGCCCGGAGGACGAGCGCTCGGTTAACGTCAGGCTGAGCGACGCTGGCCGAGCCCTCGAGCGACGGGCCGAGGGCGTACCCGGCGCGATGGCCGCGTGCCTGCTCGCCGACGCCGAGGAGTACGTCACGCTCAAGAGTACCCTCTCGGCGCTCGTAGACAGGGTGGAGAGCCCCTCGTGCGGTCGAAACTGAAGGAGACCCGGCTCAGCCCTTCGCGTCCGCCAGGATTCCCTCTACCAGCTCGACCGAACGAGCGATGATCCTGTTGCAGACAGAATCGCCTAGTCCCCGCTCCTTGACCTGGGCGCGGCCGGCCTCGGTGGTAATATCGACGCCGAGCAGAGCCCTGCAGTCGACGGCTCCGAATTCGGCCTCCAGCGTCGCGACGAAATCCGAGACTATGCCGTAACAGCGTTCCTTGGTCTCCAGGTCGGCGCCAGAATCGTTACCGAGCGCGGCCCCTATGGCCAGCGCCCCGCCCGAAACGGCGCCGCACACGAGCTGGCGCCTGCCGAATCCCGCGCCGAGGCAGGTAGCGCTACGGTGCGCCTCCGTGAAGTCGAAGCCTATCTCTTCCGAGAACGCGCAATACGCCGACTGCGCGCAATTGGAGCCCGAGGCGTGCAGCGCCAGGGCCTTTAGCTGAATCGTATCCATGCGCCTAGCATAACCCGAAAATCATTCCCATTGAAAGAGAGCGGAACCGATGGCGAGGAATACGACGGTAAGGGCTCCCAGTACCAGGAGATTGGGAGCGATCGCCGCGAGGCCCGCGCCGTCAAGCATTATCTTGCGCGCCGCCTCTATAAAATGCGTAAGCGGAAACGCCCTGGAAACGGTCCTGAGTATCTGCGGGCTCCCCTCGAGGGAGAAGAAGACGCCGGAGAGCGCCAGCATAGGGAACGTGACTATGTTCAGGACGCCGTTGGCCATCTCCTCGCTACGCATACGCGAGGCGAACACCAGCCCCAGCGATATCATGCAGAGTATGCCGAGCACGGTCAGCAGGAGCAGATTAACGTAACTGCCGCGCATCATGAAGTGCAGGAACGCGTTCGTTCCGGCGAACACGACGACGGACGTCAGCAGTACGATGACGAGGCGGCTGGCCGCCTGCGCGCTGACGAAGTTGAGCGCGCTGACGGGCGTCGCCTTGAACCGCTTCAGTACGCCGTTCTTACGGTACCGGACGATGACGAAGCCGACGCCGAACAGGCTCGAGAACATCATGTTCATGCCTATGACGCCGGGTACCAGCCAATCGACGTACCGGGTCGCCTTGCCGGTCACGACGGTCTCGGAGAAAGTCACGGCGCGATTCCCGGATCCGTCCGGGGCGGTAGCCTGCTGGGCCAGGAACAGGTCGCGGACGAGGCGCCCCTTGCTCGATTCGGCGTTGATAGCGAAGCTCGAGGCGGTGAAGTCGATCATGAAGTCTATCTGGTGGCGCGCCAGGCGCTCTGCCGCCGCGGCCGCGTCCGGATACGGCACGAGCTGTACCTGCTCCATGCCGAGGAGCGCTACCGAAGGATCCTGAACGCCTACGACCCCTACCTTGAATAACTTATCGTCCCCGCCCGAGAACGCGAACGCTAGGCCGAGCACGAGGAAAACAGGGAAGAGCAGGCTCCAGTAGAACGTTCCGCGATCCCTGACGTATTCCATAGTCCGCGCCTTGAAGAGGGCGCCGAATTGCTTGATTATCATTTCCTTCCTTCCGCTAGGTACGCAGCGCGTTGCCGGTCAGCTTTATGAAGAGGTCTTCCAGGTTCGGCTTGTGTATCGACAGGCCTTCTAGATTGACCTTCGCGGCTAGCAGGTCCTTGAGGCTCCTGTCGAGCGTCTCGGTCTGCAGCTCTATCGAGTCGGCTCGCGTCACGAGCCCCTCGAACCCGGAGAGCGCGTCCGAGCAGCAGCCGTCGTACGGCAGCCGTATGAGCACTCCCCGGAAGTGTTTGGCTAGCAGGGCCTCCGGAGTGTCGATATCGAGGATCTTGCCGCGGTCCATGATCGCTACCCGGTCGCATAGCAGCTGGGCCTCGTCCATGTAGTGGGTCGTCAGTATGACCGTCGTCCGCTCCGCCTTTATCCGCCCTATCAGGTCCCAGAAATTACGGCGGGCCTGCGGGTCGAGGCCGGTTGTCGGCTCGTCGAGGAACACCACCTCTGGCATAGGGATGATGGCTAGGGCCAATAGCATGCGCTGACGCTGGCCGCCCGAGAGCTTCTGGTTATCGCGCTCCAGGATGTCGGCCAGAGAGCACAGCTCGACGACCTCGGCCATGGGCCGCGGCCGGTCGTAGAACGACGAGAACAGCTCGAGCGTCTCCTTGACCGTGATGAACTCCGGTAGCGCCGTGCTCTGGAACTGTATGCCGACCTTAGCCTTGAAGCCCTTGCCTATTGGCTGCCCGCGGAACAGGACCCTGCCCGCGCTAGGCGCGGTAATGCCCTCCATGATCTCTATGGTCGTCGTCTTGCCAGCGCCGTTGGGCCCCAAGAGCCCGAAACAGATGCCTTCCGGAATCCCGAACGAGACGTCGTCTACCGCCTGGACCGAACCGTATCGCTTCGACAGGCCCTCTATCCTGAGTATATCGCTCATCCTACGAGGATAATGAACCCCGCTCGCGGAAACAAGGAAAATGTACCGGGCGGAAGGAAGCCGTTACAGGCCCATGATCATCTCGACGAGTTCATCGGCGCCGTTTCCCTTGGGCGCGTAGTCGGAGCAGGTCGCGACGCGCCTGGCCTGGTCCTCGAAGCGCCGCCTGAACGGCACGAAGAACGCCTCCTTGCCGAAGTACCGGGCTTCCCAGAACGCCGAATAGCCGGCGCCGCACACCAGCATGTCGAACGCGTTATACCAGTCGACCGCCGGGAACAGCCCGCCGGCTCGGTTGTCCGATCGCACCACGCGCCAGCCCTCTTCCTCGAGGTACGAGAAACTCTTCCAGGCCGTAGCGCCCTCGCCCTCCACGCCGTTGAACGCGAATAGGCAGGTCCGCTCGTCGACGCCGAGCCCGAGATCCTTTCGGGCATCGTCGGCGCTCATGATCTCGTCGCGGTTACGGATTATGATCGGGTCTATCTCTACGGACGGGAACGGCAACTCGAAGCCCGGCTCGGTCCTGATGATGAGGTCGTAGTCGTCCGGGCGGAAGCGGAGGTCGCGGTCGGGAAAGCGCAAGTTAAAAAAGGAGACGTCTACTTGGCGCGCGATGAAGACCTTCTTACACGGCAGCTCCCGTATGAAAGCCTCGAGCGGGAACCAATACAGGTCAACGATGAGGACGTCGGGAGCCGCCTCTGCGATGGCGCGATATACAGCGGACTCGCGATAGCGATCCTCGGTCAGCAGTTCCGGGGGGTCCGGCGTGTACCTACGGATATCTATGTCGAGCCGCGATGCGAGAGTCGAGAATTCGCCTTCCGGCGCAAGCAGAGACAGGCCACGCAGGCTGGCACGCCGCATAGCCAAGTATAGAGCGCAACCAGTCACGATATGTCCGGACCCGGTCGCGCCGCCGGTATAGAAAAGGACTCTCAATATACGCCGGTGAAAAGATCTGAGTAAATATACCCTCCAGAATAGAGGTATAGGTAATCCGGTACGACAGAGTACTCGCCGGTGAAGATAGTACTAGAAACTATGGCACCACGGGCCGTATCTATCTCAATGACCCTATTGACCTCGGAAACATCAATGGTCTCCGACAAGCCGTGATCTAACCAACCGAAGCCATCGTCAAGCACATAAAGCCGCTTCGGCGCCATCGCGACGAAGCGCCTGGGACCGGCGAAAATTGACGAATCGGTATCCGAGGAAGGAAAATTTCTGGAGCTATTCCATCCGGTTTCCCAGAGCTTCTTCATCGTTGACGTATCGACGGCGACAATTTTGCCCCGGCTATACGCGTTATCGGAAGAAATGCCGCTGATAGAATAAGAACTCGTGACCTGAGATCCGAGTATGTAGAGAATTCCGTTCACGACTCTCATGTCCTCTATTTGTAACGTCTCTGTACCGATATCCCCTCCAACATAGTACACAGTATACTGAAGACCGATTGACTCCAGTGATACGAATCCGCTTGCAGCGGTGAGAGTGCCATCCAGGTCATCTACGCTTAGGCGAAGAATACCGTCGCTATTCGACGCATCATAATACGCGGGAACATATACCCGACCGAGCCCATCGGCGGCCACTCCGTATCCGGACAGGCTATATCCCGATGGAATCGTGATCGAAGCAGCCACCGGTTCGCTATCGTCAAGATCTAGGAATTCCAGAATGAAGCCATCGGATTCAAGTAATCCGTACAAGCGATTTGAAGCCTCGGATAATACGATATCGGTCAGTCCGGAACCGAAGTAATAGCTTGCAAATGCGGATGATAGATCACTATACGCATATACGGTATCATTCCTGGATAGTAATAGATGGCCATATCTATCATATGAAAAATAGGATTGGATCGAGAGGTCCGAGAAATCATAAGTCGTATTTATCGTCGAGCTCGTGAAGCTATCCGCAATGCCGAGTGCCGACGAAGCGACAGAGCTAAGCATTGGCAGTAGAATCTTCGTCCCGCCTGTAGCCAGCTCTATCGTCACCGCCGTTGTCGCCCCGGCATTGACGCTAAATATTTTCCTGCCAGAGTACATGTTTACGAGCATCGGAAAGCCGCCTTCATACGTGTCATAGGCGGCCGCGGTCGCGTCCCAATCAGGCGCGGCGTCGACGACGAGGGTCAGGTTCTTTCCGGCAACGACGGTTACGGTTATCGAGTTGCCGCTTACGACCGGCTCCCTGGGCAGGAGCATCTCGTTACCGTCGGAGTCCAGGACGCTGACGGTTATGTCGGAGAATACGGGAAGGCCGCCCATCGGCCAGCCGTCGGTCAGGGCTCTAGAACCCGTGGCCGGCGAGGTCGCGATCACAATGGTCGCGGTCTTGTCGCCGAGTACCGGCGACATGCAGGAAGCGAGCGCCAGGCTCGCGAAGATCGTCATAGGCAGAAAGGGCGCACGTTTCGTCATCATGGTTCTCCCGTATCGATAGTGGACAGCGGACCGATACCCGTGATGAAACGCATTGATGCTGAGCCTATTCGGTCTTGAACAGTATTAGTATAGCACGTCGCGGAATAAAAGCGACCCAGGCGAGAATTCACGCTTCGGGGATGGCCGGGTGAGCCATTTCGGCGCCCCAGGAGCGGAGACGACCTTCGATGAAGTCGACGCAGGCCTCGTGTTCGGCCTTGCCGCGGCCGGAGACGGGTATCGGCGGGGCGAATTCGATCATGACGGGGCGGTCGCGGCGCACGGGGCCGAAGCCGCGGAACACGGGAGAGTTGCCCCAGTAATCGGTCTTTACGGCGACGGGCACGACGGGTACGCCGGCCCTTGAGGCCAGCTTCACGCCCAGGCTGTTGAGGCCGGCGCGGGAGAAGGCGTCGGTCCTCGTGCCCTGTGGGAATATGATGATCGACCGGCCTCGGGCTAGCCTGGCGGTACCGCCTTCGAGGACGGCCTCGAGATCCTTGCGCGGGTCTGCTCTAGTCACGGATATCGGGTCTCGGGAGCGCATGATGGGACCCCAAATAAAACCGCGTAGCAGTTTTTCCTTGACGACGTAGGTGCAGGGCCGGATCGGATTGATAATTCCGGGCAACAGGAGCGTCTCGAAGGTGCTCATATGGTTGGAGACGAATACGGCCGGCCCGTTGAGCGCCCGCACGTTGTCGAGTCCCGAGATATGTATATTCGCGCCGCAACGTTCCAGGCGATGGAGAATTTCCATAGAGCTGTCGGACCAGGCCTCGTCGTCGTACAGCCCTTTAAGCGCGAGCGAGCGGACGCGGAACATCTCGCCGAAGAACGCGGTGTACGGGCTCCAACGCGATCGCAGCAGGAGGAATTCCCGCGCCAACGGGCGAATCCCCTCGGGCGTATCGTATCGGTCTCCTAGAATCGGCTCGGCCATCGTTCCCTCCATCTTCGTCGTGAAAGCGGGAACACCATAGACCGAGCCGCGTAACGGGGTCAAGAACGAGCCGCCGCCCGTATCGCCGCGACGACGGCGTCTCCCATCGCCTTGGTCCCTACGACGAGCTCTCCCGAGGCGCCCGTAGCTATATCGGCACAACGCATCCCCTCGGCCAGGACCGCCGCAACCGCGGATTCGATAGCGGCGGCTTCCGCTTTCCGGCCGAGGCCGTACGACAGCAGCATCGCGGACGACAGTATCGTCGCCAGCGGGTTGGCCGCGTCGCGCCCGGCTATGTCCGGCGCCGAACCGTGAATAGGCTCGAAGATGCCCGGCCCGGCGGCGCCGACGCTAGCGCTCGCGAGCATCCCTATGGAGCCCGTGATCATGCTGGCCTCGTCTGACAGGATATCGCCGAACAGGTTGCTCGTCGCTATGACGTCGAACTGACGCGGGTTCCTCACCAGCTGCATCGCGCAGTTGTCGACGTACATGAAGGAGGTCGCCACGTCGGGGCGGCTCGCGGCCATCTCCGTCGCGACCTTGCGCCATAGTCGGCTGGAATCGAGCACGTTGGCCTTGTCTACGACGCACAGCCTGCCCCGCCTGTCGCGCGCCGCGTCGAAAGCGACCGAAAGCAACCGCTCTATCTCGGCTCTCGAGTAACGCTCGGTATCCCACGCGGCGTCTCCGTCGGGGCTCGTCCCACGATCGCCGAAATAGATGCCGCCGGTCAGCTCGCGCACGATAAGCAGGTCGAGGCCTCCGGCGACGATATCGGCACGCAGCGGGCACGCCGCCGCCAGTTCCGGGAACATCCTCGCGGGCCGGAGGTTGGCGTAGGCGCCGAGCCCGGCTCGCAGCCCGAGCAAGCCGGCCTCGGGCCGGAGCCTGCCCGCGAGGCCGTCCCATCTCGGGCCGCCGACCGCGCCTAGCAGTACCGCGTCCGAGGCCTTGCAGGCCGCGAGCGTCGATTCCGGCAGGGGCGAGCCCGTCGCGTCTATAGCAGCGCCGCCCATGGTCGCCTCGATGAAATCAAGATCGAACCCCGACGCCTCGGATACGGCTACGAGCGCCTTCACCGCCTCGGCGACGACGTCCGGGCCTATGCCGTCGCCGCGTATGGTCGCTATGCGATACGTCATGTCACGAGCCTTTCCTGGAGCCGGCGCTCGACTTGGCCGATACGTAAGCGATCAGCCCGCCCGCGTCCATGATGCCGCGCATGAACGGCGGGAACGGAGCGGCGGCGTGGCTCGTGCCCCTGGTCAGGTTGCGTATCATGCCGGACGCCAGGTCCACGCTCATCCTGTCGCCGTTCTCCGCCTCGGCGGCGGCTTCGGGGCATTCCAGTATGGGCAGGCCGATATTGATGGCGTTCCTGAAGAAGATGCGCGCGAAGCTAGCCGCGACGACGCACGACACGCCGGACGCCTTTATCGCTATGGGCGCGTGCTCCCTGGACGAGCCGCAGCCGAAATTGCCGCCCGCGACGATGACGTCCCCCGGCGACACCGCCTTAGCGAAGCCGGAGTCGATATCCTCCATGCAATGCGCCGCGAGCTCCTCGGGAACGCTCGTCGTCAGGTAGCGCGCCGGTACGATCACGTCGGTGTCGACGTCGTCCCCGTATTTCCAGACCCTCGATCCATTCTCCATGAAGCTATCCTCTCCTTCCGGGCGCTTCGAGCACCTCTTCCGGGTCCACGATCTTTCCCGCAATCGCGCTCGCCGCCGCCGTCGCGGGGCTCGCCAGGTACACCTCTGATTTCGGGTGCCCCATCCTTCCGACGAAATTCCTGTTCGTGGTCGCTATAGCGCGCTCGCCCTCGGCGAGTATGCCCATATGGCCGCCGAGGCAGGGTCCGCAGGTCGGCGTCGACACGATCGCCCCGGCCTCGATGAACGCCTCTATCAGGCCTTCGCGTATCGCCTGCAAGTATATTTTCTGCGTGGCGGGAAACACGATGCATCGGACCCCGTCGGCGACCCTACGCCCCTTCAGTATCTCCGCTGCGACGCGCAGGTCCTCGATGCGGCCGTTCGTGCACGAGCCTATGACGACCTGGTCTATCGCGACGACGCCGGATCCGGAGGCGGGCCTCGTATTGGAAGGCAGGTGAGGGAACGCGACCGTCGGGCGTATCGTCGACAGGTCGATGGTGATCGTGCGCTCGTATTCGGCGTCCGGGTCGGCGGCGTACTCGACGTAGGGTCGATTCGATACGGACGCGGCCCAGGCGCGAGTCTTCTCGTCGACGGGGAATATGCCGTTCTTCGCGCCCGCCTCTATGGCCATGTTCGCGACGGTGAAGCGCTCTTCCATCGTCAGCGACGCGACGCCGGGGCCGACGAACTCCATCGACCGGTACAGCGCTCCGTCGACGCCTATCGCCCCGATGATCGACAGTATCAGGTCCTTTCCCGAGGCCCATCCGCCGAGCCCGCCATGTAGCGCGAACCGTATCGCGGAGGGCACCTTGAACCAGGCTACGCCTGTGGCCATGCCGGCCGCCATGTCGGTGGAACCGACGCCCGTAGAGAACGCGCCCGCCGCGCCGTAGGTGCAGGTATGCGAGTCGGCGCCTATGACGAGCTCCCCGGGCAGTACGAGACCGCGCTCGGGCAGCAGCGCGTGCTCGATGCCCATGCAACCGATCTCGAAATAGTTTTCAATTCCGTGCTTCCGCGCGAACTCGCGCATCGCCTTGCACTGTTCGGCGGACTCGATGTCCTTGTTGGGCGCGAAGTGATCGGGCACCAGCGCGATCTTCCCGCGATCGAATACCGCGGCGCCCGGTATCCGCTCGAACTCCCTGATGGCCACCGGCGCCGTCACGTCGTTGCCGAGCACGAGGTCGAGCCGCGCCTCTATCAGCTGCCCCGCCACTACCTCGCTCTCGCCCGAGTGCGCCGCCAGTATCTTCTGCGTCATCGTCATAGCCATCATGCGCTCCTGTCGGTCGCCGGGATATCGTCGACCGACGCTGTCTCGGCGACCATTGCGTTTATCGCGTCGACGTACGCTCGAACGCTGGCCTCTATCACGTCGGTGGATACGCCGTAGCCGTTGTACGCTCGACCCTCGCGCGCGAGCCTTACCCTGGCTTCGCCCTGCGCGTCCTTGCCGCCCGTTACCGAGTCGACCGAATAATCCTCGAGCGTCGCGCCCGAACCTACGATCTTGTCGATCGCGTTGAAGCACGCGTCGACGGGGCCGTCGCCGGTCGCGACGCTTTCGACGCGGCGAGCCTCGGCTCCCCTTCCCGCCGAGACCAGGCGGACGGCGCTGGTCGCCGTTATGGTGCTGCCAGAGTTTATGATGAAGCGCTCCAGCTTCCATTCCTCCGGCCGCTCGGGAGCCGCGTCCCTGGCCAGCGCCTCGAGATCGCGATCGTTCACCGTCTTCTTCTTGTCGGCCAGCGCCTTGAACGCCTCGAACAGGCGCGCGGTCCGTTCAGTATCGAAGCGGAACCCCAGCTCGGAGAGCCGCTCGTCGAACGCGTGCCTGCCCGAATGCTTCCCGAGCACCATGCGGTTCCTGGGCAGGCCGATTGACTCCGGCGTCATGATCTCGTATGTCTTGGCGTTGGCGAGTACGCCGTGCTGGTGGATGCCCGACTCGTGCGCGAACGCGTTCTCGCCCACTATCGCCTTGTTAGGTTGTACGCGTACGCCCGTGACCGCCGAGACGAGCCGCGAAGCGGCGTATATCTGCGTCGAATCTACGCCGCACCGTGCGCCGATGACGTCGCGTCTCGTGCGCATGGCCATGACGATCTCCTCGAGCGCCGCGTTGCCGGCCCGCTCCCCTAGCCCGTTCAGCGTGCACTCCACCTGGTCGGCGCCGGCCTCTATCGCGGCCAGGCTATTCGCGACGGCTAATCCGAGGTCATCGTGGCAATGGACGGACAGCGCCGCGGCGCCGATGTTAGGCGTACCCGCCCTCACGGCCCGTACGAGCGCGGCGTATTCGTTCGGCGTCGCGTACCCGACGGTATCGGGCATGTTCACCGTCGACGCGCCAGCCTCGATTACCGCCGTGAAGACGCGGCACAGGAACGCGGGATCGGAGCGCGACGCGTCCTCCGCTGAGAACTCTACGTCGGGGCATCGCTTTCTCGCGTAGCGGACCATCTCTACCGCCCGCTCTACGACCTCGTCAGGCTTCATGCGCAGCTTATATTCCATATGGATAGGAGACGTGGCTATGAACGTATGGATGCGCGGCCGCTCCGCTCCCCGTAGCGCTTCCCAGGCCGCGTCGATGTCGAGTTCCACCGAGCGCGCCAGGCTCGCTAGTACGGAACCCCTGACGACCCTGGCTATCTCGCGTATCGACGCGAGGTCGCCGGGGCTGGCGATCGCGAAGCCCGCCTCTATGACGTCGACCCCCATGGACTCGAGCCGCTTGGCGACCTCGAGCTTCTCCGCTTGGTTCATGCTGCAGCCCGGCGCCTGCTCGCCGTCGCGCAGGGTCGTATCGAATATTGTGATGACGCGGGAATCCCCGCCTACGGCTGACACCTTGGTTTCCATGTTGGCTCCGTACCGTCCGCGCCGACCGACGGTCGGCTAATCAGGGGCGACGCCGCGTCGGGCGCCGCTCTTGACGGCCTACGGTACGGGCTTTCTCCGCCCGGCCGTCTGCTAGCGAAGGAGCCCTATATACCCAGGATAAGAAGGAGAACGGCGAGAAGGAGGGCGGAGCCGATTGAGACGCTAAGGGAAGTGGATAGTGCGGAAGAAAGATAGGCCGCCATAGATGTATTCAGGCCGAGAGGCGTACATCCAAGGCTTGTCGCCCGTCGGGGGCGCGCTGTGGCTATCGTCATGGGCCGAAGCTACCATGCGCCCGGAATCGTGTCAAGTTACTATGCGTAGAATTTTATTCGGCCCACGACGCGCTCATGCTCCAGAGCATGCCGCTGATAGCGTCGCCGTCGTCCAGGTCGACGGTATAGCCGTCCATACGTACCGGATAGACGCGGACGGCGCGTATGGCGCCGCCCGATACGCCGAGCGATAGTACCATCGACTCGAGCCCCTTGGGGTTGTCCTCGATATCGTCGAACACGAAGTTACCCAGCGAGTAGACGATCAGGCCGGAGCGCTCCGCGCCAGAGTACCATTCCATCGGCTGAAGCACGTGGGGATGGTGGCCCAGAACGATATCGGCGCCTGCGTCGATAAGCGAACGGTACAGCGTCGTCTGAACGCCGTACGGGCCGTAGGTATACTCGAGCCCCGCGTGAACGGAGACGACGAGCAGGCTCCCGTTCCGGCTACCGTCCTGTCGGCGCGCCTTCATCGCGGACGAGACGGCCTCTACGGCGGCGGCGTCCGCCCACAGCAAGCCGGGCTCGCCCCGCTGGATCGACGCATGCGCAAGGCCGCTGAAGCCGGTGCGTTCCACCGGGAAGGCGCCGAGAGCCCATAGCGATACGCGCTCGGCGCCGGACGACCACTCGAACGGCCTTACCGCCTCGTCCCAGCTGGATCCCGCGCCGACGAACGGCATCCCCGAGGCCTTGAGCGCCGCCAGGGTATCCGAGAACCCGACCTCGGTAAAATCGAACACATGGTTATTGGACAGGCTGACGACGTCTATGCCGCTCGCCGATAGCGGCGCGAGCGCGGCGGCCGGAGTCCTGAACCTGAAGGTCTTGGGCCATTCGGTACCGCGATCGGTCACGGCCGTCTCGAGGTTGGCGACGAGTAGATCCTGCCGCAGCATCGCGGGTAGCGCCCGCTTGAACACCTTCTCGGGGCCGTCCGGTTCCAGGAGCATGGCTGACGTCCCCTTCCCGGGCATCACGTCGCCTATCGCGCCTAGCCAGGTCAGTCCGACCGGCGCGGGATCCACGACAAAACCGGCCAGGTATTCCGCAGCGGCCGCGGCGAGGCGGCCGCCCGGATCGCGGCCGGTAACGCGGGCCGTCACGACGACGCGCCGGACTAGAGGATAGCCCGCCTCGCCCGGGAACAGGCCGCCGTACGCGAGCGCCTTACGCGGCAGGCGGATAGAGTCGAGCGGCTCGGACCGCGCGACGGCCTCCTCGAGGTCGATCGCGGACGGATCGATCGATTCTCGCGGATCGAGCCAATCGACGGGAAACGCGTAGTACGACGCGGACACGATCCGCCGCAGGTCGCCCGCCCGGGCGCATGCGTCATCGGCGTCCAGGGCGCCCCATTCCACGGCTGCCGACACCGCGATACCGGCGTCGCCGTCCGGGGCGGGCTTCCACGATCCGGGCGCGGCCGGGGCGGATACGCCGAGCGCGTCGAGGGATCCGTCTATAGCGTAGCTAGGGGAGAACGCGCAGGAGGCGGCGACGGCCGCGACGCCGAGCAGGCAGGTCGTGAGTATAATCCTGGAATTCATTTCGCCCCCATGGCCCGCAAGATCATGGGGGCGAGGATATACGCACGGTCACGCTCGGTCAACGCCGCGATGGCTATCCCCTATTGAACGGTGGTGCCCTTGTCCGGGCGCTCGGGATAGAGGAAGCGCTTGATCTTCTGGGTCGGCGTCTTCTCGAAGGAATCCCTCTGGTGCTCTACCTTGCATATCCGGCAGAAGGTCGCGAGCCTCTGGTTCGCCTCCTTCTTTATCGAGTCGAGCAGGTCTGCGACGACGCGCTCCGCCTGGTCCACGCCGGACTTGACCATCGCGACGGCCTCCGCGATAGCCTCCGGCCTGAGGTGAACGAGCGCTGTCAGGCCTTCGGCGCTCCGGTACACGAGGGCCTCCTGAACATGGGGAGACCTATTGAGGACGGCTTCTATCTCCTCGGGGTAGATATTCTCTCCCGAGGCCCCGAGTATCATGTTCTTGGACCTGCCGCGAACGAAGAAGTATCCGCGCTCATCCTCGTACCCGAGGTCGCCCGTCCTGAAGAAACCGTCCGAGGTGAAGCACTCCGCGGTCTTGGCGGGATCCAGGTAATAGCCGGGACCGACCATCGGGCCGCGCACCTGTATCTCCCCGACGAGGACGGACTGATCGTCGTCCGCCGGCCTATTATCGGCGAGGCGAATTTCCGCGCCCGGCAGCGCCGGGCCCGCGGCGCGCGGCCTGGTCTTCCCGACCGCCGACGCGGCGATGATAGGCGCCGTCTCGGTGAGCCCGTAGCCGATGGCGTACGGCCACTTGACGGCCCTGAGGAATAGCTCTACCTCGGGATCGAGAGGAGCGCCCCCTATCCCGAAGAACCGGATGCGGCCGCCGAACGAGCGATACAGCTTGGCCCCGGCGAGCCGCTCCAGCAGGGGGCGCAGGAGGGGGTTGCGATACGCGCGCATCTTCTCGAGCGCCGGCTTGACCGCCTGGCGGTACGTCTTCTCTATGACGAGGGGGACCGACAGCATGATGGTAGGCCTTATCGACGCCAGCGCGGGCATCAGGGCGGACGCCGACGGCGGGCGATCGAGATACCTGATCTGGGAACCGCTCATCATCGGGATGAGGAAGCCTATCGTATACTCGTAGGCGTGGGCCAGCGGCAGGATGGACAGGAGCACGTCGTCGGTATCGAGGACGATTATCGAAGAGCATGCCAGCGCGTCGGCGATATAGTTCCGATGAGTCAGCATCACGCCTTTGGGATTGCCGGTCGTGCCCGACGTATAGACGATAGCGGCCAGGTCGTCGGGAGACGTCTTCGGCAGCTCGATATCGGCCGTCGCGCGGTCCAGCTCCGCATCGAGAGCGGAAAGCTCCTCTATCGCCAGGACGGCGGCCTTCGTCCCATCGAGCTTGCGGACCTGCTTGGCCGATGAGAACGCGGCCTTGGCGCCGGAATGGGCCAGTATCTCGAGTATCTGCTGCGCGCCGAAATCGACGAGCAACGGTACGGCGACGGCGCCGGCCCGCGCGATTCCGAACGAGGCTATACCCCATTCGGGGCGACTCTCGGACAGGATGGCGACCCGGTCGCCCTTGCCGACGCCCATCGAGGCTAGCCTGGACGCGACGCGGCGGGTCTGCATCTCTAGCTCTCGATACCCTAATACGTCTCCGCCGGCCATACCGAGAGCGGGCCTGTCGCCGTATTCGGCCGCGCCGAGAGGCGCTATGTCGGCTATCGTGTGCTTGTCGTAGTCGTATACCATATTAAATCCTCGGCGGATTAGACCGCCGGAACGCTGTATGGTTGCAAATTCCAGTTGCGCCCGGCGAATATTCGTCGGATGGACGGCGCATTATCCTAGTATCGCCTCTATGCGACTCAATTCCTCGGCGCTGAATCCGGTATTCGCGGCGGCGGCCACGTTCTCGACTATCTGCTCAGGACGGCTCGCGCCTATGAGCGCGCTCGTCACCCGGGCGTCCCGTAGGCACCAGGCGATAGCCATCTGCGCCAGGCTCTGCCCCCTGTCGCGGGCCACTTCCGCCAGCGCGCGGACCATGTCCAGCACGGCCGGGGTCACCTGCTCCGCCTTGAGGAAAGGACTGGCGGACGCCGCGCGCGAGTCCGCCGGTATTCCCGACAGGTACTTGTCGGTCAGCAGCCCCTGCGCGAGTGGCATGAAGGCGATGACGCCTATGCCCTCTGACGCGCACGCGTCGAGCAAGCCGCGCTCCGGCGTCCTCTCGAGCATATGGTACTTGGGCTGATGGATAAGGCACGGCACGCCGAGCGAACGCAGTATTGCGCTGGCCTCGCGGGTTTTTTCGGCCGGATAGTTCGAGAGGCCGACGTACAAGGCCTTGCCGGAACGGACCGCGTGAGCGAGCGCGCCCATCGTCTCCTCGAGCGGCGTCGCCGGGTCCGGCCTATGCGAGTAGAAGATGTCTACGTACTCGGTACCGAGCCGCTTGAGGCTCTGGTCCAGGCTGGCTAGCAAGTATTTCCTGGAACCGTGGTCGCCGTAGGGGCCCGGCCACATGGTATAGCCCGCCTTGGTAGAGATGACGAGCTCGTCCCTGTAGGGCCCGAGGTCGTCGCGGAGAAGCCGGCCCAGCGTCTCCTCGGCGGCTCCCGGCGGAGGGCCGTAATTATTCGCCGCGTCGAAATGGGTGACGCCGAGGTCGAAGGCGGTCCTCGCCATCGCCCTTGCGTTATCGTAACTGCGGTCGTCGCCGAAGTTATGCCACAGGCCCAGCGATATCGCCGGCAGATCGAGGCCCGACGCCCCGCATCGCCGATACGGCATGTCCGAATACCTGGTCCCGCTCGCTTCGTACGGCATGGTCACTCCTTAATCGCGAAACAGTAATCTTCGTAATACGATTATATCGATTGATGAAATATCTTTCATGTTTTATCATCGAACGGTCGCCAGCGACGTTGCCGCTACGATCGAAAGGATAATGTAATGGACACGAAAAATCAGAAGAAGGTCCTCGTGCTCAATAGCGGTAGTTCATCGCTCAAGTACGAGGTATTCCTTATGCCCGACAAACAGAGCCTCGGCAAGGGCGCCGTAGAACGGATCGGCGAACCCAAGGGCATCCTGACCCAGAGCTCTCCTACCGGCTCCATAAAGATCGAAGAGGCCTTCGCCGACCATAAGCACGCGATGCTTCGCGTCGGCCAAGCCCTCGTCGATCCGCATAAGGGTATACTCGGGAAGATCGACGAAATAGAAGCCATAGGCCATCGGGTCGTGCACGGCGGCGAGCGGTTCGCCAGCTCCGTCAAGATAGACGACGACGTTATCAAGGCGCTAGTGGATAACATCGAGCTGGCGCCCCTTCACAACCCGGCCAACCTGACCGGCATACGGGAGGCCGAGCAGCTATGGCCAGGCGTTCCGCAGGTGGGCGTATTCGACACGGCCTTCCACCAGACCATGGCGCCGACGGCCTACCTCTATGGTCTCCCGAGGGAGCTCTACGACAAGTACCGGATAAGGCGCTACGGCTTCCACGGTACCAGCCACCGCTACGTCGCGTCGCGGGCACTCGAGCTGCTCGGGCGCAAGGCCGAGAATACCAACCTGATAACCTGCCACCTGGGCAACGGCGCCTCCATCACCGCCATAGAGGGCGGCCGCTCCATAGATACGTCGATGGGCTTCACGCCCCTCGAGGGCCTGATGATGGGCACGCGCTCCGGCGACTTCGACCCGGCCATCCTCGGGTTCCTCATGGATCGCGGCTACTCCGCCGCGGACCTGACGACGATGATCAACAAGAAGAGCGGCCTCCTCGGCCTGTCAGGCATATCCAACGATCTACGCGACCTTGAGGCCGCCGCCGACAAGGGCATACGCAACGCCGTAGAGGCGCTCGACGTCTACGCGCACCGGGTGCGCCAGTACATCGGCGCCTATATGGCCGAGCTCGTCAAGGTAGATGCCATCGTATTCACCGGAGGCCTCGGCCAGCACGGCGTCAGGATGCGCGAGCGTATCTGCCACCGCCTCGAGAATATCGGCATCATGATGGACTACGAGGCCAACCGCGACGACGGATCCGGAGAGGGCGTCGTATCGCAGCCGTTCTCGCCGACCGCCATACTCGTCGTCCCGACCAACGAGGAGCTCCAGATCGCCATGGACGCGTACGAGCTCCTGTTCGAGGCACCCGAGGCCTAGGCGCTCGGCCCGGGCGACGGCGCCCGGGTCAGCGAGTCGAGCATGGCGATCATAGCCGCGAGGGCGGCTATGAAGCCTATGACCGCCGGCCCGAGCACCTCGAGCCCGAGGCGCGCGGCCGCGAGACCGACGAGACCGGGGAAGAACGACGCGCCGAGCATCGCCGCCGCCATCTGGAACCCGATGACGGTCCGGTAGACGTCGCCTCCGAAACGCCTCGGCGTCTCGTGCATGAGTCCCGGATAGATGGGCGCGAAGCCCAATCCGAGCAAGAACAGCCCCGGCGCCGAGAGCCATAGCGGCCCGCGTATAGCGAACAGCGCGGCGCCGACCGTCGCGACGCCCATCCCTATCCATACCATGCGACGATTGCCCAGACGATCGGATACGAACCCGGTCAATACCCGTCCCGACATGATGCCGCCGAAGTACAGGGACATGAGCGCCCCCGCGTAACCGGCGCTCGCTCCCCGTGCCTCGACCAGCAGCGACGCCGCCCACATGATCACCGAGCACTCGCAAGCCGAGTACAGCGCGTACGCCGCTATCTGCATCGCCGCCGCCGCGCGTAACGACGCTTCGCCGACCGTCGGCGAGAATCTATCATCCCCGCGAGATTCGGCGGCGGACGAATACCGGCCGCGCCGTTCGTCGTCACGCCTCCAGAGCCCCAGCGTAAGGATGAATATAAGGGCCAAGGAGCACTGTACGATGCTGATAACGCGATAGCCGAGCCGGTATGAACCCCAGTCGACTATCGCTACGGACATCACGACGGGACCGAGCGTCGCGCCGACGCCCCAGGACGCGTGTAGCCAGTTCATATGGCGCGACGCGTAATGCGCTGCGACGTGGGCGTTAAGCGAGGAGTCAACCGCGCCTTGCCCGAAACCGAGCGGTAGCGCCGCGACGATGACCCAAGCGAACGACGGAGCCAGTGAATAGCCGGCCAGGCCCAGCGCAGTGAGCACGCAGCTGGCGGCGACGACGCGGCCGGTACCGAAGCGCTTGGTCACGTATACGCTTCCCATGCTCGATATCGCCGAGCAGACGGTCAGTACTACCGCTATGAGTCCCGCCGCCTCCAGCGGCGCGCCGACCGCCGAGCGGAACGTCGGCCACGCGACGCCGAGCGTGGAATCCGGCAACCCGAGGCTAATGAACGCTAAATAGATCATCGCGAGCAGTATCGGAGACGCCATGATCAGCCCCTGCCCACGACGAGGTTCAACGTCGGGAACATACGATCCAGAGCAAGACCGCAGAGGCCGTAGAGATAATGCGACATGGTATCCTTCTCGAAGACCAGGCGCGGTCGTACGGACGCGTCGACCCGGACCTTATACTCGGCCTCTATCCGATCGGCCAGGTCGAACCTGAACCCCCGGCCCCCCACGATGAACAATCCGGGGTTCACGACGCAGTTGACCGCCGCCAGCGCCGAGGCTATCGACGCGACGAGGGTACCTTCGTCGGAAGGATCGAGCAGGGAATCGTACAGCATCCTGCCGCCGGCCAACGGCAGGTAATCGAGCTCTCCGGCGAAATCGGCCGCGCCGCGAAGCACCTGTCCGCCGCAGACGATGCCGGAACCCGTGCAGCGCCCGTTAAAATAGACGTACACGAGGCTATGAGCCTTCTGACCGTTCGCGCCGAGGCGTCGGTCGTAGCCGAGGGCGGACGCGTTGATATCGTTCTCCACGACGACGGGCATACCGGCCCGTTCCGAGAAGTACGCCGCGATATCGGCATCGCCCCATTCCCCCTGGAATTCACCGGTCAGCACGCGTCCGTCCTGGACCACGCCCGGTATGCCGATAGCCAGAACGACGCGCCCCTCGGGCCGAAACACGATATCGCGCCTCATGGATTCCACGAGCTCAAGGGCCTCGCGTACGGGATCGGCTCGCACCAGGCGCCCGCCCTGCGACACGACGGTGCCGAGGGCGTTCGCGATAGCCCAGTCGAGTCGGTCTCGCTCTATCGCGATCGCGTATATCGTACCGGCGCCGGCGTCGAGCTCGTACTCGGTAGCCTTGCGGCCTCCACTCGATTCCTTTAGTCCGGCCGCGCGTATCTCGCCCAAGCGCTCCATGCCGACGATGGCCTGCGCTACCGTCGGGAGGCTCAGGCCGGTATCGGCGCTCAGCTCCGCCTTCGTCGCGCGACCGCGGGCGCATAGCGCCTCGCGCACGAGCGCTTCATTGACCTGCTTCATCCGTTCGGGCTTTCCTGTATACACGAGCGTCTCCGTTACTTAATAAATATACTTTATTAAGTATCCTTATTATGCCACATTGTCAAGCCCGTCCGATGTCGCCGAGCGGCTGAGCGAACGGGGCGACGAATATAAACGGGCGCTTATACGTATACAATCTCTTGATTTATTGATGGATCAAGCGTTATCTGCTATTATCGAGACATGAAAATTGGTATCGGATTCGTTACTGGCAGAAAAGGTTTCAAGCATCTCTTCAGGACGTACGTCAACAGCTGGAGCGAGCACGGCTTCGTAGAGGACAAGGAAACGACGATCAAGCTGCTCGTCGCCTATGATCTGTCCTACTTCAAGACGCGCGCGACCGATTATACCAGGGTAGATCCGGAACTAGCTAAAAAACTCGACGGGATATCGTACTTCGGGACGACCCGTATCGCCGATGAGCGTCAGATGCTCGTCAAGGAGGGAGTCATCGACTCGAGCGAGTCGATGCTCCTCTTCGGAGAAGGCTACGGCAAGAAAAGGAATGCGGTCGTCTGGTTCGCCGTCAGGGCCGGCCTGGACAGGCTCCTTTTCATCGACGACGACGAATATCCGCTCGCGGTGCAGCGCGGGGATCCCGTACATTGGCGCGGGCAATCGGTGCTGGGCGCGCATCTTTTCGCATCTTCCGACGCCGACATCACGCACGGTCGGCACTGCGGTTATATATCGCCCATACCCAAGATAAAATTCGACTCGTCGCTTCCCGAGGATACGTTCGCCGAGCTCATCGGCGCCCTGTCGAACGATATCGTATCATGGGAGACCATACGCAAGGTCGTTATAGGCGACGGTGGCGTCACCTACGCCGATCCCCGCATCGTAGACGGCATACCCCCAGAAGAAGTGCATTCGGTCAAGGGAATGAAATTCATAAGCGGCGCGAACCTGTGCCTGAACCTGCGGAAAGGAGGAGCTGATTCGCCTTTCTTCAATCCGCCGGGAGCCCGTGGAGAGGACACGTTCCTGTCGACCTGCCTCGAGGACAAGCGCGTTCTTCGCGTGCCCGCCTATACCTTCCATGACGCGTTCCTGACGTACAAGGCGCTGCTACACGGGGTATTGCCGAGGCGGCTCGATCCGGTAGACGCGCTCGACCCGAACGTCGTCAAGCGCTTCGCCAAGGCATCCATAGGCTGGGTTCGGTACAAGCCCCTGCTTACCTACGTCACCGACCGGTCCGCCTACGAGTCGACCGTCGAATCCATGAAGGATACCTTCGAACGTCTCGGCCCCGGCCTCAGGACGTACTTCAAGGCCGACGAGTTTACGCGTCTCCTACCCGAGCTTAAAAAATACTCGGACAAGGTGCCCGAGCATCACGAATTGTTCGAGCGGACGAAGGAGGCGTGGCGTAAGGCCCTGCCCTGGGCGCGGCAGAACCCTACCGGCAACGGGTTCTGACCCGTGCGCTTTACTTCGTGATCCCGGGCGCGTAGCGCTCTATGATCTTCTCCGCTATCAGGTACGCGGCGGGGCAGAACTCGGTATTGAACGCGAGTCGGCCGAGCGCCTTCTGGATGCCGCGCTCGCGCATATACGGAAAATCATCGCAATCGTTGGGCCTGACGTCGTAGATATCGCAGGCGTTGTCCTCGCGGAGGAACGGGCATGGCATGGTCTTGCACATCCAGCCGAGATCCTCGTCCCGTACGAGGGCCTCGTCCATGAACCGCTGCGGATCCCGGCCTATAGCCTTGCAGGCGCGCTTTATATCGGACCCGCTCATCTTGGGACCGATGGTCCTGCAGCAGTTCCCGCACTTGAGGCAGTCGATCTCGGCGAACACCTCTTCGTTGAAGTCGGCTACGACGTGGTCGAAATTCTTGTTGTTGAACTTGCCGAGATATTTCATCTGCCGCTTGATGAACTCATTGCGCTCGCGGCTCTTTTCGAGCAGAAGCTCGTACTCGTGATCCATAGGGCGAATCATAATCCGAAACCGGACTGCACCTCAAGCGTCGTCGCCGCGGTAGCGTCGTCGCCGCGGTAGCGTCGTCGCCGCGATAGCGTCGTCGCCGCGATAGCGTCGTCGCCGCGATAGCGTCGTCGCCGCGCCTTCGAGGAAACCCAGGAATCCCTCTACGGAAGCGTTGACCACTCGTTCTTCCGGTATTCCGGCCGCCTTGATCACGGACAGGGCGACCGGTACGTTGCCCACGTCGCGCCAGTAGTGGGCGTCGCTGCCGCAGACGACGAGAGCGCCTTCCTCCGCGCAGATCGAGGCCAGCTCGGCGCAGGATTCGGCGCTCCCCTTGCGTATGCGGAACGAGCTGTTGTTTATCTCCAGCGCCTTACCGTACGCGACGGCGGCCCGTACGACGGCCCGTTTGTCGATGGGGAAGCCCGGATTGCCTGGATGGGATATGGCGTCTACGCGCGGACTGGCCAGCGCGGCTATCATCGCCTCGGTGTTCTCCGCGACGCTCATCGGCGCCAGGCATATATCGTGGAAACCGGCGAGCACGAAGTCGAGCCTGGCCAGCAGGTAGTCGGCCAGGTCGACCCCGCCGTCCAGGCCCATGATATTGGCCTCGATTCCCGTCATGAAACGGACCCCGTGGATATAATCGGGAAGTATGCGTAGGTTCCCGAAATGATACGGATGAGTACCGCCCGGCATCGCCGGGCCATGGTCGGTGAGGACGAAGCCGGAGAGGCCTCGCCTCCTGGCGCCCTTGGCGAGTTCGTCGATCGTCGAATACGCGTGGCCGGAAGCCACGGAATGGGTGTGGGTGTCGATTCGTATCTTCATGGTGTATCACCATGATCCACGAATCGACGCGCCGTGTCCAGACTAGAGGAATTCCTCTCGCTGAGGCGTGAAGGTATCGGTGACGACGCTATCCTCGAGGAATCGCACGGCATGCGGCACGTTGGGGCCGGCATAGAACGTGTCGCCCGGCCCGAGCGTCTCCTCCCTGCCTTCCATGGACAGTACGAGCCTCCCCGATACGACGTAGCTCGCCTGCTCGTGCGGGTGGGCGTGCTCGGCTACTTCCTTGCCGGCGTCGAAGTGGGCCTCCACGACCATCATACCGCCGCCGCGCGCCAGTATCTTGCGATAGGCGCCGGGGAATAATTGCTTGGGTTGGGCGTCAGAATTCTTGGCTATCATGGATCCCTCCTCATAGGTGCTTCGAATGGTACGTCGTCTACAGGCGGTCGACGGGTCGCCAGAATCCTTCGTGAACGGCCGACGCTCCCGGCACGCCTTCCGGCCCCTCGACGGTCACGGTGCGTTGGCCGCGCGCGAACACCTCGCGGCACGGCAAGTCGAGGGTCGGGTTTTCAGGGTCGTCTCCGGTAATATCGCGCAGCGCCCTTTCCGACAGCGCGTAGACGACGCGCCCTATACCGGACCAGTAAATAGCGCCGGAGCACATGGCGCAAGGCTCGGCGCTCGTATATAGCGTGCACGAGCGCAGGAAATCCCTATCGTAGGCTTTCGACGCGGCCCTAGCCAAGTTTGTCTCGGCGTGCCCCGTGCAGTCCTTTTCCGTTCCCACGGTATTGCCCGCTTCTAGGAGTATAGCGCCGTTACGGTCCGCGAGGACGGCCCCGAAGGGATGATTACCCTCGTCCCTCGACCTCTTCGCTCTGCCTACGGCCGCCGTCAAGAGCTCCCTATCCGTATCGTTCATTAAGCAAGCCTCCAAATCCGCTTTACTATCGGTAGACCGGGTCCATGGAGTCAAGGCCTCCGCGGCCACGTCTTGTCCCCGGAGCCGGATGCTATCTATAATCGATTGCATGAAACATCGCACAGAGCTGGTCGTGCGCACCTACGAGTGCGACATGAACGGCCACGTAAACAACGCCAATTATCTCCACTACCTCGAGTACGCCAGGCACGAGTATCTCAAGGCGATCGGATTCGACTTCGCCGGATCCATCGAGTCCGGCTACGGTCTATACGTCACCCGTATAGAGATCGACTACAAGCGGTCAGCGATGCTCGACGATCGCCTAATCATAGAATCCGCGCCCGTGAAGAAGGGCGCCGTCTCCGGAGTCATGGAGCAGTCCATACGGCGCGGCGACGATCTCGTGACTCTGGCGCGGGTCTCCTGGGCCTTCGTCGACGCCACCGGTAAGCCGACGAGGATCCCCCCCGAACTGGACGTGCCCGGTCTTTCGCCCGCATAGGCTGAATCCGCTATACTCTATTCCATAATTACGGCGAGGAGATAAACGCTATGAATTATCAGGATGTCCGGGCGAAAGCCAAGGAAACCATCGGCCCCTTCTGCAAGGTGTGCCCCGAATGCAACGGCGTTGCCTGCAAGGGCATGATACCGGGCCCCGGAGGCAAGGGAACGGGGCTCGGCTTTATCAGGAACTACCAGGACCTGAGGAACATACGGCTCGTCATGGATACGGTCTATCAGCCGGTCGCGGCTTCCGCGAAGACGACGCTGTTCGGCAAGGATTTCTCCATGCCGGTATTCGCCGCGCCCGTCGGCGCGGTAGGGCTCCACTATAGCGACGCCTACACCGATCTATCGTACTCGGCCGCCGTCCTCGAGGGATGCAGGACCGCGGGAAGCGCCGCCTTCACCGGCGACGGCGTCAAGGACGAGGTCTACAAAGGCACGATCGACGCCATAAAGGCGATGGGCGGTCACGGCATCCCGACGATCAAGCCGTGGAGCGTCGCCGAGGTGATCGCCAAGGCCAAGATGGCCGAGGACGCCGGCGCCTTCGCGTTCGCGATGGACATCGACGCGGCCGGCCTCGTCGTGCTGGCTATGCAGGGCAAGCCGGTCGCGCCTATGCCGGTTGGATCGCTGGCCAGGATAGCGTCGTCCGTACGCATACCGTTCATACTCAAGGGCGTGATGACGCCATCGGGCGCGCTCAAGGCACTGGAGGCGGGCGCCGCGGGCATCGTCGTATCGAACCACGGCGGACGCGTGCTCGACGAGACGCCTTCGACGATAGAGGCGCTGCCGGATATAGCCCGGGTAGTAGCCGGACGCATGGCCATCCTGATCGACGGCGGTTTCAGGACCGGCCTCGACGTGTTCAAGGCGCTGGCGCTCGGCGCCGACGGAGTCCTGATCGGAAGGCCCTTCACGTGGTCGGTGTACGGCGGCGGCGCGGAGGGAGTCAGGCTCTACCTGGAGAAGGTACGGGCCGAGCTGGAGGAAGCCATGCTCATGACCGGAGCCAACTCTATCGCGGATATCGACGCGTCCAGAATTTGCTAGCGGAAGTACCATGATTGAACCATGGCGAGTTCCACCGTACGGTACACAGGGGTAACGAGGAAGTCCTCAAGATCATCGAGGACGGCTTCACCGGCATACCGGCCTCCGCGCTCGAGGACATTGACCGCACGTCGATGGGTTCCAACCTGCGGCGGTCGTTTGACCAGCGCGTGGTCGGCGCCGTAGGCGCGGCCATAGCCCTGCTCATACCCTGTTGGCCGGATCTTCCCGGGAACTGCGCAGACGGGTCGCGCGCGCGACTTCCGAGCTCAAGAACGAGGACAGGTTACTCGAAACGAGCGAGGCCAAGAACGGGGCCTTCATCGGCAAGAGGATAGACGAGATAGGTTTCCGCGCCGAATCCGTGGAGCAATTCGGGCGGACCATGAAGCGGGCCCTCGGGGAATCGCTCATGATTCGGGTAGCTCAGTCCTCGAGAACGAAGCCGTCCTTGTCGAAGTTGACCACGGAGCCTTCGCTGAACATACGGTATTCGGGCAAGCCGTTCCCGGCTCCGCCTGACGCCACGAGGTTCTGCGGCGCGGCGAGGGTGCCGGACTGCACCTTTCCGTCCTTGTAGAACGATATGGGAGTACCGCCCTTGAACTCAACCAAGTGCGGCTTGAAGGCTATGCCGACGGAAGACTTGGTAGCCAGCCATGCCGTAGCGAGCCTCTGATCCGCGGCCAAGGTTCCGCATTTGGGGCGCTCCGCATTGCCGTTCATGATAGCGCCTCCTTTCCGTACGCGCGTCCCATAGCGGATAGGAGCCATTTCTACACGGCCGATCCGCGACAGGACGCTAATTGACGCTTACTTGATGTCCTTTTCCTGCACGGTCTTGCGTCCGTCGGCCTTGGCGCTCTTGATGGCCTCTTCGCAGATGGAACGAACCTTGTCGGAAAGCGCATCGATCACTGCAGCGGAACACTTCAGCTCTGAAGCGTCTTTGATGAAGGCCTTGACCTTTGATGCGATAACGAGGGTCTCTTTTTCTGCCATACGTTCTCCTTGAACATGAATGACTAATGTTATTCTATCGAACCATTCTTGTCGAGAGGAACAGAACGCGGAGATATGATTTACGCGGAACTAAGCGCCATAATGCCGTACTCAGCTGACTTTTTCTCTTTACTCCGTCCTTTACGGCTTGTATTATCGGATGATCGCCGCGTAAAAGGCATTAGTTGCGGCGGATCGACACGTGTAGAGACTAAAAGACGGTGTTCTATGTCGCCATTAGCCGATGAGGATCTCCGATGAACTCAAAACTACGCTTCGCTACGCTCGCCGGCACGCCCGGAGAAACCCTATACGAGGCCTTCCTGGATGCGTTCTCCGACTACGCCGTTCCCATCACGTTGACCTACGAGGAATTCATCGCGATGCATACGCGGCGCGGCGTGTCGTACGCGGCTAGCGTCGGCGCGTTCGACGGAGACCGGCTCGTCGGGTTCATATTTAATGGAGAGGGAGAATGGGAAGGCGCGAGATGCGCCTATGACGCCGGTACGGGTATCGCGCCGGCGTTCCGAGGGCGAGGACTGTCCAAGGCGCTGGCGGAAGAATCCGCTTCGCGGTTACGGTCGCTCGGGTTCGCCCGTTGGCTCCTCGAGGTGCTCGTGGAAAACGAGAAGGCCATACGCACGTACGCCGGCTCCGGTTTTCTAAGGACGAGACGATTGTCGTGCCTCTCGGGGACCGTGGCCGACGCGGCCCGTACTGCGGATCGGCTGGCCTCCAAGGCGGGCGTGCGAGTACGGCGACTCGGACGGAATGATACGGCCCGATTCGCGGCGTGGAGGGAATGGGAGCCGTCATGGCAGAATTCCGACGCCTCGGTGGCCCGATCGCCCGAGCGGCTCGTCGCGCTCGGCGCGTACGAGGTCAGTCTCGACGGGGCCGTCGCCGGGGAGCCCGCCGCGTACGCGGTCGCGACGGACGGGGGCAGCGTATTCCAGCTGGCGGTCAGGCCTGACGCGAGGCGGCGCGGGATCGGCGGGGCCGTCGCGGCCGCGATCGCTGCCGGGACTCCCGACGGGTCGCTACGCTACGTAAACGTTCAGTCGGACGACGCGGGAACGATAGGCCTACTGGCGTCCCTGGGCGTAGCGGCCTCCCGCGACCAGTGGGAGATGGTCAGAGAGCTCTAAGGGCGAAGTCGGATCTCCACTCGCTCGACGCCTTTCCCGGGATTTTCCCTCTTCAGTCTGACCGCGCCTATCTCGCCGGTCCGTAAAGGATGCGTACCACAGCACGGAACGGGCTCGAAGCCGTTAACGCGCCAGGAACGGCGCTCGGAGGATTCGCCCCAGTATCCGCATTCGATCGACAAATCGGCGGCGACGGCCTCGTTGACGAGGGCGGCGATTGCCGGCAACAGCGGCGCGACGCTGACCGCGAAGGAGAAATCCAGCCGGGCCTTGTCCGCGGAGATATGGGCGCCGGTCTTGCGGGCCCCTCCCGTGGCGCTATACATAAGCTGCAGCACGAGCTCCGCGGCCGAATGAAGCCGCATCAGCTTGAGGCGGCGATCGGGATCGACTCGTACGACGACCGCGTCGCCCGCCCTCAAGCCGTGGCCATCTGCCAGGATATACTCTATACGATCGCCGTAGTTGACCGCCTCGAGGACGGGACGCCCGGCGATATCGCCATAATCGCTCTCTTGGCCGCCGGCGAACGCATAGAATATCGTCTCCTCCAGCTCGACAGCCTGGCCGTCGACGGCTGCTACGGTCGTCTCAAGGCGGAAACGGTATGGGTCGTCCCAGAATACTCTCCGCATGCTCCGTTCTCCCTGGCCTTTGACCGTATGCCGAAAAGCGTGTGATTCCCGGCCGGCTACACGTACAGCCGCTCGAACAGCGCCCTTATCCCGGCGCTCTCGCGCAGTATATTGAGCGCCAGCTCCGAGTGGCCCTTCGTATAGCCGTTGCCGACTATGAGCTCGATATCCTTGCCCACGCCCTCGGCGCCGAGCGCGGCCTTGGTAAAGGAAGTCGCCATCGAGAAGAAGTATATAAGCCCTTGCCCCTTGGTTATCAGTATGGACGTCATCTCGGTATTGGGCACGTTTACGTTGTTCACCGTGACGTCGCAACCGCGCGGTCCGGTAATGGCGGTCACCTTCCTATACACCTCGAGAGCGTCGGTAGCGTCGGCCACGATGACGTGGGTAGCCAATCCCATTTCCTCGATGCGCCTGGCGTTCTCCTTCGAGTACTCCACTACGATGACCTTGCCGTACGGGCCCACGTTCTTCATCGCCTGATAGCAGCACAGCACGCCCGACTTGCCGCCGCCGCCGATGACGCAGACGGTATCGCCTTCCTCGACTATACGATCGACCTGGGCGGGTGCCCCGGCTACGTCGAGCACCGCTAGCGCCAGCTTCTCGGGAAGGTCGGTCGGAACGGAAGCGAAGATGCCGCTCTCGAACAGTATGGCCTGCGCGTCGACGTCGACCTGGTCGCTGTCCGGGTCGAGCCGCTTGATTCGGTTTATCCTCAGCGGCGTGAGCGACAGAGAGACGAGCGTCGCTATCCTGTCTCCCGCCTTGAGCTTCTTGTCGGGGTACTCAGACCCGATCGCGCTAACCGTGCCGATGAGCATCCCGCCGGAGCCGGTGACGGGGTTCTGCATCTTGCCTCGCTCCTCGACTATCGACAGGATCATGGCCTTCATCTTCTCCGCGTCGCCGTCGCAGGCCTTGCGAATCTGCGTATAGCTGGCGGAATCGATATTCAGGGTACTCACGTCGATGAGCACCTCGTTATCGTATATCTCCATCGTATTGTCGATCCTCAGCGCCGGCTGGGGTAGGATCCCCTTGGGCTCGATAACGCGATGGCTGCCGTACCTGCATCCTTTTCCCCGTACCATACTACCTCCTCGGACTTCCATGCGATACTAGCATCGCCGAGCCGACAATGCAAAGATATCGGGCGGCCTTGCGCCCCGCCGTTTCCGTCGGTATCCTGTCGGCGTGCAATCCCCCATCAAGCTCGCTACATTCAACGCAGAGAATTTCTACATGCTCCTCGACCGAGGGTTCTCCCGCGAGGAGTTCGAAGCGCTGAGCGACGCCGAATACGCGGCGATGAACTCGTCGATATACAATCCCAACAAGGACAGGTCCAAGATCGAGGCCATAGCCGGGATTATCCTTGAAGAGGGCTTCGACTTCGTAGGGCTATGCGAGGTCGGCGGCCTGGAGACTCTCGAGAATTTCAACCGCGTATACTTAGGGAACCGTTACGAATGCCGCTTGTACCAGGAGAACTCGAGACGAGGCATCTTCGTCGGAGCTCTCGTCAAGAAAGGCCGTTTCGGATCGATCGTGGCGAGGAACGTCGGCGGAACGTACTCGAGGAACCTCCTCGAACTGAACCTGTCCGGCGACGGCCGGACGCTCCGTGTCTTCATAGTCCATCTAAAGTCGCAATACGGGCAGGACCACGGACTGGAGCGGCGAATAGAGGAAGTCAAGCAGCTTAGCTCCCTCGTCGATCGCCACGATTGCGTCGTGATGGGCGACTTCAACGGCATAGCGATACGCGGCCACGCGCAATTCGAGTTCGAGCCGTTCCTGGAGCTACCCTTCCGGGACGTATTGGAAGCGATGGACGTACCCGTCGGCGCCCGCTTCTCCCATTTTTACTTCAACGCGGGCGCGGCCAGCTTCAGCCAGCTAGACTATATCTTCTGCTCCAACGACATAACGATATTGGACGGACGCGCGCTCGCGGACATGGTACCTATCAACTACGCCCAGCGGCGTCGACTTCCTTCCGACCACGTTTTCCTGACCGCGACGATAGCGCTGAGCGAACGCCGAACCTGAAGCGGGTTCCTGCTCTCCCCGGCCTTACCTTGTGCATTCCCTGACTGGATGTCCGTTCGGCTATTGTATACAATCGCGAGGTATGATTTCGATATCGCGGAACGAACGTATCCACTCAATAGAATGGAAGCGCGGCGAGGACGTACGCGCGACGCGCGTGCATGCCCACGCGGCATGGTCGCTAGGGATAGTCTGTTCCGGTTCGACGACCGCGTCCTTCGGAAGGAAGCGATTACGCCTGGAGAGGGGTGACTACCTGGCCGTGCCGCCGGGAACGCTCCATCTATGCGATCCAGATACCGAATCGGGCTTCTCGTACTCTACGCTGTACGTCGGCGCGGAATACTCGGGACTCTTCCCTACCTCGTTCGGCTGTATATTCTCGGGCGCCGTCGACACCTCCGCCGCGGATTCCCTTTGCGAGCGTTTCATCGCCTGCAGAGACGCGCGCGAATTAGCCGAAATACTTGACCGATTGGCGACGCTACTCGATTCCGGCCTGGCGAGGCTGCTCGAGCCCGTCGCGACGATACGCTTCGACGTATCTATCGACGACGGCGCGCCAAGCCGTAACGATAGGTATAAAGAGTATCGCTCATCACTGCGTGCCTATGGAGCCGGGTCGAGCTCGATTCACCAGACGCGGCGCATCGAGACCGCGAAGGCGCTACTGCGCTCGGGAGCCGCCGTCGTCGACGCGGCGATGGAATGCGGCTACTACGATCAAAGCCATTTCGATAAGGCGTTCAGGCTATACACCGGCCTGACGCCGATAGCGTATCGCGCACAAACGTACTAGCCCGACTCCGTAGTAATGGTCGATCATTGCGCGGAACGGAGGCATCATGAAGGCAGCTTTCATCGTCGACGGCTCACTTCCTATCGGCGTTCTGGCAAATTGCGCCGCGGTGCTCGGAACGTCATTGGGAGCGACGCACCCCGATATCGTCGGAGCCCCGCTATCGGACGCGTCGGGAACGGTACATCCCGGAATCACCGGACTGCCTCTCCCGATACTCGCCGCCGATCCGGAGCTACTGAGCCGCATCTTCAGGGAGGCTAGCTACGATACAGCCATCGCGGCCACGGCTTTCAACGACATCGCGCGATCCTGCCTTTCGTACGCCGATTACGAGGCTAGACTCAAGGCGAGCGATTACGGCTCGCTACGCTTCCTAGGCATACTCCTCGTAGGACCGCCCAAGGCCATAAACCGCTTGACCGGTTCTTTGCCGCTCTTGAGATAACGCGACTTTACTCCTCGATACTTTTCCAGCGGAGTAGCGCAACCCCGTCGCCAAGCTTGAGTAGCTATCGGCATCGGGCCTATCGGTTTCGACTCCCGCTCCCGTCAGCCCCGTCGAGAGTTCATGATCCTATCCAACGCGCAGGCGAACGCGTGGGCGTCTTTTTGGCTGAAGACCGCCGGGCCGCGAGTCTGTCCGCCCGAATCCCGGATATCCTGCATAAGGTCGCGCAGCGCCAGCGCGGACTTTATATTCTCGCTGGTATAGATCTTGCCTCGATGATCGATGACCCTCACGCCCTTCTCTACCAGGCGATCGGCCAGGGGGATGTCCGCGGTGACGGCTAGGTCGCCGGGGCCTGCGATCTCGACGATAGCGTCGTCTGCCAGGTCCGCTCCGGCCGGAACCAGGATATAGGATATCGAAGGGGACTCCCCTATCGCGATCCTCTTGTTCGAGACGACGGTGCACGCGATGCCGAGGCGCCCGACGGCCTTTACGAGGATGCTCTTGAGCCGATTAGGAAATGCGTCCCCGTCTACGTAGAGCCTCGTGGTCGGCGAGGCTTTATTCATCGGTGTATCGAGCAACGGTCTACCGCCTTCCTTGGTTAGTATATACGAATCCGCTGGAATCATGGAATTTCTTCTATGCCGCGGGTGCATCGGTTTAGAGAAAACTTGCATCATTGCCCTTGACTGATAGGGAATCTGCATTATAATTCGCGCAAGGTGTTACGTAACACCTGCAACCGAACCTGCTGTTCACAGCGATAAAGTGGAGGTAATCGAATGAGAAGAACGGTTTCGAGAGTCGTGTCGCTTGGCTTGATGCTCGCCCTGATATTCACCGTAGCATCCTGCTCCGACGCGAAAAAGCAGTCCAAGGACGTCGAGCTCAGCATGTTCCAGCTGAAGGTCGAGATCAAGGACGCCATCGACGGATACGCCGCGAAGTACTCCGAGGCTACGCCCGGCGTTACCCTGAAGGTAGAGACGCTCGGCGGAGGCGGAGACTACGGCGGCGCCCTGAAGGCCAAGTCCCAGGCCGGACAGATGCCCGATATCTTCGTTATCGAGGGCCTCGGCGGCTACAATATCTGGAAGGACTATATCGCCGACCTGAGCGGCGAACCCTGGGTAAAGGACACCGACCTCGCGATGAAGGTCGACGGCAAGGTCGTAGGCTTCCCCGTCGCCATCGAAGGCTACGGGCTCGCGTATAACGCCGACATCCTGGCGAAGGCCGGCATCGATCCCGCTACCCTGACGACCCGCGCCGCCTACGAGAAGGCCTTCGCGCTCCTTGCCTCGAAGAAAGCCGAGCTCGGAATCGACGCTCCCGTCTCGATGGCCGCGTCCGTCGCCGGCGGCATGTGGTGGGTAGCCGCCCAGCATAACCTG
This sequence comes from Spirochaetae bacterium HGW-Spirochaetae-3, assembly GCA_002839315.1. GTDB lineage: Bacteria > Spirochaetota > Spirochaetia > Treponematales > UBA12059 > SZUA-370. The sequence continues at coordinate 491,539 of PGXV01000001.1, forward strand.
GCCTGTTATTGGGGAGGCGGACTCGCCTTCGACGACACCAGCATCATCGACAAGGCGCTCAAGGGAGAGCTCGACCAGGCCCGCTTCGCGCAGTACGCGAAGTACCTCCAGCTCCTGTTCAAGTACGCCGACCAGAACATCCTGCTGAACGGCAGCTACGACGACCAGGTCGGCGCCTTCGCCCAAGGCAAGACCGCGTTCCTGCACCAGGGCAACTGGGTAGACCCCAACCTCAAGCAGCTCGGCGTCACGTTCAAGATAGGCTACGCGCCCCACGCGTTCCTCGACACCGAGGAGAAGGGCCTGTACCTGTTCGCGCCCAGCTGGTACTGCGTCAACTCGAAGAGCCCCAACGCCGCGGCGGCCAAGGCCTTCCTCACCGCTATGGCGACTACGCCGGACGGCCACGACTACATGGTGAACAAGGCGGGCATGATCCCCGCGTTCAAGTCGGTCACGCTCAAGCCCGCCGGCCAGCTTAGCCAGGCGCTCATGGCGGCCAACGCCAAGGGCGGCAACTACGGCGTATTCTTCGGGATGCTGCCCGACGGAGCCGGACAGAACGTGTTCGGCCCGATCTTCGACCTGTTCGCCCAGAACCAGAAGAACATCGATCGATTCATCGACGATATGAACAAGGCCGTAGCCGGCCTCCCGAAGATGTAATAGAAAAGTCGGATGGGGCCGTCGGCGAACCCGGCGGCCCCGGATTCCAGGAGTGCCCTATGAGACGAAACCGCGCGGTCAATATACTCTTCACGTTCCCATGCGTATTCGCCTTCACGATGATCATCCTCATCCCGTTCTTCTACGGCCTCTTCTATTCGATGACCGACTGGAACGGCGTCAGCAACGATATCCACTTCGTCGGGTTCGGCAACTTCAGGTACCTGTTCTCGTCGCCGGACTTCCTGTACTCTTTCCTTATAACGATAGCCTATACCGCCATCAACATCGTGTTCGTCAACGTAGTCAGCTTCATGCTCTCCCTTATCGTTACCAGCAAGATACGTTTCAAGAATTTCTACCGCGCGGGCTTCTTCATCCCCTACCTCATCGGCGGGATCGTCCTGGGATACATCTGGCAGTTCATCTTCAACAACGCGCTCGTGGCGATAGGCGACTCGCTATCGATACAGTCGCTGCAGGTATCCTTCCTCAGCCGCCCCGGTACGGTCATCTGGATCATGTCCGCGGTGAACACCTGGCAGTACGCCGGGTACATAATGCTGATATATGTAGCCTCCATACAGAGCATCCCCGCCTCCCTGATGGAGGCGGCCGCCGTTGACGGGGCTAATTACATAACGCGCGTTCTCCATATCCTCATTCCGATGATGGCGAACGCGTTCACCATCTCGCTGTTCCTGACGCTTACGACGTCGTTCAAGCAGTTCGACATGAACCTGACGCTGACGAACGGCGGCCCCGCCACGAGGTTCCTCGGGACGCCGGTAAAGGCGAGCCAGCTCCTGGCGATGAACATCTTCAGCACCGCGACCGCGAACCGCATGGCCGAGGCGCAGGCCAAGGCGGTCGTCCTCTTCATAGCGCTCGTCGTGGTATCGCTTATACAGGTGTCGATAAACAAGAAGAAAGAGGTGGAGATGTGATGGCCCGGAATAGCACGCTCGCCCAGAAGCGAAGGTCGACGCACCCGAGCCAGGCCGTACTGGGTTTCTTCGTTATCGTCCTCTTCGTGCTCTTCATGATCCCGTTCGCCATGGTGGTGCTGAACTCCGCCAAGACATCCAAGGAAATCATCTATAGCGCTATTTCCATGCCTTCCAGGTGGGGCCAGCTATTAACCAATATTTCGCTTATCTTCAATAATCCGACGGTGGATTACCTCGGGGCGTTCTGGGACAGCACCGTCATCACCGTCGTCTCGCTGATAGTGATAGTACTGTTCTCGTCGATGTGCGCATGGGTCCTCGTCAGGAACAAGTCGGCGTGGTCCACCATCCTCTTCATGGTATTCGTCGCCGCCATGGTCATACCGTTCCAGGTGCTCATGTATCCCCTCGTGCGCTGGATGCGCGTGGTCGGAGAATTCTTCCATATCAGGTTATTAGGGACGGTGCCTGGCATCGTCTTCGCCTACCTGGGATTCGGTTGCCCGCTGTCTATATTCATCTTCCACGGTTTCATAAAGAACATCCCGCTGGAGCTCGAGGAATCGGCGACCATCGACGGGTGCTCGAAGGGGAAGACATTCTTCCTGATCGTATTCCCGCTCTTGCAGCCGATCATCGTCACGGTCCTGATCCTGAACGGCATCTGGATCTGGAACGATTACCTATTGCCCCTGCTCGTCCTCGGATCCAACGGCGTTGTCCAGACGATACCGATAGCCGTGACCGCTTTCGCCGGCGCGTACCTGAAGCAATGGGACCTGATACTGACGTCGACCATGATAGCGATGCTCCCAATAATCATACTGTACCTGTTCGCCCAGCGATACATCATCAAGGGCATGGTAGAGGGTTCTATAAAATAGACGGAGGAACTATGAAGATCGTATTAGTCGGCGCGGGTAGCGTCCAGTTCGGTTGCGGTACGCTCGGGGATATCTTCTGTAGCGATCGGCTCAAGGGCTCCGAGATCACCCTGCACGACATAAACGCCAAGGCCCTCGACGCGGTACTGCAGACCGCCAAGGACAGCATCGAGCAGAATAGGCTTCCATTCACCGTCAATGCGACTACAAACAGGCGCGACGCGTTTACGGGAGCGGATTTCATCATCTCGTCCATCGAGGTGGGGAACCGTTTCCAGCTATGGGACGAAGACTGGAAGATACCGCAACAGTACGGCGTCCACCAGGTATACGGCGAGAACGGCGGCCCCGGCGGCGTATTCCACGCGCTCCGGATAATCCCGCCCATCCTCGACATCGTCAAGGACGCGATGGAGCTTTGCCCCGGCGCGTACATCTTCAATTACTCGAACCCGATGACGGCCATATGCACCGCGGTCAAGCGCGCGTACCCTGAGGCCCGATTCATCGGGATGTGCCATGAGATAGGCTGGCTCTCCCGATGGCTACCGCGCATGCTCGGCATGAAGCACGAGGATATATACTTCAAGGCGGCCGGGCTCAACCATTTCAGCTGCATGCTCGAGGTGAAGGACAAGGCCAGCGGCAAGGACCTGTACCCGGCGGTACGGGCGAAGGCCCCCGGTTTCTTCGAGAGGGAGAGCGGCTATAGCGACGTCCTCGATTCGTACCGGGCGACGGGGATACTAGAAGAATCGGAACAATACGAGAAGAAGAACGCCGACAAGAAAAGCCGCTACGAATGGGCTGACCGCAAGCTTATCAAGTTCATGCTGGAACGATACGGGCTCCTGCCGATAACGACGGACAGCCATTTCGGCGAATACCTAGGCTGGGCCTGGGACGTGGTCGATCACCGCGGCATCCTCGATTTCTATGACGTGTACAAGGTCATGCTATCCCAGAATACGCGGCACGACATAAAGCTCCAGACCACCGAGCGCGTCGTACCGATCATCGACGGCATACTCGGCGATTCGGGATTCGAGGAATCAGCGGTCAACCTCCAGAACAACGGCCTGATCGAGGACCTGCCGCCATGGATCGCCGTCGAGGTGCCGGCTATCGTCGGTAAGGACGGTGTCAAGGGCGTTCACATACGCGACATGCCCAAGGGGTACGCGGCGCTCCTTCGGGCCTATTGCGGCGTGTATGACCTGACAGCCGAGGCCGCTATACGCAAGAAGAAATCGTTCGTCATCCAGGCGTTGCTCGCGAACCCGGTCGTGCATCAAGCGTCGCAGATAGAGGCGATGGTGGACAGGATGATCGATCAGCAAGGGAAGTGGCTCGGATACTTGCAATAACGCGGTAAAGACGTGCAGAATGCCACGCGCTTCTACACGTCTTCCTTACAAGCACTGGATACCATGGCAACGATAAAACATATAGCCCGTCTCGCGGGCGTCAGTCCGACGACCGTATCGAACGTAGTACACGGCAACACGGCCAAGGTATCCCCCGCCGTTCGTGACCGCGTCAGGGCTATCCTCGACGAGGAGAACTACGCCCCGAACCAGGGAGCCGTCATGCTCGTCCGTAACAGGTCGCGCATCGTCGGCGTCATACTCTTCATGGAGCCTCGTAGCGGCAGCACGGCCATAGAGGACCCGTTCGTCTCCACCATCATCGGCACGCTCGAGTCGGAGATACGCCGCGCGGGCTACTTCATGATGCTCCGCGCGACCTCCGACAAGAACGAGGTGCTGAGGCTCGCGGCGACCTGGAAGCTCGCGGGGCTCGTCATGCTCTGCGTCCCGAGCGAGGTATCAAGCGCCATCGTACACCGTATCGGGAGCCCGATCGTCTTCGTAGACTGCTACTTTACCGACGACGGCCAGACCTACCATTCGATACGCCTCGACGACGAGGGCGGCGGATACGAGATGACCCGCTACCTTCTGTCCCGCGGCCATCGCCGCGTCGCCTTCATGGCCAACGCGGCCGACTTCCCGAGCGTCGACAGCGCCCGTTACGTAGGTTATCGCCGGGCGCTCGCCGAAGCAGGCATCGAGGCGCCCGAGGACGGCCTCGTCATCGTCCCTAAGGACGAGAACGAGCGCCTCGCGCTGTATCGGCGGCTCGGGACCGAGCCCTTCGCCTTCAGCGCCCTCTTCTTCTCGGCCGACTTCTACGCCGTCGAGGCCATCGACTACCTCGGTGGCCTCGACGTAGAGATTCCGCGCCGCCTGTCGGTGGCCGGCTTCGACGACAACTGGTTCTCGCGCCTATCTCGCCCGCGGCTCACGACCGTCCACCAGGACGTCGTCGAAAAGGGCAAGGCCGCCGCAGACATGCTCATGCACCTCATCCACAAGGAGACCGTGCCCTCGGTCGAGATCCTCCTGCCGGTACGCCTGGAGCTACGCGACACTGTAGCGGAGCCGTTCGGCGTCTAGGGCGCGGAGGCCTGGGCCGCGCCCCCCTACGATTCGGTCGGCGGACGAAGGCCGCCTCGGCAAGCTCCGCCTTACCTGGGCGAGTCGCAGGGACGGGAGATGCAGAGTAGCTGAAAGCCGTGCTTCGCCGCTATGGGTCTGCTCATGGGGCTCGCGTCGATCGTCAAGAAGCGATACCCCCGCGCCGCGGCCTCCCGGGCCCGCACGGAGAGCATGGCCGTGTAGATGCCCCGCTTCCTGTACGGCTCGAGGGTCGCGCCCCCCCATAGGCTCGCGAAGGGCGAATGCTCGGGGAATTCTATCCGGGACGCGCAAACGGGAACCCCGTCAGCATAGGCGACGTAGGCGCTCATGCGTTCCGGGTCGCCCAGGATGGTAGCCTTGACGCCCGCGAGCCAGCCGCCGTCGTGAGCGCTGTCTGGCCAGGCCTGCTCGTTCACCGCCGCGTAATCGAGGAAGCCCGCTTCGTCGATTACGCGCCTTACATCAGACCCGGCGGCCGAACCGAGTCCCTCGGGCGATTCAGACAGGTCGAGGGCCATGATGGCCTCCTCGTCGCCCAGGGAGAAGCCGCGGGCCGCCAGGCGATCGGAGAGATCCGCCGGCTCGTCGTGGGAGAAGAGCTTCCACTCGAAGGGCTTACCGAGCTCCTTGAAATACGCGAGTTCCCGCTCTATCGCCGCGTCCGCGTCGTCCGGGCCGAGATCCGAATGGCTTACGAGGCTATGGTTCCCGGACAGGTCGACCAAGCGGACTACGGAACCGTCTTCCTCGCGCCTGTAATTCGGGAAAGAGGCGTTCCTGCGTTCGTGTTCGTCGTACAGCCTCAGGATTTCGTTTGCTTTCATGCGGTTCCTTCAATAAGAGATATACTTGCAGCCGCCTCTAACCTGCGCGTTGAGGTCTACGGCGAATACTGTATATGCTTATGAGACTTTCGTCGGGCCTTTTGGCAGGAAACATTGCGTATGCCTGTGTATTCCGAGAGCCAGCGAGCGCCGCGTGTCCCGCCGGCCCGGCAGACGGTATCAATGCCGATGACGGCCATAGCGATGCAGGCATTGGGCGGTCGGTTTCTTTGCTTATTCATGGATGAAGACGAGTTATTCGTACCACCGCCGAAAGTTGTATAGACGATACTGGCAGTAGCTATACAACCGCCTGGAAGCCGAAGCGTACGTTCCGTAGCGATATCTCGGGCGGACGGTCTCGCCGCAGAGAATAATCCGAGCACGTCGTAGTACGGCGACGAATAGAGGCTCGCGTTATCGGTACCGACCACGTATAGCCCTCCCCGATGACTTCGTGCTCCGCGGTAACGGCTCGGCAAGAGTCATCGATACGGATACCACCGAACGTACTCCAGGCGCTGACCTCGTTCTGCGTAACGTAGAATGGTCCATTGGCGACCGGAGACAGGTATCAGCTTGACGCGCCGAATTGCGTGTCGACGCCCGTCGCGCAGTAGGCGTCGCATTGCCGTACGGTGCGGTGCGGGTTCTCGAGGCCGAAGTTCTAAACGAGTTCCTCGATGGTATCGGCCTTATACGCCAAACCTTCCTTGACGCTTTCATCCAGGTCGGTATAGATATCGTTCAGGATGCGCTTTTTGCGGTAATTGCCAATGAACCAGCTCTCGGACGTGGCGCCCTTCGCGGTCGAATATTCGTAGCGGCCCTTCGTCGTCATGGCGTCAACGAAGGCGGTATCGACGACGGCGTAGCAGGGAGTATTCCGGAGTAGCGACGAGTCGGGAACCCAATGGGTATAGGTCATGACGCGATAGAACGCGTCTGCGCTGTATTTCCGGATCCGAGCAATCCGCAAGCGGCGACCATGGCGAGGCGTACGCCGATACGGCGGGCATAATCAGCGGCACGAAAGAGCGACCGGGTCGCAAAGGCGCCCGACCCACGCTCACGGCCCGACAGCCCAAAGCAGAGATCGATTTACGTAGGGCTTCCGAGAACGGTCCCTGTCCATCATCCGTCCGCACGGTGGAATCTCTACGAAAACGGCGGGAGCTACCACCCGCAGACGCGGCCGACTTCCCGATCATCGACAGCGCCCGTTACTGGGTTATCGACTACCACTTCGGTCTCGACGTAGAGATACCGCGCCACCTCTCGGTGGCCGGCTTTAACGACGACTGGTTCTCTCTCCATTCGCGCCCGCGGCTAACGACCGGGCATCAGGACGTCGCCGACAAGGGCAAGGCCGTCGCTGAGATTCTCATGCACCTCATCGACAAGGAAGCCGTACCCTCGTCGGGATCCTATCGCCGTAAGCCTCGAGCTACGCGAACCGGTAGCGGAACCTGGCGAGCCGAGCTAACCAGGCCATTGCAGACCCAATAGTAGCGATATAGCCTAGTAACGGTCGTTTGTGCGGGGTTTGTCGATGGATTCGTTGACTTTGAGCTGGCGTCCATCAAGTTCCGTTCCATTCAGAGCGGCTATCGCGGAACGCGCTTCATCATCGGTACCCATTTCAATGAACGCAAAGCCCTTTGAACGGCCGGAATCGCGATCTACGATCGTCCGGGCCGACAGAACCTGTCCGTGAGCCGAAAAGAGATCAAACAGACTCGCGTCGCTTGTCTCGTAGCTAAGGTTTCCTACATAAATCTTCTTTCCCATAGTGCCATCCTTTATCCGACATGTTAGACTAAAATTCGCCATAGTATATCATCGTATTGAAAACTTGTCCTACTCCTTGCCAATCTACCCCTGTTTTTGATGATTTCTTACTATCTCTTTACTATGCATACAATTAAAAACATCTGACAGCCTGATGGGCTCAAGTTATAAAGTATAAAAATATATACCCCGGCTTTAGAAGGATCGGCATCCGTTGCTTCGAAGACTAAGGGGGCAACTACGATAAGGTAGTCTACGGCCGAATACTACTTGTCGCCGTCTACGTTCGGAGAGGCGATGCGCCCACGATCGGATAAGAGAGAGGTACTGGCACGAACCCGAATGAGCGCCAGGAAAGTGACAGCCGCACGTCCCGGTGGCGCGTTCAGGCGTGAGCGCGGCTTGAATTAGCCCGCGGCAGTATATATAGAAGATGAGTCCGAGCATCGCTACGCGGAACTGCAGGATGTTGGATCCATCGACTCGGTCGTCGGTGACGGCCCCCGATGCGTCGTGATTCCGGCGATCGGTTTTAATGAAAAGATGCTTAGGCCGCGATCGAGGAAGACGCCGAGATTCGGCGCAGGCACGTGCCGCGATCCGGCCTCTCAGGGACGCCAACGCCCGGATTGAGCGGCGGGCGCGTACCCGCGCTCGTCCGCTCGAATCCGGGCGCGCGAAAACCGCGCTATGCGCCGGCTTTCGCGCGCGCTAGCTTCTTTTGTAGTTCTTTATCTTGCCCCGGATGTAGTTCGACAGCTCGTCCTTGTGCACGCGCTCCTGCTCCATCGTGTCGCGGTCACGCACGGTGACGGTACCGTTCTCCTTGGAGTCGTAGTCGATGGTCACGCAGTACGGCGTGCCGGCCTCGTCCTGGCGGCGGTAGCGGCGGCCGATGGCGCCGGACTGGTCGTAGTCGGTGGCGTAGTCGTGCTTGAGCTCGGAGCGTATCTCCTGGGCCAACTCGGCGAGGCCGTCCTTCTTCATCAGCGGCAGCACCGCGACCGTTATGGGGGCCAGCTCCGGGTGGAACTTCATGACGGTGCGCCAGTCGTCGTCGTTGCCCTTGTCGGCTACCTTCTCCTCCTGGTAGGCGTCGCACAGCAGCATCAGGAGCTGGCGCGTCAGGCCGGCCGACGTCTCGATGATGTACGGGATGTAGCGCTCGTTGCCGTTGTCCTGGTCGATGTACTGGAGGTCCTTGCCGGAGAATTCCTGGTGGCGCTTGAGGTCGAAGTCGGTGCGGTTGTGCACGCCCTCCAGCTCCTTGAAGCCCATGGGGAACTCGTACTCGATGTCGTAGGCGTCCTTGGCGTAGTGCGCCAGCTCGTCCTTGCCGTGCTGGTGCCAGCGTAGCTTCTTCATGTCGACGCCGAGCTTCTGGAAATAGGCCCAGCGCTGCTCGCGCCAGTAGTCGAAGAATTTCTCGTCGTCGCCCGGCTTGACGAAGTACTGCATCTCCATCTGCTCGAACTCGCAGGTGCGGAAGATGAAGTTCTTGGTGACTATCTCGTTCCTGAACGCCTTGCCGACCTGGGCTATGCCGAAGGGTATCTTCATGCGATTCGACTGCACGATATTCTTGTAGTTGACGTAGATACCCTGGGCTGTCTCGGGGCGGAGGTATATGAGGCCCGAGCCGTCGTCGACCGGGCCGATATTCGTCTTGAACATCAGGTTGAATTTACGGGTATCGGTCAGCTCGCCGCCGCACTCGGGGCAGGTCTTGGCGGCCAGCTTATCCGGGTCTATGAGGTCGGCGCGGAAGCGCTGCTTGCACTTCTTGCAGTCTACCAGGGGGTCGGTGAAGTTGGCGACGTGACCGGAGGCCTCCCAGGTCTTGGGGTGCATGAGGATGGCGGCGTCGAGGCCGACGATGTCGTCGTGGAGCTGGGTCATCTCCTTCCACCAGAAGCGCTGGATGCGGTTCTTGAGCTCTATGCCCAGGGGACCGTAGTCCCAGGCGCCGGACTGGCCGCCGTAGATCTCCGAGCTCTGGAAGACGAAGCCCCTCCGCTTGGCCAGGGAGGTGATCTTCTCCATCGTTACTTCGCGAGTCTGTTCTGCCATTGGATGCTCCTTGCCCCCCGTGGCGCGAGGGGACTGCCCTGTACCCCGTCCCTGAAATTCCCGGCGGGGCCTAGAGGCTGGGTTGATGTCGCCCGTCTGGGCGGGCCCGCTTACGGGGCGGGCGCCCGCGGAGTATAGCCCGGCGGAGACAGCGGCGGCAAGCGTGCCCTAGCGGGCGGAGCCGTCCACGGTCAGGCGATACGTCCCGGAGGCGTCCGCGCCGGCGGGCGCGAAGCCTATGCGCTCCAGGTAGCGCCTGTGCGCGGGCACCGACGCCTTGGCGACGAAGGTAACCTGGCGCTCGGCCGCCCTGCCGAAGTAGTACTCAGCGCTCTTCAGGTCCCGGTAGCCGGGCGTCGCGTAATCGAGGCCTATCTCCACCTCGTCGCTTCCAGCGCGGCCCTCGGCGGGGCGATAGATAACAAGGGATACGGGATTAAGGCCGCGGAGTATCAGCTCGGCGAGCCATCCCTTGCCCGGCTCGAGGGAGAACTCCGGCTGGTAGCGGGCTATGTCGTCCTTATAGTACTCGAGGAAGCGATACAGGAACGGCGAAGCGTACGGGTCGCCCTCTATGGTCTCGAAATGGCGACGCGTCGAGCGCATCGCGTAGAGGTAGTACGAGTCTATGGCGACGATGAATTTGTTGAGCGCGGTCACCGGGATGGAACCGATGCGTGCGACGGATTTAATGGCCGGGATGATCGCAGACGATGGATCATGCGGTAATGACGGGAAATAGTGCTTTTTCTATCTTGACGTCTTTATATATTTAGTTAATTATATAGTTGGTAGTCACTATGCTATCGAACAATGAACCGAATACGTCGTGCAAGCGATCGTCTCGAACTGCGCGAGCGCGATCCATGCGGAATACCCGGTTCGTCGAATTCCGGTTCCAAGGAGCAAGACATGAAGAAATTCACCTATCTAGCGCTAGCGGCCCTCGTTCTGTCGGCCGCCAGCTGCGTATCCACGCCCAAGGCCAGCCCCCTGCCCTCCCCCGTGGCGTCCGCCGCGGCCAAGGACTCTCCGATAACCATGGCTCAGCTCGACGAGTACCTGTTCAGGGACGACGTCATGGTCGTAGACCTCCGAAATTTCGAGGATCGATTCAACAGCGGCTATATAGCCGGCACTGAATCCCTCCCCTTCTTCCAGTTCCTCGAGGGCCGTATGGCCACCCGCGGCCTCGTCGACGGCAAGCCCACCTCGTGGGACGTCTCCAAGGCGACGGTCAACCCCGGCTTCGCCTACGCCAACTACTTCAACCCCGGGAAGACCATCATACTCTTCTGCGCGTCCGGCACCCGCGCCGCGTTCGTCAAGAGCCTGCTCGACGCAAAGGGCTATAGGACGTTCAACGTCGGCGGGTTCAAGGACTACAAGGGCGCGAACAAGGTGCTCGGCGACGGCGAGTACCAGCTGCCCGCGGCCGGGACGCACTGATGAGGAAGGCCGCACTCCTCGCGCTCCTGCCGTTGCTCGCGCTCGCGGGCTGCGCTACGACGGGCGGCCCCGCGGGCGGGACAGACGTCATCGGCGTAGAGCAGATACTGCCCTACGTCCATATCGACGGCTTCGGTACGCCTACCGACACTCCGGCGTGGATAGCCTGGGAGTTCGAGGCGCTCGGCTACGTCAAGTACCAGATCGCCTATACCTCGTGCACCTGCCGGCCCGAGTCAATCAACGCCCGCTCCCTCTTATACGTCGAGGTCAGCAAGGACGAGCGCGGCGGCAAGATACGCAAGCTGTCGTTCGACCACTGGGGCGATAGCCCCAAGATGCCGTCAGGCGTGACCAGGAAAGAGATAGAGGACGGCTTCATGCCCCTGCTCGTCGGGCAGAGGCTCGATGATATCCGAGCGCTCGACGCTATTTCCGGAGCCACGGTTACCACCGTCAACCTGAAGCAGATCACCGACGCGCTGCTGACTTACCATAACGCTAAATATCCCGCCGTCGGCATGAACGACGACGGAGACAAGGCTGACGCGACCAGCTCGGCTACGAGCGAAGGCTGGTAGCGTCTCGCGACGACCGAATAACCGACCGGTTCCACGCCGGTCGGTTTTTTTATCGGCCCGTCATTCGACCTTGAACTTGGAGACCTCGCCCATCAGCTTGTCTATGCTCTCCTTATTATCGCGGGAAAGGTCGTTGACCCTGTTGACGGCGATGGTTATCTGCTCGGCGCCTGCGGCCATCTCGGCCATGCTTCCGGTCACTTCGTCGGTTATACGGCCGAGCGAGGCGCTCTCCTCGATGACTTCGCGGCTACATTCGAGCATGCCCGTCGAGCCTGAACGGACCTCGCCGCTAATCTCCTCGAGCCGACCGATGGCCTCGAGTATCTCCTTGCTGCCTACGCTCTGCTCCTCCATCGACGCGCGTATGCCCCGCTCGCGATCCGCGACGGCCTTGATGCGCTCGCCTATACCCTCGAACTGCTTCAGGACCTTGTCCGCGGACGCGGTTATCGCTGACATCGACGCGTTCATCTTCTTAAGAGCCGACGAGATCGTCTTGGATTGCCTGCCAGAGGATTCGGCGAGCGAGCGTATCTCTCCCGCGACGACGGCGAAGCCGCGCCCCGAATCGCCCGCGTGCGCGGCTTCTATCGCGGCGTTCATCGACAAGAGGTTGGTCCTGGAAGCTATATCCTCTATGACGGAGCTAATCTCCAGCAAGCCGGCCGATTCGCCCGCGATCTCCCTGATCCGCGCCGATACCGAGGCGAGGTCGGCCCGGCCCGCGTCGGACGCGGCCGCGAGCTCAATGACGTTGCCCGCGTTGCTGTTGAGCAGGCCCGTAACCGACCCGATGCTGGCCGTCATCTGCTCGATGGCGGAGGAAGAACGGCTGACGCTCTCTGTCTGGGCCTCGATATGGGAGTCCAGCCTCCCGATGCCGCGGGTCACCGTCTCCATGGCCTGGTTCGTCTCCGCGACGCTCTCGGCCTGCTTGACCGTCTGCTTCTTGACGCTTTGGATATTGGCGCTTATCTGGGCTATGGCTGCGGCGGTCTCGTTCATGTTCGACGACAGCTCGAGCCCCGTGCCCGATATGATGCCAGCCTGCGAGCGTATCGTGGCTATCAGGCCGCGTAGTCGCTCGAAGGTAGCGTTTACGGTCCTGGCCATATCGCCTATCTCGTCGGTGCCGGAGACGTCCAGGTCCTTGGAGAGATCGGTGATATCCCCGTCCGCTATACCCTTGAAGACGGAGGAGATCCGCTTGAGCGGTAGCGTCAGAGACCGCGAGAGGACGATGGCGGCGGATACGATCAAGGCCGAGCATCCGGCCAGCGTCAGTAAGAGCCGCAGGAGCTGCCGCATCAGTATAGCGCGAATGCTATCGGCCGCGATATCGAGGCACAAGAGGCCGTCGAAGCGCCCGTCGGAGGTACGGATAGGCGCGTACGCGCTCAGGAAGGTACCCCACTCGTCGGTATAGAAATCCTCTTCCACGGCTACCTCGTCTATGCCGTCGAGGGAGGCCTTAAGGAGCGGCGTGGCGTCATCCCAGATATCGCCCAGATGGGAGGCGTCGGCGGCGTCGAGGGTCGCGTCGCCGACGAAGATGACGCTACCGTCGGCCTGCCTGCGTACTGTATAGGTGTACGCTATGTCGGTGCTGTCGGCGGCTATGCGCCTGAGGGCCGCGACGACATCGGCGTAGTCGTCGCCCGCTTCGTCCCCCGGGACGCGTAGCCTGGCGTGAGCGTCCGCCGGAAGGCTCAGGGAACCGAGAGCGGCGTAGTCCCCCAACCTGACGCGGATACCGTCCTTGAGCGCTCGGCTCGTCTCTGCGTAGGACATGAAGACGAGGAGGGACGAACCGGCGAGCCACAGGACGACGATCGTCAGGAGGATCTTGACGCCGATCGACGGGGATCTCGTAGTACTATTCATTTATAAATCTCCATGCGATTAAGTGATAGGTTAAAAATAACATCAGCGCCCGTGATACGCAAGCAGCTATTCCCCGCGGTAGCGGCAAGACCATTCCGGGGAGATACGCCGCGCCAGTATAAACGCCGCGCGGCGACGTATCGCTCGCGCTCCGCGCCATAGCTGTATCCAGGCTGCCGTCACCGATGCCGGATCGGCCCTGGACTGGTCTCGCGCGGACGGTCTCTACGGCGACCGACCGTCGGCGTAGCCGTACCGTATCTTCTCGTCGGGGCCTAGCGGCGCAAGGGGCCCTTCCAGCTATCGATACTGCCGAAATCCGCGATGTCGGCGTAGCCCATGCGCGAGAGGGTCTCGGCGGCTATGGCGGAGCGGCGTCCGGATCGACAGTACACGACTATGGGACGGTTCTTGTCAGGCTCGGCGAAAGCGGTCTGGAGGGCGTCGTACGGAGCGAGGACCGCGCCCGGTATGTGACCGGCGTCGAATTCCTCCTGGGTACGCACGTCCAAGAGCAGGACGCTTCCATTAGCCATCAGGGCGGCTAGGGCGTCGTAGCCGATGCGCGGCGGGAGGCTTCGGACGGTCGTCGTATCGCCCCCAGCTTCGGACTGAGAGGGAGCGGCCTCGATACCGGCAGCCCCTGCGCCGCGAGGCGCGCACGACGCTACTAGAAGGGAAAGCAGGGCGACTAGTCGATTGGTTTTCATAAAACCAATATACCGCCATCGGTATCGCGGCGCCAAACCGATGCGGATTCTAGCGTCCGGACGCAATACCGAGGCGCAGGGTTCGATAGTCGAGTATTTTGCCGCCGAGAAGCGTGCGCTCGGCGAGCGCGGAGAGACGCTCGTTATCCAATACCTGTCAACTCGCCGTCCCGAACGGCTTCCAAAAACCTGTCGCCCAGCCACGACGCCGATAACGACGTGCGCCACAGTTCCTGCATATCTCCGAGCAGGAGCCCAAACGAATCGCATGCCGGTAGCAGCCTGGAAATGACACCGTGCGGCATCAGGTACGGAATATCGAAACCTGAACCGACGTCGCGTATCGTCGCATGCGGCTCCGCCGAAGCGGCGGAGAGGGGCATTCCCGAGGGCCGGTTCTCGCCGTATATCGCGTCGTATCGGCCGGCTAGATCTGGTCGGAGATCGGCGATGGCGCGCAGGTTTCGTCATCACGAGGACCGGGCGGGCCGCCTCCGCCAGTAGTTCGGCGCTTCGACCCACTACCCGTTCGGTCCGCTCCAAAGGCTGGTACGGATCGGTCGTCCCGGAGCCTATCGCCACCATCACGCGTTCGCGTAGCCGCGGCATTTCCAGGGCGACGGAACACGGTTCGGCCACTTCGGCGAGCGGAGCCTTCTTGACGATCGACTATATTTAGATAATCTTATAATCTAGCAATGACGTTGAATTCACGCGTATCATAGGAGAAGGACATGAAGAAATTCGTTTATATCGCGCTCGCTCTCGCCATTCTGCTCGCCGGTTGCGCTTCCGCCCCCGGCGCCGGAGAAGCCGCTGACGACGATACGGCCGACGCTACCAGTTCTGCTACCGGTGAATGGCAGGAATAGGCTCCCTAGCCGTTTCTCTCGCGACGTCCTACCCGGGATCTACTGGCCGGTCTGCTGCTTTTTCTTATACTCATAGCCGATAGCCCGGAGGTAGTAACGTGAAGAACACATTGAAAGAGAAACTGGCACGGGGAGAAAACCCTGTCGGGACGTTCTTCGAATTGGGCGGCATGAGCGTCGTCGAGGCGTTGGGCCGAACGGGACTCGATTTCATCATCATCGACGGCGAGCACGGGCCCTTCGGCGCGGAGAGCGCTATGGACTTCGTACGCGCGGCCGAGATCGCCGGACTGACCCCGTTGGCGCGAGTGCAGGAGACGAGCAGGTCGTCGATACTGAAGCTGCTCGACGTAGGCGCGCAGGGGCTTATCGTCCCCGACGTCCATTCCGCGGAGCAAGTAAGGGAACTCGTCGACTACGCGAAATTCAGCCCGCTAGGCAAGCGAGGATTCTGCCCCTCGCGCAAGGACGGCTGGGGCTTCGACTATCCGGCGACCGAGGGCCTGGAAACGAATATGGCGTACTGCAACGCCGAAACGCTATTGATTCCGCAGTGCGAGACCGTCGGATGCCTCGAGAGCATCGAGGAGATAGCGGCGATGGACGGCGTCGACGGAATATTCATAGGTCCCTTCGATCTATCCATCGCCATGGGCATGCCCGGGCGATTCCAGCATCCCGTATTCATAAAGGCCTTGGAGCGCATCCGGGATGCCTGTCACGCCGCGGGAAAATTCTGCATTCATTTTACCATAGACCCCGACCTGGTATCGGCGGGATTCGCCTTCGGCTTCGACGCGATGACGTACGGCCTGGACGCGATGGTATTGATCCGTGCCTTCAAGGACGTCGTAAGCCGTATCAGGAATGGCGCGTCCGCGTCAGGCGCGGACGGGGTCACCCCTCCGCCGCGGTCCTGACCTCCGACCATACGCGTAGCAGGTTGCCGCCGAGGATCTTGGCGATATCCCCGTCGCCGTATCCGAGCAGGAGCAGCTCCCTGACGAGGTTCGCGTACATCGACACGTCGGACAGCTCCCTGGGTAGCGAGTACCCCGCCCCGTCGAAGTCCGACCCTATGCCCACGTGGTCGATGCCGGCGGCCTTGACGGCCAGGTCTACCGCCCGGGCTACGTCGGCCACGCGCGCTATTTCGGAGGCGGCGTAGCTAGCCCGGTAGGCGTCGTTGACGAAGACCGACGCGAAGGCGATCTGGGCCACGCCGCCGTTCTCGCCTATCGCCGCGAGCATCTCGTCGCTCATGTTACGCTCGAATCCCGGCGTCAGCGAACGGACTCCGGTATGCGAGACGATGACCGGGGCTGACGACAACTCGAGCACCTGCCAGAACGTCTCGTCCGAGACGTGGGCAACGTCGATCATCACGCCGAGGCGGTTCATCTCGCGGACCGCGTCCCTCCCGAACGGAGAGAGCCCGCCCCAGCGTGGTAGTTCGTCGGCGTCGGTGGACGAGTCGCACAGGTGATTATCCTCCGAGTGCGACAGGGTGATATACGATACCCCGCGCTCCTGGAACTCGGCGATCCGTTCCAGCCGGCCCTCCAGCGGCGCCCCGTTCTCGATGGCGATGACGAGGCTCAACTTGCCGGCCGCGCGGTTAGAGACCGCGTCATCGGGCGAGCGCGCCAAGGCCAGGATGTCGGGGTGGGCCGCGATGGCGTCTTCCACGATAGCGATGCGCTTGCAGGCCTTCCAGTACGCCTTCCCCACATCCTCGTCCTCGGGCGGTACGTAGGCGGCCAGGAACGCGACGTCGAGGCCGCCCGCTACCGCTCGCGGGTAGTCGAAATTGCCCGCGGTGCCGAGCGCCAGGTCCCAGTTAGGCTTATGGCGCTCCGGATAGTCGATGTGCGTATCTACGACGAGCAGCTCGGCGACGAGGCGTTTGGCGCGCTCCGCGGCCGACGCCGCATCGAGCGGCTCCGGTCGAGGGGGCGCCTTCGAGCAGGCCGAGACGACGAGGCAACAGAACAAGGCGACGTAACCGGCGCGGCTCAAAGGGCGCCGGCGCGGTCCGATTCCCGAGACAGGATCCATGATTCCCTCCATGGCGGCGGCGCTCGGCGCGACGGCCTCACGTCGACGCGCCGCCGTCCAGCAAGCTGTCGTACGTCGCCAGGCCCGTCGCCCTGGCGGCGACCTCGGTAAGCGGTACGATATCCTCGCGTCCTATATGGCGAAGAGCGAATTTCCTGTTGAGCGCCATGAACATGCGAAGCCCGTCCGACACGCGGTTGAGGTACGAGAAGACGCCGATGGCTCCCGTAGGCACGCTCGACGCCTCGTCGCCGTAGTACGCCTTGAGCAGGCGGAGATCGGCGAACAGCTCCTCCACGGTAGAGCCGAAGCGGGCGTACTCCTTGGGCGCCGAGCCGTCGCGTATCGACTCGCCTACCAGCCGGCCGATCGACGCCGCAGCCATCGCCGCGCGGCCGATCGCGATCGTACCGACGTACGGGGCGCCGAGTGCCAGGCCCTTGTACACCTGATCCTCCGTCGCGAAGCCGCCGGCCATGGCGACGGGAGGCAAGGGTTTTCCCGCCTTCGCCAAGCCTCCGAGCACGCGTATCGCGATAGTCTCAAGGGTCACGGTGGGCATGCCCCACTCGTTCATCATCTTTACGGGACTATGCCCGGTCCCGCCGCCCGCGCCGTCCAGCGTGACGAGGTCTACGCCGGCCTCGGACGCGATGCCGAGTATGGTAGCGATATCCCTGGGATCGAAGGGCCCGGTCTTGAAGCAGACGCGTTCGGCTCCGCGCTCGCGTAGCTCGGCGACCCTTCTCACGAGCAGCTCGGGGGTCCACATAGGGAGCTTGCCTATCTTCTCGAACACGGGGCCGACGCCGCGCGCGTACGCCTCCGCGACCTCGGGATCGGTCGGGTCCGGCAGCACTATCCAACCGAGGGACTTGAATCGAAGCGCGTCCTCGATCTTCGGCACCCGGCCCATCCCCTGGATGCCCTTGGCCGCCTGTCCGAACTTGAGTTCCACCGACTTCACGCCGAGCCGCTCGATGGCGTACTCGAGCACGCCATGGTACTCGTCGTCGTAATTAGCCTGTAAGACGATATCGCCGAACCCTCGGCTATAGCGCCTGAACGATTCCACCATCTCGGCTATGAGCGGCGCCTTCGTAACCCGATGGCCGTCCATACCGAGGCCCGGGTCCTTGGCTATGACGTCCTCGCCTATGACGACGGGAACGCCAGATAGCGCGGCGCCCGCGAAATATTCCTTCCATGCCAGCTTGGCCATCGCTGGCAGGATGAACGGAGCCTCGACGGGCACCGCGCTTTTACCGAGCCCGAACGTAGATCCGATATCGGCGTTGGGATACGTAGCCTCGTACGGATCGGCCGGCGATCCGACGGCGCCGAAGACGCGTCCGTTTATATTAAAGTGGGAAAAATCCAACGGATACCGCTTGCCCGAGGCGAACTGGTTCTTGTCCGCGGCGAACGGTAGCAGGGCCTCGGCGCCCCTTATGGCAGAGAGGCCGATCTCGCACGGGCCCGCGCAGTCCGCCGTACAGGCGGCGCACATGCCCGATGGATCGCACAGGCTACCCGGGCTTCTCATATGCGTATTGGTGACGGGACTGCCTTGCGCGGGACTATACGACATGACCGCTCCTGTTCTCGAGCGGGCAGTAATCGGATTGAGGACCCGCTATAGGGTCAGTATAACATGCGTAGAATACGGAACGGCGACAAAAAAACGAGACGGCGGGTAATACCCGCCGTCTCGCTCTATGCCGGACGTCGCGTTAGGTCGTATTACTTTACGCGCTCGACGAAGCTGCCGTCCCTGGTATCGAGCTTGATCTTGGTACCGATATCGCAGAAGAGCGGTACCTGCACGACGAAGCCGGAATCGAGCGTCGCGGGCTTCGTCGACTTGCCGGATGTATCGCCCTTGATGCCCGGCTCGCAGTAGGTAATGGTCCGGTCGACCGCGATCGGTAGAACGACGCCTACGGGCTTGCCTTCGTAGAAGGTAATCTCGACGTCGAAGTCGTCTTCGGGCGTGATGTAGCTGGCGTTGTCGCCGAGGTCGTCCTTGGTCAGCTCGTACTGCTCGAAGGTCTCCTGATCGAGGAAGACGTACATCTCGCCGTCGATGTAGGAAAGCTTCATGTTGTGCAGGTCGAGGTCGACTTCGTCGAATTTCTCGCCGGAGTCGAGCCCGAGGTCGGAGGTGCCGCCGGTCAGGAGGTTCTTGACGCGCATCTTGGTGACCATACCGTTACGGCCGCCCTTCTGGCCGAGCATTCGCTGCACGACCAAAACGTCGGTACCGACCTTGAAAATAGAGCCAACGCGTAGCTGTGAAGTTACTAACATACAAATTCCTCGCAAAAAATAGAATTTCTATCGATCTTCGCAGAAGTGCGATCGCGAAAGCGCGGTCGCGATAACGCGATCGGATAGGCACAATCAGCAGAGCCAAGCTATCTTACACGATTTCGCGCAAGAAAGTCATCAGGTTGAAACCAAGGTTCCCGTTTGCCATCAGGCCGGCCGAGAACGAGCGGAACCCCGATTCCAGCCTCATTAGCGGTAGTATACGCTCTTCTCCGCATACGCCGACGCCGTCGGCGAGCCTATCGTTGAACGCGAGGAAGGCGTCCTCCACGGCGCTGAATTCGTCGGCGCCGAAGTGGGGTCGCATTCTATCGAGCAAGGCGCGCACCTTCACCATCTGGTGGGCGCCTTCCTGAGGATAGGCGTGCCACAGGAAGGGCTTCCCTGACAACGCCGCTCGGGCCATCGAGTCCTCGCCGCGTACGACGAGAAAATCGGCCGCGCAGAGGACCTCGTCCCAGGCTTCCTGCCTGAGAAACGGTAGCCGGCAGACGGGGAAGGGCCGCTCCGCCCTCTCCCATGCCGCGATGAAGCAGGCGTCGCTCTTGCCGCTGGCGACGATGGCCAGCACGGGACGCCCCCGATGGAACTCGGCGAGGTCCCGCACGACGCGGCCGTAGTCGCGCTCGTAGCCGAATACTACCGCCCAGTAATTGGCCTCCAGCCCGTCCGCGTCAAAACCGACCCTCGCCGTCAGCTCCCGCCTGAATTCGGTCCTCGTCGCCGGTTCGGCGTAGCGCCGCAGCGCCGCCATGAAGGCGCCGTCCAGTATAAGACCGCCCGTCGCCGCGGTGAACCCCGGCATGAAGATATACTTCCTGACCGCGCGCGAGCGCGTCAAGGACGGCATGCGATGGAATTCGTCCGCGTACGGCTCGGCGGTAAGGTATTCGAGGTTGACTATCGTCTTCGTCCTGCCGTCAGCGGCATCGAACAGCATCTTCTCGAGCCAGTCCGGCCTCCCGCACGCGAAGCACTCTATGACCGCGATAGCGGGATCTTCATTATACGCGGCTTCGTACGCGCCGTTCGTCGATCCGTCCGGGCCGGCCCATGACAACAGAGTCCAGCCGCGTATTGACTGTACCGCCCGCGACGGGTCCACGGCCGGCTCCAGAAGGTTGAACGCGGCGAGATCGTCGACGATGAGGCGTATTCGAGGAGCGTCAGGAGCATCTGACAGGGCCCTCGCGAGTCTATATACGACTCCTATGTCGCCGAAGTTGTCTACGACCTTACAGAGAATATCAAGTGTCATCGGGCGAAGAGTATCCCATCAAACCGTCACGCGCGCAAGAAGGCACCCCGGTTCGATTACGATAAAAAAGATTCGATGTATGGCCTAAAAAGCATTAGTATAGAACGGATGGAGGTTCAGCGATGGTTTCAATATTCGCGCGTCGACGAGAAAGGCTCGATCCGGTCTCGAACGTCCGAGCGAGGGACGCCTTCGGCGAATTTTCCAAGGCCTCGAATCTCCTTTCCTTGGCCGGGGATTTTGCTCGTATCCAATCCACGCTCGTAGAACAGGCCTGCGACATCAGCGCCTCCGACCTGGCGGCGCTCTACCTGTATACGGGGGACGATGATGAACCCGGCGCCGCGCTCAGGCTATCGTATCGCCGCGGGCCATGGCAGATTCCCTCTTCGCTAGCGCGCTCGTCCGAGACCATCGCGTTCATAGAGGAATGCGCGGAGGCGGCGATCCTTAACGAACGCCGCGACTGCGCGCTTTCCGGACTGCTCCTCGACCCCGCTATGCAATCCGGTATTGCCGTACCGGTATTCCTGCCCCGCTACCGCGCCGGCCTCCTCGTGCTCAACGCGCGTACGCCTCGCCATTACGATGGCCGCAGGCTGAATTTCCTGTCGTCATACGGATCGCTCGCGGCGGGCATGCTCCGGAGCGCCAAGCTGTACAAGGAGCTCAAGGAGCGCGCCGCGGAGATAGAAGCGCTGGAGCGATACCAGGAAAGCGTGTTCAGTTCGATGACGAACCTCCTGGTCACGTCGGAGCGCGACGGAACGATCCGTTTCTATAACGACGAAGCCGCGGACGTGTTCGGCCTGGACGCGTCCTCCATCGGCAAGCCGATAACGAAGGTACTCGCCGAGCGCCTTGACGGCGGCGTCATCAAGGCCGTGGACAAGAGCCTCCGCGAGGGCAGCACGCTACTCGGCATAGAGGGCATAGCGAAGGGCGAACGCGGCGACATCGACTTCTCGCTCAACATGTCCCCGGTCCGGGGGCGACGGTCCGATAGGCACGACGGCCTTATCCTGACGTTCACCGACCAGACGCGGGAGAGGGAGCTGAAGGACCAGGTGGACGTCGTCGTCGAGGAGAGGCGCGCGATAAAGGACATGTTCAGCCGATACCTGTCGGTAGACGTCGTGCAGCACCTGATGGACTCTCCCGACCTGGTGAAGCTGGGCGGCTCGGGCAAGCGGGCAACGGTGTTCTTCGCGGATATCAGGGGCTATACCTCGTTCTCGGAAGGCAAGACGCCCGAGTACATAATCGGCGTCCTCAACGACTACTTCTCGGAAGCCGTCGAGATAGTCCTCGATTACAAGGGCTTCATCGACAAGTTCATAGGCGACTGCATCATGGCGGCGTGGGGCGTCCCGATGACGAGCGAAGAGGAGGACGCGCGGAACGCGGTGTCCTGCGCGCTCGACATACAGAGGCTGATTCAGAACCCCAAGCGCGGGTTCTTCCACGGAGAGGCCGAGCACCTGCGCGTGGGCATAGGCGTCCATACCGGATACCTGGTCGCGGGCAACCTGGGATCGTCCCGGAGGATGAACTATTCCGTCATCGGCGACACGGTCAACATCGCGGCCAGGCTGGAAGGCGTAGCGAAGGCCGGAGAGGTGATCATCACCGAATCCACCAAGGAACTGCTCGGGCCCTCGTTCAGGCTGGAAGCCCGCGAGCCGGTCAAGGTCAAGGGCAAGGCGGAAGCGATCCGCATCTATAGCGCTCTCGAGAAAACAAACAAGTAACGGGGGGAATACTAAATGAACCAATTCCTGGAATCTCTCTCGCCATCTACGATAAGGCTGTCCGCGGCGATCGCGACGGCTATAGTCGCAGTCATCGCGCTCGCTTTGGTCGAGTTGCGTTTCCGCCGCGCGGTGCGGGAGGCGGCGGTACGGCCTGAAGCGCGCCGGTCCGCGATCGGCCCCTTGACCCTGGCCGCCAGGGAGCGCCATATCGTAAAAAGAAGCGAGCGCGGCTTCATCGGCGCGACCGGACCGTTCCCCGAGCTGCTAACCACGCTCGGCTATCCGGCGCGATGGCTCGAGACCCTGCGCGATTCCGGTTCCCGGTCGGCCGCCGCGAGGCTCCTGCGGTTTGCGCCCGACCTCGGCCTGTTCGACTGCTTCGATTCGGCGCTACGCCACGCAGGCGTTCGTAAGGTCCTGCTCGCGTGGATGAGCGCGCAAGGCGACGGGTTTACCCTGCGCAGGATAGCGCTTTCCGGGCCCGGACGGGAATTCGACGGCGCTGCGGCCAAGGCCATACTGGCCGACAGGATGGACGAGGTCAGGGAATTACTGGGGGATCCGGAGTGGGCGGCCCGCGCGATGGCCGTCAGGATACTCGCCCTCGACGACAACGAGCGATCAAAGAAGGGCATGGCCGACAGCCTCGCCGATCCGCACCCGCTGGTCCGCCGGATAGCGTTGCAGGCTCCCCTCGCCGGCGAGCGCCTGGCGTTCTACGCGGAGGCGTACAGACTGTTCACGATAGACCCGGCTCTCGAGGTACGGAAGGCTGCCAAGGCCAGGATCATGGCCGAATTCCCCGATCTGTACGCGCCTGATATGGACGCGCTCGGTACCGAGGAGATAATCCACGTCCTCGAGCTGCTCGACCCGACCAGCGGCCGCGACGAGGAAATCGCCTTCAGGTTCCTTGAGACGGGCGATCCCGAGCAGAAGCTGGCCTCGGCGGAATACCTCGAGGCGAGGGGCTCGCTCGGGCCTCTGCTCGAAGAGGCTAATCCAGGCGACGCCGAGGATTTCGAGAGGCGCATCCGACTGCTCGCGACGGCGGCGTCGTTCCAGGTCTTCGGGTTCCTGTCCGTCGTAGACACGATGGACAAGGACGGCGCCTTCATGGCTGCCGCGAGGATACTGGCGGGCGGCGGCGATCGCCGGCTCATAGCCCGCATGGCCGCGCGCTGGTTCGATCGCATGGGCGAGGGCCCCTACCCTAACGAGAGGATAGCCATCTACCGGGCCGTGCTTTCCGCGATAAAGGCCCGCGGCGACGCGGAAGCCTGCAAGTGCCTGTCCTCCGAGCTCTCGGCCCGCCGCGCCGACCGCGATCTGGCCGCCGCCCTCCTCGACTCGACCGACGGTTCCATGGACGCCTGCGTATTCTCGATCCTGACCGAGCTCTTCGTCGATCCCGATTTCCCTCTTCGAGACGAGCTACGCGAGGCCCTCATCAAGCAACCGCCCGAATTCATCGTGCCCTTCGCCCTATCGTTCCTGCGCGCCGATCGCGCGGACACGCCGCGCGTACTGCGCCGCGACGCGCTGATACTCGCGGGCCAGCTGAAACTTACCTGGGCGCTCCAGCGCACCATGGAGACGCTACCGACCCTGGACGCCTACGAGATAGGATCGCTGGCGCCGATCGTCGTCGACGCCGACTCCAAGGCCTTCAAGCGCAAGGCGCGCTATATCCTGGACGGCGTCGACGCTCCGTCGCGCGCCGCCATCCTTGCCGCCCTGCCGGCGACGGGCGACAAGTCGTTCATGAGCGACGTGAAGGCCGCGCTCCGCGACGCCGACCCGGACGTACGGACCGCCGGAGTGCGCGCGCTCGCCTCGTTCCAGGAGGATAAGGCCCTGACTCAGGGCGGATTAGACCTCCTGCGCGATCCCGTGGAGCGGGTCAGGGTAGCCGCGGCCTCCGCGCTCGCGGAGACGAGCGGCGGGTCCGTCGTCAAGAGGCTGGCGGACGTGCTGGCCGACGACAACGAGGTCGACGACGTCAAGGCCTCGGTCATCAAGGGCCTCGGGCGCGCATCCGACGCGGCCAGCCTCGACCTGCTCGTAGACGAGCTCGGCGTTCGCGAGGAATGGTATGCCGAGCTCGCCGCGGCGCTGACGCAACGCTCGTCGCGCAAGGATCTGGCAAGGATCCTGGAGCGCTTCAAGGACGCGACCGGAGAACTGAAGACGCGCATCACCGAAAGCGTCCGCGCGATGGGGAAACGCGGCGAGGACGCGCTCGTAGAACTGCTCGGCGAGGAGGTGGTCTCGTTCAAGCCCTTCATTGTCGAGGCGTTGGAGTCGCTCGGATACGTGGAGTCGAGGATACGCGAACTGAAGCACCGGGACCCCGCGGTCAGGCGCCTGTCGGCGACGGCGCTTTCTCTCGTGGGCAGTCGCGCCGCCTATCGCGGGATCGTTCTCGCCGCGCGCGATCCCGACCAGGACGTGCGCGTCGCGGTGACGCGCGCCCTTGAGCGCCTGGCGGGGCCAGAAGGCGAAGCAATGCTCGGCGAACTGAAGAACGACCCGGACCCGCGTGTACGAAAATACGTGCTATGGGCCATGGAACGCGTCAAGGCAAAGGCGCTATAATAAAGGGAGCAAAAACCACCAGGATGATACAACCGTGAATGACATCAAGGAATTCGGCCCGACGAGCTCTCTGTACGAACTGCTGTCGCACCTGATGGACAAGATAATCTCGGGGGAACTCGCTACTTTCGAGTCGCTGAAGCGCTACGCTGACGTGCTACCCAAGGGGCAGCGGGCGGACGCTATATTCAGGCGCGCCTTCTTCCTGCAGCGCAGGCTATACTGGGGCTTCTTCAAGGACGTGTCGCCGGAATCGTTCCCGAACGTATGGTCCCAGGTGGTGATACCCGATCGCGACTACCCGTTCGCGGGCGACCTGAAGCGATTCATGTCCATCCCCGACGTCTACCTCTGCATGATAGACATCCACGGCTATACGAAGTATTGCCACGACAAGCGGCACAACATGTCTATGCTCGACCTTCTTGACAAGATGCTTCAGGTCGACGTGCCGCGGATAGCCGCGGAATCCGGCGTCATATCCAAGCGGGCGCACGGCGACGAGGTGCTATTGCTCGGAGCGAGCGCGACGTCGGTGCTCGACGCGGTACTCCGGATAGTCGAGTACTTGTCGAAGCGCCGACGCATAGCCGAGGGCCCCGCGGGAAAGCCCGGCGCCGGATTCGTGCTACCGAAGTTCTTCATCTCGGCGGGGATCGCCGGAGGCCAGACCTATACGAGCCTCGTCATCACGAGGGACGGCGACATATCGGGGGACCTCGTCAACACCGCGGCCCGCCTGCAGGCCAGGGCGAACCGCATAGCGCCCGAAAGCAATAAGATCCTCCTGACGAACCACGTATACCAGAAGCTCAAGGGCGCCGGCGTATCGATCCGCGAGGTCGACGGCATCAACAAGGTGGACTTCTTCAATACGGGTCCAATAGAATTCAAGGGCGTCAAGCTGATCGTCTACGACACCGTCTTCCTGGAGACCGAGGCTTATCGGCTATCGTATCGCGACGAGATGGAGAACCTGTACGAGGCGATAGACAAGGAGATGTGGAAATCGCGGATATTCGAGGTTTCCATGACGCTCGCCGCGCGGCTCGTCGCGAACCTCCCCGGCGAGGGAAAGGGAAGCGTCGGGAAGCGCGCCCTGGACGCCTCGGTCAAGATGGCGACGGAGAGCTTCGCCGTGGAACGATACGAGAAGGCGATCGATACATTCGGGAAGCTCGTCGACGCCCTCTCGTCCGTCCCGGGGATCGACGGCCTGGCGATGGAATACCTGGGGGCGATCCACGAGAATTACGCGGCGATAGTAGAATCCTTCACGGCTAACCTCGATCGCGACATCGACGAGCACCTGGACACGCTCTACGGGCAGAAGGAGCTGGAACGCTTCAGGCTATTACGGCAGCATCATTCGATGTACGGCGAGCTACGGGAGAGCGCCCGCCTCAAGGCGCGGGGACGGAAGTCCGTCTGGTACCGCGAGGCGGACAGGATAGCGGGAGAGCTCGGCGTCCGTATCCTGTCGCGCAAGTAGGGCGGGCTTAACGAAGGCGGCCGTTCTGCTATAGAGTCTACCCGTGAACGAAACCATACTGACGCAGGGCCTCGCCGAGCTTGGCCTGACTGACGACGACGCGCGCGATCGCCTGGGCCGGTACGTCGCGGCCATCGAGTCCTGGAACCCGGCGTACGGCCTCGTAGGCGCATCGGGCGACGAGCTCATAGTCAAGCATATACTCGACAGCCTCGCCCCGATCGCTCTCCTGGACCGCCTGCTATCCGAGGCGGATCGCGAACGGGAGCGCGGTACGGGACCTTCACTGGTCGACCTGGGAACAGGGGCCGGGCTTCCCGGAATACCGCTGGCGATAGAGAGGCCCGGCATCGCCGTTACCCTCCTCGACCGAATGACGCGCCGTATACGATTCCTCGAGGCTATGCGCTCCGAACTGGCGCTCGTCAACGTCGACATCGTCGAGGAGCAGGTCGAGCGAGCGAAGGGGCGCTACGATATCGTGACGTTCCGCGCGTTCAGGCCGTTCGAGCGGAAGCTGTTCAAGCGCGTATTCTCGGTCTGCTCGCCGGGCGGGTTCGTCGTCGCGTACAAGGGCAAGGCCGAGCGCGCCCGATCCGAGCTTGCGGAGATAGAGGGCCTGTACTCGAGCGTCGACATACTGCCGATCAAGGTACCCTTCCTGGACGACGAACGGTGCGCCGTCGTCATGAGGCCGGCCCGCCGCTAGCCCCGCTCTAGCGAAGAACGAACGTTCTGCCGTCCCGCACGAATACGGAGCGCGACAGGTACAGCGATAGCGCGTCGAGGAGCACCTTCCGCTCGACGTCCTTTCCCAGCCGTATCAGCTCCGCTATCGACGAGCCGTCAGACACCCGGATCACGTCCTGCGAGATTATCGGCCCTTGGTCCAGGTCCTCGTTGACGAAATGGGCCGTCGCTCCGATCATCTTGACGCCCTTGCGCCACGCCTGATGATACGGTTTCGCGCCCTTGAACGCGGGCAGGAAGCCGTGATGGATATTGATCACCCTGCCGGCCCAGCGGTCGGTGAACTCGGGGGACAGTACCTGCATGTAGCGGGCCAGCACGACGAGGTCTATCCCGCGCCGCGCCAGTATCGACTCGAGGTCCGCTTCGTACTCGGCCTTCCCCTTGGACGTGTCCACGGTCTCGAACGGCACGCCGAACTGAGCGGCCACGCCCGCCAGGTCCGGGTGGTTGGAGACTATAACCGGGAATTCGCAGTCTAGCTCTCCGTCTCGGTGCTTGATCAGAAGCTCGTACAGGCAGTGGCTCGTCTTCGAGACGAGGAGCGCGACCCGTTGCTTGCGAGCCTTAGGCTCGAGGCTCCATTCCATATTCTTCCTCGTCGCCAATAGGGAAAAAATGTTGGAGAAGGTCGTTTCGAACGACTCGTCGGCGTCGGGCTTCTCGAACAGCGCGTTCAGGAAGAAGGTATCTATATCGACGGCCGTATGCTGGCGGAGGTCGAGGATATTGGCTCCGGCCTCCGCCACGGCACCGGTGACGGTGGCTATCAGTCCCGAAGCGTCGGGACAGGAAACGTGCAGGTAATACTCGGTTGTCATGCGGCGAGATTAGCTCGGAACGCTAACGGGAATCAAGTCGTTTCTGTTAAAAGTAACGGATGTTATCGATAGTCAGTCGAGGTCGCCGGTCACCATGAAGACGCGCTCAAGCAACTGGTTCCCCCAGGAATCCTTGACTATCAGCTTGTACTTGCCGGGGACGTCGAATCTATACGGAGGGAGCCCGAACGCGGCGGCCGCGGCGAGAGCGGCCTTCTCCTCGTGGATCTGCTGCAGCTTAAGGCTCTTGGGATCGACGCGGAAGAACAGGACCATGAAGGTACCGCTCTCGCCCGTCCCGTTCGTCAGCGTAAACGCGACGCTAGTGCCGGCGGCGGTCGGTATCTTGTCGGTGAACGCGGCCTTCCGGGCCGGTATCGAGAAACCGATATCGACTATCGCCGTTTCCGCCGGGGCGACGGGCTTTACGGATCGCGGCTTCTCCGTAGCCGGTTTCGGTTCCGCCGGCTTGGCCGCCGGTTTCGAGGCAGCGGGCGTACCGGCCGCGGTCGTCGCGTCGCTAGCGCTCAGGAACGTCCTTGCGGCGATCAGCCGCGGAGTCCAGTAGCGATCGGTCATCGGCGAGACGATGACGCCGGTACGGGGACCGTCGGAGACGGCATGGATGACGGTACCGTCGCCGACCACGATGGAGACATGGCTGGGAGCGCCGCCTACCGTATCGTAGACGAATACGTCGCCCGGTCTCGCGGCTCTCCAATCTATCGGTGATCCGGCGGAATAGAACCCCCTGGCGCTCCGGGGAAGTTCGAGGCCGAAGGCTTCGCGGTATACGTAGCGTACGAAACCGGAGCAATCGAAGGCCTTGGGAGATTCTGAGCCATACACGTAGGGCACGCCGCGGTACTTGAAGGCGATCTCCAGGAGCTTCTTCCTGGCCGCCTCGTCGGACGGCTGGCCGAACGCCGCGGCCGCCGCGAGGGCGACGGCGATCGCGAGTGCTATCTTCCTCATGTACGAACCATCCTCCCTACGGATTGCGGCGCTACGACGTCAAGGATCTACGATCGCCGTAGCGGATGGAACCTTTTCGGCCCTAGTCGCCGACGCCGGGAACGACGTGTCCATTTCTTCATATGATATCACGAAATTCCCGATCGCCTCGTATAGCCCCTCTTTCCCGGGGCCGGCCGCCTTGATGCTTCCATAGAGGCCGAGCATATACGAAAGAACCGCCTTTCGGCCTTCCTCGGGAATATCGCCGTCGTTGACGAACAGCGCGGAAAGGAACGCCTCGGCCTCCGCCTCGTCGTAGGAAGGCAGGATGACCGACAGCATGGCGAGCGCCGTCGGAATGCAGTTAACGCTATGCTGCCTGACGTACAGGATCGACTCAGTGATGGCGATCGCCCTCGACCTGACCGAGGCCAGCTCCGCGCCGAATTCCACGAGCGCTCCGCGGGCGCGCAGTAAATCCTCCAGCCGCTTGTACGTATAGCACACGACGAGAACGTGCAGGCTCGGCACGCAGAACAGGTGAGGATCGACGGCGTATATGAACGCGAGGCGAGGGCTGGGAGCCTTCGGCGGTCGCCGCGTCGTCGACAGGCACCGACTGTAGACGGACGCCGCATCGGCATAGCATCGCCCGAGGTCCGCGATGAACAGGGCGACGTCGGTATCGAACGACGGCCCGATCCTGCGCCGCAGATAGCTCAGCGCGGATATCCACAATTGAACGAAGGTCAGGTAGACGCCGACGGCCTCGTAGCGGACCGGTATGGTCGCGTCCAGCGGATGCTCGACGTTGCGGACCGCGGGCACGTTCTCCGCGCGCAGGGACAGCTTCTGGCCGTATATGAACTGGTCGAAGAAGAACCGCTTGAATACGGTCGCTACGAAGGAACGGACGGTCTTCCGTAGCGCCTTATTCGTGATAACGGCGAATGCGAGCGAAGCCGTGCCCCCGCGGAGCACGGCTTCCCCTTCAGGAGTCTCGGTAACGGGTTCCCTCATCCTACGCTTGCTTCTTCTCTATCTTGGCCCAGGAATCGCGAAGCGAGACGGAGCGGTTGAATACGAGAGAGCCGGGCTTGGAATCGGAGTCGTAGCAGAAGTATCCGAGGCGCTCGAACTGGTACGAGGCTCCGGGCATCGCCTCGGCGAGGCTCGGCTCGGCATACGCGCCGGTTAAGGCCTCCAGTGAATCCTTGTTGACGGTCGTCACCCAATCGACGCCCTCGGGAACGTCCATGGGGCGCTCGGCCACGAAGAGCTTGTCGAATAGGCGTGCTTCGACGGGAACGGCCCTGTCGGCGGATACCCAATGGATGGTGCCCTTGACCTTGCGATTGTCCGGGGCGTTCCCGCCGCGGGTATCCGGGTCGTAGGTACAGCGGACGGCGATTATCTCCCCCGTGGCCGGGTCCTTGTCGAAGCCGGTGCAGGTGACGATGTAGCCGTAGCGCAGGCGAACCGAGTTGCCGGGGAAGAGGCGGAAGTACTTGGGAGGGGGGACCTCGGCGAAGTCGTCGCGCTCTATCCACAGCTCGCCGGAGAACGGGACCTTGCGGGTACCGGCGGAGGCGTCCTCGGGATTATTGACGGCATCGAGCTCGTCGACCGTTCCGGCGGGCCAGTTCTCGATTATCAGCTTGAGCGGCCGGAGCACGGCCATGACGCGGTTCGCACGCCTGTTCAGGTCCTCGCGGAGGCAGTGCTCGAGGAGCTGGATATCGACGAGGCTGTCGGTCTTGGCTATGCCTATGCGGCCGAGGAAATCGTGTATCGACTCGGGCGTGTAGCCGCGGCGCCGGAGGCCGGCGATAGTCGGCATACGCGGATCGTCCCAACCGGATACGACGCCGTCCTGTACGAGACGGAGGAGCCATCGCTTCGACAGTACCGTATGGGTGATGTTGAGCCGCGAGAATTCAATCTGGCGCGACGGGAAGACCTCGGCCTCGCGGATGAACCACTCGTACAGAGGGCGGTGTATCTCGTACTCGAGCGAGCATAGCGAATGGGTAACGCCTTCGAGCGCGTCGGACAGCGGGTGCTGGAAATCGTACATAGGATAGATGCACCACGCGTCGCCGACGCGGTAGTGGTGCTCGCGGCGGATGCGGTACATCACCGGGTCGCGCATGACGAGGTTAGGATGCGCCATGTCTATCTTGGCGCGCAGTGTCTTGGAACCGTCGGCGAATTCACCGGCGCGCATACGAGCGAACAGGTCGAGGTTCTCGTCCACGGGCCGGTCGCGGTACGGGCTGTTCCTGCCGGGCGGCGTCATCGTTATGTTGTTCTTGTCGGGAACCGCTGTGCCTCGGTACTCGCGTATCTCCTGGTCCGACAGGTCGTCGACGTAGGCGACGCCCTTCTTTATCAGCTTTACCGCTAAGTCGTAGAGTTTCTCGTAGTAATCGGACGCGAAGAACAGCCTATCACCGCAATCGAGCCCGAGCCACTTGGAGTCGCGCTTGATCGCCTCGACGTAGGACATGTCCTCTTTGGCTGGATTGGTATCGTCGAAACGAAGGTTGCAGGTTCCGCCGAAGTCCTTCGCGACGAAATAGTCGATGCTGAACGCCTTCGCGTGGCCGATATGCATCCAGCCGTTAGGCTCGGGGGGAAGGCGCGTCCGCACGTAGGAATAGCGGCCGCTCTTCAGGTCCTCGGTAACGGCTTCGCGGATAAAGTCGAGCCCTGGGCCGCCCTCGGCGCCCGGAGCGGTACGAGCGTTCGATTCTGAATCGTTCACGGTAGTCTCCTTGTACCGCGCTTCAGGGGCGCGGCGCCTTCAGTATGCCCCGCGCTCCTGAAGCCGGTCAAGGACGCTATATAGCCGCTCGCAGTACCGCCAGCGCTTTCCGCGCGCGCTCTACGGCCTTGTCCCTGCCCAGCACGGCTATGCTCTGGAACAGCGGCGGGCTGACCTTGGTACCGGTAACCGCCACGCGTAGAGGCATCAGGAGATCGCCGAGCTTGAAGCCGAGCTCGGTAGCCTTCGCCCTGAACGCGGCCTCGCAGGCGTCATGATCCGACGGATCGACGGTACCGAGCAGTTCGACGGCGGCGTCCAGCGCCTTAGCCGTTCCGGCGACGTCGAGCTTCTTCGGTAGCATCTCGGCGGCGGGCGGTACGGCCGGCTCGGCGAACAGGAACCTGAGCGCCTCCGGAGCGTCCGACAGGTACTTGAGGCGCTCCTTGACGAGGGGCGCAGCCGCGAGCAACCCCGACGTCTGCGCGGCGCTCGGCGGCTCCGACACGAGGCCCGAGGCTACCATGAAGGGCGTTATGCGACCGACGAGCTCCTCGTCGGACAGCATCCTGATGTACTGCCCGTTGAACCATTCCAGCTTTACGTAGTCGAAGACGGCGGGGGCCTTGTTTATGTGGTCCATCGAAAAGAGGCGCGCGAGGTCCTCCAGAGAGAAGATATCGCGACCGTCCTCGTAGGAGCAGCCGAGCATCGCGACATAATTGATAAGCGCCGCCTCGAGGTAGCCCTTCTTGCGGAATTCGTCTACCGCTGTGGCGCCATGGCGCTTGGACAGCTTATGGCCGTCCTCGCCGAGCACCATCGGCAGGTGACACAACTGAGGCGGGTCCCAGCCGAAGGCCTCGTACATGATGATGTGGAGCGGCGCCGACGGTATCCACTCCTGGGCGCGCATTACGTGCGTGATGCCCATCAGGTGATCGTCGACGACGTTGGCCAGGTGGTACGTCGGGAATCCGTCGCTCTTGAGCAGCACAGGGTCGGGATTCACGTCGGCGTTCTTCCACTCTATATGACCGAGCAGGATGTCGTCGAAGCCGGTCACGCCGTCCAAGGGTATCTTCAGGCGGATGACGTGGGGCTCTCCGGAGTCGGCCCGCCGCTTGGCCTCCGCGGGATCTATAGAGCGGCAAGTCCGCGGGTAGCCGAACCCGGTCGCGCCCTGCTCGGCGGCGGCCGCGTCGTCCTCGTCGACGGCGTCGTCCTTCTTGGCCGACTTCTCGTCCGAGCAGAAGCAGTAATAGGCCTTGCCCATCTCGACGAGGCGATCGGCATGCTCGCGGTACAGGGCGAAGCGCTCTGACTGGGTGTACGGTCCCGCGGGCCCGCCGACGTCGGGGCCCTCGTCCCAGTAGAAGCCGAGCCAGCGGAACGTATCGTAGAGGTTCTTCACGTACGCGTCCGACGAGCGGGTCCTATCGGTATCCTCGAGCCTGAGGATGAAGGTACCGCCCACGGACCTCGCGAACAGGTAGTTGAACAGCGCGGTGCGTACGCTACCGATATGCTGGAGCCCCGTCGGCGACGGGGCGTATCTTACTCGAGCCTTCATGGTGGTTCTCCTCGATATGCGCGATTCCAGATCGAGTATAGCGGTCGACGTCGCGCATGTTCAATCCGTCTTTAGTGTTACGAACCTTACGGACAAGCAAGCGACGCGGCTCCCATGTGCGTGCCATCTGTATTCCAAGCAAAGGAGTCGCGTATGTTCAATCCTCCCTTCTGCCCGTACAAGGACTGCGAGCGTCATGTCGATCAGCATGACACCACATGGTGGCGCCATGACGGCTACCATGCGACGAAGGCGTTCGGCCTC